>NZ_LMEB01000001.1 GCF_001425945.1 Brevundimonas sp. Root1279
TGCCGGTGCCGACGAAGGTGCCGGTGCCGCCGACATAGAGCAGGTTCTCGATGTTGGCGCCCATGGTGTAGCTGCCGATGCGGGCCTCGACGGTGTCGATGCCTTCGCCGGCCAGCTCGACGCAGGTGTCGAAGGCGTCCAGCACGTAATAGTCGTTGCCCTGGCCGCCCTGCAGCTGGTTGTTGCCGCCGCCGGAGCCGCCCCACAGGATGTCGTCGCCGCCGAAGCCCAGCAGGGTGTCGGTGCCGATGCCGCCGTGCAGGACGTTGTTCCCGGCGTTGCCGATCAGCAGGTCGTTGTAGACCGAGCCGGTCAGGTTCTCGACGCCGGTGAAGGTGTCGGTACGTTGTTCCCGGCGTTGCCGATCAGCAGGTCGTTGTAGACCGAGCCGGTCAGGTTCTCGACGCCGGTGAAGGTGTCGGTGGCCCCGTCGCCGTCGTTGGTGGCGCGCATCAGGTCGAGGCGGGCGGTGACGCCCGCCGCGGCCAGGGTGTAGTCGACGGTGTCGACGCCGGCGCCGCCGTTGAGCAGGTCGATCCCGCCGCGGCCGCGCAGATTGTCGTCGCCGTTTCCGCCGGTGATGGTGTTGGCCTGGGCGTTGCCGGTGGCCGCGAAGTTTCCGGTCCCGCCGAAGACGAGGGTCTCGACGTTCAGCGCCAGGACATAGGCGTTGATGCGGGCCTCGACGGTGTCATTGCCCTCGCCGGCGACCTCGACGACGGAGTCGTTGGCCTCGAGGACGTAGCGGTCATCGCCCAGTCCGCCCTGCAGCTGGTTCACCACGCCCGATCCGCCCCAGATCACGTCATTGCCGGCCAGGCCCAGCAGGGTGTCGGCCCCGAGGCCGCCGCGCAGGATGTTGCCGGCGCCGTCGCCGATCAGGGTGTCGTTGAAGGCCGAGCCGGTCAGGTTCTCGATCGAGCTGAACGAGTCCGTGCCGCCGTCGCCGTCATTCGATGACACGTTGGTGTTCAACTGGGCGCGCATGCCGGCGGCGGCCTGGGAGTAGTCCGCCGTGTCGTTGCCCGCCCCGCCGTTGAGGACGTCGACGCCGCCCCGTCCGCGCAGGGTGTCGTCGCCCCCGCCGCCGGTGATGGCGTTGTTCTGGGCGTTGCCCGTGCCAGAGAACGCGCCCGCGCCGGTGAAGATCAGGGTCTCTAGGTTCGCCGCCATGACGTAGGCGCCGATGCGGGCCTCCACCGTGTCGACGCCCTCGCCCGACAGCTCCACGATGGAGTCGTTGGCCTCCAGCACGTACCAGTCATCGCCCTGCCCGCCCTGCAACTGGTTGAGAGCGCCGCTCCCGCCCCACAGGATGTCGGCCCCGGCGAGGCCCAGCAGGGTGTCCGCTCCGAGACCGCCGCGCAGCACATTGGCGGCGCCGTCGCCGGTCAAGGTGTCGTTGAACGCCGAGCCGGTCAGATTTTCGATCCCGATGAGGGTGTCAGCCCCGCCGTCGCCGTCGTCCGAGGCGGAGCCGGTGTTCAGCTGAGCGCGCACGGCCGCGGCCGCCGTGGAGTAGTCCGCGGTGTCGAGTCCGGCGCCGCCGGTCAGCACGTCCGCTCCGGCGCCGCCCCGCAGGCTGTCTTCACCGTCCTCGCCGGAGAGCCTGTCGCCCCATTCAGTTCCGACAAGCAGGTCGCCGGCCGAGGTCCCGCTGCGGACGTCACCGAGGAGCCGCTCGGTGACGTCGGCGAACCGGGCGGACTCGACATCCGTCAGGGTATCGGCCCCCTCCGGTCCGGTGACGGTGAAGATCCCGTCCGCGTTCTGCCGTATCACGTAGCCGGCGCGGGCTCCGGCGAAGACGGCCGTGTCCTGACCCGCGCCGCCGTTCAACTGGTCGGCGCCCAGCCCGCCGTCGAGAAGGTCATCGCCCGCGAGGCCGGCAAGCACGTCGTCGCCCGCCAGGCCGGTCAGGGTGTCGGCGCCGCCGTCGCCCGTTAGCGCATCGGGACCTTCGGCGCCCGTCAGGACGACGGGCGCAGGGGCCGGCCGGACCTGCACGGTCTGGTAGGCGACCGTGGTCACGCTGTCCGAGCCCTGGCGCGTGGTGACGGTGACGATCAGGTCGAAGCCGGTCCCCGCGTAGGTGGACGATGTCGTCAACGTCAGGCCCTGAAGATCGGCCTGGTCGAGCAGCCAACGACCGTCCGCCTGTCGCTCGCCGGCGGAGAGAACGGCGCCGGCGGGCACGTTGGACACGATGATGTCCACGGTCTCCGCGGCATCATGGGGCGTCACCTCGATCTCGAGCCGGATCGCCTCGCCGACGCGGCCGACGAAGGGCGGCTCCGGGTCGACGGCGAACCGGCGGGAGTAGAGGTTGCCGTCCCGATAGTCCGTCCAGACGACCAGGAGGTCGCCGTTGTGATCGAGCGTCGCCATGGGATCGGCGTAGACCTCGACCGACCCCTGGTTGCCGTAATCCTCCGCGTTGATGCGGAAGGCGGCGCCGACCGGCCGGTCTTCGGCGTCATACCGGCGGGCGACCAGGTCGCTGGCGGCGTCGTCGTTCGTGTCCCAGTTCCACAGCACGATATAGCCGCCGTCCGGCAACGCCACGACGTCCGAGAACCTCAGATCATCCGTCGTCGTGGTGGTCTGGACCGCGAATTCGGCGCCGCCGGTCACGCCGTCCCGCGTGAGTTCGAACCGGCGCGCGTAGATGCCATGCACCGCGCCGGGCTGGTCGGCGAAGGTGGTCCAAGTCACCAGGAAGGACCCGTCCGCAAGGGTCGCGACCTTCGCCTCGGACTGGCTGCCGTTGGCGTACTGATTGACCCAGTAGACGGTGGCGTCGTTGCGGGCGTCATAGAGCCGCATGCTGACGCCGCCGCTCGAGCCGTCCGTCGCCATGTCCGACCAGACGGCGACGAAACCGCCGCCGTCCAGCGCGGCGACATCGGGCCACCGCTGGGCGCCGCCGTTGGTGACCGGCCGGACGAGAAACTCCGCACCGGAGACGGCGCCGTCCGCATTGAACCGCTGCCCGCGGATCTCGAACTGACCGGCCGACGGCTGGCTCTCGAACAGGACGACGAAGCCGCCGTCGTCGAGAACGGCGACAGTCGGCGCTTCCTGGGTCAAAGCGGTCGTGGTGTTGACGCGAAACTCGGATCCGACGGAAGCCCCGACGGCGTCGAACCGCTGGCCGTAGATCCCCCATTCCGAACCGTCCTGCCCGGACGAGTGCCAGACCACGAGGAAGCCGCCGTCCGGCAGGGCGACCGGGGACGGGTTGTCCTGGGCCCCTGTCGCGAAGGTGTTGACCGTGAAGTCCCCTGGTCCGCCCCAGACCCGATCCTGGCTGACGACGGCGCCGGCGGCGTTCATGACGACGGCGCGCACGCCCCAGCCGTTGGAATCCCCAAACTGACCGGACCAGGTCACCACCCAGTTGCCGTTGGTCAGGGCGGCGACGCCGCCGTCGGTGTAGCTTCCGCCCGTCACCTGGGTGACGTTGAAGTCTGCGTTGGAGAAGGCGTCGGCCCCGGTGCGGAAGGCGATTCCCGCGCCGTCGGCGTCATTGTCCACGGGCAGGACCTGAACCGAGCGATAGGACACCGCCGTAGAGCGGCTGGGGCCGTCGACGGTCGTGATCTCGATCCGCAGCAGGATGTCGCCGGCATAACCCGGCGGCGGCGTCAGGGTCAGGTTGGCGGCCTGCGCCGCCGTCACCACCCAGGCGCCGTCGATACGCTGGCTTCCTGCCGACAGGACCGAGCCCGGCGGCAGGTTGGAGATGGCCAGCTCGAACGTTTCGGACGCATCGACCAGGGTCACCGTCAGCGGGATGGCGATCGGCTGGCCCTGATAGGCGGTGAAGGCCGCTTCGGGCGGATCGAAGCGGCGATGATGCACCTCGCCGTCGCCCCACCATGTGGCGATGAGCGTGCCGTCCTCGAGCACCGCGAAGCTGGTGTCGGTGACGGCGCTGTCGGACAGCTGGTCGCCGGCCGTGGTCGCGTTCAGGCGGAACTCGGAGCCGAGGAAGAGCGTGCCGTCGGCGCTGACGCGCTGGCCGTAGACGCCGGCGCCGGAGCCGTCCGTGCCGGCCGAGGTCCACAGGATGATGAAGGTGCCATCGGCCAGGGCGACAATGTCCGGCGAGGTCTGATTGCCCGGCGTGGTGCGATTGGCCCACCGCTCGCCCAGGATCGGTTCACCGTCCCTGTTCAGAACCCTGAAGACGATCCCCGTGCCGGAGGCGTCCGGCGACTGCCAGGCCGCAACCATGTTGCCGTTGGCGAGGACCGCGAGCGTTGGATGGGTCTGGACGCCGGCTATGGTGGTGTTCAGCTGCAGCGGGTCCCCGACCGCTCCGGTCAGGCTGTAGCGTTCGATCCAGATGCCGTAGTCCATGTCTTGGCCCGACGTCGGGCCGTTATAGAAGCCACGGGAGTCCTGATAGACCCCGAACAGGCGGCCGTCCGACGTCTGCACGAGCTGCGGATGGTCGTCGAGGCTGGCGTCGGAGTCCATCCAGTGGCTGCCCAGCAGGGCGCCGTCCGGACCGTACTGTCGGTACCAGGCGTCGTTGTCGGAGGCCGAGAAGAAGGTGGTCCAGCCGATGGCGAAGCCGCCGTCCGCTCGCGGCGCGAGCGTCGGGGCGCCCTGGTTGTAGGCCGTTCCGGAATAGTACTGGGTGTTGAACGCGGCATCGGTCACCAGATGGGTCTGGGTCGCCGTCCCGTCGGCGGCGTAGCGTCGGGCATAGACGCCGGTCGTCGCCCCGCCCTCGATCGGACCGGCCCAGGCGACGACCCAGCCGCCGTCCGCCATGGAAAGCACGGCGGTCTGCTGCTGGTCCCCGGCCGTCAGGTGATTGACCAGTTGCTCGCCGCCGACCTTCTGGCCGAGACGGTCATAGCGCTGGCTGTAAACCCCGGTCCCCGAACCGTCCTGCCCGGCCGAGACCCAGACGATCAGATAGCCGCCGTCCTCGAGCGCCGTTACGGAGGACTGGCTCTGCACCCCGACCGTGGTCGTGTTGACCCGCACGTCCGCCGCGTCGATGGCCACGGGCGTCCAGTTCGCCAGTTGGCCATAGCTGAAGGTCGCGCCGTCGGTGACGGCGGCAAGGCGAAGCACGCCGGAGCCCTGGCTGCTGGCGCCGGCGGGGTCGCGCACCGTGTAGGTGAAGGCCTGTGCGCCGTGCCAGTGCTGCCCCGGCGTGAAGGTGACGGTCCCGTCGGCGTTCAGTCTCAAGCTGCCGACGCCGGCGATGGCGACGCTCTGGCCTGCCGCTACCGCTTGGCCGTTGAGGTGGGTGATCGTCATGACCTCGCCCTCGACCTCCCGGTCATTGGCGAGGGGCGAGAAGGTGACGACCTGGTCTTCAGACGCCTCGATCAGGTCGCTGGCGGCGCGTGGCGCATCGTTGACGGCCGCGAAACTGACCCCGAACGAACGCGTCACGCCATTGGCCAGGTCGCCGTCGGTGAACGCCGTGGCCTGCAGGGACAGGACGCCGGTGAAATCCGGCGGCGGTCTCAGGGTCAGGCCGGGCAGATCCTGGCGGTCGATCAGCCAAGAGCCGTCCTGCTGACGCGCGCCCGCCGAGAAGGACCCGCCTTCGGGCAGGCCGACGATCCGCACCTGGCCAGGCTCGCTGGGATCGACCTGAGTCATCGTCATCGTCAGGGCGATGGCCAGGTCTTCGGCCGTCTCCAGGGCGGACGGGACATCAACCCGTCGGAAGGTGATGTTTGGATCGGCTCCACCAGTGGTGGAGACTATGACCAGGTCTCCCGCGGCGTTCAGGGCGACCGCGTCGTAGCCGGCCAGGGATCCTGCGGTCGAGATGGGCGCGCCGATCGCGGCCCCACTGGAATTGTAGCGCTGCAGGGCGGTCCCGGAGGCGTTGGTGAAGGCGACCACATAGCCGCCGTCCTCGAGCGCGTGGACCATCGGCCGACCGATGATTGCGCCAGTGTCCTGAACCAGGATCGGCGCGCCGACGGGCGTCCCGGCTGCGTCGATCAATTGTGACATGACCGAATAGCTGGAGCCTGACCACTTCTGCCAGACGACCACGGCCGTGCCGTCCTCAAGCACGGCGATACTGGGCTGTCTCTGATAACCGCTGCTGGCCTGTGGGGAAGCGACCACTTGCAGGTCACCCGTGCGAGGGACGCCGGCGGCGTCGAAGGCGCGCACGAACACGCCGGCGCTGCCGCTCCAGGCGACCAGGTAGCCTCCGTCAGGGAGGCTGGCGATGTCGGCCTCGATCGAGGTCGTGGTGGCCTCGTTGACCCGCTGCGCCGCCCCCGAGAGCGCGCCGTTGGCGTCGAGGCGCTGGGTCCAGACGGAGTAGCCGCCTTGCGCGCGGCTGTAGGAGATCAGGAACTCTCCCGATTCCAGCTGGGTGATGGCCGGACCGTCCGTGCCGCTCATGCCGCCGGGTCCGACGGTGATCTTGGCTCCGACCGCCGCGCCGGCGGCCGAATAGCGCTGGGCCATCAGGCCGTCGAGTTCCTGCCAGACGACCATGAAGCCGCCGTCCGGCAGACCGATCGTGGCCGTGTGGCCCGTGTAGCGCACCGTGCCGACTGCGATGTCGCCGCTCAAGGCGACGCCGCTGGCGTCAAAGCGCCGTGCGAAAAGCGAACCGGTGCCGCCGCTGGAAAAGCCGCTGGTCCAGACCACCACATGGCCGCCGCCCTCCAAGGCGCCGACGCTGGCGTAGTTCTGCGCGCCCGTCAGTGAGGCGTTGGCGGTCACCGCCGCGCCTATCCAGGTCGGCGGACCGGCCTGGTTCACGGTGAACGTCAAGCCGGCCGACAGGCCGTCCATTGGCTGGTCGACCCCTGTGTAGGCGGCATGCCGGCCGTCATCTGGCGAGGCCTGAGTGATCGCGCCGGCGAGCGGGGGCTCCAGCGGCTGATCCACGCCGGCGGGGGCGAGATTGTCTCCGCGGACCGCGCCTTCCGTCCCGATGCAGGCCCCGACAAATCCGTCCTGTGACCGACCCAAGCGCTTGACCATCTGCCCCTCCTCCGCGACGGCCTCGCCCACCCCGAGAGGATAAGCTGCTGGAACAGCGAAGTTTTCTTACTTCTCGGCCGTCATTACTTCCTAGCGCGCCCGGCGGGCGACCCACACCCCCAAACGAGGACCGTCAGGCCGAACTTGCGAGACCCGTGTTCTCGATGACACGCGCGTCTCCCCTTGGCGTCCGGCCACCACCGCGCGGCATCGCCAGGAAAGCTACCGAACGAAGCGGCCTCGGAAATCATCATTTCTTAGTAGAGACGCCGCCGCGCTGTCGGACATGAGAAAAGGCCGCGGATCGCTCCGCGGCCTCTTTCCTTTTCGTCCGCGGTCGGCGGCCCTGCGGGACCGCCCGTCCCGGGCCGGCTGTGGCTTAAGCCAGCGAGCTGTCGATGTCCTTACAGGCCTGGATGAGGCCCTGGACCGACTCCACCGACTTGGCGAACATCGCCTTCTCGTCGTCGTTGGTGGTGAACTCGATGACCTTCTCGACGCCGGCGGCGCCGATCAGGGCCGGGACGCCGACGTAGAGGTCGGACAGGCCGTATTCGCCCGAGAGCCAGACGGCGCAGGGCAGGACGCGCTTCTGGTCGAGCAGGTAGGACTTGGCCATGGCGATGGCCGATTCCGCCGGGGCGTAGAAGGCCGAGCCGGTCTTGAGCAGGGCGACGATCTCGCCGCCGCCCTTGCGGGTGCGGTCGACGATGGCGTCCAGCTTCTCCTGGGTCAGGAAGCCGGCGGCGACCGCGTCGGGCAGGGGCAGGCCGCCGATGGTCGAGTGACGGACCATGGGGACCATGTCGTCGCCGTGGCCGCCCAGGGTCCAGGCGTTGATGTCCTGCACCGAGACGCCGGTGGCTTCCGACAGGAAGTAGGCGAAGCGGGCCGAGTCGAGCACGCCGGCCATGCCGACGACCTTCTCCTTCGGGAGGCCCGAGAATTTCTGCAGCGCCCAGACCATGGCGTCGAGCGGGTTGGTGATGCAGATGACGAAGGCGTTCGGGGCGTGCGCCTTGATGCCCTCGCCGACGGCCTTCATGACCTTCAGGTTGATGCCGATCAGGTCGTCGCGGCTCATGCCCGGCTTGCGCGGCACGCCGGCGGTGACGATGCAGATGTCGGCGCCGGCGATGTCGGCGTAGTCGTTGGCGCCCTTCAGCGAGACCGACGAGCCGAACACCGAGGTGGCCTCGGCGATGTCCAGCGCCTTGCCCTGCGGGGTGCCTTCGGCGATGTCGAACAGGATGACGTCGCCCAGCGCTTCGCGCGCCGCCACGTGGGCCAGGGTGCCGCCGATCATGCCGGCGCCGATAAGGGCGATCTTCGCGCGAGCCATATACATCTCCGTGGGCCTACCGCGCTGCGCGCTACTTGAGGCCGTCTGTCTAGGGTGGGGAGGAAAGGTTGGCGGCGGTCTAGACCCGCGCGCGCGAGCCTGCAACCGTGACGCCGCGTGAGGTTTCAGACGCCATGGCCCAGCCGCCCGAACTCATCCCCGCCGCCGACGTGCCCGCCGACCTGATCACGGTCGCGGACGAGGCCGTCGTGCGCGCCGAGATGGAGGCCTGGCGGGCCAAGGTGCTGAAGCGCCAGAATCTGTGGGACTGGGCCAGCAAGGGGACGCAGGAGCGGATCAACCGGATCATTCCGGAGCGGGTCCACGCGGTGATCACCGCCGGGGTCGAGGCGATGACCAAGGGCATCCTGTTCGGCTCGGACCTGGTGAAGGCCCGGCCGACGGCGCAGGGCTCGCTGGCGGCGCGGGAGCTGAGGGCGCGGGCGGCGATCAAGGTCTATCGCAACACGGCCGGGATCGAGGGCGGCGTCGCCGGGGCGGGGGGCTTCGTCATGGCGGCGGCCGACTTCCCGGCCCTGATGGCCATCAAGGTGCGGATGCTGGGCGACGTGGTCGCCTGCTACGGCTGGGGCGGCGGCTCGGTGCGCGAGCGGCTGTTCGTGCTGCACATCTTCCACCTGGCCTTCGCCAGCGCCCGGCGGCGGCCCGAGGCGCTGAAGGCGCTGGAGGACTGGATCGCGAACGTGGACCAGCCGACCGCCATCACCGACTACGACTGGCGGAAATTCCAGCAGGAGTACCGGGACTACATCGACCTCGCCAAGATGGCCCAGCTGATCCCCGTTGTGGGCTCGCCGATCGGGGCGGTGGTCAACTGGCGGCTGGTCGACCGGCTGGGCGACACCGCGGTGATGGCCTGCCGGATGCGATGGTTCGGCGAGGGCGGGACGTAGCCTTGGCCTCCCGGGCGATGATGGAGGATGGGCTCCATCCCCGCTTCGCTTCGTCGGGGATGACAAGGCAGAGTCTCGGCATAAGTGCAATCGATTGCATTTGAAGTTCGCATAGCGACGGCCTATTTCCGCCGCATGCTCCCCACCCTGCGCCAGCTCCAGTACCTCAAGCTCCTCGCCGAGCACGCCTCGTTCAGCCGGGCGGCGGAGGCGGCGCATGTGAGCCAGCCGGCGCTGTCGGCGGGAGTGCAGGAGCTGGAGAAGATCCTCGGGGCGCCGGTGGTCGAGCGGACGCGTGGCCATGTGCAGCTGACCGCGGTGGGGGCCGAGGCGGTGAAGCGAGCCGAGGACGTGCTGGCGCGGACCGAGGACCTGGTCGAGGCGGCGAAGAACGCCGGCAAGCCGCTGTCCGGGCGGTTCCGGCTGGGCGTCATCCCGACCGTCGCCCCCTTCCTGCTGCCGACCAAGCTGCCGGGCCTGAAGACGGCCTATCCGGCGCTGCGCCTGTTCATCCGCGAGGACCTGACGCCGCGGCTGGTGGCGGCGCTGAAGACCGGCCAGCTGGACGCGGCGGTGATCGCCCTGCCCTACACCGCCGCCGGCATCGACCACGCCCGCATCGGCGACGACGAGATCCTGGCCGCCGCCCCGGTCGGCCACGCCCTGGCCGCGGCCGGGCCGATCCCGCCCGGCTCGCTGAAGGCCGAGGACCTGATCCTGCTGGAGGACGGCCACTGCCTGCGCGACCAGGCCCTGGCCGCCTTCGACATCGAGCCGCCCAAGGGCGAGGACGTCTTCGCCGCCACCAGCCTGCACACGCTGGTGCAGATGGTCTCCTCGGGCCTGGGGGTCAGCTTCCTGCCGGAAATGGCGGTGCGCGCCGGCCTGGCCGACATGCCGGGGGTGGTGGTGCGGCACATCTCGGCCAAGGCCCCGCGGCGCGAGATCGTGGTGGCCTGGCGCGCCGGCTCGAGCCGGGCCGGCGAGGCGCGGCTGCTGGCCGAGGCGCTCAAGCTGGATTGACGCGGCGCCTGTCTACCGGTGTCATGCGCGCCGGGACAGGGAGACGTGCGCATGGCGTGGACGCGGCGGAGCGCCTTCGGGCTGCTGGGAACGGCCGGAGCGGCGCCGCTGCTGGCCGGGGGCGGCGAGGCGCGGGCGGCGGACTGTGCGGCCCCTGAGGCGACCTGGGCGCGCGGCGTCGAGGGCCAGCGCAAGGCCGACCTGGGCGACGGCCTCTACCTGAATCCCATCATGGCCGGGGACCATCCCGACCCGTCGATCCTGCGGGACGGCGACGTCTGGTACATGACCTTCTCGTCGTTCGAGTCCGTGCCGGGGCTGGTCATCTGGCGCTCGCACGACCTGGTCAACTGGAGCCCGGTGACCGCCGCCCTGACGCGCAACATCGGCTCTGTCTGGGCGCCCGAGCTGTGCAAGCACGCGGGCCGCTTCCACCTCTATATCCCCGCGCGGACGGCGCAGCGGCGGACCATCTGGGTGGCCTGGGCGGACCGGATCGAGGGACCGTGGAGCGATCCGGTCGACCTGAACCTGCCCGACCACATCGACCCGGGCCACGCGGTCGGCGATGACGGCAAGCGCTATCTGTTTCTCAGCGGCGGCGACCTGATCGGATTGTCCGAGGACGGACTGTCGACGGTCGGCGCGGTGCGGCATGTCTACGACCCGTGGCGCTATCCGGCCGACTGGGACGTCGAGAGCTTCTCGCCCGAGGGGCCCAAGATCACCCGGCGCGGCGACTGGTACTACATGATCACGGCGGTGGGCGGCACGGCCGGGCCGCCAACCAGCCACATGGTCATCGTCGCCCGTTCAAAGTCGGTGTTCGGGCCGTGGGAGGACCATCCGGACAATCCGCTGATCCGCACCAAGGACCGGTCCGAGCGCTGGTGGTCCAAGGGCCATGCGACCGTCGTCGAAGGGCCGGCCGGCGACTGGTGGATGGTCTATCACGCCTATGAGAACGGCTACTGGACCCTGGGCCGCCAGACCCTGCTGGAGCCGATCCGCTGGCGGGCCGACGGCTGGCCGGAGGCGGGCGCCGACCCGGCCGCGCCCATCACGGCGCCCCGCGGCGGGCGGCCCGTCGCGCACGGCGCGGCCCTGTCCGACAACTTTTCGAGCGAGCGGTTCGGGACGCAATGGAGCTTTCCCGATCCGGGTCCGGACGACCGCGCCCGCTTCGCCTGCCGCGACGGCGTGCTGCACCTGAAGGCCGCCGGCCGGTCGCCCAAGGACGGACCGCCGATCACCTTCGTCCAGGGGGAGCAGGCCTATCAGATCGAGGTCGACGTCGAGATCGATCCGGGGACCACCGCGGGGGTCGTGCTGTTCTACGACAGGGCCCTGTACGCCGGCCTCGGCTTCGACGGCGAGCGGTTCGTGACCCACCAGTACGGGCTGGAGCGGGGCCGGCCGGCCAATCCGCACGGGCGGCGAATGCGCCTGCGGATGACCAACGACCGGCACGTGGTCACCTTCCACCACAGCGGCGACGACGGCGCGACCTGGACGAAGTTCGACCGCCAGATGGAAGTCTCCGGCTATCACCACAACGTCCGCGGCGGCTTCATGATGCTGCGCCCGGGGCTCTATGCGGCGGGCGAGGGCGAGGCGCGGTTCCGGGATTTCCGGTTCCGGGCGTTGCCCTGAGCCCCCACTGTGAGCTTGACGGTCGCGGCGGCATGTCCGCTCATGCGGCGACCCCGGCCCGGCCGGACTGCGGAGGACGTTCGATGAACAAGGCCGGCGCGATCGGATTTCCCATGGGCATCATCATCGGCGTGATCGTCGGCGCGCTGATCGACAACATGGCCATCGGCATCATCCTCGGCCTGGCCCTCGGGTTCGGGGTGCTGACCTTCGGGGGGCGCAAGCCGAAGGCTTAGGACCGGAGTGAGGTCAGATTGATTCCAGGACGGGCCGCTTACCGGCGAGGCCTCTCGCCAGGAGGACAGGACATGGCTGAGATAGTCTATCTCACCCCTGGCGAAGACGCGCCCAACCACGGCGACGACCAACCTTGGCTACGGATCGAAGCGACCAGCGACGGGCTGTTCTACGGGACAGGCTGTTCCTGGAAGCCCAATGGCGAATTCGTCGGCTATTGCTCATTGCCGGAAGATGACGTCTCGCTTGAGACCGCGATGACGGCGGCCCAGGAATGGGCCGCAAAGTACGGCGTCCCGATCATCTGGGTCCAATTGACGCCATAGGCGGGGCGGGTTCACCCCCACGCTAACTGGCCCGCCCTTCATTACAGCAACGTAAGGGACGGCCCCGCTCCGGCTTTGATAGGGTCGGCGCAGGCCCGCGCGGCGGGCGACCGGAGCCTATCCCCATGAAATCCCGCCTGATCCTGACCGCCGCCGCCTCGGCCCTGCTGGCCGGCGTTTCGGCCTGCGCCACCGTCGATGCTCCGGCTCCGGTCGCGGCGACCACCACCACCGCTGCGAACGCCGACGCGCCGCAGCTGACGTGCAGGCCGACCCCGGTTCAGGCCCCGGTCGCGGCCGGCGAGGCCCCGGCGCTGGGCTTCCGCGAGTGCGTGCTGCCGAACGGGCTGCGGGTGTTCAGCGCGCAGGACCCCTCGACCGCCAACGTCACGGTGCAGGTCTGGTACCGCGTCGGCTCCAAAGACGATCCGGCCGGCCGCTCGGGCTTCGCCCACCTGTTCGAACACCTGATGTTCAAGTCGACCAAGAACATGCCGACCGAGACCTTCGACCGGCTGACCGAGGACGTGGGCGGCTTCAACAACGCCTCCACCTGGGACGACTTCACCAACTACTACGAGGTGGTGCCGGCCAACCACCTGGAGCGGCTGTTGTTCGCCGAGTCCGACCGGTTGGGGTCGCTGGTCGTCGACGCCGATGTCTTCGCCTCGGAGCGGGACGTGGTGAAGGAGGAGTACCGCCAGAGCTATCTGGCCAATCCGTACAACCGCTTCTTCGGCCTGCTGGCGCCGCAGACCATCTATGAGAACCACCCCTACCGCCGACCGGGCATCGGTTCGATCGAGGAGCTGAACGCGGCGACCATCGACGACGTGCGCCGCTTCCACGCCACCTACTACCGGCCGGACAACGCCGTACTGATCGTGGCGGGCAATTTCGACCAGGCGAAGCTGGACGGCTGGGTGGAGCAGTATTTCGGCGGCCTGACCAATCCGACCGCCGCCCTGCCCGCCAACAATGTCGTCGAGGCCGAGCCGACCGGACCGCGCGAGGCGACCTTCTACGGCGCGAACGTGCCGCTGCCGGCGGTGATGCTGGCCTGGCGCACCGTGCCCTACAGCCATGAGGACCGCGCCGCCCTGACCGTGCTGGACGGCATCCTGTCGACCGGCGAGAGCAGCCGCCTGTACCGCTCGCTGGTCTATGAGAAGCAGATCGCCCAGCAGGCCAGCTCCACCCCGGACTTCGCCAATCAGGCCGGCAACCTGACCGCCTACGCCATCATGGCCGACGGCGAGTCGCCCGACGAAGGCGTCGCCGCCCTGCGCGCCGAGATCGCCCGCTTCCGCGACGCCCCGGTCACCGACGCCGAACTGGCCGAGGCCAAGAACGAGCTGGTCGCCGACCTCCTACGGGAGCGCGAAGGGGTCGACGACCGCGCCAACGCGCTCGGCTTCGCCCTGATGTGGGATGGCGATCCGGCCGCCGCCGATCGCGAGGTCGCCGCGCTCAAGGCCGTCACCGCCGCCGACATCCAGCGCGTCGCCAACCGCTATCTGACCGAGCAGCGCATGATCACCATGCGCTACCTGCCGGCCGACGACGCCCACCCGCAGACCGAGCAGAACAAGAACGTCGACGCCCCGGTGCATGTGGCCGACCTGGCCGCCGCCGGCGTCCCGACCGTCCTGCTGCCCGAGGCCGAGCGCGCCCGCATCCCGTCGCCCGGCCCCGAGGTCGCCCCGGCGACGCCGGCCGTGGCCGACTTCAAACTGGCCAACGGCCTGCGCGTGCTGGTCGCCCCGACCGACGGCGTGCCTCTGGTTTCGGCGCGGTTGAGCTTCGACGCCGGGACGCGCGATGACGGCCGCGTCCCCGGCCTGGCCAGCATGACCGCCGGCCTGCTGACCCAGGGCACCACCACCCGCTCGGCGACCCAGATCGCCACCGAGATCGAGAGCCTGGGGGCCACCGTCGGCGCCGGCGCCGGGGTGGACTTCACCAATGTCTACGCCAACGCCCCGGCCGACGTCTTCCCGCAGACCCTGGCCCTGATGGCCGACGTCGTGCGCAACCCGGCCTTCGCCCAGGAGGAGTTGGACCGCCAGCGCGACCAGACCCTGGACGGCCTTCGCGTGGCCCTGAGCCAGCCCGGCCAGATCGCCTCGCAGTCGGTCGGCCGGGTGGTCTACGGCGACGCCGCCTACGGCGCGCCGGGCTCGGGCACGGTGACCTCCCTGCCGAAGATCGACCGCAACGCCGTGGTCGCCTTCCATCGCGCTCACTTCGCCCCGAGCGACGCCACCCTGGTGTTTTCCGGCGCGATTACCGAGGCCCAGGCCCGCACCCTGGCCGAGCAGGCCTTCGGCGACTGGCGACCGGCGACCAGCGCCCAACCGCGGATGACCAATCCGGCCGGCGCCGTGCTGGCCCCGCGGGTGGTGGTGATCAACCAGCCGGGCGCCGGCCAGGCGGCGGTGGTGGCCGCCATTCGCGGCGTCTCGCGCACCGACGCCGACTACTTCCCGCTGTCGCTGGGCAACACCCTGCTGGGCGGGGGGTATTCCTCGCGCCTGAACCAGGAGGTGCGGATCAAGCGCGGCCTGAGCTACGGCGCCGGCTCCTCGCTGGGCGCGCGCGCCGATGAGGGCGTCTTCACCGCCAGCGCCCAGACGCGCAACGACGCGGTGCCGGCCGTCGCCGAGCTGATCCTCGAGGAGATCGGCCGCATGGGGACCGAGACCGTTTCGGAGACCGAGTTGGCCCCGCGCCGGGCGGTCATGATCGGCGGTTTCGGCCGCTCGCTGGAGACCGTCGACGGCCTGGGCGGCTTCATCGCCAACCTGGCCCTCTACGACCTGCCGATGAGCGAGCTGGCCGCCTATGCGGGCAACGTCCGCGCCGTCACGCCCGAGCAGGTCGAGGCGGCCTTCGCCCGTCACCTGCCGGGATCGGAAGCCAGCCTGGTGATCGTCGGCGACGCGGCCCAGTTCATCGACGCCCTGCGGGCCAAATATCCGAACGTGGAGGTGATCGCGCTGGACGACCTGGATCTGGATAGGGCGGCGCTTCGCTGAGGTTCTGGGTTCTAGGGGCTAGGTTCTAGGGAATTCCGGCATCGCCGGCGGTCTCCCTAGAACCTAGAACCTAACCCCTAGAACCTGAGTCAGGCCGACAGACACACCACCTGGGCCACGCGCAGGTCGCGGCGGAGTTCGTCGGCGACGATGCCGTAGTTCTCGATGTCGACGGTGCGGCCCATCAGCGGCTCGTCGGCGCGCTGAACGCCGCGCAGCGCCGGGGCGAAGGTGTCCGGGGCCGTGGTGTAGATGCGGCCCCGGCGCGGGCTCTCGGCGATGGTCACCCCGACGACGCGGCCCTGGCGGTCGAGCACCGGCGCGCCCGACAGACCCGACAGGGTGCCGTCCAGCTGGTCGGTGCGGCCGACCTCGGCCCAGGCCAGCACCGGCTCGTCGCGCTGGCCGCGACCGCGCACGCGCAGGGTCTCGCGGCCCAGCAGCCGGCTGGTGACCTCGCCGGCGCGACCCTGCGGGAAGCCGGGATGGAAGGCGCGCTGGCCCTTGTGCATCGGAGCGTCGGCGGCGACGGGCAGGGCCGGCGGCCCGCCCGCGGTCAGCAGCACCGCCATGTCGGCCTGGGGGGCTAGGCGCACGTCGGCGGCCACGGCGCGGTCGCCGCCGACCATGATGGCCGGGCGGCGGCAGCCCTCGACGACGTGACGGGCCGTCACCCAGACGCCTTCCTGGGCGATCGAGAAGGCCGTGCCCGAAGCGGGCTGGAAGGGGATGTCCGGCGCGTTGACCGTGACGGCCGGATCGAACGGGGTCACCGGGCCGAGCAGCGCCCCTTCTACCTCGTCCGGCGGCGGCGGGGCTGGCGGGGCGTCGGCGTTTTCGCGCTGAGCAAGCGAGAGCAGCACCAGGGCGGTGACGACGGCGGCGTAAATTGCCCAGTCCGGAGGACGCATGAGGTTCTAGGTTCTAGGTGCTAGGTTCTAGGGGAAGAAGAGACGACCAAACTGCCTCTCAGAGCGGTCAACATTCGCCCGACCTCCTCGGCCTGACGCAACACAACATCGGTGGCGTCCCGAGGGGCAAGCTCGAGGTCCCCGACGAGGAGCAAGAAG
The DNA here is from genome assembly GCF_001425945.1 of Brevundimonas sp. Root1279. GTDB lineage: Bacteria > Pseudomonadota > Alphaproteobacteria > Caulobacterales > Caulobacteraceae > Brevundimonas. The sequence goes on from NZ_LMEB01000001.1 coordinate 16,594, forward strand.
GTCTCCAGCTCGGCCAATGAGCCTTTGGCGATGCTCACAAACTGAGCGTAATCCCGACGCGTCCCACGGCCATGACCTTCAGCGATGTTGGCCGGCACTGAGGTGGCCGCACGTATCATCTGGCCGGAGATACGGTACTCCTCGTGCTTCGGCATCTCGCGGGTCAGCCTGTAGACCGCGGCAGCCAACCCCATGCCCTTCTGCCAGACTGTCAGGTCCCTGTAAGATCGCACCGTCACGTCACCGCTCCCCGATTGATCCCTAGAACCTGATCCCTAGAACCTAGCACCTATCCAGTCAGAGCGGCGGCGAGGATCAGGGCGGTCGCCAGCTTGGCGCCGACCAGCAGGACGGCGGCGGAGATCTCGCCGTCGCGGATGCGCTGGGGCAGGCCGGTCAGCAGCAGGTCGACGATGCGGAAGGCCAGCAGCTGGAGAACCACCGTCGCCACGCCCCAGATGGTGATGTCGCGCACCGAGGTGGAGACGCTGAGGCTGACCGCCAGCGGGATGGCCAGGCCGACCAGCACGCCGGCGAAGGCGACCGCGGCGGCGGAGTTGCCCTCGCGGATCAGGCTGATCTCTTTCCAGGGGGTCAGCAGGGCGTAGATGACGGCGCCGGCGACAAGCAGGGCGAGAGTCACGCCCAGGTGAGCGAGGGTCGTCGGGAAACCGGTCGCGAAGGCCTGGACCTCCGGACTTTCCAGAATCTGAGCGAGGGACGAGGAGTCCATTGCTGACCGCGTGACTGACACAACTCCCGCTTGCCCCATTGAAGCCCCAATCCGCAAGCGCGGCGGCGCCACAGTCGGTCAAGATCTGTGTCGGTGTGTGTCGGGCGAAGTGATTAGTGGTTCGTGATTAGTGGTTGGCCGGCAGGGGTGAACGCCGCCGGCGCCCAGCTGCCCCCCGCAGGCGGTCCAGCACTGACCAATCACTAATCACGAACCACTAATCACTCGCCCTCAGGCGGCGTCGGCCGCCGCGTCCTGGCCCGCCTTACGCAGCGCCGAAGCCCGGACCTTTTCGCTCTCGGACTTGAGCTGGCCGCAGGCGGCGAGGATGTCGCGGCCGCGGGGGGTGCGGATCGGGCTGGCGTAGCCGGCCTTGTTGAGGATGGCCGCGAAACGCTCGATCGTCTTCCAGTCCGAGCACTCGTAGTCCGTGCCGGGCCAGGGATTGAACGGGATCAGATTGACCTTGGCCGGGATGCCCTCGATCAGCTTGAGCAACGCCCTGGCTTCTTCCGGGCTGTCGTTGACGCCCTTCAGCATCACGTACTCGAAGGTCACGCGACGGGCGTTGGACAGGCCCGGATAGGCGCGGATCGACGCCATCAGCTGTTCGAGATTGTACTTCTTGTTCAGCGGCACGAGCTGGTCGCGCAGCGGGTCGTTGGTGGCGTGCAGGCTGATCGCCAGCATGGCCTGGGTGCGGGTCCCCAGCGCATCGAGCTGCGGCGTCACGCCCGAGGTCGAGACCGTGATCCGACGGCGCGACAGGGCGATGCCCTCGTTGTCCGAGATGATGTCGATGGCGTTGGCGACGTGGTCCAGATTGTAGAGCGGCTCGCCCATGCCCATGAACACGATGTTCGACAGGCGGCGGTCTTCCTTGGGCGACGGCCATTCGCCGAGGTCGTCGCGGGCGACCTGGACCTGGGCCACGATCTCGGCGGCGGTCAGGTTGCGGACCAGCTTCTGGGTGCCGGTGTGGCAGAAGGTGCAGTTCAGCGTGCAGCCGACCTGGGACGAGACGCACAGGGCGCCGGCGCGGCCGACGTCCGGGATGTAGACGGTTTCGATCTCGATGCCCGGCGCGGTGCGGATCAGCCATTTGCGGGTGCCGTCCTTGGACACCTGGCGCTCGACGATCTCGGGACGGGCGAGGGTGAAGCTCTCGGCCAGCTTGGCCTGCATGTCCTTGGCGACGTTGCTCATCGCCGCGAAGTCGGTGACGCCGTAGTGGTGGATCCAGCTCCACACCTGCGAGGCGCGCATCTTGGCCTTCTCGGGCGGGCACACGCCGGCGTCGATCAGCGCCTGTCGCAGCTCGGCGCGCGTCAGACCCGAGAGGTTGACGGGAGCGGCGGGCTGGGCGGCGCTGGACGTGCGCGAAAGGTCGAGCGTGAGGCTCAAGGCTGCATCCTTCGGTGGCGGGAGGCGGGGCTTATACCACAGATCGTGCGGGTTTTAAGGCGGGGGGGAGTGGCTAGTGGCTAGTGGCTAGTGGCTGGCCGCCAGCCTGCGACGGAAAAGTTCGCGCCGCCCTTCCGCAACCAGCGAATCTGCGAACACTAGCCACTAGCCACTAGCCACTAGCCACTAGCCACTAGCCACTAGCCACTAGCCACTCAGTCAGTCCGCGTCCTCAATGTCGTGGATCTGGTCGTCGTCGAGGCCGAAGTGGTGGCCGATTTCGTGGATGAGGACGTGGGCGATGATCTCGGAGAGGCCGACGTCGCCGCGCTCGCACCATTCGTCGAGGATCGGGCGGCGGTAGAGGAAGATGCGCGAGGGCTCGGCGGCCGGGCCCATGCTGTCGCGGCGGCCGATATCGACGCCGTGGTAGAGGCCGGTCAGCTCGAACGGGTCCTCCATGTCCATCGCCGCCAGGGTCTCGTCGTCGGCGAAGTCGTCGACGCGGATGACCACCTCGCCGGCCAGGCCCTTGAAGGGCTGCGGCAGGGCGTCGAAGGCTTCGCGCGCCAGACGGGCGAAGTCGTCGAGGGACGGGGCGAGCTGGTTGGTCCAGGTGGTCATGGATGCGGCGCCCGTGGCGAGTGATTAGTGGTTAGTGATTAGTGATTGGCAGCGGCGTGTCCACGGCCGACGACGGGGCTACGACGACAGGGACCGCACAGGCCAACCATTAATCACTAACCACTAATCACTGCGCCGCCCCTCGTCCCTCGACCGCGCTCGCCCATGCGTTATGGTTACCGAATCGGAGCGGGAGCTGATCAGGACACATGGCTGAGGCGGACATCGCCTATGTCGCGACCGCGGGGGCTGCGGGGCTGGCGCTGGCGCTGAGCGCCTGGGCCGCGCGGCTGCGCGGTCAGCTGGCTCAGCGCACCGAGACCGCCGAGGCCGAGCTGGAGTCCGCCCACGCCGCCCTGGCCGACCGCGACGGGGCGCTGGCCGCCTTCGAGGACGTGCGCCTGGCCCTGACCCCCGACGGTCGCCCGCGGCGGCTGGGCTCGCCGGTGGCCTGGGACGCCATCACCGCCGAACTGGGCGGCGAGGGCGACGAGACCACCGACCCGGCCCTGCTGGTCATCGACGCGGTGCGCGCCGCCGCCGGGCCGCGGCTGGACGCCCTGCTGGATCACGGCGAGGCCTTCGACGCAGTGCTGGACGGCTCGGCCGGCGGCTGGGCGGTCGAGGGGCGCTCGTCGGCGGGGGCGGCCTGGCTGAGGCTGTCGCGGCTCGGCCTGGTCGGCACGGCGGCGGAGAGCGGGCTGGGCCTGCTGGCCGACGCCTATCCCAATCCGACCTGGATCACCGACGCGGCCGGACGGCTGGCCTGGGCCAATTCGGCCTGGCTGGCCGAGATGAAGACCGAGAGCGTCGAGGCGGCGCGCGAGAAGAAGCTGAGCTTCGACCGCGGCGCGGACGCCATCGTGGCGGAGGCCGGGCGGCTGCATCAGCGCCAGGAGGGCTTCCGCTGGACCACCGGCGGCGGTCGGCGGCGGGCCTGGCGGATCGTGGCCGAGCCGGCGCCGGGGGGCGCGGGCGCAGTGCTGGCCTTCGCGCTCGACATGACCGAGGCGGAAGAGACGCGCGACACCCTGCGCCGCCACGTCGAGGCCCATGACGAGACCCTGAACCATCTGGCCGACGCCGTGGCCATCTTCGGTCCGTCGAAGCGGCTGGCCTTCCACAACACCGCCTTCCAGCAGCTGTTCAATCTCGATCCGGCCTGGCTGGACGAGCGGCCGACCCACGCCGAGCTGCTGGACCGGCTGCGCCAGCGCCGGCTGCTGCCCGAGGTGATCGACTACGCCGGCTGGAAGGCCAATGAGCTGGACTTCTACGGCGCCTCCGAGGCCGCGCCGGACGACAGCTGGTCCCTGCCCGACGGCCGGACGCTGCGGGTGGTGCGCCAACCGCACCCTCTGGGCGGGGTGCTGCTGCTGTTCTCGGACATCACCGACGAGCTGAAGTTGCGCAGCCGCTACAATGCGCAGATCCAGGTGCAGACGGCGACGCTGGACAAGCTGAACGACGCCGTCGCCGTGTTCGGCTCGGACGGGCGCATCCGCCTGCACAATGAGGCCTTCGACAGCTTCTGGGGCATCAGCGGCGAGGCGCTGGACGCGGCCGGCGACTTCGACGCCGTCGCCGCCCTGTGCCAGTCCACCATGCCCGACCCGGCCCTGTGGCTGGGACTGAAGGCGCGGGTCGCCGACCCCGATCCGGAGAGCCGAGTGCCCATTTCGGGCGAGGGGCGGACCACCGACGGCCGCATCGCGGCCTGGCAGACCCGACCGCTGCCTGACGGGGCCACCCTGGTGGCGTTTGTCGACATCACCGCCCGCCGCGGCCTGGAACAGGCCCTGGCCGCCAAGGCCCAGGCGCTGGAGGAGTCGACCGCCCTGAAGCGCGAGTTCGTGGGCAGCGTGTCCTATGAACTGCGCACGCCGCTGACGACCATCGTCGGCTATTCCGAGCTGCTCGAGACCCTGGGCGACCTGCCCGACCGGAGCCGCCAGCACGCCGGGGCGATCCGCGTCGCCGCCAGCCAGCTGGCCCGCTCGATCGACGACGTGCTGGACATGGCTCAGATCGACGCCGGCGAGATGGAGCTGACGCTCGGCGACGTGCGCGTCTGCGACCTGCTGGACCAGGCGGCGGAACGGGTGCGCGGGCGGATCGAGGGTCGCGGGGCCAGCCTCAACGTCGCCTGCCCGTCCGGCCTGCGCCCGATCCGGGCCGACTCCCAGCGGGTCGGCCAGGCCATCGAATATCTGCTCGACAACGCCGCTCGCGCCGTCACCGAGGGCGGGGCCGTCAGCCTGACCGCGGAGGCGTCTCCGACCGAGGTCCGCATCCGCGTCGAGGATACCGGGCGGGGCATCCCCTATCATCTGCAGGCCCACGTCTTCGACCGCTTCGTGCGCCGCGAGCGCGGCGGGCCGGGCGTGGGCCTGGCCCTGGTCAAGGCCCTGGTCGAGCTGCACGGCGGCTGGGCCGAGGTCGAGAGCGAGCCCGGCAAGGGCGCGACCTTCATCCTGCACCTGCCGATCGAGGCGGCGGTGGCGGCGGCCGCGCCGGAGCTGCGGCTGGGCTGAAGTGAGTGATTAGTGGTTAGTGATTAGTGGTTGGCGGCCTCGGGCGCCGCTTTGACACCCCAATCACTAATCACTAGCCACTAATCACTTTTCGCGCCGGACCCCGCCCGCATGGCCAAGCTCCTCAAGACCGCCCTGATCTACGACTTCGACGGCACGCTTGCGCGCGGGAACATGCAGGAGGTCACCTTCATCCCGTCGGTGGGGATGGGCATCGGCGACTTCTGGGGCGCGGCGGACAAGCTGACCCGCGAGGCCGACGCCGACAACATCCTGATGTACATGCAGCTGATGCTGCAGCGGGCGCGGGAGAACGACGCGCCGATCACCCGCAAGCTGCTGGCCGAGCACGGCCAGGACGTGAAGCTGTTCGACGGGCTGAAGACGGACCTGACCGGGCCGGGCTGGTTCGAGCGGATCAACGCCGTGGGCGCCAAATACGGCCTGGAGATCGAGCACTACATCATCTCGGCCGGGCTGGAGGAGATGATCGACGGCTGCCCGATCCGCGAGGAGTTCCGCCACGTGTTCGCGTCGAAATTCGTCTACGACGACGCCGGCGTGGCCATCTGGCCGGCGGTGGGCGTCAACTACACGACCAAGACCCAGTATCTGTTCCGCATCAACAAGGGGGTGCTGAACCACTGGGAGCACGAGCGGATCAACAAATTCATGGCCGACGACGACCGGCCGGTGCCGTTCGAGCGGATGATCTTCCTCGGCGACGGCGACACCGACGTGCCGACCATGAAGATGATGCACACCAAGGGCGGCTTCTCGATCGCCGTCTATGACCCGCGCAATTCCGAGCGCGACCAGCAGAAGATCTACGGCCTGATCTCCGAGGACCGGGTCAATTTCGTCGCCGCTGCGGACTATCGCGAGGGCTCGGCGCTGGACCTCATCGTGAAGGGGCTGATCGGACGGATCGCGATCAATGCGGGGACGATGCCGGAAGGGGTGTGACGGGCGCCCGCTGGATCGACTGAAGCAGGATCGCGATTTCCTCCGGGGTGAAGATGACCACCGGCCCGTTGTTGTAGTTCAACACGAACCCCGCCTGGTTCTGCAGGCGCAGCACCTGTTCGCCGGTCATGCCCAGCAGGGGGACCTGTTGGCCGAAGGCCGCCGGCGCGAGCTCCTGTCGCGTGAACCCGAAGATCACCGACTTGCCGTTGATGTCGCTCGCGAACAACTGCATCGGCAGCGCCTCCAGCGTTCCGGCGCGCTCTCGAGCGGCCGCAGCGTCGTACGTCGACTGCTCGACCCGGACCCAGATCTTTCCATTGAGGAAGCTGGTGAGGAAGGCGTTCCGAGCCGCGGGGTTCTCGATCGCGGCGGCCAGATTGGCTTCGATCACCTCGGGGGACCATTGGGCCGCGACGGGCGACTGAGCCTGGGCTTGGGCGACACCAAAACAGCACCAGACAAGAACGGACAGGACGAGCGATTTCATGCTCGTCTTGGAGCAAAGCGGAGCCGTTTCGACAAGCTCCGAAGACCGCCGTGCGTTCGGCTGCATCCAAACCGGCGGTCGGCGACGACTACCCTGTGAAAGGCGGATATTCCGCCGGAGGGAACGACCGTGAGCCTGACCCGACTGACTCGAGTATTTCTCGGCGGCCTGTTCGGCCTGCTGGCCCTGATCTCGCTGCTGACCGCGGCCCCCGCCCAGGCCCAGGAGCGCGTGACCGAGACGCCGGTGCCTGGCTTCCCGCACGCGGTGCTCTACACGACGGACGATGCGCCCCGGCCGGTGGTGGTGATCCTGCACGGGGCCGACGGAAACGACGAGGCGAGCACGCGCTTCGGGCCGATCCTCGCGGAGCTGGGCTATGCGGCCGTGGGCCTGCCTTACTATTCGCCGAACTGGGGCGAATACGGTCCGCCGCCGAAATTCCCCGACCTGCCAGGCAGCTTCGTCGACATCCGCGTCGACCAGATCGGCGCGCTGCGCGAGGCGCTGAAGACCATGCCGGGTGTGGACGTCGAGCGCTTCGGCCTGTTCGGCGGCTCCAAGGGTTCGGAGTTCGCCCTGATCGCGGCCAGCCGCTATCCGTGGATCGACAGCGTCGTCGCCTACACCCCGTCGGACGTGGTGTGGGAGGGCTGGGGGCTGGAGACGGTCGAGGCCGAAGGAACGCGCTCGTCCTTCTCGTTCGGCGGACAGGCCCTGGCCTTCATGCCCTATCGCGGCTTCGTCGAGGGGCTGCTGGCCGGGCCGGGCAAGGCCGACCTGCGCGCCATCCACGAGAACGGTCGCGCCGACCATCCCGGGCGGGAGGCCGCGGCCCGTATCCCGGTCGAGCAGTATCCGGGCGCCCTGATGCTGATCGCCGGCGGCAAGGACGCGCAGTGGAACAGCGAACGCCAGGCTCGCAATATCGAGGCGTCGCGGCGGACGGCTGGGCTGGAGACCGAGCTGCTCGTCTATGCGGACGCCGGCCACGACCTGATCGGCGGCGACGGCGACCTGCGCGGCGAAGGGCGCGGCGGCGGCGCGCCGGAGGCCGATGCCGCGGCGCGGCTGGACGCCTGGCCGAAGGTGGTCGCCTTCATGGCGCGGACCTTGGGGGACTAGCGCCCCCCGGCCCGCATATAGGCGTCGCGGGCGGCGGCGAGGCGCGAGGGGACGAGGCCGCCCAGGCCGGCGGAAGCGCCGCGCTTGACCCCGGCCTCGACACCCTTGCACCAGGCCACCTCGACCTCGATGGCCAAGGCCTGGCCGACGTCGATGACGATCACCCGTGACGGCAGGGGGTAGGCGCGATCGAGGCGCAGCTTCATGCCGGCCGCCGATTGGTCGGCGATCAGGCAGGGCAGCTCCAGACCGGGCGCGACGATGACGCCGCGCGCATTGGCGGGCGATCGAGTCTCGAACCGGCGGTCCTGGCTGGGCTTCATGCGGCGATAGAGCCCGGAACGCGGTCCCGGTCCAGCGTCACCGTAAACGTCGCCGCGACGCCGCCCGAAAGCATGCGCCGGGTGAGCCGTTCGAAGTGGGCGATGAAGCCTTCGATCCGCACCCGGTCGGCGGCGGGCAAGGCGTCCGGCGCGAGACCGAGCAACTCCGCCTCCTGCTCGCAGCGCCAGTCCAGGACGACATCGAAGGACGGGGCCTTGAGGAAGACCAGGGCGTCGAAGCGGGCGAAGAGGTCGGCATAGGGACCGGCGACGGCGGTGTTGATCGCGCTCCGCCAGCGGCCGTCGGCGTCATGGTCGCGCTCCAGGGCGTTGACCGGCTCGGCCAGGGCGGCGGCGTCCTCGGCCTGCACGCCGAGGCACCAGCCTTCCAGCAGGATGGCCGAGGGGCGGCCCCGGACGACGGGCCAGTCGGCCTCGGTCCGGCGATCGTCGGCGTGTTTGTCGAAGGCCGGCAACAGCGTCGCGGCGTCGGGGCCGGCGGCCGACAGGGCGTCGAGGGTGCGGCTCAGGAGGGCCAGGTCGTGGGTCCCCGGCGGCCCGCGCACGGCGAACAGAGGATGGATCGTGCGGGCCAGGGCCTCGCGCTCGGCCCGGGTCAGATAGACGTCGTCGAGCGAGAGGTGGGCGGCGCCGAAGCGGGCGGCGGCCTCTCGGGCCAGGGTGGTCTTGCCGCAGCCCTGCGCGCCCGCCAGGGCGATCAGCGGCGGGCGGTCGGTCGGCCCCTGCGCAATCAGGCGGCCGATCAGGTCGATCAGTCGCGGATCGGCCCGCCCCATGGGATCAGTGCTGGTTCTCGGGGAGGCGGACGATCAGGCCGTCCAAGTCGTCCGAGACGCGGATCTGGCACGACAGGCGGCTGTTCGGCTGGACGTTCTCGGCGAAGTCGAGCATCGACTCCTCCATGGCCGAGGCGCGGCCGGTCTCGGCCTGGAAATTCTCGTCCACATAGACGTGGCAGGTGGCGCAGGCGCAGGCGCCGCCGCAGTCGGCGTCGATGCCGGGCACATTGTTGCGGATCGCCCCCTCCATCACGGAGAGGCCGTTCTTGACCTCGACGGTGTGCTCGCGCCCGTCGTGTTCGATGTAGGTGATCTTCGCCATGCTGCGGCTCATATCCCAGCCCGCGACGGACGCAAGGGGCTCAGGGCGCCTCGGGGCCCGCAAGAAGGCGGCGGACCAGGCCGAGATGCTTTTCCGCTTCGTCCCGTTCCGGGCCAGCGGCCACCTGGGGCAGGGCGATCTCGAACCACCGGATCGACTTGCGAAGAGCCTCCGCATCGAGGTCAGCGGCGCTCCGCCCCCGGACGCCACTGACCATATAGGCCCGGGCCAACTCCAGGGCGGCGTCCTCGCGGCCGGCGTCATAGGCGACGAGCCACCAGCGGACGGCCTCGTCGTTATCCTTCTCGACGGTATCGCCGTTCCAGTACATCTGGGCGAGGGTGAAGGAGGCGTTCCTCTGCCTCTGGGCGGCGGCGAGACTGTACCAGCGGAAGGCCTCAGCGTGGTCTTCGGCGACTCCGGAGCCGAAAAGATAGAAATTGCCTGTGTCGGTCTGGGCGTCGGCATCGCCCATCTCGGCGGCTCGGCGGCACAGCTCGGCCGCGCGGACGGGATCGGCGGTCACGCCCTTGCCCGTCATCAGTATCAGGCCGAGCGCACACAGGGACTTGGCGTAGCCGCCTTCGCCGGCGGCGGTATAGAGGGCGACCGCGCGCGGGAGATCAGCCACGCCGCCATGGCCGTGCTCGTAGCACTCGGCCGTCATGTGCGCGGCCTCGGCCGAGACTTCAGCGCCCGTTTCCCAGGCCCGGCAGGCGGCGGGAAAATCCGAACCGTTCCCCGCCAAGCCCAAGGCGCCGTAGCCGTCGTAGATGGCGCGGGCGCCTGGAACATCGGCTTCAGCGAGACGACCGATCTCGGCATAGGACTCGGCGATGGGCCGACGCGCCATGGCCGCGGTCAGCTCGGCATTCGCGGTCGGCCCGGCCGCTAGGGCGACCGACATGGAGAGGGTCGCCAGCATCACGTCAGGCCGACGCCTTCTCTTTCTTCCGGCTCGGCGAGACCATCAGCTTCTTGGTCTCGGCGATGGCCTTGGCCGGGTTCAGGCCCTTCGGGCAGACCTGGGCGCAGTTCATGATCGTGTGGCAGCGGTAGAGCTTGAACGGGTCCTCGAGGTCGTCGAGGCGCTTGTCCGTTGCGTCGTCACGGCTGTCGGCGATCCAGCGGTAGGACTGCAGCAGGGCGGCCGGGCCGAGGTATTCGGTCTGGTTCCACCAGTAGCTTGGGCACGAGGTCGAGCAGCAGGCGCACAGGATGCACTCGTACAGGCCGTCCAGCTTGGCGCGGTCTTCCGGCGACTGCAGGCGCTCCTTCTCCGGATCCGGCTCGTCCGACTGGAGGTAGGGCTGGATGGAGTCGTACTGGGCGTAGAACAGCGACAGGTCGGTCACCAGGTCCTTGACCACCGGCTGGTGCGGCAGGGGCGCGATGGCGATGGTGTTGGACGAGCACTCGTCCATGCCCTTGGTGCAGGCCAGGGCGTTGCGGCCGTCGATGTTCATCGAGCACGAGCCGCAGATGCCCTCGCGGCACGAGCGCCGGAAGGTCAGGGTCGGGTCGATCTCGTTCTTGATGTGGATCAGGGCGTCCAGCAGCATCGGGCCGTGCTCGTCGGCCGAGACCTCATAGACGTCCCAGCGCGGATCGGCATCGACCTCGGGGTCGTAGCGGTAGACCTTGTAGGTCTTGACGTTCTGGGCGCCGGCCGGGGCCTTGTGGACCTTGCCGGTGGTGGGCTTGGAGCCCCGCGGGAGAGTGAGCTGGACCATTAGTAAACCCGCGCCTTGGGTTCGATGTACGAGACCTCGTCCGACATCGTGTAATTGTGGACCGGACGGTAGTCGATCTTCACCTGATCGCCGGGGGTCTTCCAGGCGAGGGTGTGCTTCATCCAGTTGACGTCGTCGCGATCCGGGAAGTCCTCGCGCGCATGGGCGCCGCGGCTCTCGGTGCGGTTCAGGGCCCCCTCGATGGTGACCAGGGCCTGATCGATCAGGTTGTCGTATTCTAGGGTCTCGACCAGATCGGTGTTCCAGATCAGGCCGCGGTCGGTGGTGCGGATGTCGTCGCCCTGGGCGTGGATGGCGCGCAGTTTGGAGACACCCTCTTCCAGGGTCTTGCCGGTGCGGAACACGGCGGCGTCGGACTGCATGGCGCGCTGCATGGCCGTGCGCAGCTTGGCCGTCGGGGTCGAGCCGTTGGCGTTGCGGAAGCGGTCGAGGCGAGCCAGGTGGCCGTCGGTGGCCGAGGCCGGGGCGTCCGGCACGGCCGAGGTCTTGTCGACGACCTCGCCGGTGCGCAGGCCGGCGGCGCGGCCGAACACGACCAGGTCGGTCAGGGAGTTGGAGCCCAGGCGGTTGGCGCCGTGCACCGAGACGCAGGCGGCCTCGCCGACGGCCATCAAGCCGGGAACGACGCTGTCCGGGTTGCCGTCACGGAGGGTGAGCACCTCGCCGTGATAGTTCGTGGGGATGCCGCCCATGTTGTAGTGGACGGTCGGCAGCACCGGGATCGGCTCCTTGGTGACGTCGACGCCGGCGAAGATCTTGGCCGATTCCGAGATGCCAGGCAGACGCTCGTGCAGGATGGCCGGATCCAGGTGGTCCAGGTGCAGGAAGATGTGGTCCTTGTTCGGGCCCACGCCGCGGCCTTCGCGGATCTCGATGGTCATGGAGCGGCTGACCATGTCGCGCGGGGCCAGGTCCTTCACGGTCGGCGCATAGCGCTCCATGAAGCGCTCGCCTTCCGAGTTGGTCAGATAGCCGCCCTCGCCGCGGGCGCCCTCGGTGATCAGGCAGCCGGCGCCGTAGATGCCGGTCGGGTGGAACTGCACGAACTCCATGTCCTGCAGGGGCAGGCCGGCGCGCAGCACCATGGCGTTGCCGTCGCCGGTGCAGGTGTGGGCCGAGGTGGCCGAGAAATAGGCGCGGCCGTAACCGCCGGTCGCCAGGACCACCATCTTGGCGCGGAAGCGGTGCAGGGTGCCGTCGTCCAGCTTCAGCGCGGTAACGCCGGTGCAGGCGCCGTCCTGCATGATCAGGTCGAGGGCGAAATATTCGACGAAGAACTCGACCTCGCGACGGACCGACTGGCCGTAGAGGGTGTGCAGGATGGCGTGGCCGGTGCGGTCGGCGGCGGCGCAGGTGCGCTGCACGGGGCCCTCGCCGTAGTTGCGGGTCATGCCGCCGAAGGCGCGCTGGTAGATGCGGCCGTCGTCGGTGCGCGAGAAGGGTACGCCCCAGTGCTCGAGCTCATAGACCGCCTTGGGCGCCTCGCGGACGAGGTATTCGATGGCGTCCTGATCGCCCAGCCAGTCCGACCCCTTGACGGTGTCGTACATGTGCCATTTCCAGCTGTCCTCGCCCATGTTGCCGAGCGAGGCGGAGATGCCGCCCTGGGCCGCGACGGTGTGCGAGCGGGTCGGGAAGACCTTGGTGACGCAGGCGACCTTCAGCCCCTGCTGGGCGGCGCCGAGGGCGGCGCGCAGGCCGGAGCCGCCGGCTCCCACCACCACGACGTCATAGGCGTGATCGACGAATTCGTAGGCGGCCAACGATCAGGCTCCGAGACCGGCCGGGAGCGGGGCGGAGCCCAGCGCCAGGCGCACGAGGAAGAAGACGCCGGCGACGGCCAGCGCAAGACAGAGGACGCCGATCAGGCCCAGGAGGGCGGTGCGGCTCGACGGCTTGTGGATGTAGTCGTCGACGACGACCTTCAGGCCCATCCACATGTGCCAGATGCTGATCAGCAGGGTGATGGCGAGGACGACGGCGTTGACCGGCGAACGGAACCACTCGGTCGCGCCGGCGTAGCCCGAACCCGACACGGTCCAGGCGCTCCAGAAGCCCCACAGGGCCAGCGGGATGAGAATGAGGGAGGTGGCGCGTTCGGCCTTCCACTCGCCGGCGCCGTGGCGCTCGGACACCTTCACATTGCGGATGAAGCGGGCGTTGCTCACAGGACCACCTTTCCGCTCAGGAACAGGGCGGCCCAGAAGCCGACGGTGATGACGACGGCGGCGACCATGCTGATCACCGTCAGCTGGTCGGCGGGCTTGATCGCCAGGCCTTCGCCGGCGTCCCAGACCAGGTGCCGGATGCCGGCGGTCAGGTGATAGGCGGCGGCCAGGGTGACGCCGAACCAGATCAGCAGGCCGAGCGGCGAGCCCATGCAGCCGGTGTAGGCGGCGTAAGCGTCCGGCCCACAGGCGGCGGCGACCATCCAGCCGACCACGAACAGCAGGCCGAAGGACAGGCCGATGGCCGCGCCACGGTTCAGGATCGAGCCCCACATGGTGACGTGGAAGCGCCAGATCTGCAGGTGAGGCGACAGGGGCCGGATGCGGCCATTGGGCTGACGCACGAAGCGACCGGTCTGATCGGTCGTCGGATCGTTGGAGGCGTCGCCCGGCGGAGGGGTGCTCGACATATGCGAATGGTTCTCAAAAACCGAGCGAAATCAGTCGCCCGAAATCGGTGATCAGGCTTTAGTCAGCGGGGGGGCGGGGGTCAACGAAGCGCGGACCGATACCGCCACGCCGATCACGAATTCGCGGGTCGCCCGTTCGCCGCTTTGCCAGAACCGCGTGATCGCGGCAGAGTGCGCCCATGTCGGGGTACATCGTGGCCATATTGGCGGGCGTGCTGGTTCAGCAGGCCGCGCCCCATCCATCGACGCTGGAGACCTATTCGGCTCCGGCGATCCGGCCGTTCGAGCCGGCCTCGGACTTCGGCCAGGAAGTCGCCCAGGGCGATGCGGCGCCGAACCCGAACCGCGAGCCGCTGGCCGAGCCGGTGCGGGTCGACGCCTACGCCCGCTCCTATGAGTACGCCCCGACCGACGCCGAGACGGCTTATGACCAGGGCGTGGCCTCGGCCGAGGTGCGCACCGACCAGACGGCCGGGCCGCTGGACGGGGCCTGGCGCATCGCCGACGGCGAGGGCCGGACCCTCTATGAGGTGGTGCTGTTGGACGCCGGGGGCGCGATCGCCGAGGGCGGCTGGCGTCGGACCAGCGCTGAGGGCGGGGCCACGGCCAGCGCCGGAACGCTGACGCTGGAGGGCGTGGGGACCATCACGCTGACGCCTTCGGGCAAGGGCTGGACCGGGCGGCTGACCGCCGACGGCCGGACGACGGCGGTGACGCTCACCCGTCCCGACTGAGCCGGATCCGCGACACCGCGGCCTGCAGGGCCGAAGCCCCGTAGGGAACCGCGCCGCCGCGCCCCCAGATCGGATCAGGCCACAGTTCGTCGTCGTGGCGACGGCCGACCACATGCACATGCAGCTGGGCCGTGACATTGCCGAGGGCCGCCACGTTGAGCTTTTGCACCGGTCGACCGGCGGCGACGGCCAGGGCGCGCACCGCCTCGCCGGCGCGCACGATCTCCTCCATCAGCTCGGCCCGTTCCGCGGGCGTCAGGTCCTCGATCTCATGGAGCCCCGGCCGGCGGGGAATGAGGATCAGCCACGGGAAGCGGGCGTCGTCCTGCAGTCGCACCTGGCACAGGGGCCAGTCGCAGACCACGACGGAACCGGCGTCAAAGGCGAGATCGGCCTGGAAGGCTGCGTTCATGCCCAATGGGTTACGCGGTCAGGCTTAGGCGTCAACCTGTACCAAGGGCATAGACCACGCAGGCGCGGTCGCTGAGCTCGCGCAGCGGCGGCTGGAGGGCCAGGCGGGCGGCCTCGATCTGCGCCTCGGTGGGCGCCGCGCCGCCCGGCGGCGGGGGCGGCGGCGGCGGCGGCGGGGCCGGAGCGAAGGCGCGGGCGCCCGTCACCACGACATCGGTCGGCATCTCTTCGCCGCCGTAAGCGGGCCAGCCGGCCAGGACGTCGGTCTCGCAGGCGCGGCCGGAGGGGTCGATGACCTTGACCCCGCCCAGCGAGGCCCCTGCGTTGGAGGCGGCGGCGCGAGCGCGGTTGGCGGCGTCCTTGACCGCCTCACCCTGCAGCCAGGTGTTCAGCGCATTGTCCGGCTCGAGGTTGAACCAGACCTGGCCGATCGAGGTCGGCTGGGAGGCGACGACGGTGGCGTAGACCCGCTCGAGCAGGCGCACATCTCGGACGGTGACGGTGATGGTGGCGTCGGCCTGGTAGCGCTCGATCTGGTCGGCGCGGGCGTTCTCGCGGACGACGCCCTGTTCGTCCCGGTACTGGTCATAGAGCGGGCGGGTGGAGACGGTGGTCTCGACGCGGACGACCTCGGGGCCGTAGGCGGCCAGGGCCTGGCTGAGGGCGCGGACGCGCTCCGCGGCCTTGCGCGAGGCCTCCGCGGCGCTGCGTTCGACCGCCTGATAGGAGCCGCTGAAGCCGGCGCGGTTGGCCGGAACCTGGGTGCGGACGTGGCCGACCGAGGCGATGACCGGTTCGCGCATCCACCACGGCGCGGGGACGTAGCGCTCGCCGATGGTGGCGGGCGGAGTCTGGGCGAGGGCCGGCGCCGGCCAAAGCGCGGCGGGGGCGGCGGCGATCAGCAGCGAGGTGACGACGATACGCATGGCGGGCTCCTTGTTCGCCTGCACGCTGGCCGATCGCATGGACCGCGAGAAGCCTCCAGGGCCCAATCGTCAGGAGCCGTCAGCCCTATGAGCTCCATAAGTATTATCTATGGAGAAAAGCAGTTTCCAATCATTGACTTTGTGCACCGCAACGGCCATTTCGCGGCTGCGGCGCCGGACGACGGCGCTCCAAGCTTCCTTTTTCCAGAACTGCCAGGAGAACAGCCATATGCTGGGCGTCGGTCAAAAACTGCCGGAATTCAAAATCATCGGCGTGAAGCCGGGCTTCAACAGCCACGAAGAAGGCGGCGTTTCGGCGTTCGAGGCCGTCACCAACGAGAGCTTCGAAGGCAAGTGGAAGGTGATCTTCTTCTACCCGAAGGACTTCACCTTCGTGTGCCCGACCGAGATCGCCGAATTCGCCAAGCTCGGTAAGGACTTCGCCGACCGCGACACCGTTGTCCTCGGCGGCTCGACCGACAACGAATTCGTCAAGCTGGCCTGGCGCCGTGACCACGCCGACCTGAACGCCCTGCCGATCTGGCAGTTCGCCGACAACGGCGGCAAGTTCGCCCGCGACCTGGGCGTCCTGAACGAAGAAGAGGGCGTCGCCCTGCGCGCCACCTTCGTGGTCGACCCGCACAACGTCGTGCAGCACGTCTACGTCACCAACCTGAACGTGGGCCGCGCCCCGGCCGACACCCTGCGCGTCGTCGACGCCCTGCAGACCGACGAGCTGTGCGCCTGCAACCGCCCGGTGGGCGGCGAGACGCTCGCTGCTTAAGTTGAAGTGACGAGTGGCGAGTGACGAGTGGCGAGGTTCGCCGCGCGTTGCTCGCCACCACTCGCCACTAACCACTCGTCACTCGCCACTGCGGAGCCTCCCCATGTCCATCGACGCCCTGCGCGACCTCATTCCGGCCTACGCCAAGGACATCTCCCTGAACCTTGGCTCGCTGGCCTCGGAGACGGTGCTGAACGACCAGCAGAAGTGGGGCTGCTTCCTGGCCTCGGCTCACGCCATCGGCGTCGGCCCGGTCGTGAAGGCGATCGAGGCCCAGGCCGCGACCATCCTGTCGCCCGAGGCGATGAACGCGGCCAAGTCGGCCGCCGCCATCATGGGCATGAACAACATCTACTACCGGTCGCTGCACCTGATGAAGAACCAGGAGTACACGACCATTCCGGCGCGCCTCCGCATGAACGTGATTGCCAATCCGGGGGTCGAGAAGATGGACTTCGAGCTGTGGTCGACCGCGGTCTCGGGCATCAACGGCTGCGGCGCCTGCCTGGACGCCCACGAGGGCGAGCTGCGCAAGCACGGCGTGCCCGCGACCCAGATCCAGGCCGCCCTGCGCATCGGCGCCGTCGTCCACGCCGCCAGCCGCATCGTGGCCTCGGAAACGGCGCTGGCGAACTGATCGACTGAGCATCGAGGGGCGGCCCGCTCGCCCCTCGCTCCTTCACGGCGCAGGCGTCGCCAAGACCGCGCGGCTACCCCAGCGGTAGCCCGGCTCGAACGGCGCGCCAGGGATCTCAAGGGGGTAGATCCCGCTCCCATAGGCGCAAGGGACGGTGGACCCGTTCTGATAGGCGGCCACGCGCAGGCGACCGGCCAAGTCAGCGGTCAGCCGCCCAGGCACGTCCGCCGCGTTCAGGACCGGTCCAAGGGTCTCGCCGACCAGGTCAAAGGTTCCCGCGTAGACGACCTCGCCCGGCGCCACGTCGAAGGCCGCCGAGCCGAGGCAGTGGTTCACCCAGCCCGTCCCGCTGATCCGCCAGCGCCCCGCGGGGACTTCAAAGGCCTGCCAAGCGCCCTCTCGATTGCCGCTGATGAAGAAAACGGCATTGCCGCCCGTTTCCGGCGTCCGGGCAAAGCTCATGTGTCGCCCCACCGCTCGCACGATGATGATGGCGTTCCCCGCCGCCGGCGCCCCGATCCGGTCGAGGGCTACGCCGCGCTTGCCGGTCAACGGAGCGCCCGCCGCCTCGTCGTAGGTGCGCAACTGGAGCGGAAAATTCTTCAGTCCGAACGACCGGACGCTGAGCTGATGTCGGCTGGGCGCGCGCGGCCGGGACGGGGTGTGATAACGCGCCGGATGGGCCGCCTGATTATCCCACTGCCTGGCCATAAGCCCGGGCGGCGTCGCCGCGCCGACCATGGGCGCGAAGCGGGTCGTGAACTCTTCGTCGGACAGTCGCGACAGCGCGCGACCCTCCTCCTCGGGCAGCTGGAACACGCGCCAACCCTTGGCGATCATGCAGTTCTCGGCCGCTGAGGCCCCGATGGCCTGAAGCACGCCGCCCCAGATCACTGCAAACGCCAGCCCCTGCGAGGGAGCCGAGCCGTTGGGCCGGATATTGGTGGCGACGAAGCAATCCCGATACGCCTCGTCGTGCTCGTCGAGACTCGCGCCGGGCCGGTTGTAGAAGGCGTAGCCCTGAACGGGTTCGCTGATCATTAGGCGCGTGTCCCGCGACTGGGCTGACGCATCAAACGCCGCGGCTGCGAGCATCAGCCCCAACAGGCCGGTCTTCCAGGTCATCCGACTTCCCCCTACCGGCGGTGACAAACGACGCTTCCGCCGCCGCCAAGCTTGACGTTATCGCTCGCCGTTGACTAGCCCGGGCCGACCGGCGCGGCCCAGTCCGTCCCCTTCAGGGCGGCGGCGTAGGTGCGGCTGACCGGCGCCGCCGATCCGTCTGACAGGATCAGCTCCCCCCGGCCGGCCTTCCAGCTGGCCGTCTGGACGGCGGTGCGCGCCACCCACCAGGAGCGGTGCGTCTGGAAGCCGTCGGCGGCGCCCAGCGCCTCTAGAGCATCGCCGAAGCGCATCAGGACCAGCTCCGATCCCGCCTCGGTGCGGATCCGCAGGTAGTGGTCCTCGGCCTCGACGGCGACGAGCCGGGCCCGGGCCAGCCGTGGGGCGAGCTTGGCCCGGATGGCCGGCGGGGCGACCTCCGGCGAGGGCTGTGCTTCGGCGCGCGGGCGCAGAGCCGAGCGGGTCAGCCAGGCCAGGCCGACCACCGCGACATTGATCGTCAGCACGCTGGGCATGGTCAGAAGGACCCGCTCGAAGCCGAAGCTCTGGCCGAACAGGATGGCCGGGATCAGCGCCACCCAGAGCGAGATCGGCGGAGTCATGGCGACGATCTGGGCGAGGGCGAACAGGCGCGGGCGTCCGGGGACAAGCCGCGCCACCCAGGGCTCGATCAGGGCGCCGATGGCGCCCCCGCCGACCAGGGCGAACTGCCAGTAAAGATGACGCGGGAGGGTCGGGACCTCCTCGGTGTTGAAGGCCGCGATGGCCGCCAGGAAGGCGCCGAACAGCGACAAGCCGACCAGCTCGACCACGCCGGTGCGCCCCAGCTTCAGACGGGCCAGGCCGCGCTTCACGCCTTCGATCGTCACGCCCCGCTCCGTTGGCGAAGCGGTCGAACCCGTTCGCGAAATCAAGGCTGACACGCCCGGCGCAACCGTTTCAAGCGGCAGTCCTGTTTCGAAGGAGCGGACGGATGAAGCGAGCGGCGGCGACGATGGTGTTTGGCCTCATGGCCCTGATGTGTCTGGGCGTGGCGTTGTTCAGCGCCCGGTATCTGCTGCCGACCCCCATCATGGTCGAGGGAATGCGTTTTCATCTGGACGCGCGGCCTCTGGTCTTTCTGACCCATGTGGCGGGCGGGGTGACGGCGCTGGCGCTCGGGATCTTCCAGCCGGTCACCCGCCGCGGCCCGCGCCGCGTGTGGCACCGCTGGGCCGGGCGGGTCTATGTGCTCGCCTGCCTCGTTGGGGCGGTCGCGGGCCTGGGGCTGGCGCTGACCAGCACGGCGGGGCCGATGGCGCACTGGGGCTTCGGCCTGCTGGCGATCGCCTGGTTCACGACCACCGTCCTGGGCTGGCGCAAGGCGGTGGCCGGCGAGTTCGGCCAGCACCGCCGCTGGATGATCCGCAGCCTGTCGCTGACCTTTGCGGCCGTGACCCTGAGGATCATGCTGCCGCTGATCCCGCTGACCGGTCTGGACTTCGTCGAGGGCTACCGGTGGGTCGCCTTCCTGTGCTGGGTCCCCAACCTGCTGGTCGCCGAGCTGTGGATTCGGTTGAGTGGCTGGCCGGAGGCGTCCCCGATGGCGCTTCAGACGTCGCCGCGCTCCAGGTAGCGCAGCCAGCGCTGGAAGCCGGCGCCCATGACGCCGTCGACCCCGTCGGCCATGGCCCCGAGGCCCGGGCCTTCGACCACCATCTCCCAGGTCGGGGTCCAGCCGGCGTTGGCCGGCGGCCAGGTGACGGTCAGGACGGCCTTGGTCGCCTTGCCCTTGAGCGGTCCGAAGGGGGCGTCGAAGACGATGCGGTCGGGCGCGATCGAGACGACCCTGCCATGCTCGAACTGCGTGCCATCGGCCAGTTTCTCGCACCAGCAACCGCCGGGCGTCAGGTCGACGGTGATGTTGGCGGCGTCGCCGCTGTAGGTGTGGTCGCTGTCCCACCAGCGGCCGACGTCGACGAGGGCGCCGGGGATGTCGCTCGGATCGATCTCGGCGCCGACCTCATAGCGCAGGGTGAAGCTGTCGGCGGTGCGCGCGACGACCTCGGCGGCGGCGGTCGAGGCCGAAGCCAACACGGCCAGGGCGGCGAGCGCGCCCCACACGGATTTCATCATGGTCGATCCTCCCGCCGCCATCGGGCGACGGAAGCCGCCGCAGGTCAAGTCAGCCCGCGAAAGCCGGGGCAAGGGCGACCAGCTTCTTGGGGGCCTGGGCGCGGTAGCTCTCGTCGATCCAGGCGCGGAACATCGCCATCGGGTCGGCGACGTCGTCGGGCCAGGAGGCCGTGACCCAGCCGCTCTTGCCCAGGCCGTAGCCGGTCGGCTGCACAAAGCTCATCTCGCGCGCCTCGGGGCCGGTGAAGGGCAGTTTGCAGGAAAGGCTGAACGGCTCGCCGGCGGCGCTGACGTAGGCGAACGTCTTGTCCTTCACCGCCAGGTCCGCGTGCCCCGGCCAGGGGCTCTTCAGATGGGCTTCCGGATAGGTCAGGCCGAAGGCCCGCAGCTGGTCAGCGGCGTCGGCGGGGGCGCTCATCGACGTCAGGCGGGCTGGAAGGTCAGGGGCGCGCCCCAGAACTGTCCGACCAGTTCGGACTGCGGGCCCGGCTTGCCGGAGGTCAGGAAGTCGCGCCGGCCGGAGCCGCCGAGCAGATACTCCGGGTGGCGCTGGAAATAGCGGTCCAGGGCGTCGGCGACGGCGCTGGGCTGGTGGATCACCGGCGTGCCCTCCGGCAGGGCGGCGGCGAACAGGTCGGCGACGATCTCATAGTGGGTGCAGCCCAGGATGGCCTTGTCCGGGTGGCGGCCGATGCGCCGGCGCAGGGCGTCGACATGCTCGTCGACCACCACCTTCAGCTCGTCGGTCGTGGCGCCGAGCTCGATCAGGCCGGCCAGGCCGGGGCAGGCTTCGGAGAAGACGGCCAGGTCCTCGCGACGCTTGTCGATCTCGATCTCATAGACCCGGCTCATCGCCGTTGCGGCGGTGCAGAAGACGCCGGTGATCTCGATCGCCTCCTTCTTCTCGCCCTCCTCGCGGGCCCGCTCGGCCTCATAGGTCCAGGGCAGGCCGGTGGCCGCCTCAATGGTCGGAACGATGATGCCCAGCACGTTGATCGGCCGGCCGTGGCGGGCGCGGGCCTCGGGCACCCAGGTCTGCTGCAGGCGACGCAGGGCGATGGCCGAAGCGGTGTTGCAGGCCAGGACGATGACATTGGCCCCGGCCTCGAACAGGCGTTCGCAGCCGGCGCGGGTCAGATCGACGATCTCCTCGCCGCCGCGGCCGCCGTAGGGGGCGTTGGCCTGGTCGGCCAGATAGACGAAGTCCCGCTCGGGGAACCGCCGAGTGAGTTCGCGGTGGACCGTCAGTCCGCCCACGCCGGAGTCGAAAACGCCAATCGCCATGGCGGCGTGTTAGCGGGGCGGCTCCTCGCCGTCCATGTCCAAGATTACGGGCCTGTCATGTGACAGCGGGGCCGTAGAGGGCCTAGGTATCGGGGAACGATCTGAACCCCCGGAGTTTGTCCATGCATCGTCGCCAGTTCTTCATCGCAGGAGGCAGCCTCGTGGCCCTCTCGGCTTGCGCCACCAACGGCGCCGACATGGGATCGGGCGGGGGTTCGGGCTCCGGCTCGACGGCGCCGTCGAGCCTGGCCGAAGACGCCCGCATCGCGCGCGCCGTCCTGCCGGTGCAGACCCCGCGCGCCGAACTGCTGCAGCCGTGGACCGGCCCGTACGAGGGCGTGCCCCCGTGGGACAAGGTGACCGCGCCCAAGCTGCGTGAAGCCCTGCTGGAAGGCATCGAGCTGCAGCGCGCCGAGATCGCCGCCATCGCCGACAATCCCGAGCCGCCGACCTTCGCCAACACCATCGTCGCCATGCAGATGGCCGGCGAGCCGCTGGACCGCGCCAGCAACCTGTACGGCGTGATGACCCAGAACATCGGGTCGGACGACTACAACGCCGTCGACACCGAGCTGTCGCCCCTGCTGTCGGCCGCCGGCGACGAGATCACCTTCAATGAGAAGCTGTTCGCCCGCATCAAGGCGGTGGCCGACGGCGCCGAGGCCGCAGGCCTGAACGCCGAGCAGACCCGTCTGGCCGTGCGCAACCGCGACGCCTTCATCCGCAGCGGCGCCGCCCTGGACGCCGGCAAGAAGGCCGAGCTGGGTCGCATCAACACCGCCCTGTCGAACGCCTTCACCAGCTTCAGCCAGAAGGTGGTGGCCGACGAGAACACCTTCACCCACATCCCGAACGAAGCGGGCGTGCGCGGCCTCCCGGCCTCCAACAAGGCCGCCGCCGCCGCTGCGGCGCGGGCCCGCAACGTGCCGGGCTACGCCATCGTCAACACCCGCTCGAGCGTCGACCCCTATCTGTCCTTCGCCGACGATCGGGCCCTGCGCGAGCAGGTCTGGAACAAGTTCGTCAACCGCGGCGACAACAAGGACGCCAACGACACCAACGCCATCATCGCCGAGATCGTGAAGCTGCGCATGCAGCGCGCCAAGCTGCTCGGCTACAACAACCATGCCGAACTGCGCATGCAGGACACCATGGCCAAGACGCCGGCGGCGGCCTTCGAGCTGATGAACCGGGTGTGGGCGCCGGCCAAGGCCCGCGTCGCCGAGGAGGTCGCCGACATGCGCGCGATCGCCGGCTTCGACATCGAGCCGTGGGACTACCTGTACTATGCCGAGAAGGTCCGGAAGCAGAAGTACGACCTCGATCAGAACGAGCTGAAGCCCTATTTCGAGCTCAGCAACGTCCGCGCCGGCTCGTTCGAGATGGCCCGCCGTCTGTACGGGTTCACGTTCGAGAAGCTGGCTCCGGGCACGGTGCCGGTCTTCCATCCGGACGTGACGGTCTATGAGGTCAAGGACGGCGGCCGTCCGATCGGCCTGTACTACGCCGACGACTACGCCCGTCCGGGCAAGCGCTCGGGCGCCTGGATGACCTCGTACCGCGGCTACTCGACCTATGACGGGGTCAAGAACACCCTGGCCTCGAACAACAACAACTTCATCAAGGCCGAGGGCGACGAGCCGATCCTGATCTCGCTGGACGACGCCGCGACCCTGTTCCACGAGTTCGGCCACGCCCTGCACTATCTGTCGTACAAGATCACCTACCCGGGCCTGGGCAACACGCCGCGCGACTACGTCGAATATCCGTCGCAGGTGCACGAGCACTGGGTGCTGACGCGTCCGATCCTCGACGGCTACATGAAGCACGTCGAAACCGGCCAGCCGATGCCGCAGTCGCTGGTCGACAAGATCGACGCCTCGGGCACCTTCAACCAGGGCTATGACACGGTCAGCTATCTGTCGTCGGCCCTGGTCGACATGGACCTGCACACCCAGGCGACACCGCCGACCGACATCGACGCCTTCGAGAAGGCGAGCCTGGCGCGCTACGGCATGCCCAAGGAGATCGTGATGCGGCACCGCCTGCCGCAGTTCAATCACCTGTTCACGTCGGACAGCTACTCGGCCGGGTACTATTCGTACATGTGGTCGGAAGTCATGGACGCCGACACCTGGGCCTATTTCGAAGAGTCGGGCGACGTGTTCAATCCGGACATCGCCAGCCGCTACAAGGCCATCATCCTGGCCGAGGGCAACAGTTCGGACCGCGGCGAAGCCTATCGCCGCTTCCGCGGCCGCAACCCGGACGTCGCGGCCCTGCTCAAGGTGCGCGGCTTCCCGACCTCCTAAGGTCGAGCGCTACGCAGACGGACGAGGCCCGGCGGGAGGGAATTCCGCCGGGCCTTTTCGCGTCGATCAGATCTCCAACGCCGCCTTGCCCCGGGCGTAGTCGGCCTGGGCGTTGCGGGGGAGTTCATCGACCGCGACATTGCGCGTGGCCTCGCGACAGTAGGCGCGATCACTGATCAGGCTGCCCGGCCGCCGGGAATGGCGGCACAGCCGCTCGGCGGCGGCGTCGACGCGGGCGTCAAACGTGGCGGCGCCACGTCCGGTGCCGAGGTCGAGGTCGCCGTAACGGATCCGCGCCTCCTGGGCGGAGGCGGAGCCGGCGGCGGCAAGCAGAAGGGCAGCGCCGGCCAGGGAGTAAAGCACCTTCATGTCGATCTCCTGAGCGTTCGTCGCTCTTGTCGGCGACGCTCAAGTGGTGCGCGCGGCGTGTTTCAGCGCCGTGTGTCGACGGCGCCGAAATTAAGACGAAGATTATTTCGCGGACATCTTTGGCCTCTAGACCAAAGACTTACCCACTATTGCGTAGACCGGCTGCAACGCCGTTCAAAGCCAGCAGAATACCGGCGCGGACGCGGGGGTCGTCGTCGCCGGCGCGGCGGCGGCGGATCAGTTCGATCTGCACATGGTTGAGCGGCTCGACGTAGGGCATGCGCAGCCGGATCAACCGGTCGAGCTCGGGCTGGCCGCCGAGCAGGGCGTCCTGGCCGGTGATGGCCAGCACCGCCGCTTCAGTGCGATCCCACTCCGTACGGATGTCTGCGTAGATGCGCTCGGCCAGCGCCTGATCCGGGACCAGGGAGGCGTAGCGGCGGGCGATGGTCATGTCGGCCTTGGCCATGACCATCTCCATGTTCTGCAGCAGGGTGCGGAAGAAGGGCCAGTCGCGGTGCATGGCCCTGAGCTCGTCGGGGTCGACGCCCTCGACCGCCGAACCGAAGCCGAACCAGCCCGGCAGCATGACCCGGCTCTGGCTCCAGCTGAACACCCACGGGATGGCGCGCAGGTCTTCGATGGCGGTGGAGGACGAGCGGGAGGCGGGGCGCGAGCCGATCTTCAGGTCGGCGATCTCGGCGATCGGGGTGGCCGCGCGGAAATAGTCGACGAAGCCGTCTGTCTCATAGACCAGGGCCCGATAGGCCGACATCGAGGCCTGCGACAGGCGGGCCAGGGTCGCGCCGTGGCGGCGGGTCAGCTCCGCGTCCGGCGGCGGGGCCAGCGAGGCCAGCAGAACGCCGCAGGTCAGGGCGTCGAGGTTGCGGCGGGCGACTTCCGGCTCGCCGTATTTGTTGGCGATGACCTCGCCCTGCTCGGTCACCCGGATGCGGCCGGCGACCGTGCCCTGGGGTTGGCCCAGCACGGCGGCGAAGCTGGAGCCGCCGCCGCGGCCGACCGCCCCGCCTCGACCATGGAACAGCTGCAGTCGCAGGCCGGCGGCGTCGGTGACCTCCAGCAGGGCGCGCGAGGCCTCGTGCAGCTCCCAGGTCGAGGTCAGGTAGGAGCCGTCCTTGTTGGAGTCCGAATAGCCGATCATCACCTCCTGCACCCCGCGCGCACGCGCCACGGCGAGGGCCGACGGCTCCTTGAGCAGGCGTTCGAGCGTGGGACGAGCAGCGCGCAGGTCGCCGATGGTCTCGAACAGGGGGGCGGCCTGGATCGGACAGGCGGCCGGATCCTCGGGCCGGTAGAGCCCGACCTCCTTGAGCAGCAGATAGACCTCCAGCAGGTCGGAGGCGGCGTCGGTCTTGGAGACGATGTGGGTGCGGATGGCCTGGGGGCCGAAGCGGGCCAGGGCCTCGGCCGCGGCCTGGAGGATGGCCCGCTCCTTGAGCGTCTCCTCGGCGTAGTCGGCGAAGGGGCTGAACAGCAGCCGCGCCGAGGCCAGCTCAGCGGCCAGCACGGCGAGGCGGCCTTCTTCGTCCAGGGCGGAATAGTCGGGGCAGACGCCGGCCACCTTGAGCAAATCCGCAACGACGCGCTCGTGCACGTCCGAGTTCTGGCGCAGGTCCAGGGTGGCCATGTGGAAGCCGAACACATCGGCGGCGGTGATCAGCCGGGTCAGGCGGTCGTCGGCGAAGACGGCGCCGTGGTTGGCGATCAGGCTGTCACGCAGCACGGCCAGATCGGCGCGAAAGGCCTCCGGCCCGACGTAGGGCTCGGCCGCAAAGGCCGCGGCGCGCGGCGCGGGCTGGCCCGTCAGGATCGGGTGCACCGCGGCCAGCCGGGCGTAGATCTCGCTGAGCGCCCGACGGTAGGGCTCGTCGGCGCGGTGGGGCGAGCGGTCGCCGGACGCCCCGGCCAGGGCGGCCAGCTCAGGCGAGACCGAGCTCATCGAGCCCGACAGGCTGAGCTCGGCTCCAAGGGCGTTCACCTCGTCCAGATAGAAGCGCAGCACCGAGCGGGCGGCGGTGGCGAAGGCGGCCTTCAGGGCGGCGGCGTCGACGTTCGGATTGCCGTCGCGGTCGCCGCCGACCCAGGTGCCCAGGCGGATGAAGGGCGGCAGGTCCGGGGCGTCGAGCCGCTTGCGCCAGTCGGCCAGCTGGGCCGGGGCGACGTGCAGGAAAACGCGTTCGAGGAAGGAGACGACGGTGTCGATCTCGTCCTGGACCACCAGCCCGGCCTGGCGCACCAGCCGGGTCGACCACAGGATGGTCGCCTGACGGCGCAGCCCGGCGTGCAGCACGTCCGGGCGGCAGAAGTCGTCGTCGTGGTCGCAGGCGTCGAGCAGGTCCGAGACCGAGGCGATGCGGTCGATGACGCTCTTGCGCCGGACCTCGGACGGGTGGGCGGTCAATACCGGCGAGACCAGGGCCCCGGCCAGCAGGTCTCGCGCCTCGCCCGCCGAACGCCCCGCCTCCGCCAGGCGCTGCAGGGCGCCCTCGGGGGTGTCGGGGCGGGCCCCGGCTGCGGACTGCTCGCGCGCCCGGCGCTTGCCGGCCCGGTCCTCGGCGACATTGGCCAGCAGGGAGAAGACGGCGAAGCCGTGGGCCAGGCCGACGGCGTCGTCGAGCGACAGGTCGGCCAGCAGGGCCTCGAGCCGGGCGGCGTCGCCCGCGGCGTCGCGGTGATAGGCGACCGAGGCCTGCCGCACCGCTTCGATGCGGTCGTAGAGCGCCTGGCCGCCCTCGGCGCGGATGACCTCGCCGAGCAGGCCGCCCAGCAGTCGGACCTCGTCGCGCAAACGGTCGTCGGCGGCCTGGATCATGGAGCGGCGTCCCTCTGGGGCGGCTGGGGAGAGAAGAGGCGACCTCCAGGCCGAGCGAGTCAACCGCGCGAACGGCGCTTTGCGGCCCAGCTTTGCTGCATTGCGTACAAATTGTGTTGCGGCGCAGCAAATCCGTGCGCCTACTGCCGGGGTCGGGGACCTCGCCATGGAGAACGCCATGTCCAAGAGTCCGATCTACAACGAAGTCACCGCGGCCAACGCCGCCTACGCCGAAAGCTTCGACAAGGGCGACTTGGCCCTGCCGCCCGCCCGGGGCTTCGCCATCCTCACCTGCATGGACGCCCGGCTCGACCCGGCCAAATACGCCGGCCTGGCCGAGGGCGACGCCCATGTGATCCGCAACGCCGGCGGCCGGGCCAGCGACGACGCCATCCGCTCGCTGGTCATTTCGCACAAGCTGCTGGGCACCAGGGAGTGGTTCGTCATCCATCACACCGACTGCGGCATGGCGCTGTTCGACGGCGACATCATCGCGACCCTGCTGGAGACCAGCCGGGCGACGGCCAGCTACGACGGCAAGGCGTGGAGCAATAACGCCTCCGAGGGCGGCTCGACCGCGGGCCACTACGTCCAGTGGCTGGCCTTCAAGGACCTGTCCAAGAGCGTGGTCGACGACGTGAAGCGGATCCGCGAGCACCCGCTCACCCCCGATGACGTGCCGGTGCACGGCTTCATCTACGACGTGAAGACTGGGCGGCTGCTGCCGGTCGAGGCATGAGGGCTGCGCCGATTCGACAAACGGCCCATTTTCCCTCATAAGCCGCCGCTTCCGACGCAAGTGAACCTCGCGTCTCCACCTGCACGACCCTGGTTTCGACCAGACGAGGCAGGCGAGAACCCCCTGCCGACGTGATCGTCGCCAGGGGCCGTTGTCGTATGGAGCCGTTTCACCCGTCGCAACGAGGTAGTGAATGTTCGAGGCTCTGAACGAGCGGCTGACAGGCGTCTTCGACCGGATCACCGGCCGCGGCGCCCTGTCCGAAAAGGACGTGGCCGAGGCGATGCGCGAAGTGCGCGTGGCCCTGCTCGAGGCCGACGTCGCCCTGCCCGTCGTCAAGGACTTCATCGCCTTCGCCACCGAGCGCGCCACCGGCGAAGAGGTGATCCGCTCGGTCAAGCCGGCCGACCAGGTCATCAAGATCGTCTACGACGGCCTCGTCGAGATGCTGGGCGGCGAAGAGCCGACCCCGATCAACCTGAACGCCACGCCGCCCGCCGTCATCCTGATGGCCGGCCTGCAGGGCTCGGGCAAGACGACGACCTCGGCCAAGCTGGCGCTGCGACTGACCAAGTTCGATCGCAAGAAGGTCATGATGGCCTCGCTCGACACCCGCCGTCCGGCGGCGATGGAGCAGCTGGCCACCCTCGGCAAGCAGATCGAGGTCGCGACCCTGCCGATCGTGGCCGGCGAGAGCCCGGTCCAGATCACCAAGCGCGCGCTGCAGTCGGCCAAGCTGCAGGGCTTCGACGTCCTGATCCTCGACACCGCCGGCCGCATCACCCTGGACGAGGCCCTGATGGCCGAAGTGGCGGAAGTCGCCGCCGTGTCCAAGCCCGTCGAGACCCTGCTGGTCGCCGATAGCCTGACCGGTCAGGACGCCGTCCGCACCGCCAAGGCCTTCCACGAGCGCCTGCCGCTGACCGGCCTGGTGCTGACCCGCGCCGACGGCGACGGCCGCGGCGGCGCCATGCTGTCGATGCGGGCCGTCACCGGCCTGCCGATCAAATACCTGGGCGCCGGCGAGAAGGTCGACGCGCTCGACGTCTTCGACAGCCGTCGCGTCGCCGGCCGCATCCTGGGCCAGGGCGACATCGTCGCGCTGGTCGAGAAGGCCAGCCAGGAGCTGGACGCCTCCAAGGCCGAGGCCATGGCCCGCAAGCTGGCCAAGGGGCAGTTCGACCTGAACGACCTGGCGAACCAGCTGGCCCAGATGAAGAAGATGGGCGGTCTTCAGGGCATCATGGGCATGCTGCCCGGTGTCGCGAAGATGAAGGCCCAGATGGCCGACGCCAACATCGACGACCGCATGATCGCCCGCCAAGAAGCGATCATCAGCTCGATGACCAAGGCCGAGCGCAAGAAGCCCGATCTGCTCAACGCCAGCCGCAAGAAGCGCGTCGCCGCCGGCGCCGGCGTCGAGGTCCAGGACATCAACCGCCTGCTCAAGCAGCACCGGCAGATGGCCGACATGGTCAAGTCGCTGTCGCGCGGCGGGCCGAAGAAGATGCAGCAGATGGCCGCCATGCTCGGCGGCCTCGGCGGCGGCGGCGGCATGGGCGGCGGACCCGACATGGCCCGCCTCAAGGCGATGGGCGGCGGAAAGATGCCCGAGCCGACCGAAGAAGAGATGAAAGCCATCCAGGACCGGCTCGCCGGGCTGGGCGGCGGACAACTGCCGGGAGGGCTTCCGGGCCTTCCGGGCTTCCCCAAGAAGAACTGACTACCTGAAAGAGACTGAAAATGCTGAAGATTCGTCTGGCCCGTGGTGGCGCCAAGAAGCGCCCCTACTACTACATCGTCGTCGCTGACTCGCACGCCCCGCGCGACGGCAAATTCATCGAGCGCGTCGGCACCTACAACCCGATGCTGCCGCGCGACGGCGAGCAGAAGCGCGTCACCCTGAAGACCGACCGGATCTCGGACTGGCTCGCCAAGGGCGCCCAGCCGACCGACCGCGTCGCGCGTTTCCTGAGCCAGGACGAAGCCCTGGCCGGCAAGGTCAAGTGGACCCAGTCCAACAACCCGAACAAGGCCCAGCCGGGCAAGAAGGCGCAAGAGCGCGCCGCCGAGCGCGCCCAGCGCGAAGCCGACCGCGCCGAAGCCGAAGCCGCCGCCAAGGTCGAGGCTGCTGAAGCCGCCGCCCGCGCCAAGGAAGAAGCCGCCGCCGCCGCCGAAGCCGCCAAGAACGCCCCGGCGGTCGAAGAGGCCCCGGCTGCTGAAGAAGCCCCGGCCGCTGAAGCCGCTGCGGAAGAGGCTCCGGCCGAAGCCGCCGCCGAAGAAGCTCCGGCTGCTGAAGAAGAGAAGTCGGAAGGCTAACTTCCATCATCCGATCACCCCGGCGACTGCCGGGGACCAGATGACAGAGAGCAGCACCTGGACCTCCAGGCGCTGCTCTTCTGCTATGGGACTGCAGCATTTGTGATCTGGATCCCGGCCTTCGCCGGGATGAGCGGGATTAAAGATGGCCGACAAAGACAAACTGATCCTCGTCGGCCAGGTGGCCGGCGGCTTCGGGGTCAAGGGCGAGGTGCGGGTGACCGCCTATACGGCCGAGCCGACGGCCCTGCTCGGCTACGGCGTGCTGCTGCGCGCCGACGGCTCGCCGGGCCTGACCCTGACCTCGGGACGGCCCGACAAGAACGGCGTCGTCGGCCGGGCCAAGGAGATCGCCACCAAGGAACAGGCCGACGCCCTGCGCGGGCTGAAGCTGTTCATCCCCCGCGACCGCCTGCCGGAACCGGACGAGGACGAGTTCTACCTCACCGACCTGGTCGGGCTGGAGGCGCGCGAGCCCGCAGGGACCGTGCTCGGCACGGTGAAGTCGGTGCAGAATTTCGGGGCCGGCGACATGCTCGAGATCGCTCCGGCGCTCGGCGGCCCGACCTGGTACCTGCCCTTCACCCGCGACGCCGTGCCGGAGCTGCACCTCGCCGACGGATGGCTGGAGGCGGTGCGGCCGACCGAGGTCGGCGAGCGCGAGCCGGACTGACCGGAGCCGCCGGGCGCGGCGCGCGTTTCCCGGCCATGCCCTCCAGCGTCATCGCCGCCTGGACCTATGACGAGCCGGCCCGCCGCCTGGTCATCACCTTCGTCTCGGGCGACGTCTACGCCTATCTGGAGGTGCCGCCGATGGAGGCCGAAGGCCTCCGGGTCGCGCGGTCCAAGGGCCGCTTCTTCTCGGAACGGATCCGCGATCGCTTCGCTTTCGAGCGGGTGAAGATCGCCCTGCCCTAGACCTGGGCCCTGACCGGAGACCCGCCATGCTCGATCACACCGGGATCGTCGT
The DNA here is from genome assembly GCF_001425945.1 of Brevundimonas sp. Root1279. GTDB lineage: Bacteria > Pseudomonadota > Alphaproteobacteria > Caulobacterales > Caulobacteraceae > Brevundimonas. The sequence goes on from NZ_LMEB01000001.1 coordinate 47,862, forward strand.
CACCGACCTGAAGGCTGCGCGCCGCTTCTACGACGCGGTCGCCGAGGCCCTGGGCCTGCAGACCAAGACCCTGCACCCCGAGTTCTTCATCCTCGGCAAGAGCCAGGAGGAGGCCATCCCCTATCTGTGGATCGGGACGCTGATCCCGTCCTACTGGGCCGAGGGCTCGAAGGCCGGGATCAACCAGATGCACGTCGCCTTCCGCGCCGACAGCAAGGCCATGGTGCAGGCCTTCTACGACGCCGCGCTGGAAGCGGGCGGCACGGACAACGGCGCGCCGGGCCCGCGGGAAGGCGCGGACCAGTACTACGGAGCTTTCGTGCTGGATCCCGACGGCAACAACATCGAGGCGGCGTATCGGGGCCCGGACGCGACGGACGGGTGAGGTTTAGCCCTCCTCGTCGCCCGCCAGGCCCATCATGTGGAAGCCGGCGTCGACGTGGATGACTTCGCCCGTGGTCGAGAAGCCGAGGTCCGAGCAGAGCCAAAGGGCGCAGCCGGCGACGCCTTCCATCGAGGTGTCTTCCTTCATCGCCGACATGGCCCGGCCCTGGGCGATCATGCCGCGGCCGCCCGAGATGCCGGCCAGGGACAGGGTGCGCATGGCGCCGGCCGAGATGGCGTTGACGCGGATGCCCTTGGGACCCAGGTCACGGGCGATGTAGCGGGTCGCGGCCTCGAGCCCGGCCTTGGCCACGCCCATGGTGTTGTAGTTCGGGATGGCCCGCTCGGCGCCGAGGTAGGTCATGGTGATCATCGAGCCGCCGTTCGGCATCAGCTTGGCGGCGCGCTTGGCGACGTCGACGAAGCTGAACACCGAGATGTTCATGGCCAGCAGGAAGCTGTCGCGGGTGGTGTTGTCGACGAAGGAACCCTGCAGCTCGTTCTTGTTGGCGAAGGCCACCGAGTGGACGACGAAGTCGATCGTGCCGAAGGTCTTCTCCAGCTCGGCGAAGGCGGCGTCCATCGAGGCGTCGTCGGTGACGTCGGCCTGGATGATGGCCTTGGCGCCGACGCTCTCGGCCAGCGGACGCACGCGGCGCTCCAGGCCCTCGCCGAGGTAGGTGAAGGCCAGTTCGGCGCCCTGGGCGGCCAGCTGCTGGGCGATGCCCCAGGCGATGGAGTTGGCGTTCGCGACCCCCATGACCAGGCCCTTCTTGCCCTTCATGAGTTCGCCCGCGGGCATGTTCCAGCTGCTCTCAGCGGCCATGGGAAGTCTCCTCGTCTTGGGTGGCCTAGCGCTCGCGACGCGGTCGCTCGCTGCTTGAGGCGATTTGCGAGAGGGTTAGCAGGGGCGATGACGCGGGGGAAGGCCGTCAGCTTTGGTGGAGTTGTGCGCTCGGCCTGTCCCGTCCTAGCTTGACCGTAAATGGAGGCGGTCATGGCGACATGGGTCGGACTGGCGGCTGCGCTGGTGCTGCAGACGGCGCCCGAAGCGCAGGATCAGCGGCCCGAGGTCGCTGTAGTGGTGATTACGCTCGATAGCGTCCGTCACGGCCAGATCAAGCACGGGCGAGACGTTCTGGCCGCCCTGGGAGACGAGCGGTTCGGACGCTACCGGCTGATCGATACGACCCTCCCGCTGGACGACTTCCGCTCCTGCGAGGACGACAGCCCGGCGTACGGCCTGGATTTCTGCGCGCGCTATTCCCTGCAGCACGGGCTGACGGCGGACTCGCCACGGCACGTCGTGGTGGCCTTCGACGACCGCAGCCCGGTTGCGGGAGGGTCCCTGTCACGGGGCGGCGAGATGCGCGTGCTGTGCTTTGGGCGCGGCGCGGTGGCCGCTGACGCCAAGGTTCAGGACACCTGGCTGTGGCCCGGCTCAGCCCGGATACACGGGGTCAACGACTGGAACCGTGACCAGGACGCCCTCGCCGCCTGCATCGAGGCCGCCCTGTCTGAAACCCCCGGCGTGCCGAGACCGCGGCCGCTGTGAGGTCGCGCCTTGTCGGCTCAGTCCTTGCGACTGGCCGGGAGGACCGGTTTTGGGTGATGACCGTCCCGGATCGCCGCTGGGCGGCGTCCGGGATGACAGCCGTCAGACCTTCGACAGGATCAGCGTGCCGTTGGTGCCGCCGAAGCCGAAGCTGTTCGACATGACGTGCTTCAGCGGGCCGTCGTGGCGTTTGCGCAGGATCGGCATGCCCTCGAATTCGGGGTCGAGGTTCTCGATGTGGGCGCTCTCGGCGGCGAAGTCGTTGTCCATCATCAGCAGGCAGTAGATCGCCTCCTGGGCCCCGGCGGCGCCGAGCGAATGGCCGGTCAGCGACTTGGTCGAGGAGATCATCGGCAGGTCGTCGCCGAAGACGTTGCGCACCGCGCCCATCTCCTTGCTGTCGCCGACCGGCGTCGAGGTGCCGTGCGGGTTCAGGTAGTCGATCTTCGGATTGCCGGCCATTTCCAGCGCGATCTTCATGCAGCGCTCGGCGCCCTCGCCCGAGGGGGCGACCATGTCGTAGCCGTCCGAATTGGCGCCGTAGCCGGTGACCTCGGCGTAGATCTTGGCGCCGCGGGCCACGGCCCGCTCATACTCTTCCAGCACCACGATGCCGGCGCCGCCGGCGATGACGAAGCCGTCGCGGTCCTTGTCATAGGCGCGGCTGGCCTTGGCCGGGGTCTCGTTGAAGTTGGAGGACATGGCGCCCATGGCGTCGAACATGTTCGACATCGACCAGTCGATGTCCTCGACGCCGCCGGCGAAGACCACGTCCTGCTTGCCCCAGGCGATCTGCTCGGCGGCCGCGCCGATGCAGTGGGCGCTGGTCGCGCAGGCCGAGGAGATCGAATAGTTGATGCCCTTGAGCTCGAACCAGGTGGCGAGCACGGCCGAGGGGCCCGAGGCCATGGCCTTGGGCACGGCGAACGGGCCGATGCGCTTGGGCGAGCCCTTTTCCTTGGTGGTCTCGGCGGCCTGCAGGATGACCTGGGTGGAGGGACCGCCCTCGCCGACGATGAGGCCGATGCGCTCGTCCTTGATCTCGTCCGGCGTCAGGCCGGAGTCCTTCAACGCCTCCTCGAAGGCGATGTGGCCCCAGGCGGTGCCGTTGGCGAGGAAGCGAGCGGCGCGGCGATCGACGTGCGGCGCCCAGTCCTCGGCCGTGTGGCCGAGCGCGGGCGGGGCCCAGACCTGCGAGCGGAAGCCGTAGGCGGCGTGGTCGGCGGCGTGCTGCACGCCGGACTTGGCGTCGCGCAGGGACGCGGTGACCTCTGCGGCCCCGGTGCCGATGGAAGAGACAATGCCCAGACCGGTGACGACGACACGCCGCATGGCAGTTTCCTTCTAAATCAACGCTCAGTCGCCGCGTTCGCCGCGGTCTGTCTGAATATAGGGGGTTTAGCCGCCGACCGCTTCCGTGGTTCCGCCGAACAGGCCCACGCGCATGTCGTTGCAGGTGTAGATCACCTCGCCGTCAGCCTCGAGCACGCCGTCGGCGATGCCCATGACCAGCTTGCGATTGATCACCCGCTTCAGGTTGATCTTGTAGACGACCTTCTTGATGTCCGGGGTCACCTGGCCGGTGAACTTCACCTCGCCGACGCCCAGGGCGCGGCCGCGGCCCGGGCCGCCGATCCAGCCGAGGTAGAAGCCGACCAGCTGCCACATGGCGTCCAGGCCCAGGCAGCCCGGCATCACCGGGTCGTTGATGAAATGGCACTGGAAGAACCAGAGGTCCGGATGGATATCCAGCTCGGCCTCGACATAGCCCTTGCCGTGCTCGCCGCCGTCGGCGCTGATCTGGGTGATCCGGTCGAACATCAGCATCGGCGGGGCCGGCAGCTGGGCGTTGCCGGAGCCGAACAGCTCGCCACGGCCCGAGGCCAGCAGGGCCTGATAGTCGAACGACGACGGATATTGGGATTGGGTCAAAGGGACCGCTCGCATCTCGAAGGCCGACGGCGCGGACGCCGCTTCAAGCCGGGTGTGGCGGCCGGGTTACACGAGCCCGGGAGCGGGCTCAACTGTCGTGTGTAGAGGCGCGTCGGGCGCGGCTCAGCGCTCGCGCGGTCCGGCGGGGCGGGCGGCGTTGCAGAGCGGACGTTCCTGGGTCCCGAAGACGGCGCTCTGACGCACCCAGCCGCGCATGCGACGGACCCGCACCTCGCACCAGCCGTCGACGCATTCGTCCATCGCCACCAGGGCGTGCGGCGACAGGCGGGCGCGCACCGGCGAGGTGTCCGAGCGGCCGACGTGGATAGGGACTTCCTGGTTCGTGGTGTTGAACACGCTGCGCCGGCTCGAGACGACGCTGCGGTGGACCCAGGCGACGGCGCCCTCGGGGTCGCAGATCTTTCGCCACTCGCGGGTCTCGGCGATGACCTGAACCGGCAGGCCCGAGGCGTGGTACTCCCACAGGATGCGGTGATCGAGGCCGGGGCCGAAGCGGGCGCGGACCTCGGACGACTTCAGCGACAGCCAGCGCGGCACCGGTTGGCCGCTCGGGGTCGGCCGGCCGTCGGGCATGGTGTTGCTGGCCGAGGCGAGGACGGCGACGCCCAGCATGGCCGTGACGGCGACGAGCCTTTGGATGCGGGGGCGTGCTTTGCTAGACACCGGGGTGCGCCGTGAAATGAAGGCTTCGAATGTCCGCCCCCAAGCTTAAGGTCGTATTAACCAGACGGCTTCCGGACGCGGTCGAAACGCGCATGCGCGAGCTGTTCGACGCCGAACTGAACCTGACGGACCGGCCGATGACGCGGGACGATCTGCGCGCCGCCATGCAGCGCGCCGACGTGCTGTCGCCGACCATCACCGACACGATCGACGCCGAGCTGATCAGCGAAGCCGGCGAGCGGCTGAAGATGATCGCCAATTTCGGGGCCGGGGTGAACCACATCGACGTCGAGGCGGCGGTGGGTCGCGGCCTGATCGTGACCAACACCCCCGGCGTGCTGACGGAAGACACCGCCGACCTGGGCATGGCCCTGATCCTGGCGGTCAGCCGGCGCATCGTCGAAGGCGCCCAGGTGATGCAGGAGCAGCGCTTCGAGGGCTGGACCCCGACCTGGATGACCGGGCGCAAGCTGTGGGGCAAGCGGCTGGGCATCGTCGGCATGGGCCGCATCGGCCAGGCCCTGGCCCGTCGCGCCAAGGCCTTCGGCATGCAGGTGCACTACCACAACCGCAAACCGGTCCCGGAGATGATCGCCGAGGAGTTGGGCGCGACCTGGTGGGACGACCTGGACCAGATGCTGCAGCGGATGGACATCATCTCGCTGAACTGCCCGGCGACGAAGGAAACCCACCACGTGCTGTCGGCCGAGCGGCTGGCGAAGCTGCAGCCGCACGCCCTGCTGATCAACACCGCCCGCGGCGAACTGATCGACGAGGCGGCCCTGGCCGAGGCGGTGGCGCGGCGGGCGCTCGCGGGCGTCGGCCTGGACGTCTATGAGCACGAACCGGCGGTGCATCCGGGCCTGCTGGGCCATCCGAACGTGGTGCTGCTGCCCCACCTCGGCTCGGCGACGCTGGAGGCCCGGCAGGACATGGGCGACCGGGTGATCGCCAACATCATGACCTTCCAGAACGGCCACCGGCCGCCGGACCGCGTCATTCCGGCGATGCTCTGATCTCCAAGCTTGACGGCGCCGGCTAGGTTTGGCTTGTCTCCCGCGCAAGTATCGGGGGATTATCGTGAAGTCTGGTTCGAGTAAGGCGGCGCTGGCGGCGCTGTCGCGACGTGGGTTGCTCGCCGCGGCGGGTGGAATTGCGGGCCTGGCGGCCCTGCCGCCGGGGATGGCGCGAGCCCAGGTCGCGGCCTTTGCGTTGGCTGAATTCTTCGTCCCTCAGAAGAGCCTCGGCGCCGTGCTGTCGCCCTCAGGCGACCGCATCGCGGTGCTCGAGCAGAGCGGAACGCCAGGCGACCTGCGCGGCGACATCGACATCATCGACGCCCGCGATCCCGAGGGCCCGCGCCGCCGCCTCCCGCTGGGCGACGTCGAGATCGATTTCATGGAGTGGGCGAGCGACGACCGCCTGTTGATCCGAGCGGTGCTGACGGCCGAGACCGGACGCCAGATCCGGACCGGCTCCAGCATTCCGGGCGCCTCCGTCGAGTACCGCATGCGCCGCGTGGCGTCGGTGAACGTGAACACGGGCGAGACCGTGGTCCTTTTCAGCGATCAGCGGCAGCGGATGCGCGAAACCTACGACATGGGTCGGATCATCGACCTGCTGCCGAACGAGCCCGACCATGTGCTGATGGCCGCATGGGAGCGGGACGGGGTCATGGCCCTGCACCGTGTCGACCTGAGAGACGGGTCCGCGCAACTGATCGAGCGCGGAGGCTCCGGCACCTATCTCTGGCGGACCGTGAACGGCGTGCCCGTCATGCGCCATGACATCAACAAGCGCCGCACCGTGGAATCCATCATGGTCCGCGCTCCGGGTGAGGCGGAGTGGAAATTGGCGCGCCAGTCGCGGATCCGCGAGGCGCCCGAATTCGCCTGGGTCGGCCCCACCGACAAGCCGGGCGTCGTCCTGGTCATCGCGCGGGCGGAGAACGAGGACGTCCAGAGCGTTCGCGAGATGGACCTGACGACCACCGCCATCGGCGCCCCTCTGAACCAGCGGCCCGGCCGCGACGTGGTCTACGGACTGCGAGACTCGGCGGGCAGTTACCTCGGCGCCGCCTATTATGGCGACCGGCTGGAGTACGAGTTCGCCGAGGCCGGCCTGGCCACGCACCACCGCGCCCTGAACCGCTTCTTCGACAACCAGTGCGACGTTCACCTGACCGACGTCGACATCGCCCGCAATCGCTTCATTGCCCGGGTGACCGGGCCGAACGAGCCCGGCGCCTGGTTCTTCTACGACCGCGCCGCCCGCAAGATCGTGGCCATCGGCCAGGCGCGGGTGCTGGACCCGGCGAGGCTGGGAGCCACGGACACCTTGAAGGTCCAGACCCGCGACGGAGCGACCATCGAGGCCTATCTGACCGCCCCTCCTGGCGGCGCCCCGGGCCCCCTCGTGGTGCTACCGCACGGTGGCCCCGAGGTCCGCGACACTCCCGGCTGGGATCGACAAGTCCAGGTCCTGGCGGCGCAGGGCTGGTGGGTCCTGCGTCCGAACTTCCGCGGTTCGGGCGGCTACGGCATGAGCTTCGCCCGTGAGGGGTGGACCCGCTGGGGCACGCGGATGCAGGAGGACGTCGAGGACGCCGTCGCCCACGCCATCACCCTGAAGGGCCTCGACGCCTCGAAGGTCGGCATCATCGGCACGAGCTACGGCGCCTATGCGGCCCTCATGGGGGCGGTCAAGCGGCCGGATCTCTACAAGGCGGCGATCGGTATCTGCGGCGTCTACGACCTGCCGGATGTCCTGGCCTGGGTGGAGCGCGACGACGACGCTCCCGGCAAGCCAATCTACGAGTTCTGGACCCGGCGCATCGGCGAACGCGCCACCATGGGGGCGGCTCTGGAGGCGGCCTCGCCGCGTCGCCATGTGGCCGCAGTGACCTGCCCGGTCCTGCTCGTCCACGGGGTGGAGGATCCGGTCCTGCCCGTCGCCCAATCGCGCCGCATGCGCGACGCGTTGCGCGGCGCAGGCAAGACGGTCGAACTGATCGAAGTCGAGGACGCGGGACACGCTGACTGGGACGACGCCAAGGAGCAGCAGCTCATGGGTCGCTACGTCGACGTACTGCGCCGCGCCTTCGCCTGATCAGGCCGGCGCGCAAGCCGGGCAGGTCGGGTCGGCGGCGACGCGCACCGTGCGCGCCGTCCCGGCTAGGCCGTCGTAGAGCAGCAGGCGGCCGGCCAGCGGCTCGCCGGCGCCGGTGATCAGCTTGATCGCCTCCAGCGCCGCCATCGCACCGACCACGCCCGCCAGGGCGCCGACCACGCCGACGCGGGCGCAGGTCTCGGCGTCCGGCGGGGCCTCCGGCACCAGGCAGCGGTAGCAGGGGCGGCCGGAGAAGACGCCGACCTGGCCGCTCCAGCGACCCAGGGCGCCCGAGACCAGCGGCTTGCCCGCGGCGACGCAGGCGTCGCTGACGGCGAAGCGGGTGGCGAAGTCGTCCGTGCCGTCCAGCACCAGGTCGCAGCCCTCAAGCAGCCAGGCGGCGTTGTCGGCGGTGAGCCGTTCGGGGGCGTCCTCGATCTCGACATGCGGGTTGAGGGCGTCGAGCCGGTCGGCCGCCGCCTGGACCTTGCACCGGTCGAGATCGTCGCTGGTGAAGAGGATCTGGCGCTGCAGGTTCGACAGGGCGACGGCGTCGTCGTCGATCAGGCGCAGCGCTCCGACCCCCGCCGCCGCCAGATAGAGGGCCGCCGGCGAGCCGACGCCGCCCAGGCCGACAATGGCCACACGGGCGGCCTTCAGCCGCTGCTGGCCGGGCCCGCCGATCTCGGCGAGGACGAGGTGGCGCGCGTAGCGCTCGATTTCATCGTCGGAGAAGGTCACCCGTCCCAGTTAGGGCCTTCGGGCGCTTTGGTCACGCCGCCTGACGGAGATCCAGCAGGGCTTCGGCCTCGTTCGCTGTCACGCGGGACAGGCAGACGACCCCCACCTTGGCCAGCAAGGCCGCCGCGTCCGGGCACAGGAAGATCGGGTCGTCGAGGCGACGCCGCGGGATCGGGCTGTCGCTGAGGATGCGCAGGCCCGTATGGCGCGGATCGGCGAGCAGGCGGCGCACCAGGCGGTCGATATCGACCCGCGCGCCCTCGATGGCCTGCAGGATGTGACCCTCGTGGAACATGACGCAGCTGGTCAGGTCGTCGCGACGATTGTTGCGCTCGGACTCACCCAGGATCTGAGCGACCGACAGGGTCGAGGCGCCGGTCACGCCGACCGCTTCGCTGGCGTAGATCACGCGGTGAAGCAAAGCGCTTCCCTCTTCAGGCCATTTTCGGGGTTGGAATGTGGCGATGTACCCCGGATGCTTGGTACAAATGTGGCGCAGTCTAGCCTTTAGATTTCAGCGGTTTCCGCTTGCCGCGCCGCTTTTCGGTCTCCATCTGAAATGGATGATGAACGCAAACGACACCCACTCCGGGCCCGGCTGGCACGGCACCACCATCCTCGCGGTCCGCAAGGGCGGCCGCACGGTCATCGCCGGCGACGGCCAGGTCTCCATGGGCCCGACCATCGTCAAGGGCGCGGCCCGCAAGGTGCGCGTGCTGGCCGGCGGCAAGGTGCTGGCGGGCTTCGCCGGGGCCACCGCCGACGCCTTCACCCTGATCGAGCGGCTGGAGGCCAAGCTGGAGCAGTATCCGGACCAGCTGGCCCGGGCCTGCGTCGACCTGGCCAAGGACTGGCGCACCGATCGCTACCTGCGCCGGCTGGAGGCCATGCTGCTGGTCGCCGACAGGAACTCGATCTTCACCGTCACCGGCGTCGGCGACGTGCTGGAGCCGGAGCATGGGGTGGCGGCGGTCGGGTCGGGCGGCAACTACGCCCTGGCCGCGGCCCGCGCCCTCATGGATCACACCGACCTGGACGCCGAGACCATCGCCCGCCAGTCCATGGCCCTCGCGGCGGAGATCTGCGTCTACACCAACGGCAACCTGACGGTGGAGACGCTGGAGTAGGTTACGAGCGCCGGGCTGGCGACAGCGCGACAAGCTTGGCAGTGTGAAGGACGAACCGCTGGCTGGTTCGTCACAAAGAACACCAAGGATGCACGAAGGACACGACGAGACCGCGCCCATCCCCGCCGCCGCCGAGGTCGTGGGCCGCGGAGTCCTGGATGCCGCTTTCGTTGTCCACCGTGCGCTGGGACCCGGGCTTCTCGAAGCGGTCTACGAGGCCTGCCTTGCCGAAGAGCTGCGACAGGCCGGATTTCAGGTCGAGAGGCAAGTTGGAGTGCCCGTCGCCTATGGCGCCGTGCGAATGGATGTCGGCCTTCGCCTCGACTTGTTGATCGAAAAGTCCGTAGTGGTCGAAATCAAATCGATCGACGCCTTGGCGTCGATCCATTCGGCTCAAGTCCTCAGCTATCTCCGGTTCTCGGGCACGCGACTCGGCTACCTGATCAACTTCAACACCGTCTTGCTCAAGAACGGCCTCCGTCGGCTCGTGCTCTAACCCCCGTGGTGTGCTTCGTGCATCCTTGGTGTCCTTTGTGACGAACCTCGGCCGCCCGCCCCAAGCGCCGCAGCTCAGGCATGCGCCATCACGAGCTTAGCCTTTCCCCGATTTAACGCGACAAGCCGACGGATTGGGCGATCAATGTGAGGCGGAGGATCCCGCCCATGCGTCTCGCCCTTTTCGCCTTGCCTGTGCTCCTGGCAGCCGCCCCTGTGGGCGCGCAGACGCCCGACGCCGCCGAGGTGGTCGCCGCCGAGCGGGCCTTTGCGGCCGACGGGGCCGCGATGGGCATAACCGCCAGCTTCACCAAATGGTCGCTGCCCGATGCGGTGATCATCGGAAACGGCCAGGTGCAGACCGTGCGGCAGGCCTATCCGCCCGAGGTCCCGCGCCCGGTCGACGAGCCGATCCTGCAGTGGTGGCCGAATTTCGCCGGCATGGCCCGCTCGGGCGAGATGGGCTTCACCACCGGCGGGGTCTCCCTCAACGGCCAAAGGACCGGCCACTACTTCACCATCTGGAAGCGTCAGGACGACGGCTCCTGGAAGTGGGTCTACGACGGCGGTTCGGGGGCCAGCGCGGCTGCCGTCCCGGGACCGGAGACCGAGCCGGTGATCCTGCCGGTCGCGGCGTCCGGCTCGGCCTCGCCGGAGGCGGCGATGGAGGAGGTCGAGGCCGCCGAGGCGGTGCTGGCCCTCGCCGCCGCCACCAACCAGAAGGCCGCCCACCTGGAGGTCCTGGCCGCCAACGGCCGGCTCTACGTCGCGCCCCTGGCCCCGGCCATCGGCCGCGACCAGTTCGCCGCCGCCCTGGACGGCTGGCCGGCCAGCTTCACCTTCGGCCCGACACAGGGCGGCGGTTCGTCCGCGGCCGGCGACCTGGTCTGGACCTACGGGGAGGCCGGCTGGTCGCGCGCCGGCCAGGAACGCCGCGGCCACTATGTGCGGCTCTGGCAGAAACAGGCCGACGGCTGGCGCATCGTCCTCGCCCAGCTGATCCCGGCCCCTCCGCCGGCGCCGCCCGCGCCGGAGGCCCCTTCCGCCGGCGGCTAAAACGGGCAGCGCTGCTTTGGTGACGCACCACCCCTCCCCAAGTCCCGACCGCCGCCCCATGTGCGCAGAATGACCGACCTCTCTCCCCGCGAAATCGTTTCCGAACTCGACCGCTTCATCGTCGGCCAGGACGACGCCAAGCGCGCCGTCGCCGTGGCCCTGCGCAACCGCTGGCGGCGCAAGCGGGTGCCCGATGACCTGCGCGACGAGGTTACGCCGAAGAACATCCTGATGATCGGACCGACGGGGGTCGGGAAGACCGAGATCGCCCGCCGGCTGGCGCGCCTGGCCGGCTCGCCCTTCCTCAAGGTCGAAGCGACCAAATTCACCGAGGTCGGCTACGTCGGCCGCGACGTCGATCAGATCATGCGCGACCTGGTCGAGTCCGCCCTGGTCATGGTGCGCGAGAAGCGCCGCACCGGCGTGAAGGCCAAGGCCGAGGCCGCCGCAGAGGAGCGCATCCTCGACGCCCTGGTCGGACCCGGCTCGCAGCCGGCCACCCGCGACAGCTTCCGCAAGAAGCTGCGCGCCGGTGAGATGGACGACAAGGAGGTCGAGATCTCCCTGGCCGACACCAGCTCGCCGATGCAGGGGCTGGACCTGCCCGGCGGCGGCAATGTCGGCATGATCAACCTGTCGGAGATGCTCGGGAAACTGGGCGGGGGCCGCACCAAGACGGTGCGCCTGCCGGTGCGCGACGCCGTCGGGCCGCTGGTCACCGAGGAGAGCGACAAGCTTCTGGACCAGGACAGCCTGACCCGCGAGGCGGTGCTGCTGGCCGAAAACGAGGGCATCGTCTTCCTCGACGAGATCGACAAGGTGGCGGCCCGCCAGGGCGCCTCAGGCGCGGACGTCAGCCGCGAGGGCGTGCAGCGCGACCTGCTGCCGCTGATCGAGGGCACCACCGTCTCGACCAAATATGGACCTGTGAAGTCGGACCACGTGCTGTTCATCGCCTCGGGCGCCTTCCACGTGGCCAAGCCGTCGGACCTGCTGCCTGAGCTGCAGGGCCGGCTGCCGATCCGCGTCGAGCTGAAAGCCCTGACCCGAGACGACTTCCGCCGCATCCTGACCGAGCCCGAGGCCAATCTGATCCGTCAGAACCAGGCGCTGCTGGCCACCGAGAACGTCACCCTGACCTTCAGTGACGACGCCATCGAGGCCCTGGCCGACGCGGCCGTGGCGGCCAACAGCACCATCGAGAACATCGGCGCGCGCCGTCTGCAGACGGTGCTGGAGCGGGTGTTGGAGGAGACCAGCTTCAAGGCCTCCGACCTGTCAGGTCAGACCGTCGCCTTCGACGGCGAGCAGGTTCGGGAACGGGTCGGCGAACTGGCCAAGGACGCCGACCTGAGCCGGTTCATCCTCTAGGGCGCTTCCTGGGGTCGCTTGGCCTCGTCCCGGGCGGCGTCCCGCACACGGTGGGCCCGCTCATCGGCGGCGACCCGCTCCTCCATGGAGACGGCGGCGGCCTCAGGCTGCGGTTCGGGCGCAGAGACGGGGGCAGGCCGAAGCAGCACGACGACGACGAGCACCGCCCCGAACACGGCCAGGCCGAGCAGGATCCAGAGGCTGGCGCCTCCGCCCCGGTTTCGGCGGGCGACGGGGTCTTCTCTCATGATCGGCGGCTCCTCAAGGGTTCGAGGCTAACACGTCTGGAACGCTACAGTTGCGCTTGCCTGCAAAGGACCCCGGTTGAACCCGGAACGGAAACAGAACATACAGACACAATGAGCGCGTCCGCCGTCTCCATCGAACTGGTCTTCAGCCGCCCGGCGACGACCCTGGCGGTCACCCGCGGGGCGGCCCGACTGATGATCGATCTGGGCTTCGCGCCCCTGCTCGAGGTCGGCCTGCCCAATGGCCGGCGGGCGGACGTCATGGCGCTGGGGCCGCGCGGCGAGATCGCCATCTGCGAGGTCAAGTCGGGGATCGAGGACTATCGCGTCGATCGCAAATGGGGCGAGTACCGGCCCTACTGCGACCTTTTCTTCTTCGCCGTGGCGCCGGAGTTTCCGTCGGACATCCTGCCGGACGAGCCGGGCCTTATCGTCGCCGACGCCTTCGGCGGGGCGGTGGTGCGCGACGCCGTATCGATCCCGCTGGCCCCGGCGCGGCGAAAGGCGCTGACGATCGGCTTCGGCCGACTGGGGGCGCTCAGGACGCTGCGCGACCCGACCCTGCTTTAGCCGCCGACGCGGCCGCTCTCGCCCGCGCTGAGGATGGCGGCCTTCGACGCCGCGCAGCCGGACAGGCGGATGTCGTCACCGAAGGTCACCCGCGCGGTCAGCGGATAGGTCCGATCACTCATGCCGTCGGAACAGTCCTCCGCCTCCAGGGTGATGATCAGCTCGACGCCCGACTCGGTCAGGCCGCGATAGACTACCGAGTCCTCGAACAGCGTCCGGCGCGCAGGCGCGGCGCGGATCGTCGGCCGATCGGCGCCGGAGAAGGTCATCTCGGGGCCGCTGACGTCGACGCTCCAGAAGGGCTCGGTCCCGAGGGCCCGTAGGGGTTGGCTAAGATCGACGCCGCCCAGACGGGCAGGGCCGCTCGGCCCTGGTCCGGACGGGGACGACGCGTCTGTGGCGCAGCCGGCCAGCAGCAGCAGGGGGATCAGCATCGGGCGGAGGTCACGCATCGCCTGCATCCTTTCCTATGTCGCCGGCGGAGCCTCCGCCGACGCGGTCACCGGCCCCTGTTCGCCGGCCGTCATGATGGCCGCGGTCGAGGCCGCGCAACCGTTGAGGGTTTCCTCGCCCACCTTAACGATGGCGGTGAGCGGATAGATCCGCTCGCTCATGCCGTCCGAGCATTCGGTCGACGCCAGGGTGATGACGATGGGGGTCCCGGCCGTGGTCTGGCTCTCGAGGCGGACGACGGTGCCCTGCACGGAGGCCTTGGGCTGGGGCGCGCGCTGCTCGGGACGATCGACGCCGCGGAAGACGACCTCCTCGCCGGTCAGGTCGACCGACCAGAAGGGCTCGGTGCCCAGGGCCCGGACCGGCTCGGTCAGGTCGACCCCCGCGAGAACCGGCGGCGGGGCGGCGGGCTCGGGCGCAGCCTCCGGCTCCTCGGCGGACGGCCCGCAGGCGGCGGCCAGCAGGCACAGGGCGACGGCGGACAGGGGAAGCAGACGCATGGGGATCTCCGAAACCGGCCCCTAGGAACGCTCTGGCCCGGTCCGGGTCAAGTCCGCGGGGCCCAAGCCCTCAGAGCCAGCCCTTCTTCTTGAACCAGACCAGGGGGAGGATCGCCGAGATCACCATGGCCCCCACGGCGAGCGGATAGCCCCAGGCCTGCGAAAGCTCGGGCATGTGGGTGAAATTCATGCCGTAGATCGAGGCGATCAGGGTCGGCGGCAGGAAGGCGACCGCCGCCACCGAGAAGATCTTGATGATCGACGACTGCTCGATGTTGATCAGGCCCAGGGCGGCCGAGAGCTGGAAATTGATCGAGGCGGCGACCGCCTGGTTGTGGGAGATCAGGCTCTGGGCGTCGCGGGCCAGGGAGCGCAGGTGCTCGCGGTGCTCCTTGTTGTGCTCGAGACGGTCGTCCAGCGCGACGAAGGCGAAGATGCGGGACAGGCCGGACAGGCTCTGCTCGATGCGGGCGTTGGCGATGTGGGCGCGGCCCAGCTTGGTGATCAGCTTCTCGAAACGGACCGTCTTGCGCACGGCGAAGACATGGTTCGAGACCGCCTCGACCTTGAGGGCGTTGGTCGACAGCACGTCGGAGACGCGATCGATGATCGCCTCCATCAGGTGCAGGAACAGGTCCGGTCCCGAACCGCACACCGCCGGCTCGCGATCCAGCTTCTCCAGCGTCATGGCGAAGGGCTTGGGGTCGAAATAGCGGATGGTGACCAGCGGGCCCTTGGTCAGGACGAAGGTCACCGGGTCGACCTCCGGAATGAGCGCGTCGCCGTGGTGGATGATGTCGGCGGTGGCGTAGGTGGCGCCGTTCTCGCGGTACAGGCGGCTCGACGCCTCGAGCTCGGCCATCTCGGCGCGGGTCGGGATCGACAGGCCGAGCGCCCGTTCGACGACCCGATCCTCCTCGACCGTCGGCTCCAGCAGGTCGATCCAGACGGCGTCGGGCGGCAGGACCCAGGCTGCGGCCTCGCCGGCGTGCACCTCGCAGCTGCGCTGGCCGGAGCGGTAGACTCGGATCATGGGCGGATTCCGGCGCGCCGGTTCAGCCGGTCAGGGCTGGCCGATGCTCGACGTCGGCGCGGCCGCCAGCAGGACGCCGCCGGTCGGCTGGAGAGCGGCTTTATGGATGAAGCCGTAGGTCGGGTAGACGGTCGTGCCGAGGTCATTGATCGGATCGTACCAGACCTTGACCGCGGTCCAATCGCCGTTTGCAGAGACGTCGACGACAGTGACGTTCTCCTCGACCTTGCCGCGGCTGCCGCCCCAGTTGGCGTGGGTCACGCGGATGACGCGGTCGGTGAGGATTTCGGAGACGACGGCGACATGGCCCCGGCTCATGCGGCCGCTGGACTGGAAGGCGAGCACCGAGCCCATCTGCGGGCGGGCGCCGGTCCGGTAGCGGGACTGGGCCTGGGACCACCAGGTGTGGGCGTCGCCGAAGATCTCGATGCCCGAATACATTCGGGCGAAGGTGACGCACTGCCAGTACGGTTCCTGGGCCTTGGCGGAGGGAGCGAAGCCCAGGGCCATGAGGCCAAGGGACAGGGCGACCGCGGCGGCTTTGAACCGTTTCGTCATGCTGCGCGCTTTCCCGGTCTCACTTGAGCCAAGCTTTAGACGATAGTTTCCTGGGGTTGAAGAACCCTTTCGGGCGAGTCCGCCTGGGTTGCGGAGCCGGGTTGACCTGAGCCGTTGCGATCGGCGAATCGCCGCAAAGCCTGTCGGGCCGGGCGTTCGACGAGGTGGTAGGCGGCGGCCGCCACGAGCGGGATCAGGGTCACAACGGCAAGCCACACAATGATGTGAAGCCGCTTGTCCGGGGCGTCCGTGAACCGCGCCGCGAGGTTCACCCCGACCAGCAGGACGGGCGCGCAGACCATGTAGACGGCATAGGAGATCTCGCCCAGCCAGACGCCGAAGGGCGAGGCCAGGACGCCGGCGCGGGCGTTGTCGAGACCGGCGAGGCCGAGGATCAGGGCGCCGCCGCACAGAACCACGATCGGGTCCCACAGGCCCAGCGAGGCGCTGGCCAGGGCGCCGAGGCCGCCGGCCAGGGCCAGCCAGCCGCCGTGGCGGACCGGGGCGCGCCGATGGATCAGGTAGAGGGCGCAGCCGAGCGCGAAGCAGGGGACGATGCGCAACGCGCCCCAACGGAAGGTGGCCTCGGTCAACTGGAAGCCCGCCAGGCGCTCGAAGGCGGCGTAGAGCCCCAGCGCCAGCGCGGCGGCGAGGCCCGCGGCCAGCAGCGGCCGGGCGCGCAGACGCCAGGCGACGAAGGCGAAGGCGGGGAAGGCCAGATAGGCGAACCACTCGGCCGAGATCGACCAGGACGGATGGTTGAAGGCCGAACTCGGGGCCAGGCCCCAGGCGTGGGTGAGGGTCAACTGGGCGGGCAGCGACCGCCAGTCGGTCAGGCTGGCGTCGACGGCGACGCCCACAGCGCCCGCCCCGAGCCCCAGAACCACCATCCCGGCCAGGGTCAGCAGGTGCAGCGGATAGACCCGCGCCACCCGCGCCCACAGGAAGCCCTTGTAGGAGAACCGCCCCTCCCCGGCCGCCGCCAGATAGACGTGGCTGAGAATGAAGCCCGACAGGACAAAGAAGACCTCGACCCCGAGATAGCCGCGGGTCACCGCAGTCGGCGCGACGTCCACGGCCAGATGCGGCCAGGCGGTGTAGAGCACGACCCAGGCGGCGGCGAGGAAACGCAACGTCGTCAGGGCGCGCAGGTCGGGCGGGGTCTGGACCGGGTTCATAGCCCCGGAGCCTAGGGGCGCAGGCTTGGGAAACGATTAAGCGCCGAGGGCTCCGCCAAGCCTCTGAAACCTTACAGAGATTTCACTTCGGACCGCGCATCCGTCGGGGTCGCCGCAGGCCTCTTGTCCTTCGAGCGGGGGCTCAAAGTTGAAGAAGACTCGAAAGAAAAATCAAATGCTTCTCAGCCATCTCCTCGCCGCCGTCGCCTTGGCCGCGGCGCCCGCCGCCGGCTCGGACGGCCTGTCCATGCGCGTCCCCGCGGCCGGTCTCGACCTCGGCGACCGAGCGGACGCCGCGGCCTTCGCCGAACGGATCGCGGACGAGAGCCGCCGCTTCTGCGCCGCCTACGGACCGCGCGTGACCCCGACCAGCCAGGGCGACCTGCGTCTGTGCGAAAGGGCGATGGGCGCCGCGGCGGTCAGCGCCCTGCCGGACGACCAGTGGCGGCGGTTCATGCGCGCCGGCGGCCGGAGGGTCCTGAACCGGCTGCAGGGCTAGATCAGGCGCTGCACTCTGCCGGCTTCGTCTCGCCCGGCTTGTACATGGCGCAGGACCGGTCGATCTCGTCCTGGATCAGCTGGCAGGGGTTTTCCGGGTTGCACGGCGGGTGCGAAGCCGGGCTTACGGCGGTGCAGCGCTCGGCCAGCCGCACCGCGGCGTCGGAGCCCTGATCGAGGGTGCACGAGGTCGAGCTGGCCTCGGGCGGCAGCACCGCATCCTCCTGCGGCGGAGCATCGGCCGGCATGATCGGCTCCTGAACCGCGGCCGCATCGGCGGCGGGCGCCTTGTCCGCCGGCGCCTCGGCGGGCGGCGTGCAGGCGGCCAACGCGAGAGCGACGGTCAGGAGGATGGGCAGGCGCATGGGGTCGTCTCCGCGGACAGGCGCGGGGACGATGCCCGGTTTCGCAGAACGATGAAACCCCGGTCGCCCGGGACGCGAAGCTTAACGGTTGAGGGCCGCCCGCTGCAGGGCGAACAGCTCCGCGCAGCCGCCCTCCGCCAGTTGGAACAGGCGCTCGAACTCGGCGCGCGAGAAGCCGCGCTTCTCGCCGGTGGCCTGGATCTCGACGATGGTTCCCGAGCCAGTCAGGACGAAGTTGGAATCCGCCTCGGCCGTGGAATCCTCTTCGTAGTCGAGGTCCAGCACCGGCTCATCGCTGCACACGCCGCAGGAGACCGCGGCGACCTGGTCGAGGATCGGGTCGGTCTTCAGCACGCCCTCGGCGCGCAGGTAGTCGAACGCGCTGGCCATGGCGACCCAGGCGCCGGTGATGGCGGCGGTGCGGGTGCCGCCGTCGGCCTGGATGACGTCGCAATCGAGCACGACCTGGCGTTCGCCAAGAGCCTTGAGGTCGACGACGGCGCGGAGCGAGCGGCCGATCAGGCGCTGGATTTCCTGGGTGCGGCCCGTCTGCTTGCCCGTGGCGGCCTCGCGGCGGCCGCGGGTGTGGGTGGCGCGCGGCAGCATGCCGTACTCCGCCGTCACCCAGCCCTGGCCCTTGCCGCGCATCCAGCCCGGCACGTTCTCCTCGACCGAGGCGGTGACGAGCACCTTCGTATTGCCGAACGACACAAGGCAGGAGCCCTCGGCGTAGCGGTTGACGCCGGTCTCGAGCGTGACGGTGCGGAGTTGTTCGGGGGTCCGTTCGGAGGGGCGCATGGGTAATCCTTGGAAGCAGTCGCGGCGCTGCTTATCCTGAAACCGTGAGCCTGTCCCCCTCTCCTCCCCTCGGCCTCGTCCGCCTGCGTCCTGCGACGCTGGACGACGTCCCGACGCTGGAGGCCTGGGACCGCGAGCCGCACGTCATCGCCTGCTCCAGCGACACGCCCGGTCTGGAGGTCGCCTTCGACGGCATCGTCTGGCGCGAGGAGCTGGCCGAGCGATCGGACGTGAGCTTCTACGACATCGCCGAGGTCGACGGCGTTCCGATCGGGGTGATGCAGATCTGCGACCCGCATCTGGAGCCGACCCACTACTGGGGCGAGATCGAGCCGGGCCTCAGGGCCATGGACATCTGGATCGGTCCGCCCGAAGCGCTCAACAAGGGCTATGGGACGCAGATGATGACCCTGGCCATCGACGCCGCCTTCACCGATCCGACGGTGACGGGGGTCGTCATCGATCCGCTGAACTCCAACACCGAGGCGCACCGCTTCTACCAGCGGCTGGGCTTCGTCCCCGAGGGCCGCCGCATGTTCGACGAGGACGACTGCTTGGTGCACCGGCTGACCCGGGCCGACTGGGAGGCCCGGCGGTGAAAACGCCCCTCCTGACCTCGACGGCGCTGGAGGGCGGCGGCCTAGCCGGGCTGGATGCGCGGGCGCGCGACATCTTCCGGCGCATCGTCGAGACCTATCTGCAGACCGGTGAGCCGGTGGGGTCGCGAACCCTGTCGATGACCGGGATCAGTCTGTCGCCGGCCTCGATCCGCAACACCATGCAGGACCTGACCCTGGCCGGGCTGCTGGCCTCGCCGCACACCTCGGCGGGGCGGATCCCGACCCATGCGGGCCTGCGCCTGTTCGTCGACGGCCTGCTCGAGATCGGCGACCTGTCGCGCGAGGAGCGGCGCGAGATCGACGCCCGACTGATCGGCAAGGGCCGCGGCTTCGACGAGGCGCTGAACGAGGCCTCGTCCCTGCTGTCCGGCCTGGCCGGCGGGGCGGGGATCGTGGCCAGCCCGGTGCGCGACGCCGGGGTCAAGCACGTGGAGTTCGTCGCCCTGGGGCACGACCAGGCCTTGGCCGTGCTGGTCGGCGACGACGGCTCGGTCGAGAACCGGCTGATGCCGCTGAAGGCCGGGGTGACGCCCTCGACCCTGCAGGAGGCGTCGAACTTCCTCAACGCCCGGCTGAAGGGCCGCCCCCTGCACGAGGCGCGCACCGAGATGCGCAGCGAACTGGAGATCGCACGGCGCGAACTGGACGCCACCGCGGCACGTCTGGTCGAGGACGGGCTGGCGGCCTGGTCCGGCGGGGCCGAGCGGGAGCGGGCCCTGATCGTGCGCGGCCGGGCCAACCTGCTGCAGGACGCCGGGGCCATGGAAGACCTGGAGAAGGTCCGCATCCTGTTCGACGACCTGGAGCAGAAGGAGCAGCTGATCGGCCTGCTCGACGGGGTGTCCTCGGCCCAGGGCGTGCGCATCTTCATCGGGGCAGAAACGCGCCTGTTTTCGCTTTCGGGTTCCGCCGTCGTCGCGGCGCCCTATATGACGGGCCGACAACGGGTCCTGGGCGCCATCGGCGTGATCGGACCTGCGCGACTGAACTATGCCCGGATCATCCCGTTGGTGGACTACACCGCGCGGGTGCTGGGCCGAATGCTGGACGGACAAGAGACGTGAACGAGCCCGAAAATCCGACTTCCGAAGAACTCGCCGCCGACATCGCCGAGTCCGAAGCCAACGCCGAAGCCGGCCTGGACGACGGCCTGGGCCCGATCGACGCCCTGATCGCCGAGCGCGACCAGTGGAAGGACCGCGCCCTGCGGGCGGTGGCCGAGGCCGAGAACACCAAGAAGCGCGCCGAGACCCAGAACAACGACGCCCGCGCCTACGCCATCCAGAAATTCGCCCGCGACCTGCTGGGCGTGGCCGACAACCTTGAGCGCGCCCTGCAGGCCGCTCCGAAGAACGCCGACGCCGGCGAGGCCGGCCTGGTGACCGGGCTGGAGCTGACCCAGAAGTCGCTGCTGCAGGCCTTCGAGAACAACAACCTGCGTCGCGTCGCGCCGGAGCCGGGTGAGGCCTTCGACCCGCACCTGCACCAGGCGATGATGGAACAGCCGTCGGACACGGTGCAGGGCGGCCAGGTGCTGCAGACCCTGCAGGCCGGCTACGCCCTGTTCGGCCGCACCGTGCGCCCGGCCATGGTTGTGGTCGCCGCCAAGGGCTCCGGCGCCGCGGCGGGCAATGCGGCGTACGCGCAGCCGCAGAGCCAGCCCGGCGGAAATTTCGACCAGAAGAGCTGAGGTCTTATCGTCCCCGATCTCCGCTCCGCTGCGCCGGGGATGACAAGGCGCCGGGCTGGCTGGACCTTCAGCCCTTCAGCTTGTCCTCAAACAGCTTGAGCAGCTTGGCCCAGCCGTCCGCGGCGTCGGCGGCGCGATAGCTGTCGCGGTAGTCGGCGTGGAAGCCGTGCGGCGCGGCCGGATAAACGTCGATGTGGCTGTCGGTCTTGCCCGCCGCGGTCAGGGCCGCGTTCATGGCCGCCACGCTCTCCAGCGGAATGCCGCGATCGGCCTCGCCGTAGAGGCCGAGGACCGGCGCCTTGAGCTCGCCGGCCAGATCGACGGGCCAGGGTTTGCCGGCCTCGATCTGTTCAGCGGTGGCCGTCGCGGGCGGGGCCAGGCGGCCGTACCAGGCGACGCCGGCGTCGATCTGCGGGAAGCGGGCCGCAGCCTGCCACACCACCTTGCCGCCCCAGCACCAGCCCGTGACGCCGATCTTGTCGTTGGCCCAGGCCTGGCCGCCGACCCAGTCGAGCGCGGCGCCGATGTCGCCCATGACCTGCTCGTATTTGGCGGCGGCGACGATCTGCTGGATGCGAGCCATGTCGCTGAGCGGGGCCGGGTCCTCGACCCGGACGAAGAAGGCCGGGGCGACCGCCGCGTAGCCGGCCTTGGCCAGACGACGCGCGACGTCGCGGATATATTCGTGGACGCCGAAGATCTCGGACACGACGATGACCGTCGGGAAGGGCCCCGCCCCGGTCGGCCGGGCGACATAGATCGGGAGTTGATAGCCGTCCGGGGCCGCGATCGTCGTCTGCTCGATCGTCAGGTCGTCGTCGTCGGTTGCGATCGGCGCGGCCTGGGCTGCGAGGGCGGCCGGCGCGTAGCCGGCGAACAGCAGCCCCCCGACCCCGCCCGTGGCCAGGGCTCGGCGGCTGAAGCGGAAATCGTCGGCCTCAGGGCCTTCGGGACGGATCAGGTCGGTCATAGGCGGGCTCCCGGGAGTGATGAGTGGTTAGTGATTAGTGGTTGCGGCCGCCGACAGACGGCCCTCTGCACGTCGACGCCAACTCCGGCCCAGCCACTAATCACTAACCACTAATCACTGGCCAGCCCTGCTTTTCGAAGCGTGAGGTTGAGGCGGCCGCCACCCGGGATCAGCCCCGACGACCCCGGCAGGATGCGGTCGACGCCGTGGCGGGCGAGGCGGGCGGGGCCGGTCAGGGCGCATACGTCGCCGGAGCTGAGGCGGATGCTGCGGGTCGGTCCGCCCTCGGCCGGGCCGATGCGGAAGACGGCCGCATCCCCCAGCGAGATCGAGACAACGGGCGCCGTCCGGTCGGGCTCGTCGAGATCCTGATGCAGGCCCATGCGGGCCGTGTCCCGATACAGATTGACCAGGCAGGCGTCGGGAGCGTCCTCCCGGCCGGTCAGTTCGCGCCACAGGGCGGGCAGGACCGCGGGCATCGGCGGCCAGGGGGCGCCGGTCTCGGGGTGGTTCGGCTGATAGCGATAGCCGGCGCGGTCCGAGACCCAGCCGAGCGGGCCCAGATTGGTCATCCGCACCGAGAAGGGGCGGCCGGTGCGGGTCGTGGGCGCATAGAAGGGCGCGCCCGCGACGGCGGCGAGGACCTGGTCGCGCAGATCGGCCTGCTCAGCGGGCGACAGGGCCTCGGGCCAGAGGCGGAATCCCTCCAGCCCCGTGGCGAGCTCGCGCCGGCTCACGCTCAGCGGGTCAGGTAGAAGTCGGCGATGCGGCAGACGTTGACGTTCTCGCGCAGCACCACCGTCCCGCCGGCCAGCTCGGCCCGCAGGTCGTACAGGCAGCCGCCCTGGCCGTCGTCGATCAGCACCTGGGCGCTGGAGCCCGCCGCAACCGTCGCGCCGCCCAGGAGGTTGCCGCCGAACTCGCCGGTGCGGACATCAGCGGCGCGCAGCTGCTGCAGGGCGGCCCCGGTCTGGTTGTGGACGCGGACACGGCGGTTCTGGCCGTCGCGCGACTGCACGGCGGCGGGAGAGGCGGCGACGGCGACCTCGGCGGCGCCGGCCAGGCCGAGGACGGCGGCGAGGGCTGCGATGGCGAGGGTCTTGCGGGCGGTCATGGTCTTTTTCCTGCGGGGCCCCGCCCGCGCCCCCCGGCGCAAGGGGACCACCCAAACGCGATCATAGCGCGTTCCTTGCTTGTTCGCACCTGACGCAGCCTGACCGGAATCACATGCCGGAATCGCCTCTCGAAAGCGATCAGGCCTTGCGGGCCGGGGGGTGTTTCCCATATCGGCGACAGCCGCCGCAAAACCCCGCAGATCGTGGGGCTTTGCGGCCCACCTGTATCAACCGACCCAAGACCCTGACACCAGGGGCGGTCACGCGCGGCGCTTCGCTTTAAAAGGCCGCCGCACCGCCCGCTGAAATGGAGTGAGAGACCTACCTATGGCCAAGATCATCGGCATCGACCTGGGCACCACCAACTCGTGTGTGGCCGTCATGGACGGCAAGAACCCCAAGGTCATCGAGAACGCGGAAGGCAACCGCACGACCCCGTCGGTCGTCGCCATCCAGGACAACGGCGAGGTCCTGGTGGGCCAGCCGGCGCGCCGCCAGGCCGTGACCAACCCGACCAACACCTTCTTCGCCATCAAGCGCCTGATCGGCCGCAACTACGACGACCCCGTCGTGGCGAAGGACAAGGGCATGGTGCCCTACGAGATTTCCAAGGGCCCGAACGGCGACGCCTGGGTTCGCGCCCACGGCAAGGACTATTCGCCCCAGCAGGTTTCGGCCTTCACCCTGGGCAAGATGAAGGAGGCCGCGGAGGCCTACCTCGGTGAGAAGGTGACCCAGGCGGTCATCACCGTCCCGGCCTATTTCAACGACGCCCAGCGTCAGGCCACCAAGGACGCCGGCAAGATCGCCGGCCTGGAAGTCCTGCGCATCATCAACGAGCCGACCGCGGCCGCCCTGGCCTATGGCCTGGAGAAGAACGACGGCCAGAAGATCGCCGTCTATGACCTCGGCGGCGGCACCTTCGACGTTTCGATCCTCGAGATCGGCGACGGTGTCTTCGAGGTGAAGTCGACCAATGGCGACACCTTCCTGGGCGGCGAGGACTTCGACCTGCGCCTGGTCGACTACCTGGCCGACGAGTTCAAGAAGGAGCAGGGCGTCGACCTGCGCACCGACAAGCTGGCCCTGCAGCGCCTGAAGGAAGAGGCGGAAAAGGCCAAGAAAGAACTGAGCTCGACGACCCAGTACGAGGTCAATCTGCCGTTCATCACCATGAACGCCTCGGGCCCGCTGCACCTGAACATCAAGCTGTCGCGCGCCAAGCTGGAGGCCCTGGTCGAAGACCTGGTCCAGCGCACCATCGAGCCCTGCGCCAAGGCGCTGAAGGACGCAGGCCTGAAAGCCTCGGACATCGATGAAGTGGTTCTGGTCGGCGGCATGACCCGCATGCCCAAGGTCGTCGAGGCCGTGAAGGCCTTCTTCGGCAAGGAGCCGCACAAGGGCGTGAACCCGGACGAGGTCGTGGCGCTGGGCGCCGCGGTTCAGGCCGGCGTGCTGCAGGGCGACGTCAAGGACGTGCTGCTGCTCGACGTGACCCCGCTCACCCTGGGCATCGAGACCCTGGGCGGCGTCTTCACCCCGCTGATCGAGCGCAACACCACCATCCCGACCAAGAAGAGCCAGACCTTCTCGACCGCTGACGACAACCAGTCGGCCGTGACGATCCGGGTCTTCCAGGGCGAACGCCCGATGGCCGCCGACAACAAGGTGCTGGGTCAGTTCGACCTGATGGGCATTCCGCCGGCGCCGCGCGGCATGCCGCAGATCGAGGTCGCCTTCGACATCGACGCCAACGGCATCGTGCACGTCACCGCCAAGGACAAGGCGACCAACAAGGAGCAGTCGATCCGCATCCAGGCCAACGGCGGCCTCTCGGACGCGGACATCGACAAGATGGTCAAGGAAGCCGAGGCCAACGCCGCGGCCGACAAGTCGCGCCGCGACCTGGTCGAGGCCCAGAACTCGGCCGACAGCCTGATCCACTCGACGGAGAAGGCCATGGCCGAACACGGCGACAAGATCGGCGAGACCGAGAAGACGGCGATCGAGGCGGCCCTGGCCGACCTGAAGACCGCCAAGGACGGCGAGGATTCGGAAGCCATCCGCGAGAAGACCAACACCCTGGCCCAGGCCTCGATGAAGCTGGGCGAGGCGATGTACGCCGCTTCGCAGGGTTCGGGCGAAGGCGCCGAGGGCGCGTCGGAAGCTCCGGCTGACGACGGCGTGGTCGACGCCGAGTTCGAGGAAGTCTCGGACTCCGACGACGAGAAGAAGAGCGCGTAAGCCACAGGCGCCGCACAAACGCTACGCCCCCGCTTGCAACGCAGGCGGGGGTTCGTTTCATAAAACTTGCATCATTCGACCGGGCGCCCATGTCAGCCCGGTCAGCCATTCCGGCCAAGTCGCCCGCAAGAGGCGCGGGCCGGGAGGCGGGGTAAGAGGACGAACGCCAGATGGCGACGCGTGACTATTACGAAGTTCTGGGCGTCGAGCGGACGATCGACGCCGCCGGCCTGAAGTCGGCCTACCGCAAGCTGGCCATGCAGCATCACCCGGACCGCAACGGCGGTTGCGAGGACGCCATGGCGCGCTTCAAGGAGATTTCCGAAGCCTACAGCGTGCTGTCCGACGACCAGAAGCGCGCCGCCTACGACCGCTACGGCCACGCCGGCGTCAACGGCGGCGGCGGCGGCAATCCGTTCGGCCAGGGCCAGGGCTTCGCCGACGTCAACGACATCTTCTCGCAGGTCTTCGGCGACGCCTTCGGGGACGTCTTCGGCGCCCGCGGCGGCGGCGGCGGCAACGCCCGCCAGAACGGCCCGCGCCGCGGCTCGGACCTGCGCTACGACCTCGAGATCTCGCTCGAGCAGGCCTACAAGGGCGCCGAGGTCGACATCGCGGTGCCGACCACCGCCGCCTGCGATACCTGCGAGGGCTCCGGCGCCAAGAAGGGCGCCAAGCCGACCACCTGCACCACCTGCCAGGGCGCCGGTCGCGTGCGCACCGCCAACGGCTTCTTCCAAATGGAGCGCACCTGCCCCGCCTGCGGCGGCCAGGGCAGCCGTCTGTCGGCCAACGACGCCTGCGGCGACTGTCATGGCCAGGGCCTGGTCCGCAAGACCCGCAAGCTGCAGCTGAAGGTTCCGGCGGGCGTGGACGACGGCTCGCGCATCCGCCTCTCGGGCGAGGGCGACGCCGGTCTGCGCGGCGGCCCGCGCGGCGACCTGTACGTCTTCGTCTCCGTGACCCCGCACGAGCTGTTCGAGCGCGACAACCTGGACCTGCTGGTCACCGTGCCGGTGGCCATGACCACGGCGGCTCTGGGCGGCGAGATCGACGCCCCCTGTCTGACCTCCGAGGCCTGCGACGGCCGCTGCAAGGCCTCGGTGGCCGTGCCCGCGGGCGCCCAAACCGGCAAGACGGTGCGGATCAAGGGCAAGGGCATGCCGCACCTGAACGGCAAGAACCGCGGCGACCTGGTCGTGGAGCTGTTCGTCGAGACGCCGACCGACCTGACCGCCCGTCAGAAGGAGCTGCTGGAAGAGCTGGCCGCCTCCCTGGGCGACACCCAGACGCCGCGCAACTCATCCTTCGCCGGCAAGGCCAAGCGGTTCTGGGCCGACATCATGGGCGAGACCGCTCAGTGATCGGATCGGGGGGCCGGACGCAATGAGCGCTATCTTCCATGCCGGCATCTCCGGCGCCCGGGGTCGTATGGGCCGCGCGGTCTCCGCCGTTCTTGACGCCCGCGAAGACGTCGTCGTCTCGGCCCGCTTCGATCGCGGCGAAACGCCCGACCTGAGCCTGTGCGACGTCATCATCGACTTCTCGACGCCCGACGCCTCGGTCGAACTGGCCCGCGCCTGCGCCGCTCGCGGCGGCCCGGCCCTGGTCATCGGCTCGACCGGCTTCTCCCCCGAGCAGGACGCCGAGATCCTCAAGGCCGCTGAGACCGTGGCCATCGTGCGCAGCGGAAACTTCTCCCTGGGCGTCAACATCCTGATCGGCCTCGTCGAGCACGCCGCCCAGCGGCTGGACGCGCGGGACTGGGACATCGAGGTGCTGGAGTCGCACCACCGCAAGAAGGCCGACGCCCCCTCGGGCACCGCCCTGATGCTGGGCGAGGCCGCCGCCAATGGGCGCGGCGAGGATCTCGAAGACGTGCGCGCCAAGCCGCACGACGGCCTGACCGGCCCGCGCGAAACCGGCAAGATCGGCTTCGCCTCGATGCGCGCCGGCGGCATCATCGGCGAGCATTCGGTGCTCTTCGCCTCGGACGACGAGGTCCTGACCCTCAGCCACTCGGCCATCGACCGCTCGCTCTTCGCCCGCGGCGCGGTGGCGGCGGCGGCGTGGGTGCGCAGTCGCAAGCCCGGCCTCTACGACATGCAGGACGTGCTGGGCTTCCGCCAGGCCTGACCCGGGGAAGGCTCCCCGGCGAAGCCGGCATCCATCCAGGCGTCTCTTAGGCCGGCTGGTTCGTCACAAAGGACACGAAGGCCTCACAAAGGGCGCGAAGAGACCGCGCAGTCGCACCGGCCCCTTCGTGTTCTTCGTGCCGTCTTGGTGTCCTTCGTGACGAACCGACTGAAGGTTCCGCTTCGCGGAAGGACGACAAGATGCCTCAATGCGCGTGCTTGGCGTGCCTGGCGCCGCCGGTGAACAGCGTCTTGATGAAGAAGAAGACGGCGATGACGATCGCATAGCCCAGGAACAGGGCCAGCACGGTCATCCAGAAGCCCAGGGTCAGCAGGTCGGGCAGGACGAAGGGGGCTCCGTCGAGGACCGGGCGGACCACGCCGATCAGCACATGCGCGACGGCGGCGGCGGCGGCCGTCGCCCACAATCGGCTCCAGTCAGCCATCAGCAGGGCGGCGATGACGGCCACCAGCAGGCCGGTGACCTGATTGACGCCGTCGAACCCGCCGCGGGCGAGCGAGAGAAAACCGGACAGGAACGCGCCGATCGAATCGATGAGGGACTCCATACGCCGACCTCCTTTTTCTTACGGCCCAGCTTGGGCCGCGAACGGGGTTAACGCAGGCTTCAGGAATTCGCTCCCGACCCTTCGCCCTAGCCGCGTCCGGTGGAGCCGAAACCGCCGGCGCCGCGCGCCGTCTCATCGAGCGCCTCGACCTCGACCATGGCCGCCTGCTCGTAGCGGGCGATGACCATCTGAGCGATCCGCTCGCCGCGCTGAATGACGAAGGGCTCCTGGCCGTGATTGATCAGGATCACCCCGACCTCGCCGCGATAGTCGCTGTCGACGGTGCCCGGCGAGTTGAGGCAGGTCAGGCCGTGCTTCAGCGCCAGGCCCGAACGCGGCCGCACCTGCGCCTCGAAACCGGGCTCCAGCGCGATCTTCAGGCCGGTAGGCACCAGGGCGCGCGCGCCCGGCGCCAGGGTCAGCGGCGCGTCCTCGGCGACCGCAGCGCGCAGATCCATGCCGGCCGAACCCGCGGTCTCATAGCCGGGCAGCGGCAGGTCCGCGGCGTGCGGAAGACGTTCGACGCGGACGGTGGTCATGCGGGGTCTCTTCAAGCCTTGAAATGATCGGCGATGCGGGCCGCCAGCTTCCTGGCCACCTCGGTCTTGGACTGGCGCGGCCAGGCATCGGCGCCCTCGACGGTGAACAGGGTGACGGCGTTGCCGTCGGCCCCGAACACATCGTCCGAGACGTCATTGCCGACGATCCAGTCGCAGCCCTTGCGCGACAGCTTGGAGCGGGCGTTGACTTCGAGGTCCGTGGTCTCGGCCGCGAAGCCGACGACCAGCTTGGGCCGCTTCGGACCGGGCGCGGAAATGCCCGCCAGGATGTCGGGGTTCTCGATCAGGGCCAGAGACGGCGGGCCGCCGGGCGCCTTCTTGATCTTGCCCGAGGCGACCCCGTCGACACGCCAGTCAGCCACGGCGGCGCTCATCACGGCGATATCGGCCGGAAGAGCGGCTTCCACCGCCTTCTGCATATCGCGGGCCGCCTCGACCCAGACGCGCTCGACCCCGACCGGGGCCTCCAGCGCCACCGGGCCGGAGACCAGGGTCACCCGGGCGCCGAGCTCTGCGAGCGCCTGGGCGATGGCGTAGCCCTGCTTGCCGCTGGAGCGGTTGGTGAGGCCGCGCACGGGGTCGATCGGCTCGAAGGTCGGGCCGGCGGTGACAACGGCGTGCCGGCCGGCCAGCGGGCGGCCGTCGGGGCCGGCGAGCAGGCCCGTGATCGCTTCAAGGATGGCGGCCGGTTCGGCCATGCGGCCCGGCCCGAACTCGCCGCAGGCCATCTCGCCCTCGTCGGGACCGACCACGGCCATGCCGTGGAAGCCGTCGAAGGTCTTCAGCCGTGCGACATTGGCCTGAACCGCCGGGTGCAGCCACATCCGCACATTCATCGCGGGCGCGAGCAGGACGCGCTTGTCGGTGGCCAGAAGCGTCGTCGAAGCGAGGTCGTCGGCCAGGCCGTTGGCGGCCTTGGCGATCAGGCCCGCCGTCGCCGGGGCTACGACCACCAGGTCGGCCCAGCGCGACAGCTCGATATGGCCCATGGCCGTTTCGTCCTCGGGCATGAACAGGGCCTGGCGAACCGGGTTTCCTGTCAGGGCGGCCAGGGACATGGGGGTGACGAACTCGGCGCCGGCCGAGGTCAGGACGCTCATCACCTCCGCCCCGCCCTTCTTGAGCAGCCGGACCAGTTCGAGGGCCTTGTAGGCGGCGATGCCGCCGCCCACGATCAGCAGGATCTTGCGCCCGGAAAGCGTCGCTGGGGTCATGTCGAAGGTCTAGCCGGGCGGCCCGGCGACGTCGAGTGACCGTTTCCCGAAATGGAACATTGCAGGAACAGAATAACGCTGTTATGCGTATGGCTCAGCTTGGCCAGGGAGGATTGGATGCTGGGCGGGAAACGAGATTGGATCACGGTCGCGGCGCTGTCCGCGATGGCGCTGGGAGCGATGGCGCTGACCGGCTGCGGCGACGGCGGCTCGGCGGTGCAGACGCGGGATCGCACCGACGAGGCGGCCGGGGCCGTCGCAGCGGTCACGGGCGGGGCGGCCCAGGCGGCCGAGACCGGGCGGGCCGACGCGAACACGCCCAAGCCGGTGCTGACCGCCAACCGACGCGAGACCATGGATGACAAGGTCATCCGGCTCTTCCAGCGCAACGGGGCGGATTTCGGGGCCGAAACGGCGGACGATTATCTCGCCCAGGTGCAGGCCTTCACTCAGCGGCCGCCGGCAGGGACCGACCGGGTCGAGCGACCGAACGGCGACGTGCTGTTGTATCAGGCGTCGACCAACACCTTCGCCGTGGTGTCGCGCCAGGGGGTGGCCAAGACCATGTTCAAGCCGCGCGAAGGGGCCGCCTACTGGGCGGAGCAGAAAGCGGCCGCGCCGGCCTTCGGTCGGCGGCGCACGTCATCGCCTGCAGAATGAGGGATTTTGGGAACGACGCGGCGATCAGGCCTCGTCGGTCTCCTTGCGGTCGGCCATGTCGCGGATCAGCTCCAACGCCAGCTTCTGTTGGCGGCTGGACAGCTGCGGCGCCAGGCGGCTGATCTCGATGGTGTAGCGGGTCGCCGGGAAGTCGTGGTCAAGGCCGCCGAGGGCTTCGGCCGCGCCCGCGATCTGGGCTCCGCTCAGGCCTTCGAAGAAATATCCGATATCGACCTTGAAGAAGCGCGCGATATCCCAAAGCTTCGATGCCGAGATGCGGTTGGCGCCCTTCTCATACTTCTGGATCTGCTGGAAGGTCAGGCCGAGGGCCCGACCGAGGTCGCTCTGGTTATAGCCGAGCGCCAGCCGTTTTTCGCACACCCGCCGACCCACGTGCCGGTCTACGGGATGAGGGCCCTCATCGCCCTTGCCTCTGGCCATTTTGCTCATGCCTTCTCGTGGGTGAAGCTATGCCTGAATGCGCCTGCTTTGAGGCTCTGTCACGGAAAAACAGTCGTTCTAGCACGCTGGGTCTACTCAAGATTGTGTAACCCGGGGTTGCTCTCCCCGCTCACGCGAAAATCTTCTCGCCAGAGCGAATCACCCTCGGCGGCGAAGGGTGATTCGGCCCCCGGACAGCGCCGGCGCCAAGGCCAGCAAAAGGCCCAGGCCGAACAGCAGATCGCCAACCCGGCCGTACAGGGTGGGCGCCGTCGGCTTGGGCAGGCGGGCGTCGATGACGCCGCTTTCGCCCGGGTCGAGCCGCTGGTCGCCGATCACCCGCCCCCAGGGGTCGATCATGGCCGACACGCCCGTCGGCGTGGAGCGCACCACCGGCAGTCCCGTTTCGATGGCGCGGTAGCTGGCCAGGTTGAGGTGCTGCAGCGGACCCGAGGTTCGGCCGAACCAGGCGTCGTTGGACACATTGACGATCCACTCGGGACGGGCGGCCCCGCCGGGGGTGAAGCCCGGATAGAGGCTCTCGTAGCAGATCAGCGGCTGGACCGGCGGCAGGCCGGGCACGGTGATCGGCGCGGGCCGGGCGCCGGCGCTGAAGTCGAGCGGCATATGGGTCAGGCTGCGCACGCCGAGCGCACCCATCAGGCCGCCGGCGGGCAGGTATTCACCGAACGGCACCAGGCGGTATTTGTCGTAGGTCCCGGTCAGTCGCAGACCTTCCTCGACCCGCGTCACCGCCAGCAGGCTGTTGAAGTAGCGTGCGCCGTCGGGGGCGTCGGCGTCCGGCACGCCGCGGCCGAGGCCGAGCATCAGGGTCTGGCCCGGCCGCAGGGCCCGGGCGATGGCGACGCCATCAGGGGACTCCGGGCCGAACACCTGGTTGGCCGAGGCCGGCAGGGCGCCTTCGGGCCAGATGACCACGTCAGGGACCACGGCGCCCGGACGGCCGGTCAGGTTGACGTAGCGATCGACGATGCCGCGATAGGCCTCGGGAGTCCATTTGGACTCCTGGGCGACGTCCGCCTGAACGATGCGGACCACCGTCGGGGTCAGCTCCAGTTCGGCGCGGGAAAGGCGGACCGTTCCGCCGACCACCAGAGCCGCCAGGGTGAGGACGCCGAGCACGGCCGCGCCGACGCGGGCCTTGCGCGGGCCGGGTCCGGCGAGCGGGGCGAAGGCCGACACGGCCGCGACGGTGACCAGGCTGAGGCCATAGACGCCGGCGATGGCGGCGAACTGGGAGGCGGCCGAGCCGGCCTTCCAGCTGGCCCCTGCGGGGTTCCAGGGGAAGCCGGTCAGGACATGGCCGCGCAGCCATTCCAGCAGGCAGAACAGGCCGGCGAAGACGAGGACGCGGCTGACGCCCTGCGGGCGAAAGCGATGATAGAGCGCCGTCGCCGCGCCCCAGAACAGGCCCAGCCCCGCCGGCAACAGGGAGGCGGCGAAGGGTCCCATCCAGGCTTGAGCCGGATTGACCAGAAAGGCCTCGGCCACCCACCAGCAGCCGATGAAGAAATAGGCGAAGCCCGCCAGCCAGCCCATCCAGAAGGCGCCGCGGGTCGAGGTCGAGCGCTCGGACAGCAGCAGAAGCAGGGGATAGCCGAGCAGACCGGGCAGGATGCCGAACGGCGGATGCGCCAGCGCGCCCGCCACGCCGGCCAGCAAGGCCAGGGCGATGCGGCCGAAGCGCAGGATCAGGCGGTCGCGGCGGGTCGAGAGATCAAGCGTCAGCATCCGGCCTGTATGGGTCGGCGACGCCCAGGCTGGCAAGGATGTCGCGCTCTTCGGCCTCCATCTCTTCCGCCTCGGCCTCATCCTCGTGGTCGCGGCCGAGCAGGTGAAGCACGCCGTGGACGGTCAGGTGGGACAGGTGATCGGCCAGGGTCTTGCCCTGTGCCTGCGCCTCCGCCGCGCAGACGCCGTAGGCCAGGATCAGGTCGCCGAGGTGGGGCGCGGCGCTCTCCGCAGCGGGAAACGACAGGACGTTGGTCGGCTTCACCTTGCCGCGATAGCCCGAGTTGAGCTCCTGCACCGCCGCGTCGTCGGCAAGCAGGATGACGACATCCCCCTCCACCGTCCCGAGGGCGGCCACGGCGGCGCGTTCGGCGACGGCCGCGGCCTCGGGCAGGGCGGCCGTCCAGGCTTCGTCCTCGACTTCAATCTCGATCATCCGATCACGCGTCCGGATCTTCGAGATCGGCGGCCGGGCGGTGCGCCGCGGCGTCGGCGTCGTAGGCGCGGACGATACGCTCGACCATGGCGTGGCGGACCACGTCCTGGGCCTGGAAGCGCTGCACCCCGACGCCCTGGACGTTCTCGAGGATGCGCAGGGCATGGCGCAGGCCGGAGTCGCGCGGATTGAGCAGGTCGATCTGCGACGGGTCGCCGGTGACCACCATCCGGGCCCCCTCCCCCAGCCGGGTCAGGACCATCTTCATCTGCAGCCGCGAGGTGTTCTGGGCCTCGTCGACGATGATGAAGGCGTGGGCCAGGGTGCGGCCGCGCATGAAGGCGATCGGAGCGGCCTCGATCTCGCCCTTGTCGCGCCGACGGCGCACGTCGTCGGGACCGAGGATGTCGTTCAGCGCCTCCCAGATGGGGGCCAGATAGGGGTCGACCTTCTCGTTCAGGTCGCCGGGCAGGAAGCCGAGCTTTTCGCCGGCCTCGACCGCCGGGCGGGTGATGACCAGCCGGTCGACCTGGCCGCGGCGCAGCAGGGAGGCGCCGTAGGCGGCGGCGAGGAAGGTCTTGCCGGTGCCGGCCGGGCCGACGCCGAAGGTCAACTCGCAGCGCGACAGCAGGTCCAGGTAGCGTGCCTGGGCGGCGGTCTTGGGCGCGATGGCGCCGCGGCGGCCGACCGGCAGGGCGACGGCGTTAGGGGCCACGCTCCCCTGCCCTGCCCGCGGCTGGGCGTGAGCGGCGCCCAGGGCGGTGCGCACATCGGCCTCGGTGATCTCGGCGCCGGTCTCGGCGCGTGTGGCCAGGGTCTCGATGACCCGCTTGGCCTGGGCCCGGTCGCGGGCCGAGCCGTTGATGGTGACCCCCCCGCCGGGGGACTCGACCAGGACCTTGAAGGCGTCCTCGATCAGGGCGACGTGGCGGCTGTTCGGCCCCACCACGGCCCTCAGGGCCGCATCGTCCAGGGCCAGGAACTCACTCTCACGCGCCATGAAGAGCTTTCTTGCTGTCGCCGGCGCTCGGCTCGCGGAGCCTCGCTGCTGGAACGACGGGTTGGGCCAGGCGACCGCTGAGGGATTTCAGACCGCCGCTTTCGATCGTCACCGGAACGATCTGGCCGATCAACTGATCCGCGACGCCGTCGACGTACACCGGCTGCAGCCAGGGGGAGCGGCCGGTGACGTGGCCGTCGAACTTGCCGGGGCGCTCGAACAGGACCGGAATAGTCATGCCGGCGCGGGAGGCGTTGAAGGCCGTCTGCTGTTCAAACAGCAGGGTCTGGAGCGCCTGTAGACGTTCGCGCGACACGGCGTCCGGCACCTGGGCCGCCATGGTCGAGGCGGGAGTCCCCGGGCGGGGCGAATACATGAAGGAGAAGGCCGAGGCGTAGGTCACGCGCCGGACCAGATCCATCGTGTCCTCGAAATCGCGGTCGCTCTCGCCCGGGAAGCCGACGATGAAATCACCGGACATGGCCATGTCCGGACGCGCCTCCCGGATGCGCTCGATCAGGTCGAAATACTTCTGGCGGCCATGCTTGCGGTTCATCAGCCGCAGGATGCGGTCCGAGCCCGACTGCACCGGCAGGTGTAGCCAGGGCATCAGGACATCGAGGTCGCGATGCGCCTGGATCAGGTCGTCGGACATGTCGTTGGGGTGGCTGGTCGTGTAGCGGATCCGGTCCAGACCCTTCACCTCCGCCAGCAGATAGGCGAGCCGCGCCAGGGTCGACGGTTTCCCGTCCAGGCCCTCGCCGTCGTAGGCGTTGACGTTCTGGCCCAGCAGGGTGACCTCGCGCACGCCCTTGGCCGCCAGCTCGCGCGCCTCGGACAGGATGGCCGCGACCGGCCGGGACCATTCAGCCCCGCGGGTGTAGGGCACGACGCAGAAGGTGCAGAATTTATCGCAGCCCTCCTGAACGGTCAGGAAGGCCGTGAAGCCGTCGACGCCGCGCTCGGCCGGCAGGGCGTCGAACTTCTCATTGGGGGCGAAGTCGGCGCCGATGCGCTCGCCGCGAGCGCGGGCGGTGCGGGTCAGCAGTTCAGGCAGCTGGTGGTAGGCCTGGGGCCCGACGACGAGGTCGACCGCCGGCTGGCGCAGCATGATCTCCTCACCCTCGGCCTGGGCGACGCAGCCGGCCACGGCGATGGTCATCGACCCCCGCCCGGCCTCGGCCTTGGCCTCCTTGAGCACGCGGATCTTGCCGAGCTCGGAATAGACCTTCTCGGCCGCCTTCTCGCGGATGTGGCAGGTGTTGAGGATGACGAAGTCGGCGTCCTCGGGCGTCTCCGTCGGCGCGTAGCCGAGCGGGCGCAGCACATCGGCCATGCGCTCCGAGTCATAGACATTCATCTGGCAGCCGTAGGTCTTGATGAACAGGCGCTTGGGCGCGGCCTGAGCCTCCGACGGCGGTACGAGGGGGTCGGTCATGGGAGGCTTTTAATGCGCCGGGACGCAGCGCGCTACTTGAGTGCGGATTCGGATCCTGCGGGGCAGGTGAGGCGCAAGCGCGCAGAGGCGTCCGGTCGCATCGCATGGATCGTGCGACAGGCGGATGTACCGGCTGTTCAGCTTTTGGAGCGGTCGTGAACGACCCCGCCGACATCGCCGAAACGACCGCCGGAGCCCCGGCGACCTCGCGCCCCGCCACGGACGCCCGCGCCGCCGTCTCCCCCGGAACGAAGCCCTCGTCCCCGGCCTGGCCGATCCCCGGCCCGGCCCTTTCATGGAGCACGTCCGTGCACACCCCGCCCCTCGTTGACCTCAGCATCCATCACAAGCCGGTCGGTCTGTCGGACCGGATCGCCCTTGGCTTCACCAAGATGCTGCGGTTCTGTGCGGACACCTTCTTCGCCAAGCGCTACGGCCACCGCGCCATCGTGCTGGAGACCGTCGCGGCCGTGCCGGGCATGGTCGGCGCCACCCTCACCCACCTGAAATGCCTGCGCCGCATGTGCGACGACCAGGGCTGGATCCGCACCCTGATGGAGGAGGCGGAGAACGAGCGGATGCACCTGATGACCTTCATCGAGGTGGCCAAGCCGACCCTGTTCGAGCGACTGGTCATCCTGGGTGTGCAGTGGGTCTTCTACCTGGCCTTCTTCACCCTCTACCTCGTCAGCCCAAAGACGGCGCACCGCATCGTCGGCTATTTCGAGGAGGAGGCGGTGATCAGCTACACCCATTACCTCAAGGAGCTGGACGAGGGCCGCAGTCCCAACGTGCCGGCGCCGGCGATCGCCATTCACTACTGGAAGCTGCCGGCCGACGCGACGCTGCGCGACGTGGTGCTGGTGGTCCGCGCCGACGAGGCCCACCACCGCGACGTCAACCACGGCTTCGCCAGCGAGCTGGCCGGCATCGAGGTCGACGAGAGCCGCCACGCCCCCTACCCCGAGCACGCCGAGGACATCCGCATGGCGGCCTGATGGAGGCATGAGAAAGCCCCGGCGCGGCATCCGCCCCGGGGCTGTTCTCTCCTCCCAGGCCGCGTCGGGTCGAAAAGGCGGAGCCTTTTGACCGCGGCCCAAGAATTATGCCGCGTCTTCGCCGCGGTGGGCGTGGCGCTTGAAGATCAGGCCCTCGCGGCTGGTCGGTTCGGCGCCCTCGATCGGCACGCCGTACAGCTCGAGCTTGTGGCCCATCAGCTTGAAGCCCAGGCGTTCGGCGATCTCGGTCTTGAGGCGCTCGATCTCGGCGTCGAAGAATTCGATGACCTCTCCCGAGCGGGTGTCGATCAGGTGATCGTGGTGGTCGTCGCCGGCCTCTTCATAGCGCGAGCGGCCGTCGCCGAAGTCGTGCTTCTCGACCACGCCGGCCTCCTCGAACAGGCGCACCGTCCGGTAGACGGTGGCGATCGAGATATGCGGGTCGATGCTCGAGGCGCGACGGTACAGCTCCTCGACGTCCGGATGATCCTCGGCGGCGGAGAGCACGCGGGCGATGACCCGCCGTTGCTCGGTCATGCGCATGCCGCGCTCGGCGCAGAGTTTTTCAATCCGGTCCATGGCGCGGGAGAATAGGTCGCTGCGTCGCTCTAGGGAAGCGTCGCCGCCAAGTTCAATTCGAGGACCAGGGCGTCGCGCCGGACGCCGTCGATCCCGGCGTAGTAGCCACGCCGGCGACCGGCCTCAGCGAATCCGGTCCGGGCATACAGGGCGCGGGCCCCTGCGTTGTCCTCGGCCACCTCGAGAAAGATCCGCGAAGCCCCGCGGGCGGCAGCGGCGACGGCCCCCTCGCCCACCAGCACGGCGCCCAAACCCCGGCGGCGGGCGGCGGGCCGCACCGCCAGGGTCAGGATCTCGGCCTCGTCGGCCACAGCGCGCATCAGGATGAAGCCACCCTCGTGCTCGACGGCGAAGACGCCCGCCTGGGCGAGGAGGTCAGCGAAGGCGGCGGCGCTCCAGGGCGTGTCGGGCGCGACGAAGGCCTCGGCGTGCAGCACCGCCAGCCGATCGGCCTGGGCGTCCGTCCCGGTCATGCGCCGGGGATCCGCGTCGGACGAGCCTGACCCGGCAACCGGGTCGGCGGGGTGGCGTCGGGCGCGCGCAGGTAGAGCGGCTGGGCCGGGCCGGCGGCCAGGTCGGCGGCGGCGGTCAGCCGGGCGAGCGCTTCGGGCGCCGGCCCGACAGCCTCGATGGTTTCGATATCTGGCCGGTTCGCCGCGACGAGGGCGGCCCCGGAGCCGATCAGACGGGCGCCGGGAGCGAGCGCCTCAACCCGCGCGGCGGCGGCTTCAAGGGCCAGGGCTTCGGCCGGGCCGGTCGGGACGCCGTCGCTCCAGAAGCGGGCGTAGACCTGGCCGCGGCGGGCGTCGATCAGGGCCCCGACGCTATCGGTCGCGGCGCCGTCAGCGCTGGCGGCCAGGGCGTCGAGGGTCGAGAGCCCGACCACCGGGCGATCCAGGGCGGCGCCCAGGCCGTGGGCGAAGGCCAGGCCGACCCGCAGTCCCGTGAAAGAGCCGGGACCGACGGTGACGCCGATCCGGTCAATCGCGCCGAAGCCCCCGTCGGTCTCGCCGACCGCGTCGCGGGCCAGGCCGGCCAGCCGCTCCTGATGGCCCTTGGCCATCTCCAGCGAGCGCAGACCCAGCGGACGGACGGCCCCGTCCACGACCTCGACGACGCCGACGGTGCACAGGTTCAGCGCCGTATCGATGACGAGCACCCTCATGCGCGGCCTCCCGCGCAGGGGGTCAGCGTCGCGACAGGGCCCGGACGACGCGCGCCACGGCCCGGCGCACCTCGCGGTCGGCGATCAGCGGAAAGGCGCTGGCCACGGCCCGCCCGTCCGCCGTTTCGGTGATATGGCGAAGGGCTTCCCAGCCGGCCTCGTCCCCCTCCCCCTGGACCGTTTCGATCGGCGGAAAGAAGGCCTCGACCGAGGTCGCCAGCACGGTCGCCGCACGATGCAGGCGCGAGGCCGAGATGCGGTTCTGGCCGGTCTCGTACTTCTGCACCTGCTGGAAGCTGACCCCAAGTTCGCGCGCCAGGGCCGTCTGCGACAGGCCGAGCGCCGAGCGCCTCAAGCCGATCCGCGCGCCCACAAAGGCGTCCACCTCGTTCCGTTCGCTGGTCCTCGCCACGTGCAGCCCTCCCGTTGAATACACGGAAGCGTTTCACATCGCCGATTGAATTGCAACTAAATCGTTTCATTAGACGTCCAGACGGGCGACCACCGCCGAAACCTGGCGGGTTTCGGCCCGCGCGATCCGCTCTTCCGGGCCCGTGACCCCGCGCACAACCAGGGCCTCGGCGTCGGCGCGGTCATAGAGGCGCACGCGCACCTCGCCGCTGGCCAATTCGATGACGCAGCCCTGGTCGCGGCGTGGCCAGCGGCCCGGCTCATACTCAAGCACCACGCCCGAGGCGGCCCAGGGCGCGAGCTCGTCGTCGGCCAGCTGCAGGCGGCGGGTGGCGACTGTCGCAAAGGCGCGCCCGGCGCTCTCGACGCCGGTCGCCGGCGGAGTCGGGGCCTGAGCGGGAGCCTCCGCGCCGAGGGCCAGCGACAGGGCCTCGGGGGTGGCGTCGAGGGCGGCGGTCAGCCGACGCTGCACATCGGGCCGGAACAGGCCGGGGCGCTTACCGGATTCGTAGAGACCCCAGCCCTGGCTGGTCATGCCGGCCCGCTCGCCGGCTTCGGCCTGGCTCAGGCCGCGCTCGCGGCGGAGGCGGGCGAGAGCCTCGCCGAGGCGTCGGGCGTCACTGTCAGTCTCGAAGCGGGGCATGGAAACAGAATGCACCACGCGACCCGCCTAAGCGAGCCAATTTCGTTTCACATCTCACGGGCGCTACGTTCGCGCCGCGTCAGCGCCCCTAAATGACCTGCTCGACCCGGGTAACCTCGGGGACATAGTGCTTCATCATCTGCTCGACCCCGGCCTTGAGTGTGGCCGAAGAGGAGGGGCAGCCGGCGCAGGCGCCCCGCATGCGCAGGGACAGGACTCCGGTCTCCTCATCGAAGGCGTCGAACAGGATGTCGCCGCCGTCCTGGGCCACGGCCGGGCGGATGCGGCTGTCGAGCAGCTGCTTGATCTCGAGCACGATTTCGCTGTCGTCGCCTTCGGGACTGGCGCTGTCGAAGGCGCCGCCGCGCATAAGCGGAGCGCCGGAGACGAAGTGATCCATGATGGCGGCCAGGATCGGCGCCTTCATCTGCGGCCATT
Organism: Brevundimonas sp. Root1279; assembly: GCF_001425945.1. Taxonomy (GTDB): domain Bacteria; phylum Pseudomonadota; class Alphaproteobacteria; order Caulobacterales; family Caulobacteraceae; genus Brevundimonas. Next base: position 87,594 of record NZ_LMEB01000001.1, read on the forward strand.
CCAGGCCCTGGGCGTCGCGCGTCACCGAGACATAGTCATAGCCGAAGAAGACGCCCTTCACGCCCTCGACCTGGAACAGCGCCTCGGCCAGGGGCGAGGCGGCGGCCTCGTCCACGTTCACGAAGTCGCGCGGATCAGACGAGACGTCCCGGCCCGGCAGAAACTTCAGGACGTTGGGGTTCGGCGTCGGTTCGGTCTGGATGAACATGGCGCTCAGATGCGCCCGCGAGGCGGCGGCTTCAAGGCCCATAAAGCCACAGGGGCGAGGCGAGCGTTAGCGCCCCTTCCATCAAGCCAGGTCTTCGATGTCCTTCTCGGTCAGCTCGCCGGGGACGATGGTGACCGGCAGCTTGCGGCCGGTGAAGGCGGCGCCCTGTTTGACGATGGCGGCGACCAGTGGGCCGGGCGAGCCGGCGCCGGCGGCGAGGACCAGGATCTTGATGTCGGCGTCGGCGCCGACGACCTTGCGGATGCAGCCCTGGGCGTCGCCGCGCTCGATCAGCAATTCGGGCATGGCGCCGGAGCGCTCTGACGCTTCGCCGGCCCAGCGGTTCAACGAGGCCTCGGCCTCGGCCCGGGTCTGGCGTTCGATCTCGTCACGGACCCCGGCCCAGTGGGCGTCGGACGCCGCCGGCGGAATGACCCGCAACATGACGACGTGGCCGCCAGTCGACCGCGCCCGCCGCGACGCATAGCGCAGCGCGGCCTCGAACTCGGGACTGTCGTCGACGACGACCAAAAACTTGCGCGGCATCAGCCCTCTCCCAGCCCAAGGCACGCTAGCAGAACGCGACCATCATCGCGAAATTCCCGCCCGCGCCGGGTCGACAGGGCGGAGCCCTGTGACCGCGGGCCCCGAGAAAGCTTCGTCAGATGGCTGACGAAGCGATCTCACGGATGACCGAGTTGGCGATGGTCAGCTTGGCGAAGGTCCAGCCGGAGCCCGAGCTTTCGATCTCGTCGACCGAGGCGCGGACGCCCTCGACCTTGGCCATGCGCGATCCGATCCAGCGGTCAACGGCCTGTTCTGCGGCTTGCTCGCTGGCCCCGACCGAGACGTCCGAGGCCTTGGCCACGGCGCGGGTCAGGACGAGTTGCTCGTTCATCAGGTCCTCGATGAGGCGACGCACGGCCAGGCGATCGAAATGATCGGCCGACGGCACATTGTTCGCCGCCGCCCGCAGGCGGTCGAAATCGAAGGCCGCGCCGACCTGGTGGTACAGGGTCGCCATCGCCGGCTCCGGCCATCCGGCCTCGCGGGCCAGGTCGCCGATGTCGGCGGTGGCCACCAGCGGGCGCAGCATGGCGAAGTCGCGGGCCATGGCCTCGGTTGCGCCCAGCGCCGTGAAGACGGCGATGCGGCCATCCAGCTGGGCCTGTTCGAAGCGCGACAGAACCGAGGCGCCGGCGGCGCGCAGGGTGTCGGCGGCCGGGCGGTAGGCGGCGATCAGGCCGTCGACCGTGGCCCCCGGCGCCATGGCGCGGCGAGCCAGCCAGAAGGTCTGGCGACGCAGCACGGTGGCGATCTCGCGATACAGCGCCGTCTGGGCCTCGGCCGGGATCTTCAGGTCCAGCGCGGAGACCGCGTCCCAGGCCTGGTCGAGGCGGAAGATCTGACGCGCCGCCTCAAAGGCCAGCACCATCGCCCCGGTGTCGCACTGAGCCGACAGGCGCAGGCGTTCCGGGAAGGTGGGGCCGCACATGTTGACGATCTCGTTCGACAGGATGGTCGAGATGATTTCGCGGCGCAGGCGGTGGCGCTGCATGTCGGCTTCGAACTTCGCCAGCGGACCCGGGAAGTAGCGCACCAGGGTCTGTTTGAAGAAGGCGTCGTCCGGAGCCTTGGAGGCGACGATGTCGTCGAACAGTTCGAGCTTGGAATAGGCCGTCAGCACAGCCAGCTCGGGCCGGGTGAGGGGCCCGTTGGTGGCCTTCATCTCGGCCATCTTCAGGTCGTCGGGCAGACCCTCGACCTTGCGGTCCAGCTTACCCTTCGAGGCCAGCCACTGCATGAAGCGCTGCTGGGCGTCGAGCGCCTTGGCGCCCTCGGCCTGCTGCAGGGTCAGGGCCAGGGTCTGGTCGTAGTTGTGGGCCAGCACCTTCAGGCCGACCTCGTCGGTCATCGAAGCCAGCAGGGCGTTGCGGTCCTCCTGCTTCAGCGCGCCCGAGCCGATGGCCGCGCCGGTGAGGATCTTGATGTTCACCTCGTGGTCGGAGCTGTCGACGCCGGCCGAGTTGTCGATGGCGTCGGTGTTGATCCGCCCGCCTGACCTGGCGAAGGCGATGCGGCCGGCCTGGGTCAGGCCCAGGTTGGCGCCCTCGCCGACGACCTTCACGCGCAGCTCGCCGCCGTCGATGCGGATGGCGTCATTGGCCTTGTCGCCGACCTGCAGGTCGGTCTCGGTCGGGGCCTTCACATAGGTGCCGATGCCGCCGAGGTAGAGCAGCTCGGCCGGGGCCTTGAGAATGGCCTTCATCAGGGCGGCGGGGTCGACCGCGTCCTCCTCGATCTCAAGCAGGGCCTTGATCTCGGGCGTCAGCTCGATCGACTTCGCCGAACGCGGGAACACGCCGCCGCCGGCCGAGATCTTCGACTTGTCGTAGTCCTGCCAGGACGAGCGCGGCAGCTTGAACATCCGGTCGCGCTCGACCCACGAGACGGCGGGATCCGGGTTCGGGTCGATGAAGATGTCGCGGTGATCGAAGGCGGCGACCAGCTTGATCGCCTTGGACAGCAGCATGCCGTTGCCGAACACGTCGCCCGACATGTCGCCGACGCCGACGACGGTGAAGGGCTCGGTCTGGATGTCCTTGCCCATCTCGCGGAAGTGCCGCTTCACGGCCTCCCAGGCGCCGCGGGCGGTGATGCCCATGACCTTGTGGTCGTAGCCGACCGAGCCGCCGCTCGCGAAAGCGTCGTCGAGCCAGAACCCGTAGTCGGCCGAGATGCCGTTGGCGATGTCGGAGAAGGTCGCCGTGCCCTTGTCGGCAGCCACGACGAGGTAGGGATCGTCGCCCTCCCACATGATCACATTGGCCGGATGGGTGACCGAGCCGTCGGCGGCGATGTTGTCGGTGACGTCGAGCAGGCCGGACAGGAAGGTCTTGTAGGCGCGGATGGCCTCGGCCTGCTGGGCGTCGCGGTCGCCGCCGGCGCGGACGATCCCGGCCAGGCATTTCGGGAAGAAGCCGCCCTTGGAGCCGACCGGCACGATGACCGCATTCTTGACCTGCTGGGCCTTCACCAGGCCGAGCACCTCGGTGCGGAAGTCGTCGCGGCGGTCCGACCAGCGCAGGCCGCCGCGGGCGACCGGGCCGAAGCGCAGGTGCACGCCTTCGACGTGCGGAGCCCAGACGAAGATTTCGCGGAAGGGCTTGGGCTTGGGCAGGTCCTCGAGCTCACGCGAGGCGATCTTGATCGAGATGTGCGGCTTGGGCGCGCCGTCGGCGCCGACCTGGAAGTAGTTGGTGCGCTTGATCGCGCCGACCAGCAGGCCGAGACGACGCAGGGCGCGGTCGTGGTCGAGGCTCTTCACGTCCTGGAGCAGGGCGGTGAATTTGTCTGTCTGCTCGGCCACGGCCGGTTCGCGCGACGCGGCGTCGCCGCCGCCGGCCGGATCGAACTTGGCGCTGAACAGCGACAGGATGGCGCGGGCCACGGCCGGATAGTCGCGCAGCGCCTCTTCCTGAACCGCCTGCGACGGGTCGAGGCCGGTCTGCTGGCGGTAGCGGGCGAGGGTGCGGATCAAGGCCGCTTCGCGCCAGTCGACGCCGAGCTCAAGCACCAGGCGGTTGAAGCCGTCGCTCTCAGTGCGGCCGGTCCAGACGGCCACGAAGGCCTGTTCGAACGGGGCGCGGACGTCGTCGAAATGCAGATCGCCGCCGCGCGGGTCCTCGAGCAGGAACTCGTGGACGTGGATCTCCTCCGAGTCCGACGGACGGACGGCGTGGCCCCATTCCTCAAGCGTCTTCAGCCCCATGTCGGCCAGGATCGGCAGAACGTCCGACAGCGGCACGGCCGAGCCGCGACGATAGAGCTTGAAGCGGAAGTTCAGCGGCCCGTCGCGCTCGGTGCGGAAGGCGCGAACGGCCACCGGATCGCCGCCATCATTGGCGCCGCTGGTGTTGAGCGTGTCGATCGCCTGCAGGTCGCGGACGGCCTCGGCGGCGTCGTAGCGGTCGCGGTAGCCGGCCCCGAAGGCCTCGGCCCAGCGGGCGCTGAGCGGACCGACCTGGACGTCCTCGACGTCGGCGGCGCGCAGGGCGCTTTCGAAACGGTCGACCCAGCTGCGGCCGGCCTCGGCGATCTCGGCGTCGAGCGCGGCCTGGTCGGGGCAGGGGTGGTCGCCCGGGGTGACGCCGATGATGTAGTGGATGCGGACCAGCGGCTGATCCGACAGTTGCGGATACCAGGCCGACAGACGGCCGCCCCAGGCCTTGGCCAGGATGCGGCCGATGCGCTCGCGCACCGAGGCGTCGAAACGCTCCCGCGGGATGAAGCAGAGCACCGAGACGAAGCGGTCGAAGGGGTCTTTGCGGGTGAAGCTCTTGATCCGCGGACGGTCGTGCAGGTGCAGGATGCCCAGGGCGATGTCGAGCAGTTCGTCCTCGCCGATCTGGAAGAGCTCGTCGCGCGGATAGTTCTCGAGGATGTTCTTGAGGCGCTTGTAGCTGTGCGAGCCCTCGACCTTGCCGGCGCGGTCCAGGGCGTTGGTCACCTTGCGCCGGATGAGCGGCACCTCGGTGGCGGCCTTGTCATAGGCCTCGGCGGTGAACAGGCCGACGAAGCGGGTCTCGCCCGAGGGACGGCCGTCCGCGCCGAAGCGCTTGACCCCGATATAGTCCATGTAGGCGCGGCGATGGACGCGCGAGCGTGCGTTGGCCTTGGCCACGGTGACCGGTTCGGACAGGTCCAGCTGGCGCTTCATCGAGCGGGTCAGGACCGCCGGCTCGCTGGCGCGGCGCAGCACGGTGCGGCTCGGATCCGCGAGAACGCCCAGGCCCACGCCCGACTGCGATAGCGGGGCCTCGGCCTCGTAGCCGCCGTCAGTCGTGCGCGGATAGTCGTAGTCGCGCGCGCCGAGGAAGACGAAATGGTCAGCCTGGACCCAGCGCAGGAAGGCCAGGTTCTCGGCCAGTACCTCGGGTTCGACGCCCGGGGGCGAGCCTTCCAGGTGTTCGATCGAGCGCGCCATCAGGGCGTGCATGCCGGCGTGGTCGCTGACCGCCCCGCGCACATCAGCCATGGTCGAGGCCAGGGCTTCGCCGAGGGCGTCGCGGCGCTCCTGCGGGATCGGGTCGATGACCACCAGGATCAGCGACGTGCGGCCCGCAGCCGTCTCGACGATCGGGTGATACATGGAGCGGACGGTGACGCCGGCCTCGGCCAGTTCGCCCATCACGCTGTCGACCAGGAACGGGCCGTCGCGCTGGATGATGGCGATGCCATCGTAGCCGAGCGGCCGGTGCTCGGCGTCGACCAGCGAACGCAGGCTGATCATGGCGGCGTCGTCGGGACCGCGCTCGGCGGCGGACGTCCACACCGTGGCGAGGACGCGGCCGAGGTCGGCGGCGCCCAGCTCAGGCGTCTCATCGGCGACGTAGTCGTCGTGAACCTGGGCCAGGTAGGACGCGGCTTCGGGGCCAACGGCCCCGCCCACCGCGGTTGCGAAGCTCGCCTCCAGCGCCTCCCGCGTAATCGCCTGGGGAAGCACGGGGGCTGAAGCGCCGGACATGAGCAGGTCTCTTTTCGGACGCGGCCTCTGCGGACCGCCGGAAGCGTGTTGAGACTAGGCCGCTTTGCCGCTTCGGCAAGCCGCCCGTCCCGACGGGGTTCCCCTAGGACAGCCGCGCTCGCGCGTGAACCCCCAAAACGTCGGGGCCGGTCCCGTTACCGGTACCGGCCCCTGAAGCGCATGCGCTCGCGTCCGATCAGAAGCGGACGTTCATGCCGATACGGAGATGGTGCTGCGCGAAGCTGTCGGACTCACGCCGCATGTCCGTACCCAGGGCATTGCCCAGCAGGAACGGGTTGTCCGCCGGAGCCGACCCCGGTCCGGCGCGGACGACATAATCGCCCGTGTCGAGGTCAGAGTAGATGTACTCGGCGTTCAGGATGAAGTTCTTCTCGAGGCGCCACTCGACGCCGCCGCCGAACTGCCAACCGTCAGCGTCGTCCTCATCCTCCAGCACGGTGAAGCTGTTGACCTGGTTGGTGATGAAGGCGCTGTTGTGGATCTTGCCGTAGGCCGGACCGCCGGTGACGTAGAACATCCCCGGGCCCGAGGCGTAGCCGGCGCGGAGACGCAGGGCGGCCATGTGCTCCATCTTGCGGGTGAAGCTGTAGGCGTCCGGACCGTTGCTGAAGGCGGTGACGCTGTCCTCGGCGGACACGGCGGCCAGTTCGCCGACGGCGCCGACCACCCAGTTGCCCATCTGCCAGTCCCAGCCCACCTTCGCGCCGCCCTCGACGCCCGAACCGTCACGGTCGCAGCGGATCGGGCCGGCGGGGTTGGCGCTCAGAACCGACAGCTGATCGCCGCAGAAGCCGCGGGCGAAGATGTCGGCGCCGCCGGCGTCGACGACCGTATCGCCGAAATTGCCGTCGAGGTTTCGGTCAAACAGAACCGTTTCGTTGTCGTCGTCGTTGGGCTGGGTATAGCCGCCGAAGACGCCGACGTAGGGACCCGACCAATCGTACGCGGACTGTGCGAACGCCGGCGCGGCCGCACCCGCCAGCAGAAGCGTCAATGACGCAGCAGAAAGGGTCTTCAGCATGGAGCTATCCTTCAAGAGAGACTATGCGCAATTTTGCCCGCCCTTACCCCGATCAGGCCGTCAACGCGGGCTCGGGCTGGGCTGTTCCGGCGCAAAGGGCTCCACGGCCCAGCCTGAGGCACTCGCCTGACAGGCGTGACATTCGCGCAACGCTTGTTTGAAGGGTCCCAGAGACGACTAGGCCGCCGAACTCACGTCCGGCGGCCTGTTCGGACCAGCACCCAGGAGGGGAGGGGTGGTGCTGGTCTTCGCCGCCACGGTTTGGGGGGGGAGGGGTCCGCGGCGACAGGGGTGAGATAGGCGCCGCTTGTGGCCAATCAAGGGCAGGGCGAGCCTTCAGTCATCCTCTGGGCGCGGCGAGTTGACGCGGTCACGCTTGGCCTTTTCGTTCGGCGCTTCCGCCTCCGCATAGGGCTCTCCGTCGCCGGACAGCAGGATGGCCATCCAGCGGGAGCCGCGGAACTCGGCAAGGATGGCCATGGCCATGACCGCCAGCGGCGTCGACAGGAACATGCCGACCACGCCCCAGATCTTGCCCCAGAAGGCCAGGGCCAGCAGCACCACCACCGGGTCGATGTTCTGGTTGTCGCCCTGCATGCGCGGCTGGATGAAGTTGCCGCTGATGAACAGGATGGCCTGCAGACCGATCAGCAGCACGGTCGCCTGCCAGTAGGTCTCGAATTGGACGAGGGCGAACAGCGGCGGCACCAGTCCGGCGACGGCGCCGCCCAGAACCGGGATGAAACCGACCACGAAGATGACGAAGGTCCAGAACTCGGCGTTCTGCAGCCCGACCGCCCGCATCAGGATCCAGGCGAAGACGCAGATCATCGCCCCGGTGACGGCCTGGACCCAGATATAGCCCTCGACCCCGCCGCGGACGCGCTGGAACACCTCCACGGCCTCGTTGCGGGCCGTGCGGTCCGGGAACATGCCGATGATCTTGCGCTTGAAGCCCGCCTGCGAGGCCAGCAGGAAGGCCAGGTAGACCATGACGAAGAAGGCGCCCGTCAGGGTGCCGCGGGCCTGATTGGCGGTCGAGGCGATGTAGGAGTTGAGGTCCAGCTGGCCCATCAGCTCGGCGGCGGTGGGGGCGGTGTCGACCCCGACCATGTCGCTGGCGTCTATCAGGATGCGATCAAGGCGCGGCCCGATGCGGGACCAGACGCCGCTGGCGTCGGTGAAGAAGCCCGCCGCGCCGTTCACGATGATGGCGATCGAGGCGAAGAACAGCAGCACGATGAAGATCAGCGCCGCCGCGCCGGCGAAGCGATCCGGAATGGGGGTGCGATCCTCGATGAAGCGCTTCACCCCATCGATCATGATCAGCAGGAAGATGGCCATGGCCAGCGGTGTGAGGATGTCGCTGAGCCAGTAGACCGCCGCTCCCACGGCGACGATGGCGACCGCCACCAAGGCGTTGCGCGACACGGTCGAGGTCGGGAGGGCGATGGGCGATTTCATGCGCATATGGTCGAGCTCCCCCGCCCCGACGTCAATCGGCCTTGAACCGTCTCGCCGTGCGTTAGACGATGAGCGTCAGCCACACGCGGGAGTTCCCATGACCGAAACCGTTCCCGGCCTGCTTCTGGGTCAATCCGACCACCCGGAAGTGCTGCTCTACAACCGAGCCAATCGGCACGGCGTCGTCGCCGGCGCCACCGGGACGGGCAAGACGGTCACCCTGCAGATCATGGCTCAGGGTTTTTCAGACGCGGGCGTGCCGGTTTTCTGCGCCGATGTGAAGGGCGACCTGTCCGGCATCGCCCTCCCCGGATCCCCGAACGAGAAGCTGCTGGCGCGCGCCGCCGAGATGGGTGTGACCTTGCAGCCGAAGGCGGCGCCGGCGGTGTTCTGGGACCTGTACGGTCAAAAGGGGCACCCGATCCGCACCACGGTCAGCGAGATCGGGCCGCTGCTTCTGGCGCGGATGCTGAACCTCAACGACGTCCAGGAGGGCGTGCTGTCTGTGGTCTTCCACGTCGCTGACAAGGAAGGTCTGCTGCTGCTCGACCTCGACGACCTGCGCGCCATGCTGGTCTATGTCGGCGAAAACGCGGAACGGATCGGACGCGAGGCGGGTAATGTCGCCCCGGCCTCGATCGCCGCCATCCAGCGCGCCCTGCTTCAGCTGGAACAACAGGGCGGCGGGGCCTTCTTCGGCGAACCGGCCCTGCGGCTGGAGGACATGCTGCGCACCGGCCTGGACGGCCGGGGGCAGGTCAATGTGCTGGACGCCACCAAGCTGATGAACAGCCCGCGCCTGTACGCCGCCTTCCTGCTGTGGCTGCTGTCCGAGCTGTTCGAGCAGCTGCCCGAGGTGGGCGACCCCGACAAGCCGCGGCTGGTCTTCTTCTTCGACGAGGCCCACCTGCTGTTCAACGACGCGCCGGACGCCCTGCGCGAGAAGGTCGAACAGGTGGTGCGCCTGATCCGCTCCAAGGGCGTGGGGGTCTATTTCGTCACCCAGAACCCGGCCGACATTCCCGACACCGTTCTGGCCCAGCTCGGCAACCGCATCCAGCACGCCCTTCGCGCCTACACCCCGGCCGAGCAGCGCGGGCTGAAGGCGGCCTCGCAGAGCTTCCGGCCCAATCCGGCCTTCGACACGGCCGAGGCCATCCAGGGCCTGGGCGTCGGCGAGGCCCTGGTCTCGACTCTCGACGAAAAGGGCGCCCCGAACATCGTCGGCCGCACCCGGATCCGGCCGCCGGACAGCCGGCTGGGCCCGGCCACCGACGCCGAGCGCGCCCAGCTGATGGCCGCCAGCCCTGTGCGCGGCCTCTACGACACGGCCATCGACCGCGAGTCCGCCGAGGAGGTGCTGGCCGCCCGCCGTGGCGAGGCCGACCAGGCCGCCGCCGACGCCAAGCTGAATGAGGCCCGGGCGAAAGCGGACGCGGCCGCCGCCAAGGAGGCCGAAAGAGCCGCCGCCGCCCACGCCAAGGAACAGGCCAAACAGCAGGCCCAGTACGAACGCGAGGCCGTCAAGGCGCGAGCCCCCGCTCGTCGCACCCGCGAGACCCCGGTCGAGGCGATGACCAAGTCGATGATGCGCACGGCGGGCTCGACGCTCACCCGCGAACTGCTGCGCGGCCTGCTGGGTGGATTGAAGCGGCGCTAGGGTCGCGGAACCAGTTTCCACATCCGGAGCGGATGGCGCACGGAGCCGGCTTCCTCGCCGGCGGCCTCGCCGCGGCCAATGTAGAGATCGGCCCGGACCGGGCCACGGATGGCCGAGCCGGTGTCCAGCGCCACGACCAGACCCTGGTAGCCGCGTCGGGCGCCGGCGAGATTGCCGTTGTCGGCCTGAATCCAGATCAGGTCGCCATAGCGCCAATGGGCCGGGTCGACCGCGATCGAGCGGCGGCCGGGCAGGGGGATGCCCGCAGCCCCGGGCGGGTCGCCGCCGTCGTCCGGATCCAGCTTGAAGAAGATGTAGCGCGGGTTCAGCGCCATGACCTCCTGCGCCTCGGGGCCGCGGTGGGCCGCCAGCCAGGCGCGGATGGCCTCTCCCGAAGTGCCGTTGCGCGGCAGCAGGCCGCGCTCGGCCATGGGGCGGGCGATGCCGGCGAAGGTGCGGCCGTTGTCGGCGGCGTAACCGGCCCGGGCATGCGACCCGTCCTCGAAGGTCAGATAGCCCGAGCCCTGGATCTGCATAAAGAACAGGTCCTCGGCCCGCATCCAGCCCAGGACATCCGTCGGCGGCGCGGCCTCGATGGCGGCGCGATCGGGCAGCACCTGACCGCGTCTCCACCCCGCTGGCGCGGCGAGCACCGGCATGTCGAACTCGGCGGTGCGGGTGCGGCTCGCCGCGTACTCGGGGGCGAAATAGGCGGTCAGCAGGCCCGGCCCGCCGTCGCCGGTCGCGGCCGGGGCGATAAAGAAGCCGGTCTCGAAGAACCCGCGCGCCATCGACGGCGTCACCGGCTTGGAGGTCTGGCGAATGTGCTGGGCGCGGGCGCACTGCGTCCGGCCCGCGGCGCTCCGGTCGGCGCGGCAGCCGTCGGCATAGGCCTCGAAGGCGGCGAGGTGGTCCTCAGCGCCCCAGCCGGGGAGGGCGGCCGGAGTCTGGGCCTCCGCCGGGGGCGGGGCGACGGGACCAGATGGCGCGGGCGTCGGTGACGACGGCGCCGTCGGAACCGGCGCGGGCGATGGCGCGGTGCGGGGGCTGCCGGCGCACGCCGCCAGCAGCAGGATCAGCGGAAGGAGGCCTGTGCGGCCCCTGATCATGCGGCCGCCGGTTCGGTCCGGGCCAAGACCCAGTTCGGATCGCTGGCGCCCAGGGTGCGCTCGAAGGTCCACACCTCGGCCACGCGGCGATCCTCGATCTGCTCCTCGACGGACGGGTCGGCGGAGCGGACCTTGTTGCGCAGCTCTGCCAGGAAGCGGACCTTCGCGGTGGCGCGGTTCTCCTCGGCCGTGGCCAGTTCGAGGTCGGCGCGGGCGGGGTGGAGGAATTCGGCCTCCTCGGTCTCGCCGCGGGCCTCGCGGGCGGCGATGCCGGCCTCGAAGGATTCCATAACCTTCGGGGTCAGCAGGGGCCGCAGGGTGTCGCGATCGCCGGCGGCGTAGGCGCGAACGATGGTCTCGTGCGCCTGGCGGGCCCCCTCGAGGAAGCGGACCGGATCGAAATTCGGGTCGCGGGCCTTGAGCCCGGCGATCGAGGACAGGGTCACAGCGTCCAGCGCGGCCGGACGGGGCGCGGCCGGATCAGCCTGCGCGGGAGCCTGCGGCTGGGCGCGAGCATCCTCCTCGGGCTGCCGCCCCACCTTCTTGCCAAGCACATTGTAGAGCTGGAACAGCACGATGGCGGCGATGACGGCGAAGATGACGATCTGAACCTGAGCCGGCACGGGCATATCCTGACTGGCGTCCTGGAAACCCCGGGACGCGGGCAACGACGATTACGGACCTATATAGGGCCGCGCAACCCGCCGCGCGCCCCGTAGAGGGGACGCCGCGTTGCCGCACCTGCCGCCTCGTGCTAGTCGCCGCGCCTTCCCGGCGCGTCAGATGGCGCCGTTCACCTTATCAGCAGACCCACCGATGACCGACGCCGCTCCTCCCGCTGACGCCAACGCCGCCGCGCCGACCGAGAACGGCGCTCCGGCCGGTCCGGGCTTCCGCATCCTGGCCCAGTACGTCCGCGACCTGTCGTTCGAGAACCCGAAGGCGCCGGACTCGCTGCGTATCGAGGGCAAGCCGGCCATCGACCTGGGCGTCGAGATGAACGCCCAGGGCCGCAAGGACGGCCTGTTCGAGGTCGAGCTGCGCCTGACCGTCAAGGCCACCTCCGACTCGCTGACCGTGTTCAACGTCGAGCTGCTGTATGGCGGTCTTTTCGCCCTGTCGGGCGTGGCCGAGCAGGACATCGAGCCGCTGCTGCTGATCGAATGCCCGCGTTACCTGTTCCCGTTCGCCCGCGAGATCATTTCGCGCGCGACCTCGGATGGCGGCTTCTACCCGCCCTTCATGCTGGACCCGATCGACTTCGCGGCGATCTATATCTCGCGCCAGCAGCAGATCTCGCGCACCTCGACCGACACCGCCCGCGCCTAATCCTGAAACCGGCGCGGTCCTGGCAATTCAGGCCGCGCCGACCTCCAGCCCATAGGCCTGCCACAGCGAGTGATCCTTCAGGGTCCCGCGCAGGAAGGCCAGATGCGTCTCGCGCTCGGCCTCGGTCGAGCGCGGCGCCAACGGGCGCGGCCGCGCCCCGTGGCCGCCGGCCGTCGCCATGACGGCGGTCGACGCCACGGTCCTGGCCGTAGAAAGGTCCAGCCGCCGCTCCTTGCCGCCGCGCAGCTCCAGATAGACCTCCGCCAGGAGACGGGCGTCGATCAGGGCGCCGTGGAAGGTCCGGTCTGTCAGCGACACCTTGAAGCGCTTGCAAAGGGCGTCGAGCGAGTTCGGCATGCCCGGGAAGCGGGTCTGGGCCAGCTTCAGCGTATCGATCCAGCGCGCCTCTTCGTACAGGCCGTGACGGCACAGGCCGAACTCGTAGTCGATGAAGTTGCGGTCGAACTGGGCGTTGTGGGCGATGATCGGCGCGTCGCCGATGAACTCGACCAGATCGTGCACGATCGCAGCGAATTTCGGCGCGTCCTTGACCTTGTCGTCGGTGATGCCGTGGACCCGGGTCGCGTCGGGCGGGATCAGCCGCTCCGGATTGACGAAGCGGTGGAAGGTCCGGCCGGTCGGCAGCAGGTCGTCGATCTCGATACAGCCGACCTCGATCAGCCGGTCGCCCGTCTTGGGATCAAAGCCGGTGGTTTCGGTGTCGAGTACGATTTCGCGCGCCATCGCCCCTTATTGGCGATGTTCGCCGTCCTCCGAAAGAGTCCGGCCACGCGGCGTCCACCCTTCGGCGAGAACCATCCCCACGATTTCCCGCACCCGGTCGCGGGCGACGTCGAGGCCCTGGCCCGTGTCGACCACAAAATCGGCCCGGCGGCGCTTCTCGGCGTCCGGCATCTGGCGCGCCAGGATGATGTCCAGCCGCTCGCGGGTCATGCCGGGTCGGGCCAGCACCCGCTCGGCCTGAACGGCGGGCGGGGCCGTCACCACCACCACCGCGTCGACGGTCGCCTCGGCGCCGGTCTCATAGAGCAGGGGGATGTCCAGCACGGCCAGCCGGACCCCTCGCGCCGCGGCGGCGGCCAGATCCTCAGCGCGCCCGCCCGCCACCAGCGGATGAACGATCTGCTCCAGACGGCGGAAGGCGGCCGGGTCGTCGCCCAGCGCAGCCGCCAAACGGGCCCGGTCGACGCCCCCCTCGATGACCACGCCGGGGAAGGCCTCCTCGACCGGCCCGACAGCCGCGCCGCCGGGCGCATAGAGCCGGTGCACGGCCTCATCGGCGTTCCACACCAGGGCGCCTTCGTCGGCGAACAAGGCCGCCGTGGTTGACTTGCCCATTCCGATCGAACCGGTGAGGCCGAGAACGATCATTCGGTTTCCCCCAGGGCCTCGAGCGCCAACCGGCGCACGTCAATGGCCGGCGGCTCCAGGCCGAAGAAGGCGCGGAATGACGGCCGGGCCTGACCGATCAGCATGGCCAGGCCGTCGACGGTCTGGAGACCCCGCGCCCGGCCCGCGGCGAGGAAGGGCGTGACCAACGGTCGGTAGGTCATGTCCATCAGGACGGCGTCGGCGGGCAGGACGGCGAGGTCGACCTCGGGCCGCACGCTGAGGGCATTGACCACCAGGGCGGCCTCGGTCAGCGCCGTCTCGTCGCCGACCTCGACGCCGATATCGGCCGCCAGGGCCTGAGCCCGCTCACGCGTGCGGTTGATGATGAACACGCGCGCCCCAGCGTCCTTCAGGGCCACGGCTGCGGCGCGCGCGGCGCCCCCGGCCCCGAGCAGGGCAACCGACCGGCCCGCCAGCGCCAGCCCCGGCGCCTGTTCGGCGAGCGCCTCCAGCAGACCGCGGCCGTCCGTACTGTCAGCGCGGACGCGGCCCTCTTCGAAGACCAGCAGATTGGCCGAGCCGCAGCGGCGCGCGGTGTCGCTGACGTCGTCGGCGAGGACCAAGGCTCGCTCCTTGAATGGGGCGGTGACGTTGAGACCACGAAGAGCGTCGGCGCGGCCCTCGGCGACCAGGGCGTCGAAGCCGGCCGCGTCAGCCGGGCCGAACGGCCGATAGTCGGCGTCCAGCTGGGCGGCCGCGATCCAGGCGCGGTGGAGCAGGGGGCTGAGCGAATGGGCGATCGGCTGGCCGACAACGCCGGCGACGACCGTCATGACAGCAGCACCCCGGCGCGGCGCAGCTCGACCAGCACCGGCCACAGGGGCAGGCCCAGGACGGTGAAATAGTCGCCGTCGACGGCCTCGAAGAGTTGCGAGCCCATCCCCTCGAGTCGGTAGGACCCGACGCAATGCAGCAGCGCATCGCCCTCAGCGGCCAGATAGGCGTCGAGGAAGGCGTCGGAGAATTCGCGCACCCGCATCGCCGCGGTGTCGACGCCGGACCAAACGATCTGGCCATTGTGCGCCAGGGCGGCGCCGGAATGCAGGTGGTGGACGCGGCCGCGCATCGCCGCCAGTCGGTCGCGGGCTTCCACCTGCGAGCGCGCCTTGGAGACCAGGCCGCCATCGAAGGCCAGGGTCTGGTCGGCGCCCAGCACCCAGGCGTCGTCGTCATGACGCGACACCGCCAAGGCCTTGGCCCGGGCCAGTTCGACCGCCAGGCCGGCGGCGTCGGCTGGATCGTGGCGATTCTTCAGGGCGTCTTCATCGACGTCGGCGACCTGGACCGAAAAGGCCACGCCCGCATCCTCGAGCATGGCCCGGCGGGCGGCGCTCTTGGAGGCCAGGATCAGGCGTTCGTTCACCGGGGTCACCAGCTGGCTCCCACGCGATGGGTGCGGCGCTCGTTGAGCACATTGATAATGGCCGCCGCCGTTTCCTCGACCGAGCGCCGGGTCACGTCGATGACCGGCCAGCCACGACGCTCGAAGGCGCGTCTGGCCTTGATCGTCTCGTCGCGCACGGCGTCATGGTCGGTGTAGGCCGAGGCGCGCACGGCGTTCAGCCCGTCCAGCCGGTTGCGGCGGATCTGCACCAGCCGATCCGGCGAGACGGTCAGGCCGATGACCAGCGGGTTTTTCAGCTGCGTCAGCCGTTCGCCATCCTCCTGGCCCGGCACCAGCGGAACATTGGCGGCGCGGATGCCGCGGTGGGCCAGATAGATGCAGGTCGGAGTCTTGGATGTCCGACTGACCCCGCACAGCACGACGTCTGCACCTTCCAGCTGCTCGGTCGTGCCCTGGCCGTCGTCGTGAGCCATGGCGAAATCGAGCGCTGCGATGCGATTGAAATAGTCGGTGTCGAGGGCGTGCTGGGCGCCGACGCGGGGCGCCAGGGCGGCGCCGAGATAGCGCGACAGCACGCCTTCCAGCGGATCGAGCGCCGCGATCTGGGGCATGTCGAGCTTGCGGCAGCCCTCCTCCAGCTGCTCGCGCAGCTCGCGGTCCACCAGGGTGTGAAGAACGACGCCGGGCGCTGCGCTGATCTCATCGAGCACCCGCTCCATCTGACGCTCCGAACGGACCAGGGCGTAGATGTGCTCGATCGGAATGACCCCATCGAAGCGGGCGACCACGGCCTTGGCCATGGCGTTGAGGGTCTCGCCGGTCGAGTCCGACACCAGGTGGACGTGGAAATAGGTCGCCAGGCGGGACGCGCCGGCCGGACGGGCCGGGCTCATGAAAAGACGCTCGCGGGAAGAAGACTCATGGGGATGGGCTCAACGGAAGCTGTCCATGACGCACAGTCTCCTGTGGACGAGGCCGGGCGCCGTTCGAGGACACCGGGGTGGAAATCCCTATAGCCGGGCCGAGGCTGGGCGGCGAGCGTGGATCAAGGTGGACGCTGCGCTGCGCAGCGCTGGATTCATCCCATGGGGGCGGCGACGCTTCCCACGCCGCATGTGGACAGACTTAACAACTCGTTAACGCCAACAGCCCATCCCCGGGCCCGGCGCCGCTTAAAGCTCGGCGGCTCAACGGCTCGAACGGAACTGTCCACGATTCCCCCAACCTCCAGGACAGACGTGGATCGGTGGAGAACAGCGCCGGGAGAAGCCCGGTGAAACCGCCTGGACGGCCCCATTTATCCCCGTCTTCCCCGGCCCCACTTCCTTCCTCCAATTCCTTTGAATTTTTTTCATTGAAGGATTGGATGTGCGACATCGGGATGGGCTTGAGCGTGATCAGGCTCACCGGTAAGCCCGAGATCAGATGACCGTTTCCGACACCCCCCTCCTGCTCAAGGTTCTCGCCGGCGAGACGACGGCCCGCCCGCCGGTGTGGTTCATGCGCCAGGCGGGGCGGTATCTCCCCGAGTACCGGGCTTTGCGGGCGACGACGCCGGATTTCATCTCCTTCTGCCTGAACCCCGAGAAGGCCGCCGAGGCGACCCTGCAGCCGATGCGCCGCTACGGCTTCGACGCGGCCATTGTCTTTGCGGATATCCTGCTGATCCCTCGGGCCCTGGGCCAGGAGGTCTGGTTCGAGGCGGGGGAGGGGCCGCGGCTCGGGGCCCTGCCGTCGGTGGAGTCCATGCGAGACCTGGCCGCCGGGGCGGGAGAGGCGCTGAACCAGGTCGGCCAAACCCTGTCGATCGTACGACGCGAGCTGGAGCCCGAGCGGGCCCTGATCGGCTTCGCGGGCGCCCCGTGGACGGTCGCCACCTATATGTTGGACGGCGAGGCGCGGACCATCGGCAAGGGCGAACGCGCCCAGGCCCGGACCTATGCCTACGCCGAGCCCGAAAAGGTGGCGGCGGTGCTGGATGTCCTGGTCGAGGCCACGGCGCATTATCTGAAGATGCAGGCCGACGCCGGCGCCCAGGTGCTGAAGATCTTCGAAAGCTGGGCCGAGGGCCTGCCCGACGATCTGTTCGAGAGCCTGGTGCTCCAGCCGCACGTCAAGCTGGTGAAGCGGGTGCGTGAGCTGGGCGTGACTGTGCCCCTGATCGGCTTCCCGCGCGGTTCGGCGGCCCTGGCCGAACGCTATGCCGCCGAGTGCGACGTCCAGGCCGTGGCGCTGGACACCGCCTGTCCGCTCGCCGTCGGTCAGCGGGTGCAGAAGATCAAGCCGATCCAGGGCGCGCTCGACCCGCTGCTGCTTCGCGCCGGCGGGCCGATGCTGGATCGCCGCGTCGATCAACTGCTCGAGGCCTGGGGCCACGGGCCGTGGATCTTCAACCTCGGCCATGGAATCCTGCCGGACGTGCCGATGGCCCATGTCGAGCAGGTGCTGAAGCGGATCGGCGCCCAATGAGCCGGAAAGTCGCCGTCGTCCTGTTCAACCTCGGCGGTCCCGACGACCAGGCTTCGGTGAAGCCCTTCCTGTTCAACCTGTTCCGCGACCCGGCCATTATCGGCCTGCCGGACCCGTTCCGGACCCTGCTGGCCAAGCGGATCGCCGCCAAGCGCGAGGTCTCAGCCCAGGCCAACTACGCCCTGATGGGCGGCGGTTCGCCCCTGCTGCCCGAGACTCGCCGCCAGGCCGCGGCCCTGGAGCAGGCCCTGGCCCCGCGCCTGCCGGGCGACGAGGTGCGCATCTTCATCGCCATGCGGTACTGGGCCCCGCTGAGCGAACAGACGGCGGCCGAGGTGGCCGCCTGGGCGCCCGACGAGATCGTCCTGCTCCCGCTCTATCCGCAGTTCTCGACCACCACGACCCAGTCGTCGCTGAAGGCCTGGAACGACGTCTACAAGGGCCCCGGGGCCAGTCGGACGGTGTGCTGCTATCCGCGAGGAGATGGCTGGATCGAGGCCCAGGCCCAGCTGGTCCGGGCCAAGATGGCCGAGGCCGGAGACCACCCGACGCGGGTGCTGTTCTCGGCACACGGCATTCCGGAAAACCTGATCCGAAGGAAGGGCGATCCGTACCAGGAGCAGGTCGAGGCGACCTGCGCGGCCATCGCTGAACGCGCCGGGCTGGGTGATTGGGCGATCTGCTACCAGAGCCGGGTCGGTCCGCTGAAATGGCTGGGCCCGTCGACGCCCGAGGCCATCGAACAGGCCGGCCGGGACGGCGTCGGCGTGGTGGTCACGCCGGTCGCCTTCGTCTCCGAACATATCGAGACCCTGGTCGAGCTGGACATCGAGTACGGCGAGCTGGCCCACAAGCTTGGCGTGTCGCCCTATCTGCGCACCCCGGCGGTGGGCCTGACTCCGGCCTTCATCGACAGCCTGGCCGAGGCGACCGTCGAGGCCTTGTCGCGCGAAGGCGTGGCGCCCTACGGTCCTGGTTGCCGGGGCGACTGGAAGGCCTGTCCCAGGACCTGCGAGCGGAGCGCCGCCTGATGTTCGAGATCGTGCGCGGCCTGCACATCCTGGCGGTCATCGCCTGGATGGCCGGACTGCTCTTCCTGCCGCGGCTCTACGCCTATGACGCCGAACAGGCCGCCAAGCCGGAGCCGCTGCGCTCCGAGATGCGCGAGCTGCTGCGGACCTGGCAGCGACGCCTGCTGAAGATCATCCTGAACCCGGCCATGACCGCCGCCTGGGTGTTCGGCGGGTGGCTGATCGGCATGCACGTCTGGAACCAGGGCTGGGGCTTCCTGGCCCAGCCGTGGATGGTGACCAAGCTGGTCGGCGTAGCCGCCCTCAGCGGCTGGCACGGCTTCCTCTCCGGCGAGTTCAAGCGCATCCAGGCCGGGACCTCGACGAAAACCAGCCGGTTCTGGCGCATGACCAACGAGGTCCCCTTCCTGATCGCCATCGTCATCGTGCTGTCTGTGACGACGGAGTGGTCTTTCTAGAGGGGCGCTAATGCGGGCGCTCGCTGCTTGAGCGCCAACCCCTCCGCTTGACCTCGGCGGCGCGCCGTGGTTTCGCTGGTCTCGAACCGATCCTGGCTCAGGGCTTTGGCCTTCCGGACGGTCCCTCTCTTACAGCGATGCCTGCCGGATCGACCCCGCGGGATCCCCATCGCCCTTCCTGCCGGCCGCAAGGCCAACATCGCCAGCCTGACCGACCCCGGCTTTCGCGCGGGCGTTCGGGCGTGCACGCCAGAAGTAGAATTCCCATGACCGACGTCCGCGACACCGATCCGACCGCTCCTGAAGCCGAAACCCTCGACGAGGCCGCCTCGAACGAGGTTTCCGCCGCCGACCTGCCGATGGTCGACCAGGAGGCTGACGACGAAGAGGACGACGGCGAACCGATCGTCCCCAACGGCCGCATCACCCTGCAGGAGCTGAACGACAAGACGCCGGAAGAGCTGGTCGCCTTCGCCGAGAGCCTGGAGATCGAGAACGCCGGCAACCTGCGCAAGCAGGACCTGCTGTTCGCCATCCTCAAGACCCTGGCCGATGAAGAGGTGGAGATCATCGCCTCGGGCGTGCTGGAGATCCTGCCGGATGGCTTCGGCTTCCTGCGCAGCCCGGACGTCAATTATCTTCCGGGTCCGGACGATGTTTACGTTTCTCCGTCGCAGATCCGCCGCTTCGGCCTGCGCTCGGGCGACACCATCCACGGCGCCGTCCGCGGCCCGCGCGAAGGCGAGCGCTACTTCGCCCTGCTCAAGGTCGACACGATCAACTTTGAGGACCCGGAAACGGTCAAGACCAAGGTCCTGTTCGACAACCTGACGCCGCTCTATCCGGAAGAGCGGCTGCACATGGAAATCCAGGACCCGACCCTGAAGGATCGGTCGGGCCGGGTCATCGACATCGTCGCCCCGCTCGGCAAGGGCCAGCGCTGCCTGATCGTCGCCCCGCCGCGCGTCGGCAAGACGGTGATGCTGCAGAACATCGCCAAGTCGATCGAGAAGAACCACCCCGAGGTCTTCCTCATCGTCCTGCTGATCGACGAGCGTCCCGAAGAGGTGACGGACATGCAGCGCACGGTGAAGGGCGAGGTCATCGCCTCGACCTTCGACGAGCCGGCCACCCGCCACGTCGCCGTCGCCGAGATGGTGATCGAAAAGGCCAAGCGTCTGGTCGAGCACAAGAAGGACGTGGTGATCCTGCTCGACTCCATCACCCGCCTGGGCCGCGCATACAACGCCACCGTCCCGTCGTCGGGCAAGGTGCTGACCGGCGGCGTCGACGCCAACGCCCTGCAGCGTCCGAAGCGCTTCTTCGGCGCCGCGCGCAACGTGGAGCAGGGCGGTTCGCTGACCATCATCGCCACAGCCCTGATCGACACCGGGTCGCGCATGGACGAGGTGATCTTCGAAGAGTTCAAGGGCACCGGTAACTCGGAAATCGTCCTGGATCGCAAGGTCGCCGACAAGCGCATCTTCCCGGCGATCGACGTGCTCAAGTCCGGGACCCGCAAGGAAGACCTCATCACGCCGAAGGACCAGCTGGCCAAGACCTATGTCCTGCGCCGCATCCTCAACCCGATGGGTCCGCAGGACGCGATCGAGTTCCTCATCGACAAGCTGCGCCAGTCCAAGAACAATGGCGACTTCTTCCAGTCGATGAACACCTGATCGTCCGCGCACGGACGCTCGTGTTTCACGTGAAACGGAGGCAGGCGGATGAAGATCAATGTCGAGATCGACTGCACCCCGGCCGAGGCCCGCGCTTTTCTGGGCCTCCCGGACGTCGCGCCGCTGAACGATCATCTTGTCGCCGAGATGCAGCGGCGCATGGACGAGAACATGGCCGCCATGCAGCCGGACGAACTGATGAAGACCTGGACCAGCTTCGGCGTCCAGGCCCAGGATCATTTCCGCAAGCTGATGGAGGCGGCGGTCAAGCCGTGACGCAGCGTCTCCTCCCCATTCAATGGGGAGGGGGACCGCGAAGCGGTGGAGGGGCGACTGGCCCCGAGCGCCGTCGCGTGCCCCTCCGTCACGCCGCAAGATGCGGCGCGCCACCTCCCCATTCGCGTCGCGAACAGGGAGGAGACCGACCGTCATGAGCGACACCGTCTTCGCCCTCGCCACGCCCCCGGGCCGCGGGGCCATCGCCATCCTCAGGTTGTCCGGTCCGCGCACGGACGAAGCCCTGGACGCCCTCGGCGCCCCAAGCCTCAAACCGCGGCTCGCCTCGCTGCGCACCCTCAGCCACGCCGGCGGCCGTATCGATGAGGCGCTGGTGCTGCGCTTCCCGGGACCGAACTCCTACACCGGCGAGGACTGCGCCGAACTGCACCTGCACGGCGGCCGGGCCGTCGTCGAGGCGGCGAGCCGGGCGCTCGTTGCACTTGGTCTTCGGCCCGCCGATCCCGGCGAGTTCACCCGCCGCGCCTTCGAGAACGGCCGGATGGACCTGGCCCAGGCCGAAGCCGTCGCCGACCTGATCGACGCCGAAACGGCGGCCCAGGCGTCGCAGGCGCTCGGCCAGCTCGGCGGCCGCCTGTCCGAGACCTACACCGGCTTCCGACGCGACCTGCTCAAGGCCTTGGCCCTGGTCGAGGCCGAGATCGACTTCCCGGACGAAGAGGTCCCCGACAATCTGGCCTGCACCGCCGGCCCGGTGCTCGACGGCCTGATCGCCGACCTGAACGCGGCCCTGGCCGACGCCGGGCGCGGCGAGCGGGTGCGCGAGGGCTATCGCATCGTCCTGATCGGCGAGACCAACGCCGGCAAGTCGTCGCTGTTCAACGCCCTGGTCGCCCGCGAGGCGGCCATCGTCACGCCCATCGCCGGCACCACCCGCGACGTCCTCGACGCCGACCTGGTCATCGGCGGCTATGCTGTGACCCTGTCCGACACCGCCGGTCTGCGTGATAGCGCCGACGTGGTCGAGGCCGAGGGCGTCCGCCGCGCCCGGGCCCGGGCGGAGCAAGCCGAGCTGCGGCTCTGGGTCCGTGCGCCGGGCGACCCGGACGGGGTCGCCGCCGACTATGCGCGTTCCGGCGACCTGCTGGTCCTGACCAAGGCGGACATCGACCGCGCCGCGCCGCCGCTGGACCGCGACGCCATCGCGGTCAGCACCGAGACCGGGGAGGGGCTCGCCGCCCTGCATGACTGGATCGCCGCTCGCCTGGCGCGGGACCTGTCGGGCGCCGACTTCCCCGCCGTCACGCGCGAGCGACACCGGCTGCGGCTCGAGGAGGCGCTCGCCGCCGTCGTGGCCGGCCGCCGTGCGTTGGACCTGGCGCCGGAAATGGCCGGCGACGACCTGCGCCGCGCGGCCGAGGCGCTATCGCGGGTCACGGGCGCGATCGGGGTCGAGGATATTCTCGGCGAAGTCTTCTCGACGTTCTGCATCGGCAAGTGACACCGTTCGGCCACCCTCGGTATGGCCAAGGTTTCACGTGAAACATCGACCTCGACTGGCGAAAAACACAATTCTCGACTACATCCCGGCCATGCATTCCTTTGATGTCATCGTCATCGGCGGCGGTCACGCCGGCTGTGAGGCCGCGGCCGCTTCGGCGCGCGCGGGCGCCCGGACCCTGCTGCTGACCCAGAAGCTAGAGACCGTCGGCGAGATGTCGTGCAACCCGGCCATCGGCGGCCTGGGCAAGGGCCATCTGGTGCGAGAGATCGACGCCCTGGACGGCGTCATGGGCCGGCTCGGCGACGTGTCGGGCATTCAGTTCCGTCTGCTCAACCGCTCCAAGGGCGCAGCCGTGCAGGGCCCACGCAGCCAGATCGACCGTCGCCTCTATCGCGAGGCGATGCAGGCCGAGCTGGCCGCCACCCCGAACCTGACCCTGATGGCCGGCACGGCCGAGCGCCTGATCGTCAAGGACGGCCGCGCCGCCGGCGTCGTGACGGGGGAGGGCGTCGAGCTTGCCGCCGGGGCCGTGGTGCTGACGACCGGCACCTTCCTCAATGGTGTGATCCATAAGGGCGACCAGCGCATCCCCGCCGGCCGTCACGGCGAGGCGCCCTCCACCGGCCTAGCCGCCGATCTCTACGGCGCGGGCTTGGCCATGGGCCGTCTCAAGACCGGGACTCCGGCCCGCCTCGACGGCCGCACCATCGCTTGGGACCGGCTGGAGATGCAGGCCGCTGACGACCAACCCGTGCCGTTCAGCTTCCTGACCGACCGGATCGACGTGCCCCAGATCGCCTGCGGCGTCACCCACACGACCGAAGAGACCCACCGCATCATCGCCGAGAACCTCGGCGAGAGCGCTGTCTACGGCGGCCATCTGTCCGGCCGCGGGCCGCGCTACTGCCCCTCGATCGAGGACAAGGTCGTCCGTTTCGCTGACAAGACCTCGCACCAGATCTTCCTCGAGCCCGAGGGGCTGGACGATCCGACCGTCTATCCGAACGGCATCTCGACCTCGGTGTCCGACGCCACCCAGTCCGCCTTCCTGCGAACCATTCCGGGGCTGGAGGCCGTGGAGGTGTTCCGCTTCGGCTACGCGATCGAATACGACTATGTCGATCCGCGCGAGCTGACCCCGGCGCTGGAGGTCAAGAAGCGGCCCGGCCTGTATCTGGCGGGCCAGATCAACGGCACCACCGGTTATGAGGAGGCGGGCGCTCAAGGGTTGATCGCCGGCCTGAACGCCGCGCGGGCGGCGGCGGGCTCCGAGCCGATCGTACTGGGCCGCGACCAGGCCTATATCGGCGTCATGATCGACGATCTCGTGACGCGCGGTGTGACCGAGCCATACCGCATGTTCACGAGCCGAGCCGAATACCGGCTGACGCTGCGGGCCGACAATGCCGATCAACGGTTGACTCCCATCGGCCTCGCCGCCGGCTTGGTGGGCTCCAAGCGGCAGGCCGTGTTCGAAGCCAAGGCCGCCGCCCTCGCCGACGCTTCGGCCCTGGTTCGCGAGACCAAGTTCACGCCCAAGGAGGCCGGAACGCTCGGCATCTCGGTCAACGCCGACGGTCAGCGCCGTTCGATCCGTGACCTGCTGGCCTTCCCTGGCGTCGACCTGTCGACCTTCGAGACGGCCCATCCGCAGATCGCCGACTGGTCTGCGCAGGTGCGTGAGCAGGTCGAGATCGACGCGGGCTATGCCTCCTATCTGGACCGTCAGGCTTCGGACGCCGAAGCCCTGCGCCGCGAGGAGCAACTGGCCATTCCGCATGACCTCGACTACGGCGCCATCGGCAGCCTGTCGAACGAGGTGCGTGAGAAGCTCAGCCTGGTGCAGCCGCGGACCCTCGGCCAGGCCGGCCGCATCGAGGGCATGACCCCCGGCGCCCTGACAGCCCTGCTGTCACACGTGAAACGGGCGAAGGTCCCCGCGTGAACGCCGCTGAATTCCAGGCGCTAACCGGCGCCGCCCCCAGCCAGATGGCCGACCTCGAGGTCTTCATAGCCCGGCTGACCGAGGTCAATGCGGTGATGAACCTGATCGGGCCGGACACTCTGCCCGACGTGTGGAACCGCCACTTCTGGGACTCCGCCCAGCTGCTCGATCTGGCGCCCGAGGCGAAGACCTGGGCCGATCTGGGGGCGGGGGCCGGCTTCCCCGGCGTGGTTCTGGCGATCCTGCTCAAGGGTCGCCCGGGCGCCCATGTCTGGCTGATCGACAGCCTCGGGAAACGGTGCCGTTTCCTGCAGGCCGTGGTCGATGAGCTGGGCCTCCCGGCCACCGTCATCAACGGTCGCGCCGAGGAGCAGACGGTGCAGGTGGATGTCGTCACCGCCCGCGCCGTCGCCCCGATGGAGAAGCTGCTCGGCTATGCACAGCCTTATCTACAACGGGGCGCGTCCGGGCTGTTCCTGAAGGGGGAAAAGGCCGAGGCTGAGGTAGTCCAGGCGCGGGGAGTCTGGCACTTTGAATCCGACCTCTCCGTCTCGCGCAGCGACCCGCGCGGCCGTATCGTATCCGTTCGGAGCCTTCGCCGTGCGCGCTGATCGCAAGACCCGAGTCCTCGCCGTTTCGAACCAGAAAGGCGGGGTGGGCAAGACCACCACGGCGATCAACCTCGGCACCGCGCTGGCCGCGATCGGCGAGAAGGTGCTGATCGTCGACATGGATCCGCAGGGCAATGCCTCGACAGGCTTGGGTGTTCCACGTGAAACGCGGCGAGTGACGATCTACGACGTCGTCGTCGACGGCCGCTCGGTGGACGACGCCGCCGTGCAGACGGCCGTTCCGGGCCTGCACATCATCCCGGCGGACGCCGACATGTCCGGGGTCGAGATCGAGCTGAGCCAGGCCGACCGCCGCTCCTTCCGCCTGCGCGACGCCCTGGCGGGGCAGGGCCGGGATGGCCAGACGCGCTACGACTATGTGCTGATCGACTGCCCGCCGTCGCTGAACCTGCTGACCCTCAACGCCATGGCCGCGGCCGATGCCGTGCTGGTGCCGCTGCAGTGCGAATTCTTCGCCCTGGAAGGCCTGACCCAGCTGATGAAGACCATCGAGATGGTGCGACAGAGCCTGAATCCGACCCTGGAAATCCAAGGTCTGGTGCTGACCATGTACGATCGCCGCAACGCCCTTTCGGGGCAGGTGGCCGCCGACGTCAGGTCCCATTTCGGGGACAAGGTGTATGAATCGGTCATACCGCGGAACGTACGCGTCTCGGAGGCGCCGTCCTTCGGCAAGCCGGCGCTGATCTATGATCTGA
Source organism: Brevundimonas sp. Root1279 (assembly GCF_001425945.1). Taxonomy (GTDB): domain Bacteria; phylum Pseudomonadota; class Alphaproteobacteria; order Caulobacterales; family Caulobacteraceae; genus Brevundimonas. Next base: position 113,344 of record NZ_LMEB01000001.1, read on the forward strand.
AATGCGCCGGCAGCCAGGCCTACCTGCGGCTCGCCCGCGAGGTGGTCGCGCGCGAGAAGACCCGGCGGCTGCAGGCCGCCTGAGACACCGAGCAGAGAACAGGAACAGTCATTTGAGCGATCGTCAGCGCGGCCTGGGCCGGGGATTGTCGGCCCTTCTGGGGGAACAGGCGGCGGAGGCTGTGCCGGTCGACGGCTCGCCGACTCCCGCCGGCGTGCGCCTGGCGCCGATCGAAAGCCTCAAGCCCAACCCCGAACAGCCCCGTAAGATCTTCCGTCGTGAGGACCTGGAGGAGCTGGCCGCGTCGATCCGCGACAAGGGCGTGCTGCAGCCGATCCTGGTGCGGTCGCAGCCCGGCCAGGATGGCGTGTGGCAGATCATCGCCGGCGAGCGCCGCTGGCGCGCCGCCCAGATGGCCCGCCTCACCGAGGCGCCGATCATCGTCCGCGAGATGGATGACGTCGAGGTCTTTGAAGTCGCCATCATCGAGAACGTCCAGCGCGCCGACCTCAATCCGCTGGAAGAGGCCGACGCCTACCGCATGCTGATGGAGCGCTTCGGCCGCACCCAGGACGGCGTCGCCGGGGTCGTCGGCAAGAGCCGCAGTCACGTGGCCAATACCCTGCGCCTGCTGCAGCTGCCGGAGGAGGTGCTCCAGTATGTCCGCGAGGGCCTGCTTAGCGCCGGGCACGCCCGCGCCCTGATCACCGCCCCGGATCCCGTCGCCCTGGCCGAACAGGTCGTGCGCGAAGGCCTCAACGTCCGCCAGACCGAGGCCCTGGCCCGTCGCGCCGCCGAGGGCCCCAAGCCGGGCAAGGCTCGCGTGGCGTCCCAGTCAGGCGAAGGTTCAGCCGACGTCGCCGCCCTGGAGCAGGACCTCGCCGACGCCCTGGGCCTGCAGGTCCGTCTGGCTGACCGCAACGGCAAGGGCGAGCTGAGCATCCGTTACGGCTCGCTGGAGCAGCTCGACGACCTTTGCCGTCGACTGATGCGCGGCTAAGGGCGCCTGTGCTAGGCTTGCGGCATGACTGACAAGCCCAATCCGACCGCGGAAGCGATGAAGAAGGCCCTGGCCGCCAAGAAGGCTGGCGGCGGCGCGCCGTCCAGCGGCGGCTTCAAGCCGGCCCAACACGCTGAGAAGTCGATGGCTCGCCAGAGCGCAGCGGCCAACAAGCCGGCGTTCCGCAAGGCGTCGAAGCGGGGCTAGAGTCCCAGCCGCCGCGCCCGCGCCGAGATCTCAAGCAGCAGCCGTTCGGCGATCAGCTGGTCCGGTGAGCCGGTCGTCTTGGTGGCCACATCGGCGGCGTTGACGCTGTCGAGGACCTTTTCCAGATCCTCGAGCCGCCAGCTGCGCGCCTGGCGCAGCATCTCGGCTTCCTGTTTCCAGAACACGCCGGCGGCCTTGGCGGCCTCCTTGGCCCCGGCGCCGTTGGCCTGCAGCACGTTGATACGGCGCAGCTTGCCGAGGTGGATCGAAGCCTGGCGGACGGCCATGACCGGACTCTCGCCCTCGGCCAGGGCGCGGCGGAGACCGGACTGGGCCGGGGCAGGGCGGCCGCCGAAGGCCTGCAGGGCCGCGTCCTGGAGCGAGGCGTCGGGCTCCACGCCCAGATGGGCCTCCAGCTCGGCCACGTCGATGGTGCGGCCGCTGCCGGGGCCGATGTAGAGCACCAGCCGCTCGATCTCCTGGCGCATCAGGCCGCGTTCGCGGGGCAGGCGGGCGACGAAGCGATCCAGGGCGTCCCCGGTCAGGCCGACCTTGTCGGCGGCCAGGGCCTCGCGCGTCATGCGGGCCACGTCGCCGGTCTCGTCTTCGTAGCAGGCGATGCCGACGGCATGCTCATGCGCCTCGGCGGCCTTGCGCAGGGCGGAGTCGCGGCCCAGGGCCCCGGCCTCGATGACCAGCATGGCGTCAGGGTTGAAGCCGCCGTCGCCATGGGTCTTCAGCGCCGCGGCCAGCATCTTGTCGATCGAGGCCTTTTCGGAGCCCAGACGCACGCGCACCAGCCGTCGGCCGCCGATCATGCTCAGCGCCGTCAGGGCCTCGTCGAGACGCGCCTCGTCGCCGTCGATGTCGGAGTCCGTCAGGACGGTGACGTTGAACGGGTCGTTCAGGTCCGGGGTGATCGCCTTGCACAGGATCTCGGCGCGTTCGCCGACGCCTGAACGGTCCTTGCCGTGGATGACGGCGGCGCGGACCTTGTTGTCCGGGCTCTTCAGAAAGCGATCGACCTCTGGCCGCTTGGAGAGGATCACTGGTCGGACAGCGCCGTGAGCAGGTCGAGCCGGATCAGACGGGCCAGCTCGGCCGCGGCGCGCTCTTCGCCATCCTGCTGGGCGGCGATGGCGGCGTAGGGCTGGTCAGCGGCGGCGTAGGTGGTGGTCACCGTCTCGGAGCCGGTGATCGGCTCGCCGCCGTTCAGCGGCGTCAGAACCCAGGCGCCGCGGACGGTCAGTTCGTAGCGGGTGGCGGTGTCGTCGATGCGCCGGCCCAGCGGGCGACGCGCGTGCTCGACGCTGGTCTCCAGCCGCCACAGCGGGGCCTGGGACGCGTCCCGGCCCAGGGCGTCCTCCAGCTGCTCGCGCAGGCGATAGCCGAGCCGGTCGTCCTGGGTGGTGACGGAGATGCGCGACAGGGAGGTCCCCGCCGCACCCTGGGCGTACAGCGGAGTGAAGCCGCAGCCGGCCAGTCCCAGGACCGAGACGGCCGCCAGAACGCCGGCCAGGCCGAGCGCGCGCATCAGCCGACCACCACGTTGACGATGCGGTCCTTGACCACGACGATCTTCTTCACGGTCAGACCCTCCAGCCGCGCCTGAACCTCCGGATCGGCCAGGACGATGGCCTCCACCGCCGCCGGCTCCAGGCCGCGGGCGACGCGGATTTCGCCGCGGCGTTTGCCGTTGACCTGGATGGGCAGGGTGACCTCGTCGTCGGCCGCCAGGGCCGGGTCGTAGACCGGCCAGGGCGCGTCCAGGATCATTCCCTCTTCGCCCAGCCGCGTCCAGCCTTCCTCGGCCAGGTGCGGGGTGAAGGGGGCGACCAGGCGCAGCAGGGCCGAGAGCGCCTCGCGCCGCGCCGCGCCGCCGGCCTTGGGATGGTCGCGGACGGTGGCGACGAAGGCGTAGAGCTTGGCGATCGCCGAGTTGAAGCGGAAGCCGGTGATGCCTTCCGACACCGCCTTGATGGCCTTGTGGGTCTCGCGCAGCAGGGCCGCATTGGCCTCGGCCTCGCCCTCGTTGGCGGGATCGAAGCCGTCAACCTCGGCCCAGACGCGCTGGACGAAGCGGCTGGCGCCCTCGACGCCGCCCGGGGTCCATTGCACGTCGCGTTCCGGCGGGCTGTCCGAGAGGACGAACAGGCGGCCGGCGTCAACGCCGTAGGTGTCGACGATCTCTTGCGGGGCGACGACGTTCTTCTTCGACTTGGACATCTTCTCGATGTCGCCGATCGACAGGACCTTGCCGTCGGACAGGCGGGTCGCGACCCGCTTGCCGTCCACCGTTTCGATGCGCACATCGGCCGGCTCGACCCAGAGCGGCTTTCCGACGCTGTCGGCGCCGTCGAAATAGGTCTCGTGGACGACCATCCCCTGGGTGAACAGGCCGGCGAAGGGCTCCTTCACCGTCATCAGGCCGGCGTCGCTCAGGGCGCGGCTGATGAACCGGGCGTAGAGGAGGTGCAGGACGGCGTGCTCGACGCCGCCGATGTACTGGTCGACGGGCAGCCACCGGTCGGCCGCAGCCTTGGCGATCGGCTCGGCCGCCGTCGGATCGGTGAACCGGGCGAAATACCAGCTGGAGTCGACGAAGGTGTCGAGCGTATCCGTCTCGCGTGTCGCATCACCGTGACAAGACGGGCATTTGACGTGCTTCCAGGTCGGGTGGCGATCCAGCGGGTTGCCGGGCGTGTCGAAGGTGACGTCCTTGGGTAGCTCGACCGGCAGTTGGTCGGCCGGCACGGCGCCGCACGAGGGGCAGTGGATCACCGGGATCGGGCAGCCCCAATAGCGCTGGCGGCTGACGCCCCAGTCGCGCAGGCGATAGATGGTCGCGCCGTCACCCTGGCCGGCGGCCTCGATGCGCGCGATGGCCGCGGCCTTGGCCGGCTCGATCTCCATCCCGTCCATGAAGTCCGAATGGAACAGGGTCCCCGGGCCGGTGTAGGCCTCGTCGGCGACCGCGAAATCGTCGCCGGCGCCCTCGGGACGCACGACCGGGATCACCGGCAGGCAGTATTTGCGGGCGAAGTCCAGGTCGCGCTGGTCGTGGGCCGGGCAGCCGAAGATGGCGCCGGTGCCGTACTCCGACAGGATGAAGTTGGCGATCCAGACGCTGACTTCGCGGCCATCGAACGGATGGATGACCTTCAGTCCGGTGTCGAAGCCGATCTTTTCGGCCTGTTCGATCTCGGCCTGGGTCGAGCCGCCCTTGCGGCATTCGGCGACGAAGGCGGCGGCCTCGGGATTGGTCTCGGCCAGGGCGCGGGCGACCGGGTGGTCGGCGGCGATGCCCATGAAGCTGGCGCCGAACAGGGTGTCCGGGCGGGTGGTGTAGATCTCCAGGCCGTCGGGCGCGGCCTCGGGTGCGGCGCCGGACCAGGCCCAGGTCATCTGGAGACCCTTGGAGCGGCCGATCCAGTTCTCCTGCATCAGCCGGACCTTGTCGGGCCAGCGGCCTTCAAGCTCCTTCAGGCCTTCGATCAGGTCGTCGGCGTAGTCGGTGATGCGCAGGAACCACTGGTTCAGCTTGCGCTTCTCGACGATCGCGCCCGAGCGCCAGCCGCGGCCGTCGACGACCTGTTCATTGGCCAGGACGGTGTTGTCGATCGGGTCCCAGTTGACGACCGAGTCCTTGCGATAGACCAGGCCGCGCTTGAACAGCTCCAGGAACCAGGCCTGCTGCTTGCCGTAGTAGGCCGGGTCGCAGGTGGCGAACTCGCGGCTCCAGTCCAGCGACAGGCCCAGCAGCTTCAGCTGGTCGCGCATGGTCGCGATGTTGGACCAGGTCCAGTCGCCCGGATGGATGCCGCGTTCGATGGCGGCGTTTTCGGCGGGCAGGCCGAAGGCGTCCCAGCCCATCGGGTGCAGCACGTCGAAGCCCTGGGCGCGCTTCGAGCGAGCCACCACGTCGCCCATCACATAGTTGCGGGCATGGCCCATGTGGATGTTCCCCGACGGGTAGGGGAACATCTCCAGGACGTAGTATTTCGGCCGTCCCGCGCCTTCGGTCGGCGTGCGGAAAGCGTCGGCGGCCGCCCAGCGGGCCTGCTGGCGGGGTTCGGCGGTCTTGGGCTCGTAGCGGGCCACGGGAATCCTTAGGGCGTCGCTCCAGAAGGGTGCGGCCTTAAGGAGGCAGTGGTCGGGGAGGGCTTAGCCGGCGGAGGACAGGTTGAGCTGGCGCGCCTTGGTCAGGATCGCGTTCTCCAGATCGGTTTCGGTCTGAGCGGCCACCGGAGCGGAAACCCAGCCGCCGGTCGCGTCACGGACTTCCTTGGTCACGGTGACGTTCAGGGCGTCGGCGCGCAGGCGGGTGTCGAGGATGAAGACGGTCGCCTTGAAACGCTCGTTCGGCGTCTGCGGGTCGGTGTACCAGTCATAATTGATGACGCCGCCCCACGGATCCGCGTTGGCCAGCGGCATGAAGCTGAGCGTGTCCAGCGTGGCGCGCCACAGGTAGGCGTTCACGCCGATGCCTTGTTGGGCGCTCGCCGCGGGCTTTTCCCCGCCGCCCATGCCCGGGATCGAGCTGCACCCGCCCAGCATCAGGCCCGACGCGATCAGGGCGATCGCTGCGCCGCGAACCAGCACCATCGAGACTCTCCATTCGATCGAGACGTGCAGCGGACAGTCCCGCGCACGCGCCAAGCCCGCCCCCCTGGGGTCGTGGCCGAAGCGACGCTCTATAACACGCTGAAAAGGGGCTATGACAAGGCGAAGTCGCAACCCTTCGCCCCACGGCGACCTTATCGGGGACACAGTCCGCGCCGCGCGAGTTCGACCGCGTGACGCTCGCGCCACAGGAGTCCCCTAGAGTCGCAGGGAACCATGCACTAACAGCCACGTTTCGTTGACCGGGCTGGCTAGCGGTGTCTAATCGCTGGCAAGGACTGCGGCGGAACTCCCGTCGCGGCGAAAAGGGTGGGATATGCGCAAGGGCGCTATCATCGCTGGTCTGGCCGGGGGGCTCGCTCTCCTCGCTGCAGCCGACGCAGCCTCTGCGCAGGCCGCCCAGTCGCGCACCCGTGCGCCCGCCGTTTCGCTGACCGAAGCCCAGGCCGCCCGCACGGCCCCCACGCAAAACCAATCGCGCCTCCGCTTCACTGAGCGCGGCCGCTGGGGCCTCGACCTGAATCTGAGCCAGCCGGTCGGTCGCGAGAGCAATCTCGGCGACGTCGAGGCCGGCGCCTACTATCGCGTCAACCCGCGCCTGCGCGTCGGCGCCACCGCCGGCCTGGCCGAGCCGGACCAGGATCCGGCCGCCCCGTCGTCGCAGAACGACCGCCGGGCCGCGCCGCGTTTCCGGCTGGAATCGATCTTCCGCTTCTGATCGCTCAGGCTGGCCCGAACGCCGCCTGGATCGCCCCCACCCCCGCCAGACCGCATGCGCCCGAGCCGATGAGTTCGCGCGCGTTCGAGCCGTCGATCCCGCCGAGCGCATAGACCGGGACCGGGGAAGCGCCGGCCCACCCCCTGAACTGCCCCACGCCGAGCGCTGGCCGCGCCGCCGAGGCCCCGCCGGCAGGGAAGACTGGCGACAGCACAGCCGCATCAAGGCCCTCCGCGCGCGCCAGGGTGTCCGCCGAATGGACGGCGCCGGTGATCCGCCAGCCGGGATGAGCGGCCGCGAGGGCGACCGCCCAGTCCAGCGCCCGCTCCGGCAGATGCACGCCGTCGGCCTCGACCTGCTCGGCCAGTTCGGCGTCCAGACCGATCAGCAGCAGGCCGTCGCGGCTGCGGGTCGCGTCGCGCACGCGTCGGGCGGTCTCTAGCGCGTCGGCCGCGCCGAAGGAGCGGAACACCACCCCCGAACCGGCGGGGAGCCGCGCCGCCGTCTCCCATGGCCGGGGCGTCCGCTCGGGATCGGTGAAAAAGAGCAGGGGCGGCAGGTTCGGCGCCGGCCGGTCGGCCGCCCGGCTGACTTTGGCGGCGTCGCGGGCTAGGACGCTGGCGACCTCCCACAGGATTTCGGCGTCCGGACGGCTCATGACCCTCTCATCCCCCGAACCCGTCCATCCGTCCAGCGACGTCGCGCCCGTCGCCGGCCGCTTCGACCATGTCCGCCGCCGCATCGCCAAGGCCTGTCGCATCGCCGGACGCGACGCCGCAGGCGTGACCCTCGTCGCCGTCACCAAGACCCAACCGTCAGAGGCGCTCGACGCCGCTCTGGCCGCCGGTCAGCGGGTTTTCGGCGAGAACCGCGTGCAGGAGGCGCAAGGCCATTGGGCCGATCGCGACCGGAGCGGCCTCGAGCTGCGACTGATCGGGCCGCTGCAGACCAACAAGGCGGCCGACGCCGTCGAACTGTTCGACGTCATCGAGACCGTCGACCGCGAAAAGCTGGTCGACGCTCTGGCCGCGGCCGGAGCCAAGGCCGGGCGGACGGTGCGGGTCCTGATCCAGGTCAACACCGGCGCCGAGCCGCAGAAGGCTGGGGTCCTGCCTGAGGACGCCGACGCCTTGGTCGCCTACGCCCGGATCGCAGGCCTGCATGTCGACGGCCTGATGTGCATTCCGCCCGTCGAGGAGGCTGCCGGCCCGCACTTCGCCCTCCTGCGCAAGATCGCCCGCCGCAACGGCCTGGAGGCTCTGTCGATGGGCATGAGCGGCGACTATGAGCTCGCCATTCGCTTGGGCGCGACCCATGTGCGGGTGGGATCGGCGCTGTTTGGGGAACGAAATCGCCCTGTTAAGCCCTCTATGGACTGAAAACCGCTCCGCTGACGGTCCCCGCCCTTGGCGGATGGCCCAAGGCTCGCCATTCTGACAGACATGCCGACGCCCAAGACCATCCTGATCATCGACGACGACGACGACCTGCGCGAGGCCTTGGCCGAGCAGCTGGCGCTGCACGAGGCTTTCCGGCCGGTGCAGGCCTCGACCGCTGCGGAAGGGGTGCGCATGGGCCGCGAGGTCCGCGCCGACCTGATCCTGCTCGACGTCGACCTGCCCGACATGGACGGGCGCGAGGCCTGCCGCCTGCTGCGCAAGGACGGGGTCTCGACCCCGATCATCATGCTCACCGGCCAGACCTCGGACTCGGACACGGTGCTGGGTCTCGAGTCGGGGGCCAACGACTACGTCACCAAGCCCTTCCGCTTCGCCGTCCTGCTGGCGCGCATCCGCGCCCACCTGCGCAGCCACGAGCAGTCAGAGGACGCCGTCTTCCGCATCGGTCCCTATGAGTTCCGGCCCGCCGCCAAGGTCCTGGTCGACGACAAGGGCAAGAAGGTGCGGCTGACCGAGAAGGAAACCAGCATCCTCAAATACCTCTACCGCGCCGGGGCCAAGGCCGTGTCGCGCGAGGAGCTGCTGACCGAAGTGTGGGGCTACAACGCCGGCGTCACGACGCACACGCTCGAGACCCACATCTACCGCCTGCGCCAGAAGATCGAGCCCGAGCCCGGCCAGGCCCGCCTGCTGCTGACCGACGCCGGCGGTTATCGCCTGCAGCCCTAAGGCCGCTCCGCACCCGAAACGACGGCGTCGGATGTATCCGATGTCGTCGTTGTCGCGTCCAATGTGTTCGATGTCGCGGATCTAGCCGGAAATGTCGCGCATTTGGATGTCGCGCATATAGCGCCTCGATCGCCCTAAATCGGCGTCAGCCGCACAGCCTGGAGCCGGCGCTCGAGCGCTGACGACTCGAACACGGCGGGATGCGTATGCGCCTCGGCCAGCGTGCCAGAGGTGGTCGGGCCTCAGACGGCGAGATCCATCGTCACCGGAGCGTGGTCGCTGGGTTGTTCCCAGGCGCGGACATCGTCGTGGATGCGGGCCGTGCCGGCCACGACCGCCGGGGTCAGGCCGGGCGAGGTCCACAGGTGGTCCAGGCGCAGGCCGCGGTTGGACTTGCGGAAGTCTGCGGCGCGATAGCTCCACCAGCTGGCCAGCTTCTGCGGCTCGGGGATCTGGTCGCGCACCACGTCGGCGAAACCGCCGGCCTCTTGCAGGCGGCGCAGGGTTTCGACCTCGAGCGGCGTGTGGCTGACGATCTTGGACATGTAGCGGTGGTTCCAGACGTCGTTCTCGCCCGGGGCGATGTTGAAGTCGCCGGCCAGAACCAGCGGACGCTGCTTGTCCCGCCCCGACATCTCAGCCGTCAGTCGCTCATAGAAATCCAGCTTGTGATCGAACTTGGGGTTCACGGTCCGGTCAGCGACGTCGCCGCCGGCGGGGATGTAGAAATTCTGGATCTCGATCCCGTCGACCACGACTCCGCAGCAGCGGGCGTGGCGCTCGCGGCAGACGTCGAGCGCGGGAGCTTCGGCGATCGGCTTGCGGCTGGCGATGGCCACGCCGTGCCAGCCCTTCTGGCCGCCGATCTTCAGGTGCGGCAGGCCCATGGCCTCGAAGGCCGCCCGGGGAAACTGGTCCTCCAGGCATTTGATCTCCTGCAGGCACAGGACGTCCACGCCGCTCTCGGCGATGAAGCGGGCGACCTGATCCACGCGCAGGCGGACCGAGTTGATGTTCCAGGTGGCGATGCGAAGCATCGCGCATTCTTAGTGGGAGCGCGGTCAAAAGGCTCCGCCTTTTCGACCCGACGCGCTCCGGGCTCCCGACGCGGTCGCGCGCCGCTTGGGCGGGGCCATAAATCGGTGCCTGACGGCTAGCCTGCGCGAAGCGCCAAGCCGCGTCGGGTCGAGAAGGCGGAGCCTTCCGACCCCGGGCCAAACAAAAAAGCGCCCGGTCGGCTGGACCGGGCGCTGGAAGGTTCGTCTCTCTCGCCGCCGGGAAGGGGATGAAATCCGTAGCGGGTCAGACCGGCTCCCGCCGATCTGTGACTAAAACAGCACGGCTGAGAAAAAATGTCAAGATGAATACCGGATTCCGAAGTCGTGGCTCTGCGAACACGATTCGTTCGATGGGGGAATTAGTCGCGACCGGGGCGACGCGTGGGGTCACGCAGCTGGAACAGGCTTGCCGACAGGTTGGAGGCCGGGGCCAGGGAGGTCAGTTGGGTCCGGGTCACCCCTCCATTGGCGTCGACAATGGTCCATTCGTGCAGGCGGATCGGGTTGCCGGCGAAGGCCAGGGTGACGCGGCCGTCGCCGGGGCGACGACGATCGCGCGCGACGATGGCGAAGGCGCCGGAGTCCATGCGCGTCACCTCATCGATGCGGACGCCCTGGTCGAAGCGGACGTTGCGCGACAGGAAGGTCGACAGCGGCGTCTGGCCCAGCGGCACCTGGCGGAAGGTGTTCAGGCGCGGATCGTAACGCTTCACGTTCGACCCGTCCGAGACGACCAACAGACCCGCCGGGTTGGTGTATTCGAAGCGCAGCTTGCCCGGGCGCTGGATATAGAAGCGGCCCTCGCGGCGAACCTGGCCCGAGGTTTCGACGAAGGTCCCCTGGGCCGCGGTGAGCGACTGCAGATAGGCCTGGGCCCGGGCCAGGGCGGCGCGATCCTCGACGGAAAGATTGTCCTGGGCCTGCGCGGGCAGGGCCGAGACGGCGGCGAGGACAGCGGCGGATCCGAGACCGAAGGCGCGGCGTGAGACAGTCATCAGGTATTCTCCCGTTCGGGATGGTTTTCGATCATGCCGTCATGCGGGACGCGCGAGGCCGGGGAATGACCCGAGCCTGACCATATTCCGGCGCTCGGATGAAGCCCTGTTCAGCATCGTCGAGCAGACAGCGGGCCAGACAACGCACCTCAGGCCCGGTCCGTTGCCCACAACCTTGGCGAAGCGCTCAGGCCGCGTCGGGTCGGGAGATCCCGAAGGGCCGACGACCGCGGCCCAACCTACATGGGCGGCGGGCCGGCCAGCACGTCGCGCTTGCCGGCGTGGTTGGCGGGGCTGACCACGCCCTCCTGCTCCATCCGCTCGATCAGCGAGGCGGCGCGGTTGTACCCGATCTGCAGGCGGCGCTGGACGTAGGAGGTCGAGGCCTTGCGGTCGCGGGTGACCACGGCCACGGCGCGATCGTAGAGGTCATCGCCCGAACCGCCGCCGTCGTCCCCGAAGCCGCCGCCGTCCCCGTCGCCGTCCGGTTCGTCGGTGATCAGGTCCAGATAGTCCGGCTCGGCCTGCAGCTTCAGGTGCTTGCAGACCTCCTCTACCTCGCGGTCATCGACGAACGGCCCGTGCAGGCGCGTGATCCGCCCGCCGCCGGCCATGTAGAGCATGTCGCCCTGACCCAGCAGCTGCTCGCCGCCCTGCTCGCCGAGGATGGTGCGGCTGTCGATCTTGGAGGTGACCTGGAAGGAGATCCGGGTCGGGAAATTGGCCTTGATGGTGCCGGTGATGACGTCCACCGACGGGCGCTGGGTGGCCATGATCAGGTGGATGCCGGCGGCGCGGGCCATCTGGGCCAGACGCTGCACCGCGCCTTCGACGTCCTTGCCGGCGACCAGCATCAGGTCGGCCATCTCGTCCATGACCACGACCAGATAGGGCATGGGCTCGGGGCGGATCTTCTCGGATTCGTAGACCGGACGGCCCTGTTCGTCGAAGCCGGTCTGGACGGTGCGTTCGAAATGTTCGCCCTTGGCCTGGGCCTCGCGGGCGCGCTCGTTGTAGCTGGCGATGTTGCGCACGCCGAGCTTGGACATGCGCCGGTAGCGGTCCTCCATCTCACGCACGGTCCACTTCAGCGCCACAACGGCCTTCTTCGGATCGGTGACGACCGGGGCCAGCAGGTGCGGGATGCCGTCGTAGACGCTGAGCTCCAGCATCTTCGGGTCGATCATGATGAAGCGGCACTCCGCCGGGCTATGCCGGTAGAGGATCGACAGGATCATGGCGTTGACGCCGACCGACTTGCCGGAGCCGGTGGTGCCGGCGATCAGCAGGTGGGGCATGCGCGCCAGGTCGGCGACATAGGGCTCGCCGCCGATCGTCTCGCCCAGCGCCAGGGGCAGCAGGTGAGCCGGCTTGTCGAACTCGCCCGAGGCCAGCAGGTCGCGCAGATAGACGGTTTCGCGCTTTGCGTTCGGCAGTTCGATGCCGATGGCGTTGCGGCCCGGCACGACCGAGATGCGGCAGGCGCGCGCCGACATCGAGCGGGCGATGTCGTCCGACAGTGCGACGACGCGGCCATGCTTCACGCCGGGGGCGGGCACCAGTTCGTACAGGGTGACGACCGGGCCGGGGCGGATCTGGTCGATGACGCCGCGGACGCCGAACTCCTGCAGCACGCCCTCGAGCATCTTGGCGTTCTGCTTCAGCGCCTCTTCGTCGACCGAGGCCGTGCGCTTGGCCGGCTTTGTCAGGATGCCGAGCGGCGGCAGGTCGAAGCCGCCCTCGCCGCGGCCTTGGGGGCGGGCGAAGTCGAACGTGGCCTGGGCGTCGTCGGCCTCGCGGCGCGAAGCCTTCGGCGCCTTGGCGGCGGCCACCTTGGGCTCGGGCGCGCTGCGAGCGGGCGCCGGCGTCGGCAGGGGGGCGGGCTCGTCGTCCTCCCACGGCGTTGAATCGTCGTGGCTGGCGCGAGGCGGAGGGATGTCGTCCGCGTCCTCCGGCTCCGGGGCGGGACGAGGCCGCGGCGGGGTCTTGGGGCGGCGCGCGGCGGGTGGCGGGGGCGGTGGAGCGCGACGACGGCTGCGCGCCCAGTCGACGCCCTCGGCCAGGTCCGAGCCGCGCAGGCCGATGGCGTAGGCAAGACACCACAGGGCGACAGGCAGGAACAGGATGCCGGCGGTCAGATTCGCGCCCGGCAGGCGCAGGGCGTCGAAGCCCATGCGCACCAGACCGACGAGGGCGTCGCCCCACAGGCCGCCGAGCCCCGAGGCCAGCGGCCAGGCGGCCGGCGCGGCCGGGGCGGCCAGGGCGCCGCCCAGGAGCAGCACTCCGGCGAGGGCGGCGAAGGCCTTGCCCGGGGTGGGCTTCAGGCGTTGCTGCATGACCTCGCCGATGGCGGCGGACAGGCCGAAGGCGACCAGCAGGAGGGCGGCCGGCCAGGCGGCCAGGCCGAGCGACTGCATGAACAGGTCTGCGAACAGCGCCCCGTTCAGGCCCAGCCAGTTGGTCGGCGCGATCGAGGAGGCGGCGTTGAGGCTGGGGTCGGCCGGGTTCCACGACGCCAGGGCCGCGACCAGCAGGGCGGCCAGCAGAGCTTGCAGCACGCCGCGGACGCGCACCGCGAAGGGCGCGGCCCAGACGATGCGGGCGCTCTCGAAGGCGCGCTGGCCGAGGGCGAGGGCGGAGGACATGCGGCGGCGGGGCTCCGGCGAATCGGGACTCCCGCGCACGATGCGCGCGACAGGGTTAAGAGGCTGTTTACCAGCGCGGTCATGCGACGGATTTCACTGCGACGGCCACGCCTCTGGACGGCGAGCCCCGGGAGCGCGAAACAGACGGCATGAGCCAGCCTGACCGCTACGACGTCATCATCGCCGGCGCCGGCATGGCCGGGGCGACCTTCGCGCTCGCCGCGGCGCAGGGCGGGCTGAAGGTGGTGCTGGTCGATCCGCAGCCATTCAGCGTCCAGCTGGCCCCGACCTTCGACGGCCGTTCGACGGCGATCGCCTTCTCGACCTTCCGCATGCTGGACGCGCTCGGCGTCGGCGCGGGCCTGCGCCCGAACGCTTGCCGAATGGATCACATCCTGGTCACCGACGGCCGCCGCCCGGGGGCCGCCAGCCGGCCCGCCGCCTCGGCCTTCCTGCGCTTCGACGCCGAGGAGATCGGCGACCGCACGGACGGCGAACCGCTCGGCTATCTGGTCGAGAACCGGCACATCCGGAGCGCCCTGGCCGAAGCGATCCTCGCCGCCGGCATCGAGGTGCGGGCTCCCGCAGCCGTTCAGACGGTGGTCGCGGGTCCGGCGCGGACGACGGTTACTCTGGCCGACGGCGGCACGCTCGAGGCGCCGCTGGTCGTCGGGGCCGAGGGCCGCGGCTCGCGCGTGCGCCAGCAGGCCGGCATCGACGTCACCGGCTGGGGCTATGGCCAGAGCGGGGTGGTGGCCACCGTGTCCCTAGGCCGGGACCACGGCAACGTGGCCCACGAGTATTTCCTGCCCGCGGGCCCCTTCGCCATCCTGCCCCTGACCGAGCAGCGCGCCAGCCTGGTGTGGACCGAGACGACCCGCCGCGCGGAGGCGCTGAAGGCCTGTTCGGACGCCGCCTTCCACGCCCACCTGATGCGCCGCTTCGGGGACTTCATGGAAAATGTCTCGGTGGTGGGGCCGAGGTTCGTCTATCCGCTGTCCCTCCAGCTCGCCGACAAGCTCACCGCGCCGCGCACGGCCCTGATCGGCGACGCCGCCCATGCAGTGCACCCGGTGGCCGGGCAGGGGCTGAACATGGGGCTGAAGGACGCCGCCGCCCTGGCCGAGGTGCTGGTGGAGGCCATGCGGCTGGGCGAGGACATCGGCTCGGAGATCGTGCTCGACCGCTACGCCCGCTGGCGCCGCTTCGACAACACCGCCCTGGCCGCCGGTTTCGACGGCTTCGTGCGCCTGTTCTCCAACGACCTGCCGCCGGTGCGCCTGGCCCGCGATCTCGGCATGGCCGCGGTGAACCGCATCCCGGTCCTGCGCCGCGCCTTCATGCACGAGGCCGGGGGAGCCTCGGGCGACCTGCCACGGCTGTTGCGGGGCGAGCCGGTCTGAGTCGGGCGGCGGCGATCGCCACGGCGATGCTGGCGAGCCTGCGCATCCGCCCCCGGACCGGACGGCAGTCAGTGGTTGCTGATTGACGACGTATGCCCGCTGTCGACCTAGTCCAGCTGCCGCGCTTCTTCCGTCAGTAGGATCGGCACCCCGTCGCGGATCGGAAAGGCCAACTTGGCGCCCGCCGAGACCAGCTCCTGCCGTTCGCGATCGTAGGTCAGCCGGCCGCGCGTCACCGGGCAGACCAGGGTCTCCAGCAGACGCGGATCCACGGAGGAGGGGGTGTTGAAGGTGTCGCTCATGCGGGAAGGTTATAGGTTCTAGGGGCCAGGTTCTAGGGAAGGCGGGGCGGCCGATCACCGCGTCTCCCTAGAAGCTGACCCCTAGAACCTAGCCCCTAACTTCACTGCATTGACGGCGCTTCGCCCTCGCCGTTGTCGCCGGCCGCATCGATGGTCATCAGGGCGGTCAGGACGGTGGAGCGGTCCAACAGGGATGGAGCCTCGAGCAAGGCCTGTTTCTCGGGCGGCTCGAACGGGAGGGCCATCGACAGGCTGTTGATTAGCGCCTCGGGCGGGGCCGTCTCGGCCGTATCCCAGTCGATGTCGAGGCCGCGCGTTTCGAGGTAGGCGCCGAGCGCCTTGAGCAGGCCGTCGCGGTCCAGGTCCATATCGTCGGTCGCGGGGGCGGACAGGTCGTGCTCGAACGCCTCGAAGTCCGCACGGACCTGCCGATAGGGCGTCTGGGTCGGCAGCTCGCTCGCGATCCTAAATCGGGCGCAGCCGGTCAGGGTGATCAGGTAGCGGCCGTCAGACGTCTCGGCGAAGCTGGTGATCCGCCCGGCGCAGCCGATCGGCGACAGGCTGGGCAGTCGCACCGAAGGCGAATTCGGCTGGATCATGCCGATGATGCGGTCGCCTGCCATGGCGTCGTCGACCATGTTCAGATAGCGCGGCTCGAAAATGTTCAGCGGCAGCTGGCCCCGCGGCAGCAGGATCGCGCCCGGCAGGGGGAAGATCGGGATGACCTGCGGCAGGTCCGACGCCTTCACATAACCCTGAGGCACAGGCCCCCTCCTTAAGCGAACAGCAGCGAGGAGAGGCGGCGGCGGCCATCGCGGGCGACCTCGGACGAGGCCCCGGCGGCTTCGAACACGGTCAGCAGCTGCTTGCGGGCGGCCTGCTCGTTCCACTCGCGGTCGGCGGCGACGATCTTCAGCAGGCTGTCGACAGCGCCTTTCAGGTCGCCGGCGGCGGCCTGGGCGAGGGACAGGTCGTAACGGGCCTGGTGGTCGTTCGGATCGGCCGCGACCTTCGCCTCGAGCTCGGACGAAGCGCCGGTCGGGGCCGAGGAGGCCAGGGAAAGCTGGGCCCGCACCGACTGGACGGTCGTGTTCTTCGAATCCTGCGGGGCCATTGCGATGGTCTGGCGGGCCTGGTCGACATCGCCATCGGCCAGGTAGACGCGAGCCATGCCCGCAATGGCGCCTTCGTGGCCCGGCTCGAGGGTCAGCAGCTGGGCGAAAGCTTGCGCCGCGCCGCCCAAGTCGTTCAGCGACAGCGACTCCTCGCCCAGCGACATCAGCTGCTCGATGTCGGAATTGGCGCTCTCACCGCCGGTCAGCTTGTCGATGAAGCTCTTCAGCTGGCTGTCGGGCACGGCGCCCTGGAAGCCGTCGACCGGCTGGCCGTTGACGAAGGCGTAGACGGTGGGAATC
Source organism: Brevundimonas sp. Root1279 (assembly GCF_001425945.1). GTDB lineage: Bacteria > Pseudomonadota > Alphaproteobacteria > Caulobacterales > Caulobacteraceae > Brevundimonas. The sequence goes on from NZ_LMEB01000001.1 coordinate 129,839, forward strand.
GACTGCACGCGCAGCTGGCCCGCATAGGCGGGGTTCTTGTCGACGTCGATCTTGACCAGTTTGACCGCTCCGCCGGCGGCGCGCACCGCCTTCTCGAGCGCCGGGGTCAGCTGGCGGCATGGCCCGCACCAGGTGGCCCAGAAGTCGACCAGAACCGGCTGGGTCTTGGACTGCTCGATCACGTCCGCCATGAAGCCGGCGTCCGAGCCTTCCTTGATGAGGTCGTCGGGCAGGGTGGTGGGGTCGGCGAAGCTCATCGATCAATCCTGTCTCGGCGGACTCGGGCCCGCTCTCAATTCTGGGCGTAAACGCGACAGCCGGAAGATGGTCCCCGCGTCATCCCGCCTCAAGGGGTCGGACGCGCGAAGCGCTCGACGCGCCCCTAGGTGGGATCGCCGCCGGCCCCCGCGGGGCTCAGCTTCCAGCGAATCTTGGTCTCGGAATCGGTGCGGGCCGAACCGCGCACCACGATCTGCAGCGAGCGCCGGGTCAGGCCGTCATCGACATGGACCGAGGGCTCGATGGCCACGTCCGGGCCGTCGGTGCGGAACCACCAGCCGCGCCCCGAATGGCCGCGCAGCAGGATGGAGCGGCGGTCGCGGGCCAGCGAGGCCTGGACGCCCGGCTCGAGCTGGAAGCGGACGGCGTAGGGGGCGGCGATGGCGCGGACGACATCCTTCTGGCCCGGGGCCGGATGCAGCCGCTCCTCGGCGCGCAGCTCGTCGAGGCGCTGGTCCAGATAGAGGCGACGCTGGTGCAGCAGGCCGTAGTCGTGGACCCAGCCGTCATGCTCGGCCTCCAGCCAAACCGCGCCCTCGCCGTCGCGGCGGTCGACCTCGACGTGCAGCGGGCGGGCGATCAGGCGGTTGCCGAGCAGGTCGCCCTTCCAGCCGCCGATCGGTTCGCCCGTCGAGCCTTCGCCGAGGGTCAGGGTCGAATGGCCGGGGGGCAGACGCAGGCCCTGGCGATCGAGGGCGCGCGGGGACCAGCCGGCGCCGGTGATCAGGCGGTCCTTGCCGCACACGATCTCCAGCGCCAGCGGCTGGGCGCAGGCGGCGACCGACCAGGCGCCGCGGGCCGGGCCGGCGACGTCGGCGACGACGGTCAGCAGCGGGCTGCGGATGCGGGCGATGCCGCCGACGGAGCCTGTTGAGGGCTCGACCGGGGCGTCGGGCAGGGCGGCGGCGACGCGGGCGGCGGTCGAGGGCCCGCCGCCCTGCGCCGTGACCAGTCGGCCGTCCGGCAGGGTGAAGTGGGCCAGGGCGCCAGTCAGGCGACGGATGGCGCCGGTCACGGCCTCGGGCGGCGCCTCGGACAGCTGGGACAGGGCGTCTTCGAGAGTCAGCAGGTCGAGCAGCAGTTCGAGGGCCGCTTCGGGGCTGCGGCCGGCGTGGCCGCCGTCCTCGCCGACCGTTCGGGGCAGGATTCCCGACAGGCGAGCCAGTGCGGTCTTGCGCAGGGCGGCCCCGGGCGGTCCGGCCAGGACGCAGCCGGCGAGGGCCGCGGCGGTGAGGCGTTCGGCCTTGCCGGCCACGCCGCCGGGCGGACGCAGCAGCTGGCGCGCCTGGCGGGCGAGGACGTCGGCGAGCTTGAGCCGTTCGGCCTCGGTGGCGACCTGGCCCATGCGACGGGCGGCGCAGGCGAGGTTGAAGGTGCGCCGGCCGAGGATGTCCGGCCCCCAGGCGAAGGGTGACCAGCGGGTGAAGACCGACGACCAGGCCAGGGTCAGGCGCAGGGCCTCGCGGGCGCCGCGCTCACCCTCAAGCATCAGGGACGGCAGCCAGGCGAAGGCGTGCAGTTCGGCGGCGAAGGCCTTCGACGGGCTGGGCCGGTTCCACGGATCCTCGGGCGCGGCGGCCTCGAGGCTGGAGCCGGCGAGCAGGAATTTGCCCCCCAGCACCGCCTTGCCGGGGGCCGGATCGACCGGCCGGAAGTCGCGCGGCGTCGAGGCGAACCCTTGGGCGATGCGGCCTTTCAGCGTCATCGCGTAGCCCGGCAGGCCGTAGAGCTCGATCCACAGCTGGCGGGTCAGCATGCGGCCGATCACCGTCGGCCACAGGCCCGGGCCGGTCGAACCGCCCGCGGTCTTGATCGGGGTGCGCATTGGGGCCCCGCGCAGCCCGGGTATCTCTCCGGCCGCAGGGCCGTCGGTCTCGGTGCGGGCGAAGGGTCCGAGCGGGCTCATGCCGTCGGGTTTTCGGCGGCCTTCAGGGCCTGGATGTTTGCCGCATAGGCCGACGGGCCGCCCTTGAACACGAAGGAGCCGGCGACCAGGGCGTCGGCCCCGGCGGCGACGCAGGCGGCGGCGTTGGCCGACGTGACCCCGCCGTCGACCTGCAGGTGCGCGTTGGAGCCGGCGGCGTCGAGCAGGGCGCGCGTGCGCTCGATCTTGCGCAGGCTGGATTCGATGAAGGACTGGCCGCCGAAGCCCGGGTTGACCGACATCAGCAGCACCAGGTCGACCAGGTCGATGACCTCCTCCAGCACGCTCAGCGGCGTGCCCGGGTTCAGCACCACCCCCGCCTTGGCGCCCAGCTGGCGGATACGGCCGAGAGTCCGGTGCAGGTGCGGGCCGCTCTCCGGGTGGACCGTCAGATAGTCGGCGCCGGCGTTCTTGTAGGCCTCCAGCCAGGGATCGACCGGGGCGACCATCAGGTGCACGTCGAAGGGCAGGGAGGTGTGCGGGCGGATCGCCTTCACGATGTCGGGCCCGAGCGTGATGTTCGGCACGAAATGGCCGTCCATGACGTCGACGTGGATCCAGTCGGCGCCGGCCCTCTCGAGGGCGGCGACCTCTTCGCCCAGCTTGGCGAAGTCGCTGGCGAGGAGGGAGGGGCAGATCAGGGGCGCGGACATGGTTCGGGGATAAGGCGGGTCGCCCGGCACATCAAGGCGTGGGCTGGGTTTCCGGCCGCCTTGCAGCTACACGGTTCAGTCATCGACCTCCGTTCGAGCTGAGGACCGCCGATGAGCGAGTATGTCGCGACCGTGGAGTGGCGCCGCGAGGGCCAGGCCTTCACCGACAACCGTTACAGTCGCGCCCACGACTGGCGCTTCGACGGCGGGGCGGTGGTGCGCGGCTCCTCGGCTCCGTCCAGCGTCCCGATCCCGATGTCGGACCCGGCCGCCGTCGACCCGGAGGAGGCGCTCGTCGCGGCCGTCTCTAGCTGTCATATGCTGTTCTTCCTGGCCTTCGCCGCCAAGGCCGGCCTGGTCGTCGACCGCTACCGCGACGAGGCCGTGGCCGTCATGGGCAAGGACGAGCGCGGCAAGGTCTCGATCACTTCGGTGACGCTGCGCCCCGAGGTCGCCTTCGACGGGGTGGGACCGTCGCCTGAGCTGCTCGCCGACCTGCACCATCGCTCCCATGAGCACTGTTACATCGCCAACTCGATCCGCGCCGAGGTCACGGTCGAGCCGCGCTGACCCCTTCCGGGGGGAGAACATTCGGGGCACAAGGCCGCGATGTCCGCCGAATCACTCGCCCACGCCGCTGCGCCGTCGCTCGCCGACGCCCGCGCCGCGCTGGAGCGGGTCTGGGGTCACGCCGACTTCCGGGGTCGCCAGGCCGAGGTGGTGACGGAGATCCTGGCCGGCCGCGACGTGCTGGCGGTGCTGCCCACCGGCGGCGGCAAGTCGGTCTGCTATCAGATCCCCGCCATGCTGCGCCCGGGCCTGGGCCTGGTCGTCTCGCCGCTGATCGCCCTGATGACCGACCAGGTCGAGGCGCTGAAGCAGCAGGGCGTGGCCGCGGCCCGGCTCGACTCCGGCGTTTCCATGGACGACCGCTCGGCCATCTGGCGGGCCGCCCGCGCCGGCGAGCTGGACCTGCTCTATGTCTCGCCCGAAGGCTTGGCCCAGCCGCATCTGATCGACCGGCTGCACGACCTGCCGCTGAGCCTGATCGCCATCGACGAGGCGCACTGCGTCAGCCAGTGGGGCCACGACTTCCGTCCCGACTACCGCACGCTCGGCCGGCTGGCCGAGCTGTTCCCGGGCGTACCGCGCATCGCCGTCACCGCCACCGCCGACGCCCGCACGCGCGAGGACATCGTCCGCTCGCTGCGGCTGGATGGGGCCAAGGTGGTGGTCGACAGCTTCGCCCGCCCGAATCTGCAGCTGTCGGCGGTGCGTAAGGAGAACGCCTCGCGGGCCCGCACCGACGCCGCCGTCATCGACCTGGTTCGCCAGCGGCGCGGCAAGTCCGGCGTGGTCTATTGCGGCTCGCGCGACGGCTGCGAGCGGGTGGCCCAGGCGCTGCGCGAAGCCGGCTCGAACGCCATCGCCTATCACGCCGGCATGGACGCGCGGGAGCGCGACAAGCGGCTGGAGCGGTTCCTGGCCGAGGACGGCGCCGTGATGGTGGCGACCATCGCCTTCGGCATGGGGGTCGACAAGGCCGACGTACGCTTCGTCATCCACGCCGACCCGCCCGGGTCGCTCGAGGCCTACTGGCAGGAGATCGGCCGCGCCGGGCGCGACGGCGAGCCGGCCGAGGGCATCACCCTGTACGGTCCGTCCGACATCGCCTGGACCCTGAAGCGGCTCGACGGCCGGCCGATGGCCGAGGAGGTCAAGGCGGTGCAGGTGCGCAAGGCGCGCCAGCTTTTCGCCATGCTCGACGGCCCGGTCTGCCGGCCGCAGTCGGTGCGGCGCTATTTCGGGGAGGGAGACGCCCAGCCCTGCGGCGTCTGTGACATCTGCCAGGACCCGCCGGCCCTGTTCGACGCCACGGTCCAGGCCCAGAAGGCCCTGGCCGCCGTGCAGCGACTCGACCAGCGCTTCGGCCGCAACCGGGTCATCGACCACCTGCTCGGCAAGACCAAGGACGTCCAGCCGTGGGAGACCAATCTGTCGACCTGGGCCATCGGCGCCGACACCGCCCTGCACACCTGGCGCGACGTCGTCGACCACCTGATGTTCGAAGGCCTGCTGGTCGAGGACCCCAACGAGGGCAAGCCGCTGGTCCGGCTCGGCGATCCCGAGGCGGTGCGCGCCGTCTATCGCGGCGAGCGGGCCATCGAGGTGCGGCTGACCCCGGCCCGGGTTTCGGCGCCGCGCGAGCGGGTCCGCACCGGTCGGAACGCCGCCCTGGAGACCATGGACGCCGACGTGCGCGGCCGCTTCGAACTGCTGCGCGCCTGGCGCCGCGACCGCGCCGCCGAGCAGCGCGTGCCGCCCTATGTCATCTTCCAGGACAAGACCCTGCTGGAGATCGCCCTGGCCGAGCCGGGCGACCTGGACACGCTGGGCCACATCGCCGGCGTGGGCCAGACCAAGCTGGATCGCTACGGCAAGGCCGTGCTCGACGCCCTGCGCAACGCGGCCTGACGGGACTCTCGAGCCATACCCGACGGCGCAGCCGGGCGGGGCCTGCGAATCAGAAGGAATCAGCGATTGCCCACGGCGACGCTTTTTCTTGAGGCGGCGGACGGCCATACCCCCGGTCACACCGCTCGCCGACCGCTGAACCGCCACCCGGCAGGAACAGGCTTCACCGCGTGAATCGCTGTCACAGCGGGCGAATCGCCTGTGGACGGCTTGTGGATGGGCCGGCTTCGACCGGGACGAGGGCGGCGCGGCGCTGGTAATACTCGGTCAAGGTCTCGGAAGGGGGACCTTAAGCAATTCGGTCGCAAGCTCCGCCTGTGATTCTCAACCGAGCCCCGTCTCCGGTCGACAAACTCGCCCTGGCCGTCGTGCACGCGCCCGAGCGAGCGTCGTTCAACGCCCTGCCGGCCGGCGCGCGGGAGGAGTCGCTGCGTGTCCTGCTGCAGACGGCGGCGGACGCCGGAGTCAGTCTGGTGGCCACCGAGCCGGAAGGCGACGGCGAGCGTTGGCTGGGCCAGGCCTGGCCCTTCCCCTCGCCCTTCCAGGTCACCGTCCAGACCGTTTCGATCACCGACGGCGTCGACCGCGTCGAGGCCCGCGCCCGCCGCTCGCTGGAGCGTCTCGGCCTGCCGCGGGGCGACGTGCTGCTGGTCTCCTCCGCCGATGACCTGGCGGGGGCCGAGGGCCGCGCTCTCTGGGATCGGCTCGAGGGCCTAAAGACCCGCGGCCTGTTCAAACGCATCGGTTTCCGCGCCCGGCTCGAGGACGGCCCGGCCCTGCTGGCCCGTCGTTTCCAGCCGGATGTCGTCCAGTTGCCGCTCAATCTGCTCGATCAGCGCGCCCAGCGCACCGGCGTCCTGGCCGAGCTGGCCGGGCTCGGCGTCTCGGTGCATGCGGACTCGATCTTCGCCGACGGCGCCCTCTTCATCAGCGGCGAGGCCCTGCCGCCGGAGATGGCCCGGCACGCCCACGCTCTGTCGCGCATCCGCCGTCGCCTCGCCGAGGCCCGGCTGGATCCCATGCAGGCCGCCCTAGCCTACGCCCACGGCCTGCCGGAAGTCTCGGCCGCCATCGCCAGCGTCGCCTCTTCGGCCGAGCTCCGGGCGGTGATCGCCGCCGCCAACGCGCCGACGCCTGATCTGGACTGGAGCGCCTTCCAGTTGGAGCCGGCGACGGCGACCGCCGCCGGCCCCCGTCGGGTCAGTAGCGCAGCCTGACCCCCAGGTAGCCCGAGCGGCCTGGCTCGCCGTAGCCCAGCACCTGCTGATAGCGCTCGTCCGCCAGGTTCTCGACCCGCGCCGTCAGGGCGACGTTGTCGGTCAGGACATAGGCCGCATTCAGATTGGCCGTGACGAAGCCGTCGCGAATGGCGGCCGTGGCTGAGTTGGTGTCCCGGTCGTCGCCCTCGGCCCTCACAGTCAGCGCCCCCGACAGTCGATCGCCCGTCCAGCCCAGAGTCGCCGAGCCGGCCTGTTCCGGCACGCGCGCCAGGCGCAGCCCGGTGGCCTCGTCCCGGGCGTCGGTCCAGGCATAGGCCAGGGTCAGGTCGAAGCCGCCGATCAGGATCGCCCGGGCTTCCAGCTCGACCCCGTCCGTCGCCGTCTCGGCGATGTTGACGTAGTAGCTGTCGAAGGTGAGCGGATCGAAGATGTAGGTGATCTGGTCCTCGACCTTGAGGCGATAGACCGTCGCCCGGCTCTCGATGCGGCCGTCGGCCGAACGCCAGCCGATCGCCGCCTCAAAACCCTCGGCCGTTTCCGGCCTCAGCACCGGGAACGGCTGGGACGAGAAGCAGTAGTCGCAGACCGCCTGGCTGACTGTCGGGGCCTTGAAGCCGGTGCCGTAGGCGCCGGACAGGGTGAAGCCGGGGCCGACGTCCCAGGCCGCCGAGACCCGGCCGGTGGTCTTGGACCCGAAGTCGTCGGTGTCGTCGAAGCGCAAGCCGCCGGTGATGCTCAGCGTGTCGCTGACGTCATAGCGCGCCGTGCCGAAGGCCGAGGTGGACCCCAGGCTGACGCTGTCGCCGGTCGAGATGCTGCCGGCGCTGTTCTCGCGCTCGAGGCCGAAGGCGTAGGTCGCCGCGCCGGTCACGCCATTGGCCTGCCAGCGGTAGGCCTGGCGGTCGGCCTCGAAGATCGAGCCGAAGGCGCTGAAGGTCTCGCGGGCGATGTCCGAGGCCGAGACGCTGAACTGGTGGTCCAGGCCCAGGGCCTCGACGCTGGCGCGGACCACGCCGGACCATTGCTCGGACTCGGAGCGGTCATCGTTGTCCTCGACCGGGAAGCCGTTATCGAGGTCGGCCTCGCTTTGCGACCAGCGGGCCGAGCCGTCCAGGGTCACCGCCGGCGAGACGGCGTAGCGGCCGCGCACGCCGACCGTGGTGTTGTCGAAGCCGTCCGTCTCGGGATTGCCATTGGCCTCGTCGGCGACCGAGATGCCGTCGGTGGTGAAGCGCGAGACATAGGCGCCCAGGGCCCAGGTCTCGTTGGCCTCGCCGACGCCGAGGCGGCCGCGCAGGGTGTCGAAGCTTCCGGCCTCGGCCTCGGCGGCGACGCCGTCGATCTCCTTGGTGGTGAAGGCGATCACCCCGCCGATAGCGTCGGAGCCCCACAGCGAGGACTGCGGCCCCGACAGCACCTCGATGCGATCGATGTCGCCCAGGTCGAAGCCCGAGAAGTCATAGGCGCCGTTGGGCTCGGCCGCATCATTGACCGGCGCGCCGTCGACCAGGACCAGGGTCTTGCCCGGGGTCGCGCCGCGCATGCGGACCTGGGCCACGCCGCCGAAGGGACCGGACCGGGTCACGGACAGGCCGGGCACGTCGGACAGGATGTCGGTGGCGAAGACGGCGCCGCGTTGTTCGATGGTCGCGCTGTCGATGACCCGGGCGCCGGGGGTGTCGGCGACAATGGACGGGATGCGGGTGGCGGTGACCACCACCTCGGGCAGACCATCGTCGTCCGGAACCTGCTGGGCGTGCGCGGACAGGGGGAAGAACACGGCCGAGGCGGCCGTGGCGAGCAGAAGGGATCGCGTCATGCGTATCTCCGTCGTCCCCGCGCGAGCACATCGCGGCGACGTAGAAAGGGCGACCGACTCGTACCCTGGAGGGCACGGCGCAGGAGTCGGGTCGCCTCGACGGATCACCGCGTCTCTGCCTGGTCCCGGGCAGCGGACGGACGACGTCGGCGGCCAGGTCTCCTGGCTTGCGGGTCAAAAGCCGCCATTCTCGCCTTCCCGGTCGCCCAGTGGCGCCGAAGCCGAAGCTCCGGAGCGAATGACGGCCTCGCCGCCTACAGTTGCGGGCACAGCCGCGGTGTTGGACCGCGTTCCCTTAACCGCCTGGCGCGCTTGTCGCAGTGCAGCGACGCTTGTGCAAGGTCAGGCGGCTGCGCCGGACTTCAGGTGATCAAGATAGATGCGCCAGGCGTTGACCGTCCGGCGCCGGTCGTCCGGGCTCGCACCGTTGTAGATGAAGCCAAAATGCTCGCCGGTGATCTGATTTAGAACGGCGGCCAGCGCGTCAGTGAGAACCTTGGGAGTGTAGTGCCTCAGCCCCTCGAAGGCGTCGGGGCTGGTATTCACAAGGGAGATCGCCGGGTAACCCAGCGGCCGGTCGTCGTCCATCAGGGTGATGATGGTAGGCACGGCCTCAGGCCCGAGAGCGATCAGGCGATCGAAGAGCCGCTGCTGCGCCGGGATGCCGCTTCTCCTTTCGTCACGTGACGGGGGCGGCAAGGCGACAATCTCCTCGATGATCGCCCGAACCTCGGCGTAATGAGGGGTGTTTCGGTCTGTCTGCCAGCTCGCCAGCAATCCATCTTGTCGCGCGACCTCCGCCTGGACCGCTGCGATCACCGACGGGTCCGCCTGACGCAATGCGGCAGGGGTGTTGCCCGCGAAGTAGAGCTGTCCCTCGCTGCGTACGGCGAACACCACGGAGAGCGAACCGGAGGCGCTACGTAGCTGGTCGATGGATGGTTGATAGAGTTGGGGCTCCGAGTACCAACGAATGCTCGGCTGCGCGCCGCCGTCCGCCTTCAGGGTCCGTACGTCACGGAGGCGTAACGTCACATAGGCTCGTTCCGGGAAGGTCTCGGGGACATCCAATACGGTCTCCACGATGACATTAGACTGGGCGACCAGCTTCCAGAGCGGGGTGTCTTCGGCAATGGCGGAAGGGGCGACCGCCAAGACGGCTGCGACGCAGAGGGCGAATAGGATCGAGCGCATGCATCGATTGCAGTGATCCACTGCTGTCGGTCAAGCTCATGCCATTGCGCTTGAGCGCGCCCGCGGCTTCCTTCACCTTGCGGCGCTCATATGAACGCCCCTCTCGCCCATCCTCCGCATGCCGAAGCCCTGCCGTCCGCCGAAGGCGTGACGCCGGTGATGGCGCAATTCCTGGCCGCCAAGGCCAGCGCGCCCGACGCCATCCTGTTCTTCCGCATGGGCGACTTCTACGAGCTGTTCTTCAAGGACGCCGAGATCGCCGCCGCCGCCCTGGGCATCACCCTGACCAAGCGGGGCAAGCACCAGGGCGAGGACATCCCCATGGCCGGGGTGCCGGTGCATGCGCTGGACGGCTACCTCGCCCGCCTGATCCGCCAGGGCTTCAAGGCCGCCATCTGCGAACAGCTGGAGGCCCCGTCCGAAGCCAAGAAGCGGGGCTCCAAGGCGGTGGTCCGGCGCGACATCGTCCGCGTCGTCACGCCCGGCACCCTGACCGAGGACAGTCTGCTCGACGCCCGCGGGGCGAACCGGCTGGCGGCCGTCGCCATCCGCAAGGGTCGCGCCGCCGTGGCTGTGGTCGAGCTGTCGGCCGGGGCGGTCGACGTGGTCGCCTGTGCGCTGGAGGACCTCGGCGCGACGCTGGCGTCGTTCCGGCCTTCCGAGGTGCTGGTCCCCGACCGCCTGTTCTCGGACGAGGCGGCCAAGGATGCGCTCAACGGGTCGGGCGGCGTGGTTCAGGCCCTGCCGCAGGCTCTGGCCGAGCCGGTCGGCGCCCGCGTACGGGTCGAGCGCCTGTACGGCGTGGCCTCTCTGGACGGCTACGGCGCCTTCGAAGAGGCGGAAGTCTCGGCGCTGGGACTGGTTGCCGCCTATCTGGAAACCACCCAGGCCGGCAAGATTCCGGCCCTGACGCCGCCGCGCCGTTCGGGCGACAGCGGCTTCCTGGCCATCGATCCGGCCACGCGGCTGAGCCTCGAGATCGACCGCACCCAGCGCGGCGAGCGCGACGGCAGCCTGCTGGCCTGCCTCGACCGCACCGTCACCTCGGGCGGCGCCCGGGCCCTGGCCGAGCGCATCGCTCGGCCGCTGCGCGATCCGATCGCCATCAACCACGGCCTCGACGCGGTCGAATGGCTGCTGGAACGCCGCGACCTGCGCCGCGATCTGCGCGACGGCCTGCGCGCCTCTTCGGACGTGGCCCGCGCCGTCTCCCGCCTGGCGCTCGGCCGGGGCGGGCCGCGCGACCTGGCCGCCATCCGCATCGGCCTGTCGGTGGCCGAGGGCATCGCCGGCCTGTTCCCGACCGCCCGCGACCCGCTGACCGGACCGTCAGCGCGGCTGGCGGACTGTCTCGACCGCCTGGCCTTCTCGCCCGAGGTCGGCCGCCTGCTGGTCGATCTGGCCGAGGGCCTGGTCGCCGAGCCGCCGCATCTGGCCCGCGACGGCGGCTATGTGAACGCCGGCTTCCGGCCCGAGCTCGACGAGGCGCGCGCCCTGCGCGATGACAGCCGCCGCGTCGTCGCCGACCTGGAGGCGCGCGCCGTCGCCGAGTCCGGCGTGCCCTTCAAGATCCGTCACAACGCCGTGCTCGGCTATTTCCTCGAGACCACGGCCAAGGCCGCCGAGCCCCTGCTGCGGCCGACTGGCGAAAGCCCCTACATTCACCGCCAGACCCTGGCCAACCAGGTGCGCTTCACCACGGTGGAGCTGTCAGAGCTGGACGCCAAGATCAGCCAGGCCGGCCACCGCGCCCTGGCCATCGAGGCCGAGACCTTCGAGATCTGGCGCCGCACTGTGCAGGGTCTGTCGCAGCCGCTGCAGGCGGTCGCCGAAGCCTTGGCCGAGCTCGACGCCCACGCCGCCCTCGCCGAATGGGCCGAGGAGGTCGGCGCGGTCCGCCCGGTCGTCGACGACACCCGCTGTTTCGAGGTGACGGCCGGCCGCCATCCGGTGGTCGAGGCCGCGGTCAAGGCGGCGGGCGATCCCTATACGCCCAACAATTGTCGCCTCGACGGCTCCGGCGCGGCCTGCGCCCGGCTGTCGATCGTCACCGGCCCGAACATGGCCGGCAAGTCGACCTTCCTGCGCCAGAACGCCCTGCTGGTGGTGCTGGCCCAGGCCGGCGCCTTCGTGCCGGCGCGCTCGATGCGCCTCGGCGTGGTCGACCGGCTGTTCAGCCGCGTCGGCGCCGGCGACGACCTGGCTCGCGGCCGCTCGACCTTCATGATGGAGATGGTCGAGACCGCCGCCATCCTGACCCAAGCCACCGACAAGAGTTTCGTGGTGCTGGACGAGATCGGGCGGGGCACCGCCACCTACGACGGCCTGGCCATCGCCTGGGCCGTGGCCGAGGCCCTGCACGACCGCAACCGCGCCCGCACCCTGTTCGCCACCCACTACCACGAGCTGGCCGGGCTGGAGACGCGACTGGCCCACGTCTGCAACCTGTCGATGATGGCCAAGGAGTGGAACGGCGACCTGGTCTTCCTGCACGAGGCCGCGCCCGGCGCCGCCGATCGCTCCTACGGCGTGCAGGTGGCAAAACTGGCTGGGGTGCCGACCGCCGTGGTCAGCCGCGCCCGCGAGGTGCTGGACCGTCTGGAGGGCGAGAAGACCGCCGTCTCCAGCCTCGACGACCTGCCGTTGTTCGCCATGCCTGAGCCCGCGGCGCCGCCGCCGCCGGTGGTCTCTTCGGCCCTGTCCGACGCCCTTTCATCGATCGATCCCGACGAACTGACGCCGCGCGAAGCGCTGGAGGCCCTCTACCGGCTGAAGGCCATCAAGGGCTGATCAGGGCCGGGCGAAGTCCAGGACGCACATTCGCCGCCACTCGGGATGCGGCCCGCAGCCGACGCCGATGAGGGTGTAGGCCGGGCTGAACAGGATGCGGCGATGGCCTCGATCGGCCACGCCGTCGTCGACGATCAGCTGGACGACCATCTCTTCGGCCGTGTCCGGGCCGTAGGCGATGGCCTCCGCTGTGGCGGCCCATCGGCCAAAGCGAGCCATCCGTTCGTGCGGGCTCAGGCCGTTTTCGCCGCCGTGGCCGGTGCGCCCGCTGCGCGCCTGATCGGCTGCGTGGCCGGCGGCGGCGCGATCGAGCGGCTGGCTGCGCGCCAGGGCGGGCAGCGCCGGCTGGGCCTCCAGAAAGGCGATGGCCTCGTCGACGGCGGCGACGCCCTCGCGGGTCACGATCGGCACCTCGCCGGGCTGCTCGATCCGGTCGCCCTGGAACCAGCCGCGCAGGGTCCTGAGCTTGCGGGCATAGCCCCGCGGATCGCTGCGGGCCGCGCTCACCTCGGCCGCGATCCGGGCATGGAAGGCGGCGTCCACGGGAGGGGCGTCCTGGGATGCGTAGGGCGCGGAGCCGGCGGCCGGCGGCGGCGCGCATGCCGACAGCAACATGGCCGCGGCGAGGAGCCCGATCCGTCTCAGCATGCATTTCCTCCACGCCGTCCCGCCTCGCACAGTCGCGCAGCCTGCGGTCGGGGTCTATACCGGCCGGATGAGCGCCCGTTCCCGCCGACCGGATTCCGTCGAGGCCAAGGGGCCGGTCGCCGACCCGTGGGCCGAGGCCGCCGCCGCCTCCAACCCTCGCGCCGCCGCCACCGCCCTGCTGCGCGCCTCGTGGGAGGCCGCTCGCGCCCGGGCCGCGGCCCGGCTGGAGGGCGGTCTCGGAGGCGTCGAGGTGGCCCGGCTCTACGCCGTCGCCGCCGACGACATGCTCCGGGACCTGTGGCGCTTCACGACGGAAATCCTCTATCCGGCGCACAATCCGACCGAGGCTGAACGGCTCAGCCTGATCGCCGTCGGCGGCTACGGACGCGGCGTGCTGGCTCCGTTTTCGGACCTCGACCTCCTGTTCCTGCGGCCGTGGAAGTCGATCCCGCGCACCGAGCAGGTGATCGAATTCATGCTCTATGTCCTGTGGGACCTGGGGGTGAAGGTCGGCCAGGCGGCGCGCTCGGTCGACGAGAGCCTGGCCCTGGCCAAGACCGACATGACGGTGCGCACGGCCCTGCTCGAGGCGCGGCCGCTCGCCGGCGACACGCAGCTGGCCGAGGACTTCATCGCCCGCTTCCGCGCCTTCGTGGTCAAGGCCGATCCGCGGCCCTTCATCGCCGCCAAGCTGGAGGAGCGCGACCAGCGACACCAGAAGGCCGGGGCCGTGCGCTATCGGGTCGAGCCCAACGTCAAGGACGGCAAGGGCGGGTTGCGCGACCTCAACACCCTGTTCTGGATCGCCCGCTCTCTGGCCCCCGACAGTCCGCTGGGGGCCCGGGTCATGGACGGCCTGCTGACCCCGCGCGAGCGCCGCACCTTCGAGGAGTCGTTCGATTTCCTGTGGCGGACGCGGGCCCATCTGCACCTGATCGCCGGCCGCGCCGAGGAGAAGCTGACCTTCGACCTCCAGCCCGAGGTAGCGCGGCGCATGGGCTGGCGCGGGCGCGGCGACGAGCCGGCGGTCGAGCGCTTCATGCGCCGCTACTTCCTCGTCGCCCGCGACGTCGGCGCCCTGACCCGCGCCCTGTCGGCCAAGCTGGAGTCGCGCCAGCAGAAGCCGACCCTCAGCCTGTCGCGCCTGATCCCCGGGCGGAAGAAGAAGCTCGGCGTCGACGGCTTCATCGAGGATGGCGGCCGCCTGTCGGTGACCGGGCCGGAAGTGTTTGCCGAGGCGCCCGAGAAGCTGTTGCTGCTGTTCCGGGTCGCCGACGCCCATGACCTCGACCTGCACCCCGACGCCCTGTCGGCGGTCAGTCGCTCGCTGTCGCTGGTGACGCCGAGCCTGCGCCGCGACCCCGAGGCGACACGCGCCTTCCTCGACATCCTGGCCCAGGGCCAGCGGCCGTACCGCGTGCTGTCGCTGATGAACGAGACCGGTCTGCTCGGCCGCTTCCTGCCGGAGTGGGGCCGCATCGTCGGTCAGACCCAGTTCAACATGTACCACGCCTATACGGTCGACGAGCACACGCTCCAGGCCATCGGCATCATCAACGACATCTGGCGCGGCAAGCTGGAGGCGGAGCATCCGACCTCGACCGAGATCGTCCACCGCATCGACGATTTCGAGGCGCTGATGCTGGCCATGTTGCTGCACGATGTCGGCAAGGGCGGCGACCGGGGCCAGCTGGAGGACGGCGCGATCGCCGCGCGGCGCGCCTGCGACCGGCTGGGCCTGGATCCGCGTCGCACCGAGTTCGTGGTCTGGCTGGTCCGCAACCACCTGGCGCTCAGCGACTACGCCCAGAAGCGCGACGTCTCCGATCCGGCCACGGTGCGCGCCTTTGCGGCCCTGGTCGGCGACCCCGAGCGGCTGCGCACCCTGCTGATCCTCACCGTCGCCGACATCCGGGCTGTCGGACCCGGGGTGTGGAACGGCTGGAAGGGTCAGCTGATCCGCGAACTCTACCAGCGCACCGAGGCCCTGTTCCGCGGCGAGGACATCGACCACGCCGACCCGCTGGAGGATTATCCGGAGATCGTCGCCCGCGCCCGCGCCGGCGAGGCGGTGGCGGCGGTTCTGTCGGGCGCCGATGGCTTTGACGGGGAGGGGGGCGAGCGCGCCGCCACCCGCGTCGCCGTCGCCGTCCAGGATCGGCCGGGCCTGTTCGCCGACCTCGCCGGGGCCCTGGCCGCCGCCGGCGCCGATGTGGTCGGGGCGCGGGTGGCGACCGCCGGCGACGGCGTCGCCCTGGACGTCTTTGAACTGCAGGACGGGGCCGGGGACCCCTATGGCCGGGCCGAGCCGCGCCGCCTGGATCGGCTGCTCGCCGCCCTGACCGCCGCCGCCCGCGGCGACCCCGGCCGGGCCGAGCCGCCGCGCGCCACCTACAACCCGCGCCGCGCCGCCTTCGACGTGCGCCCGACGGTGATCATCGACCTCGAGGAGTCGCCTTCGGCGGCGGTGGTCGAAGTCTCCGGCGCCGACCGGCCGGGCTTGCTCGCCGACCTCGCCGGGGTGCTGTCGCAGCGTCAGCTGTCGATCCGCTCGGCCCATATCGCCGGCTTCGGCGAGCGCGCGGTCGACAGCTTCTATGTCACCGCCGTGGAGGGCGGGAAGCCGACGGCCGGCGCCGGCCTTGATCAGCTGCGCGCTGATCTGGAGAGCGTGCTGGACCGCGCCGGACCCAGCGGCCCACGCGTCTCCGCCCCGGTGCGGGCCAGCCTGCGCGACGTCTCCGAGGTGGGCCGGGTCAGGCCGCCGTCGCGCGGCGCAAACCGGCCCGTATCGCGCGGCGGGGAAGCAGGCTAAGCGAGTAGTCGGCGAACCCCCTTCCCGAGACCTGCATGAGCCTCGCGCGCAACACTCTTGTGCAAGCCACCCTGACTCTGGGCAGCCGCGTGCTCGGTTTCGCCCGCGACATGGCGCTGGCGGCCCGGTTCGGCCAAGGGCCGATGATGGACGCCTGGGCCACGGCCCTGATGCTGCCCAATCTGTTCCGCCGCCTGTTCGCCGAGGGCGCCTTCGCCCAGGCCTTCGTGCCGGTCTACGGCGGGGTGCGCGCCCGCGACGGGGAGGAAGCCGCCGCCGTCACCGCCTCCGAGGCGCTGAGCTTCATGTTCGCCGTGGTGGCGGCCTTCTGCATCGTGCTGCAGGTGCTGATGCCGTGGATCATGCCGTGGCTGCTGTCGGCCTGGCGGCATGACGAGGAGGTGATGCGCGCCGCTGTCGTCGCCACCCAGCTGGCCATGCCCTACCTGGCCTGCATGACCATCGCCTCCCTGCTCTCGGGGGTGCTGAACACGGCCGGAAAGTTCGCCCTGACCGCGGCGGTGCCGGTCTTCCTCAACATCTGCACCCTCGTGCCGCTGCTGGCCCCGAGCCTGCTCCCGATGAGCCAGGCGGAGACCCTGCTGTGGACCTCGGCGGCGGTGACCGTCTCGGGCCTCGTTCAGGCGGGCCTGCTGTGGATCGGCGTGCGGCGTCTGGGCGTGCGGCTGAAGTTCGGCTGGCCGCGCCTGACCCCGAACGTCAAGCGGGCCCTGGCCCTGGCCGTGCCTGGCGCCCTGGCCGGCGGGGCGATGCAGGTCAATTCGGTGGTCAGCCAGGTTCTGACGGGTTCGGACGAGGGCGCCCGCTCGGTGCTCTACAACGCCGACCGGCTCTACCAGCTGCCGCTCGGCCTGGTCGGGGTGGCCATCGGTCTTGCCCTGGTGCCGCGGCTGACCAAGGCCTTCGTCCAGGGCGACCATGAGGGCGGCCGTAAGACGCTGGATGACGGCATCACCCTGGCCATGGCCTTCACCCTGCCGGCGGCCGTGGCGCTGTTCGTCATCCCCTTCTTCATCATCGACGCCACCGTCACCCGCGGCGCCTTCACCTCCGAGGACGCCGCCCGCACCGCCGACGTGCTGCGCCAGTTCGCCTGGGGCGTGCCGGCCTTCGTCCTGGCCAAGGTGCTGACGCCGCCCTTCTTCGCCCGCGAGGACACCCGCCGGCCGATGATCTTCGCCGTCTCGGCGGTGGTCTTCACCATCATCGTCGGCACGGCCCTGTTCTTCTGGCTGTCGCGGATCGACGTCGACGGCGTGCTCGGCCTGGCCGTCGCCACCAGCCTGTCGGCCTGGCTCAACGTCGCCCTGCTCGGCGGGACGCTGGTGCGCGAGCATGTCTGGCGCGCCTCCAACGCCTTCGTCTCGCGCATTTCACGCGTGCTGCTGGCCAGCGGCGTCATGGCGGTCGTGCTGTTCGCCGCCGACGTCTACTACCCGGAGCTGGCGCGCATCTTCCTGGCCAAGGAGATCGCCGTCCTGGTGGTCGTCGGTGTCGGAGCGGCGGTCTACGGCGCCTGTCTGCTCGCCTTCCGGGCGGTCAGCATCGCGGAGCTCAAGGCCGTGCTGCGCCGCGAGCCGGGCGGCGGCTCGATGTCCTCCGGTCTGGACTGACGCGAGGGGAGGCGATAGGTGCGAGGCATGACGATTTCGGGACTGAACTTCGCCGGCCGTCGATGGCGCGGCTGATCCGCCGTCCAACGCCGCGCGCCATCCTGTGCGCCTGATCCAGACTTCCTCCCGAGCTCACGATCCATGACTGACCAGACCCCGGCCGAATACACCGGACCCCGCCGCATCCTGTCCGGCATCCAGGCCTCCGGCGCCCTGCACCTGGGCAACTATCTCGGCGCCCTGAAGCGCTTCACCCAGCTGCAGGATACGGGCGCGCCCTGCTTCCTGTTCGTCGCCGACCTGCACGCCATCACCGTGTGGCAGGACCCGGCCCTGCTGACCGCCCAGACCCGCGAGATCGCCGCCGCCTACCTCGCTTCGGGCCTCGATCCGGCCAAGTCGGTGATCTTCCCGCAGTCGGCGGTGCGTGCCCACTCTGAACTGGCCTGGATCTTCAACTGCGTCGCCCGCCTCGGCTGGCTCGACCGGATGACCCAGTTCAAGGAGAAGTCGGGCAAGCACAAGGAGCGCTCGTCGGTCGGCCTCTACACCTATCCGGTGCTGCAGGCGGCGGACATCCTGCTCTACAAGGCCACCGAGGTGCCCACCGGCGAGGACCAGAAGCAGCACCTTGAGCTGACCCGCGACATCGCCGCCAAGTTCAACAACGACTTCGGCGTGCCCGGCTTCTTCCCCCTGCCCGAGCCCCTGACCCAGGGCCCTGCCCCGCGGGTGATGAGCCTGCGCGACGGCGCGGCCAAGATGTCCAAGTCGGATCCGTCCGACCAGTCGCGCATCAACCTGACCGACGACGCCGACTCCATCGTCGCCAAGGTGCGCAAGGCCAAGACCGACCCCGAGCCCCTGCCGGAAACCGTGGAGGGCCTCGACGCCCGTCCGGAAGCCAAGAACCTGGTCACCATCTATGCGGCCCTGGCCGACATGACGCGCGAGCAGGTGCTGGCCCAGTACGGCGGACAGGGCTTCGGCGCCTTCAAGCCGGCTCTGGCCGAGCTGGCCGTGGCCTCCATGGCCCCGGTCACCGCCGAGATGCGCCGCCTGATGGCCGACACGGCCGAGATCGACCGGGTCCTCAAGGACGGCGCCGAGCGGGCGGCGGAGATCGCCGATCCGGTGGTCGACGAGGTCAAGAAGATCGTCGGCTTCTGGCGGGCGTGATCGCGCTTTCCGGTCCCGGCTTCGCGGCCGGGACTGGCGGCGGCGAGCCGCTGCGCTAGGTAATGGCCCATGAGCCTCGCCCATCCCCTCGACCGTCCCGTCTGGAGCGCCCTGAACGGCCCGCTGGCGTCGCTGGCGATCCGGCGAGAGGAGGGCGAGGGCGTCGCCGTGCGGCTGGATCCGGACATCGGCGTCTTCGTGGCGGCCGCCGACGGCTCGCCGGACAGCCGGGCCTTGCTGACCGCGCTCAGCCGAGAATACCCCGGCGCCGGGCTCGTCGAGCCGGAAGGGACGCCGATCGAGGCCGTCTTACCGGACCTGCCCATCGTCTCGCGCGCGCCCTGCGTGCAGATGACCGCATCCGCGCTGACCCAGGGCCAGGCGAGTGATCTCGACATCCTGACGCTCGGCGAGGCCGACGCCGAGGAGATGCTGGCGCTGGCGGCCTTGACCAAGCCGGGGCCCTTCCGGAAGGGCACGCTGCGGCTCGGCGGCTTCATCGGCGTGCGGCGCGAGGGCCGGCTGGTCGCCATGGCCGGCGAGCGGATGAAGGTCGACGGCTTCACCGAACTGAGCGGCGTCTGCACCCATCCCGACTTCCGCGGCCAGGGGCTGGCAGGGGTTCTGAGCCGCGCCGTTGTGTCGCGCATCCTCGCGCGCGGCGAACAGGCCTTCCTGCACGCCTACGCCGAGCACGCGGCGACGGTGGCGTTCTATGAGAGCCTGGGCTTCACCGTCCGTGCACGGATGACCTAAACCGTTCTGGCCTAGGCGACGCGCTCCAGCCGGGCGACGAAGAAGCCGTCCAGCCCGCCCTTCTCCGCCCACATCGACGGGAGGATGCGCAGCCAGCCTTCCGACGTCAGGGCTTCGTCCGGGGCGCCGACCTCGGCGGGAACCGCCGGGACGGTCTTGAAGGCCGGGTTGCGGCGCAGGAAGGCGATGATCTGGGTCTCGCCTTCTTCGCGCTCCATCGAACAGACGCAATAGACCATCCGCCCGCCCGGCTTGACCCGGTCGGCGGCGGCGTCGAGCAGGCGGTGCTGAACGTCGGCCAGTTTGGCGACGTCGGCGGGCTTGGTGGCGCGCAGCACTTCGGGGTTACGGCGGAAGGTGCCGGTGGCGGTGCACGGCGCGTCCAGCAGGACGGCGTCGAAGGTGCGGTCGTCCTCCCAGTCCTCGGCGGGCGTGACGACGATCTCGGCCTCGAGCCCGGTGCGCTCCAGATTGGCGCGCAGGCGCTTCAGCCGGACTTCCGAACGATCGAGGGCCACGACGGAGGCGCCCGAAGCGCACAGTTGCAGCGTCTTGCCGCCGGGCGCGGCGCACAGGTCAACGATGAATTCGTCCGCCTTCGGAGCGAGCAGCCGGGCGGGGACGGCCGCGGCCGCGTCCTGCACCCACCAGTTCCCGTCCTCGAAGCCGGGCCAGGTCGCCACGTCGCCGCGCTTGCCGGTGCGGACCGTGCCGCCGGCAACGGCCTCGCCGTCGACGGCGGCGGCGACCTCGGCCGGATCGGCCGCGGGCTTCAGGCTGAGGTCGGTGGCCGGCTCCTCGCGGGCGGCCAGGGCCAGGGCGGCCAGGGCCGGCTCGCCGTAGGTGGCGCGCCAGCGGGCGGCGACCCACTCGGGCAGGTTGGACTCGGCCGTGGTCAGGCCGGGCCCCTCGCGGTCGATGCCGCGCAGCACGGCGTTGACCAGGTTCTTGTAGGGCCGGGTCTTGGTGTCCCGCTCGGCCAGTTTCACGGCCGTCGACACCGCGGCGAAGGCCGGGGTCTCGAGCACCAGCATCTGGGCCAGGGCGACGCGCAGGATGGTGCGCACGGCCAGCGGCGGGGCCTTCTGCAGCTTGCGGTCGAGGATCTGGTCGATCTCGCCCAGACGGCGCAGGGCGGCCATGGCCACGGCGCGGGCGAAGGCCCGGTCCGGCGCGGGCAGGGCGGCGATCTCGCGGAAGCTCTGGGCGGCGTCCATGCCGCCGCGGCCTTCCAGCGCCGCGTTCAGCAGAACGCCCGCGGCCAGGCGGGCCTCGACGCCGATGTCGGCGGCTTCGTCGCGAGGTTGTTCGACCCGGGGCGGACGCGGTCCGCGTGACTTTTCGGCCATGCGGCGACCGCGCGCGGCCGAGCTGTGGCCGCCCTTGCCGGCGCCGGAGGAGGGGGGACGGCTCATACGGCGACCTGCGCGCCGAGCTCGACGACGCGTCCCGGCGGAATGTGGAAGAAGTCGGTCGGGTTGGCGGCGTTGCGCATCAGGAAGATGAACAGCCGGTCCTGCCACAGGGGCATGCCCTGCGAAGCCGAGGCGATGACCGAGCGGCGGCCGAGGAAGAAGCTCGTCGACATGATGTCGAACTTCAGACCCTGTTTGCGGCATACGCCCAGCGCCTTGGGCACGTTGGGCTGCTCCATGAAGCCGTAGGAGATGACCAGCTTCTTGAAGTCGTCCGAGATCGGTTCGATCCGCACCCGGTCGGCCTCGGCCACACGCGGCCGGTCGGTGGTCCGTACGGTCAGGATGACGTTCTTCTCGTGCAGCACCTTGTTGTGCTTGAGATTGTGCATCAGGGCGACCGGGGCGATGTCCGGGTCCGACGTCAGGAAGATGGCCGTGCCCGGGGCGCGGTGCGGCGGCCGGGCGCGCAGCATCTCGATCAGGTCGGCCAGGGGCAGGCTGTCCTTGCGCGTCTTGGCGGTGAGGATCTGCGTCCCCCGCACCCAGGTCCACATCAGCAGGATCAGCGCCGCGCCGAGCACCAGCGGCATCCAGGCGCCGTCCGGAATCTTCAGCAGGTTGGAAGTCAGGAAGACGGTGTCGATGAAGCCGAACGGGACCAGGGTCGCGAGCACGGCCCATAGCGGCCAGTTCCACTTCTTGGTGATCACCGAATAGGCCATCAGGGTGTTGATCAGCATCACTCCGGTGACCGCGACGCCATAGGCTGCGGTCAGGTTGGACGAGCTGCGGAAGGCGAACAGCAGCACCAGCACCCCGACCATCAGCAGGGTGTTGACTGCCGGCACGAAGATCTGGCCGGCCTGGGTCTCGGACGTGTTCTTGATGTCGATGCGCGGCAGAAGGCCCAGTTGCACCGCCTGCTGGGTCACCGAGAAGGCGCCGGTGATGACCGCCTGCGAGGCGATCACGGTGGCTGCCGTGGCGAGGGCCAGCATCGGCCAGTAGACCGCCGTCGGCACCATGCTCCAGAACGGGTTCTGCGACGCCGACGGGTCGGAGAGGATCAGGGCGCCCTGGCCCAGGTAGTTCAGGGTCAGGCAGGGGAGGACGAAGGCCAGCCAGCCGATGCGGATCGGCGACTTGCCGAAATGGCCCATGTCCGCATACAGGGCCTCGGCCCCGGTCACGGCCAGGAAGACGCTGCCCAGGATGATGAAGCCGAGGAAACCGTCCTCGATCAGCAGCTGTACGCCGTAGTGCGGCGACAGCGCCCGCAGGACGCTGAGGTCGTCGAAGATGTGGAACAGGCCGAGCACGCCCAGGCACAGGAACCAGACGGCGGTGATCGGGCCGAAATACTTGGCCAGTTTGGCGGTGCCGCGGGCCTGCAGCAGAAACAGGCCGACCAGGATGCCCGCCGCGATGGGCACGATGTAGGGATCCAGCGAGCCGCCCACGCCGGGGGCGTCCTTGACCCCCTCGATAGCCGAGAGCACCGAGATGGCGGGCGTGATGATGCCGTCGCCGTAGAACAGCGCCGCGCCGCAGACTCCGAGGATGAAGATCAGGGCGGAGCGACGGCCGATGGCGTGCTGGGCCAGGGCCATCAGGGCCAGGGTGCCGCCCTCGCCCTTGTTGTCCGCGCGCATCAGGAAGAAGACGTACTTGAACGTCACCACCACCATCAGCGCCCAGAAGGCCAGCGAGACCACGCCGATCACGGCCAGGTCGCCGCCGACGCCGTCGCGGGCGTGGTCGATCGCCTCCCGCAGGGCGTAGAGCGGGCTGGTGCCGATGTCGCCGAACACGACGCCGATGGCGCCGAGGATCAGACCGAACTTGCCGGCCTTGCCGACGCCGTGCTCGCCGGCGGCCGCGGGATGCGGGTGCGCCGGGTCGATGGTCTTGTCGGTTGAATTGTTGGGGGTCGAGGCGGCCTTGGCGCCGTCTTCACCTTGGGGAGCAGCCCCGGCCATGAAGTTCCTCCGGGACGCCGCACAGTGCGGTTCCCATCAAAAGAGCGGCGAGCCTTTAGGCCCTTTCCCGCGCCGGTTCAATCGTGCTGCGCCTGCGAGATGAATCGTAGACTCGGCCCGGGCGGGAGACCGGCCCGAACAGGGTCGATAAGCGGCCGGGGCGGCGAAGGTTGCGAGTGTTTGTGAAACGGCGGCGCCCGCACTATCTTGAGCACTGAAAGCCATGTCCGACAGCCAACGATTTCCCGTCGCCGCCCACGCCCTGGCCTATCTGGCCCACAAGGGCGCCTACTCGCCGGCTGACGCCGCGCCGAGCGCGGTTCTGGCCGCCTCGGTTCCGACCAATCCGGTCGTGGTGCGCCGTGTGACCGCCCTGCTGGCCAAGGCGGGGCTGATCGCCACTCGTCCGGGCGCCTCGGGCGGGGCCTGGCTGCTGCACAGGCCCGAAGCCATCACCCTGGACGCGGTCCTGCGCGCGGTGAACGGCTGCGCGCAACTGGGCTCGCCGCCAGCCGGAGCGAAGGGCTGTCCGGTCAGCGAACACATCCCGCGCCAGGTCGCCAAGGCCCTGACCGCCGCGGATCTGGCCGCCGGCGAGGCGCTTGGCAAGATCACTATCGCCGACCTCCTGGCCGAGAACCCGCCGTCGCTGGCAGGCTTCGCGCCGCACTCGTCGTGTCCCGTCGCCGCCTGATAAATCGGCCGTCGGCTGAGACTCAGGGTTGATCTCCGTCATCGGATGATGGCGATATCAGCGTGACCACAGGGGGCCTAAATGACGGATCACAACTCGGGGCTCAGCGCCGACACTCAGGCGCTTATGGCCTTCGAGGCCAACAAGAAGTCGACCGGCGTCGCCTTCCTCCTCTGGTTTTTCACGGGCGGCCTGGGCGGCCACCGCTTCTACCTCGGCAAGACCGGGTCAGCGGTGGGCCAACTCGTCCTTTCGGTCCTGGGCTGGGTCACCATCTGGTTCGTCGTCGGCCTCCTCTTCCTGATCCCTCTCGGCATCTGGCTGCTGATCGATCTGTTCCTGATCTCGGGCATGGTCGAGAGCCATAACCGTGAGCTGATGCTCCGCCTCAACGCCCGGCCGAAGGCCGCTGGGTCCCAGGTGGACGAACTGGCCAAGTTCGCCGCCCTGCGCGATCAAGGCGCGATCTCGGACGACGAGTACGACGTCCAGAAGCGGCGTTTGCTCGGCGAGTCTCCGACGCCCGCCACGGTCGATGCCTGAATCGAATCACGGGACGTTCGCGGACCGTCGCCGCACCGTCCTGATCACAGGGGCTTCCGCCGGCATCGGCGCCGCCCTGGCGCGAGTCTATGCGGTCGAGGGTTGGGACCTGATCCTGACCGCGCGTCGAGCGGGACCGCTTGAGGTCCTGGCCGCTGAGCTGAGCCGCTCCGGCGCGACGGTGACCGTCATCACCGAGGATCTGGCCGACCCGGCTGCGCCGCAACGCCTGTTCGAGGCGGTCGCCGCCCGCAGTCTCACCGTCGACGCCCTGGTCAACAACGCCGGCTTCAGCCGCACGGCCGGCTTCCTGCAGACTGATCCGGCCGACCACGCCGCCATGCTGCAGGTCATGCTGTCGGCCCCGGTCGAGCTGTCACGCCTGTTCGCCCCTGGCATGGTCGAGCGCGGCTTCGGCCGTATTCTCAACGTCGCCTCGCTGGCCGGGCGCATGCCGGCGACCGGTGGCGACACGCTCTACGGCCCGATCAAGAGCTTCCTGATCAAGGCCTCGCAGGGCCTGCACCTCGAGCTGGCCGGGACGGGGGTGCACGTCACCGCCCTGTGCCCCGGCTACACCCTGACCGAGTTCCATGACGTCAACGGCACCCGCGCCGAGGTCTCGTCCGCCTATCCCGCCTGGATGTGGCAGACCGCCGAGCACGTCGCCCGCGTCGGTTATGACGCCGTTGAGGCCAACCGGCCGGCGGTGACGCCGGGGGTAATGAACAATGTCCTCGCGGGCCTGGCCAAACACCTGCCGGACCGCTGGGCGCTCAAGATGGTCGGCGGCCATGCGAAACGGCTGAAGCGGATATGAGGACCCAGCCGACGCCGTGGGGCACGGACCCGAACCTGTTCGCCGCTCTTCCGGGGAGCGACGCGATCGTCGGATGGTTCGGCTTCACGCCGTCGTTTCACGACGCCGATCTCGTCGAGCTGACGCTGACGAAGGGCGACGCGATCATGCGGATCGCCGCTTTTCGCATGACGGATCAGGTCAACGAGGCCGGCTACTTCGTTCTCGATCGCCACGCGATCGTGAGTCTCCACATGACAAAGGTCACCGGTGTCGAGCTGAACGGCGACGCCCACTCGATCCTCGCGGGCCTTGTCATCCGCAGGCTTGAGGCCTCCGTTCCGAAAGACCGGTTCGGAACCTGCCCGGGGCCCGAGGCCGGCGACTACGAGATCGCGTTTGAAACCAGCTACGGCCTCTGGGGCGCTCTCTATGCCCGCGGACTAGCGCTGTCGCTGGAGCCGGCTGAGGTCCCCTAGGCCCGCCGGCTAGTGCCCGCCGCTCGGATACGGCGTGGTCACGCCCGAGCTGATGATGCCCGGCAGGGCCTCGCCCAGGCCCATCAGGATGAACTGGATGGCCAGGGCGCAGAGGATCAGGCCCAGCACCCGCACCACGATGGACAGACCGACCTCGCCGAGGATGCGGCTGATCGGGCCGGTCAGGGCGAAGCTGATGAAGGACACCACGCAGGCGGCGGCGATGGCCGCCAGGGAGGCTGCAGTGCCGGCGGCTCCGAGTTTCTCGGCCTCGCCGGCCTGGATGATGATGGCCGAGATGGCGCCGGGGCCGATCATCAGCGGGATGGCGAAAGGCACGACCAGCCGCTGGAAACGCCGCTTGGCGTAGCCGCGCACGTCCTTGAGGTCGTTGGCGGCGTCCTTGTCGGCGAAGGTGGCGATGAAGTCCTCGCGCGCCATGTCGAGGCCGAGCAGCAGCAGCAGCACGCCGCCGGCGATGCGGAAAGCGGCCAGCGAGATGCCGAAGAACTGCAGAAGCCCCAGGCCGGTGAAGAAGAAGAAGGCCAGAAAGACCGCCGCGAACAGGCAGATCAGGGCCGACACCGAAATCCGCTGGCGCAGGGTGGCGCCGGCCGTCGCCGCGGCGAAGATCGGGATATTGCCGATCGGGTCCAGCAGGGCGAACAGGGTGACGAAGAGGTTGACCCCCAGATCGACCGCGTCCATTTGCTTCTCTCGCCCCGCAATTCACCCTGCCGCCCCATAAGGGCCTGCGCGCGCGCGCGCGTCCACCCCTGCGGCCAAGATGGAGACTGCTCAATGACGCCCGTGCTCACCGACCCGCGCCTGATCGTCGGCCTGGACCTGCCCTCCATCGACGCGGCGCGCGCCATGGTCGAGCGGCTGGGCGGCGTGGTGTCCTTCTACAAGGTCGGCCTGACCCTGCTGGCGCGGCCCGGCGGCGTCGCCTTCGCCCATGAACTGCGCGCCCAGGGCAAACAGGTGTTCCAGGACTGGAAGCTCCATGACATCGGCGCCCAGGTCGAGGGCGCGGCCCGCTCGGTGGCGGAGGGCGGCTGCGACCTGCTGACGGTGCACGCGGAGCCCCAGGTCATGCGCGGCGCGGTCAAGGGTCGCGACGCCGCCGGGACCGGGACCAAGCTGCTGGCCGTCACTGTCCTGACCAGCCTGTCGGACGCCGACCTCGGCGAGCTGGGCTACGGCTTCACCGCCGCCGAACTGGTCGAGCGCCGGGTGCGCCAGGCCCTCGACTGCGGCGTCGACGGCGTCGTCTCCAGCCCTCTGGAGGCCGCCAATGTCCGTCGCATCGCCGCCGAGGCGGGGCGTCCGGACTTCCTGGTGGTCACCCCCGGCGTGCGGCCCGAGGGCGCCGAAAGGGGCGATCAGCAGCGCGTGGCGACGCCGCGCGCGGCCCTCGAGGCGGGGGCCACGCACCTGGTCGTGGCCCGGCCGGTGATCGGGGCGGACAATCCGCTGACCGCCGCTTCGGCCATCGTCGAGTCGATCGACGGGATCGCGAACTAGGCGTCAGCCGCGCTCGCCGGGCTCCTGGCGGTATTCCTGCCGCGGCGGGGCCGGGCGGCGCTCGCGGACGCGCGGGGGCGGCTCCGCCCGCGGCGGCTCGGGCAGATAGGCGGGCGGATAGGGCGCAGCCTCCCGCTCGTGGCGGATCTCGTATTCGCCGTAGGCCTCGAATTCCTCGCGGCTTTCGTAGGCTTCGTAGGATTCGAAGCGGCTTTCCTCATAGGACTCGTGGCGTTCGCTGTAGCCGTAGCGGCCGCCGCGATCCTCCGATTCCCAGTATTCGTAGCGGCCGCCGCACGACGGCGCCCGGCGTCCTTCGCGCCCGAAGCCGGTGACGACATAGCCGAAGGGGGCGCTGGCGCAGGCCAGGGCGCGCGGGTCGATGTCGTAATAGACCGGCGTCCCGACGTAGCCATAGCCGCCGGCGTCGCCGCCATAGCCGCCGCCGACATAGACGCTGCCGCCGTAGGAGCCGCCGCTGCGATAGCTTCCGGCTTCATAGGTGCGGGCGTTGAGATAGGACTGGGACGAGGCCGCCGCCGAGGCGCGGGCGTTGACGTTCACATTGATGTTCGTGCTGCCCCCGCCCCCGTGACCTCCATGGCCGCAGCACGGCCCGGGCGGCGGCGTGTGGCCGCCGCGGGGTCCGCCGGCGAGGGCGGGGGAGGCGGCCGCCAGGGTCAGGGCGGCGATCGACAGGACGAGAAGGCGCATGGGACGGACTCCAGAGTCCGTCCCTCCCTAGGTCTCGAGGCCGCTCAGGGGGTGAGGTTGCACCGCCGGAGCGAAATCACGGCGGCGCATTCCCCCGCCGCGGGTCAGCGATCGTAGAGATAGACGTCCGGGCAGCCGCAGCCGTCGTAATGGCGGTGGTCGCTGCGCTCGCGCGCCCAGCGCGCCGACGGCGGCCGGTCGTCGTTATAGCCCCACTCATCGCGATACCCCTGTCGCGGCCGCGCGGCGTAACGCGGCGACTGGTAGCCGTAGCCGGACCCGTAGCGGTCGTAGCCGTGTCCATACCCGTAGCCGCGTCCGGGATAGGCCTGGCCCGGATAGGCCTGGCCTGGGGCGGGGACGCGGACATAGACCGGCGGGCCATAGCCGTCGGCCCAGTCGCCGGTCTGGACGTAGGACCGGGTCTCCACCTCCGACAGGGGCGTGCCTCCGACGGGTCGCCCGGACGGCGTGACGTACTGCGGCTGCCCCCAGGTCTGGGCGGCGGCGGGAAGGGCGGTCAAGCCAAGGACGAACAGGCCGCCGACGACGGCGAGGGGGCGGATCATGGCGAAGCTCCGGGAAAAGAGCCCGGTTAACGCTGTTCTGCAGAATTCGGTTCGCGGGGATCAGAAGTCGACCGCGAGACCCTTCTTCTCCCAGTCGCCGTAGCGTGTAGGCTCGGGGCCGCGCGGACCACCGTGTTCGGGCGCCAGCGCGGCGTCTTCGGCGGCCCTGCGGCGTTCGGCCGCCTCCAGCAACGCCCGGCGAGCGGGCTCGCTCAGCGGCCGCTCCGGCGTGGCGTGGGGCACGTCGGCGTTGAAGATTTCAGCCGCGTCTTCAGCGGCGGGGGCGTCGGGGGTGGGATGATCGGTCACAGCGTCCTCGCCTTGAGCCAAAGCGTTGATCTCCACAAGTTAGAACCTCGCCTCCCCGGCGCCAGTGACGCCCGAGCCTAATCCGTATGAACCACCTGAAGACCTTCACCCTGCTGGCCGCGCTGACCGCCCTGTTCGCCGGTATCGGCTACATGATCGGCGGCGCCACCGGCATGCTGATCGCCCTGGTCTTCGCCGGCGGGATGAACCTGGTCAGCTACTGGAACGCCGACAAGATCGTGCTGCGCATGTATCGCGCCCAGCCCGTCGACGAGAACCACCCCAACGCCGTGGTCCGCACCTATGTCGCCGACGTTGTGCAGATGGCCGAGGGGGCCGGCCTGCCGCGCCCGGTCATCGCCATCATCCCGACTGACCAGCCCAACGCCTTCGCCACCGGCCGCAATCCCGCGAACGCCGCCGTCTGCGCCACCACCGGCCTGCTCGACATGCTGACCCGCGACGAGATCCGCGGCGTCATGGCCCACGAACTGGCGCACGTGAAGAACCGCGACACCCTGACCATGACGGTCACCGCCACCATCGCCGGCGCCATCGCCGCCCTGGCCAATTTCGCGATGTTCTTCGGCGGCGGGGACGACCGCGAGCGCCCGGGCGGCTTCATCGGGACCCTGGCCCTGATGATCCTCGCCCCCATGGCCGCCGGCCTGGTGCAGATGGCCATCAGCCGCTCGCGCGAATACGAGGCCGACCGCGTCGGGGCCGAGATCGCCGGCGACCCCGCTTCGCTGGCCTCGGCCCTGCAGAAGATCGAGGCCTATTCGAAACGCATCGTGAACCACACCGCCGAGCGCAATCCGGCCTCGGGCCAGCTGTTCATCATCAATCCGCTGGCCGGCCGCGGGGCCGACAACCTGTTCTCGACCCACCCGGCCACCGGCAACCGCGTCCGCGCCCTGATGGAGCTGGGCGCCAAGATGGGGATGGGCGGGCGCCCGGCGGCCTTCGTCACGCCCTCGTCGCGCATGTCGACGCCGGCCTCAGAGGCCCCCGCGACCCGCCCCTCGACCAGCGTTCCGACCACCCCGCCGGATCGTCGCGGCCCTTGGGGCTGATCCCGCCGCAATCCGGCCCTTGCATCGCGGGGCCTGTGGCCCTTTAAGCGCGCGAAACGTCTCCCCGCGTTCGCCTGAAGGACCTCTTGCCCATGACTGCGCCCAAGACCGCCCCGAAGAAGGTCGTGCTCGCCTATTCCGGCGGCCTGGACACCTCGATCATCCTGAAGTGGCTGCAGACCGAGTACGGCGCGGAGGTGATCACCTTCACCGCCGACCTGGGCCAGGGCGAGGAGCTGGCGCCGGCGCGCGAGAAGGCGCTGAAGATGGGCATCAAGCCCGAGAACATCTTCATCGACGACCTGCGCGAGGAATTCGTGCGCGACTTCGTCTTCCCGATGTTCCGCGCCAACGCCCTGTACGAGGGCCAGTATCTGCTCGGCACCTCGATCGCCCGCCCGCTGATCGCCAAGCGCCAGATCGAGATCGCCCGCCAGCTGGGCGCGGACGCCGTCTGTCACGGGGCCACGGGCAAGGGCAACGACCAGGTCCGCTTCGAGCTCGGCTACTACGGCCTGGAGCCCGACATCCGGGTCATCGCCCCGTGGCGCGAGTGGGAGTTCAAGTCGCGGGAGGCCCTGCTGGACTTCGCCGAGAAGCACCAGATCCCGATCTCCAAGGACAAGCGCGGCGAGGCCCCGTTCTCGGTCGACGCCAACCTTCTGCACTCCTCGTCGGAAGGTAAGGTCCTTGAGGATCCGGCCGTCGAGGCCCCCGAATTCGTGCACCAGCGCACCATCTCGCCGGAGGCCGCCCCGGATGAGGCGACGGTCATCACCATCGGTTTCGAGAAGGGCGACGCCGTCTCGATCAACGGCGAGGCGCTGAGCCCCGCGAACCTGCTGACGGCCCTGAACCAGTACGGCCACGACAACGGCATCGGCCGCCTCGACCTGGTCGAGAACCGCTTCGTCGGCATGAAGTCGCGCGGCGTCTATGAGACCCCCGGCGGCACCATCCTGCTGGCCGCCCACCGCGGCATCGAGTCCATCACCCTGGACCGCGGCGCCATGCACCTGAAGGACGAGCTGGCGGTCAAATACGCCCACCTGATCTACAACGGCTTCTGGTTCTCGCCCGAGCGCGAGATGCTGCAGGCCGCCATCGACCACTCCCAGGCCAAGGTCTCGGGCACTGTGCGGGTCAAGCTGTACAAGGGCAACGCCACGGTCATCGGCCGCGAGAGCCCGCACAGCCTGTACGATCAGGACCTCGTCACCTTCGAGGAAGGCGTCCAGGCCTACGACCACCACGACGCCGAGGGCTTCATCAAGCTCAACGCCCTGCGCCTGCGCGTTCTGGGCAAGCGCGACGCCCGCGATCGCGGCTGACAACGGGCCGGCCGGGACGCCTTTGGGCGCGCCCGGCCGCTTCGCCGCTAGAAATAACCTCGCCGCGGACACGGAATGGCGCCACCCTGCCGTCAGGAGCATGAGCTCCCTCGACGTCTTGCAGGAAACCCAGATGTCCTTCCGAACCCTCCTCGTCGCCTCCGCCGTGCTCGCTTTCGCGGCCCCCGCCGCCGCCCTGGCCCAGACTGCGCCGGCCACGCCTCCGCCGGCGACGGCCGCGCAGGCCCCGACCCCGGAACAGATCGCCCTCGAGGCCAAGGCCGACGCCTTCAAGGCGCGCATGGAGGCGATGGCGGGTGAAATGCGCACCGTCATCACCGCCTCGGGCGGCGACCAGGCCAGCGCCAACTCACAACTGGACGCCATCGCCGCGCGCTATCAGCCGGAGGCCGACGCCTTCGCCGCCGAGGTCGTGGCCCTGATCAACGCCGAGGCCGCCAAGAGCACGGACGAGGCCGAGAAGGCCCAGATGCTCGCCGCAGCCCCGCAGGTGCAGACCGCCATCGGCTCGATCCCGGGCCAGATCCGGGCCAGCCTCGTGGCCGCCGCCTCGGCCCCGGCCGCCGCTCCCCAATAGGGCTTCATCGCTGTAGGGCGGTCGCCTCGTCGCCGCCTTACAGCGATTTCACTTGAGACTGGACGGCGTTCGGCGGACCTTGCGGGACCTTTCAGGAGCTCTCGCCATGATCAAGGCCCTGTCGCTCGCCGCCGCCCTCGCCCTTCTGCCGCTTTCGGCCTCAGTCGCCCATGAGATGCGCGGCCCGGCGGAAGACGCCCTTGAGGCCGCCGCGGAGGCCTTCGAAGCCCGCATGGAGGAGTTCGGCAAGCGCGCCGAGGCGATCTCCGACGACAAGTCCCTGACCGACAACCAGAAGGAAGCGCGCATCGCAGTCCTCTGGAACACTGAGTACCAGGGCGACGTCGAGGCCTTCACCCGCCTGGCCACCGAGCACGCCGGCGACATCGCCGCCGAGGCCCTGGCCGAGGTCGACGTCGAAGCGGTGGTCGCAGAGGCCATGGCCGAAGCCCAGGTCGAAGCGGAGGCCGAAATCGCCGGCGCCGTGGCCTCAGCCCAGGGCATGGCCGTCAACGGCGCCTGGGCCTCGAACGACCCCGAGCACATGGCGACCTACGGCCTGGTGGCGGAATACGCCGCCGGTGAGGCTCTGGAAGCTCTGGACGAGATCGACGCCGAGGTGGACATCGACGTCGACGTCGATGTGGACGCCGAAGACGTCGCTCCGGCCACCGCCCCGGCCGCGCCGCAAAACTGAACGGTGCTTGACGGCTTGACCGCCTGACGCGACACGGCGGCCATGTCCCGCCTGCCCGTCGACCCGCATCTCTATCTGACCTTCCTCGGCGTCATGGCCGTGATGGCGCTGACGCCGGGTCCGGCCAATCTGTTCTCGGTCGCCAACGGGGTGCAACGGGGCAAGGCCGGGGCCCTGGCCGGCGTCGTCGGCATGAACGTCGCGACCCTGGTGTGGTTCGGCGCCGCCGCCCTGGGTCTGGGCGCCCTGGTTCACGCCTTCCCCGAGATTTTCCGCCTCATCTCGATCGGCGGAGCGCTCTATGTCGTCTGGCTCGGGATCAACGCCCTGCGGGGAGCCTTCCGCACCGCCGCCGATCCGAACGCGCCCGTGGTCCGCCTCGGTCGGAGCGCCATCGTCGACGGCTTCATGGTCCAGATCGCCAATCCGAAGGCGATCCTGTTCTTCACCGCCGTCCTGCCGCCGTTCCTGGATGTCGAACGCCCCGCCGCTCCCCAGCTCGCCCTGTTCGCCTGCGCGACCATCGGCATGGACGTGCTGTCGATGTCCGCATACGGTCTAGGTGGCGCAGCCTTGGCGAGGCGGATGTCCGAACCGCGATTCCGTCGCGGATTCGCGCTTGTGACCGGTGTTCTGCTTCTCGCTGCGGCCGGACTTATTGTTTCGCGATTATAACGGCTTGTCTCTGATCGGAACCACGCTGTTCATGTGCCGTTCAGCAGGAATGGCGCTTCCTGAAGCGTCAAGGAGAACTTCCATGAAAACCCGTGTCCTCAAGCCCTTGCTGCTGGCGGCGACGGCAGCCCTGGCGCTCTCGGCCTGTGCGACCGCGACCCCCTATGGTCCAGCGGGACCGGATAGCCGCTACGGCTATTCAGACCAGCGGATCACCTCCGACCGCTACCGCATCAACTTCTCCGGCAATTCGGTGACCTCGCGCGATCAAGTCGAGATGTCGCTGCTTCTGCGCGCCGCCGAACTGACGCTGGAGAGCGGCAACGACTGGTTCGCGACCGTCAACCGCGTGACCGACCGCAATGTCCGCTACAGCTCCACCGGGGATCCCTGGTACGGCATGTACGGCTCCTACTGGGGCCCGTCCTGGCGCTACTATCACCGGGGCTACTGGAGCCCGTGGGGCGGCGGCCCTTGGGGTCCCGGCTGGGGCCCCGGCTATGACACCCGCGAGATCGATCGGTACGAAGCTTCGGCGGAGATCCTGGTCGGTCGGGGGGCCAAGCCGGCCGACGACGCCAACGCCTTTGACGCCCGTGAGGTCGTCCAGAACCTCGGACCGCTCGTAGCGCGTCAGGCGGCGCAATAAGGATCAGGGCCCCGGGCGGATCGCTCGGGGCCTTTTTCCTTTGGAGGCTCAGCCCAGTCGCGGCGTCTTGAGGCGGCGCTTGTTGGCGTGGCTCTCGGGCGCCGAGCCCATCTCTTCGGGTAGTTCGCCCTTGAAGTAGAACCGCTGCCAGGCCTCCTTGGCGGCGTTCGGATCACCGGCGGCGAGCCGCTTGTTGAAGTCGGTCCGCTGGCGGTTCCAGGCTTCGAACTGGCCCTTCATCACCGGATTGGACTCCAGGGTCCGGATCACCGGCTGGATCGTCTCCACCTTGTGGTGCTCGACCGGCAGGATGAAGCAAAAGGGCTCGCCGCGCTCGAAGCGGATGCGGCCCGGGCGCGTGAACAGCCAGTTCATGGTGAAGGGGAAGGGCAGCCAGTCGGTCTCGATGATGCCGACGAGCGGCTGGATCCCGTCCTTGATGTGGTTCGGCGCGCCCGAGCACATCAGCCCCCACCCCGGCGGGGTGCGGAACAGGTATTGCGGATGCATCGTCAGTACGCCGCGCGTGAAGTGCGAGGTGACGACCTGCTTCAGGTTCGGATGCGGCCGGTCCGGGGTGATGAGGATGTCGTCCTGGTTCGGGCCCCCGTTCCATTCGGCGGTGAAGCCGATCGGGCAGAGGATTTCCCAGCCGGTCGTGTTGGCCATGTTCAGGGGCAGGCAGCGATACGGGTGCCGCGCCGCGAAATTATCCATCCAGTCGCGCGCTTGCCGCCCCGGCACCAGATCGCAGGGCTGGTCCGACATCGGGTAGCATTCCAGTTCCACGGCGGCTCTCCGGACGGTATCGAAGGATGATCCATCCTCCCTAGCTGCGCCCGATGACCGAACACAAGACGCCCGATCTTCCGCTCCAACCGGCTTTCGACCGCGACCGCCTGCTGGCTTGGTTCGAGGGCCACGGCCTGGCCCAGACGACGCACCACCACCCGGCCGTCTTCCGCGTCGAGGAGGGGCTGGAGCTCAAGGCCGCCATGCCCGGCGCCCACACCAAGAATCTGTTCCTCAAGGACAAGAAGGGTCAGCTGTGGCTGATCTCGGCGCGCCAGGACACGGTCATCGACCTGAAGCGGGCGCCCCGGACCATCGGCTCGGACCGGCTCAGCTTCGGCAATGAGGGGCTGCTCTACGAGACCCTGGGCCTGACACCGGGGTCGGTGACCGCCTTCGGCCTCGTCAACGACCCGGAACAGCGCGTGACCTTCGTGCTCGACAAGGCCCTGTGGGACGCCGAGGTGGTCAATTTCCACCCCCTCACCAACACCGCCACCACGGCCATGTCCCAGGCCGAGTTCCGGAAATTCCTGGCGCTGCTGGGTCGGGAACCGATCGTCGTCGACTTCGAGCGTCTGGAGGGCTGACGCCTAGGCGGCGTTGAACCGGCGGCGGGCCGAAAGGCAGTAGCCGATGGTCACCACCATGCCGAGGATAATCGCCGCGCAACCGCCGATCAGCGCCACGTCGAACGGGGCGAAGACCCAGAGGCCGGCGTAGACAAGGCCGCTGAGCGCCATGGACCAGCCGCCCACGCGATGCACCTGTTGCGCGGCGGCGCTGGGCGCGAACTGTTTGGGCATGCGGTTTCCGTACCAGGCGACCTGCAGGCCGATGGCGCACAGCACGATCCGGGTCGTCGTATCGCTATCGATCCAACCCTGCTGTCGCGCGAAGCTGGCGCCGAGCGCCAGGATCAGGACGGCGGCGGCGGAGGCGAGGGCGTGCCGGATTTCACTCTTCATCTCGCAGTCTCCTTGTCGGGGCGGGGCGCTTCCGCGCCGAGGCCGAACGAATGGACGAAGCCCAGCAGCGCTTCTTCGAGCACCGACAGCTTCAGGTGATAGATGACGGACTTGCCGGCCTTCTCGGCGTGGACCAGGTCGGCCTCTTTCAGCACGGCGAAATGCGCCGACATGGTCGGCTTGGAGACGTCGAACTGATCGGCCAGATCGCCAGCGCTCATCGGCCCCTGGCGGAGAAGTTGCAGCACCCGGCGGCGGGTCGGATCGGAAAGGGCTCTAAAGACTTGGCTCATGATGAGATGATTAGCTAATCATCGAAATGAGTCAAGAGCGGTCTGAACACGGTCATGCGCTTGCAGCGTCCTGCGGCCGTCGTCGAGGCTGGTGACGGAGTGGATCGCGGTCAGGTCTCAGCGATTGAGCTTATGCAGGCCCAGCATTGATCGCGGCTGACTTTCCGCCCGTCCCCTGCTAGAGCCCCGCGCGTCTCCCCGACCTCCAGCCTTACGGACGCCGCCATGCCCGCCGCTCCCGACTTTCCCCCCGCGCCCGACCGCGTGGCGCCGAAGCGCGCCCTGATCTCGCTGTCGGACAAGACCGGGCTGGAGGACGCCGCCCGCGCCCTGCACGACCTCGGCGTCGAACTGGTCTCGACCGGCGGCACTCGGGCCGCCATCGCCGGTTTCGGCCTGCCGGTGAAGGACGTCGCCGACCTGACCGGCTTCCCGGAGATGATGGACGGCCGGGTCAAGACCCTGCACCCGGTGGTGCACGGCGGCCTGCTCGGCGTGCGCGACGCGCCGTCCCATGCCGCCGCGATGTCCGAGCACGGCATCGGCGGCATCGATATCGCCTGGATCGACCTCTATCCGTTCGAGGCCACGGTGGCGTCGGGCGGCGGCTTCGAGGCGGCGGTCGAGAACATCGACATCGGCGGCCCGGCCATGATCCGCTCTGCGTCGAAGAACCACGGCTATGTCGCCGTCTGCGTCGACAAGGTCGCCGTCGACGAGGTCCTGGCCGCGCTCAGGACCGACGGCGCCACCTCGCTCGAGCTGCGCAAGCGCCTGGCGGCCCGCGCCTTCGCCCGCACCGCCGCTTATGACGCCGCCGTCTCGGGCTGGTTCGCGCAGCAAGTCGGCGACGAGGCCCCGGCCCGCAAGTCGATTTCCGGCTCCCTGGCCCAGACCCTCCGCTACGGCGAGAACCCGCACCAGACGGGCGCCTTCTACCGCACCGGCGAGCGTCGTCCGGGCGTGGCCTACGCGGAACAGCTGCAGGGCAAGGAGCTGGGCTACAACAACATCGCCGACGCCGACGCCGCCTATGAGCTGGTCGCCGAGTTCGAGGCCCCGGCCGTCGTCATCGTCAAACACGCCAACCCGTGCGGCGTGGCCGTCGGCAAGGACCTGTCGGAAGCCTATGCGCGGGCCCTCGAGTGCGACGCCGTCTCGGCCTTCGGCGGAGTGATCGCGGTCAACCGTCCGCTGAACGGCGACGACGCCCGAGCCATCACCGGCATCTTCACCGAGGTGGTCATCGCCCCCGGCGCCGATGAGGAAGCCAAGGAAGTCTTCGCCGCCAAGAAGAACCTGCGCCTCCTGATCACCGACGGCCTGCCGGACCCGCACGGGGCGGGCGAGGTGTTCCGATCGGTCGCCGGCGGCTTCCTCGTGCAGTCGCGCGACCGCAGCCTGATCAAGCCGTCCGACCTGAAGATCGTCACGCGCCGCCAGCCGACGCCGACAGAGATCCAGGACATGCTGTTCGCCTTCACCGTGGCCAAGCACGTCAAGTCCAACGCCATCGTCTACGCCAAGGACGGCCAGACCGCCGGCATCGGCGCCGGCCAGATGAACCGCCGTGACTCCGCCCGCATCGCCGCCATCCGCGCCAAGGAAGCCGGCGAGGCCAAGGGCCTGGCCCACTCCCTGGCCGAGGGGTCGGCCTGCGCGTCGGAAGCCTTCTTCCCGTTCGCCGACGGCCTGCTCGAAGCGATCGCCGCCGGCGCCACGGCGGTGATCCAGCCGGGCGGCTCGATGCGCGACGCCGAGGTCATCGCCGCCGCCGACGAGAAGGGCATCGCCATGGCCTTCACGGGCGTGCGGGTCTTCCGGCACTGATTCCGACGCCGATCAGGATCGTCGCGGCTCGACCGGACGATCCGGCGGCCGCAGGCGTCCTCGACGCCCTGTCGAACGCCCTGCAGGCGATCACCGGCGACGACGGCCGCGGCTCATTCAGCGACGCAGACATGTCGCAGGCGGATGCGGCCTTCCTGCTGGCGTTCGACGAAGGTGGTCAGGCCGTCGGCTGCGGCGCTCTGCGCCCCCTCGACCGGTCCGGGATCGGCGAGGTGAAACGGATGTTCGCCGCGCCGCACACGCGAGGCGTCGGCAGCGCCTTGCTGCTGGCGCTCGAAACGGCGGCGCTGGAGATGGGCTACAGGGCGCTGTGGCTGTCCACCCGCCGCGTGAATCGACCCGCCGTCGCGTTCTACAGCCGGCATGGCTACGCCGAGATCGAGCCGTTCGGTCGCTACGTGAACCGTCCTGAGTCCGTCTGCATGGGCCGCCAGCTTCACCGCTGACGCTGGCCAATGGCGCCGCGGCCCGGCTAGATGGCCGAATGGACACGCTTGCCGCCCGCTGGTCGCTGCTCGAACCCCGCATCGCCGTCGTCGGCCCGGACGATGACCGCCCGCGCCCGGCGGTGATCCTGTTCCACGGCTGCGGCGGCTTACGGGACCACCTGCCGCGCTACGCCGAGGTCGCGAAGGCCGAGGGCTGGCGGGCCTTCATCGTCGATTCCTACGGGCCCCGTGGCTGGAACCGCGCCTTTGCACTGAGCACGGTCTGCACGGGCCTGCTTCTACGCGGCTGGGAGCGGGCGGGGGACGTGTTGGCGGCGCTCGACGGGATTTCGAAACGCCCCGACGTGGACGCCTCGAAGATCGTCCTGGCCGGCTGGAGCCACGGCGGCTGGGGCATCATGGAGGCGCTGAGCGCCGACCGCTCCCGCCCGGCGCTGGGCGTCGCCGACCCCGGCTCCGTGCCGCTGACGGGGGTGCTCGGGACCTATCTGGCCTATCCCTACATCGGCATCGCCGCGGTCAACCGAATGCGGGCGTGGAAACACTGTCCCAAGACCCTGGCCGTCATCGCTCGCGCCGACCATCTGACCACGGTGCGCAATGCGGAGCGGGTCCACGAGATGGTCCGCAACTGCGGCGCCCATGTCGATACCTGGATCGCCGACGGCACCCACAGCTTCGACGAGCCATCTGGCCAGCCGCCCATGAAGTACGACCCGGACCTGACGGCCGAAGCCCTGCGTCGCTTCGGGGCCCTGCTGCACGACACCGCGACGGCTCCGGCGCCGTAGGAGTTCGCGCGGCGCGCCAAACCGTCTATGGACCCCGCCATGACGACGCTTCTCTACGGCCGGCCCCCGGTGGTCTTCGATCCGCCCGGCGCGGCGACCCAGACTTCGCCCCTGATCCCGGGCTCGATCCCGCTCGAAACCGTGGCCGAAGGCTCGGCTGAA
The DNA here is from genome assembly GCF_001425945.1 of Brevundimonas sp. Root1279. Lineage (GTDB taxonomy): Bacteria > Pseudomonadota > Alphaproteobacteria > Caulobacterales > Caulobacteraceae > Brevundimonas. The sequence continues at coordinate 168,588 of NZ_LMEB01000001.1, forward strand.
GCCGCCATGGTCTACGCCCCGCCAGGCGTCCTGGAGCGCCGTCACGTCCTGGCCCTGGCCCTGCGCGCTCTGAAGCCCGGCGGCCGCCTCGACGTCATGGCCCCCAAGGACAAGGGCGGTTCGCGGCTCAGGAAGGAGCTCGAGGCGTTCGGGCTCGAGGTCGGCGAGACCTCAAAGGCCCACCACCGTCGCTGCATGGTCATTCGACCGGCCGTCGTGGCCGGTCTCGACGAGGCGATCGCCGGCGGGGCGGCGCGCGTGGTGCCGGGTCTCGAGGCCTGGTCTCAGCCCGGGGTCTTCGCCTGGGACCGCATAGACGCCGGCTCGGCCCTGCTGGCCTCCGAACTGCCGCCGATGAAGGGCGCGGGCGCCGATCTGGGCTGCGGCTACGGGGCCTTGGCCACGGTGGTCCTGCGTTCGCCGGCGGTGACGTCGCTGAAGCTCATCGATCTCGACCGCCGCGCCGTCGAAGCTGCGCGACGCAATGTCGAGGACCCGCGCGCCAGCTTCGACTGGGCCGACGTGCGCACGCTCGAAGGCGGCGGCGACCTCGACTTCGTGGTCATGAACCCGCCGTTCCACGACGGCGGCGCCGAAGACCGCCGGCTCGGCCAGGCCTTCGTTCGTCAGGCCGCGGCCATGCTCAAGAAGGGCGGCGTCCTGTGGCTCGTCGCCAACCGCCACCTGCCTTATGAGGCCGACCTCGACGCCGCCTTCAAGCGCGTCCGACCGGTCGGCGACGCGGCGGGCTACAAGCTGATCGAGGCGACCAAGTGAGCGGCAAGCCGGGCAAGGTACCGACCTCGCGGGTCGACAAGCTGCTCGGCTCCATGGGCTACGGCTCGCGCGCCGAGATGGCGCGGATGGGCAAGGCCGGCGGCATCGTGCTGGACGGCGTCGACCTGACGGATGTGTCCAGGCGCATCCCGGTCACGCCCGACCTGCCGACCCGGATGGAGATCGACGGCGAACCGCTCGATCCGCCGCCGGGCATCGTCCTGATGCTTCACAAGCCGCTCGGCATGACCTGTTCGCACAAGGAGGATGGGGCGCTCGTCTACGACGTCCTGCCTGATCGCTGGCGCCGCCGCGACCCGGCCATCTCGACCATCGGGCGGCTGGACAAGGAGACCTCCGGCCTGCTCCTGCTGACCGACGACGGCGACCTCCTGCACCGGGTGATCAGCCCCAAGAAGCATGTGCCCAAGGTCTATCGCGCCATTCTCGCCAGACCGCTGAGCGGCGCCGAGGTCGGCCTGTTCGCCTCGGGTGAGCTGATGCTCGAGGGCGACGACAAGCCGCTCAAGCCCGCCGGGCTGGAGGTCCTGTCGCCGACCGAGGCGCGGGTCACCGTCACCGAAGGGCGCTACCACATGGTCCGCCGCATGTTCGCGGCCGTCGGCAACCACGTCGAGGCCCTGCACCGCGAGCGCATCGGCGCCCTGGCCCTGCCCGACGACCTCGCGCCGGGCGCGTGGCGGCTGACGACGCCGGACGAGATCGACCTGATCTTCGCCGGCTAGGTCGGGAACCGGCCCGCCCGCCGGTCGCTAAGGCTCCGCTTGCAGGAGGCCGCATGACCGGCGCGACGATCAAGAGACAGCTGCGCACCGGCCGGTCGGTCTGGGCGGACAGCCCGGGACTGGGCGTGCCGGTCCGGCCGCTGAAACAGGCCGTCTCGGTCGACGTCGCCGTGGTCGGCGCGGGCATATCCGGCGCCTTCATGGCTCATGAGCTGAGCCGGGATCATTCGGTCGCTGTGCTCGACCGGCGTCCGCCGCTGACCGGCTCGACCATCGCCTCGACCGCCCTGCTGCAATGGGAGATCGACCTGCCGCTGACGGTGCTGGGCGAGCGCATCGGACCGGCGAAGGCGAAGCGGGCCTATCTCCGCTCCCGCGCCGCCGTCGATGCGCTGAAGCGGATCGTCGAGGCGGAGCGCATCGTCTGCGGACTGAAGGACAAGGGCAGCCTCTACCTGGCCGGGGACGAATACGGCCATCGCGCCCTGGAGGTTGAGGCAGAGGCCCGCGCCGCCATCGGTCTCGAGAGCGAGTACTTAGGCCCGGCCGCCTTGCGCGAGCGGTTCGGCATCGACCGCACCGGCGCCATCGTCAGCCAGGGCTCGGCCAGCGGCGACCCCGCGCGGCTGGCGGCCGGTCTGTTGCGACGGGCGCAGGCGGCGGGGGCCCGGGTCTATTCCCGCGTAGAGGTGCTGGAGGCGGCCAGCGATCCGGACGGCGTCACCCTGCTGACCGACGCCGGACATGCGGTGCGGGCCAGGACGGTCGTCTTCTGTTGCGGCTATGAGTTTCCCAAGGGCGTGCCGACGCCGGGCGCCAAGGTCATCTCGACCTGGGCCATGGCGTCAAAGCCCCGCCAACGCTGTCCGGCCTGGCTGCGGGACACGCTCGTCTGGGAGGCGTCCGACCCCTATCTGTATTTCCGGATGGGCGGCGACGGCCGGGTGATCGTCGGCGGCGAGGACGAGCCCACGCCCGAGGCCCACGAGGACAAGGCCAAACTCCGGCGCAAATACCGGACGATCGCCGCCAAGCTCAAGCGGCTGCTGCCCCAGGTCGAGTTTGAGATCGACTACAGCTGGGCCGGGGCCTTCGGCGAGAGCGCCACCGGCTTGCCGTCGATCGCGCCCGTGCCCGACATGGACCATTGCTGGGCGGTGATGGGCTTCGGCGGCAACGGCATCACCTACTCGGTCATCGCTTCCGAGGTGGTCGCGGCGGCCATCCGGGGCGGGGCCGACCCGGACGCCGACCTGTATCGGCCTTGACCCTCGCCCCAGCGCGGCGCACCTCAGGGCCATGACTTCCGCCAAGATCTGCGGCCTGACGACCCCCGAGACCCTCGACGCTGCTCTCATCGGCGGCGCGGCCTTCGTCGGGGCGGTGATCTTTCCGAAGAGCCCTCGCCACATCGCGCCGCTCCACGCCGCGACCCTGTTCGAGCGCGCCCGCGGCCGGGCCAAGGTGGTGGCCGTGACGGTCGATGCCGACGACGCCCTGCTGACCGAGATCGCCCTGATCCTGAAGCCGGATCTGATCCAGCTGCACGGGAGCGAGACCCCTGCGCGGGCCGAGACCGTCCGTACGCTGACGGGCACCGGGATCATCAAGGCCCTGCCGATCCGCACACACGAGGATTTCGCCGAGGCCAACGCCTGGGAGCCCTTCGTCGACCACCTGATGTTCGACGCCAAGCCGCCCGAGGGCTCGGCCCTGCCGGGCGGGGTCGGGGCCCGTTTCGACTGGACCCTGCTGGCCGACCGGGCCTTCCGCCATCCGTGGTTCCTGGCCGGCGGGCTGGATCCGACGAACGTCGGCGAGGCGATCCACGTGTCGGGCGCGCCGATGGTGGACGTGTCCTCTGGCGTCGAAAGCGCGCCGGGTGTTAAGGACCGTGCCCTGATCACCGCGTTTCTGGACGCTGTCCGGGCCGCCTGATTTCCGCCGCCTCCCCGCGCGAGACCTGTCCTGTGAACGTGATCCTGCCCAACAGCTACGCCCTGCCCGACGCCGAGGGCCGGTTCGGCCCCTACGGCGGCCGCTTCGTCGCCGAGACGCTGATGCCCCTGATCCACGAGCTGGACGCGGCCTATGAGGCGGCCAAGGCGGATCCGTCCTTCCAGGCCGAACTCGACGGCTTCCTGACCGACTACGTCGGCCGTCCCAGCCCGCTGTATCTGGCCGAGCGCCTGACCGAGCACCACGGCGGAGCCGACATCTGGTTCAAGCGCGACGAGCTGAATCACACCGGCGCGCACAAGATCAACAACTGCATGGGCCAGATCCTGCTGGCGATGCGCATGGGCAAGACCCGCATCATCGCCGAGACCGGCGCCGGCCAGCACGGCGTGGCCACGGCCACGGTCTGCGCCCGCTTCGGCCTGCAGTGCGTGGTCTACATGGGCGCCACCGACGTCGAGCGGCAGATGCCCAACGTCTTCCGCATGAAGCTGCTGGGCGCCGAGGTGGTGCCCGTGACCTCGGGCCGAGCGACCCTCAAGGACGCCATGAACGAGGCGATGCGCGACTGGGTGACCAACGTCGAGGACACCTACTACCTGATCGGCACGGCGGCCGGGCCGCACCCCTATCCGGCCATGGTGCGCGACTTCCAGTCGGTGATTGGCCGCGAGGTCCGGGCCTCGATGCTGGCCCGCCGCGAGAAGCTGCCAGACGCCTGTGTCGCGGCCATCGGCGGCGGATCCAACGCCATTGGCCTGTTCCACCCCTTCATCGACGACGCCGGCGTGCGCCTGATCGGGGTCGAGGCGGCGGGGCGCGGCCTGGACGGCCCGGACCATGCCGCCTCGCTGCAGGGCGGCCGCCCGGGCGTTCTGCACGGCAACCGCACCTATCTGCTGCAGGACGACGACGGCCAGATCCTCGAGGGTCACTCGATTTCGGCCGGGCTGGACTATCCGGGCATCGGGCCTGAGCATGCCTGGCTGAAGGACATCGGCCGGGCCGAATACCGGGCGGCGACCGACGCCGAGGCGCTGGAGGCCTTCCAGCTGTGCTCGAAGCTGGAAGGCATCATCCCCGCCCTCGAACCCTCCCACGCCCTGGCGCGGGTCGGCGAGATCGCCCGCGAAGTGGGCAAGGGCGGCGATGTCGTACTGAACATGTGCGGGCGGGGCGACAAGGACATCTTCGCGGTAGCGAAGCATCTGGGCGTGGAGCTCTAAGACATGAAGCTGATCCTCACGGTCGCGACAGCGATCGCTCTTCTGGCCGGTTCGGCGGCGGCCCAGAGCCAGCCGGCGGACACCCAGATTCTGCCGGGCGCGACGCCCGCGCCGGACTGCGGCAATCTTTACGGCTTCGCGGGCAAGGCGTTCTGCGTCAGCGCGCCTCTGGCGGGCATCGGCGCGCTCGCCGACGCCTATATCGTCGACCTGCAGGGCCGCGGCTGGCTGCCCGCCGGCGGCGATGACAATCGCGTGGTCTTCGTGAAGCGTCGCGAGGGGGGCGGCTGCGACGGGCTGCAGATGCAGCTCTTCTATGACACCTCGGCGCCGAGCGGCCCGGAAACGCTCGGCTATCTCGGCTTCGGGGTGATCCCGGGCGATGTCTGCGCCGCCCCGCCCAACGAGCAACCGGCCCCGCCGGCGCCGGCCAAGGCGGCGGGTCAGTGATGCTGGCTGTTCTGGCGACCGCCGCGGCCCTGCTCGCCGCCCCGCAGGCCTCGGCGCTTCTGCCGCAGACCGCGAACCTGCCCTTGGGCCCGAACTCGACCGTGTCCGCCGACTGCGGCGGCCTGGGTGCGGACATCGCTCGCGAGCCCGAACGGGTCTGCGTCGGCGTGCCGGCCGCGTCGCTCGACGCCGAGTTGCGGTTCTACGTCGCCGAGGCCGCCGCTCGCGGCTGGCCGGTCGTGGGCGCCCGCGAGACCGCGATCCAGCTGGAGCGCAAGCACGCCACGGGCGGCGCCTGCGACGCGCTTGTCATCGTTGCGTATTCGCCCGAGACCGCCGATGGCGCCTTGCCTCCGGAGATCTTCATCCTGTTCGGCTTTGACGCCGATATCCCCTGCCTGGCCCCGACGACGCCATGACCACCGCCCGCATCGACTCCCGTTTCGCCGCGCTGAAGGCCGAGGGTCGGGCCGGCTTCGTCGCCTATGTCATGGCCGGGGACCCCTCGCGCGATGAGGCTCTCGAGATCCTGCGCGGCCTGCCCGCGGCCGGCGCCGACATCATCGAACTGGGCTTCCCCTTCTCGGACCCGATGGCCGAGGGCCCGCCGATCCAGCGCGCCGCCCTGCGCGGGCTGAAGGCCGGACTGACGCTGAAGGGCACGCTGGCCCTCGCCGCCGCCTTCCGTGAGGGCGACGCCGCGACGCCGGTGATCCTGATGGGCTACCTCAACCCGATCGAGACCTACGGCTACGAGGCCTTCGCAACCGATGCGGCGGCTTCGGGCGTGGACGGCCTGATCGTCGTCGACTGTCCGCCGGAAGAGGCCGGACCGCTGTCGGACGCGCTCGACGCCGCCCAGGTCTCGCTGATCCGCCTGGCCACCCCGACCTCGGACGACGCCCGGCTGAAGATCATCGCCGAGCGCACTTCGGGCTTCGTCTACTATGTCTCGGTGGCAGGGGTGACCGGGGTCAAGGAAGCCCAGGCCGGCTCCGTCGCCCCGGCGGTCGAGCGCGTGCGCAAGGCCTCCGGCTTGCCGGTCGCCGTGGGTTTCGGGGTCAAGACGCCTGAACGCGCCGCCGAGATCGCCCGCGTCGCGGACGCCGTCGTGGCCGGCTCAGTCCTGGTCGACGAGGTCGCCGCCGCTCTCGAGGCGAACGAAGCGGCCTCGGGTCGCGTTCTGGCCAAGGTGCGCAGCCTCGCGGATGCGGTGCGCGGCGCGCGGGTTAGCGAAGCGGCCCTGTCCTGACGTAAACTTCCCGGTCGCGAAGCTTCGCATCGCGCCCGAAAATGTTCTAAGGACCCGCCATGGTCGACAAGAACAAACCTCAGGCTGAGAAGCGCGGCGGCTGGCTGTCCCGCTTCGCCCCCGGCGTGCGCAAGATCGTCAGTCGTCGGGACACCCCCGACAACCTCTGGGTCAAGGACCCGGACACCGGCGAGATGCTGTACCGGGTGGACCTGGAGGGGGCCCTGTGGGTCACCCCGACCGGCCGGCACATGCGCATCGACGCCCCGACGCGCCTGCGCTTCACCTTCGACGACGGCGAGTTCGAGACCATCGACACGCCGAGCGTGCCGGAGGACCCGCTCAAATTCTCGGACGGCAAGCCGTACAAGGATCGCCTGAACGCGGCCCGCAAGGCGGCCGGCCGCAAGGACACCATGGCGATCGGCTTCGGCTCGATCGACGGGACCGAGGCGGTGGTCATCGTTCAGGACTTCACCTTCATGGGCGGTTCGCTCGGCATGGCGGCGGGTGAGGCCTTCATCGCCGCCGCTCACGCGGCCATTGAGCGCAAGGTCCCGCTGGTCTGCTTCACCGCCGCCGGCGGCGCGCGGATGCAGGAGGGCGCCCTCAGCTTGATGCAGATGGCCCGCACGACCCTGGCCATCCAGGAACTCAAGGCTGAACAGTTGCCTTTCGTCGTGGTCCTGACCGACCCGACCACGGGTGGCGTCACGGCCAGCTACGCCATGCTGGGCGACGTCCATCTGGCCGAGCCGGGCGCCCTGATCGGCTTCGCCGGTCCGCGCGTCATCGAGGCCACCATCCGCGAGAAGCTGCCCCCCGGCTTCCAGCGCGCTGAATATCTCCAGGAGAAGGGCATGGTCGACAAGGTCGTCACTCGCGCCGACCTGCCGCGCGTGCTGAGCCAGATCCTGTCGATGCTGATGGGCGGGACGCGCCGGGCGGCCTGAGCACCGCCTGATGGATCCGATTTCCGAACGCCTGCGCCAACGGCACCCCCAGCGCATCGACCTGTCGCTCGGGCGGATGCGCGCCCTGTGCGCGGCCCTCGGTGATCCCCAGAACGAATTGCCGCCGGTGGTCCATGTCGCCGGCACCAACGGCAAGGGCTCGACTGTCGCCTTCCTGCGCGCCATCGCCGAGGCCGCCGGCCTGCGCGTCCACGTCTATTCTTCGCCCCACCTGGTCCGCTTCAACGAGCGCATCCGGCTGGCCGGCCAGTTGATCGACGACGCCACGCTGAACGCCATTCTCGACCGGGTCGAGGCGGCGATGGGCGACGGCGCCGAGGCGACGGTGTTTGAAAGCACCACGGCCGCCGCCCTGCTGGCCATGAGCGAGGCCCCCGCCGACCTGGCCATCATCGAGGTCGGCCTCGGCGGCGTGCTGGACGCAACAAACGTCATTGAGCGGCCGCTGCTCAGCCTGATCACGCCGGTCGACCTGGATCACCGGGAATTCCTCGGCGACACCCTCACCGCCGTGGCCGGTGAGAAGGCCGGGATTCTCAAAGCCGGGGCCCCCGGTCTGGTCGCGCGCCAGCCCGAGGAGGCCATGGCCGTGATCGAGCGCGCCGCGGCCGCCGTGCAAGCGCCGCTGACGGTCATGGGCGTCGATTTCGACGCCTGGGCCGAGCGCGGCGGCATGGCCTGGCAGGACCAGCAGCGCTTCCTCGACCTGCCCGCCCCGGCCTTGGCCGGGCCGCACCAGATCGACAATGCCGCCCTCGCCGTGGCCGCGGCGCTCGAACTGGATCTGCCCGCGGCGGCGATCGCCAAGGGGCTGCAGACGGTGCGCTGGCCGGCCCGGATGCAACGGTTGACCGCCGGGCCCTACGGCGAGGCGGCCCGGGCGGCCGACGCCGAGCTGTGGCTGGACGGGGGACACAATCCGCACGCCGCCCGCGCCCTGGCCGAGGCCCTGGCCGAGCGGCAGGCCAAGGCGCCGCGGCCCGTGGCTCTGATCGTCGGCATGCTGGCCAACAAGGACGCCGGCGGCTTCTTCGAGGCCCTGTCCGCCAGCGGCGCGACGGTCTTCACCGTCCCCTTCGAGGGAGCCGCTGCCGAGCCGGAGGCCCTGGCGTCCGTCGCCCGCGGCCACGGCCTCGGCGCCACGCCGTGCGCCTCGGTTGATGAGGCCATGGAGCGCGCCCTGCGTCTCGGCGCGGGCCGCGTCGTCATCTGCGGCTCGCTCTACCTGGCGGGCGAGGTTCTCGGGGCCAGCCGAGAAACCTGGCCTGACTGAGGGCTGTTCGTCGCTCATCGGCCAACGAAAAACCCCGCCCGGACGAACCGGACGGGGCTTGTTCTTCAATCCGCGGCGGCGCTTACGCCTGAATGCCGGCCTCGGCGAGCCATTCCACGATCTTGCCCTTGGGCATGGCGCCGACCTTCATCGAGGCCATCTGGCCGTCCTTGAACAGCATCAGGGTCGGAATGCCCTTCACGCCAAGTTTCGACGGCACCATGGGGCTGTCGTCGATGTTGACCTTGGCGATGGTGACCTGGCCTTGCAGTTCGTCGGCGATCTGCTCCAGGGCGGGGCCGATCTGTTTGCAGGGGCCGCACCATTCCGCCCAGAAGTCCACCAGCACGGGGGTGGACGACTTCAGGACGTCGGCGTCGAAGCTCTCGTCGGTGACCTTGACGGTGGCCATGCATGTTCTCCGTTGCGCACGCGGCGCTGATAGACTGCGCTGATTCCAGCGATTGATGGGGATGTGGGGCGAACCGCGCCGCAAATCAACGGACGGTCGAGGCGGCGTCCATCAACGCCCGCGGGATCGGCGTCAGGCGCGGCCCGTCGGTCCACACCAGGGCGGCCTCGACCTCGCGGTCCGGATACAGCTGGCGCAGCACCGCCGCATAGGCCGCCAGCTGCAGCACATAGGCGGGGTCGGCGTCTTCGGCGCGGTCGGGGGCGGGGCGGTTGGTCTTGTAGTCGACGACCAGCACCCGCTCAGGCGTGATCACCAGACGGTCGATCCGTCCTGAGATCGGGACATCGCCGAACCGTCCGCTGATCGCCACCTCAGCGCGGGAGCCCTCGCCGAATACCGGCGCGAAGCGGGCGTCGTCCAGCACGCCGAAGGCCGCCGCGATCATCTCGGTGCGCTGGGCGTCGTTCAAATCCCGCTCGCGAGACAATAGCCTCATCGCCGCCTCGGCCCGGTCGCTTGCCGGCAGTTCCGGCAGCCGCTCGAGCAGGCGGTGAATCAGGTCGCCGCGACGGAAGCGGCCCAGCGGGGCGCCGCCGCCGTCCGGACCGGCCGTGGCCAGGGGGGAGGGGGCCGAGACCCGGATCGCGCCTTCCAGCTGGGACGGCGCCGCCGTCCGCGCCGCCCGGTCCGGGATCGGCGCCTGCGTCGCCCAGCCGGGTGTGATGGTCGCCGGCGCCGCGACGCGGGCGGTGGCGGTCAGCCGGGTCGGCTCAGCCCCGTAGCGCCGGCGTCCCTCGTTTTCGTGCGTGTCTTCGAGGCCGTCGAAGGCGTCCGTCAGCACCTCCCACCAGCTGCCGTCGTCATAACCCTTGCCCGCCTTGGCCGAGCCCTTGCCGAGGATCCACAAACGGTCCCGCGCCCGGGTCAAGGCGACATAGAGCAGGCGCAGGCTCTCGGCGTCGGTGCGCGCCTGCCGCGCCGCCCGGGCCTCGGCGGAACGCTCGCAGTCCGCCTTGGCCGAGCCCGGCGCCATCAGCCAGGCCTCGGTCCCGTCGTCCAGCGCCACCGGCATCAACGACGGCCCTTGCGCCTTCGCCCGACTGGTGGTGTCCGGCAGGATGACGATCGGCGCCTCCAGCCCCTTGGCGCCGTGCACGGTCATCACCCGAACCTCGCCCCGCGGCCCCTCCAACTCGCGCTTGACCTCGACGTCGGCGGCCTCCAGCCGCGCCACGCAGGTCTCCAGGTCGATGGCGCCGCGGCCCTCGGCCGCCAGCACCTGGTTGAGCGTCTCGTCGATCGCCTCCTCGGCCTCGCGTCCCAGCCGGCGCAGGATGCGGGCCCGGCCGGTCAGGCCCGCCGCGTCGACCCGGTTGAGCAGGCCGGCGAAGAAGGCGAAGGGATCGCGGTCGCGGCTGTCCAGGGCGACGCGCAGCAGGTCGCGCGCGTCTGTCCATTCGGCCCGCTCGCCGGCGCGGGCAGTCAGTTCGCGCCACAGCCCGCGGCGTTTCGGATCGGCCCCGGCCAGCTGATAGAGGCCGTCCTCGTCGACGTCGCAGAAGGGGCTGCGCAGCACCTCCGCCACCGTCAGGTCGTCGTCGGGGAACAGGGCGAAGCGGGCCAGGGCGATCAGATCGTCAAAGACGATGTGCGACGACAGCTTCAGCCGGTCGGCGCCGGCCACCGGCACGCCGGCGCTCTTCAGCGCCCGGATAATCTCCTCGAAGGTCGCGTCGCGGCGGCGCACCAGGATGAGGAAGTCGTCATAGCCGCACGGCCGCGGCGCCCGGGTTTTGCGATCGTAGACGGCGATCCCTGTCTCGACATGGCGGCGGATCTCCTCGGCCAGATCCCTGGCCAGGCGTTTGCGCGCCGAGCCGGCGGACTCCTGGTCCACGGGCGCGTCCCAGGCCTCGCGTTCAGGCCCCTTGATCTCCTCGTGCAGGCGCCAGAGCTCTACGCCGCCGGACTGTCCGACCCGCTTGGCCTTGTGCGGCGGCACGATGGCGACGTCCTCCCCGACCAGGGCCGCGGCGCGTTCCGGGGTGTGGAAGACGGCGTCGACGAAGTGCAGCACCTCGGGCGTCGAGCGGAAGGACGTGATCAGCTCGATGCCGGCGAAGGCCGCGCCCGCGCCCTGAGCCAGTTGGTCATAGCGTTGCGATTCCTTGCGCAGCCGCTCAGGACGCGCGCCCTGGAAGGAGTAGATCGACTGCTTTTCGTCGCCGACCGCGAAAAGGGTGCGGTCCAGCCGCTGTCCCGAAGTCGGGATTGGCCCGAAGCGCCGCCCACCCTCGCCGGCGAAGAAATTCTCGGTCAGGGCGCGCAGAATGTCCCACTGCTGTGGCGCGGTGTCCTGGGCCTCGTCGACGAGGACGTGCTCGATGCCGCCGTCCAGCTTGTACAGCACCCAGTCGGCCGACGAACGCACGGTCAGCAGCTCGACCGTCCGGTCGACCAGATCGCCGAAGTCGAGTGCGCCCGCCGCCGCCTTGGCCTGCTCGTAATAGCGGGCGTGCGCCGTCGCGAGGGTTAGAACGTGGATGGTGTCCTCGGCGACCCGGACCCGGCGCAGGGCCTCCAACGCCGATATGTATTTGAGCTGCAGCTGGTCCAGCCAGGCCGCCGAGGCCACCGGCGCCTTGGCCGTGGCCATCTTGGCGCGCGGCGTGCCCGTGCCGGTCAGGAAGACGTCGCCGAGCCCAGCGAAGCTCCACTCGGCGCCGCGCATGGCGGCGGCGATCTTCTGGTCGTTGGCCGAGCCGGTCGCCATGGCCTCGGCATGGCCGAGCCATTCGCCGCGGACGATCCAGCGCAGGAAGTCGGTCTCCAGGCCCGCGACCGTGTCGTCCGGATGCGCCCCGGTCAGGGCGTGCGGTCCCGGCGCGGCCCCGTCGCCGACCCGCGCGACATAGTCGGCCAGCTTGACCCGTTCAGCCTCGATCATGCCCAGCAGGGACTGGAAGCTGTTCCAGTCCAGCTCCACCGCCAGGTGGCTGTAGGCCCGGCCGACCAGGCCGTCGGGATCGTTCAGCGCCGCCCGCGCCAGATCTTCACGAGCCCCGTGCGACAGGGCCAGGGCGGCGGCGTCCTCCAGCACGGTGAAGCCTGGGGTGACCCCGGCCTCGATCGGAAAGCGCCGCAGCAGCTTCTCGCAGAAGGCGTGGATGGTCTGGATCTTGAGCCCGCCTGGCGTCTCCAGCGCCTTGGCGAACAGCTTGCGCGCCCGGGACAGTTCGGCGGGGCCCGTCGCGGCCTCTTCGCCGCCGCCCAGATCGACCAGGGAGGCGGAGAGCTTGGCGTCGTCCATGACCGCCCATTCGCCCAGCCGGTCGTACAGCCGCGCCTGCATCTCGGCGGCGGCGGCCTTGGTGTAGGTGACGCACAGGATCTCGCCGGGCTCGACCTCGGCCAGCAGCAGCCGCGCCACGCGGTCGACCAGGGTCGAGGTCTTGCCCGAGCCGGCGTTGGCGGTGACGAAGACCGACTGGCGCGGGTCGGCCGCGGCGATCTGATCGGGATCCGGCAGGATGCGTGCGCTCATTCGCCTTCGCCCTCGTCGCCGCCGACCACATGCCACTCCCAGACCCGGGCGAGATGGTCGTAGTTGCCGCCGAAATTGCCCATGTACTGCGGCGCGACCCAACTGGCGTAAGGCGTCTCCACCCGGTCGTACTCGCCGATCCGCTTCTTCAGCCCGTCGAGGGCGGCCATCGACAGGGCCACGGCCTCAGCGCCGGATGCGCGCACCGCCGCCTGACCGGGGTCCTTGCGGCCGACCACACGAACATAGGTCAGCTCCTCCGGCGTGACCGGCCCGCTGCCGGGCAGGCCCGCCTCGGCCAGGATGGCCCCGGTCAGGGTCAGTTGCGGCGAGAAGCCGGTCCGGACCTGCTTCGGCGACGGGACCGAGCCGGTCTTGAAGTCGAGGACCGCCGCGCCGGTGGCCGACAGTTCGATGCGGTCGGCCTTGGCGGTCAGGGTGAACGGCCCGGCCGGACCCTCGAGGGTCATGGCCACCTTCTGTTCGACGCGGATCTCGATGCCGCGCGCCCGCCGTTCCGCCTCGAAGCCGGCCAGCCAGCGGGCGCAGTTGCGCGCCAGCGGCGTCTCGCGGGCCATGGCCGCATCCTCGAAGCCGTGGGCGCCCAGCTCCTCCAGCAGCAGCGCCTCCAGCTGCTCGGCGCAGTCGTCGGGCAGGACGTCGGGCCAGGCCAGGGTCAGCCGCTCGACCGCCTTGTGCACGGCGTTGCCGCGCGCCAGAGCCTCGGCCGCCTGGCCCGGGCGATCCATTTGTCTCAGATTGAGGACATAGCGCGCATAGACGGCGTAGGGATCGCGCACCCAGCGCTCCACGCCGGTGACCGGCAGCTCGCGGGGGCGGCGCTCGACCGGCGGGCGGGGCTGGGGCCGCGGGGCGTAGCCGGGGCCGGCGCCGGTGACCGGGGCGTCCAGCGCCCGGGCCTGCTCGAGCGCCTCCACCGGCCGATGCAGGGCCACCGGCGTGGCCTCGGCGTTGGCCCCGCGGGTCAGCATCTCCAGCCGCCACAGCCAGCGCGACTTGACCGCCGGCTGGCCGCCGCGGCGCTCGCAATGAACCAGCACGGCGTCCTCGGCGCAGGCGGCCTGGACGAAGTCCTGCGCCGTCTGGCCCAGCCGTCGTTCGGGCGGCGGGAGTCCGAGCGCCTTGCGCATCGGCCGCGACAGGAAGGGGTCGGTCGGGGCTGCGTTGGGCCAGACGCCTTCCTCCAGCCCGGCCAGGATCATCCGGTCGGCGCGCACAAGCCGCGCCTCGATGGCGCCGAGGATGCGCAGGCGGGGCTGGGTCGCCCCGCCGGTGCGGACGGTGGTCTCGTCCAGAAGTTCGTGGACCAGGGTCGCCAGCTCGATCCGCGTCACCGCGCCAAGCGAGGCGCCGCCTTCGATCAGGGCTGACAACAGGCCGGCCGCGGCCTCGCCGTCGGCTCCCGCCCAGGCGTCCTGTCCGGCCAGCGCCTCGATCAGCGCGGTCAAGGCCCGCGCCGCCTGATCCAGTGAGGCGGCGGGGGCGAAGGGCGCGCGCGCCGTCGCCGACAGGACTTCCAGCCGATCCAACAGCCGCCCGGCGGCGGCCAGCTTCGCCTTGGCGCCCTCGGACGGCGGTTTGCCGTCGTCGCGCGGCTCGCCGGCTTTCAGCAGGGTGCGGCGCGCCCGGCTCCAGTCGCGCTTTCGCGGCCCGCGCAGGACATAACGCTCCAACGCCTCGATGGCGGTCTGTGATTCGATCTCGCCGAGGTCCAGCCGAACCAGTGGATGCTTGAGCAGGCCGAGCAGGGTGTGCGGGTCCAGCGGCTCGGCGATGAAGCGGGCGCACAGGTCGACCAGCCGCCCGGCCGCCATCCGCGCCAGCGGCTGGCCCGAGGACACGTCAGCGCTGACGTCCCAACGCTCCAGCCGCGCCGCCACCCGGCGGCCGAGCTCGAGGTCGGGGGTGACCAGGGCGCAGGTCTTATCCGGCGTCTCGAGCGTCTCGCGCATCATCAGGGCGATGGCGGCGGCGGCGTCCTCCTCGGTCCGGGCGGTGACCACGGACAGCCCCTCCAGCCCCTCGGCGATCGGGTCGGCCGAGCGCGACCCCGCCGCCTCGGCGCGCAGGCGGCGGATCAGGTTGCGCCAGTCGTCGGTGGCCTCGGCCGGGCGCAGGGCCTCGTTGACCAGGCGCTGGCGGGCGCGGCCCCTGAGCGCGGCGGCAGGCGGCTCGGGCGGCGTGAACCAGGGTCGGACGTCCGCGCGCGCTACCCGTTCATGGAGCAGCCGCCACAGGGCGTTCTGGGGATGCTGTTCGTTGTCGCCCAGCCGGGCCCACACCGCCGGATCGAGGTCGCGGTCCAGCCCGGGCAAGACCACGCAGCCCTGCGGCGCGGCGGCGACGGCGGCGAGGACGGCGGCGGCGGCCGGCGCGGTGCCGGTCGAACCGGCGGCGATCACCGGCGACTGCGGCGGATGCGCGGCCCATTGGTCGGCCAGCAGGCGCAGCAACCTGGCGCGCCGCCAGGCCGGGTCGACCAGGCCCATGGCGGCCAGACGCCTCGGCCATGTCTCGACGGCGAGACCGAGGAAACGCGCCGACTCCCGCCAGTGCTCCGCGAGATCGCCCTCCACCAGGCTCGCAACGCGGCCGAGATCCTCGATCTCCTCCAGTTGGCAGGAGTCCAGGAAGCCGCCCAAGGCGTCGGCCATCTCCAGGGCGCGCAGGGGCGTCAGGTCAGAGCGGAAGTCCTCGACGATCATCCGCGCCATCTCGAAGCGGCGGGTCAAGGGCGCGATGGCGGGGGGCAGATCGAGGCCCAGTTCGCCGGGGGCGAAGGGGGGTTCGTCCTCCTCCAGGTCGCCGAGCGGGCGCACCTGCGGCAGCAGCACGGCCCGGCCCGCCGCCTGCCGGGTCAGGGCGTCGCCGAAGGCGCGCGCGGCGCGTCGATTGGGCAGCAGGATGACGGCGTCGGACAAGGCCTCGGGCGGCCGCTCGCCGATCCACGCCAGCACCCCCGCGGCGAGGTCCTCGAGAAACGGCCGGCGCGCCTCGACGGCGTACCAGCGGGGCCCCGAAACGGCGAAGGGATCGAACCGGTTCATGCCTCTCCGGAGGCGAGTCGGATCTCGGCTTCGTCGCGGGCCTGCGGATCGCCGACGTGCATCCAGTCGCCGTCCAGGACGCAGCCGTACAGGCGGCCTTCGACCGCCGACTTGCGCCACAGTCTGGCGAGCGAGAAGGGGCCGTCCGGCTCGGCGGAAACGTAATCAGGACGGCAGATGTGCGCCCCCATATAGGCGTAGGGAGCCCAGGGGGCGTCGTTGCGGAAGGTCAGCCGGCCGTCCTCGGCGAGGAAGAAGTCCCCGTCGCCCTCGAAGCCGATCGAGCCTTCGCGGCGGGCCAGAAGAAGGGCCGCGTCCATGGTTGACGGATTCCACAGGGACGCGAGTTGATTCAGCGCGTCGCCGCGATCGATCCAGACGCTGTCGATATTGGCCACGAACACCGGGTCGGGGCCGAGCAGTTCGGCGGCCTTTTTCAGTCCGCCGCCGGTCTCGAGCAGTTCGTCGCGCTCGTCCGAGATGAGGATTTCGGGACCCCGCCCGCGCGCGGCGAGGTGCGCCTCCAGCCGGTCGGCGAACCAGTGCACATTGACCACCGCGCGTTCGACTCCGACCTCGGCGAGACGGTCCAGAACGTGATCGACCAGCGCCTTGCCGCCGACCTCGACGAGGGCCTTGGGCCGGTCGTCGGTCAGGGGGCGCATCCGGGTGCCCAGACCGGCGGCAAGGACCATGGCTGTCTTGGGCGGGCTCATCGACGGCTGCTCTCGGGGACGTGGCGATCGAACCAGGCGCGCACCGTCTCCAGACCTGGCTTCTTCAGGTTGGCGTTCAGGTGGTCCCACATGCGTGGCATGAAAGCGCGGTAGCGAGGCTTGCCGTCTCGGACGATCAGTCGGGCGAAGATGCCCAGGATGCGCGCCTCGTTCAGCGCCGCCAGCCCGGCGTAGTCGCGCAGGAACTCGACGCGGTCGACCTGCGGCCGAAGGCTGAAATAATGGTCCAGCGCCCGCGCCTCGAGATCCGCCGGCACGTCCCGGCGCGCGTCCTGCAGCAGGGAATGCAGGTCCCAGGAGGGATGGGCGCGCACGGCGTCCTGGAAATCGATCATCCCGACCAGGGCGGCGCCCTGGCGGTCGGCCAGCAGGATCAGGTTCTCGGCGTGATAGTCGCGGTGGGCCATCACCGTCGCCCCCGCCGCGCCGCGCGCCACCACCGGCGCCCAGGCCGCTTCCCAGTCGGCGAGCGCGGCCGCGTCGAACGACAGGCCCGGGTCTAGTTTCGGCATCCACTCGACGAACAGGTCGGCGCCGCCCTGCAGCGCTGTCTCGTCATAGACCAGCAGCGGCCAGTCGCCGGCGGCCCCGGTCAGGATGTCGGGCGTTTCGGCCTCGTGCAGCTTGGCCAGGGCCTCGATGGCGGCCAGGTAGAGGGGTTCTTCGGGCTCGCCCCCTTCGATGACGCGGGCGAACAGGGCGTCGCCGAAGTCCTCAAGTACGGCCAGTCCGGCCGCGGCGTCGACGGCGACGATCTCGGGCGCAGACAGGCCCAGCGCCTTCAGATGGGCGGCCACCGCCGCGAAGGCCTCGATCCGGCCGGCCGACAGGCGGGCCACCGCATTCCAGCCCTCGGCCTTGCGCCGCTCGGGCGACCACGAGCGGTCCGCCGGCAGGCTTTCGGCGGCCGGGGCCTGGTCCATCAGCATCAGGGTGCGGCCGCCCGGAAGGGTCAACCGTTCGTATCGGCGCGTCGAGGCGTCGCCGGGCAGGGGATCGCGCACAGCCTCGCCGAGGCCGGCGGCCTTGAGGAACTCGACACGGAGGGCTTCGCGGTCAGACATGCAGGTCCTTCAGTTTCTCTTCCCAGAGCCCTACGCCAGAAACGGTCGCAACGCGGCCGTCGCCGTCTTCGGCGAGGGTCACCGCCAGCCGATCCGGTCCCAGCCAGGCGCCCGGATCCTCGCCCAGCCGTTCGGGCCATTCGATCACCGCGCAGCCTTCGTCCAGCGCCTCGTCGAGACCGATCTCCGAGGCCTCTTCCGCCCGGGTCAAGCGGTAGAGGTCGAAATGGGCGATCGGCGGCTCGCCCTCGTAGAACTGCACCAGGGTGAAGGTCGGCGACGGCACATCCTCGTCGGGCGTGGTCGTGGCCCGGATCAGCCCCCGCGCCAGGGTCGACTTGCCCATGCCCAGCGGTCCGTACAGCAGGACGGTCTCGCCCGGCTCCAGCCGGACGGCGATGGCCGCGCCCAGCCGGGCGGTGGCCTCGGCGTCGGCCAACAGGAAGGTCAGGCGGCCGGCTTCAGGCAAAGTCGGCGTCCGGCTGGCTTGGCAGGACCCGCTCGGTGAAGGCCTTCAGGGCGTAGGTCGCCTTGCCTGCGTCGATGTCGAGCCGCGTGGCCGGGATCGGCTTGCCGACCTTGAGGAAGAAGGGCTTGCGCCGCTTGTTCAGCAGTTCGTGGAAAAGGGTCACGTCCCTGAGTTCCTGGGAGATCCGGTCGAACCAGTGGAACAGGCGGGAGTAGGGGCCCGAAACATGGATCGGCACCACCGGCGCCGCGTATTTGCGCGCCAGCGAGGCGGCGGTCGGGGCCCATTCGGGGTCGGTGACCGTGCCGTCCTTGCCGATCCGGGCCAGGCGTCCGGCCGGGAACAGCACCACGCAGCGCTCCGCCTCGAAGGCTTCCTTGGCGGCCTGCAGGGTGGCGCGGGTCTTCTCGCGGGTGCGCTTTTCGACCACCCACTCGACCGGGATCACCGCCTCGCCCAGCCGGGGCGAGACCCGCAGGGCGTCGGCGTTGGCGAAGAAGATGGCGTCCTGGCGGCGCGCCCGCACCGCGTCGAACACGGCGATGCCGTCGGCGATGCCGGTCGGGTGGTTGGCGACGATGATGCAGCGGCCTGTCGCGGGTATGCGCTCGGCGTTCATCACCGACACCTTCAGGTCCAGCAGGTCGCTCATATAGTCCAGCGCCTCGGCACCCGAGAGCGGCTGGACCGCATCGGCCATGCGCACGGCCTGGCGATAGTTGAGCAGCTTGTAGAGCGCCGGCCGAACCACGGGCCAGAACGCCGAGCGGGTCAGGCGCGGCGCGCGCTCGGCGATCAGCACGTCGCAGATGTGCGGTTCGGCGGATCCGGACGGGGTCAGGGCGGCTGCGGTCATTCGAGCCGGTTGTCGCCGCTCCCGCGACGGACGGCAAGCGGCTTGGCGGGGGGTGGAACCGTGTTACCTGTGTCAGGCTTGGAGGAGGGCGTACCATGCCGATCAGAATGAGCTTGCTGGCGGGTGCGACAGCCCTCGCCTTGTGCCTCCCGGGCGTTTCCGCCCTGGCGCAGACCGCGCCCGAGGCGCCGGATCCTCGTCCGACCGCGGCGGGCGGGCTCAGCCCGCAACAGCTGGCGATGATGGAGCGCGTCTCCGACCCGCGCCTGTCGCCGGACGGGCGACGGGTCCTCTACAACGTCCGGACCACCGACTGGGCCGGAAACAAGGGCGTCGGCGCGGCCTGGGTCGTCGAGGCCGACGGCGCCACGCGCCGGCTGCCCGCCTCAGACGGCGGCGTCGGCTCGGCGCGCTGGTCGCCGGATGGAACGGCCATCTACTTCCTCTCAACGCGCGGCGGCTCCAGTCAGGTCTGGCGCATGGACGCCCAGGGCCAGGCCGCGACCCAGGTCACCAGCCTGCCGGTGGACGTCACCGCCTTCCGCCTCGCCGCCGACGGCCGCACGCTGATCGTCGCGCTGCCGGTCTTCCTCGACTGCGCCGCCGACCTGGCCTGCAGCCGCGACCGGCTCAAGGCCAACGCGGCCGCCACGGTCCGCACCTACGATCGTCAGATGCTGCGTCCATGGGACAGCTGGAACGATGGCCGTCGGAGCCATCTGTTCGCGCTCGACCTGAACGGATCGGGGCTGGCCGCGGGACAGCCGCGCGATCTGATGGCCGGGATGGACGGCGACGCGCCGTCGCGGCCGCTCGGGGACGACGGCGAGTTCAACCTGTCTCCCGACGGGACGCGCCTGGCCTTCCAGACCCAGACGCAAGGTCGCGCCGAAGCCTATACAAACAACACGGACGTCTTTGTCGTCCCGGTCGCGGGCGGCCCGGCCGTGAACGTGACGCAGGGAAACGCCGCCCCCGACTTCAACCCGGTATTCTCGCCTGACGGCCGGCGCCTGGCGTGGCTGGCGGGTCGACGCGAGAATGTCTTCGGCGACCAGCCGGTGCTGATGATCGCCGACGCGGACGGCTCCGACGCCCGCGCTGTCGCGGCAGATTGGGACCGCGGCGCCGGAGGCCTGCGCTGGCGACCGGACGGGCGGGCGCTCTACGCCCTCGCCGCAGAAGACGGGCAGCAGAAACTGTTCGAGATCGACGCCCGGTCCGGGGCCGTTCGCGCCGTCACCGGCCGCGGCACGGCGGCCGGCTTCGACGCGGTCGGCGACCGCCTGGTCGTGGCGCACGAGACCTTCGACGGTCCGGCCCAGCTGGTCGAGATCGGTCGCGACGGCCCGCAGCCGCTGACCCGCCACAACGCCGAAGCAACGGCGGGGCTGGACTTGCCGAAGGGCGAGCATTTCACCTTCTCCGGCTGGAACGGCGAGCCTGTGCAGGGCTGGGTGTTCAAGCCCGCAGGCTATGTCGAAGGGCGGACCTATCCGGTCCTGTACGTCATCCACGGCGGGCCCAAATCGCCCTTCTCGGACGGCTGGAGCTATCGCTGGAACCCGCAGATCTACACCGGCGCCGGCTTCGGCGTGGTGATGGTCAATTTTCACGGCACGCCGGGCTTCGGCCAGGCCTTCACCGACTCGATCAACGAGCACTGGGGCGACCGTCCGCTCGAAGACCTGCAGAAGGGCTGGACCGCCGCCCTGGCCGCCAATCCGTGGATGGACGGCGAGCGGGCCTGCGCCCTGGGCGCCTCCTACGGCGGCTACATGGTCAATCTGATCGCCGGCAAGTGGAATGCGCCATGGGACTGCCTGGTCAACCACGCGGGCGTCTTCGACGTCGGCCAGCTGATGAACGCCATGGACATCGCCAATTTCGGCACGTCCGAGTTCAGCGGCGCCTCTTGGGAGCATCCGGAGCTGTACCGACAGTTCAGTCCCAACACCTATGTGGCCGACTGGTCCAAGCCGATGCTGGTGCTGCACGGGTCGCGGGATTTCCGGGTGCCGATCGAGCAGGGGTTGGGGACCTTCTCGGCGCTTCAGCGTCAGGGGATCGAGAGCCGGTTCGTCCATGTCCCGGACGAGAACCACTGGGTGCTGAAGCCGCGCACCTGGGTCGATTGGCAGCAGGAGATCCTCGACTGGACGACGCGCCACACGGCCGCTCAATAGCCGTGTAGCGGGGCCGCTTCCTCCGCCCGTCCGGCGGTGCTACGCCAAGCGCCGCAGACATGAGGAAATCGTCCATGCGTCACCGCTCCCTGCTCGCCGGCGCCTGCGCCGCGCTGGCTCTCGCCGCCGCCGTTCCCGCCCTCGCCGAGGCGCCTGCCGCCAGCGCGCCCGCGACGGCGGCCGCCCAGGCCGGTCCGGCCTTCAACTACAACGACATGATTTCCGCCAACCGGCTCGGGGATCCGCAGGTTTCGCCGGACGGCCGCTGGGTGGTCTATTCGGTGACCACGACCGACGTGGCGGCCAACCGCCGCTCGGGCGCCCTCTACATTCTCGACCTTCGGAACCCGGGCGAGCCGCGCAAGCTGGCCATCAACGAGGGCGGCGCCAACACCGCGCGCTGGGGTTCGAACGGCCAGCTGTACTTCCTCTCGGGCCGCTCGGGCTCCAGCCAGGTCTGGCGCGCCGCCGCGGACGGCACGGGCCCGGTCCAGGTCACCAACCTGCCGCTCGACGTCAACGCCTACCGCCTGAGCAACGACGGCTCCAAGGTGGTCGTCTCCCTGGCCGTCTTCCCCGATTGCGCCGACCTGGCCTGCACCGTCGACCGCAACAAGGCCGTGGCCGACGATCCGGCCACCGGCCAGGTCTATGACCGCATGTTCGTGCGCCACTGGGACACCTGGGCGGACGGCACCCAGAACCACCTGTTCGTGGTCAACGCCGACGGTTCGGGCGCCCCGGTGCATGTGACCAAGGGCTTCGACGGCGACACCCCCTCCAAGCCGTTCGGCGACGAGAGCGAGTTCACCTTCACCCCCGACGGCCAGTCGATCGTCTTCTCGGCCCGTCACGCCGGCTCGAGCGAGCCGTGGAGCACCAATTTCGACCTGTATCAGGTGGCCGTCTCGGCGCCCGGCCAGTTCGCCAACCTGACTGACAACAATGACGCCTGGGACACCGGCCCGGTGTTCTCGCCGGACGGCAAGACCATGGCCTATCGCGCCATGGCCCGCCCGGGCTTCGAGGCCGACAAATATTCGATCTTCCTGCGTGACGCAGCCTCGGGCCAGGTGCGCCAGGTGGCGGCGGACTGGGACCGCTCGGCCGACAGCCTGCAATGGTCGAAGGACGGCCGGACCCTCTACGTCACCGCCGGCGACGTCGGCCAGACGCGCCTGTTCTCGATCGACGCGCGCAACGGAAACGTCGTGCCGATCACCGGCGAGGGCCACGTCTCGGCCTTCCAGCAGACCGCGTCGGGCTTCGTCTTCGCCCAGGACACCCTGCGGCGTCCGAGCGAGCTGTTCGTGAAGACCTTCCGCGGTCGCGAGATGCCGCGCCAGATCACCAATGTGAACCCGCAGCTGGACGCCAAGACCTTCGGCGAGGCCGAACAGTTCAACTTCCCGGGCTGGAACGGCGAGACGGTGCACGGCTACGTCATCAAGCCGGCCAACTACGTCGAGGGCCAGAAATACCCGGTCGCCTTCCTGATCCACGGCGGTCCGCAGGGCTCGTTCGGCAACAGCTGGTCCTACCGCTGGAACCCGTCGACCTATGCGGGCGCCGGCTATGCGGTGGTGATGATCGATTTCCACGGCTCGACCGGCTACGGCCAGGGCTTCACCGACGCGATCAGCCAGCACTGGGGCGACCGCCCGCTGGAAGACCTGCAGAAGGGCTGGGCCGCGGCGCAGCAGAAATACAGCTTCCTGGACGGCGACAACGCCTGCGCCCTCGGCGCGTCGTACGGCGGCTACATGATCAACTGGATCGCCGGCCAGTGGCCGGACGCGTTCAAATGCCTGGTCAACCACGACGGCGTCTTCGACATCCGAGGGATGGGCTACGGCACTGAGGAGCTGTGGTTCACCGAGTGGGAGTACGGCGGCACGCCGTATGAGAACCCGGAAGGCTACGAGCGCTTCAACCCGGTCCACCACGTTTCGAACTGGAAGACTCCGATGCTGGTCGTCCAGGGCGATCTCGACTTCCGCATTCCGACCGCCCAGGGCCTGTCGACCTTCTCGGCCCTGCAGCGCCGCGGCATCGAGAGCAAGCTGATCGTCTTCCCGAACGAGAACCACTGGGTGCTCAAGCCGGCCAACAGCCTGCAATGGCACAACGAGGTGTTCGGCTGGCTCGACCAGCACCTGAAGCCGGCGAACTAGGTCCGGGTCTGGGATCAAAATGAAGGGAAGGGCGCCTCTGCTGGGGCGCCCTTTTCCGTTTCGGCGAACGCAGGGCGTGAACGGGCTGAGGCTATTCCCGGTTTTCGCGCGTTGAACCGGCTTCCTCGGAGCGCCGGTCGTGCACAAGCGATTGAAAGAAAACCCGAACTGGCATGCGCTGCGCGACCGGGCCCTGGTCCCGGCCGGCGCCCGTGCGCGTCAGTGGCGTGACTGGGTGCGCGAGAACGACCCTGTCTACACCAGCTTCCGGCGGCCGGGCCGACCGGAGAAGATCGCCGCTACAGTCACTCTGGCGCTCATTGCAGTCGTGGTCGTCTTCCTGATGCTGTTCGACTGGAACTGGCTGCGGGGGCCGATCGGGCGCTGGGCCTCGGCCAAATACGACCGCCAGATCGAGCTCAACGGGGATCTGGACGTCAACCTGTTCAGCTGGACGCCCTCGGCCCGGGTCCGCGACCTGCGCATCGGCGGCCCGGATTGGGCGCGGCAGCGCGATACGGTCCAGGTCGAGGACCTGCAGCTGGCCGTGCGTCTGCGGGCCCTGATGATGGGCCGGCTTGAGATGCCGAGGGTGGCCATCACCCGGCCGGAGCTGGTGCTGATTTCGACCACGGACGGCCGCAAGAGCTGGGAGCTGGACCCCGACAAGCCGGATGACGGCGAGGGCATGCGTCTGCCGCCGATCAATCGGCTGATCATCACCGAGGGCAAGGTTTCGCTCGACGAGCAGAACCGCAAGATCAAGCTCGAGGCGACGATCACGGCCCGCGAGGGTTCGGACGTCGACGCCGGCTTCCACCTCGACGGCCGCGGCACCATCAACCGGACGCCGTTGACCCTGACCGTGCGCGGCGGGCCTTTCATCAACATCAAGCGGGACCGGCCCTATGAGTTCACCGCCGAGGTGGCCGGCGTCGGCTCGCGCCTGCGCGCCGACGGCAAGATCAATCGGCCCTTTGACCTGCGCCGCTTCGACGCCGACCTCAGCCTGCAGGGGCGCGACCTGGCCGACCTCTATCTGCTGACCGGCATCACCACGCCGAACACGCCGCCCTATCGCCTGCGCGGCAAGCTGACCCGCAACCGGTCTCTGTTCACGCTCAATGATCTCAACGGCCGGGTCGGTTCGTCCGATCTGTCGGGCGACCTGCGTATCAACAAGGTCGACGGCCGACGGCGCGTCGATGGGGAGCTGCGCTCGCGGTTGCTCGACCTGGACGACCTCGCCGCCGTCCTGGGCGGTGCTCCGCGCGTCGCCGGCGGCGACACGGTCCTGACGTCGGGCGCGCCGGGCCGTCTGCTACCGGATGCGCCGCTCGACGTCACCCGACTCCGCGTCATGGACGGGACCATCCGTTACAAGGCTGGGGCGGTGAAGCGGAACGCCCTGGAGGTGCGCCGCGTCGATCTCGGCGCCGACCTCAAGTCCGGCGTCCTCAACCTCGACCCCGTCGCCTTCACCTTCAGCCGTGGCGAGCTGAACGGCACGGCCCGCATCGACGCCCGCAAGGCTGTGCCCTACAGCGCCGTCGACTTCCGGCTCCGCGGCTATCCGCTGGAGTCGATCATCCCGGCTCGCGGCGGCGTCCCGACCGTCACCGGCCGGGCCCTCGGGCGAGCCAAGCTGGAAGGCTCAGGCGCCTCGGTGCGCGATTTCGCGGCCGGGTCGAAGGGGACGATGAGCCTGATCGTGCCGCAGGGTCGGATGCGCTCCGCCTTCGCCGAACTGCTCGGCATCAACGCCACCGCCGGCCTGTTCAAGCTGCTCAACGACGATGACTCCACCGCCGAGATCCGCTGCGCGGTGGCCAATTTCGATGTCCGCGGCGGCACGGCCACGTCCACGACCTTCGTCATCGACACCACCCCGGTCTTCGCCCACGGCTCGGGGACGATCGACCTCGGGGCTGAGACGATGAACCTGCGCATCGACGGCGAACCCAAGGAGGCGCGGCTGGTCAGCCTGTGGTCGCCGATTCTGGTCAGCGGCCCCCTGACCAAGCCGAAGGTCGGCATCGAAGGCGGTCCGGTGGCGGCGCAGGCCGGGCTGGCCGTTGGCCTGGCGGCCCTGGTGCATCCGCTCGCCGCCCTGCTGCCCTTCGTCGACCCCGGCCTGGCCGAGGACGCCAACTGCGGCGCCTTGATCTCGAACACACGGTGATTGAGCGGAGGCCGGCCTTCGTGCCACTCCTGTCGGTCTTGCGTCGGATCAGAGGGGCCATGACCCGCAGAGGACTGTTCGCGCCCGCGCTCGGGGCCCTCGTCGCGGCCTGCACGCCGCTGGGTCTGCTCAATGCCGTGGCCCCGCGCGATGGCGGGGTGCGCCGGGTCGCCGAGGGGCTGGCCTATGGCGACGACCCCCGCCAGCGCTTCGACGTCTGGGCGCCGACGGCGCCCGCGGCCGCGCCCCGGCCCGTGCTGGTCTTCTTCTACGGCGGCGGCTGGGAGTCGGGCGAGCGCGGCCTGTACGGCTGGGCCGCCCAGGCGCTGGCGGCGCGAGGCTTCGTCGTCGCCGTGCCCGACTACCGCCTGGTCCCCGAGGTCCACTTCCCGGCCTTCGTCGAGGACGCCGCCCGCGCGACCGCCAAGGTCGCCGAAGTCGCGGCGGGGTTCGGCGGCGATCCGGCCCGACTCGCCGTCATCGGCCATTCCGCCGGCGCCTATCTGGCCCTGATGATCGCCCTGGATCGTCGCTACATGGCCGCGGCCGGCGCGCCGGACGTCATCAAGGCGGCCGTCGGTCTGTCCGGCGCCTACGACTTCCTGCCCCTTGATGTGCCGGCCTCGAAGAACGCCTTCGGCCGCGCCCCCGACCTGACCCTGACCCAGCCCGTCGCCTTCGTCCGCGCCGACGCCCCGCCGCTCTGGCTCGGTCATGGGACCGCGGATGTCGTCGTCGAGTCGGTCGACACCACCATCCTGTGCGAGCGCCAGCGCGCCGCCGGCGGCCGCTGCGAGGCCAAACTCTATCGCGGCCTCACCCACCCCGACATGCTCGCGGTCTTCTCGCCCCTGTTCCGCAAGAAGGCCCCGGTGCTGGACGACGTCACGGCCTTCCTTCGCCGCGAGCTTGTCTGACACGAACCGTCACGCTGCTTGTCTCGCCAATGTCGTCTTCTTCCGTTATCGGAGGCCATGACAGATACGAAGAATGGCCCGATGACGGCCCCGGCGGCGCTGGACCGCCTTGAAACGCTCTACAATCAATCGGTGGCCAGCCTGCGGAACGCGGTGCGCACCTTCCTCGACACGGGCGAGCGGCCGGACCCCGAGGTTCGGGCCAAGGGCCTGTTCTCCTATCCCGAGTTGCGCGTCAGCTGGTTCGGCGATCGCCCCGCCAACCTTGAGACCCGGGCCTACGCCCGGCTGTCGCGCCCCGGCGTCTATTCGACGACCATCACCCGCCCCGAGCTCTACCGCCCCTACCTGCTTGAGCAGCTCAGCCTGCTGGAGCAGGACTACGGCGCGACCTTCGACGTCAGCCCCTCGGATCAGGAGATCCCCTTCCCCTATGTGATGGACGGCTCGGACGTGGTCCTGGACCGCAGCCAGACGGCGGCCGTCGCGCGCTATTTCCCAACCACGGACCTGGCCCACATCGGCGACGAGATCTCCGACGGTCTGTTTGATCCGGCCGAGGACTTCCCGCTGTCGCAATTCGACGGCCTGCGCACCGACTTCTCCCTCGCCCGCTTGCGCCACTACACGGGCACGCCCGTCGAGGACGTGCAGTCCTATATCTTGTTCACGAACTACAATCGGTACGTCGACGAGTTCGTCCGTTGGGCCTGCGCCCAGCTGGCCGATCCCGCCAGCCCCTACGAGACCCTGTCCTGCGCCGGCGGGGTGGTGATCACCCGCGACACGCCGAACCCGGAACAGGCCATCACCGACGCCGCCTGGAAGAAGCACCAGATGCCGGCCTACCACCTGACCGCGCCGGGCTGGAAAGGCATCACCCTGGTCAACATCGGCGTCGGTCCGTCCAACGCCAAGACCATCTGCGACCACCTGGCGGTGACCCGCCCGCACGTCTGGATGATGATCGGCCACTGCGGCGGCCTGCGCCCGACCCAGACCATCGGCGACTACGTCCTGGCGCACGCCTATCTGCGCGATGACCACGTGCTCGACGCGGTGCTGCCGCCGGACATCCCGATCCCCTCGATCGCCGAGGTCCAACGCGCCCTCTACGACGCGGCCAAGATCGTCTCGGGCGCGCCGGGCGAAGAGGTGAAGCGGCGCCTGCGCACGGGCACGGTGGTCACAACCGACGACCGGAACTGGGAGCTGCGCTACTCCAAATCGGCCCTGCGCTTCAACCAGAGCCGGGCCGTGGCCATCGACATGGAGAGCGCCACCATTGCGGCCCAGGGCTATCGCTTCCGCGTGCCCTACGGGACCCTGCTTTGCGTCTCGGACAAGCCGCTGCACGGCGAGATCAAGCTGCCAGGGCAGGCCAACCGCTTCTATGAAGGCTCGATCTCGGAGCACCTGCAGATCGGCATCCACGCCGTCGACCTGCTGCGCGCCGAGGGCAATCGCCTGCACAGCCGCAAGCTCCGCGCCTTCGACGAGCCGCCGTTCCGGTAGTCGACAAAGCGCTACATTTCGCCGGCTACAAGCGCGACATCGAATTTGCGCTGGCGAAGACGCTTACTTCCTCAGCCGCTTCGCGTTGGCGACGGCGGTCTGGTGGATGGGCCGCAGGGCGTTGGCGTGGCCCTTCAGCAGTTCGGTGTTGAGGGCCAGCATCTGGCCCGCCGCGCGGCCCCACCAGCCGACCGCATAGCTGTACTGCGCCTGCAGGGCCTCGGCCGGGCTGCCGGCCGAGGCCATGGCCGTCGCCGCCTGGGAGGCGAGGCCCGCCTCGGTCATGAGGCTGGCGCCGACGCGGCCGCCGATGTCGCCCAGGCTCCGGGCCATGGCCGAGGCGGAGGCCGAGAGGGCCTCGACCTTTTCGGAGCCCATCAAGGCCATTTCCTTGAGGTCGAGCTTGCGCGGATCGGCCAGGCCTGCGGCCATCATCTCCAGGCGGGCGCTGATCACGTCGCCCGCGGCCTGCAGCGTCTCGCCGCCGGCGACCGCCGTGGCGGCGGCCGAGGAGGCGTTGCGGGTCAGGCGGCGCCCGGTGCGAATAGCCTTGTCGATCGGTGTCATGCCCTAGCCTTGGGCCCCTTTCAGAGGCCCGGCAAGACTTCGTTGGAGAACTCCGCCACGTCGGCGAGCAGGGCGGGGACAGCGGCGTCGATGATCTGCTGACCCTTCTCGGGGGTGGCCAAGGCCGGATCCGAGCCGATGCGGCCGTCCGGGAAGCGGGCGCGGTAGTCCAGGGCGTCGCGGATCGGGCCGAGCGGCGCGATCTGCGGGCTGTAGTCCGCAGTCTTGATGCGGTCCGGATAGGCCGCCTGGGTCACCGCGATCTCGGACGGCGTGGCGTGCATGCCATGGCCCTTCGGGAACATGCGGTTGCACAGGGAGGTGACGCCCGGCAGGTCCCACCAGTTGCGCAGCTTCAGCACGATGCGCGACGGTCGCTTCTGGAACGACGGCGTGGCGTAGATCTCCGAGAAGGTCGCCTCGATGGTGGCGACGTTGCCGCCGTGGCCGTTGAGGAAATAGATCCGCTCGAAGCCGTGCCGGGCCAGCGAATGGGTCCAGTCGGTGATCGCCGCCATGAAGGTCGAGGGGCGCAGGCTGATGGTGCCGGCGAAGGCCAGGTGGTGCTGGGCCATGCCGATATTGAAGGTCGGCGCGACCACCAGGTTCGCGTCCTGCTTCTCGGCGGCGTGGGCGATGATCTCGGGGCACAACCAGTCGGTGCCGAGCAGGCCGGTCGGGCCATGCTGCTCGTTGGAGCCGATCGGCACGATCACCGTCTTGGTGGTCTTGAGAGCCGCGTCGATCTCGGGCCAGGACGACAGGTGGATCAGCATGGACAGGCTCTCAAATTGGGTACTGGGAGCGTCCTAGACGCATCCTTTCGTCCCGTCATCCCGCGAAGGCGCGAAGGAAGCGCCGCGCCGTCTCGCGGGCGCGCGCCTCGGGGTCGAAGCTCGGGTGGGCCACGCCCAGGATGGCGCGCAGATGACCGTGACCCAGCACCATGCCCGCGAACATCTCGGCGGCGGCGGCCGGATCGGGGACGGACAGTCGCCCGTCGCGGTCCTGAACGGCCAGCCAGGCGGCGAGGCGGCGCAGGCTCTCGGCCGGTCCCGCTTCATAGATGGCGGCGGCGACGTCGGGGGCGTGCGGCGACAGCATGGCGACGCCGCGCATCGAACCCTTGCCGTCCTTGCCGATGATCTTGTCGAGCATGCCGAGCGCCAGGGCCGTCAGCACCGCCTCGGGATCGCCGCCGGTGCGCAGCGGCGCGCTGATGGCGTCCGAGCGTCGGGCCGCCAGGGCCCGGCCGATCTCCATCTTGGACGGGAAGCGGTTGTACAGCGTCTGGCGGGACACCCCGGCGCGGCGCGCGATCTCCTCCATCGAGGCGGTCGCGCCCTTCTCGTGGAACAGGGCTGTGGCCGCTTCCAGGATGGCCTCGGTCTTGGTCTCGTCGACCTGTCCGGCGATGCGGGGCATCAGTGCGCCTCCACCGGCGGCGCGCCCGCCGGGGTCTTCACTGGCTTGGCCAGCAGGGTGACGAAGGCCGCGAAGGCGCAGCCCAGGGCCAGCATGGCGAAGGCGTCGCCGAAGGCCAGGGTCGTCGCCTGCTGTTGAAGCATGCCGTACATCGCCTTCATCGCCGCTCCGGCCGGGTCGATCGAGTCGCTGAAGCGCTCCTGCATCCCCGCCATCATCCCCTGCATGGCGATGTTGGTGTTGGGGATGGCCTGGGTCAGGTCGCTCATATGGCGGGCCGTATTGGTGGTCAGCGACGTGTTGAGGATGGCCAGGCCGAAGGCGCCGCCCACGTTGCGAAACAGGTTCACCAGACCGGAGGCGTTCTTGACCATGTGCGGCGGCAGGGTCGACATCGTCACCTGCTGCGAGGCGATCATGGCCAGCATGACGCCGACGCCGCGCAGGGCCTGGACGCCGGCGAACTGCCAGAAGCCCCATTCGCTGGTGATGGCGTGGGCGTCCCACATGCCCCAGGCGCACATCATGAAGCCGGTGAACATCAGGATGCGCGGATCAAGCGCGCGCACCAGCCGCCCGGCGAACGGGCCGGTGGCGAACATGGCCAGGCCGGAGACGACCATGGTGGTGCCCACCTCGGCGGCGGAATAGCCGCGCACCCGGCCGAGGAAGAGCGGCATCAGGAAGGTGCCGCCGAACAGGGCCGCGCCGACGGTGAACGTCATCACCACCCCGACCATGAAGTTGCGGTTCTTGAAGGCCCGCAGTTCGACGATCGGATTGTAGTAGGTCAGCGTCCGCCAGATGAAGGCCGGGCCGGTGACGGCCGCCACGACAGCCAGCAGCAGGATTTGGTCGTCGGCGAACCAATCGTTCTTGGAGCCCTCCTCGAGCACGAACTGCAGGCTCATCAGGAAGCTGGCCATCAAGGCCAGGCCCCACCAGTCGAAACCCTTGGCCAGGCTCGGATCGCCCTTATCGAAATTGGCGTAGCGGCCGACCAGGAACAGCACCAGCATCCCGGGCGGGACGTTGATGAAGAACAGCCAGCGCCAGCTCAGTTGTTCGGTCAGGTGGCCGCCGAGGGTCGGTCCCACGGTCGGGGCCAGGGTCACGATCAGCCCCATGATGACGCTGGCGGTGATGCGCTGCTTGGGCGGGAAGGCGGTGAAGGCGACGGCGAAAACGGTCGGGATCATGGCCCCGCCGACGAAGCCCTGCAGCGCCCGGAAGAAGATCATCGCCTCGATCGAGGACGACATGCCGGTGGCCACGCTCATCAGCATGAAGCCGGCGCAGGAGATCAGGAAGACCTTCTGGGTCCCCCACAGCCGGGACAGATACCCCGATAGGGGTATCATCACGACCTCGGGGATCAGATAGGCGGTCTGGATCCAGCTGATCTCGTCGGCCGAGGCGCCCACGCCCGCCTGGATCTGGGGCAGGGACGAGGCGACGATCTGGATGTCCAGGATGGCCATGAACTGGCCGATCACCATGCCGGCGAAGCCGAGCAGCAGAATGGTCCAGTTGACCTTGGGCTCGGCGGCGGGCGGGGCCGCCGGCGCGGTGTCGAGGGTGGTGGCGGTCATCGGTCTGACCCTGTGAGCCCTACTGGCCCAGCGAGGCGGTCTGCACCGGCGCCGTGGCGGCCTCGGCGAAGCTGGCGCCGCCGGCGCTCTTCAGGTCGACCTTGACCTCGACCGACAGGCCGGGGCGCAGGGCGGCGGCGCCGTCGCGACGGTCCACGCGGATGCGCACGGGCACGCGCTGGGTGATCTTGGTGAAGTTGCCGGTGGCGTTCTCGATCGGGATCAGGGCGAATTCCGAGCCGGTGGCCGGGGCGAAGCTGTCGATATGGCCGGTCAGGGGCTGGCCCTTGAAGGCGTCGGCCTTGATTTCGACCTCCTGGCCGATGCGCAGGCGACCCAGCTGGGTCTCCTTGAAGTTGGCGACCACATAGGTGTCGCCCAGGGGCACGATGGACAGGATGGTCCCGCCCGGGCGGACGTACTGGCCGACGCGGACGCCGCGGGCGCCGACGACGCCGGACACGGGCGCGCGGATGACGGTGCGGTCGAGCGCGATGCGGGCCTTGTCGACGGCGGCGCGAGCCTGGTCGACCGAGGCCACCGACTGGTCGCGGGTCGACCCCAGCACGCCGGCGGCGCGCTGTTCGGCGACCAGGGCCGCCTGGGCCTCGGCGACGCTGGCCTGGGCGGTGCGCACGCCGGCGCGTTCGGTTTCGATGCGCTGTTGGGAGACCCACCCCTTCTCGGCCAGCTGGCCGTAGCGGGCGACCTGCTGGCGGGCCAGGTCGGCCTGGGCCTGCGCCTGGCTCACGGCGGCGGCGCGGCTGGCGATCATCGCCTGCTCCTGTTCGGCGCGAGCATCGACGTTCTGAACCCCGGCCTGCAGGGCGGCCAGATTGGCTTCGGCCTGGGCCAGATTGGCCTTGGCGTCGGCGTCGTCGAGACGGATCAGCACCTGGCCGGCCTCGACGCGCTGGTTGTCGGCCACCAGCACCTCGACGACATAGCCGTCGATCTGGGGGCTGACCTCGGTGGTGTCCGCGGCGACGAAGGCGTTCTCGGTCGCCTCCCAGCGTTGCTTGCCCTGCCACCAGATCACCCCGCCCACGACGAGGGCGAGGCCCACGACGGCGGCGACGAGCAGGGGCAGGCGCTTCTTCTGAACCGGGGAGAGGGTCATGCGGCGAACTCGGGGGAGGCGATCGGAGGGAGGTGGCGCATAAATGGACAGCACTGTCCAAAAATCAACCCGACTTGTTTCGGCGCCGCAACACGTCATGTTTCGGGCCGTTAAGCCTGATGATGCCCACAGACCTTCCCGCTGCATTCGACATCGCCGTCATCGGCGCCGGGGCCGCCGGCCTGGCGGCCACGCGCCGCCTGTCCGGCCGTCCGCTGAGCCTCGCCGTCTTCGAGGCCCGCGACCGGATCGGCGGCCGGGCCTGGACGCTCGCCGCCGAAGGCTTCGGTCTCGACATGGGTTGCGGCTGGCTGCACTCGGCCGACGAGAACCCGCTCGCCGCCCGCGTTGAAGCGCTCGGTCTGACGCTGAACAAGACCCCGCCGCCCTGGGAGCGCCAGGCCTTCGACCATGAGATGTCCAAGGCCGAACAGGCCGAGTTCCGCGCCGCCTTCGCCGCCTTCGAGGACCGCGTCGCCGACGCCGCCGCTCGCGGCGAGGAGGGTCCGGCCTCGATCCTCTTCGAGCCCGGCGACCGCTGGAACCCGCGCATGGACGCCATCTCCGGCGCGCTCAACGGGGCCCGCTTCGCCGAGGTCTCGATCCGCGACTACGACGCCTACCGCGACACCGGGGTGAACTGGCGGGTGGCGGAGGGCTATGGCCGCCTGGTCGAGCGGCTGGGCGCGAACCTTCCCGTGGTGCTCGACTGCCCGGTGACCCGGATCGACCGCACCGGGCCGACGCTCAAACTCCATACCGCCAAGGGGGTGGTCGAGGCGCGGGCGGTCATCGTCACCCTGCCCACCGACCTGCTGGCGGCGGAGGTCCTGCGCTTCGATCCGCCCCTGCCCGACCTGGCCGAGGCCGCCGCCGACCTGCCGCTGGGACTGGCGTCCAAACTGCACCTGTCCGTCGCCGGCGCCGACGACTTCCCGCCCGACAGCCAGCTGTGGGGCCGCACCGACACCGCGGACACCGCAGGCTATCACCTGCGCCCGTTCGGCCGGCCGATGATCGAGGCCTGGTTCGGCGGCGACATCGCCCGCCAGCTCGAGGCCGAGGGCGAAGCCGCCTTTCTCGCCTTCGCGACGGACGAACTGGTCCACCTGCTCGGCTCGAACATGCGTCGGCGCCTTGAGCCTGTCGCCACGACGATGTGGGGCGCCGACCCCTGGTCCCGCGGGGCCTATTCCCACGCCCGCCCCGGCCGCGCCGACGCCCGCCGCCGCCTCAAGGGCTCGGTCGAGAACCGTATCTTCCTGGCGGGGGAAGCGACCGCCGAAGCCTTTTACGGCACGGCGCACGGCGCGTGGATGGAGGGCGAGCGGGCGGCCGACGAGGCGCTGGCCGCGCTGGGGCTGGGCGAGGCGTCCTGAGCCAGTCGTTGAGCACCTCGCGCCCGGCCGTTTGTCGTTGTGAATGGGACGCTTGGCGCCGCCGCGAAACGCGGTATCGGTCGGGCATGGCCAAGCCCGTCACCGCCAAGCCGAAGATCAAGCCGTTGTCTCGCGTCCCGGGGCCGGGGCCCAAACGCCCCGCGGTGATGACCGGCGCCTCGGTGCCCGTGCTGCGCTGGCCGCCGGACGAGGACCGGGTCGAGACCATCTTCGAGCGGCTGTCGGCGATCATGCCCGACCCCAAGACCGAGCTGAACTGGTCCAGTCCCTACACCCTGGTCGTCGCCGTCGCCCTCTCGGCCCAGGCCACCGACGTCGGGGTCAACAAGGCCACCGACAAGCTGTTCAAGGTCGCCGACACGCCGGCCAGGATGCTGGCGCTCGGCGAGGAAGGGTTGATTGGATACATCAGCTCGATCGGCCTCTATCGCGGCAAGGCGCGTAACGTGATTGCGCTCAGCCGGATCGTCCTGGAGCAGCATGGCGGCGAAATCCCGCTCGAACGCAACGCCCTGCAGGCCCTGCCCGGCGTCGGCCGCAAGACCGCCAGCGTGGTGCTGAATGAGCTAGGGATCGAACCGGCCATCGCCGTCGACACCCACGTCTTCCGCGTCTCCCACCGCCTCGGCCTCGCCAACGCCGGCACGCCCGACAAGGTCGAGGCTCAGCTGCACAAGGTCGTCCCCGAGGAGTGGCTCCCCAAGGCCCACCACTGGCTGATCCTGCACGGCCGCTACACCTGCACGGCGCGCAGGCCGAAGTGCAGCGCCTGCGTGATCAGCGACCTATGCCCGAGCCGCGCGGGGCTTCAGGCGCTGGGGGAGGCGGGCTGAGGTGGCGGGGCGCACCGATCTTCGCAGTGTTGTTTTCGGCGTTGCGGTCAGTGTCGTAGCGGCGACCATGGTCGGAGTGGCGGTCGCCGCCGGGCTCTGGTCTCCTCAGCTCGAAGTTCTGGAGGTCGCTCGCTACGCAATCGGCCAGTCGATCCCCGCCTGGATAGCCTTGGCGCTCGCAGGGTCAGGCACGTTGGCGGCCGCATTATCTCGGCGCGAGGATGCCGCCGGATACTACCTCGCGATCGCTTTGGCGATTTCTTGCGCCGTCGTTGGCCTAGCGTCCGCGTCCTTTGTCTGGATCGAGGCAGAGGTTTCGCTGCCGGGACTGACGCGCGAAATGGCGTCGGCCTATTCGGCTCGCGAGACCCGAATTCTTTTCGCGGCGCCTGCCTACGTCGCCGCGGCGCTTCATCTTGCGATTGGGGCCGCCGGAACGGCCGCCATTGTCGGCGTGCTTCTGCTAAGGCGTCGAGCCTGAGAAGCGGGGTGGATATCTCACCGTGCATCCCGGCGAATGCCGGGATCCAGATGCGATGGCTCAAAGTGGGCTCCATGAGCGTCGCTCGTGATGCCGACCGCCTGCGCCATAGGATCTGGGCCCCGGCATTCGCCGGGGTGAGCGGTGGTCGAGTTACAGCCTCGCCTTCACCGCTTCCGCGAACCGCTTGCCGCCCTCCGGCGCGGAGCCGAGGTAGAAGTCCGGCTCGATCAGTTCGGCCTCCATCAGCCGCCAGCCGCCGTTCGGGGCGGGGGCCATGTCGATGCGGGCGTAGAGCAGGTCCTCGTCGATGGCGGCCAGAGTCTGCTGGGCCAGGGCCAGCGCCTCGGCGGGCGGTTCGGGCAGGGCGACGTACTGGCCGCCGAACTGGACCTGGATGCGGAACTCGCCCGAGACCGGCCGCTTGTTGACCACGTGGCTGAGCTTTCCGCCGAAGAACAGCAGGCTGGTCTCGCCCTCGGTCTCGATGGTCGGCAGGTAGGGCTGGATCATCGCCGGGCCCTGCGGCGGGTCCACCATCGCCTCGCCCCGTGAAAGTCGCAGGGTCTTCCAGGCCCCGCCCGACACCCGCGGCTTGACCACCACCGTGTCGGTTCCGAAGCGGTCGAAGGCGGCGTCGACGTCGGCCTGGGTCACGCCCTCGACCCAGACGGTGTCCGGGATGGCGACGCCCTTCTCCGCCAGGCGGCCGAGGTAGCTCTTGTCCGAGTTCCAGCCGATCACCTCGGCCGGGTTCAGCATCCGCACCCCCGCCTTCGTCCAGGTCTCGCAGGCCTGCATCCAGCGGCCGTGGTCGCGGTGGTAGCCCCAGACGATCACCGGCAAAACCAGCGGGTAGTCGAGCAGGCGCGAGGCGTCGGCGATGTGGTCGGTCCACGGCGTCGGCTCGACCGTGATCCCCGCCTCGGCCAGGGCGCCCGCCAGCCGCTCCAGCACCTGCGGCCACTGGCCGGCGTAGGAGGAATCGGCGGGGTCGGGGGTCAGGACGGCGATACGGGTCATGCGCCGGGTGTAACCTCGACAGTGGCGAGTGACGAGTGGCGAGGTTCACCCCGACGACGAGAATCGCAGCGGTATCGAGATCCAGTCGCTCGTCACTCGTCACTCGCCACTCGCCACGCCTCACGCCGCTGGCCATTCCGCGTCCCGCCCGCTATGGCGCGCCCATGACCCAGCTCCCCACCTATGACGTCTGCGCCGTCGGCAACGCCATCGTCGACGTCCTCGCTCCCTGTGAGCCCGCCTTCCTGGAGGCCCAGGGCCTCGTCGCCGGCTCGATGCAGCTGGTCGACGCCCAGCAGAGCGCCGCCCTCTACGCCGCCATGCAGGCGGGGGTCGAAGCCTCGGGCGGCTCGGCGGGCAACACCGTCGCCGGGGTCGGCTCGCTGGGCGGCCGCGCCGCCTATATCGGCAAGGTCGCCGATGACCAGCTGGGCGGGGTCTTCACCCACGACATCACCGCCGCCGGGGTCCATTTCGCCACCCCGCCGCTCAAGGACGGCGCGTCGACCGGCCACGCCACCGGCGTGTGCATGATCAACGTCACCCCCGACGCCCAGCGCACCATGTGCACCTTCCTCGGCGCCGCCAACCAGCTGACCACGGCCGACATAGACCCGGCCGTCGTCGGCGCCTCGGCCATCGTCTATCTCGAGGGCTATCTGTTCGACCCGGCCCCGGCGCGCGCCGCCTTCGAGGCCGCCGCCGCCGCGGCCCACGCGGCCGGCCGCAAGGTCGCCATCACCCTCTCGGACACCTTCGTGGTCGCCCGCTGGCGCGCCGAGCTGCTGGCCTTCATCGAGGCCTCGGCCGACATCGTCCTGGCCAATGAGGCCGAGCTGGCCGCCCTGTTCGAGACCGAAGACTTCGACGCCGCCGCCGCCCGCCTGGCCTCCATGGTCGACGTCGCAGCCGTCACCCGCGGCGCCGAGGGTTCGGTGGTCATTTCGGGCGACCAGCGCGTCGCCGTCCCGGCCGCACCCGTAGACAAGGTCATCGACACCACCGGGGCCGGGGACCAGTACGCCGCCGGCCTGCTGCTCGGCCTGGCCCGGGGCCTGTCGCTGGAAGATTCCGCCAAGCTCGGCTCCCTGGCCGCCTCGGAAGTCATCGCCCACTGGGGCCCCCGCCCGATGACGTCGCTGGAAACGCTGGCGAAGGACGCGGGGCTGGTTCTGGGGTGAAGGCTCCAGTTTACGCCTTGACCGCATGCTGCGCGACTGTCCGCCGGGGGGCGGGCGATTGAAGCGATTCAGAAAGCGGTATCTCGTGCTGGCGGCGGTGATTGGGCTCTACGGCGCCCTCGTCTTATCCAGCCATGGCGTGCTGTTCTGGTTGACGGACACATCACGCCCGCCGCTGCCCAAAACCTCTGAAGAAAGCCACGGCGTCATTCCCACTTTCCGGTGCCACTACTTCACCGGGACGGGAACGTTCAGCGTCGAAACCTCGATGGGGTTCGGCGCCGAGGTCTGTTCCGTGCTCAAGCACAAGTCGAGAGCGGGCTGAACTTCTAGGGGCATGCCTCCCGAACCGCCTAGCCCCGCCGGATCGTCACATACAGCGCCCCGTCGCCGCCGTGCTGGCGGGCGGCCGGAGCGAAGCCGGAGACCACGCCGCGCAACGCCGGCGACTGCAGCCACTCGCCCACCGAGGCGCGGATGATGCCCGTGCCGCCGCGGCGGCCCTGGCCGGTGACCACCAGCACGGCGCGATAACCGCGCGCCTGCGCCCCCATCAGGAAGGCGGTCAGGGCGTCCTGGGCCTGGAAGCGGCCGTAGCCGTGCAGGTCGATCCTGGCCTCGATCGGATCGCGTTCGCGCGACAGGCGGCGCTTGCGCCGGGGCTCCAGCTCTTCGGGGACGCCGCGCGAACGCTGCGCGGAAGCGGGGGCGGGGACGGCCGAGGGCGGTAGAACGGCCGCCGGGCGCGGCTTCGCCTTGCCGGTCGGATGCGGGGCGGGCGGCGGCTCGACCTCGAGGGCGCCCGGGGTGATGCGCAGGGCCTTCTTGCGGACGGCGGGCGTCACCGATCCGGCCACGCGGGCCCAGATGCGACGGTCGTCAGGCGTGAGATCGTCGCGCCGGCTCATGTCGTGCCGGGCGCGTTCCCGTCGGGATCTTCGTCGGAGCCGGGATCCTGCGGCCCCGGCGTCTGGCCCAGCAGGTCGCCCGGCTGGCAGTTCAGCTCGCGGCAAAGGGCGTCCAGGGTCGAGAAACGGATCGCGCGCGCCTTGCCGGTCTTGAGGATCGAAAGATTGGCCACGGTCACGCCGACGCGATCCGCCAGCTCGGTCAGCGACATGCGCCGTTCGAGGAGGATGCGATCAAGCTGTACGCGGATGGCCATTGAAGCGTCTCTATATTCAACATAGCGGCCGGTCGACCGCTGCGTTCCCAAGTTCGGCCCAACTCGGGGCCCCCAAAATCCTGCGCCCCTCAGCGCCGGTACGCAGACTCAAAACCCCGGAGCGCGTCGGGTCGAGAAGGCGGAGCCTTCTGACCGCGCTCCCACTCTAAATGGTCAGTTCCGACTCGTGCCTCAGCCGCGCGCCCTCCCGGAAAACCTCCGCGACCACGATGATGATGACGACGGCGAAGGAGGGCGTGATCAGGTCGAACAGGCTGGGCGACGGCATGGCGCCACGCACGGCGCGGGCGACCACGAACTGGCCGATCCAGACCCCCAGGGTCACCGAGGCGAAGGCGGCGCCGATCTGGTGCAGTCGGCGGACATTGCGCGGATGAAAGGGATCGCCGACGCGCAGGGTGGCGACGATGCGGATCAAGAGGCGGAAGATCAGCGCCGATATGGCCAGATAGGCGAAGGCGGCGGAGGCCACGAGCAGCACATAGGCCCACGGCAAGGAGAACTGGATGGCGTCTTCGCCGGTCCCGGCGGTCAGAACCGCATCGGGCGAGAGCAGTTTCAGCCCGAGGACGGCGGCGGGAATCAGCACCGCGCCGACGGCGAGCACCCAGAAGGCGACCGAGCAGGCCGTTCCGGCGATGCTCGAGATCGAGACCAGGCTGAGATGGGGGAGGTCAGGCGTGCGGATCCCGAGCGTCGGCGTCTTCGGGAAGCGCATCGGCGGACCTTTCGGGCCGGAAATCAGGGCGCGATCGCCGCGCGGGGTCCGGCGAACCCACGCGCGGTCTTATTCTTCGCGTCTGTCATGCGGATCGTCAAAGCTCCGGTGAACCGAAAAGGGATCACAGGGCCTGGACGAGGGTGGCGATCAGAGCGGTCGGCAGGGCGGCGAGCAGGCAGGCATTGATGACGCCGTAGCCGATTTTTTCGATGAACATCGAAGCGTTCAGGGTATTCATTTGTCTTCTCCGTCGGTCCTGAGTGAGGGGATTTTTCACCCCTCTTTTGTTGTGCCGCTGCATCGATATTGCCGGGGAGGGCGGTTTCGAGGAACGTCGCGGCGTCCGTTCTTGAGATAATAGATAGGACGTGCGGGGTGGGAAGTCATGTTACATATCGTTTAACGATATTAAACATCCGCAATGAATTGTTTCAGCCAGGCTTGGGATCACAATGTTGAAGTTAATCAAGGGCATGCGGCTGGTCGCAGCGACTCACAATCCGGGCAAGGCGCGCGAGATCGAAGCCCTCCTGGACGGACATTACGAGGTCGTCACCGCCGGCAGCCTGAATTTGCCCGAGCCGGACGAAACCGAGACGACTTTCACCGGAAATGCGCTCCTCAAGGCGCGTCATGCCGCGGACCTGTCCGGCGAGGTCGCTCTGGCCGATGATTCCGGGATGTCCGTCGCGGCTCTCGACGGGGCGCCGGGAATCTTCTCCGCCCGCTGGGCCGGGCCGGACAAGGATTTCGGCTTTGCGATGAAGAAGGTCGAGGAGCGGCTGGAGGAAGTCGGCTCCGATGATCGCCGCGCCTGGTTCACCTCGGCCCTGGCCGTGGCCTGGCCGAACGGCCCGGCGGTGGTGGTCGAGGGCGTCGTCCATGGGATCCTGGTCTTCCCGCCCCGCGGCGACCGCGGCTTCGGCTACGACCCCATCTTCCTGCCGGACGGCCAGACCGAGACCTTCGGCGAGATGGACCCGACCCTGAAGGACTCCCTGAGCCACCGCGCCCTGGCGTTCGAGAAACTCAAACAGGCGCTCATGGAGTAGGGGCCGCAGGGTGAATAGTGGTTAGTGACTAGTGGTTCGATGCGTCGCTGTCCGTGGTCGCATCGGATCCGTAAGAACCCCAGCCATCCACTAACCCCTAACCACTAATCACTTTTCATGATCCCCGATCCCGGCAGCGACGTCGCCCTCTACGTCCACTGGCCCTACTGCGCCCGCATCTGCCCCTATTGCGACTTCAACGTCGTGCGCGACCGGGGGCGGGGCGATGAGCAGGCGGCCCTGGTGGAGGCCATCCTCGCCGACCTTAAGGCCCAGGCCGTATTGACTGGGCCGCGACGCCTGGCTTCCATCTTCTTCGGCGGCGGCACCCCCTCGCTGATGGACCCGGACGCCGTTGGCCGCATCATCGCGGCGGCGGAAGCCGTGTTCGAACCGCGCGGCCCGATCGAGATCACGCTGGAGGCCAATCCGACGGACGCCGAGGCCGACCGCTTCGCCGCCCTGGCCGCGGCCGGGGTCAATCGGCTGTCGATGGGCGTGCAGGCCTTCGATGACGCGGCCCTGGCCTTCCTTGGCCGCAACCACTCGGCCGACGAGGCGCGCCGCGCGGTGGCCACGGCCGCCCGCGCCTTCCCGCGCCTGTCCATCGACCTGATCTACGCCCGCCCGGACCAGACAGTGGACGGCTGGTCGGCCGAGCTGAGCGAGGCCCTGGACCTCGGCTTCGAGCACGTCTCGCCCTATCAGCTCACGATCGAGCCGACGACCGCCTTCGGCCGCGCCGTGGCGCGCGGGGCCTGGACGCCGCCCGACGAGGACCTGGCCGCCGCCCTGTACGAGACCACCCAGGCCGTGCTCGAGGGCGCTGGCTTCGAAGCCTACGAAGTGTCGAACCACGCCCGCGGAGTCGCGGCCCGCTCGGCGCACAACATCCATGTCTGGCGCGGCGGCGACTATCTCGGCCTCGGCCCCGGCGCCCACGGTCGCCTGACCCTGCACAAAGCCCGCACCGCCACCGTCGCTCGCCGCGGCATCGCTGACTACATCGCCGGCGTCGCCGCCGCCTCGCCCTGGTCCGAGCGGGAGGCCCAGTCCCCGCCCGAGGCCGCCGAGGAGCGCATTCTGCTCGGCCTGCGCACCGTCGAGGGCGTGCCGCTGGCGACGCTGGAGGAACTCGATCTTTCCCCCCGGGAGGGGGC
Organism: Brevundimonas sp. Root1279; assembly: GCF_001425945.1. Classification (GTDB taxonomy): domain Bacteria; phylum Pseudomonadota; class Alphaproteobacteria; order Caulobacterales; family Caulobacteraceae; genus Brevundimonas. The sequence goes on from NZ_LMEB01000001.1 coordinate 210,113, forward strand.
GCTCGCGGAACTGCTGGCCGGCGGCTTCCTCGCCCTCGCCGAGGGCCGCGTCGCCGCCACGCCGGCCGGCCGCCCTGTGCTGGACGGGGTCCTGAAGGCGCTGCTGACTTGAACGCCCCTCTCCCATTGGGAGAGGGCTTGAGCGCACGGCGGCGGAGCCGTCGTCCTTGCGCTCAAGGGTGAGGGTCGACCGGGCGTAGTCGGCGTAGCCGCGTCACTGGCGGAGCGGCGGCTCCCGCCGACGCAAACAGCCGGCCCTCATCCGGCGCTGCGCGCCACCTTCTCCCATCGGGAGAAGGAATAAGCCCGCCCTTGAGCCGAACGGCCTGCGCTGTCACGGTCCCGCCGATGTCTGACGCCTCGCTCTTCCCGCCGACCGCCCCGCCGCCGCGCTCTGTCGCGCCCGGCCTCTATCTGGTGGCGACGCCGATCGGAAACCTGCGCGACATGACCCTGCGGGCGCTCGACGTGCTCGCCGCCGCTGACCTGGTGCTGGCCGAGGACACCCGCGTCACCGCCAAGCTGCTGACAGCCTATGGGCTGAAGGCGAAGCTGGAGCGATGCGACGACCACGCCTCGGCCCGCGCCGCCGAGCTGGCTATCGAGCGGCTGCGCGAGGGGGCGGTGGTGGCCCTGGTCTCCGACGCGGGCACGCCCCTGGTCTCGGACCCCGGCTATGTCGTCGCCCGCGCGGTGGTCGCCGAGGGCCTGCCGGTCCATCCCATTCCCGGCCCGTCGAGCCTGCTGGCCGCCCTGTGCATCGCCGGCCTGCCCGCCGACCGCGTGCTGTTCTCGGGCTTCCTGCCGCCCAAGTCGGGGGCGCGCCGCACCGCGCTGGAGGAGTTGCGCACTGGCCGCCAGACCCTCGTCTTCTTCGAGAGCGGCCCGCGTCTCGCCGACAGCCTGGCCGACATGGCCGCCGTGCTCGGTCCGCGCCCGGCCGCCGTCGCCCGCGAGCTGACCAAACTCTATGAGGAGTGCGTGCGCGGCTCGCTGGCGGAACTCGCCGTCGATCCGCGCTGCCAGTCGCCGAAGGGCGAGATCGTCATCGTCGTCGGGCCGGGCGAGGCCGAGGTCGCCTCAGAAGCCGACGCCGACGCCGCACTGAAAGAGGCCATGACCCGCCTGCCTCCTGGCGAGGCCGCCGCGGAGGTCTCCAAGGCGCTGAACCTGCCGCGCAAGCCGCTGTACAAGCGGGCGCTGGGGTTGCAGGGCCGGTGAGCGGCCGTCCGCCGACCCGGCTGAAAGCGCCGAAGGTCGCGCGGACCGTTCGTCCCTGGCGTCAGGCACTCGGCGCCGTCGCCCATCGCGCCGGCCACCGCTCGGAATGGCTGGCCGCCGCGCTGCTGATGCTGCGCGGCTACCAGATTCTCGGCTTCCGGTTGAAGACCCGGTCCGGCGAGATCGACATCCTGGCTCGCCGCGGCAAGGTACTGGCCGTCGTAGAGGTCAAGAGTCGCGCGACCCTGGATCAGGCCCTGACCTGCCTGACGACCAAACAGTACGAGCGTCTGTTGTCGGCGGGTCGCTCACTGTTGCGCCAAAGACCCAGCTTGGCCGGACATGTGCTGAGAATTGATATGGTGGCGCTGGCCCCCGGACGGGTTCCGCGCCATCGTCGCGGCGTTGTTCCTGGTTAGAGGGGATGCGCGGGTGACGCGCGACGAAGCCGAGTTTCTGCTGACGGAGGCCGGGAGGGCCGACGACGACGACTTCCCTCTGTTGGAAGCCGCGCTCGCCTGCGCCATCCACGACTATCCGTTCCGCGATCCGGAACCGGTCCGGACCCTGGCTCGCAACGCCGCCGAGCGGCTCAGCGAGCGGATCGGCAGCGAGAGCCCCGACGACGCCCTGGCCGAGACCATGGCCAGCGACCTCCGCCTCAACGGCGACCTGCTCAACTACGACCACCCGGGCAACACCGACATCATCGACGTGGCCGAGCGTCGTCGCGGCCTGTCGGCGGCCCTGTCGGTCTTCTACCTCGACGCGGCCCGTCGAGCCGGGATCAAGGCCCAAGGCGTCGACTTCCCCGGCCACTTCCTGCTCCGCGTCGAGACCCCCGAGGGGCCGGTGGCGCTGGATCCCTTCAGCCAGGGCCGACTGGTCCTGCCGTCGGAGCTGACTCGCCGCGCCCTGCGCGCCGGCCTGACGCCGCATGTCGCCGACCGGCTCGACGTGCTGATGGCCCCGGTGAGCGACCGCCAGGCCCTGATCCGGCTCCAGAACGTGCTGTTCAGCCGCGCCATCAAGGCGCAGGACTTCGAGGGCGCCGAGCGCTCGGCCCTGCGCCGGGCCCTGCTCGACCCCGAGGATCACCGCCCGTGGCTCGACGTCGCCGCCGCGCGCGAGAAGCAGGGGGCCCTGACCGGCGCCCTGGAAGCCCTGTCCCGCGCCCGCACCCTGGACGACCCGTCCGAGGTCCACCGCAAGATCTCGGTCGACCGGGTGCGGTTGCTGCTGAACTAGCGGCGCTCGACAAGCCGGGGTCTGAGCCCGGCCAGTGATCAGCGGTTCGTGATTAGTGGCTGCTGGGTCGTCGACGGGGGCGGCTCGGGGCCGGCGGCGTCCGCCCCTGCCGGCCAACCACTAATCACTAACCACTCATCACTGTCCCGGCGCCGGCCCCCGAGGGTTGCGCTCCGTCGCCCCGGCGCCCATTAGCCAAGCTGCCCTAACCGGAGACAGCCGATGCTCAGAGTCGCGATCCAGATGGACCCCATCGAGGCGGTCAATATCGAGTCCGACACCACCTGGCTGCAGGCGATGGAGGCCCAGAACCGCGGCTATCCGGTCTGGGTCTACGACTTCCGCACCCTGGCTCTGGAGGACGGCCGCCTCTACTGCCGCGCCCGCCCGGTGACCCTGCGCCAGACCGCGGGCGACCACGTCACGGCCGGCGACGAGGTGAAGCTGGATCTGGCCTCGGACGTCGACGTCATCCTGATGCGCCAGGACCCACCCTTCGACATGGCCTATGTCACGGCCACCTATCTGCTGGAGACGGTGCACCCGCACACCTTGGTGGTGAACGACCCGTCCGAGGTGCGCTCCGCGCCCGAGAAGCTCCTGGTCACCCGCTTCCCCGGCCTGACCCCGCCGACCCTGATCAGCTCGGACCCGGTCGCCCTCTCTGACTTCCATGCCCGCCACGGCGACGTGGTGCTCAAGCCTCTGCACGGCGCCGCCGGCTCGGGCGTGGTCCGGCTCAAGGCCGGCGACCCCAACCTCGAAGCCCTGGTCGAAATCCACGCGGTGGGAAGCCGCGATCCGCTGGTGATCCAGAAATTCATCCCGGCGGTGGAGAAGGGCGACAAGCGGATCATCCTGATCGAGGGCGAGCCGGTCGGGGCCATCAACCGCATCCCGCCGTCAGGCCAGGTGCGCTCCAACCTGCGCGTGGGCGGCACCGCCGCGCCGGTCGAGCTGACCCCGCGCGACAAGGAGATCTGCGCCGCCATCGGCCCGACCCTGCGCGACAAGGGGCTGCTGTTCGTCGGCATCGACGTGATCGGCGACTATCTGACCGAGATCAACGTCACCTCGCCCACGGGCGCCCAGCAACTGAAGCGCTTCACCGGCGTCGACGCCGCGGCTCTGATGTGGGACGCCATTGAACGGCGTCGCTCCGCATAACGTTGCTATTGCAAAGCTGATTAGTTCGTGTTTCGTTCTCTCTGGGTTGCCGGGAGGACGGAATGGCGGCGCGGGTGCTGACGGTCGCCTTCGACGGGGTCGAGGCGCGGCGGGTGGACGTCGAGGTGCAGCTTGTCGGCAATGAGGGGACCCAGCTGGTCTTCGCCATCGTCGGCCTGCCGGACAAGGCTGTGGCGGAGAGCCGCGAGCGGGTCCGCGGGGCCTTCGCCGGCATCGGCCTGGCCCTGCCCAACAAGCGGATCATCGCCAATCTGGCGCCCGCCGACCTGCCCAAGGAGGGCAACCATTTCGACCTGCCGATCGCCCTGGCCCTGATGGCGGCCATGGGGGTGATCGCCCCCGACGCTCTCGACGGATGGGCCGCCATCGGCGAGCTCGGGCTCGATGGCCAGATCGCTCCGGTGGGCGGGGCCCTGCCGGCGGCGGTGGCCGCGAGCGCCCTCGGCCTGGGCCTGATCTGTCCCGAAGCCAATGGGCCCGAGGCGGCCTGGGCCGGCGACGTGCGGGTCCTGGCCCCGCGCTCGCTGATCGGCCTGGTCAATCATTTCAACGGCAGCCAGGTGCTGCGCCCCCCCGAGCCGGGGCCGGTGCGGATGGGGCCGCCGGTCCCCGACCTGCGCGAGGTGAAGGGGCAGGAGAGCGCCAAGCGGGCGCTGGAGATCGCCGCCGCCGGCGGCCACAACCTCTTGTTCGTCGGCCCGCCCGGCTCGGGCAAGTCGATGATGGCCGCGCGCCTGCCCGGCCTCCTGCCCCCGCTGACGCCGCAGGAGTTGCTTGAGACCTCCATGGTCTGGTCGGTGGCCGGTCTGATCGACCGGGGCGCCCTGACCCGGGCGCGGCCGTTCCGCAGCCCGCACCACTCGGCCTCGATGGCGGCGCTGACCGGCGGCGGCATCAAGGCCAAGCCCGGCGAGGCCTCGCTGGCCCACAACGGCGTCCTCTTCCTCGACGAATTGCCCGAGTATTCGGCCCAGGCCCTGGACAGCCTGCGCGCCCCTTTGGAGACCGGCGAGATCGTCGTCGCCCGCGCCAACGCCCACGTCCGCTATCCCGCCCGCTTCCAGTTGGTGGCGGCTATGAACCCCTGCCGCTGCGGCCTCGGCGGGGGCGGCAAGGGGGCCTGCGGCAAGGCCCCGCGCTGCCAACGCGACTATCAGAACCGCATCTCCGGCCCGATGTTCGACCGCATCGACCTGACCGTCGAGACGCCGCCGGTGACCGCCGCCGACATGGCCCTGCCGGCGCCCTCGGAGGGCACGGCCGAAGCCGCCGCCCGCGTCGCCGCCGCCCGCGCCCTGCATGAGGACCGTCTGCGCGCCGTCGGGCTCGAAGGGGAGGATGCCCGGGCGCAGGGGGTCAACGCCCGGCTGTCGGGCGAGCTGCTGGACCGCTTCACCACCCCCGACGAGAAAGGCCGCGCCCTGCTGATGCGGGCGGGGGAGGCCGGCGGCCTGACCGCGCGCGGCTGGACGCGGACCCTGCGTCTGGCCCGCACCATCGCCGACCTCGACGGCGTCGACGGCGTGCTGCGGCGGCACATCGCCGAGGCCCTGGTGTATCGCCGCGCCGCCCTGGACGCCCAGGCCGACTTCGACCGCCAGACCGCGCGGCGGGACGGCGTCGCGGCCTTCTGATCGGGGCTTACCGATTTGTCATGGGCGGCGGGACCGGCATCGGGGTTAGCGTGAGCGCGGAGGACCTCGCCATGCTGTCGCCCGCGCCGCTCCGCTCCGCCTTGCTCCTCGGAGCCTGCCTTTTCGCCGCTGCTCCGGCCTGGGCCCAATCGCCCGGCTTCCGGCTGCAAGACGTCACCGACACCCATCTGCCTGAGACGACGCTGCGCAACAGCATGGACGTCGGCGTCGCCGACCTCGAAGGCGACGGCGATCTCGACCTCGTCATCCCGCAGGAGTTTCGCCTCAACAAGCTGCTGCTCAACCAGGGCGGCGGCCGCTTCGTCGACGCCTCGGACCGCGTCCCGCCGCTGACCGTCGAGGAGCTGGCTGGCGGCCCGCCGCAGCTCCAGTTCCCCGGCGCGGGCCACGACAGCGAGGACGTCTCGATCGCCGACTTCGACGGCGACGGCGTGCTCGACCTCATCATCGTCGCTGAGGACGACGTGAAATTCGGGCGCACCAACGTCCACGAATACTACCGGGGCGAAGGCGGCGGGACCTTTGCGCGCATCTTCGGTCCGCCCCTGCCGGACATCGAGGCCGACGCCGTCGCCCATGCCGACATCGACGGCGACGGCGATCTCGACCTGATCCTCGCCGGCGCGGGCCAGGATCGAATTCTCATCAACGACCGCGGCCTGTTCACGGACGACACCGCCGCCCGCGCCCCGGCCGAGGACCGCGTCACCCAGGACGCCGAGTTCGCCGACCTCGACGGCGACGGCGATGTCGATGTGGTGCTGGGTCAGGAAGGCGGCCATGCGCTCTGGATCAACGACGGGCGCGGCCGTTTCGTCGAGGCCTCGGCCCGGCTGCCCGATGCCGGCAATGTCGAGGCCCGCAAGGTCACCCCTGCCGACGTCGACGGCGACGGCGACCTCGACCTCTATTTCAGTCACGTCGGCTGGCAGGAGCGCGCGCCCCAGGATCAGCTGCTGATCAACGACGGGACGGGCCGGTTCACCGACGAGACCGCCGCCCGCATCCCGGCTGAGACCGGGACGACCCTCGTCGCCCGTTTCGGCGACCTGGACGGCGACGGCGATCTCGACCTGGTGCGCGGCGAGCATGGGCCGCTGACGGTCTGGCTCAACGACGGGCAGGGGCGGTTCACGGACGTATCCGACGCAGTGATGAGCGAGCGCGCCGCGGGGCCCAACATCGCCCTGGCCCTGGCCGACTTCGACGGCGACGGCCGGCTCGACCTCTACGTCGGCCAACTCAAGGCCGGGCGACCGGACGAGAGCATCCGCGATCGACTCTTCCTTAACCGACCCGGTTGAACCGCCTTTAAACCTTTTCGATGGATGGTCGCCGTTCCAGAGGGGCGTGCGATGTCGAAGAAATCGAAGACCATTCCGGAAAATCCGCAGACGGACGGCCCGCCGCCCGAGGGCGCCGAACAGCAGTTCCTGCGCCTGATGAGCCATGAGATGCGCACGCCGCTGAACGGCGTCATCGGCATGCTCGGCCTGCTGTCCCGCACCCGCCTCGACGGCGCCCAGCGCGCCTATATCGACGCCGCCCGTTCTTCCGCTGAACACATGCTCGGCCTGGTCAACGACCTGCTGGACTACGCCCGTCTCGGTGCCGATCGGCTGGAGTTCGACTCCGCCCCGGTCGACCTGGAGGCCCTGGTCCGCGGCGTCGCCGAACTGCTCAGCCCGAAGGCCCACGAGCGTGGTCTTGAGATCGCCTGGTCGGTGGCTCCCAACGCCGTCGACGTTATGGCCGACGAGGGTCGCCTGCGTCAGGTGCTGTTCAACCTGGCCGGCAACGCCGTGAAATTCACCGACGAGGGCGGGGTCCGCATCACGGTCGAGCGCTGCGGCGGCTCGGCCAAGGCGCCCAAGCTGGCCTTCATCGTCGACGACACCGGCCCGGGCGTGCCCGTCGAGGCGCGCAGCCGCATTTTCGAGGAGTTCGGCCACGTCGACGCCTCGGACGCCAGCCGCTTCGGCGGCGCGGGTCTGGGTCTGGCTGTGGTGCGCAAGCTGGCCGTCGCCATGGGCGGGACCGTCACCGTCGCCGACCGCCCAGGCGGCCCCGGCGCCCGCTTCCGTTTCGAGGCGGTCTTCCCGGCCGTCTCCGGCGCCGCCGACCGCGGTCGACCGCTGGAGGGCCAGTCGGTCGCCATCGTCACACGCGACGAGTTCGTCCGCACCGCCGCCGAGGCCCAGATCGAGGCCTCGGGCGGCGCCGTCGACTCCAAGGCGTCCGTGGTCCTGATCGACCACGCCGCCCGCCCCAGCGGCTACGGCCTGGCCCCGCGCCCGAACGACGCCCGCGCCATCGTGTTGCTCAAGCCGTGCGAGCGCGACCTGATCGCCCGCTACCGCGGCTCGGGCTTCCACGGCTATCTGATCAAGCCGCTGCGCCGCGCTTCCCTGGCCGAGCGCGTGCTCGCCGCCGCCGGCTCGCGCCAGACCATCCAGCCCGGCTCGCCGCCTGCGCCCCTGCCCGACGACGACCGCGTCGCCATGACCCGTTTCTCCGGCATCCGCGTCCTGCTGGTCGAGGACAATCCGGTCGGCGCCCTGCTGGCCTCGACCCTGCTCAAGCGCGAGGGCTGCGCCGTCGAGACCGCCGCCAGCGGCTATGAGGCGCTCGACGCCTTGAAGCGGGCGCGCTACGACCTCGTCTTCATGGACATGCGGATGCCCGGCATGGACGGCCCCAGCGCCGCCCGCGCCATCCGCGCCCGCGGCGACGAAACCCCGATCGTCGCCCTCACCGCCAACGCCTTCGCCGAGGACCGTCGCGCCTGCCTCGAGGCCGGCATGGACGACCATCTGGTCAAGCCGCTGGAGCTGGACGCCCTGCGTTCGGCGCTCGCCCGCTGGACGAACCGCGCCGAGCGCGCCAAGGTCGCCGTCGCATAAAAGGGCGCCTCGGGGGCGTCGCCCCTGAGGATCGCCACATGACCGAGACGACGACGCCGGCCTCGGAGGTCGCCGCCCTGCAGACTCAACCCAAGGGGCTGGGCGTCCTGAAGGCCGCGTTCCGCGAGCGCCGCACCCTGGCCATGCTTCTGCTCGGCTTCTCGGCCGGCCTGCCGTTCGCCATGCTGATCGGAACGCTGAACGCCTGGCTGACCGAGGAGAAGATCCCGGTCGCCACCATCGGCATCCTCAGCTGGATCGGCCTGTTCGGCGCCTTCCGCTTCCTCTGGTCGCCCGCGGTCAGCTGGACCCCGCCGCTTATCGGCAAGCGCCTGGGCCGCCGGCGCAGCTGGCTGCTCGTGCTGCAGGTCGTCATCGCCGCCGCCCTGGGCCTGGTCGCGCTGTCGCATCCCGGCGCCGGGGTTCTGGGACCGCTGGCCATGGGGGCGGCGCTCGGCGCCTTCGCCTTCGCCACCCAGGACATCGTCATCGACGCCTGGCGGATCGAGGTGGCCGACGAGACCCTTCCCATCGACCTGCTGTCGACCATCTATCAGCTGGGCTACCGCACCGCCGCCCTGGCCGGCGGCGCCGGCGCCCTGCTCCTGGCCGCCGCGATCGGTTGGCCCGGCGTTTTCCTGACCGCCGCGATCCTGATGGGACTCGGCGTCCTCGGCACCCTGATCGCGCCCGAACCGGCGCCGAGCTCGCAGGCGGCTGTGGCGAAGCAGCGTCGCGGCTCCCCCAGCCTGCGCCTGGCCGTCCTTGTGGCCACCCTCGCGGCCTGGGCCTGGGCGGCGTGGATGCTGGTCCGCTTCATGGTCACGGCCCTGACCACTTCGCCCGCCCCGAGCGCGGGGGACTTTACGACCGCCTGGGGCCCCTGGATCGTCGCGGCGACCGTCCTTCTGCCCGCGGCGCTGGCCGGCCTGATCGTGTGGAAGGGCCGCGTCGCGACCGAGGCCGAGGCCTCCGCAACGCCCAAGCTGGCGGACACCTTCTACGACGCCATCCTGGCCCCGCTGGTCGAGTTGATGGGTCGCCTCGGATGGGGAGCAGTGATCGTTCTTGGCCTGATCCTGACCTACCGCATCACCGACGGCGTCTGGGGCCCGTTCGCCTTCCCCTTCTACATGGGCGACGCCGGCGGCGCGCTGGGCCACACCAAGGCCGAGGTGGCTCTGGCCTCCAAGACCTTCGGCGTGGTCATGACCATCGTCGGCATCGCGCTGGGCGGCTGGGCGCTGCTGGCCATCGGCCGGATGTGGAGCCTCCTGATCGGCGCCATCCTGTCCGCCGCGACCAATCTTCTGATGATGGATCTGGCGCTCGGCGCGCCGGTGATCAGCCCCTTCATGCAGACGACGGGCCTCTACGACCTGTTCGGCGCCTTCCACATCGGCGAGCCGCTGGCCCGGCTGATGCTGGCCATCGCGGGCGAGAACATCGCCGGCGGGTTCGCGGGCGCCGCCTTCGTCGCCTATCTGTCGGCTCTCGCGAACCGGACGTTCGGCGCAGTCCAGTTCGCGGTCTTCATCTCGCTGGCGCTTCTAATCGGCACCCTGGGACGGGCGCCGCTGGGCGAGCTGGTCGACGCCCAGGGCTATGCGCCGATGTTCGCCATCGCCGCCTGGCTGGGCCTGCTGGCCGTGGTCTTCTGCATCGCCGAGTGGGTGCGGCTGACCTTCGAGCGGCGAAAGCTCGCCAAGGCGAGCTGAGGGACCAGGGGCCCTAGTCCCTCGTCCCTTCCTCAGTCCTCCCCGCCTGCGCCGTCCTCATAGGCGGCGAAGGTGGCGGCGGTGATGATCTCGCTGACCGAGGCGCTGAGCGAGACGATCTGCACCGACTTCTCCAGCCCGACCAGCAGCGGGCCGATCACGGTCGCGCCGCCAAGCGACTGCACCAGCCGCGTCGAGATGGCCGCCGAGTGGATGGCCGGCATGACCAGGACGTTGGCGTGGCCGGTCAGGCGCATGAACGGATAGGCGGCGCGCGCTTCCGGATCCAGCGCCAGCTCCGGCGGCATCTCGCCCTCGTATTCGAAGTCGACGCCGCGCTGGTCGAGGATGCGGATCGCCTCGCGGACCTTCTCGCCGCGGTCGCCCGGCGGGTTGCCGAAGGTCGAGTAGCTGAGGAAGGCGACGCGCGGCGTCTTGCCCAGCTTGCGCACGGTGTCGGCCGCCTGGATGGCGATTTCGGCCAGCTCCTCGGCGTTGGGCAGTTCGTGGATCGAGGTGTCGGCGACGAACAGGGTGCGGCCCTTGGCCAGCAGGATCGACATGCCGATCATGCGGTCCTTGACGTCGAGGACGCGGCGGACCTCCTTCAGCACCATGTTGAAGTTGCGGGTCACGCCGGTGACCATGCAGTCCGCCTGACCGCGCGCGCACATGGCGGCGGCGAAGTAGTTGCGGTCCTGGTTGATCATCCGCTGGACGTCGCGGCGTAGATAGCCGCGGCGCTGCAGCTTGGCGTACAGCCAGTCGGTGTATTCCTCGTTGCGGTCGCTGACCCGGGCGTTGACGATGTCGATGCCCATGTCGTCGAAATTCAGCCCGACCTCGGCGGCGTTCTTGCGGATCAGCTCTTCGCGGCCGATCAGGATCGGCGTGCCCAGCTCGGCCTGTTTGAAGCCCCAGGCGGCGCGGATCACGGCCGTCTCCTCGCCCTCGGCGAAGACGACGCGCTTGTTCGGGGCGGCGCGCACGGCGCCCGAGATGGTCTGCATCAGCGCCGCGGACGGATCGAGGCGGCGGCGCAGGGCGGCGCGATAGGCGTCCATGTCCTCGATCGGCTTGCGCGCCACGCCCGAGTCCATGGCCGCCTGGGCGACGAAGGGCGGGATGAACCAGATCAGGCGCGGGTCGAACGGGGTCGGGATGATGTAGTCGCGGCCGAACTTCAGCTTGCGGCCGCGGTAGGCGGCGGCCACCTCGTCCGGCACGTCTTCGCGGGCGAGGGCGGCCAGGGCCTGGGCGCAGGCGACCTTCATCTCGTGGTTCACGCGGCGGGCGCGCACGTCCAGGGCGCCGCGGAACAGGTAGGGGAAGGCCAGCACGTTGTTGACCTGGTTGGCGTAGTCCGAGCGGCCGGTGGCGATGATGGCGTCGCTGCGCACGCTGAGCACGTCCTCCGGGGTGATCTCCGGGTCCGGATTGGCCATGGCGAAGATGATCGGATTGGGCGCCATCGAGGCGACCATCTCCTTGGTGATCGCGCCCTTGGCGGCCAGGCCGATGACGACATCGGCGCCGACCATGGCCTCTTCCAGCGTACGCAGATGGGTGTCGGTGGCGTGCGCCGCCTTCCACTGGTCGACGTGGTCGCGGCCCTTGTAGACGACGCCGTCGCGGTCGACGATCACCGTGTTCTCCTGACGGACGCCGGCCGCCTTCATCAGGCCGATCGACGACAGGCCCGCGGCCCCGGCGCCGGCGAGGACGACCTTCACGTCCTCCAGCTTCTTGCCGAGGATGTGGCAGGCGTTGATCAGGCCGGCGGTCGAAATGATGGCGGTGCCGTGCTGGTCGTCGTGGAAGACCGGGATGTCCAGCAGGTCCTGCAGATCAGCTTCGATCTGGAAGCATTCCGGGGATTTGATGTCCTCCAGATTGATGCCGCCCCAGGTGTCCCCGATGTTCTTGACGACGGTGACGAACTCTTCCGGGTCGGTGGTCTTCACCTCGACGTCGAAGCTGTCGACGTCGGCGAAGCGCTTGAACAGCACCGACTTGCCTTCCATCACCGGTTTGGAGGCCATGTGGCCCAGGTTGCCCAGGCCCAGGATGGCGGTGCCGTTGGAGATGACGGCGACCAGATTGCCCTTGGAAGTGTAGTCGTAGGCCTTGTCCGCATCCTTGGCGATGGCCAGCACCGGCACGGCCACGCCCGGCGAATAGGCCAGCGACAGGTCGCGCTGGGTCGCCATCGGCTTGGTCGGGGCCATCGAGATCTTCCCGGGCGTGGGCTCGCGGTGGAAGTCCAGCGCGTCCTCGTCGGAGAAGGTCTGTTTGTCGGTCAGGTCGGGCATGGCTCTGGGCGTCTTCTGAAGAATGGCTTTGTTCCTAGAGCGGGGGAGGGAAGGGGACAACCGCTGACGCCAGGGAAGGCCAGAAGGACACAATGCCGCCGTGCAACGTCCTGTCGCGGGCGAGTCTGATTGCCACGCTCGATTGCGACTGTTACTGCGACGCGCTCTCAACACTGCCGCCAAGGCTGACGCCCGTGACTTTCCGTTCGCTTCTTCTCCTCTCCTCGACCGCCGCCGCGGTGGCCTTGGCCGCCGCTCCGGCCCTGGCTCAGGACGCCCAGCCGGACGAACTGGACGAGGTCGTGGTCACCGGCTCCCAGGTCGCGCTGCGCCCCGCCTATCCGGGCGGCCAGGTGGCGACCGGCGGTCGCGTCGGCATGTTCGGCGCGCTCGACGTGATGGACACGCCGTTCTCGACGACCGCCTACACCGAGACCCTGGCCCGTGATCAGCAGGCCCGCAGCGTCGCCGACGTGCTGCAGAACGACCCGGCCGTCCGCATCGCCAAGGGCTTCGGCAATTTCCAGGAGCTGTACGTCATCCGCGGCTTCCCGGTGTTCTCGGACGACATGACCTACAACGGCGTCTACGGCATCCTGCCGCGCCAGTACGTCGCCGCCGAGCTGCTTGAGCGGGTCGAGGTCTTCCACGGCGCCACCGCCTTCCTCAACGGCGCCGCCCCCGGCGGCAGCGGCGTCGGCGGGGCCTTCAACCTGGTGCCCAAGCGCGCCGGAAACGAACCCCTGACCCGCGCCACCGCCGGCTTCGAACCGGAAGGCCAGTTCTACGGCGCGCTCGACATGTCGCGCCGCTTCGGAGACGGCAACGACTACGGGATCCGCGCCAACCTCGCCCACCGCTTCGGCGAAGGCGCGATCGACGCCCAGCAGGTCGACCTGCAGGTCGCGGCCCTCGGCCTCGACTACCGCGGCGACCGCCTGCGCTTCGCGGCGGACGTGGGCTATCAGGACAATCACATCGACGCCCCGCGCCCGAGCGTTACGCCGGCCTTCGGCGCCCTGGACGTGCCGGCGGCTCCGGACGCGACGACCAATTTCGCCCAGCCCTGGACCTACACCGACGAGCAGCAGCTGTTCGGCGTCATCCGCGGCGAGTTCGATCTGACCGATGACGTCACCGCCTGGGCCGCCGTCGGCGCCCGCAACGGCGACGAGCGCAACGTTCTGGCCAACCCGACCTCCGACGCCGCGGGCGTCACCTCCGCCTACCGCTTCGACAACGCCCGCGAAGACACCATCGTCTCGACCGATTTCGGCGTCCGCGCCCAGCTGACCACCGGTTCGGTGCGCCACAGCCTCGTCGCCTCGGGCGCGGCCTATCAGTCCAAGTCGCGCAACGCCTACGCCTTCTCGAACTTCGCCGGCTTCGCAGGCGATCTCTACGATCCCTTCCCGGCGCCGCGCCCGGCGGCCGACTTCTTCGTCGGCGGCTCGATGGACGACCCGCACGTCACCGAGCGGGTCCGGAGCCACAGCTTCGCCCTGGCCGACAAGGCCGAGTTCCTCGACGGCCGGCTGATCGCCATCCTCGGCGCCCGCTACCAGAAGATCGACACCCGGACCTACGACTACAACACGGGCGCCTTCCTGTCGGGCTATGAGGGCGACGCCATCACCCCGGCGCTCGGCCTGGTCTACAAGCCGACCGACCAGATCTCGTTCTATGGCAACTACGCCGAGGCCCTGATCCCCGGCAAGACGGCTCCGGCCGTGGTCAACGGGGTCCCCGTCAGCAACCAGGGCGAGGTGCTTGATCCCTTCCGCGGCGAGCAGATCGAGGCGGGCGTCAAATACGACTCGGGGCGCTTCGGCGGGGCCGTGAGCCTGTTCCGCATCAGCCTGCCCAGCGAATCTTTCACGCTGAACCCGCCCCCCACGCCTCCGGCGGTTCAGACCGGAACCTACGGGGCCGGCGGCGAGCAACAGAACCAGGGCGTCGAGATGTCGGTCTACGGCGAGCCCGTCGACGGCGTGCGCCTGCTCGGCGGCCTGACGCTGACGGACGCCGAGATCACCGGCGCGCTCGATCCGACCCTGGAAGGCAAGACCGCCATCGGCGTGCCCGAGGTCCAGGGCAATCTCAATGTCGAGTGGGACGCCACCCGCGCCCTGACGCTCGAGGCCCGCGCCGTCTACACCGGCGAGCAGCAGGCCCGGGCCGACAACGGGCTCCAGATCGATGACTGGACCCGCTTCGACATCGGCGCTCGCTACACCCTGCCGCTCGAACAGCCGGTGGTGCTGCGCGCGCGCATCGAGAACGTCGCGGGCGAGGACTATTGGGCCTCCGCCGGCGGCTATCCGGGCGCCAACTATCTGGTGCTGGGCTCGCCGCGGACCTTCGTCCTTTCGGCGTCCGTGGACTTCTGAGGCCCGTGAAGGCCGGAACCATCCGCGCCTGGAGCTGGGTCCACAAGTGGACCAGCCTGGTCTGCACTGTCTTCCTGCTGATGCTCTGCATCACCGGCCTCCCGCTCGTCTTCACCCACGAGCTGGAAGAGGTGCTGATGCCGGCCGGCTGGGAGGCGGCCAATCCGGACGGCCCGAAGCTGCGCCTCGACGAGGTGCTGGCGACCGCGCTGTCGCGCCATCCCGGCGACGTCCCGGCCTTCATGAGCTTCGACGAGGACCGGCCGGTGGTGAACGTCACCAGCAACGCGCCCGACGCCGCGCCGGGCGCCTATAATTTCCAGCCCATCGACCAGACCAGCGGCGACGCCGCACCCCCGGTCGCCGGCCATCCGGTGCTGGAGTTCCTGCTGCAGCTCCACACCGACCTGTTCCTGGGCCTGCCGGGCATGCTGTTCCTCGGCCTGATGGGACTGCTGTTCGTCGCCGCCGTCGTCTCCGGCGTGGTGCTCTACGCCCCGTTCATGCGCCGCCTGCCGTTCGGCACGGTGCGGACGGGGCGGACGAAGCGGCTTCGCTGGCTCGACTACCACAACCTGCTCGGCGCGGTGTCGATCGCCTGGGTGCTGGTCGTCGGTCTGACCGGGGTCATAAACACCCTGGCCGATCCGATCATCGCCTACTGGAAGGACACCCAACTCAGCGAACTGGCCGCCGCCAACGCCGCGCCCGCCGCCCTGGGGGAGCGCGCCTCGCTGGACGCCGCGGTCGAGCGGGCGAAGCAGGAGCTTCCGGGCATGACCCTGCAGTTCGTGGCCTTCCCCGGCACGGCCTATTCGACCGACCACCACTACGCGGTGTTCTTCCACGGCGACACGCCGCTGACCGAGCACCTGATCACCCCGGCCCTGATCGACGCCCGCACCGGCGAGCTGGCCGGGGTCAAGCCGATGCCCTGGTACGCCAAGGTCCTGTCGCTCTCGAAGCCGCTGCATTTCGGCGACTACGGCGGCCTGCCGCTGAAGATCCTCTGGGCTATCCTCGACCTGATCACCATCGTGGTGCTGGGCAGCGGGATCTACCTGTGGCTGACCAAGCGCAAAGGCGGCCGCGAGGCTTCGGCATGACCCGGCTCATGAGCTTCAGCCTGTGGGCGATCTTCGCCATTCCGGGGGTGATCGCGGCCCTGTCCCTGTTCGGCCTGATCGCGGCCCTGCTCGGCGACGGCGTCTGGGACTGGATGGGCTGGCTCGGCCTGCTGGCCCCGGTGGCGGCGACCGTCTGGGCGCTGGCGGTCGGGAAGCACCGCTAGGCGGGAACCTCCGTCTTCGGGGCGGTCGCCGGGTCGTCCGTCACGATCTTGGTGACGACGCCGCACAAGTCGCTCTCGGCGACGGGCCCAAAGACGCGGGAATCGACGGAGTTGTCCCGATTGTCGCCGACCACGAACCAGCGACCCGTGGGGACGGTGACTTCGAGCGTATTGTCGAGATCCAGGCCCGGCCCGAAATCCGTCGTCATGTAGGATCGCCCGTTCGGCAGGGTCTCCCGCCAGAAAATGGTCTCCGGGAACCCCGGCACGGTAGCCGCGGCCGTGGCTGTCTTCTCCCGCTTGACCGCCTGCCCGTCGATGATGAGGACGCCGTCGACGACCTGCACGGTCTGACCGGGGCCTGCGACGGCTCGTATGACCCAAGGCGTCCGGTTGCGTTGGAAGATAACGACATCGCCGGCTTCCGGAACGGTCGAGCCGCAGTCGCCCCGCGGCCGGTCGGCCATCAGCACGTCGCCTTCGCGGTAGGTCGGCTCCATTGAGGCGGAGGAGACGCGATAGGGGTGTGAGCCCGGCGGCGTATAAACCGGTCCCGTCTGCGCGAGCGCGACGACCAGGGAAAGCCAGCCGAAACCCGTCACGCCGCTAGGGTCCCCTGAAGCGTTCCCGTGCCCTCGATCTCGACCGGGCCGGTCATCAGCACATGGCCGGTGTCCTCGTCCCAGTCGATGCGCAGTTCGCCGCCGTCGACCTCGACCGCCGCGTGCCGTCCGGTCAGCCCGCGCCGGGCGGTGGCCACCAGGGCGGCGCAGGCGCCGGTGCCGCAGGCCTGGGTCAGGCCGGCGCCGCGCTCCCACACCCGCAGGCGGATGCGGTCGGGGGCCAGGACGTTGGCGAAGCCGACATTGACCCCCTCCGGGAACAGCGGGTGGTGTTCGATCAGTGACCCCGAGCCGCGCACGAAAGCGTCGTCCTGGCGGTCGGTGAAGAAGACCACGTGCGGATTGCCCATCGAGACGGCGCCCGGCGTGTGCATCGCCGGATTGTCGATCGGGCCGATCTGCAGCTCGATGCCGCGGGTGTCCATCTCCTCGGCCAGCGGGACCTCATCCCATGCCAGCCGCGGCGGACCCATGTCGACCTGAACCCGGTGCTCACCGGCCCGTGTCGCCGTGGTCGGGCCGCCCAGGGTGTCGATCACCACCCGGTCGCGCCCGGTCGACTGCATCAACAGCCAGCCGACGCAGCGCAGGGCGTTGCCGCAGGTCTCGACCTGGCCGCCGTCGGCGTTCCAGACGCGCATGAAGGCGTCGCCGGTCTCCGACGGCTCGATGGCGATCAGCTGGTCGAAGGGATGTTGGGCGTGGATGGCCCGCACGCCGTCGCCGTCCGGGCGGAAGCTCCGCTCCAGGGCGTTGACGACGATAAAGGCGTTTCCGGCGCCGTTCATGCGGACAAAGGGGCGGCTCATGGCGTCCATATACGCACGGAACCGCCCGGCCCCAACCGCGGAGCTTCAGCGAGGATGACGACGGCGAAGAGCCGGAGTATCGCTGGTCGCATGAGCCCTGCCCGCAGTCCCGAGACGCCCAAGTCGCCCGTCACCGTCAAGGCGGCGAAGGTGAGAGCCCGGAAGGCGGCGGACGCCGGAACGCCGGGGGCGCCCAAGGCCGAGGGCCTGCGCCTGCGCGCGCGTCTACGCTACCTCTACCATGGCACTTCGCCCCTGGCGGTGCGGTTCCGGCTCGCGGTCATCGCGGTCGACTTCGCCATCATCGCCTTCTTCCTGGCGGCCCCGATCCTGCAACAGGCGGGCGTCGTCTTCTATGTGATCGACTATGTGATCGCGCTGATCCTGGTGCTCGACCTGGCCGGCCGCGCCCTGGCCCATACCGACATCAGGGACTGGCTGAAGAAGCCGGCGACCTGGGTCGACCTGTTCATTCTCGGCACCCTGTTGTTCCCGAACCAGCTCGGGAATTTCGGCTTCCTGCGGCTGCTGCGCCTATGGACCCTGCTCAACTCGGACTTCTTCTGGCGCACGGTCGGTCGCAAGTGGGACGACACCCGGGTCGAGGAGATCACCCGCGCTCTCGCCGCCCTGGTGACCTTCATCTTCGTCGTCACCGGCTTCGTCTACGCCACCTTCCGCGGCCGGCACGAGGGCATCAGCGGCTATCTAGACGCCCTGTATTTCACCGTCGCCACCCTGACGACGACCGGCTTCGGCGACATCACCCTGCCCGGCAACTGGGGGCGGGTGCTGTCGATCGTGGTCATGCTGACCGGCATCACCCTGTTCCTGCGTCTCGCCTCGACCCTGTTCCGCCCGCACAAGGTCCGCTTCCCCTGTCCGACATGCGGCCTGCAGAAGCACGACCCAGACGCCGTCCACTGCAAGGCCTGCGGCGAAGTTCTGTGCATTCCCGACGAAGGCGACTGAAGCGGCTAGTGCGCCGCTTCCCTGTCGGCGAAAGGGCGGCGCGGGCCGATCCTCTTCGCAGGCGGTGGCCAGCCACTAGCCACTAGCCACCAGTCACTTAGCTGCTCCGGCGCATGACAAACCTGTAACCTTCGAACCGCCCGGCTTGCCGCGCCCCGGTCCCCGGGTAAGGTGCCGCCCGACGTATCCGTCGGGGACCCATCTATGATCCGCACCGCCGCGCTCGCCGCGCTTCTCGCCTCCACCGCCCTTTCGAGCGCCGCCATGGCCCAGACAACACCCGCTCCCGCCGCGCCTTCCGAGGCCTCCGGCGGCGGCTTCGCCAGCTCGGACGCGACCGATCCCTACCTGTGGCTGGAAGAGGTCGAGGGCGAGCGCGCCATGGCCTGGGTCAAGGAACACAACGAGCGCTCGCTCGGCGTGCTGCGCGGCGACCCCCGCTACGAGACCCTGCACCAGCAGGCGCTGGAGATCGTCCAGTCGCGCGACCGCATCCCGTCGCCGGGCTTCAACCACGACGGCACGATCGACAATTTCTGGCAGGACGCGACCCACGTCCGCGGCGTCTGGCGCACCACCAGCCTGGACAGCTACCGCACCGCCGCGCCGCAGTGGGAGACGGTGCTCGACTTCGACGCCCTCGCCAGCGCCGAAGGCAAGAACTGGGTCTACAAGGGCGCGACCTGCCTGCCGCCGGAGGAGACCCGCTGCCTCGTCTCCCTCTCGGATGGCGGCAAGGACGCGGTGACCATCCGCGAGTTCGACCGCACGACGAAGACCTTCGTCGACGGCGGTTTCGTCCTGCCGGAGTCCAAGGGCGGCGCGACCTGGGTTGACCAGGACACCCTGCTGGTCTCGCGCGACTTCGGCCCCGGCACCATGACCAACTCGGGCTATCCGATGATCGTCAAGGTGCTGAAGCGCGGCCAGACCCTGGATCAGGCCAGGACCGTTTTCACCGGCCAGCAGAGCGACGTCTCGGTCTCTGCCTACACCCTGCGTGACGCCGACGGCGTCATCCAGGCCACCCTGATCAACCGCGGCGTCAGCTTCTACGAGGGCGAGACCCACCTGCTGAAGGCGGACGGCACGACCGTCCAGCTCCAGCTTCCGGCCAAGTCGAACATCAACGCCCTGGTCAAGGGCCAGATGGTGGTCACCACCGACCAGGACTGGACCGCCCCCTCGGGCCAGCAATTCAAGACCGGCGACGTCATCGCCTGGAACCTGGATCAGTGGCTGGCCGATCCGGCGACCCCGGCCCAGCTGGTCATCCGCCCGACCGACCGTGAAGCCATCGAGGGCATCACCAACACCCGCAACAAGCTGGTCGTGGCCCTGTACGAAAACGTCCGCGGCTCGGTGTACGTCTATGAGCCGAACGCCGCGGGCGAATGGGCCCGCACCCGTCTCGACCTGCCGCAGAACGTCACCGTCGGCGTCGGCTCGGCCAGTGAAATCGACGACAAGATCTTCGTCAGCGTCGCCGGCTATCTGAACCCGTCCAGCCTCTACCTCGCCGACGCCGCCACGACCGACGCCGCGGTGGTCAAGTCGCTGCCGGCCAAGTTCGACGCCGCCGGCATGGTGGTCGAGCAATTCGAAGCCCGATCGGCCGACGGGACCATGATCCCCTACTTCGTCGTCCATAAGGGCGACATGCCGCTGGACGGCTCCAATCCGACCCTGCTGTACGGCTACGGCGGCTACCAGAACTCGCTGCTGCCCGGCTATTCAGCCACGGTCGGCAAGCTGTGGCTGGAGCGCGGCGGCGTCTATGTCGTCGCCAACACCCGCGGCGGCGGCGAGTTCGGCCCGCGCTGGCACCAGGCGGCGCTGCAGCAGAACCGGCAGCGCGCCCACGAGGACTTCCAGGCCGTCGCCCTGGACCTGCAGGCCCGCAACATCACCTCCCAGCCCAAGCTGGGCATCATGGGCGGCTCGCAGGGCGGCCTGTTCATGGGCGCCATGCTCACCCAGCGCCCGGACCTGATCAACGGCGCCGTCATCCAGGTGCCGCTCTTCGACATGCTGCGCTTCCACAAGCTGCTCGCCGGCCACTCGTGGATCGCCGAATACGGCGACCCGGACATCCCCGAGCAGCGCGCCTGGATCGAGCAGTATTCGCCCTACCAGAACCTGCGCGCCGGCCAGCCCTACCCGGAAGTCTTCATCCACACCTCGACCAAGGACGACCGCGTCCACCCGGGCCACGCCCGCAAGGCTGCGGCCCGTCTGGAGGAGCTCGGCTATCCGGTGCTGTTCTACGAGAACACCGACGGCGGCCACGCCGCCGGCGCCAACCTCCAGGAAACTGCCCGCCGCCTGGCGCTCGAATACACCTATCTGTCGCGCCGCCTGATGGACTCGCCGGCGCAGGAATAACGGCCCGCATTCCTCCCCCGCTTGGGGGAGGGGGACCGCGAAGCGGTGGAGGGGGCTGCCCCTTCACCGCCCTCCGGCCCAAATCCCCCTCCACCATCCTTCGGATGGTCCCCCTCCCCCTGTGGGGGAGGAACTGAGTCCCTGGAGCTTTTGATGAATCGTCTGCTGCTGACCGCCGCCATCCCGGCCATCCTTCTCGCAGCGGTCCCCGCCGCCGCCCAGCAGGCCCAGGGCGACGCCTCGATCGTCGTCCCGGCCAAGCGGGTCGCGACCCCGCCCCACTTCCCCGCCGACCTGACCCCCGCCGGGGTCCGCGCCGCCGACGACCACCTGGCCCTCGAACAGGTCGACGGCGCCGAGGCCATGGCCTTCGTCCATGCCTCCAACGAGAAGAGCCTGTCCTCCCTCACCGGCGACCGCCGCTACGAGCCGTTCCGCCAGCAGGCCGAGGCGATCCTGACCGCCACCGACCGCATCCCGGCGCCCAGCTTCCTCGGCGAGGGCATCGGCAATTTCTGGCAGGACGCGGCCAATCCCAAGGGCGTCTGGCGCCGCACCACCCTGGAGTCCTACCGCTCGGCGTCGCCCGCCTGGCGGGTCCTTCTCGACATCGACGCCCTGTCCAAGGCCGAGGGCAAGGACTGGGTCTGGAAGGGCGCCGACTGCCTCGCTCCCGACGAGAGCCGCTGCCTGGTCAGCCTGTCCGACGGCGGCAAGGACGCCGTGGTGGTGCGCGAGTTCGACACCACGACCGGCCTGTGGGTTGAGGACGGCTTCATCCTGCCGGAAGGCAAGCACCGCCTCGAATGGCTGGACCGCGGCACCCTGCTGGTCGCCACCGACTTCGGGCCGGAGACCCTGACCGAGTCCGGCTACCCCTTCATCGTCAAGGCGCTGAAGCGTGGCCAGACGCTGGACCAGGCCACCGAGGTCTACCGCGGCGACATCGGCGACGGCGGCTATGGGGTGAGCCCGAGCGTGTTCCGCGACAAGGACGGCCGCGTCCTGGCGACCGTCATCACCCGCCCGCTCGACACCTTCCGCTCCGAGACCTGGGCCCTGGGCTCGGACGGCAAGCCGTACCGCCTGACCCTGCCGGCCCGCTCTTCAGTGCTCGGCGCCTTCGACGGCCGCCTGGTCTTCTCGGTCGAGGAGCCCTGGACCTTCGACGGCGAGACCTACGCCGCCGGTTCCCTGCTGGCGCCGCCGATCGCTCGCCTCGGCGAGGTCCGCGACGCCGCCCTGACCCGCCGCGCCGAAGCCCTCGTCTTCGCCCCCGGCCCGCGCCAGTCGGTCGAGGAAGTCCGGGTCCTGAGCGACCGCCTCGTCGCCACCATCTACGACAACGTCCGCGGGGGTCTGACCACCTTCTCACCCGGCCCCGACGGCTGGCGCGCCACGGCGCTGCCGACGCCGGAGAACGTCTCTGTTCACCTCGGCGACTCGTCCAAGTCCAGCGGCCGCGTCTTCTATTCGGTCGAGGGCTTCCTCACCCCGTCGACCCTCAGCCTGGCCGACATCGGCGCCGGCTCGTCCGAGACCCTGCGCACCGCCCCGGCCCGTTTCGACGCCTCGACCCATGTCGTCGAGCAGTTCGAGGCGACCTCGTCGGACGGGACCAAGATCCCCTATTTCGCCGTCATGCCGAAGGACCTGGTCCGCGACGGCCACGCCCCGACCATCCTGTTCGGCTACGGCGGTTTCCAGGTCTCCAAGCCGCCGGCCTACATCCCCGAGATGGGCAAGCTGTGGCTCGAGAACGGCGGCGTCTTCGTCAACGCCAACATCCGCGGCGGCGGCGAGTTCGGCCCGACCTGGCACCAGTCGGTGCTCAAAGAGCACCGTCAGCTGGCCTTCGACGACTTCGCGGCCGTGGCGGCGGACCTGCAGGCCCGCGGTATCACCAGCCCGCGCCGCACCGGCATCTACGGCCGCTCCAACGGCGGGGTGCTGACCTCTGTGTCGATCACCCAGCACCCGGAGCTGTTCAACGCCGCGGTCATCGAGAGCCCGCTGATCGACATGCTGCGCTATCACGAGCTGCCCGCCGGGGCCTCTTGGATCGGCGAATACGGCGATCCGCGCATCCCCGAGGACGCCGCCTACATCGCCCGCTACTCGGCCTATCAGCAGCTTCGTCCGGGGGCGGAGTATCCGCGCGTCTACATCACGACGAACACCCGCGACGACCGCGTCCACCCGGGTCACGCCCGCAAGTTCGCGGCCCGTCTCGAGGACATGGGCTATGCGCACCTCTACTATGAGGAAACCGCCGGCGGTCACTCCAACGACGCCGACCCGGTCGCCAACGCCCGCCGCTGGGCGAGGCACTACGTCTATCTGGCGCAGCAGTTGATGGATTGAGGGTGGGGCGCTCCCGGGGCGGGGTGGCCAATCCCCGGCCGACAGCGGCTTGGAAGTGATTAGTGGCTAGTGATTAGTGGTTCGATGCGGCGACGCCGTTGGAGAAATGCGGGCGTCGGCGCTGACGCCGCCACCCACTAATCACTAACCACTATCCGGGCGCCCTGCCCGCCGCCCTTCGCTCAGACCGGCTCGACCAGCTTGAGCTTGGCGGTCTTGGCCGGCTTGTCGGCTTTCAGGGCCTTTTCCGGCTTGTCCCCTTTCGAGGCCTTGCGGGCCAGTTTCTCGGCCTTCTTCAGTTCGCGGGCGGCCTTCTTGGCGGCCTTGGCTTCGGCCTTGGCCTTGACCGGGGCGGCGTCGGCCTCGCCGGCCAGTTCGCCGAGCAACTCCAGGAAGCCGTCGCGCTTGCCCTTGGGCAGCAGGGCCATGATCCGCTTGTCCGCGGCCTCGACGCGCGGCCGGGCCGCCTCCAGCGCCGCCTGCCCCGTTTCCGACAGCCGCACCGCCTTGGCCCGGGCGTCGATCACCGAGCGCTCGCGCTCCAGGAGGCCCTTGGTGGTCATGCGGGCGACCAGGTCGGCCAGGGTCGAGCGGTCGATGCCCGTGGCCCGCACCAGATCGGTCTGGGTCAGGCCCGACTTGTGGCTGACCGCCTCCAGCACCGCGAACTGGCGCTGGGTCAGGCCGTCCGGGCCCGTCTCCTCGGCATAGATGTCCAGCGCCAGCTGCAGGGCGCGGTGGATCAGATGGCTGGGCGAGGCGGACAGACCGCCGCCGCGCTTGGCCTTGTTGCCGGACTTCACCATGACCCGTATCCCTCGGTTGTCTGCCGTAAAGCTACCACCGGCGCTTTACGGTTTGACGACGGAGCAACGCGGGGATCAGAGACCAGGATCGGGCGTCGTCGGCCCCGTTTCCTCGTCCTTCAGAAGATGGTCCTTCAACAGATAGACCTGAAGCCCGCCGAAGACGATGGCCAGCACCACCACGACGATGCGGAACTTGACCCAGGTGGCGTCCGTCTGGGTCCGCCACACCGCCTCGTTGACCAGGGCGATGGCCGCGAAATACAGGCCGTAGTTGATCGTCACCCGCCGCCAGCCCTCGTTGGTCAGGGGGAAGACGTCGCCGAGCAGCCATTTCAGCGGGTATTTGCCGAACGGCAGCGAGGCCAGCAGCACCGTCGCCAGGATGCCGTTCTGCACCGTGAACTTCAGCTTGATGAAGGTCTCGTCGTGGAAGACCACGGCCAGGACGCTGAACACCAGGGCGATCACCCCGGCGAAGGCGGGCAGGGGGGCGATGCGCTTCTCGACCGCATAGCCGATGGCGATGGCCACGCCCGAGGCGACGGCCAGCACCCAGCCGGCGGTGATCAGGTCGCGGGTGATGAAGAAGGCGACCGCGAAGGCCCCCAGGGCCCCGAAGTCGACGACCTGGCGCACCCAGGCGCGGTTGTTGGCGGCGGCGTCGTTCATGCTCGGTGTCAGTCCTCGAGGCCTACGAGCGAACGGGAGAAGGCTCGCGCGTCGAAGGGTTGCAGGTCGTCGATCCCCTCGCCGACGCCGATCAGCTTGATCGGGGCGTCCGAGGCCTGGGCCACGGGGACCAGCACCCCGCCGCGCGCCGTGCCGTCCAGCTTGGTCATCACCAGGCCCGACACATAGGCGGTGCGGCCGAAGATCTGCTCCTGGGCCAGGGCGTTGCGGCCGACCGTGGCGTCGAGCACCAGCAGGGTCTCGTGCGGCGCCTCGGGATCGATCTTCTTCAGCACCCGGACGATCTTCAGCAACTCGTCCATCAGGGCCGACTTGTTCTGCAGCCGGCCGGCGGTGTCGATCAGCACCACGTCATAGCCCTCGGCCCTGGCGCGGGTGTAGGCGTCGAAGGCCAGGCCTGCCGGGTCGGCCCCGTCCCGGCGGCTCTCGAAGGTCGCCCCGGCGCGCTCGGCCCAGACCTTGAGCTGTTCCCGGGCGGCGGCGCGGAAGGTGTCGCAGGCGACAATCATCACCTTGGCGCCCTGCCCGGTCAGGTCGGCGGCGATCTTGCCCAGGGTCGTGGTCTTGCCCGAGCCGTTGACGCCGACGAACAGGGTGACGAACGGCTTGGCCCCGCCCAGCGGCTCGTAGCGGGCCTCGTGGTTGACCAGTTCAGCGGCCACGGCCTCGGCCAGGGCCTCCTTGACCTCGCGCTCATTGGCGCCGGCGGCGAAGCGCAGCTCGCGGAAACGGGCGACGATGCGGTCGGTGGCGGCCGGGCCGAGGTCGCTCTCGAGCAGATGCTCCTCGAGCCCCTCGAGCGCCTTCTCCGACAGGGGCTCCTTCACGAAGGCGCCGACGACCTGTTCGGTCATCTGCTTCGAGGTGCGGGACAGGCCTTCGCTCAGGCGCGAGAGCCAGCCCTTCTTCGGCGTATCGTTCATGCAACCGCTTTAGCGGTCGCCGGTTGGCAGGTCACGGGCAATCGTGGCGAAGCGTCGCCTTTGGCTCTATATGAGCATAAGACCGTGAAGGACTGATCCGTGGCCGATACCCGCCTGTTCCACTCGCCGGCCGCCCACGGCTTCGTCCGCGTCGCCGCCGCCACC
The DNA here is from genome assembly GCF_001425945.1 of Brevundimonas sp. Root1279. Lineage (GTDB taxonomy): Bacteria > Pseudomonadota > Alphaproteobacteria > Caulobacterales > Caulobacteraceae > Brevundimonas. The sequence continues at coordinate 235,779 of NZ_LMEB01000001.1, forward strand.
CCGGTGGTGCACATCGCCGACCCGGTCGCCAACGCCGACCAACACCTCGCCCTGATCGCGCGAGCGGTCGACCAGGGCGTCGAGCTGATGGTCTTCCCGGAGCTCAGCCTCAGCGGCTACGCCATCGACGACCTCCTGCTGCAGGAGACCGTCCTGGCCGAGGTCGACCGCCAGATCGAACGCCTCGCCGAGGCCACCCAGGGCACGGGCCTGGTGGCGGTGATCGGCGCCCCGATCCGCGACGGCGACCGGCTCTACAACTGCGCCGTCGTGCTGGGCGAGGGCGCGGTCCTGGGCGTCGTGCCCAAGACCTATCTGCCGAACTATCGAGAATATTATGAGAAGCGCTGGTTCGCCTCCGCCATCGGCCTGGCCCCCTTCCACGACGACATCGCCATCGGCCAGCTGTGGGCGCCGTTCGGCACGGGGCTGATCTTCCAGGCCGACAACCGGCCCGACTTCGTCTTCGGCGTGGAGATCTGCGAGGACTACTGGGCCCCGCTGCCCCCCTCGACCCGCCAGGCGCTCGCGGGCGCGCGCATCCTGCTCAACCTGTCGGCCTCCAACGTCCTGATCGGCAAGTCCGACGACCGCGCCCTGCTGTGCGCCAGCCAGTCGGCGCGGGCCATGGCCGCCTATGTCTTCACCGCCTCGGGCTGGGGCGAGAGCACGACCGACCTGGCCTGGGACGGCCAGTCGATCATCTACGAACTGGGCGCCAAGCTGGCCGAGAACGAGCGCTTCTCCATGGAGGCGACCCTCACCGTCGCCGACATCGATGTCGAGCGCATCGGCCTGGAGCGGATGCGCACCGGCACCTTCGCCGACTGCTCGAAGGCGGAGGTCGAGGAGGCCCGCTTCCAGCGCGTCGCCTTCGCGGCCCGCGAGACCCTGACCGAGGGCGACCTGATCCGTCCGCTGGACCGTCACCCCTTCGTCCCCGACGACGCCAGGCGGCTCGACCAGGACTGCTACGAAGCCTTCAACATCCAGGTCCAAGGCCTGATGCGGCGGCTCAAGGCGACCAACGGCAAGACCCTCGTCATCGGCGTCTCCGGCGGGCTGGACTCGACCCAGGCCCTGCTCGTCGCCTGCCGCGCCTTCGATCAGCTCGGCCTGCCGCGCACCGGCATCCTCGGCTACACCATGCCCGGCTTCGCCACGTCCGAGGGGACCAAGTCGAACGCCTGGGCTCTGATGAAGGCGCTGGGCGTCACCGGGGCCGAGATCGACATCCGCCCGACGGCCATGACCATGTTCGAGGGCATCGGCCACCCCTTCGCCAAGGGCGAGCCGGTGCACGACATCACCTTCGAGAACGTCCAGGCCGGGCTGCGCACCGACTATCTGTTCCGCCTCGCCAACCAGAATGGCGGCTTCGTGCTGGGCACCGGCGACCTGTCTGAGCTGGCCCTCGGCTGGGCCACCTACGGCGTCGGCGACCACATGAGCCACTACAACGTCAACGCCGGCGTGGCGAAGACCTTGATCCGGCACCTGATCCGCTGGGTCGCCGATCACGCCCTGGTCGGCTCCGAGGCCGCGCCGGTGCTGCGCGGCATCCTGGCCACCGACATCTCACCCGAGCTGGTCCCCGCGGTCGACGGCAAGATCCAGTCGACCCAGGGCACGGTCGGTCCCTATCCGCTGAACGACTTCTTCCTGTTCTACATCACTCGCTTCGGCCTGCGCCCGTCCAAGGTCGCCTACCTGGCCCACCAAGCCTGGAAGGACGCTTCGATCGGCCACTGGCCCTCCGGCACGCCGGACGAGGAGAAGGTCGAATACGACCTGGCGACCATCAAGCACTGGCTGCGCAAATTCCTGGTCCGCTTCTTCCAGACCAGCCAGTTCAAGCGCTCGGCGGTCCCGAACGGACCGAAGGTGGTCACCGGCGGCTCGCTGTCGCCGCGAGGCGACTGGCGGGCGCCCTCGGACGCCACGGCGCGGGTCTGGCTGGATGAGCTTGAGGCGAACGTCCCCGACTAGGGACTAGGTTCTAGGTTCTAGGTTCTAGGGCAGCCGCCCCTGGAACCTGGTCCCTAGTCCCCAGAACCTTCCTCAAGCCAGCTCGCTAAGGAACGGGAAGATCGCCGCCTTGGCCGCCGGCTCGTCCAGCATCGGCGCATGGCCGACGCCGGGCACCTCCACGACGTCCATGCGGGGGGCGCGCTTCTGCATCTTGGCCAGGATCTTCGGGCTGAGCAGGTCGGAATTCTCGCCCCGCACCAGCAGCACCTGCCGCCCCTTGGTCAGTCGGGTGAACATCGGCCACAGGTTGGGGACCAGGGCCTTGGCCCCCGCCGCCTTGATCGGCACGACGATGTCGGGGTCGTAGTTGAGCACCGGCGACCCCTCGGGGCCCTCGCGGAAGACGCGTCGGGCGAAGGCGTTCCAGTCGGTGTCCTTGTAGTGCGGGAAGGCGACCTCGTTGTTCCGTTTCACATAGGCGGCCGCCTCGGCCCAGGTCGGGGTGTCGACCGGCTGGCCGGTGTAGGCGGCGATCCGCGCCAGCCCTTCCTTGGCCACTTCCGGGCCGACGTCATTGATGATGGCGCCGGCGATGACCTTCGAGCGCACCGCCGCCAGGGCCATGGTGATCAGGCCGCCCATGGAGGTGCCCAGGAAGACGGCCCGCTCGATGCCGGTCTGCTGCAGAAGGGCCAGTATGTCCTGGGCGTAGGTCGCCGGGACATAGGTCATCGGGTCCGGCGCATTGTCCGACCGGCCGCGGCCGCGCACGTCGACGGCCAGCACCCGGCGCCCGCTCTGGGCGATCAGCGGAGCGATCGCCTCGAAGTCCGCCGAGTTGCGGGTCAGGCCGTGAATGGCGATCACCGGCAATTTGGCCGCGCCGGCCGCCGCCGCATAGTCGCGCGCATACAGGCTCAGTCCATCGGGGCTGGTCCAGCGGCGGTCGGCGTAGGTCATCGAGGTCTCCGGTCGGGATTCGATTCTAATTCATCGGGCAGCGAAAACCATCGCCCGGATTGGGGATCAGTGCCCCAGCAGTTCCTTGACGAAGTCGTCGAGGTCGCCGCCGTCGAAGCGGAAGCCCGGCACGCCCGCTCGGCGGGCCGCCTCCAGATCGCTCGGCTGGTCGCCGATCAGGAAGCTGCGCGCCGGATCGATCTGATGGTCCTGGATGGCGCGCAGGATCATCCCCGGGTTCGGCTTGCGATCGGGGTGGTCGGGATGGATGTAAGCCTCGACCCGGCCTTCCGAATGATAGGGGCAGGCGTAGACGGCGCCGATGATCGCCCCCTTGGCCGCCAGCTTGCGCACGATCAGGGCGTTGAAGGCCTTCATCTGGGCCTCGGTGAAGAGGCCCCGCGCCACGCCCGACTGATTGGTGACGATCACGCACAGGAAGCCCAGGGCGTTCAGGCGGCGGACCGCCGCGTCCGCGCCGGGCACGAGGCGCAGATGTTCTTCCAGGTGAGGATAGCCGGTGTCCTCGATCAGGACGCCGTCGCGATCGAGGAATACGGCGGGTACGCCAGTCATCATTCTGGGGGATTAGGGCGCCCGTCCGGTTCGTTGCAACCCGTCACGGGAAGTGACCCCCGGGCATTTGGCGCGGACGGCGTCGATTTGGTAGGGAGCGCCACCCTCGGCGCGGCGTTGTTCTCGCGCCGCCTGCGCCCGCGCGCGTTCGGAGACCGTCCCGACATGACCATCCCCTTCATCGACCTTCAGGCCCAACGCCTGCGCCTCGCCGGCAAGATCGAAGCCGCCGTCCAGGAAGCCGTCGTCGGCGGCGCCTGGGTCATGGGCCCGCAGGTCCGCCAGTTCGAGGCCGACCTCGCCGCCTTCGGCCACGCCAAGCATGCGCTGGGCTGCGCCAACGGCACCGACGCCCTGGCCCTGCCGCTGATGGCCTGGGGCGTGGGCCGCGGCGACGCCGTCTTCGTGCCCAGCTTCACCTTCGCCGCCACGGCCGAGATCGTGCCGTGGTTCGACGCGGAGCCGGTCTTCATCGATGTCGACCCCAAGACCTACAACATGGACCCGGCCCATCTCGCCGCCGCCATCGAAGCCACGATCGCCGAGGGCCGGCTGAAGCCGCGCGTGGTCATCGCCGTCGATCTGTTCGGCCAGCCCGCCGACTATCCGGCCATCAAGGCCATCTGCGACAAGCACGGCCTGAAGCTGATCTCGGACTCGGCTCAGGGCTTCGGCTGCACCATCGACGGCGAACATCCCCTCAAATGGGCCGACATCACCACCACCAGCTTCTTCCCGGCCAAGCCGCTCGGCTGCTACGGCGACGGCGGCGCGGTGCTGACCAATGACGACGAGCTGGCCCAGCTGATCGATTCCATCCGCGTGCACGGCAAGGCGGTGGCCATCGACCTGAAGGACCGCACCTTCGAGCACGACCCCAAATACCTGAACATGCGCATCGGGCTGAACAGCCGTCTGGACACCATCCAGGCCGCCGTCCTGATCGAGAAGCTGAAGGTCTTCGGCCAGGAGATCGAATGGCGCAACCGCATCGCGGCCCGCTACAACGAGGGCCTGCGCCCCCACGTCGCCGCCGTGCCGGACGTGCCCGCCGGGAACATCTCCAACTGGGCCCAGTACACGATCGAGCATGACGACCGCGACGGCCTCGCGGCGCACCTGAAAGAGCAGGGCGTGCCCACCGCCGTCTACTATCCGATCCCGCTGCACCTGCAGCCGGCCTACGACATCTACCCGCGCGGGCCGCAGGGGCTGCCGGTCACCGAACGCCTGAAGGACCGGGTCATCAGCCTGCCGATGCACGCCGACCTCGATGAGGCTACACAGGACCGCATCATCGCCGCCGTCGCGTCCTTCAACGCCTGATTTGGGGCTGAATCCATGACCACCCACCAGTCCGTCCTCAAGGTCGGCGTCGCCGGCGCCGGCGTCATGGGCCGCAACCACGCCCGCGTCCTCGCCGACATCCGCGACGTCGAGCTGACCCACGTCTTCGATCCGGACGCCGTGACCGCCGAGGGCGTCGCCGCCGCCTATGGCGCGACCGCCGTCACCGACGCCCAGGCCTTCGTCGACGCCGGCCTGGACGCCGCCGTGGTCGCCACGCCCAACCGGCACCACGCCGACCTGTCGGTGGCCCTGCTCGAGAAGGGCGTCCACGTCCTGGTCGAAAAGCCGATCGCCGCGACCCTCGAGGACGCGCGACGCATGATCGACGCGGCCAAGGCCAACAACCGCGTCCTGATGGTCGGCCAGGTCGAGCGCTTCAATCCCGCCGTCGACGCGGTCAAGCGCGCCATCACCGGCGAGGACGTCATCTCCATCCAGATCACCCGCGTCGGCCCCTTCCCGCCGCGCATGGGCGAGGTCGGGGTGGTCATCGACCTGGCGGTCCACGACATCGACATCATCCGCCACCTGACGGATTCCGAGATCGTCGAGGTCCAGCCGCAGCTGGCCCGCACCAAGGCCGAGCGCGAGGACACGGCCCTGCTCCAGTTCCGCCTCGAGAGCGGGGCGATCGCCCACATCACCACCAACTGGGTCACGCCTTACAAGACCCGCACCCTGCAGGTGGCGACCAAGAACAAGTTCGTGGTGGCCGACCTGATGACCCGCCAGGTCACCGAGTATTTCGGCCAGCAGCCCGACGGCTCCTACTCGACCCGCGGCGTGATGAGCTGGCCCAACGAGCCCCTCAAGAAGGAGCTCGAAGCCTTCGCCCACGCCATCCGCACCGGCGAGCCTCCGGCCGTCACCGGCGAGGACGGCCTGCGGAACCTGGAAGTCGCGCTGCGGTGCTTGGGGGAGGGCTAAGCCCCGCTCATTGAGCTGCTTTTCAATCCCGCTCATCCCGGCGAAAGCCGGGACCCAGTCCTGTCCAGCTTGACGCCGGCCTAGCCGTGAATGGTCAAGCTTGGCTTTCGGAATCGCACGGTGGCCTCGGCTTGACGCGCCGAGCCCGTCGAGGTCGGGGCTAGAGCCCGTTCAGTCGCCGCAGTTCGGCGTCGTCCGGGTATTCGTCGAGCTGTTGAACCAGCCGGTCGGCGTCGTAGGGAATGTCCGTCACGCCGGGGATCGGCTTGTACCGGCCCCAACCCTGGTGGTCGTAGTGGGCCTGCATCGCCGCCTCGATCGTCTCGGCGTAGACGACGTAGAGCTGCTCGCTCGGCCCGTCGATGCGCTCAAGCTGCGCTATCGCCTCCGGCGAGGACAGCCAGAACGCCAGACCATCGCGCTCGAGAAACCGGCGACCCTCGTGCCGCAGGAAGGGCATCAGCCCCCCACCATCTGCATCCCCAGCCACTCGGCCACCAGCGCGGGCTTCTCCGCGCCTTCGATCTCGACGGTGACCTCGTGCTTGATCAGCCAGCGGCCGCCGCCCCTGTCCTCGGCGCTGAGCAGCTTGAACCGCCCGCGCACGTTCGAGCCGGTCGGCACCGGGGCCAGGAAGCGCAGCTTGTCGAAGCCGTAGTTGACGCCCATCACCACGCCCTCGAGCGGCGGCACGGCGTCGTAGGTCATGGCCGACAGCAGGCTCAGCGTCAGGAAGCCGTGCGCGATGGTCCCGCCGAACGGGGTGGCCTTGGCCGCTTCCGGATCGATGTGGATGAACTGGCGGTCCTCGGTGATCTCGGCGAAGGCGTCGATGCGGGCCTGGTCGACCCGGATCCATCGGCTGACCCCGACCTCCTGGCCGATCAGGCCGGCGAGGTCGGCGGTCGGCGTCGGGACGCCCTTGCGTTCGGTGCGGCTCATGCGTGCGGCCTTCTTAGGGGATGGGGGTGAATCGGTCTTCGATGATGGCGGCGAACAGGGCCGGGTCGACGTTGCCGCCCGACAGCACCACCGCCGTGGTGCGGTCCTTCGCCTCGATCTTGCCGGCCAGCAGGGCCGCCAGCGACACGGCGCCGCCGGGCTCGACCACCAGCTTCAGCACCCGGAAAGCATAGCGCACCGCCTCGGCCACCTCGGCGTCCGAGACGGTCTCGATGCGGGCCAGCCTTCGGTTGATCGGGAAGGTCAGCTCGCCCGGCCGGTCGGTCATCAGGGCGTCGCAGATGGTCCCCGGCGCGGCGGCGTGGGTCAGCCGCTCGCCCGCCGCCATCGACAGCAGGGTGTCGTTGTAGTGCTGCGGCTCGACGCCGATCACTGGCGCGTCGGGCGCCAGGGCCGCCATCGACAGGTTGATGCCGGCGATCAGCCCGCCGCCCGAGGCGCCGCAGACCAGCTGCTCGACCGTCGCGCCGACCTCGGCCGCCTGTTCGACGATCTCCAGCCCGGTGGTGCCCTGGCCCTCGATCACGAACGGATCGTCGAACGGCCGCACCAGAACCGAGCCGCGCGTCTCGGCGATCTCCTCGCCGATGGCCTCGCGGCTTTCGGCATATCGGTCGTACAGCCGCACCTCGCCGCCGAAGCCGATGACCCCCTCGACCTTCACCTTGGGGCTGTCGGCGGGCATGACGATGATGGCCGAGGTCCCCATCATCCGCGCCGCGCAGGCCACCGCCTGGGCGTGGTTGCCGGACGAGTAGGCGACGACACCGCGCTTCAGCTCCTCCGTCGTCAGCCGGCTGATGCGGTTGTAGGCGCCGCGGAATTTGAAGGCCCCGGCGCGCTGCAGGTTCTCGGCCTTGAGCAGCACCCGCCCGCCGACCTGCTCGTTCAGGGCCGGGCTCTCGATCAGCGGGGTGCGCACGGCGTGGCCGGCGATCTGGCGGGCGGCGTCGCGGACGCCTTCGAAGGAAGCGGTGTGCATGCGCTAGCCATACCGCCCCGCTCATCCCGGCGAAAGCCGGGCATCCGAGGGTCGAGCGGCCGCTTGAAGGTTCGTCACGAAGGACACGAAGAAAATCCACGAAGGGCACAAAGAGACCTGCGCCCCTCGACCTCCTTCGTGTCCTTCGTGCCCCCTTGGTGTCCTTCGTGACGAACCGACCGGCGGTGCATGCAGGGCTGACAGGTTCCGGCTGCGCCGGGATTGAGTCTCGCCGACCAAGCTCTAGCATCCGCTCATGACCCAGCTGATCCTCGCCATCGACCAGGGCACGACCTCGACCCGCGCCATCGCCTTCGAGACCGCGCCCGAGGGCGGCTTGCAGCCGTTGGCGGTCAGCCAGGTGGCGCTGCAACAGCATTTCCCCAGGCCCGGCTGGGTCGAGCACGACGCCGCCGAGATCTGGGCGGCGACCCTGCAGACCTGTCGCGCGGTGATCGAGAAGGCCGGCGGCGTCGGCCGCTTCGCCGCCATCGGCATCACCAACCAGCGCGAGACCTCGGTGCTGTGGGACGCCGCCACCGGCGAGCCGCTGCACAAGGCCATCGTCTGGCAGGACCGGCGCACCGCCGACGCCACCGGAGCGCTCGCCGCCGCCGGCTATGAGCCGATGGTCCAGGCCGCCACCGGCCTGATCCTCGACCCCTATTTCTCGGCCTCGAAATTCGCCTGGCTGCTCGACGCCGTGCCGGGCTCCCGCGAGCGCGCCGCCCGCGGCGAGGTCAAGCTGGGCACCATCGAGTGCTGGTTGATCTGGAAGCTGACGGCCGGCGAGAGCCATGTCACGGATGCGACCAACGCCAGCCGAACCTCCCTGATGGGCCTCGAAACCCTGTCGTGGCGGGCCGATCTCGCCGATCTGTTCAAAGTCCCGCTTGAGGGACTTCCAGACATCCGGGGATGCGCCGATCTGCTGGGCGTCACCGAGACATCCCTGCTCGGCGCGGCCCTGCCCATCCATGGCGCGGCGGGCGATCAGCAGGCTGCTCTGGTGGGCCACGGGGCGCTCGACCCGGGCGACGCCAAGATCACCTACGGCACCGGGGCCTTCCTGGTCGCCAATGTCGGCGCGACGCCGGTGACCTCCACCAGCCGCCTGCTCGGCACGCTCGGCTATTCCGTCGGCGGGGCCCAGGCCTATGCGCTGGAAGGTTCGATTTTCTCGGCCGGCTCGGCCATCCAGTGGCTGCGCGACGGCCTCGGGGTCATCGCCGACTCCGCCCAGTCCGAGGCGCTTGCGCAGGGCCTGGCCGACAACGGCGGCGTCTATCTGGTGCCCGGCTTCACCGGCCTGGGGGCGCCGTGGTGGAAGCCCGACGCCCGCGGGACGATCACCGGCCTGACCCGCGACTCGAGCCCGGCCCACCTTGTGCGCGCCGCCCTGGAGAGCCTCGCCTACCAGACCCGCGACCTGCTCGACGCCCTGGCCGAGGACGGCGCCCCCCGGCTGTCGGTGCTCAAGGTCGACGGCGGGGTCACCGCCAACGCCTTCGCCATGCAATTCGTCGCCGACATCTGCGAAGTGCCTGTCGAACGCCCCGCCTTCCAGGAGATGACGGCCCTGGGCGCCGCCAAGCTGGCGGCCCTCGGCGTCGGCCTGATCGACGACCTCGACGACCATCCGGTCGAGCCCCCGACCCGCTGGGAGCCGCGCATGGCCGCCGCCGAGCGCGACCGCCTGCTCGAGGGCTGGCGCGCCGCCGTGAAGGCCGCCATCATCGCCGCGCCATGACGACAGCCGCTTCTGAAGACGCCCAATCGACCTTTTCGGGCACCCGCGAGGTCGACCCCCGCTACGCGCTGGACGAGGCGGCGCTCGACGCCTGGCTCAGCGCTCATGTCGACGGCTACGAGGGCCCGTTGACGGTCCGCCAGTTCAAGGGCGGCCAGTCCAACCCGACCTATGAACTGACCACGCCCGGGCGGGCCTACGTCCTGCGCCGCAAGCCGCCCGGGACCCTGCTGCCCAGCGCCCACGCCGTGGACCGCGAGTTCACCGTCATCTCGGCCCTGCACGCCCAAGGATACCCGGTCGCCCGCCCGCATGCTCTGTGCACGGACGATACGGTCATCGGCTCGATGTTCTACGTCATGGACAAGGTCGACGGTCGGGTCCTGTGGGACCTCAAACTGCCCGGCCTGGAGCCCGCCGAGCGCCGCGCCATCTATGAGTCCCAGGTGGATGCGCTGGCCGCCCTGCACCGCTTCGACCCGGCCGCCATCGGACTCGCCGACTACGGTCGCCCGGGCAACTATTTCGAGCGCCAGGTCGGGCGCTGGACCAAGCAGTACCGCGCCTCGGAGATCGAGCCGATCGAGGCCATGGACCGGCTGATCGACTTCCTGCCGCGCACCCTGCCGCCCGAGGCCCCGGCCCGGATCGTCCACGGCGACTTCCGTCTCGACAACCTGATCCTCGACCCGGCCGAGGCCAGGGTCCGCGCCGTCCTGGACTGGGAGCTGTCGACGCTGGGCGACCCCATGGCCGACTTCTCCTACCTGCTGATCGCCTGGGCCATACCGCAGGAGGCGCGCAACGGCCTGGCCGGCGCCGATCTCGAGGCCCTGGGCATTCCTTCGGTGGAGGAGATGGTCGCGCGCTACGCCGAACAGACCGGCCAGCGCCCGCAGAACCTCGACTGGCTGTTCGCCTACAACCTGTTCCGCCTGGCGGCCATATGCCAGGGCATCGCCGGCCGCGTCCGCGACGGCACCGCCGCTTCGCCCCAGGCCCGCACCATGGCCGCCCAGGTGCCCTTCCTCGCCGCCGGCGCGTGGAGCTTCGCCCAGAAGGCCGGGGCCTGAGCGAAATCGGTCTCGACGGTCGCAGACCGGCAAGGCTCAGATTTCGCTCGAACGAAGACCCTAGTTCGTCAGCACCTGCACCCGGGTCCACACCGGCCCGCGGTTGACCACGTCGATGCGCAGGCGCGCCGGGGCGTTCGGCGACAGGGTGCAGACCGGATAGTGGTCGCCGCGCCCGTCGGTGCACAGGGTGCGGCCGCTGGCGTCTCGCACCACCAGGTCGACATCGGTGTCGCCGTCGCCGATCGCCGCCACCCGCAGGATCTCAAGCCCGCGCGCATCGACGTCGAAGCTCCAGCTTTCGCGTGATCCCAGGCGCCTGACGGTCGAGATGGGGCCGGCCCCGAACGGCGAGGATTGCACACCCAGGGGCGGCGCGGCCGGCGCGGCGGGCCTCGGCGCGGGCATGACCGGCGCCGGCAGGGTGGGCACCGGCGGCTCCATCCGGGCCGGCGGCGGCGGGGGAGGAGCAGGAGGAGCAGGCGGCGGCGGCGGCGGCGGCGGCGGAGGCGGAGGGGGCGCGGGCGGGGGCGGGGCCGCGTCGTCGGCCTGGGCCTCACGCTCCCGTTCGCGCGCCTCGGCCTCCTCCTGGGCGCGCTTTTCCGCCAAGGCCGCCTCGCGGCGCTCGCGCTCCCAGGCTTCGCGGCTGTTGTCGCGTTCGACGCGGTTGCCGGTGACCACCACCTCGTCGATGCTGGTTCGGTCGGCGGCGTTCCCAGCCAGGACCGCCGCCTCCTGAAGCAGGGCGTCCGGCGCCAGCACCGGGTCCAGGCCCGGATCCCCGCCCAGGCCGGAACGCATCGGCAGTTCGGCCAACATGCGCGCCGCTTCCCGCAGCATCTCGGGGTCGTTTTGTTGGCGGCCCTGTGCGGCCAGTTCAGCAGCGGCCACCGCGCGGCTGACGGCGCGGGACTCCGGCGTCTCGCGCGCCTCGGCGAGTTGCACGGGGGCAGGCGGCCCCTGCCGAGCCAGGGCCGTCCCCGCCGGCGCCGCGCAGGCCAGCACAAGGCCGACGGCGGTCAGGAGGCGGGCGTTGTGGCTCATGGGATAGCCTGTATTCTCAGCGCTCTAGGGCGGCCAAGCTTGCACTGTCACGGGGCGGCCACAAGCGCCAGTGACGGAAGCTGACGGTCAGTGCGGATCCAGAACGGCGCCGTTGAGGATCCGCCGATCGCCTCGGGCCTGCACAAGCACGGCCACGGCCTCGCCGTCCTCGACGCCCTGCGGCAGGTCATACAGCACCGGCCGACCGGTCCATTCCCCGAGATTGCGCACCGCCCGCACGACATTGACCTGGCGCACGGTGCGGCCGCGATTGTCGCCGCGGTCGATCTGCACCGTCTGCGGCCCGGGCTTGTAGATCACCGCCACCACCTCGGCGCCGCCGGACGGCGCCCGGCCGGAGCCGACTCCCACCTGGTCGCCGGATTCGCGGAACTCGATCTCCGGCGGGAAGACACGCCGCGCGGCCTCTTCCTCGATCGCCGCCTTCAGCGCCGCGTTCTGGGCGCCCGCGACCTGGCGGCGTCCGTCGATGACCACCTGCGGCGTCGATACGTCGCGCAGCCGGAGGGGACGGCTGTAGGCGCGCTGGCGCTGGGCGAACTCGGGTCGGGCGAAGGTGTCCTGCCAGCCGAGATAGTCCCAGTAGTCGACGGCGTAGGTCAGGGCGATGACGCCCGGCTCGTCGGCCACCGCCTCAATGCGGGCGTTGGCCTCGGGGCAGCCGGCGCAGCCCTGGGCGGTGAACAGTTCGACGATGACCGGCTCGACCGGCGCGTCGCGCAGGTTCGCGCGCGTCGGTGCCGGCTGGGCGCTCGACCCTGCCGCAATCACTGCGGCCGTCGCGACCGCCGCAGGGATGACCCAGACCCTTGAATGCATGGCGCGGAGCTTAATCAGAAGGCTCGCTGACGCGCCCCTCATTTTCCCGTGAGGCCCGGAAGGTTCAGACGCGGATGTCGAGCAGCGAGCCCGGGCGCTGCATCCGCTCCTCGGAGGCGCGGGCGAAGGCGGGGGCCGCACGGGCCGCCGGGGCGGCCTCCGGCTCGAGCTTCACCCCGTCCAGCGCCGCCTTGAAGAAATCCGACCGCGAGGCGCGCACCGGCGAGCCCGCCGGGTCGCGCGTCGGCAGTTGCACCGGAGCCTTGCTCGGGAACAGCGGGGACTGCAGCGGGGGACGAATCGCGCTCATGCCGACAGGGTTAATGAAAACCGTCGGTAAAGGGTTAACGGCCGTTAGCCGTGATCGGCCCTAGCGCGTCGTGGCGGTCGGCAGCGGGCGCGGCGGGGCCTGGATGGCGGCGACCATGGCCTCGATCTCGGCGTCGTTGATCAGCGGCCCCGAGGACTTGGCCACGACCTTGCCCATGGCGTCGACGGCGAAGGTCTCCGGCGCGCCGGTGATGCCCAGGTCCAGACCGGCCCGGCCCTCCTGGTCGACCAGCACCATGGAATACGGGTCGCCCAGCTCGTCGAGGAAGCGGCGGGTGGCGATCGGATCGTCCTTCCAGGCCACCCCGACCACGGCCACGCCGCGCGCCTTCAGCTCCATCAGCTTGGGGTGCTCGATCTTGCAGGGCGCGCACCAGCTGGCGAAGACGTTGACCAGCATCGGCTTGCCGACGCCGGCGGTCTTGAGGTCCAGCACGCCCGGCCCAGCCTTGTCGCCCGTCAGCATCGGCAGGACGGTCTCGGGGATCTGCTGCCCGACCAGGGCCGAGGGGCGGTACTCGCTGCTCTGGCCGCCCTCGGCCAGCGAGCGTCCGGCGACGTCGCCCAGCCGCATGGCGGCGAACACCACCAGGGCGACGATCCCGACCAGGGGAATGACGGCCAGCCAGCGCTTCACGAGCGGGTTTCCTTCTCGAGGCGGCGCAGCTCCGCCGACCAGCGGCGAGCGCTCAGCAGGGCGCGCCCGGCCACCGCGGCCAACACCACGGCGCTGATGCCCCAGGCGGGCCAGACGAAGGCGGCGTAGGCGCCCATGTCGAGGTCGAGCATCGGTCAGGCTTCCAGGGCGCGGCGGGCGCGGATGGCGAGCACACGACGCCGGGTGATCTCGCCGTGGATGGAGGTCAGCCACACCGCCAGGAACAGCAGGCCATAGCCGGCCATCATGACCAGCAGCGGGGCCAGGATGTCGCCGGTGACCGACGGCCCCTCGGCGCGCAGCAGCGAGGCCGGCTGGTGCAGGGTGTTCCACCAGTCGACGGAGAATTTGACGATCGGCAGGTTGATCAACCCGACCAGGCCGAGCACCGCCGCGGCCCGCGCCGCCTTGGCTTCGTCATCGATCGAGGATCGCAGGGCGATGTAGGCGATGAAGAACAGCAGCAGCACCAGCTCGGACATCAGCCGGGCGTCGCCCCACACCCACCAGGCGCCCCACATCGGCTTGCCCCACAGGCTGCCGGTGACCAGGGCCAGCAGCGTATAGGCGGCGCCGGGCAGGGCTGCGGCGCGGGCGGCGGCGTCGGCCAGCGGATGCCGGAACACCAGGGCGAAGAAGCTCGATACGCCCAGCGCCAGATAGATGCCCAGCCCCACCGAGGCGGCCGGCACGTGCACGAACATGATCCGCACCGTGTCGCCCTGCTGGTAGTCCTCGGGCGCGGTGAAGCTCAGCCAGGTCCCGACGGCCAGCAGCACGAGCGCCAGCCCCCAGACCACGGGCGTGATCGGGCGGGTGAAGCGCATGAAGCGGTCGGGATTGGCGAGGCCGAACATCGGCAGGTCCCTTAGCGGCTGATCGCGCGTCGCGCTACTTGAGGCTTCGCCCGCCCCGTGTGCTAGAGCGTCGCGCAGTTCAGGAGGCCCCGATGACCGACGACGTGACCAAGGATTCCAACGGCAACCTGCTCGCCGACGGCGACAGCGTGACCCTGATCAAGGACCTCAAGGTCAAGGGCTCGGGCGGCGTGACCCTGAAGCGTGGGACCCTAGTCAAGAACATCCGCCTGACCGGCGACCCGGACGAGATCGAAGCCAACGTAGAAAAAGTCCGCGGCCTCGTCCTGCGCACCGAGTTCGTGAAGAAGGCCTGAGCCGCGCTTCCCCGGCGAAGCCGGGCCTCATTGCTTCGAATGCTGGTTCGTCACGAAGGCCACAAAGGACCCACGAAGGGCACAAAGAAACCGAGTCAGGCGCCGCGACCTTCGTGTTCTTTGTGCCCCCTTGGTGTTCTTCGTGACGAACCGACCGGCCTCAAAGCCCGGCTGCGCCGGGGAAGGCCTATCCCTGCGCGTTCCGGATCGCGGCAGCGCCCGCGAAAGGCGTCACCACCGCCGCGAACAGCACATAGGCCGCCAGCAAGGCTAGGGCGGGCAGGGGGGACAGGCCGTTGGCGGCCCGCTCCACCGCCCCGGCGCCGAAGATCACCGGCGGGATGAACAGCGGCAGCACCACCACGGCGATCAGCAGGCCGCCGCGCTTCGAGCCGATCGCCAGGGCCGCGCCCAGGGCGCCGGTCAGGGCGAACCCCAGGCCGCCCAGCAGGGCCGACAAGCCGACTAGCGGCGCCAGACCGGACGGCAGGCCCAGGGTCACCGCCGCCACCGGCGCGGTCAGGGCCAGCGGCAGGCCGACCGCCAGCCACTGCGCCTTGGCCTTGGCCAGCACCACCAGCTCCAGCGCGACCGGGCCGAGCGTGAGCAAGTCCAGCGACCCGTCCTCGAAGTCGCGCTCGAACAACCGCTCCAGGGACAGGATCGAGGCCACCGCCAGGGCCACCCAGGCGACGCCCCCGGACACCGGCCTGAGCCCCGCCGGATCGCCGCCCGCCGCCAGCGGCACGAGCACGGTCAAACAGAGGAAGAAACCGCAGGCCAGCAACGGCCCGCCGCCCCCCGACCAGGCCAGCGCCAGCTCGCGCCGCCACAGGGTCAGCAGGGCGCTCACCGGCCGCCCCCCACATCGACGGCGCGGTTCGCCACCGGCAGGGGATCGTGCACGGCGGCCAGGATGGCGCCGCCCTTGTCGAGGTGGGCCTGCATCAGCACGCCCAGCGCCTTGCGCCAGCGGGCGTCCAGCGGTGCGAAGGGCTCGTCGAGCAGCCACAGCGGCCGCGGCGCCGCCACCAGCCGGGCGAAGGCCAGCCGTCGCCGCTGCCCGGCCGACAGCTTGCGCACTTCCAGATCCAGCAGGGGCTCCAGCGCCAGCACGTCGATCGCGGCGGCGAGACCCGTGGCGTCGGCCCCATGCCAGCGGGCCTGGAAGGCCAGCTCATCCCTCGCCCGCCGCGCGCCCTTCAGCCCGTCCAGATGGCCCAGCCAGTGCAGGTGTTTCGCCCGCGCCTCGGCGGCGTCGGCGGCGGTGAATTCGATCGTCCCGGCGTCCGGCCGGATAAAGCCGGCGATCGCCCGCAACAGCGACGTCTTGCCCGCCCCATTGGCCCCGGTGAGGGCCACGGCCTCGCCTGAGGCGACGCTTAGGGAGAGGTCGCGGAACAGCACGCGCTCGCCGCGCGAGAGGGTCAGGCCGGCGACGCTCAGCATGGTCTACGCCCGGCCCAGTTGAGACCCGTTCTCAATCCCCCCACAGCCGACGCGGGTACATGGACGGGGGACGGAACCACCGCTATATCCCCGCTCGCCGCAGCAGGCGTTCGCCGCGCGCGTCGGGGACCTGTGCGCCCCGCCGTCAGTCGCGCGAGCGTGCAACCGGATTGTCGGGCGGCGTGAACCAGAGGAAGCCTCTCCATGCCGTCAGTCGACAGCCTTTCCACCCGGCGCGATCTCTCCGTCGGGCGCAAGAAATACGCCTATTACAGCCTTCCGGCCGCCGAGGAAGCGGGCCTGACCGGGATTTCCCGTCTGCCGCGCTCGATGAAGGTGCTGCTGGAGAACCTGCTGCGCAACGAGGACGGCGTCTCCGTCTCGGCCGATGACCTCAAGGCCGTCGCCGCCTGGATCGAGAACAAGGGCGCCGTCGAGCACGAGATCGCCTTCCGTCCGGCCCGCGTGCTGATGCAGGACTTCACCGGCGTGCCGGCCGTCGTCGACCTGGCCGCCATGCGCGACGCCATGTCGGCCCTCGGCGCCGACCCGACCAAGATCAACCCGCTGAACCCGGTCGACCTGGTCATCGACCACTCGGTGATGGTCGACCACTTCGGCGACCCGAAGGCCTTCGAGCGCAACGTCGAGCGCGAGTACGAGCGCAACATCGAGCGCTACAACTTCCTGCGCTGGGGCTCCTCGGCCTTCAACAATTTCCGCGTCGTGCCCCCGGGCACCGGCATCTGCCACCAAGTCAACCTCGAGAACCTGGCCCAGACCGTCTGGACCGTGGCTGAAGGCAAGGCGACCGTCGCCTATCCGGACACCGTCGTCGGCACCGACAGCCACACCACCATGATCAACGGCCTGGCCGTCCTGGGCTGGGGCGTCGGCGGCATCGAGGCCGAGGCCGCCATGCTCGGCCAGCCGATCCCGATGCTGATCCCGGAAGTCATCGGCTTCCGCCTGACCGGCGCCCTGCCGGAAGGCGCGACGGCCACCGACCTGGTGCTGACCGTCACCCAGATGCTCCGCAAGAAGGGCGTCGTCGGCAAATTCGTCGAGTTCTTCGGCCCGGGCGTGATCAACCTGACCATCGAAGACCAGGCGACCATCGCCAACATGGCCCCGGAATACGGCGCCACCTGCGGCTTCTTCCCGGTCTCGGCCGCCACCATCGGCTACCTGACCGCCACCGGCCGCGACAAGGCGCGCGTCGCCCTGGTCGAAGCCTACGCCAAGGCCCAGGGCCTCTGGATCGACGAGACCTCGGAAGACCCGGTCTTCACCGACGTCCTCGAGCTGGATGTCTCGACGGTCGTGCCGTCGATCGCCGGTCCGAAGCGTCCGCAGGACCGCGTCGAGCTGACCACCGCCGCCCCGGCCTTCGAAACCGCCCTGGCCGAGGTCTTCAGCCGTCCGACCGACGCCGCCCGCGTGGCCGTCGAGGGTGAGAAGTTCGACCTCGGCGACGGCGACGTCGTCATCGCCGCCATCACCAGCTGCACCAACACCTCCAACCCGTCGGTCCTGATCGCCGCCGGCCTGGTGGCCCGCAAGGCCATCAAGCTGGGCCTGAAGGTCAAGCCGTGGGTCAAGACCTCGCTGGCCCCCGGCTCGCAGGTCGTCACCGACTACCTGACCGCCGCCGGCCTGCAGTCCGACCTCGACGCGCTGGGCTTCAACCTGGTCGGCTACGGCTGCACCACCTGCATCGGCAACTCGGGCCCGCTGTCGGACGCGATCTCGAAGACGATCAACGACAACGGCCTGGTCGCGACCTCGGTGCTCTCGGGCAACCGCAATTTCGAAGGCCGCGTGAACCCGGACGTTCAGGCCAACTACCTGGCCTCGCCGCCGCTGGTCGTGGCCTACGCCCTGGCCGGCTCGATGCGGATCGACATCTCCAAGGATCCGATCGGCCAGGACAAGAAGGGCAAGGACGTCTTCCTCAAGGACGTGTGGCCGACCTCCAAAGAGATCAGCGACATCCAGAAGAAGGCCGTCACCCCGGCCATGTTCGCCAAGCGCTACGCCGACGTCTTCAAGGGCGACAAGCACTGGCAGGGCATCAAGATCGAAGGCGGCCAGACCTATGAGTGGGACGAGGCCTCGACCTACGTGGCCAACCCGCCCTACTTCGAGGGCATGACGATGGAGCCGGCCCCGGTCTCCGACATCGTCGAGGCGCGCGTCCTGGCCATCTTCGGCGACTCGATCACCACCGACCACATCAGCCCGGCCGGTTCGATCAAGAAGACCTCGCCCGCCGGCGTCTACCTGACCAACCGCGGCGTCGACGCCCTGGACTTCAACAGCTACGGCGCCCGCCGCGGCCACCACGAAGTCATGATGCGCGGCACCTTCGCCAACATCCGCATCCGCAACCGGATCACCCCGGACATCGAAGGCGGCGTCACCAAGCATTTCCCGTCGCAGGACACGATGTCGATCTACGACGCGGCCATGCGCTACCAGTCGGAAGGTCGTCCGCTGGTCGTCTTCGCCGGCAAGGAATACGGCACCGGCTCGTCGCGGGACTGGGCGGCCAAGGGCACCCGCCTGCTCGGCGTCCGCGCCGTCATCGCCGAGAGCTACGAGCGCATCCACCGCTCGAACCTGGTCGGCATGGGCGTCGTTCCGCTGCAGTTCAAGCAGGACGGCTGGACGCGCCTCGGCCTGACCGGCGAGGAGATCGTCACCATCCGCGGCCTGTCGGACGTCAACATCGGCAAGCTGCGTCCGCGTCAGGACCTGTGGGTCGAGCTGTTCCGCCCGTCGGACGGCAAGATGGCCCGCTTCCCGGTCCGCTGCCGCATCGATAACCAGACCGAGCTGGACTACTTCAAGGCCGGCGGCGTCATGCCCTACGTCCTGCGCAACCTGGCCGGCGGCGTCGCCGCCCCGGCCGCGGACGCCGCGGAATAAGGCTCAGCTCCGGCTGAACGACGAAGGGCCCGCGGAGCGATCCGCGGGCCCTTTTCCGTTGCTGCGGCTCGCCCGGAAGCGGCCCCACCGAATGTCCGCTAGGGGTGGAAAGCGGACGCTGTCTCGTTATCTTGTGGTGTCAGCGATGGGGGTTCCGATGGGCAGTGGTTGGTTTGAAGTGTGGTGGGACTACAGTTCGCGCCCGCCATCACTCTTGGTGCTCGCTGGCAATCCAAGCTCGCCAGATCATTTCGAGATTTCAGAGCCGAGCGGGGCGGTTGTCCACACCGCGTCGTCGTATGATGAAGCGATGTTCTGGCTTACCGAGGACGAGTTCACCAAAATTGAAGGGCGAACGTTTCTCGGTGACTGACCGGGATAAGCGTTACTTTAGCAAGGTCGGCTAAGGGTCGAGACCGGACACCTGCCCCTTCCCCCTACACGCTCCGCCTTCCTTCCGCTCATCCCGCTTTCGCGGTGACGAGCGCAAGGGCTCGAGCCGGGTCCACAGGCCTGCACCGACGATAGGCCCGATCGCAGCGCCTGGGTCACGCGCGAAGGCGCATCGCCGACAGCGTTTCCGGCACCTCGATGACCACCCGGCAGAGGAGTCCCTCGGGCCGGAAATCCAGCGCCACGTCATCCAGCCCCCGTTGGGGCCGCAGCAGCCGCGAGCCCAGGCCCCGGCGGGTCGGCGGCTTGACCTTCGGTCCGTCCGCCTCCGACCATTCCATGACGACCCTTTGGCCCCCCGCCCCCTCGTCGTGCTGGACCCGCCACGCGAGATCGACGGACCCGCCGAGCGCAGAAAGAGCGCCGTATTTGATCGCGTTCGTGCCCAGTTCATGCAGCGCCAGCACGAGCGGCACGCACGACGCCTCCGGCAGGACGCAGACCGGTCCGGTCATGCCGACGGCGCCCTCGCCGTTGAACGGAGCCAGCGCCCGGACCGCGAGATCGGGAAGCCGGCAATGCTCCCAGTCGCCGGAGGTGAGGACGTCCTGGGCGTCCGCCAGGGCGTGCAGGCGGCTGTTGAACAGGCGAACCGCCTCGCTGTTCGCGGGGTCGCCGCGGAAGGTCTGGATCGCCAGCCCCTGCACGACGGACAGCATGTTCTTCACCCGGTGCTGAAGCTCCGAATTCAGGTGATTCAGCTTCGCGTTAAGCTCCGCCTCGCGTTGCACGCCGGCCTGAACCCGCTCGACCGCCCCCCTCAGGGTGCCGACGACGGCCACGATCAGGCTTGAGGACAGCAGGAAGGACAGGGCGCCCAGGGTGTCGCCGACATGGGCGAAGAGGATGTAGCGCGGCTCCATGAAGAGGAAGTTCGCCACCAGCGTGGACGCCAGCATCACGACCACCGCCGTCCGCGTGCCGAACAGCAGGGCCGAAAGCAGTACGAACGGATAGTAGGCGGAGAACGCCGTGCCGGTGACCACGCTGTCGACGGCCAGCCTCAGGACCGTCGGCACGACGACCAAGGCGAGGGCGAGCGGCAAGGACGCGACGAACGGCGGCGGCGGGGCCAGCAGACGGGACCGCACGAACTCGAACCGTGTCATGAGCCGCGCACCACCCCGTGAAAGCGACCTTGCTTAGAGGGCGGATCGGCCGGACGCCTTGTCTGATTACGACAGAGGCTTGTCATCTGGCGACTGGCGTCGTCAGGTCTGGCTCATGGGCTCTTCCCCCGCCGCCCATCCCCGCGAAAGCGGGAATAGGCGGTAAGGGGCCGGCGGCAGGCGCCCCGCAGGCCTCACCCCGCCGTCGCGTTGTGCGGTCCCGGATCGCGAGGATTGCGCCCGAAGGCCCGCTCGCACACCGCCCGGCCGAATTCCTCCGAGACCATCATCTGGCGGTCGCCGAACAGGCCGCCGACGCGGCCCTGGGCGCTCGTCGCCACCGATACCGGGAAGCGGCCGACGACGCGGTTGTCGTGGCTCGGATCGACGAACTCGACGGTGCCGGTCATCGTATGCGTACCGTCGCCGTTGAGCAGCACGCCCAGGCGGTCGGCGCGCTGCAGGTCGTCGATGTGGATGCGGACATCGATCGGGGCCGTGCCCCACATGCAGGTCCTCAGCTCCTCGTGCACCTCGTCGGACAGCGTCTCGGTGAAGTCGTCCCCGGCGTTCACCCAGTTGCTCGACACCCAGATGGTCCCGACCTGGGCGGTCTCCTGCAGGCCCGGCGGCAGGTCGATCGGCGGACCGCCCTCGATCACGGGGGCGCAGGCGGCGGTGGTCATCAGGACGGCGAGCGCCGCGGCGGTCAGGACGGATTTCATGGCGGGCTTCCCCTCGATGTGTTGGGCGAAGCTTAAGCGTTCCGGTCGGTGAACGCCGGATGAACCGCGTTCGGCGGCGGATTAATTCGCGGTAAGGCCAAGCTCCACGTCCGCGCCTGACGCAGGCGTCTGCTAGCTCAAGCCCCGCCGTCCGCACGGGCGATCGAGGGCGTCGGCCGACGGTTTCAGACTCCGATTCAGACTCAGAGTCTGAACTCGCGTTCCAACGTCTTCAGCGGGTTAGGCGGGAGATTCAGACGATTCAGACGATTCAGACTCTGTTTTTCGCGGCCCGAACTTCAGACTATTCAGACTCTTCAGACTCTGTTTTTTCAGCGTCCGAACACCTCGACCCCGACCTCGCCCGAGGGCGTCAGCCAGGCCCGCTTCATGCCCTGGCTGTTGAACGGCTGGGCGATGTTGCCGTGACGGTCCAGGGCGATCAGGCCGCCGTCGCCGCCGAGGCCGCCGATCTCGTCGATGACACCCTGGGTCGCCTCGGCCAGGGACTGGCCGGCTGCGACGCGCCAGCTGACCTGGGCGGTGGCGGCGACGCGCATGAAATATTCGCCCTGGCCGGTGCCCGAGGCGGCGATGCGGTCGTCGGCCCAGGTGCCGGCGGCCAGGATGGGGGTGTCGCCGACGCGTCCCGGCATCTTGCCGAACACGCCGGCGGTGGAGGTCGCCGCCGCCAGCCGCCCGTCACGGTCCAGCACGCAGCAGCCGACCGTGCCGTGGCTCAGAACGCCCGGCGGATGATTGTCCTCGCCCTGGCCGGCGCGGGTGTACCAGGCCTCGGGGTCCTCGATCCGCTCCAGCCCCTGGGCGCCGCAGAAGGCCGCCGCCCCCTCGCCGACCAGCATCACGTGCGGGGTGTGGTCCAGCACCGCCCGGGCGGCGCGGACCGGGTTGCGGAAGCCCTGCAGGGCCGCCACGGCGCCGGGGCGGCGGCCGTCGCCGTCCATCAGGCTGGCGTCCAGTTCATAGGCCCCCGCCAGGTTCGGCGAGGCGCCGCGCCCGGCCACGTAGAGCCCCGAGTCCTCCAGCAGCACCACCGCCTCGACGGCCACGTCCAGCGCCGAGGCGCCGGCGTCCAGCCGCACCTTCATGGCCTCCACCACCGCGCGCATGTGCACGACCTCGCGGTCGTAGTTGCGCTCGCGCCGGGCGCCGGCGCCGCCGTGGAGGATGAGGGCGGTCATGCGGGGTCTCTCCTGATCGCCTCTTTTAAACGGGCGTGGCGCTGATTAGCGTCTCCCATCGGCGCGCGCCACACGGCGGGCGTCCGCCTCCCCACCCGGCCCGGTTGGCGCAGCGGCGCCGGCGGGCGATAAGGAACGTCATGCGCGCAGTCCTGTCCAAGGCCCCCGGCGGCCCTGAAACCCTGGTCGTCGAAGAGGTCCTGGACCCGCGCCCGCAGAAGGGCGAGGTGGTCATCGACGTGAAGGCCATCGGGGTGAATTTCCCCGACACCCTGATCATTGAGGACAAATACCAGTTCAAGCCGCAGCGGCCCTTCTCGCCGGGCGGCGAGGTGGCCGGGGTGGTCGAGGCGGTCGGCGAGGGCGTCACCGGCATCCGCAAGGGCGACCGGGTCATTGCGGTGCCCGGCTGGGGCGGCATGGTCGAACGGCTGGCCGTGCCCGCCGCCTCGGTGATGAAGATCCCCGACGGCATGGATTTCGAGACCGCCGCGGCCCTCGTCATGACCTATGGCACCTCCTACTACGCGCTGAAGGACCGGGCGCAGCTGAAGGCCGGCGAGACCCTGCTGGTGCTGGGCGCCGCGGGCGGCGTTGGCGTCGCCGCCGTCGAGCTGGGCAAGGCCATGGGCGCCCGCGTCGTCGCCGCCGCCTCGACCAACGACAAGGTCCAGTTCGCCCTGGAGGCCGGGGCCGACACCGGCCTGATCTATCCCTCGGGCAAGATGGACAAGGCGGCCCAGAAGGAGCTGTCGGGCGAGCTCAAGCTGGCCTCGGGCCGCGACGGGCCGGACGTGGTCTATGACGCGGTCGGCGGCGACTACTGCGAGCCGGCGTTGCGCTCGATGGACTGGAACGGCCGCTATCTGGTGGTCGGCTTCCCCGCCGGCATTCCGGCCCTGCCGCTGAACCTGACCCTGCTCAAGTCGGTGTCGGTGATCGGGGTCTTCTGGGGCGCCGCCGTCATGCGCGACCCCGCCGCCCACGCCGCCAACATGGGCGAGCTGCTGGCCTTCTGGAAGGACGGCAAGATCAAGCCGCGCGTCAGCCGCACCTACCCGCTCGAGCGCGCCCACGAGGCCATCAAGGCGCTCGGCGACCGCTCGGTCATGGGCAAGGTGGTGGTGACCATCGCGGAATAGGGACGACGTTCAGTCGTCCCGCATCCGCTCCAGCGTCGCCTCCGCCGCCTCGCGGTGGCGGCGCTTGATGTTGGCCCCCAGGGTCGCGATCAGGGCCGCGATGACGGCGGCGTCGTCGGTGAAGCCGACCCCAGCGAAGATGTCCGGGATCGCATCGGCCGGCAGCACGAAATAGGCCAGCGCGCCCAGCATCAGGCCCTTGGCTGCGGTCGGGGTCTGGGGGTCGCGGGCGGCGAACCAGACCGACAGGACCTGGTCGGCGAACGGGATCTTGGAGGCGGTGCGGCGGATCTTGGGCCAGAAGCCGCGGCTGACCCGCACCTCGTTGACCCGCTGGACCGAGGGCACGAGCGCCTTCGAGGGGTCCAGCACATCTTCCGGGCGGATCGGCTCGGCGGTGCGTTTGGCTTTGGCGGTCATGGCGGCTAAATCCCCCGCGACGTACTCAGGTTCACGACAGACATAGGGGCTCCGGCCATGAAACTCGACGGTTCGATCGCAGCGGTGGTGACGGGCGGGGCCTCCGGCCTCGGCGAGGGCACCGCGCGCGCCATTGCGGCCACGGGCGCCAAGGTCGCCCTGTTCGACATGAACGAGGAGAAGGGCGAGGCCGTCGCCGCCGAGATCGGCGGCGTCTTCTGCAAGGTCGACGTCACCTCCGACGAGGAAGTGGCCGCCGCCTTCGCCAAGGCCCGCGCCGCCCACGGCCAGGAGCGCCTGACCGTCAACTGCGCCGGCATCGCCACCGGCCAGAAGACCGTCAGCCGCAAGAAGGACACCGGCGAGATCCGCGCCCACGACATGGCCGCCTTCGAGCGCACCGTGCGCATCAACCTCTTCGGCACCTTCCGCGTCCTGTCGCAGTCGGCCGCCGGCATGGTCACCCTGGACCGCATGGACGACGGCGAGCGCGGCCTGGTGGTCAACACCGCCTCGGTGGCGGCCCAGGACGGCCAGATCGGCCAGGCGGCCTATTCGGCCTCCAAGGGCGGCGTCTACGCCATGACCCTGCCGATCGCCCGCGACCTCGCCCAGGAAGGCGTGCGCATCAACACCATCCTGCCCGGCATCATGTGGACGCCGATGATGGCCGGCATGGACCAGAAGGTTCAGGATGCCCTGGCCGCCATGATCCCCTTCCCGAACCGCCTCGGCACGCCCGCGGACTACGCCTCGCTGGTGCTGGAGCTGGCCCGCAACGTCTACATCAACGGCGAATGCATCCGCCTCGACGGCGCCATTCGACTGGCTCCGCGCTAAATTCTTGAGAGGGGGGCTTGCGAGGGTCAGCAACCCTCCGCTATACGCCCCCTCCTCGACACGGGACGGCCTCGCCGCCCCACGGAGTGCGGGCGTAGCTCAGGGGTAGAGCATCACCTTGCCAAGGTGAGGGTCGGGCGTTCGAATCGCCTCGCCCGCTCCAGTCGAAACAAAGGGCTCGGTCTTCGGACCGGGCCTTTTTGCTGTTTGGGCCACGGTTTCAGCGCGAAGTCGGCTCCGGCGCGAATGGCGCGTTGCGCTCGCGTTCCGCTTGTCTAATCTGGTCCTCCACCCGCCGGGGGCGCGGGAAGGGTCTCCGAGTTGCTTGAGCGCCGACCTCTGAGTTTTGCCTGGGACGTGTCATCGGCGACCGACGCCGACGCGTTCGAGCGCTACTGTCTCAGCATGACGGACTTCTACGACATCGCCGATGTCGACGCCGAAGCCCGCCGCACCTTCCTTAACCGCACCAGCGTCACCCTGTTCGAGGCCGGGACGGTCGGGCGCGGGCGTTCGAGCGGCCAGTCCCTGCTGCGCACGCCCGGCACCATCCGCCGCTCGGACGTGGATGCGATCGGCCTCATCGTCGATCTCGGCGGCTTCGTCGCTGACTGCGACGGACGCGATGTGAGCAGTCGGCCCGGCGACGTTCACCTGCGCGACCTGTCCCGGCCGTCCCACGGACGCCTGGAGCGGGTCGACCTGATCAATGTCATGGTTCCGCGCGATCGTGCGCCCGAATGGGCGCGGTCGGGCGACATCCATGGCCTGTCGCTGATCAGCGGCTCGCCCATTGGCGGCCTGCTGACCAGCCATCTCGCCAGATTCGCTGAGGTCGCCGCCGATCTGACCCAGGACGAGGGCGAGGCCGCTATCGCCGCCGCCTTCCTGATCGCCGAGCGCGCCTTCGGTCGTATCCGTCCCCTGTCCCCCGAACAGGCCGCAGCCATTTATCGCACCGTGCTGCACAAGGCCGGTCGGATCATCGACACCCGCCTGCTCGACCCTGACCTGACCATCGAGTCGATCGCCCGGGCGGCCGGCGTGTCGCGCACCACCCTGTATCGCGCCTTCGAGGCGCGCGGCGGCGTGCTGCGGCACATTCAGAACCGCCGCCTCGATCGCGCGCGCGCGGCCCTTCGCCTGCGCGCCGGCCGAAATCCGACGATCGCCGAGATCGCCTGGCTCCACGGCTTCGTCAGTGAAGCCCACTTCAGCCGGCTGTTCCGCAAGCGCTTCGGCCATTCTCCGGCTGAGGTCGCCCCGCAATCCCTGGTCCGCAGCGACCGGACTGGTCGCGCCGCGGGTCCGATCCGCCACCAGGACGTCATCGACTGGCTCGGAGCCGCCGCGGCGGCCTGAGGCGCTCCCTTGAGACGCTTAGAGCAAAATCTGGGACGCACGGTCATGGAGTGACGGTCCGGAGCGGGTCACGGTGCGTCCCAGTATTTGGGGGCACCTGACATGTCGGCGCGTCGCGCACCGTTCATTCCATCGGCGGGGGTCAGGCCCGAGCCGATCGACTATTTCTCGCACCGAGCGGCGACGGGCTCGACCGCCGAACTCCTGGTGTCCGAAGACCTGGACGTCTGCTGGATCAACGCGGCGGCCCTGACCCTGGCGGCGCGCCCCGGGGGGCTCAATGTGACCAGCGGCCGCCTGATCCTGCCCCAGCGGGCGCAGGAAGAGGCCTTCCTGGCCTTCATTCTCGGGCTGAAGGCGACGGGGGTCTGGCATCTGCGCACCGCCGAGGGGCGCTGGCTGATCCGGGCCGAGCCGATCGCCCCGCCCCAGGCTCCGCGCGCCTTCCTGCTGTCCCTCCACCCTATGGACGCCGCTGACCGCTATCTGTGGGCCGACCTGCCCGCGGGGACGGGCCTGACCCCGTCGGAAGCGCGTGTGGTCCGCCTGCTCGCCGACGGCCTCCGTCTCGACGATGTGGCGGCCCGCCTGGAAATATCGGTTCAAACCGCGCGGACCCACATCCGGCGCAGCTATCTCAAGCTCGGCGTGGCCAGCCGCGAGGAGATGTTCGCCAAGGTGCTCGCCTACCGCTTCGGCTGACCGCCGTTGTCTCGGGCGGCCCGAGTCGGCAAGGTGGGTGGGCCGGGGAGGGCGCGCCATGGCCGTTACGCCGACGACAGTCCACACCGCTGAGGCCCACCGGCTCGACGCCTTCGTCGACGCCGCCTTCGCCTTCGCCGTCTCCCTGCTGATCATCGCCGGCGGGGAGCCACTGCGCTCGTTCGACGAGCTGCTTGGCGCCCTCTCACGCATCCCGGCCTTCGCCGGCGGTTTCGCCCTGCTGATGATGTTCTGGCTGGCTCACCGGACCTGGTCGGCGCTGCAGCCGCCGCGCGACAAGCTCGCCACCGTCCTGAGCCTGGCGATCGTCTTTTCGGTGCTGGTCTTCGTCTTCCCGCTGCGGCTGCTGATCGAGACCGCGGCCTTTTTCCTGTCCGGCGAGACCCTGGCGGGGCAGGGGCTGATCTCCGACCTGGATCAGCTGGCCTGGACCTATTTCATCTACGGCGTCGGCTTCGCCGTGCTTTCCACCCTGTTCGCCCTGCTGTTTCGGCATGCGGTCAGGCGCATTGAGGATCCCGATCGCCGCCGCTCGGCCCAGGAGTGGGCGCGAACCTGGGCGATCGCCCTCGGCGCCGCCCTGGTCTCGAGCTTGATCGCCCTTACGCCGCTGCTGCGCAGCGCGCCCTGGCTGCCGGGGGTGACCTACTGGCTGATCCCCATTGGCATCTGGACCTTCGCCCTGCTGGACCGCCGCAGGGCGGCCCGCCTGCCGACCTAGAGCCCCAGAGCGCGGCGGATATCGCGCCAATCGATGTATTTGAAGTTCTGGGCGCCGGCGCCGTTGACGTCGTCCTGGACGACCACCAGTCCTTCCGGGAAGGCGTCGCCGACCGGCCCGCCGAGGGCGTCCAGTCCGTCCGTGCCGGTCACTCCGTCGACGGCCCCATCCGTGACCACGAAGCGGCCGACATAGGCTGGAGCGGCCCCATCTATGCGCCAGACCGGGAAGGCCGAGTCGCCCTGGCTGGAGCCGATCAGATAGCGGGCGTCGCCGTCCTGAAGGATGGTCAGCCCCTCGGCGTCGGCGACCAGCACGTCCCGCGCGATCGGCTGCACCAGGCTCCGCGCCTCGCCGGAGGCGGGGTTCAGGCCGTAGCGCCAGACCCCGACATTCTCCTCAGCGATGTAGAGGGCGTCGGTGGCGGGGTCGGCGGCGCAGCCCTCGGAGATCGAGCCGATCTCGGCGCGGCGAACCTCGCGCGCCAGCGGCTTGCCGTCGGTGCCGGCCGTCAGCACGAACTGACGCAGCTCGCCCTCGTGTCCGACCAGGATGGCGTGGGTCTCGCCGCCGACGCGGGCGAAGCAGAAGCCGTAGGGCTCGACCACGTCGGTGGTGATCGCACCCCAGGAGCGGACCCCGGCGTCGCTGGCGGCCGGGTCGAAGAGATACAGGGCCACGCCCGTCTTGCCCGGGGTCCGATCGCTGGCCCCAAGCACCACCTGCGCCCGGCCGTCGACCGTAAAGCCTTCGACCAGGTCGACGTTGTTGAGCAGCCCTTCCGGCAGGAATTGAAGGACCTTGCCGTCCAGACCGTAGATGTAGAGGCCGGCCTTCTTGTCCGTGCCGGCGACGAAGCCCGGCGTCGACACGCCCTGGATGGTCACCGGCCGGGCCGAGGCCCAGATGGCCGGATCGTCGGCGGCGTCCTCGCCGGCGGTGCCGACCGAGGGCGTCTCCAGTGTGGCCTGCACCGCCGCCCCGGGGCCGACGAAGCCCTCGCCTTCGCCCTGGAAGTCGACCTCATGTACGGCGCAAGCCGAGAGCAGCGCCGCGCAGGCCGCGAAGGTCAAGGTCCGGATCGTCATGCGCGTCTCCCGCAAAGCTGATGGTCCGCAGAGCCATGTTGGATCGGACGGGTCAACGCAGGCTCGATGACGTTTCCGCGTCGTCTGCGTGAAACTCTGTCCGATAGCGAACCTACGGTCACACAGGGTTCTGAAAAGCGCCGTGCAGGCGTCGCCGAACCGTCGCGGGCGCGTCGTCGCTACGGCCTAGCTGGGCCGCCTGAAGCCGGAGGCCGTGGGGGCGACCGGACGATCGGGAATGCCTGCCATGAAACTCAAGCTGCTGCTCGGCGCCGCGCTCGCGCCGCTCGCCTTCGCCGGATCGGTGTGCGCCCAGAGCGTGCCGGCCGCCGCCGCCTCGGCTCCTGCGGCCGAAGATCCGACCTCCCTGTCGGACGTCGTCGTCACCGGCGAGATCGTCTTCCGCGACCGCACCACGGACGAGAATCCGGTCCTCGCCTACGATCTCGAATATTTCCAGCGCTTCGAGCCGGTCTCGGTCGGCGAGATGCTGAAGCGCGTTCCGGGCGTGACCTTCACCTCGGACGTTCTCGAGTTCGACGGCGTGTCCATGCGCGGCCTGCCGCCGGGCTACACCAACATCACCATCAACGGACGACGCGCCCCCGGCGGCGAGGATGACGGCAGCTTCTTCGTCGACCGCATCCCGGCCGAGCTGGTCGAGCGTATCGAGATCATCCGCAGCCCGCGCGCCGACCAGGCGTCGGACGGCGTCGCCGGCACGATCAACATCGTGCTCAAGGAAGGCGCCCAGCTGGAGGGCGGCGTCGCCCGCGCCGGCGCCCTGATCAACGCCGACGGCGAGGTCCGCGGGGCCGGCTCGCTGGCCTGGGCCGGAAACACCGAGAACACCAGCCTGTGGCTGGCCCTCAACTACCAGGGCCGCCGCAATCCCAAGGAGAAGCGCTCGGAGCGCTATGACGACCTCCCGGAGAACGGCGGCGTCCTCGACAACATCGAGCTGCAGGACGACACCCGCGACGGCGAGGATCTGTCGGCCAGCGCCGAATACACCGTCCGCTTCGACAACGGCCGCCTGCGCTTCAACGGCCTGGCCGTCGACACCAATCGCGACGAGGACGAGACCTCGCTGACCTTCGTCGACAACGGCTCGGGCGTGTTCGACGAGCTCGACGAGACCGAGATCCAGCACGAAGGCATCAGCCAGCAGACCTACGCTCTGGGCATGGACGGCAAGTTCGACGCCGGCCCGGGCGCGCTGGACTTCAAGCTGGGCTGGTCGGGCTTCCGCGACGAGACCGCCACCACTGTCCATGTCGCCGACCCGGGCGATCCGCTGGAACTGGACGAGTACGTCGAGCTGGACATTCAGGACGACGAGTACGAGGCGGGCGTCGCCTATACCTTCGCGCGCGACAACCTGAGCTTCAAAACCGGCGTCGACTTCCTCTCCAAGACCCGCGACGGGGCCGAGGTGGAGTTCGACATCGACAACGACGCGGTCGGCGATCCGGACCCGGCTCCGGGCGCCATCTTCTCGATCGAGGAGACCCGCTGGGAGCCGTTCGTGCGCCTGACCGCCGAGCTCGGCGACCTGACCATCGACGGCGGCCTGCGCTACGGGATGACCGAGCGCGAGGTGACCAGCGACCTGGGCGCGGTCTCGGCCGACGAGGACGAGCTGTTCCCGTCGCTGCACTTCACCTGGCGTCCGACCAGCGCCGACCAGTTCCGCGCCTCCTACGCCCGCACCCAGCGCCGCCCGGACTACAGCTTCCTGGCCCCGTACATCGCCGACGAAGAGCCGGCCGACGAGGACGCCCTGCGCGGCAACCCGCTGCTCAAGAGCGAGAAGGCCAACGGCTTCGACGTCGGCTACGAGCGCCGCCTCGGCGCGCGCGGCGTCATCGGGGTCAACGTCTTCTATCGCGAGATCGAGGACCTGATCGAACTGGTCGACACCGGCACGGAAGTGAACGAGGACGGCGAGACCCCGGCTCCGGGCGATGACGTCTTCAACCTGTTCGAGCCGCGCAACATCGGCGACGGCGCCACCTGGGGGATCGAACTCGACTTCTCCGCCCCGCTGGACCTGGTCGGCCTGCCCGACACCGGCCTGTTCTTCAACTACACCTGGATGGACAGCGAGGTGACCGATCCCTGGACCGGCCAGGAGCGGGCGTTCCGCAATCAGCCGCAGAACGTCTACAACCTCGGCTTCATCCACACCGTCAACGCCTGGGACATGAGCTTCGGCGCCAGCCTCTATGGCCGCGACGAGGGCTATGAGTCGGGTCTCGATGAGCTGGTGAAGGTCGAATACGATCAGGACCTGGAAGCCTTCGTCGAGAAGCGCTTCGGCGACCGCTTCGTGCTGCGCCTGTCTGCGCAGAACCTGCTCGATAAGGAGAAGCGCGAGACCTTCATGAAGTACGACGGGGACTCGGTCGAAGAGATCCTCGACAACCGCGCCAACGGCGACCTCGACGAGTACGAGTTGGAGAGCGAACGTTCGGGCGTGCTGTACCAGGTCACCCTGCGGGCGGTGTTCTAGGGTCGGACCCAGGCAATGGAACCCGAGGGCCCGGCGGCGACGCCGGGCCCTTTCCCATTTCGGGAGAATTCCGTTCTCGAAAGCTGGACAGTAGGGACGGCGCCCGCTCTAGTCGCGCCTGGGGGGAAACCGGACGGTTCCGGTTCGCTGTTTGCAAGGTATCGCCCGAACGGCGCCGACGGGCGCCAGAACGGGACAGTCGGGTCGCATGTTTCTCGAGGGCCAGATCAACTGGGTGTGGGTGCTGGGCGGCTTGGCGGCCGTCGGCTGGGTCGTTGGCCTGATCGGCCTATGGCTCGCCGCCGCCAATCGGTCGCGCCACGTCGACGCGTCGGACCAGCTCGACATGGTCCAGCGCGTGGCTGAAGATTCTCAGAAGCGCCTGTTCGAAACCCTCAACGCCATTCCCGTCGCCCTGGTCGAGACCGACAAGCAGGGCAAGTTCGTCTTCGCCAACCGCGCCGCCCACCAGCTGCTGGGCCGCCGCGACGCGGAGCTGATCGGCCTGCGCTTCCACTCGGCCACCTGGGGCATCACCTTCCCGGACGGCCGCCCGGTTCCGCCGGACCTGCTGCCCAGCGCCCGCGCCCTGCGCGGCCAGACCGTGCGCGGCTTCCAGCACCTGATCGCCAACCCGGCCGCCCGCCGCAAGATGCTGGTCTCGGTCACGGCCATGCCGATCGAGAACGAGCTGGGTCAGATCACCGGCTCGACCGCCGCCATTGTCGAGACCGAGGCCCTGATGACGCCGGAGTTTCCGGTCTCGGAGGCCGTGGCAACTGTCGAGCCGCTCATCGTCCCCACAGCCGTTGAGGTTCCAGCCGACTTCGGCCTGACCCGCCGCGTCTTTGACGCCGCCTCCAGCGCCCTGATCGTCGTCGACGTCCATGGCGTCGTCCGCGAGGCCAACAGCACGGCCCTGCTGGTGCTCGGCCGCGATCGCGCCGAGGGCGACTTCGCCGACCTGTTCCTCGACGAGGACGAACGGGTCGAAGGCCGTCAGGCCCTGCGCGCCGGCCTGGCCGCCCCGGCCGGCGAGGCTGACCCGATCGTCTCGCGCCGCGGCGCGGAGGAGGGCATCCGCTGGTCGATGGTGCCGCTTTGCGACGCCGAGGGCCGCGTCGACGCCCTGCTGCTGGCCGGTGAGCGCGCCTCGCCTGGGGACAATGAACCGGCTGAGCCGGCCCAGGCCCTCGAACCGATCGTCATCGCCACCGCCGGGGCAGACGAGGCGCTGGTCGCCGAGGCCGAAGCCGCCCGCGCCGAAGCCGCCGCCGCCTTGGCCGCGGTCGCCGCCGCCCGCGCCGAGGCCGAGGCCGCCCGCGAGGTCGCCGCCCGCATCCAGGCCGAGACCGAGGCCGAATTGCAGGGGGGGCGCCGGATGGAGAGCGTCGGCCGCCTGACCGGCGGTCTGGCCCACGACTTCAACGCCCTGCTCGGCGTCATGACCGGGGCCCTGGACATGATGCTGCGCCAGGCCGACGACCCGGGCCGGGTGCGCCGTCTCGGCCAGGCCGCCCTGGCCGCCGGCCAGCGGGGCGAGATGCTGACCCGCCGCCTGACCGCCTTCGCCCATGGCGACGACGAGCCCGTGTTGCGCGTTCTCGACGCCGGCGTGCTGCTGCGCGGACTGGAGGCTCGTCTGCGCGGCTTCGCCGGTCCGGGCGTGGACCTGATGATCGAAGGTCCGGCCGAGGTCGCGCCGGTACGCCTGGATCCCGTGGCCTTCGAAGGCGCGATCAAGGCTCTGACCCTTAATGCGGTTCAGGCCGTCGGCGGCCAAGGCTCGATCGCCGTCCGCCTGGAGTCCCTGATGGAGGGCGGCGTCCGCTTGAGCGTCCGCGACAGCGGCCCCGGTATGGATCGCGACCTCGCCGCCCGCGCGCTGGAGCCGTTCTTCACCACACGTGACGGCGCGGCGGGCCTGGGCCTGTCGCAGGCCTACGCCTTCGCGCGCCAGTCCGGCGGCATTCTGTCGATCGACAGCGAGCCGGGGGAGGGGGCTGAGGTCTCGATCACCCTGCCCCTCGCCCCGCCCGCGCAAGCTGAACAGTCTCCGCTACCCATGTTCGCCGGGGCCGGTGTAGAGTGACCCCCGGGGGCTCGGGAGGCTGCCTATGAAACTCTTGCGTCTAATCCTCGTCCTGGCGCTCGTCGCCTACGCCGGCTGGCTCGCCTGGCCCCTCATCTCGCCGCTTATGGACGGGGGTCCCGAATCCTTCGCCGCCCGCGCGGTCGAGGCTCCGGCCGCCTCTGAACAGCTGTTCGGATTTGTGCCGTCCTGGGCCCTGTGGGCCGCCGCCGTCGGCCTCTATTTGATCGCGGCCCTGCTGCTGGGCGCCGGCAATCCGAAGGCCGCCGTGGCCTATTTCCTCGGCTTCCTCGCCGACGCCGCCCTGCGCCTGGCGCTGGACTCCTCGGGGGACGCGGAGGCGGCCCGCGCCGGGCCGGCCTCCTTCGCCGCGCCGGACGTCGCGTCCAGCCTGCCGATCGATCCGGTCTGGCTGGTGCTGGGCGGACTGTTCCTGCTCGGGGTGCTGGTCATGATCGCCGCCCGTCGGGCGCGCCGCGTCCGCAACCCCGGACAACTGGCCTACTGACCGCTTCGCGCCGGGCTGGTTCCGACCCCTCCGGCGCCTATATGGCCAAGGACGGTTGACGCGCTGCCGCGCGTCGCTAGGTTCCGCGCGCCTCCCCGCGCCCCCGCAGCGTCTACGAAACGAGAGATCCCATGGCCCAAGCCGCTTCCTACGATGTCGTCATCATCGGCGGCGGTCCGGGCGGGTACAACGCCGCCATCCGCGCCGGCCAACTGGGTCTCAAGGCCGCGTGCGTCGAGATGCGCGAGACGCTCGGCGGCACCTGCCTAAACGTCGGCTGCATGCCCTCCAAGGCCCTGCTGCACGCCTCGGAGCTGTTCGAGGCCGCGACCAAGGAGTTCCCGACCCTCGGCATCGAGATCGGCGCGCCCAAGCTCAACCTCGGCCAGATGATGGCCCAGAAGGCCGACAGCGTCGGCGCCCTGACCAAGGGCATCGAGTTCCTGTTCAAGAAGAACAAGGTCGAGTGGGTGAAGGGCAAGGGCCGCATCACCGGTCCCGGTGCGGTCGAAGTCACCGCCGCCGATGGCTCCAAGTCCACGCTGACCGCCAAGAACATCGTCATCGCCACCGGCTCGGAGCCGACCCCGCTGCCGGGCGTCGCCTTCGAGGACGGCAAGGTGGTCGACTCCACCGGCGCCCTGTCGCTGCCGGCTGTGCCGAAGAAGCTGATCGTCGTCGGCGCCGGCATCATCGGCCTGGAGCTGGGTTCGGTGTGGCGTCGCCTCGGCGCTGAGGTCACCGTCGTCGAATTCCTCGACCGCATCACCCCGGGCATGGACAAGGATGTCGCCACGGCCTTCCAGCGCGCCCTGACCAAACAGGGCATGAGCTTCAAGCTCGGCGCCAAGGTCACCGCCGCCAAGACCGGCAAGGATGGCGTCGAGCTGACCGTCGAGCCCGCTGCGGGCGGCGCCGCCGAGACCCTGAAGGGCGATGTCGTCCTCGTCGCCATCGGCCGCCGTCCGTACACGGACGGTCTGGGCCTTGAGACGGTCGGCGTCGAGCCGGACAAGCGCGGCTTCATCACCAACGACCATTTCAAGACCAACGCCGGCGGCGTCTGGGTCATCGGCGACGCCACCTACGGGCCGATGCTGGCGCACAAGGCCGAGGAAGACGCCGTGGCGGTCATCGAGCTGATCGCGGGCAAGGCCGGTCACGTCGACTACGACCTGGTTCCGAGCGTCGTCTACACCAGCCCGGAAGTGGCCTGGGTCGGCAAGACCGAGGACCAGCTGAAGGCCGAGGGCGTCGCCTACAAGGCGGGTAAATTCCCCTTCGCCGCCAACAGCCGCGCCAAGATCAACCACGAGACCGAGGGCTTCGTGAAGGTCCTGGCCGACGCCGCCACCGACAAGATCCTGGGCGTGCACATCCTCGGGCCCCAGGCCGGTGAGATGATCGGCGAGGCCTGCGTGGCCATGGCCTTCGGCGGCGCCGCCGAGGACATCGCCCGCATCTGCCACCCGCACCCGACCCGGTCGGAAGCCGTCAAACAGGCGGCCATGGGCGTCGACGGCTGGACGATGCAGGCCTGACAGGCCTAGGCGCGCGGATGCGCCGCTGAATAAGCCTGCAGCAGGCGCTCGGCGTCGACGGCGGTGTATTTCTGCGTCGTCGACAGGCTGGCGTGGCCGAGCAGCTCCTGGATCGAGCGCAGGTCGGCGCCGGCCCCCAGCAGATGGGTGGCGAAGCTGTGGCGCAGGGCGTGGGGCGTGGCGCTGTCCGGCAGCCCGAGCCGGCCGCGCAGCCGCTGCACCGTCGCCTGCACCTGGCGGGGACTCAGCGCCCCGCCGCGCCGGGCGCGGAACAGAGCGTCGTCGGGCTCCAGCGGGAAGGGCTGCAGCGCCAGATAGGCGTCCACCGCCTCGCGCACGGCGGGCAACACCGGCGCCAACCGGGTCTTGCCGCCCTTGCCGGTGATGCGCAGGGCCTCGGGCAGCGGGGCGTCCGAGCGGAGCAGCGAGAGGCCTTCCGAAATCCGCAGGCCGCAGCCGTAGAGCAGGGTCAGGACGGCGCGGTCGCGCGCGGCCTCCCAGGGCTCCAGGTCCGGGTCCGCCTCGGGCTCAGCGACCAGGCCGCGCGCCTGGTCCTCGGTCACCGGCCGGGGCAGCGAGGCCTTGACCCGCGGCCCGCGCACGAGCGCCAGTTGGGGCGTGGCGACGCCGCAGCGGCGGTCGAGGAAGGCGTGAAAGGTGCGGATCGCCGACAGGGTCTGGCTGATCGAGCGGGCATTGAGCGGATGGTCGCCGGATCGGCGCTCGGCCAGGTGGGCGCGGACCTCGGCGGCGGTGACCGTGCCCAGCGCCGTCAGCGACGGCGGGCCGCCGCGGTGCTTCTGCAGAAAGGCCAGCCACAGCCGGCCGATATGACCGTAGGCCTCCAGCGTGCGCGGCGACAGCCGACGCTCGTGGGCGAGATGCTCCAGCCAGGCGCTGAGCGCCTGATCCGCGGTCGTTAGTTGAGAATCGGCCATCGTTCGGCGGTCCTTTCGACCACCCGGGCGATGAAGGCGACCAGTTCGCAGCCCATGGTCGGGGTGAAACCGTCCTCCTCGGGCGAGCCGAAGGCGCAGATGGCGTGGCGGGAGCCCGGCTCGGCGCCGGGGAACTGCGGAGCCATGCGGATCAAAGCGACCGACTTCACCTCGTCCTCGGCGGCGCCGAACAGATCCAGGCCAGCGAAGTTCGCGCCCAGCCAGGTCAGGCCGTGTTCGCCGAGCAGCTTGTCGACCCCGCCGGCCTCCAGCGCGCGCCAGCCGAACGGCACGCCGCCGGGCTTCTCCAGCGCGATGGCCGCGCCGGCCAGGCCGAAGCGCCCTTGCGCCGCCGCATCAAGGCGACGGGCCAGGTCGGACGGGCTGCGCGCCTCCATCAGGTCGAGGGCGGCGACGTGAGTCTGGGTCTGGGCGGCGAAATTGGCGCGGGCGACGGCCTCGATGCGCTTGCGGGCGTCGGCCTCGCGCTCGGCGGCTTCTTCCAGCCGGGTCAAGGCGGCGCGGCCGAATTCGACGACGTTGCGGCCATGCGGCTTGAGGCCGATCTCTTCGAGCAGGGAGCGGTCGTCGAGCAGGGTCTGCGGGTTGGCCTGCAGCCAGGCCCGGATCTCGGGCCAGTGCGGCTCCTCGGGCTTGGACGAGAGGTCAGGCGAAACGCTCACGAGACCTCTCCCCGAGGCGGTGGTTACAGGATCGACTGACCGGTTTTTCCCCAGTCCGCCAGGAAGGCATCAAGCCCCTTGTCGGTTAACGGGTGCTTGATCATGGCCTTGAAAGTCTCGGCGGGCAGGGTGGCGGCGTCAGCGCCGGCGAGGGCCGCGGCCGACACGTGGCCGGCGTTGCGCAGGCTGGCGGCCAGGACTTCGGTCGAGAAGTCGTGGATGTCGAACAGGTTGCGGATGTCTTCCAGCAGGGCGATGCCGTCGGCGCCGTTGTCCTCGAGGCGGCCCACGAAGGGCGACACGAAGGTCGCGCCGGCCTTGGCGGCCAGCATGGCCTGGGCGGCCGAGAAGCACAGGGTGACGTTGGTCTTGATGCCCTTGTCGGCGAAGACGCGCGTGGCGCGCAGGCCGTCCCAGGTCAGGGGCAGCTTCACGACCACGTTCGGAGCGATGGCGGCGAGCTTGTCGCCTTCCTTGACCATGGTCTCGAAATCGGTCGCCACGGCCTCGGCGGAGATCGGGCCCTCGACGAGCGCGCAAATCTCGGCGATGACCTCGGCGATGTTGCGACCGGACTTGGCGATCAGCGTGGGATTGGTGGTGACGCCGTCCACCATACCGGTGGGGACCATGTCCTTGATGACGGCGACGTCGGCGGTGTCGAGGAAGAGTTTCATGGGCGGGCTCTTTAGCGATCTCGGGCCGAAATGGCGAGACACGATACGTAAGCGCGGAGGGCGGGCGTGAAGGTCGCCTCCGTCCTCATCCCCCTGCCGGTGCCTGAAGCCTTCGACTACGAGGTGCCGGAGGGCTTCGATGTGGCCCGCGGCGACCAGGTGGCCGTGCCTCTGGGGCCACGGCTGATCCGCGGCATCGTCGCCGAGGCGCGCGAGACCACGGGCTCGAACCGGCGGCTGAAGTCCATCGACCATGTGCTCGACGATCCGCGCCTGCCCGGGCGAACCGTCGACTTCGTCGAATGGGCCGCCCGCTGGACGCTGAGCGCGCCCGGAGAAATGGCGTCGGCCGCCCTAAAGGGCCTGCGTGCGCCTCGACCCCGGCCCGAGCGACGCGTGCGGCGTGTCGGAGACAACAGCCCGGCCCGGCCGACGGCGGCGCGCACGGCGGTGCTGGAGGCCTTGGGCCAACGCTCCATGCCAGGTCCCGATCTGGCCCGTGCGGCCGGCGTCTCCTCGGGCGTGGTCAAGGGCCTGCTCGACGAGGGGGTGCTGGAGACGATCGAGATCGAGGCGATCGCCGCCTTTGATCCGCCGAACCCCGACCACGCCCCCGCGACCCTCAATCCCGACCAGGCCGCCGCCGCCGAGGCCATCGGCCAGGCCGTGGCGGGCGGCGGCTTCGTCCCCTTTCTGCTCGATGGGGTGACCGGCTCGGGCAAGACCGAGGCCTATCTGGAGGCGGCGGCGCGGGCGCTGCGCGCCGACCCTTCGGCCCAGGTCCTGATCCTGCTGCCCGAGATCGCCCTTACCCAGGCGGTGATCGAGCGCATCGCCGCCCGCTTCGGGACCGCCCCGGCCGAGTGGCACTCGGGCGTCGCCCCGCCGCGCCGCCGCCAGGTCTGGGAGGCGGTCCAGGCCGGGCGCTGCAACATCGTGGTCGGCGCCCGCTCGGCCCTGTTCCTGCCCTACGCCAACCTGCGCCTGATCGTCGTCGACGAGGAGCACGACGGCTCGTTCAAGCAGGAGGAGGGGCTGGTCTATCACGGCCGCGACCTGGCGGTGGCCAGGGCCCGCATTGAGGAGGCGACCGTGGTCCTGGCCTCGGCCACGCCGTCGCTGGAGACCTTCTGGAACGCCCGCCAGGGCCGCTACCGCTGGCTCAAGCTCGGCGCCCGCCACGGTGCGGCGGTGCTGCCCGACGTCGCGCTGCTGGACCTGCGCCAGAGCCCGCCCGATCCGCAGACCTGGCTGTCCCAGCCGTTGCGCGAGGCGATCGGCGAGACCCTGCTGAAGGGCGAACAGACCCTGCTGTTCCTCAATCGCCGCGGCTACGCGCCCGTCGTGCTGTGCCGCGCCTGCGGTCACCGCATGACCGCGCCCGACACCGACAGCTGGCTGGTCGAGCACCGCTACACCGGCCGGCTGGTCTGCCACCTGACCGGCTACTCCATGGTCAAGCCCAAGGCCTGTCCGAGCTGCGGCGCCGAGGACAGCCTGGTCTCGGTCGGTCCCGGGGTCGAACGCGTCGAGGAGGAGGTCCGCCGCCTGTTCCCCGAGGCGCGCACGGCCGTCTTCAGCTCGGACACCGTGCCGGACGGCAAGTCGGCCCGGGCCCTGATCGAGTCCATGGCGGCGGGCGAGATCGACATCCTCGTGGCCACCCAGGCGGCGGCCAAGGGCCACAACTTCCCGCGCCTGACCCTGGTCGGAGTGGTCGACGCCGACCTCGGCCTGCGCGGCGGCGACCTCAGGGCCGCCGAACGCACGTTCCAGCTGCTGACCCAGGCCACCGGCCGGGCCGGCCGGGCCGACAAGCCGGGCCGCGCCCTGCTGCAGACCTGGACGCCCGAGCACCCGGTGCTGATGGCCCTGGCGGCGGGCGACCGCGACGCCTTCGTCGAGGCCGAGATG
Organism: Brevundimonas sp. Root1279; assembly: GCF_001425945.1. Classification (GTDB taxonomy): domain Bacteria; phylum Pseudomonadota; class Alphaproteobacteria; order Caulobacterales; family Caulobacteraceae; genus Brevundimonas. The sequence continues at coordinate 275,410 of NZ_LMEB01000001.1, forward strand.
GCCGAGCGCGAGGCCGCGGCCTTGCCGCCCTACGGCCGGCTGGCGGCGATCATCCTGTCGAGCGAGAACGCCATGGCCGTCGACAAGGTCGCCCGCGAGCTAGCCGAGTCGATTCCCAACGCCGAGCGGCTGGAGGTCTATGGCCCCGCCGACGCCCCCTTGGCCCTGGTGCGCGGCCGCCGTCGCAAGCGGCTGCTGGTCCGCGCCGACCGCGACGTGGACCTGCAGGGCTTCCTGCGGGCGTGGCTCACGCGGGTGAAGGTCCCGGCCAGCGTCCGCCTGACGGTGGACGTGGATCCGTACAGCTTCCTGTAGGGCTTGGGGCGCGAGCGGAGCCAACCCGGAGGCAGGCCGTCCGCCAAGTGACTAGTGGTTCGTGATTAGTGGTTGCTGGATCGCCAGCAGGGGGCGGCTGGGCGCCAGCGGCGTCCGCCCCTGCCGACCAATCACTGATCACTAACCACTCATCACTTGCTTCAGACGCCCGGTTCCGCCGTCTCAGCCTTGTTGAGCTGCGCCTGCCGCGCCTCTTCCCGGGCGGCTTTCCGGAGCGACGCGTTGCGGCTCATCATGTTGAGGCCCTCGACGAGGGCGGAGAAGGCCATGGCGGCGTAGATGTAGCCCTTGGGCACGTGGACGCCGAAGCCGTCGGCGATCAGCACCATGCCGATCATCAGCAGGAAGCCGAGGGCCAGCATGACCACGGTCGGGTTCTTGTCGATGAAGTTGGCCAGCGGGTCGGCGGCGAACAGCATGCAGGCCACGGCGATGACGACGGCGACCATCATGATCGGCACGTGATCGGTCATGCCGACGGCGGTCAGGATGGAGTCGATCGAGAACACCAGGTCCAGCATGATGATCTGGATGATGGCCGAGCCGACGTTGTTGATGACGACGTCCTTCTTGTCCTTTTCCAGCAGGTCGCTGCTCGGGGCGACGTCGACGGCGTGGTGGATCTCCTTGGTCGCCTTCCAGACCAGGAACAGGCCGCCGGCGATGAGGATCAGGTCGCGCCAGCTGAAGGAGGTGTCCCAGCCCTCGCCCGAGATCCCGAGGTCGAACACAGGCGCGGTCAGGCCGACGATCCAGCCGATCGTGGCCAGCAGGCCCAGACGCATGATCAGGGCCATGGCGATGCCGATGCGGCGGGTGCGCTGGCGATGCTCGGGGGGAAGCTTGTTCGAGAGGATCGAGATGAAGATCAGATTGTCGATGCCGAGCACCACCTCCATCACCACCAGGGTGACGAGCGCGGCCCAGGCCGCGGGGTCGGCCAACAGCGCAGGGATGCCTTCGAACATAAGTCGCTCCAGAGAATTCAGCCTACGTCCCTAGCGGCCGCCACGCCGGCCGACAAAGAGACGAAGCGTCGCGGTCAACACTCGCCGGACCAAACGGTTCGGCCGCAGCGGCGCTGCGGGGGTGCGGCTCAGCGACGCGACTCAGGGTCTGGCTCAGGGCTGGGCGGGGACCAGGTCGACGACGATCGGGAAATGATCCGAGATCACCCGTCCGCCGAACGAGTCGGTGGGCACGCCGAACCGCTCGACGGCCCAGCCGGGGCCGACGAAGACATGGTCGATGGCCACCCCGTCATTGTCCCTGGCGATGTCGAAGGCGTTGAAGGTGCCCCGGGGGCCGAAGTCGACCCGGGTGATCGCCCGCGCGTCGCGCAGGCCGGTCTCGAGGATCCGCTGATAGGGCGGGGTGTCCTGGCCGGTGTTGAAGTCGCCCATGAGAATGACCTCGGCCCGGGCGCCGTCGATCTCGACCGCCGGCATGGCGGCGACCAGGCTGGCGCACTGTTCGCGGGCGACCACGCCGACGTGGTCGAAATGGGTGTTGCGCACGTCCAGGAGCCGGCTCGCGTCCTCGCGGTCCCGCAGCACGACCTGGGTGACGGTGCGCGGATAGGCGGCGTCCCAGCCCTTGGACGGCGTGTCCGGGGTCGGCGAGCACCAGAAGGTGTGGGTCCGCACCAGCTCGTAGCGTTCGCGCTTCCAGAAGACCGTGGTGCTCTCGCCGATCTTGCCGTCATCGCGGCCGACGCCGTAGCGGTCGTAGGCCGGCAGCTGCCCGGCCAGATAGTCGACCATCACCGGCTGGGCCTCCTGCACGCCCAGCAGGTCGGGGTCGAAGAAGGCGATTTGCCGCGCCATGTGCGGCCGCCGCTCCTCCCAGGTCGGATTGTCGGTCGGAACGTTGACCCGGATGTTGTAGCTCATCACCCGGGTCGAGGCCGGATCGCCCGCGGCGGCCGGGCCGGAGGCGGCGAGAACGGCGAGGACGGCGAAGGCGGCGAGGGAGCGGGCGAACGTCATGCGGAGGCCTCCGGGGCTTGGGGCATGTTTTCTCGCTTCCACGCCCCGGACCGGCACGTCAAATCTCGTTACGGCGAACAGGTGGTGCGTCCTGCTGCCTCGGTTGCGGCGAAGGGGCATGAGTGCTATCAGGCGCCCGGCTGAACCGAGGGACGCATCGCAAGGTGCGTCCCCGGTGTGCTTTCTTCAAGCATTTCAAGCCTTTGGCCTGTGGGCATTCCTGCCGCAGGTCGCAACCCGAACGCTAACCCGCGCGGACCTTATAAGTGGCTGACGATTACAGAACGACGGAAGTCGGCGAGCGCTATGCTCAAGCGCTGTTCGACCTCGCTGACGAGACGGGCGTTCTCGACGCCGTTCGCGCCGACCTGGCGTCGCTGCGCGCCGCCTGGGGCGAGAGCGCGGACCTGCGCCGCCTGGCCAATTCGCCGGTGATCGGCGCGGAGGACCAGCAGAAGGGCCTCGTCGCCATCGCCGACAAGGCGAAGTTCAACGGCGTGACCCGCAACTTCCTCGGCCTGCTGGCCCAGAACGGCCGCGCCCGCGACCTGACCGCGGTCATCTCCGGCTTCGACAAGCTGTATGCCAAGAAGACCGGCGTCGTGGCCGCCGAGGTCGTCTCGGCCCAGGCCCTGACCGCCGCTCAGCTCAAGTCCATCCAGTCGGCGCTGCGCGCTTCTCTGGGCAAGGACCCCGAAATGACCGCCCGCGTCGATCCGTCGATCCTGGGCGGCCTCAAGGTCAAGGTCGGCTCGAAGCTCTTCGACGCCTCGCTGAAGACCAAGCTCGACCAGATGAAGTTCGCCCTCAAGCGCGCCTAAGCGCGCCCCGACCATAAGATTGCAGCGCGCCTGACGGCACGCCCGAAAGACGAAGACAGAGAGATCCACATGGACATCCGCGCCGCCGAAATTTCGGCCATCCTCAAGTCGCAGATCGCCAACTTCGGCGTTGAAGCCGACGTCTCGGACGTCGGCCAGGTGCTGTCGGTCGGCGACGGCATCGCCCGCATCCACGGTCTGGACAACGTCCAGGCCGGCGAGATGATCGAGTTCCCGAAGGCCGGCGTGAAGGGCATGGCCCTGAACCTCGAGCGCGACAACGTCGGCGCCGTGATCTTCGGCGCGGACACCGCCATCGCGGAAGGCGATGAAGTCCGCCGCCTCGGCGAGATCGTGGACGTGCCGGTCGGCAAGGGCCTGCTGGGCCGCGTCGTCAACCCGCTGGGCGAGCCGATCGACGGCAAGGGCCCGATCCAGTTCACCGAGCGTCGCCGCGTGGACGTGAAGGCCCCGGGCATCATCCCGCGCAAGTCGGTCCACGAGCCGATGCAGACCGGCCTGAAGGCGATCGACACCCTGATCCCGATCGGCCGCGGCCAGCGCGAGCTGATCATTGGCGACCGTCAGGTCGGCAAGACCGCCGTCGCCATCGACACCATCCTGAACCAGAAGTCGGTCAACGCCACGTCCGACGAGTCGGCCAAGCTGTACTGCATCTACGTGGCCATCGGTCAGAAGCGTTCGACCGTCGCCCAGATCGTGAAGACGCTCGAAGAGTCGGGCGCCCTCGAGTACACCATCGTCGTCGCCGCCACGGCTTCGGAACCGGCCCCGCTGCAGTTCCTGGCTCCGTTCGCCGGCACCGCCATGGGCGAGTTCTTCCGCGACAACGGCATGCACGGCCTGATCGTCTATGACGACCTTTCGAAGCAAGCTGTGGCCTACCGCCAGATGTCGCTGCTGCTGCGCCGTCCGCCGGGCCGCGAAGCCTACCCGGGCGACGTCTTCTACCTGCACTCGCGCCTGCTGGAGCGTTCGGCCAAGCTGAACGCCGACTACGGCTCGGGCTCGCTGACCGCCCTGCCGCTGATCGAGACCCAGGCCAACGACGTGTCGGCCTACATCCCGACCAACGTGATCTCGATCACCGACGGCCAGATCTTCCTGGAATCCGACCTGTTCTACCAAGGCATCCGCCCGGCCGTGAACGTCGGCATCTCGGTGTCGCGCGTGGGCTCCTCGGCCCAGACCAAGGCGATGAAGAAGGTCGCCGGCACCATCAAGGGCGAGCTGGCCCAGTACCGTGAAATGGCCGCCTTCGCGAAGTTCGGCTCGGACCTGGACGCTTCGACCCAGAAGCTTCTGGCCCGCGGCGCCCGCCTGACCGAGCTGCTGAAGCAGCCGCAGTACTCGCCGCTGACCATGGAAGAGCAGGTCGTCTCGGTTTACGCCGGCACCCGCGGCTACCTGGACGGCGTCGCCGTCGCCGACATCGGTCGCTTCGAGAGCGAGCTGCTGGCCCGCATCAAGTCGTCGAACGCCGGCCTGCTGGAAGGCATCCGCACGAAGAAGGATCTGACCGCCGAGCTCGAAGCCGAGCTGAAGTCGGTGCTCGAAGCCTTCGTCAAGACCTTCGCCTGAACTGACCCCGGACTGAGAGAGTAGCGCCGGATGGCCAGCCTCAAGGAAATGCGCAATCGGATCGACAGCGTGAAATCCACGCAGAAGATCACGAAAGCCCTGAACATGGTCGCCGCGGCCAAGCTGAAGCGCGCCCAGGAACAGGCCGAGAGCGCCCGTCCCTATGCCCGCAAGATGGCCGCCGTCATCGCCAACCTGGCGGCCGGCGTCTCCGGCGACGGCGCGCCCAAGCTGCTGGCCGGCACGGGCAAGAACCAGAAGCACCTGATCGTCGTCGCCACCGGCGACAAGGGTCTGGCGGGCGGCTTCAACACCAACGTGATCCGGGCCGCGCGCGATCGCATCAAGGACCTGATCGCCGACGGCAAGGACGTCCGCATCATCGCCGTGGGCCGCAAGGTCCGCGACGGCCTGTCGCGCCTGTACGGCGACAAGCTGGTCAAGACGTTCGAGATGTCGGACCACAAGGTCATCGGCCTGCCGGCGGCGGAGCCCATCGCGGCCCTGATCGCCGAGGAGTTCGAGGCCGGCAACGCCGACGTCGTGACCCTGTTCTACAGCCGCTTCCAGTCGGTCATCTCGCAGGTGCCGACGCCCAAGCAGCTGATCCCGGCCGTGGTCGACGGCGACGCCGAGCCGATCAACCTGAACGGCGCGGTCTATGACTACGAGCCCTCGGAAGAGGAAATCCTCGACGTCGTCCTGCCGCGTAACATCACGACCCAGGTCCTCGCCGCCCTGTACGAGAACCAGGCCAGCTTCTTCGGGGCCCAGATGGGCGCCATGGACAACGCCACGCGCAACGCGGGCGACCTGATCAACAGCCTGACCCTGCAGTACAACCGCAAGCGCCAGGCCCAGATCACCACCGAACTGATCGAGATCATCGCCGGCGCTGAAGCGCTCTGATCCCGATACCCGCCCAGACAAGACTTTCCGAACGGAACGAACCGATGACCGACACCGCCGCCCCGAAGAAACCCGCCGCCAAGAAGCCCGCCGCCCCGAAGGCCCCGAAGGCCGCCGCCGCCACCGCCCCGAAGGCTTCGGGCGCCGTCGCAACCGGCCGCATCGCCCAGGTCATCGGCGCCGTCGTCGACGTTGAGTTCGACGGCCACCTGCCGGCCATCCTGTCGGCCCTGGAAACCCAGAACATCGACCAGAAGACGGGCGAGCCCTTCACCCTGGTCCTGGAAGTCGCCCAGCACCTCGGCGAGAACGTGGTCCGCACCATCGCCATGGACACCTCGGAAGGCCTGACTCGCGGCCAGCCGGTGACCGACACCGGTTCGTCGATCCTGGCGCCGGTCGGCCCGGGCACGCTCGGCCGCATCATGAACGTCGTCGGCGCGCCGATCGACGAACAGGGCCCGATCAAGACCACCATGTACCGCCCGATCCACCGCGAGGCGCCTTCGTTCGAAGAGCAGTCGACCTCGTCGGAGATCCTGGTCACCGGCATCAAGGTTATCGACCTGATGTGCCCCTACACCAAGGGCGGCAAGACCGGCCTGTTCGGCGGCGCCGGCGTCGGCAAGACCGTGACCATGCAGGAACTGATCAACAACATCGCCAAGGCGTACGGCGGTTATTCGGTTCTGGCCGGCGTGGGCGAGCGCACCCGCGAAGGCAACGACCTGTACCACGAGATGATCGAGTCCAACGTGAACGTGGACCCGACCAAGAACAACGGCTCGACCGAAGGCTCCAAGTGCGCCCTCGTGTATGGCCAGATGAACGAGCCGCCGGGCGCCCGCGCCCGCGTCGCCCTGACCGGCCTGGCCCAGGCCGAGTATTTCCGCGACGAAGAAGGCAAGGACGTGCTGCTGTTCGTCGACAACATCTTCCGCTTCACGCAAGCCGGTTCGGAAATGTCGGCTCTGCTGGGCCGCATCCCGTCGGCGGTGGGCTATCAGCCGACCCTGGCCACCGAGATGGGCAACCTGCAGGAGCGCATCACCTCGACCAAGAAGGGCTCGATCACTTCGATCCAGGCCATCTACGTCCCCGCCGACGACCTGACCGACCCGGCGCCCGCCGCCTCGTTCGCCCACCTGGACGCCAAGACCGTGCTGTCGCGCGACATCGCCGCCCAGGCCATCTTCCCGGCCGTCGACCCGCTGGACTCGACCTCGCGGATCATGGACCCGCTGGTCATCGGCGAAGAGCACTACCAGGTCGCCCGTTCGGTCCAGGAAGTCCTGCAGTCTTACAAGGCCCTGAAGGACATCATCGCCATCCTGGGCATGGACGAGCTGTCGGAAGAGGACAAGCTGGTCGTCTCGCGCGCCCGCAAGATCTCGCGCTTCCTGTCGCAGCCGTTCTTCGTGGCTGAGCAGTTCACCAACTCGCCGGGCAAGTTCGTCGAGCTGAAGGACACCATTCGCTCGTTCAAGGGCATCGTGGCCGGTGAATACGACCACCTGCCGGAAGCGGCCTTCTACATGGTCGGCTCGATCGAGGAAGCCGTCGAGAAGGCCCAGAAGCTGGCCGCGGACGCCTAATCATGTCGGTGGAGGAGCCGCTCTCGGATCGGCTCCAACGCCTGCTGGAAGGCAAGGTCGTCAAACAGACTCGGTTGACCGAGACTGAAGTGATGATCGAGTTCACTGATGGCAGTCGGTTCTACATCGACGGCCGAGAAGACAGAAAGATCGAGGTGTCGGTCACCTGACCGACGGTTCGAGGAAGAAGCACATGGCAGGCAAGCTGCAGTTCTCTCTGGTGTCGCCGGAACGCGAGGTCTTCTCGGGCCTCGTGGACCAGGTCGACGCCCCGGGCGTCGAAGGCGACTTCGGCGTCCTCGCGGACCACGCTCCGTTCATGACCGCCCTGCGCGAAGGCGTGGTGACGGTCATCGACGGCGGTTCGCGCCGCCAGTTCGAGGTGCACGGCGGCTTCGCCGACGTCACCCCGGCCGGTCTGACCATCCTGGCCGAACAGGCCTCGGAAGTGACGGCCGCCTGATCCGGGAATGTCAGGAGGGGGCGTCGTCCTGATCCTGGCCTGGGTCGCCGCCGCGGTCGGCCCGTTCCTCTGTTTGCTATTGGTCCGGCGGATGCTGCGCGTCCGCCGGATTTTTCTTGGCTGGAGCCTGGCGGCCGTCACGGCCGTAGCCTGGGCGCTGGGCGTCTGGGCCTTCCTGCTCGAGCCGACGACCCTCAAGGTCCGCCACGTCACCATTGAGAGCGCGACCTGGAGCGGCCCGCCGGTCCGTATCGGCGTCATATCCGACACCCATGTCAGCGCGCCGCACGTCGATGTCGGTCGGCTGCGCGGCCTTGTTCGGCGGATGAACGGCGAGCAGCCCGACATCATCCTGCTGCTCGGCGACTACACCGGAGGCTCGAGCTGGGCCGCCGAACGGAACCGCGCCGAGATCCTGGAGGGGATCGAGGCGTTCGGCCGCCTCAAGGCTCCGCTGGGCGTCTACGGCGTGCTCGGCAATCACGACTCGGATTTCGACGACGCCGCCATCGCCGCCGCCATGGGCCGGGCCCAGGTCCCCGTGCTGGAGAACCGCGCTGTCCGCATCGACCGCCCGGGCGGGGCCTTCTGGATCGCCGGCCTGGCCGACATGCACTCCCCGCGCACCCCTCCGCTGCCGCGCACGGCCCTACGCGAGGTCTCGCCCGGCGAGCCCTCGATCGTCATCACCCACTGGCCCGATCCCTTCGTCGCCGTGCCGCAGGACGTCGCCCTGACCCTCGCCGGCCATACCCACTGCGGCCAGGTCAACCTGCCCGTCCTCGGCCGACTGGTGCACGCCTCGCCGGCCTCGGAGCGCTGGGCCTGCGGTCTCTACGACGAGGGCGGCCGCAAGCTGTTCGTCACCGGCGGGGTCGGCGTCTCCATCCTGCCGGTGCGCTTCCGCGTCCCGCCGGAGATCGTGGTGGTGACCCTGAAGGGGCCATCGGGGACTTGACCCCCGGGCCCCAGGCCCTAGATAGCCCCTCGCAAGACGAGGCCACGTCCTCGCCCCGGCGGCCGCACGGCCGAGGGCCAAGTCCGGGACGGCCCGGCCCTTTGCAAGGAGGGCCGGAAACCATGGCCTGGATCTATCTTCTCATCGCCGGACTGTTTGAAATCGTCTGGGCGTATTTCATGAAACAGTCGGACGGCTTCACCCGCCTGTGGCCCAGCGTCGCCACCATCGGCTTCATGGTGGTCAGCTTCGCCCTGCTGTCCCTGGCCATGAAGAGCCTGCCCATGGGCACCGCCTATGTGGTCTGGACCGGCATCGGCGCCGTCGGCGCCTTCGCGGTCGGCGTCATCTTCCTCGGTGAACACCTTAGCCCGATGCGCATCCTCGCGGCCGTACTGGTGTTGGCCGGCCTGGTGATCTTCAAGCTGGCCCCGAACGGCGCGGCGCACTGACGGCGGCGTGAGACGGCGGCGGAGGGGCGCTCGGGCGCAACTGGCGCGTTGCAAGTGGCTAGTGGCTAGTGGCTAGTGGCTGGCAGGCGACGGTACAGCCGCGCTGTTAGCGCCGCCGCCCGCCAAGGTCAGTTGATCAGGGCCCTCCGACCCGCCACCGTCCACTAGCCACTAGCCACTAGCCACTAGCCACTAGCCACTAGCCACTAGCCACCCAGCCGCCGCCCATGCTCGAACTCCGCCCCAACTGCGAATGCTGCGACCGCGACCTGCCGGCGGACAGCCCGGACGCGCGGATCTGCACCTTCGAATGCACCTTCTGCGCCGACTGCGTGGGCGGCGTGCTCAAGGGCGTCTGCCCGAACTGCGGCGGCGATTTCGCGCCCCGCCCCATCCGCCCGGCGCGGCTGCTGTCGAAATACCCCGCCTCGACGGAGCGCGTGTTCAAGCCCGAAGGCTGCAGGTCCTAGACCAGCAGCGGCGCGAACACCGAAACCATCCGCTCATAGGCGTCGCGCTTGAACGGCACGATCAGGTCGGGCGCTTCGGACAAAGTCCCCCAGCGCCACGCGTCGAACTCGATCTCGTCGTGCTGGTTCAAATCGATCTCGGCCTCGTCGCCGGTGAAGCGGAAGGCGAACCACTGCTGCTTCTGCCCGGCCCAGCCGCGCGCATGCTTGGTCCCGCCATAATCGGCCGGGAAGTCGTAGGCGATCCAGTCCTCGGTGCGGGCGATCAACTCGGCGGAGGTCACGCCGGTCTCCTCGGCCAGCTCGCGCCGCGCCGCCGCCTCGAGGTCCTCGCCGTCGTCGACCCCGCCCTGCGGAAACTGCCAGTTGTGCGGCCCGGGCGTGCCGGCCCGCCGCCCGTACCAGACCCGCCCGTCCGGATGGAACAGCACGACGCCGACGTTGGGGCGGTAGTTCGCGAGATCGCTCATAGGGGCTAGGTTTTAGGTTCTAGGGGCTAGGGAAGGAAGACGGTCTGGCGGACGCGCAGGCGTCCCCTGGAACCTAGTCCCTAGAACCCAGAACCTACCGCCCGGGACGGGCGGTGACCGCGCTGGCCGGAGCCAGCTGCAGGCCGCGGGCGTCGAGACCGGCGGTCCAGCGGGCGGCGGCCTCGACCGTCACCGGATAGCTGAAGCCAGTCCCCAGGGCCTGGCCGCGCGCCTTGGCCAGGGCCTCGAGCGCATTGAGCTGGCCGACGATGGCGGTGGCGGACTGTTCCTCGTCGATGATGCGGTTGGCGCTGGCGCGGGCCCAGGCGCCCGGCTTGCGGCTCATCGAGCCGTCGTCGAGGAAGGCCACGCCGCGCGAGCGCAGCACGCCCATGAAGGCGGTCATGCCCTCGTCCGAGGCGGCGAAGCGGTCACCGAGATAGTTGGTCACCCCGAAATAGCCGGTGGCGCGGCCCAGCAGCCAGTTCATCTTGGCCTGAATGTCCGAGGCGTCGGCCGAGGCCAGCAGGGTGTAGGGGCCCGGGTCGTTGTTCGGATAGCCGGTGGGCTCCATCGGCATTTCGAGCATGACCTCGTGGCCGTGGGCGCGGGCGAGGTCGATCCAGCCCTGCAGGCCCTCGGCGTAGGGCACGAAGCTGAGGGTGACCTCGGCGGGCAGGCGCTCGATGGCGGCCCGGGTGGTCACGGCGTTGAGGCCGAGGCCGCCGACGATCAGGGCGATGCGCGGCTTGCCGTTGGACGTGAACGGGCGGGCGTAGGCCTGGGCCGGCACGCGGCCGTCCGGGGCGATGCGCGGCAGCAGGCCGTCCGGGCCCGGCTGGGTCAGGCCGGCGATCGGGGCCTGGGCCAGGGGGCGGGCGGTCAGGCGCGGAGCGGTGATGGGGGCGCCCGGACCGGAGACGGTGGCGCCGTCCGGCAGGGTGATGACGGCTTCGCCGGCCACGTCGGGCACGCCGTCGCCGGTCAGGTCCTGGTACAGGCCCGAGCCGTCCAGCGAGAACGCCTCCAGCCCGGTCGGGGCCGTGGCGGCTGCGGCGGTTGGGCGGTTCAGCGAAACCCGGGCCGACGGGGCGCCGGCGCGCGGATCGCCCAAGACGGTGATGAACAGGGCCGCGGCGCCGATCAGCAGGGCTCCGGCCCCGGCGACCGCAACGGGCGGCTTGGTCACGATGCGCAGCACCGGCGCGAAGGTTTCACGCAGGCTCTTGCGGACGGGCGGGGCCCCCGCGGTGGCGGCGAGTACGGACTGGCGCTTGGCGAACATGGGCAGGATGTGACGCTCGGGGCGAAGCCCGCACGCGGACCTCTTCGCAGCGGACACTGCACCGGGCCCGGTTAAGAAAGCCTAACGCTCCGTTAGCCATGCGGCAGGTCTGCGACGACCTGCCTCACGGCGTCGGACGGGTTCACTCCGACGGCGCGTCCGACGTCTCCACCGCGGCCATGGCGGTGCCCGGGGCGGTGACCACGATGCCTTCCGGCGCGGCCGCCAGCTGGGTCAGCTTGCCGCCGGCGCGCAGCACGTCGAAGGCCCGCTCCAGCTGGTAGTCCTTCTCCTTGTCGTAGGCCTCGCTGGGCGCCTCATGCGGCGTGTGCGGACCCTTGCGCTCGGCCCCGATCGAGGCGTCCAGCGCCGTGGCGTAGGCCGCCTCGGAGTAGATGAAGTTCGAGCGCGAGACGATCTTGGCCTCGGCGAAGGAGCGAGCCACCTCCAGGTCCGGCTCGATGCCGATCTTCTGGATCGAGGCGCCCGACGGAGTGTAGTAGCGCGCCGTGGTGATCGACAGGGCGCCATCGGCGCCGCCGCGCAGCGGGATGACGCTCTGCACCGAGCCCTTGCCGAAGCTGGTCAGGCCGACGATCGTCGCGCGCTGGTGATCCTTCAGGGCGCCGGCCACGATCTCCGAGGCCGAGGCCGAGCCGTAGTTGACCAGCACGACCAGCGGCAGGCCGCCGGTCAGGTCGCCGGGCTTGGCGGCGTAGCGCAGGATCTGGTTCGGCTGACGGCCGCGCTGGCTGACGATCTCGCCGCGCTCAAGGAAGGTGTCCGACACGGCGATGGCCGCATCCAGAAGACCGCCGCCGTTGTTGCGCAGGTCGATGACATAGCCCTTCAACGCCGGGTTCTCGGCCTTCAGCTTGGCGATGGCGTCGGACAGTTCGCGGCCGGTGTTCTCGTTGAAGGTCGAGATCCGCAGCACGCCGTAGTCGCCCTCGACGCGGCCGGTGACGGAGTCGATCTTGATGATCTCGCGGGTCAGGGTGACTTCGCGCGGCTCTTCGCCGTCGCGCAGGAAGGTGACCTTGACGTTGGTGCCGGCGGCGCCGCGCAGCTTCTCCGAAACTTGGCTGACGGTCAGGCCGGAGGCGCTCTGGCCCTCGATCGAGGAAATGACGTCGCCCGCCTGGACGCCGGCGCGTGCGGCCGGGCCGCCGTCCATCGGCGAGATGATCTTCACCAGGCCGCCTTCCGACGAAATGGTCAGGCCGACGCCCGAATACTGGCCCTCGGTGCGCTCGCGCAGCTCGCCGTAGTCCTTCAGCGGCATGTAGCTGGAGTGCGGATCCAGCGCGCCCATCATCCCTTGCAGGGCCGCCTCGACCAACTTCTTGTCGTCGACCGGCACGACGTAGTCGCGCTCGACGATGGTCAGCGCGTCGCCGAACAGGCCGAGAAGGCGATAGGCCTCGTTGCGCGGGGTCTGCCCGGCGGTCGTGGCGGCGCCCAGACCGACCACGGTAACGGCGGCGGCGCCGATCATCAGCAACTTGCGCATTGGTCTCTTCCAGCGGACTGCGAAACAGCAGCCTGAACATCAGCAGTTACAGACCGCGCGGCGCCCAAATCGTGGCCGAGCGGCGGTCATTGGATAAAATCAGCGTCATCTCTGAATGGAAAGCGGTTTCGCGTGTCAGCGTAGCCAGGGCGCGGGGTCCACGGCCCGTTCCTCGCGCCGCAGTTCAAAGGTGATCTCGCCGTCGGCGCCCGATCGACCCAAGACCTGGCCGTCGGCGACGCGGGCGCCGCGTTCGACCCCGACCGTCTCCAGCCCGGCGACGACCGCGCGCCAACCCGGGCCCAGGTCGATGATCACCACCTGGCCCCAACCCCGCAGCGGGCCGGCGAAAGCGACGTAGCCGGCGGCGGGGGCGCGAGCCTCGGCGGCGTCCGCCCGCCAGCGCCAGCCGTTCGAACCCTGGCCGAAACGGACCGACGGGGCGCCGTCGATCGGCGGGGTCAGGCGGTTGCGGCCGGCGGGCAGGCGGGCGACCGTCACCGGAGCCTCCGTATCCGGACCGGGCACCGTCCCGCCGACAGCGCGGAGGCGGGCTTCCAGCGCGCTCGAGGCCCGCTCCGCCGTCTCGGCCTCGGCGCGCAGGATCGCTTGCTGCCGCAGCTGACGACGCGAGGCCGACTCCAGTTCGGCCCGCCGGTCCCCCTGCGCGCTTTCGGCGGTGAACAACTCCTCGCTGCCCAGGGCGGCGAGGCGGCGGATGCGGTTGATCTCGTTCTGGCGATCCGCCAGCACCCTCGACTGCGCCTGAAGTTCGGGGGCCATGGCCTTCATCAGGATGGCGGCGCGCACCGTGTCCACGGCCTTGTCCGACGGCGTCAGCAGGGGCGGCGGCGGGCTGCGGCTCATCATCTGCAGGGCCGACAGCAGCCGCGCCTGACGCCCGCGCGCCTTGGACAGCTCGGCCACGAGGAGGGCCTCGCGCTCGCTGAGGTCGCGCAGCCGGGCGCGCTGGGCGTTCATCGTCGTGTCGCCGGCGGCGATGTCAGCGCCGAGGGCGTTCAGTTCGCGCTCGAGCCGGGCGGTCTCGGCGGCGGCGTCGGAGGCCTCGGCGCGCAGCTGCTTGGCCCGGGCCCGCTCGTCGCGGAACTCGGTCTGCAGCCGCCGGATCTCGCCGGCCTGCGGACCCGCGGCGGCGACAGGCGCGGCCGCCAGCACGATCAGAAATGAAAGGAGCGCCCGACGCATGGCTCTTGGTGTGAATCCGCCCTAGTCGCGATGATAGGGCGATCCGGCCAGGATGGTCACGGCCCGATAGAGCTGCTCGGCCAGCATGGCGCGCGCCAGGGCGTGCGGCCAGGTCTGGGGGCCGAAGGCCAGGGTCGAGGACGCCGCGGCGCGCACGCTCGCGTCCAGCCCGTCGGCCCCGCCGATGGCGAACACAAGCCGCCGCTCGCCGCGGTCGCGCAAGCCTGCGATGTGCTCGGCGAAGGCGCGGCTCGAAAAGGTCTTGCCGCGCTCGTCGCAGGCGATCAGGTGCGCGCCCTCGGCCGCCTTGAGGATCAGCTCGGCCTCGGGCGCCTTGCCGGCCTTGCGCGGTTCGAGGTCGACCAGCTCCAGCGGGCCGAGGCCGAGCGCGCGCCCCGCCAGGGTGGCGCGCTCGGCGTAGTCGGCGGCGAGGGTGGACTCCGGCCCACGCCCCGGCTTGCCGATGGCGATGACGGCCAGCTTCATCGGCTCAGATCAGGAGCGGGTGTCGACGCGGTGGCCGCTCTCGACCGACCAGATCTTCTCGATGTTGTAGAAGGTGCGCACTTCCGGCCGGAACAGGTGGACGATCACGTCTCCGGCGTCGAGCAGCACCCAGTCGCAGTGCGGCAGGCCCGAGACCTTCACGCGGCCCAGACCCTGTTCCTTCAACGTGCGCTGCAGGTGATCGGCCAGGGCGCCGACGTGGCGGTGCGAACGGCCGGAAGCGATGATCATCGTGTCGGCCATCGGGCTTTTGCCCTTCAGGTCGATCAGGACGATGTCCTGGGCCTTGTCATCGTCCAGGCGCGAAAGGATCGCCTGTTCGAGCACAGTTGCGCCGACGGGAAGGGAAGCCTGCGGACCGTCTTCGGATTGGATGGCCGGGATTACGTCCATCTCGTGCGCCGTGTTGGAAACGGCGGCGTCTTGCGCGTCATGCGCGGGCGAGGGGGTCAGCGGAGGGCTCCAGGGAGGTTGACTAAAGAAGGACCCTAGCACGGACCGGGCCCGCCGTCACGGGCGGCCGGTCGCGGCCTTGCGTCTCGCCCTCAACGCGGTCGACGATCGATCGTTCAGCGGCCCCGCGATCCAGGTCCAGGCCGGGGCTTCCATCCCGTGCAGAAGCTTGGCCTTTTCAGTCGGAATTCGAGCGCCCGCGAAGCGCCGGGCGGCCGGGGACGTGGGTGCGCTGAGGGTCGAGCCGGGCCGGGCGATCACCGCCACCGGCATCATCTGGAGGATGTCGGTCCAGCCCCTCCAGCGATGAAAGCTCGCCAGATTGTCCGATCCCATCAGCCAGACGAAGCGCACGCCGGGGTGGCGTTCTGCCAGGGCGCGCAGGGTGTCGACAGTCCATTGCGTGCCGATGCGGCTCTCGACGTCCGAGACGATCATGGCCGGGCCGACCGTCGCCGCCACGGCCCGCGCCGAGGCCATGCGCTCGGCCAGGGGCGCGCTGTGGCGGGCGTCTTTCAGCGGGTTCTGCGGCGAGACCAGCCAAACGACCCGGTCGAGGCCCAGCTTGCGCAGGGCGGTTTCGGCCAGGTGGGCGTGGCCGTCGTGGGCCGGATTGAACGACCCCCCGAACAGACCGACCGTCATCCCCGGCGCGAGGTCCAGCCCGTCGCGCAGGGCCCCCCGGCGAGGGCCGGGACGGCGGGGCGCGGGTCCGGCATGGAAGAAGGGCAAGGCGGGGCTCGCAGGGCTTATGCTCAGGCTGGAGCTAACACGCCGCCGCGGCGGTGTCGCCTCCGGCTCAGCCGGTGAAGTCAGCGCACCACCGGTTCATATGGGCGGCGTAGTCGGCCAGCGGCCCGAGGTCGACCGAGGCGCGCAGCGCATCGACCCGGCTCTCGTCCTCCAGGGGCTGCGGCCCCCAGACATTGGCGGCGACGCAGCGCCCTTGGCTGCCGTACCGCTGGGGGCGGCCCGTCCCGACCGCGATCCGGTCGTAGAGGTAGGCCACGTCGGCGGGCTCGACCTCTTTCTCGACGGCGAGGGGCTCCAGCAGGGCCAGCACCTCGCGCTGGAAGGCCCGGTCGTTGTCGGCGTGCTGGGTCATCAGCCAGGCGGCCTTCGAGGGCCCTTCGCCGTAGGTTGAGATGCGGTACCAGCCATGGGCCGCCAGATCAGCCCTGAGCCAGGACGTGTTCTCGGCGTCGGTCTCGCACATCTGCCGGGACAGGCGGGCCTCGAAGCGGGCGCGTGCGCCGGGCGACGGGGCGTTGCTCCACACCGCGGCGCCGGCTTCCCAACCGCGCCGGATCAGCTGGTCCCGCGCGGCGCGGCTCAGCAGTTCGCGCGATCGGGGATCGGTCGCCGCCCCGGCCAGTCGCACGCGCTCGGCCACGTAGCTGAAGGGCGGCTCTGCGATCTGCGCGCCGCCCAGGACGTGATCTCCGAAGGCCACCCAGCGTCCCCAGGCCGCTTCCGCCGCCGCCCGGTCGGCGTTGAGGGTTGCCGCATCGGGCGCGGCCGCCGCGGCCGCAAGCTCGGCCTGCAGCACGGACTCGGCCTCGGTTAGGCAGCGACGCGTGTCCGCATCGACCTGGGCGCGCATGTAAACGGCGTCGGAAAGAGCGCCCAGGTTCGCGCCTTCGCCCCTCAGCGCCCAATAGTCGAAGGTCCGCGCGGCCTCTGCGTCCTCCGTCAGGACGAGCAGTTCGGGCGTCAGTTGCGGCGGCCCAGGCGGCGCCGACTGGAAAGCCATGAGCAGCGCGGCCACCGCGACCGTAGCGAAGCGAACCATTCGATGCTCTCCCGTTTGCCGGGAAGACATGCGCTGCTTCAGATCGAAATCAAGGCTGCCAGCCGCCGGGGCTTTCGATCGGCACTTCCTCGTCGTCGACGATGGCGATCTCGCCGCGGGTCTTGCGGACTTCGGCCCAGGCGGCGCGCAGCAGTTCGGTGACGCCTTCGCCCGACACGCCCGAGACCAGGTAGGGCTTCACGCCGGAGACGGCCTCCAACTCGGCGGCCTTCTCCTCCCGCATCTCGGGGGTCAGCGCGTCGATCTTGTTGAGCGCCAGAATCTCGGTCTTCTCGCCCAGGCCCTCGCCATAGGCCTCGAGCTCATGGCGGATGGTGCGATAGGCGCCGGCGACGTCGTCCTGGGTGCCGTCGATCAGGTGGATCAGCGAGGCCGAGCGCTCGACGTGGCCGAGGAAGCGGGTGCCCAGGCCGGCGCCTTCCGAGGCGCCCTCGATCAGGCCGGGGATGTCGGCGATGACGAACCGCTCCGACGGGCTCAGGTCGACCATGCCCAGGTTGGGGGTCAGGGTCGTGAACGGATAGTCGGCGATCTTGGGCCGCGCGGCCGAGGCGGCGGCGAGGAAGGTCGACTTGCCGGCGTTGGGCAGGCCGGCCAGGCCGATGTCGGCGATCAGCTTCAGGCGCAGCCAGATCCAGCGCTCCTGGCCTTCCTGGCCCGGATTGGCATGGGTCGGAGCCTGGTTCGACGGGCCCTTGAAGCGGGTGTTGCCCCAGCCGCCGTTGCCGCCGCGCAGCAGCATCTCGGTCATGCCGGCGTGGTCCATGTCGAGCAGGACCGTCTCCTTGTCCTCGTCCAGCACCTGGGTGCCGACGGGAACCTTCAGGATCACGTCCTCGCCCTTGCCGCCGTGCATCTGGCGGCCCTGGCCGTGGTGGCCGGTCTGGGCCTTGAAATGCTGCTGGTAGCGGAAGTCGATCAGGGTGTTCAGGCCGTCCATGGCCGTGATCCAGACGTCGCCGCCCTTGCCGCCGTCGCCGCCGTCCGGCCCGCCCTGCGGGATGAACTTTTCGCGGCGGAAGGAGACGGAGCCCGCGCCGCCGTTGCCGGAGCGGATGTAGATCTTGGCCTGGTCGAGGAACTTCATCGCGGGCTTATGCCGCAAGAGAGCGGCGATTTACAGGCGGCAGTGTGGGCGGCGGCGCGCGCTGCCGAGAGGGCGAGCCCGGAAAGTGGCTGGTGGCTAGTGGCTAGTGAGCGGCGTGGGGCCTGCACCGGTGCGAGCTGTCGTCGACAACGACAAACCCCGCCCGGACGAACCGGGCGGGGTCGCTCTCTCAGCATGGCGGCAATCCACTAGCCACTAGCCACTAGCCACTTGGCCGCCGCGGACCGTGGAGACGGCCCGCATCAGCCAGCCTTAGCCCTTGGCCCAGACGCCGAACGGATCGCTCCACGGCATGTCCAGCGCCTCGGCGACGGCCGGGTAGGTCAGCTCACCCTTCAGCACGTTCAGGCCGCGGGCCAGGTGAGGGTTGTCCTTCAGGGCGTCGAGGCCCTTGTCCGCCAGGGCCAGGCCGAAGGGCAGGGTGGCGTTGTTGAGGGCTTCCGACGAGGTGCGCGGGGCGGCGCCCGGCATGTTGGCGACGCAGTAATGGACGACGCCGTCGACGACGTAGGTCGGGTCCTCGTGGGTGGTGGCCTTCGAGGTCTCGAAGCAGCCGCCCTGGTCGATGGCGACGTCGACCAGCACCGAACCCGGCTTCATCTGCTTCAGGTGCTCGCGCTTGATCAGCTTCGGCGCCTCGGCGCCCGGGACCAGCACGGCGCCGATGATGACGTCGGCCTTGACCAGCTCCTCCTCGATCGCGCCGATCGAGGAATAGCGGGTGACGACCCGGCCGTTGGTGACCTCGTCGATGTAGGCCATGCGCGGGATCGAGCGTTCCAGCACCACGACCTCGGCGCCCAGGCCCATGGCCATGCGGGCCGAGTTGAGGCCGACGACGCCGCCGCCCAGCACCAGCACGCGGGCCGGGGCCACGCCCGGAACGCCGCAGAACAGCAGGCCCATGCCGCCGTTGTGCTTCAGCAGGGTCTCGGCGGCCGAGAAGACGGCGATGCGGCCGGCGACTTCCGACATCGGCGCCAGCAGCGGCAGGCCGCCCTGGGCGTTGGTGACGGTCTCATAGGCCACGGCGGCGCATTTGGAGGCGATCAGGCCCTTGGTCTGCTCGGGATCGGGCGCCAGGTGCAGGTAGGTGAACAGGATCTGGTCTTCGCGGAGCATCTCCCACTCAACCTTCTGCGGCTCCTTCACCTTCACGATCATGTCGTTGTTGGCGAAGATGTCGGCGGCGTTCGGCGCGATCTGGGCGCCCGCCTTCTTGAAGTCGGCGTCGGTGAAGCCAGCGCCGAGGCCGGCGCCGGTTTCGATCGAGACGGTGTGGCCGTGGGCCACATACTCGCGCACGGCGGTCGGCGTCAGGCCGACGCGGTGCTCGTTCTTCTTGATTTCCTTGGGGACGCCGACGCGCATGGGGCTTTTCCTCTTCCGAATGGGACGGGCGCGCTCTCGGGGCCGCCTCGTTTCGCGCGGCAATCTAGCGGCGGTCCTCGCGCAGGTTCCTGTTCTTTTCGTCACCTGATCACTGTAAACTCGCAGAATCTGCGAACAGGAGGTCAGATTGAAGACCATTTCCGCTGTCGCCCTCGACGACACCGACCGGCGCATGATCCGCGCCCTGCAGGGCGACGGGCGCATGACCAACGCCGATCTGGCCCGCACGGTGAACCTGTCCGAGAGCGCCTGCCTGCGCCGCCTGCGAGCGCTGGAGGCCGAAGGGGTGATCAGCCGCTACGCCGCCATCATCAACGAGCGCGCCGTCGGCCTGCCGATCAGCGTCTTCGTCACGGTCACCCTGTCCTCCCAGGCCGAGAGCGCCCTGACCGCCTTCGAGACCGCCATCGCCACGGTGCCCGAGGTCGTCGAATGCTATCTGATGACCGGCGGCTCGGACTATCTGCTGCGGCTGGTGGTGCGCGACGTCGACGACCTCGAGCGGGTCCACTCGCGCGAACTGACCCGCATCCCGGGGGTGACCCGCGTGTCCTCCAGCGTGGCCATGCGGACGGTGGTCAAGCGCGGCGCGCTGCCGGTGTGAAAATCGGCCGATCTGGCCGATTTTACCAATCGCAGGTGGGAGCCAGGGGTTTGACTTCGCTTCGACGAAGCGCCCCTATCCAACTCATGGCCGTGCACGAGACCATCGCCGTTTGGACCGATCGAGAACCGACCCTCGATGAGGAACTGCGCGTGCTCGGGGAGGAGGACGTTTTCGAGATGGCCAATCTCCCGCCCGAGTGGACCGGAGTGCTCGCGACCATCTTCATCTCGACGGCGCTCGGCCAGCACGGACCCCGCATCAAGCTGTACCTGAAGCCCGGCCGGCATCAGCCCAGCGCGTCCATATCGATCGGTCCGAATCCTCGTGTTCTCGCAAGCAGCCTGGACGAACGGGACCTCGCCCGCATTGCGCCCAAGGCGCTGGAGTGGGTGGCCTTGAACCACGCGGCGCTGACGAGCTTCTGGTTCGAAGGCGAGACGATGAACATCTCGGATGTCGCGGATTTCGGCCGGAGCCTCAAGAAGGTCTGACCTTGCGCCCGCGGCGTTCGCTCCCACCTGAAAGCGTGGCTGTTCGGGAGGAAGCGATGACGCGCGAGGCGTGGGTGTGGTTCGGGCTGGCGATGCTGTCGCTGCTGTGGTGCGGCGTCTGCCTGGCGCTGGATGGCGGGCTGTTGCTCCCGGCCTTGGCGGCGACCGTCACCATGATTTGCGCCGCGGACGCCTCGGCGCGCGGACGGACGGCGCGGGGTGTCGGTTGGGTGTTCTCGGGATCGATCTGGCGAACCGCCCTGATCCTGGTCGGCGCCCTGATGTTGATCCAGTTGCTGCCCGTCGAGATGGCCTTGCTGCTGGCCGGGGACGTGCTGGCCTATGTCGAGGTCTTGGCGGCCGTCGGCCTGATCGCCGCCAACACCCGGCTGAAGGCTGTCGTCGAGGCGACGCGCCGCGCGGTCGAGGGTTGGCTGGGGCCGGTCCTGAGGACGCGGACGGCGGCGCGCGCCATCCGTTCGCCGAGGCCTCCGCGCCGACCGTCCTCCGCCGACGACGCCGACGGACGAGGCTGGGCCTTCGCCTAGCGCAGCGCCAAGGTCAGGGTCTTGATGTCCACATACTCGGCGATGCCGTGGGTCGAGCCCTCGCGGCCGTAGCCGGACGACTTGACCCCGCCGAAGGGCGCGACCGCGGTCGACATCAGGCCGGTGTTGATCCCGCACATGCCCGCCTCGATGCGCCGGCCGATGCGGAAGGCGCGGTCGAGGTCGCGGGCGAACAGGTAGGAGGCCAGGCCGAACTCGCTGTCGTTCGCCTTTTCCAGCACCTCGTCCTCGGTCTCGAAGGCGAAGACCGGGATCAGCGGGCCGAAGGTCTCCTCGTCGCGGAACAGCTTGTCGTCGCCGCCCAGGGTCACGGTCGGCTGGAAGAACCGCCCGCCCAGGTCGTGCCGCCCGCCGCCGATCAGCACCTTGCCGCCCGAGGCCTGAACCTTCCTGAGGTGGTCCTCGACCTTGGCGATGGCCTTGTCCTCGATCAGCGGCCCGACCTTGACCCCCGGTTCGAAGGCCGGACCGACCGGGATCTGCGACACCGCCTCGGCCAGCTTGCGGGCATAGGTCTCGGCCACCGAGGCCTCGACATAGACCCGGTTCGGACAGACGCAGGTCTGGCCCGAGTTGCGGAACTTGCCCTTGATGGTCTCGGCCACGGCCAGGTCGAGGTCGGCGTCGGCGAAGACGATCAGCGGGGCGGCGCCGCCCAGCTCCATCGACACCCGCTTCAAGGTCGGGGCGCACTGCGCGGCCAGCAGGCGGCCGACCGGCGTCGAGCCGGTGAAGCTGAGCTTGCGGATCTCCGGTGAGGCGGTCAGCGCCCCGCCGATGGTCGCCGCGTCGCCGGTGACCACGCTGAGCACGCCGCGGGGCAGGCCGGCGCGGTCGGCCAGTTCGGCCAGGGCGAGGGCGGTGAAGGGGGTCTGGCTGGCCGGCTTGACCACGGCGGTGCAGCCGGCGGCGAAGGCCGGGCCCAGCTTGCGGGTCAGCATGGCGGCCGGGAAATTCCACGGCGTGATCAGGGCGCAAGGGCCCACCGCCTCGCGGAAGGTGAGCAGCACATGGCCCAGCGGGCTGTCCTGGGTCTCGCCCAACATCCGCTCGGCCTCGCCGGCGAACCATTTGATGAAGCCGTTGGCGTAGGCGACCTCGCCCTTGGCCTCCTCGAACGGCTTGCCGTTCTCAAGCGCCATCAGCGCCCCGAGGCCCTCGGCGTTCTCGTCGATCAGCCGGGCCCACTCGCGCAGGATCTGGGCGCGCTTGTGCGGGTCGGACCGCGACCAGGCCGGGAAGGCGTCGACCGCCGCTTGGATGGCCCGCTCCGTCTCGGCGACGCCCAGGTCGGGGATGCGGCCGATGATCGAGCCGTCGGCCGGGTCGTCGACCTCGATCCAGGCCGAGCCCTTCACCGCCTCGCCGGCGATCAGGGCGTGTTCGCGCAGCAGCTTCAGGCCGGCGTCGCGGGCGTTCTGGCTCATGGTCTCGGTCCGGTTCGGGGAGGAACGGATAAACGCGTCAGGTCTAGATCGTGTTCAGGTCTCGGCCCTTGGTCTCGGGCAGCCAGAGCAGGCTGACGATCACCGCCACGACGGTGAAGCCGATGGAATACCAGAGACCGAAATAGATGTTCCCGGACCAGGCCACGAGGGCGAAGCTGGCCGCAGGCAGCAAGCCCCCGACCCAGCCGGTGCCGATGTTGTAGGGCAGGCTCATCGCCGTGTAGCGCACCCGCGTCGGGAACAGCTCGACCAGGGCCGCGGCCTGCGGGCCGTACAGAGCCGTGGCGGCGACCATGAAGAGCATCAGGATGCCGAACACGAGCGGCAGGTTTATCCGCGCCGGGTCCGCCTTGGTCGGATAGCCGGCCTCGGCCAAGGCGGCCTTGATGCGGGTCTCGACGTCGGTCCGCGCGGCCTTCAGCTCGGCCGGGGCCAGGCCGGTCGCTTCGACCGATGGGATCTCGACCTCGCCGACGCGGACCACGGCGACCGAGCCCGGCTCTGCGGCCTCATTGCTGTAGGAGACGCCGGCGTTGGACAGCACGCTCTTGGCCAGGTCGCACGAACTGGCGAAGGTCGCCTTGCCGACCGGGTCGAACTGCAGGGCGCAGGTGGCGCGGTCGGCGATGACGGTCACGGGCGCGGCCGCCTGGGCCTCGGCCAGGGCTGGGTTGGCGGCGCGCGTGAGAGCCTGGAAGCCCGGGAAGAAGGCGATGAGGGCCAGGATCATGCCGAACAGCATGACCGGCTTGCGCCCGACCCGATCCGAAAGCCAGCCGAAGAAGACGTACAGCCCGGCCGAAGCGATGGTGACGGCGAGGACCAGCTGGTCGACCGTGTTGGTGTCGACCCTCAGCATCCGCTCCATGAAGAAGCGGGTGTAGAAATAGCCGCAGTACCAGACGGCGCCCTGGGCGATCATGATCCCGAACAGGGCGATCAGGACGAAGCGGCCGTTGCTCCAGGTCAGGAAGGCTTCGCGGAAAGGCGCGCGGTGGTCGTCGTCCGAGGCCTCGGCCTCCATGCGCTGGTAGGCCGGGCTTTCATGCAGTTTGAGCCGGATCCACAGCGAGATGGCCAGCAGCAGGGCCGACAGGATGAAGGGGATGCGCCAGCCCCAGGCGTCGAACGCCTCAGTCCCGAGCGCGGCGCGGGTGGTCAGGATCACCGCCAAGGCGCCGATCAGGCCGAAGGCGGCGGTTGTCTGGATCCAGCCGGTCATGAAGCCGCGCTTCTTCGGGGGCGAATGCTCGGCGACATAGATGGCCGCGCCGCCGTACTCGCCGCCCAGGGCGAAGCCCTGCAGCATGCGCATGATCAGCAGCAGGATGGGTGCGGCGATGCCGATCTGCCCGTAGTCGGGCAGCAGGCCGATGGCCACGGTGGCCAGGCCCATCAGGGTGATGGTGACCAGGAAGGTGGTCTTGCGGCCAGTGCGGTCGCCGAACCAGCCGAACACCAGCGCGCCCAGCGGGCGGACCACGAAGCCCAGACCGAAGGTCAGCAGGGCCATGATGTAGCTGACCGTCTCGCCGGCGTCGGCGAAGAAATGCTTGGCGATGATCGTGGTCAGGGACCCGAAGACGAAGAAGTCGTACCACTCGAACGCGGTGCCCGCCGCGGAGGCGGTCACCACCGTCTTGAGGCCGGGCCCCTGGGTTTCTTCAGTCGTTTGCGCGGTCATGGTCTTCCCCCCCGGCGTCGTCTGCCGGACGCCTTGGCCCGGATGCTAGCGCCGCCGGCGCGTCAGGCAAGCGCCAGACAAGCGAAGGCCCGCCGGCGGGGGGAACTCGGCGGGCCTTCTTCGTCCGAACCGCGCGTCGGGGGGGTAACGCGGCCGGGAACCGATATTAGTTCTTGGCGTCTTCCGCCGCGCCGCTGACGGCGTTGCCGGCGGCCGAGGCGTCCTTGCCGACACCGGAAACGGTGTTGCAGGCAGCAGTGGTCAGGGCGGCCGCAGCCGCGACCAGAATGAAGAGCTTGCGCATGGGGTTGAACTCCTGGGGCGCCGGGGAGGGCAGCGGGTTACACCCTAAGAACGCCGCGTCCCTTGGCGGGTTCCCAGGTCGGCCGGGTCAGTTGGAGTCACCGCCTCTGGCGTCGCGAAGGTCATCCGCGCGATCGCCCCGCCGGTCGGGGAGGGCACCAATTCCGCCTCGCCGCGCAGCTGTTTGGCGAAGGCCCCCATGAGGGTGCGGCCCACGCCGGCCCGCTGGGTCTCGCTGACGCCGGGGCCGTCGTCCTCGACCTCCAGCACGCTCTTGTCGCCCAGCACCTTGAAGCGGACCTTCAGGTCGCCGCCGCGGCCGGCGAAGGCGTGCTTCTGCGCATTGGTCACCGCCTCGACCAGCCACAGCGCCAGCGGGGCCAGCTTGTCCGGGTCGACGACCAAGGAATCCGCTTCGACCGAGGAGGTCACCACGGGCCCGCGTCCGGCCTCGCTGGACACCAGCTGGCCGACCAGGTCGGTCAGGAAGATGCGGGCGTCGGCGTAGCGCAGGTCGGCGCTCTGGTAGAGGGTGCGGTAGATCAGGGCGAGCGCCGAGATGCGCTGGCGCGTGTCGCTGACCGCCACCTTGGCCTGCGGGTCGGTCAAGGCCCGCTGCTGCATCGACAGCAGGGACGAGATGATCTGCAGGTTGTTCTTCACCCGGTGATGGATCTCGCGCATCAGCGCGTCCTTCTCCGCGATGGAGGCGTTCAGCGCCTTGTCCCGAACGGTGATGGTTTCGGCCAGTTCGTCGAGGGTGCGGGCCAGGACGCGGATCTCCGACGGGGCGTTCATCGCCTGCACCGGGCGCACCGTGAACCGGCCGCGGGCGTAGATGGCGGCGACCCGCTCCAGATAGGCCAGCCAGCGCACCACGATCCGCTCCGACACCCACATGACGGCGGCGAAGGCGAACAGCCAGGCCATCAGCGGGGCCAGCAGGGCGCCCACAGGGTTCAGCCGGGCCCACGACAACAGTCCCGGCGCCGGGGCCGACAGCAGGGCGTAGACGTCGCGGCCGGCCAGGGCCGAGCCGGCATAGACCCGCCGCCGACCTTGCGCGTCGTCGGCTTCGAAGATGGCCGAGGCGTCCTCGCGCGCCCGGTCGACCCAGCCGATCAGGGTCTGGCCCTCGGACAGGGTGAAGGCGCTCATGTCGGTGGCCGTCAGGATGCGCCCGTCGCCGTCGGTCAGGGCCGCCTGCGACCCCTCGGGAAGGGCGCGGTCGTTGACGTCGGGCTGCAGCGACGACAGCGGAATGACCGCCACCATCACGCCGTCGAAAGCCCCCAGGGGACGCTCCAGGCGGATGGCCACGATCAGCCCCGGGGGGCGGCCGGGCTGGGCCGGCGCGCGGGCCAGCACCGTGTCTTCGCCGGCGCGCAGACGCTGGAACCAAGGCGAGGCCCGGGCCTGCACCAGCCAGGACGGAGGGCTTTCGTTCAGACTGTCCGAGGCGCAGGTGGTCTGGCCTGTCGGGCTCAGCCGCGCCAGCCCCTCCAGGTCCTCGATGCGGTCAACCAGGGCTGTCAGTCGCGGCTCGCAGTACAGCTCGAGCGCCTCGGGACGCAGGGCCTGGAGCAGCACCGTGGTGCTGTCCAGGCGCGCCTTTACGTTGGCGGCCGTGCGTTCGGCGGCCTGCTGCAGATCCTGCCGTCGCTCCAGATCCTGGGTGCGGAACTGCGCCTGGGCCTGAAACAGGGCCAGGGCCAGGATCGGCAGGAGGGCGAAGGTGGCGAGCGCGAGCCCCAGCCGGAATCGGATGCCCTGGAACTTAGGCGGAGCCAATCCCCGGCCGAGCGCTCGCCCGATACGGACCACCTCAGCCCCGGACGCTGCTCAGGCGATCCGCATCGGCTAGGATGGAGCGCATGGCGTCGCCGGCCGCGCGCCCGTCCCGGGCGTAGCCGCCCCGTTCGAGCGTGGCCTGCAGGGCCTTACGGGCGCGCGAGACCCGGCTCTTCACCGTGCCCACCGCGCACTGACAGATCTCGGCCGCCTCTTCATAGGCGAAGCCGCCGGCCCCGACGAGGATCAGCGCCTCGCGCTGCTCTTCCGGCAGGGTCGCCAGGGCCAGACGCAGTTCGTCCAGCGCCACCGGCGATTCCGGATCGTCGACGGCGACCAGGGTCCGCTCGGCGGCTTCCTGGTCCAGCTGCGACTGACGCCACGAGCGCCGCTTCTCGGAATAGAACTGATTGCGCAGGATCATGAAGGTCCAGGCCTTCATGTTGGTGCCCATCTGATAGCTGGCCCGAGCGTCCCAGGCCTTCATCATGGCGTCCTGCGCCAGATCGTCGGCTGCGGTCGGATCGCCCGTCAGGGTGCGCGCGAACGCCCGCAGATGCGGGATGAGCGCGACCAGCTCCCTCTTGAAGGCGTTATCGTCTGCGGAGGGCGGCTTGGGCGGCGGATTGGACGCGCCACTCATGCTTTTTTCCCCGACGACCGCTCATCGGCCCGGCGGAGAATCTCTAGGAATTCATCCGGCACGGGCTCGTTGACGACCTCGTCGAACATGTGCCGGAGCTTTACCCCGATCGCCTGTTGGCGAAGACGCGCTTCCTCAAGGGCTGCGCCACTCGTAGGCGGCGCCGCCTTCCGGGAAGGGTTCGGATTGTCTGTCATGAATTGAACGGCCGCCACCCTGACGCTGTTTGCTTGCGATTGCCGAAAACGCCAGCGCCTCTCGACGGTTCCTACGCCCGTGACGATTTATGCTCAAGCTTGCGCTGGTCTGACGGGAACCGTGCCCTATTTGATACGTTGACGGTGCCTGCTCGGGTTCCATCATTGGAACCGCATTTTGTCGGGGACTTATTCATGAGCTTGCTGGCCCGTCTTGCGCCGCATCTTCCTTATGTGCGTCGATACGCGCGCGCCTTGACCGGCGATCAGACCACTGGCGACAACTACGTTCGCGTCGCCCTGGAGGCCCTCGCCGCCGGCGAGCGCCAACTGCCGGCGGAGATGACTCCGCGGGTCGCCCTGTACCATGTGTTCCACGCCATCTGGGCCTCTACCGGCGCTCAGCTCGAGGACAAGAGCGGCATGGAGGGCCAGGACGACGCCTCGCGCCGGCTGATGCAGATCGCCCCGCGTTCGCGCCAGGCCTTCCTGCTCACCGCGCTCGAAGGCTTCACCCCCTCCGAGGCCGCCCAGATCCTCGACGCCGACGCCCAGGACGTTGAGCGCCTGATCGCCGAGGCCCAGTCGGACATCGACGCCGAACTGGCCACCGACGTCCTGATCATCGAGGACGAGGCCATCATCTCGGCTGACATCGAAAGCCTGGTGCGCGAACTCGGCCACCGGGTCACCGGCACCGCCACCACCCACGACGAGGCCGTCGACGCCGTCGCCCGCCACCGTCCGGGCCTGGTCCTGGCCGACATCCAGCTGGCCGACGGTTCGTCGGGCATCGACGCGGTCAAGGACATCCTCAAGCGGATCGACGTGCCGGTCATCTTCATCACCGCCTTCCCGGAGCGCCTGCTCACCGGCGAGCGGCCGGAGCCGACCTTCCTGATCACCAAGCCCTTCCAGCCGGAGACGGTGAAGGCGGCGATCAGCCAGGCTCTGTTCTTCCACCCGTCGCGGCAGCGCGAAGCGGCCTGACGGGTCTGTCCGGACAAAGGAAAAGCCCCGGTCTCGCGACCGGGGCTTTTTTGTTTTCCCAGGTGATCAGTAAGCGGGCGCTGGCGTGGTCGCCGCCGGCTGGGTCGCCGAGCTCGTCGGCGCATTGACGTTCGGCGCCTCGCCGGGCGGCGGGGTGGTCGGCTGACCGGTCGCCGTGGTCGGGGCGTCGGCCGCCGGGACTTGCTCGGCGTCGGTGCGGAAGGCGGCGGAATCGATGGCCTGAGCGCCGGTGTTGGCGTTAGTGCGAGCGAAACCGCCCTGGCTGAGGAACCACATGCCCAGCAACAGGACAGCCACCGCCGCCAGGGAGATGACGAGCAAGGTCAGGATACGAACGCCGCCCCGACCGCCGCGGACGTACTGAGCCTCGACCGGGCGGCCTTCGTGGACCGCGTCGGCGGCCTTGTCGTGGGGGGATTCGTGGGTCATCCGGGGCCTCCGTCCAAGGGTGATCTGCCCTTGATCAACGCCTCGGCCAGCGGAGCTGTTCCGGCCACTTGGCGGGGCGTTCGCCCCTCTGGCGAAAAAAGTTCGAAATCCCCGGAACCGGGTTCGGTCGGGCTCGTTATCGGTCTGCGGAGGCGGCGACGCCCCCCCGACTTGAGACTGGCGAAAGCCAGTCTGTCGCCTCCGCGCCTCATTCTCGATGATGCCACTTCCGGCGGACCCCTTGCGGTCCGCCTTTTTCTTTGTCCCGCCCAATGAGCGACTGGACAGCCGCGCGGCGCGCACCATTATGCGCGTCCACAAAGAAAACTCGGAGGATCGTCATGGCTCGCGTCAACCGTCAGTGGGTGCTTCGTCAGCGGCCGCAGGGCCTGATCAAGCCGGGCGATCTTGAGCTCGTGGAAAGCGCCATCCCCGATCTCGCCGACGGCGAGATCCTGGTCCGCACCGTCTACCTGTCGCTCGACCCGACCAACCGCACCTGGATGAACGACGCCGAAGGCTACCTCCCGGCCGTCCCGCTCGGCGGGGTGATGCGCGGCCTGACCCTCGGCGTCGTCGAGGAGAGCCGGTCGGAGCGCCACAAGGTCGGCGACATCGTCTCCACCGCTGCGGGCGGCTGGTCGAACTACGCGGTCCTGGCCGACAGCGTCGTCTCGCGCGTCCATCGCGCGCCCGGCCTGCCCCTGACGGCTAACATGTCGGTGCTCGGCATGACCGGGATGACCGCCTATTTCGGCGTCACCGACGTGCTCAAGGCCAAGGAAGGCGAGACCCTGGTCATCTCGGCCGCCGCCGGCGCCGTCGGCTCGATCGCCGGTCAGATCGCCAAGGCCCGCGGCGCTCGGGTCATCGGCATCGCCGGCGGGCCTGAGAAATGCCGCTGGCTGACCGAGGAGCTCGGGTTCGACGCCGCCGTCGATTACAAGAACGAGGACGTCGGCGAGGCCCTCGACCGCCTGGCCCCCGGCGGCATCGACCTGAATTTCGAGAACGTCGGCGGCGACATCATGATCGCCGTTTTCAACCGCCTGAAGGTGCACGGCCGCATGGCCGTCTGCGGTCTGATCTCCGCCTACAACGCCACCCGCATGCCGCCGTCGCCGAACTTCAGCCGGCTCATCACCCATCGTCTGCAGGTCCAGGGCTTCCTGGTGCTCGACTACGCCCACCGGGCCAAGGAGATGGTCGCCGAGATGGGGCCCTGGCTGGCCAATGGGCAGGTCAAGTGGAAGGTCCACGTCGACGATGGCCTCGAAGGCGCCGTCGACTCGCTGAATCGCTTGTTCACCGGCGACCATGACGGCAAGTTGCTGGTTCGGGTCTCCGAGGAGCCCGCGGCCTGAGGACCTTCGCATGACCGAACCGCTGCACGTCCATTTCGAGGATCTGGCGGTAGGCGAGGTCGTGCCCTTGGGGGCCTGCATGGTGGACGCGGCGGCGCTCGACATGTTCGTCGAGCGCTTCCTGCCGGGCTGGGACGCCGCCTACGGCGCTCCCGACGCCATGGTCTACGCCCTGTGGAGCCGCCTGTTCACCGACAAGGCCGCAGGCTGGGCCCAGTCCAAGATCCTGGCCGTCGACGGCCTGCGCTACATGCGCAACCCGCCCGCCGGCGAACTGATGCGCGGCCGCATGACCGTCATGGGCAAGGACCCGGTCGGCGACGAAAAGGGCATCGTCATCGCCCAGCACGACATGCTCGACGAAGCCGGGCGGCTGATCTTCTCCTGCCTGACCCGGTCGCTGCTCGCCCGTCGCTGAGCCAGTGATCAGGGGGTGGGCGGCGGTTCGATCTTCACCCGCGCCAACGAAAAGCCCCGCCCGGCGAACCGGACGGGGCTTCTTGTAGGATCAGCCGAGGGCTGAGCAGTCAGTGACCAGCAACCCCTAGTCTCTAGCCGCTGATCACTGTCGCGCCTTAGGCGTTGCCGGCGGTCGGCTGGGCGGCGGCGGCTTGCTGCACGGCCATGGCGATCAGGCGATCCCAGCCCAGCAGCGAGACGATGTGGGCGTAGATCTGGCCCAGGGCGCCGTTGTCGCGCAGTTCGGCCAGCTTCTCGGCCGACAGACCCTTCACCTTCTCTTCCGAGACGGCGAAATATTCGGCGATCTTCTGCGGGGCGGCGGCGGTGCCGTCCGGGTTGCGCGGGGTGAACAGCGCTTCCTTGGTTTCCAGCAGGTCCAGCTCGGTCAGCAGGGCGATGAAGGCCTCGGTGCGCTGACGCTCCTGTTCGAAGCTGTTGCAGAACTCCATGGCCTGCTGGGTGTACGGCGAGGGCTGGCCGTCGACGAACAGCGGGGTCGAGCCGCCTTCCGTGAGGAACGGAGCCGAGCGATCGACGCACAGGATCAGGCGCTTCTGGACGTCGTCATTGGCGAAGACGAACGGATAGCGGCGGACATAGGCCGGAATGTAGGCCTCGGCGCGGAACTCGCCGCCTTCGTTGACGAACAGGTTCTCGCCCTGGCGCAGGCCCATGACCGCGACCGGCTGCTTGGCGTCGCCGACGAAGATGACCGGATAGGACAGGGCGGCCGGCGCGAATTCGGTGACCGTCAGCGGCACGATGTTACTTTGGGCGACGAAGGCGTACGGCTGGGCGACAGGCTCGACGCCCAGCTTGCCGTGGGTTTCGACCGAGAGCGGCTCCGGCTGGCTGTAGAACAGGACGTTGCCCGAGAGCGGGGCGGCGTTGGTGGTGTCGGTCATGGACGCGGCGGTCTCTGAAAGGAGAAAGGAGGGGGCGGTTCTAACCCAGACGCGGACGACCGGCAAACCGGGTTCCCCCGGCCGTTGCGCATCATCGTTACCGCCTCGCTCAGAAGCGGTAGGTGACCCCCGCGCGGAAGTTCCGGCCAGGAAGCGGCGCGATGTCCTTCTGGAAGCTGGCGTGCTCGCGCGCTTCCTCGTCGGTCAGGTTCGAGGCCTCGGCGAACAGGGTGACGTCCGTATCGGCGAACGGGCGCACCGCCCCCTTCAGACTGACGAGGGTATAGGCGTCGGTCGGGCGCTCGAAGTCGGCGGTCCGATCCTGCTCGCCCACATGGCGCACCTCCAGCCCGGCGTCGAAGCGGCGCGAGGTCCAGTCCAGCCCGGCGGTCAGCGACCAGGGCGGGATCCGCGCGGCCGGGCCGAGGTCGGTGTCGGCCTTGACCAGGTCGGCGGCCAGTCGGGCGTTCAGCTCGCGGCCGCCGCTTTCCCAGACCGCGTATTCGGCCTCGGCTTCGAAACCGCGGAACTCGGCGCCGGTCTGGACATAGGCGAAGACCGGCAGGTGGCTGTCCGGATCCTCGGCGCCGGTGGGGCGCAGGTCGATGAAGCCGTCGTAGTTCGCGGCATAGGCGTGCAGGTCGAATTCGACCGGCCCGGAGGCGTAGTGCATCGTCGCCTCCAGCGAGGTTGCGACCTCGGAGTCCAGATCGATGTCGCCGACCTCAAAGGCCCCGGTGGCCACGTGCGGGCCGTTGGCGAACAGCTCGACCTCGCTCGGCGCGCGTTCGTTGCGCGCCAGGCTCAGGCCGAGGAACAGCGGCTGCGACGGCCGCACGAACACCCCGGCCGACGCCGAGACGTTGGAGAAGTCGCGTTCGCCGGCCACGCTGTCCAACTTGCGCTTGTCGAAGCGCAGGCCGCCTTCGGCGCCCAGACTGCCGCGGTCGTAGCGCTGCACGGTGTAGATCCCCTGCTCTGAGATCTCGGTCTGCGGCACA
This sequence comes from Brevundimonas sp. Root1279, assembly GCF_001425945.1. Taxonomy (GTDB): domain Bacteria; phylum Pseudomonadota; class Alphaproteobacteria; order Caulobacterales; family Caulobacteraceae; genus Brevundimonas. Next base: position 307,656 of record NZ_LMEB01000001.1, read on the forward strand.
TAGGCCTCGTCGCCGACGGCGTCGAAGTCGCGCTGCAGCACCTGGGCGCCGAGCACGCCCTGCCAGCCGGCCCGCTCGCGCTGGATCAGCTCGAACCGGCCCTCGGCCCCTTCCGAGAAGAACTGGGTGCCCACCTCACCACCCTCGAACTCGGTGTGGTGATAATCGGCCCAGCCGCCCGACAGCCGCGCCGAGCTGAACGGGCCGCTGTCGAACTCGAGCTCTCCGCGCAGATCCCAGCGGGTCTGCTGCAGGCCGATTGAGACGCCGCCTTCCTCGTGCTCGTGGTCGTGATCTTCGTGCTCATGCTCATGCTCGTGACCCGGCACGCCGTAGGTGGTGTCGGTGTGCTTGGCCGAGACGCCGATGTAGCCGCGCGAGCCGATCCAGCTGACCCCGCCGCCGATCTGGTTCAGCTCGACGAAGGTGTTCTCGACCGTGCGCTCCGGCCCGGCGGTCTCGCCCTCCTCGTCCAGCAGCCGCTGCGATTCCGGATAGACCGGAACGGCGTAGTCCTCGGCCTCGTGGGTGTAGCCGTCCAGGGTCAGGACCAGCGGCCCGGCGTTGAACTTGGTGTGGGCGCCGAAGCCGCGTCCGTCGTCGACCGTCGAGGCCTGGGCCGAGACGTGGCCGTCGACGCCGCCTTCGGCCCGCTCGGTAGGGATGCGGTCGTCGATGATGTTGACCACCCCGCCGATGGCCGAGCCACCGAACACCAAGGTCGAGGGGCCGCGCACGATCTCGATCCGGCGCGCCTCGGCCGGGTCGACCGCCACCTGGTGGTCCGGCGACACCGAGCTGGCGTCGATCATACCCAGGCCGTTGGTCAGCACCTGCACGCGCGGGCCGGACAGGCCGCGGATCACCGGGCGGCTGGCGCCGGGCGCGAAATTGGTGCTGCGCACGCCGGGCAGGCCGTTGACCAGATCGCCCAAGGTCGCCGCCGGGGCCACCGCCAGGTCTTCCTCGTCCAGCACGTCGACGGCCAACAGGCTGGCGCGGTCGGTGACGCCGAACGGGGCGCCGGTGACCACCACATCGGCCAGGGTCGCCTCGTCGTCCTGGGCCGGGGAGGGCGCAGTCTGGGCGGCGGCGACGCCGGACAGGCCGCTCCAGGCGGCGGCGGCGAGCAGGAGGGAACGGGAAGAGGTCATGAACAGTCTCGGCGTCGGGGAGGCTGTAGTGTTATGAGATAACATCACAGATGGTCAAGCCCGGCGTTGCGGCCGACGTTGCGGCTTGGGGCCCGAAGCATTAGCTGTGGCCTATGGGCGAAGCCTGTCACCACCACCATTCCGATGGTCCGCCGAGCGCCGGCGAGGTCGAGCGCGCCCTGCACGCCGCCGAGACGCGGCTGATCGGCGAGGGCGAGCGGATGACCGCCGCCCGCTCGCGCGTCCTCGCCCTGCTGCTGGAATCCGGCGAGCCGGTGAAGGCCTACGACCTGATCGCTCGCTTCGGCGAGGACGGCCAGCCCGCCAAGCCGCCGACCGTCTACCGCGCCCTGGAGTTCCTCGAGCGCAAGGGCCTCGCCCACCGCATCGCCTCGATCAGCGCCTATGTCGCCTGTTCCTCCGGCGCGCGCGACCACGCCGCCGCCTTCCTGATCTGCGACTGCTGCGGCGCGACGGAAGAGGTGTCCTCGCCGGTGGCCGGGGACCTCGGCCGCGCCGCCGAGCAAGCGGGCTACGCCATCGAGCGCACCACCATCGAAGCCCACGGCCGCTGCCCCGCTTGCCGCGTCGCGGCCTGATCGCGCTTTCGCTGGCGTCCGCGCGCGTCAACGCCTATCTGCCCTGAATGGACGCGATCCGGCTCTCCCCGCCCCGTCGCCTGAAGCTGCCTGTCGATAACCGATGGGGCGCCGGCGAACTCAGCGTGCTCGACTTTGGTGATCCGAAGCGGCCCGTCGACATCATTTTCGTCCACGCCAACGGCTTCAACGCCCTGACCTACCGCACCCTGCTGGCCCCCCTGTCGGGCTCGCTGCGTCTGTGGGCTCCGGACCTCCGCGGTCACGGCGGCAGCACCCTGCCGGCCGAGCCGCTGGGGCGCCGCGGCTGGGGCGACCACCGCGACGATCTCGTGGGGCTGCTCGACGCCCTGGACGGCCCGCCGGTGGTTCTGGCCGGCCACTCGATGGGCGGAACCTCGGCCCTGCTGGCCGCCGCCGAGCGCCCGGCCAAGGTCTCCGGCCTGGTTCTGCTCGATCCGGTGATCTGGGGCCGGCTGACCGTCGCCGCCTTCAACCTGCCTCTGGTCGGCCGCTTGGCCGAGCGCATCCCCCTGGTCCAGAACGCCCGCAAGCGCCGCGCCGTCTTCGAAAGCCGGGAGCAGGCCATGGCCGCCTACACGGGCCGCGGGGCCTTCCGCGGCTGGCCCGAGATCATGCTGGCCGACTACCTCGCCGACGGCCTGGTGGAGACGCCAGAGGGCTATGTTCTGGCCTGCCCGCCCGAATGGGAGGCCTCCAACTACGCCGCCCAAGCCCACAACCCCTGGCGGGCCCTGAAGCGGTTCGACGGTCCGGTCCACATCCTCAAGGGCGAGGCCGGCTCGACCTGCGTCATGTCCGACCGCCCCTACGGCCTGCCGCACGTCACGGTCGAGACCGTCCACGGCGGCACCCACTTCTTCCCCATGCTCAAGGCCGACGTCGCCCGCGACGCCCTGTTCGACGCGGCGGTCTGATCAGTCGTCTTTCCGGCCGGTGCGCTCGCGGGTCAGGCTGGTGCTGCGCGGCCGCGAGGGTAGGGGCGCCGGCGTCGGCTCCCGCCCGGCCAGCAACTCGCCGGCCTCGCGGGCGGTGAGCATCAGGCGGATGGCGACCTTGGCCGGATTGGGCACCGCCACCGCGCCCGAGACCCACCGACGCACGGTCGACCCATCCACTTCCAGCGCCTCGGCCAGGCGGGTCTGCCAGCCCCAGCGTCCGAACAATCGCTCGCCGGCCAGGGCCAGGTCTTCGGGCGTCAGCGACGCCCCCGGCGCGAGCGTCGCCGGAACGAAAGACGCCCCCGCCCCGGGCAGGGGCGAGGGCGTCTGGGCTGTGCCCTTGCCGGTCACTCGGCTTCCCGCAGGAAGTCGGCGATCAGGGCCGGGGCGGCGGCGTCGAAGCCGACTACGTCGAGCATGCCGCCGTCGGTCGGATCGGCGATGCTGAAGCCGTTGGACACCAAGCCCACGACCACCAGCTTCGCCGGGATCCCGGTCGCCTGCCGGTAGCGGCGCAGGGCCTCCACCGGCTTGACCTGACCGGCCCAGGTCTCCGAGTCCGTGTAGATCACGAACGCATCGACCTTCAGGCCCCGATCGAGGGCGTACAGCATCGGCGCCGCGCAGTCGGTCCCGCCGAACGGCAGGTTCGCGACCGAGGCGACCGCATCGCCCAGGCGCTGGCGCGGCGACAGAGACAGGGGCGAAATCCCCACCTCGTAACCGTGCATCGCCCCGCCGCTGCGCCAGGCGCCCGGCAGGCCGGCGGTGAAGCCGACCACATGGGTGTGCGGCTCCGTCGCCAGGGTGACCAGGGCCATGGCCGCGGCCGCCTCGCGGGCCGTCAGGGACGACCCGGCCACGCCCGCCACACCCATGGAGCCGGACACGTCCAGCGCCACCAGCATCCGCTTGCCGCTCGGCTCGACGGTTTCGAACGCCTGGTAGAAGGCGTCGTCCAGCGCGTCGACGACCGGGATCACGGGATCCCAGGTCAGCGAGCCCTTCTCGCCGCGGCCGGACCCATAGGTCCGCTGGGCGAGCAGCAGCTGCATCGGGTGGACCCGCGCCTTGGCCAGAACGCGCGCGTCCCGCAGGCGGCCGAGGACATGCGCGGCCGCGTCGGAACCCGGAGCGACCAGACCCACCGCCGTCATTCGGTTCAGGGTCCGGATCAGGGCGGTCGACGGCATGTCGGCCAGCAGGGCGTCCCAGATCGCGGCGTCCTTCAACGCCTCGGTCGGCACGGCCTCGCGCGGCAGCGACTCCATCCGGATCAGCTCGGCCAGGGCCGCGCGCTCATCCTTCAGGGACCGCGCCTGGATCGTCGCGCGGACGAGCGCAGGCAGGGTCTCGGCCTCGACCTCGCGGCCGCACAGCCAGTCGAACAGGGCCCGACGGCCTGCGTCCTCGGCCGCCGCCTTCGGGTGGGCCAGACGCAGCAGGTCGCGGTGCGACCAGCCCTCGCGGGCGCCGTACTTCACGGCCTGCAGGGCCAGCCGGTCCAGCGGCATGTCCAGGTACCAGCGGGCCACCGCGCGGCGGAGGCCGCGGCCCCAGCCGCGCAGGCCGTCCACCGCTGCGGCGAACTGGAACAGGTGCGTCCCGGTCCGCGCCACGCGCGGCAGGGCGGCCAGCGCCAGGGCGCGCGTCGCCTCGTCCCCGACCGAAGCAGCCAGGGCCAGGGCGAACAGGGCCGGATCGTTCTTGGGCGCGCGGCCGGCCTCCGAGACCTGAACGATCGTTTCGACCGCGCGGGCGCCGTCGGCGGCCAGACAGCGTTCGACCGCCTGGGCGTTCTCGCGGGTCAGGGTGCGGGCGCCGGCGTAATAGGACGCGCTCTCCGACCCGAGGATCAGGAAGCGCTTCAGGCGCGTCCAGTCATCCACCGGGAAGGCGAAGCCTCCGGCGCTGTTGGGAACCAGGCCCGTATTGGCGGCCCTGCGCTTGTCACCCGACAAACCCAAAAGCCGCGCGTAGAACCCGCTCATGCAAACCTCCTTGGCTGAGCGTTGACGCGGCGTCCGCCGGGCGTGGGGTGAGACGGGATCAGAGGCGCGGCGAACCACGGCTCCGGCGGGATTTGAACCCTGCTTGACACCAGATAACCCGAGCTCTTCGGCCCGGCGGACGAGGCTGATTTAGTGCGTAATGCACTAATGCGCAAGCGGCTTTCGCAGCCTCGCCGGGCGTGGGTCGATTCCGGGCAGCCTGGCGCCGAAGCGCCTCCCGCTTGCGGCGGGAACGGCCAGGGGTGCGAGAACCCGGAAATCATCGGCCCGGCGAGGCCGCGAGGCGAACAGGCGTGGGTGGCGAGGGTGTGGCGTACCTAAAACGATAACCCTCGGCCTTCGGCCCGTTCGGTTCGCGGACGTGGGATCGGCCAGGCTCGGTGCTCTACCATCTGAGCTACGGCGTTTCCGCCGGCGGGATTCGAACCCGCGACACCCGGTGTGACAAACGTTAAGCCTGGGCCATCGGCCCGCGAACGAGATGCGATTAGTGCATTATGCGCTAACGGTCAAGCCGTGCCTGTGACTGCGGTGCCTGGGCGCCCTAGCCGAGGCCGCCCCGGGGGGCTAAACCGCCGCCCATAAGAACAAGCCCCCCAGTTCAGGAAACGCCCACCCCATGCGCGACATCCATCACTTCATCGACGGCGCCTCGTTCACCGGCGCGTCGGGCCGCTTCTCGGACGTGTTCAATCCGAACACCGGCGAGGTCCAGGCCCGGGTCCAGCTGGCCACCGCCAGCGAGGTGGACCGCGCTGTCCAGGCCGCCCAGGCCGCCTTTGACGGCTGGTCCTCGACCAATCCGCAGCGCCGCGCCCGGGTGATGTTCGAGTTCAAGCGCCTGGTCGAGGCCAATATGGGCGAGCTGGCCGAGATGCTGTCCAGCGAGCACGGCAAGGTCATCGCCGACTCCAAGGGCGACATCCAGCGCGGCCTCGAGGTGATCGAGTTCGCCTGCGGCATCCCGCATGCGCTGAAGGGCGAATACACCTGGGGCGCCGGCCCCGGCATCGACGTCTATTCGATGCGCCAGCCGCTGGGCGTGGTCTCGGGCATCACCCCGTTCAACTTCCCCGGCATGATCCCGATGTGGATGTTCGGCGTCGCTATCGCCGTCGGCAACACCTTCGTGCTGAAGCCGTCCGAGCGTGACCCCTCGGTGCCGGTGCGCCTCGGCGAGCTGATGATGGAGGCGGGCGCTCCCGCCGGCGTTCTCAACGTCGTGCACGGCGACAAGACCGCCGTCGACGCCATCCTGACCCATCCCCAGGTCCACGCCGTCAGCTTCGTCGGCTCGTCCGACATCGCCCACTACGTCTACCAGCTGGGCGCCGCCCACGGGAAACGGGTCCAGGCCATGGGCGGGGCCAAGAACCACGGCATCGTGCTGCCCGACGCCGACATGGACCAGGTGGTCAAGGACCTGTCGGGCGCCGCGTTCGGGAGCGCCGGCGAGCGCTGCATGGCCCTGCCAGTGGTCGTGCCGGTCGGCAAGAAGACCGCGGACGAGCTGCGCGAGCGCATGGTCGCCGAGATCGACACCCTGCGCGTCGGCGTCTCGACCGACGCCCAGGCCCACTACGGCCCCGTCGTCACCGCCGCCCACAAGGCCCGCGTCGAGGGCTGGATCGACCAAGGCGTCAAGGACGGCGCCGAACTGGTCGTCGACGGCCGCGGCTTCAAGCTGCAGGGCCACGAGAACGGCTATTTCGTCGGCCCGTCGCTGTTCGACCACGTCACTGCGGACATGGAGTCCTACAAGGAAGAGATCTTCGGCCCGGTGCTGCAGATCATGCGCGCCGCCAGCTTCGAGGAGGCCCTGAGCCTGCCGAGCAAGCACCAGTACGGCAATGGCGTGGCCATCTTCACCCAGAACGGCCGCGCGGCCCGCGACTTCGCCGCCCGCGTCAACGTCGGCATGGTCGGCATCAATGTGCCGATCCCGGTGCCGGTGGCCTATCACACCTTCGGCGGTTGGAAGCGCTCGGCCTTCGGCGACACCAACCAGCACGGTATGGAAGGTCTGAAGTTCTGGACCAAGGTGAAGACCGTCACCGCCCGTTGGCCCGACAGCGAGCTGGAGCACGCCGACTCCAGCTTCGTCATCCCGACGATGGCCTGATCCGACAAAGGCGCGCCCTCCGGGGCGCGCCTTTCTTTTCCAGCCCCTGACCCGAGGACTCCATGAAGCCCAGGCTCCGCCTTCTCGCTGTCGCCCTCTGCCTGGCCTTTGCCTCGCCCGCCGCGGCGCAGACGATGAGTCCCGCTCTGGAAGCGAAGGTCATCGAGCGGGGCGAAGCCATCTCCGCCGCCACGGTGCGGACGACCGAACTCCTCGCCGGGACGATGAGCGATCCCGCGATCGCGTCGCCGACGTCGCTTCCCGGCCTCGTCGCCGCAATCGAGGCCAAGGCTGACGTCATCGCCGCCGCCCGCGTCGAACTGCGCGCCCTTCACGACGATCTCCTCGCCCGCGCCAATCTGGCGGATCAAGGCGACGGCCTGGGCGCGTCCGACGCGGCCACGCTTCGGGGCATGGACGGCAATGCGCACAAGATCGCGGCCCTGACGCTGCGCGCGGACGCCATCCTGGAGGCCTTGCAGGCGATCCCGCCGGCGGCGCGGAGCGGCGACGCTGAGCGCGTCAACGCCTCGATTCGCACCTTCGTCAGCGGGACCGTGGTGCTGCACGAGGTCCAGGCCCAGAACATGCGGTCGAAGGCGTCGGAAATGGATTCGGGCTCCCCGCAGGAAGCGCAGTTCCTCGCCATGGCCTGTTTCAGCGACGGCCAGGCGACGCTTCAGTCGGCCGTGGCCGGACTGACGGCGCGACCCGCGGCGGTCGGCGAACTGGCCAGCGCCGAGGCCTGCATGCGCGACAGCGTCGCCGCCGGACGGCGCAGCCTCGAGGCTCTTCGGCCCTGGGACGAATTCGATACCCTGGACGGTGAGATGCTGGACGCCATCGACGCGGGGGCCGGCTGGCTGGCCGACGTGAAGGACGCCGTCGCGTCCAATCAGGATACCGGCGCGATCGCCCAGGGGTTCAACCCGCCGTACTATCAGGTCGTCGCTCGGATCCAGGACGTGACCATGCGGATGAACGCCGCAGTCGCCGCCCACGCCGACTGACTCCGCCTTCTCCGTTCCCGACAACGCATTTCAATGTTAGGCGTTAAACCCGTCGCACAGTGAAGCTGGAGCGCCCTGCCGAATGCGTCGTTTTTTCATCTGGTCTGCCCTGGCGGCCGTGCTCGGCCTGGCCGTCGCCATCGGCGGTTTCTGGGCCTATCAGCACTTCTACGCCCGCTTCCAGCCGATCACCGTGGCCCAGAACCAGGCCGCCATCCAGAAGCTGCTGGATGAATCCTCGTGGCTCTCGGACGGCGGCGGCGGCGAGCCGCTCTACATCATCGGCTATCGCGACAGCCCGGCCATGCAGCGCTACGAGCGCGAGGAGGCGCCCAAGCTGCGCGCCGCCGGGGTCGAGGTGCGGGTCGTCGTCTTCGCTCGCCCTGACCGCGAGGGCCTGACCCAATCGACGGCGGCCGAACGCGCCACCGTGGCCGAGTTGTGGCTGACCCGCGATTGGACCCTCTATCAGCGGTGGACCGCCACCCCGCCGCGCAACTGGACCGCCGCCGGCATCCCCAGCGCCGATGACAGCCTGGCGCGTCGCGCCGTCGTCGACGTCGGCCGAAGCTTCGCCCAGGACCTCAGCGACAACCTCAACGGCGCCGGCCTGCAGGTCCGCTATCCGCTGATCATCTGGCGCGACCGCGAGGGCTTCATGAAGGCCTGCGCCTGCTCCGACAACCGGTCCTGGGCCTTCGTGCGCGACGATCTGGGCGCGCCTGACCGCATCGACAACGCTCCGGTCGACGCCACGCCTCTGGCCCCGGAGCCGAACGCCGAGACCCAGAGCCTGCCGTATCCGAACCTGCCGACGATCCCGCCGGCCGAGACCCCGGCGGACCCGTCGACGGCCGAGGGCGCCGCCCCGGCCCAGCCGCAGGCCGGTCGCGCTCCGACGCCGCGCAAGGCGCCCGTCGCCAGCCAGCAGGCCGAGTCGACCTTCTTCTGATCGCGTGGGGTGAGGGACGGAGGCCGGCGTCGGCGCGCCTCCAGCCGCTCGCTGGCGGCTAGAGCGCGCGCCGACAGGCCGTGATCAGTCGGGCCAGATCGCCCTCGTCCTGATACAGACCGAAGCCGAAGCGGATCGTGTCGTCGCGCACGTCGGTGACGACATTATCCTCCAGCAGGCGCTTGCGCCACGCCTGGGCCTCCGGGTGGCGGAAGGCCAGGAAGCGCGCCCGGTCGCCGTCGCCCGACACCGGATTGATCAGTTCGGCTTCGGACAGCCGCCCCGCAGAGCCGGACGCGACCGCCTCCTGTAAGCGCCGCGCCAGGGCGTTCGAATGGGCCGCGATGTCGGCGGTCGTCAGGCCGACCTGGTCCAGCAGACGGCGCACGGCGTTGAAGCGGTAGAGCGGCGACGGGTCGAAGGTGGCGCCCCAGAATCGGCCGGCGTCGCCGCGGTAGCGAACGCCCTCGGGCGGCCCCTGCAGATTGCCGAATTCGGCGAACCAGCCGGTGATCACCGGCCGCGGGCAGAAGCCGTCGGGTGCGTGCAGCATGCTCGCCCCCTCGCCGGTCATCGCGTATTTGTAGCCGCCGGTGACGTAGAAGACCTTGTCCGCGATCGCCGACAGGTCGGTCGGAATGGCCATGAAGCCGTGGTAGCCGTCGATCACCACCCACGGTCCCGCGGGCTTGGAGAGATCCGCCAGCTCCTTGAGGCGGCCGAACACCTGGCCGGTCTTGAAGAAGACGTGGCTGATGACGATCAGGTCGTAGTCGCCGCTGCGCGCCGCCTCTAGGAAGCGTTCATCGAAGGTCCCGAACGGGTGCAGGGGCACGCGGGTGACGATGGCCTCGCCGGCCTCCTCCCAGCGTTCGCCCTGGCGGCGGAAGGAGTGGAACTCGCCGTCGGTCGACAGGATGCGGGCCGGCTTGCGCTCCACGCCCGAGAAGATGCGCAGCAGGAAGTCGTGGGTGTTCGGCGCGAAGACGACGGTGTCGAGGGTGGGCAGGCGCAGCTCGCGCGCCACATGCGCCTGGGCCTCCGGGATCACGTCGCCGAAGACCAGGTCCCACTTCCGGTCGGCGAAGCGGTTGGCCTCGACCCAGGCCCGCACCTGGGCGTCGAAGGAGGCGTCAGGCCAGAGGTGGTGGCTGTGGGCCGCGAAATGCAGCCGCTCCGGATCCAGCGAGAGGGCGCGGGAGAAGAGGTCCTTGCGAGCGGGCATACGTCGTCTCCCCAGTTTCCGTCCCCACAGGTTCGATAGCGACCCGCGGGCGTCGGCTCAAGCCGTGAGCGACCGGGGGTCGCCCACGGCTCGGGGAGAAATCAGACCAGGGCGCCGTGACAGTGCTTGAACTTGCGGCCCGAACCGCACGGGCAGTCGGCGTTGCGGGGGGTGCGCTCCCAGCCGACCGGCAGGGCGTCGACGGGCAGGCGGGCGCGGTCTTCGCCCTGCAGCTGGCCTTCCGGCAGCTGGGCCAGCGGGTTGGCCATTTCATTTTCGCCGGTGCCCGGATTCAGGTGGATTTCCTGGAATTCCGGCATCTCCATCGGCGGCGGGGTCTCGAAGCGGAACTCCACCGTCATCAGCCAGCGGGTGACGTTGTGACGGAGGTCGTGCAGCAGCGTCTCGAAGAGGTTGAAGGCCTCGGTCTTGTACTCGTTCAGCGGATCGCGCTGGCCGTAGCCGCGCAGGCCGATGACCCCGCGCAGGTGGTCCAGGTGGACCAGGTGCTCGCGCCAGTTCAGGTCGATCATCTGCAGCAGGAACTGCCGCTCGAGGTGACGGGTCTGGTCGGCGCCGATCAGGGCTTCGCGCTCGGCGACGCGGGCGTCGGCGGCCTGGACGATACGCTCCTCGACTTCCTCGTTCGAGACGCCTTCCTCCGCGGCCCACTCGGCCAGCGGCAGCTCCAGACCGAGGGTCGAGCGGACCTTCTCATCCAGGCCCTCGATGTCCCACTGCTCGGCGTAGGCCTTCGGCGGCATGTAGCGCTCGACGAAGTCGGCGATGACGTCGTTGCGGAATTCGCTGACCAGCTCCGACAGGTCGGTGGAGTCCATGAACTCCTGGCGCTGCTCGAACACGGCCTTGCGCTGGTCGTTCACGACGTCGTCGTACTTCAGCAGGTTCTTGCGGATGTCGTAATTGCGGGTCTCGACGCGCTTCTGGGCGGTTTCGACGGCGCGGTTCAGCCACGGGTGGCTGATGGCCTCGCCCTCGGCCACGCCGAAATTGCGCATGATGGCGTCCAGGCGGTCGCCGGCGAAGATGCGCAGCAGGTCGTCCTCGCAGGACAGGAAGAATTTCGACGTGCCCGGGTCGCCCTGACGACCGGTCCGGCCGCGCAGCTGGTTGTCGATGCGGCGGCTCTCGTGGCGCTCGGTGCCGAGCACGAACAGGCCGCCGGCGGCCAGCGACTTCTCTTTCTGGACCGCGATGTCGGCCTTCAGGCGGGCTTCCTCGGCCGCTTCCATCTCAGGGGTGATTTCCTGCGCCAGGTTGCGCAGCTCCTGACGCCACTTCTGCAGGCGCATTTCCAGGTTGCCGCCAAGCTGGATGTCCGTGCCGCGGCCGGCCATGTTCGTGGCGATGGTCACCACGCCCGGCAGGCCGGCGTCGGCGACGATATAGGCTTCCTGTTCGTGCTGGCGGGCGTTCAGCACGCTGTGCGGGATGCCCTTGCCCTTGCGGACGTCCAGCTCGAAGTCCTCGTCCTTCAGCGCCTGATAGGCCTTCTTGGCGGCGACGCGGACCTTCTGGTCGTCGCTGGCCGCCTCGGTCAGCAGGTGGGCGTGCTGCGGCTTCAGGGTCTTGAGGGTGACCTCGTATTCGAAGGTCTTGAGCAGCTCCGACAGGACTTCGGACTTCTCGATCGACACGGTGCCGACCAGGATCGGCTGGCCGCGCACGTGGCAGTCGGCGATCAGGGCGGCGATGGCCTGGTTCTTCTCGGCTTCGGTGCGGAAGATTTCGTCGTCGTGGTCGATCCGCTTGATCGGACGGTGGGTCGGCACCTCCAGGACATCCATCTTGTAGATGTCCATGAACTCCTGGGCCTCGGTCGCGGCCGTGCCGGTCATGCCCGAGAGCTTCTCGTAGAGGCGGAAGTAGTTCTGGATGGTCACCGAGGCCAGGGTCTGGTTCTCGGGCTGGATCTTGACGCCTTCCTTGGCCTCGATGGCCTGGTGCAGGCCTTCCGACAGGCGGCGCCCGGTCATCATGCGGCCGGTGAACTCATCGATGAGCATCACCTCGCCGGCCTTGATGATGTAGTCCTTGTCCTTCTGGTACAGGGTGTTGGCGCGCAGGGCCTGGTTGATGTGGTGCACCAGGCTGATGTTGGCGGCGTCGTACAGGCCGGTGGTGTCGGCGGCGAACAGGCCGCGGGACTCCATGATCTCCTCGATCTTTTCGGAGCCTTCCTCGGTCAGCAGGGCCTGGCGCTGCTTTTCGTCGAGGTCGAAGGTCGACTTCTCCTGGATCAGGTCCTTGATGATCGCGTCGACCGTCACATACAGATCCGAGCGGTCCTCGGTCGGGCCCGAGATGATCAGCGGCGTGCGCGCCTCGTCGATCAGGATGGAGTCGACTTCGTCGACGATGGCGAAGTGGTGCGGACGCTGCACCATCTCCTTGCGGTCATAGACCAGGTTGTCGCGCAGGTAGTCGAAGCCGAATTCGTTGTTGGTGCCGTAGGTGATGTCGGCCGCGTAGGCCGCCTGACGCTGGCCCTGCGACAGGCCGTTGACGATCACGCCGACCTCCAGGCCGAGGAAGCGATAGACGCGACCCATCCACTCGGCGTCGCGGCGGGCCAGGTAGTCGTTCACGGTGATGACGTGCACGCCCTTGCCCGACAGGGCGTTCAGATAGGCAGGCGCGATGGCGACCAGGGTCTTGCCCTCGCCGGTGCGCATCTCGGCGATGCCGCCCTCGTTCAGGATCATGCCGCCGGTCAGCTGCACGTCGTACTGGCGCTGGCCCAGCACCCGCTTCGAGGCTTCGCGGGCGACGGCGAAGGCGTCGTTGAGGATCTTGTCCTGGGTCTCGCCGGCGGCGAGGCGATCCCGGAACGTGTCCGTCATCATGCGCAGCTCGTCGTCGGACAGCGCGGCGTACTTGGCCTCCAGCGCGTTGATCTTCTGAACCCGGCCCATGAAGTCCTTGACCTTGCGGTCGTTGGAGGAGCCGAAAATCTTCTTGGCGATGCCGAGCATGAATGATCCGAAGGCGGGTGAGCGCGGGGGCTCTGGTACTGGAACGGTCCCGAAGGAGCGGTGGCGAAGGGGCGCTGTGCGAGGCCTCGGCGACGGCGGCCCGGTGCGCCTGTCACAAGGCGCGCGCGAGGGCCGCGCGAACGATCGAAAACCCCTCGACTTGGGCGCAGGCGGGACTTAAGCACCGCCCTTATCCCTGTCAACGCGAGGGCCTTTCCCGCCCGTGACGGAGCGCGCACGAAATGAGCCTCATCCTGCCCCGGACTCTGGCCCGTAGCCTGTTCCCGCTGGTGCTCGCGGCGACCCTGGCCCTGGCCGCCTGCGGTCAGGGCGGCGGCGGCGAAAAGGCCCCCGAACCGGGCGATCGCGCCGTGGCCAAGGTTCAGGACGAGACCATCTGGGCCTCCGACGTCAAGCGCGAGGCCGTGGCGCAGGGACTGGTCGGCGAGGGCGAGCCGCTCGATCCGACCTCCGACCTTTTCCGCCGCGTGCTCGATGAAGTGATCGACCAGAAGCTGCTGGCCCGCGAGGCCGAACGCCGCGGCCTCGACAACTCTCCGCTCGCCAAGCGCCGTCTCGAGGCCACTCGCGAACGCATTCTCGGCGACATGCTGGTCGAAACCGTCGTCAATGGCACCATTTCCGACCGCGCCGTCGAGACCATCTACCGCGAACAGGTCAAGCTGGCCGAGACCTCCGAGGAGATCCGCAGCCGCCTGATCCTGTCGCGCACCCGCGCCGAGGCCGACGCCGTCGTCGGCCTGCTCGCCCAGGGCGCCGCCTTCGAGGCGGTGGCCCAGCAGCGTTCGATCGATGAGGCCACCCGCTTCTCCGGCGGCGATCTCGGCTACGCCACCCTCGACGTCCTGCCCCAGGCCTACGCCGACGCCATGCGCGATCGGCCGGCCGGCTCCACCGTCGGCCCGTTCCAGACCGAGGGCGGCTGGGCTGTTCTGCGCATCGAGGATCGCCGCAAGGAGACGCCGCCGACGCTTGAACAGGCCCGTCCCCAGATCGTCCGCTACCTGACCTATGAAGGCGTGCGCCAACTGCTCGAGCAACTGCGCGGCAAGGCCGAGGTGGAGGTGCTGCTGAACGGCGACGCCGCGACCCGCGAACCGGCCTCGGCGCCGCGGCCCGCCGCCGCAACGAAAGCCGCCGCCGCTCCCGCGCCGGCCGCCCCAGCGACGCCTGCCCCGGCGACCCCTGCCCCGGCGAAATCCCAATGACCCCTCCGAACCAGAACCGCGGCAAGGGCCAGAAGCTCGAGCAGGCCCTCGAGAAGGCCCTCGACCCGCTGACCACCGCCCTCAAGCGCGCCACCGCGCCCGCCAAGACCGCCGCCCCGGCCGCCCCGGCCGCCGCGCCCGGCAAGCCCGGCCTGCAGATTTCGCCGCTCGCCGTGCCCTTCCCGACCATTCCGCCGATCGGCGGGGTCGAGATCGCCACCGCGCGGGCCGGCTTCTACAAGCACGAGCGCGACGACCTGGTGGTGTTCAGCTTCGCCCGCGGCACGACCTGCGCCGGGGTCTTCACCCGCCACAAGGTCGGCTCCGCGCCGGTCGACTGGTGCAAGCGACACCTCGACGCCGAGGGCGGCGGCTCGGACGTCCGCGCCCTGGTGGTCAACGCCGGCTGCGCCAACGCCTTCACCGGCAAGGCCGGGGCCGACGCCGCCCGACGCACCGCCTCCGAGGTGGCCAAGCGCTTCGGCTGCCGCCAGCGCGACGTCATGCTGGCCTCGACCGGGGTGATCGGCGTGGTGCTGGACGACCGCAAGATCGCCGCCCGCCTGTCCGACATCGAGGCGGGCCTGGACGCCGACGCCTGGGCCAAGGCCGGCCAGGGCATCATGACCACGGACACCTTCCCCAAGGGGTCCTACGCCGAGTGCGAGATCGACGGGCACACGGTGCGCATCGCCGGCATCGCCAAGGGTTCGGGCATGATCGCCCCGGACATGGCCACCATGCTGGCCTTCATCGTCACCGACGCGGACATCCATCCGAACGTGCTGCGCGCCCTGCTGGGCCTGCACGTGCGCACCACCTTCAACAGCGTCACGGTCGACGGCGACACCTCGACCAATGACACCGCCCTGCTGTTCGCCACCGGGGCCTCGGGCGCGCCGCGCATCGGCCGGGTCGGCGACCGTCGCCTGAAGGATTTCTCGGCCGCCCTGGACAAGGTCATGCTCGACCTCGCCCACCAGCTGGTCCGCGACGGCGAGGGGGCGACCAAATTCTTGCGCGTCCAGGTCGACGGCGCCGCCAGCCCGGCCTCGGCCCGCAAGCTGGCCAAGTCGATCGCAGACAGTCCCCTGGTCAAGACCGCCCTGGCCGGCGAGGACGCCAACTGGGGTCGCGTCGTCATGGCTGTCGGCAAGACCGAGGAGGCCGTCGACCGCGACCGGCTGATGATCAAGTTCGGTCCTCACGTCGCCGCCATCGACGGCGCCCCGTCGCCGACCTACGACGAGGCCAAGATGAGCGCCTATATGAAGAACCCGGAGATCGACATCACCGTCGACGTCGGCTCCGGTCGCGCCTCGGCCACCGTCTGGACCTGCGACCTGACCAAGCGCTACGTCGAGATCAACGGCGACTACCGCTCGTGAGCGAGACCTCAAAGGCCGATCTGAAGACCGTCCTCGTCGTCGCCGTCGCCCTGATCGACGCCGACGGCCGCGTGCTCATCGCCCAGCGGCCCGAGGGCAAGCAGCTGGCCGGCCTGTGGGAGTTTCCGGGCGGCAAGGTCGATCCCGGCGAGCGGCCCGAACAGGCCCTCATCCGCGAGCTGAAGGAAGAGCTGGGCATCGATGTGAACGAGGCGTGCCTGGCTCCGTTCGTTTTTGCGAGCCACGCTTACGATTCATTTCACCTGTTGATGCCACTCTACCTCTGCCGCCGCTGGTCAGGGGTGGTGCAGGCGCACGAGCATTCGGCGCTGAAATGGGTGCGGCCCAACCAATTGGCCGACTACCCCATGCCCCCGGCCGACGAACCTCTGGTCGCCTGGCTGCGCGACCTGCTCTAGCCGCCGAAGGAGGGGGCCATGCGCGATCTGGCGTCCCGGGTCCTGTCCGACGAAAGCGGCGCCACGGCCATCGAGTACGGCCTGATCGTCGGCTTGGTCTTCGTGGTCATGCTGGCGGCGCTGAGCGCCTTCGCCGAGAACGGCACCGGCGTTTTCAACGACGCCATGAACGCCATCTCCGCGGCCATCACCGGCGCCCTGAGCTAGGCTTCAGCCCGGGTCTTCGGTCCCGGTCCATTCCTTGACCCCCAGGGCGTCCGCCAGGCGCACCTTGGCCGAACCGCGCGGCAGCGGCTTCTGCTGGCGCTCGTGCGGGGCCCAGCCCGCCAGGTGGACGATTTCGAAGGTCGCCTGCAGCCGCCCGTCGGGCTCGCTGAAGCGCTCGGCGTAGAGTTCGGCGGCGCGGGCGAGCAGGCCGCGCGTCAGCGGCCGTATGCCGCCCGCCAGCGCATTGGTCTCGCCCATGCCCCTCAGGTCGGTGATCAGGGCGTAGAGATCGCGATAGCGCACCGTCACCCGGTCGACATCGGACACCGGCAGGGCGAAACCGGCCCGCTGCAGCAGGGCGGCGCCGTCGAAACCGTCGGCGAACGGCGACACCCGCGCCTGGGCCCCGCCGCGCACCTCCAGCTCGGCCTCGGTCAGGACCTGGCGCAGCTCCTTCAGCGTCCCGGCCCCCAGCAGGGTCCCGATGAACAGCCCGTCCGGCTTCAGCGCCCGCCGGATCTGGGCCAGGGCGCCGGGCAGGTCGTTGGCCCAGTGCAGGCTCATCAGCGAGACGATCAGGTCCTGCGACTGGTCCGGCAGGTCCAGCGGCGTCGCCCCCGGCGCGGCCCGGGCCGCGGCGTCTCCGACCACCTTCGCTGCTCCGACCCGCTGCGCCGCGTCGCTCTCGGCCATCAGGCGCGCGAACGGCCCCGGCCGCGCCGACAGGTCGACGACGTCTGGAAAGTCGCGCAGGATGACTTCCAGGCTGTTCACCGCATTGTCGGCGGCTCGGACGTGCAGAAAGTCAGAGGCCGCGAAGGCGGTCTCGCCGCGGGCCAGCTTGGCGGCGCGGCGGCGGGCGTCGAAGATCTCGGGGGGACCGGAGGAGGGGGGCATGGGCGTTCAGGATGGGGCCTGGCGTGCGCGATTGGAAGCGGGCGGCGCGCATCTGGCGCACGCCCTGCGCGCCGTCGGGCGAGGCGCGGCCGACCTGCTGCTTCCGCCTCTGGCTCACGACAGCGCCGAAGCGACCGCTTCAGCCGGGCTGACGCCGGACGCCTGGAGCCGCATCGTCTTTCTCGAGGATCCGGTCTGCGACGGCTGCGGCGCGCCGTTCGCGGTCGAGGGCGGGGCCTTTGCCGACGCCCGCTGTCCGGCCTGCATGGCCCAGCCCTACGCCTTCGATCGAGCCCGCGCCGCCTGTGTCTACGACGAGGCCTCGCGCGGCCTGATCCTCAAATTCAAGCATGGCGACCATCAGCCGTTCGCCCCGCTGTTCGCCCGCTGGGTCAGCCGCGCCGCCGCGCCCCTGCTGGCCGAGGCCGACTGCGTCGTACCGGTGCCGCTGCACCGCTTCCGCCTGCTGGCGCGCCGCTTCAACCAGGCGGCCGAGGTCGCCCGGCCGCTGGCCCGCGACGCCGGCCTCGACTTCATTCCCGACGCCCTGGTCCGCCAGACCCATACCGCCACCCAGGGCGGCAAGTCGGCGCGGGGGCGGCGCCTGAACGTCAGGAAGGCCTTCGCCGTCACCGAGGCGGGCCGTCGCCGCATCAAGGGCCGGCGCATCCTTCTGGTCGACGACGTGTTGACCACGGGCGCCACCGCCGAGGCCTGCGCCCGCGCCCTGGTCGAGGCCGGCGCCCGCGCCGTGGACCTGGCCGTCGTCGCCCGGGTGCGAAGTGCGCGCGAACTGACTAAATGATGTCTACGCCCCGGGACTGCGCGCCCGAGGCCCAGTTGATTTGGAGATATTTGTTGGCCGACGTCGTCATCTACACCAAGCCGGGCTGCGGCTACTGCTACGCCGCCAAGGACCTGCTCGATCGCAAGGGCGTCGAGTACACTGAGATCGTAGCCTCGGCCGATCCGACCCTGAAGCAGGAGATGATCCAGAAGTCCGGCGGGCGGATGACCTTCCCGCAGATCTTCATCGACGGAAAGCACATTGGCGGCTCCGACGACCTGCACGCGCTTGACGCCCGGGGCGGCCTGGACCCATTGCTCGAGGCCTGATGTCGAACCTCCCCATCGCCCTGATCCAGACCCGCACCCCGGCTTCGCCGGCGGCGGGCCTCGCCCACGTCGAACCGCTGGTCCGCCAGGCCGCGGCCGGCGGGGCGAAGCTGATCCTGACGCCTGAGGCCACCAATTTCCTGATCCAGGATCGCGCCGCCCGCGACGCCGTCCTGGCGGAGGCCGACCGCGATGCGACCGTCATCGGCCTGCGGGCGTTGGCGAGGGAGCTGGGCGTCTGGTTGCTGATCGGCTCGGCCATCGTCCGCTCGGGTCACGAGGGCGACGAGCGCGCCGCCAACCGCTCCATCCTGGTCGACGATCAGGGCGAGGTGGTCGCCACCTACGACAAGCTGCACGTCTATGACGTCGACCTGCCGACCGGCGAGCGCTGGCGCGAGAGCGCTGCGGTGCGGCCCGGCGACGGCGCCGTGGTCGCCGACACCCCTTGGGGCAAGCTCGGTCTGACCATCTGCTACGACATCCGCTTCCCGCAGCTGCATCGCGCCCTGGCCAAGGCCGGGGCCGCCATGATCGCCGTGCCGGCCGCCTTCACCGTCCCGACCGGCGAGGCCCACTGGGAGACGCTGCTGCGCGCCCGGGCCATCGAGACCGGCGCCTATATCCTCGCCCCGGCCCAGGCCGGGACGCACGAGGACGGCCGCAGGACCTGGGGTCGCTCGACGGTGGTGGCTCCGTGGGGCGAGGTCATCGCCAAGCTCGACCATGACGAGCCCGGCGTCCTGTACGCCGAGCTTGATCTGGAGGCGGTCGAAAAGGCCCGCAGCGCGGTGCCTCAGTTGACCCACGACCGGGCCTTCGCCCTTCCGTCATGATCCGCTACGCCCTCCAGTGCGAGCACGGCCATGGCTTCGAAGCCTGGTTCGGGGCCTCGGCCGACTACGACGACCAGGCCGCGCGCGGGCTGGTGGAATGCCCGGAGTGCGGCTCCACGACGATCAGCAAGCAGATCATGGCCCCGGCGGTCGCGGGGACGAAGAAGAGCGCCGCCGCGCCGGACGCGACCCAGCTGCGCACCATGATGACCCAGGCGGTCCGCGAGGTCCGCGCCCACGTCGAGCAGAATTTCGACTACGTCGGCGACGCCTTCGCGCGCGAGGCCCGCGACATCCACGAGGGCCGCTCGGAGAAGCGCGAAATCTACGGCGAGGCCAGCCCCGCCGAGGTGAAGAAGCTGCGCGACGACGGGGTGCCCTGCGCGCCCCTGCCGTCGCTCCCGCCGGACCCCGCTAAGCTCAACTGAGGCCAGACCGATGTCGCCCGCCCTGCTCGCCGCCCTCGCGCTGGATCCGACGGTGGCCGACCTGTCCTGGATGTCCGGCTACTGGCTCAGCTGTGAGGACGGTCGCGAGGTGTCCGAAACGTGGAGCGACCCGCGCGGCGACCTGATGGTCGGCCATGGCGTGACCCTGTCCCGCGGCCGCTCCAGCTTTGAACTGTTCCGCATCGCCCCGCACGAGGGCGGCGTCGCCTATTTCGCCCAGCCGTCGGGCGGGCCGGCGACGATCTTCGCCGCGGCCGAGGTCGGGTCGGACCATGTCGTCTTCGTCAATCCGGAGCACGACTTCCCGCAGCGCGTCAGCTACCGCCTGGAAGGCGACGTTCTGAACGCCCGCATCGACGGCCAGATCGACGGCCAGCCGCAGGCGATGGAGTGGCGCTACCGCCGGGCCGAGCTCAACGCCCGCTGCCCGGCATGAGCACCCTGGCCTGGCGACCGATGACCGAGGCGGACCTCGACGGCGTGGCCGCGGTCGCCGCGGTCGGCTTCCCGGATCATTTCGAGGGGCGCGACTGTTTCGAGAACCGGCTCGCGCTCAATCCGTCCGGCTGTTTCGTTTTGGCCGGGGAGGGGGGCGTGAAGGGTTACCTCGTCGCCTATCCGTGGACCTTCGGGAGCGCCCCGGCGCTCAACACCCTGATCGAGGCCCTGCCCGCCGAGGCGGACGTCTTCTACCTGCACGACCTGGCCCTGCATCCGGACGTGCGCGGCGGCGGCTGGTCCCGCCCGATCGTCGAACAGCTGGCCGTCGAGGCCGGCGCCGCCGGCTGGCCGGCCGTCGCCCTGGTCGCCGTCAACGACGCCGCCCCCTTCTGGGAGCGGCACGGCTTCGCGGTCAGCGACGCGTCGGGGATGGCCGCGAAGCTCGCCAGCTATGGCCCCGACGCGCGCTACATGGTGCGCGAACTCTAGTCGGCGTCGCGGGTCCAGCCCTTGCCGGCCATGCAGGCGGCGAAGGCGTCGCTGTGTTCGTTGCGGCCGGTGCTGTTGCGGCAGCCTTCGCGGGCGTCGTCGAAGGGCTGGGCGTTCTGGCCGCTCCAGCCGACGTGGTCATGGCCGTCGGCGTCGATGACGGTGATGCAGGCCGAGGTCGACAGGGCGGCGGCGGCCACGGCGGCGAGGATCAGAAGGCGATTCATGGAACAGCTCCGGTTCGGGGGGATGGCGTTATCTCCCACCGCCAAGCTCGGCTGTCCCGTTACATCGACGCAAGGTCGCTGAACGCCTGTTCAGCTTGAGCGTAAGACGCAGCCCGGGGGACGGGAACCCTGCGCCTCGCCACGCGCTGCTGCGCCCATGACCAAACGTCTCTCCCTCATACTCCTCCTCGGCGGTGCGGCTCTCGCCCTCGGCGCATGCGCCACCCTGCAACGCGGACCGGTCGGCAACGCCGCCGTTCCCCAGCCTGCGAAGGCGGTCGATCTCGATCGCTACGTCGGCCTCTGGTACGAGATCGGCCGGTACGAGAACGGCTTCGAGCGCGGCTGCGAAGGCGTCACCGCGCGCTACGCCCGCCGCGAGGACGGCCTGGTCAGCGTGGTCAACAGCTGTCGCCAGGGCGGCCCGGACGGCCCGGAAAAGGTCTCCGAGGGCCGCGCCAAGGTGGTTGCGGGCAGCGACGGAGCCAAGCTGAAGGTCAGCTTCTTCGGCCCCTTCTTCGTCGGCGACTATTGGGTGCTCGACCGCGCGGACGACTATTCCTGGTCGATCGTGGGCGAGCCTTCCGGGCGGTACCTGTGGCTGCTCAGCCGGACGGCCGAGCCCTCTCCCGAGATGCGTCGCGTCATGCTCGATCGCGCGCGCGACCTCGGCTACGACCTCGACCTGGTCCGGCCGACGCGACACGCCGGCTGAGGCTGATCAGTCCCGGGTCGCGATCATCATGTAGTTGATGTCCGCGTCGGCGCTCTCGCTCCAGCGGTCGGCCAGCGGATTGTAGGCCAGGCCGTAGGGTCCGGTGACCGTCAGCGGCTCCTGGGACAGCATCGCCCGGATCTCGTCCGGCTTGAGGAACTGGCGCCAGTCGTGGGTCCCCGCAGGCACCCAGCGCAGCACGTACTCGGCCGCGACCTTGCCCAGGGCCAGGGCCTTGAGCGTGCGGTTCAGGGTGGCGACGATCATCATCCCGCCGGGCTTCACCAGCCGCGAGCAGGCGCGGATGAAGGCTTCGGGGTCGGCGACGTGCTCAATGACCTCCATAGTCAGCACCACGTCGAATGGCCCGGCCCCCGAGGCTTCCATCTGCTCGACGGTGGCCGCGCGATAGGCGATGTCCAGGCCCTGCTGCTCGGCGTGGGCGCGGGCGGTGCCGATGTTCTCGCTGGAGGCGTCGACCGCCGTGACCTGGAAGCCCATGCGCCGCATCGGCTCGGCGATCAGCCCGCCGCCGCAGCCGATGTCGATCAGGGTCAGGCCGGCGAAGGGTTCGCGGGTCTTCGGGTCGCGGGCGAAGCGCTCCGCCGCCCGGTCGCGGACGAAGGCCAGCCGGGCCGGATTGAACCGATGCAGGGGCGCGAAAGGGCCCTTGGCGTCCCACCATTCGGCCGCCTGGGCCGAGAAGCGGGCCACGTCTGCAGGATCGATCGACGGCCCCGCCGCCTGATCGTTGAATTCCCCCGCGGATTGGGGTTCCCGCGCCGATACGGTGTCGTTAGAAGCGACCATGGGCCGAGGGATGAACCCGGACGGTCCTCCTTGCAAGACGGAGCTTCACGGCACGATGACGCGGCCCGACCCAGCCAGACTGGTGATGAAGTTCGGCGGCACCTCAATGGCCGACCTGGAGCGCATTCGCCGCGCCGCCCGGATCGTCGCCGCCGAGGCCGCCTCGGGCAAGAAGGTCACCGTGGTCGTCTCGGCCATGGCCGGCAAGACCAATGAGCTGGTGGCGTGGACCGACGGCGCCGGCCGCCCCGGCCAGGGCATCGAGATGTCCGACGACGAATACGACGTCGTCGTCGCCTCGGGCGAGCAGGTGACCTCGGGCCTGCTGGCCCTGACCCTGCGCAACATGGGCCTGAACGCGCGCAGCTGGATGGGCTGGCAGATCCCGATCATCACCGACGACGCCCACGGCCGGGCCCGCATCGACGACGTGCCGGGCGACGTGCTCGGGGCCGCCATCGATGCGGGCGAGATCGCCGTCGTCCCCGGCTTCCAGGGCGTCACCCGCGACGGCCGCATCACCACCCTGGGCCGCGGAGGCTCGGACACTTCGGCGGTGGCGGTGGCTGCGGCCCTGGGCTGTCCCTGCGACATCTACACCGACGTCGACGGCGTCTACACCACCGACCCGCGCATCGAGCAGCGCGCCCGCCGCCTCGAAAAGGTCTCCTACGAGGAGATGCTGGAGATGGCCTCCCTGGGCGCCAAGGTGCTGCAGACCCGCTCGGTCGAACTGGCCATGGCGAAACAGGTCCCGGTCCGGGTCCTGTCCAGCTTCATCGAACCCGACGAGAACGGCGTGCTGCCCGCCAAGTCCGGCACCCTGATCTGCGACGAGGAGGAAATCGTGGAAAAACGCATCGTATCCGGCGTGACCATGAGCCGTGACGAGGCCCGCATCACCCTGCTGGGCCTGTCCGACCGGGTCGAGGCCCCCGCCGACGTCTTCACCCGGCTGGCTGACGCCAACGTCAACGTCGACATGATCGTCCAGAGCCAGGCCCGCACCGAGGGCGCGGTCAACCTGACCTTCACGACCGGCCGCCGCGACGCCCAGCGCGCCGCCGAGCTGATGCGCGCCGCGCAAGCCGAGATCGGCTTCGAGGAGCTGCGCGTCGACGAGGACGTGGCCAAGGTCTCGGTCGTCGGCGTGGGCATGCGCAGTCATGCGGGCGTCGCACAGACCATGTTCAAGGCGCTGGCCGACAAGGGCGTGAAGTTCCAGGCCATCTCCACGTCGGAGATCAAGATCAGCGTGCTGATCGATGCGGCCTATGCGGAACTGGCCGTTCGTGCGCTTCATTCGGCTTACGGATTGGAAGCGGTCTAGGAATTAAGCTTTGCGGCGCCCATCTGGGGCGCTCGAGACGGGAGGGGCCATGCCGGTTGGCGGATTGACGACGAGGGGGCCGCGGAACCTCCTTCGCCAGATCCGCGAGGCTATGGCGGGGGCCGCGCCGCCCCAGGACCGGCTCGACACCGTCGTGCGCATCATCGCCCAGTCGATGGTCGCCGAGGTTTGCTCCATCTATCTGCGCCGCGCGTCGGGCGAGCTGGAGCTGTTCGCCACCCAGGGCCTGAAGCCCGAGGCCGTGCACAACACCCGCCTGCGCCCCGGCGAGGGCCTGGTCGGCGAGGTGGCCCGCTCGGCCGAACCGATCAGCCTGTCGGACGCGCCTTCGCACCCCAGCTTCGCCTACCGCCCGGAAACCGGCGAAGATCCGTACCACGCCTTCCTCGGCGCCCCCCTGCTGCGCGGCGGCCGGGCCATCGGCGTGCTCGTCGTCCAGAACCGCTCCGAGCGGCGCTACGACGAGGACGAGATCGAGGACATCCAGACCATCGCCATGGTCCTGGCCGAGACCGTCGCCTCGGGCGAACTGCTGGCCCAGGAAGAGCTGCGCGACATCGAGGTCGCGCCGCACCGGCCCGAACGCCTCAAGGGCCAGCGCTTCGCTGAAGGGCTCGCCTACGGCCACGTCGTCCTGCACGAGGCCCCGGTCCCGCCCGAGAACCTCCTCGCCGAGAACCAGCAGGTCGAGGAGATCCGTCTGCGCGAGGCCCTGATCGGGCTGAAGGCCAACATCGACTCCATGCTCGAAGGCGGCATGGGCGGCCTGTCGGGCCCGTCCTTCGAAGTGCTCGAAACCTACCGCATGTTCGCCGACGACCGGGGCTGGAACCGGTCGCTGGAGGAGGCGGTGCGCACCGGCCTGACCGCCGAGGCCGCGGTCGACCGGGTCCGCAACGAACACCGCGCCCGCTTCGCCAAGGCTCGCGATCCCTACATCCGCGAGCGGCTGCACGACTTCGAGGACCTGGCCAACCGCCTGCTGCGCGTCCTGGCCGGCGACCGCCCGGGCGAGCGGGAGATGCCCGACGACGCCATTCTCGTGGCGCGCAACCTCGGCCCGGCTGACCTGCTCGAATATCCGCGCCACAAGATCCGCGGCCTGCTGCTCGAGGAAGGCTCGGCGGCCAGCCACGCGGCCATCGTCGCCCGCGCCCTGCAGATCCCCTGCGTCGGCCGCCTCATGGGCCTGCGCGACCGCCTGTCCGAGGGCGATCTGGTCATCGTCGACGGCGAGACCGGCGAGGCCTTCCTGCGTCCGCGCCCCGACATGCTGGCGGCCGTGCAGTCGCGCATCGAGGTCCGCAGCGAGCGGCAGAAGGAGTTCACCCGCCTTCGCGACGTGCCTGCCGTCACCCAGGACGGCACCCGCATCACCGTCCTGACCAACGGCGGCCTCGCCGTCGACCTGGAGAACCTCGACGCCACCGGCGCCGAGGGCATCGGCCTGTTCCGCACCGAGTTCCAGTTCATGGTCTCCGAGGAGCTGCCGCGCCTCGACGCCCAGACCGCCCTCTACAAGCTGGTGCTCGACACCGCCGGCGACCGGCCTGTCACCTTCCGCACCCTCGACATCGGCGGCGACAAGGTGCTGCCCTACCTGGAGACCGAGCGGGAGGAGAACCCGGCGCTTGGCCGTCGCGCCATCCGCCTCGGCCTCGACCGGCCCGGCCTGCTGCGCCTGCAGCTGCGCGCCCTGCTGACCGCCGCCGCCGGGCGTGAGCTGCGCGTCATGTTCCCGATGATCGCCACCGTCGACGAGTTCCGCGCCGCCCGCGAACTGGTCGACGTCGAGATCGCCTGGGCCCGCCGCCGCGGCCGCGCCCTGCCGGCCCTGCTGCGCGTCGGGGCGATGATCGAATGCCCCAGCCTGCTGTGGCACCTCGACGCCCTGCTGCCCCTGACCGACTTCGTCTCGATCGGCACCAACGACCTGTTCCAGTACATGTTCGCCGCCGACCGCACGAACCCGCTGGTCTCCGATCGCTACGACCCGCTGTCGCCCCCCGCCCTGCGCGCCCTGGCCGAGATCCAGAAGAAATGCGCCGACACCGGCACCCCGGTTTCGGTCTGCGGCGAACTGGCCGGCCGGCCGCTCGAAGCCTTCGCCCTTCTGACCCTCGGCTACACCCGGCTGTCGGCCCCGGCCGGCGGCGTCGGACCGGTCAAGCGCATGATCCTGTCCGCCGATCTGCCCGCCGCCCGCCGCGGCATGGCGAACCTGCTCGGCTCCTCCGCAGGATCGATCCGCGGCGAACTCGAAAGTCTGGCCCGGAAATTGAACGTCACGATCTGACCCACGCCGGCCCTTCGGGCCTTTCGTGGCTAACAAATCGTTGATCGGTCAGCTCTTATGAGTTATCCACAAGGTGAACCCGGGGGGTCTGCGGGGTCGGGCCTTCAAGGCCATCCCGATATGATACAGGGTCCCCGTCTGAGTACCGTCGGCGCGAGTCTCTCGCCGGCAAGCGTGGGGTCGAGCGTCATGGCGCTGGATACGGGGCGAGGCTCCGAAGAGTATCGGGTGCATTCCGACTGGAAGGACGTGACTCCTTCGGTCACTGACGCGGCGACGCTCGGTGACGGCCTGCGCGTCGCCCGGGACCAGTCCGGCCGTTCCCTCGCCGAGCTCGCCAGCATCACCCGCGTCCCGGCCCGCTACCTGACCGCCCTGGAGCAGAACGATTTCTCGGTCCTGCCCAACCGCGTCTTCTCGATCGGCTATGTGCGCGCCTACGCCTCGGCCCTGGGCCTCGATGAGCAACTGGCCGTCGAGCGTTTCAAGCGCGAGAGCCCGGACCCCTCGGTGCCGCTTCAGCCGCCGGTGGGCGTCGCCTTCGAGGAGGTGAAGCGCTACTCGCCCCGCCTGATCGCCGTCGGCGTCGCCCTGATCGTCGCCGTGGTCGGCTGGAACGTCTTCCAGCGCGTCAGCCTGATGCGCGCGCCGCAACCCTCGGACCTCGCCGCCGTGCCGGAGAGCTGGACCCTCGGCGCCGTGCCGGGCCAGGAGCAGGTCATCCGCCTGGCCGCGCCGCACCCCGCGCCGCCGGACCAGACCATCCCGGCCCTGTACATCACCCCCGGCCTCGAGACCGAGCTGACCGGCATCGACCCGACCTCGCCCGAGGCGCTCGCCGCCGCTGCTGCGGCCGCCGCCCCGGTCCAGAAGGCCTTCAATCCGCGCGGGGCCATCTACGGCTCGCCGGCCAACGCCTCGCAGGTCGTGCTGCAGGCCAAGAAGTCCGCCTATCTGATCGTGCGCATGGCGGACGGCCGCGTGCTGTTCGCCCGCCAACTGGCCGCCGGCGACGCCTGGCGCGCGCCGCTCGGCGTCTCGGCGACGGTGGATGTGCAGGACGTGACCGCCTTCGACGTCTATCTGAACGGCGAGCACGGCGGACCGCTGCAGGCGCAGCTGACGCCCCTGGCCCAGCTCAACAGCCGCGCCCAGACCCAGGCCCGGACGAACGCAGCCGAGGTCGCCGCCCGCGCCGCAGCGGTTCAGGCCCAGGCTCAGCAGGCCCAGGCGCAGCTGCAACCGGCGGTCGCCGCGGTCCCTGTGACTCCGACCCCGGCCGTCACTGGCGGCTGATCCGCGACCCTGCGTGTCGTGGCCATGCCGCAATCGAAGGCCTATGTTGGCTCCAGCATGAGCCTTGACCACACCCACGTCCGCCCGTGGCGCCACATTGAGCGCCGCAAGAGCCGCCAGATCATGGTCGGGAACGTCGCCGTGGGCGGCGACGCCCCGATCACGGTCCAGTCGATGACCAACACCCCGACGTCTGACGCCGGGGCCACCATCGACCAGATCCGCCGTCTGGAGGAGGCCGGGGCCGATATCGTCCGCGTCTCGTGCCCGGACGAGGACTCGACCGCCGCCTTCAAGACCATCGCCCGCGAGGCCAAGGTCCCGCTCGTTGCGGACATCCACTTCCACTACAAGCGCGGCATCGAGGCGGCCCAGGCCGGCGCCGCCTGCCTGCGCATCAACCCGGGCAACATCGGCTCGGCCGATCGGGTCCGCGAAGTCATCCAGGCCGCCAAGGATCACGGCTGCTCGATGCGGATCGGCGTCAACGCCGGCTCGCTCGAGAAGGAGCTGCTCGAGAAATACGGCGAGCCCTGTCCCGACGCCATGGTCGAGAGCGCGCTCAATCACGCCCGCATCCTGCAGGACCACGACTTCCACGAGTTCAAGATCTCGGTGAAGGCGTCCGACCCGTTCCTGACCGTCGCCGCCTACCAGCAGCTGGCCGAAGCCATCGACTGCCCGCTGCACCTCGGCGTCACCGAGGCCGGGCCGCTGCGCACCGGGACCATCAAGTCCGCCATCGGCATGGGCTCCATGCTGTGGGCCGGCATCGGCGACACCATCCGCGTCTCCCTGGCCGCCGACCCGGTCGAGGAGATCAAGGTCGGCTTCGACATCCTCAAGTCGCTCGGCCTGCGCCACCGCGGCGTGAACATCATCGCCTGTCCGTCGTGCGCGCGGCAGGGCTTCAACGTCATCGAGACGGTCGGCATCCTCGAGGAGAAGCTGGCCCACGTGACGACGCCGATGTCGCTCTCGATCATCGGCTGCGTGGTCAACGGCCCGGGCGAGGCGCTCTACACCGACGTCGGTTTCACCGGCGGCGGCAAGGGTGCGGGCATGGTCTATCTGAACGGCAAGATCGCCCACAAACAGGCCAACGACGGCATGATCGACGAGATCGTCCAGCAGGTCGAACGCAAGGCCGCCGAACTGGACGCCGCCCGCGCCGCCGACAAGGGAGCGCTCGCCGCCGCGGAGTGAGGAGGGACCGATGGTCCGGATGTGGAAGGCCTGCTTGCCGCTGCTGCCTCTCCTCGCAGCAGCCTGCGCCCCGCCGCCGCCCGCGCCACCCGAGCCTCCCGCCGTCGTCGGCCTGCCGAACCCGGCCTCTGTCAATTGCGTCAACCAGGGCGGCGTCCATCAGGTCCGCAAGACCGCAAGCGGCGACGAGTACGGCGTCTGCCTGTTCTCCGACGGCCGTCAGTGCGAAGAGTGGGCCCTGCTGCGCGACAAGCGCTGCGTCGCTCCCAGTCCGGACGCTCCATGAAGCTCTACATCACCACCCCGTCGCCCTATGCCCGCAAATGCCGCATCGTCGCCCGCGAGAAGGGCTTGGCCGACCGCATCGAGGAGATCGCGGTCGACCCCTACGGCAACGCCCCCGAGCTCCTCGCCTCCAACCCTGTGGTGCAGGTCCCGACCCTGATCGCGGAGGACGGCCTGCCGATCACCGACAGCCCGGTCATCTGCGAATATCTGGACGCCCTGGGCGAGGGCGCGCCCCTGTTGCCGGCGGCGGGCGAGGCGCGTCTGCGGGTGCGGCGGTTGGAGACCCTGGCCAACGGTGCCTTGGAGATGGGCGTCAAACTGGTGCTGGAGAAGCGGCGGCCGGAGAGCGAGCGCTCACCCTCCTGGATCGCGCGCTGGACCACCAACCTGGACCGCGCCCTGGACGCTCTCGAGGCCGCAGCGCCGGACGCCTCGCGACTGGACGTGGGCGTGATCACCGCCGGCGTTGCGGTGACCTGGATCAGCTTCCGGCATCCGGACATCGACTGGAAGACCGGCCGACCCAATCTCGTAGCGTTGCAGGCGGTCCTGGAAGAACGGCCCAGCTTCGCCTCGACGAGGCCGGACCAAGGCTGAGGCTCGAGACCGGCGAAATACGAAGCCGAGGAATCCGCGACTAATCCGATGGTTGTGTGGAGTCCGGGAAAGTTCCGTCAGTAATCATCACGTTCCGGTGATTGACTGTGGGTCCTCAGCGATGCGAAACAGCGGCCTAGGGTTCGCAGGGGGCGGCCCGATCCTTTTGGGGCCTACCATGATCTCTTCCCGCACCGCGCGCATCGGCGCGCGCGTCCTGGCGCTCGCCGCCGCTGCTCTGACTCTGCCGGCCTGCGCCACCATCACGCGCGGCTCGAGCCAGGAGTTCACCGTCGAAAGCACCCCGCCGGGCGCCCGCGTTTCGACCTCGAACGGCTTCCAGTGCGACGCCACGCCGTGCACCTTCCGCATGCCGCGCAAGGACGCCTTCCGCGCCTCCATCTCGATGGACGGCTACGTGACCCAGGAAGTCCAGATCAAGAGCGGCATCTCGGGTGAAGGCGCCGCCGGCCTGGCCGGCAACGTGATCTTCGGCGGCGTCGTCGGCGCCGTGGTCGACGGCACCTCGGGCGCCATGAACGACCTGACCCCGAACCCGCTGATCGTCACCCTGCGCACGCCGGCTGAAGAAGCTGCGTGGCAGGATTCCGAGCGCGCCCGTCTGGCCTCGGCCGCCTCGGCCGCTCCGGCCGGCGGCCAATAGTTCTAGAGTAACAGGAATTCCAATGATGCTTCGTCGTCTCGCGGCTGTCGCCGCCGTCGCTTCCCTGATGGGTCTGGCCGCTTGCGCCACGCCGTCGAACCCGGCCGCCATGACGCTGCCGGCCACCGCCGGTCTGACCGCTTCGGCCGGCGACGTCGGCTACAAGTCGGTGACGACGGTCAACGTCTCGGGCGGCAACGAAACCAACCCGCTGTGGACCGCCCAGGTCTCCAACGCCGACTTCAAGACGGCGCTGGAGAACTCGCTTAACGCCGCCGGCTACATGGGCTCGGAAGGCCGTCCGCTGGTCGTCACGGCCAGCCTGGTCAACCTGAAGCAGCCGATGGCCGGTCTCGACATGTCGGTGACCAGCGAAGTCCGCTACAGTGTGACCCGCGACGGCACGGTGATCTTCAACGACACCGTCTCGGCCACCGGCGTCGGCACCATGGGCGAGGCTTTCGTGGGCACCGAGCGCCTGCGCATCGCCAACGAGAAGTCGATCCAGGAGAACATCAAGGAGTTCCTGAAGCGCTTCCGCGCCCAGGCTCGCTGATCCTCGATCGCGACCGATCAAGAAGGGCGGGGCGGACTTCGGTCCGTCCCGCCTTTTGCGTTTCAGGCCCCTTCCATCAAGCCATGACCCCGGCCAACTGCAGGCCCTGGAAGCCGGCAAGGAAGACCAGCAGGCCGCCGACCGAATAGGCCAGCACCCGACGCGGCACCCGCTTGGCGATGAGCCCGGCGAAGGGGGCGGCGATCAGGCCGCCGACGACGAGGCCGGCGACGGCCGAGGCGTGGTTCTCCAGGGCGTCGGCGTCGCGCCAGTGCCCGGTGACCAGCGACCAGACGAAGGTGGCGCTGATCGCCACAGTGACGAAGAACTCGGCGGTGTTGCCGGTGCCGATCGCCCGGCGCGGCTCCTGGCCGGCGCCGACCAGGGTCGAGGACACGGTCGGGCCCCAGCCGCCGCCGCCGATGGCGTCGAGGAAGCCGCCGATGGCGCCCAGCGGGGCGACGATCCAGGCCGGACGAATGTGCCGCGGTTTCACGTCGTGGCCGGCCCGCCAGAGGATGTAGCAGCCCATGATGGCCAGGTAGGCGATGACGAAGGGCTTGATCAGGTCGCCCTCGATCCCCGCCAGCACATAGGCCCCCAGGATGCCGCCGATCACCCCCGCCCCGGCGAGGGGGAGCAGCAGCCGCCATTCGACGTTCTTGTGGGCGATGTGGCTGCCGGCCGAGGCGGCCGTGGTGAACACCTCGGCCGTGTGGACGCTGGCCGAGGCCGTGGCCGGCGGCACGCCGAAGGCCAGCAGCACCGAGGAGGAGATCACCCCGTAGGCCATGCCCAGGGAGCCGTCGACCGCCTGGGCCAGCACGCCCACCAGCAGGAAGAGCAGAAAGGTTTCCATGAAGCCCCCGGCATCGCATGCGCCATGTCGAACGACTGCAATGGGCCCGGCCGGCGAAGGTTGCGTCGGTCACGGCGCGTTCGCGCAGAGGTGACCGCTGCTGCCGCATCGACAGGGACGGGCTCGGCGCGGTAAGGACCCCTCCCGCAATCGAAGGCTCCAACCGACGTGAGACTGCCCCAGGCCCGGCTCGATCAGGTGCTCGACCGCTTCCACCAGGTGGAGGCGCGGATGGGCGCGGCCACGGACGGCGCGGAGATCGTCCGCCTGTCCAAGGAGCACGCCGAGATCAAGCCGGTGGCCGATGCGGTCCAGGCCCTGGCGCGCCTGCGCGCCGAGATGGCCGACCTGGAGGTCATGGCCGCCGATCCCGAGATGGCCGAGATGGCCGCCGAGGAGCTGCAGGACCTCAAGGACCGCCTGCCGGACATGGAGCGGAGCGTCGCCCTGCTGCTGGCCCCGCGCGACGCCGACGAGAACGCTTCGGCCGTGCTGGAAGTCCGCGCCGGCACCGGCGGCGACGAGGCCGCCCTGTTCGCCGGCGACCTGTTCCGCATGTATTCGCGCTACGCCTCGACCGTGGGCTGGCGGGTCGAGATCGACAGCGCCACCGAGGGCGAGGCCGGCGGCTACAAGGAGATCATCGCCACCGTCACCGGCGAGGGCGTGTTCGGCCGGCTCAAGTTTGAGAGCGGCGTCCACCGGGTGCAGCGCGTTCCGGCGACCGAGGCCGGCGGGCGCATCCACACCTCGGCCGCCACCGTCGCGGTGCTGCCGGAGGTCGAGGACGTCGAGATCGAGATCCGCGACCAGGACATCCGCATCGACACCTTCCGCGCCTCTGGCTCGGGCGGCCAGCACGTCAACAAGACCGACTCCGCCGTGCGCATCACCCACTTCCCCTCGGGGATCATGGTGACCTCGTCGGAGAAGTCGCAGCACGTGAACCGCGACAAGGCGATGAAGAACCTGCGCGTCCGCCTCTACGACATGCAGCGCCAGGCCAAGGACGCGGCCCGTTCCGACGCCCGCAAGTCCCAGGTCGGCTCGGGCGACCGCTCCGAGCGCATCCGCACCTACAACTTCCCGCAGGGCCGGGTGACCGACCACCGCATCGGCCTGACCCTTCACAGCCTGCCGCAGATCCTCGAGGGCGACCTCGACCCGATGCTGAACGCCCTGATCGCCGAGGACCAGGCGGCGCGGCTGGCGGATCTGGAAGCCGAGTTCAACTGATCGGGACTATCCCTCCGCCGTCAGCGTCCCGCCCTCGACCCGCACGAACTCGGCGCGGCCCCTGAGAGGCGCGAACAGCTCGGACTCGGTGCCGGTCAGGAAGGCCTGCAGGCCCAAGGCCTCGATCTCGTCGAACAGGGCGGCCCGCCGCCGCGCGTCGAGGTGGGCCGGGGCCTCATCCAGCAGCAGGATGGGGGCCGCCTTCTGGCCCG
Source organism: Brevundimonas sp. Root1279 (assembly GCF_001425945.1). Classification (GTDB taxonomy): domain Bacteria; phylum Pseudomonadota; class Alphaproteobacteria; order Caulobacterales; family Caulobacteraceae; genus Brevundimonas. Next base: position 340,472 of record NZ_LMEB01000001.1, read on the forward strand.
ACAGCCGCGCCAGCTGGGCCAGGATCAGGTTCAGCACCAGCGCCTTCTGCTCCCCCGACGAGCCCTCGGCGGCGGGCCGGTTCTTCTCGCGGTGCAGGGCGGTCAGGTCCGAGCGGTGCGGCCCGAACAGCGAGCGGCCGGCGCCGGCGTCGCGGGCGCGCGATCGGGCCATGCCCTCGCGGATGGCGGCGGCGATATCGGCGTCCGAGACGCCCTCGGCGGCCAAGGTCTCGGCCTCGCCGGCCAGGCCGAGGTCGGCCTGGGGAAAGGGGCGGTCGCCGCGCGCGTCGATCTCGGCCTGCAGGACCTTGAGCGCGGCGGCGCGCGCCGTCGCGGCGGCGGCCCCGGCCTCGCCGAGCCGGATCTCCAGGGCGTCGAGCCACAGCGGATCGGCCGGCTGGCCCTCGGCCCCGTCGGTCAGCAGCCGCAGCCGTTCGCGCAACGCCTTCTCATAGGCCGAGACCGCGGCGGCGTGGGCCGGGTCGGCGGCGAAGACCAGGCGGTCGAAGAATTTCAGCCGGTCGGCGCGGGCGTCGGAGAACAGGCGATCCTGCTCGGGGGTGGCCCAGATCGGCCGCAGATGATCGAGCAGCCGCCCCGGCTGGGCCGTTTCGCCATCGATCCGGACGATGCGCCGGGCCGCGCCGGCCGCCTGCACCCCGGTGCCGAGCCGCACCTCGTCCTCGCCGTCGGTCAGCACCGCCATGACCGCCCAGGCCCGGCCGCCGGTCTCGCCGGGCTCGCGCCGCCCCATCTCCGGCGCCGTCGCCCCGCGCAGCCCCTTGCCGGGCGTGAACAGGCTCAGCGCCTCCAGCAGGTTGGTCTTGCCCGCCCCGTTCGGCCCATGCAGCACCACCGTCCCCGCCGTGACCGGCAGGGTCGCGCTCGCATAGGAGCGGAAGTCGGTGAGGGTGAGGGCGGTGATCACCATTGGCGAGTGGCGAGTGGCGAGTGACGAGTGACGAGTCAATCCGAGCAAGGACCTTCCTCGTCACTAATCACTCGCCACTTCGATCACACCCGCAGCGGCATCAGCACGTACTGCACGCCCGGGTCGCCCGGATCGAGCACCAGGGTCGGGCTGGCCGGGTCGGCGAATTTGAAGTGCGCCGTCTCGCCAGTGATCTGGCCGGCGACGTCCAGCAGGTAGCGGGCGTTGAAGCCGATCTCGAAAGGCTCTTCCGAGTAGCCGATCTCGACCTCCTCGACGCCCTGGCCGGCCTCCATGTTGCGGACGGTCAGGGTGACGCGGTCCAGCTCGAAGGCCAGTTTCACCGACCGGCTCTTCTCGGCCGAGATGGTGGCGACGCGGTCGACCGCCGAAGCGAAGACCGAGTTGTCGATGTCGGCCTGCTTGTCGTTCCCCTTGGGGATGACGCGCATGTAGTCCGGGAAGGCGCCGTCGATGACCTTGGAGGTCAGCGAGGCCTGGCCGAACTCGAAGCGGATCTTCTGCGGGCTGACCATGACCTCGACCGGGCCGGAGCCGTCGTCGAGCAGGCGGCGGACCTGGTCGATCGTCTTGCGCGGCACGATGACGCCGGGGCCGCCGGCGGCGCCCTCGGGAGCCGGGGTCTCGGCCAGGGCCAGGCGGTGACCGTCGGTGGCCACGGCGCGCAGCAGCGGGATGCCGGCCTCGGCCACGGTGTGGAGATACAGGCCGTTCAGATAGTAGCGGGTCTCCTCCGTGGAGACGGCGAAACGGGTCTTGTCGATCAGCCGGGCCAGGTCTTCCTTGGGCAGGGTGAAGCGCGTGCCCGAGGTCTCGGTCGACATCACCGGGAAGTCGCCGGCCGGCAGCACCGGCAGGTTGAACTTCGAACGGCCGGCCTGGACCACCAGCCGGGGATCGTCGCCCGAATAGGACAGGGACACCTCGGCGCCGTCCGGCAGCTTGCGGACGATCTCGTACAGGGTGTGGGCCGGGGCGGTGATCTGGCCCTCGACGTTCACCGTCGCCTCGGCCTCGTCGACCATCTCCATGTCGAGATCGGTCGCGGCGAAGGCGAGCTTGTCGCGACCTGCGCTGAGCAGGACGTTGGACAGGATCGGAATGGTGTTGCGCCGCTCGACGACGCTCTGGACGTGCCCGAGGGCCTTCAGGAGCGCGGATCGTTCGATAGTCAGCTGCATGTCGTCTCGCCCGGCTGCGGCGACTCAAGCGTCACCGCTGATAGAGGGCCTTGGACACTAGCGGATTGGTCGGCAGGAGCAAGGAAGGGACTAGGTTCTAGGTGTTAGGGGCTAGGGACGATGCCGGATCGAATGTGGATAATCGTCGAGATGCGGCCGTTGGCCTCCCTCGACCCTAGAACCTAGCCCCTAGAACCTAACCCCTGAGCTTGCGCGTCAGCGCCTCGACGTCCCGGGCGATCTGGTCGTCCTGGGCCATCAGCTCCTCGATCTTGCGCACGCCATGCAGGACCGTGGTGTGGTCCCGCCCGCCGAAGCGGCGGCCGATGTCCGGGTAGGAGCGCGTCGTGTGCTGCTTGCACAGCCACATGGCGATCTGGCGCGGACGGGCGACCGAACGGGTGCGGCGCTCGCTCAGCAGATCGGCCTGCTTGAGGGTGAAATGCTCGGCGACGGTCTTCTGGATCTCGTCGACGGTGATGCGGCGCTCCGGCCCGCCGCGCAGGGCGGAGCCGAGCAGGGCCTGGACCTCGTCGGCGGTCAGGGCCGACAGGCGGGCGCCGGCGACGGCGGCCAGGGTGTTCACGGCGCCTTCCAGCTCGCGCATCGAGCCGGGGGTGCGGTCGACCAGGTGCTCGAGCACTTCCGGACGCGCTTCGCCCGAGACGACGCCGAGGCCGGCCAAGGCGGCGATGCGGTTGCGGGCCACGGCCAGTTTGAGGGCGCGGTCGGCGGGCTCGACCGGGCAGGTCAGGCCCGAGGCCAGGTGGCTGCGCAGGCGCGGCTCGACCTCGGTCAGGGCCATCGGCGGACGGTCGGCCGACAGGATGATGCGTTTGCCGTCCTCGATCAGGCTGGTCAGCGTGGCCAGCAGCTCGTCCTGGGTCGAGGCCTTGCCGCCGACGAACTGGACGTCGTCGATCAGCAGCATGTCGGCGCTGCGCAGGCTTTCCTTGAAGATCGCCGTCGAGCGGTCCTGCATGGCGCGCACGAAGGTCGAGAGGAAGCGTTCGGCGGTCAGATAGACCACCTTGGCGTCCGGACGCAGTCGCTGGGCCTCCCAGGCGATGGCGTTCAGCAGGTGCGTCTTGCCGTAGCCGTAGGGGCCGCAGAAGAAGATCGGGTTGAAGTGGCCGTCGGCCCAGGCGGCGGCCTGGCGGGCGATGGCCAGGGCGAAGGCGTTGCCCTGTCCCTCGACGAAGCTGTCGAAGGTCAGGCGCTCCTGCAGGCCGGCGGCGCGCACCGCGCGGGCGCCGTCGGCGACCGGGGCCACGGTGGCCATCGGCATGGGAACGACGTTGGGGGCGGTGATAGGGGCCTCGGCGCGACCGGCGGCGACCTGCGAGGCCGGCGGGGTCGAACCCATCTCGGCGCGGCAGCGCACTTCCAGGCGGCGCGACAGGCCGTCGAGGCCGAGCCACAGCTCGTTCATGCGGCGCAGGGCGTTCTTGCGCACCCAGTCGCGGGCATAGGCGGTCGGAGTGACGAGGATCAGCTGACCGGCGGTGTCGATGCGCACCGCCGAGGGGGCGATGTAGGAGCTGAAGGCGCCTTCGCCGATTTCGCTCCGCAGGCGGCCCGCCGCCTCCGTCCAGATACGATCCGGATCGGTCATCCCCGCCATCTGCGCGCCCCCCGCCATATCAGCCACCCACCATAGGTTTCACCACCAAACGCGCTTCAGAGCGGCCTGGATCGGGGACGACTTCTCCTGACCGGTGCGGCTTGTGGGCCGCCCGGGGGGGTCGTACTCTCAATCAGACATCTCTCGCCGACGCGAAACTACTGGTCCCGCGCCGTCTTCATCCGTGTGGGGATGGAAGTGCGTTAGAGCCCCAAACTTACGCCGGGACCGGGCGCCGTCAACGCTGATTCGATTCGCGAAATGCAGTTAAATTGTTTGACTCCGCTAAAGTGAAACCCCGTCTGCGAAAAACGGGAATTCGCCACAAGCGGGAGCACCGATAGGCCCGGTGGAGGTTAGCGTCAGACGTGCAAACGGCGAGGGAGCCTTCGCTCCCTCGCCGTTGTAATTGCTAGCTTTTGATGTGACGTCCCGTTGAAAGGCCGTCCGGCGCCGTCAGATCAGGCGGCCGACATCTTCTTCAGCTGGGCGGCCAGGCGCGAGACCTTGCGCGAGCCCGTGTTCTTGTGAACCACGCCCTTGGAAACGGCGCGCATCAGCTCCGATTGAGCCTCCACGAAAGCGCCCTTGGCGGCGCCGGCGTCACCACCGACGACGGCTTCCTGGAACTTGCGCAGGAAGGTCCGGACGCGCGTGCGGCGAGCCTTGTTCACTTCGGTGCGAGCGGCGATCTTGCGGATCGCTTTCTTGGCGCCGGCATTGTTGGCCATCAGTCAAACCTTCGAACGAAAACGCCGCGGAGCTACACGTCCACGGCGCGGAAATCTCAAGAGCGCGCGGCTATAGCCGAAAGGGGCGTACGCGGCAACAGGAGTCTGACTCCTTTTGGCGGACCGCCTTTCGAGCGGTTCGCGCGCGAGGTCAAGACGGGCGCTCGGCCCCCGCGCCTCGATCCCGATCAGAGCGCGGCCATCGCGGGCGGCGCCGTCGCGGCCGCCACCCCGACGCAGATCCCCCTGCGGGTCTCGATCGTCCCGCCGGCCTCGCGGCAGGCGTCGGCGTTGCGGTAGCTGCGCGTCGCCCAGCCGGCGCCGAAGCCGAGGGCGAGCACCAGGATGAAGCCGATGATCTTGAGCATGCGAGGTCTCCTCGACCCCGCAACGCCTCAGCGGCCGGTGAAGTTCGGCTTCCGCTTCTCGACGAAGGCGGCCATGCCCTCTTTCTGGTCCTCGAAGGCGAACAGGGAGTGGAACAGGCGGCGCTCGAACTGGACGCCCTGGGTCAGGGTCGTCTCCAGCGCGGCGTTGACCATCTCCTTGTTGGCCATGACGGCCAGCGGGCTCTGGGCGGCGATCTTGGCGGCGATCTTGCGGACCTCGTCGAGCAGGGTCTCGTGCGGCACCACGCGGGAGGCCAGGCCGGCGCGCTCGGCCTCGGCGGCGTCCATCATCCGGGCGGTCAGCACCATGTCCATGGCCTTGGCCTTGCCGACCAGCCGGGTCAGGCGCTGGGAGCCGCCGATGCCGGGGGCGACGCCGAGGTTGATCTCGGGCTGGCCGAACTTGGCCTTCTCACTGGCGACGATGAAGTCGCACAGCATGGCCAGCTCGCAGCCGCCGCCCAGGGCGAAGCCGTTGACCGCGGCGATGATCGGCTTGCGGAAGCGGGTGATGCGGTCGTGGCCCAGGGCGAAGAAATTGCCCGTGTACATCTGGGCGTAGGTCTGGTCCGACATCTCCTTGATGTCCGCCCCGGCCGCGAAGGCCTTCTCGCCCGCGCCGGTCAGGATCACGCATCGCACGCTGTCGTCGTGCTCGACCGCATCCAGGAAGTCGGCCAGGTCCTTGAACAGGGCGGAGTTCAACGCATTCAGCGCCTCGGGCCGGTTCAGGGTGACCACCGCATAGCCGTCGGCGTGGCGTTCGATCAGCAGGGTGGAATAGGCGTCGGCCATGGGAAGCTCCGGTGTTTGGGGCTTCATACCGATCCGCTCATCCCCGCGAAAGCTACCGCCGCGGCATCAGCGCCAGGGTCAGGGCCGCGCGCGACAGTTCGGCGATCACCACCATGGCCAGCAGGACGTTGGCGGCGATGACCTGGCTGCGCGGGGCGGCGAGGTCGAAGCTCCACCCGAGCAGGGCGCAGACGGCCAGGACGGCCGCCGTCCCGAGGGCCAGGGCGATCAGGATCATCAGGGCGACGTGGCTGGCCTGCAGGGCGGCGTTCAGCGTCGGGCCCTCGTCGAGCACGCGCGAGCGGCGGCGGAACAGCCAGGCGATCAGGCCGGTGGCGACGCCCTCGACCACGACGATCAGCGCCAGGGCGCCGAGGAACCACAGGGCCAGGCCGCCGGTCTCGCCGCGCCAGGTCATGCCGATGAAATGGGTGAAATAGGCCCCCCAGACGACGGCGCCGACGATCAGGCTGATCCAGAGGTGGGTCTTGCGCAGGTTCATCCTCAGGCCTCCCCGCCGGCCAGCTCGGCCATCTCGGCCAGTTTCAGCACGGTGTTCCAGTTGCGCCCGGTGCCCAGGCCGATCAGGCGGGGCAGGGCCTTTTCGGCCATCTTCGAGCGGCCGATGCCGTCCGGGTGCCAGAAGAACAGGTCGCCGCCGACGGCCTCGACCTTCTCCTCGCCGGCCGCGAAGCCGCGCAGGGCCTCCACGGCGCCGGCCTTGATCCCGTCCTTCATGATCATGACCAGCAGCTTGGAGCCGTTCTCCTTCGCCTGGGTGGTGAAGGGGTTGGCGGCGATCAGGCCCTTCCACTGCTCCGGCGTGCGCACGATGACCTCGATGCGACGGCCGAAATGGGCCTCGATCGCCGCTTCCAGGGTTTCGGCGACCGACCCGGGCGCAGCCTCGCTGTCGATCACCAGATTGCCGCTGGCCAGCAGGGTGCGCGGATTACCGAAGCCCGCCTCGGCCGCGCTCGCCTTCAGCTCGGCCATGGGAACCTTGACCCCGCCGACATTGATCCCGCGGAGCAGGCAGATGCGGGCGCTCATGAGCTGCGCTCCAGTTCGTCAAGGACGGCGGTGATCTTCGTCACCGTGTTCCAGTTGCGGTTGGTGCCCACCGCCCCCAGCGACTTGAGGCCGAAGCCCGCCGGCAATTTCGAGGCGTTGATGTCCTCGCCGCCGAACCAGCAATAGAAGTCGCCTTCCGCCGTGCGCTCGACCCGCTCGTCCGGCCCGGCGCGGCGGCGCAGCTGCTCCAGACCGGCGTCGGGCAGGGGGTCGCGCATGGCCCAGGCGAGGACCCGGCGCGGCTCGACCGCGGACTCTTTCATAAAGGGATTGGCCGCCAGCAGGGCGCGCCACTGGTCGGCGGTCTTGACCACCATCTCGGTGGCCCGGCCGTATTCGGCGGCGCAGGCCGTCTCCAGTTCGCGCTCCAGCGTGGTCGGCGCCTTGCGAGACCGGAACACCAGATTGCCGGTCGCCATGATCGAACGGACATCGGTCGCGCCCACCGCTTCGGCCAGGCCGCGCGCTTCGACGCCCTTCACCCGGCGATCGCCGATGACGATGCTGCGCATCAGCGCAACCCTCAGGCTCAAGGGCCCTCGACCTCATAGCCCGCCGCGCGGAGCAGGGCCGGCAGGCCGTCGTCGCCGACCATGTGCGCGGCCCCGGCCACCACCACCACGCGGCCCTCGGTCTCCATCATCCGGGTCAGGGCCGGCATCCAGCCGTGGTTCCGGTCGACCAGCAGGGCCTGATAGAGCCGCGGCGCCTCCAGCTTCATGTCTTTCATCTCGGCCTCGATGGCCTTGATGTCCCCGGCGACCCAGGCGTGTTCCAGCGTCAGGTCGAGTTCGTCGTCGTCGAGGCCGTCGAGCACCTCGATCAGCATCTCCTCGCCCTCGACGTCGCCCGCCTCGGACAGCGCCTTGATGGAGGCCAGCAACAAGGCGTCGGTGTCCAGCGCCTCCTTGCGGCGGCCCGCGGCCAGCGAGGTCTCCAGCACGGTGTCGACGCCGAGGTCGCCGGTGCGGCCCAGCGCCTCCTCGGCCGCCATGTCCAGCATCAGGGCGGCGGCCCAGGGCTTCATCATGTCGAGCATCTGCACCGGATAGCCCTGGCGCTCGGCAGCGGCCTGGACCCGGGCGAAGGTCTCGGCGGAAACCACTTCGCTGAGCGGCTCCTCGGCGATCAGGTAGCGGAGATAGGGCAGCACCATCTGCAGCTCCTCGGCCTCGGTCTCGGGCGTGAGGATCTCGAAGGCCACCAGGTCCGCTCCGTCGAGGGCGGCGTCCAGCTCGGCCGTGCGCCATTCGATGCCCGGCGGCAGGGTGTGGATGGAGCCGAACAGCACCATCTCCGTGTCGGCGTCGCGAACGCGCCAGATCGGCGGGTCGGCGCGGGCCGGCGCGACGTCAGCCGCCGCAAGGACAAAGGCCAGAAGGCCGCCGACGAACCAGGCACGCATCACGCTCTCCAGTCTTGGGGGTCGAAAGTGCCGGAAATCGGCGGCCGGCGCTATCGCTTCTGGCAGGCGGGACACCAGAAGGTTGAACGCCCGGCCTGTACGGTTCGCTTCACGACGCCGCTGCAATTTGCGGTCCCGCACGGCTGGCCCTCGCGGCCGTAGACGTCGAAGCGGTGCTGGAAATAGCCTTGGCCGCCCTCGGCGTTGGCGAAGTCGCGCAGGGTTGAGCCGCCGGCGGCGATGGCGTCGTTCAGAACGTTGCGCACCTCGCCCGCGAGGGTCTCCAGCCGCGGACGCGACACCTTGCCGGCGGCGACGAGGGGCGAGATGCGGGCCCGGAACAGGGCCTCGCAGACATAGATGTTGCCCAGGCCGGCGACGGTGCGCTGGTCCAGCAGCGAGACCTTGATGTTCTGCTTCTTGCCCGCGAACGCCTCAGCCAGATGGGCGCCGGAGAAGCCGTTGCCGAGCGGTTCAGGGCCGATCCCGGCGAACCAGGGATGCGTCTCGACGGCGTCGGTCGGGATAAGGCCCATGAAGCCGAAGCGGCGCGCGTCGGCGAAGCCGATGCGGGTGGTGGTCCCGGCGTGGACCGCGCACAGGCTGACATGCTCGTGCTTGCCCGTGGCGGGGGCGTTCTCCTCGAACTCGCCGACCTGGGAGCCGTCCAGGGTGAAGCGGCCGGTCATGCCCAGGTGGGTGACCCAGGTCTCGCCGGTCGACAGCGGCATCAGCAGATATTTGGCCCGTCGGTCGATGCGCTCGACCGTGGCGCCCTCCAGCCGCTCGGCGAACCGTTCGGGGAAGGGGAAGCGCAGGTCGGGCCGGTTCTGCCGCACCCGGCTCAGCCGCGCGCCCTCAAGCACCGGCTGCAGGCCGCGACGAACGGTTTCGACTTCAGGAAGCTCGGGCATGAGGGGGTTCTAGGGGCTAGGTTTTAGGGTCTAGGAACGCGAGTTCGAGCGGCGGCGCCGTCCTCCCCTAGCACCTAGAACCTGACCCCTAGAATCTAGTCCACCCGGTACGCGTCGTGACACGACTGGCAGCTGGCGCGCACCGTCGTCCACTGGGCCGAGAACGCCGCGGCGTCGTCGCCGGCGGACAGTTCGGCCAGGCGGTCGGCGGCGGCGGCGAAGGCGGCGGCCTTGGCCTCGAAGCCGGGGCGGTCGCTCCAGATCTCCGCCTTGGCCTCGGTGGGGACGCCGGCCTCGGCGCCGGTGCCTTGCGGGAACATCCCCGGGATGGCGTGGGCCCAGCGGGCCAGGGAGCGGGCGGCGAAGGCTTGGGTCGTCGGGGCCTGGCCGGCGTCGACGGCGTTCTTCATCGAGCCCATGGCTACGCCCGACAGCATCATGGCCGCCTGGCGGCCCTTGATGACGCCGGCCGGCCCGTCGCCTTGCGCATTGGCCGCGCCGCCGATGCAGAGCACTCCAACCAGGGCCGCAATCATGATCCGCTTCATGGGGTGGTCCTCCTGTGTGAAGGCACGCTCTGCTCAGCTACCGTCGGTGTCAATCACGCGCACCGTTCCTTCTCCCCTTGCGGGATGAGGGGGGACGGGGCGTAGGCCATCCAGCATCCCCTCATGACTAACCACCCATCACTCGCCACACCCCCACTAGCCACCCGCCGCTTTTCCGGCTTAGGTCCGGCCAACAATTGGGAGGGGCCGCAATGACGGACGCCGCTGCGAAGACGCCGACGATCGGCAAACGCATAGAATTGACCCTGCGGGCCCTGGTCCTGGGCTGCATCCTGGCGGTGATCTTCACCGCGGCCAACACCTACCTCGGTCTGCTGGTCGGCCTGACCTTCGCCTCGGCCATCCCGGCGGCGGTGATCTCGATGGCGGTGCTGCGCGCGTTCCGCACCTCGACCATCTGGGAGAATATGACCGTCCAGACCGTCGCCTCGGTCGGCGGGGCCATGAGCTCGATCATATTCGTCCTGCCCGGCCTGGTGATGATCGGCTGGTGGCTGGAGTTCCCGTTCTGGCAGTCGGTCCTCATCTGCATCTTCGGCGGCGTGCTGGGGGTGACCTTCTCGATCCCGCTGCGCCGCGCCCTGGTGACCGGCAGCGACCTGCCCTACCCGGAAGGCGTCGCCGCCGCCGAGGTGCTGAAGGTCGGTTCGCGCGGGGCTGAACAGACCGAGAGCGCGGTGCGCGAGAACAAGGCCGGCCTGTGGGTCGTCGTCTTCGGCGCGATCGTTTCCGCCGGCTACGCCCTGCTCATCGCCGCCAAGGCCTTCGCGGGCGAGGCGGCCAAATTCATCAAGCTTCCCGCCGCCCTGGGTGGCGGCGCCACCGGCATCGGCTTCGGCATGCAGTTCGCCCTGCTCGGCGCGGGCCACCTGATCGGCCTGACGGTCGGCCTGGCCCAGCTGTTCGGCCTGATCCTGGCCTGGTGCATCGCCGTGCCGATCCTGACCTCGCCCGAGACCATCGCCTGGCTGACGGCGCACGGCATTCCGTCGATCGCCACCACGCTCGAGCCCGGCGTCGCCGCCGAGGAGCTCGCCGGCACGGTGTGGAGCAAGGAAGTCCGCTTCATGGGCGCCGGCGTCATCGGCGTCGCCGCGATCTGGACCCTGCTCAAGCTGGCCGGCCCCCTGGTCGGCGGTCTGACCTCCGCCCTGGCGGCCCAGGCCCGTCGCAAGTCGGGCGAGGTGCTGGCGCGCACCGAGCAGGACATTCCGATCAGCCTGGTCGGCTTGATCTCGCTGGGCTGCCTGGTCGGCATCGCCGGCCTGCTGGCCTGGTTCGCTCAGAGCTCGCCGGCCCTGGCGGGATCGACCTTCGTCCTGGTCGCCGGCGGCCTTGTCTATGTGGTGCTCATCGGCTTCGCCGTCGCCGCCATCTGCGGCTACATGGCCGGCCTCATCGGCTCGTCGAACAGCCCGGTCTCGGGCGTCGGCATCCTGGCCATTGTCATCGCCTCCCTGCTGATGGTCGTGGTCATGGCCATCGCCAAGGTGCCGGCCGACGGCTCGGTCATCGCCTTCGCCCTGATCGTGACCGCGGTGGTCTTCGCCGTGGCGGTCATCGCCAACGACAACCTCCAGGACCTCAAGACCGGCCAACTGGTCGAGGCCACGCCGTGGCGTCAGCAGACCGCCCTGATCGTCGGCGTCGGCGCCGGCGCCCTCGTCATCCCGCTGATCCTGAACCTGATGAACCAGGCCTTCGGCTTCGAAGGCGGTCCGGCGGCCATCGTCCAGGGGGCCAAGACCCTCAGCGCTCCGCAGGCGACCCTGATCTCCGCCCTGGCCAAGGGCGTCATCTCGGGCGGCCTGCGCTGGGACCTGATCGGCCTCGGCGCGGTCATCGGCGTCGTCATCATCATCCTCGACGAGGTGCTGAGCCGCGTCTCCAAGGGCAAGGTCAAACTGCCGCCGCTGGCGGTGGGCATCGGCTTCTACCTGCCCGCAGCCGTGACCACGATGCTGGTCGTCGGCGCCGTGGTCGGCTGGATCTACGAAAAGGTCATCGCCAAGAGCCGCTTCGCCGAGGTCGGCCGCCGTATGGGCGTGCTGCTGGCGTCTGGCCTGATCGTCGGCGAAAGCCTGTTCGGCGTCCTCAACGCCGGCATCATCGTCGGCACCAAGGAAGCCGAGTGGGCGGCCGTATTGCCGCTGCCCGCGGGCTGGCCCGCCATGCTGGCCGGGATCGTCGCCTTCGCCGGTCTGACCTTCCTGCTCTACAGCTGGATCATCCGCCAGTCGGCCAAGGTCCAGGGATAACACTGGCCTTCAATCCGCCGCACGCGGCGGTGATGCTGGCTTTTCGGCGCGCGCTTCGGTAAGAGGCGCGCGCCTTCCCGCAATTACGCCCCTGCCCAGCGGCCCGCCCTGTCCCGGCCGCCCATTCGCGAATTTCAAATGAACCTGCGCAACGTCGCCATCATCGCCCACGTCGACCACGGCAAGACCACGCTGGTCGACCAGCTGCTCGCCCAGTCGGGCGTGTTCCGAGCCAACGAGGCGACCACCGAGCGCGCCATGGACTCCAACGACCAGGAGCGCGAGCGCGGGATCACCATTCTCGCCAAGGCCACCTCGGTGCTGTGGAACGGCAAGGCCGGCGAAACCCGCATCAACATCATCGACACCCCCGGCCACGCCGACTTCGGCGGCGAGGTCGAGCGGATCCTCGGCATGGTGGACGGCTGCGTCATCCTGGTGGACGCCGAAGAAGGCGTCATGCCGCAAACGAAGTTCGTGCTGACCAAGGCGCTGAAGATGGGCCTGCGTCCCATCCTCTGCATTAACAAGGTCGACCGCGCCCACGCCGATCCGGACCGCGTCCACCTCGAGACCATCGAGCTGTTCGAAGCCATCGGCGCGACGCCCGAGCAACTCGACTTCCCGCACATCTACGCCTCGGGCCGTAACGGCTGGGCCACGCTGGACATGAACCAGCCGTCCGACAACCTGGGCCCGCTGTTCGACTTGATCGTCGACCACGTGCCGCCCCCGGCCGTGCAGGCGAACAAAGACAAGCCGTTCCAGATCCTGAACGTGCTGATCGAGTCCGACCCGTTCCTGGGCCGCATCCTCACCGGCCGCATCGAGAGCGGCAAGGCCGTTCCGGGCATGGCCATCAAGGCGCTGGACCGTGACGGCAAGCAGATCGAACAGGGCCGCATCACCAAGGTGCTGGCCTTCCGCGGCCTGAAGCGCCAGCCGGTCGAAGAGGGCGCGGAAGCGGGCGACATCGTCGCCATCGCCGGCATGTCCAAGGCCACCGTGGCCGACACCCTGTGCGCCCTGGAAGTCACCGACGCCCTGCCGGCCCAGCCGATCGATCCGCCGACCATCTCGATGACCGTCTCGGTCAACGACAGCCCGCTGGCCGGTCGCGAAGGCGACAAGGTGCAGTCGCGCGTCATCCGCGACCGCCTGCTCAAGGAAGCCGAAGCCAACGTCGCCATCCGCATCACCCAGACCCCGGGCGCCGACGCCTATGAAGTCGCCGGCCGCGGCGAACTGCAGCTGGGCGTGCTGATCGAGAACATGCGCCGCGAGGGCTTCGAAGTGTCCATCTCGCGTCCGCGCGTGGTCTATCAGACCGGCGAGAACGGCGAGCGTCTGGAGCCGATCGAGGACGTCATGATCGACGTCGACGACGAATACACCGGCGTGGTCATCGAGAAGCTGTCGACCCGCAAGGCCGAGCTGAAGGACATGGGCCCGTCGGGCGCCGGCAAGACCCGCATCCAACTGATGTGCCCGTCGCGTTCGCTGATCGGCTATCAGGGCGAGTTCCTCACCGACACCCGCGGCTCGGGCGTGCTGAACCGCGTGTTCAGCCACTATGAGCCGCACAAGGGCACGATCGAGGGCCGCCTGAAGGGCGTGCTGGTCTCGAACTCGGACGGCGACACGGCGGCCTTCGCCCTGTGGAACCTCGAGGATCGCGGCGTGATGTTCGTCGGCGCCGGCGAGAAGACCTACCAGGGCATGATCATCGGCGAGAACTCGCGGTCGGACGACCTCGACGTCAACCCGATCAAGGGCAAGCAGCTGACCAACGTCCGCGCCTCGGGCAAGGACGAGGCCGTGCGCCTGACCCCGCCGCGCCGTCCGTCGCTGGAACAGGCCATCGCCTATATCGAGAGCGACGAGCTGGTCGAGGTGACGCCGAAGTCGATCCGCCTGCGCAAGGCCGTGCTGAACCCCTCGTTCCGCAAGAAGCGCGTTCGCGAGGACTAGGGTCCAGCGACTTTCGCCAAGGCTTTTCGGGCCGCTCCTTTCGAGGGGCGGCCCGAACTGTTTCCAGCGGCGCGTTCGGCGAGCCGAAATCGGTCAATCGCGGCGGCTCGGAGGTCATTTGCGGGCCCGGGGAACTCCGGGGAAACGCGCCGGTTGCCGCGCCGTGGCGAGCCGTCCCGCTCGCGTAGACCGAGGTCCCGACCATGTTGAAGACCGCGCTCCTCTCCGGGGCCGCCGGCCTGTTGCTGATGGCCGCCCCTGCATTTGCCCAGGACGCCGCGACCCAGACGCCTCCGCCTGCAGGCGAGCAACCCGCCGAGCGGCAGACGTTGCAGATCGCGCCCGGCGCCAAGGTGCGCGGCGGCGATGGAACCGAGCTGGGCGCCATCGAAAACGTCCGCGCCAATGCCGACGGCGGCCAGGAGCTCCTGGTTCGCGGCGTGGACGGGGTTCTGCGCGCCGTGCCCGTGGCGGGCATCCGGCAGGATGGCGATGGCGTTGTCGTCGATTTCACCTCGGCCCGGTACGCCTCTGCGGCCGCCATCGAGGCCCCCGCCGCTCCTCCAGCGCCGGATGCCCCGCCGCCGCCTTCGGCGCCCGCCGCCCCGGCTGCACCTGCGGCGCCCGACGCGCCGACCCCAGCGACCGAGCCGGTCCCACCGCCTGAGCAGTCGCCGCCGACCCTGCCGCCGAGCAACCCTGCGACGCCTGAGCCGAACGAAGGCCAGGAGCCGGCCCCTACGCCGGAGCAGCCGGGCGCCTGATCAGGCGCTCGCGCAAAGAAGAAGGGCGGCCCCTTGCGGAGCCGCCCTCATTCCTGACTCTATGCTGACCCTTAGGCCCGTCGTTTGACGAGTCCCAGCAGGAACAGCAGGACGATCGCGCCTAGCGTGGCGACGATGACTCCGACGATCCAGTTGCCGCCGGCGTCGCCGCCGAGGGTGTTGTACAGGAAGCCGCCGATCAGGGCGCCCACGATGCCGACGATCAAATTCGTCAGCAGGCCGTGATTACGCCCCATGATTTGCTCTGCCAGCCAACCGGCGATGATGCCGATGACGATCCATGCAATCCAACCAAACCCGCTCATAGTCCTCTCCTTCCACCAAATCAGTGGCCGATAAATGCGCCGGAGCCGCAACGGTTGCGGTTGTCTCGGGAGACCGGTGTTCGGCCGTTATCCCTCTTGGGGCGAACGCGGCACGGCCCTTGCCGCCTCCAGGGCGAGCCGTCCCGCATCGGGACAGCCTTGGGAACAAGGGGATTGGGGCCATGGCCACCGACATCGACCTTCACCTCGGACGCCGCCTGCGTCGCCGCCGTCGCCTGCTGGGCCTGACCCAGCAGCAGCTGGCCAACCAGGTCGGCATCCGCTTCCAGCAGATCCAGAAGTACGAATGCGGCGCCAATCGCATCTCGGCCGCCCGCCTGTGGCAGCTGGCCGAAGCCCTGGAATCGCCGGTCAGTTATTTCTACGACGGCCTCGAGGAAGCCATCGAGCGTCGGGAGGCGGCCAACCAGGGCGGCGAGATGTTTTCCCGCAAGGAGACGCTCGACCTGATCCAGGCCTACTACCAGCTCGGCGAGCGTCCGCGCCGCCGTCTGCTCGATCTGGCCAAGTCGCTGCACGCCGAGGGCGACGCGGCCTGAGGGTCGAGGGTCGAGGGACGAGGCAGGGTGTGAGTGCAGGGGATGGGAGTCAGTCTGCCTTGACTCGACCCTCGACCCTCGCCACTCGACCCTGTCATGACCGAGTTCGAGCTCTTCGCCGTCGAGCTGGCCCGTGAGGCCGCCCGCATCTCCCTGCCGTATTTCCGGGGGACGTACGAGGAGGTCGACAAGGGCGGGCCCGGGGCCTTCGACCCGGTGACCCAGGCCGACCGCGAGGCCGAGGCGGCGATCCGCAAGCTGATCGCCTCGCGCTATCCGGAACACGGGATCATCGGCGAGGAGTACGGCGAGGACAGGCCCGAGGCGGAGCACGTCTGGGTGCTGGATCCCATCGACGGCACGCGCGCCTTCATCGCCGGCCTGCCGCTGTGGACCAACCTCATTGCCCTGCGCCGGCGCGGCAAGCCGATCGTCGGGGTGATCGGCCAGCCCTATCTGGACGAAATCTTCCTCGGCGGGCCGTCAGGGGCGCGGCTGCTGAAGGGGGGCAGCGACACGCCGCTGGCCGTGCGCCGCTGCGAGAAGCTGACCGACGCGGTCATCGCCACGACCGATCCCAATCTGTTCACCGGCTCGGAGCTCGGCGCCTGGACCCAGGTACGGGCGGCGGCGCGGCTGGCCCGGCTGGGCTGCGACGCCTACGCCTACGCCATGCTGGCCGCGGGGCGCATCGACCTGGTGGCCGAGAGCCAGCTGAAGGTCTGGGACTGGTCGGCCCTGGTCCCGGTCATCGAGGCGGCCGGGGGCGAGGTCACCAACTGGCGCGGCGAGGCGCCGGACGGCGCGGGCCAAATCCTCGCCGTCGGCGACGTCTCGATCCGCGAGCAGGCCCTGGTCACCCTGCGCCGGGCCGCCCTCTAGATGGGGCTCTAGGCGGCGTCCGGCTCACTCGGAAAGGGCTGGGCGGCGGGCTGGGCGACCGGCGACAGGTCCTCGACCGGCGACACATAGGCCGCCATGGCGTCGAACTCCTCCAGGAAGACTGCGCGCAGGTCGTCGGTCTCCATGATGACCTCGTGCTTGGCGCCCGGGACCTCGACGTAGCGGCCCCGGCCGAGACGCTTGGCGGCCCATTTGTTGGTCTGTTTCCAGACCCGGTCGTCCTCGCCCGACTGCACCACGGCGACGGGAACGCGCACGGATTTCAGCGCCTTGGGCTTCAGGGCCCGCTCGCCGGCGTCCAGCGCATAGGCCAGCCAGCCCCAGGTCGGACCGCCGACGGCCAGGTGCGGGCACGCGTACAGCTGCTGTCGCCACTGCTCGTACCGGGTCTCGTCCGAGGTCAGGGCGTCCTTCTCGAAGGTGTGATCGAAGGGGTCGTCAGGATTGTCGAGGACGTAGTCGCCAGCCTTGCCGTGGCGCAGGTTCCAGCGCACCGCCAGCTTGACCGACCACATCGAGCGCTTGCCGGTGCGGATGCGCAGCATCGGGCTGGTCAGGACCGCGCCGGAGAAGCGCTCCTCGCCGGCCTCGAGGCTCATCAGGTTCAGGGCCGCGCCCATCGAATGGCCGACCATGATCCACGGCTTGGGCGCGCGGGTTTCATAGGCGTCGAGCAGGCGGGCGTAGTCGTCGAGGAACTCTTCGACGGCGCGGGCGTGGCCCTTGAGACGGTCGGGCAGCAGGCGGGCCGAGAGGCCCTGGCCGCGCCAGTCGTGGGCCAGGACGCACCAGCCGCGGGCGAGGAAATTGCCGATGACCTCGAAATATTTCTCGATCGGCTCCGTGCGGCCGGGGCTGACGACCACCGTGCCGCGCGGCTTGGAGACCACCAGGGCGGACGGGGTCCAGAAGGCGGCGCGCAGGCGCAGGCCGCCGGCGCCGCGGAACCATTCGCCGGTTCCGCCCGGAGGCGCCGAGGCGCCGGGCACTCCCATCAGCGGGGCGTTTGCGGCGTAGGCGGCGGCTCGGCTCACTCGGGCTTCCTGAACTTCAAGGTCATGCGGTCGCTCTCGCCGATCTGGTCATACTTCGACCGGTCGAACGACGGGTCGGGCGGAGAGCCCCTCGGCGCCGTCAAGGCCATGGGCGCCAAGGTCTCCACGCCGAAGGGATGATCCTTGGTATCCCTTTCATTCGCGTTGATTTCCGACGCCGCGACGAAGATGAAGCCGGCCTCCGCCGCGAGTTGCTTGACGAAGGCCTCCTGGACATAGCCGTTGGCGGCCGCCGGGTCCTGGTCCTTGTCCGGGCCGAGGCGATGCTGCTCGATGCCGAGGACGCCGCCGGGCCGCAGGGCGGCGTAGGCGTCGGCGAACGCCTTTTCGGCGATCCCGGCCGCCATCCAGGCGTGGATGTTGCGCAGGAACAGCGCCAGATCGACGGTTCCGGGTTCGGCGACCGGGCCAGATGTCGGGCCGAAGGCGGCGATGGTCACTTCGCCATAGAGCTTGCGGTCATTGGTGAACCGCTCCTCGAAGGCGGCCATGAGGCGCACCTGGGACGGGTCGGCGCCCGGACCGGTCTGGAAGCCGGCGGCGATATATTTGCCCTCGCCCTCGGCGAGGTAGGGGGCCAGGATCTCGGTATACCAGCCGCTTCCCGGCCAGAACTCGACCACCGTCATGCGCGGCTGGAGCCCGAAGAACCGCAGCGTCTCCATCGGGTGACGCCAGGCGTCGCGCGGCTTGTCCTTGGCGCGCCAGGGGCCGCCGACGGCCCACTCAAGCGAACCCTGCGGAGGACCGTCGGCCGCGGGCGGGGGCTCAGCGGTCTTCTCCTGGCTGCAGCCGGGCAGGGCGGTCAGGGCGACGGCGGCCATCAGCATGCCCCGTCGCGACAGAAGCGGTCGCCTGACCATGTTGTGTTCAGCCATACACGTCCCCCGCGAGGCGCACGGCCCCATACGGTTCGTCCCCGATTGAAACCGGATTAACCCTGTTCCCCGGGCCGGTCAAAGCCGTTGCGGCCTTGATCCGCATCAGGCCGGCTTGCGGAAGCGCAGGGTCATCCGGTCGCTCTCGCCGACGGCGTCCGCGGCCGCGCGCTCGGCCTCGGTCAGCGGGGTGGGCCGGTCGTAGGTATTGCCCTCGCGCGGAGCGCTGACGCGGGTCGGCGGCAGGGTCCAGACCCCGTACGGATGGTCGCGGTCGTCCTTCGGGTTCGCGTTCAGCTCGCTGCGGCCGTCCAGGACGAAGCCGGCGGCCTGGGCGGCGTGAATGACGTAGCTCTCGGGCACATAGCCGTGCGGCGCGGTCTCGTCCGGGTTGAGGCCGTCGACGCTGCGGTGCTGTTCAATGGCCAGAACGCCGCCGGGCTTCAGCGCCTTGAAGAAGGCCTGCATGTAGGGGGCGGTGCGATCATTGCGGTGCCAGTTGTGCAGGGCGCGGGCGACCACGATCATGTCGGCCGAGCCGTCGGGCACCTGCATGCCCTCCAGCGGACGGCTGACCGCCACATAGGTCCCGCCCGTCGCGGCGGCGTAGGGCTCGAGGATGTTGCGCCACCAGCCGGCGCGGCCGGGTTCGATCTCGACCACGGTCATCCCGGGCGTCAGGCCCCAGAAGGTCAGGGTCTCGAACGGGTGGCGGTAGACGTCGCGGGCGCGGTCGGCCTCGGGGCGGGTCGTGGCGGCGACGGCGGCCTGCAGGGCCGTGTCTTCCTGCGGCACCGGCGGAAGCATGGCGGCGCGGCGCGCGGTGCGCTGCGCCGGGGTCTCGTCGAGGGCAGGCAGGGACGGCAGGGTCTGGGCGGCGGCGAGGGTCGGGGCCGCCAGGGCCGCAGCGGCCAGGACGAGGACGGACAGGCGCATTCGGGCGTCTCCACGGTAGCGATAGCGAGCGAACCTAGGGCCTGACGCGGGACGGGCAAGTCACGATGGCGCCGGGCGGCGAATTGAGGCGCCGCCGGTTCGGATGACGAGACGAAAAAACAGAGTCTGAATCGTCTGAATCGTCTGAAATCCGCCGACTCCGGCGCGCGAAAAAAACAGAGTCTGAATCGTCTGAATCGTCTGAAATCTGGCTTCGCGAACGAAGGTCGGAAGCCTATGCCGGTTTTGAAGGCGACTATGTCAGATCCGGTCTGCCGCCTCTCAACCTTTTGAAATTGCTGGTCGGCGGTGCGGTTTCGGGCGCCGGCAAACCGCGGCGGACACAGTCGAGCGTCACGCGACGGGGCGCCCCTTGACGCTGGAGAACGGCTTCCCAAATCCTTGACCGAGGCCGCCGATGTCGGGGCTTCCAGACCGGACGGGGCCGATCACGGGCCGTCAGGACTGAACTCCCACCGCCGGTCCGGGCATCAAACCGCGGGACCGGTTCACCTTGCTGATCCCAGGAGGATGACCATGCGTACCTATGACTTCTCGCCGCTCTACCGTTCGGCCGTCGGCTTCGACCGCCTCGCCGGACTGCTGGAGAGCGCCGCGCGCACCAGCCAGGAAAACGGCTGGCCGCCCTACAACATCGAGACCACGGGCGAGAACGCCTATCGCATCGAGATCGCCGTCGCCGGCTTTACGCCCGACGAGCTGAACATCGACGTGAAGGAGAACCTGCTCACCGTCGCCGGCCGCAAGACCGCCAACGATGACGGCGCGGCGGAGCGCAACTACCTGCACCGCGGCCTGGCCGAGCGCGACTTCGAGCGCCGCTTCC
The DNA here is from genome assembly GCF_001425945.1 of Brevundimonas sp. Root1279. GTDB lineage: Bacteria > Pseudomonadota > Alphaproteobacteria > Caulobacterales > Caulobacteraceae > Brevundimonas. The sequence goes on from NZ_LMEB01000001.1 coordinate 360,604, forward strand.
AGCTGGCGGACTACGTCGTCGTCAAGACGGCCGACCTGTCGAACGGCCTGCTGACCATCGACCTGGTTCGCGAACTGCCGGAAGCCCTGAAGCCCCGCCGCATCGAAATCGGCACGGGCGGTCAGGCGCTGATCGAAGGCAAAAAGCGCAAGGCGGCCTAAGCCCCGCTTTTCCAAGCGTTTTCGAGGGGACGGCGTTCGCGCCGTCCCCTTTTTCGTGACACCGTGATTTCAGGCTTCCTTAAGCGCCCTGTGCCATAGCGGGACCATGTCGGGAACCGCCGCCAAGACCGTCGCCAGAAGGCGCATCGACCAACAGGAGCTGGACGCCATCTGCGCCCGGCACGATCGCCTGTGGCAGGCCAAGCCCGGGGGCGCGCGCGCCGTCTTCGCCTGGATGGACCTGTCCGGCCTGTCTCTGCGCGGTCGCAACCTCGCCGACGCCGATTTCGCCGCCGCCTGCCTGCACGAAACCGACCTGACCGGCGCTAAGCTGGACAACGCCACCTTCTTCGGGGCCGACATGCAGGACTGCCTGCTGGTCGACGCCTCGATGCGCCGGGCGGATCTGCGCGGGGCCTGCCTGCGCGGCGCCGACCTGACCGGCGCCGACCTGTTCGAGGCCGACCTGCGCGAGGGCGCCATCGCCGCCGCCGACGCCAAGCTGGGCTTCCGGGTCGTGGAGGCCAAGGCGCGCCATGACACCCAGGCCCAGGGCGCCTGCCTGGCCGGCGCCAACCTCGAACGCTCCAAGCTGACCGGCATCGTCGCCGTGCAGGCGGACTTCACCGACGCCATCATGAAGGACTGCAAGCTGGTCCGGGCCAACCTCAAGCAGGCCAGCTTCCGCGGCGCCGATCTGGCCGGGGCCGACCTTTCGGGCGCGGACCTGTCGGGCGCGGACCTGCGCGACGCCGTGCTGGTCGGCTGCAAGATGGCCATGTGGCGGACCGACGGGGCCGACATGACCGGCGCCCTGACCGACAACCGCGCGGCCGGCGAACCCGTCGACAAGATGCCCGCCGCCGAGATGCTGGCCGAGCACGCCCAGTGGTGCGAGACCGGCGGGGCCTCGGGTCAGCCTTCGGTGTTCAACGGCGTCGACTTACGGGCGCTGCGCTCGATCAAGGGCTACAACCTGACCGCCCTGTCGGCCAAGTGCGCCGTCTTCTACGGCCTCGACATGGAAGGCGTGCAGCTGCAGGGCGCTCATCTCGAGGGGGCCGACCTGCGCTCGGTGAACCTCAAGGGCGCGGACCTGCGCGGCGCCCGTCTGGCCGGGGCCCGGCTGAACGGCGCCGACCTGCGTCAGGCCCAGCTGGGACCGCTGATGATCGGCCCCGACCGCCTGCTGCCCGTCGACCTGTCGGGCGCCTGCCTGCGCGGCGCGGACCTGTCCGGCGCCGACATGAAGCGCGCCAACCTGACCCAGGCCGACCTGTCGCGCGCCACGCTGCGCGGGGCTTGCCTGAGGCAGGCGGAACTGATCGGGGCGATTACGGACGGGGCGCGGGGACTGGAGCTGGATCCGGCGGGTTAGACCTGCCGGCCACCCGGGGCGGTGCTCCCGAACCATACAGCAGCAGGCAATCGAGTGGCGTCGCCCAGAACGGACCTGCCGGAGTTCCGCTGAGGGTGGGAAGCGGACGTTCCAGCCGCCTACTGCGGTAGGCGCCAGTCTTTCAAACGCCACTTGGCCTTAGAAGCAGGAGCGACAAAAAAGCCAAGTGCGCCGCTGCCAGCGAAGACCAGCATCGGAAGTCCGACGTAGCCGAGGAGGCCGATCAGCCACCAACCTACGGCAGCGGACCAAGCTGCTTTTCCTCCCTCGACGCCTCCCCACGCCATTATGGCTGTGTAGATGATCAACGGGAGAGCGAGCCAGAGCCAGAGGACGGGAAGCCGCCAGCGGCCAAAGACGCAGGCGCCAACCAAGATCCCGCCTAAAAAGCCTATCAGGAGAGCCAAACCGTAGAAGATCATGGCGAGAGCTTGGCTGAGAGATGGCCGCTCGGCAATGTCCCCAACGGGTCGGATGCGTCCGGCCGGAAAGCAGTCCTTTGGCGCAAGCCCCCGGGAGCGGACTTCGCCAAGGTCGCCCAGCTGTCATTAGGCGACAGCGCCAGTCGTTTCGAGGGCCGCGCGTAGAGCCTTCAATCGGCGGCTCAGCACCCATGCGCCGATCATCCAGTAGACCATCAGCAGGAACGTCCCTACGGCCTTATGGACGGCGATCTTCGGCGTCCCTTCCTCCGATGCCACCAGAGCGGCGGAGGCCAGCCACAGGGAGGCGAAATAGCTCAGCACGAGTGCGAGCGTGATGAATCCGAACACGCCGTCCATCACCCCTCCGGAGCCCCTCAGGGCGTTGCTGCCTAGTGCGAGGACGGGGACGCAGATGACGCCGATCTCGGCGATGTAGAAAATCCAGTCGCGACTCGGGCCGACCGTGTTCGTTTTGGCGAGCACAAGACGTGCGCCCCTGTAGATGCCGTGCGCCCATCCCAACGGAAGCAGCATTGCGCAGACCGACATCATGGCGACCGCGACCACAGAGCCGGTGTCGCCGTTCATCGTCAGCGCGGGCGCGATGAAGAGGGTCGCGGCAAGTGCGACGAACCAGATCGGGTGGATGAACGCGAGCCTTATGGGGAAGGGCATAGCCGATCCTCCGTCAGTTGGTGAATGTCCGCAACGGGTCGTAAGCAGCCATTCGCACCCGGCCCGAAAGCGGACGTTTGACCCAAGCCCCTGGTGCGGACTTCGCTAAGCTCCGCTAGGGGTGGTGAGCGGAAGTTTCTATTGTAAAGCTCGCATCACAGCGAACAGGCGACCTCCCATGCAGCTACCAAGCCCCGAACTGTCCCTAGAGGATGCTCGCGGATTGGCCGAAGCCGATGCTCGGAACACTTGGGGCAAGTTCGCGGCTCAAGATTGTCCGTTGCTTAGCGCGCATGTGCTGGAAGGGGAGCATTGCTGGTTTTTCTTCCGCAACCCGACCACCGAGGTACCGAGCGCCGCCTGGTACGCGGCAGGGTGGGCGTACGCGATCAGTCGTCGAGGACAGGTGCGCTCAATTGCCGACCTCTCCGCGGAACCCGACAAGCAGCGGGCCTATCTCGAATTGATGTCGGCGCATTTCGCGCACATCGAACTCGGCGGACCTAAACCTGATCTTCCCGAGTGGGTAACCCGGCCGCATAGCAGCACTAAAGAGGGTCAGCTTTGGGTGGATAGGAAAAGCTAGACCGGTAGTTGATTGGATTGCCGGAAGAGTCCGCTCAGGGTCGGAAGCCGACGTCACACAGTCCCGGATAACGCACGCTAGGCACTAATCCGCATCGGATGATGGGGATTGCGCTGGATGAAGGCGTCAACCTCTCGCACCTCTTCGGGATACGGTTCCGCGTCGGGAAAGCTGCGATAGCTCCAAAAGCGGAACCCGGCATTCCAAAGTCGGCGCACCTTTTCCCACTGAGCTTCGTCAGCCTTCGTTGGCGCCTTGAACGTTCTTCCCATCAAGGCCAACGGGCCTCGGCACTGCGGACACAACTGCGCGGTATCGCCATGGCGTTTCCACGACTTCCGACAGTCAAAACACGCATGGGCGATCAGGTATTCAGGCCCGCGATGATATGGAGGCACGTGCGGTCCTGGCGCCTTTCGGTTGCCGACAGATCGGCGCAGTTCCATGCGCTCTGACTTGCTCGGTGGGCTGCTCATGAGGCGATCCTGAAACAGGCAGCCAACGTCCGCAATGGGTCGGTAGCGGCTGTCGCCGCCAGACTGAGGGCGGCCGATCGCCCTACTGCGTCAGCAGCCCCTGCTCCTGCAGCGCGTCCGCTAGCTCGCCCGCGCCGACCCAGACGCGGGTGTAGCCGGCCTCGCCGAGGCGCTTCAGCTCGGTGGTCAGGTCGGCCTTGGGGGAGGCGGCGAAGCGGGCGTCGAAGCCCTGGCCGTCCTCGCTGATGCGGACCATCGGACGGCCCGTCTCGAGGCGGTGGAGGTAGCCCTCGTAGAGGACCTTGGCCTGTTCGGAGAGCAGGCCGGTCTCGACGTCCAGGCCGGCCTTCTTCAGCCGCTCGACGCCGCGCCCCGAGGCGAAGGGGGAGGGATCGACGGCGGCGACGACCACGCGGCTGACGCCGGCGTCCATCAGGAAGTTCGAGCAGGAGGTGCGGCCCGACGACCGGGCGCCGCACGGCTCCATGGTGACATAGGCGACGGCGCCCGCGGCCTTGTCGCCGGCGGCGGGGACGGCCTGTTCCTCGGCGTGGGGCCGCCCGCCCGGGGCGGTGGCCGCCTCGGCGACGATCTCGCCGTCCTTGACGATGACGCAGCCGACGGCCGGGTTGGGCCAGGTCTGGCCCATGCGCGCGGTGGCCAGCTCGATGGCCCGCCCCATGAAGCGGATGTCGTCCGAGGCCTGCTGCGCGCTGGTCATGGTGGTCAGGCTCCCGGGATCGGCGGCAGGGGCTGGGCGCGGTCGGCGTCCAGGTAGCGGGCGTCGGTCGGCTTCAGGTTCGGGTCGAGGTCGATCTCGAGCGGATTGCCGGTCGGGATCTCGACGCCGACGATCTGGTCGTCCGGCACGGCGAACAGGTGCTTCACGATGGCGCGCAACGAGTTGCCGTGGGCGGCGATCAGCACGTCGTCGCCGGCCTTGAGGCGGGGGGCGATGGCCTCGTTCCAATAGGGCAGGACGCGGTCGAGCGTGGTCTTCAGGCTCTCGGTGTCCGGGATGGTCTGGCCGGCGTAGCGGGCGTCCGAGCCGAAGTCGAACTCGCCGCCGGGGGCCAGCGGGGGCGGCGGCACGTCGTAGCTGCGGCGCCAGATCTTGACCTGGTCCTCGCCGTGCAGGGCCGCGGTCTCGGCCTTGTCCAGACCGGTCAGGCCACCGTAGTGGCGCTCGTTCAGCCGCCAGTCCTCGACCACCGGCACGTCCTTGAGGCCGGCGGAGTCCAGGGCCAGGGCGCCGGTGCGCTTGGCGCGGGTCAGGACCGAGGTGAACATGACGTCGGGGGTGAAGCCGGCCTGGGCGATCAGTTCGCCGCCGCGCCGCGCCTGGGCCTCGCCTTCCGCCGTCAGGTCGACGTCGACCCAGCCGGTGAAGCGGTTCTCGAGGTTCCACTGGCTTTGGCCGTGGCGCAGCAGGATCAGGCGGGGCATGCGGGTCTCCGAAGATGATCCGGTGGGGTAGGCCCGGCCTCGGGACCGGTCAAGGTTGGCTGACCTCAGGGCAACGCCGCACCCATAGCGCTGTTCCCGCGTTGTTGTGGCCCTCCAGCGGCCTGCTATACCGGGCGCCGCTCGCATCAGGACCCGAACATGATCAAGCCGCGCCAGGACCTTCGCCCCAACACGGCCGAGTACGAGACCACGCCGCTGGTGAAGCCGACCGGGTTCCGGGAGTACGACGCGCGCTGGATCCTGGATAAGGAGATCAACCTGCTCGGCATCCAGGCGCTCGGCCTGGGCCTGGCGACCTACATCCACGAGATCGGCCAGACGCCGCGCATCGTGGTCGGGCACGACTACCGCTCCTATTCGCTGAGCGTGAAACAGGCCCTGATCCTGGGCCTGCTGGAAGGCGGCATGGAGGTGCTGGACATCGGCCTGGCCCTGTCGCCGATGGCCTATTTCGCCCAGTTCGCGCTGGAGGCGCCATGCGTGGCCATGGTCACCGCCAGCCATAACGAGAACGGCTGGACCGGGGTCAAGATGGGCGCCCAGCCGCCGCTGACCTTCGGCCCCGACGAGATCGGGCGGCTGAAGGACATCGTGCTGGAAGGGCAGGGCGTGTCGCGGGGCGGCGGGAGCCTGGTCCGGGTCGAGGACTTCCGCGAGCGCTACATCGAAGAGATCAGCCAGGTGAAGCTGACCCGCCCGATCAAGGTGGTCGCCGCCTGCGGCAACGGCACGGCCGGCGCCTTCGCCCCGGAGGCCCTGCGCCGCATGGGCGCCGAGGTCATCGAGATGGACGTCGAGCTCGACTACACCTTCCCGAAATACAATCCGAACCCGGAAGACCACGCCATGCTGATGCAGATGGCCCAGCGGGTGCGCGAGACGGGGGCCGACCTGGCGCTCGGCTTCGACGGCGACGGCGACCGCTGCGGGGTGGTCGACGACACGGGCGAGGAGATCTTCGCCGACAAGATCGGCCTGATGCTGGGCCGCGACCTGTCGGCCCTGCACCCCAACGCCACCTTCGTCGTCGATGTGAAGTCGACCGGGCTGTACAAGACCGACGAGGTTCTGAAGGCCAATGGCGCGAACACCGTCTACTGGAAGACGGGTCACTCCTACATCAAGCGCAAGACCGCCGAGCTGGGCGCCCTGGCCGGGTTCGAGAAGTCGGGCCACTTCTTCTTCAACGCCCCGCTGGGCCACGGCTATGACGACGGCATCGTCGCCGCCGGCGCCGTGCTGGCCATGCTGGATCGGAACCCCGGCAAGAGGCTGAGCGAGCTGAAGGCGGCCCTGCCGGACGCCTGGACCTCGCTCACCATGTCGCCGCACTGCGACGACGAGCTGAAGTACGAGGTGCTGGAGCGGATCGTCGCCGAGTATCAGGCCCTGGCGGACAGCGGCGGCGAGATCCTGGGCCGCAAGATCGTCGAGGCCATCACCGTCAACGGCGTGCGCGTGCACCTCGAGGACGGCTCGTGGGTGCTGGTTCGCGCCTCGTCGAACAAGCCGGAGCTGGTGGTGGTGGTCGAGAGCATGCGCTCCGAAGACGACATGCGCGCCCTGTTCCGCGAGGAGGTGAAGCCGCGGCTGGCGAAGTACGCCGAGATCGGGGCCTACAACCAGGAGATCTGAACGAGTGGCCGACGGCAGCCTGCGCATCGCGATCATCGGCGGAGGCTTCTCCGGCGCCATGCTGGCTGCGCGGCTGGCCGAGGCGGGCGTGGGCTCGGCGCTGATCGACCGGACGGGATCGTTCGGGCCGGGGCTGGCCTATTCGACGCCGTTCGAGGGTCACCTGCTGAATGTGCGCGCCAACCGGATGAGCGCGGTCGAGGGGCGGCCCGACGACTTCACCGACTGGCTGAGGGATCACGCCGGCTGGCGGGCGGACCCCGAGGGTTTCGCGCCGCGCCGGTTCTACGGCGAGTACCTGCAGCACCGGCTGAACACAGTGCGGCTGGCCCATCCGGGCCTGATCGAGCTGGTCACCGGCGAGGTGCGGGCGATCGAGGCGGACGGCGTTCAGCTGGCTGACGGGCGGCGGATCGAGGCGGCAGCGGTGGTGCTGGCGACCGGCAATCCGGCCCCGGCGACGGCGGAGGGGCGCTCCGGTCGGCTGATTCACGACCCGTGGGGCCCCGGGGCTCTGGACAAGATCGGACCGGAGGACGCGGTGGTCATCGTCGGCTCGGGCCTGACGATGATCGACATGGCCCTGTGGCTGGAGGCGAACGGGCGGAGGGGGCCGATCCGGGTGCTGTCGCGGCGCGGCCTGACGCCGCGGGCCCATGGCGCGCACCACGACGCCCCGACGCCGCCGACCGCGACCCTGCTCGAGGGCGCGCCGTCGGAACGGCTGGCGGAGGCGCGACGGCTGTCGGCCGAGAGCGGCTGGCGGAGCGTCATGGAGGGGTTGCGGCCGGTCACCGCCCGGCTGTGGAGCGAAGCGGACGCGCCGACCCGCGCCCGCTGGCTGCGCCACCTGCGCCCGTGGTGGGACGTGCATCGCCACCGCGTCGCGCCCGAAGTGCAGGCCGCGATCGACCGGCTGACCGCCGAGGGGCGGCTGACCGTTTCGGCGGGGCGGGTGGAGCGGATCGCCGCGGACGCCGACGGCGTCTCGGTGCGCTGGCGGCCGCGCGACGGCTCGGGCCAGCCCCCCATCACCGGAGACTGGCTGATCGACTGCACCGGCCCGGGCCACGACCCGGCGAAGGACCCCCTGACAGGGCCGCTGATCAAGAGCGGCCGGGCGCGGCTGGACCCCTTGCGGATCGGGCTGGACGTCGCCGCGGACGGCCGGCTGATCGGCGCGGACGGAACGCCGGACGACCGCCTGTTCGTCCTCGGCCCGCCGGCCCGCGCGGCCTTCTGGGAGACCACCGCCGTGCCGGACATCCGCAAGCGGATCGAAGGTCTGGCGGGCGTCTTGGCCAAGGCGAGCGATGCCGTCTAGCCTGTGCCCGGCAAGGGGAGACTGAGCCATGGCCAATCCGATCATCCGGGGCGTCAGCAGCCTGACGCGCTTTTCCGGGCGCGACCGGCGCAGGCAGTTCTGGCCCTATGCCGGGGTGGTGATCGCCCTGAGCTACGGCCTGATGATGGTGTTCGGCGTCGCGGCCATGGCTCCGATGATCACCGCCATGACCGACTATGCGGCGGCCAATCCCGAGCATGCGACGGTGACCACCGGGCCCGGTCATTACGAGGTCAGCATCGACGCCGCGGCGCCGGGCGCGCCCAGTCCTGATTTTCTACCGTTCCTGACGGTCGTCGGGGCCGTCGCCCTGATCGCCGTCGTCCTGCTTTCCGCTGCGGTGTCGCGGCGTCTGCACGACACCGGGCGGACGGCGTTGTGGGGCCTGGCGCCGCTGCCTTTCCTGACTTTCGGACTGGTCGTGACGCCGATGATGATGGGGAATTTCATGGGCGAGGCAGAGCCGAACTTCGCCCTGTTCGGCCTGCTGTTCCTCAACAACGTCGTCTACATGGCGGCCCTGGTGGGCTTGATCGCCGTGCTGTGTCTGGCCACCAAGCCGGGGCCGAACCGGTACGGCGAGGAGCCGGCCTAGCCCGCCGCCTTCACCGCCGCCGCCACGTCGGCGACCACCGCCTTGACCAGCTTGGCGTCGTCGCCCTCGGCCATGACGCGGATCAGCTTCTCGGTGCCCGAGGGACGGACCAGCAGGCGGCCGACGCCTGCGAGGCGGGCCTCGGCGTCGGCGATGGCGGCCTTGACCTTGGCGTCCTCCAGCGGCTTGCCGGCGGTGTAGCGGACGTTCTCGAGCTTCTGCGGAACGGTCTCGAACTGGCGGGCCAGCTCGCTCATCGGCTTGCCGCTTTCGACGAGCACGGCGAGCACCTGCAGGGCGCTCATCAGGCCGTCGCCGGTGGTGGCGTAGTCGTGCAGGATGATGTGTCCCGACTGTTCGCCGCCGAGGTTGAAGCCGCCTTCGCGCATCCGCTCCATGACGTAGCGGTCGCCGACCTTGGTGCGCTCCAGGGTCAGGCCCTCGGCCTGCAGCCGGCGCTCGAGACCGAGGTTGGACATGACGGTGGCGACCAGGCCGCCGCCCTTCAGCTGGCCGCGCTTGGCCCAGTCCAGGGCGACCAGGGCCATGATCTGGTCGCCGTCGACCACGCGACCGTTCTCGTCGCAGATGATGACCCGGTCGGCGTCGCCGTCCAGCGCGATGCCGACGTCGGCGCGGTAGCGTTTCACCGCCTCGGCCAGGGTCTCGGGATGGGTCGAGCCGCACTGGTCGTTGATGTTCAGGCCGTTCGGCTCGACGCCGACGGCGCAGACCTCGGCGCCCAGTTCATAGAGGGTGGTCGGCGCGACCTTGTAGCCGGCGCCGTTGGCGCAATCGACGGCGATGCGCAGGCCCTGCAGGCTCAGGCCCTTGGGGAAGCTGGCCTTGGCGATCTCGACGTAGCGCGCCTGGCTGTCGTCGATGCGCTTGACCCGGCCGATGCGGTCGGCGGCGGCGAGGCCCGAGCCCAGGTCCTCGTCCATCATCGACTCGATCTTCAGCTCGACCTCGTCCGAGAGCTTGTAGCCGTCCGGGCCGAACAGCTTGATGCCGTTGTCGAGGAAGGCGTTGTGCGAGGCCGAGATCATCACCCCGATGTCGGCGCGCATCGAGCGGGTCATCATGGCGACGCCCGGCGTCGGCAGCGGCCCGAAGGTGCGCACGTCCATGCCCGCCGAGGAGAAGCCGGCGACCAGGGCCGGCTCGATCATATAGCCGGACAGCCGGGTGTCCTTGCCGATCACCACCAGGTGGCGGCGATCGTCCGAGGACATGAACATCCGCCCTGCGGCGAGGCCGACCCGCAGCGCCACTTCGGGCGTCATCGGATAGGTGTTAGCGCGGCCGCGAATGCCGTCGGTGCCGAAATAGCGTCTCTCAGCCAAGCGTGGTCTTCCTCTCGGGCGGCGCGCAGAAACCTTGCGAAACCGCTTTTTAGGTGCATATCCGGGCGCCTGTCGCCTACACCGGCGCCAGACAGTCAGGGTCCGGATTAGACCCTCCAGAGGCTGCACGCAAAGCGCGGCCCGCAGATTTCCGAGGGACAAATTCATGTGCGGCATCATCGGCGTGACCGGGACCGGCCCGGCGGTTCCCCGTCTGATCGACAGCCTCAAGCGGCTTGAGTACCGCGGCTACGATTCTGCGGGCGTGGCCGCCCTGGTCGACGGCCGCATCGAGCGCCGTCGCGCCAAGGGCAAGATCCGCGAGCTCGAGGCGGTGCTGGCCGCCGAGCCGCTCGAATCGACGATCGGCATCGGCCACACCCGCTGGGCCACCCACGGCGCCCCGACGACCGCCAACGCCCACCCGCACAAGGCGGGTCGGGTCACCCTGGTCCACAACGGCATCATCGAGAATTTCGCCGAGCTGAAGGCCGAGCTGGTGGCCGAGGGCCATTCGTTCGAAAGCCAGACCGACACCGAGGTGGTGGCCCATCTGCTGGACAGCGAGCTCAACAAGGCCAATGACCCGCTGGTCGCCTTCAAGACGGTGCTGGACCGGCTGACCGGGGCCTATGCCCTGGCGGTGCTGATCGAAGGCGAGGACGGCCTGATCCTGGGCGCCCGGCGCGGCAGCCCGCTGGTGGTGGGCTGGGGCGAGGGTGAGATGTACCTCGGCTCGGACGCCCTGGCGGTCGGCCCCTTCACCCAGAAGATCAGCTATCTGGAAGAGGGCGACTACGTCGGCATCGACCGTAACGGCGCGCGGATGTTCGACGTCAGCGGTGCGGCGGTGACCCGCCCGATCGTCCAGGTTTCGGCCTCGTCGGCGCTGGTCGAGAAGGGCGAGTACCGGCACTTCATGGAGAAGGAGATCCATGAGCAGCCGGACAGCGTCCAGCACACCCTGTCGGAATACCTCGACTTCGTGAACGGCAAGGCCAAGATCAACGCGGTCGATTTCGCCGCTGTCGACCGGATCCAGATCGTCGCCTGCGGCACCGCCTTCTACGCCGGCCAGATCGGCCGTTACGCCTTCGAGAAGCTGGCGGGCCTGCCCTGCGACGTCGAGATCGCCTCCGAGTTCCGTTACCGTCATCCGGCCCTGACGCCGGGGACCCTGGCCGTCGCCGTCAGCCAGTCGGGGGAGACCGCCGACACCCTGGCCAGCCTGACCTGGTGCAAGGGGCAGGGGCTTAAGACCGCGGCCCTGGTCAACGTCCACTCGTCTTCGATGGCGCGCGAGGCCGGCGTGCTGTGGCCGACCCATGCCGGCCCCGAGATCGGCGTCGCCTCGACCAAGGCCTTCACCGCCCAGGTCGCCGCCCTGCTGGCCCTGGCCGTCTCGGCCGGGGTGCAGCGCGGCCGCATCGACCCGGCGAGCGAGGCCGAGCTGGTCAAGGCCCTGTTCGAGGCCCCGCGCCTGATCGCCGAGGCCATGGGCATGGAGGCTGCGCTGAAGGCGGTGGCCCACGACATCTCAAAGGCGACCGACGTGCTGTTCCTCGGCCGCGGAGCGATGTTCCCCCTGGCCATGGAGGGCGCGCTGAAGCTGAAGGAGATCAGCTACATCCACGCCGAGGGCTATGCCGCCGGCGAGCTGAAGCACGGGCCGATCGCCCTGGTCGACGAACTGACCCCGATCGTCGCCCTGGCCCCGCTGGACGAGGTGTTCGAGAAGACCGCCTCCAACCTGCAGGAGGTCGCCGCGCGCGGCGGGCCGGTGATCATGATCGCGCCGAAGTCGGCCCCCGATCCGCACGGCGCCGGCATCCGCCGCGTCGATGCGCCCGAGTGCCACTCGCTGATCGCGCCGCTGATCTACGCCGTCCCGGTGCAGCTGCTGGCCTATTACACCGCGGTCCAGAAGGGCACCGACGTCGACCAGCCGCGGAATCTCGCGAAGTCGGTCACCGTCGAATAGGGCCGCTCAAGAGGGCTACGAAGTTCCGTATTGTGCGTTAGGGTGCCCGCCCTCGCAGTTCAGGACTTCGCATGCCCGCCCATTCCCGCCGCCTTCGCAAGGCCGTGCTGCCCGTCGCCGGCCTCGGCACCCGCGTGCTGCCCGGCACCAAGACCACGCCGAAGGAGCTGCTCAACGTCGTCGACCGGCCGATCCTCAGCTACATCGTGGAAGAGGCGCGTGAGGCCGGGATCGAGCACATCGTCTTCGTGACGGGGCGCTCGAAGGGGGCGATCGAGGACTATTTCGACCACCAGGTCGAGCTCGAGGCCCAGCTGCTGGCCAAGGGCAAGACGGACATCCTGGAGATGATGAACGCCGAGCTGGCCAGCGCCGGCGAGATGAGCTTCACCCGCCAGATGCAGCCCAAGGGGCTGGGTCACGCGGTCTGGTGCGCCCGCGACATCATCGGCGACGAGCCGTTCGCCGTGATCCTGCCGGACGTCATCGTCGACGGCCAGCCGGGCGCGCTGAAGCAGCTGGCCGATGTCTACGCCGAGGTCGGCGGCAACGTCATCGGCGTCGAGTCGGTGCCCGAGAGCGAGACCCACAAATACGGCATCGTGGATCCCGACGGCCGCGACGGCGACCGCATCCGCATGAAGGGGATGGTCGAGAAGCCGCCGCGCGGCGAGGCGCCGTCTAACCTGTCGATCTCGGGCCGCTACATCCTGCAGCCGGAAATCTTCAACATTCTCGAGACCCAGGAGCGCGGGGCGGGCGGCGAGATCCAGCTGACCGACGGCATGGCGCGGCTGATGCGCGACCAGATGTTCACTGCGGTCGAGTACGCCGGGGTGACGCACGACTGCGGCGACAAGATCGGCCTGCTGCGCGCCAACGTCGCCCTGGCCCTGAAGCGTCAGGATCTCGGCGAGGCGGCGCGCGCCGCCATCACCGCCCTTCTCTGAAGCGAATTACCGCGCGCGGATCGGACCGCCGCGGATCATGCAGACGTTGTCGAGCTCGGGGCGGCCGGTATTGGCGCCGGAAGCCTGCAGGATGCCCTCGCGCGCCTTGCAGTCGGCGGCCAGCCGCTCAAGTTCGGTCTGCTCCGGACCCGGCGTCGCGGTCGAGGCGCAGGCGCCGAGCGCCAGAGCGGCCGAAAGGACGAGGGAGGTGAGGGCGATACGCATGAACAGTCTCCAGGATGACCGTATAATGCAAAGCTTGTTCAGCGGTTCCTGTCTACCGCGTCGATGAGACGCTCCAGCTCGGCGGGCGCGGACAGGCGGTGGTCGCCGCCCTCGATCAGGTCCAGCCGCACGTCGCCGCCGGTCAGCCGCTCGACCAGGGCCGCCGCGTGACGCCAGGGCACGACGTCGTCGGCCCGGCCCTGCAGAATGTGCACGGGCGCGGCGATTTCGATCGCGCCGTCCAGCAGCAGCCAGTCGCGGGCCTCCTCGAACATGCGGCGAGTCAGGACGTATTCGCCGAGCCCTTCCTCGACGATCAGGGCTTCGCCGTCACGGACGATGGCCTGGCGAATGTGGTCGGCCAGGCCGGGCCACATCAGCCGCTCGGTGAAGTCCTGGGCCGGGTTGACCAGCACCAGCCCCTGGACCCGGTCGGGCCGCGCCAGCGTCGCCAGCAGGGCGACCCAGCCGCCCATGGACGAGCCGACCGGAATGACCGGCCCCTCGAGGCTGTCGATCAGGCCGACGGCGTCCTCGCGCCAGCGGCCGATGGTGGCCTGGCGCCAGTCGCCGGACGACTGGCCGTGGGCGAAATGGTCGTAGCGGACGTAGTTCCAGCCGCGCTCCCGCGCCGCCGCGTCCAGCGCCAGCGCCTTGGTCCCCTCCATGTCCGAGCGGAAGCCGCCGATCCAGAGCACGGTCGGGCCGGCGCCGCGGACCCGCTTCAGGGCCAGGGTCTCGCCGTCGGGGCGATGCAGGCGTTCGACGTCGTCCATGGCCGTTCCTCTCGCGAAATCGTTCGGGGACTGATAGCGAACCGAAGCCACCTAAGCGAAGGCTGAACCGCGTGTCCGAACCCAAAGTCCTGTTCGTCACCTCCAACCGCATCGGCGATTGCGTGATCTCCTCGGGGATCATCCGCGAGATCGGGCGGCAGATCCCGGGCGCGCGCATCACCGTGGCCTGCGGCCGACCGCCGGCGCCCTTCTTCCGCTCGGCTCCGGGCGTCGAGCGGGTCATCATCCTCGACAAGAAGAAGATGGCCGGACACTGGGTCGACCTGTGGAAGCAGGTGGTCGGGACCCGCTGGGAGATGGTCATCGACATCCGCGGCTCGGCGCTGAGCTATCTGATCCCGGCCAGACGGCGGGTGGTCTACAACCGCTCGTGGGAGACCGGGGTGCGCAAGGTCGAGATGGTGTCGCGCCTGATGGGCTCGGCGACTCCGCTCGATCCGGAGATCTGGCTGGACGACCAGGCCCGCACCGAGGCGGCGGCGGTCATCGATCCGCAGCTGGGAGGCGGCGCCGGACCAGGGCCGATCCTCGCCCTGGCGCCGATCGCGCACCAGCCCGGCAAGAGCTGGCCGGCCGAGCGCTGGGGCGCCCTTGTCGAGAAGCTGAAGGCCGAGCCCCGCTTCGACGGTTGGCGCTTCATGCCCGTCGGCGGACCCGGCGACCGGCCGCCGGCGACCCCGGCCCTGCAGGCGGCGGGCGAGCGCGGCATCGACTTCGTCGGCAAGGGCGACATCCTGGCCTCGGCCGCGGCGATCGAGCGCGCCGCGATGTTCGTGGGCAACGATTCCGGCCTGATGCACGTCTCGGCGGCGCTCGGCGGGCCGACGCTCGGCCTGTTCGGCCCGACCGAGTGGTGGCTGTACGGCCCGTGGGGCCCGAAGACCCGCACAGCCGCCTCAAACGAGACCCGCGGTCAGTTCGCCCCCATCGAAGACCTCACCGTCGACCATGTGTTCGACGCCGTGGTGGCCTTGCACGACGCCTACATCGCGCCGGAAATGCCCGCCAAACCTTGAAGAAACGCCTTTTCGCGGTCATATAGGCCGCTTGAGGGGAGCGCCGCGATCCGTCGCGCGTTCCGACTCGTCTGAATTCCGGCCACACAAGGAAACGACGCCCATTCGCCGTCCGATGCAAACGCCGCCCGTCAAAGACGGGCCGCCCATGAACCAAGAAATCCGCGCGCCGCGCGTTCTGCTCATTGATCAGAACGGCGAAAAGCAGGGCGTCATGCCGACGTCCGCCGCGCTGGAAGCCGCCGAAGAGGCGGGCATGGACCTGGTTCAGATCGTCTCCACGTCCGAGCCGCCGGTTTGCAAAATTCTCGACTACGGCAAATTCCGCTTCCAGGAGCAGAAGAAGAAGGCCGAGGCCCGCAAGCGTCAGAAGATCGTCGAGCTCAAGGAGATCAAACTCCGTCCGAACATCGACACCCACGACTATGAGGTGAAGGCCAAGGCCATGCACCGCTTCTTCGAGGAGGGCGACAAGGTGAAGGTCACCCTGCGCTTCCGCGGTCGTGAAATGGCGCACCCCGAGCTGGGCATGAAGCTGCTCAACAAGGTCCAGGCGGATTTCGAGGAAATCGCCAAGGTCGAATACGCGCCGCGTATGGAAGGCCGTCAGATGATCATGATCCTGGCGCCGAAGTAGACTTCAGGTCCGATCCGAAAATCAGACGCCCCGGTCCATCGGCCGGGGCGTTTTCGCATCCGCGGGGTGGCGCCGTGGAGCCGAGCCGCTATGAGGAAGTCGTGACCGAAGCCGCCCCCTCTCCGGACAAGTCCCGATCCGTCCTGGCGGTGTTGTTCGGCGTGGTCTTCATCAACCTCGTCGGCTTCGGCATCGTCATTCCGCTGCTGCCCTTCTACGGCAAGAGCTTCGGCGTCGAGGCCTGGCAAGTGGCCCTGCTGTTCTCGGCCTATTCGCTGGGCCAGTTCTTCGCCGAGCCGTTCTGGGGCCGCCTGTCGGACCGCATCGGCCGCAAGCCGGTGCTGATGGTCACGGTCGCCGCCAACGCGCTGGGCTACCTGGCCCTGGCCTTCGCGCCGAACATCTGGATCGCGATCGGCGTGCGTCTGTTCACCGGCCTGGGGGCGGGCAATATCTCGACTATCCAGGGCTATGTCGCCGACGTCACCCCGCCCGAGCGCCGCGCCGGCCGCATGGGGCTGATCGGGGCCGCCTTCGGTCTCGGCTTCATCGTCGGGCCGGGCCTGGGCGGGCTGCTGACCCGCGAGGATCTCGGCCATCTCGGCTATCAGCTGCCGATGTTCGTGGCCGCCGGCATGTGCCTCGTGGCCGTCCTGGGCATCGCCGTCCTGCTGCGCGAGAGCCGCTCGCCGGCCGACCCGGCCGCGCCGCGTCCGCCCTTCCTGCGCGGCCTGCACGACGCCGCGGCCAATCCGGTGGTGTCGCGGGTCCTGCTGGTGACGCTGATCTACATGGCCGGTTTCGCCGGCATGGAGTCGACCTTCGGCCTCTGGGCCGAGGCCCACTACGGCTGGGGCGCCCGCGAGGTCGGCCTGAGCTTCATGGCCGTGGGCATCGTCTCGACCGTCTGCCAGGGCCTGATCGCCGGCCGCCTGGCGCGGCGCTTCGGCGAAGCGCGGGTGCTGGCCGTCGGCTGCCTTATCTTCGGTACGGGCCTGATCGGCCAGATCGCGATGAGCCGCCTCTATCCTGGGCAGCCGCTGCTGGTCCCGGCCTTCATGGCCTTCGGCGCCTTCGGCATGGCGATGACGATGCCCAACATCTCCGCCCTGATCTCACGCTCCGTCGATCCGGAGCGCCAAGGGGCGATGCTGGGGCTGAACATGGCGGCCAGTTCGCTGGCGCGGATCGGCGGGCCGATCGCCGCCGGCGGCATCTTCACCTATGTCGGCCACGACTGGCCCTTCCTGATCGGGGCGGCCTTCACCGTCCCGGCGGCGGTGATGGCCGTCAACGCCGGCCGCGCCTTCCGTCGCCGACAAGTCCAGCCGGCGGCGCAACCGGCCGAATAGCCGAGCCGTCCTTATTCGGCCTATTGGCTAGGCCGCCCAACGCTCCTAAAAGTTGCGCTTACCTGCAAGGCTTGGGGGCCGTCCGATGTATATGCGTAATCTCTCCGTCGCTGTGGCGGCGGCCGTTTCGACGCTGGCCGCAGCGCCTGCCGTGCTCGCCCAGCCGGCGCCGATCGAGGCCTATGCGGCCCTGCCGGCGATCCAGGCCACGGCGGTGTCCCCGGACGGAGCCAATCTCGCCTACATCCGCCGCACGGGGGACAGCGCCAGCGTCGTCGCCCAGGCCCGCACGGGCGAAGTCCTGGTGACCATCGACGTCAGCGACCGCACCGCGCGCAGCGTCTTCTGGGCGTCGCCCGACCATGTCGTCATCCAGAGCACCGTCATCGAACACCTGCCCGGGTTCGCGGCGCCTTTGACCTTCGCCCAGCTGGACATCGTGAACGTCCGGACGCGGCAGGTCTCGCGCGCGCTGCGCAAGGCGGACCGCGCCGTGATCACGGGCAGCTGGGGGCATGTGGTCGGGACCTATCGCGGCGAGCCGGTCCTGTACGTCCAGACCCTGACCATGGAGACCCAGAGCCGCATTCCGTCGCTGGACGTCTATCGCGTGGGACTGGACGACGGCCGCGGCCGCCTTCACCAGGTGGGCGCCGAGGACACGCGGGACTATGTCGTGCGCCGTGACGGGACGATCGCCGCCCGGGTCACCTACGACGACGAGACGGGCGTCTGGCGCGTGCTGACGCCGGCGGGCGGCAATTGGCGCGAGATCCTGAGCCGACGCCAGCTGCTGGACATGCCGTCCCTCGTGGGCCTCGGCCGCAGCGAAGACACCGTCCTCCTCAGCGAACTGCGCGAGGATGGCCCGGTTCTGGTGGAGATCTCGCTGGCCGACGGCTCCGAGGTCGCCGAGCATGACAACAATGGCCTGGCCGGCATCCTGCGCGACAATCGCGGCCTGATGATCGGTCTGAGCCACGAGGGCCTGACCCAGGACTACACCCTGTTCTCGCCCGACATCCAGGCCGTCTGGGCGAAGCTGCAGCAAGGCCTGCCGGGGCGCCAGCTGACCCTCGGCGACATCAACGACGATCTGAGCGTGCTGGTCTTCCACTCCGAAGGCGCCGGTGATCCGGGCACGACCTACGTCTACGACGGCGCACGCCAGAGCGTGTCCCTGGTCGGCCGCGACTATCCGGACCTCAAGCCGGCCGACGTCGGTCAGGTTTCGGTGCTGCGCTACTCCGCCTCGGACGGTCGCGAGTTGTTCGGCTACCTGACCCGCCCGGCTTCGGGCGGCGACCGCAACCTGCCGCTGATCATCATGCCGCACGGCGGCCCGGAAAGCCGCGACCACGCCGGCTTCGACTGGTGGGCCCAGGCCATGGCCTCGCGCGGCTATCTGGTGTTCCAGCCGCAATTCCGCGGCTCCGACGGCTTCGGCCAGGAACTTCTGGAAGCCGGTTACGGCGAGTATGGCCGCAAGATGCAGACCGATCTGTCAGACGCGGTGGACTATCTGGTCAAGGGGGGGCTGGCGGACCGCAACCGGGTCTGCATCGTCGGGGCCAGCTACGGCGGCTATGCGGCGCTGGCCGGCATGACCCTGCAGCAGGACATCTATCGATGCGCCGTCGCCGTCGCTCCGGTCGCCGACCTGACGCGCAAGCTGGAGCTCGACCGTCGGCGGGGCGGCCGCGACCGCGAGAACACGTCCCTGCGGTACTGGATGCGCTTCATCGGCGTCGATCGCGACAATGATCCGCTGCTGGCCGAACTGTCGCCTTCGCAGCACGCCGCGCAGGCCCAGGGGCCCATCCTGCTCATCCACGGCCGCGCCGACACCGTCGTGCCGTTCGAGCACAGCACCATCATGGAGCGCGCTCTGCGCCAGGCGGGCAAGGACGTCGAACTGATCCCGCTCGACGGCGAGGACCACTATCTGTCCCTGCCGGCCACCCGGCGGCAGATGCTGGCCGAAACCATCGAGTTCCTCGAAGCGCACAATCCGCCGCGCTGAGTCCCTTTTCCTTGCCATCCGAGCGCGCTTCGACTAGAAGCCGCGCCTTCGCGTACCGAACCGCCGGGCGAACAGGCATGCCTGGGCGGTTCTTAATCAGGGCGACCACCCTCGGGCTCAAGTAGCTCGAAGAGCGGTAGCCCACTCAAGATGAGAGAGTGAAAATGCCGAAGCTGAAGACGAAGTCGGGCGCCAAGAAGCGCTTCAAATTCACCGCCACTGGCAAGGTCAAGGCCGGCGTCGCCGGCAAGCGCCACCGCCTGATCAGCCACAACTCGAAGTACATCCGCCAGAACCGCGGCACTTCGGTCATGGCCGACGCCGACGCCAAGAAGATCAAGTCCTACATGCCGTACGCCTGATCGGCGCACGCACTCCGGATCTGACCTCAGTAAGAATTTGAACGTTTCTCCTGAGCCGCGAGCGCTGAGCGCCGGGCCGGGGGACCCAATAGAAGGATAGCGACATGGCTCGCGTCACTCGGGGCGTTACGTCCCACGCCAAGCACAAGAAGGTTCTGAAGCAGGCCAAGGGCTTCTACGGCCGCCGCAAGAACACCATCCGCACCGCCAAGGCGGCCGTCGACCGCGCCGGCCAGTACGCCTACCGCGACCGCCGCAACAAGAAGCGCAACTTCCGCGCCCTGTGGATCCAGCGCATCAACGCCGCCGCCCGCATCGAAGGCTTCACCTACAGCCAATTCATGCACGGCCTGGGCAAGGCCGGCATCGAGCTGGACCGCAAGGTGCTCGCCGCCATGGCCGCCGACGAAGTCGCCTTCAAGGCGATCGCCGATCAGGTCCGCGGCGCCCTGGCCGCCTAAGCCAAGCGCACGTCGAGAACATGCAAAGCCCTCCGGTTCCGCCGGGGGGCTTTTTGCTGTCCGGCGCCCCCAAACCGTCAAGCGACTTGAGATTACGGCGACGCATGGGATGATGGCCGCGATTGATCGCGGCGGGGGTTGCGTGCGTCCTGTTCTGAAGCGTGGGCTGATGGCCCTTTTGTCGGCTGCGCTCCTTGCGACCGCGCTGGCTTCCACGCCGGCGGCGGCGATCGAGCCCGACCCGGCGCCCGCGCCGGCGGCGCCGGCGCCGTTGGAAGCCTACGGCGCTCTTCCGTCGCTGGAGCTGGTCGAGCTGTCACCCTCGGGCCGTCGCCTGGCTTTCGTCACCGTCCGTGGCGAGGACCGCATCCTGGCGCTGGTCGACCTGACCACGAACCGGCAGCTGGGCAGGGCCGGCATCGGCCTGGCCAAGGTGCGTGACCTGCGATGGATCGGCGAAGGCAAGGTGATGATCACCACGTCGTCGACGGAGACGGTCAGATCTCTCGGCATCGAGCAGACCGAATTCTACAGCGGGCAGATCTTCGATCCGGCGAGCTCCAAGATCGTGCCGATGCTCTCGCCCAGCCGAAACCTGTTCCCCGCCCTCGCCGGTCCGCCCGACGTCATCGAAGGGGATGATCCGGTCGTTCTGGTACGCGCCTATTCCTTCGAGGATACGGGCGGTCTGGACCTGTATCGCGTCGACCCGGACACCGGCCGGGCCCGGCTGGCGGAGCGGATGGCGCGGGACGTGGACGACTATGTGCTCGATCCCTCCGGTCGGTCGATTGCGCGCGGCGACTACAACCCACGATCGAAGGTCTGGACCCTGCTCCTGCGCCAGGGCGACGGCTTCCAGGAGAAATGGCGGACCACCGCTCCGATCGACCTTCCGCGCATCATCGGCATCGGCATGAACGGGGATAGCATCGTCGTCGCCGCCGATCGTCCGGACATGAGCCGCGAAGGGCGCGAGGACGCGGACTATTTCGATGTGGACCTGCAGACCGGCGTCTGGCGCCCCCTGCGCTTCGAGGTCGGTTTCACGGCGCTCCTGTTCCACCCCGCCACCCGCCGGCTGGTCGGGGGCGCCTGGACGGCGGAGGAGGGCCAGCAGTACGTCTTCTTCGAAGAAGGGGCCGCAACGCTGTGGGCCGGCGTGGAGTCGGTCTTCCCGGGCCAGTCGCCGGTTCTCGTGAGCTGGAGCGACGACCTGCGGCGGGCGGTCGTCTTCACCAGCGGCGCCGGGGACTCGGGAACCTACCATCTCCTCGACCTGGAGGAGGGCGCGGTCACGGCCGTCGGGGACGCCTACAAGGCGATCAGTCCCGAGAACGTGGCCCCGGTCTCCACCGTCACCTATGCGGCGGCGGATGGACTGGAGATCAACGGCTACCTGACCCTGCCGCCGGGGCGAGAGGCGAAGGACTTGCCGCTGGTCGTTCTGGCGCACGGCGGACCGGCCGCGCGCGACACCATGGGCTTCGACTGGTGGGCCCAGGCGCTCGCCTCGCGCGGCTACGCGGTCCTGCAGGCGAATTTCCGGGGCTCGACCGGCTATGGCCAGGAATTCCTCGAGGCCGGCTACGGCGAATGGGGCCGCAAGATGCAGACCGACCTGTCGGACGGCGTGCGGCATCTGGCGGCGCAAGGCCTCATCGATCCCGAGCGGGTGTGCATCGTGGGCGCCAGCTACGGCGGCTATGCGGCCCTGGCCGGGCCGACGCTGGACAAGGGCGTTTATCGCTGCGCCGTTTCGGTCGCAGGGGTCGCTGACCTGCGTCGCATGGTCGAGCATGAGGCGGAGGAGCGGGAGCGGCGCGACAACGAGGTGGTTCGCTACTGGAATCGCTTCATGGGCGACGAGCGGCTGGGCGACCGGTCCCTGGACGACCGCTCGCCGGCCCGACTGGCCGAGCAGGCCGATGCGCCCATCCTCCTGCTGCACGGGCGGGACGACACTGTGGTGCCGATCGAGCAGAGCCGCCTCATGGCCGCCGCCTTGCGCCGCGCCGACAAGCCGCACGAGTTCATCGAACTGAGCGGCGAGGATCACTGGCTTTCGCGCGCCGAGACCCGCCAGCGCATGCTCGTCGAAACGGCGCGCTTCCTGCAGGCCCACAACCCGGCGGACTGAGGGTCGGGGGGCGCGTTTTCGTTTTCCGGCGACTTAAGGCTAGGCTTCGGCCATGACCCTGCGCCCGATCCTGATCGCCGCCGTCCTGCTCGCCCTCGCCGGCCCTGTCGCCGCCCAACAGCGGACGGTCGCCGTCACCTTTGACGACCTGCCTTACCAGGCGGCGGACGAGGCGGATCTGTGCGATCCGGCCAAGGCCATGTCGATGACCCACGATTTCGTCGACATGCTGCGCCCGCTCGACACCCATGCGGCCGTCTTCGTCAACGAAGGCAAGGTCTGCGCCGAGAACCGGGACGAACTCCTGCCCGAG
Organism: Brevundimonas sp. Root1279; assembly: GCF_001425945.1. Taxonomy (GTDB): domain Bacteria; phylum Pseudomonadota; class Alphaproteobacteria; order Caulobacterales; family Caulobacteraceae; genus Brevundimonas. Next base: position 382,971 of record NZ_LMEB01000001.1, read on the forward strand.
ATCCTCGGCGTCTGGCTGGACGCCGGCCTGGATCTCGGCAACCACACGGCCAGCCACATCAACATCCACCAGAACACCGTCGAGGCCTATCTGGCCGACGTCGACGCCGGCGCCCCGGTCAGCCGCGCCGCCCTGCAAGAGCGCGGCGAGACGCTGAAGTATTTCCGCCATCCCTATCTGTTCACCGGCGAAACGCCCGAGAAGAAGGCCGCCATCGCCGCCGGCCTGGCCGAGCGGAGCTACACGGTCGCGCCGGTGACCATCGACAACAACGACTGGATGTTCGCCGCCGTCTATCGCCAGGCCGAGGCGGCGGGGGACGAGGCGCTGAAGACCCGGATCGGCGAGGCCTATGTGGCGCACATGACCGCCGCGCTGGATCATTTCGAGCCCTACAGCGCCGAACTGACCGGCGGGCGCGAGCCGGCGCAGGTGCTGCTGCTGCACGCCAACAGCCTGAACCGGGACTGGTATCCGCAGATCCACGCCCTCTATCTGGCGCGCGGCTATCGGTTCGTGTCGCTGGAAGAGGCGCTGGCCGATCCGATCTACAGCCACGCCGACGACTATGTCCGCGCCGCCGGCATTTCCTGGCTGCACCGCTGGACCCAGACCGACGGTCGGCCGATCCGCTGGGAGCCCGAGCCGCCGCAGTGGATTCGGGACGCCTACAAGGCCGGGAACTGACGCCTGAGCGCCTGACCGGGTGACGAAACGGCTCCGGCCCGCTAGACGACTGCGACCATGCCAAATTCCAATCCGGGCCTAGCCCAGCTCGAACTCGACCTGATCAACGCCATCGGCTCGGCGGAGACCGCCGCCGCCGTCGAGGACATCCGCGTCGCCGCCCTCGGCAAGTCGGGGTCCATCTCCGGCCTGCTCAAGGGGATGGGGGCGCTGAGCCCCGACGAGCGCCGCGAGCAGGGGCCGATGATCAACGGCCTGCGCGACCGCGTGTCCTCGGCCCTGGCCGCCCGCAAGGGCGAGCTGGAGGCGGCCGAACTGGACGCCCGGCTCAAGGCCGAGCACGTCGACCTGACCCTGCCGCCGCGTCCGCGCCGCAAGGGCAGCGTCCACCCGACGATGCAGGTCATGGACGAGATGGTCGCCATCTTCGCCGACATGGGCTTCGCGGTGGCCGAAGGTCCGGACATCGAGGACGACTTCCACAACTTCACCGCCCTGAATTTCCCGCCCAAGCATCCGGCGCGGGAGATGCACGACACCTTCTTCCTCAAGCCCGATCCGGCCACCGGCGAGCGCAAGGTGCTGCGCACCCACACCAGCCCGGTGCAGGTGCGGACCATGCAGACCCAAAAGCCGCCGATCCGCATCATCGCGCCGGGCCGGACCTTCCGGAAAGACAGCGACGCGACCCACACCCCGATGTTCCACCAGGTCGAGGGCCTGGTGATCGACAAGGGCGTACACATGGGCCACCTCAAGTGGACCCTGGAGACCTTCGTCGCCCGCTTCTTCGAGGTCGACGGCGTCGACGCCCGCTTCCGCCCGCACCACTTCCCGTTCACCGAGCCTTCGGCCGAGATGGACATCCGCTGCGACCGCTCCGGCGGCGAGCTGAAGCTCAACCAGGGCGACAGCTGGATGGAGATCCTGGGCTGCGGGATGGTGCACCCGAACGTGCTGCGCAACTGCGGCATTGATCCGGACGAGTACCAGGGCTTCGCCTTCGGCATGGGCGTCGATCGCCTGGCCATGCTGAAGTACGGCATCCCCGACCTCCGCCCCATGTTCGAGGCCGACACCCGGTGGCTCGCCCACTACGGCTTCTCCGCCTTCGCCGCGCCGAATTCGGCCAGCGGCCTGAGCTGATCCCATGACCCCTGCATCCCCGCTGTTCCCGCTGACTCCCCTGGGCGTCGGCCCCGTCTATGAAGGCGTCCACATCTGGCTGCCGCAACTGTTCGCCGAGCACATGCAGGCCGGCCAGTCGGTCATTGAGGGCAAGACGTTCGACAACTGCCGCTTCGAGGGGCCGGCCGTGCTGTTGCCGCTCAGCGGCTGCTCGTTCCAGGCCTGCAACATGGGCGAGGCGGGCGGCGATACGCGCAACCTTCTGCTCGCCCCGGTCGGCGCCGCGAAGGTCGTGGGCGTGATCCCGGTGCGCGACTGCATCTTCCGGGGCAGCGCCTTCTACATGGTCGGCTTCACCGGCTCGTCGGCCTTCCTCAAGCAGTTCCACCAGATGGTCGGAGGGCCGACCCTGTGAAGTTCACCCTTTCCTGGCTGAAGGATCACCTCGACACCGACGCCGAGGTGGCCGCCGTCGCCGACGCCATGACCATGGCCGGCCTTGAGGTCGAGGAGGTTCATGACCCGATCGCCTCGCTCGCCCCCTTCACCGTCGCCAAGATCGTCTCGGCCGAGCGCCACCCCAACGCCGATCGCCTGCAGGTCTGTCAGGTCGACACCGTCGACGGCCGCAAGGAGATCGTCTGCGGGGCTCCGAACGCGCGGGCGGGTCTGACCACCATCTACGCCCCCATCGGCGCCTATGTGCCGGGCCTGGGCGTCACCCTGGTCGAGAAGCCGGTCCGCGGCGTCGTCTCGCACGGCATGCTGTGTTCGGCCTCGGAGCTGGAGCTGGCGGATGAGTCCGACGGCATCCTGGAGCTGTCCGACGACCTGGCCGTGGGCGAGCCCGCCGCCGGCGTCTTCGGCGCGGAGCCGGTCATCGACTTCGAGGTCACCCCGAACCGCCCCGACTGGCTGGGCGTCGCCGGCATCGCCCGCGACCTCGCCGCCGCCGGCCTGGGCCAGCTCAAGACGCCGTCGATCGCCCCTGTCGCCGGCAGCTTCGCCTCGCCGATCACGGTGCGGCTGGACGCGCCGGAGATGTGCCCGGTCTTCGCCGGCCGCTTCATCCGCGGCGTCCAGAACGGCCCGTCGCCCGAGTGGCTGCAGCAGCGGCTGACCGCCATCGGCCTGCGCCCGATCAACCGGCTGGTCGATATCACCAACCTGATCACCTACGACCGCGCCCGGCCGCTGCACGTCTATGACGCGGCCAAGCTGGTCGGCGGCGAAATTGTCGTGCGCGGCGGCCAGGTCTCGAAGGATACCGGCGAGCACGAGCACCTCATCGCCCTGGACGGCAAGACCTACACGGTCGACCCGACCATGTGCGTCATCTCCGATGCGGCGGGCGAACGCCCGATCGGCCTCGGCGGCGTCATGGGCGGCGAGTCCACCGGCTGTTCCGAGGAGACCGTCGACGTCTTCCTCGAGAGCGCCTGGTTTGATCCGATCCTGATCGCCCAGACCGGCCGCGCCCTGACCATCAACTCCGACGCCCAGTACCGCTTCGCCCGCGGCGTCGATACCGACTCCCTGGTCCCCGGCATCGAGCTGGCCACCCGGATGATCCTTGACCTGTGCGGCGGCGAGCCGTCGGAAGTCATCGTGTCCGGCCAGGCCCCGGCCGCGCCGGTCGGCTTCGCCTTCGACCCGGCCCGCGTCGGCGCCCTCACCGGCCTGTCGCTCAGCGACGACCGCATCGCCGAGATCCTGACCCGCCTCGGCTTCGCCGTCGAGCGTGGAGCCTCCTGGACCGTCACCCCGCCGACCTGGCGCCGCGACGTCGAAGGGCCGGCCGATCTGGTCGAGGAAGTCGCGCGCATTCAGGGCTTCGATGACCTGCCGGCCACGCCGCTGCCCGACCTCGGCGCCCCGTCGCAGGGCGTGCTGAACCCGCGCCAGGCCCGCGTCCGCGCCGCTCGGAGGGCGCTCGCCGCCTTGGGCTACGCCGAGGCCGTGACCTGGTCCTTCACCAAGCAGTCTACCGCGGCCCTGTTCGGCGGCGGCGACGAGCGGCTGGTGCTCGAGAACCCGATCGCGGCCGACCTGGACTGCATGCGGCCCTCGGCCCTGCCCAACCTGATCCAGGCCGCCGCGCGCAACGCCCACCGCGGCCACGCCGACGCGGCCCTGTTCGAGATCGGTCCGATCTATCTGGATGACAGCCCGACCGGCCAGCGCACCGTCATCGCCGGCCTGGTGGCTCCGAAGTCGGCCCGCCACTGGGGCGGCTCGGCCGAGGACGCGCTGTTCAACCTGAAGGGCGACCTGATGGCCCTGCTCGACCTCCTGGGCGCCCCGACCGCCTCGCTGCAACTGGCCCAGGGCCAGAACCGCGACTGGTGGCACCCGGGCCGCTCGGCCCGCCTGCAGCTGGGTCCGAAGAACGTCATGGCCGAGTTCGGCGCCCTGCACCCGCGGGTGCTCAAGGCGCTGGACGCCGACGCCCCGATGCTGGCCTTCGAGATCGTGCTGGACGCCGTGCCCGAGCCGCGCGGCAAGGGATCGAAGGCCCGACCGGCCGCCAACCTGGCCGCCCTGATGCCGCTGACCCGCGACTTCGCCTTCGTCATGGACGACGGCAAGGCCGTGGGCGATCTGGTCCGCGCCGTGGCCGGAGCCGACAAGGCCCTGATCGCCGACGTCCGCGTCTTCGACGTCTACCGCGGCGCCGGCGTGCCGGAGGGCCACAAGTCGGTGGCTCTGGAGGTCGTGGTCCAGCCGCGCGAAGCCACCCTCACCGAAGCCGAGATCGAGGCCCTGTCGGCCAAGGTCGTGACGGCCGGGACCAAGCTGGGCGCGACCCTACGGGCCTGACGGCTCGGCTGGCGCGCGACCGGCTCCGGTTGCAGCGAAAACCGTGGTACAACCGGCCCGGGCCGTCCTCGCGACGGCTCGGGGGGCTGACTCATGCACTGAGGAGGCCAGGGTGGACGTAAAGGCAGGCGTCGAGTCCGCGATCGAGCGGTTCCTGTTCATGTCGCGCTGGCTGATGGCGCCGTTCTACATCGGTCTGGTGATCACGCTCGGCCTGCTGCTGGTGGTTTTCGTCCAGGAGCTGCTCCACTACATCCCGCTGGCCTTCCAGCCACTGCATGAGAAGAGCTCCAGCAACGCCATCCTGGCCGTGCTGTCGCTGGTCGACATAACCCTGGCCGGCAACCTGCTGCTGATCGTGGTCTTCGCCGGCTATGAGAATTTCGTCTCCAAGCTCGACCTCGACGCGGAGCATGACCGGCCGCCGTGGATGGGCACGGTCGATTTCTCGGCGCTCAAGATCAAGCTGATCGCCTCGATCGTGGCCATTTCGGCCATCCAGCTGCTGCGCTACTTCATGCAGGAGCCGGTGGGGGTCCCGGGCATGGATGTCGAGGAGGCGCGCTGGCGGGTGATCATTCACCTGACGTTCGTCGTGTCGGGCGTTCTGCTCGCCCTGATGGACTGGTTTGTGGGCCGGACACCGAAGCATTGAGGCTTCGCGAGGGCGGCGGCAATCTCCCGTTAACCTCGCCGCCGCAAGGCTGACGCAAAGCCCGGTGACGGTGAAGCCAGCGCCCGCGTGAGTCGGGCGACGCCGTCCTCGCCTTCGGAGCCCGACCATGCACCGCCGCCAGCTGATCCTTTCCGGCCTCGCCGCCACCGCCGGAGCCTCGGGCCTCTCGGCCTGCGCCTCGGTCAACCAGCCGACCGATCCGAACTATCCGATCCGCTCGGACCAAACGGCCCCGGCCTATACGTCCGACGAACTGATCGCGGCAGGCTCGCGCGAGCTGGGCATCGCCGCCGAGGCCATCGGCGGCGCCATCGAACGGATCTTCGCCGAACAGGGCGGCGCCCCGACCGCCTACATCGCCGGCGAGGAAGCGGCCGGCGCCGTGGCGGTGGGTCTGCGCTATGGGCGCGGCGCCCTGCATATGAAGGACCTCAGCGCCTCGCAGGAAGTGTTCTGGCAGGGCGTCTCGATCGGCTGGGACCTGGGCGGCAACGGCAGCCGGGTCTTCACCCTGGTCTACGGCCTGTTCCACCCGGACATGATCTACCGTCGCTACCCCGGCGTGGAGGGCACGGCCTACCTGGTCGCCGGCCTGGGCGTGAACTACCAGCAGGCCGACGGCATCGTTCTGGCCCCGATCCGCACCGGCGTGGGCCTGCGCGCCGGCGCCAACGTCGGCACCATGGCCTACAGCCGCCAGCGCAACATCCTGCCGTTCTAGTGGAGCAACCCTGAACCCTCTCCCGATGGGAGAGGGCTTGAGCCTCCGAGAGCGAAGCGTTCGGCAAGGCGAAAGGGTGAGGGTCGATCGCTGACAACACAGTTGCTCATCCGGCCCTACGAGCCACCTTCTCCCGATGGGAGAAGGAAGGCGCGTCAGCCGAACGGGTTCTGGATCATGCGGATCAGGCTTCCGTCCGGGTCCACCAGATAGCCAATCCGCAGGCCGGAGTGCTCCAGCGCCGGCCTGCGCACGCGCGGGCGGCCCGCGGCTGTCTCCGGCACCCCCGCGGCCTGGCAGGCGGCGTAGAAGCCGTCGACGTCATCCAGCCGCAGGCAGGCGCCGAACGAGCTCGTGGCCGGGTCGAGGTCGGGCCACGGGAAGAACTCCAGCGCCGCCGTCCCCCGCTTGAGGATCATCCAGCCGCCGTCGCGCCAGGTCCGCTCGAAGCCGAGCGGCCGGTAGAAGGCCTCGGTGGCGTCGAAATCGCGCGCGGGCAGGTTAGGGGTGGCGTGGTCGGTCATGGGCGCGGTTCCTCTACGAGAACCTTAGCATGCGGCCGGACGGTCCGGCTGGGACCAGCGCCGCCCGTTTCCGGACATCGGGCGGCGCCTTGTCCAGCAAATGTCGACCCTGTGGCGAAAGTCGCGCTTTCAGGATCGAAATGTCGCGGTTGTCGCGGCGAATTACAGTCGTCGAGTGTCGACTAGGTCGCGGTATCGGCGATCAAGGCCTCGAGGCCCTCCCGCCAGCTCGGATAGTTCGGTCGCCAGCCGAGCTCGGCCTTGGCGCGGGCGTTCGAGAGGCGTTTGGAGTCCAGGTAAAAGCGGCGCATGGCGTCGGACACCGAGGGATCGTCCAGCGACACTTCCGGCGGGCGGGGCATGCCCAGGCGGGCGGCCGCGCCCTCAATCACCACGTCGGCGGGGGCCGGCTCGTCGTCGCACAGGGTGTAGGCCGCACCCGGGCGGGGACGGGCCATGGACGCGAACAGGCCGGCGACGGCGTCGTCGACATGGATGCGGTTGAAGATCTGGCCGGGCTTGCGGACGATCCGCGCGGTGCCGTCGCGCAGCCGGTCCAGCGGCGAGCGGCCCGGGCCGTAGAGCGCCGGCAGACGGAAGATCTGCACCGTCAGCCCCATGCCGCGGCCGGCGTCCAGCCAGTCGCGTTCGGCCCGAACCCGGCGCGCGCCTTCCACCGAGGCCGCGTTGAGGGGGTCGTCTTCGAACGCCCAGCCGCCGTCGCGGTCGCCGTAGACGGCGGTGGACGAGACATAGCCGATCCAGTCGGGATAGGCGCCCGTGCGGGTGATGGCGGGGACCAGCCGGGCCAGGCCGGGGCAACCCTTCGCCTCGGGCGGAGCGGTGACCAGGATCGCCGTCGCCTGGGCCACGGCGGCGTCCAGGGCCGCCTCGTCGTCGGGCGCCAGGGCTGCACAGCCCTCGGCCTCGATCCGGGCGCGGGTGTCGGGGTCACGGCTGGTCAGGGTCGCCCGGCCGCCGCGCCGCACGGCTTCGCGCGCCGCCGCCCGGCCCAGCCAGCCGCCGCCGAACACCAGCAGCGAGACGGGCGGGGCGGACTTGGACATCAGGCCTCAGGCGGAACGGGCGTGGCTCTGTGCGCCACCGGCGACAACCGTGACGCTTTCGTTCTTCAGCGCGTCGGCGCGCTTCCCGTTCCAGCTCGATACGCAGGGGATCTTGCTGCGATCGGCCCGGTCGGCGTAGCGGCGGGCGATTTCGGTGACGTCCTGCATCAGGCCTTCGGCCAGGGTGATCGGCTTCAGACCCAGTTCGCGGAATTGGTCGTTGGCCACGACCAGCTCGTTCTCGTCGGCTTCCTGGCGCGGATTGGGGACGTTGTGGACCTCGGCGCCGGTCATCTCGGCGACCATGGCCGCCAGGTCGCGGACGCGGCGGCTCTCGGTCATCTGGTTGAGGATCTTCACCCGATCGCCCGACTTCGGCGGGTTCTTCAGCGCCAGCTCGACGCAGCGAACGGTGTCCTGGATATGGATGAAGGCTCGCGTCTGGCCGCCCGAGCCGTGCACGGTCAGCGGATAGCCGACCGCCGCCTGCATGAGGAAGCGGTTCAGCACCGTGCCGTAGTCGCCGTCGTAGTCGAAGCGGTTGATCAGCCGCTCGTCCTGACGGGTCTCCTCGGTCTGGGCGCCCCAGACGATGCCCTGGTGCAGGTCGGTGATCCGGACGCCGTCGTTCTTGGCGTAGAACTGGAACAGCAGGGCGTCCTGGGTCTTCGTCATGTGATAGATCGAGCCCGGGTTCGGCGGGAACAGGATCTCCTGCTCGGTCGGGCCGAAGTCGGTCTCCACCGTCACCTTCAGATAGCCCTCGGGGATGCGCAGGCCGGCGGTGGTGTAGCCGTACACCCCCATGGTCCCCAGGTGCGCCAGGTGCACGTCCCGCCCGCTCTCGACGATGGCCGCGAGCAGGTGGTTGGTGGCGTTCAGATTGTTGTCCACCGTGTACAATTTATGCCGCGCCGACTTCATCGAATAGGGCGCGGCGCGCTGCTCGGCGAAGTGCACGACCGAGTCCGGCCGCCAGTCGCGGATCAGGGCGACGAGGCGGTCGAACTCCTTGCCGACGGTCATGTTGACGAACTCGATCGTCCGGCCCGAGACCTCCTGCCAGGCCGCGATGCGCTCGCCCATGGTGCGGATCGGGGTCAGCGACTGGACTTCCAGTTCGTTGTCGATGTTGCGGCGGCTGAGGTTGTCGACCACGCAGACGTCCCAGCCGCGCGCCGACAGGTGCAGCGCCGTGGGCCAGCCGCAGAAGCCGTCGCCGCCCAGAACCAGAACCCGCATCCGAACATCCTTCGTCATTGAGAGGTCCTGCCTAGCCCATGGCGGGCCCCGTTCAAAGCGCGACCGGGTGAAGCGCAGGGGCCAAGCTTGGGCAAGGAACGCGCGAACTGTCTTCCGGTGTCAGGCCGATCGGCGGGCGCGCCATTCCTCGCGCGTCTGGCCCCAGCGGTCGACGGCGATGTCGGCGAACGGCGGGGGCAGCTGGGTCGGCCCCTGGTTGTAGGAGCCGACGCGCTCGGCCAGGCGCTGCGACGGGGTATTGTCGGGGTCGATGCAGTGGATGACCTCGGTCCAGCCGAGGACGTCGAAGGCGTAGTCGATCGTGGCGGTCGCCGCCTCGACGCCGTAGCCCTTGCCCTGGGCGTCCGGGTGCAGGCCCCAGCCGACCTCCGTGCCGGGCCAGCCCAGCGGTCGCCAGGGGCCGATGCGGCCGAGCCAGAGGCCGGTGTCGCGCTCGACCAGGGAGAACATGGCCACGCCGGTTAGGCTCCAGGCCCCGGCCATGGTCATGAAGCCGCGCCAGGCCGCCTCGGCCGGCTGCGGCCCGCCGATGAATTTGGAGGCCTCCGGGTCGGCCATCATCTCGGCCCAGCGCGGGAAGTCCGCCATCTGAAGCGGCCGCAGGGTCAGGCGTTCGGTCTCGAGCACCGGTCCGGTCAAAGCAGATACTCCCGTTCGAGCTGATACTGGCTGCCGTCGCTGGTCAGGACGCTGGACCACAGGCCGAAGCGGTCGACCCGGATGGGGGGCGAATGAAGCAGGTTGTGGCCCGCGATCCAGGCGCCGATGCGGTCCGGGTTCGTCTGGGTCTTGAGGTAGGCGAGTGTCGCGTGCGGGCGGTACTCCCGCTTCTCCGTGACCACGCCCGCGCGCTCGCCGGCGGCGCGGCAGCGGCCGGCCAGGGTGGACAGGCGTTCATTCGGCTCGATTCCCGCCCACAGGGTGTGACTGCGGTGGGCGTCGCCGAAGGCGCCGACGCCGCTGAGCGCGATCTCGAACGGCCCGCCGGTCGCCGCCCGGCTCAGCTCGGCGGCCAGATCGTCGGCGCGGCGCTCGTCGATCTCGCCGTAGAAGGCCAGGGTGATGTGCAACTGCTCGCGCGTGCGCCACTTGGCCCCAGGCAGGCCGGACTGCCGCCGGGCCAGGGTTTCGGCGACATCCTCGGGGACCGACAGGGCGGTGAAGAGCCGGATCATGCGACCGTTGGTAGCGGCTCCGTTCGCCCAACCCAAGTCCGGTTTTCCTTGCGGATAGTCGGCGCGAGACCGATATTTGCCTTCAAGGCTGGGATGTCCCGGCCGAACAGAGGAAACGAACCGCGATGAGCGACTTCGGAAATTATTCCAACCCGGCTCAGGCTGGTTCGCTCGAGGCGACCGATCCGGGCCTGCGCAAGTTCATGATCGGCGTCTATCAGAAGATGGGTCTCGGCCTGGTGCTCGCCGCCGTATTGGCCTGGCTGACCTCGAGCTTCGACCCGGTCACCGACCTGCTCTTCGTCCGGACGGCGACCGGGTCCCTGGCCGGCTTCACCCTGCTGGGCATGATCATCAGCTTCGCCCCCCTGATCATCATCCTGGGCTCGAACTTTATGATGCGACGGGCCAGCGCGGTGGGATCCAACCTGCTGTTCTGGGTGCTCGTGTCGCTGATCGGCGCTTCGCTGGGCACGGTTGTGCTGATGTATTCGGGCGCCAGCGTCGCCTCGACCTTCCTCATCACGGCCGCTTCCTTCGGGGGCTTGAGCCTCATCGGCTACACGACCAAGCGCAACCTGTCGGGTCTGCGGGCCTTCTGCGTCTTCGCGACCTGGGGTCTGGTGATCACCTTCCTGGTCGCTTCCTTCCTCCCGGCGCTGGGCGCGAACTTCGGCACTTTCAGCGTTGGTCCGCTCTTCTGGATCATGAACGCGGCCGGCGTGCTTCTGATGGCCGGACTGATCACGGCTGAAACCCAGCACCTGAAGATGATCTATTACAGCGTACAGGGCGATCCGGCGGCCGTCAGCGCGGCGACCAGCGAAGGCGCGCTGTCTCTGTTCATCGCCTTCGTGAACATGTTCCGCTTCCTGCTCTATTTCCTGGGCGGGCGTCGCGACTAGGGATCGGCAGGTCCGAGACGAGAAAGGCCCGGAGCGATCCGGGCCTTTTTTTCTATTCGACGACGTTGAAGCGGCGGCTGTCGAAGACGCGCAGCACCTGGGCCAGTTCGCGGCCGCGGCGCAGGATCATGCCGCCCTCCCCGAGGACGGCCCATTCGCCCTGACGCAGACGCAGGGCAGGGCGCTTCTCGATCCGATAGAGGGGGGCGTCGCCGGAGCGGCGGAAGACCGCGAACTCGGCGACCTCGCGATGCCCGCCGATGGCGTAGTCGCGCCATTCGCCCGAGGCGACCATGCGGCCATAGACCCTGAGGATCGCGTCGAGTTCGCGCCGGTCGAAGAAGACCGGGCCGACGTGGGGCTGCGAATCCGCGGCGTCGCTCATGAGCCCAAAGGTATGCCTGTCCGCGGGAAACGCCAGAGGCTGAGAAGAGGGTGTCGACCGGCGTGTTTCGAACGCCACTCTGCGAAGAATTCGCATGGAACACGAAATCGCCGCGGTTCGGCCCCTTCGCCGCCCCCTTGGGAGGCGACACCGGACACATCGGCTCGTCGGAGTTCGGAGCGATCCCGGATCCTGAACAGCCCCCCCAGCCCCCCTGGATCATTCCATTACGGGCTTCGGCGGGCCGATGCTTCCTCCAAGCGAGACGCCCGCTCCGCCACCCCTCCCCCCTCCGGCAGAGCGGGCGTTTTGCTGTCTGGCGTTCAGCGAGAGCGGGCCGAGGGCCTGGCCCGGGAGCTAGCTCCCGAGCGTGATCGTCGTCTCTTCTCCATTGCGCGCTACGACGATCTGATGATCGCCCGCGCCGCCCAGGGCGGTGGCCAGCGAGCCGAGGTCGGCCAAGGCGGTCCCGTCGACGCTGCGGATCATGTCGCCCGCCTGGAAGCCCGCGCCGGCCGCGGGCGAACCGCCCTCGACCGCAAAGACCTGCAGACCGTCGGCGGCGGCGCGCGTGCTCAGTCCGCGGGCGAGCACGACGTCCGCGCCGGTGATCACCGGACGGTCGCCCTGGGCCTCGACGGTCACCGTGGCGCGGCCTTCGCGACCGTCGCGCAGATAGACGACCTGAAGCTCCGTGCCGGGCTCGGCGATGCCGATGGTGGCGGCGACCGTGCCGGCGTTGGCGACCGGGCGGTTCTGGATGCGGGTGACGACGTCGCCGCGGCGCAGGCCGGCGGCCTCCGCCGAGGAGCCGGGCGCCACGTCCTCGATCACAGCGCCGCGGACGATGCCCAGGCCGAAGTCGCGCGAACGCTGCGGGTTGAGCGAGCCGAGGATCGCGCCGGTCGTGCCGCGCTTGACCTCGCCGGTCGCCCGCAGCTGGCCGACGACGTACATCAGGATGCGGCTGGGCACGGCGAAGGCGATGCCGTCGTTGCCGCCGCCGCCGCCCGACAGGATCGAGGTGTTGATGCCGATCAGCCGGCCGCGGCTGTCGAGCAGGGGGCCGCCCGAGTTGCCGGAGTTCACCGCCGCGTCGGTCTGGATGTAGTCCTCGATCCGGTCGCCCATGCCGGAGCGGCCGAGGCCCGAGATGACGCCCATGGTCAGGGTCTGGTCCAGGCCCAGCGGATAGCCGACGGCGAAGGCGAGGTCGCCGGTCCGCAGCGAGTCCGAGTTGACGATCTCGATCTGCGACAGGCCGGGGGCCTCGATCTTCAGCACGGCCAGGTCGGTGGCCTTGTCGGTGCCGACCAGGACGGCGTCGAAGATGCGGCCGTCGGTCAGGTCGACGGTGAATTTCCGCCCGCCCTCGACCACGTGGTTATTGGTGACGACGATCCCCTCGCGGGCGTCGATGATCGCGCCCGAGCCGCTGGCCACCGGCATGGGTTCGTTCTCGCCCGAGCTGGGACCTTCGGACTGGCCGAGGGTGGTGACCTGGACGACGGCGGGCAGGGCGCCCTCGAGCCCGCTGGCGAAGCTGAATACGCCGCGCCGGGCGTCGTAGGGGATGGGCTGGGCCGTCTGGGCCGAGGCCGCCGTCGCCGCGAGGAGCGGAACCGCCGCCGCGAGCACCACCATGGACAGGCTCTGGGCCCGGTAGATCGTTCGGCGCATGGCCAATCCCCTGTTGTCCCAAGACCCTAGCGCGAGAAATGCGCCGTGACGACAGCCCCTTGGGCTCCCCCGTCGATGGTCAGCGATCCGCCGTGCCGCTTCAGGATCGCGCGGACGAACGCCAGCCCCATGCCGTGGCTGTCCGTGTTGGCCGGCTGGGCGGCGCCGAAGCCGGGGCCCTGGTCGGCGACGGTCAGGCGCGGCCGACCGTCGGGCGCGTCCACCGTCAGCAGGACGGAGCCGCCGGCGGGCGAGTATTTGACTGCGTTGTCGACCAGGTTGGTCACGGCCCGCTGGAGCAAGGAGCGCACGCCGAGGACGGAGACCGGCTCGGCCGAGACGGCGATGAACGCGCCGCGATCCTCCGCCAGCGGCTGATAGAGTTCGGCCGCCTGGGCCGCCAGTTCGTCGAGGCGGACGCTCTCGAACACCCAGGCCTCGCCGTCGCGCAGGGCCATGGCCTCGGTCATCGAACGGCGGATCTGCTCCAGATCCGCCAGGGCCTCATCGGCGAGGGCGCGGGCTTCGGGCGTGGCGGCCGCGCCGCGCAACCGTTCGAGGCGAACCGAAGCGCGGGCCAGCGGCGTGCGGAAATCGTGCGCCAGCTGGTCGGCGGAGTCGCGCAGCCAGCTGAGGAGTTCGTCGAGCCGGTCGAGGGTCCGGTTCACCTGGCTGGTCAGCTCGGTCAGCTCCGGGGCGAGGGCGGTCTCGGGCGCGCGCTGGGAGAAGTCGCCGACGGCGGCGCGGTCCAGGGTGCGGCTTACATCGGCGACCGCGGCGGTCAGGCGGCGCCGGGCCAGGGCCGCGGCGCCCAGGCCGATGAAGAGCAGCAGGATCCCGGTCGCCGCAATCGCGCCCACGGCCCAGCCCCAGGCCGCGCCCGAGCGGTCGACCACGCGGCCGACGACGATCTCCAGCGCCCCGACCGATCGGCGCACGACGACGGCCTCGACGGCGCGGCTCGGGCACAGGACGCCGCGTTCGAGGTGAACCACATAGACGTCTTCACCGAGGCGACGGGCGCGCTCGCCCGGCAGGGTCTCAAGAGCGGCCAGCCCTGCAGGCTTGCCCACCGGAGCGCGAATGAAGCGCACCCCGGCCCCGCCGCGCCCCGTGCGGCAGGTCTCCTCGAGGCTGCGGGCGTCGCGGGTCGGTCCGCTCTGGAAGGCGCTCAGCCAGGCCGAGAGATAGGCGGCGTCGGCCTCGGTGATGCGCTCGGCGGTGAGGCTCGAGACCTCGCCCAGCTTGGAGACCATGGCCCCGTAGTCGTCGAGCGCGGCCAGGGCGGCCTTTTCCCGCTGGTCCATGCGCACGGCGGCGTCGGTGACGATCAGCGATCCGGCCAGGGCCAGGGCCGAGAGCACCCCCATGGCCGCCGCCAGCTGGGCCGTGCTGCGTCGCGACAGCCAGCGGGTCAGGCCGGTCAGCGCCATCAGCCGCCCGCGCCGCCCAGGTCGCGGAACACCAGGCTCTGGCTGCGCGCGGGGACGATCAGGGGGTGCAGGGCCTCGCCGAGTTCGGGGGCCTGCTCCTTGAGGCGGCGGCGCAGTGCGCTGATGCGGGCGTCGATGATGTTGACGAAATTGTCCGGGAGAAATTTCCACTCCACCCAGCAGCGGTCCCACAGCATGGTCTTGGTCACGGGCTGGCCACGGGCGCCCATCAGCTCCGAGACGATGGCGAACTCCAGCGGTGACAGGTCGATCAGGCGGTCGCCGACCTCGGCCAGGTCCATGCGCAGGGTGCGGGCGCCGGGCGACAGGCGAAAGGGGCCGTTGACCAGTTCGGCGCCGACCGGACGGGCGCGGCGGGCGGCGCGGCGCAGCTGGGCGGCGATGCGCGCCACCAGCTCTTCGTCGCCGACCGGCTTGGCCAGATAGTCATCGGCCCCGCCGAGCAGGCCCTCGACCTTCTGCCGTTCGCCGCCCAGGGCGGTCAGCATCAGGGCTGGGGCGTCCGACGAGGCGCCGGCGCCGGCGCGCAGGCGGCGCAGCATCTCCAGCCCGTCCATGCCGGCGGTCAGCCGGTCGAGGATCAGGATGTCATAGGGCGACTCCTGCGCGGCGGCGAGCGCCGGTTCGCCGGCCTCGAAGCGGTCGACGGCCTCGAAGCCGGCGGCCAGCAGGCGCTCGGCGACGTGCTCGGCCAGGGCCGGATCATCCTCAAGCAGCAGGGCGCGGCGGCCGGCGAAGGCGCCGCTGAGTTGGGCGAAGGGATCGTAGTCGCCGGGCGTCGCCGCCATGTTTCCGTCCACGCCTGACTGCTCCTGGCTTCACGATAGGGTGTTGGGCCGGAATGACAAACGGCCGTCGGTCAGGGCGGTCTAGCCCGCCGGGCGGGGCTGCGGGGCTGATTGTTCCTGATGCTGACCGTGTAACGGCCAAGGCGTTAGGCCGTAATGCCTAGTTGTCGCCGGCGGTTCGCGCCGGGCAGGAGTCGTGGCGGCGGGGCGGCGGCCCGTCCGGACGGAGCAGGCGTCATGATCGTGCAGATGATGAAGGGGCGTGGCTCGAGGGCGCGGCCGATGGAGCTCGAGCAATCCCGCTCGCTGACCGCCTGGCTGTCGCGTCTGATGCGTCGCCTGTCGAGGGCGACGCCCTAGACGTCAGCCGAGGGTCGGCCAGTTCGCGGTGTCGAACAGCCAAGACTGCTCGCTGCAGAAGGGCAGGCAGGCGACGATGAATTTCGAGCCGAAGTCAGAATTGCGCGGCGGCGCCGCGGCCGCCTCATTGATCAAGCCGGGGATCTCCGGCTGACCGGTGCGGCGGGCGGCGGTGATCTTCTGCAGGGCCGCGGCGGCGCCGACCCGGTTGTGCACGTGCAGGGTCCGGAACGCCGCGGTGATATGCACCTTCACCGTGCCTTCGGCGATGTTGAGTGCGCGCGCGATTTCCTTGTTCGACAGACCGGCGGCGAGATGGGTCAGGACCTCGCGCTGGCGCAGCGTCAGCTCCCCTTCGTGGTCCGCCCCGTCCTGGACCGTCGTCGCGCCCTTCAGCGACACGTCGGAAATGATCGACGGGACGTAGATCTGGCCGTTGAGCACCGTCTGCAGGGCGTGCACCATCTCCGGGCTGGGCAGGTCCTTGGGAACATAGCCATGCGCCCCGGCCGAGAGAGCCTCGAACGCCTCCGCGCGGTCCTGATGCCAGGCCATCACCACCACGCGCAGTTCCGGCCGGTGCAGCCGGATGCGGCGCAGTCCGTCCATCCCGCCCATCCCCGGCAGACGATAGTCGACCATCAGAAGACCGATCCGCGGATCACGGTCCAATTCTGACATCGCCCCCGCGAAATCATCGACCCCCGCCACGGCCGGAAGGCCAAGCTCGGTCGACATGATCGACATCAGGCCACCACGACACAGGCGGTGACTATCGGCGATAAGCACCCCTTCTCTTGTGTCGGCCATACCCCACCTCCCCATCAGAGCTAGTCTTACGCTGAACTAAGAACTCCCCGTCCCCGACTTATACCGTTAAGCATAGTTAGTGACCCTAACACACATCACGGGTACGCGAGAACGCAATTTTTTTTCAATCGGAAATGGCGCTTCCGCGACGGCCGTGAGTCAGGCGTAACGGTTATCCCCAGACTGACCTCGCAACCCATTCCGCGGCCCATTGTTCCGCGAAGGCCCAGAAATCTCTCTTTTTCAAAATGTTGGTGCAAAGCAGTGCCCTAAAGGACACGCGCCGCGCGAGCCGCGTCTTTCGCCAGGCGCGATTGATCCGGCGAACTCGAGCCGAAATTCCGGGACGCAGGAGTTGTGTCACCGGTGGCATCGCGAGGCTTTCGCGAGAACAGTACGTTAGGGTTACGCCCTAAGTAATAGGACAGTCGTTAAGGTCGTATATCCCGACGCCGACTGAACTAGTCCGTCTGCCGAATAGACGGCCAACCCTGTTCGATGATTAAGAATCCCGTACGTCCATTTGGGGGCGAGAAAGCGGCAGCTTGGCGCCCACGGGGTTGGCCCAAGCTTACCTGATGTAATCATCGGCGGCGATACTCCGATCATTTCGGTGACGGACCGATATTGCCTGCTGTCTAGAGGCTGGAGGGACGGTCATGGTCACCTATATCAGAAGCGATCTGGATTTTATTCTTGCCCAGATCAAAATCGCCGAAGCGCACGCCAATGGGCAGCCGCTTTACGGGCCGGGGGGCTTGATCCCGGCGTATAATCTGGCTTGGGGCCTTCGAACGGTCGACGGCAGCTATAACAATCTCCTGCCGGGTCGGTCCGAAGAGGGCGCCTCGGACAATCCGTTCCCGCGCCTGCTCGATGCGGACTACCGCACGATCATGGTCGACCCTGACGGCCCGGGCCCAATGGGGCCCGTGCCGGTCACCTATACGCCCGGCGTCGATAACGACGGTCCCGGCACAGCTGGTCCGAGCGATGTCTTCGACCCCTATGTCCGCACCATCAGCAACCTGCTCGTCGATCAGGGCCTGGGCAATCCGGCCGCGATCCTGACCGGCCTGCAACGCGCCGGCATCGTCGCGCCTGAGAACGAAATGGCTGTTCTCGGCACCATTACCGCTGCCTATGAGGCGATCGAGACGGAATTCCTGGCCGTCAGCCAGTCGCGCGTCGCCTATTTCAATCTCGCCACCACGGCCGCCGCCAATCCGGGCGACGGCGCCGCGGCGGCCGCCGCCGCGGCGGCCCTGATCGTTCTCAACGACGCCATCGCCGCGCTCGACGCCGTGCGCGGCCCGCTTGACACCCTCCTGGCCGCCAACGGCATCGTCATGGAGGGCGACAACATCCAGATCACGAACGTCGCCCCGGACGAAGGGCTGTCGGCGCCGTTCAACTCGTGGTTCACCCTCTTCGGTCAGTTCTTCGACCATGGTCTCGACTTGGTCGCCAAGGGGGGCGCCGGCACGGTCTTCATCCCGCTGATGCCGGATGACCCGCTCTATGTGCCCGGCGGCACGACCAACTTCATGGTTCTGACCCGCGCGACGCTCGACGAGAACGGCCAGGCGATCAACACGACCACCTCATTCGTCGATCAGAACCAGACCTACGCGTCGCACGCCTCGCACCAGGTCTTCCTGCGCCAGTATGAGTTCAACGGCGCCGGCGATCCGGTCAACACCGGCCACCTGATCGAAGGCTCCAACGGCGGCATGGCCACCTGGGCCGACATGAAGGCACAGGCTCGCACCCTGCTCGGCATCAACCTGACCGATCAGGACGTCGGCGGGGTGCCGCTGCTGGCCACCGACGAGTACGGAAACTTCACGCCCGGACCGAACGGCTTCCCGCAGGTCATCTTCGAGGATCCCGCCAATCCCGGCGTGTTCATTCTCGTTGAAGGGGATCCGGCGGCCAACGGCGGCCTCGGCATTTCCCTGTCCGATGGTCCAGGGAATTCGGTGGCGGTTCGCACCGGCCACGCCTTCCTGGCCGACATCGCTCACACCGCGGTGCCGGACGGCCTTGAGGACGGCGACATCACCATCGGCCTCGAGAACGGCGGCCAATCGACCGACGGCTTCTACGACAATGAGCTGCTGGACGCCCACTTCATGGCCGGCGACGGCCGCGCCAATGAGAACGTCGGCCTGACTGCGGTGCACCACGTGTTCCACTCGGAACACAACCGATTGGTCGAGCACACGAAGGCGGTCACCTTGGCGGACGCCCAGGCCCTGCTGGCCGGTGGCGCCACTCAGGCCGAAGCTGTGGCCTTCCTGAATGAGTGGCTCATCGACGATGTGGCGACCGTGCCCGCCAGCCTGGCCGGTCTCGTCTGGGACGGGGAACGCCTGTTCCAGGCGGCCCGCTTCGGCACCGAGATGCAGTACCAGCACCTCGTGTTCGAGGAGTTCGCGCGGAAGATCCAGCCGAATATCAACGCCTTCATTGTGCCGGACGGCTATGACGCCAGCCTCGATCCGGACATCGTCGCCGAGTTCGCCCACGTCGTGTACCGCTTCGGTCACTCGATGCTGACCGAGAACATCGACCGCTTCGACCCGACCATGACGGCGGATCAGATCAGTCTGATCGAAGGCTTCCTGAACCCGCTTGAGTTCATGAATAACGGCGGAGCCTCGACGGTCGACGCCGACATCGCCGCCGGCGCCATCATCCGCGGCATGACGCGTCAGGAAGGCAACCAGATCGACGAATTCGTCACCAGCGCGCTCCGCAACAACCTGCTGGGCCTGCCGCTGGACCTCGCGACCATCAACCTGGCCCGCGGCCGTGACACCGGCGTGCCCTCGCTCAACGAGTGCCGTCGAGAATTCTACAACGCGTCGAACAACAACATCCTGCTCAAGCCGTATGATAGCTGGGTCGATTTCGCGAGCCATCTGAAGAACGAAGCCTCGATCATCAACTTCATCGCGGCCTATGGCGATCACTCGCTGATCACCAGCCAGGCGACGATCGACGGCAAGCGCGACGCGGCCCTGACCATCATCACCGGCGTCTCCGTCGGCGGACTGCTGGTTCCCGCCGACCGGCTCGACTTCCTGAACGCCACCGGCGCCCATGCCGGCGGCAACCTGGGCGGCCTCGAGGACGTCGATCTCTGGATCGGCGGCCTCGCCGAACAGACCATGCCGTTCGGCGGCATGCTGGGCTCGACGTTCAACTTCGTCTTTGAAGTCCAGATGGAGAATCTGCAGAGCGGCGACCGCTTCTACTATCTGCAGCGTCTCGACGGACTGCACCTGTTCGGTGAGATGGAGGCCAACTCCTTCGCCTCGCTGATCATGCGCAACACTGACGCGACCCACCTGCCGTCGGATGTGTTCTCGACCCCCGGGCTGATCCTCGAGATTGACCAAAGCCGCCAGTTCAACGACCTGAACGACGACGGTCTACTCGAGTCGACCGATCCCGTGGGCAGCGGTCTGCTGACTCAGCTGGTCAGCCGCGACAACCCGCTGACCGCGGGGGCGGATAGCAACTACATCCGCTACACCGGCGGTGACCACGTCGTGCTCGGCGGCACCAACGGCGCCGACATCATGATCGCCGGCATCGGCGACGACACGATCCATGGCGATGGCGGCGCCGATAATCTGTCCGGCGGTTTCGGCAACGACATCATCAATGGCGGCGACGGAGATGACATCATTACCGACGCCGGCGGTGACGATAACATCAAGGGCGGCAACGGCCACGACGCCATCCACGGCGGACCGGGTCTCGACCTGGTCCTCGCCGGCGCCGGCAATGACTTTGCTGTTCTCGGTACGGACGACATCGGCGAGGTCTTCGGCGGAGAGGGCAACGACTACATCCACGCCAGCCCCGGCGCTGAACGCATCCTCGGCAACGAGGGCGATGACTGGATGGAAGGCGGCGCATTCTCCGGCGCGCCTGGCGACAACTTCGACGAAATCTTCGCTCGTGACCAAATCCGCGGCAACGATGTCTTCATCGGCACCGGCGGCTTTGACGAGTTCATCGGCGAGGGCGGCGACGACATCTTCGTCGGCAGCCTGGGTCGCAACAAGAGCGCCGGCATGTCCGGGTTCGACTGGCAGACCTACAAGGACAACACCTTCGGCGTAAACGCTGACCTGTCCATCCCGATCATCTTCGACGAAGCGCCGACCATCCCAGCCAACGCGGCCCTGGACGAGTTCGACTCCGTCGAAGGCCTGTCCGGCACCCAGTTCAACGACATCCTCAGAGGCACGAACGAAGACGCCTCCACCCTGCTGCCGTTCGCCCAAGGCGGTAGCGGCGGTGGTCTCGCCGGCAGCTTCCTGGATGCCGCGGGCATCGCCCGCATCGCCGGCCTCCAGTCGCTTCTCGGCGCCGGTGTCACCTCGTATGCCGCGGGTGACATCATCCTCGGCGGCGACGGCAGCGACCTCATCGAAGGTCACGCCGGCGACGACATCATCGACGGCGACAGCTGGCTGAACGTCCGGATCGGTGTCTACGCTAACGTCGGCGTCGACGGCGGCACCGGCGCGGAAATCGACTCGGCCAACAACATGACCGAGCTGATGGCCGAAATCTTCAACGGCACCTACAACCCCGGCCAGCTGCGCATCGTCCGCGAAATTCTCACGGCCAACGGCGCCGGCGACACCGATATCGCGGTGTTCTCGGGGAATTTCGCAGATTACACGATCACCAGCCTGACGGGCGGTCGCTTCTCAGTCACCGACAACGTCGGCACCGACGGTACGGACATCATCCGCAACATCGAGATCATGCGCTTCGCGGATCAGGATGTGGCGGTGAACTCGCCGGCCACGGGCGTCCCGGTCATCAATGACCAGACTCCGACCGAAACCCTGCCGCTGTCCGTCAACACGGCGGGCATCGCAGACGCCAACGGGCTAGGGGCCTTCTCCTACCAGTGGCAGCTGTCGACCAACGGCGGCACGACTTGGACGAACATCGGCGGAGCGAACGGCGTGAACTACACGCCCGCCCAGGCTCAGGTCGGTGGTCTGCTCCGCGTCGCGGTCAGCTTCACTGACGGCGTCGGCAACGCCGAGCAGGTGTTCTCCGTCCCGACCGGCGTGGTCGGCGACAACTGGGACGCCATCCCGCTGCTGCAGAACACCTTCAACGGCACGGCCGGCGATGACATCGCCGACGGCACCAGCGGCTTCATCGGCCTGGGCGCCAACGACACCCTCAACGGCAATGCGGGGGATGACATCCTCAACGGCGCCGGCGGCACCGACACCATCAACGGCGGCGCGGGCAATGACCGCATCGACGGCGGTGCTGGCGGATCCGACGTGGCCGTCTGGGCCGGGACGGTGGGCGGCTTCGGGTTCGGTCTCGACGGGACGGGCCAGCTGACGGTCACCGACCTGATCGGCTCGGAAGGGACCGACACCCTGACCACTGTCGAGCAACTGCGGTTCAACGCGGTCACCTACGCTCTGGTGAACGGCACGAATGCGGCCGGGACCTCGAACGGCGGGGCCGGCGCCGACATCGTGCTGGGTCACGGCGGCATCGACACCGTCAACGGCGCGGGCGGAGCGGACGTCCTTGTCGGCGGCGCAGCCAACGACACGGCGCTGGGCGGCACTGGCAACGACCAGATCCTCTGGGGCGTCGGCGACGGCCGTGACTTCATCGACGGCCAGGGCGACACCGACACCGTCCGCATCCGCGGAGACGCCTCGGGTGAAACCTACCGCATCTACTCGCGGACGGCGGCGCTGGCGGCAGGCATCACCGGCCTGAACGCCAACACCGAGATCGTCATCACCCGCAACGGGACGAACAACGCCTCGATCATCGCCGAACTGGACAATATCGAGGAGATCGTCATCACCGGTCGCGGCGGTGGCGACACCTTCATCCCGATCGGGTCGTTCGTCGGCACCAGCCTGGCCACCAGCACCATCACCATCGATGGTTCGGACGGCAACGACACGGTCAACATCACTGACCTGACTTCGGCGCACCGGATCGTCTTCCACCAGAACGGCGGCACGGACACCGTGGTCGGGACCCTGCGTCCGGACGACGTGGTCGAGGCCTTCGGACCGGCCCTTCCGGGTCTGACCGAAGCCAGCGGCTCCGACGAGTCGATGGATGGCACGACCGGCGAGGCCTCCTACGTGGGCGGCGCCGGCAACGACACCCTCGGCTTCGAAACCTCGGCCGCGGCCAAGCATGTCTCCCTCAACGGCGGCTACGCCCGCAATGCGGACGGCAGCAACCAGGCGTCGCTGACCAGCATCGAAAACGTCGTGGGTTCGGCCTTCGCCGACACCCTGGTGGGCAGCGCAGTGGCGAACGTCATGTTCGGCGGCGAGGGGGCTGACACCCTGGTCGGCCTCGGCGGCGACGACTTCCTCTGGGGCGGCGCCGGCGCGGCCAACACCATGCAGGGTGGCCTGGGCAACGACATCTACTACGTCGAAGCCAACGACACCGTGCTGGAACTGGCCGGGGAGGGCACCGACTCCGTCCTCACCACCCGCGCCTCCTGGACGCTGAAGGCCAACGTCGAAAACCTGGCCTTCGTCGGAACCGGAGCCTTCGCCGGCGTCGGCAACGAACTGGCCAATGCGATCCAGGGCGGGGACGGCAATGACGTCCTCTCCGGTCGCGGCGGTCTCGACAACCTGATCGGCGGCGCGGGCGTCGACATGGTCTCCTACGCCGCTGCGGCGGCCGGGGTGAACGTGAACCTCAACGGCTCGGTCGCCTCCAACGACGGCGATGGCGCTTCCGACACCCTCTCGGGCTTCGAGAACGTCACCGGCTCGGCGCTCAACGACACCCTTGTCGGATCCGGCGGCGCCAACGTCCTCTGGGGCGGCACCGGGGCTGACTACCTGATCGGCTTGGACGGCGACGACACCCTCCACGGCGGGTCGGGCGTGGCCAACACCCTGCAGGGCGGCTCGGGCAACGACCACTACGTCCTCACGGCCGCCGGCGACTCGATCGTCGAACTGGCCGGCGGCGGCGCGGATTGGGTCGATACCCTGTCCAGCACTCATACGCTGGCGGCCAACGTCGAGAACGTGACCTACACCGGGGCCGGCAACTTCGTCGGCAACGGCAACGCCGACGCCAACGTCATCACCGGCGGCATCGGCAACGACACCCTGAACGGCAAGGGCGGCAACGACACCCTGAACGGCGGCGCGGGCAACGACATCGCCCAGCTGACGGGCAACGCCGGCCAGTACACGGCGGTCGCCACCGCCGGCGGCTTCATCCTGACCGACAGCACTGCCGGTCGAGATGGTGTCGACACCCTCCTGGGCGTCGAGCGGGTCCGTTACGCCAACGGCACGATCGTCAACGTGTCGTCGCTGGTGGGAGCCGCCCCGGTTCTCTCCGCCAAGGAAGCCGGTCCGCAGGTCATCCCGGTGGCTCCGGAAGCCTCGATGGCGGCCAAGCTGATCTCCGAAGATCCGTGGGTCCTCCCCGGCGCCTCGGACGACTCGGCCTTCACCGCCAAGATGTCGGACGCCCAGGTCCTTCCGGCTCTGGACGACGGCGCTCCGCTCGGAGTGGGTCGACTGTTCGATGAGGGCTTCGCCGAGCGCTTTGCTCAGCGCCACGACGCCGCCTTCATCGACCGCTCGGACGACTTCTGGGGTGCTCCGACGAAGGGCTTCGGCCTGGACGACTGGTTCAACTGATCCGGCAGGGGCTGCCTCTTCCGCCCGGCGTCGCGACCTTCGCGCCGTCGGGCGGATCTGGCGGGGGTCCGGGTCTTTGAAAGCGACAGCCGCGCCTGGCCTGCCCGGTGCGGCTGTTTCGTCTTCGAAGGCGGGTGACAACGCAGCGCCGACAACGGGGCCGCGGATACCCAGGCGGGACGGGCCGGGGGTGACGGCAAGACGTCTCACCAAGCGAGTGAAAGGAGGAAGGGGCTATGCCCAGGCTCGGGGGAGCGGCGGCCAGGACCAGGGTCCGCGGGGAAGATCCGCAGGCCGATCCGCACAAGCAAAGACGATTGGTGCGCCAGGTTTCCGCGCTGAAGAGGGCGCTGGCGAAATGCCAGGCCGAGATTGAGCAGGCTTCAGGTCGACGCGCTGAGCAGATGGCCGAGCATTGGAGCCTGCAGGTCCGCGAGGTGGATCATCGGGCCAAGAACTCGCTCCAGCTCGCAGCGTCTATGCTGCTGATCCATGGCAAGACGACCGAGGATGTCGAGGTGCGGCGGCAGCTGGAATCGGCGGCCACCCGACTGACCACCCTGGCGCGGCTGCACGCGGTCCTGCACGAAGGCGCCGGCGACAACGGCGTGGCGCTCAAGCCCTGGCTGGAGCGGGTGTGCGAAGGGCTGCACATGGATCAGACGGTGGTGATCTGCATTGTCGCCCCGGACGAGGTCTGGCCGGCGGAGGTGGCGCGGCCGGTGGGTCTGTTCACCTTCGAGGCGGTGACCAACGCCCTGAAGCACGGTTTCCGCGACGGCGGCGCGGGCCGCATCGACGTGAGCCTCGTGCGCAACGAGCGCGCCTACCGGCTCGAGGTGGCGGACGACGGGGTCGGGGCGGCGGGCATGCCCTGTACGGGCTTGGGCCTGACTCTGTGTCAGATCTTCGCCGAACAGCTCGGCGGGGTGTTCTCGATCGACTACGACTCCCACGATCGCGGTTTCCGCAGCGGCATTGTCTTCGCCGGACCGGGAGCCCAGGCGGCGGGCCCGGATCCCGCGCGACACTAGATCAGCGCAGGCGGTAGGGGCTGACCAGGGAGAACAGTTGTTCTCGGCTGTTGATCGCCAGCTTGGCGTAGATGCGGCGGATGTGGGTCCGCACCGTCTCGATGGTGACGCCCAGGGCTTCGGCCATTTCGTCGGCGCGTTCGCCGGCGATGAAGCGTTTGACGATGGCGGTCTCGGCCGGCGTGAGGCCGAAGATGTCGCCGAGGTCGGCCCAGAGATGTTCTTCCGGTGCGGTGGCGGTCGGTACGATGAAGAGGGCGGCGCCGGCTTCGGCGCGCGCCGGGCGCAGCGGTTCGCCGCGCACCAGCATGTGAGCCTCGCCTCCGGTCGGGCAGGCCCAGATCGACGGCTTCTCGTCCAGGCCCTCGACGAAGCGGCGCAGGTCAGACGTCAGGGCCTTGTCGACGCAGGCCAGGCGGTCGCCGTTGCGGCAGAACGGAGAGCCGCGCTCCAGCAGGGTCGTTGCAGCGCGGTTCATCCAGACCAGGGACAGATCGAGGGTGACGATGATGCCGGGCGCGAAGAAGGTGTCGGTCCAGGCGGCGAGGTACAAACCCTGCCGTCCCTCGATGCCGGAGCCCGCACGCGGGGTCGGCGCGACCGTCTGGCCGTCACTCAGCTTACCGTCTTGCATCCGTTCTTACGCAGGGCCCCTCAAATGCCGCCGCCCCCTGGCGAGCCCAACCGGGCGGGCAGCGTGCCGCGCACGTTAAAGGCGAGGGCAGGCGCGAGCGTCCCCAATCTGGAGTACGCCACGCCCAATCCCTCGGGTCACGTCCGACAAAAGCGTGCTGAGAGCGTTTGGACTTGGAACGCCGATCGAACCCTGATCGGGACGAGGGCCGGGTGGCGCGCGACCAGGATATCCAGCGTGAACGCCCGGGCTTTCAACAATGCGAAGATCGGATAGCAACCCAAGATTGTACGTATCGCGTAATACATCAGCGGCCAGCGGCCTCGAACCAATGCGACCGAAGCGGATTTGACTCACCTATATCTCCATGGTTATACGTCAAACCCATAGCCAGCGAGTTATGCGTCTCGATGTCGACCGCCCAAGACGATCTGTTCCGCACCCTCGCCGACCCCACCCGGCGCGCGCTGTTCGAGCGCCTGTGCCGTGAGGGCGAGCAGTCGGTCGGCGCGCTGACCGCCACGGCCGGCGTGTCCCAGCCTGCGGTGTCCAAGCACCTCGGCGTGCTGAAGCGCGCGGGCCTGGTCGTCGACCGCCAGGACGGGCGCCAGATCCGCTACAGCGCCCAGCGCTCGGCTCTGGCCCCGCTGGTCGATTGGGCCGGGCGGATGACGGGCTTCTGGGAGTCGCGCTTCGACGACCTCGGCGACCTGCTCACGAGGATGGACCAATGACCGGCGAGCCGTCTCCAAAGCTGCTCTCGGGCGGCAATCCGCAGATCGCCAAGGGCTACGGCGATGCGCCCGTGCAGGCCTACATCGCCGCCATGCCGGGCTGGAAAAGCGAGGTTGGCCGCCGCCTCGACGCCTTGGTTGAACGCACGGTTCCGAGGGTCCGCAAGGCGGTGAAGTGGAACTCTCCCTTCTACGGCGCGCCCGGAGAGGAGGGCTGGTTCCTCAGCCTGCACGTCTTCACCCGCTACGTGAAACTGACCTTCTTCCGCGGCGTGCAGTTGGATCCGGTCCCGCCGGGCAAGTCCAAGCACCCCGAGGTCCGCTACCTCGATCTGCATGAGGGCGAGTTCGACGAAGCCCAGTTGGCCGCCTGGATAAAGCAGGCCAGCGACCTACCCGGCGAACGCCTCTGATCTCTTCTCCGAAAGGCGACCCCATGACCGAGTCCAAGTCCGCCCCGCCGCTGAGCGGCGCTGCAGCCTCCGCTAAGATCGACGCCAAGATCGCCGCCCTGGACGACTGGCGCGGCCCGGTTCTGGCCCGCGTCCGCGACCTGATCCGCTCGGCCGGCCCGGAGATCGCCGAGACGGTCAAATGGGGCCGGGTGCCGGTCTGGGAGCACGCCGGCATCCTGACCACGGGCGAGGTCTACAAGGCCTGGGTCAAGCTGACGTTCGCACACGGCGCGGCCCTGCCGGACCCGGCCGGACTGTTCAACTCAAGCCTCGACGGCGGCACGAGACGCGCCATCGATATCCGCGAGGGTGAGACGATCGACGGCGACGCCCTTCAGGCGATGATCCGCGCCGCCGCCGCCCACAACGAAGAGCGCAGCGCCGCTCGTTCAAAGAAGACGTCCGCCTGATGGCCGATCTCCAGACCCAGGCCGCCGACGGCCAGAGCCGCACCGTCGTCGTAGAGCGCGACTTTCCTTTCCCGCCGGAACGGCTGTGGCGCGCCCTGACCCAGCCCCACCTGATGGCGGAGTGGCTGATGAAGAACGACTTCCAGCCCACGCCCGGCCACCGCTTCCATCTCACCGGCGAGTGGGGCGGAGTGCTCGACTGCGAGGTGCTGGTGGTCGAGCCCGAGCGGACCCTGTCCTACACCTGGGATTTCGCCCACGACGACCCGGCCTATGCGCTCAAGAGCGTGGTGACCTTCAACCTGGAACAGACGGATCACGGCACGCATCTGCGCATGGAGCAGGCCGGCTTCCGTCCCGACCAGAAGCAGGCCTTCGGCGGCGCCCATGCGGGGTGGAAGCAGTTCTTCGACAAGCTTGAGACGGTGGCGGCCAAGGCGGACTGACCGCCGTCCGCTCGCAGTGGCGGCGGATTTCGGGCATGATGGCCGCCGTTCTTCCGCGGCCGCGGAGACTGGCCGCACCGTGCGAACGGTCCTGCGAGCCTGCCCGTGTCCGCTTCCTCCGCCGCTTCCGACGAGCGTGCCCGCATCTCCTTGAGAACGCGCGCCGCCGTGGCCTGGACGCGGGTGAGAGAACTGCCCGGGCGGTTGTTCCCGAACGCCGCTGAACTGTCCCGCTCCTTCGACTTGATGCCGGCGCCCGAAGCCTTCGACGACGGGGCGATCAATCCGCTGCCGGACCACAATCCGATCCGCGACCTGCCCTACGGCGGGGTGCTGTACGCCACCGACCGCGCTCCGGCGACAGGGGACTGCGCCGAGCCCTACTATCCCAGCGCGCGGGGGCAGGTGCTGCGCCTGGGCGCGGCCCGGATCGAAGTCGGCGATACGGCCATGACCTGGGAGGAGGCGCGCCGCATCTCCCTGCTCAAGAACCGACCGAAGACCTATCCCCTTCGGGTCACCGGCGTGACCGAGTTCGGCATTCTCGAATCGACCCGCAACGCCCTGTTCGGCCGCGAGCCGGGCGACGACCCGGCCGCGCCGGGCCGCATGTTTGCGGCGGCGATCAACGCCAAGTTGGCGATCTCCAAGCTCAAGGACGTCTTCATCTATGTCCACGGCTTCAAGGTGGTGTTCGAGAACCCCGCCCTGGTGGCGGCCGAGCTCTGGCATTTCCTCGGCTATGAGGGGGTGTTCATCGCCTACGCCTGGCCCTCTACGCCGCGCTCGCGCGCCTATTTCGGCGACGCCGACACCGCCGCCGGCATGGCGCGGAACCTGCGTGAACTGATCCGCTTCCTGGAGACCGACACGGATGTGCGGCGGATCCACCTGGTCGGCTACAGCGCCGGCACCCGGCTGGTCACGCGCGTGCTCGAGCACATGGCGCTGATCAACCGCAACGCCGCGCCGGGCGGACGCCGCTACGGAGAGAAGCTGGGCAACGTCATGCTGATCGGCAGCGACGTCGACCGCGAACTGTTCGCCGCCATGCTGGCGGACGGGGTGCTGGAGGTGGCCGATCACATGACCGTCTATGTCTCCAGCATCGACAACGCCCTGAACCTGTCGCGCATGCTGACCGGTCACTTCCGGGTCGGCGCCATGTTCCGCAAGGAGGAGATGACCCCGCACCTGCTGAACTACTTCGCCGAACGCGAGGACCGGCTGTCGCGCATCGACGTCAGTCATGCCGCCAACGCGGCCTCGGGCAACGGGCACGCCTATTTCCGCTCCAGCCCCTGGGTGTCCAGCGACATCCTGATGACCCTGGCCTATCGGCTCAGCCCGGCGGAGCGGGGGCTGACGCTCGATCCTGAAACCGGCGTGTGGCGTTTCCCCGGCGACTATGTCGCGCGGCTGCGGAAGGCGCTGGCCGACAGGCTGGCGGCGGAGGCTTGACGCCTCAGAGCGACTGGCCGTCGTCGACGACAATCACCGAGCCGGTCATGAAGCGCGCGGCCCGCCCGGTCAGCAGCAGCAGGGCCTGGTCCAGGGCGTCGTTGTCCATCAGCCGGCGGCGGGGGAAGCCGGCGATCTGGGCGCGGCCGCCGTCGGTCGCGAACCAGTCGCTGTTGATCTCGGTCTCGATATAGCCGGGCGCGATGGCGTTGACGGCGATGTGGCGCTTGGCCCACTCGCGGGCCAGGCCCTGGGTCAGGGAGATGACCGCCGCCTTGGAGGCGCAATAGGCGGTCAGGCCGGGCAACTGGTTGAGGCCGGCGATGGAGGCGATGTTGACGATCCGGGCGTCGCCGGCCTCGGCCACGCCGCTGTCGATCATGCGCTTGGCCGCCTCGCGCGCCGCCAGATAGACGCCGCGCACATTGACGTCGAAGGTCTGGTCGTAGCGGTCAACGGGCAGGGAGAGGGCGGCGCCGTCGCCGCCGACGCCGGCGTTGTTGACCAGGATCGAGAGCGGGCCGAGCTCGGCCTCGGCGCGGTCGATGGCCGGGCCGATCGCCTCGGCGTCTGATACGTCCAGGGCGATGGCGACCGCCTCGCCGCCGGCGGCGCGGATATAGGCGACTTCGGCGTCAAGCCGATCGGTCCTTCGCGCCGCGAGCGCCACCTTGGCTCCTGCTCCGGCCAGAAGATGGGCGAATCGCACGCCCAGGCCGCTTGAGGCGCCGGTGATGAAGGCGGTCCGGTTCTGCAGGGGGCGGTCGATCATGGTCGCTCTTGAGCTGAAGGGTTCGGCGCCAATCCGCCGCAACGCAGTTATTCACGCACACGAGAGCGAATGTTGACAAGCTTGTCTGTGCGTGTCCCTCTTCGCCTCAAGCGTCGACGTACATGATCGACGCGCTAGGGAGGGAATTGAGATGAAGGCGATACTGCTCGCCTCTGCTTGCGCGCTTGCGCTGGCGGGGGTCATCGCGCCGGCTCAGGCTCAGGCGCAGGACCAAACCCAAACGACGAACCAGGACGCGGAAGACAGCCAGGAGCGCCGCGCCAGCGCGCTCGAGGACGTCGTCGTCACCGCCACCCGTCGCGAAGAGCGCCTCCAGGACGTGCCGGTGAGCATCACCGCCCTGTCCCAGGAGGACCTCACCGAGCGCGGCATCGTCAACTACGACGGCCTGGCCACCGCCACGCCCGGCGTTGTGCTGAACCGGGCCTCGGCCAACTTCAACAACTTCACGGCCCGCGGCATCGCCACCAACGGCTACGGCGCCAACCTGCAGAGCACGGTCGCCATCTATCTGGACGAACTGCCGATCTCGTCGAACGGCAACTCGACCATTCTCGACCCCAGCCTCTACGACATCGAGCGGATCGAGTTCCTGCGAGGGCCGCAGGGCACCTTGTTCGGTTCCGGATCACTGGCCGGCGCCCTGCGTATCCTGTCGCACGACCCTGACGCCTCCGGGTTCGACGCCTCCGCCCTGGTGGACCTGGGGGTGATGGAAGAGGGCGGCCTGATCCAGCGCTACAGCGGCATGCTGAACGTGCCGCTGATCGAGGATCAACTGGCGCTGCGTATCGTCGGCTTCTCACGCAACGAAGAGGGCTGGGTCGACAACATCGGCACCGGCATCGAGAACGCCAACACCCTGGTTCAGTACGGTGGTCGCGCCATCCTGCAGTGGGAGCCGACCGACCGGTTCACCGCGCGACTGATGTTCTCGCGCGAGATTTCCAATCCTCACGACGCGTCGCTAACCAATCCGAACCTCGGCGAATATGTGCGGCAAACGGATCGCCCGGACCTCTTCCAGAGCGACATGACGAACTACAACGCCACCTTCGACTACCAGTTCGACGGCGCGCGTCTGACCAGCTCGTCGACCTATTCGGACTACACCGGTCTGTTCTACGTCGATCTGGCCGGCACCTATGCCCAGGCCTTCCCGTTCGCCCTGGATGCGGACGCCTGGGACTCGACGTTCGTCCAGGAAGTCCGGCTGGTCTCTGACGCCGGCGGTCAGTGGGACTGGTCGGTCGGGGGCTTCTATTTCAAGAAGCGCCGCGACGTGGACTACAACTACCGCTCAAACCAGCCGTTCCTGACCGCCCAAGGCTTCACCGGCCTGCCCGACGAGTATTATCAGCGCTTCGGTTCCCATTTCATCTCGCATGAGCTCGCGGCCTTCGGCGAGCTGACCTACCGCTTCAACCCGGACCTGTGGGTGACGGGCGGACTGCGCTACGGCACGACGGACGCTCAAGGCTTCACCGAGGCCGGCGGGTACAACTCCGACTATCTCACGCGCGCCTACTGGGCGACCATTCTCAACTTCCCGACGCCGGGTCCGCTCAACGTGACGGGGCCCTACGCCGCTGCGGAGGGCGTGAAGGCCAAGGAGGAAGGGCCCTCATATCGTCTGAGCGTGTCGTGGCGACCGACGCCAAAGGTCACCACCTACGCCGCCGTGTCGACGGGCTTCCGCCCGCCGATCGTCAACGCGCAGGCCGGGCGGGTCAGCACCATCGATCCGACCGACATCGTCATTCCGTACGGCGCGACTTCGGACGAACTGACCAACTACGAGGTCGGGGTGAAAGGCCGGTGGTTTGACGGCCGGCTGCTCGGCGACGCGGCCCTGTACTGGATCGACTGGAACAACATCCAGGTCCAGGCCAACCGCGTCTCGGACTCGGTCCAGTTCGCCACTAACATCGGCGGCGCGACCAGCAAGGGGATCGAGGCTTCGCTCACAGCCCTGCCGGCGGACGGCTGGATGGTGGCTCTTTCCGGCGGCTGGAACCACTCCGAAGTGGACGAGCTCACCCCGCAGGAAGCGGCCATTTCCGGCGCGGTGCTCGGGGCGCCGCTGGCGGGGCCCAAATTCTCGGGCTCGCTGCGCGTCAACTATGAGTGGGATCCGGCGCCCGGCGTCGCAGCCAACGCCTCCGTGGCGGTGTCCCATGTCGGAAGCTTCCCGAACGCCTTTCCGAACACCCCGGGACGTCCGCTCGTGCCGCTGCCGACCTATGACCACACCGACAGCTACACCTTCGTGAACGCCAACCTGGCCTTCGCTTTCAGGGAGTTCACGGTCGCGGCCTACGTCGAGAACGCCTTCGACGATCACTCGATCAACTACATCCATCCCGAGGCCTTCATCGACGGTCGTTACGGCCGCCTGCGGCCTCGGACGATCGGCATCCGCGTCGGGTACGAGTACTGATCATGACCGCGTCTGTTCATCCCCAAAACCCGGCCGCGCCCATCCATGCGCGGCCGGGAGCCCGGGCCTGGTTCGTCCTGACCGTGCTCTGCTTCGTCTACGTCCTGAACTTCCTGGACCGGCAACTGCTGTCCATCCTGGCCAAGCCGATTCAGGACGAGCTCGGCGTCACCGACGGGCAGTTGGGGATGATCAGCGGGCTCTACTTCGCCCTGTTCTATTGCATTCTGGCGATCCCGGTCGGCTGGTTGGCCGACCGGACCAACCGGGTGAAGGTGCTGGCCGCTTCCTGCGCTCTGTGGAGCGCGGCGACCGCGGCCTGCGGCTTGTCCAACAACTACGGCCAACTGGCGATGTCGCGCATGGCCGTGGGCGTCGGCGAGGCCGGAGGCGTGCCGCCGTCCTACGCCATCATCTCGGACTATTTCCCGTCGGGCACCCGCGGCACGGCGTTGAGCCTGTTCAACCTCGGACCGCCCATCGGCCAGGCCTTGGGCGTCGCCTTCGGCGCCTCGATCGCGGCCGCCTATTCCTGGCGTGACGCCTTCGTCTGGGTCGGGATCATCGGCGTCTTCACCGCCGCCGTCGTCTGGCTGTTCGTG
This sequence comes from Brevundimonas sp. Root1279, assembly GCF_001425945.1. GTDB lineage: Bacteria > Pseudomonadota > Alphaproteobacteria > Caulobacterales > Caulobacteraceae > Brevundimonas. The sequence continues at coordinate 416,135 of NZ_LMEB01000001.1, forward strand.
CGCGAGCCGAAGAAGGGCGGTCTGGATCAGGTCGAGGCGCCCGCCGCGGCCGATGCGGCGCCCGTCGCCAAGGTCGGCTTCTGGTCGACCTGCCGCATGTATTTCGGGAACCCGGTCCTGCGCGGCATGGCCCTGGCCTGCGGCGCGACCCAGTTCATCACCTACGCCACGCTCAACTTCGCCACCCTGTTCCTGATGCGTGAAAAGGGCATGACCCTGCAGGAAATCGCCGTCTGGTACGCCCTGCTGGTCGGGGTGTGCGTGAGCATCGGAATGTTCCTGTCGGGCCGCCTGATCGACCGTCTCGCCCGTCGCTCCAAGACCGCCTACGCCTGGCTGCCGGCCATCGGCCTGCTGATCGGGGCGCCCTTCTTCGCGGGCTTCGTGTGGGCTCCGACCTGGCAGATCTCCCTGCTGTTCCTGGCCGTCCCCATGGCTCTGAACTATTTCTATCTGTCGCCGGCCGTGACCCTGGTGCAGGAGGAGGTCCGTCCCAACCAGCGCGTCCTGTCCGGCGCCCTGCTGCTGCTGGTGATGAACCTGATCGGCCTGGGCCTGGGCCCGACCTTCGTCGGCGCCGCCAGCGATTTCTTTAAGGCCGACTATCCCGACAACTCGCTGCAGATGGCCTTCTACACGCTGCTGCCCTTCTACGGGCTGGCGATCGCGATGTTCCTGGGTCTCGCCGCAAAGATCCGCCGCCAGGCGGCGAAGGAAGCCGCCCAATGATGCGTCTCGCGATCAGCGCCCTGGCCGTTCTGGCCGCCGCCGGCGGCGCCCTGGCGCCGGCCTCCGCCCTCGCTCAGCCGGTCGTCGACGCGCCGGCCGGGTCCGTGCGCGGCGAGACCGTCAACGGGGTCGACGTCTTCCGCGGCATCCCCTACGCCGCGCCGCCGGTCGGCTGGCGTCGCTGGAAGCCGCCGGTCCCGGCGCCGCGCTGGCGCGAGACGCGCGACGCGACCCAGTTCGGTCCCGCCTGTCACCAGCCGACCGCGCGCGGAACCAGCATCTACGCCCCGGCCGAGGCGCCGGTGATGAGCGAAGACTGCCTGTCGCTGAACGTCTGGGCTCCCCAAGGCGTGCGTGACGCCCCGGTTTTGGTGTGGATCCACGGCGGCGCCCTGACCTCCGGGTCCAGCAGCGAGACCATGTACGACGGCGCCCGCATGGCGGCGACGCACGGCGTCATGGTGGTGTCGATCAACTACCGCCTCGGCGTGCTGGGCTATCTCGCCCATCCGGAATTGAGCGCCGAATCCCGCCAGAACATCTCCGGCAACTACGGCCTGATGGACCAGATCGCCGCCCTGAAGTGGATCCAGGCGAACATCGAGGCCTTCGGCGGCGATCCAGACAACGTCACCATCGCCGGCGAGTCCGCCGGCGCGCTCAGCGTCGCCTATCTGATGGCCTCGCCCCAGGCGCACGGCCTGTTCGACCGGGCCATCGCCCAGAGCGCCTATCTGCTGTCGACGCCCGAGCTGCGCTCCAGCCGCTATGGCGACTTCCCGGCCGAGACGGTCGGGATGTGGCTCCAGGGCAAGCTGGGCCGCCAGAGCCTGGCCGAACTGCGCGCCATGGACGCCCAGGAGCTGACCACGGCTTCGCTGCAGACCGGCTATCTGCCGTGGGGCACGATCGACGGCGAGATCCTGCCCGAGCAGCTGGTCACGGTCTTCGACCAGGGCCGTCAGGCGCCGGTGCCGCTGCTGATCGGCTTCAACGACGGCGAGATCCGTTCGTTGCGCGCCCTGGCCCCGCCGGTTCCGGCCGATGTCGAGACCTATGAGGCGGCCGTGCGCGAGCGCTACGGCGACCTGGCCGACGCCTTCCTGGCCCTCTATCCGTCGAGCGACCTCGCCGAGAGCGTCTTGGCCGCCCCGCGCGACGCGCTTTACGGCTGGACCTCGGAGCGCATGTCGCGCGGCCAGACCCGCCTGGGTCAGCCGGCCTTCCTCTACTTCTTCGACCACGGCTATCCGGCCGCGGACGAGGCCGATCTGCACGCCTTCCACGCCGCCGAAATCCCCTATGTCTTCGGCGCCTTCGACCGGGCCCCGCCGCGCTGGCCGATGCCGCCGGAGACGCAGGCCGAGCGCGGGCTTTCGGCGGCGATGATGGCCTATTGGGCGAATTTCGCCCGGACCGGGGTTCCCACGGCGCCGGACCAGCCCGACTGGCCCGCCTACGGACAGGCCCGGGCCTATATGGCCTTCGAGGACGGCCCGGTGGTGCGCGAACGGGTCATGCCCGGCATGTTCGAGCTGCGCGAGGCCGAAGTGTGCCGCCGCCGCGCCGCCGGGAGCACGCCCTGGAACTGGGCGGTCGGCATCGTCGCCGCGCCCGTGCCGCCAGCCTCCGCGACCTGCCCATGATCGACGGCGAAATGCAGGCCTTCGCCCTCACGCTCGACAAGTTCCTGGATCACGCCGCCAAATGGCATCCGAACGTCGAGGTGGTGACGGCCCATGAGGGTGAGCGAGTCGTGCGGACCGGCTACGCCGAGATCCGCCGCCGCGCCCTGAAGGTCTCCGGCGTGCTGGAGGGCCTCGGCGTGCGGTGCGGCGATCGCGTCGCCACCCTGGCCTGGAACACCCAGTCCCATGTCGAGGCCTGGTACGCGATCATGGGCATGGGGGCGGTGTGCCACACGCTGAACCCGCGACTGACCGAGACCCAGCTGGCGGCCATGGTCAGCCAGTCGGAGGCGCGCATCCTCATCGCCAGCGCCGATCTGGCGCCCCTGGCCCGCCGGGTCGCCGACCGCACGCGTTCGCTGGAGCGGGTGCTGGTCATCGACGGGGCCGCCGGATCGGACGAGGACGTCGACGCGCTCGAGGGGCGGATCGCCGCTGACGGTCCGGACGGCGTCTGGGGCGGTTTCGACGAGACGACCCCCTGCGGACTCTGTTTCACCTCGGGCACGACCGGCGCGCCCAAGGGCGTGACCTACACGCATCGCTCCAGCTCGCTTCACACCCTGCGTCAGCTGCAGGCGGACGTCATGGGGCTGGGCGGCGGCGACACCGTCCTGACCGCTGTGCCGATGTTCCACGCCAATGCGTGGGGCCTGCCCTTCGCCGGTCCCGCGGTCGGCGCGCGCCTTGTCCTGCCGGGCCGCGAGCTGGACGGCGCGCGGCTGGCGCGACTGATCAACAGCGAAAAGGTCACCGTCGCCGTCGGCATCGCCACCGTCTGGCTGGGGCTGGTCGAGCATCTCGAGACTCACGGCGGCGACACGCCCTCGCTGAAGCGGGTGCTGGTCGGCGGCGCCCCCATGGCGCCGGCGCTGATGGAGCGGATCGAGGCCCGCCTCGGCGCCACGGTGCAGATGAGCTGGGGCATGACCGAGCTGTCGCCTCTGGGCGTTTGCGCGGCGCCCGGCGATCCCGGCCGCTCGCCGCAGGTGTCAGGCCGCCCGGCCTTCGGCGTGGACCTGCTGCTGACCGACGCCGAGGGGCGTCCCCTAGCGGACCAACGCGGCGGCGAGGGGCACCTGCGCGTGCGCGGCGCCTCCGTGGTCGAGCGCTATTTCGGGCAGGCGGACAGCGCCACCGACGATGACGGCTGGTTCCCCACCGGTGATCTGGCCCGGATCGATCCGGACGGCGACCTGGTGATCACCGGTCGCGCCAAGGACCTCATCAAGTCAGGCGGCGAGTGGATCAACCCCGCCGAGATCGAGGCCATCGTCAACGAGCACCCTTCGGTCTCGCTCGCCGCTGTGATCGGCCGCTCCGACGCCAAATGGGGCGAGCGGCCGGTGCTGGTGATCCAGACACGTGAAACGGGAGACGCAAGCGACGAAGACGTGCTGGCGCCATTGCGCGGAAGGGTCGCGCCGTGGTGGATTCCCGACGAGATCATTCGCCTGGACCGGATGCCGCTGGCGTCGACAGGCAAAATCGACAAGATGCGATTGAGAGTTGAATATGGCGGTTCCTGAACAGAGCTCCGAGGCGTCCGGGCGCGCTCCGACCGAAGCGGTCGAGCCGACCAAGGCGCGCGGGCGCCGCACCAAGGTCGAGCAGCGCGCCGACAAGATGGAGCAGATCCTCGACGCGGCCGAGTATCTGTTCTCGGTGCACGGCCTTTACGGCGTCACCCTGAAGGACGTGGCCCAGCGCGTCGGCGTGCACCACACGCTGCTGAACTACTACTTCACCGACAAGAAGAAGCTGTTCGACGCCGTCATCGCCCGTCGGGCCGAGGTGACGATCGCCCTGCGGATGAAGGCGCTGGACGACTATGACGCCGCCACCAAGGGCAAGCCGACGATCGAGGGCGCCCTCCGCGCCTTCCTGGACACCGACCTGGACCTCTACAGCCAGGGCGGTGAGAACTGGAAGAACTACGGCGCCCTGGGCGCCCAGGTGTCGAACACCACCTACGGCGCCGAGCTGATGGATCTGCACTTCGACCCGGTCGTGCTGCGCCTGATCGACCTGCTCAAGAAGGCCCTGCCCGGCTGCGCCGAGGAGGACATCTTCTGGGGCTACCACTTCGTCACCGGCGCCCTGATGCTGACCCTGGCCCGCACCGGCCGGATCAACCGGCTCTCCGGCGGCCTGTGCGATTCCGACGACTTCAGCGCCGTGAAGGACCGCATGGCCACCTTCATGGCCGCGGGCTTCATGAGCATCTGCAAGCCCGCCGCCCACTAGGCCCGACCGGGCCCCTGATCCCTACAAGACTGGAGACACCCATGACGCTCGACGGGCGTATTGCGATCGTGACTGGTGCGGGCGGCGGACTGGGCCGCCAGCACGCCCTCTATCTGGCCCGCCAGGGCGCAAAGGTCGCCGTCAACGACCTGACCCTCGCCGCGGCCGAGACGGTCGCCGGCGAGATCACGGCGGCCGGCGGCCAGGCCCTCGCCTTCGCCGGTTCGGTGACGGACGAGGCCGCCGTCCAGGCCATGGTCGAGGGCGTGCTGGCGGCCTGGGGCCGCATCGACATCCTCGTCAACAACGCCGGCATCCTTCGCGACAAGAGCTTCGCCAAGATGAGCCTGGACGACTTCCGCCTGGTGGTCGACGTCCACCTGATGGGCGCGGCCGTCTGCTCCAAGGCGGTCTGGGAAGTGATGCGCGAGCAGCGCTACGGCCGCATCGTCATGACCACGTCCTCGTCGGGCCTCTACGGCAATTTCGGCCAGGCCAACTACGGCGCCGCCAAGATGGCGCTCGTCGGACTGATGCAGACCCTGGCCATCGAGGGCGAGAAATACGGCGTTCGCGTCAACTGCCTGGCCCCGACCGCCGCCACCCAGATGACTGCGGGCGTGCTGTCCGAGGCCAGCCTGCAGCAGCTCGACCCGGCCCTGGTCAGCCCGGCCCTGCTGCCCCTAGTGTCCGAGGACGCGCCGACCCGCGCCATCGTCTGCGCCGGCGCCGGCCATTTCGCCCGCGCCTACGTCACCCTGACGGCGGGCGAATACATCGGCGGCGCCGCCGACGCCGGCCAGCAGCTGCAGGCCGCCTGGGACTCGGTATCGGATCCGGCCGGGGCGATCGTGCCCGAGTACGGTTTCACCCAGGCCGAACGCGAGGTGGCCAGCGCCGAGGCTCGCGCCGCCAAGGCGGTCGCCTGACGTCTCGCAGCGCCCTGGTCGGCAGGGCGGCGGCGATCCGTCGACCGCACAGGGGGGGCCAGCTTTCGCTCCGTTCCAAGCGCCGCGGCCGCGACCAAGGCCAGCAGCAGCAAGGGGGCGCAGGCGGCCCGCGACCTGCGCAGCCACCGCGACCCGATCACCCAGATCAACGCATAACCGTCCAGCGTCCGGCGCTGTGGGCTGCGCCAACGGCGCGAGAAGGGCGGGGTTATATCTCGGAAGCCTCGCCCGAGCCCTCAGCATCCACCAGAGCCGGCTGGCCCCAGCAGCGCATTCTTCATGTCATCGCGGAGTTCGGATCTCCGACATTCTCTGACGGAGCCCAGCGCGTTGTGATGACGGGAGAGAAAGTGGCGCACCCGAAGAGATTCGAACTCCTGACCCCCAGATTCGTAGTCTGGTGCTCTATCCAGCTGAGCTACGGGTGCGCACGGCCGCGAACGGCGAGGCGGCTATCTAGCGGACGGGGCGCAGGGGGGCAAGGGTGGAAAATCGCCTTTCTGAGATGATTTCACGGGCAGGGGTTTCACGAGGGCGCGGGGCGCGCCAAGTTGGGCCCTCTCCCCGCCGCCGCCGCCCGGATTGCCGATGATCTCCAGCCTGCGCACCGTCTCGCGTTTCCCCCTGTCCGCTTTCGCCCGCCCGCTGACGGCCGCCGTCGTCGTCGTGGGTCTGGTCCTGTCGGGGTGCGCCAGCGGGGGGACCGGGAGCGGGGCTGCGCAGACCCGCGCCCCCGCCGCCGAGGCGCCCGCGGTCGCCGCGAGGCCGCCGGCCAAGGGGCCGTTCGTGGCCGCCGCCAACCCCTATGCGGTCGAGGCCGGCATGCGGGTGCTGCGCGAGGGCGGCTCGGCGGTCGACGCCGCGGTGGCGGTGCAGGCGGTGCTCGGCCTGGTCGAGCCGCAGTCTTCGGGACTGGGCGGCGGGGCCTTCATGATGCTGTACGACGCCGAGACCGGGGTCGTGACCAGCTTCGACGGGCGCGAAACCGCCCCGGCCGCGGCGACGCCTGAGCTGTTCTACGAGAACGGCCGCCCGCTGCCCTTCGGGGAGGCGGTGCTCAGCGGCCGCTCGACCGGAGCGCCGGGCGTCGTGGCCATGCTCGGCTATGTGCAGAAGCGCTACGGCAAGCTGCCCTGGGGCGACCTGTTCATCGACGGCGAGCGGCTGGCGCGCGAGGGCTTCGTGGTCAGCCCGCGCCTGGCCGGCTTCATCGCCGGGCAGGGCGGACAGGCGCGCACGCCGGCGGCCACGGCCTATTTCACCAAGCCGGACGGGACCCGCTATGCCGCCGGCGACACCCTGATCAACGCCGACTATTCGCGCACCCTGGCCGAGCTGGCGGCGGGCGGGCCGGAGGTCTTCTACCGCGGCCGCATCGCCCGCGAGATCGTTGCGGCGGTCGGGGCGAGCCCGCGCCCGGGCGGGCTGACGCTGGAGGATCTGGCGGCCTATGAGGCGCGCGAGCGCGGGGCGCTGTGCCGGCCGTACAAGGTCTACATGATCTGCGTGCCGCCGCCCCCGGCCAGCGGCGTCGCCCTGCTGCAGCTGCTGGCCATGGCCGAGCAGACCCCGGCGATCAGCGAAGGCCCCGACAGCGCCGCGGCCTGGACCGCCTTCGGCCAGCTGCAGCGGCTGATGTACGCCGACCGCGACCGCTTCGTCGGCGATCCGGCCTTCACCCGCGTGCCTGTGCAGGGCCTGCTGGACCCGAACTATGTCGCCAGCCGCGCCGCCCTGGCCCCCGGCCTGACCGGCGCGGCCCAGGCGGGCACGCCGCCGGGCGGGGTGTTCGCGGCGCTCGACTATACGAACGAGCCGGCCGGGACCTCCCACTTCGTCATCGTCGACGCCGAGGGCGACGCGGTCAGCATGACCACCACGGTCGAGAGCGTGTTCGGCTCGGGCCGGATGGCGGCGGGCTTCTTCCTCAACAACCAGCTGACCGACTTCTCCTTCAGCCCGACCCGGCCGGACGGCGGTGAGGCGGCCAATGCGGTGGCGCCCGGCAAGCGTCCGCGTTCGTCGATGTCGCCGGTGCTGATCCTGGACCAGGACGGCCGGCTGCTGGGCGCCGTCGGCTCGCCGGGCGGCCCGGCGATCCTGGCCTATGACGCCAAGGCGCTGATCGGTCTGCTGGACTGGGGCCTGCCGATGCAGAAGGCCATCGACCTGCCGAACCTGGTGGCCCGCGGGGACGCCTTCCGCGGTGACACCGAGCGGTTCGACCCGGCGCTGCGCGACGCCCTGGACGGACGCGGGGTCGCGCTGCGGCCCAACGACGCCGAGAACTCCGGGCTGCATGGCGGCCTGTGGCGGCAGGGCCCGGACGGGCGCTGGCGCTGGGACGGCGGCGCGGACGACCGGCGCGAGGGCGTGGCGCGGACGGAGTAGCCGCGGCTGGGCGGCCCGTTTGGGCCGAGCGTCGAAAAACAGAGTCTGAATCGTCTGAATGGTCTGAAACGGCCGGTCAGGCGGCGTGCGAAAAACAGAGTCTGAATCGTCTGAATCGTCTGAAATCGCCCGGAGCCGGCGAGCGACGTCGTGTCAAAGACCAGCGCGCCGTGTCCGGCCGGGCGGCGCGGGGGCATTATGAGCGGGGCGGAGCGGGACGCGCGAAAATGACGCTCAACGGGCGGTCGGCGCGTGGAAACTCAACGGGTTGGCGGACTTGCATAGTCGCCTTGGTCGCGCCGGCCGCCGCGACCTACTCCGGCTTGATGCTGATCTGCACGGCGATCAGGCCCTCGGAGACGTCGGTGTCGACGCCGTCCATGGCGCGCATGCCGTTGGCTTCGATCTCGCGATAGACCAGGCCGACCGAGCCGTGCACGACGCCCCGGCGCACCGCCACGCCGAGCGAGGCGTCGCCGAGGAAGGAGCCGGACTCTTCGTGGGTCACGCCCGAGCGGTCGTAGTCGCCGTCGCGGTTGCGGGCCCAGTTGTAGCCCACGGCCCGGCCGGATCCGGCGGCGTAGACGTACCAGCGCGGGCGCTCGCCGAAGGCGTCCTCGCCATCGGGCACCAGACGGTCGAGGTCGCGACCGATGCGCAGGGTGGCCCCTGCCTCGGTGACGTCGCCGCGGCTGCCGACGCCGACGCCGACATGGGGCGACAGGGTGACGTCCAGGCCGTTCTCGGTCTGCCCGAGCGTCTCGGTCCAGCCGCGGCTGTAGGTTACGTCGTAGTGCTCTGCCTCATAGGCGGCGGCGTCCAGCGGACCCACGGGCACCGGGGCGCCGTCGGCGCGGCGGACGGCGCCTTCGGTGCGCAGGCGGACGCGATCGCTGTAGCTGTCGCCGGGAATCCAGACATCCCGATTGGACGAGGCCGCCCAAGGCTGGGACCTGTCCCGATTCGGGGCATAGCCGATCCAGCGGTCGGCCTCGTCACGCGGCTGCTCGCCAGCGGCGGCGAAGCGGGCGCTGCGGTTTTCGCGGTCCACAAGATCGGACGCGGTCGAGGGCCGTTCGGCCTGGACGCGCCAGGTGTCGGCGATCGCGACCTGGCGAGCCGGGACGCCCATAGCGAAGCTCGGCGCCGCTACGGCCGCCGTCGCCAGAACCCACAAACTCAACGCCACCGGTCGCATCAACGGTCCCCTTAAGTCCGCTAACGTCCCCGAAACCCTGCACGAACAGGGCCAGAACGCCAACTGACTTTTTCATGACCGCTGAACGTCAGCCTTATGGCTGAGTTCCCGTCACCCCCAGGGGCGGAAGTGTTTCGAGAGCTTGAGGCCCTGGCGCTGGTAGTGGCTGCCGCCTTCGCCGTAGAGGCGCGACGGACGCTCGGTCAGGGGTTCATAGACCAGGCGGGCGACGATCTGGCCGTGCTCGAGCAGGAAGGGGGTGTCGTGGGTGCGCACCTCCAGCACGCCCTTGGAGCCCGCGCCGTGGGCCTCGTCGGTGCCGAAGCCCGGATCGAAGAAGCCGGCGTAGTGGACACGGAACTCGCCGACCGAGGGGTCGATCGGGGTCATTTCGGCGGCCTGCATGACCGGGATCTCGACAGCCTCGCGTGAGGCCAGGATGTAGAACTCGCCCGGATCCAGCAGCAGTTCGCCGCGGCGCACCGCCAGCGGCTCCCAGAAGTCGCGCGGATCGTGGCCGTCGATGCGGTCCAGGTCGACGACGCCGGCGTGGCGGCGGCCGCGGAAGCCGACGATGGCGCCATCCGGCCCCTCCAGGTCGACGCCGACGCTGCGGGTCTCCAGCTTCGGCGGCTGGCCGGCCTTGAGGCGCAGCTGGTTCAGGCGGGTGCCCGGACGGACCAGAATGGAGAAGGTCTGGGGCGCGATCTCGAGGTACAGCGGGCCTTCATAGCCCTCCTCGACGTCGTCGAAGCTGGCGCCGGCGTCGGTCAGCAGGCGGACGAAGACGTCGACCCGGCCGGTCGAGCTCTTGGGATTGGCCCGGGCGATCAGCCCCTTGGGCAGGCTCAGCCGCTCCTGCAGCTGGACGATGTAGACGCAGCCCTTCTCCATCACATAGCCGGGCGACAGGTCGATGGCGTGCATCTTCACGTCGGCGATGCGGTCCTCGACCTTGCGGCGGCCGGGCAGGAAGGAGGCGCGCACGCGCCAGCCGCGGTCGGACAGGCGCAGGTCCAGGCTCGCGGGCTGCACCTGGTCGGCGTCGAAGGGGGTTTCCGAGACGATCGCGCCGCCGGCGATCAGGGCCTCGATGGACTGGGACGGCAGGATGCCGGGGACGGGGGTCTCAAAGGTCTGCATGGGTTTCGCTTACACGATTCCGCGGCGCGTCTCCCCTCTGTCGTGTCTCCGCTTGACCTGAGAGGCGCGAAGGCGACCATGGCGCTATGCATGACACTCCCGCCTACGAAGCCGAGACCGACGGCGTCCTGGTTCGCGTCCGGCCGTCCTATCTGGCGGGGCAGTCCGACCCGGACGGCGGGCGTTGGGTCTGGGCCTATCAGATCGAGATCGTGAACCTGTCGGCCGAGACGGTGCAACTGATGGCGCGCTGCTGGCTGATCACCGACGGGCGCGGCCGGGTCGAGGAGGTTAGGGGGACCGGCGTCGTCGGCGAGCAGCCGGTGATCAAGCCGGGCGAGAGCTACGCCTACGCCTCGGGCTGTCCGCTGGGCACGCCGACCGGCTCCATGGTCGGCCACTACACCATGACCGATCCGAGCGGACGCATGTTCGAAGTGGCCATCCCCGGCTTCAGCCTGGATGTCCCGGGCGAGCGGCGGGTGCTGAACTGAGGGCGGGTCCCAAAAGAAAAAGCCCGCCGGGCGGCGGGCCTTTCAGGGCAGGGCAGGCGACGGGGCTGCGTCAACCCGGATGAACCGCAGCCCCGCCCCGGACTCTCAGGCCGCGTGCGGGGCGGCCCAGAGGCGGACGGCGGCCCCTCTAGGAGCCATTCGTGTCGGTCGAAAGACCATTTTTTGTTCGCCCGCGGTCAGAAGGCTCCGCCTTCTCGACCCGACGCGGGCTGGGCGCTTCGCGCGGCGCTCAAGCAGTGAGCGACCGCGTCGCGAGCGATAGCGCCCTTAAATGTAGCGGCGCAGCGAGCGGGCCAGTTCGGCGGCGCCGTCCTTGCCGCCCTTGCGGACCTGCGGCTGGTAGGCGACGCGGGCGTGCTCCATGCAGTAGACGCCTTCCGAAGAGCGGCGGCCGCAGAAGCTGAACTCGTTCGAGGACGGATCGCCGATCGGCCATTTGCACATGTGGGCGCCCAGGGTCATGACCGTGGCGGTGCCCGGCAGGTCGGGCATCGGAGCCGGAACCGACGAAGCGGCGGCCGGACGCGGCTGCACGGCCTCGATGCGGCGCGGAGCCGACGGCGCCTGGGGCGGCGGGGCCGCCGGACGCGGGCGCGACGGGCGGAAGGTGGCGCGAGCCGGCTGCGACGGCGCGGCGCGGCCCGACAGGCCCAGGCGGTGCACCTTGCCGATGACGGCGTTGCGGGTCACGCCGCCGCCGAGCTGCTTGGCGATCTGGCTGGCCGACTGGCCTTCCAGCCACAGCTTCTTGAGCGCGCCGACGCGATCTTCTGTCCAACCTGCGGTCATGGTGTCCCTCCGGTCCCGGATTCAACATCTTGGGTCGCGGGGTCCCTCCGGAGCCCTCGACCTACCACCAATCGTAAACCACCTCTTAAAACACGCAATATGTGCGAATTGGTCCGTCCACAGGAACCACATCTTGTATGGTTAAGGTGGTGTGAACGGGGGCGGGCAGTGGCGGCGGCTGAGTAGCGAGTGGCTCGTGATTAGTGGCTGGCCACCGCCGGGGAAGCGGCGGGCGCCGTGCTGCCCCCCGCAGACAACCGCCGCCAACCATTAGCCACTAGGCACTAGCCACTCAGCTGCCGCCGGAGCCTGACCCCTTGCGCTCCGGCCCCTGCCGCCGCATCTGGCCCCCCATGACCGACCTGATCTCGACCCGGCCCTCGGGCCTGCCGCAGCCGCGCCGCTACAACGGGGTGAACTGGGAAGGGGTGAAGACCCTGTATCTCAAGGAAGTGCGGCGGTTCTGGAAGGTCGGGGCCCAGACGGTGGCGGCGCCGGTGGTCACCACCCTGCTCTACATGCTGGTCTTCGTCGTCGCCCTGAAGGACGCCCGGCCGCCGATCCACAACACGCCCTTCGCCGAGTTCGTGGCGCCGGGCCTGATCATGATGGCCATCCTCAACAACGCCTTCGCCAACGCCTCGTCCAGCCTGATCCAGGCCAAGATCATGGGCACGTCGACGGACTTCCTGACGCCGCCGCTGAGCCCGCTGGAGCTGACCATCGGCTTCTCGCTGGGGGCGGCCACGCGGGGCATCGTCGTCGGGCTGGTGACGGCGATCTGCGTCCTGCCGTTCGCGCGGCTGGGCGTCGCCAATGTCGCGGCCATCCTGTGGTTCAGCCTGACCGCCTCGCTGATGATGGGCATGATCGGCGTCTTCGCCGGCCTCTGGGCCGAGAAATTCGATCAGCTGGCGGCGGTCCAGAATTTCCTGATCATGCCGATGACCTTCCTGAGCGGCACCTTCTACCTGGTCGACAACCTGCCCGAGCCGTTCGCGACGATCAGCCACTTCAACCCGATCTTCTACATGATCGACGGCTTCCGCTACGGCTTCATCGGCCATGCGGAGAGCAACCTGCTCGTCGGCGTGATCATGAGCGGCCTGCTGACCCTGATCATGGCCTACGCCTGCTGGCGGGTGTTCAAGTCGGGCTGGCGGCTGAAGAGCTGAGGGCCGTCGTGCTGTGGCTGTGCTACGGCTGGAGCCGCTAGCCGGGGCTTCGCTCTGAGGGGGGCGTCATCGTGTTACAAAGTCTCGCTTCACTGGGTCTGCTCCTTTGATTGAGATCAAGGTTCCCAGGCCGGTCCCGGAGGCCGAGCGGCCTCCCCGGGCGCTTGGTGCGCTGCGCTGGACCATCGGCATTCCAGGCTGGATTACCTACGCAGTTCCGTGGGTCCTGATCGTCGCCACATTGCTTCTGAGCGACGATCGTAGGCTGCACTTCGTCCTGCTCTGTACTGTGGTGGCCGCGTTCGTCCTTCGGCGCCTGGCGCTCGCTGTGGTTCGGCGGGCTGCTCAGGCGGAGTGGCGCAAGTCGCCGACCTGGGCGCTCGCCAACACTTGGCGGCTCGACGACGACGGCATCAGTTTCGGGGACGGCTTCTTCCTGACGAGCGTGCGCTGGGAGGCGATTATTCTGGTGCGGGAAGAGCAGGACCGCTTCCTGTTTCAGGGGACGCCAATCTCGGCCTTCGCCTTGCCGATCCGGTTTCTCGACGCAGGCGCCAATCAGATCGATCAAATCCGCGCCCTTGTGGCGAAGGTGACCGCGGAAGGCCGTCTCGGCCGCGGTGTTGACTAACCCGGGGCGTCGTCCGACAAGGCCTGACCCTTTTTCCGGCTCCGTCGCGCCCAGTCTCAAGCCTGGGTGGGGCGGGGCCGTCTCTCTTCTGGAGGCCAGTCCCGTGTCCCAAGAACATCTGATGGGTGTCTACAACCGCGCGCCGCTGGAAGTGGACCGTGGTCTGGGCGCGCGTCTGTGGGCGACGGACGGGACGGAATACCTGGACTGCGTCGCCGGCATCTCGACCAACGGCCTGGGCCACGCCCATCCGAAGCTGGTGCAGGCGGTCAAGGACCAGGCCGAGAAGCTCTGGCACGTCTCCAACATCTTCCGCATCCCCGGCCAGGAAGCCCTCGCCGACATGCTGTGCGAGAAGTCGTTCGCCGACGTGGTCTTCTTCACCAACTCGGGCACGGAAGCCGTCGAGTGCGCGCTGAAGACGGCGCGCAAGCACCACGTCGCCAACGGCCAGCCCGAGCGGATCGACATCTACGGCTTCGACGGCTCGTTCCACGGCCGGACCTATGGCGCGATCAACGCCGCGGCCAACCCGTCCTACACCGAGGGCTTCGGGCCCAAGATGGAGGGCTTCCACCAGCTGATCTGGGGCGACAAGGCCGCGCTCGAGGCCGCCTTCCGCAACCCGACCACGGCCGCGATCATCCTGGAGCCCGTGCAGGGCGAGGGCGGCTGCCGCGCCACGCCGGACGAAGAGCTGCGCTGGATGCGCCAGATGGCCGACGAGACCGGCGTGCTGATCATCTTCGACGAGGTCCAGTGCGGCATGGGCCGGACCGGCAAGCTGTGGGCCCACGAATGGGCCGGCATGACCCCGGACATCATGGCCGTGGCCAAGGCCCTGGGCGGCGGCTTCCCGGTCGGCGCCTGCCTGGCCACTGCGAACGCGGCCAAGGGCATGACCGTCGGCGTCCACGGCTCGACCTTCGGCGGCAACCCGCTGGCCATGGCTGTCGGCCAGGCCGCCTTCTCGGAGCTGTCGGCGCCTGAGACCCTGGCCCACGTCAACGAGGTCGCCGGCTATCTGAAGCAGCAGCTGCACGGCCTGCAGCAGCGCTTCCCGGACGTCATCGTCGACGTCCGCGGCAAGGGCCTGCTGATCGGCGTCAAGCTGGTGCCCAACAATCGCGAATTCATGGGTTGGGCCCGCGACACGCAGCAGCTGCTGGTCGCCGGCGGCGGCGACAACTGCGTGCGCATCCTGCCGCCGCTGATCCTGACCCTCGACGAGGCCCGCGAGGCGGTCGAGCGTTTCGAGCGCACCTGCGAGGTGGCGCGTCAGAAGATGGCTGCGGCCTGAACGGGAGCCTGAGCATGGTCCGCCACTTCCTCGACATCTATCGGCTCGAAGCCGAAGATCTGCGCGCCATCCTGGACGACGCCCACGCCCGCAAGCAGGCCCGCAAGGGCTGGCCGCAGGGCCGCGCGGACGCCGACGCGCCGGCCAAGGACCGCGTCCTGGCCATGGTGTTCGAGAAGAACTCCACCCGCACGCGCTTCTCGTTCGACGCCGCCATCCGCCAGCTCGGCGGGGCCTCGATCATCGCCAACGCCGGCGACATGCAGCTGGGTCGCGGCGAGCCGGTCGAGGACACCGCCCGCGTTCTGTCGCGCATGGTCGATGCGGTGATGATCCGCGCCAACGACCACGAGGACGTCGAGCGCTTCGCCCGCGTCTCGACCGTGCCGGTGATCAACGGCCTGACCGACCGCTCGCACCCGTGCCAGATCCTCGCCGACCTGCTGACCATCGAGGAGCATCTCGGGCCGATCGCCGGCAAGACGGTGGCCTGGGTCGGGGACGGCAACAACGTCTGCCACAGCTTCATGCACGCGGCGCCGAAGTTCGGCTTCCGCCTGCAGGTGGCCTGTCCGGCGGAATACCACCCGGACCTGCACGACCTCGCCAAGGGCGGCAACCACGTCATGCTGACCGGCGACCCGCAGGAAGCCGTCCAGGGCGCCGACGTGGTGGTCACCGACACCTGGGTGTCGATGGGTGACCAGGACTACGAAGAGCGCCTGGAGGCGTTCGACGGTTACGGCGTGGATGAGGCCCTGATGGAGCAGGCCAACCCGGACGCGGTCTTCCTGCACTGCCTGCCCGCCCACCGCGGCGAGGAGGTCACCGACGCGGTCATCGACGGCCCGCGCTCCCTAGTCTGGGACGAGGCCGAGAACCGCATCCACGCGCAGAAGGCGGTGCTGGCGTGGTGTTTCGCCGGAAGCTGAGCGGCGGCCGGGTGGCTAGTGGCTGGTGGCTGGCCACCGCCGTGGAGGCGGCGCGCGTGGCGCTGCTCCCCGTTGACGGTGAACGCCTCAGCGTCAAACCCACTAGCCACCAGCCACCAGCCACTAGCCACTAGCCACTTGGCCGCCGCCGGCGGTGGCTCAATTGAGCTTCACGTCCACGACGTCGCCCGCGTCCGGGAGCGTCTTGGTCAGGTTCGCCTTGGCGATCTCGTAGAAGAAGCGGACCGGGCCCTGTTTTGACACCCAGATGCGGCCGTCGTCGGCGTCGAAGCGCAGCAGGGTCAGGTGCGGGTCGTCCTTGCCCTCGGGATACCAGGCGGCGAGGATCGGGTTCCAGAAGCGGTCGATCCGCTCGCGGTCGTGCACCCGGGTCAGGGTCCCGTGGATGCAGGCCCAGACCTCCTGGTCCTTCGAGCCGTAGGTGAACATGGCGGACTGATCGGGCAGGGCCGCGTCCTTGGCCAGGTCGGTGTCGTCGCGGGTGAAGAACCAGATCGTCCCGGTCTCCTCCTCGCGGAAGGCGGTCATCGGCTGGCTGTGATAGCCGGGCTGGTCGAGCCCGAGCATGCCGGTGTTGGACTTCCGCAGGTGCTCCCAGAACTCTTCTTCGGCCTCACGGGCGGTCAGCACTTTGTCGGACATCTCGGCTCTCTCCTGATCGATGGGGTCGACTGGAAAGGCGGTTTTCTGTTCGAGGTTCCCTGCCGCGCTTTCCTAGGGCGTCCGCTGCGGCACGCCGAGCAGGGCGCCCAGGTGCACCAGCAACAGCACCAGAAAAGCCGCCGACAACAGCATGATGAAGCGCCACGGAACCATGCGAACGCCCTGGTGCGGCTGCGACGGTCGGGCCCCGCGCCAGCCGGCGAAAACGGTCAGGATGAGGGTGGCCGCGATCAGGCCGAGGGTGACTGTCAGGGTCATGCGCGCGAAGTGGCTTCGCCGTGTGCGAAGCGCAAGCGTCCAAATCCTTTCTCAGGCGTTAAACTTAAGCACGCGTTAACCGACGCGGCGTGAGACTCGTTCGCGGTGAAGTTGGGCTGTCCACAGGAACCTGGGCAGCCCCCTACATCTTGGGGTTAACGGCACGTTTACACCCCTGATTTGGATGGGTAGCGTCGAGTCAAAGGTCGGGAGGCGAATCAGTGAGCGCAGCCGCGCCATGGAGCGTAAAGGGGATCGAACCCCGTGCGCGCGAGATCGCCAAGGACCTCGCCCGCCGCTCCGGCATGACGCTGGGCGAGTGGCTCAATTCCATGATCATGGAAGACGGAACCGAGGAGGAGGGCGTCGTCCCCCTGACCCGCCGTCCGCATGCGTCCGACAGCTACGAACGCCGCACGCGCTCGCGCCGTCTGGATGACGCCTATGGTCCTGGCGAGGACCTGCTGCACCGACTCGCCGCCTCGATCGACGCCATCGCCGGTCGGCTGGAAGCCGCCGAGCGCCGCTCGACCGTGGCCATCCAGGGCGTCGACCAGGCCGTCTCGGGCATCGTCCGCCGGCTCGACGACCAGGACCAGAACGGCCGCACGTCGGGCCGCCGCCTCGACGACATGGCCGAGGAGCTCCGCGAGGGGCACCGCCGCCTGCGCAAATTCGAGAACGAGGTCGGGCCGCAGACGCTCGAGACCTTCGGCAAGATCGACACCAGCCTGGGGACCCTGGCCGGCCGCCTCTACGACATCGAGGAGCGCCAGCGCACCGGCATCAACGACCTGCGTCAGCGCATGGAGTCGATCGAGAAGGCGGCAGGCCCCGGCGCCGGCAGCGAGCTGCTGGCCCAGGTCGGTCAGCGTCTCGACGCCGCCCAGACCCGCACCACGGAAGCCCTGCGTTCGCTCGAGCGGTCCTTCGCCGGCCTGGACCAGCGCCTGCGCGCCGCCGAGTCGCGCGTCGAGCCCGAGGGCGCGCGCGAGGCCGCCCGCTTCGAGAAGCTGGCCGAGACCCTGAGCCGCTCGGTCGAGGCCAACCGCGCCGAGATGATCCGCCGCCTCGACACCGCCGAGACGGAAGGCCGGATGGACCGCATCGAGCGAGCCCTGCTGACCATCGGCGAGTCGGTGAAGGCGTCCGAGGAACGCTCGGCCAAGGCCGTCGAGGCCATGGGCCGCGAGGTCCTGCGCATCGCCGAGAACCTGAACAACCGCGTCGGCGCCATCGAGACCGAGGCTCCGGCCCGCTTCGAGCAGCTGAGCCGCCAGGTCGAGTCCGACATGGGCCGCTTCGCCCAGGGCATCGAGCAGCGCATGGTCGCGGCCGACGATCGCCACGCCCTGGCGCTGGAGAAGCTGGGCGGCGAGATCACCCGCATCTCCGATCGCCTGAGCGAACGCATCGCCGAGTCCGAGCGGCGCTCGGCCCTGGCGCTCGAGGACATCGGCCGGCGCCTGGCCGACAGCTCGAACCGCGCCGAGCAGCGCTACGACCGCGCCTCGGGCGAGCTGGCCGAGCGCATGCGGATGTCGGAGGAGCGCACCGCCGCCCTGATCGCCGAGGCCCGCGACAGCATCGGCCGCCGCGCCGAGCCGAGCGCGCCCGCCGCTCCGGCGCCGGCCCCCGCGCCGGTCCAGCCGGACTGGCGCGCCGCGGCCTTCCCGGACACCGCCTTCCCCGACGGGCCCTTCATCGATCCGGTGTTCGACGACCCCGAGTTCGCCGCCCAGCAGGCCTGGTCGGCGGACCTGGCCCCGCCGGATCCCGAGCCCCGCGTGTTCGCGCCGGAGCCGGCGCCCGCCTCCGGTTCCGCGTCCGGCCCGGTCTCGGGTGAAGTGCTGACGCCTGACGCCGTGTTCGACGCCGTCATGCGCGGCCGTGGCGCTCCCGGACCGGATGCGCCCTTCGGCAGCCGCGTCGAGCCGGTGGCCGAGGCCGCCGCCCCGCCGCCCCAGGTCTTCGCGCCTCCGGGGCAGCCGGCCCCGTTGTCGACCCCGCTGTCGGTTCAGCAGCCGATCCAGACCCCGGCCGGGTTCGGCCAGGGCTTTGGCGGCGCTGACGTTTCGGATGCGCTGGCCGCCACCGCGCCCGAAGCCTTCGACGGCGACCACGACGACTTCGCCGGCGAGACCGACTTCGTCGACCAGCGCGCCCTGCGCGCCGCCGCGGCGCAAGGCCGGGCCTCGTCGACGCGCCAGGCCATCGATGCCGCCCGCGCCGCCATGTCGCCGAACGAGGAGCCGCCCGCCCGCACCGGTTTCGGCCTCAAGCGCGGCGGCAAGTCCGCCCTGCAGGAACGGCTCGATAAACAGGCCAAGAACGGCGACACCGTGCGCAAGGCGCTCGGCGCCTCCTCGGTCGCCATCCTGCTCACCGCCGGCGGCGCCTTCGCCTTCGGCGAGCTGACCGGGGTCGATGTCGGCGCCATGGTCGACGGCGAGGTCATGGCCCAGCCGATCGCGGGCCAGCCGATCGCCGCATTGGCCGTCACCGACGCCCAGCCCGTCGACCAGGGACGCGCCGGAGACCTCTACCGCCAGGCGGTCGCCAAGTTCGACGGCGCGGACCCGGCCGGGGTCGTGCTGCTGAAGGAAGCGGTCGAGCTCGGCCATCCGGCGGCCCAGCGCTATCTGTCGTCGCTCTACGAAACGGGCGACTTCGGCGTGAAGCCGGACGCCGCCGAGTCCGCTCGCCTGCTGCGTCTGTCCGCTGAAGGCGGCGATCCGCTGGGCATGCACACCTACGGCCTGGACCTGTACGCCGGCGCCGATGGCCTGCCGGCCGACAAGGTCCAAGGACTGGCCTGGCTGCTGAAGGCCGCCGAAGTCGGGGTGACCGACAGCCAGTACAACGTCGCCGTGGTCTATGAGCGCGGCAGCGACGGCATTCCGGCGGACCCGGTCGAGGCCTTCAAATGGTATCTGATCGCGGCGCGCGCGGGCGACGCCGAAGCCCAGGCAGGCGTGGATCGCCTCCGGGCGACCTTGCCCGCCGCGGACCGCACCAAGGCCCGGGCCGCGGCGGGCAAATTCACCGTCGAACCGCTGGCCTGACGCCGGCGTAGCCTTTCTGGCGCATCGGGTGGCCACGACCGCCGGTTGCGTCTAGGACAAATCAACCGTCGCCTTTCCGGCGCCTAGCCTCAGTTCCAGCCGAAGGCGCGTCCTTTGGATATCTATCTGCCGATCGCCGAGGTTTCGGTGAACTGGCCGCTCCTGGTTCTGCTGGGAGCGACGGTCGGATTCGTGTCCGGACTGTTCGGCATCGGCGGCGGCTTCCTGATGGCCCCGGTGCTGATCTTCCTGGGCATCCCGCCGTCGGTGGCGGTGGCCAGCCAGGCCAGCCACGTCGTGGCCTCCTCGACCTCGGGCGTGATCAGCTACACCAGCCAGAAAGCCGTCGACTACCGCATGGGCGGGGTCATGGCGGTCGGCGGGGTTCTCGGCGCCCTGCTCGGGGTCGAGCTGTTTCGCTACCTGCGCCTGCTTGGCCAGGCCGACCTGGCGGTGGCCTTTTCCTATCTGATCTTCCTGGGCGCCATCGGCACCCTGATGCTCTACGAGAGCCTGGGCCAGATCCTGCGCCGCGTGCGCGGCGAGGTGGCCCCGCACAAGGAGCGCCGTCGCCCGCTGTGGCTCTACGGCCTGCCGCTGAAGATGCGTTTCCCCCGCTCGGGGCTCTACATCAGCGCCATTCCGCCGGTCGCCCTGGGGGTCTTCGCCGGCGTCCTGTCGGCGATCATGGGGGTCGGCGGCGGGTTCATCCTGGTCCCGGCCATGCTGTACGTGCTGCGCATGAAGGCGGGGGTGGTGGTCGGCACCAGCCTGTTCCAGATCATCATCACCACGGCGGTGACGACCATCCTGCAGGCCGGCCGCAACCAGACCGTCGACATCGTGCTGTCGACCATCCTGCTCCTCGGCGGCGTGGTCGGGGCCCAGTACGGCGCCCGCCTGTCCGGCCGCTTCCGGGCCGAGGAGCTGCGCGCCCTGCTGGGCATGATCGTGCTGCTGGTCGGCATCTACATGGGCCTGGAGATGTTCGTCCGACCGTCCGACCTGTTCGCCCTCGCGCCGGGGGTCGGCCAATGATCCAGGCCCTGCCGCCCCCCATGCCCGCCATCGAGGCGCCGGCCATCGCCGCGCCGCCGCCGGAACGTTCGGCGGCCACCGAACAGGACGTGCGCGTCGCCGCCGCCCTCACCGACGCAAGGGTCAAGGTCGACTCCAGCTTCCGCGGCGCCTCCATCGTGCTGTTCGGGGCGGTGTTCAATCCGACCGACACCCCTGCCGACGTCGTGGTCGTGGTGCGCGGCCCCGACGCCCCGGTGCGTCTGGTCAAGAAGACCCGCAACACCGGCGTCTGGTTGAACAGCCGGCCGGTGCTGTTCGAGGGCGCGCCCGGCTTCTACATGACCGCCTCGACGCGGCCGCTGGGGGACATCGCCGACTTCGGCCAGCTACGCCGGCTCGGCGTCGGCGTCGATCACCTGCGCATCAACGCCCCCGAGGAGAGCCGCACCGTCACCCGCTACGGGGTGCGGGACGTGGTCATCAGCCGGCTGGGCGAGGACTATCTCGACTGGCGCCGGGCGGTGATCCGCCTGCGCGAGGCGGCGCAGCTCTACAACACCGATCCGGACGGGGTGGAGTTCGTCGACCGCGGCCTGTTCCGGGCCGAGCTGGAGCTGCCGGCGGTGGCGCCGACCGGCCAGTACTACGCCGAGGTCTGGCTGTTCCAGGAGGGCGCGCCGGTCTCTGTCTCCAACCTGACCCTGACCGTGGAGAAGGTCGGGATCGAGCGTGACATCTTCGAATTCGCCCACCGACGGCCGTGGACCTACGGCGTCCTGTGCGTGCTGTTGGCGGCCTTCACCGGCTGGGGCGCGAGCCGGATCTTCCGCCGGACCTGACACTGTTACCGGTTAGGATTTCGTTCAGCACGATCCGCCCGAGTTAACGACGAATGTCTGGAACCCTCGCCTCTCAGGCGAACTTACGGTCAAGGCTATGGAGGGTTCCACAATGCGCAAACTGTACAACGCCGCCATCCTCGGCGCCGCCGTGATGATGACCGCCGCCTCTGCGTCGCAGGCCCCGGTGCAGAGAAATAGTCTCTGCTACCTGGAGTGCCAGTACCGCTGCTACGCCACCAACCCCGGCGGCGGCGCAGCCTGGCAGGCCTGCTACCTGCAGTGCGCCCGCGACCGTTGTGGGGCCGTCGGGGTCTAGCGCGCCGCGAACTCGCTGAGGGCGTCGATCACCGCGCGGTTCTGATCCTCGGTGCCGACGGTGATGCGCAGGCAGTCATGCAGGCCGTATCCGCCGACCGGGCGGACGATGACGCCCTTCGCGTTCAGATAGTCGTTGGCGGCCGAGGCCGGGCGCTTCTCGTCGGTGAAGCGGACCAGCACGAAATTGCCGGCGCTGGGCAGGACGTCGAAGCCGAAGCCGCGGATGGCCTGCGTCAGGCGCGGGCGCCAGGTCTGGATCAGGTCGCGCGAGGCCTTCTGGTGCGCCTCGTCGCCCAGCGCCGCCACGGCCGCCTCGATGCCGGGCACCGAGACGTTGAACGGCAGGCGGATGCGGTCGACCGCCTCGGCCACCTTCAGCGGCGCATAGCCGAAGCCGATGCGCAGGCCGCCGAGGCCATGAATCTTCGAGAAGGTGCGGGTGACGACGATGTTGTCGCTGCCGCGGGCCAGCTCGAAGCTCGTCTCCCAGTCGGCCTCGGTGACGTATTCGGCATAGGCCTCGTCGATGACCAGCAGGATGTCGGGGCGCAGCCCCTCGTGCAGGCGGCGGATCTCGTCGGCGGTGTTGTAGCTGCCGGTCGGGTTGGACGGGCTGGAGACGTAGACGATGCGGGTGCGCTCATCGACCTCGGCCAGCAGGGCCTCCGGCGTGGCCTTGAACTGCGGCTCGGGGGCCAGCTTGACCGTCGCCTGGTTGGCCAGGGCGCTGATGCGGTAGGCCAGGAAGCCGTACTGGCCGGTGACGATGTTGTCGCCCGGGGTCAGATAAGTCTGGTTCAGCAGGGCGAAGACTTCGTCCGAGCCGTTGCCGAAGATCAGCCGCTCGGGCTCCAGGCCGTGGTGGTCCGCGACCGCCGTACGCAGCTTGGTGGCGCGGCCGTCCGGATAGATGTGGATGTTGCGGACCGCGGCCTCATAGGCCTCGCGCGCCTTGGCGCCGGCGCCGAGCATGTTCTCGTTCGAGGACAGCTTCATGGGCTCGGCCACGCCGTCGATCTTCGACTTGCCGCCGACGTAGGGCGCGATGTCGAGGATGCCGGGCTTCGGCTGCGGGAAATCGGTCATCGATGTCTCTCAGAATACGGGCGCGGCGCCGATGACGCCGGTCAGGTCGCCGGGCGCGCCGTGAAGCCGCCCGTCCAGGGCCTGCACATAGCCCGCCAGCACGAACAGCTTCAACCCGCCCGCCGATGCGAGCGGACTGGCGGCCAGGCCGGCGGTGCTCAGGATCGAGACGATGCGCGCGTCGGACAGCGTGCTGTCGGTGGCCCAGAAGGTGCGGTCGTCGCCGGTCGGGCCGGGATCGGCGCGCTGAACCATCAGCACGCGCGGGTGGCCGGCGCCGTGGTCGGGCAGGGCGGCGACGACGCGCAGGTCCGGCTCGGCCAGCAGCC
Source organism: Brevundimonas sp. Root1279 (assembly GCF_001425945.1). Taxonomy (GTDB): domain Bacteria; phylum Pseudomonadota; class Alphaproteobacteria; order Caulobacterales; family Caulobacteraceae; genus Brevundimonas. The sequence continues at coordinate 439,425 of NZ_LMEB01000001.1, forward strand.
GGCCCCACCAGGCCGAGGTCGGGGTCAGGTCCAGCAGGGCGCGCGAGCCGTTGCGCACGGCGGCCAGCGCCGCCTCGGGCTTGGCCGCCATCCGGGCCGAGAGGCCGAAGCGGTCGGCGGCCAGCACCTGGCTGGCCGGGCCCCAGACGACCAGAGGCGCGCCATGGGCCGCGTCGATGCGTCCCAGCACCGAGCGGATGGCGGCGGCCTCGGCGGGGCTCAGCCCGGCCAGGGCCTCGCGCACGGCGATGGCGTCGGCGTCGGGCCGTCCGCGCGGTCCGGCGGACAGGCGCGCGCGCACGGCCTGGGCCACGGCGCGATCGAGGGCGAGCCTCGCGGCGTCGGCAGGCGGTTCTTGCAGCATCAGAACAGTTTCGGCGCGGGGGCGAGGGCGAAGGGGCCGAGCCAGGTGCGGCCGTCGCGGAAGATGATGACCATCGAGCGGGTGCGGTCGCCGCTGGCCGCAGCGGCGGCCGCGGCGCCGGCCGCGCCGAGGCGGTTGACGGCGCCCGAGCGCGAGGCGGCGAGGCCGGAGATGGCCGCCAGTGGCTGTTCGGCCGTCAGAACCACCTGGCCCTGAAGCCGACCGTCTTGTTGCGCCGACAGGGCGTCGCTGGTGATCAGGGCGGAGCTCTGGCCGGCCTGGATGCGGCCCTTCACGGCGGTGAACCGCCCGCCCTGGTCGGTCCAGGCCGAGAAGACGCCGGCGTCGTCGGCGCCCCGCAGAGCGCTGGCGCGATCGAGGGTGGTCTCGAACTGGAGGGTCAGGCGGCCGCGCTGGGTGGCGCCTTCGACCGGACCGCCGGCCCGGCCGGTCGCGTCCTGCAGGTTGAAGACCATGTCGACGGCGTCCGCGGCCGGGTTCGCCCGATGCGCCTGGGCCTCCAGCTGGATCCGCTCGGCGGCCGCGATCGGGAAGGGCTCCGAACCCGGCAGGGGCTCGAAGGTCGGCTTCGCCAGGTCGATGCGCACGGTCGGGAAGCGGGCGCTCAGGTTGTTGACGCTGAAGCGCAGGCCCTGTCCGCGCACCAGCACGCGGCCCTTCTCGGCGCGGGTCAGGGTCAGGCCCTCGGGGGCGACGACGACCCAGTGGGTCGGGTTCCAGCTGTTGGCCTCGGCCACCAGCTCAGGGGCGGCCACGCCGTGCCCCGAGGGGGCGCGGATGTCGGCGTTGGGCAGGGCGACGCGGGTGCGGAAGGGCCAGCCGCGGATGCTCGCCGGCTCGTGGCTGACGGTCCAGCCGTCGGCGCGCAGGGCGGCGACCTGGACGTCCAGCTGCTGCTCGATCTTGTGGGCCAGGAAGAACCACCAGCCGGTCCAGGCGGCCAGCAGCACGCCGAAGATGGCGAAGGGGATGATCAGTCCGCGGCGGGAGTGGCGATAGGGCGCTTCGGTCATGGCCTACTCCGTCTAGTCCGCCTTGAGGAACGCGCCAACAAGCTCGACGGCTTCCGCCAACCCCATTCGGATCACCTCGGTTCCCGGCGGCAGGCTGGCGAACAGGCGGGTGGGGCAGGCGGCGTCCAGCATGACGAAGACGCCCTTGTCGTCGCCGCGCCGGATCAGCCGCCCGAAGGCCTGGGCCATGCGGGCGCGGGCCAGGGCGTCGTCATAGCCGCGGCCCGACGCGCCTTCGCCGCCGAAGCGGGCCCGGCGCGCCTTGTGCAGCAGGTCCGGACGCGGCCACGGCACCCGGTCGAAGGCGAGGATGCGCAACGATCGGCCCGGCACGTCGACGCCATCGCGGACCGCGTCGGTGCCGAGCAAACAGCTGTCCTGCTCGGCGCGGAAGACGTCGACCAGGGCGCCGACCTCGAGGGGATCGACGTGCTGGGCGTAGAGCGGGATGCCGTGTTTCGCGAGGTCGGGGCCGAGCCGTTCGTAGACCGTCTTCAGCCGGCGGATGGCGGTGAACAGGCCCAGGCCCCCACCGCCCGCGGCCAGAAACAGCTCGCGCATCGCCGCCGCGATCTGGCGCGGGTCGTCCTTGACCAGATCGTTGACGACGATGACCCGGCTGTTGGCGGCGTAGTCGAACGGACTCTCGACCTTCAGGGTCCGCGCCGGCTCGATCAGCCGCGCCGCGCCGGTGCGCATCCGGGCAAGGTCGAAGGGATCGTCCGACATCGGATCGGACAGGGTGGCCGAGGTCACCAGCACCCCGTGCGAGGGCATGACCACGGCGGCCTCCAGCGGCACGGTCGGGTCGATCCAGTGGCGGCGCAGGGCGACGTCGTGGATGCGGCCGAAGGCGGCCTCGGCGCTGAGCCAGTCGACGAAGTCGGGGTCGGCCTCGCCGGTGTCGCTGTCCAGCGCCGCCAGCATCGAGCGCCAACCCGGCAGCGTCATCCGCGCCCGGCGGTCCAGGCCGCGCAGGGCCCCTTCGATCCGCGCCCGCGACGATCCGTCCAGCTCGACGGACTCGTCGTCGAGGATGTCCTCCAGGTGCCGCGACAGGGCCAGCAGCGGGGCCTCGATGCCGGCCAGGGCCTTGGCCGCCTCGCGCGCCGCCTCGAGCACCGGGTCGGTGACCGGGCGCAGGCTGCACTCCATGCCGAACTCGATGCCGCCGGGCGACGACCCCTCGCTCGTCCTTGCACGGAGTTGCTCCAGCGCGGCCACGAGGAAGCGCTCGATCGGCCCGATCGGATTGACCTCGCCCGAGGCCGGGGCGACGCGGCCCGAGACGCCCTCGCCGGGCAGCTGGGCCGCCGCGTGCATGGCGTCCTGCAGGGCTTTGCGCGCCGCTTCGTTGTCGGCGCACAGGTCGCCGAGGCGCTGCTCCAGCCCGCGCCCGCGCCGGCCGCGCCCCTCGGGGCCGCGGATCCAGCGGCGCAGCTCCGCCGCCTCCTGGCCCGACAGGCAGGCCGAGAAGGCGCTGTCGGCGGCGTCGAACAGGTGGTGGCCCTCGTCGAAGACGATGCGCTTGAGGGCGGCCGTCTCGCCGTCCTGCTTCAGGCCGCGGGCCGAGCGGGCGCCGTCGAAGGCGGCCTGGGTCATGACCAGGGCGTGGTTGGCCACGACCAGGTCGGCGCGGCGGCTGGCCCGGATGGTCTTCTCGACGAAACAGGTGCGGTAGTGGGGGCAGGCGGCGTGGACGCATTCGCCGCGCCGGTCGACCAGGTTGGCGGCGCTGGCCTGGTGGCTCGAGGCGGTGGCGAACAGGCCGGGCAGCCAGCCGGGATAGTCGCCGCCGGTCATGTCGCCGTCGCGGCTATGCAGGGCCCAGCGCCCGGCCAGGGCCAGGCCGATGACGTCGCCGTTCCCCAGCTGGGCCGCCTGCACCATCTCCTGCAGGTTCAGCAGGCAGAGATAGTTCTCGCGTCCCTTGCGGACCACGGCCTTCCTCTTGCGCTCGACCGGATCGGGCCAGAGGCTGGCGCTCTCGCGATCGATCTGGCGCTGCAGGGCGCGGGTGTAGGTCGAGACCCAGGCGGCCCCCTGGTTGCGCTCGGCCCACAGGCTGGCCGGCGCCAGATAGCCCAGGGTCTTGCCGGTGCCCGTGCCCGCCTCGGCCAGCAGGACGCGCGGACGGCCCTCCTCGTTGCGCGGCGAGAAGGCGTAGGCGGCCTCGGCGGCGTAGTCGGATTGGGTCGGGCGGGTCTCGTCCAGGCCTGAGGCCTGCAGCAGCTTCTCCAGCCGGATGCGGGCGCTCTCGGAGTCCACCGGCGCCGAACCGGCCTCGCCGCGCGGCGCTTCGTCCTCCCACTCGGCCAGGCGCGACCAGACGTCCATGCCCGAGCCGCGGTGCTGGCGGGCGCGCAGCGGGTGGTGCTGCAGGGCGCCCGAGACCCGCCAGGCCCAGCTCCAGCCCGCCCGGGCCAGGGTCTCGTTGAGGGTGTAGGCGTCCTCTCGATGCGGATAGGCCGGATCGGACAGCTCGCGCAGCAGTCCGTCGGCGGCGGCGCGCAGGGCGGTCGCCTGGGCCTCGGCCCCCTTCGGCTCCTCCAGCCCCATGGCCAGGGCCAGGCCGGTCGGGGAGGGGGCGCAGAACCGGGCCGGGCGCACGAAGGCGAACAGCTCCAGCACGTCCAGCATCTCGTTCGAACGCGGCGGCGGCGCGAGGCCCAGCCGACGCGCGGTCAGCGAGGCGTGGGCGACCAGCGCGGGCGCGGTGGTGAAGGCCCCCTCGGCGGCGCCGCGGCCGATCTTGCGCGCGCCCTCGTCGTCGCAGATCGCCCCCGCGCCCGGGGGCACGGCCAGCGCCGGCGGCAGCACGAGCCAGGGCTCGGCGCCGGTCAGGCTGGCGGAGGCGGTGAGGGAGTCGACGGACACGGGCCCTAGATAGCGGGTCCTACGGGGAAACGGAACGGGAACGAACTGCCTGTCAGTATCAAAGGGAGGTCAGTGCTAACTGGCTCGAACGTGTTTGTTTGCCACGGTCAGACGTACCTCGCCGTCTCGTATCTTTTCGCCGCGAACGTATCCGCGAAAAATCGTCCGACGAAATCGCCCGAATATGTCGCGGTAGGAGATATAGCCCGCAAGCCCGAAACCCCACTTGCCTGTCTCGAACCCATTGATCTGATCTTGGGTCAACGGCTCGCCAGTATCTGGGAAATCTATCCAGGCTTCTTGGCCTGCTCCAAACGTGGCACGCGAAACTTCGAGCGGAACATGGAGGCCATGCAATTTCGTCTGAGTTGGATCGGGATCGGTAAAGAACACCATACGGGTGATCACAGCGTGCGCAGGGGTCTGGCCAGCATTCTTCGTTACAAACTGGGCTTTAGGAATTTGACCGGGGCGCATGTCCACCACGCGAAGCGAACCGACATGAATGTAGGCTCGAAGCTGCGCTAGGGCTGAATCCCGTGTGACCTTGACTGCGTCTCTTGCTGCGTCAGTTGCTTTGGCAGATTCACTCACCGCCCTTCTGGTCTCAATCAGAGTCCATCGAATGTAGAGCAGTCCGCCGAGCGTGAGTAACAGCTGGAGACCGGCGACCGCGACCATGGTCCACTGGGCCGCCAAGTCTGATCTAGCCAAAGAGTTTGCCGCCGGTTCTGGTCGGTCGTGGTCAGATCTCCCGACGGCCTCCACTTCAGCCGGGCTGAATGGGGCTTCTTGATAGGTGGTCGCGCTGTCGGGCGGGGGACGCTTGAACGCGATTGATCCATTCGCGTGTTGGGCGGAGCCGCCCAACGCGACTGCCAACGCTGCGCCGCAGATTAATCGAAGATGTTGCCCCATTCACCCGATCAAAGGTCGGAATCCACCAAGATGCAACGACGGGGTGGATCGAACGGGCGGACCAGGCGTCAATCCAACGACCCCGCCTTGATGTTCGCCCGCAGCGCCGGCTCCAGCAGCTTCGGCGGCGGCAGGGTCGCGTCCCGCGCGCTGCGCATGGCGACGAAGTCGGCTTCGAGCTTGCCGCCGCCGACATGGATGTTTCCGTCGCGCTCGGCGGCGATCGTGGTCTCCCAGGCGAAGTGGTCGCGGCCCTCCTTGGGCAGGTAGTCGTGGCCGACGAAGACGCGGGTCTCGCCGGGCAGGGCGAGCAGGCGCTGGATCGAGCGGTACAGGGTGGTGGCGTCGCCGCCGGGGAAGTCGGCGCGGGCGGTGCCGAAGTCGGGCATGAACAGGGTGTCGCCGACGAAGACCGCGTCGCCGATGCGGTAGCTGACGCAGGCCGGGGTGTGGCCCGGGGTGTGCATCACCTCGACCTCCAGCTCGCCCAGGTCGAAGCGCTCGCCGTCGTCGAAGCGGCGGTCGAAGACGTCCGGCTCGGGGGTCGGCTGGTCGAAGCGTTGAGCGAAGGTCTCCTGCACCTCGACGATGCGCCGGCCGACGCCGATCGGGGCGCCGGTCTCGCTGCGCAGGCGATCGGCGGCGGACAGGTGGTCGGCGTGGGCGTGGGTGTCGAGGATCCATTTCAGGTTCAGGTCGTGGCCGCGCAGGGCGGCGATGACCTTGTCCATGGCGGTGGTCGAGATCGCTTCGGTCGCGGCGTCATAGTCGAGCACGGGATCGATGATGGCCGCGTCGCCCGTCGCCGGATCGCTGACCAGATAGGTCACCGTATTGGTGCCGTCGTGGAAGAAGGCCTGAACGGTCGGGGACATGGCGGACCTCTTTGGACGAGCGATGATACCGCCGCGCGTCCGCTCGCGACAACGTCGCCGCGGCAGGTGAAACGGAACGGGAACATGTTATAGGCCATCCGTGACGACCGCCGTTCCCGCAAAGCTTCCGCCCCTCTTCGCCGACTGGTTCGCCTCGCGCGGCTGGGCGCCGCGGCGTCACCAGCTGGAGATGATCTCGGCGGCCGAGGCCGGCTCGCACGCCCTGCTCGTCGCCCCCACCGGCGGGGGCAAGACCCTGGCCGGCTTCCTGCCGTCGCTGGTCGAGCTGGCCGAGCGCGGGCCCAAGCCGGCGACCGGGCCGGGCTCGGGCGTGCACACCCTGTATCTGTCGCCGCTCAAGGCCCTGACCACCGACGTGGAGCGCAACCTGATGACCCCGATCCGCGAGATCGGGCTGAACATCCACGTCGAGAGCCGCACCGGGGATACGAAGCAGTCGAAGAAGCAGCGCCAGCGCGACTTCCCCCCGGACATCCTGCTGACCACGCCGGAGCAACTGGCCCTGTTCTGCGCCTGGGACGGCGCCCGCGCCTATTTCGCCGACCTGAAATGCGTCGTGCTGGACGAGGTGCATGCGATCTGGAGCGGCAAGCGGGGGGATCTGCTGTCGCTGGGCCTCGGTCGGCTGGAGCAGTTCGCGCCGGCGATGCGGCGGGTGGCGCTGTCGGCGACGGTCGACGATCCGGGGATGATCGCGGACTGGCTCAGCCCTGATCCTTCTCCCCTCGGGGGAGAAGGGGTGCGGATCGTGAAGGGCGATCCCGGCGCCCCTCCCGTCGTCGACGTCCTGGTCTCCGAGGGCCACGTGCCCTGGGCGGGGCACACGGGCCAGCACGCCATTCCGGAGGTCTATGAGGCCATCAAGCGCTCGGGCATGACGCTGATCTTCGTCAACACGCGCTGGCAGGCCGAGTTCGTGTTCCAGTCGCTGTGGACCATCAACGACGACAACCTGCCGATCGGCCTGCACCACGGCTCGCTGGCGGCCGAGCAGAGGCGCAAGGTTGAGGCGGCCATGGCGCGGGGCGACCTGAGGGCGGTGGTCTGCACTTCGACGCTGGATCTCGGCATCGACTGGGGCGACGTCGACCTGGTCATTCAGCTGGCCGCGCCCAAGGGGGCCTCGCGGCTGGTGCAGCGGATCGGCCGGGCCAACCACCGGCTCGACGAGCCGTCGCGCGCCCTGATGGTCCCGGCCAGCCGGTTCGAGATGCTGGAGTGCCAGGCGGCGCGCGAGGCGGTGGCCGAGAACGCCTTCGACTGGGAGCCGGTGCACACCGGCACGCTCGACACCCTGGCCCAGCATGTCCTCGGCTGCGCCTGCTCCGAGCCGTTCCGAATGGAGGATCTGTTCGCCGAGATCACCGGCTGCGGTCCCTACCGGGGCCTGAGCTGGGAGCAGTTCGAGGAGGTCGTCGATTTCGTCGCCACCGGCGGCTATGCGCTGCGCACCTATGACCGGTTCGCCCGCATCGTCCGCGACCGGCAGGGGCGCTGGAAGGTCCGCAATGCGGCGACGGCCCAGCGTCATCGCATGAACGTCGGGACCATCGTGGCGGCCGCCACGCTGAACGTCCGGGTCGCCTCGCGCCGGGCCGGCGGGAAGGCCCTGGTCGGAGGGCGCAAGGTCGGCGAGGCGGAGGAGAGCTATTTCGAGCAGATGACGCCGGGCGACACCTTCATCTTCGCCGGCCAGGTCTGGGCCTTCCAGGGCATCGCGGGCATGGACGCCCTGGTCAGCCACGCCCAGGACAAGGACCCCAAGATCCCGTCGTGGGGCGGGTCGAAATTCCCCATGTCGACGTCGCTGGCCGACCGGGTGCGGGCCATGGTCCAGGATCGCGACCACTGGCGCGTCCTGCCGCCCGACGTTCAGGAGTGGCTGGAGCTGCAGGAGACGCGCTCGGTCATCCCGGCGGCGGACACCATGCTGGTCGAGACCTTCCCGCGGGGGGCGCGGCATTTCATGGTCGCCTATCCGTTCGAGGGCTCGCTGGCCCACACGACCCTGGCCATGCTGCTCACCCGGCGGCTGGACCGGCTCGGCGTCGGGCCGCTGGGCTTCGTCTGCACCGACTATTCCCTGGCCATCTGGTCGATCCGGCCGATGGACGGCCTCGACCTCGGCGCCCTGTTCGAGCCGGACATGCTGGGCGACGACCTGGAGACCTGGCTCGACGAGAGCTTCATGATGAAGCGCACCTTCCGCAATTGCGCCCTCATCTCCGGCTTGATCGAGCGCCGCCAGCCGGGCGCCGAGAAGAGCGGCCGGCAGGTGACCTTCTCGACCGACCTGATCTACGACGTGCTCCGCCGCCACCAGCCCGACCACCTGCTGCTCAAGACCGCCCGGGCCGACGCCGCCTCGGGCATGCTGGACGTCGCCCGGCTCGGCCAGATGCTGATGCGGATCCAGGGCGCGATCCGCCATGTCCATCTGGAGCGGCCCTCACCCTTCTGCGTGCCGGTGCTGGTCCAGATCGGCCGCGAGCGGGTCGGCGGCGGCCAGGCGGCGGAGATGATCCTCGACGCCTCGGCCTATGGCTTCGACGAGGCCGACCTGATCGCCGAGGTGATGAGCGACGCCCCGCCCGCCCTGATGGGAGCGGCCCAGTGAACGCCGCGGTGCGCCTGGCCCTGTCGCCCGCCCGCCACCCCTGCGGCGGCCTGCGCGTGCAGATCGAGGGCGAGCCCTGCGTGCTGCGCTGCTCGGGCGCCCTGTGGGTGATCAATCACAGGGCCCTGGTCGCCGCCGACCTGCACCTGGAGAAGGGCTCGGCCTTCGCTGCTCGCGGCCAACTGCTGCCGCCCTACGACAGCCGCGCCACCCTCGACCGGCTGGAGGCCGAGATCGAGGCGCTGCAGCCGGCGTCGGTCATCCTGCTCGGCGACAGCTTCCATGACTCGAAGTCGATCGGGCGGATGGCCCCGGACGATCGGGCCCGGCTGGACCGACTGGCCCAGGGCCGCGACTGGGTCTGGCTGGAGGGCAACCACGACATCCGCGCCCTCGCCGGGGCGCTCGACGACCTGCCTGGCGACATCGTCGAGACGATGCAGCTCGGGTCGCTGAACCTGATCCATGAGCCGCAAGGCCAGCCCCAGGCCGGGGAGGTCGCAGGCCACCTGCACCCCGCCGCCCGCGTCGCCGCCTATGGTCGCAGCGTCCGCCGTCCGTGCTTCGTGACCGACGGCCGCCGCGCGGTGCTTCCGGCCTTCGGGGCCTTCACCGGCGGGCTCGACGTGAAGGACCCGGCCATCGCCGGCCTGTTCGAGGACGCACCGCTGGCCGCGGCGCTCGGTCGGGACAAGGTGCACGCGCTGGCGTGGGACAGCCTACGTTAGCCATAATTCGTCCTCGAATTCCGTGTCAGCTTGGCCGTGGTTCGGAGGGGCTGATGCTGAGAGCTGCATTTCCACTTGTGGCGCTCGCCGTGGCCGGGGCGGTCTTCACCGGCTTTCTCGGCGAGAGCGCCGAGCCCTATTTCCCGAAGGCGCTGCAAAGCCAGGCCCTCGACTGCCCCCCGCCAGAGCCGGGTTACGCTCCGTACTCGGTCGACGTGCTGTCCGAGTTCGAGGCGGACTGGTTCGCTAGCGACCTGAGAGTCCTCCGCGAAAGGCCCCTTTATCCCGCGGCGACGAGCGACGCGCGAACCCTCCGGTTCACCTGGCTGCGCAGCTTCCATCCCGATGCGGTGATCCGGGTCGACACCGCAGCCGACGGCGCTGCCGTCCTGACCGGCAAGCGTGATGTCGGCGGTGCGGCCTGCACCCCGGACGGCAAGGGCTGCGAGATCAAGCGGACGCTGTCCGCCAAGGAGATCGTCCGCTTGGAATCCGTCTGGCGCACCGCCGCGGCTGCGCCGCTGCAGGCCTGTCGCGGGGGACTAGACGGTGCGCGGTGGATCGTTGAAGGCAGCGGCGGCGGCCGGTACCACTTCACCCAGCGATGGACCCCGCAGGACGGCGACCCGATCCGCGACTTCGGGCTGACGATGATCGCCCTGTCCGGCTGGACCTTCGACGAGACCTACTGAGCCGTCTCGACCTCGTAGCCCGCCGCGCTGGCGTCCTTGAAGCCGCCGAGGTTCAGCACCTCGCCGTAGCCCATGGCCTGCAGCGTCTGTCCGGCCAGGGCCGAGCGGCCGCCCGAGGCGCAGTAGACCACCACCGGCCGGTCCTTGCGCAGGTCGGCCAGATGGGCGGGCGCGTCCGGGTCGGCGCGGAACTCCAGCATGCCGCGGGGCACGTTCACCGCCCCGGCCAGCTTGCCCGAGGCGGCGATCTCGGCCGGGTCGCGGACGTCGAGCAGCAGGGCGTCGCGCTCGGCGACCAGGCTGCGCGCCTCGTCGACGGAGATGCGCGGCACGGCGGCGTTGGCGGCTTCGAGGAAGGACTTCACGGATTCGGGCATGTCGCGGTCTCCTGTGAGGGCGCGCGGAGACTACGCGGGGCGAAGCGAGGGGTGAAGCGTCAGCGGAGGGCGAGATGGTCCAGGAGGCGGTCGAACGCCCGAGGCTCGAAATGCCGGCGGCGCATCGACCCCAGTGTGCGGCCGGCCTTCCGCACCTCAATCACCAGCCATCCTGCGTCGTCCTCGGTCCGGTGGAACGCGGCCTGGTCCACCATCACGCTCCAGATCGTCAGTCCGTATCGCCTCGCAGAGAGAACGGCGCCGGTCAGGACGAGCCGGGAGGTGAAGATATGCAGCCCTACGACCGCGAAGATCGCGACCACGAAAAGCCCGGCGGGATAGGCTTCGATCAGTGGACGTTGGACGACCCAGAGGGCGAGCAGGGCAAAGAGGGTCGTCATGCCGATGAAGAAGGCCAGGTGCTGTCCCGATTGCCGGACGACGACGGTGGGGCCGCTCACGCCCGCCCGGCCAGCATCGCGTCCGAAGCCGTCTCGATCCGCTCTTCCAGCGTGGCCATGAACTCGGCCCGCTTCAGGCCGGCGGGGATGGCGGGCAGGAATTCGAACACCACCAGGCCGGGCTCGCGGCGGAAGCCGTGGGCGGGCCAGTGGACGCCGGAGTTGGTGGCGATCGGGGTGCAGGGGCAGTCGAGGTCGCGGTACAGGGCGGCGATGCCCGGCTTGTAGTCGGGGGCGGCGCCGACGGGTGCGCGGGTGCCCTCCGGGAAGATCAGGATCTGGCGGCCCTCGGCGAAGCGGGCGCGGGCCTGTTTGACCATGTCCTTCAGGGCCTTCGAATGGGCCGAGCGGTCGACGGCGATCATCTTGGTCTTCCAGGCGAACCAGCCGATGAAGGGCAGGGGCATCAGCTCCTTCTTCATGATGAAGCAGTTGTCCGGCAGCACCGCGAACGGGGCGACGATGTCCAGCATGCTCTGGTGCTTGCCGGCCATCAGGGTCGGGCCGGTCGGGCGATGCTCGAGCCCGCGGAACTCGACCTTGATCCCGGCGATCCAGCGCAGGCCGAACAGGACGAAGCGGGCCCAGTTGCGGATCACCCACATGGCGGCGCCGTAGGGCATCAGCAGCGCCGGCGACAGGCCGACGGCGAACAGGGCCATGGACAGATAGAGCCACAGCACGAAAACGAGGGAACGCAGGGTGGTCACGTCAGGCGGCCTTGGTTCGCCCTTGGGCCTCTGGGGCGGGAGCGGCGTCAGGGGCGGCGGCGGGCTTGTCGCCGGCGACCTTGCCGACCACGGCCCGGCCCAGGGCCGCGAGGTACTTCATGTATTCGAGGGTCATGCGCCGCGCGGTGACGGCGGCGCGCCACCAGCGCGAGTCGTCCAGCGACGGGGTCTCGACCGCATAGGGGGTCAGGGTCACGCCCGGAGCGGCGGCCCGGATCTCGGTCAGGGCGCGCGGCATGTGGTAGTCCGAGGTGACCACGATCAGGCTGTCGTAGTCCTTGGCCCGGGCCCAGGCGGCGATCTCCTGGGCGTTGCCGATGGTGTCCTCGGCCTCGAAGCCCAGGTCGACGCAGCAGTTGAACAGGCGATTCGAGCCCGGGGTCAGGGCGCGCAGCTCCTGGCGGCGGACCTCGCGGTTGACGCCCGAGATCAGCACCCGTTCGCCCTTGTCCTGCTCCAGCAGGCGGATGGCGGCGTTGACGCGCTCGGCCGACGGGCCGGTCAGGGCCACGATGGCGTCCGCGCGCGCGGGCTCCGGCGCGGGCGTATAGCCCCTCACCCGGTCGGCGAAGGCGAACAGCCCCACCAGCCAGATCAGGACCACAATGGCGATGAAGGTTAGAAACTTCATGGCCTTAACCTATCGATGCCCCTTCATGCGCGCCAGCACGGTGATCCGCGCCACGACAAGCGCCACCGTAGCCGCCAGCAGCGGCGATGGCGAGAGCATGATGACGTCGCTCCATGTCACCGGCAGGGCGGGGGTCAGCCCCTCGCTGCCGCCGAGGAAGCGGACGCCCGCGACCAGGGCCATGGCCGCCGCGCCGCCGGCGGCCCCGGCGCCCGCCGCCAGCAGGCCGTAGCGGACCTGATAGAGGCCGGCGATGCGGCCGTCCGAGGCGCCGTTCAGGCTGAGGGTCTCGATGATCCCGTCCTGGGCGGCCATCCCGGCGCGCACGGCGTAGGCGATGGCGGCGGCCGCGGCGGCTGCGGTCAGCAGGAAGGCGGCGCCCGCGAGGACGGTCAGCAGGCTGGCCGAACGTTCCACCTCCCGCCGCCACAGGCTGTGGTCGTCGATGGTGGCGTCCACGCCCGCCTGGGCCAGGGCGCGGCTCAGGGTCACGGCGCTGGCCGGCGCCTCGCGGTCGAGGCGGACGGTGACCAGGTGGGGCAGGGGCAGGTCGGGCAGGACGGCGTCGCCGACCCAGGGGCGCAGCAGGGCCTCGGCGGTCTCGCGGTCCATGGCCGCGGCCTCCTCAACGCCGGTGACCGAGGCCAGGGCCTGGGCGGCGCGGGCGGCCGCCTCGGCCCCGGTCTCGCCGACGCGCGGGCGGACCTGGACCGTCGCTTCGGACCGCAGCTCGCGGGCCCAGCCGTGGGCGGCGCGGTCGGCGGCGGCGGCCCCGACGGCGGCGAGGCAGGCGAGGAAGCACAGTACGGCGATGACCGAGGCCAGCCACGGCTCGCCGCCGGCGTCGCGCGGCAGGATCGGGGCCAGGCGATTGGCGAACAGCCGCTGGATCATGCGGCGCCGCCCTTGAGCCGCCCGCCTTCGAGGCGCAGCACGCCGGCGCCCGAGCGCTGGGCCAGGGCCTCGTCATGGGTGGCGATGAGCACGGTCGTGCCCAGTTTGTTGAGGGTCTGGAACAGCTTCAGCAGCCGCTCGCCCATGGCGGCGTCGACGCTGCCGGTCGGCTCGTCGGCGATGATCAGCTCAGGGCCCGTGACGACGGCGCGGGCGATGGCCAGCCGCTGCTTCTCGCCGCCGGACAGGATCGGGGGCTTGTCGTTCAGGCGGTCGGCCAGCCCGACCCACTCCAGCATCTCTTCGACCTCTTCGGCCCAGGCCTCACGCTTGTGGCGGGCCAGGCGGAGCGGCAGGGCGACGTTGTCGAAGGCCGACAGGTGGTCGAGCAGGCGGAATTCCTGGAACACCACCCCCATTCGCCGGCGGAAGTCGGGCAGGGCGGCGCGCGGCGCATCGCCCGCGTCCTCGCCGAACAGCTCAACCATTCCCTCGGTCGGCCGTTCCACCAGGGTAAGCAGCTTCAGCAGGGTCGACTTTCCGGCCCCGGAAGGCCCGGTAAGAAAGTGGAAAGAGCCGGCTGGCAAAGTGAGGTTAACGTCCCGCAGCACGCCGGGCCGGTCCGCGTAGCCGAAACCGACGCCCGACAGGCGGACGGGGGCGGTCGCGGAAGCGGATTCGGTGGCGCGACGGGCGTTAACGGACATATATTCTGGGTCAGGACGCGGCTGCGGGCCGCGACAGGAGGGGGCGAAAAGCCTCTCAGTCGGCGCACATGATACTGACCTGTCCGTCCTGCGCCACCAGCTATTTCACTCCCGATGAGGCGATCGGCCCGGGCGGCCGTACCGTGCGTTGCAAGAACTGCAAGCACACCTGGCGCGCGACCCTCGACGAGCCCCTGGAGCTCTCGGCCACGGCTCCTGCCCCGGTCGAGACGCCGTCGTTCGGCCGTCGCGACGAGCCCGTCGCCGAATCCCTCGCCGAGACGCCCGCGCCCGAGTTGCCGCGCGCCTTCCGCGCCCGCGCCGAGCAGCAGCGCCGCCTGCGCCGCGCCGCCACGCACGGCGCGGTCTGGGCCGGCCTGGCCTCGGCCTTCGCCATCCTGCTCGTCGCCGCCTGGGTGTTCCGCATCGAGGTGGTCGAGACCGCGCCCCGCACCGCCGCCGCCTATGCCGCCGTCGGCCTGACCGTGAACCCCACCGGCCTGGAGTTCGAGGCCGTCTCCGCCCGGGCCGCCCCGAACGACCCGGGCAAGGTGCTGGTCTCGGGCGCCCTCCGGAACGTCCGCGACGACGAACGCATCGCCCCGCCGGTGCGTGTCGCCCTGCTCGACGCCCACGGGGCCGAGATCGGCCACGCCGTGGTGCGCATCGACGCCGCCCCGGTCCTGCCCGGCAAGGTGCAGGGCTTCGCCGCCCTGATCGCCGACCCCGGCGGCCGCGGCCAGGGCGTCGGCGTCGACTTCGTGCTGGAGCAGGCCGCGCCGGCCGCGCGCGCCGCCACGCGTAAACGCCAGGAGCCGCAGGAGGCCGTGCCGGCCGCCCCGGCCGCCCCGGCTTCGCATCGCTCCCTGCCCAAGGCCGAGATCACCGACCTGCGGCCCGCCTCGGCGGAGCGTCCCGGCGCCCGGATGGCCCTCGAGCCGATCGACGCCGTGCCGGTCTCTCTCGACTCGGCGACGTCCTAGGCGGTATCCGCCTTTCATGGCCGACGCACCGCAACCGACCGTCCTCCTCCCTGAAGCCGAGGTCGCGCGCATCGTCGCCGACCTGGCCCGCCAGATCGCCCCCGTCACCGACGACGAGACCGTCGCCGCCGTGCTGCTGACCGGCGGCCTGTGGTTCGCCGCCGACCTGACCCGCGCCCTGTCGCGCATCGGCCGCAACGTCCGCTTCGACGCCCTGTGGCTGGCCTCCTACGGCGACGAGCAGAACAGCCGCGGCAAGATCGACGTCTACGCCCCGTTCCAGCGCCCGATCGCCGGCCGCAAGGTGCTGATCGTCGACGACGTCTTCGACACTGGCCTGTCCCTGGCCGAGGCGGTGCGCATCGCCAGGGAGGGCGGCGCGTCCGAGGTGCTGACCGTCGTCTTCGCCAAGAAGCCCTGGCCGCTGCCGCGCGCGCCTGAGCCCGACTTCGTCGGCTGGGAGGCGCCGAACCGGTTCCTGGTCGGCTATGGGCTGGATCACGCGGGCGCGCTGCGCGGCCTGCCGGACGTGTGCGCGCTCGACTAAGGTGCTGGGTTCTAGGGGCTAGGTTCTAGGGAGGCCCGGCCGCAAAGGCGCGCCCCGGGCCCCTAAAACCTGGCCCCTAGAGCCAGTCCGCCTTCGGTTCGCGCGCCCACATTTCCGCGTAGCTCGGCCGGGGGCGCACCACAGCGACCTGGTCGCCGTTGACCAGCACTTCCGGGACCAGCGGCCGGGAATTGTACTCGCTCGAAAGCACCGCCCCGTAGGCGCCGGCGCTCATGAAGGCGACCAGATCGCCGGCCTGGATCGGCGGCAGCATCCGCTCGCGGGCGAAGACGTCGGTGGACTCGCAGATCGGGCCGACCAGGTCGTAGGGGGCGGGCTCGCCCTCGCGGAGGCGCACCGGGACCAGGTCGTGGAAGGCGTCGTACAGGGCCGGGCGCATCAGGTCGTTCATGCCCGCGTCCAGCACCAGGAAGCGACGGCCGTCGGCCCGTTCGTTGACCTGGATCACCCGGCTCAGCAGCACCCCGGCGTTGGCGGCCAGCAGCCGGCCGGGCTCGAAGGCCGCCTCGACGTCCAGGCCGTCCAGCACGCGGGCGCACATGGCGGCGTAGTCGGCGATCGAGGGCAGGTCGGTCTGGCCGTGATAGGGCACGCCCAGGCCGCCGCCGAGGTCGAGGCGGGTCACCGAATGGCCCTGGGCGCGCAGGGTCTCGGTCATCTCCCGCAGGGTGCGGAAAGCCGTCTCCATGGGCTCCAGCGTCGTGATCTGGCTGCCGATGTGGCAGGCCAGGCCGACGGGGGTCAGGTGCGGCGAGGCCGAGGCGCGGGCGTAGAGGTCGTAGGCTTCCTCGATCGGCACGCCGAACTTGTCGGTCGCGCCGCCGGTGGTGATGCGGGCGTGGCCGCCGGCGCCGATCTTCGGATTGACGCGGATGGCGATGGCCGGGGCGGCGTGCCGGTCCGCGGCGACGGCGATCAGCCGGTCCAGCTCGGCGCCGCTCTCGACGTTGATCTGGCGCACTCCGGTCTCGACGGCGAAGGCCAGCTCGGCGTCGCTCTTGCCGACGCCGGAGAAGATGATCCGGCCGGCCGGAATGCCCGCCGCCAGCGCGCGGCGGATCTCGCCCTCGGAGACGGTGTCCGCCCCGCAGCCCAGCTGGGCCAGGGTGGCCAGGACCGAAAGATTGGAGTTGGCCTTGACCGCAAAGGCGATCAGCCCCTCGCCCAGGGCGCCCGCATGCTGGTCCAGCGCCGCGCGAAGCAGGCCGTAGTGCCGGGTCAGGGTGGCGGACGAGTAGACATAGGCCGGCGTGCCGACCGCTTCCGCGAGGGCTTCCAGCGACACGCCCTCGGCATGGAGCGCGCCGTCGATCCGATCAAAATGGTGCAAAGAAAACCTAGCGGGGGCTGGAGCCGGGGCCGTCGAACGGATTGGAGCTGGCGCCGTCGATCGGCTGCTGGCTCGGCGGGCGGTTGACGGTGGCCGGCTCGGTCGGCCCGGGGGCGCGCGAACCCTGCGTCACCTGCGGAATGCTCCGCTCGGTCTGCTTGGTCGGCGGGGCCTCGAGGTCAGCCATGCGGCCGCAGCCGGCGGCGGTTGCCGCGATCAGGGCGACCGCGCCCACGAGAACGAACTTTTTCATCCTGGCTCTCCTCAAGCGAGACGGGTCTTCCATTCGGCGATACGCGCACGGACCTGATCCGGCGCGGTGCCCCCGAAGCTTTGCCGACTGGCGCAGGAAGCCTCAGGTGTCAGCACCTTGTACACCCCTTCCGTCACGCCGGGATGCAGGGACTGCAATTCTTCCAACGGCAGTTGCGACAGGTCCACGCCCAGGCTCTCGGCGCGCTTCACCGCCGCGCCGGTGACGTGGTGCGCCTTGCGGAACGGCAGGTTCAGCTCGCGCACCAGCCAGTCGGCCAGGTCCGTGGCGGTCGAGAAGCCCGAACCGGCCGCGGCGCGCATGCGCTCCGTGTTCGGCTGAAGGGCCGAGACCATGGCGGTCATGGCGCCCAGCGCCAGGGTCAGGGCGTCGAAGGCCTCGAACACCGGCGGCTTGTCCTCCTGCATGTCCTTCGAATAGGCCAGCGGCAGGCCCTTCATCACCGTCGACAGGGCGACCAGCGAACCCATGATGCGGCCGGTCTTGGCGCGGACCAGTTCGGCGGCGTCGGGGTTGCGCTTCTGCGGCATGATCGACGAGCCGGTGGTCAGGTCGTCGGGGAGGGTGACGAAGCCGAACTGCGGCGTCATCCAGACTACGATCTCCTCGGCCAGGCGCGACAGGTGGCCGGCCGCGATCGAGGCGGCGGCCAGGCTCTCGAGGGCGAAATCACGGTCGGAGACGGCGTCCAGCGAATTGCCCATCGGCCGGTCGAAGCCGAGGGCCTCGGCGGTGGCGTGGCGGTCGATGGGGAAGGGCGAACCGGCCAGGGCGGCGGCGCCCAGCGGGTTCTCGTTCATGCGGGTCCGGGCGTCGGCGAAGCGCGAGGCGTCGCGGCCGAACATCTCGACATAGGCCATCAGGTGGTGGCCGAAGGTCACCGGCTGGGCTGGCTGCAGATGGGTGAAGCCCGGCATCAGGTCGCCGGCGTGCTGCTCGGCGCGAACCAGCAGGGCGGCCTGCAGGCCCTTCAGTTGCTCGCCGGCGCGGTCGCAGGCGTCGCGCACCCAGAGGCGGAAGTCGGTGGCCACCTGGTCATTGCGGCTGCGCGCGGTGTGCAGCCGGCCCGACGGTTCGCCGATCAGCTCCGCCAGCCGGGCCTCCACATTCATGTGGATGTCCTCGAACTGGTCGCGGAACGGGAAGCTGCCGTCCAGGATCTCGGCCTCGATGGCGTCCAGTCCGCCGAGGATGGCGTCGGCGTCGGCCTGGGAAATGATTTGCCGCGCCGCCAGCATGCGGCAATGCGCCCGCGAACCGGCCAGGTCCTGGGCCCACAAACGCCTGTCCACGCCGATAGAGACGTTGATCGCCTGCATGATGTCGGCCGGCTTCGCAGAGAAGCGGCCGCCCCACATGTCTTGACCTTTCTGGCCCTGAGAGGCTTTGGTCACGGGATCGGGAGGCGTTTGAGCAGACATGAAGGTCTCGAAGGCGGCGATGATTGGTGTCGCGGGCGTGCTGCTGATCGGTGCGATCGGCGGCGCGGCGTTGCTATACGCCAATCGCGGCGGGAACCACAGCGCCCAGGCGTCCGAACCGGCCGCGAAAAGCGAACTGGCCCGCTTCGCCACCGGCACCATCGCCCGGCTCGAAACGCCGGCCGAGCTGGTGACCGCCCCGGACTATGTCTTCAAGACCCGCGACGGCGCCCCGACCAAGCTGTCGGACTTCCGCGGCAAGGTGGTGGTGGTCAATCTCTGGGCCATGTGGTGCGCCCCATGCCGGACCGAGATGCCGACCCTGGCCCAGCTGGCCGTCGACTATCAGGGCAAGGACGTCGTCGTCCTGCCGATCAACGTCGACGTCGAGGACAAGGTCGCCGACGCGAAGAGCTTCATCGACGTCAACGAGCCCCTGCCGCTCTACAGCGACACCAAGTTCCAGCTGCCCTTCGAGCTGCCCGGCAAGGGCAAGATGCCCCAGACGGTCATCCTCGACCGCCAGGGCCGCATCCGGGCGAACATGTCCGGCGAGGCCAATTGGGCGGGCCCGGAAGCCAAGGCGCTGATCGACGCCCTGCTGGCTGAGCCCGCCACCTAGGCGAACCTACCTACTGGTTGCCCTTGGTGTCGGCCTGGGTCTCGGCCTTCTGCTCGTCGGCCTTCTGGGCCAGCTTGTCGGTGGCCTCGTCGACCTCCTGAGCCGCTTCGCCGGCGCCGGCGGCGATGGCCGAGCCGACCTGGGAGGCCTCTTCCTTGATCGCCGAGCCGGCGTCTTCGGCCTTTTCGCCGGTGGTTTCGGCAGCCTGGTTGGCGTCAGCCTGGGCGTTGTCCTGCTCGGCCTGGGTGCAGGCGGCGGCGCCCAGCGAAACGGCGGAGAGGGCGGCGAGGGTGAGGGTGCGGATGCGCATGGGAGGGCCCCTTTCAGCGTTGAACCTTGGCGGTAACGTCCCCGCGGCCGGCCGGTTGCAGGGGCTTCCGTCCCGCCGCAGCCGTGTTATCAAATCGCGCGAAGGTCTTTCCGGGAGGAACTCATGACGCGTACCCAGACCGCCATCTCCGCCGCCCTGGCCCTGTCCCTGATCGCGGGCTCGGCCCTCGCCCAGGCGCGCACGCCGACCATGCCGTCGGCTCCGGGGCCGGGCGCTCTGGTCAACGCCTACTCCGGCCGCGACATCACGGATTTCGAGCGCAACCGCGCCGACATGACCCGCCAGCGGGAGGAAGCCGAAGAGGCCGATCCGGAACGCGTCGCCCTCGCGGATCGCGTGGCCGCACTGGTCGCCGAAGGCAAATGCCGTGAGGCCCGGCAGATGGCCAACGACGCGGGCGACCGCCAGATGGCCCTGCGCGTGCGGCAGACCTGCCGCGCCAGCTGACGTCGACCGGGCGCCGGCGCCCGATGCGCGGGCGCTCGGGCGTTACTCGCCTTGGGCGTCCGCCCGCGCCACGTCGCGGGTGATCAGCCGCTGCATGCCGGCGGCGATCTCACGTTCCTGGAACTGGCGGGTCGGGCGGCCCGTCGCCGAGCTGTACAGCGATCGAAGGTAGTTCCAGTCCCAGGACGTCAGCGACGCGCTGGTAGGTTGGTCGGAGAACAGCGACAGGATGCTGGGGAAGCCGGCGGCCTGGGTCTCGGGGTCGATCTCGGTCAGGATCACCATCGCCACATAGTCCGCCAGAGCCCCGGGCGACGTATCGCCCAGCCTGGACGTATCCACGATCAGCAGCGCCTGCTGCAGGTCGACGCGCATCCCGGAGTTCAGGCGCGACATGCGGGCGACCTGGATCTGGGGGACGTCGTATTCCGCGCTTTCGGGCGGCGGCGTGACGACCGTGACCATCTGCACCGGGTTTCCGGTCAAGGCCTCGACGTCCTGGCTCAGGTGCCACCAGCGAACCGGGCGGTCCTTGGTGACGAAGGCCTCGAGGGCGGCGCGCCCCAATTGCGGGCCGCGCGTCGGCGGGGTGAAGGAGGTGGGGTTGTTCTCGACCAGCGATTTCGCGACGGTGGATCCGTCGTTCGTGAAGAAGACCAGGACATTCGCCCGGCAGCCGGGACCGTCGACCTTGGCGCCGACCTGCACGGCGACCTGCGCCACATGGTCGATGAAGGGTTCTGCATAGTCGCGCCGAACATTGGCGGTGCCGATGCACAGCGGGGTGTTCCACCGCGCCATCAGCCTGCGCCGGGGCCCGCCTCCGATCTCGGCGACGAAGTCCTTGAGTCGCTCCACGGTCGCCGGCGCGCCCTCGACGACGACATCGCCGAGCGTGGTCTCCGACTGAACGGGCGCGGATTGCGGCGCGGTAGGGACAGGATCCTGCGGGGTCTGAACCGCCACCGCCTGCATCAGAGCCAAGGCCGCGATCACAGCAGTTGCAGACATAAGCACGTTCCCCGACAGTACAGGCTCAACCTATAAGAGTGGGTTCCGACGCGTGTCAAACTACGGTGACGCTTGGTCGGGGGAGAGGCGCGATGTCCAGGGTGGTGTGGCGGCTGGGGGCGACTACAGGCTTGGACCCAGATTCAGGGCGCCGCAGCTGAAGGTCGAATGCCGATGCCCAAGTCCGCTTTCGACCCGTTGCGGACATTGACTGCGCCTACCCTGTTGAGCCTTTGACAGGAAACCGCAGAAGAATTTCACGGCACCCGCGAATGATCGCGGGAAGGTAGGATTGGTCGAACCCGAAGTGGAAGGAGTGCCGCTGCGACAGGTGATCCGGAGTGGCTTCGACATAGACCGCGATCTGCCCCACGGAGTTCATCTCAAGGGTAGCTTTGATAGCCGGTTCGATGGGCGCGAGTGCCGCCCTTCCCCGCAACTCTTTCGACATGGCTTCGATTTCGGTGAGGAAAGAAGCAACTTCGTCGGTGCGCAGCCAAGGCCCTCTTAACTCAACCGATGAGCCGGGGGCTTCGACCCTTGCACGAATGACGAGCCAGTTGCCGTCCCAGTAGTCATCGTCGGCCGGGCGTTCTCGGCTTTCGACCCAAAGGGATAGCCCGCCCAGCCTCAGGTCCGGTTCGTTATCATCAGCGAAAGCGTCGGTCATGCTTAGAGCTTACGGCGTCGAGCCACACCGGCAAACATCCGCATTCCGCCCCTAGCGGACGTTCAGAGGTGTGTCTCTGCTTCTCGAAGCATCTGGTCGAGAACTTCGCTGGTTACTTTCTTTAGGTCCTCGAAAGCCGGGGCGGTAGCTCTTTGGTCGCCGTTACCTTCACCGCTGATCCGGACGCCTCGGTCAGTCTTGGACAGCGTGAAGACGAACGGCATCGCCGGGTTGCCCGGAGCCGAGACCACGATCAGCGTCAAGTGGTCCGCACATCCGTAAGTCAGCCATTCTGTCCCACCGAACGAGCGTTGTATGGCTCCCGCCATACATTGAAGGGAATCCGGCGCGACGTGCCGATCCTGCTGGACGGGCGAAGTTAGCAGGGCCAGTGCGAACAACGGCGTAATTATCGACATGCTTGGATATCCCCCCGCGTCCAGAATGCCTGATGGAAAGTCCGCTATCCACCCTTAGCGGACGTTCAAAGTGTCTTCTCGACGGCACGTATCGGCGATGGGCTTGCCGGGGTGATGTGGGTGTAAACATGCCGCCCGGGCGGGTCCGGCAACTTATTGTTTTAACTAACAAAAGCTGTGGTGGCTGGGGGCGGGCTCGAACCGCCGACCTGTGGGTTATGAATCCACCGCTCTAACCAGCTGAGCTACCCAGCCCCTCACGGGGTCCGGCGGGAACTGGTCTGTCCGCCGGAAGAGGCGTGCGTATAGACAGGGGCGCGACGGGATTCAAGTCGTCCGCTGACAGAGGCGATGCGCCGCATGGCTGGACTGGCCGAAGCGCGGAACGCTGGCTAGCCTTGACCGCTTTCAGACGCCGACTCCACGCCGGGAATTCCTCATGAATCTGCTCGCTCTCGCCGCCTCCGCCTCGTTGCTGAGCCTGACCGCCGCCTGCGGGGTCGACGAGCAGGAGGGGCCCTCCGCCGCGGCGACCGGCGGGGCCCCGGTCGAGACCCGCCCCGCCAACGGCCGCGACCAGCGCCCGGTCTTCGAGGGCCAGACCCGCGCGCCGGCCGTGCGCACCCAGGCGGCGCTGGCGCACTCGGTGGTCGCCTCCGGTCTCGAGCATCCCTGGGGCCTGGCCCTGCTTCCGGACGGCCGCTGGCTGGTCACCGAACGGCCCGGCCGGATGCGGATCGTCGGCGCCGACGGGACGCTGGGCGAGCCGATCGCCGGCCTGCCGCGCGTCGACGCGCGCGGGCAGGGCGGCCTGCTGGACGTCATCGTCGGGCCGAGCTTCGCCCAGGACCGCCTGATTTACTGGAGCTATGCGGAGCCTCGCGAAGGCGGCAACGCCACCTCGGTGGCGCGCGGACGGCTTTCGGACGACGGGACGCGGGTGGAGACCGTCCAGGTCATCTTCCGCGCCCTGCCGATCTATGACGGCGACAAGCATTTCGGCTCCGCCCTGGCCTTCGACCGCAGCGGCCACCTGTTCGTCACCCTGGGCGAGCGCTCGGACAAGCCGATGCGGCCGCAGGCGCAGGACCTGGGCTCGCACATGGGCAAGACCATCCGCATCAACGCCGACGGCTCGATCCCGCAGGACAATCCGTTCGTCGGCCGCGCCGGCGCCCTGCCGGAGATCTGGTCGCTGGGCCACCGCAACATGCAGGGCGTCGCCATCGCCCCGGACGGCCAGGTCTGGACCGGCGAGCACGGCACGCGGGGCGGCGACGAGCTGAACCTCGACGAGGCGGGCAAGAACTACGGCTGGCCCGTCATCGCCTACGGCGTCGAATACGCCGGCGGGCCGATCAACGAGGGGATCACCGCCCGCGAAGGCATGGAGCAGCCGGTCTACTACTGGGATCCGGTCATCGCGGCGGGGGGCATGACCTTCTACGACGGAGCCATGTTCCCCGGCTGGCGCGGCAATCTGCTGATCGGCGGCCTGGGCGGCAAGCACCTGGCCCGGCTGGTGATCGAGAACGGCCGCGTGGTCGGCGAGGAGCGGCTGCTGACCGACCTGGGCGAACGCATCCGCGACGTCGCGGTCGCATCCGACGGCGCGGTCTGGGTGATCACCGACGAGGGCGACGGCAAGCTGGTTCGGCTGGCGACACGCTAGGCGGTCTCGACCGCCTCAGACGCTCACGGACTTGCCGTCGCCGCGCCGGATCAGCCGGACGATCGCCACGCCCGCGCCCATCCCTACGGCGATGGCCAGGGATGTGGCGAAGACCTTTCCGAGGTTGGAGGTCAACGACAGCGAGGCTTCCGCGAGCTCGGCCCCCTCCGCTGTCGAGACCTGCATGAGGGCGAAGATCAGGCCGAACATGGCCGACGATGCGCCCAGGGGCAGGGCGCCGCAGATCAGCACCACAGGCGAGACGGCCTGGCGGCGGGTGAGGGCTGCGGCGACGAGCACCACCACCAGGGCGGCGAGGACGGTGGCCCGGATCAGATCGAGATCCGACGCCATGGCGATGTCCTTCACACAGCGGCCGATGAAGCCGCAGGCGGCGCAGGCCAGCAGGTTGCGGGCGGGGGCGGTGAGCGTGACGCCCAGGCCGGCGGCGACCCCCGCGGTCCAGACGCTGTGGGTCAGGATGAGGGCGGGGTCCACGGCTCACCCTCCGCCCAGGACAAGGTTGTGCGCGATGGCGATGGTGAGCCCGACCACCAGGAACAGGAAGGCCGCGTTGAGCATCCGCTCCATCCCAATGAACAGGTGGCGATGCGAGATCATGTCGATGAAGCCGTTGATCAGCGGGAGGCCGGGGACGAGGTAGAGGATCGACCCGAGCAGGACGGTGGCCTGGTCCTGGCTGAAGCCCAGGCGGAGGCCCCCGGCGCCGATGAGCGAGGACAGCAGCCCGCAGATGAGGGTGATGGGCGCGACGGTGACGCCGCGGCCCTGGAGCTGGATGCGGACCAGCTGACCCACGGCGGCGGCGGTGAAGGCGACGGCCGAGGCGCCCAGGTCGAGGGTCCCCGGGATCTGTGCGAAACAGGCCGCGGTCGCGGCGGCGACCAGGATCGTCAGCCACGGGCGATAGGGCGATCGCAGGTGCTGGATGCGCGCGACCTCGGTTTCGATCTCCGCAGGCGACACCTCCCCTCGGGCGGCCCGCTCGCCCAGCACCGCCACCTCCGAGGCCCGGTACAGGTTTATGCCGATCTGGCCCACGGGGCGGACCACGGTGGCGAGCTTGCCCTCGGTCTTCTGGGTCGCAGCGATGAAGTCGAGCCGCCAGACGACGGATTCGACGTCCTGTCGGAAGGCCTTGATGATGTTGGCGAAGCTTCGCTCGGCGGCCGGCGTCGATCCGCCGCTGCGCATCACCAGCAGGGCCGCGTCCAGGGCGATCTCGATGGGCCGCATGGCTGACCTGTGGCTGACGTCGCGGCAGTTCTGCGCCGCCCGCCCGGGGCCGCCCACCGGGCGCTTCCCTGAAACGCCCCGGCGATAGACCTGAGACGCCGGCGTCGCAGAGCGCCGCCGTCAGGCCGGCATGCGGAAGGTGAAGCGGGTCTCGGCGGAGTCGGAAGCGACTTCGAGGACGCCGCCATGGGCCGCGGCGATCTGGCTGGCGATGTAGAGGCCCAGTCCCAGCCCCTCGCGGACCTGGCCCGGTCCGAGACGCTTGAACGGCTTGAACAGGTCCGCCCGCGCCGAGGGCGAGATCGGCGCGCCCTGATTGGTCACCGACAGTTCGAACCCGTCGGCGTCGCTCACCGCCCGCACCCGCACTTCGCCGTCGGGGGAGCCGTGGGTCAGGGCGTTGGCCAGCAGGTTGGACAGCAGTTGCCCGATGCGATCGGGATCGCAGGCCACCGGCCGGGCGAGGGCGAAGTCGGTGCGGATGGCGCGCCCGCCCTGGGCCGACCTCAGCTCGCCGACGACCTGCTCCAGCGTGTGGCCCAGCTGGACGCCGGTCTGCGCATTCAGGGGCAGCCCCCCTCCGAGGCGGCCGCGGGCGAAGTCGAGCACGTCGTTGATCAGCCGGCCCATGCGCAAGGCGCTGACGCGCATCTGGTCGACGACCTTGGCGGCGCGGGGGTCCAGGTCCTCGCGTTTTAGCATCTCGGTCCCGGCCTGGATGGCGGCGAGCGGATTGCGCAGGTCGTGGCCGAGGACGGCGATGAACTGGTCGCGCAGCTCGGCGGCCGTCCGCTCGTCGACGAGGTCCGCCTGGGAGCGCGCCAGGCGCTCGTCGGCGTCCAGCTGGGCGGCGATCAACGCCGCGAAGAGTTCGAAGGTCTGGATCGTCTCGGGCTTGGAGACGCGGTGCGGGCGCGGGTCGATGGCGCACAGGGTGCCGAAGAAGCTGCCGTCCGCCCGGATGATCGGCATCGAGATGTAGCTCTGCAGACCGTAGGTCAGCGGCGTGTGGTGCGTGGCGTAGCGGGGATCCTCCGCGGCGTGGTCGAAGACGATCACCTCGCGGGTGTCGCGGACCTCGTCGCACAGGGTGGTGCGCACCGGCAGTTCGCCGCCGACGCCGAGGCCGAAATCGATCTCATCGCGGACGGCGCAGGCGATCCAGCGGTCTTCGGTGACCCGCGCCACGGCGGCGAAACCCATGCCGGTCACCCGGCAGCAGACGTCGAGAATAGACGGTATGGCCTCGACGCGCGCGATCGCTGCGACGTCGGCCAACAGCCTGGCGTCTTTCTGTACGCTATCCGACAAAGGCCCCGCCGACATTTGACACTATAGGCAGCGTCGTCGCCGGAAAGAAACGGTCTCTAGTCCCGCAGCAGTTCGTTGACGCCGGTCTTGGCCCGGGTCTGGGCGTCGACGCGCTTGACGATGACGGCGCAATACAGGCTGGGGCCGCCATTCGGATCGGGCAGG
The DNA here is from genome assembly GCF_001425945.1 of Brevundimonas sp. Root1279. GTDB lineage: Bacteria > Pseudomonadota > Alphaproteobacteria > Caulobacterales > Caulobacteraceae > Brevundimonas. The sequence goes on from NZ_LMEB01000001.1 coordinate 465,833, forward strand.
GAGCCCGGCACCACGACCGAATAGGCCGGGACCTCGCCGCGGAAGACTTCGCCGGTGGCGCGGTCGACGATCTTGGTCGAGGCCGACAGATAGACGCCCATGGCCAGGACCGCGCCTTCGCGCACGATGACGCCCTCGGCGACCTCGGCGCGGGCGCCGATGAAGCAGCCGTCCTCGATGATGGTCGGATTGGCCTGCAGCGGCTCCAGCACGCCGCCGATGCCGGCCCCGCCGGACAGGTGCACGTTCTTGCCGATCTGGGCGCACGATCCGACCGTGGCCCAGGCGTCGACCATCGAGCCTTCATCGACGAAGGCGCCGATGTTCACGAACGACGGCATCAGCACGACGTTGCGGGCGATGTAGGCGCCCCGGCGGACGATCGAGCCGGGCACCGAGCGGAAGCCGGCGTCCTGGTAGTCGGTCGCCGTCCAGTCGCCGAACTTGTTCGGCACCTTGTCCCAGAAGGGACCGACGCCGGGAGCGTGGCTGGTCGGGCCGCGATCGCCGGCGCGCATGATCTGGTTGTCGTTCAGGCGGAAGGACAGCAGCACCGCCTTCTTGAGCCACTGGTGGGTGGTCCAGACGCCGTCGGCGCCCCGCGAGGCGACGCGGGCTTCGCCGGAGTCCAGCAGGGCCAGGGCCTGTTCCACAGCGTGGCGTACCTCGCCGTGCGTGTTGGCCGAGACATTGGCCCGGTCTTCCCAAGCGGCCTCGATGACGGATTCGAGATGAGCCAGGTCGGTCATGCGGCGGCGTCCTTGAAGGTCAGGTCGGTCAGGAAGGTCGTCAGGTCGGGCGCGATGTGGTCGATGTGGTCGCCCAGCGGCTTGCCGTGCCCGTCCCCGATGAGGACGGTGGCCATGCCAATGGCCTTGGCCGGTTCGAGGTTGCGCGGCGTGTCCTCGAAGAAGGCCGACTGCCGCGGCTCGAAGCCGAAGCGCTCGATCATCCTTCGGAAGGTCGACGGCGCGGGCTTGGGCGTCAGGTCGGCGTCCTCGATGGCGAACACGCCGTCGAAGCAGTCGGTCACGCCCAGCCGGTCCAGCACCCGGCCGGCGTATTCGCGCGCACCGTTGGTGAAGACGAAGCGCCGTCCCGGCAGGCGCATCAGCTGTTCGGCCAGCAGCGGATTGGGCTCCAGGCCGTCCATCGGCACGTCGTGGACGTCGTGCAGGAAGTGAGGGGCGTCGATGGTGTAGTTGGCCATGAGGCCGGCGAGGGTCGTTCCGTGCTCGTCCAGGAACTGGCGCTGCAGCACCCCGGCCTCGTCCGGATTGAGCCCGACCGCCTCGACGACGTAGGCGTTGATCCTCGCCTGGACGAGATGCATCAGGCCCTGGTCCCGCGGGTACAGGGTGTCGTCCATGTCGAACACCCAGGCGGTCACATGCGACAGATCGATCAAGACGCCTTCACCAGAGTGCCGGCGCCGTGCTCGGTGAACAGCTCGACCAGCATGGCGTGCGAGCGGCGGCCGTCGAGGATGACCACGGCCTCGACCCCGGCGCGGACGGCGGTCATGGCCGTCTCGAGCTTGGGGATCATGCCGCCGGTGGCGACGCCCGTGTCGATCAGGACCTGGGCCTCTTCGACGGTCATCTGGCGGATGATCTCGCCGTCGGCGCCCTTCACCCCGGCCACGTCGGTCAGCAGCAGCATGCGCTTGGCGCCCAGCGAGCCGGCGACCGCGCCGGCGACGGTGTCGGCGTTGACGTTGTAGGTCAGCCCGTCCTCGGCCACGCCGATCGGGGCGATGACCGGCACCCAGTCCTCGGTCTCCGAGGCGATCAGGCCCTTGATCAGCTTGGGGTCGACCTTGGTGGGCTCCCCGACGAAGCCCAGATCGACCTCATGCTCGATCATGCTGTCGGGATCGCGCTTGGTGCGGGTGGTCTTCTCGACCGTCAGCAGCCCGGCGTCCTTGCCCGACAGGCCGATGCCGCGCACGTCGGCCTCCTTGCCGGCCATGGTGATCCAGTGGGCGATCTCTTTGTTGACCGCGCCGGACAGGACCATCTCGGCGATCTGCATGGTGTCGGTGTCGGTGACGCGCAGGCCGTCGACGAAGGCCGACTTGACCCCCGCCTTGCCGAGCATGGCGCTGATCTGCGGACCGCCGCCGTGGACGACCACGGGGTTCACGCCCATCAGCTTGAGCAGCACGACGTCGGCGGCGAATTGCTTCGCCACGGCGCTCTCGCCCATGGCGTGACCGCCGTATTTGATCACCACCGTCTTGCGGTCGTAGATCTGGATATAGGGCAGGGCCTCGGCGAGCGTCTTCGCCGTGTCCCAGCCGCGATCTTCGGATTGCCGCTCTGTCTCGTCCATCGTGCGGCTCCGTAATGCCAAGCCGGGGCCCTGTCATCATGAAACCGGAGGGCCGCGCGGCCGTTCCGCATGGATGAAGGAACACGAGATCGACGATCGGGACCTGACTCCGTCCGATCCGACGGATCCGGCCTCGCTGCAACACCCCGACGCCACCCTGTGTCCGGAGTGCCTGGGCAGCGGGAGCCTGACGTCCGGCGAGACCTGTCCGGTCTGCGAAGGGACCGGAAAGGCCACGGGACGCACCGGGGGCGGCTAGAAGCGACCGGGCGTTGTGCAAGCGCGGCCGGGGTCACTTGTACTTGAAATCGGCCACGCTTGTCGTTTTGCGTAGCCGCGTTAGGTTGTCGGGCTGCGTTTTTCGTCGGTTGGGCAAAGACATATGTTCGATACCTTCTCCCGGGGCTTCGGCTCGGCTTCTTCACGCTTTGTGGAAGGAGATGGGGACACCGGGTCGGGGTCGGCTTTCGGCGCGATCGCCAGCTACCAAATCTGCGCCGGATGCGGACAATTCCACGGGGCGGCGAGCGGCGGGGACGGCGGCGGCCTCAGCGCCCTGCTCAATGGCGACGACCGCGGCCTGACGGGCCCCAACGGCAAGCCCTCCTACACGACGATGGACGCTGCGGCGCAGATCACGCGCTCGAGCACGAGCTGGGCGTCTGGCCTCGGGCAGGCCGCGACCGTCACCTACGCCTTCCGTGTCTCGGCGGCGACCATGCCGAGCGACACCACCGGCTTCTCCCAGTTCAATTCGCTGCAGATCGCGGCGGCCCAGCAGGCCCTCGCAGCCTGGTCGGACGTCGCCAACATCACGTTCAACCGCGTGACGGATCCGGGCAGCCAGTATTCGAACAACGCCACCATCCTGTTCGGCAACTACAGCGACGGCCAGTCCGGCGCGGCGGCGTTCGCCTACCTGCCTGGCGGCCTGCCCGGGCAAACCGGCTCCGCGTCCCAGCAGGGCGACGTCTGGATCAACAGCTCGCAACCTTACAATTCAACGCCGGTGATGCAGGCCTACGGCCAGCAGGTGCTGCTGCACGAGATCGGCCACGCCATCGGCCTCAGCCACCCCGCCGCCTACAACGCCAGCGCCGGCGGCAGCATCACCTACGGGGCCAATGCGGTCTATTTCGAGGACTCCCGCCAGTATTCGGTGATGAGCTATTTCAGCGAGCGGGAGACCGGCGCTGATTTCCGCACCAACGGCGTCGGCAACAACCGCTATTCGGCGGTGCCGCTGCTCGACGACATCGCGGCCGCGCAGCGCCTCTACGGGGCCAATCTGACGACCCGCACCGGCAACACGGTGTACGGTTTCAACTCCAACGCCGATCAGTCCTGGTTCAGCGCGACCAGCTCGACCACGGCGCTGATCTTCGCCATCTGGGACGCCGGCGGGACCGACACCCTCGACTTCTCCGGCTATGGCGTCGCCCAGACCATCGACCTGCGCCAGGGCGCCTTCTCCAGCGTCGGCGGCCTGATCGGCAACGTCGCCATCGCCATCGGCGCGGTGATCGAGAACGCGATCGGCGGCGCGGCGGCGGACAACATCCGCGGCAACTCGGCCGCCAACATCATCACCGGCAATGGCGGCAACGACGTCATCGACGGCGGTCTCGGCAGCGACACGGTTGTCTTCTCAGGCACGCGCGCCAGCTACACCATCACCTGGAGCGGCCAGACCGGCACGGTGACCGGCCCCGGCGGGACAGTGACCGTCCGCAACGTCGAGTTCCTGCAGTTCTCCGACCAGACCGTGGCCGCCGCGCCGACCGGCGGCGTCACCGTCGCCGGCGACGTCACCAACGAGACCATCACCGGCACGGCGTTCGCCGACACCATGGGCGGCCTGGGCGGGACCGACACCATCAACGGCCTGGCCGGCAATGACGTCCTGGACGGCGGTTCGGGCGACGACAGCCTGAACGGCGGCGACGACGCCGATATCCTGATCGGCGGCCTGGGCAATGACTCGATCAACGGTGGGGCCGGGGTCGACATCGCCGACTACTCGGGCGCGGGCGCCGGGGTGACCGTCAGCCTCGTCACGGGCCAGGCCTCGGGCGGCGCGGGCGCCGACACCCTGGTCAGCATCGAGGAAGTCCGCGGCAGCGCGCATTCCGACGTCCTGACCGGCGACGCCAATGACAACGTCCTGCGCGGCAACGGCGGCATCGACACCCTGAACGGCGGCGGCGGCGCTGACCTGCTGGTCGCCGGCGCCCCGGGCGAAACCGGCGGCGCGCCCGACATCATCAAGCCCCAAGGGACGGCCAACGCCAGCATCGCCGCCGCCGTTTCCCTGGCCGGCGGCTTCGATCTCGGCGTCAGAGCGGACGTTGCGAATTCCAACACCATCCCGCACGCCACGGTGGTCGCCACGACCCACGGCGGCATGGAGTACTACGCTGTTACGGTGGCGGCCGGCGAAACCGTCGTCTTCGACATCGACAACGCCAGCTTCGACAGCGTGCTGCGGATTCTCGACGCCGGCGGGACCCAGCTGGCCCAGAACGACGACGCCGCCAGCGACGGCGGCTCGGCGACGGATTCCAGCCTGAGCCACACCTTCACCGCCGCGGGCACCTACTACATCCAGGTGTCGCAGTGGGCGTCGGGCTCTGAAAGCGCGGGCGACCTGGCCGTGAATTCGCCGGCGGCGGGCGGCACCTATACCCTGCACGTCTCGGTCCCCAGCGCCCCGACCGTGCCGATGACCTACCTCGGCTCGACCATGAACGGCGATGCGGGGTCCGATGTGCTCGAGGGCGGGGTCGGTCGCGACACGCTGAACGGCGGCGATAACGACGACCTGCTGACCGGCGACGCGGGCGACGACCAGATCGACGGCGGCGCCGGCGCGGACATCGCCGTGTTCAGCGGGACCCGCTCGGCCTACACGATCAGCACCTCGGCCGGGGTCACCACGATCACCGGGCCGAACGGCGTCGACACCCTGCGCAATATCGAACGGCTGCAGTTCGCCGACGGACTGCACAATATCGACGGCTCCCCGGTCGGCTCCGGCATCAACGGCACGGCGAACGCCGACACCCTGGTCGGCACCGCCGACGCGGACACCATCAACGGCCTCGACGGCGACGACGTCATCACCGGCGCGGCCGGCAACGACACCATCAACGGCGGCGCCGGCGTCGATACGGCCGTGTTCTCCGGCGCGATGGCGGGCTCGACCGTCTCGACGTCCGCCGGCGTGACCACGGTCACCGGCCCCGACGGCGCCGACAGCCTGACCAATGTGGAGCGGCTGCGCTTCTCCGACGGCGTGCTGATCGTCGGCGCAGCGGGCGGCCAGTATTTCGCAGGCACGGGTGCGGCCGAGAGCCTGACCGGCACGGCCTTCGCCGATCAGATCGAGGCGGCCGGCGGGGACGACACCCTCACTGGCGGCGCTGGCAATGACACGATCGACGGCGGCGCCGGCCTGGATACGGCGGTCTTCTCCGGCACGATCGCGGGCTCGACCGTCTCGACTTCGGCCGGCGTGACGACGGTCAACGGACCGAGCGGCGTCGACAGCCTGACCAATGTCGAGCGTCTGCAGTTCTCCGACGGCGTGCTGATCGTGGGTGCGGGGGGCGGCCAGTATTTCGCCGGGACCGGCGTCGGCGAGAGCCTGACCGGCACGGCGTTCGCGGATCAGTTCGCGGCGGCCGGCGGGGACGACACCATCACCGGCGCTGCGGGCGCCGACACCATCGACGGCGGTCTCGGCACGGACACGGCGGTCTACAGCGGCAATCGCTCGGCCTACACGCTGAGCACCGCCGGCGGCGTCACCACTGTGAGCGGCCCGGACGGCGTGGATAGCCTGACCAACGTCGAGCGGCTGATGTTCGCCGACGGCCTGTACACCATCGCCGGCGCCCCGATCGCCAACACGATCAACGGCACCTCAGGGCCCGACAACCTGGTGGGTTCGCCCGGCTTCGACACCATCAACGCCGGCGACGGCGACGATGTGATCAACGGCGGGACCGGCAACGACACGATCAGCGGCGGCGCGGGCCTGGATGTCGCGATCTTCGCCGGCGCCCTTTCGGCCTACACCGTCGTCACCTCGGGCGGCACGACCACCGTCACGGGTCCGGACGGCGTCGACACCGTGACCACGGTCGAGCGGCTGCAGTTCGACAACGCCGTCCTGATCGTCGGCGCGGGAGGCGGCCAGTATTTCGCGGGCACCCCGAACGGCGACACCATCGTCGGCACCGCCTTCGCGGACGAGATCTACGGCGCCGGCGGCGGTGACGTCATCAATGGCCTGGGCGGCAACGACCTGGTGCAGGGCGGCGACGGCGACGATCGCATTGACGCCGGCGGCGGCGTCGATCGCCTGTACGGCGGCGTCGGCGCCGACGTGCTGACCGGCGACACCGGCGATCAGCTGTGGGGTGAGGACGGCGACGACACGCTGATCGCCGTCGGCTCGGCCACGACCGCCTCGGTCCTGCTCGCAGGCGGCGCGGGCGTCGATACGGCCATCCTGCGCGGCAGCTCCGCCCAGCTGAACCTGGCGACCGGCGCGGGCACGGTCGGGTCGACCGCGGTCACCGCCTCGGGCATGGAGAATGTGATCGTCGAGGGCGCCGGCGCCGGCATGCGCGTGGTGTCCGGAAACTCGGCGGCCAACGTCTTCTCGGTGGGGACGCTCGGCGACAACGGTTCGCTGGCTGTGACCTTCAACGGCCTGGGCGGCAACGACATCCTGAACGGCGGCGCCGGGGACGACCTGCTCAACGGCGGCCTCGGGCTGGACACTCTGTCCGGCGGCGCGGGCGCCGACCGCCTTGAGGGCGACGCCGGCGACGCCCTGTACGGCGAGGACGGCGACGATCTGCTGTTCGTCACCGGCTCGGCGACGACGGCCACGGCCACCCTATCCGGCGGAAATGGCGCGGACACCGCCACCCTGCGCGGCGCGACCCTGACCCTCAACCTGTCTACGGGCGTCGGAACCCTGGCCTCGACCGGCCTGGCCGTCAGCGGCGTCGAGAACGTCGTGGTCGAAAGCTCCGGAACCGGAACGCGCAACCTCACCGGCAACAGCGCAGCCAACGTCTTCTCGGTCTCGGCGATCGGCGACACCGGCTCGTTCAACGTGATCTTCGACGGCGCGGGCGGTGACGACATCCTGTCGGGCGGCGCGGGCGATGACGTCCTGATCGGCGGGACCGGCATCGACACCGCCGACTACAGCGCCGCCGCCGCCGCCATGCGCGCCCAGCTGAACTCGGGCGTAGTGGCCAATGACGGCGACGGCGGCGTCGATCAGCTGTACGGCATCGAGAACCTGACCGGGTCGGCCTTCGACGACACCCTGATCGGCAACGGGGCGGGCAACGTCCTGATGGGCGGGACCGGTCGCGACACCCTGATCGGCCTGGCCGGGGACGACGTCCTGGTCGGCGGTTCGGGCGTGGCCAACACCATGCAGGGCGGCGCGGGCGACGACATCTATATCGTCGAGGTCCGCGGCGACACCGTCTACGAGCTGGCCGGCGAGGGCATCGACACCGTCATGGCCACCGCCTCGCAGATCAACATGTCGGCGAACGTGGAGAATCTGACCTTCATCGGCGCCGGCGGGTTCATCGGCGTCGGCAACGCCCTCGGCAACACCATCCGCGGCGGCCTCGACCGCGACACCCTTATGGGGCAGGGCGGAGACGACATCATCGCCGGCGGCGCGGGCGCGGCCAACAACGTCTTCGGCGGCGCGGGCGACGACTATTACATCCTGCAGGCCGCCGACACGGTGATTGAGAACGCCGGCGAAGGTATCGACACCGTCGAGGCCCGCATCGCCAGCCACACCCTGCGCGCCAACGTCGAAAACCTGATCTTCGGCGGGACGGGCAATTTTGCGGGTACGGGCAACGCGCTGAACAATCTGATCGTCGGCGGCGCGGGGAACGACACGCTGCGCGGCGGCGGCGGGACCGACCAGATCCAGGGCGGCGGCGGGTCCGACACCCTGCTCCTGCTCGGCGTGGCGGCCGACTACTCCATCACCGCCGAGGGCGCGGGATGGCGGATTGTCGACGGCGTCGGCGGTCGCGACGGTTCGATCCTGGCCACCAGCATCGAATGGCTTCGCTACGGCGACGGCTCGACGGTCGCCCTGGCGCCGCCGCCGCCGGCGCCGCTGCTGTCCGAGAAGGACATGGGCGACGCCTTCGTCCTGTCGGGGGCGTTCGACGACGGGTTCCTGGCCCTGCCGCCGGTCGAAGCCTTGACGACGCCGCAGGTCCTGCCGGAGCCCGAGGCAACCAAGGCCGCCTTCGCCGAACTGTTCGCGGTCGCGCACTACGATGTGCATCCGACCGACGGACCGCACGGCTCGCTGCACGATCTCCATCAGGACGCGGCGATTCGCGACCTGTGGGCGTGACGAGCTTCGCCGCACGGCGGGCGGTCGCCCGATGATCGGCGGCCGGCGTGTTCTGGCCATCGTTCCGGCCCGCGGGGGCTCGCAGAGGCTGATCGCCAAGAACGCCAAATCCCTGGCCGGGCGGCCGATGGTCGCCTGGACGCTGGAGGCGGCGCGCGGGTCGGCCCTGATCGATCACCTGGTCGTCTCCACGGACGATCCGGCGGTGGCCGCCACCGCCGCCGAGATGGGCTGGCCGCCGCCCTTCATGCGCCCGGATCATCTGTCTGGCGCAACCGCCTCCGTGATCGACGCCATCGAGCATGCGTTGGGCGAGGTCGGGGGCGACTGGGACTATGTCGTCCTGCTGCAGCCCACCTCTCCGCTGCGCACCGCAGCCGACATCGACGCCGCCATCCGTCTTTGCGACGAGACCGGCGCCGCGGCCGTCATCGGCGTGTCTCCGCTGCCCAAGCCGGCGAGCTTCTATGGTCGGGTCGATGACGAGGGGCGCTACACGCCGGGCGGGGTCGATCTGGAGCGGACGGTGGTCATCAACGGCGCGGTCTATGTCGGACGACCCGAGATCCTGCTGCGGGACCGCACCTTCCAGTCCGACGGCGCCCGCGCCTATCTGATGCCGTTCGAGCGCAGCTGGGATGTCGACACCCCGGCGGAATTCGCGGTCTGCGAGGCGCTGTTCCCGTTCCGGACGACGGAGATCGGTTGAATCGGCTCAGCGACGGATGCAGCGCACGCCTGTAACCCCATGGCAACGCTCGACTCCGTTCTAAGCTTCACCGTCTCGACTCTCTGCCAGCTGTGCTGTTATGAGGGAGTAACGGCGGCTCGTGCGCCGTCTGATACTCACCCCTGGGCTGCGGAGGGCATCCACCCATGCGCGTTAAGAATTTCATCCTGGCATCGAGCGCCATCGGGGCTCTCGCCCTGTCGGCCGGTGTCGCCGCCGCTGAGCCGAACGGCTGGTACGGCGCTATCGACGCCGGCTATCACACCATCGACGACCTGGAACTCGTCTCGCAGACCACCGGTCCGCAGTGGGACGTTGCGCTGAAGGACGACTGGGCCGGCTTCGCCCGTATGGGCTATCGGTTCACCCCGAACTGGCGCGTGGAACTCGAAGGCGGCTACCGCGCCAACGACATCGACGGCATCGTGAACCCGAACGGCAACGTTCCGACCGGCGTTTGCAACTCGGTCCCGGCCGCCGGCGCCTGCGAAACCCCGGACGGTGAGATCACCGCGCTCACCCTGATGACCAACGTCATCTATGATTTCGGCGATGAGACCTGGGGCTTCCGTCCCTTCATCGGCCTTGGCGCCGGCCTCGCCCGCATCGACACCGAGTTCACCGGCACCCTGGGCGGTCAACGCACCACGGCCGTCGGCGCTGACGACACCTCGACCAAGCTGGCCGCGCAAGTCCTGGCCGGTGTGGCCTGGGCGATCAGCGAACGCGCCAACATCGACCTGTCCTACCGCTACCTGATGACCAACGTCGAGTTCGACACCTTCGTGTCGAGCGCTGGCGCTGTGCCGCTGACCGGCCCGTTCGCCGGCCGTTACGACGACAGCCACACCATCTCGCTGGGTCTGCGCTACGCCTTCGGTCCGGAGCCGGTCGTCTACGTGCCGCCGCCTCCGCCCCCGCCGCCCCCGCCGCCCCCGCCGCCGCCTCCCCCGCCGCCGCCGCCGCCTCCGGCCAAGCCGGCCGCGCGTGAGTTCGTGGTGTACTTCGACTGGGATCGCTACGACCTGACGCCGGAAGCCTCGGCGGTCGTGACCCAAGCGGTCAACTACGCCAAGTCGGGCCAGCCGACCCGGATCCTGATCGTCGGTCACACCGACACCTCGGGTTCGGCCCAGTACAACCTGGGTCTGTCGCAGCGCCGCGCCCGCACCGTGGGCGACGCCATGGTCGCCGGCGGCGTCAACGGCGGCGTGATCTCGCTGGACGGCAAGGGTGAAACCCAGCTGGCCAAGCCGACCGCCGACGGCGTTCGCGAGCCGCTCAACCGTCGCGCGCTGCACGAGGCGTCCGGACCGGCTTCTCTCTAGAAGCCGACGGCAAGCACTACAGAGCCGCCGGTCCCTCACGGGGCCGGCGGTTTTGCTTTGCCGGCAGGGCGGTTCGCGCGAACCAATCGCGGCGCCGCCCGCTATCGCATCATGTCTCGCGCCCTTCCTCTGCTGGTTCTCCTCACGCTCGCGGCCTGCTCGCCGGGCGAGCCGGCGGAAGGCGCTCCGCCGGCGGCGGGGCCCGACAGCGGCCGGCGCGAGACCGCGGTCTTCGCGGGCGGATGCTTCTGGTCGGTGGAATCGCACTTCGATCGCCTGCCCGGCGTGATCTCGGCCGTGTCCGGTTTCGCGGGCGGCTCGACGGCGTCGCCGAGCTACGATCAGGTCGTCCGCGGCGGGACCGGCCACCTCGAAGCGGTGCAGGTCACCTTCGACCCGGCGCGGGTCAGCTACCGCACGCTGGTGGACGGCTTCTGGCGGACCATCGACCCCACAGACCCCGCCGGCCAGTTCTGCGACCGCGGGCCGTCCTATGGCGCGGCGGTGTTCGCCACAGCGGCGCAACGCCCGATCGCCGAGGCCTCCCGGCGCGCAGCGGCCGCCAGTCTCGGCGAGCGGCGATTCGTGACGCCGGTGCGGTCCGCGGTCCGATTCTGGCCGGCCGAGGCCTATCACCAGGACTTCGCCAGGCTGAATCCTGCCCGCTACGCCGGCTATAGCCGCGGTTGCGGTCGACAGGCCCGGCTGGCCGCGGTCTGGGGGTCGCCGCGCGCCTGACCAAGCGTGGCCTTATCCCCGCCCTGTGGGCAATCCGCCCACAGTGGTGTGACGTATCCGCCACCCCCGGCCGCTGTCATATCACTGTCACACGACTGTCGTCCCAGCTTACAACGGGGCCCGTAGACGGGGCGGGATTTCAACAGCGGCCGAGAAACGGTCGCCGGGCGCGCGCGCTCATCCACATCGGGGATCCATGACAATGACGAACCGCAAACGCGTGTTCTGGGCGACGACCGCCCTCTGCAGCGGCCTGCTCATCGCCGGCGCTGCTTCGGCCCAGTCCACCGGCTCGCAGACCGTCGAAGACAATCTCGGCGAAGTCGTCGTCACCGGCCAGCGCGGCCCGGCCAACATCAACGGCGCCATCGTCGCCGAACAGGTCGGCAAGTCGCGCTCGACCGTTACCCAGGAATATCTGTCGACCCAGGCCCCGGGTCAGACCGTCCTGCAGTCGCTGAACCAGCAACCGGGCGTGAACTTCACCAACCAGGATGCCTACGGCAACTCGGGCGGCGACATCACGATCCGCGGCTTTGACGCCCAGCGCATCTCGATGAACCTGGACGGCATCCAGCTCAACGACACCGGCAACTACCAGATCTATTCGAACCAGCAGCTGGACCCGGAACTGATCGAGCGCGCCTCGGTCAACCAGGGCACGACCGACGTCGACAGCCCGACCGCTTCGGCCACCGGCGGCACGATCAACCTGACGACCCGTCGCCCGGCCAAGGAATTCGGCGCCATCGTCCAGCCGTCGATCGGTGAAGAGAACTACAAGCGCATCTTCGCCCTGATCGACACCGGCGAGTTCGGCCCGTGGGGCACCAGCGCCTGGTTCTCGACCTCGGCGACGACCTATGACCAGTTCGGCAACCCGGGCGACCTGGCCAAGCAGACCTACAACGGCCGCATCTATCAGCCGATCAACGGCAACGGCGACTTCCTGTCGCTGGCGGTCCACTACAACCGCAACCGCAACAACACCTACGGCGGCAAGAACGTCGACCGCTTCAACCAGGGCACCATCGATCCGGGCAACGGCAACTACTGCCTGTTCGACCCGGCCGGCCCGGGCGCCCAGAACCAGGGCACCTCGACCAACGTCCGCAACCCGGGCTGTAACTTCAACACCACCGCCGGTGTGACCACCCAGGGCTACTACGGCTACTTCATCAACCCGTCGGACACCTTCAACGTCCGCGGCCAGGCGAAGTTCTCGCTGACCGACGCCCTGACCCTGACCATCGACCCGACCTATCAATACGTGATGGCGAACGGCGGCGGCACGACCAACGTGTCGGAGCGTGACCAGCGCCTCCAGGGCTCGTTCTTCCTGCCGGCGAACACCAACGTCGGCGTGGACCTGAACGGCGACGGCGATCTGCTCGACACCATCAAGCTGTACTCGCCCTCGAACACCAACACGAACCGCTACTCGATCAACTCGTCGCTGATCTATGACATCAACGACGATCACCGCGTTCGTCTGTCGTACACCTTTGACTCGGGCAACCACCGCCAGACCGGCGAATACGGCTTCCTGTCGCGCAACGGTGACCCGCTCGATCCGTGGGCCGGCCACAAGAACGGCGGCCAGGACCCGATCCTGACCCTCGACGGCAAGGTCTTCCAGAAGCGCGACCGTCGCTCCAAGGCCGTGCTGAACCAGGTCTCGTTCCAGTACATCGGCGACTTCTTCAACAACGCCCTGACCCTGGACATCGGCGTCCGTGCGCCGTTCTTCCACCGTGACCTGCAGAACTACTGCTACCAGGTGAACACCTTCGACGCGTACTGCTCGGCCCAACAGCCGACCGGCAGCGCGGCCAACCTGGCGGCCGGCGCTCCGGTCAAGTTCGAGCGCGACTACGAAGACGTCCTGCCGAACATCGGCATGACCTGGCGCTTCGCCGAGAACCAGCAGATCTTCGCGTCGTACTCGGAGAACCTGTCGGCCCCGCGGACCGACGACCTGTACGATCGGATCCCGGCCGACCCGCAGCCGGAAACCAGCAAGAACTACGACCTCGGCTACCGCTACCAGTCGTCGCGCGTGATCGGCTCGATCTCGTCCTACGTGTCGAAGTTCGACAACTACATCGCCCGCGGCCTGACGGACGTTCTCGATGCGAACGGCCAGCCGACCGGTGAAACCATCACCACCAACGTCAACATCGGCTCCGTCGATCGTTGGGGCGTTGACGGCCAGATCGGCTTCTTCGTCACGGACGACCTGTCGCTGACCGCCACGGCCTCCTACGTCGGCAGCGAAATCCTCGCCAACATCCCGGGTCAGAACCCGTCGATCGAAGGCAAGGAGCTGTACGAAATCCCCGAGTGGCAGTACGGCGCCCGCGCCGAATACACCTTCGGCGACTTCACCGTCGGCGTGCAGGGCAAATACGTCGGTGAGCGCTGGACCAACCTGGTCAACGACGAGCAGACCCAGGACTACACGGTCGTCGACCTCGACGGCCGCTGGGACCTCGGCTTCATCAACGAAGGCATGTGGCTTCAGGTCAACGTCCTGAACGTGTTCGACGAGACCTACCTCGGCAACATCTCCACGGACGTCTCGGGCAACCGCACCGCCCAGCTGGCGCCGCCGCGGACCTCGATGGCCACCCTGCGCATGACCTTCTAAGGGTCATTCCAGAGAAGAACGGGAAGGGCGGTCCGGCGACGGGCCGCCCTTTTTGTTTGGGGCGCCAACGTCCGGCCCCTGTCCGATCTTCGATCGGCCCGAGGACAGGCTCTGCGGTCGCTGGCGGTTTGAGCGCGGCCGCGGATCGGCTGGAAACGTTGAAGTCGGGGCCGCGCATGTCTATCTGGCGCGGCTGTCTTCCGCGCCGAGCAAGGATCGATCGAGCGATGAACACCCCTGTCCCGGCCGAATGGGCTCCGCACCGCGCCATGTGGGTCGGCTGGCCCAGCCACGGCGAGCTGTGGGAGGACAATCTCGAGCCGGCCCAGGCCGAGGTCGAGGCCCTGGTGCGCGCCCTGGCCGGCCCGGGTCGCGAACAGGTCAAACTGCTGGTCGGCAAGCCCGAGGCCCTGGACGACGCCCGCGCCCGCTTTGAGGGCGTCGCCGGCGTCGAGGTGATCGATGGCCGCTTCGGCGACATCTGGCTGCGCGACACCGGTCCGATCTTCAGGGCCGGCTCGGCGCGCGCCGCCGCCTTCCGCTTCAACGGCTGGGGCGGCAAGTACGAGCTGGAGCACGACGACACGGTCGCGACCCAGATCGGCGAGGCCTCAGACACGCCGCTGGACCGCAACGACTTCATCCTCGAGGGCGGGGCCCTGGACCACGACGGGCAGGGGACCATCCTGACCACCCGCCAGTGCCTGCTGAACCCGAACCGCAACGCCGACTGGACCGAGGACAAGGCCGTGGCCGCGCTCGAAGCCTCGCTCGGCGCCCGCAAGGTGCTGTGGCTGGGCGACGGCCTGCTCAACGACCACACCGACGGCCACGTCGACAACCTGGCCCGGTTCGTCGCACCGGGCGTGGTGGCCTGCCCGATCGCCTGGGGCCGCGCCGACCCCAATGACGATGTCTACGCCGAGGTCGCCCGCGCCCTGTCGCAGATGACCGACGCCGAAGGCCGGCCGATCAAGGTGCTGCCGCTCCCGTCGCCGGGCTTCGTCGGCGACGAGGACGAGAAGCCGATCCCCGCGAGCCATATGAATTTCCTCATCGCCAACGGCGCGGTGATCGTCCCGACCTATGGCGACGAGACCGCCGCGCGCCTGGTGTGCGAGGGTCTCAAGACCGTCTACCCGGAGCGCGAGATCATCGCCCTGCCGTCGATCGCCATCCTCTCGGGCGGCGGATCCTTCCACTGCATCTCCCAGCAGGAGCCGGCGTGAGCACGGTGACGCTGTACCGGCCGGTGGGTGAGGCCGAGCTGGCGCTGATCTCCCGCTTGGACTGGTCGGCCTTTCCGCCGCGTCTTCCGGAACAGCCGATATTCTATCCGGTGATGAACGAGGGCTACGCCGAGCAGATCGCCCGGGACTGGAACTCGCTGCATGAGCCGGCCAAGGTCGGGCATGTGCTCGCCTTCGATCTCCCCATAGCGGTGACCGACCGCTGGCCGGTGCAGGTCGCCGGTGGGCGGGCGCATGAAGAACTCTGGGTGCCCGCTGAGGCGCTCGACGATTTTAATGCGATGATCGTCGGACCGATCCGACTGGTCTCGACCTGGCGCGAGGGCGCGCGTGTGGAGGAAGCTCAATGACCCGGAAGATTTCCGTCGCCGCCCTGCAGACCTCCTACGGCGAGGACATGGGCGCGAACATCGCCAAGACGATCGAGCTCGTCCGCGAGGCCGCGGGCAAGGGCGCCCAGGTGATCCTGCCGTCGGAGCTGTTCCAGGGGCCCTACTTCTGCGTCTCCCAGGAAGAGACGTGGTTCGGCACGGCCTATCCGTGGCGCGAGCACCCGTGCGTGACGGCCCTGCAGCCGGTCGCGGCCGAGCTGGGCGTGGCCATTCCCGTCTCGATCTTCGAGCGCGAGGGGCCGCACTACTTCAACTCGATGGTCATGATCGACGCCGACGGCTCGCTGATGGGCGTCTATCGCAAGAGCCACATCCCGGACGGCCCGGGCTATCAGGAAAAGTACTATTTCCGGCCGGGCGACACCGGCTTCAAGGTCTGGGACACCCGCTTCGGCCGCATCGGCGTCGGCATCTGCTGGGACCAATGGTACCCGGAGACGGCGCGGGCGATGATGCTGCAGGGCGCCGAGGTGCTGTTCTATCCGACCGCGATCGGCTCGGAGCCGCACGACAAGGAGCTGGACACCGCCGAGCCGTGGCGTCGCGCGATGCAGGGCCACGCCGTCTCCAACGTCGTGCCGGTCGTCGGCGCCAACCGCATCGGCCATGAGCAGGTGACCGAGACGGGCCAGAGCTTCTACGGCCATTCCTTCATCGCCAATCATCGCGGCGACCTGGTCGAGAGCCTGGAGCGGGAGGAGGGCGTGCTCGTGCACACCTTCGACCTCGACTACATCGACCGCCACCGCGCCGCATGGGGCTTCTTCCGCGACCGGCGGACGGACCTGTACGGCTCGCTGGTCAACTCACGGCCGGCGTAACCGCCAAGGCTCGGCGCTCGGCGGCGCAGGCGGGGTTGGTCAGGCCCTCGGCCCGGGCCGCCGTCACCTCCGCGCGCGCGCGCTCCAGATCAGCGGCGAACGCCGGATCCCGCGCCGACTGGGCGTAGACCGCACGGCCGATGGCCAGCCCGTCCTCGACGTCCGAGGTCCAGTTCATCCGGCAAACGGCGCGGCTGAAGCCGATGTCGACGGCGCGCCGGCGGGCGGCGTCGGCCCGATCGGGCGCCAGGGCGGCGAACAGCTCGCCATAGGCCGCACCCGTGACCGCTCCGGCGGCCGGCCAGGACGGGCTGTCGCGCATGGCGGCGTTCAGTCGCTGGCAGGGTTGCAGGCCGGGGTCGACGACGATGGGCCGCGCCCGCGGGCGCTCCGCGGACAGCCGACGAGTGACGCCGTCCGTGTCGGCCATCAGGCGCGCCATGATCCGGGAAAGCGCGGGACGGGGCTCGCCGGTCAACCGGGTCCCCAGCAGACAGTCGAAATGCTGGGCGGCGTCGAGCGGGCGAAGTTCCGCCTGGGCGATGGCCAGCCACCAGCGGTCGGTTCCGGGGCCGATCTCGGCGCGGGTCCAGGGCTCCACGGCGCCGACAGGGCGCGGAGCGGGCGTCGACGCGGCCAGGCGGTCGAGCGCCGCGTCGTCCAGGTAGCCGGACAGCGGCGCCTGGGGCGGCGCGGGCGGGCGATCGACCGTGGCGCAGGCGGCCAGCAGGACGCCGACCGCCAGGGCGGCGGCCGCCGGCCTCACCGACCGTTGGTCCAGTCGAGCTGGACGCTGGTCTTGCCCTCGATCGGGGTGGCGATGACGGTCATCAGCTTGCCGCCCTCGGCTCCGTCGCCGGCGGAATAGCCGCGGGCGTCGCCCTGGCTCATGGCGTTGATGGCCTTCAGGCCGGCGGCGTCGGCGCGCTGGCGGTAAAAGGCGACGACGGTCTCGGGATCGGCGTCCGTGGTGAACTCGAGGATGCCGCCGGGACCTTGCGGACCCTGGGCCTGGGTCACCGGCTTGGTCGGTTCGCCGCCCGGATAGATGACGGCGAACGGCGGCGCGCCGGGCGCGGCGGGCAGGGCGGGCGGGAGTTTGCGCGAGGTCGTGGCGGGCGCGGTCGCGGGCCTGTCGGCGGCGACGTCGGCGGCAGCCTCGGCGGCGGCCGGAGCGGCCTCCTCGGCCGGACCCGGTTCGCTGCATCCGCTCATGACCAGAGCCGTCCCCAGGGCGACCGCCGCAACACTGCGCTTCATCCCGTGCCTGTCCTCGAAAGTTTTTACTTTATTGGCTTCACCGTGGCGCAAGCGTGCGGCGGCTGCAAGGCGGGTTGAGGTCCGCCTGATGGCCTAGAACCAATCTCAGCCGGTTGCGGCGTCCGCGTCGTCGTGAGCGTCCGGTTTTCCTTCCGCAACGTCAGTTTTGGCGGCCTTCGAGTCGGCCCCGGTGTTGTTCACCGGGTTGGTTTGATTCGCCGCCTTGGGCGGCTCCGGGGGTGTTTGGCCCCGGTCAGCGGCGCGCATCCCTTCACTCGCGAGGCTCTCGTTGATGGCGTCCTGATCCGGGTCGATGTCCGAGCCGGTGGCGGCCCCGCCCTGCAGCGAGCCTGCCCGGGTGTCCGAGCCCATTCCGCTGCCTGACAGGGCCTCGGTCAGGGCGTCCGGGGTGCGCCCCAGGTCGGGCTTTTCACCCATGTCGTCGGCCTCGCGGGCGTCCTCGGTCTGTTGCTGGGTCATGGGAAACTCCTTCGGCAGTCAAAGCCGCCGCCGCCTCGGCGGTTCCGAGCGGCGAATGTCGCGCTACAAAAATATATCTTATGCGTCTTGCGTTGCGCATCTTGCGATATATCTTTTGCGCATGAACAAGAGAGAGACGCACAGCATGTTTGGATTTTTCGAAGAACGCGCCCGCCGGGGCGGGGGGCGAGGAGAGGGCGGCGGCCGCCATCACTGCGGCCCCCGCGGCGACGGTGAGCGGCATCACGGGCGCGCTGGCTTCGGCCGCGGCGAGGGCGGCGGGCGCATGGGCCGGGGCCCGGGGCGGGGCCGGCGCATGTTCGGGCCGGGCGACCTGCGTCTGGTCCTGCTGGCCCTGATCGAGCAGCAGCCGCGCCACGGCTATGATCTGATCAAGGCCATCGAGACGGCCTTCGGCGGCGGCTATGCGCCATCGCCGGGCGTGGTCTACCCCAACCTGGCCCTGCTGTCGGACGAAGGCCTGATCGCGGGCGTCGAGGACGGCGGCAAACAGGTCTTTTCGCTGACCGAGGCCGGCAAGGCCTGGATCGACGAGAACCGCGCCGCCGTGGACGGGGTTATGCAGCGCATGGCGCTGGCGGCCCGGATGGTGTCCGGCGAACAGGCGCCCGAGGTGGTCCGTGAGGCGCTGCATACCCTGCGTCACGCGGTGATCACCAAGCCGGGCGACTGGAACGATGCGGAGACCGCCCGGGTGGTGGAAAGCCTGATGAAGGCCGTCCGCGACATCAGCGGCCAGTAACGACGTCCCGGAACGATGAAGGGGCCGCGATTGCTCGCGGCCCCTTTGTCGTGCGCCTTTCAGGCCGCATCGGGCGGCCCGAAAGAGATGCGGAAGGCCGTCAGGCTTTTCCGAACAGCTTGGCCCAGCGGGGCTTGGTGCGGCTCTTCCAGGCGCCGCGGTGATAGGCGTCCGAACCGATCAGCGGCACCACGGTGGTGGCTTCGGCGAAGACCATCTGTTCGTAGGTGGTCGACACCTTGCCCCAGGAAGCGGCTTCCTTGAGCGTCGAAGACGAGCAGGCGCCGTCGCGCACATCGGCGACCGTGATCTGGACCGCATATTTGTGCATGTCGGCCTCGACGCCGAGGATCTCGGCGCAGACGACGGTGTCCTGGGCGAAGTTCTTGGGCACGCCGCCGCCGACCATGAACAGGCCGGTGGTGCCGGCCGCGATCTTGATGTCGGTCAGTTCGCGGAAGTCGGCGACCGCGTCGATCATCAGATAGGGCTTGCCGGCCGCGATCTGCTCTTTCTGGTGCTTGACCAGGCCGAAGCCGGCCGAGCTGTCGACGAAGGCCGGGCAGAAGATCGGCACGCCCTCTTCATAGGCGGTCTGAATCAGCGAGCCGGGCTTCTTGGCGTTGCCTTCCGACAGCCACTTGCCCATTTCCCAGATGAACTCGCGCGAGGAATAGCCGCGCGGCTCCAGGCGGTTGCAGATCTCCAGGATGGTGTGGTCGCAGGCCTGGAGCTCTTCCTCGTCGATGTAGGTGTCGTAGATGCGGTCGATGTAGTTGTCGCGCAGCACGTTGTCGTCGACCGGGCCGGCCGCCTGATAGTGCTTGAAGCCGAGGGCTTCGAAGAAATCCATGTCGACGATCGAGGCGCCGGTGGCGACGATGGCGTCGATCATGCCGAACTTCACCATGTCGCGGTACACGTGCATGCAGCCGCCGGCCGAGGTCGAGCCGGCCAGGATCAGCCAAGGCGAGCAGGTCGCATCTTCGAGCGCCATGTTGAAGATGTCGGCGGCGCGGGCGGTGTCGCGCGACGAGAACGACATCTTGCGCATGCTGTCGATGATCGGACGGGCGTCGAAGGACGTCATGTCGACGTGCTCGACGGTGTTCTGGAGCAGCTCGGCCTTCTGGTTCGTCTGAACGGGAGCGTTCATTGCAAGGGTTTCCCTTTGGTTTGAGCGCCCGTCGTCAATAGGAACAGCGGCCCGGACGGAGCGACGGGCCGCTGCTTGTTAGAACGCGTTAGTGACGGTTTAGCGCCGCGACTTCTTCCGCTGGCCGGCCTTGCCCTTGGGGCGCGACAGGCGAACGACCTTGCGGGCCTGTTCTTCCGCCGAGGTGCGCACGGTCGGGATGGACCGCGGCGCCAGGCCGTAGAGCGAGGCCATCGGGGCGTCCTCGACCGCGGCGATCTCATGCTCGCCGTAGCCGTTGAAGCCGGTCGTCATGGCGACGCCATAGGCGCCGAGCATGCCGATCTCGATGAAGTCGCCTTCCTGCACATCGGCCGGCAGCCAGAACGGGCCCGGCATGTGGTCGATGGAGTCGCAGGTCGGGCCGTAGAAGCGGAACGGCTTCAGGTCGTTCGAGCTGTCGCCGTCCCGGACCAGCTTGGTCGGGAAGGGCCAGCGCGAGTGGGTCGCGTCGAACAGCGAACCGTACGAGCCGTCGTTCAGGTACAGGGCGTCGCCCTTGCGCAGGTCGACGCGGCACAGAACCGACGAGGACTCGGCCACCAGGGCGCGGCCGGGCTCGCACCACAGCTCGGTGGTGTGGGTGACCGGCATCTCGCGGAAGCCGCGGTGAATGGCGTCGGCGTATTCGCTCATGTCCGGCGGGACCATGCCCGGATAGACCGAGGGGAAGCCGCCGCCGACATCGACGATGTCCACGATCACGCCGGCGCGGCTGATGGCGCGGCCGACCTGGGCCATGGCGGCCTCGTAGGCGGACGGACGCATGCACTGCGAGCCGACGTGGAACGACACGCCCATCAGCCCGTCCTTGACCGCCTGGCGGGTGGCCAGCAGCAG
Organism: Brevundimonas sp. Root1279; assembly: GCF_001425945.1. Taxonomy (GTDB): domain Bacteria; phylum Pseudomonadota; class Alphaproteobacteria; order Caulobacterales; family Caulobacteraceae; genus Brevundimonas. Next base: position 487,038 of record NZ_LMEB01000001.1, read on the forward strand.
GGACGGGGCCTGGTCCGGCGAGACGCCGAACTTGCCCGACAGGGAATAGGCGGCGCCGTCGGCCGACACGGCCATGCGCACGACCAGGTTCAGGTCGTTGGCGTCGCCGGTGGCGTCGATGATCTTCTTCAGCTCGTCATGGCTGTCGAGCGAGAAGGTGCGGACGCCGTAGTCGAAATAGGCCTTGGTGATCGCGCCGCGGCTCTTGACCGGGTGCATGAAGGCCAGGCGCGCGTCGGCGCTGACCGAACGGACCAGTTCGACTTCGCCGATCGAGGCGACGTCAAAGGCGGTGACGCCCGCTTCGACCAGAGTCTCGATGACCCAGCGCGAAGGGTTCGCCTTCACCGCATAGAAGACGTCAGCGTTCAGATTGTCCTGGAACCAGCGCGCCGCTACGGAAACTGAACGCGGCCGCACGAGTGCGACGGGACGTTCAGGGGACCGCTCGCGGACCAGGTCCAGGGGAAATGGATACGTGCGCAATTCACGTAAACCCCTGTAATTGTTAAACCCAGACCGGCGTTAGCAGCGCAACGTTTAGACCTACGGGGTCCGCCGGAGCGCGCGATGTAGGGTCACCCGCCTGTCATGTAAAGCGGTAATTTCTGGGCGATATTAGAGAACCCGTTCCCGGGGCTGCGCATTGCAGCGTCTGCTGCGCCTTTGAGCCGGCCCCCTGGAAAGGTTGCTCACATGATCCGGACCGCTCTTGCGCCCGCGTGCATCGCCCTCGCCGCCCTTGTCGCCGGATGCGAGCAGGCCTCGCCTTCGAAGGACGCGCCCGCGGCCGCGGTCGAGGTCGCCGCGCCGGCCGCCCCGCCGGCGGCGCCCGCCGCACCTGCCGCGCCCTCAGCGGCCCCGGCCGGAGCGACCGCCATCGTCTTCCCGGCGGGCGCCACGGGGACGACCGTGCACGGCTCGGTCCGCGGCGAGGACACGGTCTACTACCGGCTGAACGCCCGCCAGGGGCAGACCGCCCGCATCGCCTTCGCTCCCTCCAACACCAGCGCCTATTTCAATGTCTTCGCACCGGGGGTGGTCCCCGGCGAGGGCGAGGCCCTGTTCATCGGCGCGAGCGGCGGGAACGACTGGCAGGCCGTGCTTCCCGCCAGCGGCGACTACACGGTGCAGGTCTATCTCTATCGCAACGCCGCTCGGCGGAACGAAAGCTCGGACTATTCCATGGAGGTCTCGGTCCGCTAGCGGCGGGTCGTTCGTGACTCAGCCGTAACTTGTCGCTTCGGCGACCGCTGATACCGTCCCGCCAGCACCTTGCCCTGGGGGATCCGTTCATGCGCCGCGCCGTCCTGCTCGCCACCGTCTTCCTCGCCGTCGCCCCGGCCCACGCCGCCCTCGCCCAGTCGGCCGCGACCCCCGCCCCGGCCTCCGAGCTGGCCCGCAGCGTGTCGATCCCCTTCGAGGAGTTCACCCTCGACAACGGCTTGCGCGTGGTCGTCCATACCGACCGCAAGGCGCCGGTGGTCGCGGTGGCCGCCTGGTACAACGTCGGCTCCAAGGACGAGCGGGCAGGGCGCACCGGCTTCGCCCACCTGTTCGAACACATCGGCCTGTTCAATCCGACCGAGAACCTGCCCGGCGGCCTGATGGAGCCGCTGCGCGCCATCGGGGCCACCGACTGGAACGGCACCACCTGGTTCGACCGCACCAACTTCTTCCAGACCGTGCCGACCTCGGCGCTGGAGCAGGCGCTCTATATGGAGAGCGACCGCATGGGCCATCTGCTGGGCGCGCTCAACCAGGAGCGGCTCGATAACCAGCGCGGCGTGGTCCAGAACGAGAAGCGCCAGGGCGACAACCAGCCCTACGGTCTGGTCGAATACGCCCAGCTCGACGCCCTCTTCCCCGAGGGCCACCCGTATCGCCACTCGACCATCGGCTCCATGGCCGACCTCGACGCCGCCAGCCTCGAGGACCTGCGCCAGTGGCACCGCGACAACTACGGCCCGAACAATGCCGTGCTGGTGCTGGCCGGCGACGTGGACGCCGCCGAGGCCCGGCGCCTGGTCGAGAAATATTTCGGCGACATTCCCCGCGGCGCGGTCAACGAACCGGCCCAGGCCGACGTCCCGACCCTCCCGGCGCGTATCGACAAGACCCTGCACGATCGGGTCTCGAACACCCGCCTGTACCGCACCTGGATCGTCCCGGGCCTGTTGGATGACTCCGCCGCCGACCTCGACGTCGCCGCCACCGTCTTCGGCGGCCTGGCCAGCTCGCGGCTCGACAACGCCATGGTGCGCGGCGACCAGACCGCCACCGCGGTGACGGCCAGCTATCAGCCCTTCCACCGCATCGGCATGTTCGAGGCCTCGGTCGACGTGAAGCCGGGCGAGGATCCCGCCGCCGTCGCCGCCCGCCTCGACCAGCTGATCGCCGACTTCGTCGCCAGCGGTCCGACCGAGGACGAGGTGAAACGCGTCGTCACCACCCGCATGTCGCAGCGCATCCAGGCGCTCGAGCCGGTCGGCGGCTTCACCGGCAAGGCCGTGGTCCTGGCCGAGGGCGAGCTCTACGCCGACGACCCGGGCCACTATCGCCGCGAACTGGCCGCCTATGGCGAGGTGACGCCCGACAGCGTGCGCGCCGTCATGAACCGCTGGCTGACCCGCCCGGTCCTGGCCCTGCGTGTCGATCCGGGCGAGCGCGAACCCTATGCCGAGGCCGCCTCGACCCGCCCCGCCCCGACCCCGCCGGCGCCCCTGACCGTCGTGCCGCGCGAGCCCATGCCGGGCGTGACGGCGATGAAGGCGCTCGACTTCCCGGACGTCGAGCGCGCGACGCTTTCGAACGGCCTTGAGGTCGTCTACGCCCGCTCGACCACCGTGCCGGTGACCCGCGTGGCGGTGGAGTTCGACGCCGGGGTCGCCGCGGATCCGCGCGACGCGCTCGGCACCCAGCGTCTGATGCTCGACCTGCTGACCGAGGGCACGGCCAACCGCAACGCCGTCCAGCTGGCCGAGGAGCAGGAGCGGCTCGGCGCCGCCGTCAACGCCTTCGCCACCGTCGACCGCACCGTCGTCAGCCTGACCGCGGTCAGCGCCAACCTGGCCCCGTCGCTGGACCTGCTGGCCGACGTGATCCGCAACCCGGCCTTCGCCCCGGCCGACATCGAGCGCCGCCGCGACCAGCAGCTGGCCGCCATCGCCCAGGAGCAGACCTCGCCCAACGGCATGGGCCTGCGCGCCCTGCCGGCCATTCTCTATGGCGACCAGCACCCGTACGGCCGTCCGTTCTCCGGCCTGGGCGACCCCGACGCCGTCAGCGGCCTCGACCGCGACGACCTGACCACCTTCCACGCCCGGTGGATCCGGCCTGACAACGCCCGCGTCTTCGTCGTCTCGGACAAGCCGCTGGCCGAGCTGAAGCCGATGCTCGACGCCCGCTTCGGGGCCTGGGTCCCGCCGGCCTCGGCCAGGGCGGTGAAAGCCTTCGACGCCCCCATCCCGGCGGCCCGTCCGCGCATCGTGCTGATCGATCGGCCGCAGTCGCCGCAGTCGCTGATCCTCGGCGGCCTGGTCCTGCCGGTCACGGGCCAGGACGACGTGGTGACCCTGAACGCCGCCAACGAAGTCATCGGCAACGGCTTCCTGTCGCGCATCAACCAGGACATCCGCGAGACCCGCGGCTGGTCCTATGGCCTGAACGGGCGGGTCAATCTGCTGGAGAAGCAGACCCCCTACATCATCACCGCCCCGGTCCAGTCGGACCGCACCGGCGAGTCCATCGCCGTGCTGATCGACCAGTATAAAGGCTTCCTCGGCGACCGCGGCGTCACCGCCGCCGAGCGCGAGCGCACCGTCAACGGCAATGTGCGCCAGCTGCCGGGCAGCTTCGAGACCTCGACCGCCGTGCTCAACGCCCTGCGCTCGAACGCCCTGTACGGCCGCCCGGACAACTACTGGGAAACCCTGGCCCCTCGCTACGAAGGCCTGAGCGCCGCCCAGATGGACGCGGCCGCCCGCGAGATCATCGACAGCGGCGACATCGTCTGGGTCGTCGTCGGCGACGCGTCGGTGGTGAAGCCCCAGCTCGAGGCGCTCGGGCTGGAGGTGGAGGTCCGCCCGGCGTCGTAGGGCGGCCCGCTGCGAGGCTGTGAAGTGGTTAGTGGTTGGTGATTAGTGGTTGGCCGGCTGTGGCGCGCGCGGTCGGCGCCGTGCCGCCCCCCGCCGATAGCCCCAGAAGACCACTAATCACGAACCACTAATCACTTGCCACGCGCAGAGTGTGCCTGCGCTGCACCGCCCGCCGTGCCACGCCACCCTCACGCTGGACGAAATCGTCGCGCCCATGCCATTAAGACTTGCCCCAAGGGCCCGTTCGGGCCATGCGGCGCGCCCCTGCAACCGACGACTGTCTCTCCATGACCGCAACCGCCGCCGCCGTCGCGTCCGTCCGGGACGTGTCCAAGACCTTCGGCGCCCGCAAGGCCCTGAACGGCGTCTCCGTCGAGGTGAAGGCCGGGGAAATGGTCGCCCTGATCGGCCCGTCGGGCTCGGGCAAGTCGACCCTGCTGCGCTCGATCACGGGGATGCAGACCATCGACTCCGGCAAGGGGACGATCCAGGTCTTCGGCGAGACGGTGCAGAAGAACGGCCGCATCACCGGCGCGGTGCGCCCGGCGCGCCAGAAGCTCGGCATGATCTTCCAGCAGTTCAACCTGGTCGGCCGGCTGTCGCTGTTCTCCAACGTCATGCTCGGCGCGCTCGGCCGTCTGCCGGGCTGGCAGGGCCTGTTCGGCCTGTGGCCGGCGGCGGACAAGCAGCGGGCCATGGAGGCCCTGCATCGCGTGGGCGTCTCGGACTACGCCGCCCAGCGCGCCAACACCCTGTCGGGCGGCCAGCAGCAGCGCGGCGCCATCGCCCGCGCCCTGGTCCAGGGCGCCCAGGCCATCCTCGCCGACGAGCCGGTCGCCTCGCTGGACCCGGTCTCGGCCCGCAAGGTCATGGAGCTGCTGGTCGAGCTGAACAAGCGCGACGGCCTCGGCGTCATCGTCACCCTGCACCAGGTCGACTACGCCATCCGCTACTGCGAGCGCGTCATCGCCCTTCAGGCCGGCAAGATCGTCTATGACGGCCCGTCGACCGGCCTCGACACCAAGCGCCTGATCGAAATCTACGGCCCCGAGTTCGAGGACGCCTTCTGGGAAGCCAAGGCATGAGCCTTGCCGGCTCGGCCCGGGTCTTTGCGGTCGGCATCCTGACCGCCGCGTCGCTGGTGCTGGCCGCCTGCGGCGATCGCGATCGCGCGCCTTCGGCCGGTGCGCCCAAGGAGATCGTCTTTTCGATCCAGTCGGCCCAGGGCCAGGCCTCGGCGGGGCCGCTGTGGCAGCCGCTGCTGGATGATCTGTCCACGGCCGTCGGCCTGCCGGTCCGTCCGCATTTCGCTTCGACCTACGCCGCCCTGATCGACGATATGAAGCGCGGCGAGACCCAGGTCGCCTGGTTCTCGCCACAGCCCGCCGTCGAAGCGGTCGACGAGGCCGGCGCCGAGGTCATCGCCCGCACCGTCAATCTGGAAGGCGCCGACAGCTATTACGCGACCCTCATCGTGCGGAAAGGCTCCGGCATCACGCTCGAGGACGTGCTGGCCTGCGGCAAGCGCTACAGCTTCGGCATGGGCGATGCGCAATCGACTTCGGGCTCCCTGGCGCCGAAGACCTTCCTGTTCGGGCCGCGCGACATCGACCCGAACCAGTGCTTCGCCTCCGTGCGTTCGGACAACCACGAGAGCAACGCCTTCCAGGTGGCGTCGGGCGTGCTCGACGTGTCGACCTCGAACAGCGTCGGCGCCACCGCCCTGCGCCGCCAGAACCCGACCATCGCCGACCAGGTCGAACAGATCTGGCAGTCGCCGCCCATCCCCGAGGCGGGGATTCTGGTGCGCGGCGACCTGGACCCGGCGGTGAAGGAGAAGATCCGCAGCTTCTTCCTGACCTACGGCCAGGGCAGCGGCGTCGAGGCCGATCGCCAGCGGCGCGTGCTGGCGGGCCTCAGCTATTCCCGCTTCAGCGCAGCGGACGACGACTATCTCGATCCGGTTCGCGAGATCATGGCCTCCCAGGCCCTCGCCACCGCCCAGGACCGCGGCGACCGCATTGCGATCGCCGAAGCCCAGCAGGAGCTGCAGCGCCTGCGCGCCAAGCGCGAGGTGCAGCCATGATTGCGAACGAACGCGTCCTTAGCGGCGCAACCCCAGTACGAACGATCGCCACCCTCGGGGCCTCCCCGGCGGGCGCGATCCAGGACTCCAAGGCATGAGCAGCCTCCGAAACATTCTCGCCTCCGCCTTCGCGTTGGCGGTGGTCCTTGTCGGTCTCCTCGCGGGGACGTCCGTCTCCGCCCAGGAGCGGCCGGACAAGGTCGTTTTCACCATCCTGTCGGCCGAGGGCCAGGCCTCCTCGGGCCCGATCTGGCAGCCCCTGCTGGACGATCTCGAGCGCGAGATCGGCATTCCGGTCGAGCCGATCTTCGGCTCGAACTACAGCGTCCTCGTCGAAGCCATGCGCGCCGACCAGGCCCAGATCGGCTGGTTCTCCGCCCTTCCGGCCGTGCAGGCCATCGACCGCGCCAACGCCGAGGTCGTGGCCCGCACCGTCGATGTCGAAGGGAAGGATTCCTACGTCTCGTCGCTGATCGTGAAGAAGGGCTCGGGCATCACGCTCAAGGACGTCGAGGCCTGCGGCAAGCGCTTCGATTTCGGCATCGGCGACGCCCAGTCGACCTCGGGCACCCTGGCCCCGATGACCTATTTCTTCAGCCCGCGGAACATTGATCCGACCGCGTGCTTCGCCACCGTTCGTTCGGCCAGCCACCAGGCCAACTCGTTCGCCGTCGCCAACGGCCTGGTCGATGTGGCCACCTCGAACTCGGTCAACACCGTCTTCCTGCGCCGCCAGAACCCTGACGTCGCCGACCAGATCGAGGTCATCTGGGAATCCCCGCCGATTCCGGAGTCGGGCATCCTGATCCGGTCGGACCTGCCGTCCGACGTGAAGGCCAAGATCCGCGAGTTCTTCGTCACCTACGGCCAGGGCGCAGGCCCGGAGGCCGACCGCCAGCGCGACGTCCTCCACGGCCTGAACTACTCCCAGTTCCGCGCCGCCGATAACAGCTACCTGGACCCCATCCGGGTCATGAAGGCCGACCAGGCAAAGCGCGAAGGCCGCCCGCCGGACGTCGCCCCGCCGAAGAGCGCCGGCGGCCACGTGGCCCAGTGGTGGCCCTTCGCCCTGATCGGCGTCCTGGCCGTCGTCGCCATCATCCTGAACATCCTGCCCAAGCGCGTCCCCCTCCCCGGCGATCCGGCGGTGGTGCCCGAGGCGCCGAAGAAGTCGTTGGCCGCCTGGGCGCTGGACGTCCTGCTGTGGGGCGGCTTCGCGATCATCCTGATCGCCGCCTTCGCCAAGGTCGGCCTGCCCAACATCGGCAACCTCTTCTCGAACCCCGAGAAGATGCAGAGCTACGGTCGGGACTTCCTCAACCCCGACTGGACCAACTGGCGGGCCCTGGTCAGCCTGATGTGGCTGACGGTGCAGATCGCCCTGTGGGGCACCTTCCTGGCCGTCTTCCTGGCCGTGCCGCTCAGCCTGATGGCCTCGCGCAACCTGTCGCCCGCCTGGCTGGTCTGGCCGGTGCGTCGCGTCATGGACCTGATGCGCTCCATCCCCGACCTGGTCATCGCCACCCTGTTCATCGTCGCCGTCGGCCTCGGCCCTCTGGCCGGCGTTCTGGCCATCGCCCTGAACACCGCGGGCGTGCTGGCCAAACTGTTCTCGGAAGCCGTCGAGTCGATCGACAAGGGGCCGATCGAAGGCGTCAAGGCGACCGGCGGCGGCCGCCTGCACGAGATCGCCTGGGGCGTCATCCCGCAGGTGGCCCCGCTGTGGACCAGCTTCGCCCTGTACCGCTTCGAGTCGAACAGCCGCGCCGCCACCGTGCTCGGCCTGATCGGCGCCGGCGGGATCGGCCAGGCCCTGTTCGAGAACCTGCAGGCCTTCGAGTACCGCACCGTCTCGACCATCGCGATCATCATCGTCGTGGCCGTCACCCTGATCGACATGCTGTCGCAGGCCATGCGCAAGCGGCTGCTCTAACCGCTTCCGGCGGATAGCGCCCAACGAAAAGCCCGCCCCCGCGATCGTGAGGGCGGGCTTCTTGTTTCAGGCCTGCGCTGCTGTTCAGGCGGTGGGGCGCAGGTCCGGCGGCGTGGCTTCCGCGGTCAGGATGCGGATCGCCTCCTCGACGGTGACGACCTCCTGGGCCTGCGAGCCGAGACGGCGGATGGCGACCTTGCCTTCCTCGGCCTCCTTCTTGCCGACCACGGCGATGACCGGGACCTTGGCGACCGAGTGCTCGCGCACCTTGTAGCCGACCTTCTCGTTGCGCAGGTCCAGCTCGGTGCGCAGGCCGGCGGCCTTGAACTTGGCCATCACTTCGCGGGCGTAGTCGTCGGCGTCCGAGACGATGGTCGCGACCACGGCCTGGGTCGGAGCCAGCCACAGGGGGAAGGCCCCGGCGTAGTTCTCGATCATGATGCCGATGAAGCGCTCGAAGCTGCCGAGGATGGCCCGGTGCAGCATGACCGGGCGGTGCTTCTGGCCGTCCTCGCCGACGTATTCGGCGTTGAGGCGCTCGGGCAGCACGTAGTCGAGCTGCAGCGTGCCGCAGGTCCATTCGCGGCCGATGGCGTCCTTGACCACGAAGTCCAGCTTGGGCGCGTAGAAGGCGCCGTCGCCCTCGGCGATGACCGGCTCGACGCCGGCCGCCGCGGCGGCCTCGGCCAGCATGCCCTCGGCCTTGTCCCAGAACTCGTCCGAGCCGGCGCGGATTTCCGGGCGCGTGGCCAGGTTGATGTAGGCCGTCTCCATGCCGAGGTCGGCGTGGACCATCTTGGTCAGCTCGATGAACCGGCGCGTCTCCTCGACGATCTGGTCCTCGCGGCAGAAGATGTGGGCGTCGTCCTGGGTGAAGCCGCGCACGCGCATCAGGCCGTGCAGGGCGCCCGACGGCTCATAGCGGTGGCAGGCCCCGAACTCGGCCATGCGCAGGGGCAGCTCGCGGTACGAGCGCTGGCCGATGCCGAAGATCTGCACGTGGCCCGGGCAGTTCATCGGCTTCAGGCTGAGGGTCTCGCCCTCGACCGTCTCGCAGACGAACATGTTGGGGCGGTATTTCTCCCAGTGGCCCGACTTCTCCCAGAAGGTGCGGTCCAGCACCTGGGGCGTCTTGACCTCGACATAGCCCGCGGCATCCAGGCGGCGGCGCATATAGGCCTCGATGACCTGCCACAGCACCCAGCCCTTGGGGTGCCAGAAGACCATGCCCCGGCCCTCTTCCTGCATGTGGAAGAGCTCCATGGCGCGGCCCAGCTTGCGGTGGTCGCGCTTCTCGGCCTCCTCGATGCGCAGCAGATAGGCGTCCAGGTCGGCCTGGCTGGCCCAGGCCGTGGCGTAGATGCGCTGCAGCTGCGGATTGCGGTGATCGCCGCGCCAGTAGGCGCCCGCCAGCTTGGTCAGCTTGAAGGCCTTGCCGACGAACTTGGTCGACGGGAAGTGCGGCCCGCGGCACAGGTCGACCCATTGGCCGGTCCGGTAGGTGGTGATCGTCTCGCCCGCCGGCAGGTCGCGGATCAGCTCGGCCTTGAAGGCCTCGCCCTTGCCCTCGAACAGCTTGATCGCCTCGTCGCGGTCCCAGACCTCGCGGACCAGCTTCTCATCGCGGTCGACGATCTCGGCCATCCGCTTCTCGATCGCCGCGAAGTCGTCCGTCGAGAACGGCTCCTCGCGGAAGAAGTCGTAATAGAATCCGTCCTCGATGGCCGGGCCGATGGTGACCTGGGTGCCTGGGAACAGCTCCTGCACCGCCTGGGCGAGGATGTGCGCCGCGTCGTGGCGGATGGTCTCCAGCGCGTCCGGGTCGTCGCGCATGATCAGCTTGAAGTCACCGCCGGCGCCCAGCGGACGGTCGACGTCCCACTGCTTGCCGTTGATCTCGACCAGGGCGGCGCGCTTGGCCAGCGAGGGCGAGATGGAGGCGGCGACGTCACGGCCCGTGGCGTCGTCGGGATACTGGCGGCTGGCGCCGTCGGGGAATTTCAGTTCGATCATCTGTCAGTCTTCACAGGCGGCACCGGATCATAGCCGGAGGACCCCCAAGGGTGGCATTTGCAGAGGCGTCGGACGGTGAGCCATCCCCCCTTGAGCGGGCCGTGCTGGATCAGCGCGTCCCGCCCGTAATCGGAGCAGGTCGGCATGAACCGGCACTGCTGCCCGATCAGGGGCGACAGCGTCAGCTTGTAGCCGCGATGGGCCAGCCGAACGCCGTGTTCGTAGAGATTTCCGCCGGAAGCCATGTCGCCGCGCTTATCCCCCGCCCGAGGCGCGGGGGCAACGGGCCATCAGGCCGCCCCGGCGAGACTAGTTCGGGTGTCGGGCCCCCGGCGAGCCGCGGTCTGTGCCTGGCGGACGGCGTCCAGCGTCGCCTCGATTGCGACCATGGTCGAGGCGTGACGGGCCGGATACTCGGCGACCTGTTTCAGAGCGCGCAGGCCCTCGAAGCGGCCGTCGGGGCCCTCGCCGCCGCTTTTCAGCATGGCCAGCATGGCCTCGCGGGCGGCTTCCAGCTCTTCGACCGAGGCGCCGATGACGGCCTCGCCGAGCACGCCGGCGGCGGCCTGGCCGAGGGCGCAGGCCTTTACGTCCTGGGCGAAGCTCGCAACGCGGCCGTCGGCGTCCAGGACGACATCGACCACGGCCTTGGAGCCGCACAGCTTGGCGACGCGTTCGCCGGTGCCTTCAGGCGCAGACAGCCGTCCGCTGTGCGGCAGATTGGCCGCCAGCTTGAGAATGCGCGCGCTGTAGAGCTCGTCGATCATGGAGCCCTATGTAGGGGATCACTTGGCCTGAAGCGAGGTCCAGGTGCGGCCGGCGTCGGTCGACGGGGCCGCGATCCGGGCGCGCAGCCAGGCCAGGTTCTGGTCGGCGGCCTCAGGCGGCAGGTCGCGGCGCATCATCTGCTCGGCCTCGGCCATCTTGCCGTTCAGCCCCAGGGCCATGGCCAGGTTCAGCCGCACCTTCAGCGACGCCCCCGGCTGGGCGGCGGCGCGGCGCAGAAGGCCTTCGGCCCCGTTGATGTCGCCCTGGGTCATGGCCGCCATCGCCATATTGGTCAGGACGTCGGGATTCTCGGGCGCGATGGCCAGGGCCTGGGCCCAGGCCGCCTGGGCGTCCTGCGGACGGCGCACCTGCTCGTAGGCCGTGCCGAGCAGCGACCAGGGCCGCCAGTCCGACGGCCGGGCGTCGCGCGCCTTCTCCAGCGTGGCGATGCCGTAGAAGGCCTGGCCGCGGGCGATGTGGCCGCGCCCGGCCTCGAGCATGGCCTCGATATTCTGCGGCTGGGCCATCAGCACCCGCTCGGCCATTTCGGCGGCCTCGGTGTAGCGCCCCAGTTCGCGCATGGCCTGGGCGGCCTTGACGCCAGCGACGGGGTCGGTCGGGTCGATCTCGGCCTGTTCGCCCCAGAACACCGAGCGGCTCAGGGCGTCGGCCCGATCGTAGGCGGCGCGGGTCTCGGCGTTGGCGGGCGTGCGGGTCTGCGCCGGAGCCATCGGCGAGACGGCCCGGGCCTGGGCCTGCGTCTTGGCCAGGGCCGGAGAGGCCGCGACCAGAAGAGAGGCGGCGAGGAGGGTGACGGTTGCGACGCAGGCGGTCGTGCGCGACATGGGGAGGGCGCTCCGGAGGTTCGGCCCGAAAGTCGGGCCTCGGGGTCAATCCTTGGTTAACTGCGGCCGCTTCCGGCCGGAAAGGCCGCCGCCTATGTCTATTCTGCACCCCGACCTGCTGACCGCCGACGCCGGCGACGCCCTGCCGGTGCGGGTGGTGACCCGGGACATGACCCTGGAGGGCGCCGAGGCCGCCTGGGCCGCGGCCAACGATTTCAGCGGCAAGGCGGGTCAGGTGCTCCTGCTCCCGGGCGAGGGCGGCGCCGTCGCCGGAGCCCTGTTCGGGGCGGGCGAGGCCTTCGACCCGATGACGGCCCGCGCCCTGGCGGCCAGGCTGCCCGCCGGCCTTTGGCGGCTGGAGGGCGTCTCGCACGAGGCCGAGGGCCACGCCGCCCTCGCCTTCGCCCTGGGGGCCTATCGTTTCGATCGCTACAAGGCGCGCCCGGCGCCGGCCGCCCGTCTGGCCGTGGGGCCGAAGGTCGATATCGCCGCCGCCCTGCACATCGCCGCCGCCTGCGCCCTGGCGCGCGAAATGGTCGACACGCCCGCCGCCGACATGGGGCCGCTGCAGATCGAGACCATCGCCCGCACGATCGCCGAGGAATCTGGCGCGGCCCTGGCCGTCACCACCGGCGACGCGCTGATCGAGGACAACTATCCGGCCGTCCACGCCGTCGGCCGGGCGGCGGCGGCGCACCGCGCGCCGCGGGTCATCGAGCTGAGCTGGAACCTCGACAAGGCCGAACTGCCGCTGGTCGCCCTGGTCGGCAAGGGCGTGGTCTTCGACACCGGCGGCCTCGACCTCAAGCCCGCCGCCGGCATGCGCAATATGAAGAAGGACATGGGCGGCGCCGCCCACGCCCTGGCGCTGGGACGTCTGGTCATGCAGGCGAAGCTGCCGGTGCGCCTCGTGGTGTTGGTCGCGGCGGTCGAGAACGCCGTCTCCGGCGACGCCTTCCGGCCCGGCGACATCCTGTCCAGCCGCAAGGGTCTGACCATCGAGGTGGGCAACACCGATGCGGAAGGGCGGCTGGTGCTGGCCGACGTCCTGACCCGCGCCGCCGAGCACGCCCCGGACCTGACCCTCGACTTCGCCACCCTGACCGGCGCGGCGCGCATCGCGCTCGGCCCGGACCTGCCGCCGCTTTATACCGATGACGAAGATCTCGCTGCTGACCTGCTGGCCGCTTCGAAGGCTGTCGGCGACCCGCTCTGGCGCATGCCCCTGTGGCCCGGCTATCGCCCGGCGCTGGAGGCCGAGATCGCCGACCTGCGCAACGACCCCGCCGGATGGGCCCAGGCCGGGTCGGTGACCGCCGCGCTGTTTCTTCAGAAATTCGCGCCGGAGACGGGCGCCTGGGCGCACATGGACATCTTCGCCTGGAACCCGCGCGCCCAGCCCGGACGACCGGAAGGGGCCGAGGCGCAGGCGCTGCGGGCCTGTTTCGAGATGCTGTCGAACCGATACCGCTGATCGTTCGCGCCTCAATTAGGCCGCGATCCGTTAACGCCCTTTTTGGCATATTGCGCGATCTTCGGGGTCTAACCGGACGAGCCTCGTTTGACCGCAGCCGCCGCCAGTACTGATCCGCGTACCACCCTCGCAAGGCCTGACCTGGCCGAGCAGGCGCTGGAAGGCGTGGTGCGCGCCGCGGCCTACCGCCCGGTGCGGGCGATGTATGGCGCTGTCCCGACCGCTGACATTCACGCCGACGCCGACCCCGCGTCGGAGCGGATCGACCAGCTTCTCTTCGGCGAGGCCTTCGACGTCCTCGACCAGCGCGGCGACCGCGCCTGGGGCCGCGCCCGGCGCGATGGCCTGGTCGGCTGGATCAGCCTGTCGAGCCTGACGACCGCCGCCCGCCGTCCCACCCACCGCGTCGCCGCCGTCTCGGCCGCCCTGCCGCTCAACGCCCTGGTCAGCGAGACCGAGGTCGCCGCCGACGCCCTGGCCCCGATCGGCGCCTTCGAGACCGATCCCGTGGCCGTGGCCGAGCGCCTGCTGGGCGTGCCGCATGAACTCGGCGCCCGTTCCTCGACCGCCACCGACTGCTCCGGCCTGGTGCAGCAGGCGCTGTACGCCTGCGGCCTGCCTGGCCCGCGCTATTCGGATCAACAGGCCGAGCTGGGCCGCGCCGTCGAGCGCGCCGGGGCCCGTCGCGGCGATCTGGTGATCTGGCTGGCCGACGCCGGCGACCACAGCTGGACCGGCCACTCCGCCTTCGTGCTCGACGCCGACCGCGTCCTGCACGCCACCGGCCACCATGGGGCCGTGGTCATCGAGACCTTCGCCGAGGCCGACGCCCGCTATCGCGCCGACGGCTTCCACGCCCCGGTCTTCCGTCGCCTTCAGGGCTGAAGCCGGCTCCACTCCGCCGCCACGTCCGGATCCAGCTCGCCCGCGGCGTTCTCCGCCCGCAGCGCTGCGAACCCGTCCGCCACCATCAACCGTGACAGCGCCCACACCGCCGCGCCGCGCACCACCGGCGCCGGATCGGCGAGCAGGGCTCGCGCGGGTGCGATCAGGTCGGCGTCACCGCTGTTGCCGATGGCGTAGAGGACGTTGCGCACGAAGCGGTCCCGGCCGATCCGCTTGACCGGGCTCTTGGTGAACAGCGCGCGGAAGGCGGCGTCGTCCAGGGCGGCCAGATCCGCCAGCCGCGGCGAGACGAAGGCGTCGCGCGCCGCCAGCCGCTGTTCCTTCGAGGCGGCGGCGAACTTGTTCCAGGGACACACCGCCAGGCAGTCGTCGCAACCGTAGATGCGCGACCCGGTCGCCTCGCGGAACTCGACCGGCCAGGGGCCGGCGAACTCGATGGTCAGGTAGGACAGGCAGCGCCGGGCATCGAGCTGGAACGGGGCGGGGAAGGCCTTCGTCGGGCAGGCGTCCAGGCAGGCCGTGCAGACGCCGCAGTGCTCGCCCTCGGGCGCGTCCGGCTCCAGGTCGGCGGCGCTCAGGATGACGCCGAGGAACAGCCAGCTGCCCCGCGTCCGCGACAGCAGATTGGTATGCTTGCCCTGCCAGCCCACCCCGGCGCGCTGGGCCAGGGGCTTCTCCATCAGCGGGGCGGTGTCGACGAAGACCTTCACCTGCTCGCCGGTCTTGGCGGCGATCTGGCCCGCCAGGGTCTTCAGCCGGCCCTTGATCAGCTCGTGGTAGTCGTCGCCGCGGGCGTAGACCGAGATGTAGCCGGCCGAGCGGTCGTCCATCTCGGGCAGGGGGTCGTGGCCGGGACCGTAGTTCATGCCCAGCACCACGGCTGTGCGTGCGCCGTCCCACATGGCGGTCGGATGGGCGCGCCGTTCCAGCGTCGTCTCCATCCAGCCCATCTCGCCGTGCCGCCCAGCCTCGACGAAATGCGCCAGCCGCTCGCCGGCGCTCCACGGCGCCGCGGCCGAGGCGAAGCGGCAGACGTCGAAGCCGAGGGCGGCGGCGCTGTCGCGGATCAGGGCTTTGAGGTCAGCGGCCATGCAGGGCGCATATCACGGCGCGCGGATCGGGTCAGAAATCCAGATCGGCGTAGTGCGGCGCGGCGGCGACGCCGGGGAAGCGGTCGGTCAACAGCGGGCGGAAGCACGGACGCGACTTGAGCTTGGAGTACCAGGTCTTCAGGCCCGGATAGTTGGCCCAGGCGATCTCGCCGAAATAGTCCAGCACAGACAGATTGGCGGCGGCGACCATGTCGGCGCGGCTCAGGCGGCGCCCGGCCAGCCAGTCGCGTGACGCCAGCAGATACTCCAGCATGACCAGCTGCGCCTTCAGCGCCTCGCGGCCGGCGCGCAGGGCGCGGGCTTCGGGCGGGCCGAGGCGGAGCAGCGGCTTCTCCATCCGCTCGTGCAGCAGGACGGCGTTGACGTCGTCATTGAAGCGCCGCTCGAACCAGACGATCAGACGCCGCGTCTCGGCGCGCTCGGCGGGGTCGGCGGGCATCAGGAAGGACTCCTTGGAGCGGTCTTCCAGCCAGCCGAGGATCGAGGCCGGCTCGCACAGGGTCAGGGCGCGGCCGTTTTCGGTGACCTGCAGCACCGGCGGCATGCCCGACGGGTTCAGGGTCACCAGCGGGCAGTCGTCTTCCCACGGGCGGACCGGCGTTTCGGTGAACTCGATGCGCGCTTCGCCCAGCGCAAGCCGCGCCGCCCGGGAACCGGGGTCGAAGGGGAAATGATAGAGCACGCAAGCCGACATCGGACGTCCATGCGCCTCAGGGCGTTAAGCTCGCGTTATCCATCGCCGGAATCTCGGGCTCCGACGAGGCAAGGGCGGCCGGATGGTGGGTTCCGCCCCGCGGGTCGGGATGGATCAGGATGTCGGCGCGGGGGAAGGCGGCCAGCAGCCGGTTTTCCGCCTCGACGATGATGTCGTGGGCCTGCTGCAGGCTGAGCTTGGCGTCCAGGTCGATGTGCATCTGGATCATGGTCACCGCGCCGGACATGCGGCTGCGCAGCTGGTGCACGCCGGTGATGCGCGGGTCGGCCAGGACGGCGGTGGTGATGGCGATGCGGTCGGCGTCGGAGACGGCCCGGTCCAGCAGGTGGTCGGCGGCTCCGCGCAGCAGCCCCAGGGCACCCCAGAACAGCCAGACGCAGACGATCAGGCCGGCGGCGGCGTCGAGCCCCGGAGCGGCGAGGAAGGCGCCCGAGATCACCCCGATCAGCACCACGGCGTTGGAGGCCATGTCGGCGACGTAGTGGGCGCGGTCGGCCTGGACGGCCATCGAGCCGCTGCGCTTGATGGCCCGGTCCTGCATCCACACCAGCCAGCCGGTGAGGGCGATCGAGATCAGGACGACCAGCACGGTCCAGTAGCCCGAGCTCACCGGCCGCGGGTCGAACATTCGCTGCATGGCCTCCCAGCCGATGAACAGGGAGGAGGCGAAGATCAGCCCGGCCTGGACCAGGGCGGCCATGGCCTCGCCCTTGCCGTGGCCGTAGCGGTGCTCGGCGTCCGGCGGGGCGGCGGCCCAGCGCACGGCGAAGAAGGTGGCCAGCGAAGCGGCCAGATCGAGCGCCGAGTCCGCCAGCGAGGCGAGGATCGACACCGACCCCGAGGCGCCCAGGGCGAAGGCCTTCAGGACGATCAGCACCACGGCGACGCCGACGGACAGTCGGGTCACGTTGCGGGTCGCCAGCTGGGCGTCTTCATCCACGATCAGGGTCATCGCCAGCCTTGTCGCGGAAAGGCGGCGCGGCGCCAAGACTTGCCGCGTTAGGGACTTGGTGACCATAACGGCAGAGGTTGAGCGACCGGCGGTACCGCGCCGGTCTCGGAGGGGCTTCGTAGGCGACATGCAGGCGGTCCGCGCAATGACGGAGCCCGGACGCTGGATCGGTCGCGGCGAAGCTTTGCTGCGCCTGGGGGTCAAGGCCCAGACCCTCTACGCCTATGTCAGCCGGGGCCGCATCGCCGCCCGCCCCGATCCCGAAGATCCGCGCCGCAGCCTGTACGCCGTCACCGACATCCTGCGCCTGACCGGCGACGACGAGAGGGACGCCGACGACATCGGCCGCCTGCTGCCGCCTCCGCCCGAGCCCGACGGCGACGAGCTGGTGATCCGCGGCTCGGTCTCCGTCGCCGCCGACGGCCACCTGTTCTACCGCGGCATGGATGCGGTCCAGCTGGCGGAGATCGCCACCCTCGAGGACGTGGCTCGCCGTCTGTGGGAGGCCAAGGCCAGCAATCCGTTCGCCCAGGTTCGGCCGCGGGTCGGCTCGACCCCGGGGACCTCGGCCCGCGGCCGACTGTTTTCGGCCCTGGCCCGCCGCGCCGATGAGGACGCCGAACTCAAGGTCCGCACCCCCGACGCTCTGCGCCTGGAATGCGCCCGGGTGCTCGACGAGGCGGTCGACGCCGCCGCCGGTCCCGGCCCGCGGCTGTTCCTGCACCAGCGTCTGGCGCGCGCCTGGAAGGTGCAGGAGCGCGACGCCCATCTGATCCGCCGCGCCCTGGTGCTCAGCGCCGACAGCGGCGTCGACGCCGCCGTGGTCTCGGTTCGGGCCGCCGCCGACGGCGGGGCCTGCCCGGCCGGTTCCGCAATGGCGGGACTGACGACCCTCGCCGGTTCGCCGATCCTGCTCGACATGGCCCGCGCCTCGGCCTGGGTGGTGGCGGTGCGTCGCCAGGCCGCGGACGCCGCTCGGCGGGCGCACGAGGCGGGCGTGCTGTCCGGCTTCGGCGACGCCGCCTGGCCCGGCGGCGATCCGCGCGCCGCCGCCCTGCTGGCCGCCGCCGACCTGCCGCCGGACCTGGCCCGCGCCCTGCGCGAGGGGCATGAGCTGACCGGCCGCTTGCCGAGCCTCGGCCTGGCCCTGACCGCGATCGCCCGCCGCCTCGAACTGCCGCGGGACGCGGCCGTCGATCTACTGCTGATCGGCCGGCTCGCCGGATTGCTGGCCCACGCCATCGATCAGATGACGAACGGCTCGCCTATCCGGTCGCGCCTGCGCTATGTGGGACCCGAACCGGGCGCGAACTGACGGCCCGGCCTTTATTCGGGGGCGCGTATGGCGGACTGGCTGGCGGCGATCATTCTCGGCCTGGTCGAGGGACTGACCGAGTTCATCCCGGTGTCCTCCACCGGCCACCTGCTGCTGGCCAAACAGCTCCTGGGACTCGCCGACGAGCCCTGGAACACCTTCATCGTGATGATCCAGCTCGGCGCCATCCTGGCGGTCGTGGTGGTCTATTTCCAGCGCCTGTGGAAGGTCCTGCTGGGCCTTCCGGGCAAGGACCCGGCGGCGCGGCGCTTCGCCCTGTCAGTGCTTCTCGCCTTCTTCCCCTCGGCCGTGCTGGGCCTGCTGTTCCACGACTTCATCAAGGACGTGCTGTTCGATCCGATGATCGTCTGCGTGACCCTGATCGTCGGCGGCTTCGCCCTGATCGCGCTGGAGCGCTGGGCCCCGCCGGCCCGCATCGACGACTCCATGGGCTTCAGCTGGAAGACCGCCCTCGGTGTCGGCATTGCTCAGTGTCTGTCGATCATCCCCGGCGTGTCGCGCTCGGGCGCGACCATCGTCGGCGGCCTGCTGCTGGGCGTCGACAAGCGCGCCGCGGCCGAATTCTCGTTCTTCCTGGCCATCCCGACCATGGTCGGCGCCTTCGCCCTCGACTTCTGGGAGAGCCGCGAGCTTCTGACCGGCGACGTGGTCAGCCTCATCGCCATCGGCTTCGTGGTGTCGTTCTTCAGCGGCCTGTTCGTCGTGAAGACCCTGGTCGACTTCGTCGGCCGCTACGGCTTCGCGCCGTTCGCGGCCTGGCGGATCCTGGTCGGGACGATCGGCCTGCTGGTGATGTGGGCCTACGCCTGATCCCCGGGCCGACCGGCTGAGGCGTCAGGCCGTCGCCGGCGCGTCAGCGAACTGGCCGCCGCGGCGGTAGCGCCACAGGTAGGACGGGGCGATGGCCGCGATGCCGGTGGGCTCGACGCCCAGCGTCGCCAGCCCTTCGGCGTCGGCGGAGACGACGTTGTCGCTCTGCAGCAGCACAACCTGGTCGCGGGTCAGGACCGGCGGGATGCCGAACACGGCCGTCAGCTGGGCGAGGCCGCCGATCAGCTTGGCGGCGAAGAAGGGCAGGGGGATCAGGCCGCGGCCGCGATTGGTCTCGCGCGTCACCAGCTTGAGGATGTCCTCCATCGTCATCACCGCAGGCCCGCCCAGTTCGAAGGTGCGGCCGGCCGCTTCCGGCTGGCTGACGGTGCGGGCCACGGCCTCGGCGACATCGCCGACATAGACCGGCTGGAAGCGGGTCTTGCCGCCGCCGATCAGCGGCAGGACGGGGGCCATCACGGCCATCGAGGCGAAGCGGTTCAGCAGGCCGTCGCCCGCGCCGAACACAACCGACGGGCGGATCACCACCGCATCCGGCTTGACCTCGCGCACGGCCATCTCGGCCGCCGCCTTGGTGCGGGCGTAGTCCGACTCGCTCTCGGGATTGGCGCCCAGGGCGGAAACCTGCACCAGGCGGTCGACGCCGGCGGCGGCGCAGGCCTCGGCGATGGTCCGCGACGCGCCGGTGTGCAGCGCCTCGAACGTCTGCGACGGCGTTTCATAGAGGATGCCGATCAGGTTCACGGCCGCAGTCGCGCCGCTCAGGGCGTTGGCGACCTCGTCCGGCTTGGTCGCGTCGCAGCGCACCGCCTGGATCTGGCCGACGTGACCCGAGGTCTGGAGCTTCCAGGCCTTGCCCGGATTGCGCACCGCCACGCGGATGCGCCAGCCTCGCCGCGCCAATGCCTGGACGACCTGGCTGCCGACAAAACCGGAGCCGCCGAAAACGGTGACCAGGCCGGGCGAGAACTCGCTCATGACAGAACTCCGGAGGGGCGTTGCGGCCGGCGCGCAACCGGTCTCGGCGCGGGGATTAGACGATGGTCACAGCGGCTGCAACGCAAAGCGACGAAACTTCCGAAAAGGCTGTTGACCCGCCCGAGACGCTGCCTTAAGGGTCCGCGCCTTCCAGACGGAAACGCCCCTGACGCAAGACGGGGCGCGATGTTTGGGCCCAGATGGCGGAATTGGTAGACGCGCTGGCTTCAGGTGCCAGTGGCTTAACGGCCGTGGAGGTTCGAGTCCTCTTCTGGGCACCATATTTTCGGCGGCGCCGTGTCCTCGACACGGCGCCGTTCGTTTTTTCCCGCCCTATCGCCTCGCGCGCGCCGCCCGGCTACTAAAGGGCGATAAGCTTCGCCGATGAGTGTCCGCCGATGACCGTTTTCCTGCATGAAGGCGACCTGCCCGCCGGGCTCGACCTCGGCCCGGAGGTCGCGATCGACTCCGAAACCATGGGTCTGCGCTTCCGTCGCGATCCCCTCTGCGTCGTCCAGCTGTCGGCCGGCGACGGCGACGCGCACGTGGTGCGCCTGAACCGCCCGGCCTACGACTGCCCGAACCTGAAGCGTCTGCTGGCTGATCCGGCGGTGCTGAAGCTGTTCCACTTCGGCCGCTTCGACATCGGCATGTTCCAGCTGCACCTCGGCCTCGAGACGCGGCCGGTCTACTGCACCAAGATCGCCTCCAAGCTGGCGCGCACCTACACCGACCGCCACGGTCTCAAGGACGTGGTCCGCGAACTGGCGGGCGTCGACCTGTCCAAGGCCCAGCAGAGCTCGGACTGGGGCGCCGCCGAACTGACCCAGGCCCAGCTCGACTACGCCGCCTCGGACGTCCTGTATCTGCACGCCGTGAAGGCCCGTCTCGACGAGATGCTCGAGCGCGAGGGGCGAACCGAACTGGCTCGCAAATGTTTCGACTTCCTGCCGACCCGGTCCGCCCTGGACCTCGCCGGCTGGGACGAGATGGATATCTTCGCGCACGCCTGATGACAGAACCCGCCGACATTCGCGATCAGGCGGACGAGGCCCGCGTCCACGCGACGGCCCGGGCCTTCCGCGACCGCTCGCGACGGGTTCATCTGCTGCGTCGGGTCCTGCCGATCGCGATCGTCGTCCTGGCCGGCGGCACCATCAGCTGGGTGGTGCTGCGCAGCGTCATGTCGGACGTCGAGCGCAAGGCGGGCGCCAGCAACGAGATCCGCCTCGACAATCCCATGTTCCATGGTCAGGACGCCGAGGGCCGCAGCTTCGTCATCGGCGCCAAGGGCGCGGTGCGCGACCCGGCCACGGGCAAGTTCAAACTCGTCGGTCCGGCGCTGCGGCTGAACCTCGGCGGCCGCAAGGTCACGACCCTGACGGCGGACGGCGGCCTCTACGACCAGACGGCGCGGACGGTGACCATCGGACCGAACGTGCGCATCTCCGACGGCGGCTCCGGCTTCACCCTCGTGACGCCCCAGGCGGTGGTCGACACCAAGACGGGCGTGGTGACCGGGAACAAGGGTGTGGAGGGCACGGGTCCCCTTGGCACCATTTCCGCTTCGTCCTATGCGATTTATGAACAGGGCGAACGGGTTGTGTTCAGCGGCTCGGGCGATAACAAGGTCCGCGGGACGATCAACGCGGCAGGATCGAACGGATGAGCAAGACCAAACTTCTCGCGGCGACGCTCGGTCTGGCGCTGGTCGCCCTGCCGACGATGGGCGGGGCGCAGAGCTTCCAGGCGGGGCAGCCGATCATGTGGGGCGCCGATGAGGTGTCGCGCACGCCGACGGCTCTGTCCCTGCGCGGCCGCGCCGAACTGACCCAGGGCGACAGCCGCATCCGCGCCGACCGTGTCGAGGGGGCCATCACCAACGGCGACCTCAGCCGGGTCGAGGCCGTGGGCAACGTCTATTTCGTGACCCCGGAGCAGACCATCCGCGGCGACCGCGCGGTCTACACCCCGGCCAACGACACCATCGTCCTGACCGGCGACGTGATCCTGACCCAGGGCCAGAACGTCATGACCGGCGCCCGCCTGACCTTCAACACCCGGACCGAGGCCGCGCAGATGGACGGCGCCCAGGGCGGTCGCGTGCAGGGCGTCTTCTTCCCCGAACGCAGCGGGAACTGAGCCCCGGCTCGGAGACAGCGTGGCGCGCAAGGAACTCTCAGCCCTGAACGTCCATGACGCCGTCGACGAGACGGTGGTCGAGACGCCGCGCGCCACGGGACTTCACGTCGAGAACATCGCCCGCTCGTTCGGCCAGCGGCAGGTGGTCCGCGATGTCTCCCTGCAGGTCCAGCGCGGCCAGGTCGCCGGGCTGCTGGGCCCGAACGGCGCCGGCAAGACGACCTGCTTCTACATGATCACCGGCCTGATCGCCCCGGACGCCGGCCGCATCCTGCTGGATGGCGAGGACATCACCGCCCAGCCGATGTACCAGCGCGCCCGCATGGGCCTGGGCTATCTGGCGCAGGAGGCCTCGATCTTCCGCGGCATGACCGTCGAGCAGAACATCCGCGCCGTGGTCGAACTGCACCACCCGGGTCGCCAGGCCATCGCCGACGAGACCACCCGTCTGCTGGAAGAGCTCCGCATCGACCATCTGCGGCAGGCCCCGGCGTCGGGTCTGTCGGGCGGCGAGCGGCGGCGCTGCGAGATCGCCCGCGCCCTGGCCGGCAAACCCAGCTTCATGCTGCTCGACGAACCCTTCGCCGGCATCGACCCCCTGGCCATCGCCGACATCCGCCAGGTCATCCGCTACCTCGCCGGCGAGGGCATCGGCGTCCTGATCACCGACCACAACGTCCGCGAGACCCTCGAAATCATCGACCACGCCTCGATCATCTCGGGCGGCGAGGTCCTGTTCGAGGGCAAGGCGGAGGACGTCATCCGCGACCCGGAAGTCCGCCGGGTCTACCTGGGCGACATGTACGGCTGAGGCCGTCCCACCTCAGGCCGTGAAGTCGACGTAGAACGGGTGACCGCCGGTCGCTATGTGCCCAGGCGCGCCCCAGCCGCCGTCCGCCGACTTGGTCCGGAAGCTGGACCCGCCGGAGCAGGCGTTGGAGAAGATGCCGGTCGGGCATTCGAAGCGGAAAGTCTGCTGGCCGCGCGACGCGGACTGATAGGTCGCCGTCGCGTCCGTTCCGAACGGGCCTGGAAAGTCCTGCACCCACAGCATGGCGCTGCCGCCGGCCGGGATGGTCTGAGCCGGCGGCACGACCCAGTAGCCGCGGCTCGGGGTGGGGGCGGCGGTCAGGGTCATGTCATCCGGACCGCTGTTCTGGATGATCACATAGCTCGAGAAGTCGGCCCCGAACTCGACGATGGGCGTCGTCGGCGCATTATAGGTCTGAATGCTGGCCCCGCCGTCTGCCGCCACCATGACCTGGGTCGTGAAGGTGCTGGTGTCGATGACCACGAAATTGATCGCCTGCGGCGGCATGTCGGGCAGAGACGCGCATTCGAAGCCGCTGTTGGCGTACTGGATCAAAGTGGTGTCCAGCCCCGAGATCGGCATGTGCGTGTGGCCGAACACGATTACCTGCGCGCCGGATTCAAAGGCTTGGCGCTGGGCGAACCAGCCCATGTAGTAGGCCCGGGCGTCGGCCAGCGCCGATTTGGCGGCGACCAGATAGCCGATCGGCCCGCCCCCGCTCGCCGCGACCCAGTTTGAGAACAGATTATCGTAGGCTGGATGGACGTCGGCATCGAGCGCCACCACCCGCCCGCCGGGCAGGACGAAGGTCTGGTTCGACGGCGTATTGGTCTGGGCGGCCACGGAGTCGAGCAGCAGCTGGGTAATGCCGAAGCTGCCTGACTTGAGCGCCCCGGAGATGATGGCCCCGACATCCATGCCGTTGGGATTGCCCTGTCCCGCCAGGTCGGCGACGGTCTTGCCGGGCGGCAGGTTGGCGGCCCAGTAGCTGGCGATCATGCGGGTGATGAAATGCCCGACCGGCAGCGGCCCCCATGGGGTGCTCGGGTCCTCGGCGTTGAACATCGTATAGGCGTTGCCGTGGGCCAGGGCGACGCGTTGGTCGGGCCCCATCGGATAGTAGACGCTGTCGGCGAACCGCATCGCGTGGCCGCCCGCGCTGACGATCGTCGCGACCTCGGCGGCGGTGACGCCCATGTCGTGGTTGCCGGGCATATAGGTCACCGCTCCGTCCAGGGCGTCCATCACCTTGGCGAAGAAGCCCTGCGGCCCGAAGATCTCCGGCTGGGCCGCGACGATCTGGGCGAAGGTCGGCGGCTCGCTGTCGGCCGGGTGGGTCCAGAAGTCGACCACGTCGCCCAGCAGGACCATCTCCTTGATGGTTGCGGCGTTGGCGATGACCCAGTCGCAGATCCCCTCCAGGTAGGGGTTATGGACCTGCGACTGGTACCAATTGGTCTTCTCGTCGTCGGCGATGTGGATGTCGCTGAGGACCACGATCTGCGTCTTGGGCATGGGCCGTTCCTGAGTTTGGCGGCCGGCGCGGTCGGCGCGGCCTGGCTTACGCGAAGGAGGCTGAGGCGAGGGGAGACGTCAGGCGGGGGCGGGGCCGCCCGCCCAGACGTAGGCGACGTAGAGGGGGTGGCCGCCGCCGGGGATGGCGCCGTTCCCGCCCCAGCCTGTGCCCTCGCCGGACTTGCCGTAGACCGAGAAGACCGGCGGCGCGGCCGAGGCGTAGTTGTCGTTGAACCCGGTCGGGCAGCCGAAGGTGAAGGTCACCGTCTGTGTCACCGACTGGCCGTCGACATAGGTGTAGGTGGCCCAGCCCTCGCCTCCGAGCGGGCCGAGGTTGTCCTTCACATAGAAGCGTCCGACGGTGCCGGCGGGGATCATGGCCGGCGGATTGACCAGGAAATGCCCGGCGTCGACGCCGAAATGGGTCGTGATGCCCGAGGACTGGAAATAGAGGTTGCTCGGCGCCACGCCGCCGTAGGCGAGATTGTGCACCTCGACCGCGCTGGAGAAGTTCATGGTGAAGATCTGGGCGATGGCGGCGTAGACGGACTCGACCCAGCTGACGATGTCGTAGCCGGCTTCGGTCACCCAGGCCGCCACGCTGGCGAGGTCCGCGCCGAGCTGAGCGCCGAGGATGCCGGCGATGTCGCTGGCCGAGTGGCCGGCGTCGCGGAACAGGCTGGTGACCAGGTTGCCGATGAAGTCCGGCCCCATCTTGAGCAGCCAGTCCTCGATGTCCTGGGCGAGGTCGGCGGGGATCTGGTTGGGGTCGTTGTTGGGCAGGTTGAAGCCGCTATAGAGGGCGACGATGTCCTGCTGGGACTGGCGCACGGTGTCGAGAAGCGGATTTCCCTGCCAGGGCTGGGGCGCGACCGGCGTGGCGAACTCGAAGCTGACGTTGACGCCGTCGTCGCTGAATTTGTAGCCCATCGCCGTCAGGGCGGCGGTGAAGCCGGCGTGCATATCGGCCAGGGGGAGGGCGATGGCGATCTCCATCGTCAGCTGTTCGGGGGTCGAATAGACTCCCCATTTGAACCCCGTCAGCCACCAGTGCAGTTCGGGCCCGCGGGTGAAGAGCGGCACGCCGTCCCGCTTCAGGGTGAAGGTCATCAGAAGCCGGTCGGCGTCGTCCGCCGACTGATAGAAATACGAGTGCGCCGGGTCGTAGGGCCGCCCGCCCACCACGGCGTCGAGCAGGGGATAGTAGAAGGGCGGATCGACCGGGCGGTTGTAGACCCCGATCTCGCAACCGGTTTCGAGCCCGTACTGGCCCTTCCACAGCTCGATCATCCAGAGTTTGTTCTGCGCCTCGAAGAAGATCGGCTCGCAGTCGATGATCGCGTCCATGAGGATCGCGGCGTTGTCGTAGGCGTAGGCGTAGCCCAGCGGTCGCTGCAGGGCGTCCATGCGCGAATAGATGATGTCCTGGGCCGGGTCGTAGAGAAAGCCGGCCAGCTCGACGAGCTTGGCCAGCGGGCTCGTGGGGGTCCATTCGGCGACTAGGGCGTGCGTCACTGGCAACTCCTTCGCAGGGGAGCCGACGGGACGTCCGCTCCAATCGCCCAAGCGCCCTCGGACGAGTCCGAGAGTCGCCTCCTTCGTCGCCGGCGGCGTGGCTCGCCGGCGCGATCAGGTTCAGGTGGTCGGTGAGCGTCCTCGCCGAGCGGGAGGGTTTCGCTTCAGTGGGGAGTCAGATAACAGCGATATCTCTGTCGTGCAATCCATTCTCCGGCGCCCCGTTGCAGTAGTGCGAAGACGGCGAGGCGGCCGCGTGCCGTTCGGGCTCCCGTCCCCGGCGACCCCAGCCCAGCTTCGCGCGCATGCCCGAACCGCGATCGACCGTTCAACGGCCATCATCGACGCGGAGGTGGTCCGCCCGCGCAAAGGCGATCGGATGGCTTGCGGATACGAGGTCGGCGCGATGGTCCCGATCGCCCTGCCTCCGGCCAATAGGCGGCGGCCGCCCCCCTTACCCCTCGTTAACCAGTCCGGCGACATGGTCGCCCCAGCAAGTTTCGGGCCAGACGGCCCGGCGGGGGAAATATACCGGTGCTCGGACAAAGGCTGGAGATACGGCAGGGGCAGGGGCTCGTCATCACGCCCCAGCTGCAGCAGGCGATCAAGCTGCTGCAACTGTCGAATCTCGAGCTCGACGCCTTCGTCGAGGCCGAGCTGGAGCGCAATCCGCTTCTGCAGCGCGAGGACGGCGAGCCCGGCGGCGGCGAGGCCGAGGCGCCCGCGACGGCGGCCGAGAGCCATGACGCCGCCGAGATGACCTTTGACGAGGGCCGCGTCCACGATGCGGACCGCACCCTCGACGCCCGTTCGGACGACGTCTACGGCGACGCGAGCCCCGGCGAGCGCACCTCCGACCGGATGGAGGACGTCGGCGCCGGCGAGGCCCAGCCCGGGCTCAACGACTGGTCCCGCGCCGGCTCCGGCGGCGGCCTGCCCGACGGCGAGGGCCGCGAGCAGCCGGACACCCGCGACGCCACCCTGTGGGAGCATCTGCAGGCCCAGGCCTCGCAGGCCGGCTTCTCCGCCGCCGACCACGCCATCGCCCTGACCCTGATCGACATGGTCGACGAGGGCGGCTACCTGCGCGGCGAACTGGCCGAGGTCGCCGATCGGCTCGGCGTCTCGATGGAGCGCGTCGAGGCGGTCCTGGCGACCTGCCACGGCTTTGAGCCGACCGGGATCATGGCGCGCTCGGTGCCCGAGTGCCTGAAACTGCAACTGGTCGAGCGCAATCGCTTCGATCCGGCCATGGCATGCCTGCTCGACAACCTCGACCTGCTGGCCAAGCGCGACCTTTCGGCCCTGAAGAAGGCCTGCGGCGTCGACGGCGAGGACATGGCCGAGATGATCGCCGAGCTGAAGGCCCTGACGCCGCGCCCCGGCGCCGGCTTCGGCGGCGAGCCGGCCCAGACGGTGGTACCCGACGTCCATGTCCGCGCCGATCCGGCCGGCGGCTGGAAGGTCGAGCTCAACGCCGACACCCTGCCGCGCCTGATCATGGACAAGCGCTATCACGGGGTGGTGGCGTCCGGGGCCCGCACCGACGTCGAGAAGACCTTCGTCGCCGACTGCGCCGCCCAGGCCAGCTGGCTGGTCAAGTCGCTGGACCAGCGCGCCAAGACCATCCTCAAGGTGTCGTCCGAGATCGTGCGTCAGCAGGACGCCTTCCTCGCCTTCGGCGTCGAGTTCCTGCGCCCTCTGAACCTGAAGACCGTCGCCGACGCCATCGGCATGCACGAGTCGACCGTCAGCCGGGTGACCTCGAACAAATACGTCTCCACCCCGCGCGGCGTGTTCGAGCTGAAATTCTTCTTCACCGCGGCGATCCAGTCATCCGACGGCGGCGCGACCCATTCGGCCGAGGCCGTCCGACACCGGATCAAGTCGATGATCGAGGCCGAGGGCCGCGATGGCGACGTTTTGTCCGACGACCGTATTGTCGAGATCCTGAACGAGACCGGCATCGACATCGCGCGCCGCACCGTGGCCAAATATCGGGAGGCCCTGCGCATTCCCTCATCGGTCGAGCGAAAGCGCATGTTACGGGCCGGCTGACAGCGCCCGCCACAAAACCGTGATCGGCGTTGACACCAAACGCCAGCGGTCGCGTTCTATCGACATGCAAATCCAGGTCAGTGGCAAGCACGTGGATGTTGGCGAAGCGTTAGGCTCGCGCATCTCCCAGGAACTCCAAGACGGGATCGGCAAATACTTCGAACGCGGCGCACAGGACGCCGAGGTCGTGGTGTCGAAAGACGGCTACGGCTTCAAGGTGGACTGCTGGGTGCGTCTCGCTTCGGGGCAGAGCCTCGTGACAACCGGGCATGGCGGCGACGCCCATGCCGCCTTCACCGACAGCCTCGACAAGATCGAGAAGCGGGTTCGACGCTACAAGCGCCGGCTCAAGGACCACCACATCGGCCCCAAGGGCCTGTCCCCGGAGAAGACCGAGGACGCTGCGCGTGAAGTCGCCCGCAGTCTGGTCCTGCGCAGCCCGGACGAGGTCGAGGACACGGACTTCGGCGAGGCCGGAAAGCCCGACGAGCCGCCGCCTACGGGCATGGTCATCGCCGAGACCGAGCACGAAATCCGCACCCTGACCGTCGGTCGGGCGGTGATGGAGCTGGACATGACCGGCTATCCGGTCGTGCTGTTCCGCAACGCGGGCCATGGCGGCCTCTCGGTGGTCTATCGCCGCCCGGATGGCAACGTCGGTTGGATCGATCCCGAGCGCACCTCAAAAGCGCTCAACGGACACGGTTCGCTAAACGGTGTGTCGTCATAACGCTTCCCACAACCGGGCGGGTCGTCTACAGGGCGCCCGCCCAGCCGGATGAGCGGGTAGAGTCGGGGTAGCCTCATGGATATCGGTGATTTGCTTGCGGAGGGCGGCGTCGTCCTGCGCAGCGGGGCATCGTCGAAACGTCAGGCGCTGCACGTGGTCGCCGAGGCGGCCGCGCAGGCGCTGGGCCTGCCGGAAAATCGTGTCATGGAGGCCTTGCTCGAGCGCGAGGCCCTGGGCTCGACCGGCCTCGGCTCCGGCGTGGCCGTGCCGCATGCCCGTCTCGAGGGCGTGGAGCGGGTCATGGCTGTCTTCGTGCGTCTGGACACCCCTGTGGCCTACGGGGCCATGGACGACCGTCCCGTGGACCTGATGCTGGCTCTGTTCGCCCCGCCGCGCGACGGCGCCGAGCACCTGCGCGCCCTGGCCGCGGTCTCCCGCGCCCTGCGTTCGGCGGAAATGCGCGAGCAGCTGCGCCAGGCGCGCACCGTCGACGCCATCCGCGCGCTCTTCGTCAAGGATCAGGCGCCCGCCACCGCCGCCTGAGGGCGGGCCGGGCAAGCCGATTAGTGGACCGAGACCGGCTCCAGCTCGTGCGCCACCGCGGCGGCGAAGGCCGTCTCGCGATCCATCATGACCGCCAGCCGCTCGCCGTCCGCGCCATGCACGGCGTAGAGGGTGGTCTCGGGGTCGATGGACAGGCCCTTGGCCTCGGGGATCGGGGTGTCCGCCAGCACGTCCGCAGCGCGGATTTCGCGCACATAGACAAGGTCCGGGGCGCCCAGGCCCTGAAACGCTTCCTTGGTCATCGTCATCGGCGTCATGGCGACCGCCTCCTTGCTCTCAACTAACGCCTGGAAGGGCGCGGGGTTCGGTCCCGGAATCGGCGACCGAGGTCGGGGATGGGCTCGTCGAAGGGCTCTCAGCCCGTCGTGATAGGGATGCGCCGCAGGGTCGGCAGGTCTTCGGGGCGGCTCAGGGCCACGTGCAGCAGCCCATGCTCCAGCCGCGCCCCGTCCACCTCCAGCCCGTCGGCGAGGACGAAGCTGCGCACGAAGCCCCGGCCGGCGATGCCGCGATGCAGGAAGGCCTGCTCGGCCTTCTCGGAGGCCTCGCGCTTGCCGGCGATGGTCAGCTGACGACCTTCGATGGTCACCGCCAGGTCGTCGGGGCCGAAGCCCGCCACGGCCAGGGTGATGCGCACCGAACTCTCGGAGAGCTGCTCGACATTGTAGGGCGGATAGCTGTCCGCCGCCGCGCGCTGCGCCCGGTCGATCAGGGCCCGGGTATGGTCGAAGCCGAGCAGGAACGGACTGTCGAACAGGATGGTGCGCGTATTCATTCGTCTCGGCCCCCGAAGCAGGCGTTAGGCCGTCTCCGCCCCCCGCGATCGGCAGGGCGTCGGCCTGGCCTCCTAGATGGGGGCGAAGCCGGCGGGGATCAACGCCTGCGGCCAAGCCAGGC
Organism: Brevundimonas sp. Root1279; assembly: GCF_001425945.1. Taxonomy (GTDB): domain Bacteria; phylum Pseudomonadota; class Alphaproteobacteria; order Caulobacterales; family Caulobacteraceae; genus Brevundimonas. The sequence continues at coordinate 517,316 of NZ_LMEB01000001.1, forward strand.
GTCGGCCGACCAGGTCCCCGCGCCGTGGGTCGCCAGAACCAGGCCGGCCAGGACGCACATCATCGGTCCGAACAGGTCGCGGGCGGCCGCTCCGGCCCCTCCGAGCAGGATGACCGCCACCAGGAAGTTGGCCGTCAGCAGCAGCCCCGCCCAGCGCGTCAGCAGCCCGGGGATCAGCAGCAGGCCGACGGCGAACTGGGCCCACACCGACAGCGGCGCGGCGATTTCCGGCAGCGGGCAGTCAAGGCCGGCCAGAAAGCCCGCGAACTCGGCCATGCGCGCCGCGGAGGTGATGTTGTCCCAGACGCCCCAGACCAGGAATCCGCCGAGATAGAGCCGCAGCAGGGCGAAGGCCGCATCCTCGAGCCGGGTCAATCCGCGCAATCCGATCCGGTCGTGCATGGCGTCCCTCCGCTCGAGGCGACGCTAGCGCGAGGGGAGGGCGGAGGCCAGATATGGAGAAGGCCCCGCAGTCTCCTGCGGGGCCTTCATGGTGGAGCTTAGCGGAGTCGAACCGCTGACCTCTTGCATGCCATGCAAGCGCTCTACCAACTGAGCTAAAGCCCCGAACCTTTCGGTCGGATCGCCGTGGACCTTGGTGATGGCCCCCGGCGAGGCGGCGGAACCTATGTCAGGGTCTGATCTCGATCAACCCCGGTTCCAACCTTTTTTTTCGCCATTTTCGAACGCTGTTCGAAGGGCGGCGTTCGGGCGGTCCGGCAAGGCCGAAACCGCCCGAATTTCGTCAGTCCTCGTCCTTGCCCGGGGTCAGGATTTCGTCCTCGAAGCCGTCGTCGTCCTCGTCCTCGATGAAGGGGACGGAGTCGTCGTCATCGTCGTCGGCCAGGACGTCGTCGTCATCGCCGGCCTCGCCCATGCCGGGCTCGTCCGTCGGGTCGACCGGGGTGTCGTCATCGTCGTCGGGCGTGAGGATGGGCTCGTGGCCTTCCTCGTCGATCTCCGGCGTGGCGACCGCTTCTTCTTCGTCCTCGTCGTCACCGGCGGTCTTCTTGTCGACCTGATCCTCGGTGTCCTCGTCGGTCGTGTCGTCAGCGGCGTAGCCGGCCGGGCGACCACGACGGTTGCGCAGCTTCAGCGCCTCCTCGGGATCGAAATCGGTCGCGCATTTGGGGCAGTGAGCCGGGCGACGGCCCAGATCGTAGAATTTGGCCTGGCAGTTCGGGCAGACCTGCTTCTGGCCCAGTTCGGGATTGGCCACGGGGGCGCCTCTCTCGGTGTGGGGAATTCGGGCGGCTCCCTTGCCACCCCTGAGGCCCGCTGTCAAAAGCCAACTCCGCGCGCCCGCGCCCGTCCAGACCATTCGGAGACCGCTGGGTGCCGACTTCCCCGACCCTGACCGCCCGCCAGAGCCCCTCGCTGAAGGGCGCCGTGCGCGCGCCGGGCGACAAGAGCATGTCGCATCGCTCGATGATCCTGGGGGCCATGGCGACGGGCGTCACCGAGGTCGACGGCCTCCTCGAGGGCGACGACGTCCTGGCCACCGCCCGCGCCGCCGAGGCCTTCGGCGCGACCGTCGAGCGGCTCGGCGAGGGCCGCTGGCGCATCACCGGCCGCGGCGGCTTCGCCGCGCCGAGCGAAGTCATCGACTGCGGCAACGCGGGCACCGGGGTGCGCCTGCTGATGGGCGCCGCCGCCGGCTATCCGATCTCCGTGACCTTCGACGGCGACGACTCGCTGCGGAAGCGGCCGATGAAGCGCGTCACCGGCCCGCTCGCCGACATGGGCGCCCGACTGGCCTGGCAGGGCGCCGAGGACCGGCTGCCGGTCACTATCCACGGCGGGACGCTGACGGCGATCGACTACGTCCAGACCGTCGCCTCGGCCCAGATCAAGTCGGCCATCCTGCTCGCCGGGCTCAACGCCGAGGGCGTCACCTCGGTCACCGAACCGGAGAAGAGCCGCGACCACACCGAGCGCATGCTGCGCGCCTTCGGGGCCGAGGTCGGAGTGGAAGAGCAGGGCGAGGGCTGGCGCGTGACGCTGCAGGGCGGCCAGCCGCTGACCGGGACCGTCGTTTCCGTCCCCGGCGATCCGTCGTCCGCCGCCTTCCCCCTGGCCGCCGGCCTGGTCGTGCCGGGCTCGGAGGTGACCGTCGAGGGCGTCATGCTCAACCCGCTGCGCACCGGCCTGTTCGAGACCTGGCGCGAGATGGGCGCTGACCTGACCATCACTAACCGCCGTATCGCCGGCGGCGAAGAGGTCGGCGACGTCACCGCCCGCCACTCGGCCCTCAAGGGCGTCGTGGTGCCCGAGAGCCGGGCCGCCTCGATGATCGACGAATATCCGATCCTCGCCGCCACGGCCGCCTTCGCCGAGGGCGTCACGGTCATGCGCGGCGTCGGCGAGATGCGGGTCAAGGAGAGCGACCGGATCGCCCTGATGGTCGCCGGCCTGCGCGCCTGCGGCGTGGCCGTCGAGGAGGAGCCGGAGGGCTTCCTCGTCACCGGGGGATCCGTGAAGGGCGGCGGGACCGTCCACACGGCCCACGATCACCGCATCGCCATGAGCCACCTGGTGCTCGGCCTCGCCGCCGACGAGCCGGTCACCGTCGACGAGCCCGGCATGATCGCCACCAGCTTCCCGGGCTTCGAACAGTTGATGCGCGGCCTCGGCGCCGATATCGCAGCGGCCGAATGACGAAATCCCTGATCATCGCCGTCGACGGTCCCGCCGCCTCGGGCAAGGGCACGGTCGCCAGTCAGCTCGCCGAGGCCTATGGCCTGCCGTACCTCGACACCGGCCTGCTGTACCGCGCGGTGGGCGTCGGCGTGCTCGACGCCGGCGGTTCGCTGGACGACGAGGCGGCCGCCGAGGTCGTCGCCCGGGCGCTGGACGCCAGCCACCTGCACGACACCGTCCGCCTGACCAGCCGCGACGCCGGCGAGGCCGCCAGCCGCATCGCCGGCTATCCGGGCGTCCGCGCCGCCCTGCTGGACTTCCAGAAGGCCTTCGCCGCCCAGCCCGGCGGCGCCGTCCTGGACGGCCGCGACATCGGCACGGTCATCGCCCCCGAGGCCCCGGCCAAGCTGTTCGTCACCGCCACCGCCGAGGTCCGCGCTGCCCGTCGCTGGAAGCAGCTGACCGGCCGCGGCGAGGTCATAGCCTTCGAGGACATGCTGGCCGACATCATCAAGCGCGACGAGCGCGACGCCGGCCGCGGCGCGGCCCCGATGGTCCAGGCCGACGACGCCGTCTTGCTGGACACGACCGATATGACTATAGAGACCGCCTTCGATGCGGCCCGCCGTATCGTCGAGGCGGCGCGCGCGCGGCACGGTCTTTAAGGCCGCCGGGCAAATCCAACGCTCCCATCCTCGGCTTCCGCGGGCGCTCTGGCTGTCCATCGCCTCGCGTCCCGACGACCTGACTCCTCTTTCGACCACCTTTGCGCGGGACCGTCCGGTCGCGCGCCAAAGCCCCTTTTCTCCAACCCCAGAGTTACATGACCGATACCCTCTCCCCCTCGCGTGACGATTTCGCCGCCCTGCTCGACGAGACCCTTCAGGGTCGTGACCTCGGCGAAGGCCAGGTCGTCCACGGCCGCGTCGTCGGCATGGAAAAAGACATCCTGATCATCGACGTCGGTCTGAAGACCGAAGGTCGTATCCCGGCCCGTGAATTCGGCATCGGCGAAGGCGCCGTGATCCCGAAGGTCGGCGACAACGTCGAAGTCTACCTCGAGCGCGTCGAAAACGCCCTGGGTGAAGCGGTCATCAGCCGCGACAAGGCTCGCCGCGAAGAAGCCTGGACCCGCCTGGAAGTCGTCTTCGCCGACGGCCAGCCGGTCAACGGCGTCATCGTCGGCCGCGTCAAGGGCGGCTTCACCGTCGACCTCGGCGGCGCCTCGGCCTTCCTGCCGGGCTCGCAGGTCGACATCCGTCCGGTGCGCGACGTCGCTCCGCTGATGGGCAAGGAACAGCCCTTCGCCATCCTCAAGATGGACCGTCCGCGCGGCAACATCGTCGTCTCGCGTCGCGCCATCCTGGAAGAAGCCCGCGCCGAACAGCGCACCGAGCTGGTCGGCCAGCTGCAAGAGGGTGAAGTCCGCGAAGGCGTCGTCAAGAACATCACCGACTACGGTGCGTTCGTCGACCTCGGCGGCATCGACGGCCTGCTGCACGTCACCGACATGTCGTGGAAGCGCGTCTCGCACCCGTCGCAGGTCCTCGCCGTTGGCGACACCGTCAAGGTCCAGATCGTCAAGATCAACCCGGACACCCAGCGTATCTCGCTGGGCATGAAGCAACTGCAGGCCGACCCCTGGGACGGCGTGGAAGCCAAGTACCCGGTCGGCGCCAAGATGTCGGGCCGCATCACCAACATCACCGACTACGGCGCGTTTGTTGAGCTGGAAGCCGGCGTTGAAGGCCTGGTCCACGTCTCGGAAATGTCCTGGACCAAGAAGAACGTCCACCCCGGCAAGATCGTCTCGACCTCGCAGGAAGTCGACGTGGTCGTGCTGGATGTCGACGCCTCCAAGCGCCGCATCTCGCTGGGCCTGAAGCAGGCCCAGGACAACCCGTGGGATGCCTTCGTGGCCGCTCACCCGATCGGCTCGACCGTCGAAGGCGAAGTCAAGAACGCCACCGAGTTCGGCCTGTTCATCGGCCTGGACAACGACATCGACGGCATGGTGCACCTGTCGGACCTGGACTGGAACGTCTCGGGCGAGGAAGCCATCCAGCGCTACCGCAAGGGCGAAACCGTCAAGGCCAAGGTCCTGGACGTCGACGTCGAGAAGGAACGCGTCTCGCTGGGCATCAAGCAGCTCGGCGGCGACCCGATGGAAGGCGACGTCTTCAAGAAGGGTCAGCAGATCACCGTCACCGTGACGGCGATCGAGACCGGCGGCATCGAGGTCAAGTTCGGTGAAGAGGACGCTCCGGCGACCGCCTTCGTCCGCAAGTCCGACCTGTCGCGCGACCGCAACGAGCAGCGCACCGAGCGCTTCTCGGTCGGCGACCGCGTCGACGCCATGATCACCGGCATCGACAAGGCCTCGCGCCGCGTCTCGGTGTCGATCAAGGCGCTGGAAATGAAGGACGAGGCCGAGGCCATCGAACAGTTCGGTTCGTCCGATTCGGGCGCGTCGCTGGGCGATATCCTGGGCGCCGCCCTGCGCGAGAAGGCCGGCTCCAAGGAGTAAGCCTTTCCGCACTGACGGAATGAAGGAGGCGGCCGGAGCGATCCGGCCGCCTTTTTTCTTGCGGCTTACGGTTACGCTTAACGTCCAGTAACCGACATTTCGCGTTTCAGGGCCTTTTGCGACGGGTTCGCGGAGTCTAGGGTGTCGGTTGCATTCGATCTTCGATGCACCCGTAACGGCCCATCGATGGGCTCAGGAGGGCGGGGGCCTGCCATGATCAAATCCGAGCTGATTGAGAAGCTCGCGGCCGAGAATACCCATCTGACGCACGCCGAGGTCGAGCGTGTGGTCAATATCGTGCTCGGTCGAATGGTTGAATCGCTGGGAGACGGCGGTCGCGTCGAATTGCGCGGCTTCGGCGCCTTCTCCGTGCGCAGCCGTCCGGCGCGCGCGGGCCGCAATCCCCGCACCGGCGAGACGGTCGACGTTCCCGCCAAGGCCGTGCCCTTCTTCAAGAGCGGCAAGGAACTGCGCGAGCGGCTCAACGCCGACGACTGAACCGGGGCTGTCGCCCCTCGGACCAGCAAGGGAGAGTCGGGCGGTGGGATTGTTCAGCGAGTTCAAGGAATTCATCGCCAAGGGCAACGTCATTGACCTGGCGGTCGGCGTCATCATCGGCGCCTCTTTCGGCCGGATCGTCACCAGCCTGGTCGACCAGGTCGTCATGCCGCCGATCGGCCTGCTGCTGGGCAGCGTCGACTTCTCCAACCTGAAGTGGGTGCTGAAGCCCGACGATCCCGCCACCCCGGTGGTGGAGACGGTCGCCATCCAGTACGGCGCCTTCATCAACACCATCATCCAGTTCCTGATCGTCGCCTTCGTGGTCTTCCTGCTGGTCAAGGCGGTGAACCGGATGCGGCGCGAACAGGCGGCGGCCGAGCCGACCGCGACCGAGGCCCTGCTGGCCGAGATCCGCGACGAGCTGAAGGCGCGGCCCAAGGTCTGAGATCCTTCCGAACCGGACGCTCCCTGCCTTTCGCGACCCGAGCGTCGTAACGTCTTTTTCCTGGCGCCCATCCGGGCCGTGGTAGACTGGCGGTTGGTGACGCTCGAACTGTCGCGCCCGCCGGACAGGTCTTTGACAATCGCATCGCATTTCGCCGGTCTGGAGCCGGAGGCCGAACCCGACCCGCGGTCCGATTCAGACGATTCAGACTATTCAGACTCTGTTTGTCGAAGCGGGCGGGCGGCCTCGCCCCCGATCCGGATTCCGGTCCCTATCCGCCGCAGTCCCGATTCAGACGATTCAGACTATTCAGACTCTGTTTTTCCAAACCGTCGGCGCGGCTCGGCGGTCGGGAAAATCCGCCCCGGATTCGTCATTTGACTCTCCCGGCTCTCAGGAACAAAAAGGGAACAGGTCTTTTTCAAAGCATCATGTTTCCCTCGCCCCTCGCCTCGTCCGACGCCTTCCCGGAGGTCGCCGCGCCTCTGGAAGAGACGTGCGCGCCGACGCCCCGGGACCTGGCCGCCACCCTGCTGTTCGCCCTCTCCCGGCGCGGGGCGCAGGACGCGCGGCCGGTCCTGCTCACCGCTTCGCGAGCCTGGTTCGGCGAAGTCGGACGCCCCTACGGCCCTGGGCTGGCCGGCCTGCCGCTCTTGCTGGTCCCGACGGCCACGGCGGCCGAGACCCTGTGGGTGCTGGAGCAGGCGCTGCGTTCCGGCGCGGTGTCGCTGGCGCTGGGCGCGGTCGACGGCGCCACCCTGGCCCAGACCCGGCGGCTGGAGTTCGCGGCCCGTCACGGCGAGGCCGTGGGCGTCCTCCTGCCGCGCACCCTCGACGCCCTCAGCGCCGCGCGTCGCCGCTGGCGCATCTCGACCGCCCCCTCGGCCCCGGACGCCGACGACCTCCGCGCTCCGGGCCGCGGCCGCCTTGTCGCCGAGCTGACGCGCGGCCGGGGCGGCGAGCGGCCGGGGGCCTGGCTACTGGAGCAGGATGATGAGACGCATCGTCTCCGTCTGGCTGATCGACTGGCCGATCTCGGTCCGCCGTCGATCGCTGGAACGGGCGCGCCGTCCGGCCTCGCCGCCTGAGCCCGCCCTCGACCCGGCGACCCCCTTCGCCCTGATCCTCAAGAACAGTCGGGGCGCGGCGGTGCTGCACGCCCTGAACCCGGCCGCCCGCGCCCTGGGGCTGAAGCGCGACCAGACCCAGGCCGACGCCCTGGCCATGGCCCCGCATCTGCTCTGCCAGCCCGCCGATCCGGCCGCCGACGCGCGGGCGCTCGAGGTCCTGGCGGCCTGGGCCGAGCGCTGGTCGCCCTCGGTCAGCGTCGACCCTTCGGGCGGGGGGCTGGAGGGCCTGTTCCTCGACGTCACCGGCGCGACCCACCTGTTCGGCGGCGAGGCGGCCTTGCTGGACCAGATCCGTCAGCGGTTGGCGACGGCCGGCTCTCGCTGCCGGGTCGCCCTGGCCCCGACCCCCGGCGCCGCCTGGGCCCTGGCCCGTTGGGGCGAGGGGGCGGCCCCGATCGCCACGGAGAACACCCTCTCCGCCGACCTCGCCGACCTGCCGGTCGAGGCCCTGCGCATCGACGACAAGACCCTGGCGGCGGCCCGCCGCTTCGGCCTGCGGACCATCGGCAGCCTGTACGCCATGCCTCGCGCGGGTCTGGCCCGCCGTTTCCGCGACGGCGACGCCGTCGGCCTGGTCAAGCGACTGGATCAGGCCCGCGGCTATGTCGCCGAGGCTCTGGTCCCCGTTCGTCCGCCCGCCCATTACCGCGCCTGGCAGGCCTACGCCGAACCGCTCGGCGACCTCGGGGGCGTCGAGGCCCGCCTGCCCGAACTGGCCGAGGATCTGGCCCGGGCGCTGGAGCGCGACGGCCAGGGGGCGCGGGCCCTGACCCTGACCGGCTTCCGCACCGACGGCCGCACCACCCGCCTGCCGGTGCGCATGGGCGCGCCTGGACGCGAGGCGAAGATCTGGCTGCGCCTGTTCCGCGAGGCCGGTCTGGGACGGCTGGAGCTCGGCTTCGGGCTCGACGCCCTGATGCTGACCGCCGACCTCGCCGAGCCGATGACTGCGCGGCAGGCCGCGCTCGGCGACGAGGCCGAGGCGAAACAGGCCGAGAGCCTGGCGGCCCTGGTCGACCGCCTCTCGGCCCGGCTGGGCGAGGATCGGGTGCTGGTCGGCGAGGCCGTCGACAGCTGGACCCCCGAACGGGCCGAGCGCCTGCGCCCGGCCCAGGATGCGCTTTCGGGCCGCCGACCCGCCGCGGCCGGCGATCCCGACGGGCGCCCGCGCCCGGTCCTGCTGCTCGACCCGCCTGAGCCGATCCAGGATCCGGTCTTCGACCTGCCCGAGGGCGCCCCGGCCCGCTTCACCTGGCGTCGGGTCAGCCGTCGGGTGGTCCGCGCCGAGGGTCCGGAACGTCTGTCGCCCGAGTGGTGGCGTCCCCGCCCCGACGGCCGGGACGTGCGCACCCGCGACTACTACCGGGTCGAGGACGGCGAGGGGGGGCGCTACTGGCTGTTCCGCGAGGGCCTGTACGGCTGGGACTACGCCGGTCCGGCCGACAAGCGGCCAGCGCCGTCGTGGTGGATGCACGGGGTGCTGGCGTGATGGGCTGGGACGGGCAGTACGCCGAGCTCGGGGCGATGACCAACTTCAGCTTCCTGGAGGGAGCCTCGCACCCGGCCGAGCTGATGCATCAGGCCAAGGCCCTGGGACTGGCGGCGGTGGGCGTGGCCGACCGCAACACCCTGGCCGGCATGGTCCGCGCCCTGATGGGAGCCGAGGACGTCGACCTCAAGCTGGTGATCGGGGCGCGGCTGGGCTTCACCGACGGGACCGAGCTGATCGTCTTCCCCCGCGACCGCGCCGCCTACGGCCGCCTGTGCCGCCTGCTGTCGCTGGGCAAGAGCGAAGCGGTGCCCCAGCCGGGCGCCGATCTCGAGGCCGAACGGATCCAGAAGGCCGAGACCCGGCTGAGCTTCGAACAGGCCCTCGGGCTGGGCGAGGGGATGATCGCCCTGGTCCCGGCCCCCGAGCGGTCTGACGCCGCCTTCGAAGCCCGGCTGGCGTCCTGGCGGCGGGCCTGGCCGGATGATCTCTATCTGGCCGCCTCGCCCTTGTGGCGTGGCGACGACCGGCGACGGATCAACCAGTTGGCGGCCATGGCGGCCCGGACCGGCGTCCCGATGATGGCCACCAACGCCGTCCTCTATCACCACCCTGACCGGCGCATGCTCCAGGACGTCCTGACCTGCATCCGCGAAGGGACGACCATCGACAAGGCCGGTCGCCGCCTTCAGGCCAACGCCGAGCGCTATCTGAAGCCCCCGACCCAGATGGCCCGCCTGTTCCGCGGCCACGAGGCGGCGCTGGCGCGGACCATGGATGTGGCGCGGGCCTGCCGCTTCTCGCTGCGGGAGCTGAAATACCAGTACCCGGCCGAGCCGGTGCCGGCGGGTTGGACGGCGCAGCGCCGCCTGATCCGCCTGGCCTTCAAGGGGGGCCGGGAGCGCTGGCCTGAGGGGGTTCCCCACAGGATCCGCGCCACGATCGTCAAGGAGCTGAAGCTCATCAAGCAGCTCCAATACCCGAACTACTTCCTGACCGTGCACGACATCGTCGCCTGGGCCCGGTCGCAGCCGGAGCCCATCCTCTGCCAGGGGCGCGGGTCGGCGGCCAACTCCGTGGTCTGCTACTGCCTGGGCGTCACCAATGTGAACCCGGCCGAGCAGGACGTGCTGATCGAGCGCTTCATGTCCGCGGACCGCGCCGAGCCGCCGGATATCGACGTCGACTTCGAGCACGAGCGGCGCGAGGAGGTGATGCAGTACGTCTACCGCCGCTACGGCCGGGACCGGGCGGCGATCGTGGCGACCATCATCCACTACCGACCGCGCTCGGCGATCCGCGACGTGGGCAAGGCGCTCGGCCTGACCGAGGACGTCACCGCCCGCATGGCCGATACGGTCTGGGGATCGTGGGGCTCCAAGGTGGAGGACGCCCACGTCGACCGCACGGGCCTGAGCCGTGACGACGCCCGCCTGTCCCTGGCTCTCGAGCTGACCGCCGAGCTGATCGAGTTCCCCCGCCACCTGAGCCAGCACGTCGGCGGCTATGTGCTGAGCCAGACGCCGCTCCTGGAGATCGTCCCCATCGGCAACGCCGCCATGGCCGACCGGACCTTCATCGAATGGGACAAGGACGACATCGACTTCCTCAAGCTGATGAAGGTCGATGTGCTGGCGCTGGGCATGCTGACCGCCCTCAAGCGCGGCTTCGACATGGTCGCTGACAGCTACGGCCGGCGGCTGGAGCTGCATACGGTCCCGCAGGGGGACGCGGCGGTCTACGGCATGCTGCAGCGGGCGGACTCGCTGGGCGTCTTCCAGGTCGAGAGCCGGGCGCAGATGGCGATGCTGCCGCGCCTGCGGCCGGAGACCTTCTATGACCTGGTGGTCGAGGTCGCGATCGTGCGGCCGGGGCCGATCCAGGGCGGCATGGTCCACCCCTATCTGAAGCGCCGCAAGGAGCGGCGCGAGGCGCATGAGCGGGGCGAGCCCTATGAGATCGCCTATCCCAGCCCGGGCGAGGCGCATGGCCCGGCCGACGAACTGAAGCAGGTGCTGCACAAGACCCTTGGCGTGCCCCTGTTCCAGGAGCAGGCCATGCGCATCGCCATGGAGGCGGCCAAATACTCGCCGGCCGAGGCCAACAGCCTGCGGCGGGCCATGGCCACCTTCCGGCACATGGGCACCATCGGCCAGCACGAGGCGCGGTTCGTCAGCCGGATGATCGAGCGCGGCTACGACCCCGAGTTCGCCCAGAGCTGCTTCGACCAGATCAAGGGCTTCGGGGAGTATGGCTTCCCTGAGAGCCACGCCTGCGCCTTCGCCCACCTGGTCTACATCTCGGCCTGGATGAAATGCCACTACCCGGAGGTCTTCACCGCCGCCCTGCTGAACAGCCAGCCGATGGGCTTCTACGCCCCGGCGCAGCTGGTGCGGGACGCCAGGGAGCACGAGGTCGAGGTGCGGCACCCGGACGTCAACGCCAGCGGCTGGGACGCGTCGATGGAGCCGCGCGGCGAAGGCCGGCGCTGCGCCCTGCGGCTGGGGCTGCGGTCCATCGACGGCTTCCGGAAGGACTGGGCGGAGCGGATCGCGGCGGTGCGGGGCGAGCGGGCGTTCGCGGACCTGGACGACCTGCGGCTCAGGGCCGGGCTGCCGACCCAGGCGCTGGACAAGCTGGCCGAGGCGGACGCCTTCGGCTCGCTGGACCTGACGCGCCGGCAGGGGCTGTGGGCCGCGCGGGGAGCGCCGCCGGCGTCATCGGCGCCGCTGTTCGAGGCCATGGGGCTGCGCGAGGCCGACGGCCGGCCGCCCGAGGCGCTGCCGGCGCTGAGCCCCTCGGAGGAGGTGGTCGGCGACTACCAGGCCATCCGGCTGTCGCTGAAGGGGCATCCCGTCAGCTTCCTGCGCGACCGGCTGGCCCAGGCCGGGGCGGTGACGGCGGCGGCGCACGCGACCCTGGCCAACGGCCGCCGGGCCGTGGTGGGCGGCGTGGTGCTGGTCCGCCAGCGGCCGGGCACGGCCAAGGGGGTCTGCTTCATCACGCTGGAGGACGAGACCGGGGTGGTGAACCTGGTGCTCTGGCCCGACGTCTTCGAGCGCTTCCGGCCCGTGGCCATGGGGGCCCGGATGGTGCTGGTCAGGGGCAAGGTCCAGACGGCCGAAGGGGTGACCCACCTGGTCGTCGAGACGATGGAGGATTGGACCCCCATGCTGGGTCATCTGAGCCAGGGAGAGACCCGCGGCTCGGGTCACGCCCCGGCCCGCGGACGGCACCCGCGGGACGTGCGGGTGCTGCCGGGGTCACGGGATTTCCATTAGGAAATCAGTAACTTACTCAGCCCTGCCGGTGGTGCCGCCACTTCCAGATGCGGTAGCCGACGATGGGGGCGAAGCCGCAGATCAGGGCGGCCCCGAACACGGTCCAGAAGCCGCCGCCGAGCCAGAACTCGCCCGCCAGCGCCCCGACCCCGGCCGCCAGCAGCGGCCCGAGCCAGGGGAGCCAGGCCGGCGGCCCGAAGCGAAACTCAGGCATCGACCTTGATGACGCCGCGGCGGATCTGGTCGAGTTCGATGGAGTCGAACAGGGCCTGGAAATTGCCTTCGCCGAACGCCTGGTTGCCCTTGCGCTGGATGATCTCGAAGAAGATCGGGCCGAAGGTGTCCTGGGTGAAGATCTGCAGCAGCAGGCCGTCCTCGTCCGAACCGTCGATCAGGATGCGGTTCAGGCGCATGCGGGCGACGTCGTGGCCGTGGCCCGGCAGGCGCTTGTCGATCAGGTCGAAATAGGTGTCGATGGTGTCCTGGAAGGGAATGCCGCGGCGCTTCATCTCCTCGACGGTCTCGAAGATGTCGTCGGTGGCGAGCGCGATGTGCTGGATGCCCTCGCCGTTGTAGCGGCGCAGGAACTCTTCGATCTGGGAGTTCTCGTCCTGGCTCTCGTTGAGCGGGATGCGGATGGCGCGGTCGGGCGCGATCATCGCCTGGGAGAGCAGGCCGGTCGCCTTGCCCTTGATGTTGAAGTATTTCTGCTCTTCGAAATTGAAGACGTCGCCGTAGAAGCCCGACCAGGTGCGCATCTCGCCGCGGCGGACGTTGTGGGTCAGGTGGTCGAGCATGAACAGGCCGACGGAGTTCTTGCGCTCGGCCTCTTCCCAGCCCTCGATCTCGTTCCAGCCGTCATAGAGCGAGCCCTGCTCGCCGTACTGGTCGATGATGTAGAGCAGGCTGCCGCCGATGCCCTGCAGGACATAGGGATAGTCGTTCGCCAGGGCGCCGCCGCCGTGGCCCTCGGCCGGCTTGGCGCCGCGGGCGACCGCGCCTTCGTAGGCGGCCTTGGCGTCGGTGACGCGGAAGGCCATGCCGTTGGCGGACGGGCCGTGCTCGGTGGCGAAGGCGCCGGCCTGGCCGTTGGGCGCGCGGTTGACCAGCAGGGTGATGTCGCCCTGCTTGAGGCGGACCACGTCATTGGCCGGGTTCACGTGCGTCTGGGTGAAGCCCATCAGCTCAAGCCGGGCGACCATGGCCGCCGGATCCGGGCCGGTGAACTCGACGAACTCGAAGCCGTCGACGCCGAGCGGGTTTTCCTTGTCCAGCCGGGCGGCGGCTTCGCTTTGCGGGGCGTCGTGCATGGGGGCGTCTCCTGAGCGGGCGTACGGCGTTGGCCGCCGATGTCGGCCGGAACCTAGTGATCCGCGACGGTGAAGCCAAGGCGGCCGCGGTCACATGAGGGCGAGGGGCCGCAGGATGGCCGCCGGGCCGGCTCAGTGGTGGGTGGCGGAGGCCGGTTCGGGCATCTGCGCCTGCATGGGGCGCTCGAGCCTGAGGACCAGGCGATCGTCCTCATAGACCTCGACCCCCTGGCAGCTGTCGTGCTGGTTCAGCTGGGCGAAGGCCCATCGGGCCGCCTCGCCGTCGTGCCGACAGTCCGCGAAATCAAGCACCGGCCTGCGGCCTTGATCAGCGAAGAAATGGAACTGGTAGATGCGCATCACGAACCCCCGTTCTTGGGAAAAACTCTGCGCCCGGTTTTGAAAATCGTCCACGGGGCTCACGCGGTTGTGTGAGGGGGGGCGGGCTGGTGGTGGGCCGCTGCTGACGGCCGGAGGCTGGAAGTGGCTAGTGGTTAGTGGCTAGTGGCTGGCCAGCAACGGCGGGGCCGTGCTGTCGGCGCTGCCCCCCGCTGACGGAGGAGGGCGCGGGGCGGCTGCCGGCGGAAGGGCGACGCGGACGGCCGCGGCTCCGCAGGCGGCAGCCAGCCACTAGCCACTAGCCACTTGGCGTCCGCCGACCCACATCCAGCGGAGCGCAACGCCGGAGCCCGCCATGACCACCCCCAAGACCCTCAAGATCGACTTCGTCTCGGACGTGGTCTGCCCGTGGTGCGTGGTGGGGCTGGGCGGGCTGGAGACGGCGCTGGATGCGCTGAAGGCGGAGGGGGTGACGGCCGACGTGACCTTCCGGCCGTTCGAGCTGAACCCGCAGATGGCGCCCGAGGGAGAGAACATCGTCGAGCACATCGGCCGCAAATACGGCTCCACCCCCGAACAGTCGGCGGCCAACCGGGCCATGATCACCGAGCGGGCGGGCGAGGCCATGCCGGGCTTCGAGATGCGCATGACCGACCAGAGCCGCATCTGGAACACCTTCGACGCCCACCGCCTGCTGCACTGGGCCGGGGAGGCGGCGCCCGACAAGCAGGCGGCGCTGAAGAAGGCCCTGTTCCAGATCCACTTCACCGAGGGCCGCAACCTGACCGACGCCGGCGAGCTGACCGCGGCCGCCGAAGCCGCCGGCCTGGACCGCGCCGAGGCCGCCGAGGTGCTGGCCTCGGACCGCTACGTCGAGGCGGTGCGCAGCGAGGAGCAGCTGTGGCGCAGCCGCGGCGTCAACGCGGTGCCGGCGGTGGTGGTCGACGGCAAATACCTGATCAGCGGCGGCCAGCCGGCCGCGGTGTTCGAGGACGCGCTGCGGCGGATCGCGGCGGAAAGCTGAGTGCAAGCGGCTGGGGTCAGAGCCCGGAAAGTGATTGGTGATTAGTGGTTAGTGGTTGGCCGGCAGGGGCGGACGCCGTCGGCGCCGAGCCGCCCCCCGCAGGCAATCCAGCAATCACTAATCACTAGCCACTAATCACTTGGCGGCCGCGGTCCTTCCGCCTGCGGCTCAGCGCCCGATCCCGCGTCCGAAAAAACAGAGTCTGAATCGTCTGAATCGTCTGAAATCAGCGCGGCCTCGAGGGCGGTGAGCTGGTCGCTGAGGGCGGCGAAGGCGGCCAGGGGGTCTGGCGCGGGCGCCGGTTCGGGCGGGGCCGCCTCCGCCTCTTTCGCCGCGTCTTCTTCCTCGCGCCAGGCGGTGAGGCGCCAGTTGTAGTCGGTGATCAGGCGGCTGAGGCGCTCGTGCATGCGCAGCCAGCGGGCCGCCTCGAGGTCGCGGCCGCCGCGGATGGCGCGGTCGGCGCGGACCAGGGCGGCGCGGGCCATGGCCGCGTAGTCGGGCAGGGCGGCGGCGGCGATGTCCTCGGCGTCGTCTCCGGATTCGGGGGCGTCCGCCTCGTCCCAGGCGCGCGGCTCCGGATCGGGCTGGTCGCTGCGGCGCCACTCTTCGCGGGCGGCGCGGCTCTTGAAGGTGCCGATCTTGAGATCGTAGCGGGCGCAGACCGCCTCGGCTGTGTAGCCGGACAGATAGTCGGCGCGGGCCTGCTCCCACACCGCGTCGGAGCGGCGGTTGTAGCCGCCGGCGCCGGCCGGAGGTTTGTTGCGGCCGTAGATGACGTCGTCCTCCCAGTCGTCGTCGCCCTGCCAGCCGTTGCGGAAGTCGGTGTCGTCGAACATGCCTGTCCCCTGCCCCTTGTGTGCGGGCGGGAGTCTAGGCGGGCCGGGAAGGGCGCCAGGTCGGAGGGGGGCGAAGGGGGCGCAAAGCCAGGCGGGGCGGGGAATCGGGGCGCCAACTAGACGCCGCTATTTGAGCCGCTCGATTCGCCCGATGCGCAGGGTCCCGACGCTGAGCTCGTCCACATGCAGCCGCCGCACGCGGGCCCGGCCGACCCGGAGCCGGCCGATGGCCAGGGCCCCGATGGCCACGGCCCCGATCGCCAGGGCGCCGACCATGAACGACCCGACGGCCAGGGCGCCGGTCGCGGTCGCCCCGCTGGCGGCGGCGCCTACGGCGGCGGCCTTGCGGAGGCGGGGCGGGGGGTAGGGCATGGGCCGCATACTGCCCCTTCTCCCCTTGCGGGAGAAGGTGGCGGCCGAAGGCCGACGGATGAGGGGTGGACGGGGCGGCGGCGGCGCGACCCCTCATCCGACCTCGCTCCGCTCGGCCACCTTCTCCCGCAAGGGGAGAAGGGAAGAGCCCTTCCTCTCATGGAGGATCATCGCCGGTCGGCTTCAGGAGGGCGTCAAGGACGCGCCTTGCAGGCGCGCCGCGCCGCGGCGGCCCGAAGGGCCGTCCTTGACCCCCTCCGGCCGACCGGCAGGATGGCCGGCATGAGGGATGGGGGCGTCAGTGACTTGGGTCTTTTGCTGATTCTAAGAATTGGGTCCGCATACGAGCAATCCGGGCGAGTGTGTCCTTTGCATTATCCGCAAAGAACTCCATTCCCAATTCTTCAAATGTCCTAATCGCCCCCATTAGGAGGTCTGTGGCCTTGTCGCACAGGTCTGTGTCTCTGTTTATTTCAGCAAGCGACATTATCACGTTCGCTTTGTTCTGCAGGCGTCCGGCAACATCGCTTGGAGATTCGCTATCGCTAGCCTCTGCAGCGAGTTCATCGTAGAGCAGCAAAGATTTCGTCAGACTGGCTGTGTCGTCGGTCAGGTAGCCAATTGCTCCGTAAATGCTTGCTAAATTAAGTGTCCCTGCGGCCCAATTCGTTGGAAGAAGCTTTTTTGTTGATTCTTGCAAAGCTTCTTCTTGCAATTTTGCGGCTAAACGAAGGGTTTCAACATCATTCTTTTGTTCGCCCAATGTAAACAACGCAATAGCCTTGTTGCATTGTGTTTCTGCCCATTGAATAGGCTGCTTTTCGCGGGTCCTTACAGTGAGGGCGTTATCTAGTGCAGTAAGCGCTTTTTCTAGTAGCGAGGTGTCTTTGCTGATGTCAGCCGCCTGCATCAGGGCAACGCCAATGCCGTCTTGGAGGCGCGCCCAAACGTTAGGGTGATCCTCTTTGTCAATTTCACCTAGTGCTGCCTCGTAGGCTTCAACCGCACTCATCAGTAGGGCGACATCAGCGTGCCCGGTCGCCGCCAGCCAAAGTGCATCGCCTAGGCGGGACTGGGCAACCGCCCAGTTAAATGTGCCTGTCTCCCATCTGGACGCCGATAGTCTTGATAGCCGGAGAGCTTCCGCAATCTCACTTGGATCCTGGGACGCCTGAGCCACCATGAATGCACTGTCAGCGGCGTCGTCGATTACGTTCGCATGAACGTTGGGGTCAGATAGCGCCTGGGTCAGGGTGTTCAGGGATGCCTTGAAGTCACCGCGGAGGCGCTGCTCCCTGGCGATATCGAGCATGGTCTGAGATTTATGGGTTTCCCGATTAGTCCGTTCAAATTCCTCAAGTTTTTCGAGCATCTCGCTGTGACGATCGATCTCCATAGAGATCTCATGCGTCGCGCTATGCTCGGATGGCTTCACGATGCGACTTGACTGCCGAGCGATGGCTCCAAGAGGGTCTCTTACGAACCGCGGAGAGCCGATCCCTAAATCTCTGCAAAGCTCGAAGAAGAACATATCTGCATCTTGATTTAGCAGGATGCGGGCGTTTGGATTGTCGTCGATTATTTCTCGTGCGGCTTCACCAATGCTGGAAGGGTTCCCTTCAAATGAACACCAGAAAATTTCCTTCTCGCTGAACTCTGTCAGGGCCTTCTTTAGTAGGCCCATAATAGCTTTCTCCCGACCGGCGTATCCGATGAAGACGATCGTGCTCGTGCTTCTGACCAGGTCGCGCACGCAGGCGGCCGCGACGTCATCCTTCGCGACCGCTTCGATTTCGTCTGGCTTATTGCGCAGCCGGTACGTGTGAATGCTGCCGTTAAGCTGAATCAGCTGTGGGTATATTGGATTTCCATCGATCCGGCCCAACGATTCCAGGCCGTCTGACACAACGGGAATTACGCCAGCTGCTGCTAGCCCTTCGAGCGCGAGAAGATCAAAATTTGTTGTGATAATTGTCGAGCAGTAACCTTGGGATACAAGCTCTCCTAAGCATAGGTGGGCCCAGTTGATTTTTCCGTTCGCGCTCGCGACCGCCCTTTGAAATATTGTGCGAGCGTGGTCCGGTGTCTTGTAATGTTCTTGAAAACAAGCGTCGTAGACGGAGTACCAGTCGATCTCATGACCTTTCGGCTTCTGAAAATGACCTTTGTGACTCAGGTTCTCTAGTGCCTGCTCTGGTGTAAGCCCGGAGCCCAGTCGATACGTCTCAGCCAAGCGCGTCACCAGGTCGCGCGCGATCTCGCCAGCAAGCGGTACACCCGCTGAGCGAGAGCATCCTGCCCCAATGAAGAACAGCACGCGGCCTAACGGCCTTTTGGCTTCTGAGGCTTCCGCCCGAGCCCTTTGAAGAGATTGAACTACGTCT
The DNA here is from genome assembly GCF_001425945.1 of Brevundimonas sp. Root1279. Taxonomy (GTDB): domain Bacteria; phylum Pseudomonadota; class Alphaproteobacteria; order Caulobacterales; family Caulobacteraceae; genus Brevundimonas. The sequence continues at coordinate 535,594 of NZ_LMEB01000001.1, forward strand.
GCTATTCTGCCGACTTGCATGCGGTCACAGCTCGGTGGGGTTGGGCGCGGTCTACGGCCACGCTTATCTTACGACTTGGCTAGGCCTTCAATGCTGGCGTTTGTGGCGGCGGCAAGAAGCCATGATTTCGGCGTTAGATCATCGGCCTCAGGAAGGCATGATTCACAGCTCATCCCGGCGCAGTCGGCGTGAACCGGCCCGCGGGTGAGCTCTGTCATCTGGATCCCGGCATTCGCCGGGATGAACGGTGAGGGGGGCGGGACCGGCAGCCCCCTCCACCGCTTCGCGGTCCCCCTTCCCCAAAGGGGGAGGAATGAGGGCCTAGACCTTCACCTCGATGGCTCCACCCCCAGCCCGGAACTTCGCCGACATCTCCGCCATCCCGGCTTCCGCCTCGGCCAGGCTCGCCCCGCTGTCGTTCTGCCCGCGCGCCGCGTCGCGGATGTCCTGGCTGATCTTCATCGAGCAGAATTTCGGGCCGCACATGCTGCAGAAGTGGGCGGTCTTGTGCGCCTCCTTGGGGAGGGTCTCGTCGTGGAACTTCCGCGCGGTTTCGGGGTCGAGGCCGAGGTTGAACTGGTCTTCCCAGCGGAACTCGAAGCGGGCGCGTGAGAGGGCGTCGTCGTGGGCGCGGGCGGCGGGGTGGCCCTTGGCGAGGTCGGCGGCGTGGGCGGCGATCTTGTAGGTGATGACGCCGTCCTTGACGTCCTGGCGGTCGGGCAGGCCGAGGTGCTCCTTAGGCGTGACGTAGCAGAGCATGGCGGTGCCGAACCAGCCGATCATGGCCGCGCCGATGGCGCTGGTGATGTGGTCGTAGCCGGGGGCGATGTCGGTGGTCAGCGGGCCCAAGGTGTAGAAGGGCGCCTCGTGGCAGTGCTTGAGCTGCTCATCCATATTGGCCTTGATCTTGTGCATCGGCACGTGGCCGGGGCCCTCGATCATGACCTGGCAGCCGTGGTCCCAGGCGATCTTGGTGAGTTCGCCCAGGGTGCGCAGCTCGGCGAACTGGGCCTCGTCATTGGCGTCGGCGATCGAGCCGGGACGCAGGCCGTCTCCCAGGGAGAAGGAGACGTCGTAGGCGCGCATGATCTCGCAGATGTCGGCGAAATGCTCGTAGAGGAAGCTCTCCTTGTGGTGGGCCAGGCACCACTTGGCCATGATCGAGCCGCCGCGGCTGACGATGCCGGTGACGCGGTTGGCGGTCAGGGGCACGAAGGGCAGGCGGACGCCGGCGTGGATGGTGAAATAGTCGACGCCCTGCTCGGCCTGTTCGATCAGGGTGTCGCGGTAGACCTCCCAGGTCAGGTCCTCGGCGACGCCGTTGACCTTCTCCAGGGCCTGGTAGATCGGCACCGTGCCGATGGGCACCGAGCTGTTGCGGATGATCCAGTCGCGGATGTTGTGGATGTTGCGGCCGGTCGACAGGTCCATGACGTTGTCGGCGCCCCAGCGGGTGGCCCAGACCAGCTTGTCGACCTCGTCGTCCACCGAGGAGAGGACCGCCGAGTTGCCGATGTTGGCGTTGATCTTCACCAGGAAGTTGCGGCCGATGATCATCGGCTCGACCTCGGGGTGGTTGATGTTGTGCGGGATGATGGCCCGGCCGCGAGCGATCTCCTGGCGCACGAACTCGGGGGTGACGAAGTCGGGGATGGCGGCGCCGAACGACTCCCCATCGCGGGTCGAGGGGCGAGGGTCGAGGGTCGAGGAAGGGAAGGCGATCGAGGACCCGTCGTGCAGGGTGATCTTGCCTTCACCCGACCCTCGACCCTCGACCCTCGCCTCTTCTCTCCGCAGGTTCTCGCGGATGGCGACGTATTCCATCTCGGGGGTGATGATGCCGGCCTTGGCGTATTCGTACTGGGTGACCGGGCGGCCGGGGACGCCCTTGAAGACCTGGTGGTTCGAGGTGTCGAAGCGCGGGGCCAGGTGCTTGCCGGAGGCGTGGCCGTTGTCTTCCGGCTTAACTTCGCGCGGGTTGGCGACCAGGGCGATGTCGCCGCGGTCGCGCTGCCACGACGACTTCACAGAGGGCAGGCCCTTCTTGATGTCGATGGTCACCGTCGGGTCGGTGTAGGGGCCGGAGCTGTCGTACATCGTCACCGGCGGCTCATTGGCGCTCGGGTGGACGGCGACCTCGCGGAAGGGGACGCGGATCTCGGGGTAGAGTTCGCCGGCCACATAGACCTTCACGCCGCCGGCGCGCGGGCCGGTGGGGATGCGGCCGGTCTCCTTCTCCACCGCCTTGCGGGCTTCGGCGAGCGGCAGCTCCACATTGGGCTCTTGCGGCTGGGCGGGCGGGGTGACGGCGATGTTCATGGCGGCCTCTCTTTGGAGGTCCGCCGACGTCGGCATGGTGGTCCTGTAGCGTCCGGACCTAAGCGTTTCCCATCCCTTCGCCGGCATGACCCGGATCAGGTTCGACGGGTCAGGCGCTCACGCCAATCTCAGCCGCTTAGGGACGGCCCCCCGGAGAACGGGCGGAAACTGCTCCCGCGGACTCCGATGGTCAAGGCTCGGTGAAGCCCTTGGTGTGGAGGGTCAGGCCGGAGCGGGGGTCGGCGTCGAAGCCCAGGGTCAGACGTTCGCGGCTCCTGGCCGGGACGTAGTCGAGGGTCGCCGAGGCGGTCTCGGCCCCGAGCCGGCCCTCGATCTCGACCTGGGCGGCGGTCTCGTCGCCGGCGTTCTCGACCTCGATCTCGGCCAGCCAGCCGGTGGGGGAGGGGCGGGCCTCGACCAGCCGGGCCTCGAGGGCGGCTGGGTCGCGCGGCCCGAAGGCCTCGGACAGGATGACGCCGAGGACGCCGAGGACGATCAGCAGGCCCAGGGCGCCCATGATCCATTCGAGCACGGGCGGCTTGTCTTCGGCCTTGGGCTTGGGGGCGGGCTTTTTCGCCATCAGACGAGCAGCCGGGCGGCGGCGGCGCCCAGGGCGCCGGGGAAGGACAGGACGACCATGGCGTCGGCGATCTCGCTCGCATGCATGCCGTCGATGCGGCCGAAGATCCAAAGGACGTAGAGGCTGGTCAGCAGCACCAGGGCGTAGCCGGGCAGGGTGTAGTGGAAGAAGGCCGCCACCGGGTGGCCCTGCTCCTCCTGGCCCGCGAAGCCGGCGAGGTAGACCACGGCGTGCATCAGGGCGAGCGAGACCAGCACCAGACCGACGGCGCGCCACGGCCCCATGCGGTAGGCGATCAGCACCGTCTCCTCGGTGGGGGCGATGTTGAGGGCCAGGAACAGGGCGCCGGCGACCATCAGGAACAGCTCGCCGGCGTAACGGGCGTCGTCCTCGTCGCCGTCGTCCTCGGGGCGGCCGGCGCTGAGCTGACGGCGGGCCAGCAGGGCGCCCATGGCTCCGCCGACCGACTGCAGGGCGACCTGTCCGACGGGCTGGCGGGGCGCGGCGCCCGGCTCGAGGACGGCGAGCAGGGCGAGCAGGGCGGCGGCGGTGATCGCCCCGACCGCGAGCGCCACGAACGCATCGAGCAGCGCCGGCTTCAGCCCCTGCAGCCGGCTGAAGCCGGCGTAGAGGGCCAGGCCCAGCAGCAGGGGCAGGGCGGTGAGGATGAAGACGGCGAGGCGGACCGGCTCGACGGTGAAGCCGAACGACCACATCTCCATGGTCATCAGCAGCGGCACGCTGAACAGCAGGGCGCCGCCGAAGGCGCGGACCAGATCGCGCGCGTAGGCGGCCTCGCGGTTGCGATCGAGGATGGAGGCGGTCATGGCGCAGCAACGCCCGAGGGCGCTTACGGCTCCGCTCAGTCCGGGAAGGCGACCAGCAGCCGGTCCAGCGCGGCCTCTATGCGGGCCCAGCCGTCGTCGTCGAGGGCGACGCCGCCGAGGCCGGGGCGGGCCGAGGCGCTGAGGGCCAGATGCTGGACGGCGGCGAGCAGGACGGCGTTGAGGGCCACAGCGTCGCCGCCGGGGGCGGTCTTCAGGCGGGGCCGGCGCTCGCGCATCCAGGCCTGGAGCACGGCCGAGCGGTCGGACTCGATACGATTGAGCAGGGGCGACGACTCGACCAGGGCCCAGGCCATCAGGCGCAGGGTCAGGGGACTGGCGCGAAGCGCGGCGACCCAGGCGGTCAGGCTCTCGCGGGCGAAGCCGCGCAGGCCCTCGTGCTCGACGCGCGGCACGGAATCGAGGCTGCGGACCAGCTCGGCGCAGGCGCGGGCGGCGATGCGCTCGACCACCCCGTCGACGCCGTCGAAATAGCGATAGACCAGCTTGCGGTCGCAGCCGGCCTGGGCGGCGAGGGTCTGGACGTTGAGGCCCGGAAAGCCGTCGCGCAGCAGGATGTGCTCGCCCGCCTCGACGATCGAGGCCTCGGTGGCGGAGCGGTCGCGCTGACGGGCGGGCGAATCGGCCATGCCCGGAGCATCACGCCGGATCGCCGACGCCACAAGGGCAGGCGCGCGGAAGCTGTGCATCGGGCCTGCTGAAACTGGACGGTGGATAAGGTGCGGCCCGGCCTGCGTCGGGGGGGCGTGGCAGAGGCCGGGCCGCTGGTTGGACTTGTCGAGCGCGCATCGCCGCAGGGTCCGAGCGATAAACCGGGTTATTCGTGTTCGGTTCCGAAAGATTTCCGACTTTTCTACGCGCGGAGCGGGTATTAGATATACCCATGTAATTTCATAGGCTTGTTGGAAGTCCCGGCAAAGCTGGCTAGCGTCCGGCTCAGCTTACGCGGAGGGGCGCATGCCGATCACGATCGACCGACTGGTGTACCGAAGCGAGGCGACTCGCCCGACGGAGTCGCTGCAATCCCTGGCCGAACTGCTCGGCGAAGCGCAGCACAACAACGCCCGCGACGGCCTGACCGGGGCCCTGGCGGTCCATGAGGGGCGCTTCCTGCAGGTGATCGAGGGGCCGTCGGGCACGATCGACAGCCTGGAGCGGCGCCTGTCCCGTGATCCGCGTCACCGCGACATGGTGGTGCTGGGACGGCACCCGGTCGAGACGCGCGCTTTCGGCGACTGGACCATGGCCAGCGCCCGCATTACCCCGGCCCTCGCGCCCGAGTTGAGCGCCCTGATGGCGGAGGAACGCCCGTCGCCGGCGCGCGTGGTCGGCCTGCTGCTGGAGGCGATCGGCGAGTAGGGCAGTCCCCGGTGGAGGGGGGAGGTCTGGTGCGCTAGGACTCGAGCCCCACACGGAGCTCCCGCCATGCACCTCGCCCGCTTTCCGCGCGTCCGCCTCGCCCACCTGCCGACGCCGCTGGAGCCGTTGCCGCGGCTGTCGGAGGAACTGGGGCATGATATCTGGATCAAGCGGGACGACTGCACGGGCCTGGCCGGCGGGGGCAACAAGACCCGCAAGCTGGAGTTCCTGCTCGGCGAGGCGTTCGAGCAGGAGGCCGACACCCTCGTGACCCAGGGCGCGGTGCAGTCGAACCATGTGCGCCAGACGGCGGCGGCGGCGGCGGCGCACGGGCTGAAGTGCGAGGTCATCCTGGAGGAGCGGACGAGGTCGAAGGCGGCGGACTATGTCGGCAACGGCAATGTGCTGCTCGACAAGCTGTTGGGCGCGCGGTTCCGGACCGTGCCGGGCGGAACCGACATGACGGCCGAGCTCGAGAGGACGGCGGCCGAGGTGCGGGCGCGGGGCGGGCGGCCCTACGTCATTCCCGGCGGCGGCTCGAACCCGGTCGGTGCGCTCGGCTACGTCGACTGCGCCCGCGAGATCGTGGTCCAGGCCGACGAGCTGGATCTGCGCGTCGATCGGATCGTCACCGCCACCGGCAGCGCCGGGACGCATGCCGGGCTGGTCGCCGGTCTGGCGGTGATGGGGGCGGACATCCCGGTGCTGGGCATCGGGGTGCGGGCGCCCAAGGCCAAGCAGGAGGAGAATGTTCTGAAGCTGGCCCGTGAGACGGCGGCCCTGCTGGGCCGGCCGGACGCGGTGACGCCCGAGATGGTGGTCGCCGACTGCGACTATGTCGGCGCGGGTTACGGCCTGGTCGACGACGGGGTCGTCGCGGCGCTGCAGGTCGCGGCGCGGACCGATGGGATTCTGTTGGACCCGGTCTACACCGGCAAGGCGATGAAAGGGCTGATCGCCCTAGCGATGACGGGGGCCTTCGCGGGGGAGACGGTGGTTTTCCTGCACACCGGCGGGGCGCAGGGGCTGTTCGGATACGAGAGCGAGATCGGTGCGGGGCTGTAGGGACGCGTCCTCGTCTCCTCCCGGCAGGTGAGCCCGAGGACAGGCTCCACGGGGGAAGGCGGAACGGCGTCTCGAAGGTGTAGTGGTTTCGCCCCTCCACCCCTTGCGCTGTCGCGCGAGCGGTCCTCCTCCCCATCGCTCCGCGACGGAGGGGAGGCGGTTCTGCCGACCCTTCAAGACTGTACGATCCCGTACAGGCTGTACGCCCGGGCTAGGACGTTCGGGTTATTGTGAATCCCGTCGGCGGCGGCAGTATCAACCGGGGCTGAAGTGCGCCCTCCTTCCCGTGATTGCTGGAATTGCGCCTGCTGAGATCGATGGTCTCGGCGTACTAATACTTTGCTCTCCGGACCCTCTACAGCAAAGCTTGTGACGCCTAAAGTATGCCGAAGTACATATGGCTTATGCATCGTGGTGCGTGGGCGAGTTGTGGGCGATGTTGTTCGCGGCTGTTCTTTGGAATTGCCGTGGGGGCTCCCTGGCCAGTCTTTGCCTGAGCTGGATCGCCTGCGGCGGTTCAGTTTTGTGCTGGGAGAGACTGAGATGCCGACCACGGCTGGCCGTGAGGCCTATGGAATTGAACGGCGGTCGTCCGTTCGCATCCGCTCCCTGCTGCTCAGCGGCTCCGTCCTCGCGGTCATGACGGCCATCGGCGGGGGCGCCTGGGCCGAAACGCGTCCTGGGGAGCCTGTCCTGCCCAGTAGCGCCGCGGCGCCGACGTGGGTCTTTGACCCAAGGGGCCTGTTGACGCCGGCGGCGGGGGCGCAGCAACGCGCCGGAGCAGTCCCTGAGATCGGCGCTTCCGCTTCGGCCGAAATCGTCACCGCGGGCGACTATCTGATCTTCCGCGGCGCTTCTGCGCCTGAGGCCAAGAGCGGCGACGCCCCGCTGGCGTCGGGCGATCATTTCCCGAGCTCGCCGCCGCCGCCGCCGTCGCACGACGACGACGACTACCCCGGCGGTCACGACGACGATGATGGCGACGGCCCCGAGTATCCGGGCGGCCATGACGACGATGACGACGACGGCCCCGACTATCCGGGCGGTCACGACGACGACGACGATGACGATGACGGCCCCGACTATCCGGGCGGTCACGACGACGACGACGATGACGATGACGGCCCCGACTATCCGGGCGGCCATGACGACGACGATGACGACGACCCCGACTATCCGGGCGGTCACGACGACGACGATGATGACGGCCCCGACTATCCGGGCGGCCATGACGACGATGACGACGACGACCCCGACTATCCGGGTGGTCACGATGACGACGACGATGACGACCCCGACTATCCGGGTGGTCACGACGATGACGACGACGACGACGACGACGATGATGACGATGATGACGATGATCATCATCCGCACTATCCGCCGTCGCCCCCGCCGCCGCCTCCGCCGCCGCCGCCTCCGCCGCCGCCGCCGCCGCCGCCGCCGCCTCCGCCGCCGCCGCCTCCGCCGCCGCCTCCGCCGCCGCCGCCGCCTCCGCCGCCGCCTCCGCCGCCGCCGCCTCC
>NZ_LMEB01000002.1 GCF_001425945.1 Brevundimonas sp. Root1279
CAGCCCGGTAGCTCGTCAGGCTCATAACCTGAAGGTCGCAGGTTCAAATCCTGCTCCCGCACCCAAACTCAACAAAAGCCCCGCTCGGTAACAACCCGCGGGGCTTTTTGCTGGGCGGCGGTCAGACGACCCGGGTGGCGATGCCGATGAACAGGGCCACGCCGGCGGCCGTCATGATCAAGCCCATGATCAGGCTCGGCCGGCCGAGGCGGAATTCCTCGGTGCGCTGAAGGTCCTTCAGGGTGGCCCAGAAGCTGAGCACGCCCAGAACCATGGCCAACGTCCCGGCGCCGGCCAGGAACAGGCCGACCCGCTGCGGGCTCTCCGGATGCTCCTTGATGGTCGTCATGCCCTCGAGGAATTTGTAGATCGTGAAGCTGAAGCTGAGCATCGACAGCGAGGTGCGCACCCAGGCCATCAGGGTGCGGTCGGCGGCCATGACGGTGCGTAGCGTGCCGAGGTCCTCGGGCCGCATCCGGCGATGGTGGCTGTCGTGCGGGTCGTCGGTCGTCATGGTCTGCTCCCGAAGTGACGGGCCGACGCCAGGGCCGGGCTCGTCGACAATCATCCTCCCGCCCGCCGCGACAATCAGGGCATTCCCCCATGCGCCCGCTCTCCGCGCCCGGAGGCCGCCTTACCGCGAGTTCATCCGTCCGCCGCAATCTCGACTTTATCCGCTACAAATGTAGCGCTACATATGTAGTGACGGCAGCGGAGGGAGAGCCATGATCGAGTCCTTGCCCCGGCGCGAGCGCGAGGTGTTCGAAACGCTCTGCAGGCTCGAGGCCGGCACGACCAGCGCGGTGCGCGCAGGCCTGGCCGACACGCTGAGCGACTCCGCTGTGCGCACCCTGCTGACCCGGCTGGAGGCCAAGGGCCTTGTCGGGCGAGCGACAGGGGAGGAGGGGGTGGTGTACCGCCCCCTGCCGCGCCCGGAGGCCCTGGCCACCGGCGCCATGCGGCGGATGGTGGACACCTTCTTCGCCGGCTCGGCGGCCCAGGCCGCGACGGCTCTGCTGGGCCTGACGCGCAAGCTCGACGCCGAAGAGATCGCCGCCCTGGAACGGGCCATCGACCAAGCCAAGGAGCGCGGCTAATGATCGGCGCCCTGTTTCTCGAACTGCTGGTCAAGTCGAGCCTGATCGCCGGGTCGGGCCTGGCCCTGGCCGCCGTGATCGGCTTCCGTCCCGCCGCCGATCGCGTTGACGCTCTGCGCGCCGCGGTCTGCCTGCTGTTGTTGCTGCCGCTGGTCGTGCTGCTGGCGCCGGCCATCGAGTTGGCTCTGCTGCCTGCGGAGGCTCCGATCGCGGCCGTCGAGGCGGCGCCGGCCTGGGCCGGGTCGGTGGGTCCAGTGGCCGGAGTGGCCCTGAGCGGCTCGGTGCGCGCGCCCTCAGCCGTCGAGGCGGCCGGCCTGTTCTACGGACTGGTCGCCTTGGCCATTCTGGCCCGGTTCGGGCTCGGGATCTGGACCCTGCGCCGGTGGACACGATCCGGCCGCGAGGTCACCGAGCCGGTCTGGACGGCGGCGCTGCAGCGCCTCGCGCGCGGTTGTCGCCCGCGCCTGATCGCGGCCCCTGAGGTCGCCGGCCCCCTGGCCTGGGGCCTTCCGCCCGGCGTGGTGCTGATCAGCGCCGAATGCCTGAAGCGACCGGAAGCCGCCTCGGCGGTGCTGGCCCACGAACTGGCCCATGTGCGCCGCGGCGACTGGCTGTTTCTGGCCCTGTCGCGAGTGGTCGTGGCCCTGTTCTGGTTCAACCCGCTGGTCTGGGCCCTGCACCGGACCCTGGTCGCCCGCACCGAAGACGCCGCTGACGCCGCCGCCCTGGCCGAGGTCGATCGCCAGACCTACGCCCGCGCCCTCGTCGGCCTGGCCGCCGACCCAAACTCGTCCGCCGCCGTCGCCATGACCGGCGACGCCCAGTCCCTGTCCAAGAGGATCGAACGCATCATGAAGAGCTCCCGTCCCCTGCCGCCGCGGCCGCTGGCCATGGCTCTGGCCATCGCCGCCATGGCCGCGATCGCCACGCCGCTGGCCGCTGTCGAGATCGTGCGGCAGGAGCCGCCGCCGCCGCCGCCTGCGGCGCCCTTGCCCCCGGAAGCGCCGGAGGCTCCGCTCCCGCCGGAGCCGATCGAGGCCAGCGAACTGCCCGCGCCGCCGGCCCCGCCGGCCGCTCCCGAGGCCCCGCCGGCGCCGCCTGCGCCCCCGGCGCCCCCCGCCGCCTATGTGACCGGCGAGACCCGGTACTTCTACTCGAGCGAGGATCGCGAGGAGATCCGGCGCGCCCGGGAAGAGGCGCGGGTGGCCCGAGAGCAGGCCCGTGTCGGTCGCGAGGAAGCCCGCGCCATAGCGATCCAGGCCCGCGCCGAGGCCGCGGAGGTTCGCGCCCAAGCCGCCGTGACTCGCGAACAGGTCCGTCTGTCGCGTGACGCGACGCGCGTCCATGTCGCCGCCGCGCGTGTGGAGGCCGACCGCGCGCGGGCCCAGGCCGAGGTCGCTCGGGAGAGCGCCCGTCGTGAAATGGCCAACGCGCGCGTCCAGATGCGCGCCGGCGCTGACCAAATGCACGATGGGGCCCGCCAGATGCGTGAGGAATCGGCCCGCCTGCGCGACCCGGCCTACCGCGCCCGCCAGATCGAAGAGAGCCGTCGACGCGGCCAGACCGTGACGGACGCCGAGCTTCAGGCCCTGTCGCCCAAGCTGGCGACACAGGCCGACGAGCTGGACCGCCAGGCTGAGCGGCTGCGTGCGCGGGCCGACGAAGAGGCGTGAGGCCGACTGTCTGAAAGGCCGGACCCGGTTCGCGCTGGACGCGAGCCGGGCTTGCCGTCCTCCCGCGGACCGTGCCAGCTTGGCCGGACCTGGAGGGAGGGCATCATGCGGAAAACGGGACTGGCGCTTGTGGCGCTGATGGCGACGGCGGGCTGCGCGACCGAACCGGCGTCGCCGATGGGGTCGGATCTGTTCGCCATGATGGGCGGGGTGAGCCCTGAGGAATCCGACCGCAAGGCGGCCCAATTGAACGGCAGTCCGCTGGGCAGCGAGAAGAACCCGGTGCGGGCCAATATGCCGGCGGGGCAGCGCGAATACCTGTCACGGCTGCGCTGCGCCGATGGCCGGGCGCCGTCGGCCTCGCGGATCGGTTCTATGGGCGCAGGCCCCTACGGCAGCATCGTCGACGCCTATGCGGTGATCTGCGCCGGTTCGAGCCCGGCCGAGAGCACCGTCTACATGGACATGTACCACCCGGCCCACGTCGAGACGAAGGCCGTGCCCGGGTTCACCATCGTGAACTAGGCGCGGCCTTCATCAAGGACGCAGGTCAGGCGCGGGACGCGTCCCAGGCGCGGACCGCGTCGGCGTCCCGGGCGCTGAGCTCGGGATAGGCCGGATCCGAGCCGACGTCCGGCACGCGCCGCCAGGAGCGGGCGCATTTCGGATGGTCGGCGAGGCGGACCTCGACGGTCACCGCATCGCCGCCCACGACCAGTTCGGCGCCCGAGGTGCGGAACACTTCGGCGGCGTCCAGGCCGTCGAACGGCGCGAAGGCGTCGGCCGGGCCGGTGACCACGGGCCAGGCGTCGAGCGCCCCGCCGATGGTCTTTTCGCGACGCGCAGCTTCCAGGGCCTCGTTGACGATTTCCAGAACCGTCTGAACCCCGGCCCAGCGTTCGGCCTCGGCCGGATTACGCCAGGCATCGGCGGTGTCCGGGATCACTCGGGCGCAGTTGGTCCCGGCGTCCGGGAAGCGTGTGGTCCAGGCCTCTTCCATGGTGAAGGGGGTCAGCGGCGCCAGCCAGGCGGTCAGGCGCATGAACACCTCGTCCATCACCGTGCGCGCGGCGCGGCGGCGGGTGGCGTCAGGCCGGTCGCAGTACAGGCTGTCCTTGCGGACGTCGAAATAGAGGGCCGACAGGTCGTTGGAGCAGAACTCCAGCACCGGGCGGACGACGTCCTGGAAGCGGTAGTCGCGGTAGGCCTCGCGCACCTGGCCGTCCAACTCGTGCAGGCGGTGCAGGACGAAGGCCTCCAGCGGCGGCATCTGGTCGAGCGGCAGCCGCTCTTCCTCGGTGAAGCCGTCCAAGGCGCCGAGCAGGTAGCGCACCGTGTTGCGCAGCTTGCGATAGGCGTCGACCGTGGTCTGCAGGATCTGTTTCCCGATCCGTTGGTCCTCGGCGTAGTCCACCAGGGCGACCCAGAGGCGCAGGATGTCCGCGCCCGACTCCTTGATGACGACGGCCGGGTCCGTGGTGTTGCCCTTGGATTTGGACATCTTCTCCCCGTTCTCATCCTGGGTGAACCCATGGGTGAGGACGGCGTCATAGGGGGCGCGGCCGCGGGTGCCGGAGCCTTCGAGCAGGTTGGACTGGAACCAGCCGCGGTGCTGGTCCGAGCCTTCCAGGTAGAGGTCGGCCGGCCAGTGCGACGGGCGGTCGCCGACATAGCCGTGGGCCGGGTCGCGCGGTTCGAGGGTGAAGGCGTGAGTGCAGCCGGAGTCGAACCAGACGTCGAGGATGTCCTCGATCTTCTCGAAGCGCGAGGCCTCGTGGGCGCCCAGGAAGTCGGCGTCCGGACGGGTGAACCAGGCGTCCGCGCCGCCCTCGGCGATGGCGGCCGTGATGCGGGCGTCGACGTCGGCGTCGACCAGCGGCTGGCCGGTTTGCTTGTCCACGAACATGGCCAGGGGCGTGCCCCAGGCGCGCTGGCGGCTGATCAGCCAGTCCGGGCGCGTCTCGACCATCGAGCGGATGCGGTTCTTGCCCGCCGCCGGGTGGAAGGCGGTGGCGTCGATGCCGGCCAGGGCCCGCTCGCGCAGGGTGCCGTCGTCCTCCAGCGGCGCATCCATGCGGATGAACCACTGCGGCGTGTTGCGGAAGATGACGGGCGCCTTGGAGCGCCAGCTGTGCGGATAGGAGTGCTCCATCCGGCCGCGGGCCAGGAGGTTGCCGGCCTCGATCAGCTTCTCGACCACGGCGCCGTTGGCCGCGCCGAACTTGCCGGTCTTCTTGCCCTCGGTCTCGATGACCTTGAGGCCCGCGAACAGGGGCACGTGGTCGTAGTAGGCGCCGTCGGGGTCGACGGTGTCCGGCACCTCGTGGTGGCCGTGAGCCTTCCAGACCTCGAAGTCGTCCGCGCCGTGGCCGGGGGCCGTGTGCACGAAGCCGGTGCCGGCGTCGTCGGTGACATGGTCGCCGGCCAGCAGGGGCACGGAGAACCCGTAGCCGGGCGACAGGGCGGCCAGCGGGTGGGCGCACTCCAGGCCCGACGGGTTCAAGTCGTCGAGGCGGGTCCAGGTCGCGATCTTGGCGGCCTTGAAGACCTCCTCGGCCAGCTTGTCGGCCAGGATCAGCCGATCGCCCGGCTTGGCCCAGGGCTCGAACTCGAGCCCGGTCTCCATGGCTGTGACCTCATAGAGGCCGTAGGCGATCTCGGGGCCGTAGCTGATCGCCCGGTTGGCCGGGATGGTCCACGGGGTGGTGGTCCAGATCACGACCGAAGGGGTCGAGTTGCGGAACGACAGCAACTCGTCCGGATGGTCGTCGGTGGCCCCGGTGACCGGGAATTTGACCCAGACCGTCGGGCTGACGTGGTCGTGGTATTCGATCTCGGCGTCGGCCAGGGCGGTGCGCTCGACCGGCGACCACATCACCGGCTTGGAGCCGCGGTACAGCTGACCCGAGTTCTTGAACTTGTGGAACTCACCGACGATCGCCGCCTCGGTCGTGAAGTCCATGGTGGCGTAGCGCTGGTCCCAGTCGCCGACGACGCCCAAGCGCTTGAACTGGGCCTTCTGCACCTCGATCCAGCCGGCGGCGTATTCGCGGCAGGCCTGGCGGAACTCGGCCTTGGAGACCTCGTCCTTGCGGCGACCCTTGGCGCGGTACTGCTCCTCGATCTTCCACTCGATCGGCAGGCCGTGGCAGTCCCAGCCGGGGACGTAGTCGACGTCGTAGCCGAGCAGGAAGCGCGAGCGGACCACGAAGTCCTTCAGCGTCTTGTTCAGGGCGTGGCCGATGTGGATGTCGCCGTTGGCGTAGGGCGGGCCGTCGTGGAGGACGTAGAGCGGGGCCTTCTGCGCCTGGCGGGTGGCGCGCAGGGTCGCATAGAGGTCACCCCACTGATCCAGGATCAGGGGTTCCTTCTGGGGCAGGCCGCCGCGCATGGGGAAGGGCGTCTCCGGCAGGAAGACGGTTTCGCGATAGTCGCGGCCAGAAGGGGTGTCGGAGGCGTCAGCCATGAAGTGGTGTCTCGTCGTGTGTGATCGTTCGCGTGTGTTTCGAGTTCCCGGCGAGCACGGGGCCTGAGGCCCTGCGGCGCTACGCCGGGCGGCTAATCGAAATCAGGCGAAATACGCGGACGGTCATGGCGCCATCGGTCTAGCAGGCGCTTCCGCCTCGCGCCACAGCGTAAGCGCCTCGCGGGCGGCCGCGGCGTCGGCGTCGATCTGGACCTTGAGGGCGTCCAGATCGTCGAAATTGAGCTCGCCGCGCAGGAAGGCGATCAGCTCGGTCTCCAGCGTCTGGCCGTAGAGGTCTTCGTCGAAGTCGAACAGCCAGACCTCGAGCAGGGGTTCTTCGAGGGCGTACATCGGGCGGAGCCCGAGGTTGGCGACGCCGTCGAAGCTGCGGCCGTCCGGCAGGCGCACGCGTACTGCGTAGACCCCGAAGGCCGGGCGCATATAGCCGCCGAGGCCGATGTTGGCTGTCGGCACGCCGATGGTGCGGCCGCGTTTGTCGCCGTGGATCACCTCGCCGGCGATGGCGAAGGGCCGGCCCAGGATGGCGGCGGCGCGGGCCATGTCGCCGGCGTGCAGGGCCTCACGCACGGCCGAGGAGGACAGCTTCAGCCCGTCCGGATCGTCGACGCGATCGCAGACGGTGACGCCGAAGCCGAGGTCCTCGCCATGGCGGCGCAGGCCTTCGGGCGAGCCGGTGCGGCCTTTGCCGTAGGTGAAGTCGAAGCCGACGGCGGCGTGGCGGACGCCCAGGCCTTCGGCCAGCACCGTCCGGGCGAAGGTCGCGTCCGACATGGCGGCCATCTCGCCGTCGAAGGGCAGCAGGTAGAGCCGGTCGACGCCGAGCGGGGCCAGGGCGCGGGCCATCTGGGCCCGGCTCATCAGGCGGAAGGGGGCGGCGTCGGGCTGGAACCAGCGGCGCGGGTGCGGGTCGAAGCTGACCACGGCGAGCGGGGCGCCGAGGGCCGAGGCGGCCTCGCGGGCGCGGGCGATCACGGCCTGGTGGCCGCGGTGGACCCCGTCGAAGGCGCCGATGGCGACCGCCGCGCCCTTCAGACCGTCGGGGAGGCCGCGCCAGTCGGTGACGATTTCGACCAAGTCAGGCCTGCTTTCAGCCCTTGGCGGGGCGACGGCGGCGCGGCACGCGGACGACGGCGACGCCATCCATGATCAGCTTGCCGTCGACGAAGCCCTCGCAGTTCAGCTCGACGCGGGCGCTTTCCTGGTCGACCGAGATCACCGAGATGCGGACCACCACGTCGTCGCCGATGCGGACCGGCAGGTGGAAGCCCAGGGTCTGGGAGATGTAGATCGCGCCGGCGCCCGGCAGGATGGTGCCGACCACGGCCGAGCCGAAGGAGGCCGACAGCAGGCCGTGGGCGATGCGCCCGCGGTAGGCGGTCTTGGAGGCGAAGGCCTCGTCCAGGTGCACCGGATTGAAGTCGTCCGAGGCCTCGGCGAAGAGGCGAATGCGCTCCTCCGTGACATGGATGACCTTTTCGGCGGCCATGCCGACGTGCAGCTCCTCAAGGATGTAGCCGCCGGAGGGGTGAGTGGAGACGAGTTCGACCATGAGCGCGGGCTTAGCCTGATTTGCGTACCGTCACCACGCCAGATCGAGCATGGCGTAGCGGGCGTAGGTGGTTTCGGCGTGCAGGAGCGTGGCGGCCCGCTCGGGATCAAGCTTGCCGTTCTCACCCCGGGCGGCGTCGCCGTGGATGCCCTGGGCGATGAACAGGCAGTCGAGCGCCTGCTTGTCGGCGCCGAGCACGTCGGTGATGACGCCGTCGCCGATGCAGAGCACCCGCGCCCGGTTGACCGGGCCGCCCAGCCGGTCGGCGGCCTCCTTCAGGGCCAGGTCGTAGATCGGGGCGAATGGCTTGCCCGCCATGGTCACCCGACCGCCGAGGCTCTCGTACAACTCGGCCAGCGAGCCGGCGCAGTAGATCAGCCGGTCGCCGCGCTGCACCACCCGGTCCGGGTTGGCGCAGATCATCTCGAGGTCGCGGGCGGCGGCCTCGGTCAGGCGTTCGCGATAGTCCTCCGGGGTCTCGACCTCGTCGTCATAGGGGCCGGTCACCGAGATGAAGGCGGCGTCCGCGGCGCCCGCGGCGATGGTCAGGCCGAGACCGTCGTACAGCGGCGCGTCGCGATCGGGGCCGATCAGCCAGGCCGGGCCGGGGGCGCGGCGGGCCAGTTCGGCGCGGGTGGCGTCGCCCGAGGTGACCACGGCCTTCCAGCTTTCGCGCGGCACGCCGAGGGCGTCCATCTGGTGCACCACGCCGGGCGCGGGCCGCGGCGAGTTGGAGATCAGGATGACGTGGCCGCCTTCGCGGTTGAACCGCGCGAGGGCCTCGCAGGCCTCGGGCCAGCTCTCGCGCCCGTTATGGATCACGCCCCACACATCGCAGAGCAGGATGTCGTAGTCGCCGGCGATGGCGCCGAGACCGGTCAGGGCATGGGGAAGGCTCATGTCCCGGCTGATAGCCGGTTCGGGCCGAGGGGTGAAGGCGGCGGGGTGAAAGTGTCTGGATGGTAGTGCCATCGCGAAAAACGCCGGGCTGCCATCGCGATACATTCGGGTCAGCGACGATCGTTGCGTTGGGCGCGCCGAAAGGCGGTTTTCGAGGGTGGCTTCAGATAGCGATTTCAAAGACCAGGCCGAGCGGCGGCAGGGTTCGTCGGCGCTCACCGGGGAGTCTAACACGGCCGGGCAGGGTGCTACCTTGGAGGGCCTTCGAGAGCCGCGCTGTTCGCCGCCGAGGGTGCGGGATGGTACGGTCAGGCTCGTGATGGGGCGCCACTCTTTGGTCGCCGCAGGAGGCCCGATGACCGTCCCGCCCCTCCTCGCCGCCGAGCCTCAGCTGTTCGTGACCGATCTGGCGCGGGCGCGGGCCTTCTACGAGGATCAACTAGGCCTCAGTCTGGCTTTCGCTTACGGGGAGCCTGCGTTCTATGCGCAGGTCGTGCGGGACGGGGCGCGACTGAACTTGCGGCTAGTCGAAGGGCCGGTTTCCGATGCGGCCTTTCTTGCCCGCCATCCGGAGCCTCTGACCGCGACCGTGACGCTGAACGACGCCGAGCCCCTGTTCTGCGAATACGAGGCGCGGGGCGTGGCGTTTCACGCGCCGGTGCGGACGGAGGCGTGGGGCGCGCGGACCTTCATGGTCAGGGATCCCGACGGCAATCTGCTGCTGTTCGCCGGGCAGGGCGGGTAAGAAACCGGTTGCAGGCAAGAAGTTAAGAGCTGCGCCGCAACGGAAATCTTACCCAGTCATTAACGGAGCCAGATGAGGTTCCAATGTTCGCGTTAGTAGCCGCCGCCGTCCTTCTGCTGGACCAGACACCGAAGCAGAAGGCTGTATTCACGCCGCCCCCGCCGCCGGCTTCCGCGCCGGCACCTGCGCGCCGCGAGCCCTCGGCGCCGGTGGTTCTGTCCAGCGTCGCCGTCACCCTCGAATGCACTGCCCGCGCCAGCGGCCGGGTCGAGAACTGCCGGGTGTTGGACGAGACCCACCCGGGTCTCGGCTTCGGCGACGCGGCCATCGCCTTGATGCGCGACGCCCAGGTCGAGCCCGGCCCGCGCGATGTGCAGTTCGCCCGAACGATCCAGTTCATGCCCTAGGGCGCCGCGCCCAGAGGGGCAGGGTTTCACCTCAGTGACGACGCCCATCCGCGGAGGGATGGTCGCGCCTTCATGACGGAGGCTGTGACATGGCGGCGACCGCGGACTTCCTGACGCCAGCGGCGTTGGCGATCCCGAAGGAGGGCTATTACGACCGGGTCGACGGCCCTTACGGCCCGATCTGGCCTAAGACCCCCGCCAACTACGGCTTCAGCATCATCGCCAGGGTCAAGCCGGGGCGGGCCGAGACGATCCGCGCCTACGGCCCCAAGATCCAGGCGGCGCTGGAGGGGGATCCCCACATCCTGGCGCCCTTGAAGCTGCATTACCTGCGCTGGGTCCTGTTCGATGACGACACCCGATTCATGTACCAGGGCATCTTCGACACCGACTTCGACAAATACACCGAAGACGCGGTCAAATTGTTCAAGATGCTGGGCGTCGACACCATCTTCGAGCAGCTCGAAGGCTTCCCGGAAGACTGGAAGACCAACCCCGCCGCCTTCATCAGATTCGTGCGCGAGCACCACTGCCCGAGCTTCATGGAGTACGGCGAGTACCCCTATGTGTCCGCCGACGAGATCAAGAAGGCGTTGCGCCTGAAGGCGTCGCTGACCACCGCCCTGGACCAACTTCAGTAGCCCCGACAGGAGGCCCTGATGAGCGAGCCCGGCCGCACCTACAACCAGGATCACGTGCCCCGCCCGGTCACGCCGGGACGCCGCCGGGTCAGCGTCTACATTTCCTGGACCTATCCGGGCGAGGCGAACCGCAACATCACCGAGATGGATAACCGCTTCTCGACCATGACCGAGGTGCGTCGCGTCTTCTGGCCGGCCTATGAGGAGCCGCGCTTCGCCGATCCGCTGCAGTTCCAACAGGGCATCGGGGGGGCATTGGAGCTGTTCTTCTGGGCCTGGGTGCCGTTTCAACGGGCGATGACCGCGGCGACCGGCCATCCCGTGCCGGTGTTTCAGCGCATCGACCAGGCCGGCTTCCGTGTGCCGCTGGACGAGCGGGTGCTGGGCGATTGCGACACCCTGTTCGTCTTCGGGCTGGACCACAACGTCACCGGCCAGGTCCCGTCGGCCGAGGAGATCGCGGCGCTCAAGGCCTTCCTGGCCCGCGAAGGCAGTTGCCTGGTCATCGGCCCCCACCACGACGTTGGAGCCGAGGCCGACCGCGAGCGCCGCGCCATGGAGTTCGCCCACCACGGCGACGGCCTGGTGCCGCGCGAGCAGCGCTTCGGCCAGTTCGCCCTGGCCCTGCTCCACGCGCTCGACATCCCCGTCGAGAACCGCCACGGCCTGCGCCCGGCGATCAACCCCGCCACCGGCAAGATCGCGCCCCTAACGGTCGACCGGGCGGCTGACACGAAGGGCTGGCTGGAGGGGGTGACCAGCTTCAACTTCCACATGCATCTGCCGCACTACGCACTGACCCGCGACGACGGCACGGCGGTGGTGCTGGCGCGCCAGCCGGTCGACCTGGACCGTCCGCATCCTTTCACGGCGGCGGGGGCGACCGAGTTCAACACCCTGGTATGGGCCCCGCCGAGAGGCGACCGGAAGGGGGACGTCCTGGTCTGCGACTCGACCGTCTTCAGCACCCTGTTCGGCGGCGACGAGAGCCTGGAGCGGTTCTGGCGGAACATCGCCACGGCGGCGTGACGGTGATGAGCGACGCCGTCCCAGCGCTGGAGCTCGACGACATCCAGAGCGGCGTGCTGCGCCCGCGCCCGTCGCCCTACGCCGCCACCTACATCCTGCTGCGCATCGACGACCGGAAGGATGGCCGTGAGTGCCTGCGTCGCCTCGGCTCGGTGGTCACGGCCTGCCGATCGGCCGCACCGGTCGAGCGGGAGGCGTCGGTCAGCGTCGCCCTGACCTATGAGGGGCTGAAGGCGCTGGGCGTGCCGCAGGCGTCGCTGGACAGCTTCACCTGGGAGTTCCGGCAGGGCATGAGGGCCCGCGCCACGGCGCTCGGCGACATCGGCGAGAGCGCGCCGGAAACGTGGGAAGCGCCGTTCGGGACCGGGCAGGTTCATGTGGTGCTCGTCGGCCTGGCGCCGGATCCGGCAAGGCTGGAGGCCGCGGTCGAACGGGCGCGCGCCGCCTTCGCGGATCTGTCCGGCGTGGTCCCTGTCTGGCGGCAGGACTGCTACGCCCCGCCGGACCACAAGGAGCCGTTCGGCTTCCGCGACGGGATCAGCCATCCGGCCATCGAGGGCAGCGGCATTCCGGGCGACAATCCCTTTGATCCGCCGCTCAAGGCCGGGGAGCTCGTTCTCGGCTATCGCGATGAAATCGGCGCCCTGCCGCCCGCGCCGGTCCCGGAGGCGCTCGGGCGCAACGGGACCTATGTGGTGTTCCGCAAGCTGCACCAGAAGGTCGCCGACTTCCGCCGCTATCTGCGCGACAACGCCGCCGATCCGGCGGATGAGGAGCTGGTCGCCGCCAAGATGATGGGCCGTTGGCGCAGCGGCGCGCCGCTGGCCCTGTGTCCCCTGCAGGATGATCCGGAGCTGGGCGCTGATCCGGCGCGCCACAACGCCTTCATGTTCCGGGCCGAGGACGCGACCGGATACAGGACCCCGCCTGGTTCGCATGTGCGGCGCTGCAACCCGCGCGACGCCGATGTGGCCGGCGTCGTTCGCCTGCACCGTATGATCCGCCGCGGCACTGCCTACGGGCCGCCTCTGCCCGAAGGCGTTCTGGAGGATGACGGCGCGGAGCGCGGCCTGATGTTCGCTTTCGTCGGATCGCACCTGAAGCGCCAGTTCGAGTTCGTGCAGTCCGAGTGGGTCAACGGAGGCGAGTTCCTCGGGCTCGGCGACGCGCGCGACCCGGTCACGGGCAGCAATGTCGGAGGCGACGCGACCTTCTCCTTCCCGCGCCGTCCGCTGCCCCGGAAGCTGCGCAACCTGGCCAGCTTCGTCGTGACCCGCGGCGGCGAGTACGCCTTCATGCCCAGCCTCAGCGCCCTGCGCTGGCTGTCCGAACTGACCGATGAGGCGTCCCGATGAGCATCCTGTCCAGTGATGTGCTGGTGATCGGCGCCGGACCGGCGGGCGTGATCGCGGCGGCGCGGGCGGGCGATCTGGGGGCTCGCACGACCCTGGTGACCTCCGGGGCGTTCGGCGGCATGGCGGCGACCGACGGCCCGGCGCCGGTGCGCACCCTGGCTCATGCCGCACGACTGATGCGCGAGGCCCGTCAGCTGGAGCGCTACGGCGTGACGGTCAGCCCGCCCCGCCTCGACTATCCGCGCCTGCTGGCCCGCGTCGACGCGGTGGTGGAGGAGGTGGCGCGCTCCTCCCTGCTGCGCCGACAGATCGAGGAGGCCGGGGTCGCCGTCCATGCCGAGATCGGGCCGGTGCATTTCGTCGACGCGCATACGGTGGAGACAGCGACGGGACAGCGTTTCGAGGCCGACAAGATCATCCTCTGCGTCGGCGGCGTCAGTCGACGTCTGCCGATCCCCGGCTTCGAGCTGACCGCGACCCACAGCGACGCCTGGGCTCTCACCGCGGTCCCCGAGACCCTGATCGTCGTCGGCTCGGGCGCGACCGGCGCCCAGGTCGCGTCGGTGTTCAACGCCTTCGGCGCCGAGGTGCAGCTGTTCGAGGCCGGCGATCGCATCGTGCCGACCGAAGAGCCTGAGGTCTCCGCCTGCGTGGCCGACGCCTTCCGGGCCTCCGGCATCGTCGTGCACGAGGCTTTCGGCGCAATTCAGTCGTTCGAGCCCGCCCCGGGCGGGGTGCGCATGACCTGGACCAAGGACGGGGCGCGCCGGGAGGCTGTGGCGGCGGTGGTGGTCATCGCCGTCGGCTGGGTCGCGGACACGGCGGCGATGCATCTCGACAGGGCGGGCGTCGGGGTGGATGCCCGCGGATTCGTCCAGGTCGACGAGGCTCAACAAACAACCGCACCGCATGTCTTCGCCGCCGGCGACGTCACCGGCCGCCTGATGCTCGCGCCCCAGGCCCAGCAAGGCGGCTTCGTCGCAGCCACCAACGCGGTCACCGGCTCGCGCGAGTCCGCCGCCAGGGCGGTCAATCCGCTGGGCAGCTTCACCGACCCCGAATACGCCCAGGTCGGCCTCGGCGAGGTCGCGGCCCGGCAGGCCCATGACGTCGAGGTGGTAGCCATCGGCTTTGACGTGACCGTTCGAGCCATCATCGACGGGCGCACGACGGGTCTCTGCAAGCTGATCGTCGACCGCGCCGATCATCGCGTCCTCGGGTGCCATATCGTCGGCGAGCGGGCGGTCGAACTGGCCCAGATCGCAGCGGTGGTCATCGAGGCGGGGATGACGGTCGAAGCCTTGGCCCAGCTGCCGATCTCGTTCCCGACCTATGCGGGCATCCTGGGGCGTGCGGCGGCGGCCGCCGTCCTCAAGCTCCGGTGAGCGTCGGGCGCAACGCCCTCGGCGGCCTCGCCTCGCTTGTGGTCGCCCTGTTCGCGGCCGCCGCGCCGCGCGCCCAGGACGATGGGCCCCGCGTCTATCAACTGGCGCCCGAGGGCGCCCAGACCGTCACCGTCTTCTGGGTCGTGAAACGGGGCGACGAAACGCCGGAGCCCGGCTCCTTCATCCCGGGCGCCGAGATCGACACGGACGTCGTCGTGTTCCGCTACGCCCGGACCCTCGACCTCGGTGGTCGGGCCTTCACCCCCTTCGCCATCTTGCCGGTCGGGCGGGTGAGGGCGACCGATGCTCCGGAAAGTTCCGGGCTGGGCGACGCCCAGCTCGGAGCCACCCTGGGCCTCGTCGGCGCACCGGCCCTGTCCCGGGAGGCTTACGCGGCGTTCGAAGCGCGTTTCGGGGTGAGCGTGCTGGCGCGGGTGTTTCTCCCGACGGGGGCCTATGACGCGGCGACGCCGGTGAACCTGGGCTCGAACCGCGCGGCCTTCCAGCTCGGCCTTCCGACCTATCTCGCGTCAGGAACCTCGTTCCGCGATCCGGCGCTGACCTCGCTGGAGGTGCTGCCGACCCTGACCTTCTACCAGGACAACGACCAGCCCTTCGGGGGCGGTCACAGCGCGAAGGACCCGCTGTTCACCGTCGAGGCGCACCTGACCCGAAACTTCGGCGCGCGGACCTGGGCCTCGGCGGATCTGTTGTATCGCAACGGCGGCAAGACGCGGACCGAGGGCGGAGTCGACGCTGGTCGGCCGGCGGCAGCGTCGCCTTTCCCTTCCTTGAGCGGACTTCGCTGATCCTGACCTACCAGCACGTCATCGAGCGCCGGGACGACGGCCCTGACGGCTGGTTCTTCCGCACGGCCCTGGCGGCGCCGTTCTAGCCGCCGCCCGACGCTCTACCGGCGCCGAGCGGAGGGCGGCAGCGACGCCTCGGCGGCGGCGATGTCTTCCGCGATCGCTTCGAGGCCGGCCTCGGCGGCGTTCAGGCTGGCGCTGCAGTAGGCTTCACCGCGAGGATCGGCTTCGCTGCTGTCCTTGCCTCTCCCGTAGCCCCTGAAAAGCACCTGATCGAACACCGGCAGCGGCGCTCCTTGGTCCACCGTGACCAGGGCCAGCCCGGCCTCCAGATGCGTTCGCTGCGGCTCGGGCAGGTAGGAGGCGCACGTCCCCGAGATGAAGCCGAGACGATCAAATGCGGTGAGCACACGCTGCAGTTCGGGCGAGGTGTGGGCCCCGCTCTGCGCCTGCATTTCGATCTCGGTCTTGAACCGCACCGTGAAGGTGGCCGTGTCCTGGACGGCGACGCCGTCCTGGGTCGGCGGGTGGAAGCGGAAGTCCGGGCTGGCGCCCAGTACCATCGCGCCAAGACCCAGATTTTCGGGGACCTCCTCTTCAACCGCGCAGTCCCTGGCGGCGCCCGAGACCGTGATCACGCAGGTGACCTTGACGTGCCCTTCGCCGCCCTCGAACTCCAGGGCCGCGGGTGCGTCGAGCTGCGGCGTCTGCGCCCAGCTGGCCCCGACGCGGCCCGGCGTTTGGCCGCTCTCCTGCGGCGAGGACTGAACCGCTAGGGCGGCAAGCAAGAGCAACGGCGACATACGCATCCCCCACGGAAACTGCGTCCCCGTTCTACAGTGACGCTTGGGGGCGAGCCAGAGGGTTCGCCGGCCCCGGGGGGCGCCTGCGCTGGGCGCAGGGGCGGGGCCGGCCCCGAAGGACCGGCCTCCTGGATCAGAACACCCAGTCGTGCCCGTCGCGGACGGGGACCAAGCCGTCGTGGTCCAGCGTCCACGTCCAGGCGTCGTGGTGCGCCATCCGGGCCTCCAAGCCGAGGAACAGCCTGTCGGTCAGGCCCAGCGGCAGGTCGTCGAAGCCGTCGAAGGCCTTGTCGGCGCCGAGGCCCGGCAGGACCTGAGGGCCGTCGTCGCTGAGCGCCGGCAGGACGAAAGCGTCCCCGTCCTTGGCGGCGGCGTCCGCGCTCAGCAGAGGGCTGACCTCCGGACCGCCCTTGCCCTCGGCCTCGCCGATCGAGGCCGCCACCGGCGGATAGCT
>NZ_LMEB01000003.1 GCF_001425945.1 Brevundimonas sp. Root1279
CTCATAACCTGAAGGTCGCAGGTTCAAATCCTGCTCCCGCACCCAAACTCAACAAAAGCCCCGCTCGGTAACAACCCGCGGGGCTTTTTGCTGGGCGGAATCCAGCGCATGCCGCTGGCCAACGGCGCCGTGGCGCGGCCCGCTGCGTGTCAGGCCCAGGTCTTGGCCGGCCTCCCAGCTCGTAATCTGCGCCGACTCTCTCGGAAAGCTCTCCTCCGCCGCCGTCGGCGGGGCGTCTCGCTGTGTGAAGCCCAGGCTCGGCGGGCCGGATGGTGAACACAGCCTGCGCTGTCCGCCTCCAACCTCGCCACTTCACTCAGGGCCTGGCCGCGCCCTGATCACCCAGGCGCCGGCTCCGTTCGGGGCGGATCTCCACCGGCCGAGGCCCGCCGTCCCTCTCCGATGTCCCGGGGGCTCGGGCGGCGGGGCGGTTGGCCGTGTCTCGCGCTCCTCGGCGCCGGCGAAGAGACTCGTCGATCTGCCCCTGACCTTGGAGGCGGGCCGCCTTCGCGGAAGGCCCGGCGGCTCGCGTGCGGGCGAGGGGGATGCCGCGAGCGGTGATGCGGCGCGTTGGGCCGTGCCGTGGGTCCGAGATTGCCGCCCTGACATCGTTCAGCGTCGCGCTCCATGGGGGCGAAGTCGCGAGGCTTGTCGCGAATCGCCGATTCCGTGCCCCCTGGCTGAACGCCGCGGGGGCCGTCGGACCGCCCCCTTTCTCGCCGCCGATCCGTGTTGCGTCCGACCGAGTCCGGGCTGCGCCGTCTCGAGACCCGAGTCTCCTGACGCCGTTGAGGCGGAACTGCGCCCGTGACATTCGACGGAATCGGGCGTCTCCCGAACGGCAGGCCTGGTGTCGGTGGAGGGCGTCCGGCCTTGAGCTGTCGAGTCCGCGCGAGGCGCCCGATTCCTTTCCGGGGTCGCCGCCGGCGAATCTGATTCCCGATCGACGCCTGGCCCGGCTGCGCGACGTCTCCTGCAGCCAGGTACATCGGGCGGTGACGGCCCGAATGGCGCCGCTCAGGCCTTTGTCCTGTGGCGCTCGGCCCGGCTCTGGTCAGCGGTGGCGGGGAGGGGCGGGCGCCGTCGCGCGTCTGTTGACCGGGGGTCTGTGAGAAAGTTCGGGGATTTTGCGGAATCGGGTTGCGGGGGAAATGGGTGCTGCGTATAGACCCGCCTCGCTCGGAAACGGGCCGGGCCGCTGGGGCCCT
>NZ_LMEB01000004.1 GCF_001425945.1 Brevundimonas sp. Root1279
GCGATCAGATACCATTTGAAGGCCTCGACCGGGTCCGCCGGAATGCCGAAGGCCGACGGATGAGCAACTGTGGCCGAAGGCCGACGGATGAGCAACTGTGTTTGTCAGGTCGTGGCTGCTCTCCATTCGGTCTGGTCGCGGAGGATGGCGTTCAGAAGCGTCATCAGCTTGTTGACCAGGGCGATGAGGATGACCTTGCCGGGTTTTCCCTTGTCGGCGAGCCGCTGCCGCATGGCCGCTAGAACAGGATTGCTGCGGGCTCCGCTCAGGGCGGCCATGTAGGCTACGGTGCGTACGACGGCGCGACCGCCCCTGATCATGCTCCGGCCTTTCAAGGTCCCGCTCTGCCGGTCGTAGGGAGCGACTCCGACGAGGGCGGCGATCTGTCGGTGGCCGAGGCGGCCGAGCTCGGGCAGGTGGGCCAGCAAGGTCCAGCTCAGCACCGGCCCGACGCCGGGGACCGAGCGCAGGCGACGGTCGCGGTCGGCCAGGTCGGGATCGGCCGCGACGACCTCCGCCAGCCGCTTCTCCAGCAGGACGACATCGCCGCCGAGCCGTTTCAGACGGCGCGCGGCCATGCGGCGCAACATGGGATCGCGCACCTGTTCGGCCTGGTTTCGGACGCGGACCCGCTCCTCGCACAGGGCCCGGCGGGCCTCCACCAGCTCGGCGAGGGCTCGCGCGCGGGCGTCAGGCTCTACGATCCGTCCGGGCAGCGTCTGGACGAAGCGGGCGATCAACAGGGCGTCGATAGCGTCGGTTTTGGCCTTCAGGCCGAGGGCGTGGGCGAACTGGCGGACCCGGGCGGCATCCACGCGCCGGACCGGCAAGCCGGCCTGGACCAGCGCATCAATCACGCCGCGCTCGTAGCCGCCGGACGGCTCCAACCCGACCGCGTGCGGGGCCGCCTCCCGCAGCCGGTCCACCAGTTCGGCCCACCCGGCCGGATCATTGCCAACCGACCAGACCTCGCCGGTGGTGGCGGCGACATCCAGCCTCGCCTTGCTCACGTCGACGCCGACAAACACCGCATCCTGTGTCATCTTACGACCCTTCCTTGCCAGTGCGGGATCCAGGTCCCGTGCAACTGTTCGGGTTTGGAAGATCACGACCGGACCCAGGCTCATCCACGGCTTTCAAGCCAGGGGTCGTACGGGTTCCAGGCCGCGGCGGGCGGTTGCTGCTAACAGCCGCCCGCATCCGCACTCTACGACCATGCAGCCACACAAGGGGTTTCAAGCCAGGGGTCGTACGGGTTCCAGGCCGCGGCGGGCGGTTGCTGCTAACAGCCGCCCGCATCCGCACTCTACGACCATGCAGCCACACAAGGGGCTGTCTGATCCGGGATGCATCAGACCGGAAACCGGACTCGGCAATCGAGGCGACTGCGTGCGGACATGACCGGCGCAGAGGCGCGCCTATGGGCGATGCTTCGCAATCGTCAGTTCGAGGGTCTCAAGTTCCGTCGCCAGACGCCGGTAGCCGGAGCGATCGCCGACTTCCTGTGTGCTGAGCTCAAGCTGATCATCGAGCTGGACGGCGGCGTTCATGCGCTTCGGGAGGCCGCCGACGCGGCGCGGGACGCGCGATTGGCAGCGGCGGGCTTCACTGTGATCCGGTTCGGCAATGAGAGCTTTTTGCGGAACCCGAACGATCTGCTGAACGCGATAAGGGCGCATGCAGAGCGGATTCGGAAGCATCCCCCTCATCCGTCAGGCTCCGCCTGACACCTTCTCCCCCAGGGGGAGAAGGATCAGTCAAAACAGCTCCCCGCTCTCATCCCCGCCGTCGACCACCTCCCGCGCCAGCGCTCGGGTCACCGGCCGGTGCAGCGCGTCCAGCTTCTCGACCACGTCCGCCGCCGCCTTGGCCGAGCGGTCGATCCGTCGCACCAGATAGGGGATCACGTCCTTGGCCGGGCGGATGCCCCGTTCGGCGAAGCGGGTCTCCAGCATGGCCGACAGGACGGCGTCGTCGGGGGCCTCGATCGGCACGCTGATCACCGCGTCCAGGCGCGAGCGCAGGTCGGGAAGTTCGACCAGCCAGGCGCTCGGCGCCGGGCGCGAGACCAGCAGCAGGGCGCCGCCCGGCGATTGGCTCAGGTTGATCAGGTGGAACAGGGTCTCGTCGTCGACCTGGGTGGCCCGGTCCAGCAGCACTGGCCGGCCTTCCAGCTCAAGCGGGTCCATCAGCGCCGCCTCGGCGCCGTCCAGGGCGACCGCGCCGACCCGCTCGGCCCAGATCTGCGCCAGCCGGCTCTTGCCGCTGCCCTTGGGCCCACACAGGGCCATGACGCCGCCGATCAGGTTCGGCCAGTCCGCCAGCGCCTCGACGGCGGTGCGGTTGCTGTCCGAGACGACAAAGCCCTCGGCGCCGTCGGGCACGTCGCTTTGCAGCGGCAGGCGCATCTGATCGGTCGGGGCGGGACGGGCGGTCATCGTTCCGCATCATACCAGAAGCGGTAACGGGGTAATGTCGCGTTTTGACGCCGCGGTGGATCAAGAGTCGCTGCCTGTGGACCCTTGCGTCCGCATCTGACGCAGCGCCGGCTAGGCCGACCCCGGAGGCTGCGGCGGGGAGGGGCCAATGTGTTGCGATGGGAGTGGCGTGCATTTTCGAGAATGGTAGTACCGTTTCGATACTCTCGAGCGCCCAAAACCTTGACTTTCCGGGGCGATGATGCGCCCTTCCGCGCTCCCGAATTCCGCCCCTCGCGGGCCCGAATCCAAGACGAACCGACCATGCACGCCTACCGCTCCCACACCTGCGGCGCCCTCCGTTCGACGGATGCCGGCTCCAACGTCCGCCTGTCCGGCTGGGTGCATCGCAAGCGCGACCTCGGCGGCCTGCTGTTCGTCGATCTTCGCGACCACTACGGCATCACCCAACTGGTGCTGCATCCGTCGACGCCGGGCTTCGCCATTGTCGAGCGCATCCGCGCCGAGAGCGTCATCTGCATCGACGGGGAAGCCGTGATGCGTGACGCCAGCACCGTGAACCCGCTCCTGCCGACGGGCGAGGTCGAAGTCCGGGTTCAGGGTCTCGAGGTCCTGTCGGAAGCCGCCGAGCTGCCGCTGCCGGTCTTCGGCGAGCCCGAGTACCCGGAAGAGATCCGCCTCAAGCACCGCTACCTCGATCTGCGCCGCGAGACCCTGCACAAGAACATCGTGCTGCGCTCGCGCGTGATCTCCTCGATCCGCCAGCGCATGGTCGGCCAGGGCTTCCTCGAGTACCAGACCCCGATCCTGACGGCGTCGTCGCCGGAAGGCGCGCGCGACTTCCTGGTGCCGTCGCGCCTGCACGCGGGCAAATTCTACGCCCTCCCGCAGGCCCCGCAGCAGTTCAAGCAACTGCTCATGGTCTCGGGCTTCGACCGCTATTTCCAGATTGCGCCCTGCTTCCGCGACGAGGACCTGCGCGCCGACCGCTCGCTCGAATTCTACCAGCTCGACGTCGAGATGAGCTTCGTCACCCAGGAAGACGTCTTCGCCGCCATCGAGCCGGTGATGCACGGCGTGTTCGAGGAGTTCGCCGACGGCAAGCCGGTGTCGCCGATCTCGGGGACCCACACCTTCACCAACGACTTCGGCCAGACCCTGGAGCACACCGGCTTCGAGCGCCTGACCTTTGAGCAGTCGATGGCCTGGTACGGCACCGACAAGCCGGACACCCGCAACCCGATCAAGATGCAGGACGTCTCGGAGCATTTCCGCGACGGCGGCTTCGGCCTGTTCAACAAGATCCTGGCGGCCGACGCCAAGAACGCCGTCTGGGCCATCCCGGCCCCGACCGGCGGCAGCCGCGCCTTCTGCGACCGGATGAACTCCTGGGCCCAGGGCGAAGGCCAGCCGGGCCTCGGCTACATCTTCTGGTCGGACGACCAGGGCGCCTGGGGCGGCCCGATCGCCAAGAATCTCGGCCAGGAGCCGACCGACGCCCTGATGACGGCGCTCGGCCTCGGCAAGGGCGACGCCGCCTTCTTCGCCGCCGGCCTGCCGTCGGTCTTCGCCAAATTCGCCGGCCTGGCCCGCACCCGCGTCGGCACGGAGCTGAAGCTGGTCGACGAGGAGCAGTTCAAATTCTGCTGGATCGTCGACTTCCCGATGTTCGAGTGGTCGGAAGAAGAGAAGAAGGTCGACTTCAGCCACAACCCCTTCTCGATGCCGCAGGGCGGCCTCGAGGCGCTGGAGACCCAGGACCCGCTGACCATCCGCGCCTACCAGTACGACATCGTCTGCAACGGCTATGAGCTGTGCTCGGGCGCGATCCGGAACCACAAGGCCGAGATCATGCTCAAGGCCTTCGAGATCGCCGGCTACGACGCCTCGGTCGTCGAGGACCAGTTCGGCGGCATGCTCAACGCCTTCCGTTACGGCGCTCCGCCGCACGGCGGCCTGGCCCCGGGCATCGACCGCATCGTCATGCTGCTGGCCAACCAGACGGCCATCCGCGAGGTCATCGCCTTCCCGCTGAACCAGCAGGGCGAAGACCTCCTGATGAACGCCCCGACCGAGGCCCAGGAGCGCCAGCTCAAGGACGTCCACATCCGCACCGCCCTGCCCATCAAGGTCTGAGGCGCACGGCGCAAATGAAAAGGCCGCGGTCCCGGACCGCGGCCTTTGTCATCTCTGCAGGTATCTCAGCGTCCGCTGGAGGCGACCACGAAGTTGCGCTGGCGCGGCGGGACCGGCGGGGCAGGCGGGACCGGCGGCCGCGGGGTGACCCGCACGCCGGCGATGCCACGGCAGACCCGCGGGGTCAGGCCGCGCGGCAGGCGGGTATTGTCGTCGCCGCAGGCCCGGCTGACCTGCTCCTGCTCGAGGTTGCGAGCCGAGGACAGGTCCGCGCCGCGGATGTCGGTGCGGTTCATCTCGGCGCCTTCGAAGTCGGCGCCGGCGAAGTTGCCGCCGGTCAGGCGCGAGCCGTTCAGGGTGGCGCCCGAGAAATCAGCTGAGCGGAAGTCGCCGTTCGACAGATTCGACATGCTGATGTCAGCGCCGGCGAAGTCGGCGCCTCGGGCGCTGACATTGGCCAGGGTCACGGCGGTCAGCTCGGCGCTGCTCAGGTCTGCGCCGCCCATCACCGCCCCGTTCAGATTGGCGCCGACCAGCTCGGCCCCGCTCAGGTCCGCGTTGTTGAACTGGGCCCGGACCAGGGTCGCGCCGGCGGCGTCGACGCCCGACAGGCTGGCGCGGTTGAAGTTGGCCCCGGTGAAGTTGGCCCCGACGAGGGTGGCCCCGTCGAGATCGGCGCGGCTGAAGTCGCTGCCGGAGAAGTTCGAACCCATCAGCTCGGCGCCGCGCAGGTCGGTGCCGACGAGGGTGGCGTTGGTGAAGCTGGCCCCATGGAAGGCCGCGCCGGTCAGGTCGCGGCCCGACAGTTCGCAGCGGTTGCAGGATCCGCCCAGCGAAACCATCCGCGCCACGTCGCGATCCTGATAGCCGTACTGCAGCTGATACTCGGCCGCGGAGGCCGAACCGGCCATCAGGGCGACAACGGCGGCGCCCAGCGCGATGCGGGTTTTCGTGAGGCGGCGGATCATGGGCAAAGCGATCTGGGTCACGTCCTAGGTAATGATCCCAATCCCCCGCAAACCCTACTTAAATCGCGGTAACATGCAGGGCCGAGATCTGTCTGGATCAGCAGTGCCGAATGCTTAGTCCACGAGGAAGTTGCGTCGCCTCGTCGCCGCAGGCCTGATTGAGCCTCGCCTGCGTCAGGCCGGTGGCTCCGTCCAGCGATGCGCCCGCGAAATTGGCGCCCGTGAGGGTCGCGCCACTGAAGTTCGCCCCGTCCAGATAGGCCCCGACGAAACTGGCGTTGGTCATGTCGGCGCCGGAGAAGTTCGATCCCGAAAAGACGCCCCCATAGGCCTCGACGTCGCGCATGTCGGCGTTGGCGAAGCGGGTTCGGTTCATCACGCTGAGGCTCAGATCGGCCTGGCGCAGCCGGGATCCGCTCAGGTTGAGGCCTCGGGCCTCCAGACCCGAGAAGCCGCCCTGGAACAGGTTGCACCCGGCGCAGCTTGATCCGCTGCGCACGCGGGCGATCTGTCCGGCGTTCTGGGCGGCGGCCGGCAGGGCGGTCGCGATGAGGGCGGCGGCGACGGCGACTACGGTCAGTATCGGCTTCATGGCAGGCTCCGGGTCTTGCGCGAAACCCTGCAAGACGCGCGCCAGCCTGACCGGCAAAGGTTACTATCCCTGCATCGACGGCGCTGCCCCGCAGGTGTCGCAGATCCAGCCCGCGCCGCGCTGCTGCAGCGAAAAGTCGCCGCAGGCCGGGCAGGCGACCGCCTCGGTCGCGGCGGTCGACGGGGCAGGGGCCTCGCGCTTCTGGCCGAAGGGCAGCACGACCAGGTTGTCCGGCGCCGCCCCGCGGGCGAAGCCCTTGGAGATGAAGCGCGCCGCCGGGACCGTCTCGGGCTCCTCGCCCTGGCCGCCCAGGCCGTCGGCGTTAAGGGCCTCGGGATCGCCGTTGGCCAGCTCGTGGCGGTCCAGATAGGAAACGCCCAGCTCGCGGAAGATGTAGTCCAGGATCGAGGTCGCCGAGCGGATCGAATCGTTGCCAGTGACCCGTCCCGCCGGCTCGAAGCGGGTGAAGACGAAGGCGTCTACGAACTCGTCCAGCGGCACGCCGTACTGAAGCCCGATGGAGATCGCGATGGCGAAATTGTTCATCAGGCTGCGGAAGGCGGCGCCTTCCTTGTGCATGTCGATGAAGATCTCGCCGAGTTCGCCGTCCTCGTACTCGCCGGTGTGGATGTAGACTTTGTGACCGCCGACGGCGGCCTTCTGGATGTAGCCCTTGCGCCGGTCAGGCAGCTTGCGCCGGGTCCGCGAGCGCTCGACGACCTTCTCCACGACCCGTTCGACCGCGCGGACCTCGGGCTCCCAGCGGCGTTCGCGCGGCGCTTCGGCCTCAGGGAGGTCGAAGAGCAGGCCGGCCGGGGCGGGCTCCCGGCGCAGGCGTACGGCTCGGCGGCCCTCACGAGCCGCTTCGCCGAGGATGCGAACGGCCTGGGCCGTCGTGGTGCGCCAGTCGAGTGCGACCGGCGTCACGTCCGGAGCGACGCTGTAAGCCTCGACCACGGCCCGGAGTCCGGCTTCGAAGGCGGCGGGCGCAGTCAGGACCGGGCGCAGGACCTCGGGCGCGTCGCTCCAGCCGGACAAGTCTGCATGGCCGAAGGCCCAGGCTTCGGCGGCGGCGATGTCTTCGCCCGAGAAGCCGAGGCGGGTCAGCAGGTCGCCGCCCTCGTCATCGACCCCGAGTACGTCGCGCAGGAAGCCCGCGTCGAGTACGGGCGCGCGGAAGGCGTCCGTAAGTCGGTCGACCTGTGCCAGGGCGATCTCGATCGACTCGAGCTCCAGATCGGTGAAGCCCCGGCCGCGCAGGGCCGAATGATCGACGCCGGGGGCGCCGGCGAGCGTGCGTCGGCCGAGCAGGTGGCGTTCGGCCGCCTCGACGTCGCCCCCCTCGGCCGCGATGGCTTGGGCGATGGCGGGGCGCAGTCGGCGTGCGACGCCGGCGTCGGCGGTCTCGAACGGTTCTGCGGCGCCGAAGGCCGAGAGACCCAGCCGCAGGTCGGCCTCGGCGTCCTGCACGAACAGCGAGGCGGCCCCGGCCCCGGCCGCCGTCGCCGCGATCAGGGCGGCGGTCGTCTCGGTCGCGGCGGCCTCTTGCGCCAGGCAGGCCTCGGCCAGGCCGCCGAGGCCGATGGCGAGGGGCGCGCCTCCGGCGGTGGCGGTCCAAAGGCCGACCAGTTCCGCCAGCGCGACCTGGAACTGTTCGCCCGCAAGAGCCCGAAGGGCGGGAAGCGACAGCTGGACCGCGCGTCCGAGGCCGGCTTCGGCCAGCGCCTCGGCCGTCTCGGCGTCGAAGGTCAGGATCAGGTCGCCGTCGAGCCCGGCCTCAGCGGCGGTCGCGGCGTCCGGGGCGCCGGAGGCCACCAGGTCCCGCTCCGCGAGGGCCACGAGGGGCAGGGGGGCGCTGGCGGGCGCCAGATCGGCGGCGAAGCTTTCACCGGCGATGGCGCGCAGGATGTCGGCATCGCTTGCGCCGGCGCGACGGGCGGCGAGGGCGGCGCGGGCGAGAGCGGGATTGCGTGCCGGGTCGCTGCAGTCGCCCGCAGGGCCTTCGCAGCGGCTGACCGCATCGGCGACGCCGGCGAGCGCCTCGGCGGCGGCGTGCACGGCCCCGGCGGCGATCCGGTCGGCGGTGCGGTGGGCCCGCTCCGTCTCGAGACGGCGGGCTGCGCCTGGATCGGTCAGGTCGACTCGGCCGCGGGCGACACGAAGGGGCCTGGCCGGGCTGGCCAAGCCGAGCGTCAACGTCGCCGTCAGTTCGCCGGCCTGCGGCCCTCTCACGCCGAGGCGAGCAACCCAGGCTTCAGCTGCGTCGTCGAGTGCGTTTGTCGTGTCGGTGTCGAGGCCTTCGGCGTCGGCCCAGTCGAGCCAGGCTTCGACGCGGGCGTCGGGCCAGCCGTCGGGGGCCGATACCTCGACGATCCGGTCCGGACGCTCGATCTCTCGGATGGACCGGGGAAGCCGGTCGGCGATGGGGCGGAAGCGGAACGACGGGCGCATGGCGGTCTCGGCGGGGCTTTGAGACAGGTTACCGGGCGTCGGGGGGCGTCTGCAATAAATCTGGCGGGTCGGGGGAGGGTTACCCCCAAGATGTTGAGTTTGACCTTCGTCGCCCTGCGCTGGACGGACGCCCCGGAGGTTTCTATGATCCGCGCAACTCGCCGGACCCGTCCGGCCCTCCCCAAACGAGTGGATTTCCCGACGTGCTAGGCAAGATCTTCGGCTGGACCAGCGGCGCGACCATCGGCACCCTGTTCACCATCGCCAAGCGCGGGTCGCTGGTTGGGACCGACGAGTTCGGCAACCGGTATTACCAGTCGCGCGACAACACGAGCTACGACGGTCGTCGCCGCCGCTGGGTGGTCTACAACGGCTACGCCGACGCCTCGAAGGTGCCGCCGGATTGGCACGGCTGGCTGCACTACACCTACGACGAACTCCCGTCCGAGCACCCGCTGCCGCGCCGCGCCTGGGAGCTGGACCACCTGCCGAACCTGACCGGCACGCCGATGGCGTGGCGTCCGCAGGGTTCGCTGGCCGCTGAGGGCAAGCGCCCGGCCGCCACCGGCGACTACGAGGCCTGGAAGCCGGAATGAGCCGCAAGCGGACAATCCTCGCCGGCGTCGCCATCGTCACCCTGCTGACGTCGGGCGGCGTGGTCGCGTCCGCGCTCAACGACCTGCCGCAGGACGCTCAGCCGGTCCCCTCGACGACTGGCGATCTGAACCGCCAGCCGACGCCGCCGGCGCCGCAGGAGCCGGCCCCAGAGGCCGCGCCCGCGCCGACCGCGCCGGTCGCCATTACTCCGGCCGACCCGCTCGTCGTCGTCGCCGAGACGCCCACGACCGAGGAAGAGGCCGAGGCCGAGACCAAGGAGGAGGCGCCGAAGGCGGCCGCTCCTGCCGAGCCCCAGGGCGTGCCGGGTCGTCGTCAGCGTCGCCGCGTGGCCATCGTCGAGGCCGTGGACAAGGTCACGGCCGAGCGGATGCGCTTTGAGGTCGTCGTCGGCGGCCGTCCGGTGCGCTTCCAGAAGACCCTGATCTTCACCGCCCGGGCCTGCGAACAGGCGGCGCCCGACGAGACGGTCGACGACTCGATCGCCTACCTTGAGGTGGCGATCCAGCCGCGGGGCATGCTGAAGGCCTCTGAGCCGCGGCAGATCTTCCGGGGCTGGATGTTTGCCTCATCTCCGGCCGTGCACGGCCTGGAGCACCCGATCTACGACGCCTGGGTCGTCGGCTGCAAAGCGTAGACCACGGCGTCTTCGCCGCTCATCGGTTCCTGTAGCGCCGGTCCCGTCGGGCGGAGGGTTCGGGCGGCCGCCAGCATTCCGAGATAGGTCCGCTGGGGCGTCTCGACGGCTCCGAACTGGCTGAGGTGCTCGGTCAGGAACTGGGTGTCCAGCAGCCGCCAGCCCCCGCGCTTGAGCCGGGCCACCAGGTGGACCAGCGCCACCTTTGAGGCGTCGCGCTCGCGGCTGAACATGCTCTCGCCGAAGAAGGCCGCGCCCAGGGTCACGCCATAGAGGCCGCCGACAAGGCGTTCGTCGCGCCAGACTTCTATTGCATGAGCGTGGCCGCGACCGTGCAGTTCGACATAGAGCCGGCGGATCGGATCGTTGATCCAGGTGTCCTCTCGACCCGGGGCAGAGGCGGCGCAGGCGTCCAGGACGGCTGTAAAGGCCGTGTCGACCCGCACCTCGAAGCCGCCGCGGCGGACGGTGCGGCGCAGCCGTGTCGGGATGTGAAAGTCGTCGAGGGGGATGAGCCCCCGGTGTTCCGGCTCGACGAGGAAGACGCGCGGGTCGTCGCGGGCCTCGCCCATTGGAAAGACGCCCCGGGCGTAGCAGGCCAGCAGTTCTTCAGGGCCGAAGGCGCCGAAGGGGCCGCTGGCGCTGAACCCGGGCTCGTCCAAGGTGCTTAGGCTTCGCCCTTCTGGCGCTTGGCCCACTGCTCCAGCCAGTGGATGTCGTAGTCGCCCGACAGGATGTCAGGCTCCTGGAGCAGCTTCTGGAAGAGCGGAATGGTGGTGTCGATGCCGCCGACGACCATCTCGCCGAGGCTGCGCTTGAGGCGAGCGATGCACTCCTCGCGATCGCGGCCGTGGACGATCAGCTTGCCGATAAGGCTGTCGTAGTAGGGCGGGATCGAATAGCCGGCGTAGATGGCGCTATCCAGCCGCACGCCCAGGCCGCCGGGGGCGTGGAAGTCGGTGATGGTGCCCGGAGAGGGGGTGAAGGTCTCGGCGTTCTCGGCGTTGATCCGGCACTCGATGGCGTGGCCTTCGAAATGCACGTCAGCCTGGGTGAACGACAGGGGCAGGCCGGCGGCGATGCGGATCTGCTCGCGGACCAGGTCGACGCCGGTGATCATCTCGGTGACCGGGTGCTCGACCTGCAGGCGGGTGTTCATCTCGATGAAGAAGAACTCGCCGTCCTCCCACAGGAACTCGATGGTGCCGACGCCGAGATAGCCGATGGCGGCGATGGCCTTGTTGACCGTCTCGCCGATGGCGGTGCGCTCGGCCGACGACAGGGCGGGCGAGGGGGCCTCTTCCAGCACCTTCTGGTGGCGGCGCTGCAGGGAGCAGTCGCGTTCGCCCAGGTGGACGACGTTGCCGTGGCTGTCGGCGATGACCTGCAGCTCGATGTGGCGGGGCTTCTGGAGGTAGCGCTCCATGTAGACGGCGCCGTTGCCGAAGGCGGCCAGGGCCTCGGACTGGGCGGTCTGCACCGCTTCGACGAGGTCATTGGCGGTCAGGGCGACCTTCATGCCGCGCCCGCCGCCGCCGGCCGACGCCTTGACGATGAGGGGGAAGCCGATGGTCTTGGACGCCTCGATGGCGGCCTCGACGGTCTCGACCTCGCCGTCCGAGCCCGGAACGACCGGAATGCCGGCGTCCTTGACGGTCTGTTTGGCGGTGATCTTGTCGCCCATGACCCGGATGTGCTCGGGCTTGGGACCGATGAAGGTCATGCCGTGGGCTTCGACAATCTCGGCGAAGCGGGCGTTCTCGGACAGGAAGCCGTAGCCCGGGTGGATCGCCTGGGCGCCGGTGATCTCGGCGGCCGCGATGATCGACGGGATGTTCAGGTACGATTTGGCGGCCGGAGCCGGGCCGATGCAGACGCTCTCGTCGGCTAGGCGCACCCACATGGCGCCGCGGTCGGCTTCCGAGTGCACGGCGACGGTGGAGATGCCCATCTCCTTGCACGCGCGATGGATCCGCAGAGCGATTTCGCCGCGGTTCGCGATCAGGACCTTGGTGAACATGGCTTACGCCTCGAGCAGGACGAGGGGTTCGCCGAACTCGACGGGCTGGGCGTCGCCGACCAGGACTTCCTTCACGACGCCGTCGCGCGGGGACTGGATCGGGTTCATCGTCTTCATGGCCTCGACGATCAGCAGGGTCTGGCCCTTCTTGACCTTGTCGCCGGGCTGGACGAACGGCGGGGCTTCCGGCGAGGCTTGCAGATAGGCGGTGCCGACCATCGGCGACTTCACCTCTTCGCCCGACTTGGCGACGATGGTGGCCGGATCCGACGGCATCGAGGCCGGGGCGGCGGCGGCGGGCGCCGCAGCGTACTGCGGGGCGGGGGCGGCGGCGTACTGCACCGGCGCGGCCACGGTGACCTCGCGGGCGACGCGAATCTTCAGATCGCCGCGCTCTACCTCGATCTCGGTCAGATCCGTGTCGTTGAGGATGTCAGCGAGCGAACGCACCAGGCTGGTGTCGATCTCGTCGTTCTTGAGCTTGGGCGCGGGCGTCTTGGGATCGGCCATGGGAGCCTCTTCTTACCTTCTAAACCGAACGGTCGGCGGCGGTGCGGTGTTCCTGCACCAGCCGGAGAGCGGCCTTGACGGCCAGTTCGTAGCTGAACGGGCCGAAGCCCGAGACCACGCCCGCCGCAACCGGCGAGACGTAGGAACGATGACGGAAGCGCTCGCGCGCCGCCGGGTTGGACAGGTGGCATTCCACGATCGGAACGCTCAGGGTCTTCAGGGCGTCGAGCAGGGCCACCGAGGTGTGGCCGTAGCCGGCGGGGTTGAGGACCAGGGCGGACGCCTTCTCGCGGGCCTCGTGGACCCAGTCGATCAGTTCGCCCTCGTGATTGGTCTGGCGGAACACCACGGTCGCGCCATCAGCGGCGCGCTCGCAGAGCGCCTGAACGTCGGCCAGGGTCTCGCGGCCATAGATATCCGGCTCGCGCACCCCAAGCAGGTTGAGGTTCGGGCCGTTCAGGACGTAGAGGACAGGACTGTCGGGCATTCGCTCGTTGGGATGGCGTTCCGACCGGAATCGGACCGGCCTTTTAGCTGAGGCGTGGCGGTTATCAAACCACGCGCAAAAAAGAGTGACGTAGCGTCATGCGCATTCAGGTCAATGGCGAACTCCGCCAGGTCGCTGCGGCGACCATTCTCGGTCTCGTGGAGGAGTTGGGTCTCGACATCCGCAAGGTGGCCGTGGAGCGCAATCTGGAGATCGTTCCGCGGTCGCTGCACGCGGACACGCCTATCGCCGACGGCGACCGGATCGAAGTCGTTCAGTTCGTCGGCGGCGGCTGAAGACTGCATCGCTTACGGCCAGGCAAGGCGGGCGCCCTACCTGGCCGCCAGCTCTTACATGCGCGTCGGGCGCCCCTCTACGCAGATTTGGCTGATGTGGCGTGAGACAGGCCGGTCGCCGGCGGCGCGCGCGGCGCGGCGTGCGTCGTTACAGCGGCCCTGAGCGACCATCGGCGTGATGCGTTCGATCAGGCTGCTGCGCGCCTGCGTACCTTGGTCGATCGCCAAAAAGGAGTCGGCCAGTCGGTCGTCCCGGAGGTAGCGGTCTTCAGCACTGCCGCCGATCCGCGCAGTCATATCGATGGTGGGAACGCGGATATTGTAGCGGGCCCCGGCCTCCTGCGCGGCGGCGGCGGAGCTCAGAGCCAGCAAGCCGCACGCGGCGGCGACAATCATGACCTTCACAGTTTCACCTCTTGTCGGAATGGACGGCAAACTCAGGTACTAACTGTGAAGGCTAACCCATACGGTTGCGCAGGCAAACTATCTCCGCGTGTCTCGTGCTGGGGCGTCGGTTACGGGGCGCGGGCGGTAGGCGAAGCGGCGTTGAGCCGCTAAACCTGCGCCATGGATACGCACACCGCTCAAGACACCTGGACCGTAGCCGGTCGCACCTTCAGTTCGCGCCTGATTGTCGGCACGGGCAAGTACAAGGACTACGCCGAGAACGCCGCCGCGGCCGAGGCGGCCGGGGCCGAGATCGTCACCGTGGCGGTGCGGCGGGTGAACCTGACCGACCCGAACCAGCCCATGCTCGTCGACTATGTGAAGCCGGACCGCTTCACCTTCCTGCCCAATACGGCGGGCTGTTTCACCGGCGAGGACGCGGTGCGGACCCTGCGGCTGGCCCGCGAGGCGGGCGGCTGGGACCTCGTCAAGCTGGAGGTGCTGTCGGACACGGCGCACCTGTATCCGGACATGGTCGAGACGCTGCGGGCGCTGGACCTGCTGGTGAAGGACGGCTTCCAGGTCATGGTCTACTGCACCGACGACGTCGTCATGGCCCAGCGGCTGGAGGAGGCGGGCGCCGCCGCCATCATGCCGGCCGCCGCTCCGATCGGCTCGGGCCTGGGCATCCAGAACCGGGTCAACATCCGGCTGATCGTCGAGCAGGCCAAGGTGCCGGTGCTGGTCGACGCCGGGGTCGGCACGCCCTCGGACGCGACCCTCGCCATGGAGCTGGGCTGCGACGCCGTGCTGATGAACACCGCCATCGCGGGCGCTGCCGACCCGATTCTGATGGCCAGCGCCATGAAGCATGCGGTCATCGCCGGGCGGCAGGGTTATCTGGCCGGGCGGATGCCGCGGCGGATGTACGCCAGCGCCAGTTCGCCACTGAGCGGGCTGATCTGAGGCGGCCGCCCCGGCTTGGCGGAATCTGCGCCGGGGGCTAGAGCAACATCTCGCCGGGCCGCGGTCAGGAGGCTGCGCCTTCTCGACCCGACGCGGCCTCCCCGAACCGAGACCGACCATGCACGACATCAAAGCCATTCGCGAACATCCCGACGCCTATGTGGCCGGATGGTCGTCGCGCGGGGTCGAGGAGGCCGATGGCCTGGTCGCCGATCTCCTGCGCCTGGACAAGGAACTGCGCACCGCCCAGACGGCGGGGCAGGACGCGCTGAGCAAGCGCAACGCAGCCTCCAAGCTGATCGGCGCCGCCATGGGCCGCAAGGATATGGCCGAGGCCGACCGCCTGAAGGCCGAGGTCGAGGCGCTGAAGGGGGACATCGCGGCGGCTGAAGCCGTCGAGGCCGACGTCGGCAAGCAGTTGCGAGACCTGCTGGCGGCGCAGAAGAACCTGGCCGCCGACGATGTCCCGGACGGTGAAGACGAGAGCGGGAACGTAGAGGTGTCGCGCTGGGGCGCGCCCCGCGAAGGCGGCCCGGCCAAGGACCACGCCGATCTCGGCGAGGCGCTGGGTCTGCTGGACTTCGAGGCGGCCGCGCGGATGTCGGGCGCGCGCTTCGCTGTGCTCAAGGGTGGTCTGGCGCGGCTGGAGCGGGCCCTGGGTCAGTTCATGCTGGACGTCCAAACCGGCGAGCACGGCTACCAGGAGACCAGTCCGCCGCTGCTGGTCAACGACGCGGCGGCCTACGGCACCGACAAGCTGCCGAAGTTCGCCGACGACCTGTTCCGCACCACGGACGGCCGCTGGCTTATCCCGACCGCCGAAGTGTCCCTGACCGCGACGGTGATGGGCCAACTACTGCCTGAGAGCGAACTCAAGACGCCGATCCGCATGACGGCGCTGACGGCCTGTTTCCGCGCCGAGGCGGGGTCCGCCGGCCGGGATACGCGCGGCCTGATCCGGCAGCACCAGTTCTACAAGGTGGAACTGGTTTCGATCACCCGGCCCGAAGACAGCGACGCCGAGCACGAGCGCATGACCGCCTGTGCGGAAGCGATCCTGCAGAAGCTGGAGCTGCCCTATCGCCGACTGCTGCTCTGCAAGGGCGACATGGGCTTCGGCGCGCGCAAGACCTTCGACCTCGAGGTCTGGCTGCCGAGCCAGGGGACCTATCGCGAGATCAGCTCCTGCTCGAACTGCGGCGACTTCCAGGCCCGGCGCATGGACGCCCGTTTCAAGCGCGACGGCGAGAAGAAGACCGAGTTCGTGCACACGCTGAACGGCTCGGGTCTGGCGGTCGGTCGCACCCTCGTCGCGATCATGGAGAACTATCAGCAGGACGACGGCTCGATCCGGGTTCCGGAGGCGCTGCGTCCCTATATGGGCGGGGTGGAGACGGTCGCCGCCCGCTAGTCTGGAGAAGTCGAAATGAAGCCGATCCTCGCCGCTGCCCTTCTGGCCCTCGCAGGCTGCGCCTCCACCCCGTCGAGTGAGCCGAGCACGGTGTTCGACCCCGCTGCGGCCAGCTTCACCGGCTACGTCAGCTTTGACGGCGGCGAGTTCCATCTGTTTGAGCGGGAGGCCCAGATGCGCTCCGCCATGGGCCGGCCCTGTGTTTCGGGCGTGCTGCCGCTAAACATGCAGCGCACCGCCAGGCGCGACCTGCCGGGGCAGAAGGTGACCTTCACCGGCCGGGCGGTGCCCTGGGCCGGCAACTCGACCACCACGGGCCTGACCTACGAGGGCTCCACTGTCCGCAACAGCTGCGGCGGCGAGTTCGTAATTCTGGCCGAAGACGTCTCGGTCATCCGATAGGAGTTCCATGCGCATCCTGCTGACCAACGACGACGGCATCGAGGCCGAAGGCCTGGAGTGCCTGGAGCGGATCGCGCGGACCCTCTCGGACGATGTCTGGGTCTGTGCGCCCGCAGTCGAGCAGTCGGGCAAGGGGCGGGGCATCACCCTCACCGAGCCGCTGCGGGTCAACCGCTTGGGCGAGAAGCGGTTCGCGGTCACCGGCACGCCGACCGACTGCGTGGTGCTGGCGGTCAACGACCTGATGCCGGAGCGGCCGGACCTGGTGCTGTCGGGGGTCAATCGCGGACACAACGTCGGCGAGGACTGCTCTTACTCGGGCACGGTGGCCGGAGCCCTGCAGGGCATGGCCTTCGGCATCCGCTCCATCGCGCTGAGCCAGTCGCTGGAGCGCTTCCACGAGGAGGTGACGGCGCACTGGGAGACGGCTGAGACCTTCGGCCCGGCCATCATCTCGCGCCTGCTGGAGCGGCCGTGGGGCAATGGCGTAGTGATGAACGTCAACTTCCCCAACCGTGCGCCGGACCAGGTCGAGGAGATCGAGGTCACCCGCCAGGGCTTCCGCGATATCGGCGAGATGCACGCAGTGCGGCGCACCGATCTGCGCGGCCGCGACTACTACTGGATGAGCTTCCGGGGGACGAAGCAGGTGCACCCGGAGGGCACCGACCTGCGCGCCATGGACGACGGCAAGATCTCGGTCACGCCGCTGCATATCGACCTGACCCACATGCCCAGCGTAAACGACCTGAAGGGCGTGCTGGGCGGGGCGCCGCCCAAGGCGGTGGTGGGCGCATGAAGCTGAACGACGACAGGGCTGGACGGCTGATCCTGGGCCTGCGGCAGCAGGGGGTCACGGACCCGCGCGTGCTGAAGGCGATGGAATCAATCGACCGCGCCGTCTTCGTGCACGAGAAGTTCCTCGACCAGGCCTGGGAGGACCAGGCCCTGCCGATCGACTGCGCCCAGACCATCAGCCAGCCCTACATCGTCGGCCTGATGACCCAGGCGCTGGAGGTGCAGCCGCGCCACCGGGTGCTCGAGATCGGCACCGGCAGCGGCTACCAGGCCGCGGTGCTGAGCCGGCTGGCGCGCTACGTCTATTCGATCGAGCGCTATCGCAGCCTGTTGGCCGAGGCCGAGAAGCGGCTGAAGACGCTGCAGATCGACAACATCATCACCCGCCACGGCGACGGCGGCCTGGGCTGGCCTGAGCAGGCTCCGTTCGATCGGATCATGGTCACGGCCGCCTCGCCCGGCGAGCCGACGGAGCTGCTGCACCAGCTGAAGCCCGGCGGCATCCTGGTCTGTCCGGTGGGCCGTAGTTCGGTTCAACGCCTGCACCGTTACGTCGGCCAGGAGGACGGCTCGTTCCGCCGCGAGAGCCTGGCCGAGGTGAGGTTCGTGCCGCTGGTCGAAGGAACGGCGAAGGAGGGGTGATTGTCAGATCCGGAAGGGTCTCGTTAACCTTCCCGCCCAACTTTGGCGCGGATTTCCGGCTCAGTTAGGGTCGGGCTGAGTATGAGTCGGGAGCGGGCTATGAATCGAGCGAAAGCGGGCGTTCGCGTCCTTGGACTGATGGCTGTGGCGAGCGCCGCGGCGGCCTGTTCGAGCTATCCGTCCGAGCCGCGCTATTCGATCTACGCAGATGCGGCGCCGGCCCCCATGCGCGCGCCGACCTATCCGACGACCGCGGCGCCCGCGCCCACCGGGGAAGGTGTGCGAGGCGCGACCAATCCAGCCAATGAAGCGCCTCTGCCCTCGGCGGCGCCGGTCGCCTCGATCGAGGGCGGCAGCCTGGACGCGCCGGTGAGCAATCCCGGCCCGCAGCCCTATTCGTCCAGCCCGCCCACGACCGCCACCGCCTACCCGACAGCCGTTCCTGCCGCAGGTCCCGCGTCGGAGGGCTTCTCCAGCCCGCCGCCGCCCGCACGTAACGGCGCCTCCGCTGTCCCGGCGACTGCCGCGGCCGCCGGCGTGGCGTATGAGATCCAGCCCGGTGACACGATTTCGGGCGTTGGCCGTCGCTTCCAGACTCCGATCCAGACGCTGATCGACCTCAACCAACTGGGTCCGCAAGCATCGGTCCGCCCGGGCCAACGCCTGCTGTTGCCCGCCAATGCGACCGATATCGGCGGCGACCCCTACGCCACCGGCCCGTCGCCGTTCGTCGAATACGCCGCCGAGGTCGCCCCACCGCCGCCGCCGCCGCCGCCGCCGCCGGTCGAGATGGCGCCGCCGCCGCCTCCCGCTCGACAACCAGTCGCCCCGCCGTCCAGCGCCTCGACGCCGGCGGCGACCGCGACGACCGTGGCCCTGGACTGGCCGGTGCGCGGTGACATCCTGCGCCGCTTCGGCCCAGTCGGCATGGGTGAGAAGAACAATGGCGTGAATATCGGCGCCCCCGCCGGAGCCGAGGTGCGCGCCTCGGCCGGCGGCCGCGTCGGCTATGTCGGCGACGACCTGGCCGGGCAGGGGCTGACCGTGCTGCTGGTGCACCGCGACGGCTGGCGCTCGGTCTATGGCCACCTGGGTTCGACGACCGTCCGCGACGGAGACGAGGTCCAGCCCGGACAGCAGATCGGCACCGTCGGCACGACCGCGGGCGACGGTCGCCCGTCGATTCATTTCGAGACCTGGCGGATGTACCAGGACGAGCCGCGTGCGATCGATCCCCTGACCGTGTTGCCGCGCTGACGCACAGCGACGGTTTGGGGCCTCTCGCCGCGTTGCAATGTGTGACGGCGCACCCTAGGTTCCGCGCCTCATTTTAAGAGGGGCGGAGGCTTGGCCGGCGTCCCCGGTCGAGGGAAGACTTCATGACGGGTTCCGAAGGCGGTTTCGCCGCTACGCTCATCCAGTTTGCGCCGTTCATCGTGCTGCTGTTCGTGGGCTACTTCCTGCTGATCCGTCCGCAGCAGAAGCAGATGAAGGCTCACCAGGCGATGGTCGCCGGCCTGAAGCGCAACGACACCGTGGTGCTGTCCAACGGCATGATCGGCAAGGTCACCCGCGTCGAGAACGACGAGGCCATGGTCGAGATCTCCCCGAGCGTGAACGTCCGCGTGGTCAAGTCTATGATCACCCAGGTGCGCGACCGCACGGGTGTGGCCGCCAACGACACCAAGCAGATCGCCAAGTCCTGATCGGCCTCTCGAAAGGTTCGGGGAAGCCCGCATGATCCATCTGTCGCGCTGGAAGGTGATCCTTCTCGCCTTTTCGCTCGTGTTCGGCTTGCTGTTCGCATTC
Organism: Brevundimonas sp. Root1279; assembly: GCF_001425945.1. Classification (GTDB taxonomy): domain Bacteria; phylum Pseudomonadota; class Alphaproteobacteria; order Caulobacterales; family Caulobacteraceae; genus Brevundimonas. Next base: position 19,566 of record NZ_LMEB01000004.1, read on the forward strand.
CCGAACGCGCTGTCGCCTGCCCAACGCGAGGCGCTGCCGGGCTGGGTGCCCAACAAGGCGGTGAACCTCGGCCTGGACCTGCAGGGCGGCTCGTACCTGCTGCTGGGCGTCGACGTGCCGGCGATGCGCGAGAAGCGCATGACCAACCTGGGCGAAGACGCCCGGGCGACGCTGGACGCTGTCGACATCACGCCGGTCAACATCGCGCGCGACGGGAACGGGGTGATCATCTCCCTGGCTGACCCGGCGCAGATGGAGGCTGCGGAGCGCGCCATGCGCGAACTCGTTCGGCCCGGCGCCGGCGGGATCGTCGACCGCAGCGTGCGCCGCCTGGGCGATGACCGCATCCGCTACGCCTACACCGACCAGGCCGTGGCCAGCATGGCCTCGGACGCGGTGAGCCAGTCGATCGAGGTCGTGCGCCGCCGTCTCGATCCAGACGGCAACAAGGAAATCGCGATCACCCGCCAGGGCTCGGACCGTATCGTCATCCAGGCCCCGGGCCAGAGCGATCCCACTGAGCTGGAGCGCCTGATCGGGCAGACCGCGCAGCTGACCTTCCAGCTGGTCGACGAGCAGAGCTCGGTCGAGGAGGCCATCGCCGGCTTCCCGCCGCCCGATGCCGTGCTTCTGGCCGACGAGAACGGCGTGCCGCTCCTGATCAAGAAGCGGGTGCTCGTCTCGGGTGAGAACCTGACCAACGCTTTCGTCACCCAGGACCAGAACAACCAGACCGCCATCGGCTTCCGATTCGACGGGGCCGGCTCAAGCCGCTTCGGGGAGGCGACCGCGGAAAACATCGGCCGCCGCTTCGCCATCATCCTCGACGGCAAGGTGATCTCGGCTCCGGTGATCCGCAGCGCCATCACCGGCGGCAACGGCATCATCGAGGGCAGCTACTCGATGCAGCAGGCGGGGGACATGGTGAAACTGCTGAACGGCGGCGCCTTGCCGGCTCCGTTGAAGGTCGAGGAGCGCCGCACTGTCGGCGCCGAACTGGGCGCGGACGCGGTCCAGAACGGCATGATCTCCGGCATCATCGGCTTCATCATCATCGTCGTCTTCATGCTGCTGGCCTACGGGCTCCTGTTCGGCGGGATCTCGGTCATCGGCCTGGTGCTGAACGGTCTGCTGATCATCGCCCTGATGAGCCTGACGCAGGCCACCCTGACCCTGCCGGGCATCGCAGGCCTGATCCTCACCTTCGCGGTGGCGGTCGACGCCAACGTGCTGATCTATGAGCGGATGCGCGACGAGGCGCGGGCCGGGCGAAGCGTGATCGCGTCCCTGGACGCCGGCTTCTCGAAGGCCATGGCGACCATCATCGACGCCAACCTGACCACCCTGGTCGCGGCGGGGATCATGTTCATCCTCGGTGCGGGCCCGGTGAAGGGCTTTGCATGGACGCTGGCGATCGGCGTGTTCACCTCGGTGCTGTCGGCGGTCCTGGTGGCCCAGGTCGGTCTGGCGCTTTGGCTGAAGGTCGCAAAACCCAAAAAACTGCCGATCGCGGAGTGATGGCGATGCGTGGATGGCCCCTCATCAAGCTGCTTCCGCAGGTCACGAACTTCCGGTTCGTGCGTCTGGCGAAGTTCACCGCCCTCATCTCGGTCGTGCTCTGCGTCGCATCGCTCGTCGGCGTCTTCACGCCCGGGCTCAACATGGGCATCGACTTCCGCGGCGGCGCGACCATGGAAGTGATCCAGCCGGAGGGTCGCAAGCTCGATCTCGAGGCGATCCGTGAAGGCGTCGAAGGCCTCGACATCGGCGAGGTCGGCGTCCAGGAAGCCGGCGCCCCTGAACTGGCCATGGTCCGCTTCCAGATTCCGGAAGGTCGGCAACAGGCCGCCGTCGTGACCCAGATCCAGGAAGCCGTCACCGCCGCCGCCGGCCCGGTGCGCTTCTCGGCCCCCAGCATCGTCGGTTCGAAGGTGTCGGGCGAGCTGTTCAGCAAGGGCCTGTGGGCCCTGGCGTCGGCCATCGGCCTGATGTTCCTCTACATCTGGTTCCGCTTCGAGCCCCAGTTCGGCTTCGGCGCCGTGGCCGGCCTGCTGCACGACGTGATCCTGTGCTTCGGTTTGATCGTGGTCATGAAGCTGGAGTTCAACCTGAACATGGTCGCGGCGATTCTGACCGTGATCGGCTACTCGATGAACGACACCGTCGTCGTCTTCGACCGACTTCGTGAGAACCTGCGCAAGTACAAGTCCAAGCCGCTTAAGGAAGTGATCGACCTGTCGATCAACGAGACCCTCAGCCGGACCATCATCACCGGTCTGACCGCCGTCATGGTGCTGGCGGCCCTGGCCTTCTACGGCGGTCCGGCCCTGTTCGGCTTCTCGGTCATCCTGATGTTCGGCATCGTGGTCGGCACCTATTCGTCGATCTATGTGGGTGCGCCGATCATCCTGCTGTGGGGCGTCAAGCGCGGCGGTTCGACCGACGACGCCAAGCCGATCAAGCTGGGCATGGCCTCGCGGCCGTAAGCCTCGCATTCCGACGACGGAAAGGGCGGCCGAAGGGCCGCCCTTTTTCGTTTCCGGCCCGAGGGATATGCTGACGCTTCAACGAATCGCGCGCGGTCCCGCCGCGCCGGCCGACGCGCCCGAGGAGGGGCGGACCATGGGCAAGCTGCTTTCGAACTTCCGCAATACCTTCATCCTCAGCCTGGTGCTGGCGGGTGTGATGATCTTCGCCTTCGGCCGCATTGCGCCGGGCGGCTTTGACGCCGTCTTCTGGCAGGCCGTGTTCCGCTGGGTCCACGTGGGCGCTGGCATCCTGTGGATCGGCCTGCTGTACTATTTCAACTTCGTCCAGATCCGCGTCATGCCCTCGATCCCGGCCGAGCTGAAGCCGGCGATCGGCAAGCACATCGCTCCGGAAGCCTTGTTCTGGTTCCGCTGGTCGGCGCTGGTGACCGTCCTGGCCGGCCTGACCGTCGCCTTCCTGCGCGGCCACGCCTACGCCATGGAAGTCCTGAGCTTCGGCCTGGCCGGCGGCCTGGTGGACGGCGACCAGCAGTACATGCTGATGGGCACCGGCGTGTGGCTGGCCATCGTCATGTTCCTCAACGTCTGGGGCATCATCTGGCCGAACCAGAAGCGCGCTCTGGGCATCGTCGTTGTCGATGACGACGCCAAGGCCAAGGCCGCCCGCGTCGCCATGTTGGCCAGCCGCACCAACCTGCTGCTGTCGCTGCCGATGCTGACGGCGATGGCCATGTACCAGACCCTGTTCAACTGATCCGAACGTACGACTGAAGGCGGGGCCGGGAAGGGCGACCTTCCCGGCCTTCTGCATTATGGGGAGCCGATGACCAGCCTCGACGACCAGGTTCGCGCCGCCGATCCCGACCGCTGGCTGTCCAGCCGGTTTGTCGCCGACCCGCAGGCGCGAGCGGACCTGATCGCCCTGTACGCCTTCGAGGCCGAGTTGCTGGCCATCCCGACGCGGGTGACCCAGCCCCTGCTGGCGGAGATGCGCTACGCCTGGTGGCGCGAGCAGATGGACGGGGTGTTCGCCGGCGTCGCGCGCAAGGGCCATCCGGTGCTGGAGGCCCTGACCGATCTCGTCGTCCGACGCGGGCTGGACCGAGCCCCGTTCGACGCCCTGATCGAGGCCCACATCGGCCGGGTGCATGGCGAGCCGCACGACCTGGACGCCTTCTACGTCGGCCCGATGCAGGCGGCCGTGCAGGTGCTGGCCGGGCCGGGGCATGAGGCGGCCGTGGCGGAGGCGGCGCGGGTCTGGGCCCTGGCGCAGACGGGGCGAGGCGACGAGGCGCTCACCCATCGCGCGCGCGCCAACCAGGCGCTGTCCGGTCTGCCGCCCGCGGCCTTCCCGGCGGTCGCCCATGCGACCTTGGCGAAGACTGATGCGCCGGAGCCGTTGAAGCGTTTGCGGCTGGTCTGGGCCGTCGTGCGCGGCCGGCTCTGACCGACGTTCCGTCGAAGGCGCTTTGCGAAGGCGGGCGGGTCGCTCCATATGGCCCCCATGAGCATGCGCGGTGAACGGTCGGGACGTCGGGGAGATTCAGTCGCCAAGGCCGCGCAGGGCGCGCCGCCCGTCGAGGCGCCCAAGGGGCCGCCGACCGGGCAGGCGTTGATCGATTTGATGCAACTGGTGCGGCGCTCAAACGCGCCGCAACTGCACCTTCGGCTGGTCGCTGCGATCGCAATGACGCTCGGCGGCAAGGCGCTGGGCGTGCTGGCTCCGCTGGTGCTCGGCGCAGCGGTCAACAAGCTGGCGGCGGGGCAGGGAGCTGCCGTGGGCATGGCGTGGGGATTCGCGGGGTTCGCGGTGGGCTGGGCCTTCATCCGCCTGTTGTCGGCGATCGCCCCCAACGCCTCGGACGTGGTGTTCGCGCCGGTGCGCTCGGCGGCGCAACGGACGGCGGCGACCGAGACCTTCGCCCACGCCCTGAGCCTGTCGCTCGACTTCCACCAGACCAAGCGCTCGGGCGCCCTGTCGCGGACCATGGACCGCGGCTCGCGGGCGGTGGACTTCCTGATGCGCATCCTGGCCTTCAACCTGATCCCGACCGGGGTCGAGCTGGTGCTGGCGGCCGGGGTGCTGGCGGGGGCCTATGACTGGCGCTTCGGGGCCGTGGCGGTGGCTGTGGTGGCGGTCTACGCCGTCTGCACCTTCGCCCTGTCCAACTGGCGGATCGAACACCGACGCGAGATGAACGCGGCCGACACCCAGGCCGCAGGCGTGTCAGTGGACGCCCTGCTGAACTACGAGACGGTGAAGTCCTTCGGGGCCGAGGCGCGGGCGGCGCGCAGTTATGATGACGCGCTGGGCGACTACACGCGGGCCGCGCTGAAGGCGAACAGCTCGCTGGCGCTGCTGAACGTCGTCCAGGCCGTGATCATGAACCTCGGCCTGGGCGTCATGGCGGTCATGGCCGGCTTCGAGGCGGCGGCGGGGCGGATGGGCCCCGGCGACGTGACGGCGGCGGTGCTGATCATGATCTCGCTGTATGCGCCGCTGAACATCCTGGGCTTCGCCTATCGGGAAATCCGCCAGTCCTTCATCGACATGGAGGAGATGCTGAAGGTGACGCGGCAGACCCCGCAGGTGGCGGATGCGCCCGACGCCAAGCCCCTGCCGAGGGCCGTGGACGCCCGCGGCGCCTCGATCGCCTTCGAGCACGTCGGCTTCCGGCACGACGCCCGCGCCAACGGGCTGGAGGACGTGACCTTCCACGCCGCGCCGGGAACGACGACGGCCTTGGTCGGGCCGTCGGGCTCGGGCAAGTCGACCATCGTCAAGCTGGCGCTGCGCCTGCTTGACCCGCAGGAGGGCGAAGTGCTTGTCGACGGGGCGGATGTGCGCGGCGTCACCCAGGAATCGCTGCGCGCGGCGGTGGCCCTGGTTCCGCAAGATGTGGCTCTGTTCAACGACACCATCCGGGCCAACATCGGCTTCGCCCGCCCGGACGCGGACGAGGCGGCGATCTGGGCCGCGGCCGACGCCGCCGAGCTGGACGAGTTCATCCGGGCCCTGCCCAATGGTCTCGATACGGTCGTCGGCGAGCGCGGGCTGAAGCTGTCGGGCGGCGAGCGCCAGCGGGTCGGCATCGCCCGAGCCCTGCTGGCCGATCCCTGCATCCTGATCCTTGACGAGGCGACCAGCGCGCTGGACAGCCGCACCGAGGCGGCGATCCAGAAGACCCTGCGACGGGCGCGGACGGGACGCACGACCCTGGTGGTAGCGCACCGTCTGTCGACCATCGCCGACGCCGACCAGATCCTGGTGCTGAAGGCCGGTCGCATCGTCGAGCGGGGCGCCCACCATGAGCTGGTGGCGCGTCAGGGCGGGGAGTATGCGGCGCTGTGGCGCAAGCAGACGCGCGGGGCGCGAGCGGCGGCTCAGCTGGCCTGATCCTTATCCGGCTTGGGCGAATTTCCGGACGACCAGTTCAGCCAGGCGGGCGCGGATCTGCGCCCGCTCGGCGGTGGCCTCGGCCGGGAGGGTGTTGAGCAGCCGCAGGGACTGGACGTGGACGGCGATGACGCGCCAGTCGATGTCCACGCCGCCTGCCTCAAGCGCGACGGCCGAGCGGTCGACCACGTCGCACAGGCTCAGGGCGACCGCGCAGATGTCCTCCAACTCGAAGGAGTGGGCCGCGTCGATGACGCCGTTGGCGGCGCGGTAAACCTGCTCGAGCCGACGGATGGCGTCCTCGGGGTCGATGGGGGCGGGAACCGCCGCCGCCTCGTCGATGCAGCGGGAAATCTCTTCCATGGCGCGCGGACGCAGGGCGGCGAGATTTTCGCGAGCCTTGGCCAGGGCTGCGCCGACGCTCACGCCGCCGGCGCTGTCGATGATCTGGGAGAGCCGCGACTTGCGACGGGCGTGGGTAATCACGGTCACTGGGTCGTCCCGCCGCCTGCCGCGGCCTTCTCGAGTTCGAACTGGGTGCGGCGGATCACGTCCGCGCGACGTTCTTCGCCCGGCGGGCCCGAGGTGCGGAAACGCCGGTCAGGGCCGAAATACTCGCCCACCTCGAGGAAGGGACGGCTGTCGCGGGCGACCCAGACGATCCGCTCCAGCAGACTGGCGGCGCTGAAGGGCTTGGTGATGACGAAGTTGGCGCCGCAGTCGCGGGCCTTCTGAACCATGGAGCGGCGGATATGGGCGGCGGTCATGATGACCGGCACGAAGCCGTTCGGCGGGCCCGAGCGGCGCAGCCAATGGACGAGCTCGAAGCCATCCATGCCCGGCATGTCGCAGTCCACGACCAGCAGGTCGATCTCGGATTCGCCCAGGATGGCGATCGCCTCAGCAGCGCCGCGGCACGAGTAGCGGGTCTTGATGCCGAAGCCCAAGAGGGCGCTGGAGGTGATCTCGGCCGCGAACGGGGAATCATCCACCACCATGGTGACCGCACCGGTCAGGTTGATGATCGCACTTTCCCGCAAGGACTCGCCGACGCCGCTCATATCCGGTTCCCGACCGAATCGCCCGACGCAACTCAGCATGGAACCGATAGTGTGCGACAACCCTCGCTGAAGGGTTAACGAAATCTCTCGATCGGCGCCGCCGGCCGCCGCCTCAGCCTGCGCGGCCGATGGCGTAGAAGCGGTCAGAGCGGGCCTTGCGCAGCTGTGCAGGGCTTAGGCCGGAGAGGGCGTTGAGCTCCTCCTCGATCACGTCGCCGACCGCAGTGACGGCCGCCTGGGGATCGGCATGGGCCCCGCCGATCGGCTCCGGGATGATGCGATCGACGATCTTCAATTCAACCAGGTCGGGAGCTGTGATCTTCATGGCCATGGCGGCGTCCTTGGCCCGCGCGCCATCGCGCCACAGGATGCCGGCCGCGCCTTCCGGCGAGATGACCGAATAGATCGAGTGCTCGAGCATCAGCACGCGGCCCGCTGCGGCGATGGCGATGGCTCCGCCGGAACCGCCTTCACCGGTGACGGTGGCGATCGAGGGCACCCCCAGGGTCAGGCAGCGTTCGGTCGAGCGGGCGATGGCTTCGGCCTGGCCGCGCTCCTCAGCCCCGAGGCCGGGATAGGCGCCGGCCGTGTCGACGAAGGTCAGGACCGGCAGGCCGTATTGTTCGGCCATGTCCATCAGCCGGACCGCCTTGCGATAGCCCTCGGGCCGGGCCATGCCGAAATTGTGGGTCAGGCGGGTCTGGGTGTCGTGGCCCTTCTCGTGGCCCATGATCACCACGGGACGACCGCGGAAGCGGGCCAGGCCGCCGAGGATGGCCTGGTCGTCGCCGAACTGACGATCGCCCTTCAGCTCGACGAAGTCGGTGAACAGGCCCTCGGCATAGTCGACGAAATGCGGCCGCTGCGGATGCCGCGCGACCATGGTCTTCATCCACGGATCGAGGTTGGAATAGGTCTTCTTGCGAAGCTGCTCCGCCTTCTTTCGCAGGCCGTCGATCTCGGCGTCGAACGAGCCGGCGGTGGAGGCGAGGAGGCTCAGCTCCTCGATCTTCGCCTCCAGGTCGGCGATCGGCTTTTCGAACTCGAGGTAGTGCGCGGCCATCGAGGCGTCTTCTTGATCAGGCGCGCCGACGGCGCAGCGGAAGGCGGCGGAACCTAGTCAGGTGAACGCCGGGGGGCAAGCGGAGTTCAGTCATCCCGCGCCAGCGGGTGTTTGCTGCGCACGACCTCGGCGAGGCGGTCGACGGCGACGTGGGTGTAGATCTGGGTGGTGGCGATGTCCGCGTGGCCCAGCAGGGTCTGGATGACGCGCAGATCGGCTCCGCCTTCCAGCAGGTGGGTCGCGAAGGCGTGTCGCAGGACGTGCGGGCTGACGCGGGTGGCGTCGATGCCGGCGCCCACCGCGGCCTGGTCGAGCAGCTGGGCGAAGCGGCGGGGGGTCAGCGAGCCCTTGGCGGACGGGGAGGGGAAGAGCCAGGGGCTGTCGGGCGCCTTCTCGGGGCGGGCGGCGTCGCGGGCAACGAGCCAGGCCTTCACCGCCTCCCGGGCGGAGGCGTTCAGGGGGGCCAGTCGCTCCTTGCCGCCCTTGCCGCGGACGATCAGGAAGGCGGGGTCGCGGCGCACCGCCTCCACGCGCAGGGCCAGCAGTTCAGAGACACGCAGGCCTGACGCATAGGCCAGCTCGACCAGGGCGACGAGGCGCAGGCCGGCGGCGCCGTCCCGGGCCGCGGCGGCGGCGAGCAGACGATCGATCTCATCGCGACTGAGGGTCTTGGGAAGCGGGCGGCCCTGCTTCGGAGCGTCGAGGCGGCGGGAGGGATCGTCGGCGCGCCAGGCCTCGCCGAGGGCGAAGCGATAGAATTGACGCACGGCCGAACGGCGGCGCGCCTGGGTGGCGGGGGACAGGCCGCGCGCGCCGAGGTCGGCGTACCAAGCCTCGACTTCGGCCTCATCGGCCTTGAGCAGGCCCGCCGGCAGAGCAGCCTCGGCGTCGGCGAGATCGCGGGCGTAGGCGGCTAGGGTGTGGGGCGAGGCGTCGCGTTCCACCGCCATCATCTCCAGAAAGGCTTCGACTTGAGGCGTCGTCATGCGCGCGGCTGCTTCCCGCAGGCGCCGCTTGGTGTAGAGGGTGGTGGGGTCATGTCGTCCTGCCTGCCCTCTCTCCCGCTTGAGCCGATTCCGGTCCGTGAACGCACCATAGCCCTGGTCGGGTTGATGGGAGTTGGGAAATCGACCGTCGGGCGGCGACTCGCCAAGAGGTTGGACCTGCCTTTCGCCGACGGGGACGTCGAGATCGAATCTGCGGCGGCCATGACCGTTTCGGACATCTTCGCCCAGCTGGGCGAGTCGGAGTTCCGGGCTGGGGAGGCGCGGGTCATGCGTCGCTTGCTGGAAGGCCCGCGCATGGTGCTGGCCACGGGGGGCGGGGCGATTCTCAACCCTGAGACGCGTGACGTCTTGAAGAACCGCGCTGTGACCGTGTGGATGCGCGCCGATCTGGAGACGATCGCCGCCCGGGTGCAGCGGCGCGACACGCGGCCGCTGCTGCGAGGACGGGATCCTCTGGAAGCGCTGCGACAGCTGGCGGAGGCGCGCTACCCGGTCTACGCCCTGGCCGACGTGACGGTGGATGTCGCGGGCGGGGCCCATGCGACGGCGGTCGACGCGATCGTCGGGGCGCTGGAGGCCTATTGGGCCCGTGAGGCGGAGGTGAAGGCGTGACGGTGACGATCCCGGTCTCGGGCGGCGAATTCAGGCCCTATGACGTGGTGGTCGGCCGCGGCCTTTTGGCGGGCCTGGGCGCGCACGTGGCCCCGCTGGCGCGCGGGCGAACGGTCGTGGTCACCGACGAGACGGTGGCGGCCCATCACGGCCCGGCCGTGCTGGCTGCGCTGAAGGCCGGCGGCGTGAAGGCGCGTCTACTGACTGTGCCGCCGGGCGAGGCCTCCAAATCCTTCGCGGAGCTGGAGCGGGTCATCGACCGTCTGCTGGCCTTCAAGCTTGACCGCTCGGACCTCATCGTCGCCTTGGGCGGCGGCGTGGTCGGCGACCTGGCCGGGTTGGCGGCGGCGCTGTTCATGCGCGGCATCGACTTCGTGCAGGTGCCGACGACCCTGTTGGCCCAGGTCGACTCCTCGGTCGGCGGCAAGACGGCGATCGACACCCCGCGCGGCAAGAATCTGGTCGGGGCCTTCCATCAGCCGCGGCTGGTGGTGGCCGACATCGACGTCCTGGCGACCCTGCCGGAGCGGCAGCTCAAATCGGGTTGGGCCGAGGTGCTGAAGCACGGGCTCATCTGCGACCGGGCCTTCTTTGACTGGCTGGCGGGTGAGGGAGCGAAGGGCGCGGACGGAGATCCGGAGGCGCTGCAGCGCGCTGTGGTGCGCTCGGTCGAGATCAAGAGCGCCATCGTCGGCGAGGACGAGAAGGAGGCGGGGCGGCGCGCCCTGCTGAACCTCGGCCACACTTTCGGCCACGCCATCGAGGCCGAGCTGGACTTCGACGAGGACAAGCTGACCCATGGCGAGGCGGTCGCGCTCGGCTGCGCCATGGCCTACCGCTATTCGGCCGCCCAGGGCCTGTGTCCGGCGGAGGAGGCCGAGCGGGTCGAGGCGGTGATCGCCGCTTGCGGCCTGCCGACGCGGCTCAAGACGGTCGGTTCGTTCAAGGCCTCCGCCCTGGTGGCGCGCATGGCCGGGGACAAGAAGGCCGAGGGCGGGCGGCTGACCCTGATCCTGGCTCGGTCGATCGGGGACGCCTTCACCGCGCGGGACGTAGACGCGAGGGCTTTGACCGCCTTTCTTGAGGCCGAGGGCGCGCGCTGATGCGGATCGAGCCGGTCGTCCTTGAGGACCGCTGGCTGCGGCTGGAGCCCTACACGCCCGCGCTGAAGGACGAGGTTAGGGCGGCCATCAGCGTCGATGAGGCGGCCTGGTCGAACATGGTCTCGACCGCCTTCGGCGACCGCTTCGACGCCTGGTGGGACAACGCCCTGGCCGGGCTGGAGGCAGGGCGGGACACGCCCTATGCCGTGCGCCGGAAGGCGGATGGCCGCGTGGTCGGGACCTCCAGCCTGCACGACCTGTTCCCGCAGCACCGGCGGGTGGAGCTAGGCTCGACCTTCTTTCACCCGGACGCCCGTGGCGGCGTGACCAACCCGGCCAGCAAGCGGCTGCTGCTGGGCCACGCTTTCGAGAGCGGAATCGTGCGGGTCGAGATCATCACCGATGGCATCAACGCCCGCAGCCAGGCGGCCATCGCCAAGCTTGGGGCGGTGCGCGAGGGCGTGCTCAGGCGGCACAAGATCACGCATACGGGCCGCGTGCGCGATACGGTCATGTTCGCGATCACGGACGAAGACTGGCCGCGGGTGCGCGCAGGCCTCGACGCGCGCCTCGCGGCCTTTGAGATCTAGCTGAAGAGGAAGTCGTCGGCCGTGATCGTGATAGGGCCGTCGAACTCCTGGATGAAGATCGTCCCGTTGGCCGAGGTGATGGTGGTCTGGAAGTCCTCGTTGACGATGGTCAGGTCGGCGAAGGTCAGGCCGCTGCCGCGCAGGTCGAACAGGTCTGAGCCGTCCTCGAACTGGTAGACATTGTCCGTGCCCCAGGCGCCGGCGCCGTAGACGAACAGGTCCGGGTCGCCGTCGAGGGTGAAGTCCTCGTTGTAGCCGCCGTTCAACTGGTCATCGCCGGCGTTGCTGACCAGCACGTCAGCGCCGTCTCCGCCGCTGACGCTGGCCGACGTGGCCCCGGCGTAGATGGTGTCGTCGCCGTTTCCGCCCTGCAGGTCGCTGAAGAAGCCGACATCGCTGCCGAATAGGGTGTCGTTTCCTTCCCCGCCGAACAGCACGCCGACGTCGCTGTTCGCGGCGGTGAGGGTGTCGTCGCCGGCGTCGCCGTTGAGGACGTCGAAGCTGCCCGTTCCAGCGTCCAGGACGTCGTCGCCATCGCCGCCGTTCAGCTCGTCGTCGCCGCCGAGGCCGTTGATCGTGTCGTCGCCGCCGGCCCCGAAGATGCGGTCGGCGTCCTCCGTGCCGTCGATGACGTCAGGGCCTGCCGTGCCGACGATGACGAAGTTGGTGCGATCGAAGTCGGCCTGGGTGAAGTCATGGGTCCCGAAGAACTCGACCGTGAAGTCACTGTCGTCGAGCACGCCGTTGTCGTTCTCGTCGGCGATCAGCCAGGTCGAGCCTTGGCGCTGGGTGTAGAAGATCTGGGTGACGCCGTCGCCGGCGCCCGGCAGAAGCGAGCCTTCACGCACCCGGACGTTGATCTCGCCGCCGAAGGCGACGGTTTCGAAGTTCAGGCTGATGAAGTCACCGCCTTCCTGACCCGCTCCCTCGAAGTCCAGGACGATGTCCTGGGCCGCCAGGGTCGAGCTAGGCGCGAACTCGCCGAGGAAGAAGCCGAAGGTGTCTGAGCCGGCACCGCCCAGGCTGATGTCGACGCCCTCGTAACCGGTCAGGTCGTCGTCGCCGACGCCGCCATACATGAGGTCGTCGCCTGCTCCGCCCTGCAGGTCGTCATCGCCTTCGTCGCCCCAGAGGATGTCGTTGCCGTCGCCGGCCACGATGTCGTCCCCGCCGGCGCCGCCGAACAGGACATCATTGCCGTCGTCGCCGTCGACATTGTCGTTGCCGTCGCCGCCCAGGACCACGTCATTGCCGTCGCCGCCAGAGACGTTGTCATTGCCGGCGTCGCCGGAGACCCAGTCGTTGCCTTCCTCGCCGGCGAGGAAGTCCCCGTCGTCGACTCCCCAGATAAGATCATTGCCGATGCCGCCGTCGACCCGGTCGCGCCCGGCGCCGCCGCGCAGCTCGTCATTGCCCGCGCCGCCCTCGACCACGTCGTTGCCGCCGCCGCCGTCCAGGCGGTCGTGGCCGCCGTTGCCTCGGATGGTGTCGGGGTCAGCGCCGCCAACGTAGACGTCCTTGCCTGAGCCGCCTTCAAAAACAGCCATTTCGCCTGCTCCCACAGTACTTTCTGCTTGGGGCGGTCGGACCCGCCCGGACCGAGCGGCAGAGGATTCCCCTTGAGGCGCAGGATCAATCGGACCGGATGAGCTAGGCCGCCTTCGCTAGTCCAACGGCGATGCGGACGTCAGTCGATGGCTCGGCACTCGGTCGGTTCGCGACCGTCGGCGGTCCAGTTGGCCAGGACGCCTTTACCCCGCAGCTCGTAGCCGGAGGCGCGATACCAGAGGCCGGACGCGGCGCGTTCCTGGTACAGGTCGACGGCCTCGCCGTTCGAGTTGCGCACCGTCGCCATCTGGCGCGGATTGTCGAAATCAACCGACAGGCGCTCGCCGTTGTTGCACAGGTAGACGGTGCGAATGACGCGCTGCATCGCGCGTTCCTGGATCTCGGCGCCGGTGCGGCGACGAGCGGTCTGGGCCGTCTCCGCGCGCTCGCGCACGGCGTCGCCGTCGGTGGGCGCCTTGGCCGGATCGGGGCCGCAGGCGGCCAGGAGGAGGAGCATCAGGACGGCCGGAGCGATAACCAGACGCATCGAACAAGCCTTGCCGTTGTTGCTGTGACGCTTCAACGCGTCGCCGCGGCGGCCGTTCCTTTGCGTCGGGCGCGGAAGAAGCTGCGCAGCAGGTCGGCGGCCGGCTCGGCCAGGAGACCGCCCGCAACGGCCGGACGCCAGTGGCAGGTCGGCTGCTCGAAGAACCGCGGCCCGTGAATCACCGCGCCGCCCTTGGGATCGTCGGCGCCCCAGACGACGCGGCCGATGCGAGCGTGGCTGATCGCGCCTGCGCACATCGCGCAGGGCTCGAGCGTCACATAGAGGGTCAGCCCCGTGAGGCGATAATTTCCAAGTTTCGTCCCGGCTGACCGCATCGCCGCGATCTCTGCGTGGGCGGTGGGATCATGGGCGCTGATGGGGCCGTTTCGACCCTCTGCGACCACTTCTCCGGTCGATTCATCGACGATCACGCAGCCGACGGGAGTCTCGCCCGCGTCCGCCGCCGCTTGCGCCAAGGCCAAGGCCATGTGCATGAACCGGTCATCATGGTCAGCCATCCCCGAGACAACGACAAGAAGCCGCGCCCGCGTCAAGACGACAGCCGCGACGGCCCCCGCAAACCCTACGTCAAGCGCGCCGAGGGCGGCGACGACCGCGGCCCGCCCAAGGGCGGCAAATCCTTCGGCAAACCGGGCGGCAAGCCGTTCGCCAAGGACGGCAAGCCCTTCTCGAAGGACGGCAAGCCGGGGCCGAAGGTCGACGAGGCGCCCAAGCGCAGCGAACGCATCGCCAAGGCCATGGCCCGGGCGGGCATCGCCTCGCGCCGTGAGGTCGAGCGCCTGATCGGCCTCGGCAAGGTGGCGGTGAACGGCAAGATTCTCGACACGCCGGCCACCTTGGTGACGCGCGACGACGTCATCACCGTCGACGGAAAGCCGATCGGCGCGGCCCAGGCGACGCGTGTCTGGCGCTACCACAAGCCCGCCGGCCTGGTGACCTCGCACGGCGACCCGCAGGGCCGCCCGACCGTCTTCGACGCCCTGCCGAGCGGCCTGCCGCGGGTGATCTCGGTCGGCCGCCTCGACCTGAACACCGAAGGCCTGCTGCTGCTGACCAACGACGGCGAGCTGAGCCGGGCGCTGGAGCTGCCTTCGACCGAACTGGTGCGCCAGTACCGCGCCCGGGCGCGCGGCCGCGTCACCCAGGCCGAGCTGGACAAGCTGAAGGACGGCGTGACCGCCGACGGCGTCCACTACGGCCCCATCGAGGCCAAGCTCGATAAGGCCAAGGACGCGGGGGAGACGGAGGGCCGCGGCCCTGCCAACCTGTGGATCAGCGTATCGATCACCGAGGGCAAGAACCGGGAGGTCCGCAAGGTGCTGGAAAGCATCGGCCTGACCGTGAACCGGCTGATCCGCCTGGCCTATGGGCCGTTCCAGCTCGGCACCCTGCCGATTGGATCGGTGGAAGAGGTCGGTCCGCGGGTGATCCGCGAGCTGTTGGCCCAGCATATCCGCCCCGAGAACCTGCCGACCGGCAACACCGTCTCCACCCCGGCGCCGATCCCGGGCCGCCGCACCTCGGCGCCGATCATCAAGGGCTCCTCGGGCTCGGCGATGTCGGATCCGTCGCGCAAGCCGAGCCGCGTCCGCGCCGCTGACGCCGCCGCCGAGTCGGCGACAGACCGGGCCTCGCGTCCGCCGAAAAAGGCCGGCTGGGCCAAGGCGACGCCGAAGTTCGAGCACTCCAAGACCTTCAAGCCGCGCGAGCGCACCGCGCCGCGGCTGGCGGACGGCGAAGAGCGCGGGGACCGGCCGAAGCGTCCGTTCAAGCCGCGCGAGGATCAGTTCATCGACAAGCCGCGCGGCGCGCGCCCGGCGGCCCGGTCGGATAGCGGCCGTTCGTTCGGCGGCAAGCCGGCGGCGGACGGCGACCGGCCCAAGCGGCCGTTCAAGCCGCGTGAAGGCGGGGCCTCGGCGTCGAGCTTCAAGCCGCGCGGGGGCGGCACGCGCAGCAACCCGCCGGGCGGTTCGCGTCCGGGCGGCAAGGGCGGTCCGCGGGGCGGGCCGCGCGGCGACCGCTAAGCTCCGGAGCCTGCCATGAGCGACCAACGCCTGTCCGGCCGTTGCCTGTGCGGAGCGGTGACCTTCACGGCCACGCCCAAGGGCGGCATGCACGCCTGCCACTGCGAGACCTGCCGGCGCTGGTCGGGCGGGGTCTATCTGAGCGTGGCTTGCGAGACCGTCGAGGTCGCCAACCCCGAGGCGGTGGCGGTCTTTGACTCGTCCGAATGGGCCGACCGCCGGTTCTGCCGCAGCTGCGGCTCGACCCTGTTCTGGACGCTGAAGGGCGGCGGGCTGACGGCGGTGTCGGTGCAGGCGTTCGACGATCCGTCGGCCTTCGCCTTCGAGGACGAGATCTTCATCGAGGCCAAGCCGTCCAACTACGACTTCGCGGGCGATCGGCCGCGGCGGACGGGCGCCGAGGTGATGGCCCAGTTCGGGGGCGAGGACTGAGCATGCGCATCGTCGCTGGAAGCTTGAAGGGCCGGGCCATCGTCGCGCCGGAGGGGCAGGGCACGCGCCCGACCTCCGACCGCGCCCGCCAGGCCATCTTCAATGTCCTGGAACACGCCGCCTGGGCCGAGTCGCTGGAGGGGGCGCGGGTCATCGACCTGTACGCCGGGTCGGGCGCCCTGGGCTTCGAGGCGATCAGCCGCGGCGCCGCCTTCGCCCTGTTCGTCGAGATCGACGACGAGGCCCGCGGCTCAATCCGCGAGAACGCCGACGCCTACGGTCTGATGGGCCGGACGCGGGTGCACCGGCGCAGCGCCACGGACCTGGGCGTGCGCCCGGGTTCGGACGGCGAGGCGTTCGATCTGGCTTTCCTGGATCCGCCCTACCGCAAGGGTCTGGGTGAACAGACCCTGGTCCGGCTGCTGGAGGGCAATTGGCTAAAGCCGGGCGCCGTGGTGGTGTTCGAGCGCGGCTCGGACGAGCCGGAGATCGACACGCCCGGCTATGAGCGGCTGGACGCGCGCGACTACGGCGCAGCGCGGGTGCTGTTTCTCAGAGTGTCACCAGCTTTGAGCTGAGACCCGGTTGACGAACGGCCGGGGCGGCGTCGGTTCGTCGCCTGGCTTCGCGCAGCAGGCGACGGCGTTCGGCGCGGCTGGATGGGGGCGACTCGTCGGGCGGAAAATGTGCACTCGAAAAAGTGGAGTGCACATCGTGCACTTTTTCGGCCGGCCCGGGCGCGGGCAGGGCGGCGGTCCGGGGGGTGATAGGGGCGGTGGCGGCGAGGAGGCGGGCGTCCTCCACCCGTTCGTCCTCCTCACGTTCGGCGGCCAGCAGGGCGGCGACCTCGGCGCGGGTCCGTCCGGGGAAGAGTTCGGCGTCCAGGGCGGCGTCCTCCGCCCGCATCTCGAGCCAAAGGCGACGCCAGCGGGCGGCCTCGACCGCCTTGCCCTGGTCCAGGGCCTGGACGAAGCGCAGGTAGGCCATCTCCAACTGATCGTCGGAGGTGACGTCGTCATAGATGGCCAGGTCCAGGTCGCCGGGCGCCGGATCGTCCTGGTCGATGCGCCGCCAGCCTTGCCTGCGGGCGCGGCGCCGGAAGGCTGACAGGCCAAGGTCATATCGGCGGCACACCGCGGCGGCGTCGAGGCCCGCGAGATAGTCGTCCCGCGCCTGCGCCCAGGTTTCCGGAGATCGGATGCGATAGGTCTCGGTCATGGCCGGGGACCTTAGCGGTTGGATGCGTCAGGAACGGTCGTAGGGCCTGAAGCGCTCGACGAGGCCGCGCGCCGCAGCCGTCACCTCGGCCCAGGTGACGTCGAAGCCGGCCTCGTCGCCGAACCAGGGGTCGGTCACGCCCTGGCCTGCGCGGCCCTGGACGTGGTCGAGCAGCAGGCTGAGCTCGGCGGTGGCGTCGGCGGGGGCCAGCTTCCGGAGGTTGGCAAGGTTGTCGTGGTCCAGCGCGATCACATGGGTGAAGTGCCGGAAGTCGGCGGGCCGCACCTGCCGCGCCCGCAGGCCCGAGATGTCGACCCCATTCCGCCTGGCCACGGCGATCGCGCGCCAGTCCGGCGGCTCGCCCGCGTGCCAGTTCCCGGTGCCGGCGGAGTCGACCTCGATGTCGAGGTTTAGACGCGCGGCCTCGGCGCGCAGGGCGCCTTCGGCGAGGGGCGAGCGACAGATGTTGCCGAGGCAGACAAAGAGGACTGACGGTATCTGACTCAATCTTGCAACCTGTGCGGGAGGGCGGCACTACTGGGCGTGCGGGCTAACGGCTCGAACCATCGGGGGACATCATGCGTACCAGATTGGCGAAGGGGGCGGCTATGGTCTGCGCCATGGCGTGTTTTGCAGCCGGCGGGGCCTGGGCGCAGTCGCAGCGGTCTATGGTCGGCGAACTGGTCCTGGTCGGAGGCCATCCTGAGTGGCGGTCGGGCTGCTCGAGGCCGGGCCGGGCCCGATCGGACTGGGAGAAGCGTCGCCACGATGCGGATGTCGCGGCCTATAGCGACTGCGTGAACCGACGGGCGCGCGCCGCCGAGCAGACGATAGCGACCGGTCGGGCGAGAGAGATCTCCGGGTGATCACCGGCGTCCGAACAGCTTCTCCAGATCGTTCAGCTTGAGCTCCACATAGGTCGGCCGGCCGTGGTTGCACTGCCCGCTGTGCGGCGTGGCCTCCATCTGTCTCAGCAGCGCATTCATCTCCGGCGCTGACAGCACGCGGCCGGCGCGGACGCTCCCGTGGCAGGCCATCGTCCCGCACACCTCGCCGAGGCGTTCGCTGAGGGCGAGCGCGGCGCCGTGTTCGGCCAGGTCGTCGGCGATGTCGCGGACCAGGCCCTGGACGTCCGTGTCGCCGAGCAGGGCGGGGGTTTCGCGGACCAGGACGGCGCCGGCGCCGAAGGCTTCGAGGATCAGGCCGAGCTGGGCCAGTTCGTCGGCGCGGGCGGCGACACGGTCGGCGTCGGCGGGGTCGAGCTCGACCACCTCGGGGGTGAGCAGGGCCTGGCGGGCGACCGAGCCGGCGGCCATCTGGGCCTTCATCCGCTCGTAGACGAGACGCTCGTGGGCGGCGTGCTGGTCGACCACGACGAGGCCGTCGCGGGTCTGGGCGACGATATAGGTGCCGTGCAGCTGGGCCCTGGCGGCGCCGAGGGGGAGGTCGATCTCGGCGGGGGCGAGGGGCGAGGGGCGAGGATCGAGGGAAGGGTCGAGGGTCGAGGGTTGAGGGTCGAGGGTTTCGACGCGCGCGCTGCGGTCGTTCAGGCCGGGGATGATCTGGGCGGATTGTGACGCTGGGGCGGCCCAGGCCTGCCAGCCGGACCAGCCTTGCGCCATGTCGCTGAACCCCTCGACCCTCGCCCCTCGCCCCTCGACCCCCGGCAGTCCGGTGTGCGGGCGGAAGCCGGCCAGGGCGTCGGCGGCGACCGTGGTCGAGGCGCGGTGGCCGGCGGCGGCGAGGGCGTGGCGCAGGGCGCCGACGATCAGGCCGCGCACCAGGGCCGGGTCGCGGAAGCGCACCTCGGCCTTGGCCGGGTGGACGTTCACGTCGACGTACAGCGGGTCGATGTCGAGGAAGAGGACGGCGGCCGGGTGCCGGTCGCGGGCCAGGAAGTCGGCATAGGCGCCGCGCAGCGCGCCCTGCAGCAGGCGGTCCTTCACCGGGCGGCCGTTGACGAACAGGTACTGGTGGGCGGCGTTGCCTCGCGAATAGGTGGGCAGGCCGGCGTAGCCCGACAGGCGCACGCCGTCGCGCTCCTGGTCGATCAGCAGGGCGTTGGCCTCGAAGTCGCGGCCGAGCAGGGCGGCTAGGCGCTTGAGTCGGCCGGCGTCGCCCGGATGTTCGGCGGGCAGGCGCAGGGTGGTCTTGCCGTCGAGGTCTAGGGTGAAGGCGACGCCCTCGTGGGCCATGGCCTGCCGCTTGATCTCGTCCGAGATGGCCATGGCCTCCGAGCGCTCGGACTTCATGAATTTCAGGCGGGCGGGCGTGGCGTAGAACAGGTCGCGGACCTCGACCCTTGCGCCGTGGGGGCCGGGGAAGCCGGACGGGGCCACCGGGCGCTGGTCGCCGCCCTCGACGGTGATCGAATGGGCGTCGCCGGGAGCTTCCCCGTTCTCTGGCTTGGGCCGGCTGGTGATGGTCAGGCGGGCGACAGAGCCGATCGACGGCAGGGCCTCGCCACGGAAGCCGAGGGTGTGGATGCGCAGCAGGTCGACGTCGCCGGCGTCATCGGGCTCGAGCTTGGAGGTGGCATGGCGCTCGACCGCCAGGGCCAGCTGGTCGGCGGCCATGCCGTGCCCGTCGTCGGCGATCAGAATGCGGCTGAGGCCCCCGCCGTCGGCCTGGATCTCGATCCGGCGCGCGCCTGCGTCCAGGGCGTTCTCGACCAGCTCCTTGATGGCGCTGGACGGTCGCTCGACCACCTCGCCGGCGGCGATGCGGTTGACGGTTTCGGGGGGGAGGCGGCGGATGGGCATGGATTCGGAAGTATGGAGCCTTCGACGTCAGGGAAGAAGCGTCGCTTGGCCTCCATCCACGGCTAGGTCATTGTGTCCCCCGGGGAATGGGGAGAGACGACATGCGCGGCTGGCTTCTATGCGGCGTCGCCGGGGCGACCATCCTGTTCGGACCTTCGGCGGTCGCCGACTCGACGACCGAACGGGACGTGATGGATCTGATCGAGCGGCCGCAGATCTGCGGACCGGGCGGGTCGGCGCTCGACGGGGCGCCCGTGGCCGACATGGTCATGGTCGACGGCTTCGGGACCGGGGGCTTCCAGGTCGACACCGACAGCCCGCTGGCCCAGGCCTGGTTCGATCACGGGGTGAAGCTGCGCTGGGCCTTTCAGCATTCGGAATCCGTGCGGGCCTTCCAGAAGGCGCGGCTGCTGGATCCGGAGTGCGGCATGTGCGCCTGGGGCGAGGCCTGGGCCTTGGGGGCGAACCTGAACGGCGGCGGCAACGACGACGCCAGCCAGAGGGCGGCGCTGAAGGCGGCGCGAGACGCGCGGCGGCTGGCCCGCGACGCCACACCGATGCAGCGGCAGATGATCGACGCCCTGGTGCAGCGCTATTCGGGCGTCAAATCCACCCGCGCCCGGCGCTTCGCGGAGGGTATGGACCGCATCGCCCGCGCCAATCCGGACGACGTGGCCGTGGCGGCGATCACCGCCGACGCCTGGATGATCAAGGTCGACGACTGGTGGGACGATGACGGCAAGGCCGCCGACCCGGGCATCACGCGCGCCATGACCATCCTGGAGCAGGCGCTGGCGAAGAGCCCGGACGATCCGGGGGCGATCCATCTCTACATCCACCTGACCGAATGGTCGGACGACCCGCACAAGGCCATTCCTTATGGCGAGCGGCTGGCGGCCCTGGCGCCGGGGGCCAGCCACCTGGTGCACATGCCGTCGCACACCTTCTATCGCGTCGGACGATACCGAGATGCCATGATGTCCAACGTCAACGCCGTGGCGCTGGACCTGAGCTACGACGAGCAGGCGCGGCCGCCCGGCGGGGTGAAGGGCATGCCGCTGCACGGCCACAACGTCCATTTCGGCATGGGCGGGGCCCTGATGGCCGGCGGGGCCGAGGAGGGTATCAAGCTCGCCGACTGGTTCCTGCGGACCTATCCCGATCCGTCGCCGGACAACGTCTGGCGGCAGATGGTCACCAACAACGCCTACGCCGTCTACGGGCGGTTCGGCTCGCCGGCGCAGATCGCGGCGCTGAAGGAGCCAGCGGCGGCCCTGCCGATGCTGCGCGTGAGCTGGCGCTATGCGCGGGGCGAGGCGGCGGCGCGGGCGGAGGACGCGGCGGCCGTGCGGGCCGAGGCGCGCGCCATCGCCGAACTGCGCGCCAGCGCCGGCTTCAAGACCGAGCCGAAGCCGGATGACCAGTCGGTCTTCACGGAGCTGTCGCAACGTATCCTGGAGGGCCGGGCGGCGATGATCGAGGGCGACCACGCCGCCGCGATCGCGGCCTTCACCCGGGCCGCCGAGATCCAGGCCTCGGGCGAGGAGGGCGGCGATCCGCCGGTGATCTGGTATCCGACCCGCCGCAGCCTGGCCGCGGCCCTGCTGGCGTCCGGCGACGCCGCGGCGGCGCGCGCCAAGGTGCTGGAGCTGATCGAGGACTGGCCGAACGACCCCTACAGCTACTTCGTCCTGGCCCGCGCCGAGGCGGCGCTGGGCGATGAGACGGCGGCGGCCGAGGCGCTGCGTCGCTCGCGGATCGAATGGATCGGCGGCGAGATGGACCTGAAGCTGGCCTAGGTCCGGCTAGGAGGCCTTGGCCGCGCGGATCGCCTTGTCGATCTCGCGCGGTTCGATGGTCGCGCTGGCCTTGCCGTTGACGAAGAAGGTCGGCGTGCCGACGAGGCCCATGGCCGTGGCCGAGGTCTGGATGTCGGCCAGTTGGCGGGCGATTTCCGGTCCTGACATGGCGGCCGTCGCGGCGGGCAGGGCGACACCGTGCTCAGCCAGGATGCGCTCGATGGCCTCTTCGGACAGGTCCGGCTCGGCCATCAGGGCCTGGAAGACCGGCAGGTATTTGCCCTGCTGGTGCGCGGCCATGGCGGCGCGGGCGGCGTGGTGCGAGACGCCGTCGGGGCCGCGGTCGAGGATCGGCCAGTCCTTGAAGACGAAGCGGACGTCCGGGTGGGCCTGCATCAGGCGCAGCACCTCGGGCGCGGTGGCCTTGCAGCCCGGGCAGCGGAAGTCGAAGAACTCGACCACGGTGACCTTGGCGTCAGCCGGGCCGAAGCTGGGGTCCTGCGGATCAATGGCCAGCAGGGCCGGATTGGCGGCGACGCGGGCGGTGATGTCCTGGGCGGACTTGTGGTTGTCGACCAGCTGTTGCTGCTGGGCCTTGGCGTTCAGGGCGTCGCTGACTTCCTGAAGCACTTCGGGATTGCGCAGCAGATAGGCGCGAACGCGGCTGTCGAAGTCGGTCCCGCGGGCGTAGGGGGCGACCGCAACCACCAGGGCCAGGGCCGCGACCGCCAGCGCCGACGTCCCCGCACGGTCGCCGGTCAGGTAGCGGCGGAACGGCGAAGGCTTGGTCTCGGGCGTAGCGTCGGGCGTCGGCTGGGGCGCGTCGGTCATGCGGTCTCTCGGTAGGCGAAAGGGGTAGAAATCAGCCGCCGGCGGGTACGACGACGGTCGGACGGCGGCGCTCGTAGCGCTCGTCCATGGCGTCGACGTCAGCCTGGGTGGCGCCGGAGGCGAAGACGATATCCATGGCCCGGGTCCATTCCGCCGAACCCGGCTCGAGCATGTCGCGGGCGCGCAGAGCGAACTGGGTGGCCTGCTGCTCGGCGCCGGCGGCGAAATACATCTCGGCCGAGGCCAGGCGGGCTTCACCCTCCTTGCCCTGGCTGGCGTAGGCCTGGCTCAGCAGGCGCCAGCCCATGCTGTTGTCGTTCTCCATGGCCGTGGCGCGCTTCAGCTGGTCGACGGCGGCGTCGAGCTTGGCCGGATCATTGGTCTCGATCAGGGCGTGGGCCAGGTTGATGCGCAGCAGGGGCGCGTCCGGCTTGATCTCGACCGAGCGCTGGTGTGCGCCGATGGCCTCGTTAGGGCGACCTTCCTCGAACAGGATTTGACCCTTCAACTCCCAGAAGTACGGGTTCTCGGGTTGTTCGGCGAGAAACTCGTCGACGGCGGCGAGGGCGCGGTCGGTCTGGCCGTCGCGGTACCAGGCGATGGCGCGGGCGTAGCGCGCGGGGAGGGAGGTGTCGCTCTCCGGAAAGTCGCGCAGCGTCTGGTTCGGCGAATCCATGAAGGCGTGGATCTTGGCCAGGATCAGGGCGTGCTGGGCCATTCGCTCGGGGCTGTCGCGATGATCGTAGTGCGGCTGCTCCTGCACGAAGCGGCGCAGGTTCTCGATCCGGTCCGAGGACAGCGGGTGGCTGCGGAAATAGGGGTAGCGGCGGGCGTCGGAGAAGACTTCCTGCGAGCGGAAATTCTCGAAGAAGCTGACCAGGCCGCGGCCGGATTCGCCGGCGCGCTCGAGCGCGCGGGCTCCGGAGTTGTCAGCCTCGCCTTCCTGGTGGGTCATGTAGCGCAGGGCGCTGAGGGTGCCGAAATACTGGCTGTTGCCGAGCAGGACGGCGCCGGCGTCGGGGGCGCCGGCGGCGATGGCCAAGGCTCCGAGCGCCATGGTCATCAGCATCGGCTGCATGCCGGCGTTTTGAGCCCCGTCGCGCAGGGTGTGGCGGTTCTTCACGTGTCCGGCTTCGTGGGCGACCACGCCGAGCAGCTCGTTGGGATTGCGTGTCCGCAGGATCAGGCCGGTGTTCAGACCGATGATCCGCCCGCGCGTGGCGAAGGCGTTGAGGTCGTTGTCGTTGATCAGGAGGATCTCGACTTCGGACGGCTCCAGCCCCATGGCCGAGAACACCGGGTTGGACCATTCGCTGACGATGGTCTCGATTTCGGTGTCGCGGATCGCGGACTGGGCGGCGGCGGGCGACGCGGTCGCCAGCGCCAAGCCGACGGCGGTCGCAGCGCCAAAGAGGCGGGCGGCGTGTCTCGTCAGCCAGGACATGGCGAACTCCACATACACTCGACGCCCCCCGCCTCGATGGTCACTATCTAATCACGGCCTTTCAACGGCGCCACCATCCGCGCTTCGGCTTCTCTGGCGGTGCGCTGATCTGATTGGGATCTTCCGCGATCAGAGAGGCAACGTCGACCTCGGGTTTGGGCGCCGGGACGGGCTCGACGACCGCCGCCGGTTCCGGTTCCGGAGCCGCTTCGACGACCGGTTCGGCCTCGGCGGCCTCCTCGGGCGTGACGTCGATCACGGCCGGCTCGGCTTCGGCGTGGATTTCGTTCGGCTCGACAGCGGTTTCGAAGGCCGAGTCCGCGGTGGCGCTGGCCGAGGCCTTGCGACGCACGCGGCGGCGCTTGGGCTCTTCGGGCAGAGCGATCGGAGCGACCTCGTCGACTTCAGGCTCGACGACCACAGCCATCGGCGTGTCCGGCGAGCCGTCCGGCGGCATGCCTTCGTTGGTGGCGCGGGTCTCGACCTTGACCTCGTGGGTCAGGCCCTGTTCCGAACCGCGATCCCGGCCGCGACCGCGACCGCGACGACGGCGCGAACGGTTGCCGCGTTCGCCGCCGATCTCGCCTTCCGGACGCTCGCCGACGACCTCGTCGACGTCGCCTTGCGGGGCGACGGCGGCCGGGGCCGAGCGCGGCTGAGCCGGGCCGGGGTTGATCGGGTCGAACCAGACATAGGGATCGTCAAGCGACGGCGTACGGCCGCGCACCCAGAAGAAGGAATCGCGCTCGGCGCCGCCCTCTTCGCGGACCCGACGCCCGCCGCGACGACCGCGACGGCGGCGACGGCCGGCTTCGCTGTCATCGTCGTCTTCAGCGGTGGCGGCGGCGGCCAGGCCGGGGACGGCCTCGCCGTTGGGCTCGTCGCGACGACCGCCGCCCCGACGGCGGCGTCCACGGCCGCGGCCGCGTTCGCCGTCGGCGCGCTCAGAGCGCTCGCGAGGCTCGTCGTCGTCGGTGTCTTCGCGCTCGAGGTCTTCCTCGTCCTCGTCGTCGAAGATTTCCTCGTCGTCCGCTTCCTCTTCCTCGTAGGCGCTGTCGTCGAAGTCGTCCTCGAGATCGATGAAGGTCTCGGGGCGCTCGGGCGGCGTGAAGTCCTCGTTGGTCTCAGTGCGCTCGATCGAGTGCTCGCCCTGGGCCAGGCTGTCATCGATCTGGATGACGACGTTCAGGCCGCGCTGGTCCAGCAGGCGCTGCAGGTAGTCGCGCTTGTGGTTCAGGACGTAGAGGGCGACCGCGGTGCAGACGCGCAGGGTCACCGAACCGGCGCCGTGCTTGCCGGCCTCGATGTCGACGGCGCGCAGGGTCATCAGGGCGGCGCTTTCCGCCGAACGGATGCGACCGGCGCCCTGGCAGTGCGGGCAGGCCTCGGTGGCGCCCTCGATCACGCCGAGGCGACGACGCTGGCGGCTGATCTCCATCAGGCCGAAGCCCGAGATGCGGCCCATCTGGATGCGGGCGCGATCCTTGGCCAATGCGTCCTTCAGCGCCTTCTCGACAGCCCGGTTGTTCTTCGACTCATCCATGTCGATGAAGTCGATGACGATCAGGCCGGCGAGGTCGCGCAGACGCAGCTGGCGGGCGGCCTCGACGGCGGCCTCCATGTTCGTCTTGAAGGCGGTGGCCTCGACGTTCCGCTCCTTGGTGGCGCGGCCGGAGTTGACGTCGATGGCGACCAGGGCCTCGGTCTGGTTGATAACCAGATAGCCGCCCGACTTCAGCGGCACGGTCGGCTGGTGGATCTGGGTCAGCATCTCTTCGATGCCGTTGGACGCGAACAGCGGCCGGGCGCCCTGGTACAGGTGCACCTTCTTGGACTGGGCCGGCATCAGCACGCGCATGAAGTCGCGGGCTTCCTTGAAGCCTTCCACGCCCTCGACCTGGATGCCGTCGAAGTCCTTGTCGAACATGTCGCGCACGGCGCGGCGGACGAGGTTTTCTTCCTCATAGATTAGCGAGGGCGCGTTGGAGCGCAGGGTGGTCTCGCGGATCGTCTCCCACAGACGCAGGAGGTATTCGTAGTCCCGCTTGATCTCGGCCTTTGTGCGCTTGGCGCCCGCGGTGCGAATGATCAGGCCCATGCCCTGCGGCACGGCCAGCGAGGCCGCGGCGGCCTTCAGGCGCTTGCGGTCGGAGGCCTGGGTGATCTTGCGCGAGATGCCGCCGCCCTTGCCGGTGTTGGGCATGAGCACGCAGTAGCGGCCGGCCAGGGACAGCCAGGTGGTCAGGGCCGCGCCCTTGCCGCCACGCTCGTCCTTGACGACCTGCACCAGCAGGATCTGGCGGCGCTTGATCACGTCCTGGATCTTGTAGCGGCGCATCAGGCGGCGCTTCAGCCGCTCTTCCTCGGCGAGACCGCCTTCGTGCTCGCCGTCGTCGCTCTCGCGGCCGAGGTCGTCGTGGTCATCCTCGTCCGTCGCCGCTTCAGCCATGATGGCTTCGCGGTCGGCGACCGGGATCTGGTAATAGTCCGGATGGATCTCGTTGAAGGCCAGGAAGCCGTGGCGATTGCCGCCGTATTCGACGAACGCCGCCTGCAGGCTGGGCTCTACGCGGGTGACCTTGGCGAGATAGATGTTGCCCCGGAGCTGACGCTTCGAGCGGGATTCAAAGTCGAATTCCTCGATCTGACGGCCCTCGACGATCGCGACGCGGGTCTCCTCCGCGTGGGCGGCGTCGATCAACATGGTCTTTGACATGGAGTGTTTCTTTCTGGCGCGCTCGGGCCCGGCCGGTCAGCGCACGGCTGACGGGCGAAGCGGCTCGCCGAATGGGGGTGAGGCGGGCGGACGCGGGCGCGCTGCCGTCTGCCCGGCGGTCGCCGGAGACGGTGTCGGTCAGATCAGACCGGAGAAAAGCGCAGGCGTTTGAGCCCATGGGTCGTGGTCGGTCCTGGACCCGCTCGCGCCAGAGGCGCCGTCGGGGCCCGTCGTCGGATCAGCGGAGCCCTTGGGTCCGGTCGATCCTCGGATCAGTGAAAGCCATTGCTGCGAGGAGGGCGCGTCCAGCCCAGAGCGGGGGACACGATCGATCGCGAACCCATCAAGCATAGTCACCGTAAACGTGAATGAAAAGGCGCGTTCGCCTTAACGCGTTGCTGACGCGCCTGTGGCATAATGGAAGCGTCAGAATAACGGGTTTCGCAGAGGATGAACGGGCTTACGCGGCTGTTTCCGCCGGATTGGGGCGTGCGTCAGTGGGCGATGGCGGCTGTGGCCGCCGTGGTCTTCTGCGTCGCTGTGCTGGCGGCCGGGCGCGGCCTGGCCTCCGGAGCCATGGGCGAAATCATGCGCGTTCGCTTCGGCGGCGACGCCGAACGCACCCGTGTGGTCGTTGATCTAGACCGCACCTCGCGCGGCGAGGTGCTGCAGACGGGCGCTGACGGCCGGGTGGTCGTCAGCCTGTCCGGCGTGACCACGCCGCCTGGCCTGAACGGTCGGGGCGTCGGCCTGGTGCGCGGCTATCGTGTCGCCGGGGCGGGCGCCTCCTCGCGGGTGGAGCTGGACCTGGCCACCAGCGCCGAGATCGAGCGCCGCTTCCTACTGCCGCCGGGCGACGGCATCAGCCACTATCGCTACGTCATCGACCTGAAGGCCACCGGGCGGGCCCCGACGCGGCCGAACCGGGCGCCTGAGCCGCCGCGGCCGGCGGAGCGGCCCCTGATCTATATCGACGCCGGCCACGGCGGTCGCGACCCCGGCGCCCAGGGCGTCCATGCGCGCGAAAGCACGGTGACGCTGGCCGCCGCCCAGACCCTGAAGCAGGCGCTGGAGCGCACCGGCCGCTATCGCGTGCGCATGACGCGGGACAGCGACACCTACGTCGACCTCTATCGCCGGGTCGCGATTGCGCGCGCCGCGGGCGCCGACCTGTTCATCTCCCTGCACGCCGACGCCGGCGGCGACCCCGCCACGCGGGGCGCCAGCGTCTACACCCTGTCGGAACAGGGGGCGGGCCGGGCGGTGCGTGAGTTCACCAGCGCCGACAACTGGCAGCGCAGCCTCAATCTGCCGGGCCGTGACGCCTCGGTTGACCGCATCCTGCTCGACATGACCCAGCGGGCCACCCAGAACCGTTCGGCCCAGCTGGCCCGGACGCTGCTTGGCGAGCTGGAGGGGGCGGACCATCCGCTGCTGCGCCGCAGTCACCGCGACGCCGGCCTGGCGGTCCTGTTGGCTCCGGACGTGCCGGCGGTCCTGCTGGAGATGGGCTTCATCACCAATCCGGAAGACGAAGAACTGCTGACCAACGCCCGGGCCCGTCGACGCATGATGCAGGCCGTGGCGGACGGCATCGACCGCTACTTCCGTGAGCCGGCGGGCGAAGTGCAGTTGGCCTCTACCGGGACGACGAGCGCCCACTGACCGCTTTTGACGCATCCGGGGTGCATGATCGGCCCTGAGCGATTATCTGGGCCGCCATGCGTCTGCGCGTCATCGACCTTGAAACCACCGGTGGAGACCGGACCGCCGAGATCATCGAGGTCGGGATCGTCGACGTCGTGCGCGACGGAGAGGGCTGGCGCGCCCTGCCGCCGGTGACCAGACTGTTCCGGCCGAAGGGCGAGATCTCTGTGCATGCGATGGCGGTGCACCACCTGACGCCTGACGATTTCTGCGACGCCGACCCGCACTGCGACGAATATCGGCTGCGCGAGATGTTCGCGGCGGCCCCCGCGGACGTCATGGTCGCCCACAGCGCCCGTTTCGAGCGCGGCTTCATCGCCGACACCGCCACCGGCGGCCTGCCCTGGATCTGCACCGTACGCGCCTCTAAGGCGGTGTGGCCCCAGTCGCCGGGCCATTCGAACCAGGTTCTGCGCTATTGGCGGGGGCTGCGGCTGGACCCGGCGATGGCCAATCCGGCACACCGCGCCGGGCCGGACGCTTGGGTCACGGCGCACATCCTGATCGACCTTCTGAAGGAGGCGAGCGTCGAGCAGATGTTGGCCTGGACCAGTGAACCGCGCACGCTGAACAAGATTCCGTTTGGCAAGCACCGCGGCAAACCGTGGTCAGAACCGCCGCTGGACTACCTGCGGTGGATGGCCGGGCAGGGCGACATGGACGCCGAAGTCGTGGCCGCGGCGCGACAGGAGTTGGACCGTCGCACGGGGGCTCTGGCGGAGGCCTCCGCCGCGGGCTAAACCCTCCCTTCGGGCGTCATTCGGAGCATATGGTGAAGATAGCCGAACGCTGGTTCGTCATGGCGGGCGTCGCCCTGCTGGGCGCTATTGCGCTGGCCGGGCTGGTGGTCACGGTCTATGCCGCATGGCTGTTCCACGACCTGCCCGACGCGTCTGAACTGGCCGACTATCGGCCGGCCACGGCGACGCGCGTCTATGCCGGCGACGGCACCCTGATCGGCGAGTTCTCGGACGAACGCCGGATCTACGTCTCCTACGAACAGATTCCCGAGCCGGTCGTGGAGGCCTTCCTGGCCGCTGAAGATCGCAATTTCTTCAGCCACGGCGGCGTCGACGTATCCGGTCTGGGCCGGGCGATGTTCAAGAACGTCTTCAACGCGGTCTCGGGGCGCCGCCTCGAGGGCGGCTCGACCATCACGCAGCAGGTCGCCAAGAACGTTCTGCTGACCAACGAGAGCAGCATCAACCGCAAGGTCAAGGAAGCCATCCTGGCCAACCGTCTCGAGGCGACGCTGTCCAAGCAGCAGATCCTCGAGCTGTACCTGAACGAGATCTTCCTCGGTTATCGCTCGTACGGCGTGGCCGCGGCGGCCTACAACTATTTCGGCAAGTCGCTGGATCAGCTGACGCCGGACGAGGCGGCCTTCCTGGCGGCCCTGCCCAAGGGGCCGAACAACTACCATCCGAAGCGCCATCCGGCCGCGGCCAAGGGCCGTCGCGACTGGGTGCTGGGCGAGATGGCCCAGAACGGCTTCCTCACCGAGGAGCAGATGCAGCAGGCCCGCGCCCGGCCGCTGGTCACCCAGGACGCGCCGCGCCGGGCCCAGTACGCCGACGCAGACTTCTTCGTCGAGGAGGCGCGCCGCCAGGCCATCGCCCGCTTCGGCCGCGAGGAGGTCAACCGCGGCGGCTATTACATGCGCACCACGCTCGATCCCGAGCTGCAATCGGCCGCCCGCGACGCCCTGATGAAGGGGCTCGAGAACTACGACCGTCGCCATGGCTGGCGCGGGGCGTGGGGCACGACCGACTTCGCCGAGGGCTGGCAGGCCAAGGCGCTGGACCAGACGCGTCCGCCCGAGCGTCGCGCCTGGCAGGCCGCGGCCATCGAAAGCGTCGCCGGCAACAATGTGCGCATCCGGACCGCCCGCGACGGCAACACCGGCTCCCTGATCGCCGAGGACGCCGCCTGGGCCAACGCCAACCGTCCGCTGAAGCGCGGCGACCTGATCTTCGTCGAGGCCCGCGGCGGCCAGTTCGCCCTGAAGCAGGTTCCGGCCGTCAACGGCGCCATGGTGGCCATCGAGCCGCAGTCGGGCCGGGTCCTGGCCATGGTCGGCGGTTATTCGCACTCGCTGTCCAGCTTCAACCGGGCCACCCAGGCCGAGCGCCAGCCGGGTTCGGCCTTCAAGCCGTTCGTCTATGCGACGGCGCTGGAGGGCGACTACACGCCGGCCTCGATCGTGCTGGACGCCCCGATCAGTTTCGCCGGCGGCCCGAACGGCACCCGCTGGAGCCCTGAGAACTACAGCCGCGAGTACTACGGCCCGCAGACCCTGCGCCGCGGTCTGGAGCTGTCGCGCAACGTCATGACGGTCCGCCTGGCCCAGGCCGTCGGCATGAAGAACGTCGTCGACCTGTCGAAGCGGATGGGCGTCTCGGACACTCTGCAGCCCAATCTGTCGGTGTCGCTTGGGGCAGGGGAGACCACTCCCTATCGCCTGACCGCAGCCTACGCCGCCTTCGTCAACGGCGGTCGCCGCGTCGATCCCTACCTCATCGAGATGGTCCAGGACCGCGACGGCGAGACCATCTTCCGCGCCGACGACCGCGCCTGCCGCGGCTGCGACCGGGCCTTCAGCGGCCAGGAGTCGCCGAAGCTGGAGCAACGCGGCGAGCAGGTCATCGACCCGATCACCGCCTATCAGATCTCGTCCATGCTTGAAGGCGTGGTCCAGCGCGGCACCGCCGCCAGCGCCCGCGGCCTGGGCCGTTGGGTGGGAGGCAAGACCGGCACGACCAATGAGTACCGCTCGGCCTGGTTCGTCGGCTTCTCGTCGGACATCGTCGTCGGCGTCTTCATCGGCTTCGACGACAACCGGCCGCTGGGCTCGGGCGAGACCGGCGCCACCGGGCCGGTGCCGGTGTTCAACGACTTCATGCAGGTCGCCCTGCGCAAGCGCCCGGCGCGTCCGTTCGTCCGGCCCAAGAACGCGGTCTTCCGCACCGTCAACGGCATCGAAGAGGCCTTCCGTCCCGGCACCGAGCGTCGCCGCGAGGAACAGGCGCCCCGTCCGCAGGTTCCGACCGGCCCGCAGAACTACAACGACATCCTGCGCCGCGAAGAGGAGGAGGCCGCCGGCCTGCCGCCCTCGACCGCCCCGACCCCCCCGACGACGCCGCCGCCCGCGAAGAAGGAGCCGGCGGAGGATCTGAGCGGACTCTATTAGGTTCTAGGTTCTAGGGGCTAGGTTCTAGGGTGAGACGGGGTGCGTCTGTTCGCAGCCCTGCTTTTCCCCTAGCCCCCAGAACCTAGCCCCTAGAACCTCACTTCCCCTTTTCCCCGGCGCGCTCTATGTCCGCGCCTCACTTTGATGTCGCTGGAGAATGCGATGAGACCGGATGTCGAGGCCATGAAGGCCGACATCGAGCAGAGCATCGCTCTGCTCAGGAGGCGTCTTTGACTGGGATGTCGCGCTTCGGAAGCTCGATGAGCTGAACGCGCGGGTCGAGGACCCGACGCTGTGGAACGACCCCGAACAGGCCCAGGCCGTCAGCCGCGACCGCTCGCGGCTGGAAGCCCAGATCAATACTGTCCGCGAGATGGAGCAGGGCCTCGAGGACGGGGTCATGCTGGCCGATATGGCCGACGAGGAAGGCGACGAGGCCGCCCTGGAAGGCGCACGCGCCGACCTGAAGGCGATCAAGGACCGCGCCGCCCGCGCCGAGCTGGAAGCCCTGCTGTCCGGCGAGGCCGACGGCAACGACGCCTATCTGGAAGTGAACTCCGGGGCCGGCGGCACCGAGTCCAACGACTGGGCCGGCATGCTGCTGCGCATGTACACCCGCTGGGCCAAGGCGCACGGCTATGAGGTCGAGGTCGAGGCCGAGGAATCGGGTGAACAGGCCGGCATCAAGTCCGCCACCATCCTGATCAGCGGGCCCAACGCCTATGGCTGGCTGAAGTCGGAATCGGGCGTGCACCGTCTGGTGCGCATCAGTCCCTACGACGCCGCCGCCAAGCGCCATACCTCCTTCGCCTCGATCGGGGTCTCGCCGGTCGTCGATGACGCCATCGAGATCGACATCAACCCCTCGGACGTGCGCACCGACACCTACCGGGCCTCGGGGGCCGGCGGTCAGCACATCAACAAGACCGACTCCGCCGTCCGCCTGACGCACATCCCGACCAACACGGTCGTGGCCTGCCAGGCCGGGCGGTCGCAGCACCAGAACCGCGACCAGGCCTGGAAGATGCTGCGCGCCCGCCTGTACGAGCTGGAGCTGCAGAAGCGCGAGGCCGCCGCCCAGGCGCTGGCCGACGCCAAGACCGACATCGGCTGGGGTCACCAGATCCGCTCGTACGTCCTGCAGCCGTATCAGATGGTCAAGGACCTGCGGACCAACGTCGAAACCTCCGACACCCAAGGGGTGCTGGACGGGGACCTGGACGACTTCATGGGGGCTGCCCTGGCCGCCCGGGTCGGCGAGACGCGGGGCTCGACGGTCGAGTAACGGCGGTTGGGAAGTGGCTATTGGCTAGTGGCTAGTGGCTAGCGGTCCCAGCGTCTCTCTTCGTCGGCGCGAGAGACCCCACCAAATAGAAAGGCCCCGGAGGCGATCCGGGGCCTTTTTTCGTTGCAGCCGGTCGGCGGGCTAGCTTGCCCACTAGCTACTAGCCACTAGCCACTGATCAGGCGTGCGGCTTCATGTCGATGAGCTGCGGCGCGACTTCCGCCGGCGCCGCGACCGGAGCGGCCGCGCGGGGCGCGGCGACCGGGGCCGGAGCCTCGCGACGGCCCTGCAGGACGCGGCCCTGGAAATAGGCGCCGATGTCGATCGACAGCTGCTCGGCGGTGATGTCGCCGTCGACGTAGGCGGTGGCGATCAGCTTGACCTGCTTGCCGTTGACCGCGCCGACGACGCGGCCCCGGACTTCGACGTAGTCAGCCGAGACGTTGCCCTCGACCGCACCGGTCTCACCGACGATCAGGCGGCCGACGCGGACGTCGCCCTTGATCTGGCCGTCGATCTGCAAGTCGCCCGAGCCAGAGATATGACCCTCGAACTGAAGGTCCGACGACAGGGTCGACAGGCCGCGCTGGGCCACCGGCGTGGCGGCCGGACGGGGCGCGGCGCTCGCCTGAGCGGCGCCCGGCGACGGCAGATCCGGCAGCGGCGGAATGGCGGAACCGGCGTCAGAGCGCGGCTGAGGCGCGGACGGGGCGGGGGATTTAGTCTTGTTGAACAAGTTGGTCTCCGGCTCTCATGAAGCGGGCGGGGTTTTGCGGGCGGCCGTTCATCCACACTTCGTAGTGCAGGTGAACGCCGGTTGAGCGTCCTGTCGTTCCCATGGCGCCGATGCGCTGGCCGAGCGCCACGCGCTGGCCGGGCCGTACGGCCATGGAGTTGAGGTGGGCGTATCGCGTCTTGAAGCCGCGTCCATGGTCTATCTCGACCGTGTTTCCATACCCTGAACGAACACCGACGAATGACACGATTCCGGGGGCCGGCGCGACGATCGGACTATTCAGCGGGGCCGCGAAGTCCTGGCCCTGGTGCAGGGCGGGCCGGCGGTTGAACGGGTCGAAGCGGGCGCCGAAGCCGGAGGTTGTGCGGGCCTGGGTCGGGCGGCGGAACGGCATGCCTTCGGCGGCGTCGGCCAGGGTGCGCATGTCGGACAGGTTGTCGGCGGCGCGACGGATGCGGACGGCGAAGCCCTCATCGACGTCCAGTACGGCGGCCAAGGCGCGCGGGTCCGAGGCTTCGACCAGCGGTCCGCCCAGGCCCTGGCCGCTGCGCGGCGCATAGGCGGCGGGGTTCAGGCCCGCCAGGCGGAAGGCGAGGCGCAGGCGTTCAGCGCGGGTATGGGCCACGCTCTCGGCGCGGTCGATCAGGCGTTCCTGATCCAGACGGACGGCGACGAGGCGCTCGACCGGCGAGTGGTCGGACGGGTTCAGCGGCGCTGCGGGAGCAAGGGCGGTCTGGGCCCCGTCGACGCCGTGGAACATGCCCATCACCTGGGTCAGGGCGGCGTGGCGGCGTTCGACCATCTGGGCCATTTCGTCGAGCGAGCCGGTCGTCGCGGTCATGCGCACCACGGCGCTGTCGAGACGGGCCTGAAGGTCGGCGTTGAGGCGTTCGGAGGCGGCGCGGGCGCGGGCGACGGTGCGGTCCGCCTGACTCTGCATGACGAGGTCGAAGGCGAACCCGCCTGAGGCGACGATGAACCAGCTGCCGAGAACCAGGGCGCCGAGGGTCCCAAGGGCCTGCTTGCCGGGTGTCAGGGCCCAGGCCCGGACGTCGTCGCCGTCACGCAGGTACAGGTATCGCGTCGGAAACCACCGGCCCAATAGTGACTGTCTGACAGTCGTTGCTTCGGTCATTACGCGACGCCCCCACGCACGGACGTAGCGTTATGCGCCAGCTTCACGGCTGGGGACAAGTCTGTTTACGTCCTGTTAACCATCCTTGGCGCGGATGCGCGAACTTCCAAGGTATTCGGGCGTATATTTCGCCTCACAGGCGTATCCGCGAATCTTTGGAACAGCCGTTACATCTGAACGGGGACTGTTCGCTCCGTGGTCACAGCGAACGGACGGCTTCCAACACTTGGGCCGCATGACCCTTGACCGAGACCTTGCGCCAGACGCGGCGGACGACCCCGTCGCCATCGATCAGGAAGGTGGCGCGTTCAACGCCCATGTACTCGCGGCCGTAGAGGGTCTTGAGCACCCAGACGCCGTAGCGCTCGGTGACGTCCTCGGGCTCATCGGAGGCGAGCACGACCTTGAGGTCGTACTTGGCCTTGAACCGGTCGAGCTTTTTCACCGGATCGCGCGAGGCGCCGATGACCACGGCGTTGGCCGCCGCGAACTCCTCGGCCAGGGCCGAGAAGTCCTGGCCCTCGGTCGTGCAGCCGGGCGTGTCGGCCTTCGGATAGAAGTAGAGGACGACCGACTTGCCCTTGAGGCCCTCGAGCGATACCCGCCCGCCGCCGTCGGTCGCCATGTCGAAGGCCGGAGCCTTGGAGCCTTCCACCACTTCGGTCATCGCGCTTCTCACAACACCGGACGGACTAGGACGATCTGTCCGCGCTTGCCAAGGCGGACTTTGAAAGCTCCGAGTTCTTGATCAACGTCCTCAAGGGAGAACCACCGTCCAGGGTCGCGAACGAGTTCATCGTTGATCCAGACTCCCTCATTCTCGATCTTCTTGCGGGCTTGGCCGATGGAGGGAGAAAGCTTCGACGCTTTAAGCAACGCTTCAACGCGTCTTTGTGTGAACGGTCGGCCCTGATTGTTGCGCTCTTGCTCCTCAAGATCCCCTTCCCACAAGATGTACTCCGTAGTCAGGCCGGAGGTGGCGACACCTCGTTCGAAGGCGTCCTCCGAGGTGCGACGAGCTTCGGCGGCAGCCTCCGAGCCATGTAGAAGCGCAGTGGCTGCGTCAGCCAGGGCCTTCTTTGCATCATTGATTCCGGATCCCTCAAGCGCTTCGAGGCGGGCAATCTCTTCGAGTGGCAAATCGGTAAACAGGCGTAGGAACCGGCCAACATCCGCGTCCTCAACCTTCCGCCAGAATTGCCAGTACTTGAGTGGCGGCAATTGCTCGGCGTTGAGCCATACGGCTCCGTCGGCCGTCTTCCCCATTTTGCCGCCCGAGGCCGTGGTCAGCAGCGGGGTGGTCAGTCCGAAGGCGGCCTTCTGGTCGACGCGGCGCACCAGGTCGACGCCCGAAGTGATGTTGCCCCACTGGTCCGAGCCGCCCATCTGCAGGGTGCAGTTGTGGCTCCGGTTCAGCTCCAGGAAGTCCACCGACTGCATCAGCATGTAGTTGAACTCGAGGAAGGTCATCGGCTGCTCGCGCTCGAGGCGCAGCTTGACCGAGTCGAAGGCGAGCATCCGGTTGACCGTGAAATGGGTCCCGAAGTCGCGCAGGAACTGGATGTAGCCATAGCCCGACAGCCAGGCGTCATTGTCCAGCATGACCGCATCGGTCGGGCCGTCGCCGAAGGTCAGGAATTTCTCGAACACCGTCTTGATCGAGGCGATGTTGGCCTGGATCGTCTCGTCCGTGAGGTGCGGGCGCGAGGCGTCCTTGCCGGTCGGGTCGCCGACCTTGGTCGTTCCGCCGCCCATCAGGACGATCGGCTTGTGCCCGGCCTGCTGGAGCCGGCGCAGCATCATGATCTGGATCAGCGAGCCGACGTGAAGCGACGGCGCCGTGGCGTCAAAGCCGATGTAGGCGGTGACCACGCCGTTCGACGCCGCCTCGTCCAGCTCGGCCGGATGGGTGATCTGATGCACATAGCCGCGCGCCTGGAGCGTGCGCAGGAAGTCGGACTTGAAAGCGGTGTCGGTCATGGACGGCTCCGTTAGCAGGGAAGCCGGCGGGCGTCTTGTGAGATTGCGCCGGCTGGGTGCGGCGCAGGGGATCGCGGGCCGCTCGCTAGGTCAGCGGGCGGTAATAGAGGGCGGCGATGGCGCGGCGTGCGATCATGGGCATCTGGGTAGCGTCCGCCATTGACCCGCGTCAAGCGGCGGCTATCCAAGGGGGATGAAGGTTCGCTCCCTGACTCCGCACCCTCTGACGCCGTCCACGGCCGTCGATCAGATTGAGGTGGAGTTTCACCACGAAGGGCGGAGTTCTGCTCTCGCGATCTTTCGCGTGATGGGAAATGTGGCTGGCCTCGCTGTCCCGTCCCTTTCACCTGCGGTGGAAGAGGTGCAAGGCAGGGGAAGGGTCGCGTTCGCCAAGGCCGCCCTGACGGGCAGGTACGATGACTTGCCCGGCACCCCCGAGGTCGGTCGCGCAGACGCGCTTTGGCGCACCACGTGTTTCGAGGCTTTCGCAGACCTGGGCGACGGCGGTTACGCAGAGTTCAACGCCTCGCCGTCGAAGGAATGGGCGGCCTACAGGTTCGACGGCTATCGGGAGGGCATGCACAATCTGGACGGGTCAGTCGAGGTGTTCAATGTCGAGCAGGATGGCCAGAGCCTCACAATCAGCGCCTGGCTCAACTGGTCGGATTGGCCTCGAGTTAATCGGGTTGGCGTCTCCGCCGTCATCGAGGAGTCGGACGGGACAATCTCCTACTGGGCGCTAGCGCATCCGTCCGATAAGCCCGACTTCCATCACCCCGACTCCTTCGTTCTGGAATTTCCATGAAGTTCGGCCTCGATCGCCTGCTGTCCGATCCCGCCCTCAGCGCGCCGCTGAAGGGCCGCCGCGTGGCGCTGGTGGCGCATCCGGCCTCGACGACGCAGGACCTGACCCATGCGGTCGACGCCCTGGCGGCGCATCCGGACATCACCCTGAGCGCCGCCTTTGGGCCGCAGCACGGGATGAAGGGCGACCTGCAGGACAATATGATGGAGAGCCCGGACTACACCGATCCGGTGCACGGCATCCCCGTCTTCAGCCTGTACGGCGAGGTGCGTCGCCCGCGCGGACAGTGGATGAACACCTTCGACGTGGTGCTGATCGACCTGCAGGACGTCGGCTGCCGCATCTACACCTTCGTGACGACGCTGCTGTACATGCTCGAGGCCGCCGGCGAGCACGGCAAGGAGGTCTGGGTGCTGGACCGGCCCAACCCGGCGGGGCGCCCGATCGAGGGCACGACGCTGGTTCCGGGCTGGGAGAGCTTCGTCGGCGCCGGGCCGATGCCGATGCGGCACGGCATGACGCTGGGCGAGATGGGCCTGTGGTTCATCGACCACTTCAAGCTCGACGTGGCCTACCGGGTCATCGAGATGGAGGGCTGGAAGCCGGAGGCGGGCCCCGGCTACGGCTGGCCGCTCAGCGAGCGCAGCTGGATCAACCCCAGCCCCAACGCCCCCAACGTCTCCATGACCCGGGCCTATGCGGGCACGGTGATGCTGGAAGGGGCGACGCTGTCCGAGGGGCGGGGCACGACCCGGCCGCTGGAGCTGTTCGGGGCGCCGGACATCGACGCCCGCGCCGTCATCGCCGAGATGAAGGCCTTCGCGCCGCAGTGGCTGAAGGGCTGCGTGCTGCGCGACATGTGGTTCGAGCCGACCTTCCACAAACACGTCGGCAAGCTGTGCTCGGGGGTGCAGATCCACGTCGATGATCCGGCCTACGACCACGAGGCGTTCCAGCCGTGGCGGGTGCAGGCGCTGGGCTTCAAGGCGATCCGGCGGCTCTATCCCGACTATGATCTGTGGCGCGATTTCCCGTACGAGTACGCCTTCGGGAAGCTGCCGATCGACGTGATCAACGGCGGGCCGGGGCTGCGGGAGTGGGTCGACAACCCGGCCTCGACGCCGGATGACCTCGACGCCCTGGCGAAGCCGGACGAGCGGGCGTGGCTGGAAACGCGCAAGCCGTTCCTGCTGTACTGAATTGAAAAGGGGCCCCAGAGGGCCCCTTTTTTTTGCGGCTTACGCCGGCTTTTCTTCCAGGCGCTTGTCGAGGTAGGCGCCGACACGGCGCTCGACGGCGTCGATGTGGTCCTGCCAGAAGTGGCTCGCGCCTTCCTCCAGCTCATAGTCGATGATGATGCCCTTCTGGGTGCGCAGCTTGTTGACCACGCGCTCGACCTCGACCGGCGGCACGATGGTGTCGGCCGTGCCGTGCAGGAACAGGCCCGAGGCCGGGCAGGGGGCCAGGAAGCTGAAGTCGTACATGTTCGACGGCGGCGAAACCGAGATGAAGCCGTCGGTCTCGGGGCGGCGCATCAGCAGCTGCATGCCGATGTAGGCGCCGAACTGGTAGCCGGCGACCCAGGTCTGCGACGCGCCCGGGTTGTTGGCCTGCAGCCAGTCCAGGGCGGTGGCGGCATCGGCCAGTTCGCCGACGCCCGAGTCGAACTCGCCCTGCGACTTGCCGACGCCGCGGCTGTTGTAGCGCAGGGTCGCGAAGCCGCGCTTCACGAACAGCTGGTACAGGGTCACCGCCACCGGGTTGTTCATGTGCCCGCCCGCCTTGGGGTGCGGGTGCAGGATCAGGGCGATCGGCGCGTTGGGGCGCTTGCCGGGGGAGTAGCGGCCTTCGATGCGGCCCGAGGCGCCGGGCAGGATGACTTCAGGCATGGGCTTCCAGAAAATCCGCGTTCACGTGTCATTTCGCAGCTGCGTAATACTTGACCGCGAGGGTAGGACTTTCTAAGTCCGCCGTGCGTGCCGACGCCTTTGCGAAGGCGCGGGTTCTAGCACAGGACCCTCGAAAAGCGCGCGAATTTTGAAGGTGTGCGATGCGACTGTCGACGAAGGGACGTTACGCCGTGATGGCGATGGCCGATCTGGCCAAGAACGGGCAGGTCGACGGGGTCGTGCGGGCCGTGTCCCTGGCCGAAATCGCGGCGCGTCAGGAAATCTCCCTCAGCTATCTGGAGCAGTTGTTCGCGCGGCTGCGCAAGGGCGGGCTGGTGCAGAGCGTGCGCGGCCCTGGCGGCGGCTACCGTCTGGCCAAGGGCGCCAACGAGACGGTCGTGGCCGAGATCGTGCTGGCCGTCGACGAGCCGATCCGCGCCACCCGCTGCACCGCCCAGGCCTCGCCGCGCGGCTGCATGATGGCCGGCGAACGCTGCATCACGCACAATCTCTGGGAGGACCTCGGCGACGAGATCCACCGCTATCTGGCCGGGGTCTCGCTCGAGGACGTGGTCATGAACCGCACCGGCGCGCGGCGCCGGGCGCAATCGGAAGTCGGGGTGGCGGCGTGAGC
Source organism: Brevundimonas sp. Root1279 (assembly GCF_001425945.1). Classification (GTDB taxonomy): domain Bacteria; phylum Pseudomonadota; class Alphaproteobacteria; order Caulobacterales; family Caulobacteraceae; genus Brevundimonas. The sequence goes on from NZ_LMEB01000004.1 coordinate 59,591, forward strand.
GTCTATCTGGATTACAACGCCTCCGGCCTGGTTCGACCTGAAGTTCAGGAGATCATGGCCAAGGCCCTGGCGGATAACGGCAATCCGTCGGCGGTGCACGCCGCGGGCCGCCGCGCCCGGGCCCGCATCGAGACCGCCCGTGCGCAGGTCGCGGAGCTGGTCGGGGCCGATCCGACGGCGATCATCTTCTCGTCCGGCGGCACGGAATCGAACGCCCAGGCCGTGGCCGCGGCGCTGGCCTCGGGCTGCGAGCGGCTGATCGTCGGGGCGACCGAGCATCCGTGCGTGGCCGAGGCGGCCGTCGTGTCGGGCGCCCCGGTGGAGGTGCTGCCGGTCGACGCGAACGGGGTGGTCGACCTGGCCTGGCTGGCCGAGGCGCTGGCGCGTCCGGGCCGGGCCGTGGTGGCGATCCACCACGCGAACAATGAGTCGGGCGTCATCCAGCCGATCGCCGAGGCGGCGAAGCTGGTGCGCGCTGCGGGCGGCTGGCTGCACGTCGACGCCATCCAGTCGGCGGGCAAGATCCCGGTCGATATCCGCGACCTCGACGCCGACACCCTGACCCTGTCGGCGCACAAGCTGGGCGGGCCGCAGGGCGTGGGCGCCCTGGTGCTGAAACCGGGCCGCGACGCCGTGCGCATCCTGCACGGGGCCGGGCAGGAGCGGGGCCTGCGCGCCGGCACCGAGAACGTGCCGGGCATCGCCGGCTTCGGGACCGCCGCCGACTGCGCGGCGCGCGACCTGGCCGAGGCCATGGCCCATGTGACCTGGCGCGACGCCGCCGAGGTCAGGGTGAAGGCCGCCGGCGCGACGATCATCGGCGGCGCCGTGGAGCGCCTGCCCAACACCCTGTTCATGGCCGTCGAGGGCTGGGACAGCCCGCAGCAGCTGATCACCCTCGACCTGCAGGGCGTGATGGTGTCGGCGGGCTCGGCCTGCTCCTCGGGCAAGACCAAGCCGTCCAAGGCGATCTCGGCCATGGGCCTGCACGACCTGGCCACTGGCGGGGTCCGCATCTCGGGCGGCTGGGGCACCACTGAAGGGGACTGGATCCGCTTCGCAGACGCCTGGGTCGCAGCCTGGGCGAAGCATGCAGCGCGCATCAGTGAGCGCGTGAAGGAAGACGCGTAACCCATGGCCGCTGTTCAGGAAACCATCGACGCCGTCGCCGCTCTCGAGAAATACGAGCATGGCTTCAGCTCGGACATCGAGCAGGAGTTCGCCCCCAAGGGTCTGAACGCCGACATCGTGCGCTTCATCTCGGAGAAGAAGGGCGAGCCCGAGTGGATGCTGGAATGGCGGCTGGCCGCCTTCGAGCGCTGGCTGGCGATGGAGGAGCCGACCTGGGCGGCGGTGAAGTACGATCCGATCGACTATCAGGACCTGTATTACTACGCCGCGCCCAAGGAGAAGATCGGGCCCAAGAGCCTGGACGAGGTCGATCCGGAGCTGCTGGCCGTCTACGCCAAGCTGGGTATTCCGCTGAAGGAGCAGGAGGTGCTGGCCGGGGTGCAGGGCGCGCCGCGGGTGGCGGTGGACGCCGTCTTCGACAGCGTCAGCGTGGTCACCACCTTCAAGGCCGAGCTGGCCAAGGTCGGCGTGATTTTCATGCCGATTTCCGAGGCCTTGCGCGAGCATCCTGAGCTGGTGCGCAAATATCTGGGCTCGGTCGTGCCGGTCTCGGACAACTATTTCGCGGCCCTGAACAGCGCCGTCTTCTCGGACGGATCCTTCGTCTACATCCCGCCGGGCGTGCGCTGCCCGATGGAGCTGTCGACCTATTTCCGCATCAATGCGAGCCAGACGGGCCAGTTCGAGCGGACCCTGATCATCGCCGACAAGGGCGCCTACTGCTCCTACCTCGAGGGCTGCACCGCCCCGATGCGCGACGAAAACCAGCTGCACGCCGCCGTGGTCGAGATCGTGGTGCTGGACGACGCCGAGGTGAAATACTCGACGGTCCAGAACTGGTACCCGGGCGACCCGGCGACCGGCAAAGGCGGCATCTACAACTTCGTCACCAAGCGCGCCGACTGCCGCGGCGACCGCTCCAAGGTCAGCTGGACCCAGGTCGAGACCGGTTCGGCCATCACCTGGAAATACCCCTCCTGCCTGCTCAAGGGCGAGGAGAGCTCGGGCGAATTCTATTCGATCGCCATCACCAACGGTCACCAGCAGGCCGACACCGGCACCAAGATGATCCACCTGGGCAAGAACAGCCGCAGCCGGATCATCGCCAAGGCCGTCTCGGCGGGTAAGTCGGACTCGACCTATCGCGGCCTGGTCTCGGTGCATCCCAAGGCGACGGGCGTCCGCAACTTCACCCAGTGCGACAGCCTGCTGATCGGCAAGGAGTGCGGCTCGCACACCGTGCCCTACATCGAGGCCCGCAACGGCTCGGCCCAGCTGGAGCACGAGGCGACCACGACGCGGCTCAGCGAGGACCAGCTTTTCTACGCCCAGCAGCGCGGCCTGTCGGAGGAGGAGGCGGTGGCCCTGCTGGTCAACGGCTTCGTGCGCGACGTGCTGCAGGAGCTGCCGATGGAGTTCGCCGTCGAGGCCCAGAAGCTGGTGGCGATCAGCCTCGAGGGCTCGGTCGGATGACCGCGAAGATCAACCTGACCATGAAGGTGAACCACTTCTTCTCCACGCCCGTCGTGGTGGGGAAGTTCCAGGGCAGCGACGCGTTGGCTCGTGAGATCGGCGCAGTCGCTCGCGACCACCGGCGCGCCCATCCGGGCGTCGCCGCGACCAACGTGGGCGGCTGGCATTCGAGCTACGACATGATCGCCTGGGGCGGGCCGCCGGCGAAGCAGCTCGCTGATCTGGCCATCGGCATGGCCCGGCAGGCGTCAGCCTTCGGCGAGGGGACGCCTGAGGACTATGTGTGGACGGCCCAGATGTGGGCCAACATCTCTGGGCCCGGCGCCTCGAACAAGGAGCACGTTCACCCCGGCTCGCTGTGGGCGGCGGTGTTCTACGTCGATCTCGGCGCCGACACCCCGGGCGAGGATGTCGGCGGCCTGCTGCATTTCGAGGACCCGCGGCATCCGTTGCCCAGCATGCGGCACCCGGACTTCCACCTGCGTGACGCGACCGGCAAGCCGTACAACGGCGCCCAGGCGATCAAGCCGTCCGTCGGCGATCTGGTGCTGTTCCCCTCGTGGCTGAAGCACGGCGTGACGCCCTACACGGGCTCCGGCGAGCGCGTCAGCATCGCCATGAACCTCGACTGTCAGGCGCCGAGCGCCGCGGCCAAGAACCGCGCGGCGCGCACCGTCGAGGGGCCGGAGAGCGTGCAATGACGGCGCTCCGGTCACCTCGGGCCAATCTTGCCTCCCTTCGAACAGAGGGTGTGGGCTGATGTTCGGTTGGCTTCGCAAGCCTGACAGGGAGTCGCCCAAGGGGAACGGCGAAGTTCGCCCCTTTGGCGCGGGCCCATACGAGTGGCAGCCCAGTCAAACCGTCCAACCATTCTACGTGATGCAGACGCGCGATGAGGCCGAGTTCGCTGAGTTCATGCGCCGTGCGGACCGCGCGATCGAGTGGGGTCAGCCAGAGGCTTACGTCCCCACTCCCGGAGAGCCTCGGCTTGAAACGGTCGAAGCGGACTTCTGGTGGTGGGCCCGGGTCGGCGATGAGGTCTGGGTTCTGGCCGAGCAGGTCTGGGCCTATTTCCCCGACCCGCTGCCATATTCGCTGTCTGTCCGAAGCTCGACGACTGGCCGGTTCCAGAACCTGGGCCACTTCTCGCTTCTTCCTCCGCATTGGACCAATGGTCCGCAGAAGGTTCAAACTTAAGTGCTCTCCATCTCCAACCTTCAAGTGTCCGTCGGCGACAAGCCGATCCTCAAGGGGCTGACGCTCGACGTGCCGGCGGGCGAGGTGCACGCCGTCATGGGGCCGAACGGCGCCGGCAAGTCGACGCTGGGCTACGCCCTGTCGGGCCGCCCGGGCTATGAGGCCACCAACGGTTCGGTGTCGTGGAACGGCGAGGACCTGCTGGCCCTCGACCCGGCCGAGCGCGCCGCCAAGGGCGTGTTCCTGTCGTTCCAGTATCCGCTGGAGATCCCCGGCGTGCCGGCCATGACCTTCATCCGCACCGCCCTGAACGCCCAGAAGCGGGCGCGCGGCGAGGAGGAGGTCTCGGCTCCGAACTTCCTCAAGCTGGTCCGCGCGGCGTCGCAGGCGCTGAAGATGGACTTCGACATGCTCAAGCGGCCGCTGAACGTCGGCTTCTCGGGCGGTGAGAAGAAGCGGATGGAGATCCTGCAGATGGCCCTGCTGGAGCCGTCGCTGCTGATCCTCGACGAGACGGACTCGGGCCTCGACATCGACGCTCTGCGCATCGTCGCAGACGGGGTGAACGCCCTGCGTTCGCCGGAGCGGTCGATGCTGGTCATCACCCACTACCAGCGCCTGCTCGACTACATCAAACCGGACCGCGTCCACGTCCTGGCCGCCGGCCGCATCGTCGCCTCCGGCGGGCCAGAGCTGGCCCTGCAGCTGGAAGCCGAGGGCTACGACAAATACGGGGCCGAAGCCGCGTGAACACGCCAGTCCGCATCGATCTGAAGGATCCGTCGAGCTTCCCCTCGCGCCGCGTCGAGGCCTGGAAGTACACGGACCTGCGCAAATTCCTGCGTGAGAGCCCGGCGCCGTCGCCGGAGGGCGTGGTCGCGCCCGGCGGCCCGTTCGCGGCCCTGGGCGGCGCGGAGCTGGCCTTCGTCAACGGCCGCTGCGAGGGCTTTCCGGGCATCGTCGCCGAGGGCGAGAATGTGGTGCGGCTGCGCTTCGTCTCGACGGGCGAGGGGACCGGTCATGAGGCGCGGGTCACCATCGACGTGAAGGCCGGGGCTTCGCTGGTCCTGCTGGAGAGCTACGAGGGCCTGGCCCCGGCCTACGTCTCGAATGTCGAGCTGGAGATCACTGTCGGCGAGGGCGCGAGCCTGACGCGGGTGATCCTGGCCGAGGACTCCGAGGACGCCATCGGCCTGAGCCAGGCTCACATCGCGCTGGCTCACGGTGCGACCCTGCACCAGGCGGCCTTCAGCGCCGGCGGCAAGCTGCAGCGGACCGAGACTCGCGTCGAGCACCCCGGCCACGGCGCCTTCGTACGGCTGGACGGCGCCTACATTCTTTCCGGCGCGCGGCATGCTGACTTCACCAGCATCGTCGACCACGGCGGGCCCGACGGGCGCACGTCCCAGCTGACCAAGGGCGTCGTGCGCGATGCAGCGCGCGGCGTTTTCCAGGGCAAGATCATCGTCGAGCGCGGGGCCGACGGCACCGACGCCCGCATGGGCCATCACGCCCTGATCTTGGGCGAACGCGCCGAGATCGACGCCAAGCCGGAGCTGATCATCTACGCCGACGACGTGCAGTGTGCGCACGGCAATACAGTCGGCAATCTGGATCAGAACGCCCTGTTCTACATGCAGCAGCGCGGCATTCCTCTGGAGGAGGCGCGGGCCCTGCTGACCGAGGCCTTCCTGATGGAAGTCGTCGACCGCATCGAACACGACGGCGCGAAGGAAGTGGTGCGGGCATGGCTGACGGATCGCCTGTGAACCGGTTTGACGCCTACGCCGCGCGCGCTCAGTTCCCGATCCTGTCGCGGACGGTGAACGGCAAGCCGCTGGTCTATCTGGACTCGGCCGCCTCGGCGCAGAAGCCGCGGGCGGTGATCGACGCCCTGACGGCCTCGATGGAGGGCAGCTACGCCAACGTCCACCGCGGCCTGCACACCCTGGCCAACGAGACGACCGAGGCTTTCGAGAATGCGCGCGAGAGCGTTGCGCGGTTCCTCAACGCCCCGGCGGCGACGAACATCGTCTGGACCAAGGGCGGCACCGAGGCGATCAACCTGGTGGCGGCGGGCATCGGTCAGTCGATCCAGCCCGGCGACGAGATCATCGTCAGCCAGATGGAGCACCACTCCAACATCGTGCCGTGGCACCTGCTGCGGGAGCGGCGCGGGGCGGTGATCAAGTGGATCCCGGTGCTGGACGACGGCTCGCTGGACATGGCCGCCTACGCCGAACTGCTGGGGCCGAAGACCAAGGTCGTCGCGGTCACCCACATGTCGAACGTGCTGGGCACGATCATTCCGATCGCCGAGATCACCCGCCTGGCTCACGCCGCCGGGGCGCAGGTGCTGATCGACGGCTGCCAGGGCGCGGTGCACGCGACCCCGGACGTTCAGGCCATCGGCTGCGACTTCTACGTCCTGACCGGCCACAAGCTGTACGGCCCCTCAGGCATCGGCGTGCTGTACGGCGCGGCTGAGGCGCTTGAGGCCCTGCCGCCGTACCAGGGCGGCGGCGAGATGATCGAGTCGGTCGAGATGGACCGGATTACCTACGCCAAGCCACCGCACCGCTTCGAGGCCGGCACGCCGCCGATCCTGGAAGCCATCGGCCTCGGCGCCGCCATCGACTGGCTGAGCCAGTTCGACCGGACTGCCGTGCAAGCGCATGAGAAGGCGCTGTACGACCACGCCCGCCAGCGGCTGGAGGGCGTCAACTGGCTGCGGGTCATCGGCGAGGCGGAGGGGAAGGGCGCGATCCTGACCTTCACCGTCGATGGGGCCCACGCCCACGACATCGCCCAGGTGATGGACCGCTACGGCGTCGCCGTGCGCGCCGGTCTGCACTGCGCCGAGCCGCTGTCGGCCCATTTCGGCCTGACGTCGAGCGCTCGGGCCAGCTTCGCCCTATATAATACGACAGAGGACGCCGACGCCTTCGCCGACGCCCTGATCAAGGCCCGTGAGTTCTTTGCATGAGCGACCAGACGACCCCTGTGGAAGATGACGGCGGGCGCGCCGCGGCCGTGGCCTCGGGCAAGATCAGCCAGCACGAGCTCGACCATCTGACCGACGAGATCATCACCGCCCTCAAGACGGTGTTCGACCCGGAGATCCCGGTCGACATCTATGAGCTGGGGCTGATCTACAAGGTCGACCTGTCCGACGACCGCGACGTGGCCGTCGAGATGACCCTGACCGCGCCGGGCTGCCCGGTCGCCGGCGAGATGCCGATCTGGGTCGAGCAGGCGGTGATGAAGGTCGAGGGCATCAAGTCGGCGACGGTCGAGCTGACCTTCGATCCGCCGTGGGACGCCTCGAAGATGAGCGACGAGGCCAAGCTGGCCCTGAACATGTTCTGACGGACGCCCCGATGACCGACCTTCAGACCACCACCCGTCCGCGCCGCCCGCGCCCCAAGGCCGTCACCCTGACGGAGGCGGCGGCCGAGCGCGTGCGCGAGATCATGACGAACGCCGAGAAGCCTTATGTGGCCTTGCGCGTCGGGGTGAAGAACGGCGGCTGCGCGGGGCAGGAGTACACCTTCGCCTACGCCGAGACGGTCGAGCCGCTGGACGAGGTGGTCGAGGACAAGGGCGTCACCATCCTGATCGACCCGAAGGCGATCCTGTTCCTGATCGGCTCGGAGATCGACTACGAGACGACCAAGCTGGCGTCGAAATTCGTGTTCCGGAACCCGAACCAGACCGACGCCTGCGGCTGCGGCGAGAGCGTCACCATCATTCCCGCCAAGGCGCTCGAGGCCGACTGATGATCCGTCTGCAAGGCGTGACGAGGCGCTTCAAGAGCGCCGCGGGCGAGCGCGTGGCGTTGGACGACGTCGACCTGAACGTGAAGGCCGGACAGGTGTTCGGGGTGGTCGGCCGCTCGGGCGCCGGCAAGTCGACCCTGATCCGCTCGATCAATCTGCTGGAGCGGCCGGACAGCGGCCGGGTCGTCGTCGACGGCCAGGACATGACGGCGCTGACGCCGGCCGAACTGCGCGCTGCGCGCCGGCGGATCGGCATGATCTTCCAGCACTTCAACCTGCTCAACGCCAAGACCATCGCCGAGAACGTGGCCTTCCCGCTGCGTCTCGAAGGTCGTTTGGGGCCGGAGGTTGATCGGCGGGTCGCCGAACTGCTGGAGCGGCTGGGGCTGGCCGAGCATGCGAAAAAGCATCCGGCCCAGCTGTCCGGCGGCCAGAAGCAGCGCGTCGGCATCGCTCGCGCCCTGGCGACCGGCCCCAAGGTGCTGCTCTGCGACGAGGCGACCAGCGCGCTCGATCCGGAGACGACCGAGGACATCCTGACCCTGCTGGACGAGCTGAACCGCGAACTGGGCCTGACCATCGTGCTGATCACCCACCAGATGGAGGTGGTGCGCCGGGTCTGCGACCGGGTCGCCGTGCTCAAGGACGGCCGGGTGGTCGAGGAGGGGGCGACCGCCGACGTCTTCCTCCATCCGCAGCATCCCGCGACCAAGGCCATGCTTGCCGAGGGCGAGGAGGCGTTCGACGCCAGTCTGGCCCCCGAAGGCGGCCGTCTGGCCCGCCTGACCTTCCGGGGAAATTCGACCTATGAGCCCGAACTGAGCCGCGTGGCCCGCTCGGTCGGCGTCGACTATTCGATCCTGTCGGGTCGGATCAGCCGCATCCGCGGCGAGCCCTACGGACAGTTGGTGGTCGCCTTCACCGGCGGAGACGCGGAGAAGGCCCTGAGCCAGCTCGGCGCCCGCGGCGTCATCGTCGAGGGCGTGGGGGAGGCGGCCTGATGCTAGACAACATCGACTGGCCCGAGATCGGCCGCGCCACGGTCGACACCCTGCTGATGCTGGGCGGGTCGCTGGTCCTGACCATCCTGTTCGGCATTCCGCTCGGCGTGCTGCTCTATCTGTCCGGCAAGGGGCGGCTGGCGGCCAATCCGGTGCTGAACGCCGTGCTGTCCTTCGTGGTCAATGTGCTGCGCTCGGTGCCCTTCATCATCCTGCTGATCGTCATGCTGCCGGTGACGGTGCTGCTGGTCGGCACCTCGCTCGGCGTGGCCGGGGCGATCCCGCCGCTGGTCGTTGGGGCCGCGCCCTTCTACGCCCGCCTGGTCGAGACGGCTCTGCGCGAGGTCGACAAGGGCGTCGTCGAGGCGACCCAGGCCATGGGCGGCTCGACCTTCCAGATCGTCACCCGCGCCCTGCTGCCCGAGGCCCTGCCGGGCGTCATCGCCGGGGCCACCGTCACCGCCATCGCCCTGGTCAGCTATACGGCCATGGCCGGGGTGGTCGGGGCCGGCGGCCTGGGCGACCTGGCCATCCGCTTCGGCTACCAGCGCTTCCAGACCGATGTCATGGTGGTCACCGTCGTCCTGCTGCTCCTGCTGGTGCAGTGCCTCCAGATGCTCGGCGACCGCCTGGTCGCCGCCGTCTCCCACCGCTGATCGCTCCCCCGAAAGGCTCTCCCATGCTCCGTCGTTCGCTTCTCATCGTCGCCGCCGCCTCGCTGGCCCTGGCCGCCTGCGGACAGGGAGGAGAGAAGAAGACCGACGCCAATGCGCCGCTGCTGGTCGGCGCCACCGCCGTGCCGCATGCCGAAATCCTCGAGCACATCAAGCCGATCCTGGCGGAGCAGGGCGTGAACATCGAGATCAAGGTGTTCAATGACTACGTCCAGCCGAACACCCAGCTGGCCGAGAAGCGGCTGGACGTGAACTATTTCCAGACCAAGCCGTACCTCGACGAGTTTAACGCCTCGCGCGGCTCGAACCTGGTGACCGTGGCCGGCATCCACGTCGAGCCGCTGGGCGCCTATTCGCGCCGGCACAAGTCGCTGGCCGACCTGCCGCAGGGCGCCGAGGTGGCCGTGCCGAATGACGCCTCCTCGATCGGCCGCTCGCTGATCCTGCTGCAGAAGGCCGGTCTGATCCGCCTGAAGGACCCGGCCAACCCGTTGCAGTCGCTGCGCGACATCGTCGACAATCCCAAGGGCCTGCGCTTCCGCGAGCTGGAGTCGGCGACCCTGCCGCGCGTGCTGGACCAGGTCGACATGGCGGTGATCAACACCAACTACGCCCTCGACGCCGGCCTGAACCCGAAGACCGACGCCCTGACGCTGGAAGGCGCCGACAGCCCCTATGTGAACTATCTGGTGGCTCGTCCCGACAACCAGAACGACCCGCGCATCCGGGCCCTGGCCACGGCGCTGCGCAGCCAGACGGTCAAGGACTTCATCGCCCAGAAGTACAATGGCGCAGTGATCCCGGCGGCTTGACGCATGGCCTATGACCCCGACTTCGGCGAATGGGTGCGCGAACATTTCGCCGCCCTGGGTCCGCTCGAGATCAAGCGGATGTTCGGCGGGGCGGGCGTCTATGCCCACGGCTTGATCTTCGCCCTGCTGGACGACGGGGTCGTCTGGCTCAAGGCCGACGAGGTCAATGCGCCGCTGCTGGAGGCGGCGGGATCGCGGCAGTTCACCTATCCGACCAAGGATGGGGCGCAGATGGCGATGGCCTACTGGTCGCTGCCGGAGAGCGCCCTGGACGATCCGGACGAAGCCGTGGGCTGGGCGAGACAGTCGATCGATACAGCGCTGCGCAAGGCGGCGGCGAAGAAGCCACGCAAGCCGAAACCTAGGCCGTAACCGGAACGGCCTTGGTCCGCGCCACCTCGTCAGGCGCGAGAACCCGAACTGCGGGAGTGACGGGCGCCCCGGTGGCCTCGGCGATCAGTTCGGCGGTCTTGCCTTCGACGGCGGCCTCCAGCCGGGCCAGGAACTCGTCCTTGGGCAGGCCGGTGGGGATGGGGTCGAGGAACTCCAGCGTCGCCGTGCCCGGGTTCTTGCGAAACTCTTCCTGCGGCCAGAATAGGCCCAGGTTGGTGGCCAGCGGCACGACCGGCATGTCGAAGTCGCGGTACATGTGCCAGACGCCGGCGCGGTAGCGGAATTTCTCGCCGACCTTGGCCAGGTTGCCTTCCGGATAGATGAGGATCTTGCGGCCTTCGCGGTGGGCGTCGGCGGCGCGGTGCTTGAGGGCCTCGCGGGCTTCGCGGCCGCCGCAGTTGTTGACCACGATGGCGCCCAGCTTGCGCAGCACCGTGGCCATCAGCGGAAATTTCTCGAGATGGTCGCCGGTGACGAAGGCGAGGTCGGCGAACCGGTCGTAGGTGGCGAAGCCGTCGCCCCAGCTCTGATGCTTGGAGGCGATGATGAAGGCTCCCCCGGGCAGCCGCTCGTCGCCGCGATACTGGATCTTGATGCCGGCCAGGACGCGCATGGCCTGGACCATCCGTTTCACATAGCGGCGGATGATCCAGCCGGTGGCCTCGCGGCCGGGCGCCAGCGCGGCGAGCACGGCGGCCAAGGTGTAGGATATCGACAGGGCCCAGTAGGCGACGGCGAAAGCAAAGCTGCGCATCGGGCGACTATGGCCGAATCCGGATTCGGGGAAAGGGCCTTAGGCGGCGTCGTCGAGCCAGTCGGCGCAGGTGACCTTGTTCCGGCCCGAGCGCTTGGAGGCGTACAGGGCGGCGTCGGCGCGGCCGAGCAGGCTGGCGGCGGGCTCGCCGCCCCGGCGGTGCGCGAAGCCGATGGAGACGGTGACGGCGCCCAGGTCGTCATTGGTCGAGCGACGGCGCAGGGCGCGTGAGGCGATCTCCTTGCGGATGGTCTCCAGCGACTTCTCGACCTCCGGCAGGCTTTCGCGCGGGAAGATCATGGCGAACTCCTCGCCGCCGTAGCGGGCGGCGATGCGTGGCGTCTGGGCGGCGCGGCTGAGCACGCTGGCGACATATCGGATGACCTGGTCGCCGGTCTGGTGGCCCCAGGTGTCGTTGAAGCGCTTGAAGTGGTCGATATCCAGCACGGCCAGGCTCAGGGCCTCGCCCTTCTGCAGGGCCTTCTCGCAGGCGTCGTCGAGATGCTCGTCGAAGGCCTTGCGGTTGGCCAGGTTGGTCAGGGCGTCGGTCATGGCGTCCAGCCGGACCTGCTCCAGATGCTGGCTGAGGCGGGCGACTTCGCGGGTCGAGGCCTCCAGCTTGACCTCGAGAGCCTGGTTTTCCTGCTGCGCCTTGCGGGTCGCCTCGCTGAGGTCCGAGACGATCGTCTTCAGCGCGTCGGCGTCGTCCGCGCTGTCGAGGCTGCCGGCGGCGCCGGCGAGGGTGCGGCCGTAGGCGGCCTGCGAGCGGTGGGCCTGGGCCACGGCGGCGGAGACGCTGGACAGCTCGCGATCCAGCACGCGGCCGGCGTCGCAGATCTCGTCGGTCAGGCGGCCGCGCATCAGGTATTCAGCGGCCAGCATCTCGGCGGTCGCTTCGGTGAACGGCTCGCTGGCGGCGATCATCCGCTCGATCTCGCGGCCGAGCGCGCTGTCGGGATCGCCGAGGTAGCGAACCCAGAGTTCGAAATTGAGCGGGGTCGGCCAGACGCCGGCCTTCTCCATCGCCTCGATCGCCCGGCGCGCCATGGAATAGGCGTCCGGGCCCCGGAGCGTGGTTTCGACCTGTGCCGTCATGAAGTTCCCCGAGGCAGGCCCCCAGCGACGACGGGAGCCCTTCATCAGAGACGCTAGCGCGGGTTCCGTAACGCCCGGTTAAACGGGCGCGACGGCGTCAGCCCTTGATGCTGACCGGGCGGCGTAGGAAGGCCGGGATATCGGCGTCGCCGAACGGGCGTCCGCGCGAAGGCTGCTGCTCTTCGCCGCCGCGCTCGGAACCTCGATCCGAGCCCCGATCCGAGCCCCGATCCGAGCCCCGATCCGAGCCACGTCCGCCACGGCGATCCGACGACCGGTCCGAAGAACGCTCGCTCGGGCGGGCCTGCGGCGCCGGCTGAGGCGGTTGCGGGGCGGGGGCGGCCTGGACGACGTCCGACGGCGCCTCGGAGGCGGCCTCGACGGTGACCTCCGGCTTCTTGGCGCCGCGACGGCTGCGCGAACGACGACGCGAGCCTCCTTCGGCGGCTTCGGCTTCAGGGGCGGGCGCGGATTCGGCGTCGACGGCGACCGGAGCGGGGTCCGCCTCGATCGGGGTGTCCTCGACGACCGGCTTGGTCGAGCGGCGGCCGCGGGCCGGGCGCTCGCCCTTGTCGGCCACGGGACGCGAGGGGCGGCCGCCCGAGAAGTCGACGCCTTCCAGCACCAGCTCTTGCGGGTCCATCTTGATCAGCTTCAGGACCTTGTCGAGCGCCCGGTCATCGGCCGGGGTGACGATCATGAAGGTCTGGCCCTTGCGGCCGGCGCGGCCGGTGCGGCCGATGCGGTGGACGTAGTCGTCGGCGTGGTGGGCTACGTCGTAGTTGAACACGTGGCTCACGTCCGGGATGTCCAGGCCGCGCGCGGCGACGTCCGAGGCAACCAGGATCTTCAGCGCGCCCGAGCGGAAGTCGGCCAGGGTCTTCATGCGCAGCGACTGGTCGAGGTCGCCATGGATCGGAGCGGCGTCGAAGCCGTGGGTCTTCAGCGACTTGGCGACGATGTCGACTTCCGACTTCCGGTTACAGAAGACGATGCCGTTCTTGACGTCCTCGCGGCCGACCAGGGCCCGCAGCGCGGCGCGCTTGGCCTTCGGATCGGAGGAGGGGATGCGCACCAGGTACTGGGTGATGGTCTCGGCGGTCATGGCCGGACGCGAGGCCTCGACCCGGGTCGGGTCCTTGAGGAACTGCGTGGTCAGGCGGGTGATCTCCGGCGGCATGGTGGCCGAGAAGAACAGGGTCTGACGCTTCGGCGGCGTCAGCTTGAAGATGCGCTCGATGTCCGGGATGAAGCCCATGTCGAGCATGCGGTCGGCTTCGTCGACGACCATGACCTCGACGCCCGTCAGCAGCATCTTGCCGCGTTCGAACAGGTCGAGCAGCCGCCCCGGGGTGGCGATCAGGACGTCCACGCCCTTGTTCAGGGCGGCGACCTGGTCGGCCATCGACACGCCGCCGATCAGCAGCACCCACGAGAGCTTGGTGCCCTTGGCGTATTTCTCGAAGCTGGAGGCGACCTGGTCGGCCAGTTCGCGGGTCGGGGCCAGCACCAGGGCGCGCGGCATCCGGGCGCGGGCGCGGCCTTTCGACAGGCGGTCGATCAGCGGAAGGGTGAAGGCGGCGGTTTTGCCGGTGCCGGTCTGGGCGATGCCGAGCACGTCGCGCCCGGCGAGGGCCACGGGGATCGACTGGGCCTGGATCGGGGTGGCGGTCGTGTAGCCGGTGTCGGCGACCGCTTGCAGGGTCGTGGGCGAAAGGCCCAGCTGGGAAAATTCGGTCATAGGTCCTTGGGACTGGATGAAGGACGCCCGCGCATCGGGTCGTCGTGCGAAGCGCGGAACCGCCCTGTCTCTGGGCGAGCGGGCGGCGCGGATTCGCCAGTCCTGTCCCGAACGTGCCGCGGATATAGAAGCCCCCACGCGAGAGTCAACTATTCATGGAACCATGGTCGTAGGCTTGGCATTTCCTAAACGGTTGTTAATAGTCCGCCCGGGGAAGGGTTGAGGGGCCTATTAAATGCTGCGTACGCTTGCCGTTGCGACCTTTGCGGTCGCCTGTCTCATAGCCGGGCCTGGCAAGGCCGGCATCAACGACGCGTTCGGCAATACGGTCGTTTCCCACTATCCTGACGGCGGCTGGGTGAAACACTGGTTCAACCCGGACGGCAGCTATTCGGCGCATTTCTCGGATGGCCGTCGTCTGTCGGCGCGCTGGGCCATCGATGGCGACCGGATCTGCCTCACCAACATGCGCCCGAACATGCTGATCCCGCGCTTCTGCACCACCATGATCGACGCCGACATCGGCGAGACCTGGCAGTCGCGTGATCCCCTGGGCCGCCGGGTCCGAAACGTGCTCGTCGCGGGCCGCAACTAGGTCGATTGGCCGGCGGCGCCCGCCAGAAGCATCGCGGTCGCGAACAAGGTCCAATCGTTGACGATGTGGGCGATGACCGACGCCCAGAGGTTCTTTGTCGTCAGGTAGGCGCCGAGCAGAACAAGCCGAGCCGTGCCGATGATCACCACCGTCTGGATGATGTGCCATTGGTAGGTCGAGAAATGCATGGCGGCGAACAGGAGCGCGGCGGGCAGCGCCGCAGTCGTCACCGCCGCCCTGCGGTCCAGACCGACGCGCCGCGCGAGCGTCAACACCGCGAGAAAGGGAACGACGGTGACGAGCTCCTCGCCGACGAGTTGGAACGCCGTCTGCCCGAAGAAGGCCGGCAGCTCGGCCAGGCTTAGCGCGCCCAGCGCTTGGTTCACCGGATTTGCGGCTGTCTGAACGAGCCGGGTCACCAGCCAGCCGACGAGGACGGTCACGACCAGGTTGAGGACGGCGAACCCGATCCCGTGGCCGACGTCGCGTCGTGTCGGCTGCGCGAACACCAGGCCGAGCCGCCCCTTGGTCAGGACCGCCAGTCCCAGCAACGAGAGTCCTGTGAACAGGATCGCGCCGGGGAGCGAGCCGCCCTGGCCGAACCAGAGCGGCGCGCAGAACAGGCCGGCCACCCCTCCGGCCACGGCGGCCAGGGCGACTATCCACCGGAGGGTCGACGGCGCGTAAGGACGACCGTCGTAGAACGGGAAGTCCCGGGCGCCCGGCGTCATCAATAGGGATCGATGGACAGCACGTTTCCGGACGCGGTCACCCGGCAGACCGAGCGATAGCTGCCCGTCGCCATGGTCATCTCATACTGGCCGCCGCCCAGATCGCGCACGCCGATCGGCACGCTGGAGCCGTAGGGGCGGCTCTGGAAATCGTCGGCGCGGCGGGCGCATGCGTCCTGGGCCTCCCGCGGCGCTTGGCGGACCCAACGGGAGTTGGAGTTGCGCCGGTTGGTCGCCTCGGCCTCACCGGCGAGATAGCCCTCGTGATAGCCCTCGGTCTCGTGGCGGTCGTCGTAGATGGAGCCGTAGAGGCCGGCCTGGTAGCCGCGCTGGTATTCGCTGTCGTGGTTGCGGTCAGCGTCGTTGTGGCGGTTGTTATGCGCTGCCAGGGCCGCGACCAGGCCGACGAGGGCGACCCCCGCCACGGCGGCGGCGGCAGCGTTGCCGTCCGATCCGCCGCCGCCGCATTCGCTACGGCCTGCCTGGTTGATGGATGCGTAGCGACCGTCGCGCGTCATGATGGCGACGCAGTCATCGCCGCGCTTCCAGTAGGTCAACCGGCCGTCGCCGACGACCTCGCTGCGGCCGGTGGCCTGATAGCCCCTGCTGGTCAGTTCCCCCTCCGCTTGGCCCGCGCGGGCGCCGACGAGGTCGGAAAGGCGGCTCGGCGTCTGTGCGGCCGCCTGGGTCGCGGCCCCGAGCGCCAGGGCGCCGGACAGGAGGAGGGACAGGCAAGGGCGCGCGAACGACATGGGGTGCTCCTGTTGCACTGCGGGATGCAGCACGTCGAAAATCGAAATACCTCAGGGTCGCAAAAGTTCAGCGACTCGCGTCAACGGAGCGGCGACTGCGACGCCGGGTCGCAAACGACAAACGGCCGCCCCGAAGGACGGCCGCTTGGTCGTAAGAAGGTTACTGGGGAAGGGCGGTGCGCCATTCCTTCATCAGAAGGAATGGCGCGAGTGACGGGGCTCGAACCCGCGACCTCCGGCGTGACAGGCCGGCACTCTAACCAACTGAGCTACACCCGCGTTTCCCGGCCGAAGCGCTGGTGCGCCGCGGCGAGGGGCGTCGTTTAGGCGGGGGGGTGGCGCACTGTCAAGCGCGACCCCGCAGGAAAAATTGAGATCATCGTTCGGCGGCCTTCGAAGCCCCCGCTGCGGCGGGTTCCGGTGGAGCTTGAGGGCCCGAAATTCCGCCGTCGACCGGGAACTGGGCGGCGGTTTCCGGGGCCGGCGGCGAATAGTGCACGCCGACGCCCGGCCCCAGCGGCAACTCGAGCGCCACCCAGAGCGCCACCATGGTCAGACCCGCCACCAGGAAGCACCCGGCGTAGGGCAGCATCGTCGACATCAGCGATCCCAGTCCGAATTTCGGGTCCCAGCGCTGGGCGAAGGTCAGAATCAGCGGGAAGTAGCTCATCAGCGGCGTCGCGATGTTGGTGACCGAGTCGCCCATCCGGTAGGCGGCGGTCGTCATCTCCGGGCTGATTCCCAGCAGCATGAACATCGGCACCACGATCGGGGCGAGCGCCGACCACTTGGCTGAGGCGGAGCCGACGAACAGGTCGAAGAAACAGGACACCAGCACCACGCTGATCAGCAGCAGGGGCGTGGGCAGTTCGACCTGCTGGAGTGCGCCGGCGGCGTTGATGGCCAGGATGGGCCCGAGGCCCGACCAGTTGAACATGGCCACGAAGTGGGCCGCGAAGAAGACCAGGACGAGGTAGGGCGCCAACTGCACCAGACCCTCGCGCATCATCCGCACCAGGTCGCGGTGGCTCTTCACGCTGCCCGCGCCTGCGCCGAAGGCCGCGCCCGAGACGAAGAAGGTTATGGCGAAGAAGGCCGCGAGCGAGCGGTAGAGCGGATTGAAGCGCTGCGCCGCCTCGGCCTCGGTGTCGACGAAGGGGGAGACCGGCAGGAGAGTGATCAGGGTCCACAGGCCGATCATGCCGAGCACCGCCAGACCCGCCCAGGCCAGGCCGCGCTTCTCGGCGGCGGTCAGCGGGGTCTTTTCCTCCGTCGTGGCCGGGGACGCGTCGGTCGGGGTCCATTTGCCGAGCCGCGGCTCGATGATCCGGTCCGTGAGGAACCAGACGATGGGCGTGAAGACCATCACGACGCCGACGATGAAGAACCAGTTGCCGGCGATGTTCACCGAGTAGGACGGGTCGATCAGGTGGGCCGCCGGCTCGGTGATGCCCAGGAGTAGGGCGTCCTGGGCCCCAGGCACCAGATTGCCGGCGTATCCGCCGGACACCGCGGCGAATCCGGCCGCCAGGCCCGCCAGCGGATGGCGGCCGGCGGCAGCGAAGATCACCGCCGCAAGGGGGATGACCACGACATAGGCCGCGTCTGAGGCGTGGTGCGAGACCATGCCGGTGATGACCACGACCGGCGTCAGCAGGAATCGGGGTGCGTTGAGCAGGGCCCCCCGGATGGCCGTGGTGAACAGCCCGCTGCGCTCGGCCACCGAGGCCCCGTAGATGATGGTGATGACGATCCCCAGCGGCGGGAAGTCAGCCAGCGTCTTGGGCATGCCGATGAACAGTTGCTCCAGATTCTCGGCCGACAGCAGGCTTTCGGCCCTCAGGGTGTCGCCGGTGACCGGATTGACCGCCGCCCACCCCAGGCCGGCGCCGACCATGCTCAGCACGATCAGCGCGCCGATAAGCCAGAGGAAGAGGAAGACCGGGTCCGGCAGCTTGTTGCCGACGCGTTCGATGACATTGAGAACGCGGGATGCGCCGGCCATGGGCCTTCTCCGGGAAGCTTCAGCAGGAGGCTCGCATGGGAGAGGAGGGGGCCTGTTCAGGCAAGGCTCGGGGCCTGCGACACGCTGTCCGCACAGCTGCGAACCATTCTCAAGAAAAACCTTTCACCGCATGGGTTTGAACCTGTGAGGCTCCCGGTCTAGAAAGCGCCGATTCCGCCCCTCCCACTGTGGCGGACGAGGTCCTTCCGGATGAATGCATTCCTTCTCGAATACCTGCCGATCGTGATCTTTCTCGGGATCGCGGCGGTGCTCGGGCTCGGCTTCATGATCGCCGCCTGGGTGCTGGCCCCCAAGAACCCCGACTCGGAGAAGCTCTCGGCCTACGAGTGCGGCTTCAACGCCTTTGACGATGCGCGGATGAAGTTCGACGTCCGCTTCTACCTGGTGTCGATCCTGTTCATCATCTTCGACCTGGAAGTCGCCTTCCTGTTCCCGTGGGCGGTGTCGATGTTCGACCTGTCGCACGCGGGCATGGTGTTCGCCTTCTGGTCCATGATGGTCTTCCTGGGCGTTCTCACCATCGGCTTTATCTACGAATGGAAGAGGGGCGCGCTCGAATGGCAGTGACGACCAACACGGTCCCGCTGATCGGCGTCGGCAATCAGGGCGCTTCGCCGATCGGGCCTGGCGCTTCGTCGCCGGTCGCCTTCGGACAGGGCGCCCGTTCGATGGTGCAGGGCTATGATCCGGCCATCCACGACAAATTCTTCGAGGCCGTGAACGCCGAGCTCGGCGAGCGGGGCTTCATCACGACGTCGCTCGACGACGTCATCAACTGGGCGCGCACCGGCTCGCTGATGTGGATGACGTTCGGTCTGGCGTGCTGCGCCGTGGAGATGATGCAGGCCTCGATGCCGCGCTTCGACATGGAGCGCTTCGGCATGGCGCCGCGCGCCAGCCCGCGTCAGTCGGACCTGATGATCGTCGCCGGAACCCTGACCAACAAGATGGCTCCGGCGCTCCGTAAAGTATACGACCAGATGCCGGACCCGCGTTACGTGCTTTCGATGGGCTCGTGCGCAAACGGTGGCGGGTACTACCACTATAGTTACAGTGTTGTTCGCGGCTGCGATCGCGTTGTACCTGTGGATGCTTACGTTCCGGGGTGCCCGCCGACGGCTGAGGCGCTGCTTTACGGGCTGCTGCAGCTGCAGAAGAAGATCCGCCGTACGGGGACCATCGACCGATGACCTCTCTGGTGAAGCAACAAGAGTTCGAAGGCCTGCTGACGCCGCTGGGCGCCGAGATGGTCGGGGCGCTGGGCGTCCAGGCTCAGGTGGCGTTCGGCGAGCTGACGCTGATCGCCGAGCGCGACAGCATCGTCGAGGTGCTGACGGCGCTGCGCGACCGTTTCGGCTTCCAGCAGCTTCTGGACGTCTGCGGCGTCGACTTCCCGGATCGTGAAGAGCGGTTCGAGGTTGTCTACCACCTGCTGTCGCTGACCCGGAACGCGCGCCTGCGCGTCAAGGTGACGACGGACGAAGTGAAGCCGGTGCCGAGCGCGGTGTCGGTCTTCCCGTGCGCCGACTGGTTCGAGCGCGAGGCGTTCGACATGTACGGCATGCTGTTCTCGGGCCACCCGGACCTGCGCCGGCTGCTGACCGACTACGGCTTCCAGGGGCATCCGCTGCGCAAGGACTTCCCGATGACCGGCTATGTCGAGGTCCGTTACGACGAGACCGAGAAGCGGGTCGTCTACGAGCCGGTCAAGCTGACCCAGGAGTTCCGCAACTTCGACTTCCTCTCCCCGTGGGAGGGTGCGGAGTATCCGGCCCCGGTCCTGCCGGGCGACGAGAAGGTGAAGGGCTGATGGCCGAAGCTTCCAGCATTCCGGCCCCGATCGGCGCGACCGACGTGTTCGACGACATGCCCCATGACGGCCGGACCGACCACGCGCGCGCCATGGACGACCGCAAGTTCACGATCAATTTCGGCCCGCAGCACCCGGCCGCGCACGGCGTGCTCCGCCTGGTGCTGGAGCTGGACGGCGAGCTGGTCACCCGCGTCGACCCGCACATCGGCCTGCTGCACCGCGGCACCGAGAAGCTGATGGAGGCGCGCACCTACCTCCAGAACGTGCCTTATCTGGATCGCCTCGACTACGTCGCGCCGATGAACCAGGAGCACGCCTTCTGCCTGGCCATCGAGAAGCTGCTGGCGGTCGAGGTCCCGTACCGCGCCCAGCTGATCCGGGTCCTGTACTCGGAAATCGGTCGCATCCTCTCGCACCTGCTGAACGTGACGACCCAGGCCATGGACGTCGGCGCCCTAACGCCGCCGCTCTGGGGCTTCGAGGAGCGCGAGAAGCTGATGGTGTTCTACGAGCGCGCCTGCGGCGCTCGCCTGCACGCCAACTATTTCCGCCCGGGCGGCGTCCATCAGGACCTGCCCTCGGACCTGATCGACGACATCGGCCGCTGGTGCGCCGAGTTCCCGGCGGCGCTGAAGGACATCGAGTCCCTCGTCACCGAGAACCGCATCTTCAAGCAGCGCAACGTCGACATCGGCGTGGTCACCAAACAGCAGGCGCTGGAGTGGGGCTTCACCGGCGTGATGATCCGCGGCTCGGACATCGCCTGGGACCTGCGCAAGTCGCAGCCGTACGAGTGCTATGCGGACCTCGAGTTCGATGTGCCGGTCGGCAAGAACGGCGACTGCTGGGACCGCTACCTCTGCCGCATCGAGGAGATGAAGCAGTCGGTGCGGATCATGGAGCAGTGCATCCACAAGCTGCGCAACTGCCCCGGCGAGCCGGTGATGATCGAGGACAACAAGATCGTTCCGCCGCGCCGCGGTGAGATGAAGCGGTCGATGGAGTCCCTGATCCACCACTTCAAGCTCTACACCGAAGGCTTCAAGACGCCCGAGGGCGAGGTCTACGCCTCGGTCGAAGCGCCCAAGGGCGAGTTCGGCATCTATCTGGTGTCCGACGGCACCAACAAGCCGTATCGCGTGAAGATCTCGGCGCCGGGCTTCCGCTCGCTGCAGGCGATGGACTGGATGAACCGCGGCCACATGCTGGCCGACGTGTCGGCCATCCTCGGCTCGCTCGACATCGTGTTCGGGGAGGTCGATCGATGAGCGACAAGCCCCTGAGCGATCTGGTCCGGCAAGGCTGGCAGGTCGTCAACTACGCGGTCAACGACGCCGGCGGGACGGCGGTCTACCACAACATCCTGGTCACGCGGCAGGGTCAGCACAAGCTGCTGACGATCCGCAAGAAGATGGTCGGCGAAGGCGTCGTCGTCTCGGAATTGGAAGTCTGATGTCTGTTCGTCGCCTCGCCAAGGAACAGCCTGCCTCGTTCGCCTTCTCGAAGGCGACCAAGGCCAAGGCCGACTGGTGGATCGCCAAATATCCCGAGAACCGTCGTCAGTCGGCGGTGATCCCGATCCTGTGGCTGGTCCAGAAGCAGGAGGGCTGGGTCTCGGAGCCCGCCATCCGCGCCATCGGCGAGCTGCTGGGCATGCCCTTCATCCGGGTGCTCGAGGTCGCGACCTTCTACACCATGTTCATGCTCGAGCCGGTCGGTAAGAGCGCGCTGATCCAGATCTGCGGCACGACGCCGTGCATGCTGCGCGGCGCCAACGAGCTGATGAAGGTCTGCAAGGACAAGATCGGTCCGAAGGACACGCTGTCCGCCGACGGTCGCTTCACCTGGCAGGAAGTCGAATGCCTGGGCGCCTGCGCCAATGCGCCGATGGCCCAGATCAACGACTACTATTTCGAAGATCTGACGCCGGAGACGATCGGCCAGATCATCGACGACTTCGCCGCCGGCAAGAAGCCCAAGCCGGGGTCGCGCGTGGGCCGCAAGAGCTCGGAGCCGGAAGGCGGGGCCCTGACCCTGACCGATCCGAAGCTTTACGACGGCTCGGCGGCCAAGAAGATCAAGAAGCTCCCGAACAGCGATCCGGTCCCGGCATGACGCGGCCGGACCTGTCAGATGAGGCGGCGATCGCCAAGTACCGCGCCGAGCTGCGCGCGGTCGCGCGCGCCCCGCGGCTGGCGGGTTTCGCCTTCGTCATCCTGGGCGCCATCGCCGTCTGGGGCTCGAACGTCCTGGGCGCGGCCGGTCAGGTCGTGCTCTGGATCGGCTACGCCGCGCTGGCGGTCGGTTGGGCGCTGATGCTCGCCGCCATCTTCATGCGCACTCGCTATCACCGCCGCCGCATGGCGGAGCTGGACTGAATCATGGTCGGAATCCTCCAAGACAAGGATCGCATCTTCACCAACCTCTACGGCCTCCAGGATTGGACGCTGGACGGGGCGAAGAAGCGCGGCGCGTGGAACGCCACCAAGGACATGCTCGACCTCGGTCGGGACTGGATCATCACCAACGTCAAGAACTCGGGCCTGCGCGGACGCGGCGGCGCCGGCTTCTCGACCGGCCTGAAGTGGTCCTTCATGCCCAAGGAAGTGAAGGACCGTCCTCACTACCTGGTGGTCAACGCTGACGAATCCGAACCCGGCACCGCCAAGGACCGGGAGATCATGCGCCACGATCCGCAGCTGCTGATCGAGGGCTGCCTGATCGCCTCCTTCGCGATGCAGGCGCACGCCTGCTACATCTACCTGCGCGGCGAGTACGTGCTGGAGCGCGAGCGCATGGAGGCCGCCGTCAAGGAGGCCTACGAGGCCCGCCTGATCGGCAAGAACAACGTCCACGGCTGGGACTTCGACGTCTACATCCACCACGGCGCCGGCGCTTACATCTGTGGCGAAGAGACGGCCCTGCTGGAGAGCCTGGAAGGCAAGAAGGGCCAGCCGCGCCTGAAGCCGCCGTTCCCGGCCGGCGCGGGCCTCTACGGCTGCCCGACCACGGTCAACAACGTCGAGTCGATCGCCGTCGTCGGCACCATCCTGCGTCGCGGCGCCGAGTGGTTCGCCGGCTTCGGCCGTCCGAACAACACGGGCACCAAGCTGATGACCATCAGCGGCCACGTGAACCGGCCGTGCAACGTCGAAGAGGCGATGTCGATCCCGCTGAAGCAACTGCTCGAAGAGCACTGCGGCGGCGTGCGCGGCGGCTGGGACAATCTGAAGGCCGTCATCCCGGGCGGTTCGTCGGTACCCCTGATCACCCGCGAGATGTCCGAAACGGCGCTGATGGACTTCGACAGCCTGCGCGAAATGCGCTCGGGCCTCGGCACCGCGGCGGTCATCGTCATGGACAACTCCACCGACCTGGTGAAGGCGATCGCCCGCATCTCGTACTTCTACAAGCATGAGAGCTGCGGCCAGTGCACGCCCTGCCGTGAGGGCACCGGCTGGATGTGGCGCGTGCTCGAGCGCATGTCGATCGGCGAGGCCGACCCGTCGGAAATCGACCTGCTGCTGGACGTCGCCGGCCAGGTCGAAGGCCACACCATCTGCGCCCTCGGCGACGCCGCGGCGTGGCCTGTGCAGGGCCTGATCCGTCACTTCCGCCACGAGATCGAAGAACGGATCTCCAACTATCGCAGCCGCCGCGCGAACTTCGCCGGCCACGCGATCGCGGCGGAGTAGGCATGCGCGCTTCCGCCGTCATCGCACTGACCGCTCTGACGCTCACCGCTTGCGGCGAGCGCTCGGAGACGGCTGCGCCGGCGGCGAAGGCGGCTCCCGAGGCGAAGGCCGCTGCCGCTGTCGCCCCGGCCGCGCCGGTCGTACTGACCGCCGCCGAACTGCGCCGCGTCTGCCGCGCGGGCCTGGCGGCGATCCACGGCCAGACCCTGTCGGCCATTTCGATCGACGGGCTGGAAGGCCCGGTCGTCAACGCCTCGTGGCGCGCGCCGGTCGACGGCGGGCGGATGCGGGCGCAGTGCCGCGTCGACGGCGATGTGGTCACCTGGAAGGCCGTCGATCGGCCGACCCCCGAAGAAAACCGCTGGATGAACCAGTCCGGCGATCCTGTGGTGCGCTTCGTCCTTGACGGCGACGCCATCACCATCAACACGACGCTCCCCGATGGAGCGACCGCGACGGAACAGTATTCCGTCTCGGCTGAGCAAGAGGCCCGCTGATGCCCGTCGCCAAGGTCAACGGCGTAGAAGTCGAATTCGAGCCCGGCATGACCGTGCTCCAGGTCGCCGAAAAGGCCGGCCATGAAATTCCGCGCTTCTGCTACCACGAGCGTCTGTCGATCGCCGGCAACTGCCGGATGTGTCTGGTCGAGGTGAAGCCCGGACCGCCGAAGCCGCAGGCTTCGTGCGCCCTCCCGGCCGCCGAGGGCCAGGAGATCTTCACCGACACGCCGATGGTCAAGAAGGCCCGCGAAGGGGTGATGGAGTTCCTGCTCATCAATCACCCGCTGGACTGCCCGATCTGCGATCAGGGCGGCGAGTGCGACCTGCAGGACCAGGCCGTCGGCTACGGCCGCGACGGCTCGCGCTATGCCGAGAACAAGCGCGCGGTCGAAGAAAAGAACATGGGCCCGACCGTGAAGACGTTCATGACGCGGTGCATCCAGTGCACCCGTTGCGTCCGCTTCATCACCGAGGTCGCCGGCGTGCCGGACATCGGCATGATCTCGCGTGGCGAGGACGCCGAGATCACGACCTACCTCGAGAAGAACATCGACTCCGAGCTGTCGGGCAACGTCAACGACCTCTGCCCGGTCGGCGCCCTGACGCACCGTCCGTGGCAGTACCACTACCGCCCGTGGGAGCTGAAGAAGACCGAGACCATCGACGTCATGGACGCCCTGGGCTCGAACATCCGCGCCGACGCCAAGGGCGCCGAGGTGATGCGCATCCTTCCGCGCGTCAACGAGGGCATCAACGAGGAGTGGCTGTCGGACATCAGCCGCTACGCCGTCGACGGCCTGCAGCGCCAGCGCCTCGATCGACCGTACGTCCGTGAGGACGGCCGACTGCGCGCCGCTTCGTGGGAAGAGGCCCTGACCGTCGTCGCCGACAAGCTGAAGGCCGCCAGCGCCGACAAGATCGGCGTGATCGCCGGCGACCTGCAGGACGCCGAGTCGATGAAGGCGACGCTCGACCTGTTCCGCGCGCTGGGCTCGGCCAACACCGACTGCCGCCAGGACGGCGCTGTCCTGGGCTACGGCCCTCGTGAAGGCTGGCTGTTCAACTCCGGCCTGCAAGGCATTGAAAACGCGGACGCCGTCCTGATCGTCGGGGCCAACCCGCGCACCGAGGCGCCGCTGCTGAATGCGCGCCTGCGCAAGACCTGGCTGGCGGGCAAGGCCGAGATCGGCCTGATCGGCGAGCAGGTCGCCCTGACGTACGACTACGCCTACCTCGGCGCCGGTACGAAGACCCTGGCCAAGCTGCCGAAGGCGGCGATGGACTTCCTGACCAAGGCCGAACGTCCGGCGATCATCGTCGGCTCGGCGGCTCTGGCCGGTGAGAACGGCGCGGCCGTGCTCAACGCTCTCGGCGCCCTGGCCAAGAAGGTCGGCGTCGTCGCTGACGGCTGGAACGGCTTCAACGTCCTGCACTCGGCCGCCGCGCGCGTGGGCGGCCTGGACATGGGCTTCGTCCCGGGCGAGGGCGGCCTGAGCGCTGCCGAAATGACCCAGAAGGGTGCGCTCGACGTGCTGTTCCTGCTCGGCGCCGACGAGATCGACGCCTCGGCCTCGAAGGCTTTCAAGGTCTATCTGGGCAGTCACGGCGACCGCGGCGCGCAAGGCGCCGACGTCATCCTGCCGGGCGCCGCCTACACCGAGAAGTCGGGCCTGTACGTCAACACCGAGGGCCGGGTTCAGCTGGCGGACCGCGTGGTCTTCCCGAAGGGCCAGGCCAAGGAAGACTGGGCCGTGCTGCGCGCCCTGTCGGCGATGGTCGGCCAGACCCTGCCGTACGATACCCTCGACGCCCTGCGTTCGAAGCTGATGGCCGATCATCCGACCTTCGGCCGCGTCGATTACCTGCCGGCTCCGGCGTCGTTCGACGTCGCCGCCCTCGGCAAGAAGGGCGACCTGGGCGATGTGGCCTTCGGCTCGGCCGTCCGCGACCCCTACCTGAACAACCCGATCGCGCGCGCCAGCGTGACCATGGCCGAGCTGTCCGCCATCCGGACGGCTCCGGTCGCGATGGCTGCGGAGTAAGGCCCCATGGACTTCTGGACCACTCCTCTCGGCTGGACCCTCGCCACGGCGGGCGGCATCCTGCTCGTCACCGTCGGGATCCTGATCTCGCTGGCCTTCCTGCTGCTGGCCGACCGCAAGATCTGGGCGGGCGTGCAGATGCGCAAAGGCCCCAACGTCGTCGGCCCCTTCGGCCTGCTGCAGTCGTTCGCCGACTTCTTCAAATTCGTCCTGAAGGAAATCGTCGTCCCGGCCGGCTCGGACAAGGTCGTCTTCCTGCTGGCGCCGCTGCTGACCTTCATCCTGGCCTTCGTCGCCTGGGCGGCCATTCCGTTCGCGCCGGGCTGGGTCATCTCCGACCTGAACGTCGGCATCCTGTACATCTTCGCGATCAGCTCGCTGGGCGTGTACGGCATCATAATGGGCGGCTGGGCTTCGAACTCGAAGTATCCGTTCCTCGGTTCGCTCCGCTCGGCGGCGCAGATGGTGTCCTACGAGGTCTCGATCGGCCTGGTGATCATCAACGTGATCCTGCTGGCCGGCACGATGAACCTGACCCAGATCGTGACCCAGCAGACCGGCTGGTTCTGGAACTGGTTCGCCTTCGGCGGCGGCATCGCCACCCTGCCGACCATCATCGTCATGTTCCCGATGGCGATCGTCTTCTTCGTCTCGGCCCTGGCTGAGACCAACCGCCCGCCGTTCGACCTGCCGGAAGCGGAGTCGGAGCTCGTGGCCGGTTATCAGGTCGAGTACTCCTCGACCCCGTACCTGCTGTTCATGATCGGCGAGTACGCCAACATCGTCTTCATGTGCGCCATGATCAGCCTGCTGTTCTTCGGCGGCTGGAATCCGGGCTTCCCGACCGACTTCCTGCAGTCCTGGCCGGAATTCCTGGCCAACCTGTTCTACTTCTTCGTGTTCTTCACCAAGATCGTCTTCTGGTTCTGCATGATCGCGCTGGTGAAGGCCTTCGTGCCCCGCTACCGCTACGACCAGCTGATGCGCCTGGGCTGGAAGATCTTCCTGCCGACGTCGCTGGTCGCTGTCGTCGTCGTCGCCGCCTGGCGCGTCTTCGGGGTGGGCGCCTGATGAACCGCCCGCTCGCCCTCATCCTGCTGCTGGCCGCCGCTTCGACGAGCGCCTGCACGGTGCCGTCCTATGAGGCCGAGCCCACCTCGGTGTATCAGTGGCAGCGCCGGCAGGACGCGATCGAGCGTCAGTACAACGAACGTGTGCGCCTGTGCGCCAACACCAAGGAAGACGACCCGCGCAAGGAAGAGAATTGCCGCGGCGTCACCGGAGCGAAACAGTAATGTTGAACCGCATCGTCCAGGCCGCGAAGGGCGCACTCCTGATCGACGCCGTCGGCGCGATCGGGCTGTCGCTGAAATACATGGCCAAGCCGAAGGCCACGGTGAACTATCCGTTCGAGCGCAACCCGCAGTCGCCGCGCTTCCGCGGCGAGCACGCGCTGCGCCGCTATGCCAACGGCGAAGAGCGCTGCATCGCCTGCAAGCTGTGCGAAGCGATCTGCCCGGCCCAGGCCATCACCATCGAGGCCGAACCGCGCGCCGACGGCAGCCGCCGCACGACCCGCTACGACATCGACATGGTGAAATGCATCTACTGCGGCCTGTGCCAGGAGGCCTGCCCGGTGGACGCGATCGTCGAGGGACCGAACTCGGAGTTCACCACCGAGACCCGCGAAGAACTGCTCTACGACAAGGATCGACTGCTCGCGAACGGCGACCGCTGGGAGCGGCTGATCGCGAAGAATCTGGAACTCGACGCGCCTTACCGCTAAGGCGCAACCGCTGAACGGGGAGGGCGATTCCGGACGGGATCGCCGCCCATAACCGAAAGGGGCTCGCGCCTCCGATGTTGCAAGGCATTGCCTTCTATCTCCTCGCGGCGGTTGCCGTGGCGGGCGGCCTGATGGTCGTCACCGCCCGCAACCCCGTGCACAGCGTGCTGTGGCTGATCCTGTCGTTCTTCTCGTCGGCGGGGCTGTTCGTCCTGTTGGGGGCGGAGTTCCTGGCGATGCTGCTCGTCGTCGTCTACGTGGGCGCCGTCGCGGTGCTGTTCCTGTTCGTCGTCATGATGCTGGACGTCGACTTCGTCCGGCTGCGCGAAGGGTTCGCGCGATACCTGCCGCTGGCGGTGATCGTGGCGGGCATCCTGCTGGCCGAGATGGTCATGGTTTCGCTCGTGGTCGCCAGCAACGGCGCGGCCGCGAACGCCACGGCTCCGGCGGCGCCGCTGGCTGAGGCCAGCAACGTCGAGGCCATCGGGCGCGTGCTCTACACGGACTACGTCTACTTCTTCCAGGCGGCCGGCATCGTCCTGCTGATCGCCATGATCGGCGCCATCGTCCTGACGCTGCGCCACAAGCCGCACGTCAAGCGCCAGGACGTCGCCCGCCAGGTCGGCCGCGACGCCAAGAAGGCCATGGAAGTGAAGTCGGTCACGACCGGCGCGGGCGTCACCCCGGAGGATCTGGTCTGATGGTCGTCACCCTGCAGCACTATCTGGCGGTCGCCGCCATCCTGTTCACCATCGGCGTCTTCGGCATCTTCGTGAACCGCAAGAACGTCATCATCATCCTGATGTCGATCGAGCTGATCCTGCTCGCGGTGAACATCAATTTCGTCGCCTTCTCGGCCTATCTGAACGACGTGTCCGGGCAGATCATGGCCATGTTCGTCCTGACCGTCGCCGCCGCTGAAGCGGCCGTCGGCCTGGCCATCCTGGTGACCTTCTTCCGCAACCGCGGCGACATCGCCGTGGACGACGCCTCGGTCATGAAGGGCTGATCGTGAACCTCGAGCTCCTTGTCACTCTCGGTGTCTTCGCGCCCCTGCTGGGCGCCGCGATCGCCGGCCTGAGCGGCCGCCGCATCGGCGACGTCGCCTCGCAGGCGGTCACCACCGGGCTGCTGTTCTTCTCGTGCGCCGTCGCCTGGACGGTGTTCAGCCAGTGGACCTGGGGCGGCCTCGAGCCGTTCACCGTCCACGTCGCGCCCTTCATCAACGTCGGCGACTTCCAGTCGAGTTGGTCGATCCGGATCGACGCCCTGTCGGCGGTCATGCTGGTGGTGGTGACGTCCGTGTCGTCGCTCGTGCACCTGTATTCCTGGGGCTACATGGCCGAGGACCCGGACAAGCCGCGGTTCTTCGCCTACCTGTCGCTGTTCACCTTCGCCATGCTGGCGCTGGTCACCGCCGCCGACTTCATGCAGCTGTTCTTCGGCTGGGAAGGCGTGGGCCTGGCGTCCTATCTTCTGATCGGCTTCTGGTACAAGAAGGCGACCGCCTCGGCCGCCGCCATCAAGGCCTTCGTGGTCAACCGCGTCGGCGACTTCGGCTTCGCCCTGGGCATCTTCACCATCTTCTGGATGTTCGGCACGATCCAGTTCGCCGAGCTGTTCCCGATGATCGCCTCGCGTGAAGCGACCGGCTGGGACTTCCTGGGCCATACCTGGTCGGCGCTCGACCTGGCCGCCTTCCTGCTGTTCATCGGCGCCATGGGCAAGTCGGCCCAGTTCTTCCTGCACACCTGGCTTCCGGACGCCATGGAGGGCCCGACCCCGGTGTCGGCCCTGATCCACGCGGCGACCATGGTCACCGCCGGCGTCTACATGGTCTGCCTGCTGAGCCCGATCTTCGAATACGCGCCGATCGCCGGCCAGATCGTCGCCGTCATCGGCGCCGTCACGGCCCTGTTCGCCGCGACCGTCGGCCTGGCCCAGAACGACATCAAGCGGGTCATCGCCTATTCGACCTGTTCGCAGCTCGGCTACATGTTCTTCGCGGCCGGCGTGGGCGCCTATGAGGCGGCCATGTTCCACCTGTTCACCCACGCCTTCTTCAAGGCGCTGCTGTTCCTGGGCGCCGGCTCGGTGATTCACGGCATGCACCACGAGCAGGACATGCGGAACATGGGCGGCCTGGCCAAGCTGCTGCCCATCACCTACGCGGTGATGACCATCGGCACGATCGCCATCACCGGCCTCGGCATCCCCGAGATCGGCGGCTTCGCCGGCTTCTATTCGAAGGACGCGATCATCGAGAGCGCCTATGCGGCCGCGGCCTCGGGCCACTCGCCGATCGGCCTGTTCGCCTTCTTCGTCGGCATCCTCGCCGCCGGCCTGACCGCCTACTATTCGTGGCGACTGGTGTTCATGACCTTCCACAACAAGCCCGTCTGGAAGGACGCCGACCACCACGCGCACGGCGACAACGGCCACCACGACGATCACTCGTCGCACGCCCAGCTCGAAACCCACTCGGAGCCGATCGCCGGCGACGACCACCACCATGGCCCGCTGCAGCCGCATGAGAGCCCTTGGGTGATGCTGCTGCCTCTGCTGGTCCTGTCGATCGGCGCCGTCGCGGCCGGCTTCGTCTTCGCGCCGTACTTCATCGGCCATCACGAGGGCGAGTTCTGGCGCGCCGCCATCTTCTCGGGCCCGCACAACCACGTCCTTCACGACGCCCACGAGGTTCCGACCTGGGTGAAGTGGTCGCCGCTGGTCATGACCGTGTTCGGCAGCCTGTTCGCCTTCTGGCTCTATGTCCTCAAGGAGGGCATGGCGCGCCGGATGGCCGATCGTGGCGGCGTGGTCCACGCCTTCCTCTACAACAAGTGGTACTTCGACGAGCTCTATGACGCGGTCTTCGTCCGCGGCGCCAAGGCCATCGGCGACCTGTTCTGGAAGGTCGGCGACGTGAAGATCATCGACGGCTTCGGCCCGAACGGCGCGGCCTGGGCCTCGCTGAAATCCGCGGCTCGCCTGGCCAAGATCCAGTCCGGCTATGTCTATCACTATGCGTTCGTGATGCTGCTCGGCGTGGCCGGCTTCCTCGCCTACGCCATCTATGCGTGGGGAGCCTGATCTTGCCCCAGATCCCCTTCATCCTGAGCGTCGTCACCTTCCTGCCGCTGGTCGGCGCGGGGCTGATCCTGCTGGCCCGTCTGCTGAACAAGGGTTCGGCCGACAACGCCGCGCGCTGGATCGCCCTGGGTACGACCCTCGTCACCCTGGTCGTCTCGGTCGTCCTGGTCGGCTCGTTCGACCACACCAGCTCGGCCTATCAGTTCGTCGAACGCTATGAGTGGTTCGCCGGCGCCCAGTATTTCCTGGGCGTGGACGGGGTCTCGATCCTGTTCGTCCTGCTGACCGCCTTCCTGATGCCGCTGTGCATTCTGGCCAGCTGGACCACGATCAAGGACCGCGTCGTCGACTACATGATCGCCTTCCTGGTGCTGCAGACGCTGGTCATCGGCGTCTTCACGGCGCTGGACCTGTTCCTGTTCTACATCTTCTTCGAAGGCACCCTGGTGCCGATGTTCATCATCATCGGGGTGTGGGGCGGGGCGAACCGCATCTATGCGGCGTACAAATTCTTCCTCTACACCCTGCTCGGGTCGGTGCTGATGCTCCTGGCCATGCTGTGGATGGCGCACACCGCCGACACCACCAGCATTCCGGCGCTCAAGGAATTCCCGTTCCCGGTCGAGGCCCAACCGCTGCTCTGGCTCGCCTTCTTCGCCTCGTTCGCGGTGAAGATGCCGATGTGGCCGGTGCACACCTGGCTGCCCGACGCCCACGTGCAGGCCCCGACGGCGGGCTCGGTCATCCTGGCCGGCATCCTGCTGAAGCTGGGCGGATACGGGTTCATCCTGTTCAACCTGCCGATGTTCCCGCAGGCGTCCGAGATGTTCGCCCCGCTGGTCTTCACCCTGTCGGCGATCGCCATCGTCTACACCTCGCTGGTCGCCTTCCGTCAGACCGACATCAAGAAGCTGATCGCCTATTCGTCGGTCGCCCACATGGGCTTCGTGACCATGGGCATCTTCGCCGGCAACGATCAGGGCGTGCAGGGCGCCGTCTTCCAGATGCTGAGCCACGGCCTGATCTCGGGCGCGCTCTTCCTCTGCGTCGGCGTGGTCTACGACCGCATGCACACCCGCGAGATCGCCTTCTACGGCGGCCTGACGTCGAAGATGCCGTGGTTCGCCGCCATCTTCCTGATGTTCACCATGGCCAACGTCGGCCTGCCGGGCACCTCGGGCTTCATCGGCGAGATCCTGACCATGACCGGCATCTATGAGGTGTCGACCTGGACGGCGCTGTTCGCGGCCTCGGGCGTAATCTTCTCGGCGGTCTACGCCCTGACGCTGTACCGCAACGTCATGTTCGGCGAGATCACCAACCCGGCGCTGAAGACCATCACGGACATCGACAAGCGCGAGCTGCTGATCTTCGTGCCGCTGATCGTCGGCACCATCTGGCTGGGCGTCCAGCCGGATGTGGTGCTGAACTACACCGCCGCCTCGGTCGAGGCCCTGACGACCACCTATCGCGCCGCGATCGGCGGGTGAGACCCTGATGCCTGATCTGATCACAGCTCTTCATCTCTCGGCTCCGGAAGCGACCCTCGCCGTCGGCGGCCTGGTTCTGCTCATGGTCGGCGCCTTCGGCGGCAGCGCCCGCGTGGTGTCTATCCTTTCGGCCCTGCTGCTGGTCGCCGCCACGGCCATCGCCGTCACCGGCCCGCTGGGGCAGGCCTTCAACGGCGCCTATGTCGCGGACCCGCTGGCCGTCTATGGCAAGGCGCTGATCTTCCTCGCCGGTGCGGTGGCCATCGTGCTGGGCGACGGCTGGATGCACCGCAACCGCATCGAGCGCTTCGAATATCCGATCCTGATCGTGCTGGCCTCCGCCGGCATGGGCATGATGGCCTCGTCGGGCGACCTGATCTCGCTCTACGTCGGCATCGAGCTGCACTCGCTGGCGCTCTACGTCCTGGCCGCCTTCCACCGCGACGACCTGAAGGCCTCGGAAGCGGGCCTGAAGTATTTCGTCCTCGGCGCCCTGTCGTCGGGCCTGCTGCTGTACGGCGCCAGCCTGATCTACGGCTTCGCCGGCTCGATGCGCTTCGAGGACATCGCCGCCTTCGCCGCCGCCAACCCGTCGACCGGCCTGATCTTCGGCCTGGTGTTCCTGATCTGCGGCCTGGCCTTCAAGATCTCGGCCGCGCCGTTCCACATGTGGACCCCGGACGTCTATGAAGGCGCCCCGACCCCCGTCGTCGCCCTGTTCGCCACGGCCCCCAAGGTCGCCGCCATGGTGCTGATCGCCCGCACCCTGGAAGGCGCCTTCGCCGGCTCGCACGACCAGTGGGCCCAGGTCCTGGTTATGATCTCGCTGATCAGCTTCGCCGTCGGCGCCTTCGGCGGCCTGGCCCAGAAAGACATCCAGCGCCTGCTCGCCTATTCGTCGATCGCCAACATCGGCTACGCCCTGCTCGGCATCGTCGCCGGCACCACGGTCGGCATCCAGGCCATGCTGCTGTTCATGACCCTGTACGTCATCGACCAGATCGGCTTCTTCGCCATCCTGCTGTCGCTGAGCCGCAACGGCCGTCCGATCCGCCGCATCCAGGACCTCGCCGGCCTTCGCAAGGATCGTCCGGTGACCACCCTGGCCCTGACCGTGCTGTCGCTGTCGGTGCTTGGCATGCCGCCGCTGTCGGGCTTCTGGGGCAAGTGGGCCGTCTTCGGCGCCGCCGCCGATGCGGGCTACTGGCAGGTCGGCGCAGCCGGCCTGGTCGCCTCGGTCGTGGCCGGCTTCTACTATCTGCGCATCATCAAGGTGATGTGGTTCGACCCGGCCCCGGAAGGGACGGCGGCCACGGACAAGGCGCCGATCGAAGCCAAGACCATCGCCTGGGCGTCGGCGGTCTTCTGCTTCCCGCTGGTGATGGTTGCGCTGACCTGGCTCGAGCCGCTCAGCAAGGCCGCCGCCCAGGGCTTCGGAGTCCAATAGGGCGCCGATGCCCGGCGCCCCCATCCTGCTGCTCGATCACGTCGACTCCACCAATGCGGAGGCCCGTCGCCGGGCCGAAGCCGGCGAGACCGGCCCGCTGTGGATCGTCGCGCGCAGCCAGACCGCGGGCAGGGGGCGTCGCGGCCGGGCCTGGGAGAGCGATACGGGCAACCTGTTCGCCACCTTGCTCACCGCCACGCGCAAGCCGCCGGCCGAGGCGGCCCAGGTGACCTTCGTGGCGGCCCTGGCCGTCGCCGACCTGCTGGACGCCTATGCGCCGCCGTCGCTGGTGACGATCAAATGGCCCAACGACGTGATGCTGGCGGGCGACAAGGCCTCGGGCATCCTGGTCGAGTCCGGCATGCACGCTCGCGGCGGTCTGTGGCTGGCCGTCGGCATAGGCGTGAACCTGGCCCATGCGCCGCCGGCGACCGAGCGGCCCGCGACGGCTTTGTCCCAGCACTTGCGCGGCGATGTGGTGGCCGTGCCGGCGATCGACGGCGCGGCCGCGAAACTGGCCGAGGCCTTCGCTATATGGGCCGAACGCTGGGAAACCCTGGGCTTCGAGCCCGTCCTGGACGCCTGGCGCGCCCGCACGCCGGGGCTCGACGGTCCGGCCGTCGCGCGGCTGGGGAATGAGACGCTGGCGGGGCGCGCCGAGGGGGTGGCGCCCGATGGAGCGCTGAGGCTGAGACTGGCGGACGGATCGCTGCGGATGATCTCGGCCGGCGACGTATTCTTCGGGGAGCAAGCCTGATGCTGCTGGCGATCGAGCAGGGCAACACCAACACGCTGTTCGCGGTCCATGACGGGAGCGAGTGGATCGCCCAGTGGCGCACGGCAACCGACGCCAGCCGCACCGCCGACGAGTACGCTGTCTGGCTGAGCCAGCTGCTGACCATGCGCGGCCTGACCATCGGTCAGCTGGACGGCTGCATAATCTCCAGCGTGGTGCCGCAGTCGATCTTCAATCTGCGCAACCTGTCGCGACGCTATCTGCACGTCGAGCCGCTGGTTATTGGCGACAATGTCGACCTGGGCATTCCGGTGCGCATCCTGAAGCCGAGCGAGGCGGGGGCTGACCGGCTGGTCAACGCCATCGGGGCGCACCTGGTCTATCCGGGCGACCTGATCATCATCGACAGCGGTACGGCCACCACCTTCGACGTGGTCGCCGCCGACGGCGCCTTCGAGGGCGGCGTTATCGCGCCCGGCATCAATCTCAGCCTCCAGGCCCTGCACGAGGCGGCGGCCATGCTGCCGCGCATCGCGATCCAGAAGCCGGAGAAGGTGATCGGCAAGGACACCGTCTCCAACATGCAGTCCGGCGTCTTCTGGGGCTATGTCGCCCTGATCGAAGGCCTGGTCGCACGCATCAAGGCGGAGTGGGGCAAGCCCATGACCGTCATCGGCACCGGCGGCGTCGCCTCGCTGTTCGAAGGCGCCACCACATCCATCGACCGGTTCGATCCGGACCTGACCATCCGCGGCCTGCTCGAAATCTGGCGGCGGAACACCCATCTCGGGAAGCAATGACAAAAACCAAGACCAACGAACTCGTCTTCCTGCCGCTCGGCGGCTCGAACGAGATCGGCATGAACCTCAACGCCTACGGCTACGGCCCGGCGGACAACCGCGAATGGATCGTCGTCGACGTCGGCGTCACCTTCGGCGACCCCTCGACGCCGGGCGTCGACGTCATCGTCCCGGACCCGACCTATCTCGAAGGCGAGAACATCCGCGGCATCGTACTGACCCACGCGCACGAGGACCACATCGGCGCCCTGGGCTGGCTGTGGCCGCGTATCAAGGCGCCGCTCTACGCCACGCCGTTCACCGCCTATCTGATCCGCGAGAAGCTGCGCGACGCCGGCCTGCTGGACGAGGTCGAGCTGATCGAGGTGCCGCTGGGCGGCTCGATCGACCTGGGCCCGTTCCAGGTCGAGATGGTCACCATCACCCACTCGATCGCCGAGCCGAACGGCCTGGCCATCAAGACCCCGCTGGGCACAGTCCTGCACACCGGCGACTGGAAGATCGACAACGATCCGGTCGTCGGCGAGCGCACCGACGTGGACACGATCAAACGCCTCGGCGACGAGGGCGTCCTGGCCATGATCTGCGACTCCACCAACGTCTTCCAGGACGGCGTCGCCGGCTCTGAGGGCGCTGTGAAGGTCAAGCTGGCCGAGCTGATCGGCCAGCTGAAGGGGCGGGTCGCCGTCGGGTGTTTCGCCTCCAATGTCGCGCGCATGGACAGCGTGATCCGCGCCGCAGAGGCCGCAGGACGTCGGGTGGCCCTGGCCGGCCGGTCGATGCACCGGATCACCGCCGCCGCCAAATCAGTCGGCATGCTGTCGGACCTGAAGCCCTTCCTGTCGGAGCAGGAGGCCCGCGTCTGGCCGGCCGACGAGATCCTCTACCTCTGCACCGGCAGCCAGGGGGAGGCGAGGGCGGCTCTGTCGCGCGTGGCCGAGGGCACCCATCCCTTCGTCAAGCTGGGCAAGGGCGACCACTGCATCTTCTCGTCGCGGATGATCCCCGGCAACGAGCTGGCCATCGGCCGACTGCAGGACGTGCTCTCGGAGCGGGGCGTGCGCCTCTACACCGAGAAGGACCACCCCGGCATCCACGTCTCCGGCCACCCGTGCCGCGACGAGCTGCGCCAGATGTATCAGTGGGCGCGGCCGCACGTGGCGGTTCCGACCCATGGCATGCGCCGCCACCTGGCCGAGCACGCCCTCCTGGCAAAGGAGATGCAGGTCCCGGAAACCGTCACCCCGCGCAACGGCGACATGGTGCTGCTGGCCCCCGGGCCGGCGCGGATCATCGACGAAGTGCCGTCCGGCCGCCTGTTCGTCGACGGCGGCATGCTGGTCGAGGAGGCCGGCGAGGCCCTGCGCGAGCGCAAGCACGCGGCCTCGAACGGCGTCCTGATCGTCAGCTTCGCCATGGACAAGCGCGGCAAGATCGTCTCGGACATCGACGTCCGCGGCCTCGGCCTGCCGGGCGACGAGGACCGGCCGCTGGGCGAGATCCTCGACGACCTGGCCGAACGCGTCGAACAGGTCGTGCGCGGACTCAAGGGCGAGGCGCTGGAGGACGAGATCGTGGTCGAACAGGCCGTGGCGAGGGCGCTCAAGAAGGCCAGCCAGCAGGTCTGGAGCCGACGTCCGATCGTCGAGACCATCATCCTTCGACTATGAGGCGGCGGGCCTCGGGGCCTTTGATCGGGCGCCGGGCCCTCCTATAAGGAGCCGATTCCCCCGCCCAAGGACTTCCCATGCCCGACGCCCCTTCCGAGTTCCGCTACAAGCGCGTCCTGCTGAAGGTCTCGGGCGAGGTCCTGATGGGCGATCAGGCTTACGGCATCGACCAGAACACGGTCGCGACCGTCGCCCAAGCCGTGGCCTCGGTGGCGCGGGACGGCGTCGAGATCTGCCTGGTCATCGGTGGCGGCAACATCTTCCGCGGCGTGTCCAAGGCCGCCGGCGACATGGACCGCGCCACGGCTGACTACATGGGCATGCTGGCGACGGTGATGAACGCCCTGGCCATGCAGGCGGCGCTTGAGAAGATCGGCGTGCCGACCCGGGTGCAGAGCGCCCTGACCATGAATGCCGTGGCCGAGCCCTATGTGCGCCGGCGGGCTTTGCGTCATCTCGAGAAGGGCCGGGTGGTGATCTTCGCCGCCGGCGTCGGCGCGCCGTTCTTCACCACGGACTCCGGCGCCGCCCTGCGCGCTGCGGAAATGGGCTGCGACGCCCTGCTGAAGGGCACCAGCGTCGACGGCGTCTACACGGCCGATCCCAAGAAGGATAAGACCGCGACCCGCTACGAGACCCTGACCTACCACGACGTGCTGGCCAAGGACCTCAAGGTCATGGACGCCTCGGCCATCGCCCTGATGCGTGACTCGGGCATTCCGATCGTGGTCTTCTCCATCCGTGAGGATGGTTCGTTGCGGAAGACGTTGACCGGCGAAGGGACCTTCAC
The DNA here is from genome assembly GCF_001425945.1 of Brevundimonas sp. Root1279. Lineage (GTDB taxonomy): Bacteria > Pseudomonadota > Alphaproteobacteria > Caulobacterales > Caulobacteraceae > Brevundimonas. Next base: position 97,604 of record NZ_LMEB01000004.1, read on the forward strand.
GGTCATAACTTCGAACGTTAAGTCTGCCTGACCAAAGCCATCAAAGAACGCGAGAAAATACCATGGCCAAGCCTGACCTGAAGACCTACCGCGACCGCATGGACAAGGCGGTCAGCGCCCTCAAGGAAGAGTTCAACGGCCTGCGCACCGGCCGGGCCAACGCCGGCCTGCTGGATCCGGTCCAGGTCGAGGCCTACGGCTCGACCTCGCCCCTGAACGCGGTCGCAGCCATCAGCGTGCCCGAGCCGCGCATGATCTCGGTCAACGTCTGGGACAAGGGCATGGTCGTCTCGGTCGAGAAGGCCATCCGCGCCGCCGGCCTGGGCCTGAACCCGATCGTCGACGGCCAGACCCTGCGTATCCCGATCCCGCCGCTGACCGAAGAGCGCCGCAAGGACCTGGCCAAGCTGGCGGGCAAATACTCCGAGCAGCAGAAGATCGCCGTCCGCAACGTGCGTCGCGACGCCAACGACGACCTGAAGAAGGCCGAGAAGGCGTCCGAAATCAGCCAGGACGAGCAGAAGAAGATGGAAACCGAGGTCCAGAAGGACACGGACGCGGCCATCAAGCGCATCGACGAGGCCTTGAAAGCCAAGGAAGTCGAGATCATGCAGGTTTGACGGCGAAATTTGCCGTAGGATAACCGCTGGTCATGCCCGCTGAACCTCAGAAGCCTTCGCCCGCGCCGGACGGGCCGCGCCATGTCGCCCTGATCATGGACGGCAATGGCCGCTGGGCGCAGGCGCGCGGCCTGCCGCGGGCGCTTGGCCATCGCGAGGGCGTCCAGGCCCTGAAACGCACCATCGAGGCGGCCCCCACCCTTGGCATCCAGTGTCTGACGGTGTTCGGCTTCTCGACCGAGAACTGGCGCCGCCCGGTCGAGGAAGTCTCCGACCTGATGGGGCTGGTGCGCACCTATGTGGCCAGCGACCTGAAGCGGCTGGACCGGGCGGGGGTCCGTGTCCGGATCCTGGGCCGCCGCGAGGGTCTGCCGGCCGACATCGCGGACATCGTCTCCCGCACGGAGACGAGCACCGCCCACAATGACAAATTCCTGCTCCAGGTGGCCTTCAACTACGGCGGTCAGTCCGACATCGTCGACGCCGCCCGCCGTCACTTCGAGCGTCAGCGGGCCGGCGAGGCCGTCGGACCGCTGACCGAGGAGACGCTCGGAGCCGGTCTGTCGACCGCAGGCGGTCCGCCGGTCGACGTGATCGTGCGCACTTCGGGCGAGCGCCGCCTGTCCAACTTCCTGCTTTGGGAAGCCGCCTACGCCGAGCTCGTCTATCAGGACATCCTCTGGCCCGACTACGGCGCCGAGGCCCTGGCCGACGTCGTCGAGCAGTATCGCCGCCGCGACCGTCGCTACGGCGGTCTGGCGTCGGGCGCCGACGTCGCCCGGGCGGCCGGCTGATGGCGTTTCGGGCCGGCGACATAGGATTGAGAGCGGCGTCGGCCTTCGTGCTGGCGCCCGCCGCCGTCGTGGCGATCTGGGCCGGCGGCTACTGGTTCCTCGCCCTCATGCTGCTGGCCTGCGCCCTGCTGGCCGTTGAATGGGCGATGATGAGCGCCTCGGCGGCCTGGCGGCTGATGGCGGGGGCCGTCGCCTTCGGCCTGATCGCCTCCGTGATCTCGGCCTATGTCGAGCAGCTGTCGTTGGCGCTGGTGATGCTGGTGTTCTGCGCCGCCGCCGCAGGCCTGTTCGCGCGCAGCCGCGGGCAGGAGGCCCTGGATGCCGCCTATGGCGTCCTCTACCTCGGTTGGCCCGCGATCCTGCTGATCTGGCTGCGGGACGGCTCGTCCGAAAGCGGCCTGGCCTGGACCGTCTCGGCCTTCATCATCGCCTGGTCCTCTGACAGCCTGGCCTATCTCGTCGGCAGCCTGCTGGGCGGGCCCAAGCTGTGGCCGCGGTTCTCGCCCAACAAGACCTGGTCCGGCTTCATCGGGGGGTTGGCCGCCGGCACGGTCGCGGGCGTCCTGCTGGCGACCTTCCTCGACATGGGCATCAACCCGGGTTGGGGCGCGCTGCTTGGCTTCGCCGCGGCCCTCGCCACCATGGCCGGAGACCTCTGGGAATCCGCCCTGAAGCGACGCTACGGCGTCAAGGATGCGGGCAAGCTGATTCCCGGTCACGGCGGTCTGCTGGACCGCGTCGACGGCCTGATGTTCGCCGTCGTCATCGTCGCCCTCGCGCGCCTGCTGGTGATCACGGTCGGGGGCCAGGGGGGATGATCCGCCGCCGCGTCACCGTGCTCGGCTCGACCGGGTCCGTCGGCTGCTCGACCCTGGACCTGATGGAACAGGCCGAGGCCGCCGGCAGCGGCGCTTTTGAAGTCGAAGCCCTGACCGGCGGCGCCAACATCGCCCGCCTGGCCGAACAGGCCCGACGCTGGAAGCCCAAACTGGCGGTCACCGCCGATCCCGCGCGGCTGAACGAGCTGCGCGACGCCCTGGCCGGGTCGGGGGTCGAGGTCGCGGCGGGGGAGGGGGCTGTCATCGAGGCCGCGACCCGTCCGGCCGATTGGGTCATGGCCTCCATCGTCGGCGCGGCCGGCCTGCGCTCGGCCTGGGCTGCTGCGGCCACCGGCGCGACCCTGGCGCTGGCCAACAAGGAAAGCCTGGTCTGCGCCGGTCCGGCTCTGATCGAGCGGGTGCGCAAGGCCGGGGGCAGGCTGATTCCGGTCGATTCCGAGCATTCGGCCATTTTCCAGGTCTTTCCGCACGATCGCCCGGCCCAGGTGGCCAAGCTGGTGCTGACCGCCTCGGGCGGCCCGTTCCGCACTCGACCGCGCGAAGCCCTGGCCGACATCACGCCGGAACAGGCGGTGGCCCATCCGAACTGGAGCATGGGCGCCAAGATTTCCGTCGACAGCGCCACCATGGCCAACAAGGGCCTGGAAATGATCGAGGCGGCATATCTGTTCGATATGCCCGCCGAGCGGATCGAGGTCGTGGTGCACCCCGAATCGATCGTGCACAGCCTCGTCGAGTACATAGACGGCTCCACCCTGGCCCAATTGGGCCCGCCGGATATGAAGACGCCGATCGCCTGCGCGCTGGCCTGGCCTGACCGGATCGCCTGGCCGGCCCCCCGTCTGGACCTGGCCGCTCTGGGGCGTCTGACGTTTGAAGCGCCGGATGAGGACCGGTTCCCGGCGCTTCGCCTCGCCCGTGAGGCGCTGCAGGCGGGCGGGGCCGCCCCGATCGTCTTCAACGCCGCCAATGAGGTGGCCGCCGTCGCATTTCTTGACCGTAGGCTAGGCTTTCTCAATATTGCCTCAGTCGTCGCCGACACCTTGTCGCGCGTGACGGCCTCGGGGGTGGATTCCGGTACCCAAAACGCTTGCGACGCGGCACTGGCCGTGGATGCGCAAGCGCGACGGGTGGCGGAATCGATCGTCGACGGTCTGGCCGCAGCGGCCTGAACGGCGGAGGATTTGAAATCGGCATGATGGGCGCCTTCGGCCACCTGCTGCTCTACACGATCGTACCCTTCCTCCTGGTGTTGACGTTCATCGTCACCATCCACGAGCTGGGGCATTTCCTCGTGGCCCGCGCCTTTGGCGTGAAGGTCGACCGGTTCTCGATCGGTTTCGGCAAGGCCATCTTCAGCCGCACGGACCGTCACGGCATTGAGTGGCGCCTCGCCTGGCTGCCGCTGGGCGGCTACGTCAAATTCTCGGGCGACCTCGACGCCTCCAGCGTGCCGGACCAGGCGGGTCTGGACGAACTGCGCCAGCGCGTCATCGCCGAGCACGGCCCCGGCGCCGAGCGCGACTATTTCCATTTCAAGCCGATCTGGCAGCGGATGCTGATCGTCGCGGCGGGGCCTGCGGCGAATTTCCTGCTGGCCATGGTGCTTCTCACCCTGCTGTTCAGCGCCATCGGCGAGCGGGTCCTGGCGCCGCGCGTGCACTCGACCGTTGCGGGCAGCCCCGCCGCCGCCGCCGGCTTCGAGCGGGGCGATCTGATCGTCGCCATCAACGGCCGGCCGATCGCCGACAGCCAGGAAGTCAATCGCAGCGTGGTCATGAGCGCCGGGGATCCGGTGCGCTTCACCGTCGACCGCGGCGGCCGCCAACTGATCCTGACCGCGACGCCCGAGCGGCAGATCGTGGACGATGAGATCGCCGGTCGGGTTCGGATCGCTCAGATCGGCCTCTTCATGGGCGTGCAGCAGAGCGACATCAGCTTCCGCCGCCTCAACCCCATCGAAGCGTTCGGCAAGGGCATCGAAACGATCGGAACCACTGTCGGTACGACGGCGACCTATCTCGGCCGCATCTTCACCGGGAAGGAATCGGGCGATCTGCTGAACGGCCCGATCGGCATCGCCAAGGCCGCCGGCGGAGTCACGCAGCAGGCCGTCAGCGCCAATCCCGACCCGATGTGGATGGCCGCCAACCTGGCCCTGACCTTCCTCAACTTCGCGGCCCTGGTTTCAATCGGAATTGGCATTGTGAATCTGTTGCCTATACCGGTTCTCGATGGGGGCCACCTGCTGTTCTACAGCTATGAAGCTGTGGCGCGCAGGCCAGTCCCCGCGCGGGTTCAGGATGTCGGCTACCGTGTCGGTCTTGCTTTGCTGGCGGGATTGATGTTGTTCGCCACCTGGAACGACCTGCAAAAGCTAAGCTTGTTCAAATTCCTCGGCGGGCTCGCATGAGCCGACGCCAGCCCCCGATGGTTTCCTGCATGAATCAAAAATCCGCGCCCGCCCTTCGCTTCGCTCGGGGCCTGAGCCCCAGCCTGTTCGTCCTTGCGGTCGCCGCCGGTCTCGCCGGTCCGGCCCTGGCCCAGACGCCGCCGGCTCCCGCCGTGCAGCCGGGCGCGCCGATTGAGGCGCAGACGCCGGCTCGCGCTGCATCTCCGCAAGAGCAGCGGGTCCAGATCAACCGCATCCTCGTGCGCGGCAATCAGCGCATCGACCAGACGACGGTGCTGTCCTATCTGCCGATCCAGCCGGGCGACATGGTCGACCAGGCTGTCCTGGCCGTGGCGGTCAACACCCTGACCCGGACCCAGCTCTTCGCAGACGTCCAGCTGGGCGTTCAGCCGAACGGCGACCTGGTCGTGGATGTCGTCGAGAACCCGATCATCAACCAGGTCGTGTTCGAAGGGAACAGCGCCCTGGGCGAGGACAAGCTGCTTGAGGAAGTCACCCTCAAGCCGCGCGGCATCTACACCCGCGCCCGCGTCCAGGAGGACGTCGGCAAGATCGTTGAGCTGTATCGCCTGTCGGGCCGGATCTCGGCCACTGTCACGCCCAAGCTGGTCCAACTGGAGCAGAACCGCGTCGACGTGGTCTTCGAGATCGACGAGGGCCCGGAGACCGGCGTGCGCGCCATCACCTTCCTCGGCAACAGCGCCTTCTCGGACAGCGACCTGCGCGAGGTGATGGTCACCAAGCAGTCGCAGTGGTGGCGCCTGTTCAGCTCGAACGACAACTACGATCCCAACCGCCTCGACTACGATCGGGAGCAACTGCGGAAATTCTACACCAACCGCGGCTATTACGACTTCCGCGTCCTGTCGGCGGTGGCCGAGCTGTCGCCGGACGACAGCGCCTTCGGCGTCACCATCACCTTGGACGAGGGCGATCGCTACAACTTCGGGACCGTCGACGTGGTCACCGAGAACGAGCGACTGAACCCCGACTTCCTGAAGCTGCTGCTGCCGATCCATCAGGGCGACCTGTACGAGAGCGACAAGATCGAGGCCGCGGTCGACGCCCTGACCTTCGCCGCCGGTTCGGCGGGCTACGCCTTCGTCGAGATCGATCCGACCTACCGGGCCAATCCGGACACGGACACGGTCGACGTGACCTTCAACATCCGTGAGGGCCAGCGTGTCTACGTCGAGCGGATCAATGTCATCGGCAACACCCGGACGCTCGACAACGTCATCCGTCGCGAAATGATGCTGACGGAGGGCGACGCCTTCAATCGCCAGCTGGTCGAGCGTTCGCGCAACAACCTGCGCGCCCTGGGCTTCTTCAAGGACGTCACCGTCGAGGAAACCCGCGGCTCGGCTCCCGACCGTTCGGTTGTCAACGTGACCGTCGAAGAACAGCCCACCGGCGAACTGTCGGTCGGCGCGGGCTTCAGCTCGGTCGACTCCTTCGTGGTCAACCTGGGCATCACCGAGCGCAACTTCCGCGGCCGTGGCCAGAACGTGGTCGCCCGCGTCGAGTGGGGCTCGCTGCGCCAGCAGATCGACTTCCGCTTCACCGAGCCCAAATTCCTCGGCCGCGACCTGCGCGCCGGCTTCGACGCCTTCCACTCGCGCTACGACCTCAGCGACTACTCGTCGTACGACTACCGCTCGACCGGCGGCGGTCTGCGCCTGTCCTACCCGCTGAACCCCTACACCCTGTTCAGCACGCGCTACTTCCTGAAGTCGGACGAGATCATCGTTCCGCGCGGCTTCTGTATCCCGGGCGGTCAGGGCTCGACCGCGCTGTGTGATCAGGTCGGCTCCTTCCTGAACTCGTCGGCGGGCTACACCCTGCTGGTCGACCGCCGGAACGATCCGGTGCGTCCGACCCGCGGCTGGACCGGCACTCTGCGTCAGGACTTCGCCGGCATCGGCGGCGACGTGAACTATGTGAAGACCGAAGCCGACGTCTCGGCCTACTGGGGCATCTCGCCCGAGTGGGTGGTCACGGCCTCGGCCTCGTCGGGCTACGTGTCCGGCTGGGGCGGCGACGCCATCCGCATCAACGATCGCTTCTTCAAGGGCGGCAACAGCTTCCGCGGCTTCGAAACCGCCGGCATCGGCCCGCGCGATCTGCAGACCACGGACGCCTTGGGCGGCAATTTCTACGCCATCGGCACGCTCGAACTGACCGTTCCCAACGGCCTTCCGGAGGAGTATGGCATCCGCACATCACTGTTCACCGACGTCGGTACGGTGGGTGCGCTGGATGACCGCTACACGATCATCCAGTCCGGCGCGAACGCTGGTCAGCCTGACCCGACCATCGCGGACGAGCTGGAGCTGCGCGCTTCGGCCGGCCTGAGCATCCACTGGCGCTCGCCCATGGGCCCGATCCGTTTCGACCTCAGCAAAATCCTCGGCAGCGAACCGTACGACAAGACCGAGACCTTCCGCTTCTCGACTTCTACTCAGTTCTAACCGACGGGCCATCGGCCCGATCAAAGGCTTACAGATGAAACTCCTCGCTATCGGCGCCTTTGCGCTCGCTTCGCTGGCTGCTTCGGCCGCCGCCGCCCAGCAGGCCCAGCCGGCCGTCAACCACGGCCCGGCCATCAACGGCGTGTGTGTCTACACTCCGAGCCTCGCCTTTGCTCAGAGCACCGCCGGCCAGGGCATGGTGAATCGCCTGCGCGAACTGGCCGTGGAAGTGCAGGGCGAACTCGCCCCGTCGCAGACCTGGCTCCAGTCCGAGTACCAGGCCCTGCAGTCGGGTGGTCAGGCCTCGGATCCGGACGGCTCGCGCGGCCGCGCCTGGCAGCAGCGCGCCCGTGAAACCCAGCAGACCGAAGAAATCCGCTCCAACGAGCTGGAATACACCCGTCGCGTCCAGACCAACGCCCTGACGGACGCCTTCCGTCCGATCGTGATCGGCCTGTACCAGGAGAAGGGCTGCAGCCTGCTGCTGGACGGTTCGAGCGTTCTGGCCTCCAACCCGGCCATGGACATCACCCAGGAAGCCGTGACCCGCATGAACCGCCAGATGCCGGCGCTTCCGGCCTTCAACCGCATGTCGGTTCCGGTTCAGCAGCAGCAGTAAGCTGGGCCAATGCCTGATTCCCGATTCTTCGAACCCCTCCCGGCGCTGAGCGTCGCTGAGCTGGCGGAGAGGATCGGAGCGGACGTCCTGCGCGGCGGAGATCGAAAGATCTCCGCCGTTGCGCCTTTGGGGAGCGCAGGCTCGTCCGATGTCGCCTTCCTCGGCGACCGCAAATTCCTGGCGGCCCTGTCGACGACCCGCGCGGGCTGCGTGATCGTGCCCGCCTCTGCGGTCGAAGGCGCGCCGGCCGACGCCGCCGTTCTCGTCTCTGGCGAAGCCCAAGCCGCCTGGGCTCGTGCGTCGTTGGCGCTGCATCGCCCGTTCAGTCTGACGACCGCAGCGGCGCGCGCCGACGTCGTCGAGGACGACAGCGTCGTGCTGGAGCCTGGCGTTGTGATCGGCGAGGGCGTCCGCATCGGCCGCGGCTCGCGCATCGGCGCCAACACCGTCATCGGCCCGGGCGTCCAGATCGGTCGCGACTGCGCGATCGGCTCCAACGTGACCATCGGCTTCGCCCTGCTCGGCGACCGCGTGCGGGTCTATGCCGGAGCACGGCTGGGCGAGGCGGGCTTCGGCGCCGCCGGATCAAAAGCGGGCCCGATCGACGTGCCCCAGCTCGGGCGAGTGATCATCCAGGACGGCGTCACCATCGGCGCCAACACCTGCATCGACCGCGGGGCCTATGACGACACCGTCGTCGGCGAGAACACCAAGATCGATAACCTGGTCATGATCGGCCACAACTGCATCATCGGCCGCAATGTGCTGATGGCGGCCCATGTCGGCATCTCGGGCTCGGTGACGGTCGGCGACAACGTCATGTTCGGCGGCCAGGCAGGCATCGGCGATCACATCACGATCGGCCAGGGAGCCCGGGTCGCGGGCGGCGCCGGGGTGCTGGCGGACATCCCTCCGGGCGAGACCTGGTCGGGCTATCCTGCGAAACCGATACGACAATCCTTGCGTGAAGCGGTCTGGCTCGCCAAACAGGCGTCCGGAAAGGCTCGCGCAGGGAAAGATCGGAATGACTGACGATACGGAGGCCGGGGGCAAGATCGATTACGCCGAGGTGATGCGGCGCCTGCCGCACCGCTATCCGTTCCTGCTGGTCGACAAGGCGCAGGACTATGTCGCCGGGACCTCGATCACGGGCGTCAAGAACGTCACTCACAACGAGCCCTTCTTCCCGGGTCACTTCCCGATCGATCCGGTCATGCCCGGCGTGCTGATCGTCGAGGCCATGGCCCAGACCGGCGCCCTGCTGATGTCCAAGACCATGGACGTGGCGGTCGAAGGCAAGGTCATCATGTTCATGTCGATCGACGGGGTCCGCTTCCGCAAGCCCGCCCGGCCGGGCGACCAACTGCACATGAAGGTCGTCGTCACCAAGCAGCGGGGCGACATCTTCAAATTCCGCGGCGAGACCTTCATCGACGACAAGCTCGCCGCCGAGGCCGACTTCGCCGCCATGGTCGTCACCGTCGACGCCCCGGTGTCCTGATGGCCATTCACCCTACCGCTATCGTTGACGCCAAGGCTGAGCTGGCGGCCGACGTCGAGGTCGGCCCCTGGTCGATCGTCGGGCCGGGCGTGGTGCTCTCCGAGGGCGTGCGCCTGCACAGCCATGCGGTCGTCCAGCAGGACACGACGGTCGGCCCGCGCACGGTCATCCATCCCTATGCGGTGATCGGCGGCGATCCGCAGCACACCGGCTACAAGGGCGAGACCGTCCGCCTCGAGATCGGTGCGGACAACGTCATCCGCGAGCATTCGACCTTCAACCGCGGCACGCCCCAAGGGGCGGGCGTCACCAAGGTCGGCTCCAACAGCCTGTTCATGACCGGCGCCCACGTCGGCCACGACTGCGTGGTCGGCGACAATGTCGTCATGGCCAACAACGCCACTCTGGGCGGCCACGCCCGCATCGGCTCCAAGGTCTTCCTCGGGGGCCTGGCGGCGGTGCACCAGAACGGGCGGGTGGGGCAGGGGGCGATCGTCGGCGGTCTGGCCGCCGTCACGCGCGACGTCATCCCCTACGGCTCGGCCTGGGGCAATCACGCACGCCTGCATGGCCTGAACCTGATCGGATTGAAGCGGAAGGGCTACGGTAAGGACGCCATCCGGCGGCTGCTGGCCGCCTATCGCGATCTGTTCGAGGGCGGCGGGACCTTCGCCGAGCGGCTCGATGCGGTCGAGGCCGGCTACACGGATCTGCCCGAGATCATGGAGATCGTCGCCTTCATCCGCGAAGACGGCAAGCGCCCGCTCTGCCTTCCGGGCGAGTGAGGGCGGGGAAATGAACAAGCTCGGCCTGATCGCTGGCGGCGGCGCCCTGCCGGTCTCGGTGGCTGCGCGCTGCGAGGCCGAGGGTCGTCCGGTGTTTGTCATCCGACTGGCCGGTTTCGCGGATCCACACCTTGCGCACTACCCCGGCATTGACGCCGGCATGGCCGAGATCGGCAAGATCCTGGCGGCCATGAAGAAGGCCGGCTGCACGGCCGTCTGTCTGGCGGGCACAGTCAACCGTCCTGACTTCAAGACACTCAAGCCCGACTTCAAGGGCGCCCTTGTCCTGCCGGGCATCATCAAGGCCGCGACCCAGGGCGACGACGCCCTGCTGCGCAAGATCCTGTCGCTGTTCGAGGCCGAGGGTTATGCGGTCGAGGGGGCCGACGACATCCTCGGCGGCGAGACCCTGCCGGCCGGGGCGCTGGGGGCGGTCCAACCCTCCGAAGAGCAGCTGGCTGACCTCAGGAAAGCACTCTACGTCGCTGAGAAGTCGGGGGAACTCGACATCGGCCAGGGCGCCGTCGTGTGCGACGGCCTGGTGCTGGCGGTGGAGGCCCAAGAGGGCACCGACGCCATGCTGGTGCGGGTCGCCGGCCTGCCCGCCGACCTGCGCGGCGCCCCGACGGGCCGCAAGGGCGCGCTGGGCAAGGCGCCCAAGCCGATCCAGGACCTGCGCGTCGACATGCCGGTCATGGGCGCGCGCACCGTCGAGCTGGCCGCCGCCGCAGGGCTGGCGGGCGTCGGCGGCGTGGCCGGCAAGTTGATCGTCATCGACCGCGCCGGCCTGATCGAGGCCGCTGATCGGCTGGGCCTCTACGTCTGGGGCGAGACCCGGTGAGCCGCCATCTGAAGGTCATGATGGTCGCGGCCGAGGCCTCGGGTGATGCGCTCGGCGCCGGTCTGGCCCAGGCGCTGAAGAAGCGGCTCGGCGATGAGGTCGGTTTCGTCGGTGTCGGCGGACCCAAGCTGGCCGCCGAGGGCGTCGAAAGCCCGTTCGACATCGCCGAACTGTCCATCTTCGGCTGGCTTGAGGGCATCAAGGCGTATGGCCTGGTCAAGCGCCGGGTCGCAGACACCGTCGCGCTGGCCGTGGCCGAAAAGCCGGACGCCGTGGTCCTGGTCGACAGCTGGGGCTTCACCATCCGCGTGGCCCAGGCGCTGAAGACGGCCCTGCCGGGCGTGCCCCTGATCAAGTACGTAGGCCCGCAGGTTTGGGCCTCGCGTCCGGGACGGGCCAAGACCCTGGCCTCCGCCGTCGACCACCTGCTGGCCCTCTACGCCTTCGACGCCCCGTGGTTTGAGAAGGAAGGCTTGCCGACCACGGTCGTCGGGTCCCAAGCCCTGCACGTCGACATGAGCGCCGCAGACCCAGCCGGCTTCCGCGCCGCCCGCGGCATCGCGCCGGACGCCAACCTGCTGCTGGTTCTGCCGGGCAGTCGGCCGTCCGAGATCCGGCTGATGACCCCGGTGTTCGAAGCGGCGGTCGCCCGCCTCAAACGACAGGACCCGTCGCTTGAGATCGCCGTCGTCGCCGCCGGCACTGTCGCCGCCGATGTCACGGCCCGCGTCGCCACCTGGCCCTTCCGCGCCCATGTGGTCACTGAGGCGGACAAGTATTCGGCCATGAAGGCGGCCACCGTCGCCCTGGCCACCAGCGGCACCGTCTCGACCGAACTGGCGCTGGCCGGCGCACCGATGGTCATCTCCTATCGCTTCCCGCCGCTCAGTTATGCGGTGATGAGGCCCTTCTTCACGGGCAAGTACGCGACCCTGTTCAACCACGCCTCGGACGAGGAAATCGCGCGCGAACTGATCCAGAAGGACGCCACGCCCGAGAAGCTCGCCGCCGAGGTCGGGCGCCTGCTGGCTGATTCCGAGGCCCGCGCAGAGCAGGCCGCCCGCCAGACCGCAGCCCTCGATCGGATGGGCGATCGCTCCGCAGATCCATCACAACTGGCGGCCGATGCCGTGCTGCGGGTGATCGCGGAAAAGGCTGCGGCCAAAGGGCAGATTTCCAAACTTTAACTTGCAGATAGCGGGTCGCCATCGCCTTTGTGCGCCCTGCTATCAGAGGCCTCTTCTTGACCGGTTCGCTTCCACTTCGCCTCAACTCGAGGCTTCGACCGGCCGCCTACAGGTCTGTATTCGAGCGGCACGGACGCCTGCATATTCCTGACTTCCTCGAGCCCTCGTCGGCGGCCGGTCTACATGCACGCCTGAAGGCCGCGGAGGACTGGACCCGATCGATCCACGTCACCCAGGGCGAGGACCTGGACATCAGCGTTCGGGATCTGGAAGCCCTGCCGCCCGCGGAGCGAGAGCAGTTCGAGCGCAGTCTGGCGGACTCCAGCGACGACACGCTCCAGTACATGTTCGACACCGTGCGGATCTCCGCCGAGCTCAAGGCGGGTCGTCCGATGGCGGCCCCGATGCAGGCCATCCACCAGTTCCTCAACGGGCCAGACTTCCTCGGCTTCGTCGCGCGCCTGACGGGAGACGAACGCCTGGCCTTCGCGGATGTGATGGCCACCCGGTATCTTCCCGGACATTTCCTGACCGCCCATGGCGACGAGAACCCGCTTGAGCGTCGGCTCTACGCCTATGTGTTGAACCTGACGCCGGAATGGCGCGCCGATTGGGGCGGCGTCCTCATGTTCCTCGATGACGATGGACACGTGGCCGAGGGCTATGTGCCGGCGTTCAACGCCCTCAACATCTTCTCGGTGCCCCAGACCCATGCGGTGTCGATGGTGACGCGGCTGGCCCGGACTCCGCGCCTGTCCGTCACCGGTTGGATACACGCGCGCGACTGACGGCCGATCGACATTGTGACCATCTTGCGGCGTCAGGTTACAGCCTTGTAAGCTCAATCGCATGGAACCGGCTCSCCAGCGCTTCGACGACACGCCTTCAGCAAAACCGCAGCGCTGGGCCCCGGTCGCCCCGCCGCCGGTGCTGGCGGATCTTGACTGGGCTAACGACGGCCGCGTCTGTCAGGCGAGCCCGCCCGCGGCGCTGATCGAGTTCGCGACAGCGGTCCTGCGCCGCGCCGGACTGAGGCTCGACGGCGCGCCGTCCGTGATTCGTCATGAGGCGGGAGATCGCGGGCTTCCCGCACGCGCTGAGACGGCGCCGTACGGCTTCGCCATCGATCTGAGCGGTTCGCGGCACGCATTGGAGGGCGGACTGCTGCTTTTCGCCGACAGCGGTGAGCGCGTGTTCGGCTGGAGGGCCGAGGCCGGCGCCCTGACGACCTGGAGCGGGGCGGCGCCCGACATCACCGAGCTGGCGCCGGGCGTCCAGCCGCGGCTCACATTACTCGGCGGCGCCACGCCCCTGTGACCAGCTGAGCCCCTGAAACGCAAAACGCCGGCGGCCCAGGCCGCCGGCGTTCGCAATTCGTGTCGCGTCTGGGGTCAGCCGCGGTTCTGGATCGGCACGTAGTCGCGCTCGGTCGGGCCGGTGTACAGCTGGCGCGGGCGGCCGATCTTCTGACCGGGGTCGGCCATCATTTCCTGCCACTGGGCGATCCAGCCGACGGTGCGGGCCAGGGCGAACAGGACGGTGAACATCGAGGTCGGGAAGCCCATCGCCGACAGGGTGATGCCCGAATAGAAGTCGACGTTCGGGAACAGCTTGCGAGAGGTGAAATACTCGTCCTGCAGGGCGACCTTCTCCAGCTCCTTGGCGACCAGGAACAGCGGGTCGTTCTCGCGGCCGGTGGCGGCCAGCACTTCATAGGCCGACTGCTGCATGACCTTCGCGCGCGGATCGTAGTTCTTGTACACGCGGTGGCCGAAGCCCATCAGCTTGTATTTGCGGTCCTTCACGCCCTGGATGAACTCCGGGATCTTGTCCGGGGTGCCGATCTCCTTGAGCATGTTCAGCGCCTCTTCGTTGGCGCCGCCGTGCGACGGGCCCCACAGGCAGGCGATGCCGGCGGCGATACAGGCGAACGGATTGGCGCCCGACGAACCGGCCAGGCGGACGGTCGAGGTCGAGGCGTTCTGCTCGTGGTCGGCGTGCAGGGTGAAGATGCGGTCCATGGCGCGGACCAGGGCCGGATCGACCTTGTAGTCCTCGGCCGGGACGGCGAAGCACATGCGCAGGAAGTTCTCGGCGTAGCTCAGGTCGTTGCGCGGCGAAACGAACGGCTGGCCGATGTGGTATTTGTAGGCGCGGGCCGCGATCGTCGGCATCTTGGCGACCAGACGGATGGCCGAGATGTTGCGCTGGACCGGATCATGGATGTCCAAGCTGTCGTGGTAGAAGGCCGACAGGGCCCCGACGGTGCCGACCATGATCGCCATCGGGTGGGCGTCGCGACGGAAGCCCTCGAAGAAGCGGTCGAACTGCGCATGCAGCATGGTGTGCATGGTGATGTTGTTCTTGAACGCCTCGTACTCCGCAGCCGTCGGCAGCTCGCCGTGCAGCAGCAGGTGGCAGACCTCGATGAAGTTCGACTGCGAGGCCAGCTGGTCGATCGGGTAGCCGCGGTGCAGCAGCACGCCCTTGTCGCCGTCGATGAAGGTCAGCGCCGACTCGCAAGCCGCGGTCGAGGTGAAGCCCGGGTCGAAGGTGAAGGCGTCCGTGGCGCCGTACAGCTTGCGGATGTCGATGACGTCCGGGCCGGTCGAACCGGTCAGCACGGGCAGGTCTACGGTCTTGTCGCCATAGGTGAGTTTCGCCGTGCCGGCGGGTTTGGCTTGTTCAGTCATCTCGGCCCCTTGGTCGTCGGTCGGCGGCCTCACGCGGGGGAGGCGGCGCACCGTGTTTCGTGTGGGAAGTCAGATAGTCTGTTGCAGCGCATCATTCAAACGGCCGAGGCTCTCTTCTCGACCCAATGCCGCCAACGTTTTCGCGATGTCGGGTGAAACGGCTCCACCGGCCAGCGCCGCGCGCATCGCCGGGCCGATCTTGCCGAAGCCGACGGCCTCTTCCTCGGCGAAGGCCTTGAGCTCCGCTTCGAGCGCAAACACGTCCCAGCTTTCGAACAGGGCGAGGCGATCGCGCAGGCGGCCGATGCGATCGCCGGACTCGCCGGAGAGCAGGCCGCGGCCTTTGTCGTCGATGGCGAGCGGGCGAACCTTCAGCGTGAAGGCGGTCTGATCGGCCAGTTCCAGCGTGGTCTTGGCGCGGTCCTTCACGAAAGGCATGGCGCGCAGCAGCCGGGCCTCGTCGTCCGGACCCAGGTCGTGGCCGCGGGCCAGATGGACGTCGAGAGTCATCTTGGCCAGGCGGTCGTCCTCGGCCAGGCGGATCCAATGCGAGTTGACGTGGGCCAGCTTGTCGAAGTCGAGGCGGGCTGGGGCCTTGCCGACGCCAGTGAGGTCGAACCACTCGCGCGCCTGCTCGTCGGAGAACAGTTCGTCGTCGCCATGCGCCCAGCCGAGGCGGGCCAGGTAGTTGCGCATGGCTTCGGGCAGGTAGCCCATGTTGGCGTACTCGTGCACCGCCTGGGCGCCGTGGCGTTTGGACAGCTTGGCCCCGTCCGGACCGTGGATCAGCGGGATGTGGGCGAAGGTCGGCCGGGTCCAGCCGAGCGCGTCGTAGATCAGGCTCTGGCGGGCGGCGTTGTTCAGGTGGTCGTCGCCGCGGATGACGTGGGTGACGCCCATGTCGTGGTCGTCGACCACCACAGCGAGGTTGTAGGTCGGGGCGCCGTCCGAGCGCAGGATGACCAGATCGTCCAGCGCGCTCGACTCCCAGCGGACCGTGCCCTGCACCGCGTCCTCGACCACGACCGGCGCGCCCTGCGGGCGGCGGAAGCGGACAGTGTGCGGCTGTGTCAGGTCGTCGACGCTCGGCTCGCGGTCGCGCCAGGGCGACTCGAAGGTGCGACCCTCGGCCTTGGCGGCGTCGCGCAGGGCGCCGGTCTCCTCGGCCGAGAGGAAGTCGCGGTAGGCGTGGCCGGTGGCGAGCAGCTGATTGGCGACCTCGCGGTGGCGCTCGGCGCGGGCGAACTGGAACACCGGCTCTTCGTCGGCGAACAGCTCAAGCCAGCTGAGGCCGTCGAAGATGGCTTTCACGGCGTCGTCGGTCGAACGCTCGCGGTCAGTGTCCTCCACGCGCACCAGGAATTTGCCGTTGCGCGCCTTGGCGTACAGATAGTTGAATAACGCTGTTCTGGCTCCGCCGATGTGCAGGTAGCCGGTCGGCGAGGGGGCGAAGCGGGTGACGACTTCGGGCGTGGAGCTGTCGGACGGGGAGGTCATGGCGGGCGTTATAGCGCCGGCCTCGGCAAAGCCTAGCGTCAGCGCACGTTTGCGGCCGTTTCTGCGGGACCAGGTCGCCGCCCAGACCCTGCGCTGGCGGTTGTGGGCGCCCGTGGCCTTCGGGGCCGGCTGCGCCGTCTATTTCGGCTTCAAGGTCGAGCCGCCGCTGTGGGCGCTGCTGCTTGCGGCCGTCTTGGCCACGGGGCTGTGGGGCGGGACCCGGCGGCTGGGATGGTCGCGAGCGCGGACCCTGCCGCTGATGCTGCTTGCCTGCCTCGCCCTGGGGATGGCGGCGGCGAAGTTGCGGAGCGACGCTGTTGCGGCGCCGATCGCGCCGACGCTGGCTGAACCGACGGTGATCGAGGCCTGGGTCGTCGATGTCGACAGCCCGGGCTCGGCGGGGCCGCGGGTCATCCTGGCGCCGGTGCGGATCGAAGGGCTGGCGCCGGAGGATACGCCAGTCAGGATCCGCGCCACGGTGCGGGGCGTCGCGCCGGAGCCGGGGCAGGCGATCCGGCTGTTCGCCATCCTCAACCCGCCGCCGGCCCCCGCCGCGCCGGGCGCCTACGACTTCGGGCGCAATGCCTGGTTCCAACGCATGGGCGGGGTGGCTTTCGCGCTCGGGGAGACGCGGCCGGCCTGGCTGGAGCGGGCGCCGTGGCGGCTCCGTGCGGTGATGGCCGTCAACGGGATGCGCTACGACCTGGCCCAGCGGATCGTGGCGCGGCAAGGGGCGCGGGCCGGCGGCGTGGCGGCGGCCATGACCACGGGGCATGAAGCGTGGCTCGATCCGGCCGAGGTCGAGATCATGCGCGACTCCGGCCTGGCCCACATCCTCTCGATCTCGGGCCTGCATATGGCCGTGGTCGGCGGCTTCGCCTTCTTCCTCGCCCGGTTCCTGATCGCGGCGATCCCCTGGCTCGCCCTGCGCGTGCCTGGCAAGAAGGTCGCCGCCTGGGTCGGGCTGATCGCGGTCGGGAGCTATCTGGTCGTGTCCGGCTCGCCGCCGCCGGCGGAGCGGGCCGCGGTCACCGCCTCGATCGCCTTCCTGGCCATCCTGCTCGACCGCCAGGCCATCACCATGCACGCCCTGGCCGTCGCCGCCTTCGTGGTCCTGTTGCTCCAGCCCGAGGCCATCGTCACGCCGGGCTTCCAGATGTCCTTCGCCGCCACGGCCGCCCTGGTCGCCCTGGTCGAGGCCTGGCCGCAGCGACCGCGCGAGATCTCCGCGCCGTGGCCGATCCTCGCCGTCCAGCGGGTCGGCGCCTGGGTCGGGGCGGCGGTGCTGGCCAGCCTGGTGGCGGGGGCGGCGACCGGGCCGTTCGCGCTGCAACATTTCAACCGGACGGCCATGTACGGGCTCGGCGCCAACCTAGCGACGGCCCCGCTGTCGGACTTCCTGATCATGCCGGCGCTGGCGATCGGGGCGGTGCTGGAGCCGCTGGGGCTGGGCGGCCTGTTCCTGTGGCTGGCCGCCAAGGGGATCGAGCTGATGCTGGCCATCGGCGAATGGACCGCAGGTCTGCCCGGCGCAGTGCGGACGGTGGCGAGCGCACCGTCCATCGCCCTGCCGGTCGCCTTCCTGGGCGTGCTGTTCTGCTGCCTGTGGCGCGGGCCGCTGCGCTGGCTGGGGCTGCCGCTGGCGGCGGCGGTGCTGGTCTGGCCGCGCCCGGCGCCGCCCGACGTCTGGATCGGCGACGGCGGGACCCAGACGGCCTATGTCGCGGCGGGGGAGGCGGTCGTGCTGCGCCCCGGCGTGCGCCAGTTCGCCGTCGACGTCTGGTCGCGTCGCCGCGGTCTGGCGGCGGTCGAGCGGCCGGTCGAGGGCTGGACGTGCGAGCGCACGTCGTGCCGGCCCCAGACCGCGGGCCCGCTGGCCCTGTGGTGGGGCGCCCGCGCGCCCTCGGCGGAGGATCTGGATGCGATGTGCCGCAGCGCTTCCGTTGTCAGCGTGCGAGCCGTGGTGGTGAGTCTGCCGGCTTCATGCCGGGCGCGGCTGGTGCTGGACGGGCGCGACTATGCCCAGGGCGGGGCGGTGGAGCTGAGTAGGGACGACGGCGGAGGTTGGCGGGCGCTCTGGACAGCGCAGGTGCGGGGCGAACGGCCGTGGAGCCGCTATGGAAACACCGCTGCCGATTAGGGGCCACCTTGTCATCCCGGACACCGCGCAGCGGTGATCCGGGACGGGGAGGCCCGGACTTGTGGGGGCCCTTCCGGAGATCGCAACACGATCATCCGGAAGAAGGGCGGCTGCTCCATCCAGTCTCCCGGATAGCCGCTGACGCGCCTTCCGGGAGAAGGTTGAGGGTGCGGGAGGCGTCCCCGATCTCCCCGGCTTCGCCGGGGCCGTCGGGGATGACAAGGGCCGGGCTCGTCGGGAACGACAAGCGCCTACTTGGCGATCTCGCCGTCAGTGATAGCGGCGGATGAGGCCGACCAGCTTGCCCTGGACTGCGACCTGATCGGAGCCATAGATCTTGGTCTCGTAGTGTCGGTTGGCCGGCTCGAGGGCGATCGAGGCGCCCTTCTTGCGGAGCCGCTTCAGGGTGGCCTGCTCGCCCTCGACCAGGGCCACGACGATCTCGCCGGACGTGGCGTTGTCGGTCGATTTGATGATCACCAGGTCGCCGTTGAGGATGCCGGCCTCGATCATCGAGTCGCCCTCGATCTCGAGCAGATAGTGGTCGCCCGAGCCGAGCATGGCCTCGGGCACCGGATAGCGGGCGGTTTCGTGCTCGATAGCGTCGATGGGGGTGCCGGCGGCGATCTTGCCCATCAGGGAGAGTTCGCGGGTGTCATTGGCCGCTTCGGCGGCTTTCGCACGGCCGCCGCCCTCGATCACGCCCGGCTTGAAGCCGGCATGGCCGCGCGGCGCGCCGGCGGTGGCCTGCTCCGGCAGTTTGGTGACCTCCAGCGCCCGGGCGCGGTGCGCCAGGCGGCGGATGAAGCCGCGCTCCTCCAGCGCCGTGATCAGCCGGTGGATGCCCGACTTGGACGCCAGGTCGAGCGCCTCCTTCATCTCGTCGAAGGAGGGCGAGACGCCAGTCTCCTGAATCCGCTCGTGAATGAACATGAGCAGTTCGTGCTGTTTGCGGGTGAGCATGGCGACCTCTCGGCGAATCCCGTTGCGAGAAACGTAGCGGAACAAACCGCAAACGTCCACAAGGTGTTCCTGAGGTGTTCCGGTTAAGAGGAGGTTTACGGCGAAGCTGGCACCGGGGTGCCCCGAGTGTAGACGATGAAGGCCGAAGCGACTGCGATGACAGCAGACCTGCCGGTAGGTGAAAAGCCAAAGGCCCTGAGATCGTCGGGTATCACGATTGTGACACTGCTGGCGGTATTGGGAGGAGCGATAGCGGGCCCTGTGAGGGACAGCACGGCTTTCTCCCCGGCCCCATGATTAGGATGGAGCGCGATACGCCATCCGTCTGAAGTTGCGGCAGGCAAAGCCCCACCCCAAATGCCCGCAAGCGGTACGGTTTCGTCAGCTAGCGGACCGACCCCTTTCGCCACTGGACGAGACAGTCCGGGCGGGGCGTGTGGCTCACCAGGCTCGTCGTCTCCCGTCAGCCACTGTCCCAAGGCGCAGTCAAACACGCCCAATCCGTTCCACGAGTCGATAAGAAGCACATCGCTGGCTTGGCCGAAGCCGCAGTGCCGCAAGCCGCCGATGCCGAAACTGCCGACGAAGGCCCAAGGGGTCGGTAAGGGCACGCTGTGGGATACGAAGGGGTGTTGGAGATTGTTGGGATTCATCCAATCCTCCGGTGTGAAGCGTCGAAGCCCTACCCCAGCAACGCCCGCGTCGCCGCTTCCACGTCGTCCTGCCGCATCAGGCTCTCGCCGACGAGGATCGCCTGCGCGTGCGCCTCGGCCACGCGCTCGACGTCGTCGGCGGTGAAGATGCCGCTCTCGGCGACCAGCAGGGCGCGGACCGGGCTCAGCATGGACAGGCGCTCGGTCGTGTCGAGGTCGACCTCGAAGGTGCGCAGGGAACGGTTGTTCACGCCGACCAGATCGCCGCCCAGCTCACAGGCGCGGGCCATCTCGGCCTCGTCGTGGGTCTCGATCAGGGCGTCCATGCCGAAGCGCTCGGCCTCGGCCAGCAGTTCGGCGGCCAGCCGGTCGTCGATCATGGCGAGGATGATCAGGATGCAGTCGGCGCCGAGCGCGCGGCTCTCGGCCACCTGCCAGGGGTCGACGAGGAAGTCCTTGCGCAGGCAGGGCAGGCGGGTCGCGTCGCGCGCCGCGGCCAGGAATGCGTCGTCGCCCTGGAAGCTCGGCGCGTCGGTCAGCACCGACAGGCAGGCGGCGCCGCCGCGCTCATAGGCCCTGGCGAGGGCCGGCGGGTCGAAGTCTTGGCGGATCAGGCCCTTGGACGGGCTGGCCTTCTTGATCTCGGCGATCAGCGCCGGACGGCCTGACAGCTCGAAACGGTCTTCGAGGGCGGCGCGGAAGCCGCGCGGCGGAGAGGCCTCGCGGGCGCGGGCCTCGACGGCGTCCTGCGACAGGGCGGCCTTGCGGGCGGCCACATCTTCACGCTTGTAGGCGGCGATCCGTTCCAGCACGTCGGTCACTGGGCGTCTTCCTCCTCGATCGGGGCGTTGGAGGCCTCGACCAGTTCGGCCAGGGCCTTGGCGGCGCGTCCGTCGTCGATGACGGCGGCGGCCTGGGCGGCGCCCTCGGCCAGGTCGGCGGCCTTGTCGGCCACCACCAGGGCGGCGGCGGCGTTCAGCAGCACCACCTCGCGATACGGGCCGGTTTCGCCCGCCAGCAGGGCGCGCAGGGCCGCGGCGTTCTCCTCGGCGTCGCCGCCGCGGATGTCCTCGATGGAGGCGCGCGGCAGGCCGGCGTCCTCTGGCGTGACGGTGAAACGGCGCACCGCGCCGTCCCTCCACTCCGCCACCTCGGTCTCGCCCGTCGTGGTCAGCTCGTCGAGACCCTGGCCGTGGACGGTCCAGGCCCGCTCGGCGCCGAGCCGGCCCAGCACCTCGGCCAGAGGCTCGAGCAGGCGCGGATCATAGACGCCCATCACCTGCCGCTTGGCGCCGGCCGGGTTCGACAACGGCCCGAGCAGGTTGAACACCGTGCGGAAGCCGATCTCGGCCCGCACCGGTCCGACGTGACGCATGGCCCCGTGGTAGGTCGGGGCGAACAGGAAGGCGATGCCGGCCCGGTCCAGCGAGCGGTGCTGCTGCTTCGGGGTGGCGGCCAGATTGACGCCCAGCGCGGCCAGCACGTCGGACGAGCCGGACTTGGAGCTCAGCGCCCGGTTGCCGTGCTTGGCCACCTTCAGCCCGGCGCCGGCCAGCACCAGGGCCGCGGCGGTGGAGATGTTGTAGGTGTGCTGCCCGTCGCCGCCGGTGCCGCAGGTGTCGATGACGTCCCACGGATGGTCGAGCGACAGCGCGGCCTCGCGCATGGCGGTCGCGAAGGCGGCGATCTCGCCGACCGTCTCGCCGCGGATGCGCAGGGCGGTGACCGCCGCCGCGACCTGGGCGGGGGTCGGCTCGCCGCGCAGGCAGGCGGCGAAGAAGGCGTGCGCCTCCTGGTCCGACAGCACGCGGCCGTCGACCAGCTTGGCCAGCAGGGGCTTGAAACCGTCGGACACGCTCAGACCATCGCCCGGCGCTTGACGCCTGCCAAATCAAGGAAGTTGGCCAGCAGGTCATGGCCGTGTTCGGTGGCGATCGATTCGGGGTGGAACTGCACCCCGTGGATCGGCCGGGTCTTGTGGGCCAGGCCCATGATCTCGCCGTCGGCGGTCCAGGCGGTGACCTCCAGCACGTCCGGCAGGGTCTCCCGCTTGACGGCCAGCGAATGGTAGCGCGTCGCCGTAAAGGGCGAGGGCAGGCCGCGGAACACGCTCTTGCCCTCGTGCAGCATGGGCGAGGTCTTGCCGTGCATCAGGGTCTTGGCTCGGATCACGTCGCCGCCGAAGGCCTGGCCCATGGCCTGGTGGCCCAGGCAGACGCCGAAGATCGGCATCTCCAGCGGCGCGGTGTCGAGCAGGGCCAGGCAGATGCCGGCCTCGTTCGGCGTGCACGGCCCCGGGGACAGCAGCACGGCCTCGGGCTTCAGCGCCCAGGCCTCGGCCGCGGTCAGGTCGTCGTTGCGCACCACGTGCGTCTCCGCGCCCAGCTCCGCGAGGTAGTGGACGAGGTTGTAGGTGAAGCTGTCGTAGTTATCGACGACGAGGATCATGGCTCTGGTTCTTAGGGGGTGGGGGCCGTCGCGCCAACAGCCGGGATGTGTAAGTGTCCGTTAACCATGATCGGTCGAAGTGACGCGGCAACAGGGGGCGGCGATGATTGACGAGCGAATCGAACAGGCCCGCCTGCTGCTGGTCGCGCCCGAGGTCCGCCACAGCCCGTGGCTGACGCTGGGCGCGGCCGGGCTGGCCGCTGCAGGGGCGCTGTTGATGGCCGGGGTGTTCGTGCTGGGCCCCGGCGTCCGATTCGAGGACCCGGCGTACATGCAAGGGTCCGGTTACCTGTTGCCGAACGGATAGCGCCAGGCGTCCGCAGCCGCGCGCATCGGGGCGCGGGCCTTGGCCTGGGTCTCGGCGTATTCGGCCGCCGGATCGCTGTCGGCGACGACGCCGGCGCCCGCCTGCACATGGATCTGGCCGTCGGCGAACAGGGCGGTGCGCAGGACGATGCAGATGTCCGCCTCGCCGCCCGCCGAGATGTAGCCCACGCCGCCGCCGTAGCCGGCGCCGCGCTTGACCGATTCCAGCTCGTCGATGATCTCCATGGCCCGCACCTTGGGCGCTCCTGACAGGGTGCCGGCGGGCAGGGCGGCCAGCAGGGTGTCGACGGCGTCCAGCTTGGGATCGGCCTGGCCCTGCACGTCCGAGACGATGTGCATGACCGAGCTGTAGCGCTCGACCTTGAAGCTCTCGGTGACCTCGACCGTGCCCGGCGCCGACACCCGGCCGACGTCGTTGCGACCCAGATCCAGCAGCATGAGGTGTTCGGCCCGCTCCTTCGGATCGGCCAGCAGCTCGGCCTCCAGCGCGCGGTCGGCCTCGGGCGTCTCGCCGCGCGGACGGGTGCCGGCCAGCGGACGGATGGTGACGCGTCCGTCCTTGAGCCGGACCAGGATCTCCGGGCTCGAACCGGCGAGTTGGAAGTCGCCGAAGTCGAGGAAGAACAGATAGGGCGACGGGTTCTGCCGCCGCAGCGAGCGGTAGAAGGCGAACGGGTCATCGCCCCAGGGCGCGGCGAAGCGGTGGCTCAGCACGACCTGGAAGATGTCGCCGGCGGCGATGTAATCCTTGGCGCGGGCGACCATGGCCGCGAAGCCGGCCTCGTCGACGGGCGACACGAACTCCGGCGCCGCCTGTTCGACGGCGACGGGCAAGGCCGGCAGCGATACGCGCAGCTCGGCCTCGAAGACGTCCAGGCGCGCCAGGGCGGCGGCGTGCGCTTCCTCGGCAGACTGTCCGCCGTCGGGATAGGCGGCGGAAACCAGCACGATCTCGTGGCGCACCGAATCGAAGATGGCGACCAGGGTCGGCCGGGTCAGCACCGCGTCGGGCAGGTCCAGGGGATCCGGATTGGACTCGCCCAGCGGCTCCAGCAGCCGGACCATGTCGTAGCCGAACACCCCAAACAGGCCCGCGGCCATCGGCGGCAGGTCGTCGGGCAGGTCGAAGCGAGACGCCGCCATCAGACGCCGCAGCGAGGCGAGGGGATCGCCCGGCTCGGGCTGGAAGGTGTCGGTGGAGATGGCCTCGCCGCGGGCCAGCTCGGCCAGGCCGTCGCGGCAGCGCCAGACGGCGTCCGGCTCGCGGGTGATGATCGAATAGCGGCCGTTGACGGCGCCGCCCTCGACCGATTCCAGCAGGAAGGCGTGACGTCGGCCGTGCCCGACCTTCAGGAAGGCCGAGACCGGCGTCTCCAGATCGTCCACCAGGCGGCGGACGAGGACCTGCGGGCGACCCTGAGCCCAGCCCGCGGCGAAGCCGGGCGCGATTGGGCCGCCCGCTGGACTCATTTCTTCTTGGCCGGGGCGGCCGGCGTCTCCGCCGGGGCCACGCCGAGCGCCTGGCGGGCGACCGCTTCGTTGTAGGAGGCGTTGCTGCGCACGGCGCCGGCCTGGATGGCCGTCTGGAAGAAGGCCTGACCGGTCTGCGGGCCGAAGCGGGCCTGCCACTGGCGGGCTTCGTCGGCGGCCACAGCCGGGGTCGGGGCGATGATGCCCGTGACGCGGCCGATGGCGATGCCGTCGTTGCCTTGCGGACGCGAGAACGGCTGGCCGCGCTCCGCCGAGAACAGGCCGACCAGGACGCCTTGGCCGAGCTCGGCGACGGCTTCCTCGCTCTGCTGCACGCCGGCGCGGGTGATGACGGTGGCCCCGACCGAGGCGGCGACCGTGTTGATGTCCTCGCCGCGGCGCAGGCGGCCGACCAGCTCGTCGGTCTTGGCGCTGAGCAGGCGGGCGTTCTCGCGGGCGGTCCAGTCGCGGGTGACGGCCTCACGGACATCGTTCAGCGCCGGCATGGCCGCGGGGGTGATGTCGTCGACGCGAACCACGAAATACTGGCCGTCTCCGGCGGAGATCACCTCGCTCGCGCGGCCTTCGGTCAGCTTCCACATGGCTTCCAGGATGTTGGCCGGGGCGTTGATCTGCTGGCGCTGGGGATTGCGGCCTTCGCGGCTGATCGGGCTGATCGGCACGACCTGGGCGCCGACCTGGCGCACGGCCTCGTCGACCGACTTGCCTTCGCGGCGGGCGGCTTCATAGGCCTCGACCCGGCGCGCGATGGCGCCGCGCATTTCCTGGCCGCGGAGTTCCTGGATGACCTGTTCACGAACGTCGGACAGCGCAGCCTCGCGCCCGGGGGTGATCGACGAGACCGCCGCGACGACATAGCCGACCCGGGCCTGGACCGGCGCGGTGACTTCGCCCGAGGCGGCGCCGAACACGGCGGCGGCGACGGCAGGATCGCTGATGGCGCTGCGCGGCGTGTCGGTGAACGGCGCCGGCTGGAGGTTGTTGGCCGAAGCCACGGCCTCGGGGGCCTGGCCCGCACGGAGCGCGGCGGCGATACGGTCCGCGGTGGCCTTGTTCGGAGCCGTGAGGGTGACGAACGAGCGGCGCTCCGGCACGGACAGGGCGTCCTTGCGGAAGTCGAAGCGGGCCTGGATCTTCTCTTCGCTGATCGGAAGATTGGCGTCGGCCGGGTTGTGGAACAGCACCAGGGCGCCGCTGCGGAACTCGGGGTTGGACCAGCGGTCACGGTTCTGCGTCATCAAGGTCTGCAGTTGCGCGTCCGTGGGGGCCGGGGCGGCGCCGGCCATCGATTGGTTCAGCACGAACCAGCTGCCGTCGCGGACCTGCTTGGTCTGGTTGGCGACGATGGCGCCGTAGATGCGCGGCAGGCGGGCGCCGGCGTTCAGGCCGGTGCCGAAGTGGATCTGGCTGAATTGGTCACGCGAGCGTTCGATGACGGTCGCCGGGGTCAGGTTGACCTCGCGCAGCTTCGACTCGAACGCCGTCTGGCTGAACTGGCCGGTGAGCGGATCGAAGAAGGCCTGCTCCTTGCGCAGCTCGCGCCACACCAGTTCCTTCGACGGACGCAGGCCGGCGTTCCAGGCCCAGGCGAAGAAGCCGAGCTCGTTCTTGCGGCCTTCCAGATAGCCGGGCAGGCCGCCGTCGGCGATCATCTCTTCAAAGGTGACCGGGCGGCCCTGCTGTTGCTGCTGCTGCTCGCGCAGTTGGTCCAGCTCCGCGCGGAACTCCTGCGGCGACAGGCTGCGGTCGCCGGCCTTTATCACCGTCGGCGGCTGCAGGCTGCCCAGGATATCGACCTGGCTGCCGCCGGTCACCAGCAGGCCGATGGCCACCAGAACCAGCAGGCCGACGGCCCATTTGGACTTCGCGAAGTTGCGGAAGACGGAGATCATGGAGTCGGTCCTGGCGGATGCGCGCGACGGGTGTTGCTTCGGCCTATAGGGGGTGACTGGCCCGCACGGCAAGACGATGGCGAAGCGGCGACCGCAGAACGGCTTGGCTTGGGCCGTCCGGACGCCTAGAGAGGCGACATGAAACAATCCGTGAAGTTGATCGCCGGCAACTGGAAAATGAACGGTCTCGCGGCCTCGTTGGGCGAGGTCGAGACGCTGCGGGAGGCCCTCGCGGCGGAGCCCGCCGCCTGCCGCGTCGCCCTGTGCCCGCCCGCCACCCTGGTGCACCGACTTGCCGGGGCCGTAGCAGGCGGCGGCATCGAGGTCGGCGGTCAGGATTGCCGCGCCGAGGCGAGCGGCGCCTACACCGGCGGCGTCTCGGCCGAGATGCTGAAGGACGCCGGCGCGACCCTGGTGATCCTGGGCCACTCGGAACGCCGCCAGGAGTTCGGCGAATCCGATCTGCTGGTTTCGTCAAAGGCCGAGGCCGCCCTGCGCGCCGGCCTCTCGCCGATCGTCTGCGTCGGCGAGACCCTGGCCCAGCGCGAGGCGGGGGAGGCGGTCGAGGTGGTGCGGCGCCAGGTGATGAACTCGCTGCCGCTGGCCCTGGCCGGGCAGGCCTTCGCCGTCGCCTATGAACCGGTCTGGGCGATCGGCACCGGCCTGACGCCGACTCTGGAGCAGATCGAGGAGGTCCACCGGGCGGTGCGCGCCGCCATGATCGAGCGTCTCGGCCTGGCCAGCGCGGCGGCCCCCATCCTCTACGGCGGCTCGGTCAAGCCGGAGAACGCCCGCGACATCCTGGCGGTGCCCGAAGTCGGCGGCGCCCTGGTCGGCGGCGCTTCGCTGAAAGCGGCGGACTTCCTGGGGATCATCCGCGGCGCCTAGGCCGTCCGCGGGGTTTGCCCCGGCTCGACATCAATGTTAGACGCCGCCGCTTGATCGGCGCCTTCGCGCACACATATCGGCTGTCATGCTCCAGACCATCCTCCTCGTCGTCATGATCCTCATTTCGATCGCGCTTGCGGGCGTGATCCTGATCCAGCGCTCCGAAGGCGGCGCTCTGGGCATGGGCGGAGGCCCGTCGGGCTTCATGACCGCGCGCGGCGCAGGCAACCTGCTGACCCGGACGACCTGGATCCTGGCGACCCTGTTCTTCATCTGCGCGATCGGCCTGACCATCACCGGCAACATCAGCCGCTCGAGCCAGTCGGTCGTCGACGCTGAAGCCATGGGCGAGCTGGCGGGCACGCTTCCGGCGACCCGCACCGACGTCCCGACGCAGCAGGCGCCGGCCGAAGGCCCGGCCGCTTCGACCGGCCCGTCGCTGGAAGATTTCCAGGCTTCGATGAGCGGTTCGCAGTCGGCCCCGGCCGCCCAGCCCGCTCCGGCCCAACCGGCTCCGGCCGAATAAGGATGGGCGGGGACTTCACCCCCGCCTTCCTCTCCCGCCCTAAAAGTCTCCAGAGTTTCCGGTCGCGCCCGGCGCGGCCGGTAGTCCCCAATTTTGCTCGATTGCGTGCAATTCAGCAGGCCGAATCGGCGGTAAGGTGAGTCCCCATGCCTCGTTACGTGTTCATCACTGGCGGCGTGGTTTCCTCCTTGGGAAAAGGCCTCGCATCCGCCGCTCTCGGCGCGCTTCTGCAAGCGCGCGGCTACAAGGTTCGCCTTCGTAAGCTCGACCCCTATCTGAACGTCGATCCGGGCACGATGAGCCCGTATCAGCACGGCGAGGTCTTCGTGACCGACGACGGGGCCGAGACCGATCTCGACCTGGGTCACTACGAGCGCTTCACCGGCGTCTCGGCGGCCAAGTCGGACAACATCACCACCGGCCGGATCTATTCGACCATCCTCGAGAAGGAGCGGCGCGGCGACTATCTGGGCGCGACCGTGCAGGTGATCCCCCACGTCACTGACCAGATCAAATCCTTCTGCCTGACCCCGGCCCTGACCGATGACGGCGACGACGTCGACTTCGTCCTGGTCGAGATCGGCGGCACTGTCGGCGACATCGAGGGCCTGCCGTTCTTCGAGGCCATCCGCCAACTGGGCCAGGACCTGCCGCGCGGCCAGTCGTGCTTCGTGCACCTGACCCTGCTGCCGTACATCAAGACCGCCGGCGAGATGAAGACCAAGCCGACGCAGCACTCCGTCAAGGAGCTGCGCTCGATCGGCATCCAGCCCGACATCCTGCTGTGCCGCTGCGAGTTCCCGATCCCGCCCGAGGAAAAGCGGAAGATCGGCCTGTTCTGCAATGTCCGCGAAAGCGGCGTCATCCAGGCGATGGATTCCAACGACATCTACGCCGTGCCGCTGGACTATCACCGCGAGGGCCTCGACGCCGAGGTGCTCGCCCACTTCGGCATCAGCGACGCCCCGGCGCCGGACCTGACCATGTGGCAGGAGATCGCCCGCCGCCGGCTGCAGCCGGACGGCGAAGTCAGCGTGGCCGTGGTCGGCAAGTACACGGTCCTCAAGGACGCCTACAAATCGCTCATCGAGGCGTTGCACCACGGCGGCGTGGCCAACAACGTCAAGGTCAACATCGACTGGGTCGAGGCGGAGACCTTCGAGGGCGATCGCGACGCCTGTTCTGCGCGCCTGCAGGGCGCCCATGCCATCCTGGTCCCGGGCGGCTTCGGCGAGCGCGGCTCGGAGGGCAAGATCGAGGCGGCCCGTTTCGCCCGCGAGAACGCCATTCCGTATTTCGGCATCTGTTTCGGCATGCAGATGGCCGTGATCGAGGCGGCCCGGAACCTGGCCGGCTATCCCAAGGCCTCGTCGACCGAGTTCGGCCCGACGTCCGAGCCGGTCGTCGGCCTGATGACCGAATGGACCCAGGGCAACCAGC
Source organism: Brevundimonas sp. Root1279 (assembly GCF_001425945.1). Lineage (GTDB taxonomy): Bacteria > Pseudomonadota > Alphaproteobacteria > Caulobacterales > Caulobacteraceae > Brevundimonas. The sequence goes on from NZ_LMEB01000004.1 coordinate 126,632, forward strand.
GCGTGTTGCGCCAGCAGGGCGGCGATCTGGGCGGCACCATGCGCCTGGGCGCCTATGAGTCGACGCTCAAGCCGGGCTCCAAGATCGCCGAAATGTACGGCTCGACCACGATCAGCGAGCGCCACCGCCACCGCTACGAGGTCAACATCAACTACCGCGAGGCCATCGAGGCCAAGGCCGGTCTGGTGTTCGCGGGTCTGTCGCCCGATGGCGTCCTTCCCGAGACGGTCGAGCGGGAGGACCATCCGTGGTTCATCGGGGTGCAGTATCACCCCGAGTTGAAGAGCCGCCCGTTCGCCCCGCATCCCCTGTTCGCCGGCTTCATCGAGGCGGCCGTGGTTCAGAGCCGCCTGGTCTGATCCCAGAACGGCACAGTCGCGCTTGGAACCATACAGGTTCGGGTGTTCTATCTCTGCGTGAGACGGGGGCGCGCTCATGGGGCGGAACCCTCGCGTACATAGCGAAGGGCCGACCATGCCGACTTTCACCGGAAGCACTGCGTCTGAGACCATCAACGGCTCAGCGACGGATGACGTCATTGACGGCCGCGGCGGCAGCGACACCCTGAACGGCCTCGACGGAGCGGACGTCTTCCAGCACCGCACCGGCGACGGCGGCTGGGCTCCGAACAATTTTCCGAACTACACTGGCAATGCAGTGCTCGACGGCGGTCTGGGTGGCGACCAGTTCCAGCTGTTCGGCGGCTTCCTCACGCTGTTCGACCACTACTTTTACGGCGACCCGACCTTCGAGGGTTGGACCTATCTGACGCCCGTGCCCTACACGATCGAGGCCGGGGCGGGCGGTGACGCGGTCTTCACCTCCGGGACCCGGCTGTTCGACAGCCGAGACGGGTCCGAGAGCTTCAACCTCTCGACGGCGACCCTGCGAGGGATCGAGACGCTCTCGCTGCGCTTCACCGAGAACCCGTTCGTTCCCGAGCCCTTCTACGTCCTCAGCGGCAACGGCTACTACCACTTCAGCGCGGACGACGTGGTCGTGATCGGCGACCTCAGCGGCACCTCGATCACCGGCCTGATCGACTTCGACGGCGGCACGGGCAACGACAGCCTCGACGCCCGGGCCGTGTCCAACACCATCTTGGCCTACGGGGGGATCGGCTCGGATCGGCTGCAGGCCGGTTCCGCCGACGACCAGATCTTCGGCGAGGACGGCGGCGACTATCTGATCGGCGGTGCGGGCGCCAACCTGCTCGACGGCGGCGCAGATTCCGACACCGCCGATTATTCGGCCGCGACCCAGGCGGTGATCATCGACCTCAACGACGGGGTGGTGACCAACAACGGCTACGGCCTGGTCGACACCCTGGTCTCGATCGAGAACCTGGTCGGCGGCGCCTTCAACGACGTGCTGATCGGGGAGGCCTCGAACAACCAGATCTGGGGCGGGCTCGGCTCCGACTACCTGATCGGCCTGGCCGGTGACGATATCCTGCAAGGCGGAGCAGGGGCCTCGAACACCCTTCAGGGCGGGCTGGGCGATGACACCTACGTCGTCGACGCTAACGACACCCTGATCGAGGCGGTCGGCGAGGGCACGGACACCGTGCGCACCTCACTGGGCACCTATCGGCTGAAGGCCAATTTCGAGGATCTTGAATACACCGGCACGGGCGCCTTCAACGGGCTCGGCAACGCCGCCGACAACAACATCGCCGGCGGGACCGGCGCCGACAGCCTGTTCGGCTATGAGGGCAATGACATCCTGCGGGGCGGCTCCGGCGCGGCCAACACGCTGATCGGGGGCCTGGGCGACGACCTCTACGTCAGCCGTGCGGCCGGCGACTCCCTGATGGAGAACGTGGGCGAGGGCCACGACACGGTCGACACCAACCAGCTCGTCTATGTCCTGAAGGCCAATTTCGAGGACCTGATCTTCTCCGTCTCCGGCCCTGCCTTCGGAACCGGCAACGCCGCGGGCAACCTGATTCAGGGCGCTAACGGCGCCGACATCCTCTGGGGCCTGGGCGGCAATGACGTCCTGCGCGGCATGAACGGTGACGACGTCATGCGCGGCGGGGCCGGCAATGACCAGATGGACGCCGGCGCCGGCGCCAACGACACGGTCGAATACGTGACCGCCGCCGGCGGGGTCTCGGTCAACCTCCAGGCCGGCGTCGCCGCCAATGACGGCGACGGCGGCGCGGACACTTTGATCGGTTTCGAACACGCGGTCGGCTCGGCCTTCAACGACACCCTGGTCGGATCGGCGGCGATCAACCGGCTGAGCGGCGGCCTGGGAGCGGACACGCTCGTCGGTCTTGGCGGCAATGACATCCTGGAAGGCGGTACCGGGGCGGCCAACACCCTGATCGGCGGCATCGGCGACGACCTCTACCGGGTCTCCGCGGTCGGCGACACGGTCGTCGAGAACGCGGGCGAGGGTCACGATACGGTCGAGGCCACCGTCAATGTCACCCTACGGGCCGAGATAGAGGACCTGCGCTTCGTCGGGACCGGCGCCTTCGCCGGCACGGGCAACGCCTCGAACAACCACATCTGGGGCGGCGCCGGGGCCGACATCCTCACCGGCATGGCCGGGGACGACATCCTGGAGGGCGGCGACGGGCCCGACACCTTCCGCGGCGGCGCTGGCAATGACCGCTTCGTCGGCGGCGGCACCGGCGGCGACACCGCCGACTACAGCCTGGCCGGCTCGGCCGTGCGGGTCGAACTGTTCAAGACCCAGGTGCTGACCGACGGCGACGGCGGCGTGGACACCCTGGTCAGCATCGAGAACGCCACCGGGTCCAACTTCGACGACGTCCTGGCCGGCAATGACGGCGACAACGTTCTCAGCGGCGGCCTCGGTCGGGACTCGCTGATCGGTTACGTCGGCAACGACACCCTGATCGGCGGCGCTGGCGTGGCCAACGTCCTGCAGGGCGGCTTGGGCGACGACCGCTACATCGTCTCGGCGGTCGGCGACTCCATCTATGAGATCGCCGGCGAGGGGATCGACCTGGTCGAGACCGCCCTGGCCTCGATGACCCTGGCCGCCAATGTCGAGAACCTGATCTACAGCGGGTCCGGAAGCTTTACCGGTACGGGCAACGCCCAGGCCAACAACATTACCGGCGGGGCAGGGGCCGATACCCTGTCAGGCCGCGGCGGAAACGACATCCTCAGCGGCGGCGGCGGCTTCGACACGGTGGTGATGACCGGCCTGCAGTCGGACTACGCCGTCAACGCCGGCGCCGGCTATTGGTCGATCAGCGACAGCGTGGCTGGCCGGGACGGCCTGGATATCCTCTACGGCGTCGAGCGCGTGCGTTTCGCCGATGGGACTGTCGTGGAGCTCGGCGCTCCGGCCCCGGCCCCGGTCGCAATGGCGGCTCTCTTCGCCGAGGACCCGGTTGGTTCGCTCCGCCTGGACGACACACGCCTCACAGGCGACAAACCCCTGATCGATCCCCACCCCTGGGACGGGTTCTGACGGCCGCCTAGACCAGGGGCAGGGTCGGCGAGCGCCGCGCGGATGCGGCGCCGTCGGCCGCGACGGCCTCGAGCGAGGTCTCTCTCGGGCCACGGCCCCATTTGACAACCTTTGTGCCGTCGCTCGGCGCGCTCCGCCGCTCCGTTTGAAGCAGGCTGTGGCGCGGTGTTGCCGCCGAACGAGAGGTGCGCCGTGCGCCGCCAGTCCCGGGTCGATGGTCAAGCCTCCTCGGGTGTTCACCTGATGCGCCGCCGTCTGCAGGAGCAGTAGCTAGCGCCGATATTCGGCGAGGTGACCTATGTCGGAACCGGTTGCGCCCCTAGGCTCGCCGCAAGGCGCCAAACCCGCGTCCTCCACGCCTGAGGCGCCGCCGAGAAAGAAGAAATCCAAGCGCCTGCTCTATGCGGTGATCGCGGCCGTGGTCGTGGCCGTCGGGGTCGGCGCCTATCTGTACCTGTCGCGGCCGGACCTGCCTCCCGGCTTCGCCGGCGGCAACGGCCGGCTGGAAGCCAACGAGGTCTATGTCTCCAGCAAATACTCCGGCCGGATCGCCGAGGTCCTGGCCAACGAAGGCGACACGGTGGAGGCCGGGCAGATCGTCGCCCGCATGGACACCAGCGCCCTGGAGGCGCAGCTCCGCCAGGCCGAAGCAGAGATCGCAGCGGCCACGGATGCGCGCCGCGTCGCGATGACCGAGGTCGATGCGCGGCGGGCGGAGTACAACTTCGCCGCCCAGCAGAATGCGCGGTCGCGGCGCTTGGTCTCGACCGGGGCCGTCAGCGCCCGCGAGGCTGAGGTCGACACCGCCGCCATGCTGTCCGGTCGGGCCCAACTCGCCGGCGCCCAGGCAAGCGTGGTGCAGTCGAGCTCGACCATCGAGGCGGCGCGCGCCACGGCCGACCGCCTTCGGGCCGAGATCGCCGACGCCGTGCTGGTCGCCCCGATCCGGGCGCGGGTCGAGACCCGGCTCGCCGAACCCGGCGAGGTCGTGGCTGCGGGCGGACGGGTGTTGTCGCTGATTGATCTGGCGGACGTCTACATGTTCGTCTTCCTGCCCGAGGCCATCAGCGGCAAGGTCCGGGTCGGATCCGAGGCGCGCATCGTGCTGGACGCCGCGCCGCAGTATCCGGTGCGCGCCTTCGTCTCCTACGTCTCCCCGGCGGCGCAGTTCACGCCCAAGACTGTCGAGACGGCCGAGGAGCGGCACAACCTGACCTTCCGGGTGAAGCTGCAGGTGCCGCGTGAGCGCCTGCGTCAGGTCGAGCCGCTGGTGAAGGCTGGACTGCCCGGCATGGGCTATGTGCGGTTCGACGAGCAGGCCGCCTGGCCTGAACGGATCCGTGGCGGGGCCACGCCGCCCGCCAACCTCTGGCAGCAGACCGGCGGGGCGGCCGCCGCCAAATGACCTTGGAGGGGAACGCGCCCGTCGTCAGCGTCCGGAACCTCTTTCACAGGTATCGGGATGTGATGGCGCTCGACGGCGTGACGCTCGACATCCCGGCCCGGAAAATGATCGGGCTGATCGGACCGGACGGCGTCGGCAAGTCGACCCTGTTGGCTATCCTGGCAGGGGTGCGAAAGCTTCAGGACGGCGAGGCCCAGGTGCTGGGCGGGGACATCAACGATCCGGGGTTCCGCAACTCGATCGCGGCGCGGATCGCCTACCTGCCGCAGGGCCTGGGCAAGAACCTTTATCCGACGCTGTCGGTCTACGAGAACATCGACTTCTTCGGCCGGCTGTTCGGCCAGTCCGCCGCGGAGCGCGCCTGGCGCATCGAGGACCTGCTGTGGAGTACAGACCTGACGCCCTTCCGGGACCGGCCGGCGGGGAAGCTGTCCGGCGGCATGAAGCAGAAGCTGGGCCTGTGCTGCTCGCTGATCCACGATCCCGACCTGCTGATCCTCGACGAGCCGACGACCGGCGTGGACCCGCTGGCGCGGCGCCAGTTCTGGGAGTTGATCAATCGGGTGCGCGTGCGCCGACCGCAGATGAGCGTCATGGTCGCCACCGCCTACATGGACGAGGCCGAGGGCTTCGAATGGCTGGTGGCGATGAACGCCGGCAAGGTCATGGCTACCGGGACGGCCGAGGAGTTGCGCACCCGGACCGGCCAGCCGACGCTGGAGAAGGCCTTCATCCGCCTGCTGCCCGAGGAGGCCACGCGCGGCCACAAGGAACCGGAGATCACCCCCTGGGTGTCCTCTGAGGGGCCGCCGGCGATCGAGTCCCACGGCCTGACCCAGTGGTTCGGCGACTTCACCGCGGTCGACCACGTCAACTTCCGCATCGAACAGGGCGAGATCTTCGGGTTTCTTGGTTCCAACGGCTGCGGCAAGACGACGACGATGAAGATGCTGACCGGCCTCTTGCCCCCCACCGAGGGCGAGGCGTTGCTGTTCGGCAAGCCGGTCAAGGGCGGCGACATCGAGTCCCGCCGTCGCGTCGGCTTCATGTCACAAGCCTTCTCGCTCTACACCGAACTGACGGTCAGGCAGAACATGATGCTTCACGCGCATCTGTTTGATCTGCCGAAAGAGAAGGGCCTGGCGCGGGTCGAAGAACTGATCGCGGGCTTCGGCCTTGAGGAGGTCGCCGACACCCTGGCCGAGAGCCTGCCGCTGGGCATCCGACAGCGATTGTCCCTGGCGGTGGCGGTGTTGCACGAGCCCGAGGTGCTGATCCTCGACGAGCCGACCTCCGGCGTCGACCCCGTCGCCCGCGACGGCTTCTGGGAGTTGCTCATCCGGCTGTCCCGGGAGAACCGGGTGACCATCTTCCTGTCGACCCACTTCATGAACGAGGCTGAGCGCTGCGACCGGATGTCGATGATGCACCGGGGCAAGGTGCTGGCGCAGGGCGTGCCCGCGGACCTCGTCGCCGAGCGGGGCGCCGCTGATCTGGAAGAGGCCTTCATCGGCTATCTGGAAGAGGCTGCCGAGGAGCTGGGCGGCGCGGCCGACGCAGCCAACTCGCCGGTGCCGCCGCCGCCCGAGGACCTGGGCCACTCTGTTCCGCCAGAGGGGTTCAGCCCCGGCCGTGTCTGGGCCTTCGCGCGGCGCGAGGCGATCGAGTTGCGGCACGACGCCGTGCGCCTGGCCTTCGCCATTGTCGGCCCGCTGCTGCTGATGATCGTGTTCGGCTACGGCATCTCGCTGGACGTCGACAAGCTCGCCTTCGCCGTCCTCGACCACGACAACACGCCCGCCAGCCGGGCCTACGCCGACAGCTTCCGAGGCTCGGTATATTTCGACGAGCGAGCGCCGCTCTACAGCTACGCCGACCGGGATCGGCGCTTGCGCAATGGCGAGCTGCGCTTCGCCGTCGAGATCCCCGGGGGCTTCCAGCGCGATCTCCAGCAGGGCCGGGCGCCGACGGTGCAGGTCGACTTCGACGCCGCCGTGCCGTTCCGGGCCGAAACCGCCAAGGGCTATGTCGAAGCCGCGCACAAGGCGCATGAAGTCGAGCTTCGCCGCCAGCTCGGCCTGCCGCAGGCGCAGACGGCGGTGAACATCAACGCGCGGGCGCTCTACAACCAGGCCTTCCTCAGCGTTTACGCCATGGTGCCCGGCGACATCATGCTGCTGATCATCCTGATCCCCAGCATGCTCACGGCCCTGGCCGTGGTGCGCGAGAAGGAGCTGGGCTCGATCGCCAACTTCTACGCCGCGCCGGCCAGCCGGGCCGAGTTCCTGCTCGGGAAGCAACTGCCCTACGTCGGCGTCGCCCTGATCCAGTTCGTCTCCCTCGTGGCGCTGGCGGTCTTCCTCTTTGGGGTGCCGATCAAGGGCAGCATCCTGACCCTGGCGGTCGGCGGCCTGCTCTATGTCCTGGCCAGCACCGGCTTCGGCCTGCTGATCTCGGTCTTCGCGGCGACCCAGACCGCCGCCATCTTCGCCGCGGCCATCATCACCATTCTGCCGGCGGTGCAGTTCTCGGGGATGTTCGTGCCGGTGTCGTCGCTCACCGGCGGCGCGGCCATCGCCTCCAAGATCTTCCCCTCGACCTATTTCCACGCGGTCAGCGTCGGCACCTTCACCAAGGCGCTCGATTTCGCCGCCCTGTGGCCGAACATCCTGATGCTGGCCGTGATCGCGCTGATCTACTTCGCGCTCTCGGTCCTCCTGCTGAAGAAACAGGAGGCATGACGGTGCGCACGCTCGGTCACATCTACCACCTGGGGGTCAAGGAGCTGCGCAGCCTGGCGCGAGATCCGGTGCTGCTGTTCCTGATCGCCTACGTCTTCACCTTTTCGGTCTACACCCCGGCCAAGAGCGCGGTGATGGATGTGGTCAACGCCTCCATCGCCATCGTCAATGAGGATGACTCGCGCTCCGCCCGGCTGGTCCGCGAGGCCATGCTGCCGCCGCTGTTCCTGCCCGCAGCCGAGATCGCCTTCGGCGACATCAACCATGTGATGGACCGCGGGCGCTACACCTTCGTCGTCGATATCCCGCCGGACTTTGAGCAGGACATCGCCAGCGGCACGCCCCCGCAGGTGCAGATCATCACCGACGCGACTGCCATGAGCCAGGCGGGCCGGGGCCCGTCCTACATTCAGCAGATCATCGAGCAGACGGTGCGGCCGGAATGGCCCGGTCGGAACGACCCGGCCAACCTGCCCCTGGTCGAGCTGGAGACCCGGGCCCGCTTCAACCCGAACATGCAGCAGAGCTGGTTCGTGGCCGTGAACCAGGTGATCAACAACATCTCGGTCCTGGCCATCTTCCTGACCGGGGCCGCCGTCTTGCGCGAACGCGAGCACGGCAACATCGAGCATCTGCTGGTCATGCCGCTGACGCCGCTGGAGCTGATGTCGGCCAAGATCTGGGCGAACGGCATCGTTGTGCTGCTTGCCGCCATGGCCTCGCTCTTCCTGGTGGTGAAGGGGCTGATCGGGGTGCCCATCGCCGGCTCGATCCCGCTCTTCGCCTTTGGACTGTGCGTCTATCTGTTCTCGGTCACCGCGCTGGGCATCATGCTGGCGACGATCGTCAATTCGATGCCCCAGTTCGGGCTGCTCGCCTTCCCCGTCTACATCGTCATGAGCTTGCTCTCAGGCGGGCAGACGCCGCTCGAGAGCATGCCGGAGCTGCTGCAGAAGATCATGCAGTTCGTGCCCTCGACCCATTTCGTCAGCTTCTCGCAGGCGGTCCTCTTCCGTGACGCGACGCCCGCGATGGTCTGGCCTGCCCTGTTCAAGATGTTCCTGATCGGCGCCGCCTACAGCGTCTTCACCCTGTCCCGGTTCAGAAAAATGCTGGCCGCGGCCAAGTGAGAAGGAGTCCACGAAGATGAGCCGACTCCATGCCATCGCCGCCTCCGGCCTCCTCGCCGGAATACTGGCTGTCTCAGCCTGCAAGACCGTGGGGCCCGATTATATGCGCCCCGAGGTCGAACTGCCGGCGACCTATCGCGACCAGCCGGCTCAGAGCGCCGACTCGCTCGCCGACCTGCCCTGGTGGGCGGTGTTCGACGATCCGGTGCTGCAGGACCTGATCGGGCGCAGCCTGGCCAACAACCCCCGAATCGACGTCGCCGTCGCCCGCATCGCCCAGGCCCGCGCTCTGGTCGGTGTCTCCGCCTCGCAGAGCAGTCCGCAACTGGGCTACGGCGCCGATGCGGGCGCCCAGTCGGGCTTCACCCCGGTGGACGTCGGCGACCCCGAGACCGTCACCTTCGGCAGCGTCGGCGCCGCCTTGGACTTCGCCTGGGAGTTCGACCTGTGGGGTCGCATCCGCCGCTCGAACGAGGCGGCCGTCGCCAACCTGATGCAGCAGGAGGAGAACCGCGCCGGCATCCTGCTGACCCTGACCAGCGATGTGGCCGAAGGCTATTTCCGCCTGCTGTCGCTCGACCGCGAGATCGCGATCGCCGAGGAGAGCACCCGGGCGTTCGGCGCGACCTACGACATGTTCAATCAGCGCTACGAGGCCGGCCGCGACAGCCGCCTGCCGGTCGAGCGCACGCGGGCGCACCGCGAGGCCTCTGAGGCCCGCATCGCCGAGCTTCGTCGCCAGGTGGCGGTGCAGGAGAATGCGCTCAGCGTCCTGATTGGCGCGCCGCCGGGACCGATCCCGCGCGGCAAACCCCTGGTCGAACAGTCGCTGCCCGCCACGCCCATCGGCGCCACCACGGACCTGCTGCAGCGCCGACCCGACATCCGCGCGGCGGAGCAGGGCATGGTGCGGGCCAACGCCGAGGTCGGCATGGCCGTCGCCGAGAAATTCCCTCGCATCGGTCTCTCGGCCGTGGCGGGCCTGCTGGGCGTCACCGTCGACGGCGGCGACTCGGGCGGATTCGGCGTCGGTTCGTTCGGCCTCGGTCTCGCCGGCCCGATCTTCGACGGCGGGCGCCTCGATGAGATCTACAACAACCGCAAGGCCTTCTGGGATGAGAGCGTGGCCGACTACCGGCGTCTGATCCTCGTCGCCCTCGGTGAGACAGCCGACGCCCTGGCCGCGCAGCGCAACCTGGCCGATCGCCGGGCAGCCCTTGAGCGGCAGGTGGCCTCGCTTCGGAGCGCGGTCGAACTGGCCGACATCCGTTACGACGAAGGCCGAGCGACCTATTTCGAGGTCCTCGAAGCCCAGCAGCAACTCTATCCGGCCGAGGCCGCCCTGGCCCAGACCCAGCGCGACCAGTTGATCGCCGTCGTCAATCTCTACAAGGCCCTGGGAGGCGGCTGGCGGTTGACGCCCGACCAATGGCGCGGCCCCGACGTGGCCGTAGCGACAGGAGCGCCCGATGGCCTCTCCGACTGACCTCGGACCCGCCCACGTCTATTGGGTGGACGCCGTCCAGCGCTCACTGCTGTTCCTCGACGTGCTGCGTCGGCGCGGGAACGACTACTACGAGCACCGCGACGCCCTGGCGCCGCACGTTCTGGATTTCGACACCACCCTGATCCGCGACGGACGCACCCTTCCTCGGCCGGTCAACTACGTCCTGGTCCGCATCGAGCCGGCTGCTGGGACCGAGATCGACCGCGCCAAGCCCCCGGTGGTCGTCATCGATCCGCGCGCCGGCCACGGCCCCGGTATCGGCGGCATGAAGCAAGACAGCGAGATCGGCGTCGCGCTCGCCGCCGGCCACCCAGCCTATTTCATCGGCTTCCTGCCGGATCCGCATCCGGGCCAGACCATCGAGGACGTCTGGAACGCCGAGGCGGCGATGATCCAGGACGTGATCGACCTGCATCCCGAGGCCGACGGCAAGCCGATCGTCATCGCCAACTGCCAGGCCGGCTGGCAGACGATGATCATGGCGGCGACCCGGCCTGAGTTGTGCGGCCCGATCGTCCTGGCCGGCTCGCCGCTGTCCTATTGGGCTGGGGCGCGGGGCCTGGCGCCGATGCGCTACCTCGGCGGCATGCTCGGCGGGGTATGGACGACCGCGCTGGCCGGCGATCTCGGCGCCGGGACCTTCGACGGCGCGAACCTGGTGCGCAATTTCGAGGCGATGAACCCTGCCAACACCCTCTTCGACAAGCCCTACAACGTCTATTCCAAGGTCGACACCGAGGCGGACCGCTTCCTCGAGTTCGAGACCTGGTGGGGCAGCCCGGTGCTGCTCAACGCCGAGGAGATGGTCTGGATCGCCGAGAACCTGTTCGTCGGCAATCGGCTGACCTCGGGCCAGATCCGCACCCGCGACGGCCTCGCCGTCGATCTGCGCGCCATCCAGTCGCCGATCATCGTCTTCTGCTCCTGGGGCGACGACATCACCCCGCCACAGCAGGCCCTAGGCTGGATTACGGACCTCTACGCCGACGACGAGGCTCTGGTCGCGAACGGCCAGACCCTCGTCTACTGCCTGCACCAGACGATCGGCCACCTCGGCATCTTCGTCTCGGGAAAGGTCGCGGCGCGGGAGCACAGCGAGTTCGTTTCCTGCATGGGCATGATCGAGCTGATGCCGCCGGGGCTCTACGAGGCGGTGATCACCGAGGCCCCCGAGGACTCGTCGAACCCCGAACTGATCGACGGCCGTTACCTGTTCCGGCTCGAGCCTCGGACCCTTGAGGACCTGCGCGCCCTGGGCTGCGGAGAGCGCAGCGACGAGCCGCGCTTCGAGGCGGTGGCGAAGGCTTCGGACATCAATCTCGGCCTCTACCGGACGGCGCTTCAGCCGGCGGTGCGGACGATGGCCTCGCCGGTCGCGGCGGAGGCGATGCGGGAGCTCCACCCGAACCGGCTGCGCTTCTCGATCTTCTCGGACCGCAATCCGTTCATGCCCTCGCTCGGCCGCCTGGCCGAACAGGCGCGCAACGACCGCCGGCCAGTCGCGGCGGATAATCCCTTCATGGCCTGGGAGCGGGCCATGGCGCACTGGACCTCCGCCAACCTCCAAGCCTGGGGCAAGGCGCGCGACGCAGCCACCGAGGCCGCCTTCCTGGCCGTCTATGGCTCGCCAGCCGTGCAGGCGACGGTCGGCGCGGGCGTTCAACCGCCGCCGGCGGCCGCCCGCATGCCCCGGGACGTCGCGCAGGAACGCCGGCAGGCGCAGGAGCGCGCGACGCTGGAAACCCGCTTCGAGAACGGCGGCCCCGCCGAGGCCGCGGTGCGTGCGCTTCTCTATGTCGGGGACGCCAACGGAGCGGCTGACGAGCGCGCCTTCACTCTGTTGCGGACTCTTCCGGCCGCGCGGTCGCGAAAGCGCACGCGGGCCGAACTCCGCAGTCTGGTGGCGGAGCAGCATCGCTTGCTCGACCTTGAGGAGGAGCGCGCCATCCTGGCCATCCCCGGGCTGCTGCCACCGACCCCGGAAGAACGGCGGCAGATCCTTGAGGCTTTGCACGAGGTGATCGAGGCGCCGGGCGAGCCTTCGCCCGAGGTCGCCGAGCGGTTGGACCGCATCGACGCCCTGTTCGAGACGCGCGAGCGGTCGCTTGGAGACTACCATGCCTGAGCTCGCCGAAGCCCTGGCCGCCGCCGCCGTCACGGATGGACGCCCGCATCAGAATTTCGAACGCCTGCTGGCGCGCGCGCGGGAGCAGCGACCCCTCGTCACGGCCGTGGCCCACCCCTGCGATCATGTCTCGCTGGACAGCGCGATCGAGGCGGCGCGGCTCGGCCTGATTGAACCGATCCTCGTCGGCCCGATCGCCCGGATCAAGGAGGTGGCGAGGGCCGGTGAGCTCGACATCTCGCCGTTCGAGTTGGTCGACGCAGCCCACAGCCACGAAAGCGCCGCCAAGGCGGTGGAGCTGGTCCGCGCCGGTCGCGCCGAGGCGGTCATGAAGGGCAGCCTGCACACCGACGAGGTCATGGCCGCGGTCGTGGCGCGGGAGACCGGCCTGCGCACCGGCCGACGCGTCAGCCACTGCTTCGTCATGGACGTCCCGGGACATCCCCACCCGCTGGTGGTGACGGACGCCGCGGTGAACATCGCCCCGACGCTCGAGGACAAGATCGACATCGTCCAGAACGCCATCGACATGACCCGGGTGCTGCTTCCGGGCGAAGGGGACGACCGGGTGCGGGTGGCCATCCTCAGCGCCATGGAGACGGTCAATCCCAAGGTGCTGTCGACCCTGGAGGCGGCGGCGCTGTGCAAGATGGCCGACCGGGGACAGATAACGGGGGCGGTGCTGGAAGGCCCGCTCGCGCTCGACAACGCCATTAGCCCGGAGGCGGCGGCCATCAAGGGCATCGTCTCGCCCGTGGCCGGTCACGCCAACGTCCTGGTGGTGCCGGACCTGGAGGCCGGCAACATGCTGGCCAAATGCATGTCCTTCCTGTCGGGCGCAGACGCCGCCGGGATCGTGCTCGGGGCGCGGGCGCCGATCATCCTGACCAGCCGCGCCGACGCCAAGCTGACACGCCTGGCCTCCTGCGCCATCGCCTCTTTGCTCGGCGCCGCCCGGCGCGCCTCGGTCGCGATCGTCTGAGGGGGAGGGGACATGGAGCCGATCCTATCCGGTCGCCGCGCCCTGGTCGTCGGCGTCGCCAACGAACACTCCATCGCCTACGGCTGCGCCCACGCCTTCCGTCAGGCTGGCGCGGACCTGGCGATCACCTGGCTCAACGACAAGGCCCGTCCTCACGTCGAGCCGCTGGCCCAGGCGCTGGGGGCCGAGATCACGGGGCCGCTCGACGTCTCCGAACCAGGTCAACTCGAGGCGATCTTCGAGAAGGTGCGCGACCGCTGGGGCCGTCTCGACATCCTCGTCCACTCCATCGCCTTCGCCCCGAAGGAGGATCTCCAGGGCGGCCTGCTGGACTGCTCGGCCGACGGTTTCGCCAAGGCCATGGACGTGTCCTGCCACTCCTTCGTGCGGATGGCCCGACTGGCCGCGCCGCTGATGACCGAGGGCGGGACCATGTTCGCCATGAGCTACTACGGCGCCGCCCGGGTCGTGCCGAACTACAACGTCATGGGGCCGGTGAAGGCAGCGCTGGAGGCGGCTTGCCGCTACCTGGCCTATGAGCTGGGGCCGTCCGGGATCCGGGTCCATGCCATCTCGCCGGGGCCGCTGAAGACCCGCGCGGCGTCCGGGCTCAAGGACTTCGAGCTTATGTTGAATGCGGCCGCCGAGAAGGCGCCTTTGGGCGAACTGGTCGACATCGACGACGTCGGATTCGCCTGCGCCTACCTCGCCACCGACTTCGCCCGGCGGATCACCGGCGGGACCATCTATGTCGACGGCGGCGCCAACGTCGTCGGCTGAATCGCGGAGGATCGCCGTGAGCGCCTGCCTCGCCGTTCTCAACGCCGGCTCGTCGAGCCTTAAGTTCGCGGTCTACGACGCGTCGCCTGGGGAGCCGCTGCTATTCAAGGGGCGGTTGGAGGGCATCGGCGTCTCGCCGCAGCTCCAGCTGGCGGATGCGGACGGCGCCAACCGGGAAACGCAGTCGTGGACAAGCGAGGGCTTCGACCACGCCGCCGCCGCCCGCGAGGTGCTGGACGCCGTCATCCGCCGCATCGACGGTCGGGCCATCCTCGGCGTGGGCCACCGCGTCGTGCACGGGGGGCGGGCGTTCGACCGACCCGTGCGGATCGATCCGTCCGTGATCGCCGCGCTGCGCGAGCTGTCGCCCCTGGCGCCGCTGCACCAGCCGCACAACCTCGCCCCGATCGAGGCCATCGCCACCGCCGCGCCGCATATCGCCCAGGTCGCCTGTTTCGACACCGCCTTTCACCGCGGCCAGCCGCCGCTGGCCCAGATGTTCGCCCTGCCGCGCCGCTTCCACGAGGCGGGCGTGCAGCGCTACGGCTTCCACGGCCTGTCCTATGAGTTCGTCAGCGGCCGGCTCAGGGAGGTGGCGCCGGAGTTGGCCGCCGGACGCGTAGTCGTCGCACACCTCGGCAACGGCGCCAGCCTCTGCGCCATCCGCGACGGCCGCAGCGTCGCCAGCACCATGGGGTTCACCGCCGTCGACGGGCTTGTCATGGGCACGCGCTCCGGCGCCCTGGACCCCGGCGCCCTGATCCATCTGATGGACGAATACGGCATGGACGCCCGCGCCCTCGAGGACCTGATCTACAAGCGTTCCGGCCTGCTCGGCGTCTCGGGGGTTTCCTCCGACATGCGCGCCCTTCGACAGTCGGGTGATCCCGCGGCGGCCGAGGCGATCGACCTGTTCGTGTACCGCGTTGTGCGCGAGATCGGCTCCATGGCCGCTGCGCTCGGCGGGCTCGACGCCCTCGTCTTTACCGGCGGAATTGGCGAGAACGACGCCGCCCTGCGCGAAGCGGTCGCATCAGGCTGCAACTGGCTCGGGGTCGAGCTGAACGCCGGCGCCAACGGCCCCGGGAAAGACGCGAGAAGTCTGGGTCGCGAGGGGGCAGCAGCGTCTGTCTGGGTCGTGCCGACCGACGAGGAACAGATGATCGCGCGGCATGTGGCGCGCTTACTGGATCGGCCGCAGCCGTGACCGTGTCGGTTTCCGGGTTATCCCTAGGGTAAAGTCGCTGGGAGCTAGGGTATTTCCGGATATTCACGATCGCCGGCGAGGAGCAGAGCGAGAGCGTCGCAGGTTTTTGAGGGCCGCGCGCCCTGGGAAAGGCACGAAGATGCGTAGTTCCCGTGATTCCGGTCCGATCGTTCCCGAACTCGACTTCACCGACCCGCCCCCCGGATCGGACCGACGCGCCTTCATGGTGCGCAGCGCCATGGCGGTGTCCATCGGGGCCCTGACCGGCGCCGTACCCAAAGATGTCTCCGCAATTCCCGTGCGCTCTCCGCGCCAGGACGCGACCCCGCCGCTGGATCCCAGCCTCGACGTGGTGAAGCGGTCCAAAGGGCCGGTGATGACCACGGTCGACGAGTTCTACAAGGTCGGCCCCGGGCCCTCGTCATCCCACACCATCGGGCCGATGCGGATCACCTACGACTTCTACAAACGCGCCGCGGCCCTGCCGGCGGACCAACTGGCCCAGGCCGACGCTCTGAAGGTTCACCTGTACGGCAGCCTCAGCGCCACCGGCAAAGGCCATGGCACCGAGCGCGCCGCGCTCGCCGGCCTGATCGGCATGGAGCCGGCCACGGTGGACCCCGCCTTCCTCGACGGCTTGGCGGCCAATCCGAACCAGACCTTCCCGGTGACCTTCGGAGAGAAGACCGTCAACGTGTCGCTCAACGACGTCATCTACGACGCGACGCAGGGAGAGTTCCCCCATCCCAACACCATGACCGCCAAGCTGATGGCCGGCGACCGAGTGCTGCTGGAGCAGGAGTACTATTCCGTCGGCGGCGGCTTCATCGAGTGGAAGGGCTACGAGCCGCCGCCCAAGAACGCTCCGAAATATCCGTATGAGAAGATCAGCGAGGCGATCGCGCACTGCACGCGCGACAACATCTCGCTCGCGCAGATGGCCATGGCCAATGAGACAACGATTTCGGGCCGCAGCGAGGAGGAGATCAACGCCTTCCTCGACAAGATCCTGGGCGCCATGGATGCGACGGTGAAGACCGGCCTTGCGGCTCCGACTTCGACCCTGCCTGGACCGATCCGTCTCAAGACCAAGGCGCACGACGTCTACGAAAACGCCAAGAACCAGGAAGGCACGGCCCGGAAGGCCATCGGCCTGGTCTCGGCCTACGCCTTGGCCGGATCCGAAGAAAACGCCCGCGGCCACCTGGTCATCACCGCGCCCACAGGCGGCTCGGCCGGCGTGCTGCCAGCGGTGATCTATTCCCTCGGGCCGGACGGCGCCCAGCTGCCCAAGGAGAAGCTGCGCGAGGCGCTGTTGGCCGGCGCGGTCGTCGGCTACCTGTGCAAGCACAACGCGACGCTCGCAGCGGCGGAGGGCGGCTGCCAGGCCGAGATCGGCGTCGCCTCGGCCATGGGCGCCGCAGGCATCGCCCAGGCCTATGGCGAGCCGCCGCAGGTGGCCGCCAACGCCGCGGAGGGCGCGCTCGAGCACCATCTCGGCATGACCTGCGATCCCGTCGCCGGCTTCGTGCAGGTGCCTTGCATCGAGCGCTGCGCCTTCGGGGCGGTGAAGGCCTGGACCGGCTATCTGATCGCCGCCAACGAAGTCCCGATCAACCGTCGGGTCGACTTCGACAGCACGGTCGAGGCCATGGCGCTGACCGCCCGCGACATGAACCCGAAGTACAAGGAGACGTCCGAAGGCGGCCTCGCCCTGTCCGTGACGCTTTGCTGAGGCCGCGATGGGCGAGCGCACCGGGACATCGGGGGGCGTCGGCAAGCTGATCGTGATCGCCTGGCTGGCGGCCTCCGTCTTCTATTTCTTCCAGTATGTCCTGCGCTCGGCGCCGGCGGTCATGATGCCCGAGCTGTCGAGCGCCTTCGGCCTCTCGACGGCGGCGCTCGCCTCGCTGGTCGGGCTCTTCTATTACGCCTACGCGCCGTTCAGCCTGGTCGCAGGCGTGGCCATGGACCAGTTGGGGGCGCGGCGGGTGGTGCCCCTCGGCTGCGCTGTGGTCGCCGTCGGGGCGCTGCTGTTCGCGACCGGCGACACCAATCTGGCCTCGATCGGTCGGCTGCTGCAGGGCGCGGGCGGGGTCTTCGCCCTGATCGGCGCGGCCTATATCGCCACCACCAACTTCCCGGCCTCCCGTGCCGCGACCCTGATCGGCGCCACTCAGATGTTCGGCATGGCCGGCGGTTCGGCCGGTCAGTTCCTGGTCGGTCCCGCCATCGCCGGCGGCGTCGGCTGGAGCCAGTTCTGGCTCTTCATGGGGATCGTCGGCGCCGCCCTGGCCATCCTGCTGTTGTTCTGCATGCCCCGTAGCGCGCCGAAGGCCGACCGGGGCAACTGGTTGGGCGTCGCCGCCGGCGCCCTGAAGAGGGTCTTCCTCAACCCGCAGTCGATCCTCTGCGGCCTGATCTCCGGCCTGCTGTTCATCCCGACCACCATCTTCGACATGGTCTGGGGCGTCCGCTTCCTGCAGGAGGCCCAGGACATGCCCTACGGCATGGCGGTGCTGCGCTCCGCCTCGGTGCCGTTCGGCTGGATCATCGGCTGCCCCCTCATCGGCATGATCTCGGACCGCATGGGTCGGCGGAAGCCGGTCATCATCGTCTCGAGCCTGATCCTGATGGCGGTCCTGGCCCTGATCCTCTACGGCCCGGCCGGCCTGTTCCCGCCCTTCATGCTGGGCTTGCTCATGGGCATCGTCTCCGGCGCAGCGATGATCCCCTACACGGTGATCAAGGAAGCCAATCGCCCGGAGCACAGCGGCACCGCGACGGGGGTGGTCAACTTCATCAACTTCTCCTTTTCGGCCCTGCTGGGACCGGTCTTCGCCGGATTTCTCATGCGCGCTTCCGGCGGCGGGCCGCGGGAGCTCGAGCACTATCAAGCGGCCTTTTCGCCTCTGCTCTGGGGCGTCGCGATCGCCGCCCTGCTGACCCTTTTGCTGAAGGAGACGGGCGCCCGGGCGCGGACGTCGACGCCTCCGCCCGCCGACCCCGCTCCCGCCTGACCGGAGAAGGACCATGAGCCAGACCGTCCTCGAACCGCCTGCCGCTTCCGCCGAACCGCGGACTGCATTCACCCCGGGGCTATGGACCCGCGACATCGACGTTCGCGACTTCATCCAGCAGAATGTGACCCCCTACGATGGCGACGAGTCCTTCCTGGCCGAGGCGACGCCCCGCACCCTCGCCCTCTGGGACACGCTCCAGGCCCTGTTCGTCGAGGAGCGCAAGAAGGGCGTGCTCGACATCTCGCAGATCCCGAGCACGATCGTCGCCCACGACGCCGGCTACATCGACAAGGACAACGAGGTCATAGTCGGCCTGCAGACCGAGGCTCCACTGAAGCGCGCCATCATGCCAAACGGCGGCTTCCGCATGGTCCTGACCTCCCTCAAGACCTACGGCTACGAGCCCGACCCGGCCGTGGTCGAGACCTTCAGCAAATACCGCAAGACGCATAACGACGGGGTGTTCGACGCCTATACGGAGGACGTCCGCAAATGCCGCTCGTCGCACATCCTGACGGGGTTGCCCGACGCCTACGGCCGCGGGCGGATCATCGGCGACTATCGGCGCGTTGCGCTCTACGGCATCGATAGGTTGATCGAGGTCAAGAAGGCGGAGAAGGCCTCCCTGGACGACGTCTGGTCCACCGACGACATCATCCGGGATCGCGAGGAGTTGTCCGAGCAGATTCGGGCCCTGGCCGAGACCAAGGCGATGGCGGCCAAATACGGCTTCGACATCTCCGGCCCGGCGACCACCGCCAGGGAGGCCGTTCAGTGGCTGTACTTCGGCTACCTCGCCGGGGTGAAGGAGCAGAACGGCGCGGCGATGTCGCTGGGCCGCACCTCCAGCTTCCTGGACATCTATTTCGAGCGCGACATGGCCGCCGGCCGGCTGACCGAGAGCGAGGCCCAGGAGATCATCGACGACTTCGTCATCAAGCTGCGCATCGTCCGTTTCCTGCGGACTCCGGAGTACGATGACCTTTTCTCCGGTGATCCCACCTGGGTGACGGAGTCGATCGGCGGTCTCGGCGACGACGGCCGCTCGCTGGTCACCCGCACGAGCTTCCGTTTCCTCCAGACCCTCTACAATCTGGGCCCGGCGCCCGAGCCGAACCTGACCATCTGGTACTCGCCGCGCCTGCCGGACGGCTTCCGCCGTTTCACCGCCAAGGTCGCCATCGACACCAGCTCGATCCAGTTCGAGAGCGACGAGATCATGCGTCGCGAGTGGGGCGACGACGGCGCCATCGCCTGCTGCGTCTCGCCCATGCGGATGGGCCACCAGATGCAATTCTTCGGCGCCCGGTCGAACCTCGCCAAATGCCTGTTGTACGCCATCAACGGCGGCCGCGACGAGGTCTCGGGCGAACAGGTCGCGCCGCCCTTTGAGCCGGTGCAAGGCGACTACCTCGACTTCGACGATGTGATGGAGCGCTTCGAGCGAGTGATGGACTGGCTGGCGCAGACCTACGTCAGCGCCATGAATGTCATCCACTACATGCACGACAAATACGCCTACGAGCGGATCGAAATGGCGCTCCACGACTATGCGCCGCTGCGCACCATGGCCTTCGGCATCGCCGGCATGTCGGTGGTCTCGGACAGCCTGTCGGCGATCAAATACGCCAAGGTGAAGGTCGTGCGCGACGACACCGGCCTGGTCGTGGACTACGTGACCGAAGGCGACTTCCCGACCTTCGGCAACAACGACAACCGGGTCGACCACCTGGCGTCGTGGCTGGTCACCACCTTCATGGCCAAGCTGCGGAAATACCCGACCTATCGCAACGCCCGCCATACGCAGTCGGTGCTCACCATCACCTCGAATGTGGTCTACGGCCGCGCCACGGGGAACACGCCGGACGGCCGGCGCCAGGGCGAGCCCTTCGCACCCGGGGCCAATCCGATGCATGGGCGCGACAGCCACGGCATCCACGCCTCGGCCGCTTCGGTGGCCAAGATCCCGTATCGAGACGCCGAGGACGGCATCTCCCTGACCACCACCGTCGTGCCCAGCGGCCTGGGACGGACGCCGAAGGAGCAGATCACCAATCTGACCGCCATCCTCGACGCCTTCTTCGGCTCGACCGGCTACCATATGAACGTCAACGTCCTGAACCGCGAGACCCTGCTCGACGCGGTGGAGCACCCGGAGAAATACCCAAGCCTGACGATCCGGGTGTCCGGCTATGCGGTGAATTTCGTCCGCCTGACGCGGGAGCAGCAGATGGACGTCATCAACCGCACCTTCCACGGCGAATGACGTGGCCGGGGCAGGGGAGACCACGCTCGAGGCCAAGAGCGAGTTCGACCTGCGCGTCGGCCTGTCCCGCCACGTGCCCGAGCTGGATGTCCGCGCCGCCCTGAAGAGCGGGGATGTCGGCTTCATCCACTCTTTCACCACGGGCTCTGCGGTCGACGGCCCCGGCATCCGGCTGGTGGCCTGGACCTCGGGCTGCATGTTCCGCTGCCGCTTCTGCCACAACCCGGACACCTGGCTGCACACCAACGGCATGCCTGTATCGCTGGACCGCGCGGTGCAGGAAGTGAAGACCTATGCGCACGGCCTGCGCGTCATGAACGGCGGCTTCACCCTCTCCGGCGGCGAGCCGCTGATGCAGGCCCCCTTCGCAGCCCGTCTGTTTCAGGCGGTCAAGGCGCTGCGGGTGCATACGGCGATCGAGACCAACGGCTTCTATTCCGAGCGGCTGACCGACGCCCAGCTTGAGGACATCGACCTGGTCATCCTCGACATGAAGGGCTTCACGCCCGAGCAGCACGAACGGGTCACCGGCGTGCCCGACAATTCCCGCGTCATCGCCTTCGGTGAGCGTCTGGCCGCCCTGCGCCGCCCCATGTGGCTGCGCTTCGTGCTCGTACCCGGCCTGACCGACGTTCCCGAGGAGATGCGGAAGCTCGCCGCCTACGCCGCCGGCCTCGGCGTCGTGGAGCGCGCCGAGGTTCTGCCCTTCCACCAGATGGGCGCCTACAAGTGGGAACGGCTCGGCCTCGACTACACGCTAAGGGACACCCAGCCGCCCACTAAGGCCCAGGTCGAGGCGGCGCTGAGCATCTTCCGCGAAGCGGGTTTGGAGGCCGTCTGATGCAGGGCTGCCGCTGGAATAGCCGCCGACGCCCAACGCCTTGAGGCGTCGCCCCAGGTATTTTTCAGTCTGCTCGACTGAAAACGGAAACAGTTTCGTTTTCGTCTTGCGATGACGCGGCGCTTATGGAAACGTCATGCAGGGCGGGAAAAAATTCACAAGCGTTCCGCGGGGGGAAATCATGAAGATGCGCATCTGGCTGTCAGTCGCCGCCGTGCTCGTGCTGGGGGCCTGCGGGTCCAAGCCGGCCGAGAAGGGGACCGATCTCTCGCGGGCGAATACGACCTATCAGAACGAGCTGATGGAGTTGTTGATCGACGCCAAGCCCGGGACGGTGATCGAGATCCCCGCGGGCGTCTTCACGATCGACAGCGGGCTCAGCCTGAACGTGGACGGCGTCACCATCCGCGGCCAGGGCATGGACAAGACGATCCTGAACTTCCGTAACCAGGCCGCCGGCGCCCAGGGGCTGCTGGTCACCGCCAGCAACTTCACCATCGAGGACCTGGCGCTCGAGGACACCAAGGGCGACGCCCTGAAGATCAACGAGGGCGAGAACATCGTCGTGCGCCGGATTCGCACTGAATGGACGCAGGGGCCCAAGACCGAAAACGGCGCCTACGGCATCTATCCCGTGCAGACCCGCAACGTCCTGATCGAGGACAGCGTGGCCATCGGCGCATCGGACGCCGGCATCTATGTCGGCCAGTCCCAGAAGGTGGTCGTCCGCAGGAACCGGGCGGAATACAACGTCGCCGGCATCGAGATCGAGAACTGCATCGACGCCGACGTCTACGAGAACCTGGCCACCAACAACACGGGCGGCATCCTGGTCTTCAACATGCCCCAACTGCAGCAGGCGGGGTATCGGACGCGCGTCTTCAACAACCGCGCGATTTCCAACAACACGCGTAACTTCGGCCACGCCGGCACCCCGGTCGCCAGCGTCCCGGCGGGCACGGGCGTGATCGTCAACTCCAATGACCAGGTCGAAATCTTCGACAACGAGATCGCCGACAACAAGACCGGCAACATCATCATCTCGAGCCTGTTCAGCGCCGGCTATTCCGACAGCGCCATGAGCGCGGATTTCGATCCCTATCCGGAATCGATCCTGATCAAGAACAACCGCTTCCGCGGCGGCGGCAACTCGCCCGACGGGGTCGACCTGCAGACCCTGCGCGTGGCCATGTTCGGGCCGACGGGGCGCTTCCCCGACATCGTCTGGGACGGCTATTTCAATCCCAAGCGTCAGGTGAACGGTGAAACGCCGGCGGCCCTGCGCATCTGCATCGACAACGGCGAGGCCGGGATCCTGAACGTCGACGGACCGAACAAATACGCCAAGCCGAGCACTGACATCGCGGCGCACCGCTGCACGCTGCCGCGCCTCTCGCCCGTCACCCTGCCGGGAGCGTAACGGCGCCCGATGACCTGGTTTCGCGTACTGATTTCGTGCCTGCTCCTGTCCGCCGGCCTGGCGGCCTGCACCAAAGAGGCGCCCCCGGCGTTGGTTGATCCGACCTATTTCGCGTCGGAGAACCCCAAGTCCCTCCGGGAATGGGGCATGGTGCAGGTCTCCGGCGACGCCCTTGTCCTGGGCTCACGCGTCACGCCCTATGACCTGACGACGCCGCTGTTCACCGACTACGCGCAGAAGCTGCGGACGATCTGGATGCCGCCGGGTGCGTCGGCTCAGTACGCCGGCGGGGAGTTGCTGTCCTTCCCGGTCGGGACGGTCATCACCAAGACCTTCTTCTATCAGGCCGCGCCCGGCGGAAAGGTGCTGCAGAAGGCCGATCAGGCGCAGATCCACTCAGGCGAAGGCCTCAATCTGCGGCGGGTCCGCATGATCGAGACCCGGCTGCTGATCCATCGGTCGGAGGGCTGGACCGCCCTGACTTATCTGTGGAACGAGGCGCAGACCGAGGCCGTGCTGCACCGTGTCGGCGCCGTGGTTCCCCTGAAGCTGGTGGGCGAGGACGGCGTGGATGAGCCGTTCTCCTACGTCGTGCCCAATGTGACCCAGTGCGCCGCCTGTCATGCGCCGAACGTCACCACGCGCGTCATCAACCCGATCGGCCCCAAGGCGCGCTTGCTCAACCGCGACTTCGCCTATTCGGACCGGACCGAGAACCAGCTGAGCCGCCTGACCGAAATGGGCTATCTGCGCGGCCTTGATAATCCCAAGGCGGCCCCGGCGGATGTCTCGTGGACCGACCAAAGCGCGCCCCTGGAGGCTCGGGCGCGGGCCTATCTCGACGTGAACTGCGGTCATTGCCACAACCCGACGGGACCGGCGGACACCTCCGGCCTGTATCTGAACGCCGCCACGCCGGTCTCGGGTCGGTCCGGCGTCTGCAAGATGCCGGTCGCCGCGGGCGCCGGCACCGGGGACCATCGCTTCGACATCGTGCCCGGCGAGGCCGACGAGTCGATCATTCCATACCGCATGGAGTCGACGAACCCGGCGGTGATGATGCCCGAGATCGGACGGTCGCTGCGCCACAGGGAAGGGGTGGCCCTGGTTCGCTTCTGGATCGATTCAATGGAGGGGTCATGTCGATAGAGACGGTTCTGCCGCCGGCGCCGACCATAGAGGCGACGACGGATGTCGAAGGCGTCGTCGCCGCCCTGCGCGCCGGCTTCGAAAGCGGCCTCACGCGTGATCTGGCCTGGCGCGAACAGCAGCTCGCCGCGCTCGAGCGGATGATGGTCGAGAACGAAACCGCGATCGCCGGGGCGCTCAAGGCCGACCTGGGCAAGTCGTTGGCGGAGGCCTGCACGGCCGAGATCGACTTCGTCCGCAAGGAAGCGATGCACGCTCGCAAGCAGCTCCGGCGCTGGAGCCGCCCCCAACGCGTGCCGACGCCGATCGCGATCCAGCCCGGCAAGAGCTTCGTCGAGGCCACGCCGCACGGCGTCGTCCTGATCATGGGCGCGTGGAACTATCCGTTCCAACTCGTCCTGGCGCCTCTGGTCGGGGCGATTGCGGCGGGCAACTGCGCCGTCCTCAAGCCGTCGGAGCTTGCCCCCCGGTCTTCAGCGCTGCTGAAGGATCTGGCGCCACGCTACCTGGACACGCGCGCCTTCGTCGTCGTCGAGGGCGACGCCGCGGTCTCGACCGCCCTGCTGGATCAACCGTTCAACCTCATTTTCTACACGGGCGGCGAACACGTGGGCCGCGTCGTGATGGCGGCGGCGGCCAAGCGCCTGACGCCGGTCGTGCTCGAACTGGGCGGCAAGAACCCCTGCATCGTCGATGAGACGGCCGATCTGGCCGTGGCGGCCAGGCGTATCGTCTGGGGTCGCTTCCTCAACGCCGGTCAGGTGTGCGTCGCGCCCGACCACGTCTATGTCGCCGCCTCGGTCGAGGCCAGGCTGCTTGAGGAGCTGAAGAGGGCGGTCCTCGCCATGTTCGGTCGTGACCCGAAGCTGAGCCCGGACTACGGGCGCATCGTCAACCAGCGCCACGCCGAACGCCTCCAGGCCTTGTTGGCCGACGGCCGCGCCGTCACGGGCGGGCAGGTCGACATTGCAGCCCGCTATATCGCCCCCACGATCCTGACAGGCGTCGCGCCCGATGCGTCGGTGATGGAAGCCGAAATCTTCGGTCCCATCCTGCCCGTCCTGCCTTACGAGACGCTCGATGCGCCGCTTGCGGCCATCAACGCGCGTTCGCCGGCGCTGGCGCTCTACGCCTTCACGAGGGATGC
Source organism: Brevundimonas sp. Root1279 (assembly GCF_001425945.1). Lineage (GTDB taxonomy): Bacteria > Pseudomonadota > Alphaproteobacteria > Caulobacterales > Caulobacteraceae > Brevundimonas. The sequence goes on from NZ_LMEB01000004.1 coordinate 151,811, forward strand.
GGTCGTGGCGGACCGCATCATCGCCTCGACGCGATCGGGCTCCGTGACGGTCAACGACACGGTCGTCTTCGTGGCCAATCCGAACCTGCCGTTCGGCGGCGTCGGGGCCAGCGGCATGGGCGCCTACCACGGCCGGTACAGCTTTGACGCTTTCAGCCACAAGCGCGCCGTGCTCAAGCGCGGCTTCGCCCTCGACGCCAGCATCCGCTATCCGCCCTACAGCAAGGCCAAGCTGGCGCTTCTGCGGCGCATGGCCTGAGCTCGCGCCGCCTAGTCCTTCAGATAGACCGAGAGGTACCGTTCCAGGGCGACGGTGGCCTCTGCGAACATGCGGTCGGTCCAGGCCGACTGCGCTTCGCCGCTGGTCAGGGTCTCGAACGAGGTGAAAATCTCAGTGGCCATGCGGGCCACGAGGAGGGGGGCGCCGCCCTCGAACCCGTCGAGCCCCCGTTCCCAGCGCGCGGCCAGATAGGCCGCGATCTGAGCATTGGCGTGTTCCTTGACGATCCGCAGTTCGCGCGTCGTCAGCATCAGATGGAACAGCGACCGATAGACGGGATCGTCGCCGAGAGTCTTTCGAAGCGCCAGCATCACGGCCAGATGCCGTTCGCGCCAGGACGTGAAACTCCCATCCTCCAGTATGTCCGCGATGCAGGCGTGGAGCTGCGTGGTTCGAGTTTCGAACAGCTCCTTGTAGATCGCGAAGACGTTGGGAAAGTACCGGTAGATCGAGCTGACCGGCACCTTGGCTTCGGCGGCGATCGTGCTGGTGGTGATTGTGTCGACAGGCGTCGTGGCGAGCAGGGATTCGGTCGCGGCCAGGACGAGATCTATGCGATCCCTCGCGCGCTGCTGCATCGGCGCCGTGCGGCGCTCCAGGGTGATGCTTTCTAGCGGCGCGTGCTGGCCCACTGCCTGATCCTCTCGTTCTTAGCGCCTCTACCATGACCGGACGCGGCGAGGCCACACAGTCACGCTTCCCCTTGTCAAACGGAATGATATTCTGTTTCATGAGTTTGGGGAAGGGAGGGCAATCAATGAACAATTCGAAATCCCGTTTGAGGTCGGCGCTCGCCGGCGGCGTGGCCTTGGCCGCACTGATCGCGCCGCAGATGGCGAGCGCTCAGGAGGCTCAGGAGGCGTCGTCCTTGGACGAAGTCATCGTCACCGCGCAAAGGCGCGAGCAGAGTCTTCAGGACGTGCCGATCACGGTCAACGTGGTCACGGCCGAGACGCTGGATGCGCTGGCCGCGGACGACATCGGTGACATATCGGCCTTCGTGCCCGGCCTGTCCGTCTCGAACAGCAGCCCGACGCAGGCCCGCTACAGCATCCGTGGCGTCTCGACGTCGGACTTCGGCGTCGGCACTGATCCGGCGGTCGGCGTCTACGTGGACGGCGTCTATGCGGCGCGGTCGGGCGCGGGGCTTCTGGCCTTCAGCGACGTGGCGCGAATCGAGGTGCTGAAGGGACCGCAGGGCACCCTGTTCGGCCGCAGCAGCGCCGCCGGCGCCGTGTCCATCACGACCAACGAACCCAGCAACGACTTCGAGGCCCGCCTCGGCGTTCGCCTCGGTGAATATGACAAGCGCCGCCTCGAGGGCATGATCAATCTGCCGATCAGCGACACGGTGGCCCTGCGGGTCAATGCGCTGGTGAACCGCCGCGACGGCTGGCTGGTCGATGACGCGACGGGTGAGGACTACGAGCGCGAGGACAACTGGGCCGCCCGGGCGGCTCTGCGCTGGGACCTCGCGCCCGAGACCCAGATGATCCTCAGCTGGACGCACGACGAGATCGATCAGGACGCCCGTCCGGCGATCGGCGTCGCGCCCATTCCGCCGGCTCCGGGCTTGCCTGCGGTGCCGAGCGATCCGGCGAACTTCACCAATCCGTTCAATCAGATCGTCCTCAACGACGTCATCGACAACCATGAGACGCGCCGCCTCGACGAGGGCGTGCTGACGTTCACCCATGCCTTCGGCGACATCGATTTCACCTCGCTGACCTCGGCCCGCACGTTTGAGACCGAGAACCGGGAAGACGAGGACGGCACCAATCGGGCGGACCTGTATTTCGACACCAACAACCGGGAAGAGAACCGGTCCTGGTCCCAGGAATTCCGGTTCGACGGTGAATGGGGCGCGTTCAACTGGCTGGCCGGCGTCAGCTATTACCAAGAGCACGCCGACCAGCGCAGCGACACCACCGCCACCACGGACAGCATCAACACGATCCTGACCAATGCGGCCGGCGCCCCGCTGTTCTCGGTGGCCGACATGATCCTCGCGGGAGCCGGAATTCCGGCCAGCACCCTCGGCCACAGCTGGCAGGAGGACATGATCAATGAAGGCGACTTCGAATCCGCCGCCATCTTCGCCGACGTGATCTGGGCCGCCACCGACCGTCTGAACCTGACGTTCGGCCTGCGCTACTCCCGCGACGACAAGACGTTCTCGTGGTTCAACGGCCCGCGCGTCGCGCCGGAACTGGATGCGGTGCTGAACGATCCGACGATCGATTTCGTGCTGCGCACCTACATGGGGCCCTACGTCGACTACCTCCACGCGGACTACGTCTTCGACCTGTCCGGCCTGGCCGGCGTTCCGTGCGACAACGGCGTCACCGTCCAGGAAGGCGTGACGTGCGAGCTGTCGGACTCCTGGAGCGACCTGAGCCCGCGCTTCGTCGCCGACTATCAGCTCGATGACGACTCGATGGTCTTCTTCTCCTACGCCAAGGGGTACAAGCCCGGCGGCTTCAACAGCGTCGAGGTCGCCTCGCGCTACGAGAACGAAGACGTCCAGAATTTCGAGATCGGGCTCAAGCGCGACTTCGGATCGAGCGCTCGCTTCAACATCTCGGCCTTCCAGTACACCTACGACGGCAAGCAATCGATCCGCCTCGCCACGCCGGCGGGCGGCGGCGTGCCGCAGTACCTGGTCGAGACCAGCGACGACGAGGCCTGGGGTCTCGACATGCAGCTCGATCTCGAGCCGGCCGAAGGGCTGAGCCTGTTCGCCGCCGCCCAGTACATCGACGCCACCTACAAGCGGAAGATTTCAGACGGCGTGGATCTGTCGGGGCAGCCCACGGGCGAGCCCTTCTGGTCGGCGTCGGCGGGCGTGTCCTATCTCCACGACATGGCGGAGATGGGCTCCATCGATATGCAACTGGTCCACGCCTATCGCGGCGAGGGCCGGTGCAACGAGAGCTCGACGGCTCAGGGCGCCTGCGTCCAGACGCCCTGGTTCGATCCGACCGAGGCCCAGAACCGCACGGATCTGCGCCTTTACTGGCGCACCCCGAGCGAGCGCTATCAGGTCGGCTTCTACGTCAACAATCTGTTCGACAATCAGTATGTGACCGGGGTCAACAACATCACCGCAACGACGCTGGGAACTCCGTTCGTGGGCCTCACCGAGCCGAGGATGTGGGGTGTGGACTTCACCTACGTCTACTGACGAGATGTCCGACGGCTCTAAGCCCTCCGCTCGGCCGCCCAGCCGAGCGGAGGGCCTGAGCATGTGCGCCAAACACCGGGGGGCCGCTGGCGGACAGGGTGGGATTCGAACCCACGGTAGGCTCACACCTACGGCGGTTTTCAAGACCGCTGCCTTAAACCACTCGGCCACCTGTCCGCGCCCGCGGGCGGGAAAAGCCGCATAGCCTCAAACGCCCCGTTAACCAAAGCGGAAATGTCCGTGCGGCATGCTATGGACGGCTAAGGCTGGGACATGGCTGGACGAATTCTGAAAACCGCGCTGGGGATCGCACTGCTGTCGCTGACGGCCGCCTGTGCGAGCGGCCCGCGGGCGGGGGGCGGCGGGTATCCCGTGGTCACCGATCCGGCGCCGATCGTGCCCGGCACCATGCGGCCCTATCAGATCCGCGGGCGCTGGTATCACCCGGCCGTCCAGCCGAACTACGACGAGACCGGCCAGGCCTCCTGGTACGGCGACGCCCACAACGGGCGGCCGACCTCGACCGGCGAGATCTTCGACATGACCGCACTGACGGCGGCGCATAAGACCCTGCCGCTGCCCAGTCTCGTGGAGGTCACCAACCTCGCCAACGGCCGTCGGGTGGTGCTGCGGGTCAATGACCGCGGGCCCTTCGTTGACGGACGGATCATCGACCTGTCGCGCGGCGCCGCCGACGCCCTGGACCTGCGCCGGGTCGGGGTGGGGGAGGTGCGGGTGCGCTATCTCGGGCCGGCCCCGCGGCTGGGCGGCGGGACGGTGCTGCACCAGGCCTCAAGCGGCGCGCCGACGGCCCCGGCGGCGCCGGTCGCGGCGGCGGCCGTGGAGTCCGGCCATTTCTGGGTCCAGGCGGGCGCCTTCGCTGACCGCAATGCGGCCCGGCGCGTCGCAGAACGACTGGGCGACCGGGCCACGGTCGATGTCATCAACCGCGGCGATTCGGTGCTCTACCGGGTGCTGGTGGGCCCCTGGCCCGATCCGAACGCGGCGGAGCACGCCCGACAGGCCGTGGTGGCGCGGGGCTATGCCGACGCCCTGTTGATATCGGCTCCCTAAAGCTTGCTTAGCCGGCCGGCGTCGCCATTGTGCGCCGGTGACCCACGGCAGATTCATCACGTTCGAAGGCGGCGAAGGCGCCGGCAAGTCGACCCAGGTCGCGCGCCTGGTCGATCGGCTGCGCGACCGCGAGATCGATGTGGTGCGGACCCGCGAGCCGGGCGGCTCTCAGGGCGCCGAGGAGATCCGCAACATCGCCTTGAACGGCGACGCCGGCCGCTGGTCGCCGATGACCGAGACCATGCTGATGTTCGCCGCCCGCTCGGACCATCTGGAGCGCACCATCCGGCCGGCGCTCAAGGCCGGGCGCTGGGTGGTGTGCGATCGCTTCGCCGATTCCAGCCGCGCCTATCAGGGCGCCGGGGGCGGGGCGCCGGCCGACTTCATCGAAGCCCTGGACGCCGCCGTCGTCGGCGACACCCAACCGGACCTGACCCTGATCTTCGACCTGCCCGTCGAGGTAGGCCTGGAGCGCGCCTTCGGCCGCGGCCTGTTCGAGACCCGGTTCGAGTCCAAGGGGCTGGAGTTCCACGAGAGATTGCGCCGCCGATTCCTTGAAATCGCGCAGGAAAAGTCCGACCGCTGTGTTGTCATAGATGCGGTCGGCGACGAGGAGACTGTGGCGGCGCGGGTCTGGGCGGCGGTCGAGGCCCGGCTGCTGTGAGCGAGTTTCCGCGCGATCGGTTTGACCTGATCCCGGACGCCAAGGCCGAAGCGGCCTTCGTCGACGCCCTGCAGAAGGGCCGGCTGCACCACGCCTGGCTGCTGTGCGGGGTCGAGGGCTCGGGCAAGGCCACCTTCGCCTATCGCGCCGCTCGCCGGCTGCTCGGCGCCGCGCCCGACCCGTCGCGCGGACTGCTGGGCACGCGGCCCGACGATCCGGTGGCCCGACTGGTCACCGCGCAGTCCCATCCCGACCTGCTGGTGCTGGAACGCGCCGTCGAGGGCGGCAAGACCAAGAAGGCCATCTCGGTCGACCAGGCCCGCGAGTTGCCTGAGTTCTTCGCCAAGAGCCCGTCGCAGGCCGCCTATCGGGTCGCTATCATCGATGCCGCCGATGACCTGAATCTCAACGCGGCCAATGCCTTGCTAAAGGTTCTTGAGGAGCCTCCTGAGCGGGGCGTGCTGTTCCTGGTGACCCATGCGCCGGGCCGGCTGCTGGCCACCATCCGCTCCCGCTGTCGCCGCCTGTCCTTCCCGGTCTGGCCGAACCACGCCCTCGAAGAGCTGGTGCGCAATCGCACCGGCGTGTCCTCGGCGGATGCCGCCCGCATCGCTTCCATGGCCGCCGGCTCGCCCGGTCAGGCCCTGGCGCTGGCTTCGGGCGCGACGCTGGAGGCTGACCTGTTGGCCCAGGAATGGGTGGCCTCCGAGACGGTCGACCGCGCCGAGGCCATGGCGGTCGCGGACAAGTTCCGCGGAGCCGAGGGCCAGGAGCGGTTCGAGACCCTGATGGACCGCCTCATCGCCGCGGTGAAGGTCCGTGCGCTGGAGGAGGGGGCGTCCGGCGCCCGCTGGGCCGAGCTGTGGTCGCGTCTGTCCGAGCTTCCCGATCGCGCCGCCGCCATCAACCTGGACCGCGCCGACGTTCTCGCCGGCGCCTTGGCCGACCTGCAGCGCACCAAGGCGGGGCGCTGATGCTGATCGATAGCCATGTGAACCTGCACGCACACCAGTTCGATGAGGACCGCGACGACGTCATCGCGCGCGCCCGCGACGCCGGCGTCGGCCTGATGGTCGAGATCTCGGACCGGCTGGCCACCTTCGAGGCCACCCACGCCCTGGCCATGGCCAACGACGACATCTGGTGCACCGTCGGCGTCCATCCGCACGAGGCCCGCCACTACGAGGACCTGACCGCCGCCCGCCTGGCCGAGCTGGCCGCGCGGCCGCGGGTGATCGGCATCGGCGAGTGCGGCCTGGACTTCCACTACGACCTCAGCCCGCGCGACGTGCAGGCGGCGGTGTTTCGCCAGCACATCGAGGCCGCGCGCCTGACCCGCCTGCCGTTGGTGGTGCACACCCGCGAGGCCGACCAGGTCATGGGCGACATCCTGGCCGAGGAGCAGGCCAAGGCGCCGTTCGTATTCCTCATGCACTGCTACACGAGCGGGCCGGAACTGGCTGTTCGTGCAGCGGAACTGGGTGGCTGGTTCTCGGTGTCGGGCATCGCCACCTTCAAGGCGGCGAGCGAAGTCCGCCAGATCATCGCCGCGATGCCGGCGGACCGGATCATCATCGAGACCGACTGTCCCTATCTGGCGCCGGTCCCGCACCGCGGCCGCCGCAATGAGCCGGCCTATGTCGGCCACGTCCTCGACAAGCTGGCCGAGATCCGCGGCTGGACCCGCGACGACGCGGAGGCCCGCACCACCGACGCCTTCTTCCGCCTGTTCGACCGCATACCGAGGCCGGAAGGCGCATGACCGACACGGCGGGCCAGCTCGAGATCGTCATCCTCGGCTGCGGCTCGTCCGGCGGCGTGCCGCGCGGGGACGGCGACTGGGGCGCCTGCGATCCGGCTGAGCCGAAGAACGCCCGCACCCGCTGCTCGGCCCTGATCCGCCGCCATGGCCCGGACGGCGTGACCAGCGTCCTGATCGATACCTCGCCCGACCTGCGCGCCCAGATGCTGGCCGCTCAGGTCAAGCACGTCGACGCCGTCCTCTACACCCACGACCACGCCGACCAGACCCATGGCATCGACGACCTGCGCGTCTTCGCCATGCGCGCCCGCCGTCGGATCCCGGCCTTCATGGACGCCGCCACCCGCGCGGCCCTGTTCAGTCGCTTCGGCTACATCTTCGAGAGCGTCGAGGGCTATCCGGCCATCGTCGAGGCCCACGACATCCCGCCGCACGGCGAGACCTGGGCGGTTGACGGTCCTGGCGGCCCTGTGCCGGTCGTGACCTTCGATCAGGCTCACGGCCCCATCCGCTCGGTGGGCTACCGCATCGGGCCGGTGGCCTATTCGAGCGACGTCTCCGACCTGGACGAGGCGGCCTTCGACGCCATCCGCGGCGCCGACCTCTGGATCGTCGACGCCCTGCGCTGGACCCCGCATCCGACCCACGCTCACGTTGAGAAGACTCTCGACTGGATCGCCCGTTCAGGCGTCAAGCGCGCGGTCTTGTCGAACCTGCATATCGACCTGGATTACAAAGGTTTGGCGGCCCTTGTTCCCAAGAACGTCGAGGTGGCGTTCGACGGTTGGAGCGAGCGCTTCGCCCTCTGATCAGGCCCCCAGCAACCGCGCAGCCTGCGGCGCGAAATAGCTCAGCACGCCTGCGGCGCCCGCCCGCTTGAAGGCGTGCAGACTCTCCAGGATCGCCCGGTCTTCCTCCAGCCAGCCGCTGGCGATCGAGGCGCGCATCATCGAATACTCGCCCGACACCTGGTAGGCGAAGGTCGGGACGCGGAAGGTCTCCGACACGCGCCGCACGATGTCGAGGTACAGCATCCCCGGCTTGACCATCACGGCGTCGGCGCCCTCGGAGAGGTCCATGGCCACCTCGCGCAGGGCCTCGTCGGTGTTGGCGAAATCCATCTGATAGGTCTTCTTGTCGCCGCGCAGCGCCTTGGCCGAGCCGACCGCATCGCGGTACGGGCCGTAGAAGGCGGAAGCGTATTTGGCGGCGTAGGAGAGGATCAGAACGTCCTGATATCCATTGGCTTCCAGCGCTTCGCGGATGGCCTGGACGCGGCCGTCCATCATGTCCGAGGGCGCCACCACGTCGGCGCCGGCGTGGGCGTGGATGAAGGCCTGCTCGGCCAGTCGCTCCAGGGTGGCGTCATTGACGATGCGGTCGCCCTCGACGACGCCGTCGTGGCCGTGGTCGGTGTAGCAGTCCAGGGCGACGTCGGTGATCACGCCGATCTCCGGCGCGGCGTCCTTGATGGCCTTGATGCAGTCAGGGACCAGGCCGTCCGGGTCGGTCGCCCCGGTTCCGACGCCGTCCTTGAGGGCGCCGTCGACGTTGGGGAACAGGGCCACGGCGGGGATGCCCAGGTCGCGCGCCTCGACGGCGGCGGCGGCGGCGGCCTTGGGCGACAGGCGGAAGACGCCGGGCATGGAGGTCACCGGAACGCGGTCCTCTGCGCCGTCATGTACGATCAGCGGCCAGACCAGGTCCGCCGGCGTCAGCGTCGTCTCGGCCACCAGCCGGCGCACCCAGGGCGAGCTGCGCAGGCGGCGCGGACGGGCGTAGGGGAAGGCGGCGGGGGCGAACGGCTGGGTCATGAAGCGCTCATATAGTCCTTCTCCCGTTGGGAGAAGGTGGCCGGGCGGAGCCCGGTCGGATGAGGGTCGACAGGATCAGTCGGCGTAAGCCGTAGAACCGGCCCCATCGCGGCTTCGCCGAATGCCAAGCCGCGACCCTCACCCTTTCGCGCAGCCGCTCGCTTCGCTCTCGGGCGCTCAAGCCCTCTCCCATTGGGAGAGGGGTCCTAGCGCGCGACGAAGATCTCGCCGCTGTCGACGTGGCCGTTCACCGGCGTCGAGCCGTCGTCCAGGACCAGGTCGCTGAAGGTCGAGGGCACGCCTTCCCCTCGCATGTCGGCGGCGTCGACTCGCTGGTAGTGCAGGTGAGGGAAGAGCGAACTGCCGGAGGCCCCGATCGCCGCCACGGTCTGGCCCGGTTCGACCCGATCGCCGACCCGGACCTTGGCGCTGCCCTGCTGGATGTGGCCCAGCATGTCGAAGGTCCCGTCGCCGCGGTCGATGACCACGACATTGCCGAAAACCAGGTTGATGTCGTCTTTGAGCGTCGCGGGGTCGAACTGGCGGTCATCGGGCCGGTCGTCGCGGACCTGGACGACGACGCCGGCGCTCGGCACCCGCACCGGCTGGCCGAAACCGAACCAGTCGCTGTTGTCGGCGCCGTCGCCCGAATGCATCCGGCCCTCGGCGTCGACGGGGACGAAGTCGTAGCTGTAGCGCATGGCGTTGCTGGAGAAGCCGAAGGCCTTGAGCGGCGGCAGAAGATAGTCCCAGCGGCGATGGTGCGACAGGGCGTCATGCCCGTCCCAGACCAGCACCCGGCCGGTCACCGGCGAGACCCCTGGCGCGGCGTCGACGGCGCGCACCGGCGAGTCGGCGGTGACCACCACATCGTCCTGCCCCTCGGCGGACAGGGTCGCCTTGATCCGCACCGAGGCCACGGGCCGGCCCGCCGGGGCATATTCGAACGGGTTGAACAACAGCTGTTCCTCGCCCGGGTCCAGCGTCCGGTCGGGCAGGGTCTGGATCGACGGCGCCGAGCCGTTGCCGTCCAAACGCCGGGTCAGCAGGGCGCGGCCGTCGGCGCCGATGAAGGTCACCTCCAGCTCGCTCACCTCGACGGCGTGAGCACCTTGGTTGGTCAGGGCCAGGTCGAAGTTCAGCGCCTGGCCATAGCGGGTCTGCTCGACGAAGGGCTTTTCGGGAAGGATGCGGCCTTCGACCTGCGCCAGGGCAGGGCCCGCCGGCAGGGCGGCGCCCAAGACCGCCAGCATCGCAACACTGATCCGCATCATCCGTTTGCTCCCCATCTGTTTCGTCCATGAGGCCGCGGGCGGACCGTTCAGATGCACCCTATCGCCTCGACGCGGCGCCGCCGCCTCGGTAGAAGCCGCCCGACCAATCACGACAGCGGCGTCCAGCCGCGAACCGCTCCGGGAAACGACCATGGACTTCGCCCTCACCGACGACCAGCGCGCCATCCAGGACGCCGCGCGCGCCTTCGCCGACGCCGAGCTGGCCCCGCACAGCGCCGAGTGGGACGAGACCAAGCATTTCCCCGTCGACGTCATGCGTCATGCCGCCGAGATGGGCTTCTGCGGCATCTACACCGGCGAGGAGCACGGCGGCCTGGCGCTGGGCCGTGTCGAGGCGGCGGTGATCTTCGAGGAGTTGTCGCGCGGCGACGTGTCGACGGCTGCCTTCATCTCGATCCACAACATGGCGACGTGGATGATCGACCGCTTCGGCTCGGACGATCTGCGCGGCCGCTACGTGCCGTCGCTGGTGACCATGGAGAAGATCGCCAGCTACTGCCTGACCGAGCCCGGCTCCGGCTCCGACGCGGCGGCGCTGCGGACGACGGCGCGGCTGGACGGCGACCACTACGTCCTGAACGGCTCCAAGGCCTTCATCTCGGGCGCCGGGACCTCGGACGTCTATGTCGTCATGGCCCGCACCGGCGTCGACGGGCCCAAGGGCATCTCCACCTTCGTGGTCGACAAGGATGCGCCGGGCCTCAGCTTCGGCGCCCAGGAGAAGAAGATGGGCTGGAACTCGCAGCCCACCGCCATTGTCAGCTTCGACGACTGCCGCATCCCCGCCGCCAATCTGCTCGGCAAGGAAGGCGACGGCTTCCGCTACGCCATGATGGGCCTGGACGGCGGTCGCCTGAACATCGCCGCCTGCTCGCTGGGCGGCGCCCGCCTGGCGCTCGAGGCCTCGCTGGACTACGTCAACACGCGCAAGCAGTTCGGCAAGCCGATCGCGGACTTCCAGAACACCCAGTTCAAGCTGGCCGACATGGCCACCCAGCTGGACGCCTGCCGTCTGATGGTGATGCGCGGCGCCTGGGCGATGGACACCAACCATCCCGAGAAGACCAAATGGTGCGCCATGGCCAAGCGCATGGCCACGGACATCTGCTTCCAGATCGCCGACGAGGCCCTGCAGCTGCACGGCGGCTACGGCTATCTGAAGGACTACCCGCTGGAGCGCATCGTCCGCGACCTGCGCGTCCACCGCATCCTCGAGGGCACCAACGAGATCATGCGCGTGATCACGGCGCGGGAGATGCTGCGGCAGTGAGCGACGATCTTCTTCCGGTCGCGGAACGGTTTAGGCATCCGATCGGGCCGCAGGTCCACGCCATTCTTTGGCTGGAGTGGGACCCCATCGGGGTCAATGACATCGCGCCGGACGACGAATACGATTCATACGTCGGCCCCGTCATCGACAGCGTAATGAAAGGCGAGGGGGCCGAGCGGATCGCTGGCTACCTCGATTGGGTCGCAAAGGAGCTTATGGGGCTAGGGGATCCACGGGACCCAAGCCACACGCTAGGAGTTGCCCGGAAGCTCGCTGCTCTGCGGTCGACCCCGGAATAGACTCGATAAGGCCAAGGTGACGACACGCTGAAGGCGTGCCAACCTCTCAACCGGGAGGACACCACATGAAAATGCTCGTCGCCATCGCCGCCGCTGCGCTGCTCGCAACGCCGGCGTTCGCCCAGGACCAGACCGAACTCAACGAGATCGTGGTCACCGGGACACGCATGCAGAGGGACTACCAGCCCGCCGTCGCGCCGCCTGCGGTGACCGTGACGCGCCGCGCTGACAATCTGATCGTCACGATTCAGGTCGTGAACGACACGCGCGAGGCCGCAGGCCGCCGCGCCGAACTGATCCAGACCCTGCGCAGCATGGCCCGGGCGGCCGGGAGCCAGCCGGATATCGCCCTGAGCATAGTCGAGGACGGCCAGTTGGTGGCCTTCACCGAGGACATGGTCTCGACCCTGACGCTCGGCGTCGACGACGACCGCTCGGACACCAGCACCGCGACCCTGATCGTCAAAACCCCGATCCGCGCCGACGACACGCTCGACAGCGCATCTGGCCGGATCGAGCGCTTCGTCGAGAGCGCCGACACGTCCGGGAGGTCGCTGGTCGAAATCTACGGCTCGTGGCAGCTGTCGATCGTCAATCCGATGCAGTACCGCCCCGTCGTTCTGCAGGCGATCTCGGAGGACGCCCGGCGCACGGCGGCGATCTTCGGAGACGGCTACGCGGTCGATGTCGGCGGCATGTCGAACACCCTGACCTGGGTGCAGTCCGGTCCGCTCGAGCTGGCGATGTTCGTGCCGTACGACATGCGGATCACGCCCAAGCCCTGACGGCGACTGAGGCTGGACCCTTCGCCGTCGCCGCCGTATCAGCCGCGCATGACCGAAGAACCCGAAATCCTCGCCCGCATCGAATCCGGCGTCGGCCGCATCACCCTGAACCGGCCCAAGGCGCTGCATGCGCTGAACCGGGCCATGTGCGAGGCGATGATCGAGGCGCTGGTCGCCTGGCGCGAGGACGACGCGGTCCAGTCGATCCTGATCGACCACGCCGGCGAGCGCGGCTTCTGCGCCGGCGGAGACATCCGCATGATCGCCGAGAGCGGGGCAGGGGACGCCTCGGCCGCCAAGGCCTTCTTCGACACCGAGTACAAGCTCAACCACCTGCTGTTCGAATATCCGAAGGCGGTGACGGCCATCGTCGACGGCATCGTCATGGGCGGCGGCGTCGGCATTTCCGAGCCCGCCGACGTCCGCATCGCCACCGAGCGCACCACCTACGCCATGCCCGAGACCGGCATCGGCCTGTTCCCGGACGTCGGCGGCGGCTGGTTCCTGCCGCGCCTGCCCGGCCAGACCGGCGTCTGGCTGGCCCTGACCGGCGCGCGGCTGAAGGCGGCGGACACCGTCTTCCTGGGCATCCACACCCACTACATGACCAGCGAGACCGTGGACGCCTTCCGCGCCATCCTGTCCGCTGACCCGGCCTATCCGATCGACGTCGCCGACGGGCTGGAGGAGGACGCCGGCGAGGCGCCGGTCGAAGCGCATCTGGAGGCCATTGACCGCCTGTTCGCCTTCGACACCGTCGAGGAGATTTTCGCCGCCCTCGAGGCCGACGGCTCCGACTGGGCCCTGGCCCAGCTGGCCGTGCTCAAGACCAAGTCGCCGCAGTCGATGAAGGTCTCCCTGCGCCAGCTGCGCACGGGCGCCAAGCTGGAGACCTTCGCCGACAACATGGCGATGGAGTATCGCCTCGGCGGCCGCATGGTGCGCACCCCTGACTTCCAGGAAGGCGTCCGCGCCGTCGTCGTAGACAAGGACAACGCCCCGAAATGGTCCCCGGCCGACCTGTCGGGCGTCACCGACGCCGACCTCGACGCCCTGTTCGCCCCGCTGCCGGCGGGCGAGGAGTGGAAGCCGCTGTAAAGCGTCTATCCCCCTTGCAACCCGGCATTCGCCGGGATGCACGGTGAAGGGGGTTGCACTGGCACAGAACAGGCGTAGCTGTGGTCTCCGAAACCGGGAGCTCATTCATGCGCAATCTGACCGTTCTCGCCGCCGCCGCCGTCCTGCTGAGCGCCTGCAATTCGGACCCGTGGGCCGGGCGTCAGGACCGGATGGCCAACGACACCTATGCGGCGATGGCGGTCGCCGAGGTCCAGGCCCAGGCGATCCGTGATCCGCTGCGCCCCGCCGACGAGGTCGCTCGCGACCCGTTGCGCCACCCGGACCGCATGCTGGCCTTCGCCATGATCGAGCCGGGCGACAAGGTCGCGGACATCCGCCCCGGCGCCGGCTACTTCACCCGTCTGTTCGCCAGGACGGTCGGAGAGGACGGCAAGGTCTACGCCTTCGTGCCGAACCGCACCGCCGAGCGCGAGAACCCGCGCGCCGACATCCTCGTCGGGGCCTATCCGAACGTCGTGCGCGTCAACGGCGACCTGAACACCATGAGCTTCCCTGAGCCGCTGGACGTGGTGTTCATGAGCCAGGAGTACCACGACTTCCACATCCCGGCCTTCAACACCGATGTGAACGTAATGAACCGGGCGATCTATCAAGCGCTCAAGCCGGGCGGGCTGTTCGTCGTCATCGATCACTCGGGCCGGGCCGGCACCGGCCACACCGAGGTGCAAAGCCTGCACCGCATCGAAGGCGCCTCGCTGCGCGCCGAGGTCGAGGCCGCTGGCTTCGTCTTCGACGGCGAATCGAACGCCCTGGTGAACACCGCCGACGACCGCACCATCAACGTCTTCGACGAGGCCATCCGCGGCCGCACCGACCAGTTCGTCTACCGCTTCCGCAAGCCCCGCTGACGAACACGGCTGACGGGTCTATGGTCCCGCCCTCGCGCATATGCGCCAAGGGAGGTTCCGTCATGCGTCGTACCCTCGTGCTGGCCGCCTCGGCCGTTCTCGCCTTCTCCGCCGCCGGATTTGCGGCCCCGCCCCAGACCCCGGCGCCGGGCGCCTACGCGGCGGCCCTCGCCGATCCGGTGCGGACCGCCGAGGACAAGGCCCGCGACGCGACGCGCCACACCGCCGAGACGCTCGCCTTCGCCGAGGTCCAGCCGGGGGACAAGGTCGCCGACATGATCATCGGCGGCGGCTACTTCACCCGCGCCTTCTCAGCCGCCGTCGGCCCGGACGGCCATGTCACCGCCTGGCAGCCGGACGAGTTCATCGCCTTCGAGGCTGACTATGGCGCCAGCCTGACCGCGGCCGACGCCCTGGCCAACGTCGACGGCGTCCGCTCGCCGATCGGGTCCCCGAACTTCCCGCAAGGTCTGGACCTGATCTTCACGGCGCAGAACTACCACGACCTGCACCTGGACCCCTTCGCCGCCGACACCGCCTCCAAGGTCAATGCGGCGGCCTTCGCGGCGCTCAAGCCGGGCGGCTTGTACGTCATCATCGACCATGACGCCGTGGCGGGCTCGGGCATTTCGGTCGCCGACAGCCTCCACCGCATCGATATCGAAGCGGTCAAGCAGGAGGTCGCGGCGGCCGGCTTCGTCCTTGACGGCGAGAGCAGCCTGCTGGCCCAGCCGTCCGACCCGCGGACGACCAACGTCTTCGACCCGTCGATCCGCGGCAAGACGAGCCAGTTCATGCTGCGCTTCAAGAAGCCGGAGTAATCCTACTGGCGAGGCGGGCGGCGACCGGCTAACCCTCCCGAAAATCAAAACGGGAGAGACGCCATGACCCTCAAGATCGCCTTCATCGGCCTCGGCAACATGGGCGGGGGCATGGCGGCCAACCAGGCCAAGGTCGGCCACCGGGTCGCGGCCTTCGACCTGTCGCAGGCGGCCCTGGACCGCGCCGCCGAGCACGGCTGCACCCCGGTCGGCTCGGTCGTCGAGGCGGTCAAGGACGCCGATGTCGTCATCACCATGCTGCCCGCCGGCCCGCATGTGCTGAAGGTCTATTCGGAGCAGATCATCGGCGCGGCCCCGACCAGCGCCCTGCTGCTCGACTGCTCGACCATCGACGTCGACACCGCCCGCAAGGTGGCCGGCCTGGCCAAGGAGGCCGGCTACGCCTTCGCCGACGCCCCGGTCTCGGGCGGCACCATGGCCGCCGACGCCGGCACCCTGGCCTTCATGGTCGGCTGCGACGAGCCGGACTTCGCCCGCATCGAGGCGGCGCTGGAGCCGATGAGCCGCGCCACCTTCCGCGCCGGCGACCACGGCGCCGGGCAGGCGGCCAAGATCTGCAACAACATGATCCTCGGCATCACCATGCTGGGCACCTGCGAGGCCATCGGCCTGGCTGAAAAGCTGGGCCTCGACCCGGTGAAGATGTTCGACATCGTCGCCAAGTCCTCCGGCCAGAGCTGGTCGACGACCACCTACTACCCGTGGCCCGGGCCGGTCCCGACCGCCCCGTCCAATCGCAACTACGAGGGCGGGTTCGCCGCCGCCATGATGCTCAAGGACCTCAAGCTGGCCCAGGACGCGGCGGCCAAGTCCGGCGCCTCGACCCCGCTGGGCGCCCAGACCGAGGCCCTGTTCCAGATGTTCAACGGTCTCGGCTACGGCGGCCGCGACTTCTCGGCCATCCTGCAGATGCTGCGCGGCAAGCTGGACGAGCTGCCGAGGGACTGAGCGCACGTCCATTTCTCGGAACGGCGATCACCTGCAAATCGCAACTGAGAACCGTTATCAATTTGAGATGTTGCGACGATTTAACCCGTTCGTCTGATAGACTTTCGCGGAGGCCGGGCGCAAAACCCGCGCCAGTTCCATCCGGGCGCACGAGACCGAATTGTACGACTACAAGGCCGCATTCGAGACTGCCGTCGAGCAGGTGAAAGGCGAGGGGCGCTACCGCGTCTTCGCCGACCTGAAGCGCGTGCGCGGCCAGTTCCCGAAGGCGATCCGCCGTCGGGAGGACGGGTCCGAACAGGACGTCGTGGTCTGGTGCTCGAACGACTACCTCGGCATGGGCCAGCACCCGGCGGTGCTCGACGCCATGAAGGCCGAGACCGACGCGGCCGGCGCCGGGGCCGGCGGCACCCGCAACATCTCCGGCACGACGCGCTCCGCGGTCGACCTCGAGGCCGAACTGGCATCGTGGCACCAGAAGGAAGCGGCCCTGCTGTTCACCTCGGGCTACGTCGCCAACGAGGCCACCCTGACGACCCTGCAGCGCATCCTGCCGGGGCTGATCATCTTCTCGGATTCGCTGAACCACGCCTCGATGATCGCCGGCATCCGCAACGGCGGCTGCGAGCGGCACATCTACGCCCATAACGACCTCGAGCACCTCGAATCGCTGCTGCGCGACGCCCCGGCCGATGCGCCCAAGCTGATCGCCTTCGAGAGCGTCTATTCGATGGACGGCGACATCGCCGACCTGGCCGGGACGATCGCCCTGGCGAAGAAGTACGGCGCCATGACCTACCTCGACGAGGTCCATGCGGTCGGCCTGTACGGCGCGACCGGCGCGGGCGTGGCCGAGCGCGACGGCGTGCTGGACGGGATCGACATCGTCGAATGCACCCTCGGCAAGGCTATCGGCGTCATGGGGGGCTACATCGCCGCCGACGCGGTGATCATCGACGCCGTGCGCAGCTGGGCCTCGGGCTTCATCTTCACCACCAGCCTGCCGCCCGCCCTGACCGCCGGCGCCCTGGCCTCGGTCCGCCACCTCAAGACACATCCGGAGCTGCGCGAGGCTCATCAGGAGCGCGCCGCCACCCTGAAGGCCCGCTTCAAGGCGGCCGGCATCCCGGTGATGGAGTCGGTCAGCCACATCGTCCCGGTCTTCGTCGGCGACCCGGTCCACACCAAGATGATCTCGGACATGCTGCTCGAGCAGTACGGGGTCTACGTCCAGCCGATCAACTATCCGACCGTCCCCAAGGGCACCGAACGCCTGCGCTTCACCCCGTCGCCGAACCACACCGACGCGATGATGGACGATCTGGTCAAGGCGATGGACGCCCTGTGGACCCACTGCAACGTGGCGCGCCTTCCGGCGGTGGCCTGACTACCATTCCGCTCATCCCCGCAGACGCGGGGATCCAGTCCGGTCCAGCGTGACGCTGGCGTATCAGGACTTGCGTGCGGCGGAGCATTCCGTCCAGCGTGTCACCCAAAATACTGGAGCCCTGCGTTCGCGGCGGGAAGGGGGAGCAATGACAAACACCGACCCCGACCTCGGCGAAGTCATTGTCGAGATGACCCGCAACGGTCCCTATCTGAAGTGCGCCGCCATCCATGTCGCCACCGGCGTCGAAGTCACCGCCATCGGCCCGGCCGCCGAGCCGCGCGGCCTGGAGCGGATCGCCCTGGCTAAGCTGAAACGGGCCCTTCTGTCGCGCTGACCCACTAGATGTTGTGGCGCCGCCCCCGTCGGCCTAAATGGTCCCCACCATACGACGGGGATTCCCAGTGACCGCCTTCACCCACGACGCCTACTTCTCGAAGACTCTCGCCGAGGCCGATCCGGACATCTTCGGCGGCATCCAGGGCGAACTGCGCCGCCAACAGGAGCAGATCGAGCTGATCGCGTCGGAGAACATCGTCTCTAGGGCGGTGCTGGAAGCCCAGGGCTCCGTCCTGACCAACAAATACGCCGAGGGCTATCCGGGGCGTCGCTATTACGGCGGCTGCGAATACGTCGACGTGACCGAGGACCTCGCCCGCAACCGCGCCAAGCAGTTGTTCAACTGCGCCTTCGCCAACGTCCAGCCGCACTCGGGCGCCCAGGCCAATCAGGCGGTCTTCCAGGCCCTGCTGCAGCCGGGCGACACCTTCCTGGGCATGGACCTGGCCGCCGGCGGCCACCTGACCCACGGCTCCCCGGCCAACCAGTCCGGCAAATGGTTCCGCCCCGTGACCTACAAGGTCACCGAGGACACCCACCTGATCGACTATGACCACGTCGCCCAGATGGCCGAGCAGGAGAAGCCCAAGCTGATCCTGGCGGGCGCGTCCGCCTACAGCCGCCACATCGATTTCAAGCGCTTCCGCGAAATCGCCGACTCGGTCGGCGCCTATCTGATGGTCGACATGGCCCACTACGCGGGCCTGATCGCCGGCGGCGTCTATCCCGACCCGCTGCCGCACGCCCACGTCGTCACCACCACGACGCACAAGACCCTGCGCGGTCCGCGCGGCGGCATGGTGCTGTCGAACGACGTCGAGCTGGGCAAGAAGATCAATTCAGCCGTCTTCCCCGGCCTGCAGGGCGGCCCGCTGGAGCATGTCATCGCCGCGAAGGCGGTGGCCTTCGGCGAGGCGCTCAAGCCCGAGTTCAAGGCCTATGCCCGTCAGGTCGTCGACAACGCCCAGGCCCTGGCCGCCGTGCTGGTCGAGCGCGGCGCCGCCATCGTCTCGGGCGGCACCGACAGCCACCTGATGCTGGTCGACCTGCGGCCCAAGGGCGTCACCGGCAAGGCCACCGAGGCGGCGCTCGAGCACGCCCTGATGACCTGCAACAAGAACGGCGTGCCGTTCGACACCGCCCCCTTCACGGTCACCTCGGGCGTCCGCCTGGGCACGCCGGCGGGCACCACCCGCGGCTTCGGCGTGGGCGAGTTCCAGCAGATCGGCCACTGGATCGCCGACGTCATCGACTCGATGAAGGGCACGGACGAGGCCGATCCGGCCGTCCAGGCCCGTGTCGCCGCGGAAGTGCGTGAGCTGACCCACCGCTTCCCGATCTACGGATGATGCGCCCATGAAGTGCCCCTTCTGCGGAAATCAGGACACCCAGGTGAAGGACAGCCGCCCGTCAGACGACGGCGCGGCCATCCGCCGGCGGCGCTCCTGCCCGCAGTGCAACGGGCGCTTCACCACCTTCGAGCGGGTCCAGCTGCGCGAGCTGATGATCCTCAAGCGCAACGGCCGCCGCACGCCCTTCGACCGCGACAAGCTGGAGCGCTCGCTGGGCATCGCCCTGCGCAAACGGCCGGTGCAGCCCGAGCAGATCGAACAGCTGGTCAGCCGCATCACCCGCCAGCTCGAAAGCCTCGGCGAGACCGAGATCCCGTCCTCGACCGTCGGTGACTTCATCATGAAGGCGCTGAAGGGCGTCGATGAGGTGGCCTATGTCCGCTACGCCTCCGTCTACAAGGACTTCCGCCACACCGGCGACTTCGCCCGCTTCCTCGGCGACGAGGGCCTGGACGACGAGACCGGCCCGCGCTGATGCGGCCCCCAAACTCCCGGGTCACGGTGACCCTGAAGCTGGCGACGTCGCTCGACGGTCGTATCGCCACGGCGTCCGGCGAGTCCCAATGGATCACCGGCGAGGCTGCGCGCCTGGAGGGCCACCGTCTCCGCGCCGCCCATGACGCCATCCTGGTCGGGATCGAGACCGTACTCGCCGATGACCCCGAACTGACCGCCCGCCTGCCGGGGCGGCCGGTGGACCAGCCGCTCCGCGTGGTGCTCGACAGTCGCCTGCGCACGCCGATGACGGCCAAGCTGGCCGTCGACAACACCCTGATCCTCACAGTCGCTGTGCCTGCGCCGATCGGCAGCGCCCGCGTCGAGCAGGTCGAGGCCGAGGACGGTCGTCCGTCCGTCGCCGCCGTGCTGGCCGCCATCGCCCATGCCGGCTGCCGCTCTGTCCTGATCGAAGGCGGCGGCCAGGTCGCCGCCAGCTTCCTGCGCGCTGGGGCGGTGGATCGCCTTGAATGGTTCCGCGCTCCGATCCTGCTGGGCGGGGAGGGACGGCCCTGCGTCGCCGGCCTCGAGCTTGCAAAGCTGGCCGACGCACCCAAGTTCCGTCGCCTGGGCGTCGAGTCCGTCGGAGACGACCTGTGGGAACGCTACGAGAGACTGTGATGGGCGCCCCCGCCGGGCTCGTCGCCGGCCGATTTCAGACGATTCAGACTATTCAGACTCTGTTTTTTCGACGCCGCACCGACCGGTTTCAGACGATTCAGACGATTCAGACTCCGTTTTTCCGCCTAAGGACCGCCGCCTGATGTTCACCGGCATCGTCACCGACATCGGCCGCGTCCGGAAGGTCGAGCAGACCGCGCGCGACCGCCGCTATGAGGTCGAGACCGCCTGGGACGTCTCGAGCATCGACCTCGGCGCCTCGATCAGTCACGCGGGTTGCTGCCTGACGGTCACCGAGAAGGGGCCCGGTTGGTTCGCTGTCGAGGTCTCGGGCGAGACCCTGTCCAAGACCAACCTGGGCGACTGGACCGAGGGCCATCGCGTCAATCTGGAACGCGCCGCCAAGCTGGGCGACGAACTCGGCGGCCACATCGTCTCGGGCCATGTCGACGGCCTGGGCCGCGTCGTGGCCATTGAGCCCGAGGGAGGCTCGCACCGGGTTCACATCGAGGTCCCGCCGCCGCTGCACCGCTTCATCGCCCCCAAGGGCTCGATCACGGTCGACGGCGTATCCCTGACGGTCAACGCCGTCGAGGGCCAGCGTTTCGAGGTCAACATCATCCCCCACACCTGGGAAGCGACCACGCTCGGGTCGCTGAATCCGGGCGATGCGGTAAATCTCGAGATCGACATGCTGGCGCGATACCTCGCGCGGTGGCAGGAGACCGCATGATGCAATTGGCGGCCAACATGAACGACAGCCCGATCAGTCCGATCGAGGACATCCTCGAGGACGCCCGCAACGGCAAGCCCTACATCCTCGTCGACGCCGAGGATCGCGAGAACGAGGGCGACGTCATCATCCCGGCGCAGTTCGCCACGCCGGACCAGATCAACTTCATGGCCCGGCACGCCCGCGGCCTGATCTGCCTGGCCATGACCGCCGACCGCGCCAAGCAGCTGCGCCTGCCGCCGATGGCCGCCGACAACCGCGAAAGCATGGGCACGGCCTTCACCGTCTCGATCGAGGCCAAGGAAGGCGTCACCACGGGGATCAGCGCCGCCGACCGCGCGCGCACCGTCCAGGTCGCCTCTGATCCGACCAAGGGCGCCGACGACATCGTTTCGCCCGGCCACATCTTCCCGTTGGTCGCCCGCGACGGCGGCGTTCTGGTCCGCACCGGCCACACCGAGGCGGCCGTCGACATCAGCCGCATGGCCGGCCTGACGCCGGCGGGCGTGATCTGCGAGATCATGAACGACGACGGCACCATGGCGCGCATGCCTGACCTGGTCGCCTTCGCCCAGCTGCATGGCCTCAAGATCGGCACCATCGCCGACCTGATCGCCTATCGCCGCCGCACCGAGCGCTTCGTCGAGCGGGTCATGGACACGCCGTTCGAGAGCGTCCATGGCGGCCCGTTCCGGCTGATGCTGTACCGCAACGCCATCGAGGGGCACGAGCACGTCGCCTTGGTTCACGGCAAGATCGAGCCGGGCAAGCCGACGCTCGTGCGCATGCACCAGGTAGACTTCGCCGCTGACCTTCTGGGCCACGTCGAGTCGCGCCAGAACTACATCCCCAGCGCTCTGAAGAGCATCACCCAGCACGACGGCGCCGGCGTCGTCGTCTTCCTGCGCGACCCCGATCTGCAGGGCCTGGCCGAGCGCCTGGCCGCGGTCGAGAAGCCCAAGGCCGTCGACCGCTCGATCCGCAACTACGGCGTCGGCGCCCAGATCCTGCTGGACCTCGGCGTCCGCGACATGATCGTCATGAGCTCGACGCGCCCCAACCCCACCGCCATTGAGGGCTACGGCCTGCGGATTGTCGGCTGGCGCGACATGGACGGAGAAGACCAATCGTGAACGACCCCATCCGCGTTCTCATCGTCGAGGCGCGCTTCTACGACGACCTCGCCGACGCCCTGCTGGAAGGGGCGAAGGACGCCCTACGCGCGCAAGACGTCGACTTCGACGTGGTCTCGGTGCCGGGCGCCCTGGAGATCCCGACCGCCATCGCCCTGGCCGAAGAGGCTGGTCGCTTCCCGACCGCGCCGCGCTACGACGGCTATGTCGCCCTGGGCTGCGTCATCCGCGGCGAGACCTATCATTTCGAGATCGTTTCGGATCAGTCGGCCGCCGGCATCCGCAATCTCGGCCTCAAGGGCGTGGCCATCGGCAACGGCATCCTGACGACCGAAGACGAGGACCAGGCCTGGGCCCGCGCGCGTCTCAGCGAGGGCGATAAGGGCGGCGGCGCGGCCCGCGCATGTCTGGACCTGATTGCCTTGCGCAAGCGCCTGCGCGTAGGACTGGCCTCGTGACCGAACCCGCCAGCCTCAAATCCGTCCTCGAACAACTCGCCGAAGCCGAAAAGGCCCGCGCCGAGCCGAGTCTCACCAGCCGCCAGCGTCGCGCCCGAACCGTCGCGCGCCTCGCCGCCGTCCAGGCCCTCTACCAGATGGAGCTGGCCGGGGAGGGCGTCGACACGGTGATCACCGAGTTCTCGAACCATCGCTTCGACGCCGACATCGAAGGCCAGCCCCTGGCCGAGGCCGACGAGGCCTATTTCGCCGAGATCGTGCGCGGCGTGGTCGGTGCGCAGCGTGAGATCGACGCGGACGTGAAGGCGCGTCTGGCCTCGAACTGGCGCATGGAGCGGCTCGACTCGACCCTGCGCGCCCTGCTGCGCGCCGGCGCCTGGGAACTGCGCCATCGCCCGGACGTGCCCAAGGAGATCGTCATCGACGAGTACGTCGAGCTGGCCAAGGCCTTCTTCGACGACGCCGAGGCCAAGTTCGTCAACGCCGCCCTGGACGGAGTCGCCCGGGACGTCCGCGCCTCCTGATGCCCTCGCTGGACGTCGCCGGCGAGTTCGAGACCATCGACCGCCTCTTCGCGCCGCTCGCCCATCCCGAATGGGGCCGTGGCCTGAAGGACGACGTCGCCGTGGTCCCCAGCCGTCCGGGCTTCGACCTGGTGGTGACCAAGGACGCCATCGTCGAGGGCGTTCACTTCCTGCCCGAGGACCCGCTCGACACCGTGGCCCGCAAGCTGCTGCGGGTGAACCTGTCCGACCTGGCGGCCAAGGGCGCCGAGCCGTTCGGCTACGTCCTGGCCTGCCACTGGTCCGAGCGCTGCGGCTGGCCCGAGCGCGAACTGTTCGTGCAAGGCCTCGCGGAAGACCAGAAGACGTTCGGCGTCGCCCTGCTGGGCGGTGACACCGTCGTCACGCCCGGACCGGCCAGCTTCTCCCTGACCCTCATGGGCTGGACGCCCAAGGGCCGCACCGTGCCGCGGGCCGGGGCCCGGCCGGGTGATCTGGTCTTCGTCACCGGCAATATCGGCGACGGCTGGCTGGGGCTGCAGGCGGTGCAGGGCAAGCTGTCGCTGGACGCCGAGCGGATCGGGGCCTTGGCCGACCACTACCGCACCCCCATGCCGCGGCTCGACTTCGGCGGTCCGGTCCGCGACTTCGCCACCGCCTCGATCGACGTCTCCGACGGCCTGATCGCCGATCTCGGCCACCTCGCCGAGGCGGGCAGGGTGCGTATCGAGGTCGACCTGGAGGTCTGCCCGCGCTCGGCCGCGGCCCAGGCCTGGTTCGAAGGCCGGGTCGACGAACTGGCGGCCATCGAGAAGCTGGTCACCGGCGGCGACGACTATGAGATCGCCTTTACCGCCCGGCCGGGTGACGAGGAGACCCTGCGTCGCGAGGCCGACCGACGGCACCTCCGCCTGACCCGGATCGGCCGTGTTCTGGCCGGCAAGGGCGTGGCCGCCCTCTTTGGCGGTCAGCCGGTCCAGATCGAGCGTTCGGGCTTCACCCACGGCTGACAACGAAATCTCAAGGCGAAGCGGGCACGGTGGCCGAATGCGCCGTCGTGACCTCATCGCCGCCTCCGCCGTCCTGCCCGCCGCCGCGGCGGCCGGACCCGCGCTGGCGAGTAGCAAGAGCGGCGGCGGATCCACCGCCGCGCCCGCCTTCAACATGTCCGGGGTCGGCCTGCCGGTGATCAGCGGCGGAAGGGTGCGCAACTACGTCTTCGTCTCGCTACGCCTGCATCTGGGCGGGCACGCCACGCCCGAATCGATGCGCCTCAAGGACGCCTTCCTGCGCGACGCCCTGGTCCGCGCCGCGCACCGCTCGCCCTTCACCGTCGCCGACGACTGGACCCGGCTCGACGCCGCCGCCCTGTCCGCAAGCCTCTTGCGCTCGGCGGCTGCGATCGCCGGCCGCGGCTCGGTCACGCGGGTCGAGGTCGTCAGCCAGGCGCCGCGGCGCCGCACTGGCGTCCGGACCGGCTGACCAGCGTTCACTAACCCTGTTGCCTAGGCCCAATTCATAGGGCACCGTTCTGCCGCAATTCCCCAGCGACGCAGTCAGCGTCAGCCGCGCACGGGGGGACCGGAAGGCGGATAGAGGCGAAAACGCCCGCCGCGCCAAGGGGCCGGGCGCCTTCAAAACACAGGGTATGGAAACGCCATGAGTAACACTTTGTGGCTGGTCATCGCCGCAGGTGCGCTGGGGGTCCTCTACGGACTGATCCAGACCGCCGCGCTGATGAAGGCCTCTACCGGTAACGACAAGATGCGTGAGATCGCCGCCGCGATCCAGGAAGGGGCATCGGCTTATCTGCGGCGGCAATACACCACCATCGCGATGGTCGGGGTCGTGATCCTGATCGCCGCCTATTTCCTGATCGGCGAATACGCCGCCATCGGCTTCGTCATCGGCGCCGTCCTGTCGGGCCTGGCGGGCTTCGCGGGCATGCTGATCTCGGTCCGCGCCAACGTCCGGACCGCCCAGGCTGCGTCCGAGAGCCTGTCGAAGGGCCTGGACCTCGCCTTCCGCTCGGGCGCCATCACCGGCATGTTCGTGGCCGGCGGCGCCCTGCTGGGCGTGGCGGGCTACTATGCGGTGCTGACCGAGGGTCTCGGCCTCAACCCGACCAGCCGCGAGGTCATCGACGGTCTGGTCGCCCTGGGCTTCGGCGCCTCGCTGATCTCCATCTTCGCCCGTCTGGGCGGCGGCATCTTCACCAAGGGCGCCGACGTGGGCGGCGACATGGTGGGCAAGGTCGAGGCCGGCATACCGGAGGATGATCCCCGCAACGCCGCGACCATCGCCGACAACGTGGGCGACAACGTCGGCGACTGCGCCGGCATGGCCGCCGACCTGTTCGAGACCTATGCGGTGACCACGGTCGCCACCATGGTGCTGGCGGCGATCTTCTTCCGCGACCAACCCTATGTCGGGGCGATGATGCTTCTGCCGCTGGCCATCTGCGCGGTCTGCGTCGTGACCTCGATCATCGGTTCGTTCTTCGTCCGCCTCGGCAAGTCGCAGAACATCATGGGGGCCCTGTATCAGGGCCTGATCGTCACCGGCCTGCTCTCGATCGGCGCGGTGTGGTGGGTCATCACCAATGTCGCTCCCGCCGAGGTCGCCATCCCCGGCATCGCGGCGCCGGTGCCGGCCATGAACCTGTTCTGGTCCGGCCTCGTCGGCCTGGCCGTGACCGCGGCCATCGTGGTGATCACCGAATACTACACCGGCTCGAACTTCCGTCCGGTGCGCTCGGTGGCCAACGCGTCGGTCTCGGGCCACGGCACCAATGTCATCCAGGGTCTGGCCGTCTCGCTTGAGTCGACCGCCCTTCCGGCGCTGACCATCATCGTCGGCATCATCGTCAGCTTCCAGCTGGCGGGCCTGTTCGGCATCGCCATCGCCACCACCACCATGCTGGGCGTAGCGGGCATGATCGTCGCCCTGGACGCCTTCGGCCCGGTCACCGACAACGCCGGCGGCATCGCCGAGATGGCCGGTCTTCCCTCGGAAGTCCGTCACTCGACCGACGCCCTGGACGCGGTCGGCAACACCACCAAGGCCGTCACCAAGGGCTACGCCATCGGGTCGGCCGGCCTCGGCGCCCTGGTGCTGTTCGCGGCCTACACCTCTGATCTGCAGTACTTCTCGGCCAACCCGGCCAGCTATCCGTTCTTCGCCGACATGGGCCCGGTCACCTTCGACCTGACCAACCCCTATGTCGTCGTCGGCCTGCTGTTCGGCGGCCTGCTGCCCTTCCTGTTCGGCGGCATGTCGATGATGGCCGTCGGCCGCGCCGCCGAATCGGTCGTGGCCGAGGTGCGTCGCCAGTTCCGTGAGAACCCCGGCATCATGACCTATCAGGTCAAGCCGGAGTACGGCCGGGCGGTCGACATCCTGACCAAGGCGGCGATCCGCGAGATGATCGTGCCGTCGCTGCTTCCGGTGCTGTCGCCGATCGTGCTGTTCGTCGCCATCATGGCGCTCTCCGGCAAGGCTGACGCCTTCGCCGCTCTGGGCGCCATGCTGATGGGCGTCATCGTCACGGGCCTGTTTGTGGCCATTTCGATGACCTCGGGCGGCGGCGCCTGGGACAACGCCAAGAAGGTCATCGAAGAGGGCTTCACCGACAAGAACGGCGTCGTCCACGGCAAGGGCTCCGAGGCCCACAAGGCCGCAGTGACCGGCGATACGGTCGGAGATCCCTACAAGGACACCTCCGGCCCGGCGGTGAACCCGATGATCAAGATCACCAACATCGTCGCCCTGCTTCTGCTGGCGGTGCTGGCGAGCGGCAACATCGGCTGATCCCGTTGTCTGGCTAAGCTTGGGGGCGGCGCTGGAAACGGCGCCGCCCCTTTTTTGTTGGCGAGGGTCCGCCGGCGGACGGGGCCCTTCACCACGAAAAACGCCCCGGAGCCTGAGCCCCGGGGCGTAGATCGTTCGTCCTGCGGCCAGACCTAGTCCGGGCGGCGTTGGCCCGGCTGGTCTTCATCGGTCCGGGGCAGCTGGCCGCGGCCGACGTTGCCGAGCAGCTGCTCGAGGATGGTCAGCTGACGGCCGCGGGTCGGGGTCTCGCGGTTGTTCATCGCGATCTGCTGCCCGTCGTCGAGGCCCAGGGTGCGGACTTCGGCCACCTGGCCGGCGTCGGTGAAGGTGATCTCGGTCACCGTCCGCTGGGTGACGTGCGGGCGGCTGTAGGTGAATTTCTCGGTTATCTGGCTGATGTAGTACCAGACGTTGTCGCCCTCGAAGGTCGAGGTCGTCGACGGCGTGCCCAGCTTGGTGAGCACGGTCTGCTTGGTGTCCGTGCCGGCGACGATGTCCGCCGGCTTGTTGTCGATCGCCTGGAAGCCGTTCTGGCCCACGGTCGGGGCGCAGGCGGATGCCAGTGCGGCGGCCGACAGAGCGGCGGCAATCAGAAGCTTGGTGCGGAGCATGTAGGACGCCCGTGAGAGAACAAGGTCTTTGACCTAACCGGACCCGAGCCTTAGTTCAATCGCGCGGCGGAAAAGGGGCCGCATGATCATGCTTGAAAAACTCTTCCGTACCCGCCCCCGCGAGCGCCTAGGCGAGCCCCTGTATGACCTGGCGGTCCGTCAGGCGCGCGATCCGCGTTTTTACACCGACCTGGGCGTCGCCGACCGGATCGATGCGCGGTTCGAGCTGTACACCCTGCACGTCCAGCTTCTGGTCATGCGTCTGCGTGACGAGACCGTCGCGGGCGGAGAGCGCGGCGCCGAGGCGGGACAGGCCCTTTTCGACACCTATGTCTCGGCCCTCGACCACACCCTGCGCGAACTGGGCGTCGGCGACATCTCGGTCGGCAAGAAGATGCGCAAGCTGGGCGAGTCCCTCTATGGCCGCATGACCGCCTACGAGGCCCCGCTGCGCGAGGGAGATCCCGCCGTCCTGGCCGTCGCCCTGGCGAAGAACGTCTTCGAGAGCGATGATGACGCCTACGGCGAGGCCTTGGCCGCCTACGCCCTCGACAGCCGGCGCCGCCTGGCCGCCCAGGACTTCGCCGCCGTCACAACTGCCCCTGACTGGGCGGAGATCACCCGATGAGCCTGCCGCCTCCGCCCTATAGCGAACCTGTTCGTCTGCATCAGATCGGCGCAGGCCTGAAGCGCACGCTCCAGCCTGACGCCGCCGCCATGGCTCGAATCGCCAAGGCCCTGGACCTGGCGTCACTGGACTCGTTCACCGCCGACGTCGATCTGGCGCCGTCCCCCGGCGGCTGGCGTCTGTCGGGCCGGGTGCACGCCACCGGAGCCCAAACCTGCGGAATCACCCTCGAGCCGCTTCCGTTCGACATCGATGCGAGCTTCGCCGTGCCGCTCGCCGAGACGGTGGAGGAAGAACCGGACGAGATCGTCATCACCCTCGATGACGAATCGCCGGACATGATCGAGGGCGGGCAGGTTGATCTCGGCCACTATGCGGTCGAGCAACTGGCCCTGAAGCTGGATCCGTTCCCGCGCAAGCCGGGCGCCGAGTTCGTCCAGCCGGCCGAACCCACCGAAATCTCGCCCTTCGCCGTGCTCAAGCAACTTCGGCCGAACGACGAAGGTTGACGCAACGGACGCGCGGTTGCATCCCCCCGGTGCGACGCTATCGTCGCCCCTGACGAGCGCCCGGCAGACGGCGCGACGGAGTCGAAACGGCTTGTCATCCCCAGTTGTGATTTCGCTCGACGCCATGGGCGGGGACGTTGGTCCGCCGGTCGTGGTGGGCGGGGTGCGTGACTACCTCAAGCGCCACGGCGGCGCGGGAGTGCGCTTCCAGTTGCATGGGGACGAGACGGCGATCCGCGCCGAGATGGCCAAGTGCGGCTTGACCGAAGATGTCTGCATTGTACGCCATACCGACAAGGTCGTGGCCATGACGGAGAAGCCCGCCCAGGCCATGCGCCGAGGCAAGGGCTCCAGCCTCTGGAACGCCATCGAGGCGGTCAAGCACGGCGAGGCCGGCGCGGTCGTCTCGGCCGGCAACACCGGCGCCCTGATGGCCATCTCCAAACTGATCCTGCGCATGTCGGCCCACGGACTGGAGCGCCCGGCGATCGTGGCCAGCTGGCCGACCTTCCGCGGCGTGACCGCCGTCCTAGACGTCGGCGCCAATGTCGAGAGCGACGCCGAACAGCTGGTGGAGTTCGCCATTATGGGCGAGGCCTTCCACGCGGCGGTCCACGGCGTGGCGCGCCCGACGATCGGGCTGCTGAACGTCGGCTCCGAGGACATGAAGGGCCACGAAGAGGTCCGCGAGGCGGCCCGCCTGCTGCGCGAAGGCGGCTTCGGGCTGGACTACAAGGGCTTCGTCGAGGGAGACGACATCGCCAAAGGCACGGTCGACGTGGTCGTGACGGATGGTTTCACCGGCAACATCGCCCTGAAGACCGCCGAGGGCGTGGCCAAATTCATCGGCGCCCTGACCAAGGAAGCCCTGACCTCCAGCCTGATGGCCAAGGCCGGCGCCGCACTGGCCTATCCCGCGCTGAAGAGGATGAGCGCCAAGGTCGATCCCAACGCCATCAACGGCGGTCCGCTGCTGGGCCTGAACGGCATCGTGGTGAAGAGCCACGGCGGCGCTACCGCCGCCGGATTCGGCGCCGCCATCCGCATAGCTGTTGATTTGGCGCGCAGTGACTATCTGTCCAAGGTGAGCAACAGCCTGAGCCGACTGACCGTCGTGCTCGAAGAAAAGCCGGTCGCCGAAGGCGCGGGCACGGAGACTCCCCAGTGAGCGTCATTCGCAGCGCCGTGACCGGCGTCGGCTCCTATCTGCCGGAACAGGTCGTCACCAACGCCGACCTGGCCGAGATCGTCGAGACCTCCGACGAATGGATCCAGGAACGCACCGGCATCAAGCAGCGCCACAAGGCCCGCGACGACCAGCCGACCAGCGATCTCGCCGTCGAGGCCAGCAAGCGCGCCCTGATCGACGCCGGCAAGTCCGCCGCTGACGTCGACATGATCATCGTCGCCACCACCACCCCTGACATGACCTTCCCGTCGGTCGCGTCGATCGTGCAGCGCAAGCTGGGCGTGCCGACCTGCATCGCCTTCGACGTCCAGGCCGTCTGCTCGGGCTTCGTCTATGCGCTCAGCGTCGCCGACGGCTTCGTCGCCCGCGGCCTGGCCAAATGCGCCCTGGTCATCGGCGCCGAGGAGATGACCCGGCTGATGGACTGGACCGATCGCACGACCTGCGTGCTGTTCGGCGACGGCGCCGGCGCGATCGTGGTCGAACCGCGGGAAGGGAAGGGCACCAAGGAGGACCAGGGCCTGCTCGGCTTCGCCCTGCGCTGCGACGGCTCCAAGACGGACCTGCTGTATGTCGACGGCGGCCCGGCCACGACCGGAACGGTCGGCCATCTGCGCATGGCCGGAAATCAGGTCTTCAAGCATGCCGTGATCAACATCTCCGAGGCCATCACCGCGGCCTGTGCGGCTTCGAACATCGAGATCGCGGATGTCGACTGGTTCGTGCCGCACCAGGCCAACCAGCGCATCATCCGGGGCGTCGGCGACCGTCTGGGTCTGGACGAGCACAAGGTCATTTCGACCGTAGCCACGCACGCCAATACCTCCGCCGCCTCGATCCCGCTGGCGCTGGACGCCGCCATACAGGACGGCCGGATCAAGCGCGGGGACATGGTCCTGCTGGAGGCGATGGGCGGCGGTCTGACCTGGGGCGCCTGCGCGTTTCGCCTCTAGGGCGAGTTCGCCTTCGGAATTCATCCCGGCATGAATCCACCCCCGGATTCACCATGTCGACGGAATTGCGAGGCGATTCCGCTGCATCCGATCCAGTCTTGAGTGTAATTCGGCTTTGCTTTTGAGGGCGCTTGCCGTTTTATGCGTCATCAAATTCTTGTGGGGAGCAAACGAGTGGCCCAGCAGACCCTGACCCGTGCGGACCTTTGTGAGGCCGTTCATGAGGAAGTGGGCCTCTCGCGACAGGAATGCTCCGCCATGGTCGAGCGCACCCTGGAGCTCATCATCGAGTCGCTCGAGCGCGGCGAGACCGTGAAGCTGTCGGGCTTCGGCGTCTTCCAGGTGCGTGAGAAGCGCGCCCGCATGGGTCGCAACCCCAAGACCGGCGAACCGGCGGCGATCCACCCGCGCCGGGTGATCAGCTTCCGCGCGTCGCAGATCATGAAAGGCCGGGTTCACGACGCGGTCGTCGTGGGCGTCTGACGGCTGTGGCCAAGAGCGCCAACGCGTTCCGGACCATTTCGGAAGCCGCCGAGGCGATTGGCGCGCCCCAGCACGTGCTGCGATTCTGGGAGACGAAATTCACCTTCATCACCCCGCTGAAGCGCGCCGGTGGCCGTCGCTTCTACCGGCCGCAGGATGTCGTGCTCCTGAAGGCGGTCAAGCGGCTGCTCCATGACGATGGCCTGACCATCAAGGGCGTCCAGCGGCTGTATCGCGAACAGGGAATCAAGAAGGTCGCCGCCTATGGCGATCCGGACGGCACGGTGACTTTCGAGCCGGAAGCCGTGACCGAAGCCACAGCGACCGCCCATCCGCCGACGCCGGTTTCCGCGGTCCAACTGCGCCAGGTCCTGGCCGAGCTGGAGGGCGCGCGGGCCCGACTGGAAGCCGTTCTGTCGAGAAGCGTCTGAGACTGCGTTTTTAGGGTTTGCGGGGCGGCGAGGCCCCGTCTATACGAGCGGCCTCTCGGAGCGTGGCGCAGCCTGGTAGCGCACTTGACTGGGGGTCAAGGGGTCGCAGGTTCGAATCCTGTCGCTCCGACCATTTGCTCCATCCATGGAGCGGATTGGTCGATCGAGAACAGCTCTTCGGGGCGCAGGAGGGGCACGGTCTTCGGACCTGCCCCTTTCTTGTTTCCAGCGCCGGCGCGTGTCGGGGTTTGGCCCTATAGGAGGCGGAGACAGCTGGCGTAGGGTGCAGCGTCATTTCCCAGCCCGAAAGGCGCCCGCCGTGAAAGTGGCCGTGTTCAGCGCCAAGCGCTACGATCGCGAGATGCTCGGGGCCGCGAACGCCGAGGCCGCCCACGAGTTGGTGTTCTTCGATCACCTCCTCGATTCCTCGACCGTGGCGCTCGCTGCGGGGGCGGGTGCGGTGTGCGGGTTCGTGAACGACCGCATGGATGCGCCGGTGCTCGAGGTCCTGGCGAAGGGCGGTGTCGGTCTCGTCGCCCTGCGCTGCACCGGCTTCAACAACGTCGACCTCAAGGCCGCGGCGCGGCTGGGGATCAAGGTCGTGCGGGTGACAGACTATTCGCCGCATTCGGTCGCCGAGCACGCTGTAGCGCTGATCCTGGCTCTTAATCGCAAAATCCCGCGCGCCTACAACCGGACCCGGGACGGCAATTTCGAGCTGGACGGCCTGATGGGCCGGGACCTCCATGGACAGACCGTGGGTGTCATCGGGACTGGCAAGATCGGCCGCGTCTTCGCGCGCATCATGGCCGGCTTCGGCTGTTCGGTTCTCGGCTCCGATCCATATCCGGATCCGGAATTCGAGGCGCACGGCGGGCGATACGTGCCGGTGGCGGAGTTGGCCGAGCGTTCGGACATCATCTCGTTGCACTGCCCGCTGACGCCGGGGACCCATCACCTGGTCAACGCCGCGTCGCTGGCGCGGGGCAAGCGCGGGGCGGTGTTGATCAACACCAGCCGCGGCGGCCTGGTCGACACCGAGGCGGTGATAGAGGGGCTGAAGTCGGGACAGATCGGCGGACTGGGCCTCGACGTCTACGAGCAGGAATCGGACCTGTTCTTCCAGGACCTGTCAGGCACGATCATCGCCGACGACCTGATCCAGCGTCTCGTGTCCTTCCCGAACGTCATCGTCACAGGCCACCAGGCCTTCTTCACCCAGGAAGCGATCGGGACCATCTGCGAGACGACGATCGGGAGCATTACAGCCTATGCCGAGGGCCGGCCGCTGGAACACGAGATCCAGGCGGCAGCCTAATCCTTGCCGCCGCTCTCCGCCCATTTGAACAACGGGTACAGTGGGACGCCCCAGCCGATCCCGGCGACGGCGAAGACCAGCAGGTCGATCAGTTGGCCGGGCGGCAGCAGCCCGCGCAGGGCGATCGCACCCCAGATCCAGGCGACCAGGAAAACCAGGACGCCGATCATGGCGATGAAGCGTCGGGTGCGCGGACCCATCAGCGCTTGCTCCGGAACAGGAAGAAGCCGCCAAGGGCGAGGATCGAGGCGACCATCGACCACAGCACCCAGTTCCACTGGTCCATCGTTGCGACGGCGAACACCCGTACGGCCAGGAACCAGCCGGCGATGGCGGCGACGCCCGACACCAGCGAGGTGGCGAACAGCCCGCGACGGCCGGTGACGGCGTCGGCCAGCCAGGCCAGGAAGAAGGCGCCCAGAACGGCGATGACGATGTCCGCGTATTGCAAGCGGGCTTCTCCAGAGTGTGGCGACACGACGCCGAAAAGCGACTCGATCTCGCCGTCGTGGGCGGGCATACCGCTCAGTCAGGCGTCGGAACAGCGGCGCTGGCAAGTAGTGTAACGGGCGATACGGCGAGCGTCGAATGAAGCGTTTCCGCACGGGTGATCAAAGCCGGGCCGTAGCCCTCTGGCTGTTCCTGACGGCGGCCCTGGTGTTCGCCATGGTCGTGGTCGGCGGCGTCACCCGCCTGACCGGCTCCGGCCTGTCGATCACCGAGTGGAAGCCGATCATGGGCGCCCTTCCGCCCATGCACCACGCCGACTGGCTGGACGCCTTCGAGAAGTACAAGGCGATCCCGCAGTACGCCCAGGTCAACGCCGGCATGAGCCTGGGCGAGTTCCAGGGCATCTTCTGGTGGGAATGGGCGCACCGGTTGCTCGGCCGGCTGATCGGCCTCGTCTTCGCCGTGCCCTTCGTGGTCTTTCTGGTGCTGCGCAAGCTGCCGACCCGTCTGATCGCCCGCTGCGCCCTCCTGCTGGGCCTCGGCGGGCTGCAGGGGCTGATCGGCTGGTGGATGGTGTCCAGCGGCCTGTCCGAGCGCGTTGACGTCGCTCCGGAGCGGCTGGCCATCCACCTCGGCCTGGCCCTGCTGATCTTCATGGGGCTGATCTGGACCGGGCTGGAGGCCTGGAACGGCGAGGAGAAATCTCGCTCGCCGATCGGCTGGAGCCGCGGCGCCACTCTGCTGCTGGGCGCGGTCTTCCTGCAGTGCCTGCTCGGCGGGCTGGTGGCCGGAGCCAAGGCGGGATTCGTCTACACCGACTGGCCGATGATGGGCGGCGGTTTCTGGCCGCCCGTCGACTGGGCTAAGGGCGGCCTGGCCTTCCTGCACGACCAGGCGTTGGTCCAGTTCAATCACCGGATACTGGCCTATGTCCTGCTCGCCGGCGGCACGGCCTATGCGATCCAGGCCTGGCGCTGGCGGCTGGCCGAGGGCCTGGGCGCGAGCGCCTTCGTCGTCGCCGTCGCCTTGTGGTTCCAGGCCCTGCTGGGGGTGGTCACCCTGATCCACGCCGTGCCGCTGTGGCTGGGCGCCCTGCACCAGGCCGGCGCCGCCCTGGTGCTGGCGTCGGCGACCGTCAATCTTTGGCTGGTGCGCCGCTCGCAGCCGCGGCTGTTTACGTCCGGACCGCGTTCCAGGGGCCTGTGATCGCGAAGGTCAGGCCCGGGTAGTAGAGGTTCACGAACAGCGTCGAGCCGTCCGGCGAGAACACCGCCCCGGCGAACTCCGAGTTGCCGGTGAAGACGTTGCGGGCGATGGCGTAGACCTTGCCGTCCGGGGTGACGCCCTTCACGTGGTTCTTGGTGTCGGTCGAATAGTTGTCCTCGCAGACCACCAGATGGCCCCATGGCGCGACCGTCAGGTTGTCGGCCATGTTCAGCGTCTTCGGATCGGCGCTTTCGACGAACAGCTGGACCCGGCCGGGCCGGCGGTCTTCGCCCGAACGGCCTTCCTCGGGGGAGGGGACGTAGCGCAGGATCTGGCCGCGCTTCAGCGGGCCGCCCGAGGTGGCGGTCATGAACAGCTCGGTCCCGGCCCAGAACACGCCTTCGCCGCGGGCGACGCGCACGGCCCCGTCGGCATGGCCGCGGAAGCGCAGGTCCGACTTGGGGCTCTCGACCTCGTCCAGGTCAATCCAGTAGACCTCGCGCCACTCGCCGGGCGCCCAGGTGCGATCGTCGTGATTGGTGCAGTCGGCGCCCGGGGCGTCGCGGAAGGCCATGGCCTGCAGTCGGCCGCCCTTGATCAGCTCGCCCGGGGTCTCGGGGATGAAGCGGTAGAACAGGCCGTCGACCTTGTCCTCGGTCAGATAGACGATGCCGGTGCGCGGATCAACGCAAACGGCCTCGTGGTCGAAGCGGCCCATGGCCTTCAGCGGTACGGCCTCGACCAGACCTTCGGCGCGGGCCGGCACCTCGAAGACGAAGCCATGCGGCTTGGTGACGTCGGCGGTCTCCGGCGTGGCCTCGGTCTCCTCGCAGGTCAGCCAGCTGCCCCACGGGGTGATGCCGCCGCAGCAGTTGGTCGAGGTGCCGGTCAGGCTGAGGTGCTGGCTGACCGTGCGGCCGGAAGCCATGTCATAGACCAGGGTCGTCGTACCGCCCGGAACCACGAGCCCCGACTTGGTCAGGCCATAGGCCTTGGACTTGTCGATCAGGGCCTCGCGCTCCTGGTGGAAGCCGGCCGGGCCCCAGTTGCGGTGGGTCGGGCGCGAGGTCTTGAGTTCGTGGTTGCGGACCAGGGCGATCTGCGAGCCGCCCAGCGCGAAACACCCCATGCCGTCGAAATTCTGGGGCACGAACAGGCCGTCGCGCATCGTCTCGCCGCCCTGGGAGATGATGCGGTAGGAGAAGCCTTCCGGCAGGTCGAGGACGCCGTTTGGGTCGGCCTTCAGCGGGCCGTAGCCGTCGACGTCGTTGACGTAGGTCTCGGCCGCGGCCTCCTGGGCGGCGGCGTGGCGGGCAAAGCCCGTGAAGGCGAGGGCGGCGGCGCCCGTGGTCAGCAGGCTGCGACGATCAAAACGCATACAAGTCATCCCCGACGATATGCCCGCGCTTATCGCGCGGCGCCGGACGCCGGTCATCATGGTTCTGTGACCATTTTGGGAAGCTCCGATCACCCCTGGTTTCGGCGCCGGAGCGACGGAACGAGCTCAATTGATGCGGTATTTTAATACCGTTTGCATTTTCTCTATTTAATACAGCCGGTTAGGTCGGATATCCCCAACCCATCGGCATTGACGCCGCTCGGGCCTTCCTCTATCAGCGCGCCTTCCGCTCATCCCGGTCTTCCGGGGAGGGCAGCCCGTTTCGTCTCCTTCCCAGGAATCCTCGTTATGCTGAAGAGCACCACGGCTTCGCTGAAGCCGGCCGAGGTCGAGAAGAAGTGGATCCACATCGACGCCGAAGGCGTCGTGGTGGGCCGCCTCGCGACCTTCATCGCCAACCGTCTGCGCGGCAAGCACCGCGGCGACTACACCCCGCACGTCGATTGCGGCGACTACGTCGTCGTGACCAACGTCGACAAGGTCGTCTTCACCGGCAAGAAGAACACCGACAAGGTGTACTACCGTCACACCGGCCACCCGGGCGGCGTCAAGGAAACCACCCCGGCCAAGGTGCTGGGCGGTCGTTTCCCGGAACGCGTCCTTGAGAAGGCCGTCGAGCGCATGCTGCCGAAGGAAAGCCCGCTGGCCCGCAAGCAGATGACGCACCTGCGCCTGTTCGCCGGCTCGGAGCACTCGCACCAGGCCCAGTCGCCCGAAACCATCGACTTCGCTGCGAAGTCGGCCAAGAACACCCGGAGCGTCTGAGAATGACCGACGTCACCACCGAAACCGCCACCGGCTTCGACGCCCTGAAAGCTCTCGGAACTCCGGGCGTTGGCGAAGAACACCCCGTCTACACCCAGAAGCTGGACTCGCTGGGCCGCGCCTACTCGACCGGCAAGCGTAAGAACGCCATCGCCCGCGTGTGGGTGAAGCCGGGCACCGGCAAGTTCACCATCAACGGCAAGGACCAGGAGCAATACTTCGCTCGTCCCGTGCTGCGCATGATGATCGCCCAGCCGCTGGTCGTCACCGGCCGCGAGACCCAGTTCGACGTCGTCTGCACCGTTGAAGGTTCGGGCCTGTCGGGCCAGGCCGGCGCCATCCGCCACGGCCTGTCGCACGCCCTGACGCACTACGAGCCGGAACTGCGCAAGGTTCTGAAGCCGCACGGCTTCCTGACCCGCGACAGCCGCG
Organism: Brevundimonas sp. Root1279; assembly: GCF_001425945.1. Classification (GTDB taxonomy): domain Bacteria; phylum Pseudomonadota; class Alphaproteobacteria; order Caulobacterales; family Caulobacteraceae; genus Brevundimonas. Next base: position 189,242 of record NZ_LMEB01000004.1, read on the forward strand.
TCGTCGAGCGCAAGAAGTACGGCCGCGCCAAGGCTCGCCGTTCCTTCCAGTTCTCGAAGCGCTAAGCCGTTTCACTGCGGTATGGATTGGGGCGCTTCGGGAAACCGGAGCGCCCTTTTTCTTTGAGGTGACGGTGCGATGAAGCGAATTGCCGTTACTGGCGCCGATCGTGATCCGACCGGCGCTCATCATCTGCTCGACGACTTCGTGGCGGCGGTCGGCGGGGTGGCTGAGGGCGAGAGGGTGATCATTTACCTTTGCGCTGAGCCCCTCGAGTGTGACGCCGTCGTCGTTCTTTCTCCTCATTGGCCCGCATATTACTTCGCCCGCAGTGAGGGCGACTGGCGTACTTCGGAGGTCGAATGACCCATACCATCTTCATCGACGGCGAGGCCGGCACCACGGGTCTGGAGATCCGCGAGCGGCTCGAGGCGCGTTCGGACCTCGAGCTGATCCTGCTCGGCGAGCGTCGTCGTGACGTCGAGGCGCGGCGCGAGGCGCTGAACAGTGCGGATGCGGTCATCCTGTGCCTGCCTGACGACGCCGCCATCGAGGCCGTGTCGATGATCGAGAACCCGGCCGTGCGCGTCATCGACGCCTCGACCGCCTATCGGGTCAATCCTGAGTGGGTCTACGGCTTCGCCGAGATGGCGCCGGGCCAGCGGGAGAAGATCGCCGCCTCGACGCGGGTGTCGAATCCGGGCTGCTATCCGACCGGCCTGATCGGCCTGGTGCGGCCGCTGGTCTCGGCGGGGATCATCCCGGCGGGCTGGCCGGTGACGGTCAATGCGGTGAGCGGCTACTCGGGCGGCGGCAAGGCGATGATCGCCGAGTTCGAGGCCGAGGGCGGCGCCGAGGCCTTCCGCGCCTATGGCCTGACCCTGAAGCACAAGCATGTGCCTGAGATGACCCTGCACACCGGCCTGGAGCGCAAGGTGCTGTTCGCCCCGGCGGTCGGCGCCTATCGCCAGGGCATGCTGGTCGAGGTTCCGCTTCACCTCGGCGCCCTGCCGGGCTCGCCGTCGGTCGAAGTGGTGCATGGCGCCTTGGCCGAGGCCTACGCCGGCGCCCGCTTCGTCGAGGTGGCCGAGCTTGAGGCTTCCGAGGCCATGACTGGGATCGACCCGGAAGGCCTGAACGGCACCAACCGCATGCGGCTGCACGTCTTCGGCGATCGCGCCGGCGAACAGGCCCGGCTGGTCGCCCTGCTGGACAACCTGGGCAAGGGCGCTTCCGGCGCGGCGGTGCAGAACCTCAACATCATGCTGGGTCTGGCCGAGGACACGGGACTGGCCTGATCGCTCAGTCCTGCGGCGCGGCGTCCACCGCCGCGACGACCTGGGCGATGAAGGCCCGACGCGCGGCGCTGTGCGAGGCGCCGATGGCGTTCGGCCAGGCGGACAGGATGACGATCACCAGCTTGCGTTCGGGATCGACGCGGATGGTCTGGCCGAAGATGCCGCTCGCGCGGAACACGCCGTCGTCCTGGGTCCACCACTGGAAGCCGTAGCCTTCGCCGGGCGTGCCGATGTCGGCCTCTTTCGTCGTGGCCTGGGCGAACCAGTCGTCGGGGACGATGCGCTCGCCGCTCAGCACGCCGCCGTCCTGCGCCATGAGGCCGATCCGACCCCAGTCGCGCAGGGTGGCCGAGACGCAGCAGCCGCCGATCTCACGTCCACCCTGGTCCAGCGCCCAGACGGCGTCCGCCTCCATGCCCGCGCGCGACCAGATGCGCTCGCCCAGCAGCGTCGCCAGCGGCCGCCCCTCGGCTGCGGCGACCAGGGCCCCGACCAGATTGGTCTCGCCGGTGGAGTAGTTCCAGCGTTCACCCGGCGGGTGAGCGCGGGGCAGGCGGGCCATGTAGGTGACGACCGGGTCCTGACCGTCGACGACCGGTTCCTGAAGGAAGCGGGCGACATCCGAGGTCGGGTCTGAATAGTCCTCGTTCCAGGCCACGCCAGAAGTCATGGTCATCAGCTGACGCACGGTGACGCCGTCGTAGCCGCCGCCGGCCAGCGCGGGCAGGTAGCGGGTGACGGGATCCTCCAGCGACCGGATCGCGCCGCTCTTCAGCGCCGTGCCGACCAGGGTGGAGGTCAGGCTCTTGGTCATGGAGAAGGAGACCCAGCGGGTGTCCGGACCGATGCCGAGGCCGTAGCGCTCCAGTCGGATTTCGCCATCCTGGATCACCAGCACGCCCGCGACGCGCTGGTCTTCCATATAGGCGGCCGGATCGAGATCGAGGGGACGGCCCTGCGGCAGGGCGCGGAGCGGCCCGTCTCCGCGCGCCACCAAGGCGTGCGGCATGATGGTGTCCATGGTCCGGAAAGCCCGCTCGCGATCGGCCGGCGCCCAGAACAGCACGCCGGACGGTGCGGTCTCGGGGGTTGGGCGCTCCTGAGCGGCGGCGGCCGGAGCGAGGAGGGCGAGAGTGGCGAGGCAGGCGATGATGCGAGTCATGCGCCGGACCTTAGCAGGGCGCGTGGCTCTGGGCAGCCGTTGCGGCCACGCTTGCAAACCCTTGATCGGCCTACGACGTTGAAGAGCGATGGAAACGCGTCGCCAACTTTTACTCGCCAGCGGCGCATTGGCGCTGGCCGGCTGTTCGAGCGAGACGGTGAACGCCTCGGAGAGCCGGTATGCGACTTCGCCCTTCCGGCGGATGACCGACGCTCAGTGGCGGGCTCGCCTGCCGCGGTTGAGCTATGACGTTCTGCGCCATGAGGCCACGGAGCGGGCGGGGACGAGCACCCTGAACAACGAGCACCGGCGCGGGACTTTCGTCTGCCGCGGCTGTGACCTGCCGCTGTTCCGGTCCGGCTGGAAGTTCGATTCCGGGACTGGCTGGCCGAGTTTCTACCGGGCGCCGGCCGACAACATCGCCACCAAGACCGACTTTGCCCTGGGGATTCCGCGGGTCGAGTACCATTGCGCCCGCTGCCTGGGGCACCAGGGCCATGTCTTTGACGATGGGCCGCGGCCGACCGGCAAGCGATACTGCAACAACGGCGCGGCGCTGAAATTCCTGCCGGCCTAGAAACCGCCGCGGGCCTTGAGCGCAGACTCCGCCGTCAGCCCGAAGATCACCGCGGCGATGATCACGATCAGCCCATAGTCATGCCCCGGCCAGAACACCGGGATCGCGGCCAGCAGGATGATGATCAAGGGGAACAGCGTCGCCCAGACGGCCGAGGTCGGGGTGTCGCGATTGATCATCGGCGGCCGGGGAGGCTGCCCCATCATGCGCGCCAGCCTCGGATTCAGCAGGATGAAGCCTCCGGCGCAGATGATGGCCATCAGCGGGTTGCGCAGCATCGCCTCCGGCGGGCCGAACAGGACTGTGGTCATCACCGCCAGGACCAGGGCGAAGCCCGTCGAGATCGCCAGCAGCAGATTGGGTTCGAGACGCTTCAAGACTTCACTTTCACATAGCTGCCAGGGGCAGGCTCGATCGGAGGCAGGGAGCCCTTGGCCGGGTCACGGGCCGGGACCCAGCCGCCCGACCTGTCGTGGAGCCAATCGGCCCAGTGGTTCCACCAGCTTCCCGGATGCTCGACCGCGCCGGCCTGCCATTCCCCAAGGGTGGCGGGCAGGGCGGGATTGATCCAGTGCTGGTACTTGTTCGCCGACGGCGGATTGACCACGCCCGCGATGTGCCCCGATCCCGCCAGGGTCAGGGTGACGGCGGCATTGGTGAAGGCCTTGGCGGATCGGTAGACCGAGTTCATCGGCGCGATGTGGTCCTCGCGACTGGCCTGGAAATAGAGCGGGATCTTGACCTTGGTCAGGTCGACCTTGAGGCCGCCGATCTGGAAATCGCCTTGCGACAGGGCGTTGCGGCCGTACATCGAGCGCAGGTAGTCGAGGTGCAGCTTCTTGGGCATCCGCGTCTGGTCGGCGTTCCAGAACAGCAGGTCGAAGGCGGGCGGATCCTTGCCCATAAGATAGTTGCTGACGAAGAACGACCAGATCAGATCGTTCGCGCGCAGGGCGTTGAAGGTCTCGGCCATATGCGCGCCGGGAAGGACCCCGCCGGCGGCGTCCATCTCCTGCTCGATCTCCTTCAGCCAGTTCTCGTCGGTGAACAGCAGCAGGTCGCCGGCCTCGGCGAAGTCGTGCTGGGCGGCGAAGAAGGTGTTGGCCCCAACCCGCTCGTCGCCGTGGGCCGCCATGTGGGCCAGGGCGGCGCCCATGAGGGTGCCCCCGATGCAGTAGCCGACCGTGTTGATCCGTTCTGACTTCGACTGCTCAAGCGCCTTTTCGACAGCGCGGTAGATGCCTTTCTGCAGATAGTCGTCGAAGCCGAACTCCGCCTTGTCCTTGTCCGGGTTGACCCAGGAGCAGACGAAAACGGTGAAGCCCTGGGCCGAGAGCCACCGGATCATCGAGTTCGCCGGCTGCAGGTCCAGGATGTAGAATTTGTTGATCCACGGCGGGAAGATGAGCAGCGGGATCTCGCGCTGCTTGTCGGTCGCGGCGTCGTACTGGATCAGCTCGAACAGCTCGTCGCGCCACACCACCTGTCCCGGCGCGGTGGCGACGTTCTCGCCCACCTTGAACCGTTCATAGTCCGCCTGGCTGATCTTCAGCTTCCCGTGCCCGCGCTCGAGATCGGCGGCGAAATTCTGCATGCCCTTGACCAGGGATTCGCCATTGGTCTCGGCCAGGGCCTTCAGCGCCGCGGGATTGGAGGCGAGGAAGTTCGACGGCGAAAAGGCGTCCGTCAGCAGCTTGGTGAAGAACTCGGCGCGCCGCTTGATGCGCGGATCGATGTCCTCGACCGAGGAGACCAGGCCATTCATCCAGTCGGCGGTCGCCAGATAGGATTGGCGCATCACGTCGAACATCGGGTTCTCGGTCCACGCCGGGTCTTTGAAGCGCTTGTCCTTGGACGGGGTGGGCTCCTCGCCGGCGGCGCGGCGCGTGGTCGAGGCCCACACGTCCATATAGCGGTTGAACAGATCGGCCTGGGCGGCGAACAGCTTGTCGGGACGCGAAACCAGACCCGTCATCACCTGGGTCATGGCCGGCCCGACGTTGAACGGGTCGGGCGACAGGGCCCCGGGTCGGTCGGCCTGGGCCAGGGCGGCTTCGGCGATCGCCGTCTGGGCCGTCATGGCGGCGCGCGCCAGGTTCAGAGACAGGGTCTCCAGCATTTCCCTCTGTTCGGCGCCGGGGAAGGCGAAACCGGCGTCGGTCTGTTCCGTCTTCGTGTGAGCCTCTTCGGCGCCCCCATCGGGCATCGGCCCGAGTTGAACGGCCGCCTGCGCCTTGGCGGCGCGAGGGCGCGGGGGCTTGGCCGAGGTTGGGCGACCAGCCTTTCGCGCGGGCTTGGCGGCAGCGTCCGCAAGATCGCCATTCGGCGCCGCGGAAGACGGAGGGATCGGACGCTTGGCCATGCTGGAGAGCTCCGTCAGGTCGTCAGGATCGGTCGCAAGGGACGCCGTCGCCCTTCCGCCTGTCGCGATCATGGCATATGACCGGGCCTGAAATGAACGCGCCGATCCGGAAATTCGCAGCGGTCCTGGCTGTATTCGTCGCCGCGGCGGGTTTAACCGCCTGCGCGAGCTCGTTCGACACCGAGGCTGACCTGTCGTCGCCGCTCGCGCCGCACATTCAGACGCTGGTCGATGCGAATCGCGGCTACCCCCGCTGGGAGGACTTCCCGAAGTCGCTCCAGCCCGCGCCGGAGCCGGCGATGCTGGCCGCCCGGGTCGGCGCCCTGAGCGCGGCCGGGGGCTCCCTGGCCGAGGAAGCCGCTCGGATCGAGTGGACCCTGACCGGCGACCCGACGGCTTTCGCCGCAGACGTTCAGGCGCGGGTCGACGCCGTCGAGGTGGCTCCGGTCACCCAGCAGACCCAGTCCGAGATCGAGGAATTCGTTCGTCGTACGCGGGAGCGCGGAACCGCCCCCCCGCCGGTCGATCGCCGCTGAACCACCCAAAATCATCGCTCGGACACAAGAATCCGGGGATCATCGCCTCAGGAGAACGCCCATGGCCGGAACGGCCCCCTACGCCTCGACCCTCGCCGCGGACGCCGCGCGCGTGACCGAACTGGCCGCCATCGCGGCCCACAGCCTCATCGGCCGCGGCAATGAGAAGGCCGCCGATCAGGTGGCGGTCGACGCCATGCGGACCGCCCTGAACGCGCTCGACATCGACGGTAAGATCGTCATCGGCGAGGGGGAGCGCGACGAAGCGCCGATGCTTTACATCGGCGAGAAGGTCGGCACCGGCAAAGGTCCGGCGGTCGATATCGCGCTGGACCCGCTGGAAGGCACCACCCTGACGGCCAAGGCCATGCCCAACGCCCTGGCCGTGCTCGCCATGTCGCCGGGCGGCGGCATGCTGCACGCGCCCGACACCTATATGGACAAGATCGCTATCGGCCCGGGCTATGCGCCGGGCACCGTCGACCTGGACATGAAGCCCCAGGACAACGTCCGCTCGCTGGCCGCGGCCAAGGGCGTCGACCCCAGCGACATCACCATCTGCGTTATGGACCGCCCCCGCCACGCGGAGCTGATCGCCGCCCTGCGCGAAGTCGGCGCCCGTGTGCTGCTGATCACCGACGGCGACGTGGCCGGCGTCATCCACACCGCCGAGCCGGAGACCGGCATCGATATGTACCTCGGCTCCGGCGGCGCGCCGGAGGGCGTCCTGGCGGCGGCGGCGCTGAAATGCGTCGGCGGCCACTTCCAGGGCCGGCTGATCTTCCGCAACGACGACGAGCGGGCCCGCGCCCAGCGCACAGGCGTCACCGACTTCGACCGCAAATACGACCTGCACGAGCTGGTCTCGAAGGATGCGGTCTTCGCCGCCACGGGCGTGACCAAGGGCGCGATGCTGGACGGCGTGCTGCTGCGCAACGGCTCGGTCTCGACCCATACGCTGGTGATGGATTCCTCGACCCGCACCGTGCAGCGCATCCGCACGCAGCGGCCCCTCTGATGGCCGACGGCGCGACCACGCCCGCCTTCCTGGGCGTGTCGCGCTCGCTGTCCGGGCGCGCCTGGAGGCAAAGACCGGCCGAGGCCTCGGTCGTGCGCGCCCACATCCAGGCCCTCGGCCTCGACGAGCCCTTGGCCCGAGCCCTGGCCGCGCGCGGCGTGCGCGCCGATCAGGGGGCGGACTTCCTGGAGCCGACGCTCAAGGCCCTGTTCCCGGATCCGTCCAGCTTCACGGACATGGACGCGGCGGCCGAGGCGATCCTCGACGCCCTGCAGGCCAAGGCCTCGATCCACGTCTTCGCCGACTACGACGTCGACGGCGCGTCGAGCGCGGCCCTGCTGGTTCGCTGGTTCCGCGCGATGGGCGCGGAACTGCCGATCTATGTTCCCGACCGCATCACCGAAGGCTACGGCCCCAGCGCCAAGGCCTTCGACACGCTGAAGGCGGCCGGGGCGGATCTGGTCGTCACCGTCGACTGCGGCGCCGCGGCCAATGAGGCCGTCGCCCACGCCGCCGCCATCGGGCTGAAGGTCGTGGTCATCGACCACCACCTGATGCGCGAGGAGCCGCCGAACTGCCTGGCCGTGGTCAATCCCAACCGGCCGGGCTGTAACTCGGGGCAGGGCAACCTGGCCGCGGCCGGGGTGGTCTTCGTCCTGCTCGCCGCGCTCAACCGCGAGGGTCGCCGCCGGGGGCTGTTCGAGGACCGCCCCCAGCCGGACATCCGCCAGTGGCTGGATCTGGCCGCCATGGGCGCGATCTGCGACGTCACCGGCCTGACGGGCTTCAATCGCGCCCTCACCAGCCTGGGCCTGCGGGTGATGTCCGACTGGGGCAATCCGGGGCTCAAGGCCCTGCTGGCCGCCGCCGGCGCTGAAGAAGGCCCGGCCAAGGTCAACCACGCCGGCTTTATCCTCGGCCCGCGAATCAACGCCGGCGGCCGCATCGGCAAGTCGGACCTCGGCGCTCGGCTGCTGTCGACCGACGACCCGGATGAGGCGAGGGCGATCGCACAGGAGCTGGACGCCCTGAACATCGCGCGGCGCGAAGTGGAGCGGCAGGTCACCGACCAGGCCGTTCGCCGCGTCGAGGCGTCCGGCGCTCACGCCGATGGTTCGGCCGTGGTGGTGATCGAGGGCGCCGACTGGCATCCCGGCGTGGTCGGCATCGTCGCCGGGCGCCTGCGCGAGCGTTGGCGCAAACCGGTGATCGTCATCGGAGTCGATGCGGTCAACGGCATCGGCAAGGGCTCGGGCCGCTCCCAGCCGGGCATGAACCTGGGACGGGCGATCCAGGCGGCCTGGGAGACCGGGGTGCTGCTCGCCGGCGGCGGCCACGCGATGGCCGCGGGCTTGACCCTCCGCACCGACGGCATCGCCGCCCTGCGCGACTTCCTCAACGACCGGCTGGCCCATGAACAGGCCGACGCCGAGACGCTGGATGCGGTCGAGATCGACGCCCTGGTCGATCCCCGCGCCGCCACCCGCGCCCTGTTCGACCAGTTCGAGCAGCTGGCGCCTTTCGGACCGGCGAATCCCGAGCCGCTCTTCGCGCTCGAGCACGTCTCGGTTCGCGAGCCCGTCGCCATGAATGGCGGCCATGTGCGCTGCCGCCTGGTCGGGGCCGATGGTGCGTCCGTGAAGGCCATCGCTTGGCGCTGCGCCGACCTGCCGTCAGGCAAGGCTCTGTTAGCCGGGCAGGGCGGTCTGTCGGTCGCAGGCCGCCTGAAAGCCGACGACTGGAACGGCCGCAAAGGCGTCCAGTTCGAGATCGAGGACGTCGCGGATCCGCGTATGGCTTAGCCGTAACGACGATCTCAACTTTTCTTCGAAAAAGGCGTTGCAGCCTTCGGAGGCCCCGGCTATATCGCCGCTTCCCCGCGCAGCGGTCCCTTCGTCTATCGGTTAGGACGTCAGGTTTTCAACCTGAAAAGAGGGGTTCGATTCCCCTAGGGACTGCCACGCGGGGCTCTCACAGACATCGCTGAAAGCGTCGTCCGCGCTCGCGCTGCGGTCCCTTCGTCTATCGGTTAGGACGTCAGGTTTTCAACCTGAAAAGAGGGGTTCGATTCCCCTAGGGACTGCCACGAGCGCCTCCTCACGCATCGCCGAAGCCCGCCATTGGAAACTTTCCGCGCGCGGAAAGATTGGCCGCCCCTGAGAGCCCTCAACGCCTCGGTTGCATAAATAATTCGCGTCGCAACTGAAAATCAGCGTTTTTGTCTTTTCCGCCGTTCACAGAACCGTGTTAAACAAGCCGGTCCGCACACAACGCGGGCGGGGGGAAGGCCGTGTCGGACTTCGAGGGCGTTCAAACAGTTGAGACGGTGAGGATCGCCGGGCGGGTCAAGTGGTTTGACCCCGGCAAGGGGTATGGATTCATCGTACCTGACGATCCCGTCATGACTGACATGAAGGACGTGCTCCTGCACATCTCCAGCCTGCGGGACAGCGGCCGCGACTCCGCCGCCGAAGGCGCTCCGATCAGCTGTGATTGCGCACGACGGCCCAAGGGATGGCAGGTCACCGAGGTGCACGACCTGGGCGAGGGCGACCCCGACGCCGCCGCTTCGCCGCGTCGCGGCTACGAAAGCCTCCGGAACGCCCGCGTGCTGCCGCCGCTGATGGACGACGGGACCCTCGAGATGGCTGTGGTCAAGTGGTTCAACCGCACCAAGGGCTACGGCTTCGTGGTCCGCAACGGCCAGCCGGGCGACATCTTCGTCCACGTCGAGACCCTGCGCCGCTGTGGCCTCGACGACCTGCTGCCCGGCGAGACCGTCTCGGTGCGCTTCGCCGAAGGCCCCAAGGGCCTGGTCGTCGCCGAAATCCGTCCCGGCGCCTGACGCCTCCCCACGGGCCTTCTGCGGCGCTATAGATGCGGGACGCCGGGGAGATTCCGGGTTCAGCAGCTCTCAAGGGTGACTTGATGATCGTTCGTCGTGGCTTCCTGGCCGGCATCGCCGGTCTCGTCCTGCTCGCCGGCTGCGCGGGCGCGGGCACCCAGCAGGGTCCCAACGGCGAGCCGCTCGAGCCGCTGACCATCACGACCCAGTCGGGCGAGCACCGCTTCCACGTCGAGATCGCCGACGACGAGATGGAGCGCCAGCGCGGGCTGATGCACCGCGACCCGCTGGCCGACGACCGCGGCATGCTGTTCGAGTTCCCCGATGTCGCCGAGCGCGGCTTCTGGATGCACAACACCCCCAGCCCGCTGGACATCATCTACATCGACCCGCACGGCGTGATCGTCTCGATCGCCGCCAATGCGCCGCCGAACTCGGACGCGATCATTCCGTCCAACGGCCCGGCCATGGGCGTGCTGGAGCTCCGCGCCGGCCGCGCCGCCGAGATCGGCGCCAAGGCCGGCGACAAGGTTCGCCACCCCTTCTTCGCGGAATAGCGCCTAATCGCGCTCAACCGCGTTGCGGCGCAGCGTCGAGTGTGCCAAATCCCGCCGCCGGAGTGTAGCGCAGCCTGGTAGCGCATCTGGTTTGGGACCAGAGGGTCGGAGGTTCGAATCCTCTCACTCCGACCATTTTTGGTCGGCCGCGGTCGTCGGCCCTTCGGGACCTCCCGACCCGACGCGGCCCAGGTCAGCCGGCCACACCCATCGTTCGTGACTTGAGTGCGGGCGAATGCGTTGTATGGAGGCGTCTACGCCTTCGCCTGAACGAGATCCGCCCATGCTCGCCCGCATCTACCGCCCCGCCAAGACCGCGATGCAGTCCGGCAAGGCCAAGTCGAAAGACTGGCGGCTGGAGTTCGAACCGGCCTCGGCGCGGACCATCGATCCGCTGATGGGCTGGACCTCGTCGTCGGACATGAACGGCCAGGTCCGCCTGACCTTCGACTCGAAGGAAGAAGCGGTCGCCTACGCCGAGCGCCACGGCATCCCGTTCCGCCTGCAGGAGCCGCAGGAGCCGCCGGTGATCCTCAAGGCCTACGCCGACAATTTCGCCACCTACCGCAAGCAGTCCTGGACGCACTAGGTCCGAGGCGACCGTCTCGGCGCCGCGGCGGGATGGCCTCAGCCTGCCGCATCGCGTTTACTCGCCTGCACGCCCTCGGGCGCCCTTAGCTCAGCTGGATAGAGCACCCGCCTTCTAAGCGGACGGTCGCAGGTTCGAATCCTGCAGGGCGCGCCAGGGTTCGGCCATGCTCGACGCGTAACACGATATACGATACGTATATAAACCGTATATTTCGAGCGAGACCCCATGGGACTGGTCAACATCGATGACGCCTTGCACGACCAACTGCGTCGGGCCAGCGGCCTGACCTGCCGGTCGATCAACGCCCAGGCCACCTACTGGATGAGGATCGGCATGCTCGCCGAGCTCAATCCGACCCTGACCTTCAATGAAATTCTCGCCCGCGAGATGCAGGCCGCAGGGGTCGAGGCGGGCGCGCCGGGAGAATGGGCCGTTGGTTGTTAAGGAGGCCTGGGAGTTGGAGGCCATGGCGCGCTCCGGCCGCCTGCTGGCGCAGGTGTTCGAGCATATCGACACCTGGTCCCTGGCCGGCATGACCACCATGGAGATCAACGACCGGGTCGAGCGCTTCATCGTCGACGACCTGGGCGCGCGACCGGCCAGCAAGGGGCAGTACAACTATCCCTATGTGCTCAACGTCTCGATCAACGACGTGGTCTGTCACGGCATGCCCAGGACGGACGAGACCCTGAAGAACGGCGACATCGTCAACCTCGACATCACGCTTGAGACCGGCGGCTACATCGCCGACTCCAGCAAGACCTACATGGTCGGCGCCGTGAAGGCGGCGGCTGTTCGCCTGGTCCGCGCCACCTATCAGGCGCTTTGGAAGGGCATCGGCGCGGTGCGCCCGGGCGCCCGCATCGGGGACATCGGCCACGCCATTGAAAGCCACGCCCGTCAGAACGGCTTCACCGTGGTGCGTGACTACTGCGGTCACGGCATCGGTCGCGAAATGCACGAGGACCCGCAGGTCCTGCATTTCGGTAAGGCCGGAACCGGCATGGTTCTGCGCGAGGGCATGACCTTCACCATCGAGCCGATGATCAACGCCGGCCGCCGCGAAGTGGCCCCGGAAGAGGCCGACGGCTGGACCGTCCGCACCGCCGACGGCTCGCTGTCGGCCCAGTTCGAGCACACCGTGGCGGTGACGGCGACCGGGGTGCGGGTGCTGACCCTGCGCAGCGACGAGGCGGGCAAGGTGGGCGGTCGGATCTCGGCCTAGGCGGCGAGAGCCACAAGGCCCTTACGCACCTCATGCAGGTCGGCGGCGATGGCTTGGCACAAGGCGTCGATCTCCGGCGTCGGACCGAGCAGGTCCGGGACCATGACCGTCATCATCCCGGCCGCTGCGGCTGAGCGGACGCCATTGCGCGAGTCCTCCAGCGCCAGGCAGTCATGCGGGTCGACACCCAGCCTGCGCGCGGCGGCGAGATAGGGCGCCGGGTCCGGCTTGCCGCGCTCGTAGTCGCCCGGCGCCAGGATGCATTGGAAGCGCTCGGTCAGCCCGGCTCCGTCGAAGTGCTCATGCGCCAGCGCTTTGGGCGAAGAGGTCGCTACTGCCGCCGGGATGCCGAGGGCGTCCAGTTCGTCCAGCAACTCCACGACCCCGGTCTTCAACGCCAACCGCTCGCGACAGAGGGACACGAAGCGCTCGGTCCAGGCGGGGCCGATTTCGTCGGCGGGCAGGTCCGGCCCGAACCGTTCAAGCAGACCTTCGCGTATGCTGACCCAGGGCGTGCCGACGACGGTGAGGTAGAAGTCGGGCTCCATATCATGCCCGTGCATCGCCAGGGTCTCGACCATCGCCGCCATCCACAGGCGTTCGGTGTCGAAGATCAGACCATCCATATCGAAGACGACGGCGGCAGGCAGGCGCGGAAGCGTGATCATCCCGGAGGAATCCCCTTGTTGCGGATCGGAGGCGAGGGCGGAGAAGGGGAGCCAGGCCGGCGGGCGAACGCTGGACGGACCAAGGACGGGGCTGGTCTGAAAAGGTCTCGACCAGCCGCTTCGTTCATCGACGCAACGCTCCGCGGTCGGTTCGACCAGGCCGGGGCATGCGCAGAAGCGGCTCCATGGGCGGGGACATAGTCCCGCCGAAGCGTCCGCGCCAGCTTTCAACAGTGAAGTTTCGGTGACGCGCCGTCAGAACGGACGTTCGTCCTTCCAGCAGTCGGCCAGTCCTCGTTCGGCGCCGCCTGTGAACGCACGCAGCGGTCCGCTCGACGCGTAGAGCCGGACGAAGTCGGATCCCTCGTCCGACGGCGCCCAAATGTAGGACTGGCTCGGGTCGGAGGTCTCCCAGCCGCGATTGGGGATATCCACGTGAAGTCCGACCTCGAGGTTTCGCATCTCATCAAGGATGGCGAGTACGGCGGGGCACGTGGCGGGTTCGGCCCATCGCGGTTCGGCGCGATCGGCTTCCTCGCGGCGCAGGATGGGCAGCCACTCCCCCGATGTGGAGCGATAGGCATAGACATCGGTTCGGGACCAGAAGCCGCGTCCCGAGTCGTACCCCCAGCCGGCGGCCGAGCTCCGGGCGTTTTCGATCTCCGGAGCGCGGGCGGAGAAACGGTTCGTATCCTCGGCGGCGGCCATCGAAGCGGAGGCGAGAAGGGCGACGATGAACATTCCTGGATCCGAAAGCTGACGGCGGTCCCAAAGTCAGGGCTCCGAGTCTCTCCTAGCCCATTTCCCGGAGAGCGGAAGCTGTGGCCGAGGCCGCAACCGGCGCCTCCGCTTGCCGTTCAGGCCTCGTGCGCATCGCCACTTTCAACATCAACGGGATCAACACCCGCCTGGCCAATCTGCTGGAGTGGCTGGAGGAAGCGCGGCCCGACGTGGCCTGCCTGCAAGAGCTGAAGGCCACCGACAGCCAGTTTCCGGCGAAGGCGATCCGTGACGCGGGCTATCACGGCGTATGGAAGGGCGAACACCGCTGGAACGGCGTGGCGATACTGTCGCGCCGCGAGCCCGTAGTGACCCGCCGCAGTCTCCCCGGCGACGAAAAGGACGCCCAGAGCCGCTACATCGAAGCGGCCGTCGACGGCGTGCTGATCGCGTGCCTCTATCTGCCCAACGGCAATCCCCAGCCGGGACCGAAGTTCGACTACAAGCTGGCCTGGATGGAGCGGTTGAACGCCCACGCGGCGGGCCTGCTGGCGACCGGCGCCCCCGTCGTCCTGGCGGGAGACTACAATGTCGTCCCGACCGACGCGGACATCTACAACACCCGCTCGTGGAAGAAGGACGCGCTCCTTCAGCCGGCGCCGCGGGCGGCCTTCGCCCGGCTGCTGGCCCAGGGCTGGACCGACGCCCTGCGTGAGCGCTTCCCGCAGGATCCGCCGCCCTGGACCTTCTGGCAGTATTTCCGCCAGGCTTGGGAGCGGGACGCCGGCCTCAGGATCGACCACCTGCTGCTGAGCCAGGCAGCGGCGGAGCGGCTGGTCGATGCAGGCGTGGACAAGCCGGTGCGCGGCCGCGAGCGAGCCAGCGACCACGCCCCGACCTGGATCGAGCTGGCCCCAGCCCCTGACTGAACCGCCGCGCTGTCCGGCCGTTGCGGCTGGATGGCGAAACTGAAGGTGTTCACCTATTCCGACGGCTTCCACGCCTGGACTGTGGCGGCGCCGTCGCGGCCCAAGGCCCTGGCCGCCTGGGGCGTGAAGCGCGACCTTTTCAAGGACGGCGCGGCCAAGGAGATCGACGAAGGCGCTGACTACGAGGCGGCGCTGGCCGCGCCGGGCGAGTTGATCGAGCGCGGCCTGGCCGTCGACATCGGCAAGGTCGAGCGGACGGCGGCGCCGAAGGCCAAGGCTAGGAAGGGGCCGAGCGAGAAGGACCGCGCCCGGGTCGAGGCGCTGGAGGCTGAGCTCGCCGAACTCGATGCGGAGCAGGCGCGGGAGGCCGAGGCGCTGGACGCCCACCGTGCGGCTCTGGACAAGGAGGCTGCGGCTCTCGCCCGATCACACGGCCGCGTCAGGGATGAGTTGAAGGCCAGGCTGAAGGCGGCTCGCGCCAAGCTCTAGCGGATGACCGCCCGCCACGCCGCAAGGCCACGCGCCAGGTCGGCGATCAGCTCGGCCGGGTCCTCCAGTCCGATGTGGATCCGCAGCAGTTCGCCGCCGAGCGCCGGCTCGCCACGACGATAGGCCATCTGCCCCGTCTCATGCGTCATGAGGCTCTCGAAACCGCCCCAGGAGTAACCGAGGCCGAACAGTTCGACGGCGGCCATCAGGGCGTGGGTGGCGGCCTCGGAGCCGCCCTTCATGACGACGCCGAGGATGGAGGCGGCGCCAACGTAATCACGGCTCCACAGAGCGTGCATCGGTGACCCGGGCAGGGGTGGGTAGAGGACCTCGGCGACCTCTTCGCGGGCCTGCAGCCATTCCGCCACCGCCAGGGCCGAGCGCGCCTGCTCGGCGTAGCGCAGCGGCAAGGTGCGCAGGCCGCGCAGCGCAAGCCAGGCGTCGTCGGGCGACACCCGCCAGCCCAGATCCTCGATCGTCTCGGCGATTCTTTTGCAGACAGCCGGGTCGGACGCCGCGATCGCGCCCATCAGCAGGTCGGAATGGCCGGCGACGTATTTGGTCACCGCCTGCACGCTGACGTCGACCCCGTGGGCCAGCGGCTTGAAGGACAGGCCCGCGGCCCAGGTGTTGTCCATCACCGTCAGCACGCCCCGCGCCCGGCAGCCTTCGGCCAGGGCCGGCACGTCGACCATCTCGAAGGTCAACGAACCCGGCGATTCGATCAGCAGCACCTTTGTGCGCTCCGTGACGGCGGCGAGGATCTGGTCGGTCGAGGCGTCCGGCGCGTGAAAGGTCGCGGTGACGCCGCGGTGGCCCAGATGCCGCTTTAGGAACCGTCGGGTCGGGCCGTAGAGGGCGTCCGTCGTCAGCACCTCATCGCCGGGGCGGAGCAGTGCGGTCAGGGGCACGGTGACGGCGGCCAGACCGGACGGGACAAGCCACGCGTCTTTCGCGCCCTCCAGCTCGGCCAGGGCGGAGCGCAGCTCGCGCGCCGCGCCAAGGTCCTCGATGCCGTAGACGGGTCCGGCCGACTCATCCCGCAGGGCCGCGGGATCGTCGTTCAGCAGGGTCGAGGCGCGCTCGATCGGCGGGCTGACGCCGCGACGCCCACGCCCTCGGCGGGTGGCGGAGGCGATCAGGCGGGTGCGGTCGGAGCGATCGGTCATGTCGGCGCGCCCAAGGGTTGCGGTTCCGCCGTCAAAGGCATCTAAAGGTCCACGGGGCGCAAGTCTGGTGTGGCTTTCAACGAGGCGCGCGATGCGGTCACGGGTGGTTCGACGGACGGCGGCGGCGGGCGTGACGCTCGCCTTTGGCCTGCTGCTCGCGGCCTGCGGCGGCGGAGACCGTTCCGAGGACGCCGAGACCACTGAACCGACCGGTCCCGACCCGGCCACCGCCGCCCCGGACTTCACCAGCCCAACCCTGCAGGCGATCCGGCGTCGCGGCCGTCTGAACTGCGGCGTGCATGAGGGCCTGGTCGGCTTCGCCTATACCGACAACCGCGGCCAGTGGCGGGGCTTCGACGCCGACTTCTGTCGGGCGCTGGCCGCCGCCATCCTCGGAGATCCAGACAAGGTGCGCTTCGTGCCGGTGACCTCGGCCCAGCGCTTCAACGCCCTGCGCAACGGTCGCATCGACGTGCTGTGGCGGGCGACCTCCTGGACGCTCAGCCGCGAGTCCCAGGAAGGCGTGCGCTTCGCCGGGATCAACTACTACGACGGCCAGGGCTTTCTGGTGCGTCGCTCGCTCGACCTGGCCAGCGCCCAGGAGATGAACGGCGCCCGCGTCTGCGTGCAGCGAGACACCACCTCCGAACTCAATGTCGCCGACTTCTTCCGCGCCCGGGGCATCGAGTATCGCGCCGTCATGGCCGCCAACGAGGAAGAGGCCCGCAGTGCCTATGCTCGCGAGGACTGCGACGCCTTCAGCGCCGACATCTCGGCCCTGGCCGCCGCCCGCTCTCTGCTGCCCAATCCGGAGCAGCACGCCATCCTGCCGGATGTCATCTCCAAGGAGCCGCTGGGCCCGGCCGTCCGGCGCGGCGACGAGGCCTGGACCTCGATCGTCCGCTGGACCCTCAACGCCCTGATTCTCGCCGAAGAGTTGGGTGTGACCCAGACCAACGCCGAACAGATGGCCGAGGATTCCCGCGATCCGCGCATCCGCCGCCTGCTCGGCGACGAGGGCGAACTGGGTCCGTCGCTGGGATTGTCCAAGACCTGGGCCAAGGACGCCATCGAAGCGACCGGCAACTATGGCGAGATATTCGACCGGAATATCGGCCCGAATTCGCCTCTCGACCTGGCCCGGGGGCTTAACGCACAATGGAGCGCTCGGCCCGGCGGCTTGATCTACGCCCTGCCGATCCGATAACGACGCGGCGCAAAGCCCGGGGGGAAGCTCATGGAAACGACGAAACGCGGCGGTATTCCGCTCTACGTCTGGATGCTGGTTGGCTTCCTCGCCGGTCTGGGCGGGGGGCTGTACGTCAACCTGAACGGTCTCGTCGTCATCCCCGAGGTGATGAGCCTGATCCAGTCAGTGGGCCAGATATTCCTGCGCCTGCTGTTCATGCTGGTCCTGCCGCTGCTGTTCTCGGCCCTGGCCGTCGGCGTCGCCGAGATGGGCGACCTCAAGACCCTCGGCCGTGCGGGCTTCAAGACCCTGGTCTTCACCATCATCGTCTCGGCCATCGCCGTCGGCATCGGCCTGGGCATGGTCAACTACTTCCGCCCCGGCGACGGGGTGGACCCGGCCATGGCTCAGCAACTGCTGGCCCAGGGGCGAGAAGGCGCGGCGGGCATTGTCGGCAATGCGCCCAAGAGCATCGAGGCGGGTCAGTTCTTCCTCGACATGATCCCCTCGAACGTCGTCACCGCGGCGGCCGAGAACCAGATCCTGCCGGTCATGGTCTTCGCCCTGTTGTTCGGCATCGGCATGGTCATGGCCAAGAGCAAGGCGACCGACCAGCTGCAGATGACCCTGCAAGGCGTGTTCGAGGTGATGATGAAGCTCATCAACCTCGTCATCAAACTCGCCCCCATCGCCATCGCCGCCCTGATGTTCAACCTCGCGGCCGTGTTCGGCTGGGAGCTGCTGATCCGCCTCGGCGCCTATGCGGCCGTCGCCGTCGGCGCCATGGCGATCCACATGTTCATCGTCTACCCGCTGGTCGTCTGGCTCGCCGGCGGGATGAACCCGTTCAAATTCTTCCACGGCGTGCGCGAGCCGATCGTGGTTGCCTTCTCGACCGCCTCGTCGAACGCGACCCTGCCGGTCTCCATCCGCGTCGCGGAGACCGAGCTCAAGCTGCCGCGCCGCATCTCGCGCTTCGTCCTGACCGTCGGCGCCACCGCCAACCAGAACGGCACCGCCCTGTTCGAGGGCGTGACCGTCCTCTTCCTGGCCCAGTTCTTCGGCGTCGAGCTCAGCATCGGCCAGCAGTTGATCGTCATGCTGGTGTGCATCCTCGGCGGCATCGGCACCGCGGGCGTTCCCGCCGGCTCCTTGCCGGTCATCGCCCTGATCCTGGCCATGGTCGGCGTTCCGCCGGAAGGGATCGGCCTGATCCTCGGCGTCGACCGCTTCCTCGACATGTGCCGCACCACGCTGAACGTCACCGGCGACCTGGTCGCGGCCACCGTCGTCTCGCGCGGCGAGACGGACGCCGTGGTGCCGGCCGACGCAGAAGAGCCGTTCGCGCCGTCGGTGAGCTGAGTCAGGCGGTCTCGACCGCCGTGTCGCCGCGCCCGCCCCATTCGGCCCAACTGCCGTCATAGAGCTGCGACGGCCGGCCCAGCACGGCCAGGCCGAGGCTGAGGATGGCGGCGGTGACGCCCGAGCCGCAGGTGGTGATTACGGGTCGGTCGAGGTCCAGGCCGGCTGCGCGGAAGGCGACTTCCAGTTCGGCCCCGCGCTTCATGGTCCCGTCGGCCTTCAGCACGCCGGGGAAGGGGAGGTTCAGCGCCCCCGGCATGTGGCCGGACCTCAGTCCCGCCCGCGGCTCGGCGGCGCGCCCGGCGAAACGGTCTGCCGCCCGCGCGTCCAGCACCTGCACACCCTCCGTCGCCGCCGCACGCACCGTCTCGACATTCGCCACGCCCTCCTCGTCCAGCCGGGCTTCGAAGGCGCCTGGCGCCGGTCCGGCCGCCTCGCCGCTCTCCACCGGCCGGCCCTCGGCCCGCCACTTCGGCAGGCCGCCGTCCAGCACATGGACGCGTTGGGCCCCCATCACCGTCAGCATCCACCAGACGCGCGCCGCCGACCGGATCCCGACGGTGTCGTAGACGACGATCCGATCGTCGTTCGACAGCCCCAGCGCGCTCATCCGCGCCCCGAACGTCGTCGCATCCGGCAGCATGTGGGGGAGGGGGCTCGTCTGGTCCGAACTGGCCTCCAGATCAAAGAAGACCGCGCCGGGAATCCGCGCCGCCTCGAAGTCCGGGCGTCCATCGCGCCCGTCCAAATGCCAGCTGGCGTCGACGATCCTCAGATCAGGCGCGCCGATTCGGGCGGCAAGGTCTTCGGTGGAGATCAGGGCGTCGGTCATGCCCCATCCTAGCATCGTCACGGCCTCAGGCGCGCGACAGGCCCAGTTGAACCACGTTGATGCGGCCGACCCGGAACCCGGCTTCACAATACGCGAGGTAGAACCGCCACAGCCGACGGAAGCGCTCGTCAAAGCCGCTCATACGCCGGATGTCGTCCCAGGCGCCCTGGAAGCGCTCGTCCCACTGCTTGAGAGTTTCGGCGTAGTCGAGACCGAAACGCTGCAGTTCGCCCCAGGCCAGCCCGGCCTCGGAAACAACCGGCTCCAGCGCCTTCTCCGACGGCAGCATGCCGCCGGGGAAGATGTATTTCTGGATGAAGTCCGTGCGCTTCGAGGCCCCGCGATAGACCTGATCGTCGATGGTGATGATCTGCAGGCCGGCCCGTCCGCCGGGGACCAGAACCTCGTGGATCTTGGCGAAATAGGCCGGCCAATATTCCAGCCCCACAGCCTCGAACATCTCGATCGAGGCGACCCGGTCGAACCGGCCTTTGACGTCGCGATAGTCGATCAACTGGATGCCCGCCCGTTCGGCCAGGCCGGCGTTGAACAGCCGCTGGCGGGCGAAGTCGTACTGCTCGCGCGAGATGGTGATGCCGGTGACCTTGGCGCCGATCTCCTTGGCGGCGAACTCTGCGAATCCACCCCAGCCGCACCCGATTTCCAGCACCGATTGGCCCGACTGCAGGTCCATGGTGCGGGCCAGGGCGGCGTATTTCTCGCGCTGCGCCGCCTCTAACGCCATGCCGGCCTGGCTGAACCGTGCCGAGGAATAGGTCATCGAGGGGTCGAGCCAGGCGGAGTAGAAGGCGTTGCCCAGGTCATAGTGGGCGTGGATGTTCTTCTTCGAACCCTCGCGGCTGTTCCGGTTCAAGCGGTGCTGCATCCAGTGCACCGCCTTCATCACCGGATTGCCTTCGACCAGACGCCGGATGTGGCCATGGTTGCTGACCAGCACCTCCAACAGGGCGGCCAGATGGGGCGTCTCCCATTCGCCGGCCATATAGCCCTCGGCGAAACCGATATCGCCCGAGGCCAGGACACGTCGGGCGAAGCGATAGTCCTTGATGTCGAGGATGGCCGACAGGCCGGGCTCGCGGCCCTCGAGGTGATGGGCCTCGCCGTTGGGCAGCAGCACCGTGAGGCGCCCGACCGTCCAGTTCATGGCCAGAAGTCGCAACAGCAAGCCGAACCCGCGATGGGCGCGGGGTGTTGCCGCGTGGCGCTCGGCTGTGACCGACGTCATGGTGAAGATGTTGGGTAGAGCGGGGCCGGGCGTCAATCCCCGGTGAAGGTTCGGCGAACGGTATTCGCCTCGCCCGGCGGCGGTGGCCATGGGCCGAAACGGCGTGGTAGCTTGCACTCCACCGAGTCCGGCGCCACCTGATCGCCGCAGAAGTGCGGCATTGGCCGCGCGCCCCAGCCGCAATTCCGGGAATCACGCCGTGTCCAAGCCGAACGCCATCATCGACATCAAGGACGGCCTGAAGCGCCCCGTCAGCATCGGCGGCGGCCAGCGCATCGTCTTCATCGCCGGCCCGTGCCAGCTGGAAAGCCGCGAGCACGCGCTGGAAATGGCCCACGCGCTCAAGGAGATCGGCGAGCGCCTGAACGTCGGCATCATCTACAAGACCAGCTTCGACAAGGCGAACCGGACCTCGGCCAGCGCCGCCCGCGGCTTCGGCCTCGAGGGTTCGCTGCCGATCTTCGCCGAGATTCGCGAGAGCGTCGGCCTGCCGGTGCTGACGGACGTCCATACTGAGGAGCAGTGCGCCATCGCCGCCCAGGTCGTGGACGTGCTGCAGATCCCGGCCTTCTTGAGCCGCCAGACCGACCTGCTGCTGGCCGCCGCCGCCACCGGCAAGGCGATCAACATCAAGAAGGGCCAGTTCCTGGCTCCTTGGGACATGAAGAACGTCATCGCCAAGGTCGTGGGCGCCGGCAATCCCAACGTCATGGCCTGCGAGCGCGGCGCCAGCTTCGGCTACAACGCCCTGGTCAGCGACATGCGGGCCCTGCCGGTGCTGCGCGACATCGGCTGCCCGGTCGTGTTCGACGCCACCCATAGTGTTCAACAGCCGGGCGGGCAGGGCACCTCCTCGGGCGGCCAGCGCGAGTTCGTGCCGGTCCTGGCCCGCGCGGCTGTGGCCGTGGGCGTCGACGCCGTCTTCATGGAGACCCACCAGGATCCGGATCACGCCCCGTCGGACGGCCCGAACATGGTGCCGCTCGATCAGTTCGAGGCCCTGGCCGCCGACCTCATCGCCTATGACGACCTGTCGAAGGCGCGGATGGCGAAGGCCGCCTGAATCCTCTAGTTCGGTTGCATGGCTGAACGGACGCTCGATCTCGGACAACTGCAGGCTCTGCTGGAGCGCGTGCGCGGACTGAAGGTCGCCTGCGTCGGCGACCTGATGCTCGACCGCTACGTCTATGGCGAGGTCAGCCGCATCTCGCCCGAAGCGCCGATTCCCGTGCTGCGCACCCGTCGACGCACCGCCATGCCCGGCGGCGTCGGCAATGTTGCGCGCAACGTGGCGGCCTTGGGCGGCATGGCCCGCCTGGGCGCCCTGGCCGGACAGGACGCGGCCGGCGACGAGCTCGCCGCGCTGATCGCCGCCGAACCCGGCGTCGAGGACGCCGTCGAGCGCCGGGCCGGCGTCAACACCATCGTCAAGACCCGCTTCGTGGCCGCCGGCCAGCAGCTGTTGCGCCAGGACGAGGAGGAGGCCTCGCTCCTCGCGACGGAAACCGACGCCTTTACCGGCGCTTCGGTCTATCTGCTCTCGGACTACGCCAAGGGTGTGGTGAGCGATCTGGTCATCGCCCAGGCCCTCAATACCGCAGCCACGTCAGGCGCGCCGGTGATTGTAGATCCCAAGGGCCGCGACTTCGCCCGCTACGGCGCCGTCGATCTGATCAAGCCGAACGCCAGCGAACTGGCCGGCGCCACGGGACTGCCGGTCGACACCGACGCCGAGGTCGAGATCGCCCTTAAGGCCCTGCTCGACGCCACCACGGCCAAGGCCATCGTCGTCACCCGCGCCGGGAAGGGCATGAGCCTCATGCGCCGCGGCGGCTCGGCGAAGCATTTCCCCGGCCGGGCCCGAGAGGTCTTCGACGTCTCCGGCGCCGGCGACACCGGTCTGGCGGCGCTTGGCCTGGCGCTCGGGGCCGGCGCGTCGCTGGAGACGGCGGTCGAGTTCGCCATCCTCGCCTCGGGCGTGGTGGTCGGAAAGGCGGGTACAGCCGTGGTCAGCCCAGCGGAGCTGATCGACGCCGAGATGAGCCAGCACGCCGCAGGGGCCCACGCCAAGGTCATGCCGCTGGACGAACTGGCCCACGTGGTCGAGGGCTGGAAGCATCAGGGCCTCAAGGTCGGCTTCACCAACGGCTGTTTCGACATCCTGCACCGCGGCCACGTGGCCTATCTGGCCCAGGCGCGCAGCTGGTGCGACCGGCTGGTGGTGGCGCTGAACACGGACTCCTCGGTGCGCCGCCTGAAGGGCGAAGGCCGCCCGATCAATGATCTGGACAGCCGCGCTGTCGTCATCGGCGGCCTCGTCAGTGTCGATCGCGTCACCAGCTTCGACGAACCGACCCCGCTGTCCTTGATCAAGCGCCTGCGGCCCGACGTGCTGATCAAGGGCGCCGATTATACCCGCGAGGGCGTCGTCGGCGGCGATCTGGTAGAGAGCTGGGGCGGCGAGGTGAAGCTGGCGACCTTTGAGGACGGCTTCTCCACCACCCGCACCATCGAGAAGATGAAGGACAGTTGATGGCTCGCCGCATGATCGTGGTCACCGGCGGCGCCGGCTTCATCGGCTCCAACATCGTCGCCCGCCTGTGCGCAGAGGGGCGGCGCGACGTCGTCGTATGCGACCGCATGGAGTCGGCCGCGCTCGGTAAGTGGAAGAACCTCGCCAAGCACCCGATCGCCGACTTCTGGCAGCCGGAGGAGCTGTTCGAACAGCTCGAACGTCACGCCGATCGGGTCGAGGCCATCATCCACATGGGCGCCATTTCCTCGACGACAGAGGCCGACGCCGACCTGATCATGCGCACCAATTTCAGCCTGTCGCGCGACCTGTGGGACTGGTGCGTGCTGCGCGACGCGCGGCTGATCTACGCCTCATCGGCGGCCACCTATGGCGACGGGCTTGAGGGGTTCGAGGACGACGACAGCCTGGGCGGTCTGACGGCCCTGCGCCCGCTGAACGCCTACGGTTACTCGAAATACCTGTTCGACCAATACGCCGCCAAACAGGCTGAAGAAGGCCAGGCGCCGAGCCAGTGGGCGGGCCTGAAGTTCTTCAACGTCTACGGGCCGAACGAGTACCACAAGGGCGGTATGAAGTCGGTCGTGGCCCAGATCTGGCCCAAGGTCGCGGCCGGCGAGCCGGTCACCCTGTTCCGCTCGCATAACCCGAATTACGCCGACGGCGGCCAACTGCGCGACTTTGTCTTTGTGGACGACGTGGTCGACATCATCAACTGGCTGCTCGAGACGCCTGACGTGTCCGGCGTGTTCAACGCCGGTTCGGGTCAGGCGCGCTCCTTCCTCGATCTGGCCCACGCCACTTTCGCCGCCGCCGGCAAGGAGCCCAGGGTCGAATACGTCGACACCCCGGAGAGCATCCGCGACAAGTACCAGTACTTCACCGAGGCCCGCATGGAGCGGATCCGCGCCGCCGGCTTCGGCGGGCAGTCGACGCCGCTCGAAGAAGGCGTGCGTCGCTACGTGCAGAACTTCCTTTCCGGCGCGGATCCCTATCGATGAAGCGGCCGCAGCTGAGCGCACGGCAGTGGGCCGGCTGGATCGGCGTCTTCCTGGTCTTCGTCCTGACCGTGGCCCTGGCCATCTGGCGTGGCGACATCCTCAAGGCCGGCCTCGACCCGCAGGTCCCGTTCCAGACCTATACGCCGCCGCCTGCGCCGGACTACGCCCGCCCCGAAGCCTGGGCGATGAGCGAAACGCGCATCACGGATTCCGGCCCGGCGGCGGTCTTCTTCGTGCACTCCACGACCTATGACGGCGGACGCCACTGGAACGGCCCGATCGGCGATCGCCGCGCGGACGCCTGGCTGCGCCGCGTTGTTCTGCCGAACTACGCCGGTCCCTTCGCGCGGGTCGGCGCGATCAGCGCCCCGCGCTACCGCCAGGGGAGCCTCTACACCCGTCTGACCCTGCGCGAGGACGCCCGCGAGGCCCGCGCCTTCGCCTGGGGCGATGTCGAGACGGCGTTCGACGTCTGGCTGGCCCGTCATCCAGACGGCCCGATCGTACTGGCAGGAGTCGAGCAGGGCGGCGATCTGGTCGAACGGTTGGTGCGGGAGCGGATTGCGCCTGACGCCGATCTGCGCCGCCGTTTGGTCTCCGCCTATCTGATGGACGTCATCGCCCCCGCCAACGGCCTGTCGCCCCAGGTCCCGGCCTGCACCCAGCGCGATCAGACCGGTTGTGTGGTGGGCTGGTCGCCTGTGAGCGAGAGCAATGACGGCGCGGCCCGACGACGGCTGCGGCGCGCCCTGGTGTGGGACGAACGCGGCCGACTGGTCGAACTCGGGGACCGCCAGCCCGTATGCGTGAACCCCGTCACCGGCAGCACCTCGACCGAGCCGGTGGACGCCCGTCACAGCCGCGGCGCGACCAATGCGACCGGGCTTGAGTGGGGCGCGCGCCCGGCGCTGCTCGCACGCGAAATCGCGACCCGGTGCCGGGAGGGCCTGCTTCGGCACACCAACCCCAAACAGGAATCCTTCCGCGCATCTGGCAGCTGGGCGGAGCGAAGAAAATCCCGGCCATACAATCTGTTCTATGGCGATATTGAAGCAGATGTGGAAGCGCGGCTGAGCGCCTGGAAGGCGGCCAACCCGAGCTAGTCGATGCCGGGGCGATCGTTACGCCAGTCGAACAAGGCCTCAAGCACCTTCACCGCTTCGCCACGCGGGCTGGTCAGGTCGGGATCGCGACCCAACACCAGGCGCGCGTCGTCCGCCGCCGCCAGCATCAGTCCCTTGTGCCGGATCGGGTCGGCGAAACGATAGGCCGGGAAACCGCTCTGCTTCAGCCCCAGCGGATCGCCGCCGCCGCGCAGGCGGAAATCCTCTTCGGCGATTTCGAAGCCGTCCTCGGTGCGCCGCAGGGTCTCCAGCCGCGTCTTGGCCGTCTCTCCGAGCCCGTCGTCGCCGCCGCCGTAGAGCAGCAGGCAAGTCGAAGCCTTGGCCCCGCGCCCCACTCGGCCGCGCAGCTGGTGCAGCTGGGCCAGGCCGAAGCGGTCGGCGTGTTCGATGACCATGATCGAGGCGTTGGGCACGTCGACGCCGACCTCGACCACCGTCGTCGCCACCAGGACTTGGGTCCGCCCGTCCGCGAAATCCGCCATCACCGCCTCGCGCTCGGCGCCGGGCATCTGGCCATGCGCCAGGCCGACTTCGATCTGCAGCAGGCGGCGCAGGTCCGCCGCCCGGGCCTCGGCCGCCGCCAGATCGATCGCCTCGCTCTCGGCCACCAGCGGGCAGATCCAGTAGGCTTGCGCCCCGCAATCCACCGCCGACTTCAGCCGCTTGGCGACTTCGCCGATACGCGCCAGCGGCAGAACAGCCGTCGTCACCGGCGTCCGGCCCGGCGGCTTCTCGGTCAGCCGGGACACTTCCAGCTCGCCGTACTGGGTCAGCTCCAGCGTACGAGGGATCGGCGTCGCCGACATGGTCAGCAGGTGCACGCCGCCGGTGCGCGGATCGCCCTTGGCCTGCAGCCTCTGGCGCTCATTGACGCCGAACCGATGCTGCTCGTCGATCACCGCCAGAGCCAGCTTGTCGAAGCGGACAGCGTCCTGGAACAGGGCGTGCGTGCCGATCGCCACCTGGGCCTCGCCCGAGGCCAGGGCCGCCAGCCGCGCGCGACGCTCCGCCGGCGTGTCCCGTCCGGTCAGAAGCACGGTCGTCACGCCGGCCGCCTCCAGCAAGGGCGTCAGCCGCTGCCAGTGCTGGCGCGCCAGGATCTCGGTCGGCGCCATCAGGGCGCCCTGGAAGCCGGAAGCCGCCGCGTCGGCCAGCGCCATCGCGGCCACCGCCGTCTTGCCGGAGCCGACGTCACCTTGGAGCAGCCGGCCCATTTGCTCGCCCGAAGACAGGTCGCGGCGAATCTCGGCGATGGCCTGGGCCTGGGCGCCGGTCAGGGCGAAGGGCAGGGCGCCCAGCAGCCGCTCCGCCGTCTCGCCGGCATGGATCACCGGCGCCGGCGTGATCTGCCGCGCCCGACGACGGCGGGCGAGGGCCAACTGGTGAGCCAGCAGCTCATCGAAGGCCAGCCGCTGCCGGGCGGGCGCGTCCGGCTCCAGGTCGCGCTCGCCCTCGGGCGCATGCAGGGCCTCCAGCGCCTCGCGCCAGCCGACCCAGCCCTGCTTCGCCTTCCAGGCCGGATCCTGCCACTCCGGCAGTTCAGGCGCGGAGGGCAGGGCGGCGCGCACCAGCTTGCGCATCACCCGTGAAGTCAGGCCCTGGGTCTGCGGATACACCGGCTCGACCGCGGCGACCTCATCCGCCTCCTCGGGCTTGAACACGTCCGGGTGGACGATCTGCACCTCGTTGTTGAAGCGCTCGACCTTGCCGGAGACCAGTCTCGTCTGCCCCTTGGGCAGCAGCCGGTCGATGTGCTGGCCCGAACCTCCAAACCAGATCAGGTGCACGAAGCCGGTGGGATCGGTGGCCCTCACCTTGATCGGCACGCCGGGTCGGTTGGGGACGATCAGGCGATCGATCACCACCTCAAAGATCCCGACCTGGCCCTCGACCGCATCGGCCGCCGTCATCGGTCGTCGCACCACCACGCCCGACGGCGACAGGAACAGCAGGTCGCGCACCAGCGGCCCGGCCAGCTTCTGGACGAGCGGCAGCACCTTGGGCCCGACGCCCTTCAGCCCCGAGACCTCGGCGAACAGCGGAAAGAGAATCTGCGGCCGCATGGACGCACAGCATAGCTGGCGGAAACGGATAGGGAACGCTATCTGAGCGCCGCTGTTCAAACTGACCGACCGGGCAAGGAACCTTGTGGCCGATATCGACGCACGCCTGAACGAAACCGCCGACCGCGAACGGCTGGGCCGGATCGTCTTCCGCGCCTGGCGCCGTGGCTTCCGCGAGGCCGACCTCGTGCTCGGCCCGTTCGCCGAACAGGTCGGCCCGTCCCTGTCGGATCAGGAACTCAGTGATTTGGAGGCGCTGTTGGCGCAGGACGACGACCATCAGATCTACGCCTGGATCATCGGCACGACGGAGACCCCCGCCACGCACGAAACGCCGGTGATGGCCAAGATCCGCGCCTTCATGGCCGAGCACGTCGCCGCCGTCGTCGCCGATGGGGCCGGCTGATGGATGTGTCCGTGAAGCGCACCGATCAGGAACTGGGCGGAGCCCCCGAAGGCCTCGACGCCCTTACCGTCGCCGAACGCCTCAAGGCCGACGGCGGCCTCGGCGTCTTCGTGGCCCGCGACTACGCCCGCATGGGCGAGTTCGTGCAGGCCTTCCGGTTCTTCGCCGGGGACATTGAACTGGTTGAGTTTCCAGCTTGGGATTGTCTGCCCTACGACCGCCTGAGTCCGACCTCGTCGGTCTCGGCCGAACGGATGGCGGCCCTGACCCGTCTGGCCCAGCGAGCCGACGACGACCGCAAGCCCTTGCTGGTGGTGACCACCATCGGCGCCGCTATGCAGCGCACGCCGCCGCGTGAGGTGACCTGCGGCGCCGGCTTCGAAACCATGGTCGGCCTCGATCTCGATACGGCGGCCCTGGAGCTCTATTTCGGCGCCAACGGCTACGTCAGGGCCTCGACCGTCTCGGAGCGCGGCGAGTTCGCCGTGCGCGGCGGGGTCATCGACGCCTTCCCGCCGGGCTTCGCCGAACCGGTCCGCCTCGACATGTTCGGCTCGGAACTGGAGTCCATCCGCACCTTCGACCCGGCCACCCAGCGCTCGACCGGCCAGCTTCGGGACGTCTCATTGGCCCCGGTGTCCGAAGCCCTGCTGACGCCGGACGCCATTTCGCGCTTCCGCACCGGCTATCTGAACCTGTTCGGCGCCCCGGGCGACGATCCGCTCTACGCCACCATCAGCGAAGGCGCGCGCCGTCAGGGCATGGAGCACTGGTTGCCGCTCTTCTACGAGCGGCTCGAGACCCTGTTCGACTATCTGCCGGACGACGCCCGCCTGTTCCTGGACAACCAGGTCGAGGCCGCCCGCGGCGAACGCTGGACCCTGACCAAGGACGCCTACGACGCCCGCCGCGACGCCTCGCTGGGCAAGGGCGGCGCCGCCTGGCGCGCCCTGCCGCCGCAGCGGCTGTATCTCGAACAAGGCGACTGGAACTCCGCCCTGGCTGGCCGCTGGGTGCGGCGCATGACGCCCTTCCACGGGCCCGGCGAAGACGCCGGCGGTCGGCTCGGCCGCAGCTTCGCTGCCGAGCGCGCGCAGGACAGCGTCAATCTGTTCGAGTCGGTCGCCCGCCACGCCGAGACGCTGAAGGGCGCCGGCAAGCGCGTCCTGTTCGCCTCCTGGACCGAGGGCTCGTCCGAACGCCTGGCCTCGATGCTGGCCGACCACGGACTGGAGCACGTCGTCGCCGTGCGCGACTGGGCCGATGTCCAGAAGGCGCCCAAGGACATCTACCTGCGCGGCGTCCTGCCGGTGGAGCACGGCTTCGAGACCGATGCGGTCGCCGTCATCTCCGAGACCGACATCCTCGGCGACCGCCTGGCCCGTCCGAAGAAGAAGCGCCGGGCGTCGAACTTCCTCGCCGAGGCCTCGGCCCTGACGACGGGCGACCTGGTCGTCCACCTCGACCACGGCATCGGCCGCTACGAGGGGCTGAAGACGCTTGAGATCCAGGAGGCGCCGCACGACTGCCTGGAGCTGATGTACGCCGGCGAGAGCAAGCTCTACCTACCGGTCGAGAACATCGACCTGCTGACCCGCTACGGCAGCGACACCGACGGCGCGCAGCTGGACCGGCTCGGCGGCGCCGGCTGGCAGGCACGCAAGGCCAAGGCCAAGCAGCGCCTGCGCGACATGGCCGAGGGCCTGATCGCGCTGGCCGCCAAGCGCTCCCTGCGCACCTCTGAGTCCATCACCCCGCCGCACGGGCTGTTCGACGAGTTCTGCGCCCGCTTCCCGTACGAGGAGACGGACGACCAGCTCAACGCCATCGGCGACGTGCTGGAGGACCTCGGCAAGGGTACGCCGATGGATCGCCTGATCTGCGGCGACGTCGGATTCGGCAAGACCGAGGTGGCCCTGCGCGCCGCCTTTGTGGTGGCCATGAGCGGCCAGCAGGTCGCCGTCGTCTGCCCGACGACCCTGCTGGCCCGCCAGCATTTCAAGACCTTCTCGGAGCGCTTCGCCGGCTGGCCGATCACGGTCCGCCACCTCTCGCGCATGGTCACCGCCAAAGACGCCGCCGAGACCCGCGCGGGCCTTAAGGACGGGACGTTCGAGATCGTCGTCGGCACCCATGCGGTGCTCAGCGAACAGGTTGGGTTCAAGGACCTGGGCCTGGTGATCGTCGACGAGGAGCAGCACTTCGGGGTCAAGCACAAGGAGAAGCTCAAGTCGCTTCGCGCTGACGTGCACCTGCTGACCCTGACCGCCACCCCCATCCCGCGAACCCTGCAGATGGCGCTGTCCGGCATCCGCGAGATGTCGATCATCGCCACCCCGCCGGTCGATCGCCTGGCGGTGCGGACCTACGTCACGCCGTGGGATCCGGTGCTGGTCCGCGAGGCCTTGCTGCGCGAGAAATACCGCGGCGGCCAGGCCTACTATGTCGTGCCGCGCCTCAGCGACCTGCCGGACATCGAGAAATTCCTCCGCGAGCAGGTGCCGGAGATCAAATTCGTCGTCGGCCACGGCCAGATGTCGCCGACCCAGCTGGAAGACGTGATGAGCGCCTTCTACGACGGCACCTATGACCTGCTGCTGTCGACCACCATCGTCGAGAGCGGCCTGGACGTGCCGACGGCCAACACCCTGATCGTGCACAAGGCCGACATGTTCGGCCTGGCCCAGCTGCACCAGATCCGCGGCCGCATCGGCCGGGCCAAGGCCCGCGCCTTCGCCTATCTGACGACCGATCCGAAGCGGCCGCTCTCGCTGTCGTCCGAGCGGCGGCTGCAGGTGCTGCAGTCGCTCGACAACCTGGGCGCTGGCTTCCAGCTGGCTAGCCACGACCTCGACCAGCGCGGCGGCGGCAACCTGCTCGGCGACGAACAGTCGGGCCACATTCGCGAGGTCGGCGTCGAGCTGTACCAGCAGATGCTCGAGGACGCCGTAGCCGAGCTGCGCCAGGCAGGCGAGGGCGGGGTCGTCGACCGCGGCTGGTCGCCGGCCATCAATGTCGGGGCCGCCGTCCTGATTCCAGAGGATTACGTCCCGGACCTCAACGTCCGCCTCAGTCTCTATCGCCGCCTCTCGGATGCCGAGAACAACGAATCCCGCGAAGCCCTGGCCGCCGAGCTTATCGACCGGTTCGGTCCGCTGCCGGACGAGGCCAAGCAGCTGTTGCGCATCGTCGGCATCAAGGCGAACTGCAAGACCGCCTCCATCGAACGCATCGATGTCGGGCCCAAGGGCGCCGTCCTGACCCTGCGTGACAACATCTTCCCGAACCCGATGGGCCTGGTCGGCCTGATCCAGAAGAACCACGCCTTCTGGAAGCTGCGGCCAGATCAGAAGATCGTCGTGAAGGGGGAGTGGGACACGCCCGAAGACCGGCTAAAGGTCGCCGAGCGCATCACCGCCGATCTGGCGCGGGTGGCGGGGGCCGGCTAGTCGCAGCCCGGCGCGACAGTGTCGAAGCGCTCATCCCACCAGCTCTGCCAGCGGGCCTTCAGCTCCGCGAGCTCGGCGTCCGACTGGCCGTAGGTGGTCAGGGTGATCATGGTCGAGCCGCGTGGGCGCTTGTTGTTGACCGGGCTGTCCAGCACCACCAGCAGGCCGTCGCCCCAGCCATCGACGGTGACGCCGATCTGGTGCCGGGCCGTGAACCACACCTGGCCCGAGGCGTCCGCGTCGGGGCCCAGCGGCATCGACCACGGCTCGCCCTTGGCCGGGGCGGCGTCGAGGCCGAGCAGCGAGCGGCCCAGCTGATCGGCATGCGGCGGGCCCGAGAAAAACAGCGTCCGGCGCGCCTGACCCGGATGACGGGCGAAGGCGAAGGCCAGTTGCCAGGTGAAGGAGATCCAGCCCTCGATCATGCCGTCGAAGACATTGTCCCAGTCGGTGTCCGCCGGGGCAGAGCGAACGACCCGCACCATGCAGGCGCCGTCGCCTACGGCCTCAATCTCATAGCGGTCGTTGACGCCCGGGAAGCTGACCACGCGGTTCGCCTCGTCGGCCACGGCGTTGGCTACGAAGATGTAGTCGATTTCGTCATCGAGGCTGTCGGTCTCCCAGCCGAACCACTGCTTGATCTTGGGCGGATCGCGCAGCGCCTCCCAGACCAGGTCGGCGGGGGCCGGGACGGTGACCTCGACGAGGACCCGGTCCTTCATCGGCTTGTCGGCGGCTTCGGTCATGACGGGCCTCAGTTCTTGGTGACGGCGGGTTTGGGAACCGCCGGATGGGCGGCGGCGGTGAGGCGGTAGCGCCGCCCCTCGGGGGCGGCGTATCGGCGGGCGAGGGCGGCGACAGCGGCCGTCGCTTCTTCGGTGAAGGCGTCGAAGTCGGCGGGCGTGGCGAAGCTGAGATCGGCCTCGACGGTCAGGGTCAGCAGGCGCGAGCCCTCGGCTTCAGCCGCCTGACGCATCCGGGCCACGTCGCGGACGAGGGTCGAGGCGGTCTGGATCAGATGGTCGGCTGCGTGCCGGTCCTGGGCCTCGACCGCCTCCGGATCCCGCGGCGGCTGCAGCAGGGCTGGGTCGAGCACATAGCGGTCGGCGGCGGTGAACAGCCGCTCGGTGAAGCCGCGCTTCTTCCGCTCGCCGGCCGGCTGGATCAGACCCGCGGCCTCGAGGGCGCGCAGGTGGTGGCCGATCTTCTGCCGCGGCATGCCCAGCTTCTCGGCCAGCCCGGCGGCGGAGGTCGGTTCGTCCAGCGCAGACAGGATCGCGCGACGGATCGGCGCCAGGGCGAGCAGGGCGGTGTCGAGGTCGTCGAGCAGGACCGAGGGTGCGGCGGGCATGGCCGGACCGTGCATTAGACAAATCAGATTGTCAAATGGCTTCAGACCGGCGAGCGGACGTCCTTCGAGGCTCGCTCGAGCACCGTCGCCGGCGATTCGCCGGGCCCGACCTCGGCCACGCCGACCTCGAACTCGACCACGAACGGGGTCCGGTCCGGGCCCGCGTCGAAGGCGGTGCAGCCGATCACTGCAGCGATGCGGTCGGCGGCGATGCGACCGGCCGGCCCCTTCGTCGCGGGCAGGGCAAGGGCGAAGACGTCGGACGACAGGCGCGCGGCCGTGTCCTCGGTGCGGATCAGTCGGGAGACCATGGCCCCGATCTGCGGCAGCGCGCGATCCAGCCAACCGGTCTTGCGGGCCTCGGACACCGCCCCGGTCTCGGAGACCTTCAGCACCACGACCGACAGCGGCCGCCGCCGCAGTCGCGCGCCCTCGGCCACCCGCGCCAGATGGCTGGCGAACAGCTCGGGGGTGAACAGGCCGGTGGCCGGATCGGTCAGGCCCGAACCGCGCGCGCTCTCCAGCGTCCGGCGGATCGTCAGGTGCCGGCGATGATGCTTGGCCAGAGCGACGATGCGGTCGGCGGTCTCGTCCTCCGGCGTATCGGCCGCAGCGACGTCGGCGAAGCCGCGATTGTACAGCTCGGCCAGGTTGATCTCGGCGGAACCACGAAGATAGAGCACCGCCGGGATGTGATAGAGGCGGGTGTTCCGCTTCATGCCCGAGGCGATCGACAGGGCCGGCGCATGGTCCTCGGCGCCCCACAAGACGGCGGCGTCGAACGGGCGTTCGTGCAGGTAGTCGAAGGCGGTGTAGGGCGTAGGCGCCGCCACCACTTCGCAGCCGCGCTCCTGCAGGGCGTTCGACAGGGCGAGGAAATGCCGGTCCGGCTTGCCCGCGGCCAGCACGCGCAGCGGCGCCGTCTCGGCGGCGGAGGGGGTCAGGGGCTCGCCGCGCGACGCGAAGGTCGCTTCGCGCAGGGAGACCTCCTCTTCGGCGATAGCTGCGCGGACCAGATTCTCGAGACGCAGCGCCGCCTGGGCGGCGTGCGGCGGGCCAGAGCTGGCGATGTCGGCCAGGCCCGGGGTCCAGTCGCCGGCGTCCGGCCCGATGGCCAGGATCGGCAGACGGCGCGGCGTGACTGTCTGGCGCAGGGCCTCAATGCTGCCGGTCGGATCGGGGATGCGGGAATCGACGATGGCGGCCTCGAGCGGCCAGTCGATCAGGACCTGCACCGCCCCGGCCAGCGACCGGGCGGTGACCGTCCGCCACCCCAACGCATCGAGCCCCTGACACAGGGAGCCGATCAGGTCGTCGTCAGGTGCGACGACCAGAATGCGCGGGTCGGAGGTCAAGAACGAAGTCTCCATTCGCACCCCAGCCCGGGCGCGACATCGGGCGGGGACCATAGCGACGGTCGCCAGCCCGAAGCAACTGGGCGCGGCAACTGTGCGACGTCCTTTTCCGCGGCGAGAATTAGGGTAAAGGGGAGGACGTCGAGGGCGGTTGTGGGCACCGGGTTGCAGGCTGGAACGAACATCGAGGGCGCCGTGCGCTGGGCCATGCCGAAGCTGTGGGGGCGACTCGCTGTCAAGGCGTTCACGCGCAGCTGGGGCCGCGACGTGATGCTCTACACCGGCGGGGTCTCCTTCTTCGCCCTGCTGGCCGTCTTCCCGGCGATCGCCATCCTGATCGGCTTCTACAAGGCCGGCCTGTCCATTACCGAGGTCAACGCCCAGGCCGCCGCCCTGGCCGACGTCATGCCGGCCGCGGCCCGGTCGATCTTCCTGGCCGAGATCGAACGTCTCGCCAACGCACCGGCCAGCGCTGTTTCGGCCCAAAGCGCCTTCGCCCTGATCATCGGCGGCTACGCAGCACACAGGGGATTCAAGGCCCTGCTGGCCGGACTGAACCTGATCCACGATGAGACCGAGCCGCACGGCTTCCTGAAGTTCAACCTGCTGGCCTTCTTCGTCGCCCTGTTCGCCTTCGCCCTGTTCACCGTGGTCTCGGGCGCCGTGGTCACCTCGCGCCTGATCGAGCACGCCGGCGCCGCCGCACCGGCGGCCCGCAGCGGCGTGGACCTTGTGGGTCTTTGGCCTGCGCTGGGGCTCGGCCTGGGGCTGACCATGTTGTACCGTTACGCCATGTCGCACCGCACGCCGGTGGCCTGGGTTCCAGCCATCACTGGCGGCGTGGTCGCCATGGTGCTGTCGACGGTCTCGTCCTGGCTGTGCGCCATCTATGTCGAGCAGATCGCACCACTGGGGGCCACCTACGGCTCGGTCGGCGCCGTGGTCGTGCTGCTGATCTGGCTGTCGTGGAACGTCAACGCCATCTTCTACGGCGGCGCCTTCGCCACCGAGATGGAGATCCTCGCCCGCTCCGCCGGTGCGCCGGATCTGAAGCCGGCGGACCCGCTGCCCGAATCGGTCGTCAGCCTGTCGGAGCGCCGGGCGTCTCGATCTCGATAGTCAGGACGCCGTCGGCCTCGGTCACGGACAGCACCTGCCCGCCGACGCCGGCCAGCAGATGCGGCACGTCGATTCGCGCCATCGGATCGGTCGCGAGCAGGGTCAATCGGGTCGCGGGACCGGCCTCCCGCATCGCCTTCTGAAGCCTCAGGGTCGGGGTCGGGCAGCGATGCCCGCGCGCATCGACGATCATGCCGCGATCACCCGGCCGAGCAGCAGACGCAAGGCCATCCTCACGCTCTCCAGCCGCACCGCCTCGCGTCCAATGTCGCCGAAGCGCTGCTCGATGTGGACCACGCCGGACGGTCCGGCCGCGGCGAAGTGAACGAGGCCCACAGGCTTGTCCGGCGAGCCGCCGCCCGGGCCGGCAATGCCCGTGACCGAGACCGAGACCTGGGCGGCGGAGTTCGCCACCGCACCCTGGGCCATGGCTCGGGCGACCGGCTCCGAGACCGCGCCGTGGGCCTCAATTAGGGTCGCCGGAACGCCGACGAGGTCGCTCTTGGCGGCATTGCTGTAGGTGACGAAGCCGCGGTCCACGACAGCGGATGATCCGGCGATTGCGGTCAGGGCGCCGGAGACCAGCCCACCGGTGCAGCTCTCGGCCGTGGCGATCATCAGGCCCTTGGCGTCGGCGGTCCGGATCACCTCGCGGGCGAGGCTGTCGATGTCGTCGGGAAACATGCGGACGGGGGCTTTCCGAAGCAGCGGCGAGTCGCTCTAGTGATGGTGTTCGCCGAAATGGCGGCGCCAGCATACGGGGCGGGCATGACGGACACCACCGGCGACACGGCGATGGCGGAACGACCCGCTGACCGACTGACCCCGATCCTGTTCGCGGTCGCCATCTTCACCTCAGCGTCCCTGGTCTTCGTCGTCCAGCCGATGGTGACCAAGCTGGTCCTGCCGATGCTGGGCGGGTCGCCGTCGGTCTGGAACACTTCCATGGTGTTCTTCCAGGCCGCGCTTCTGGCGGGGTACGGCTACGCCCATGGGCTGCAGCGGATCGGCTCGCTCCGCGTCCAGGTCGGGGTGCATCTCGCCTTGCTCCTGCTCGCCGCCCTGTTCCTCCCGCTGCACATCAACGGTCTGTTGGGCGAGCCGAACCCGGCGGCGCCGATCGGCTGGCTGCTGGCCACCCTTGCGCTTTCGGTCGGCGCGCCCTTCGCCGTTCTGTCCGCCACGGCGCCGCTGCTTCAAGCCTGGTACGCACGCGTTCGCGCCGGCTACCCGGACGGCCAGAACCCCTATGTCCTCTACGCCGCTTCCAACCTCGGCAGCTTCCTGGCCCTGCTGTCCTATCCGATCCTGATCGAGCCGCTCACGACCCTGACCGGCCAGATGTTCGGCTGGACCGGGGGCTATGCCGCCTTCGTCCTGATGGTCGCGGGCCTGGCCTTCATCGTCTGGCGTCGTCGCTTCGATCAGGCGACCGCCGAGCCGGCCGCCCTCGAAGCCAGCGCCCCGATCGCCTGGCGCGAAAAGCTGATCTGGGTGCTGCTCGCCGCGGCGCCGTCCAGCCTGATGCTGGGGGTGACCGCCCACCTGTCGACCGATGTCGCTTCGGCGCCGTTCCTGTGGGTCATCCCGCTGGCGCTCTACTTGCTGACCTTCGTCATCGCCTTCCAGGACCGGCCGTGGGTCCCGCTGCCGGTGACCCTGGTGATCCAGGCGGCGCTGGGCGCGATCTGCGTCCTCGTCGTCGCCTTCCGCACCCTCGACATCCGTGTCGCCTTCGTCATTCACATCCTGGCCTTCTTCTTCGCCGCCCTGATGTGCCACCAGACCCTGGCGGCGCGGCGGCCGCCGCCGGACCGGCTGACGGAATTCTATCTGCTTCTGTCCCTCGGCGGCGTCGTCGGCGGCGCCTTCACGGCGCTGCTGGCCCCGGTCATCTTCAACATGGTTTGGGAGTATCCGCTGGTGCTGGTCCTCGTCGGACTGGCGCGCCCCTGGGACCGTCGCCGCCTGCGGGGCGAGGAGATCGGGGCCCTCGTCGCCGCCGCGATCCTCTCCGGCGGTGCCGCCCTGCTTTCGTGGTGGATGACCGCTGATCCCGACGCCTGGGCCCGCCTCTGGGGGGCCTTCCCCGTGATGCAGCTGGACGGTCTGTGCCTCGTCATCCTCACTCCGGCCGTCATCTGCGCCTTCCTCCTGCGCGACCGGGCGCTGGCCTTCACCGCCATCCTGGCGATGGTCGCGCTGTCGTCCCAGTTCGTGGCGCGCGGCTATGACTACAGCTTCTCGGAGCGCAGCTTCTTCGGTGTGATGCGAGTGGCCAACCAGCCCGATCCGGCGATGGGCGGCGACGTCCATGTGCTGATGCACGGCACGACACTCCACGGCTCCCAGGCGCGCGCCTCGAGCAACGATTGCCAGCCGACCCTCTACTACAATCCGCTCACCCCGATCGGGCAGTCCGCGGAGATCGTCCAGGCCCGCGGCCCGGCCAACATCGGCGTGGTCGGCCAAGGCTCCGGCGCCATGGCCGCCTACAAGCGGGCCGAAGACACCATGACCTATTTCGAGATCGATCCGGCGGTGAACCGGATGTCCCGCGATCCGAAGTGGTTCACCTATATTTCGCACTGCGCGGCCGGCGAGATCCGGACTGTCCTGGGTGATGCGCGGCTCACCCTCGCCAAGGAACAGCCGGGCTCCTACGACCTGCTGATCATCGACGCCTTCTCATCGGACGCGGTGCCGACGCACTTGCTCACGGTCGAGGCCATCGAAGGCTATCTGCGCCTGCTCAAGCCGAACGGCGTGGTGCTGCTGCACCTGTCCAACCGGAACCTCGAGATCGTCCTGCCGAGCATCGCGGCGGCGCACAGCCTGGGCAAGCCGAGCCTCCACGGCCTCTATGTCGAGGACAATTCCCTGCCGGCGATGGAAGTCGCCTCGACCGAGGCGGTGATCATTTCGCCGACGCCGGAAGGTCTCGCGGATTTCAGCGGACAGCGGAACTGGTCCTCGACGCCGGTGACGAGCGTTCGCCCCTGGACAGACGATTACGTCAACCTGTTCGGCGCCTTGTGGCGGGCCTTCCGGCC
Organism: Brevundimonas sp. Root1279; assembly: GCF_001425945.1. Taxonomy (GTDB): domain Bacteria; phylum Pseudomonadota; class Alphaproteobacteria; order Caulobacterales; family Caulobacteraceae; genus Brevundimonas. Next base: position 227,472 of record NZ_LMEB01000004.1, read on the forward strand.
GCCACCGGAACGGCCCTAGGCCGGCAGTTCGACCGAGGCGACCGCCTGGGCCGCCAGGCCCTCGCCGCGGCCGGTGAAGCCCATGGCCTCAGTCGTCGTCGCCTTGACGCTGACGGCGTCCAGCGGAAGCGACAGCAGCTCCGCCAAGCGCTCGCGCATCGCCTGACGGTGCGGCTTCACCTTGGGTCGTTCGCAGATCAGGGTGACGTCGACATTGACCAGCCGTCCGCCGCGGGCGTGCAACCGTTCGACGGCGTGGATCAGGAAGCGATCCGAAGACGCGCCCTTCCACTGCGGATCGGTCGGCGGGAAGTGATCGCCGATGTCGCCGTCGCCCATGGCGCCGAGAATGGCGTCGGTCAGGGCATGCAGGCCCGCGTCGGCGTCCGAATGGCCGATCAGGGTCTGGTCGTGCGGGATCTCGACGCCGCACAGCCAGACCGACGATCCCGGACCCCAGCGGTGGGCGTCGAAGCCCTGGCCGATGCGGGTGCGACGGGGAACCAGCGCTTCGGCCATGGCGAAATCCTCGGGGTAGGTGAGCTTCAGCAGGCGGGCGTCGCCCTCGACAATGCGAACGCGCCCCCCGGCGCGCTGGACCACGGTCGCTTCGTCGGTGGCGGCCTCGCCCTCGGGCCAGGCGGCGTAGGCGTCACGAATGGTCGACAGGCGGAAGGCCTGCGGCGTCTGAGCCCGCCAAAGCGACTCGCGATCGACAGGCTCGGCCAGTCGACCCTCGACGCCGCGGCGCAGGCTGTCGGCGACGGGCAGGGCGGGCAGGGCGCCGTCGGCGTCCGAGAGGGCTTCGAGCGTCCGCCCGATCACCGCCGCAGAAAGCAGCGGGCGGGCCGCATCGTGGATGAGCACGGGCCGATCGCCGGGGCCGCCCAGGGCGTTCAGGCCGTTTCGGACCGAGTCTGCGCGCGTTGCGCCGCCCGAGGCGAGCCGCCATCCGGCGAGCCCGTTCAGGGCGCTGTCAGCCTCGGCTTCGGAGCCCGGCGAGATGACCACGACCACATCCTCGGCCCCCGCCTGCAGCAGGGCCTCGACGGACCAGCGGACCACTGGCTTGCCGCCGAGGCCGCGCCACTGCTTGGCGCCGCCGGAGCGGGATCCGGATCCGGCGGCGACGACGACGGCGGCGAAGGCGGGGAGGGAAGAAGGCATCCTCGGCCTTCTAATCGCCGCGGTTGCGCTTGACGAGAGCGGCTGACGGCGACGAAAGGGGCCGATGGCTACAGGCTTGCAGATCGGCGACGTGTGGGTGCCCGGACAGGTGCTGACCGCGCCCATGACCGGAATCACGGACTTGCCGTTCCGACGGCTCGCCTCGCGGCTGGGCGCGGCCTATGTCGCAACGGAGATGGTCGCCGCCGCCGAACTGGCCCGCGCGCGGCCCGACGTGGTGCGCCGCGCCGCCGTCGGCGCCGGCTTGCCGCTGACGGTGATCCAGCTGGTCGGCCGCGACCCTGCAGCCATGGCCGAGGGCGCGCGCATGGCCGAACGGGCCGGCGCCGACATCATCGACCTGAATTTCGGCTGTCCCGCCAAGGAAGTCACCGGCGCCGCCTGCGGCTCAGCCCTGATGCGCACCCCCGATCTGGCCTGCCGGCTGATCGAAGCCGCGGTCGGCGCGACGACGCGCCCTGTGACGGTGAAAATGCGCCTGGGCTGGGACGACGCCTGCCGCAACGCCCCCGAGCTGGCCCGCCGCGCCGAGGCCATCGGGGTCAAGGCGGTGACGGTGCACGGCCGCACGCGCCAGCAGTTCTATTCCGGCCAGGCCGACTGGAGCGCGGTCGGGGCGGTCAAGGCGGCCGTGTCGGTCCCGGTGATCGTCAACGGCGACATCGTCACCGCCGATGACGCCCGCGCCGCCCTGAGGCAGTCCGGCGCCGACGCTCTCATGCTGGGCCGCGGCGTCTATGGCCGCCCCTGGCTGGCGGCTCACCTGGAGCGTGCTCTCGCGGACGGCACGGTGTTGCACGAACCGGACAGGGACGAGCGGCTGGCGATCGTCGTCGAGCACCTGCGCGCCTCGGTCGAGTTCTACGGCCTGCCGCTGGGGCTGAAGATGTTCCGCAAACACCTGGGCTGGTACATTGAGCAGGCCCCGTGGCCGACAGATCCTCTGGAGCGCCGGGCCGCCAAGGCCCGGCTGTGCCGGATCGACGAGCCCGCGGCGGTAGAAAGCGCGCTCGCCGACTTGTGGAGACCGGTGACGCTTTCCGGCAACTCAGCTGTTGATATTGGGTCACAGTTGGCGGAAGCTGGCGCCGCATGACGGAAACGCCCGCTTCTCCAGCTGAGCCCGTCGCCGCTCCTCCCCGAGGGCCGGCGCGATGGTTCGCCAGTTGGTCCGAGGAGCGCCGGCGCAACGCCTTCCTGATCGCCTATGCGGTCGCTTTCCTGATCACCGCCGCCGCCATCTGGCTGGTCGCCGTCGCCCCCGGGACCACGGCCGAGGGCGCCCGGGCCGTCGCCAGCCAGGCCGTGCTGATCATTCTGGGAGTCAACCTGCTCCTGATCGGCGCATTGGCGTTGGTGATCGGTCGGCGGGTGTTTTCACTTTTCCAGCGACGCACCCACGCCGGCGCCCGCCTGCACCTGCGCTTCGTGACCCTGTTCTCGCTGGTCGCCCTGGTGCCCGCGATCCTGATCGCCCTGGTGTTCGGCGTGTTGGTCAACCGCGGCGTCGACCAGTGGTTCAGTGACAACGTCAAGTCCGCCGTCGACAACGGCGCCGCCATCGGTCGCGCCTACCGCGACGACGTTTCGGAAGAGATGGACGCCGACCTCGTTGTCATCTCCGAACAGCTGGCCGGCGCCCGGCCTCTGTTCGAGAATCGCATCCAGTATTCGGACGCCCTGACCCAGATCGCGGATCTGTTCGGCTACCCGGCAATCTACATTCTGGGTCCCGAAGGCGAGGTGCTGGCGAGCGGCGAGGGCCCCAACGCGCCGCCGTACGTCGCGCCGCCGCGCGAGGCGCTTGAAGCGGCCGCCGAGGGCGGACCCCCACCGCAGCAGACGACCGAAAATCCGGATGCCGTGCGGACCCTGGCGGCCCTCCCGTCCTACGGCGACGCCTATCTGTACCTCGTCCGGCCGCTGAAGCCGGGCCTGATCGGCCAGATGGCCGATGCGGAGGGATCGATCGTCGCCTACCGCGAGGCGCAGGAGAGCCGCGAACGCATCCAGGCGGCCTTCGCCCTCAGCTATTTCGAGACCGCCCTGCTGGTGCTGGTCGGCGCCGTGTGGCTGGGCATGTCGGCGGCCAGCGCCATCTCGGCCCCCATCGGTCGACTGGTCGAGGCCGCGGACAAGGTCGCCGGCGGCGATCTGTCGGCCCGGGTCGAGGACGAGGACGGGCCCGGCGAGATCAAGACCCTGACCACGGCCTTCAACCGCATGACCGGAGACCTGGAGGCGCAGCAGGCGGCGCTTCGAACCGCCAGCGAAGAGGCGACGGGCCGCAGCCGGTTCATCGAAACCGTGCTGTCCGGCGTGTCCGCCGGCGTCATCGGCGTCGATCGCCAGCGCCGGGTCTCGGCCATCAACGACAGCGCCATCGAACTGTTGGCCATCTCGGCGCCGGAGATCATCGGCCGTCCACTGGGCGAGGTCTCGCCCGAGCTCAGCGAGTTGGCCGGTCGGCCCGAGGCGCATATCGAGGAAGAGATCGACGTCAGCCGCAACGGCGACAGCCGTCGCCTGCGGGTCCGCATCGAGGGCGGGGTGGGCGGCGAGATGGTCCTGACCTTCGACGACATCACCCGCCTGGTCACCGCCCAGCGCAACGCCGCCTGGCGCGACGTGGCCCGCCGCATCGCCCATGAGATCAAGAACCCGCTGACCCCGATCCAGCTGTCGGCCGAACGCCTCCGCCGCCGCTATCGCAAACAGGTCGGCGAGGACGTCGAGGTGTTCGATCGCTGCACCGAAACCATCATCCGCCAGGTCGGCGACATCGGCCGGATGGTCGACGAGTTCTCGTCCTTCGCCCGCATGCCGACCCCGCGCTTCACCGCCGAAAATCCGGCGGAACTGCTGCGTGAGGCTGTCTTCGCCCAGCGGGTGGCCGCCCCGGATATCGGCGTCGACCTGATCGAGCCGTTACCGGAGGTCGTCTTCCACGCCGACGGCCGCATGGTCGGCCAGGCCCTGGCCAACATTCTCAAGAACGCCGGCGAGGCCGTGGCCGCCCGTCGCGCGACGGCGCCGAAGGCCGACGACGGCAAGAAGCCGGGCGTTGCGGCGCGGCTCGAGGTGTCTGACGACATGGCGACCTTCGTCATCGAGGATGACGGCATCGGCCTGCCGTCGCGCGATCGCGACCGGCTGACCGAACCCTATGTGACCACGCGCGAGAAGGGCACAGGCCTCGGCCTGGCCATCGTCAAACGCATCTGCGAGGAGCACGGCGGCGAGTTGAAGCTGGCCGACGCCGAGCATTTGACGGGCGCCCGCGTGTGTCTGGTCTTTCCCTTGAAATCTCCACCGAAGGCGACCGCCGCAGGCGGGAGCCGAGACGCCGCCGCGTCCCGGCCCTCGATTGCGCCGGCTGACCAATAGCGAGGCGACATGCGTTCCACTGGAGCGGACATTCTGGTTGTCGACGACGAGGCCGATATCCGCGAGCTGGTCTCTGGCCTGCTCGAGGACGAGGGTCACGGGGTGCGCACGGCCTCCAACTCTGACGAGGCCCTCGCCGCCATTCGGGCGCGCAAGCCGTCGCTGGCGTTGCTTGATATCTGGATGCAGGGCGGCGGCCTGGACGGCCTTGAGCTGCTGGGCGTGATCAAGGAGCTGGACCCGGACCTGCCCGTGGTCATGATCTCCGGCCACGGCAACATCGAGACCGCCGTCACGGCGTTGCAGCGCGGCGCCTACGACTTCATCGAGAAGCCGTTCAAGTCCGACCGGCTGGTGGTGGTGGTCCAGCGGGCGCTGGAGGCGTCGTCGCTGAAGCGCGAGAACCGGCGTCTCCGGGCCCAGGTCGCCGCCCCGACCGGCTTCATCGGCAAGTCCGCCGCCGCCCAGACCCTGCGCAGCACCATCGCCAAGGTCGCCCCGGCCAACAGCCGGGTGCTGATCTCGGGCCCGCCGGGCAGCGGCAAGGAGCTGGTCGCGCGCCAGATCCACGAGGCCAGCGCCCGGGCCAAGGCCGAGTTCGTGGCCATCGCCGCCGCCGGCATGACCCCCGAACGCCTCGACCTCGAACTGTTCGGCGAGGAGGGCATCGACGGCCGGCCGCGCAAGATCGGCGTCTTCGAACGCGCCCACAACGGCACCCTGTACCTCGACGACGTCGGCGACATGCCGCGCGAGAGTCAGAGCCGGGTCCTGCGCGTCCTGGTCGAGCAGCGGTTCCGCCGTGTCGGCGGCGAGCAGGACGTTCAGGTCGATGTGCGCGTCGTCACCTCGACCTCGCGCGACCTCAAGCAGGAGATCGCCGAGGGCCGCTTCCGCGAAGACCTGTTCCATCGCCTGAACGTGGTCCCGATCCGGGTTCCGGCGCTGTCGGAACGGCGCGAGGACATCCACGAACTGGTCGACTATTTCATCGAGACGCTCGCCACCTCGCAGGGGCTGCCCCGCCGCCGCCTGGGGGACGACGCCATCGCCGTGCTGCAGGTCCATCCCTGGCCGGGCAACGTCCGCCAGCTGCGCAACAACGTCGAGCGGCTGCTGATCCTGGCCACCGGCGACGTCAATGAGCCGATCGGCGCCGACGCCCTGCCGCAGGAGGCGACCAACGCCGCCTCGACCGGCGCTCTGGGCGCCGAGCGGATCATCGCCCTGCCGCTGCGCGAGGCGCGCGAGGTGTTCGAACGCGAATACCTGGCCGCCCAGATCATGCGGTTCGGCGGAAACATCTCGCGCACCGCAGCCTTCATCGGCATGGAGAGGTCGGCGCTGCACCGCAAACTGAAGTCGCTGGGCGTCTCGCCGGCCCGCGGCGGCGAGGATGACGAAGAAGGATTGGCCGAGGCATGAGTCGCGTCGCGTACGTCAATGGAACCTATCGCCCGCATGCGGAGGCCACGGTCCATGTCGAGGATCGGGGCTTTCAGTTCGCTGATGGAGTCTATGAGGTCTGGTCCGTGTTCGATGGTCGGCTAGCCGACTTCGACGGCCACATGACGCGCCTGCATCGCAGCCTCACCGAACTGCGCATCGACATCCCGATGTCCCGCGAAGCGCTGACCCAAGTGCTGAAAGAAACAGTCCGCCGGAACCGGGTCCGTGACGGAATCGTCTATCTGCAGGTCACCCGCGGCACCGCCCGTCGTGACCATCCGTTCCCGCCGGACGGCACGCCGCCGAGCGTGGTGGTGACCTCCAAGTCGATCAGCCCGATGAAAACCGACGCCACCGCCGCCAACGGCGTGGCCGTGGTGACCACGCCCGACATCCGCTGGGGCCGTTGCGACATCAAGACGGTGGGCCTGCTGGCCAATGTCCTGGCCAAGCAGCACGCCCGCGACCGCGGCGCCTACGAGGCCTGGATGGTCGACGACATGGGTCTGGTCACCGAGGGCTCCTCGACCAACGCCTGGATCATCGACGAACACGGCAAGCTGCGCACGCGCGACACCCAGGCCAACATCCTCAAGGGCTGCACCCGCACGACCCTGCTCGACATCCTCAACGAGGAGGGGATCGAGCTGGAGGAGCGCGCCTTCACCGTGGACGAGGCCAAACGGGCCAAAGAGGCCTTCTTCACCGCCGCCGGGGCCTTCGTCATGCCCGCCGTCTCGATCGACGGCGTCAAGATCGGCAATGGAAAGCCGGGCCCGGTCGCGACGCGCCTGCGCCAGCTCTACATCGAGCGCGGGACCCGGGACGCTATCTAGGCGTTGCGGCCTGAGCCGGGGCGCCGTTAAGGTGACGGGGCCGGAAACTCGGCCCCGCGCCGCTCCCTCGGCCGGAGAACAACAAGAACAGGGCAACCTGCCATGTCGCAAGACAAACGCCAGAACCTTCAGGACACCTTCCTCAACTCGGTCCGCAAGACCAAGACGCCCCTGACCATCTTCCTGGTCAACGGGGTCAAGCTGCAGGGCATCGTCACCTGGTTCGACAACTTCTGTGTGCTGCTGCGCCGCGATGGCCAGTCCCAACTGGTCTACAAGCACGCGATCTCGACCATCATGCCGTCGGCGCCGGTTCAGCTGTACGAGCCGGAAGCTGACGAGGACTGAGCGGCTTCAAAATCGGACGGTCGTTCCTATCTAAGCAGACCCCGGCGAACGCCGGGATCGCAAACGCGCGTCGGCGGTTGTCCGCCTGAACCGCGTCCCCGAACAAGAAAGCGAACCGTCCACACTTGGGTACCCAACTGATCGACCATGCCGTCCCGCTGATCCGGGCCGTCGTAATCCACCCTGACGGGCGCAGCGAAAGCTCGCGCCTGGCGACCGAGCGCCTCGAGGAGGCCGTCGGCCTGGCTCGCGCGCTCGACCTCGATATCCGCGCCGAAGAAATCGTGCGCGTCCGCAAGCCCGTGCCCGCCACCCTGTTCGGCTCGGGCAAGGTCGATGAACTGGCCGCCCTGGTGCGCGCCGCCGAGGCCGAGGCCGTGGTCGTCGACGACGACCTGACCCCGGTGCAGCAGCGCAATCTGGAGAAGGCCTGGGAGTGCAAGGTCATCGACCGCACCGGCCTGATCCTCGAGATCTTCGGCCGCCGCGCCCGCACCAAGGAAGGGCGGCTGCAGGTCGAACTGGCGCGGCTGGACTACGAACGCTCGCGCCTGGTCCGCACCTGGACCCACCTGGAGCGGCAGCGTGGCGGCACCGGCTCGACCGGCGGCCCCGGCGAAACCCAGATCGAACTCGACCGCCGCCTGATCGCCGACCGCATCGTCAAGCTGAAGGGCGAGCTTGAGGAGGTCCGCCGCACCCGCGGTCTGCACCGCAAGGCGCGCAAGAAGGTCCCGTTCCCGACCGTGGCCCTGGTGGGGTACACCAACGCCGGCAAGTCGACGCTGTTCAACCGTCTGACCGGTTCCGAGGTGCTGGCCAAGGACCTGTTGTTCGCCACCCTGGACACCACCCAGCGCACGATCCGTCTCCCGCAGGGGCGGCCGGCCATCGTGGCCGACACCGTCGGCTTCATCTCTGACCTGCCGCACGAACTGGTCGAGAGCTTCCGCGCCACGCTGGAGGAGGTGGGCGAGGCCGATCTGATCCTGCACGTGCGCGACATCGCCAGCCCCGATAGCGAGGCCCAGGCCAAGGACGTCGAGGCGGTGCTGAAACAGATCCCGACCGTCGAGGGCAAGGTCCGCCGCGTGCTCGAGGTCTGGAACAAGACCGACCTGCTGGACGACGACGCCCGCGAGGCCGTGCTGGGCCAGGCCGAACGCCTGCGCGCCCAGGGTCAGGCGGTCGCTGTCTCGGCCTGGACCGGGGAGGGGATCGAACCTCTGCGCGAAACCATCGCGGCGCTGATCGACGACGATCCCGAGACCGAGGTCGTGCTCCAGCCGCACCAGGGCGACGCGCTGGCCTGGCTCTACGCCAACGGTCGGGTCACCGGCCGCGAGACGGACGACGAGGGCCGCACGCATGTGGTAGTCCGGCTGCATCCGGCGGCGCTGGGACGGTTCGAGCGCCAGTTCGGGTGACACCCGGGATCCGCGAATGCACCTGATCGAGACCACCCTGCTGCTGTTGCTGGCGGTCGTGGTCTCCGGATCGATTGCGCGCATGACGCGGATCGCCCTGCCGCTGGTCCAGATCGCCCTGGGCGCGGCCATCGTCCTGGTCACGGGGTCGACCGTCGATCTCGAGCCGGACATCTTCTTCCTGCTCTTCCTGCCGCCGCTGCTGTTCCTCGACGGCTGGCGCATCCCCAAGGAAGACCTGTTCCGGGACGGGGTGGTGATCCTTGAGCTCGCCCTCGGCCTGGTGCTGTTCACGGTCGTGGGGCTCGGCTTCCTCCTGAGTTGGATGATCCCCGACATGCCCCTGGCGGTGGCCTTCGCCCTGGCCGCCATCCTCTCGCCGACCGACCCCATCGCGGTGAAGTCGATCGCCGGCCGCGCGCCCATTCCGAAGCGGCTGATGCACATCCTCGAGGGTGAGTCGCTGCTCAACGACGCCACGGGTCTGACCTGCATGCGGCTGGCCATCGTCGCAGCCAGCACCGGCGCCTTCGTCCTGACCCAGGCCATTGGCGACTTCCTCTGGCTGGCCCTGGCCGGTCTGGCGTCCGGCGTGGTGGTGACCCTCGTCATCAGCCTGATCAAGGATCGGGTCAGTCGCCGCTGGGGCGAGGAGGCGGGCGCCCAGATCCTGATCAGCCTGCTGATCCCCTTCGCCGCCTACCTCGTCGCCGAGGAGCTGCACGCCTCGGGCATCCTCGCCGCCGTCGCCGCCGGCGTGACCATGAGCTTCACCGAGCGGGGCGGCTATGGCGGCCAGTCGCTGGCGGTCACCCGGATCCGGCGGACGGTCGTGTGGGACACGGTCCAGTTCGCCGCCAACGGCCTGATCTTCGTGATCCTCGGCGAGCAGATGCCCTCCATCTTCGCCCGCGCCGCGGAAGTTTCCGCCGCCAGCAGCCGCCCCGAGATCTGGTGGTTGACCGTCTATGTCCTGGTCATAGTCGCCGCGTTGGCCGCTCTGCGCTTCGTCTGGGTGTGGACCTCGTTGAAGCTGACCCTGTTTCGGAAACGCCAGAAGGGTCCGCCCCCGAAGGTCGGCCTGCGCCTGACCGCCGTGATGTCGCTGGCCGGCGTGCGCGGCGCCATCACCTTGGCCGGCATCCTGACCGTACCCTTCACCCTGGCCGACGGCTCTCCCATGCCGGCGCGGACCATGGCCATCTTCCTGGCCGCGGGGGTGATCATCGTCTCCCTTCTGGTGGCGACCTTCGCCCTGCCGCGCCTGCTCAAGAACATAGAGCTGCCGCCCGAGCCTTCGCATCAGCGCGAGGAAGACGAGAGCCGCGTCGCCGCCGCCTCGGCCGCCCTGCGCGCCATCGAGGACGCCTCCCACGCGATGGCCGAGGGCAAGACCAACCCGGACCTCTACACTGACGTGGCCGGCCGGCTGATGGAGCTGTACCGCCATCGCATCGAGAGCCGCAGTCAGATCGGCGATCGCGACATCGCCGAAGCCCGGCTCAACGAATCCGTCGAGAAGCAGCTTCGCCTGGTCGGCCTCGCCGCCGAACGCAAGGAGCTGGGCCGCCTGGCCAAGGCGCGCCAGATCGACGAGGGCACCGCTCGCCGCCTGATCCGCGAGATCGACCTGCAGGAGCTCAGGTACAGCTAGGGCCCGTCTCCTCCCCGTCGCGCAGCGATGGGGAGGGGGACCGCGAAGCGGTGGAGGGGAATCACCCCAAGCGCCGCTCGCTGGCGGTTCGCCCAAGGAACTCCAGCACACCCTCGAGATCCACCCGCACCGACTCTGCCGCCAATCTCACCACCCGGATCCCCTGCCTGTGCAGCCACAGCGTCCGGCGGCGGTCATACTCGACCCTGTCCGGATGAAGGTGGCCTTGGCCATCCACCTCCACGGCCAGTTTCGCCTCGGCGCAGTAGAAGTCGAGAATGAACGGCCCGACCGGGTGCTGTCGGCGGAACTTGAACCCCTCCAGTCGGCGGCCTCGAAGCCGAATCCAAAGCCGCGCCTCTGGCGGCGACAGCCGACGGCGCAGTTCCCTTGCCCGCAGGACGGTGTCACTCCCGGTCATTCGCCCCTCCACCGCTTCGCGGTCCCCCTCCCCATGGCTGCGCCACGGGGAGGAGACGGCGGAGGCTAGGCGGATTGAGAGGCCGACAGAAGCGATTGCAACCCTGGCCTAGCGGCCCAGCAGCACTTCAATCTCGGCATAGCTCCCCACGACCTCATGCGCCCCCGCCGCCAGCAGACGCTCCGCATGCCCATCCCGGATATGCCCGCCGGCGCACAGCCCCACGACCGTCATCCCCGCCGCCACGCCCGCGCGGACGCCGGTCGGCGTATCCTCGATGACCAGCGCCCGTTCCGGCTCGATCGCCAACGCCGAGGCCGCGTGCAGGAACAGGTCCGGGTGCGGCTTGCCGCGCGTCACATGCACCGCCGCGCTGAAGATCGGACCGCCGAAGGTCGCGCCGACGCCGAACCGCTCCAGCCCCATCTCGATCCAGCTTACCGGGCTGGATGAGGCGATGCAGCGTCGCTCCCGACGGCTCGCCAGGAAATCGAGGAAGCCCGCGACCGGGGTCAGCTCCGTCGTCGCGCGGTCGTGGCAGCGGCGGGTCCATTCGCCATGCACATGATCGGGGCACGGACCACCCAGCCGCTCTTCGATCAGCGGCACGCAGTCGAGCCAGCGCTTGCCCATGTAGATCGACAGCGAGTCATCCAGGCTTGTCGCGAGGCCGCACTCCGTCAGCAGCTCGGCCAGGACGCGGTTGTTGAGCAGCTCACTGTCCGCCACGACGCCGTCATAGTCGAAGACGATCAGGTCGTAGCGGCTCACGCCCGCTCCGCCGCCTTGGCCGCGTCCCACAGGCGGTCCATCTCGGCCAAGTCGGACTGCTCGGGCGAGCGCCCGTCCTCCGCCAGCCGCGCCTCGATGAAGTGGAAGCGGCGGACGAATTTGGCGTTGGCCCCGCGCAGGGCGTCCTCGGGCTCGACGCCCAGCTTGCGGGCCAGGTTGGCGAGCACGAACAGCAGGTCGCCCATCTCGTCGCGCGCCTTCTCCAGGTCGCCGGCGGCGATCTCGGCGCGCAGCTCGGCGACCTCCTCCACGAACTTGTCGAACACCTCGTCCGTCGAGGGCCAGTCAAAGCCGACGCGGGCGGCGCGCTTGGTCAGCTTGGCGGCGCGGGCGAGGGCAGGCAGGCCGACCGGCACGTCGTCCAGCACGCCGTGTTGCTCCTTGTCCTTGCGCTCGGCCGCCTTGATGTCCTCCCAGCGAGCCTTCTGGGCGGCGCCGTCGGGCTTGGCGGCCTCGTCGCCGAAGACGTGCGGATGGCGCCGCTCCAACTTGTCGGCGATGGCGTTGGCGACATCGTTGAAGGCGAACAGACCCTGCTCCTCAGCCATGCGGGCGTGGAACACGACCTGGAACAGTAGGTCGCCCAGCTCGGAGCGCAGGTCGTCCATGTCGCCGCGCTCGATGGCGTCGGCGACCTCATAGGCCTCTTCGAGCGTGTAGGGCGCGATGGTCTCGAAGGTCTGCTCGACATCCCACGGGCAGCCGCCGACCGGGGCCCGCAGCTTGGCCATGATGGCGATCAGGCGGCCGACGGGCGTGCTCATGCCGCCTCCGCCGCGGCGGCATCGCGCTCATCAAGCGCCCGGCGGATTTCGTGGTGCCGGCGCGCCGTCAGGGGGTAGCCCTTCAGCACCCAGGCCGACGCCGCCATCAGCAAGGCGGGGACGAGGATGAAGAGGACCTGCAGGGTGATCAGAGACGTCTCGCTATTGCCTCCCGGCCCCGGCAAGGCGCGGAAGCCCACGAACTGCAGGATGAGATAGGGGACCAGAGCGACGACGTGGCCGATCTTGGTCGTCGCCGATAGGATCGACAGCATCAGCCCGGTGCGGTCCACGCCCGTCTCGTAGCGCTCCTCGTCGCCTGCGTCTGCCATCATGGCGCGGGTCAGGAACAAGCCGGCCGCATAGGGCAGGCCGGCGATGAACATGACGATGGCGGTCAAGACGAAGTTGTGCCCCGGCGCCAGCGTCGCCCCGAGATAAAGGACGGCCGACGCAATCCCGGCGATGGCCAGGCCGCGATCCTTGCCGACCCGCGTCGCCAGCCACGCCCAGAACGGCGCCCCGCACAGGCCGCCGATGAAGTAGAGGACCATGAGCGGTCCGGCCTGCGCATGGTCGTAGCCCTTGATCTGACCGAAGAAGAAGAACAGCAGCGAGCCGGTGATCCCCGGCGCGATGCCCAGCAGCAGGTCCGCGAACAGCAGCTTGCGCACCACCGGCTTCTTGAACAACGACACATAGGCGCCAAGACTGCCGTGCGGTTGGCCTCCGCTGGTGATGGGTTCGGGAACAGCCAGCAGCGCCAGGCCTACGGTCGCCGGCAGGGCGATGACGATCGCCCAGCCCATGATCCGGACGCCGTCGGCGTAGTCTCCGATGCCGGTCTTCTCCACGACCGTCGGCAGGATCAGGATGAGGACCACGCCGATGATGTTGAACACCTGCCACCAGCCATAGACGCGGCTGCGCTGGTCGTATTCGGGCGCCAAGACTGCGGCCCAACCCAACTGGCTCAGCGTGCCGATCGAGAAGCCGAGATACAGGACCAGCAGCCAGGCGAAGAGGAATATCGGGCCCGCGCCCGGCTGGACGGCGACGAACATCATATAGGCCGCCAGCATCAAGATTGGCGTCGCTAGCACCAGCCAGGGGCGATAGCGCCCGAACCGACTCTTGGTCCGGTCCATGGCCCAGCCGATGAACGGATCGAAGGTGATGTCGATCAGACGGACGATCATGAACATCGCCGCCACCGCCCCCAGCTCCAATCCCACGAAGGTGGCGTAGAAGTCCGGCAGGGTGACGGGCAGGGCGACGCCGAACGCCGCCAGCGGCAGGCAGACGCTCGAAAACGCCGCCAGCACCGCATTGGAGCGGCGCACGGGCGCGGAGGAAGCGGCCGGCTGGGCGGCGGGCGCGGTCTGGGCGGCGTCGGTCATGGACGAGTCCGGAGCACGGCCGCGAGTCGGCCGCGGCCCAGCATGCCGCCTTTGCCGCCGGCGCGCGAGACGTGCCCGGCGGTCCCGCTCGCCGACGTTCGCGTGAAGCCTCTTGCCGGGACTCGGCGTTCGGGGTCACCATCCCCCCATGTCGATGCGTGCCGTCCTGTTGGCCCTCAGCGCCGTCGCGGTTCTCGCTTTCGGAGGACCTGCGAGGGCCCAGGAGCGCGGGCCCGAAGTCTGCGACGCGGGCGAGGCCGAATGGGCCGGCCCGACCATGGCCAATGCGGTCTCGTTCTACTCGCTCGAATGGACGCCGTTCGGCGCTGCTGAGTGGGGCTGGGAGATCTACCTGCCGCTGATCCAGAGGGAGATCGGCACCAACTGCGCACCGAACTCGCCACGCTTCGCCCAGGCTCTCGCCGGGTTCCAGGCGGCCAACGCCCTGCCGGCGACCGGTTGGTTCGACACCGAGACCTTCCTGGTCTTCAAGGGCCTCTGGCAGGGCCGCCGACCCTTCATCATGGCCCGGGTGCGCGAGGAGCCGTGCCCGGCGCCGCCGCCGCTGTACCAGCTCGGATACCTGGTCGAGTCGGAGGAACACGCCGATCGCCTGACCCGGCTGCTGCGCCGTGACGTGCTGGACGCGTATCGCCAGATGGTCGCGGCGGCCCGCGCTGAAGTGCCCGAGGTCGCAGCCAATCCGGAGCTCCTGCAGATTTTCTCGGCCTTCCGGGATCCCGAAGCCGACGCCGCCCGCTGCGCCGCCCAGGGCAACTGCGACGGCCTGCGCCGCGCCGTTTGTTCGCCGCACCGGACTGGAACCGCCGTCGACCTGTACGTGGGACAGGGCTACGGCATGGGCGTCGACAACACCTCGCCGGAAAGCCGGCGGCAGATGACCCGCGGCGCCACCTACCGCTGGCTGGTGGCCAACGCCGGCCGCTTCGGCTTCGTGCCCTATGTCTACGAGCCCTGGCATTGGGAGTGGGTGAGCCCGACAGGCGGCTATGCCGGTCCTTGAATCCTGGCCGGTCCGGCCGCTCGGCAGCCGGACGCTGACTCACGGCGAACGGGTGCTGGCCGAAAGCGCCTTCGGGGACGCCCTCGATCTCGACCGCATCCGGTTCCTGGCCTCACCTTGGCCCTTCGACCGCGCCTTCGTGCCCGGTCGCTGGTTCGCCCGCGAATGGATCGTCTGGCCCTGGCGGACGCTCCCGGCGGACATCGCCGCAGAGTCCCTGAAGCTGCGGGCGACTTTCATCCACGAGTTGACCCATGTCTGGCAGGCGCAGCAGGGCGTGAACCTGATCACCGGCAAGATCCGCGCGGGCGACAAGCCGTCGTCCTACGAATACCCGGTCGGCATGGACTGCGCCTGGGGCGACTTGAACATCGAGCAGCAGGCCATGGTGGTGGAGCACCGTTTCCGCCTGCTGCAGGGTGGCAAGGTTCCGGCGGATCCAGCCTTCTACGACCGGGTCTGCCCGATCGGGCCGAGGATCAGCCAGGCCTGAGGCTTGCGAGGGAAGGGGCTCGCCCCATATTAGATACTTCATCAGTTACAGAATGGAGTCGTCGTGTCCCAGCCCCGTCAGCCTGCCATCTTCTTCGGTCACGGCTCCCCCATGAACGCCCTAGGCGGCGTCCATGCGGATGGCTGGCGTGCGCTGGGCGAGGCGGTCGGCAAGCCCCGGGGCGTGCTGATGATCTCCGCCCACTGGGAGACCGGCGGGCTCGGAGTGACGGCCCAGGAACGGCCGGAAACCATCCATGATTTCGGCGGCTTCCCGGACGAACTGCATGCGATGCAGTATCCGGCGCCCGGCTCGCCCGAACTGGCGGCGCGGGTCTCCGAGCTGACCGGCGCGGTGCAGACGACGCAATGGGGCCTGGATCACGGGACCTGGTCGGTGCTGGCCCATGTCTGGCCTGAAGCGGACGTGCCGGTCGTGCAGCTGTCCCTGAACCAGCGCCTCGACGCCCGCGGCCACTATGAACTGGCCAAGGCCTTGCGTCCTCTGCGTGACGAGGGGGTGATCATCGCCGGCTCCGGCGACTTCGTGCACAACCTCAGAACCTGGAAGCGATCCGGCGGCGACCCATACGAATGGGCGAGCCACTTCAACGAGGCGGTCAAATCCGCCCTGATCCGCGGCGATGACGACGCCCTCGTCGACTGGGTCGGCCTGGCCGAGGACGCCCAGATGAGCGTGCCGACCGACGAACATTATCTTCCGCTGCTCTACGTCGCCGCCCAGCGCCTGCCGGGCGACGACGTGAGCTTCTTCAATGACGTCATCGAGGGTGGTTCGATCTCGATGACGGGCGTGAAAATCGGTTAGGCCCGCTTCATCGTCGCGTCGACCGACCACGGCCCCGGACCGGCGGCGAAGAAGTACAGGAAGACAAAGCAGTACAGGGCGATGGTCTCGCCGCCGTTGAGGATCGGGAACGGTCCTTGCGGCGCGTGGATCATCCAGTAGCCGACGGCGCAGAAGCCCGCCGCCAGGAAGGCGACCGGTCGCGTGAACAGGCCGAGCAGGAACAGGGTCCCGAGGATCAGTTCCAGCGGGCCGGAGAGCCCCGGTACGCTCAGGCCGGGCGCAGGAACGCCCGGTACGACGGGGAAGCCCAGCACCTTGGCAGTGCCGTGGCAGACGAACAGCAGGCCGGCGACGATGCGCAGCACGCTGAGAAGCTGGGGTTGGTACGCTGAGACACGGTTGAACATGGCAGCCCTCCTCATGGCGAGGCCGCCAGTGTGTAACCGAGTCGGGATCAGTTCAAAGATTGGCGGTCAGGCCGCCTTGTCGACCTCGACCATCTGCTGGATGGCGACGTAGTCGGTCTTGCCCGTGCCCAGCACCGGCACCTCGCCGACGCGCATGATCTTTTTGGGCACCGCCAGCTCGGGCGCGCCGTGGTTGCGGGCCCATTCGGCGAGGCGGGCGACGTCGGCGTCCTTGCGGTCGGTGACCAGGACCAGCTTCTCGCCCTTGCGGCTGTCCGGAATCGAGACCACTGCGTGCCGGGCCTCGGGCCAGACGGCGCTGGCCAGGCCCTCGACCGCCGTCAGCGAGACCATCTCCCCGCCGATCTTGGCGAACCGCTTCACCCGTCCGAGGATCGAGACATAGCCCTCGTCGTCGATGTCGACGATGTCCCCCGTATCGTGCCAGCCGCCGGTGAGCGGCTCGATCGCCATTGGATCCTCTGGCGACAGATAGCCTTCCATGACGTTAGGGCCGCGGAGGAAAAGGCGGCCGCCTTCGTCGATGCCGGGTACGGGATCGAGGCGCCAGTCGAGGCCCGGAAGAACCTGTCCCACGGTGCCCGGCCGGTTGCGGTCCGGATGGTTCACCGCCACGACCGGAGAGGCTTCAGTCGCGCCATAGCCCTCCAGCAGCTTGAGGCCGTGGAAGCGGGTGTTGAACAGGTGGTGGGTCTCGTCGCGCACCTTTTCGGCGCCGGCGACGACAAACTGCAGGGTCGAGAAGTCGTCCGGCCCGGCCACGCGGGCGTACTGGTTCAGGAAGGTGTCGGTCGCGAACAGGATCGAGGCCTTCACATCCGGAAGCAGTTCGACGATCTGCTTGGCGTGCAGCGGGGAAGGGTACTGGAACGCCTTCATCCCCTGCAGCAGCGGCAGCAGCACGCCGCCCGTCAGGCCGAAGCAGTGGAAGGTCGGCAGCGGGTTGAACATCACCCACTCTGGTTTCAGGTCGATGTGCTGGGCCACCTGACGGCAGTTGGCGACCAGGTTCCACTGGCTCAGGACCACGCCCTTGGGCGCGCCGAAACTGCCCGAGGTGAACAGGATCACGCCCGGATCGTGCGGCTCGGTCTTCACCCGGAAGCGCTTCGGCATCAGCCCGGCCATCAGGCCGTAGAGCTTGTCCGGCAGGCCGATGGTCTTGCGCACGTCGTCCAGCCAGACGATCTCGGCCACCGTCGCCAGATCGTCCACGAGATCCTCGAGCTTGGCTTGCGAGATGAAGCGCTTGGCCGTCAGCACCTTCTGCACGCCGGCGGCTTGGATCGCCGCTTTGATGTTCCGCTCGCCCGACGTGAAGTTCAGCATCACCGGCACGCGGCCGTGCGCATGCAGGCCGTAATAGGTGACCACAACGCCCATGCTGGAGGGCAGCAGAATGCCGACGCGCTCACCCGGTTCGGTCATGGCGGCGATCTTGCGCCCGAGCACGAAGGCGGCGCGGATCAGGCCCGTATAGGTCAGCGGCTTGCGATCCTGGTCCTCCAGAATCTCCTTGTCGCCAAAGGTTTCCCGCGCGGCGATCAAGGCGTCGAAGATCGTTTCTTCGCCGGCCTTCAGGTCCAGGGGTACGCGCAAAAGACAGCCTCCGTGCGGGCCTCGGTTCCCCCCGCGCCCTTTTTCTGAATGCGCAAACTAGAGATGCGTAACGGGGTTGAAAAGATGTGTTACCCGCCGTGAGGCGGACAGCCGCCTTGCCTTCGCCTTGTGGAAGGACGACATAGCGCCTTCGTACCGCCCGGAGCCGAGACGTCTTGGTCACCCTGATCGACACCCTCACGAAGACGCCCGCCGAGTTGCGTCACCCCGAAAAGCAGAACCGCCCGGACTCCGTCGTGCTGAAAAAGCCCGACTGGCTGCGGGTGAAGGCGCCGGGGTCGGGCCAGTACAACGCCACCAAGGCGATCGTGAAGGAGAAGGGTCTCCACACGGTCTGCGAGGAGGCCGCCTGCCCGAACATCGGCGAGTGCTGGAGCCAGAAGCACGCCACCCTGATGATCATGGGCGACACCTGCACTCGGGCCTGCGCCTTCTGCAATGTGAAGACCGGCCTGCCGCAGCCGCTGGATCCCGAAGAGCCCGCCAAGGTCGGCTTGGCCGTCCAGCAGATGGGCCTGAACCACGTGGTCATCACCTCGGTGGACCGAGACGACGTCGTCGACGGCGGCGCGGCTCACTTCGCCGAGGTCGTGCGCCAGATCCGCCTGCAGGCGCCCGGCACGACGATCGAGATCCTGACTCCCGACTTCCTGCGCAAGGACGGCGCGGCCGAGGTGATGATCGACGCAACCCCGGACGTCTTCAACCACAACCTCGAGACCGTCCCGCGGCTCTATCTGAAGATCCGCCCGGGAGCCCGCTACTTCCACTCCCTGCGCCTGCTCCAGATGGTCAAGGAGCGAGACCCCAACCAGTTCACCAAGTCCGGCATCATGGTCGGCCTGGGCGAGACCAAGGAAGAGGTCATGCAGGTGATGGACGACATGCGCTCCGCCGGCGTCGACTTCATCACCATCGGCCAGTACCTGCAGCCGACCCGCAAGCATGCGGCCATCGAGCGCTTCGTCACGCCGGAAGAGTTCAAGGCCTATGAGGCGATCGCCCGGGCCAAGGGCTTCCTGATGGTCTCGGCCTCACCGCTGACCCGCAGCTCGCACCACGCCGGCGACGACTTCGCCCGGCTGAAGGCCGCGCGTCTGGCCCAGACCGGCCGCTGAGCCGCGCTTGGCCGTCCACCGCGTCACCAAGATCCTTCCGTATCAGCCCGAGCAGCTCGCCAAGCTGGTCGCGGACGTCGGCGCCTATCCGGAGTTCGTGCCCTGGGTCACCGGCATGCGGACCTGGAACCGGCGCGAGGAGCGGCCCGGCATCTGCGTCGTCGACGCCGAGGCCTCGGTCGGCTTCTCCTTCCTCAAGGAACGGTTCTCGACCTGGGTGCGGCATGACGAGAACAGGCCGATGGTCGAGGTCGGCTTGTTGCGCGGCCCCTTCCACCATCTGAAGAACCGCTGGGAGTTCTTCCCCGACCCGGCGGGTACGCGCATCGAGTTCATGATCGACTTCGCCTTTCGCTCGCGGATGCTCGACATGATGCTGCAGGCCAATTTCGACCGGGCGGTCTCCAAGTTGATGGCCTGTTTCGAGGCGAGGGCCGACGCGCTCTACGCCCCCCAGAATTCGAAGACAGCTCCGTGACCTTCGACTTCGACGCGACGGTCGTAGGCGCCGGCGCGGTCGGCCTGGCCTGCGGCCGGGCGCTGGCGAAGCGGGGACTGTCGGTTCTGGTCCTCGAGAGCGAGCCGCACATCGGCCAGGGCGTCTCCTCGCGCAACAGCGAGGTCATCCATGCCGGCCTCTATTACCCGACCGGCTCGCTGAAAGCCGAACTGTGCGTCACGGGCCGCCGCGCCCTCTACGCCTTCCTCGACAGCCACAAGGTCGACTACCGCAAATGCGGCAAGCTGGTCGTCGCCACCGAAGAGGCCGAGGTCGCCCGCATCGAGGCCATCTATGAGCGGGCCGTCGCCAACGGCGTCGAGGGTCTGGAGCACCTGACCGGCGCCCAGGCGCAGGCGCTCGAGCCGGGCCTGAACGCCCATTCGACGATCCTGTCGCCGGAGAGCGGCCTGTTCGCGAGCCACGACTATATGTTGGCCCTGCAGGGGGAGATCGAGGACGCGGGAGGCTCGGTGGTGGCCTCCACGCCCTTCGAGCGCGCCGAGCCGCTGCCGGACGGCGGCTTTACGATTACGGCGGGCGGGGAGGGCGGCGCGACCCTGACCTCGCGCCTGCTGGTTACCGCCCCCGGCCTCTCCGCCCAGGCGGTCGCGTCGCGGATCGAAGGTTATCCGGCGGACCGCATCCCCGAAGGCCACCTTGGCAAAGGGATCTACTTCCGCCTGACCGGCAAGGCACCGTTTGAGCGTCTGATCTATCCGCCGCCGATCCCGGGCGCGCTCGGCACACATTACCGCAGGGACCTCGGCGGGCAGGGCGTGTTCGGTCCTGACCTCAGCTACGTCGAGGCCGAGGACTATTCCGTCGATCCCGGCAAGGCCGCCGAGTTCGAGCGCTACATCCGCCGCTTTTGGCCGGGTCTGCCCGAAGGCGCGCTGGTCCCTGACTACGCAGGCATCCGGCCGAAGCTGCACGGCCCCGGTGACGATCAGCCCGATTTCCAACTGCGCGGCCGTGACGACCATGGGCTCTCCGGCCTCGTCGCCCTGTTCGGGATCGAGAGTCCTGGGCTGACGAGCTCGCTTGCCATCGGCGAGCGGGTCGCCGAAATGCTGGAGCATGACTGAGCTGACTTTCCGGGACGCCGGCCCCGCCGACATTCCCGCTTTGCACCGCCTGATCGAGAGCGCCTATCGCGGCGAGGTCTCGCGCGCCGGCTGGACGACCGAGGCCGATCTGCTGGGCGGTCAGCGCACTGACCCCGAAGACCTCGCTGAAGTTCTCGCCGATCCGAAGCAGGGTCTGCTGACGGCCTGGCGCGGCGATGCGCTGGTCGGCTGCATCCTCTATGCCGACCGCGGCGAACAGACCGGTTACTTCGGCATGCTTTCGGTCAGCCCGACGCTTCAGGGCGGCGGCGTCGGCCGTCAGCTGGTCGAGGCCGTGCACACTCTTCTGGCGGAGCGGTTCGGAGCCCGTCGCTCGCGCATCTCGGTCTTCCCGCAGCGCGACACCCTGGTCTCCTGGTACCAGCGGCTGGGTTACGCCGACACCGGCGAGACCCTGCCGTTCCCCTATGGCAATCCCCGCTTCGGCCTGCCGCTCCGGGATGACCTGTATTTCATCGTCATGGAGCGGGCGCTCGACTGATGCGACTGGTCACTGAAAGGCTGGTGTTGCGCGGCGCCCAGGCGGACGACCTGGACGCGATGCATGCCGTCCTGTCTGACCCCCGCGCCACCCAATGGTGGTCGACCCCGCCGCACGAGAGCCTTGAGCGGAGCCGCACCTGGCTCGACAGCATGATCGCGAACGGCCCCGATCATCCCGACTTCGTCATTGAGCTGGACGGTCGGGTGATCGGCAAGGCCGGCTTCTGGAAGCTGCCCGAGGTCGGCTACATCCTGCATCCTGACCACTGGGGTCAGGGGCTGGCCAGCGAGGCGGTCAGCGCCGCCATCGCCTATGTCTTCGCCACCCGGCCGCTGGACGAGCTAACCGCCGACGTCGATCCAGCCAACGCCGCGTCGATTCGCCTGCTCGAACGACTCGGCTTCGTGCGCACCGGTTCGGCGCAGCGCACCTGGGAGGTCGGAGGGGTCTGGATGGACAGCCTGTACTATGGGCTTTCACGGGCCGCATGGGATGCGCGTCAGCGGGGTTGAACTCCCGGGCGCATTGAGGCATAAGCCCGCGCTCGCGTGGCGGCTCTTCCGGGGGCCGCCGCTGTTGTTTTCGCGCCTTCACCGGCGCCGACTTTAAGAAGATTGAGACGGACATGGCCGTTCCGAAGCGCAAAGTATCGCCCTCGCGTCGCAACATGCGCCGCGCCCACGACGCCCTGGGCACCAACGCCTACGTCGAAGACAAGGACACCGGCGAGCTGAAGCGCCCGCACCACATCGACCTGAAGACCGGCACCTACCGTGGCCGCCAGGTCCTGACCCCGAAGGAAGACTAGGTCTTTCCACTCGGCTGTTAGCCTTTCGAACGGCGCGCGGGAGACCGCGCGCCGTTTTCGTGCGTTCAATCCAGCTCAACAGCTGGAGACGCCCATGATCCGCCCCCTCGCGCTCGCTTCGATCGCCGCGCTCAGCCTCGCCGCGTGCGGCGCGCCTGACCCTGTTGAACCGAAGGACGCCGCCCCGGCGCCCGGGTCGCCGGCGGAGCCTGCGGCCACTACGCCCGAGGCGCCGGTCTCCGCCGCCGACAAGCTGACGGCCCAGGGGTTCGGCCCCCTGCGCATCGGCATGACCAAGGCCGAGGTCGAGACCGCCCTGGGGGCTGATTCGAATCCGAATGCGGTCGGCGGGGCCGATCCCGAATCCTGTGACATGTTCCACCCGTCTCGGGCTCCCGAGGGCCTCCTCGTCATGCTTGAGGGCGGCCGGCTGACCAGCGTCTGGCTGCGCAAGAACACCGCCATCGAAACCGACCGAGCCCTGAACATCGGCGACCCGGCCGCTGAGGTGAAGCGCGTCTACGGTTCCGCCGCGACCGTCACGCCGCACAAATATCAGGACGCGCCGGCTGAGTACGTCACCGCCTGGTCGAGCAGCGACCACACGAGCCCGGCCGCCCGCGGCGTGAAGTACGAGATCGGCGGCGACGGCAAGGTGTCCGGAATCGCCGGCGGCGGCCCCTCGATCGAATATGTCGAAGGCTGCGCCTGACCCGAGCCTACGGGGGAGCCCGCCGTGAAGCCGTTCCATCACCTGCTGGCGAACACCCTCGTCGCCAACATCACCAACTTCACGGTGTGGTTCGCCCTGACCTTCTGGGTCTATCTGGAGACGCGCTCGGTCTTCGCCACCGGCATGATCGCCGGTGTCTATCTTGTGCTGACGGCGGTGTCGGGCATGTGGTTCGGCAGCCTCGTCGACCATCACCGCAAGAAGCTGGTCATGCTGGCCTCCAGCGCCGTCTCCTTCCTGCTCTACGGCGTCTCCCTCGTGGTGCTGGTGCTGTCGCCGGAGGGGTCGCTGACCCGCGTCGACGGGGTGGGGCTCTGGGCCTTCATCGCCCTGGTCATGATCGGCGTCATTGCCGGCAATCCCCGAGGCATCGCCCTGGCGACCCTGGTCACCCTGCTGATTCCCGAGGACCGACGCGACAAGGCCAACGGTCTGGTCGGCATGGTCAGCGGAGTCGGCTTCCTCGCCACCTCGGCGGTCAGCGGCTTCCTCGTCGCCTGGGGCGGCATGCTCTACACCCTGGTCTTCGCGCTCGGCTTCACCTTCCTGGCCTTCGCCCACCTGCTGTTCGTGAAGGTGGACGAGACCCGCGTCGAGGCGCCGTCCGACCAGCCCGCCGAGCCGAAACGGATGGACCTTCGGGGCACCATCCGGATCATCGCCGCCGTCCCCGGCCTGTTCGCTCTGATCTTCTTCGCCGCCTTCAACAACTTCCTGGGCGGGGTCTTCATGGCCCTGATGGACGCTTACGGACTGTCGCTCATGGACGTCCGCGCCTGGGGCCTGCTTTGGGCCTTCGTCTCCTGCGCCTTCATCCTCAGCGGGATCGTCATCGCCCGCACCGGGCTCGGCGCCAATCCGCTGCGCACCTTGCTGCTGGTCAACCTGGCGGTTTGGTCGGTCAGCGCCGTCTTCACCATCCAGTCGTCCATCCCGCTGCTGGCCATCGGCTGTTTCATCTGGCTGTTCCTCGGCCCCTATGCCGAGGCCGCCGAACAGACGACTCTGCAGAAGGTCGTGCCCTACGAGCGGCAGGGC
This sequence comes from Brevundimonas sp. Root1279, assembly GCF_001425945.1. Taxonomy (GTDB): domain Bacteria; phylum Pseudomonadota; class Alphaproteobacteria; order Caulobacterales; family Caulobacteraceae; genus Brevundimonas. Next base: position 251,323 of record NZ_LMEB01000004.1, read on the forward strand.
AGGGTGTTCGGCTTCGCCATGTCGGTTGAACTGGCCGCCTCGCCGCTAACCGCCTTCCTGATCGGCCCGCTGACCCAGTTCGTCTTCATTCCGCTGATGACCGACGGCGCCGGCGCCGATCTGATCGGCGACTGGTTCGGCCGCGGGCCGGAGCGGGGGATCGCCCTGGTCTTCACCCTGGCGGGGATCCTCGGGGTGATCATGACGCTGATCGCCTTCAACTCGCGTTACTATCGACAACTCTCGGCCGCCTATCGGGCCGGAAACACGCCTGTGACGCAGGCCGCGCCTGGGACCTGACGGTCATCCGTTCCTTGCGGGAGCAGAGCGCTACGGGCTAAACGCGGCGTCTGACCGCCGCCTCAAAGAACAGAGTCCTCCCATGACCGACATCGCTGACATCGTCGCCCGCCAGATCCTCGACAGCCGCGGCAATCCGACGGTCGAGGTGGATGTCATTCTCGAGGACGGCAGCTTCGGCCGCGCCGCCGTGCCCTCGGGCGCCTCGACCGGCGCGCATGAGGCCGTCGAACTGCGCGACGGCGACAAGGATCTGTGGGGCGGCAAGGGCGTCCAGAAGGCCGTCGACGCCGTCAACGGCGAGATCTTCGACGCGCTCTCGGGCATGGACGCCGAAGACCAGCGCCGCATCGACACCGCCCTGATCGAACTGGACGGCACGCCGAACAAGAGCCGCCTGGGCGCCAACGCCATCCTCGGCGTCAGCCTGGCCTGCGCCAAGGCCAGCGCCATCTCGGCCGGCCTGCCCCTGCACCGCTACCTGGGCGGCGTCTCGGCCCGCATCCTGCCGACCCCGATGATGAACATCATCAACGGCGGCGCCCACGCCGACAATCCGATCGACATCCAGGAGTTCATGATCCTGCCGACCGGCGCCGAGAACTTCTCCGAGGCGCTGCGCATGGGCGCGGAGATCTTCCACGCCCTGAAGAAGCAGCTGAAGGACGCCGGCCACAACACCAACGTCGGCGATGAGGGCGGCTTCGCCCCGAACCTGGCCTCGGCCGAGGAAGCTCTGGCCTTCATCACCAAGGCGGGCCAGGCGGCCGGCTACCTGGCCGGTGAGGACTTCCACCTGGGCCTCGACGTCGCCGCCACCGAATTCTTCAAGGACGGCAAGTACGTCATGGCTGGCGAAGGCAAGACGTTCGACGCCGAGGGCATGGTCAACTACCTGGCCGACCTTTGCGAGCGCTTCCCTATCGTCTCGATCGAGGACGGCTGCGCCGAGGATGACTTCGACGGCTGGAAGCTCCTGACCGACCGCCTGGGCGACCGCGTCCAGATCGTCGGAGACGACCTGTTCGTGACCAACCCCGCCCGTCTGGCCGCCGGCATCGGCGAGGGTCTGGCCAACTCGATCCTGATCAAGGTCAATCAGATCGGCACGCTGTCTGAGACCCTGGATGCGGTCGATATGGCGCACCGCGCGGGCTACACCGCCGTCATGAGCCACCGCTCGGGCGAGACCGAGGACTCGACCATCGCCGACCTGGCCGTCGCCACCAACTGCGGGCAGATCAAGACCGGCTCGCTGGCCCGCTCGGACCGCACCGCCAAATACAACCAACTGCTCCGCATCGAAGAGATGCTGGGCGACCAGGGCGACTATTTCGGCGCCGGCATGCTGCTGAAGTAAGGTTCCCGGCTCCCTCCCTTCGCCCGCGCGGGGGGAGGGACCGCAGGTCTTACGGTCAAGCTACGGTTCGTTAGGCATTTTCGGTCAGACTCCGTCAATCGTGAGTCCACGCTCAGAAGGAGCGTCCGTCAGTGCCCGAGCGGATGAAACCGTACCTGCCGTCAGCAATTCTTCTGACGATGATCGCCTACCTCGGCGTTCAGGCCCTCACGGGGGAGCGCGGCCTGCTGAGTGGTCATGAACGCGACGCCATGCTCGCCCGGCGAGAAGCTCAACTCGCTGGAATCATGGAGCAAAGGCAGGACCTCGAGATCCGGGTTCGCTACCTCCGCACGAACAGCCTGTCGCGCGACCTGCTGGAAGAGCGGGCCCGCGCCGTGCTCGGTTTCGCCGACCCGCGCGATTATGTGATCCGGGTCTCCACGCCCGCTGCGACAAAGGGCTCCGCCCCGGCGGCGTGAACTTTCGTTACAGCCAAGCCAGCCCGCTTTGCGTTTCGGGAACGAAGGCTGCTAAAGCCCCTTTCCGTAACGACAAGAGGCCCCCGTTTCGCCACCTGGCGAAGGGCCCAGCCGGGAGAAGACGGTATGGCGAAGGCCCCCGCCGCCAAGAGTGATTCAAGCAAGGCGGCGAAGCTGCCCAATACGCCCCAGGCCTCGAAGGAGGACCTGCTGCGCTTCTACCGAGAGATGGTTCTCATCCGCCGCTTCGAGGAGCGTGCGGGCCAGCTGTACGGCATGGGCCTGATCGGCGGCTTCTGCCACCTGTACATCGGCCAGGAGGCCGTGGCGGTGGGCGTTCAGGAGAGCGTCAAACAGGGCCACGACAAGATCATCACCGGCTACCGCGACCACGGCCACATGCTGGCCGCGGGCATGGATCCTAAGGAAGTGATGGCCGAACTCACGGGCCGCATCGGCGGTTCGTCGAAGGGCAAGGGCGGCTCGATGCACATGTTCGACGTGCCGACCGGCTTCTACGGGGGTCACGGCATCGTCGGCGCCCAGGTGGCGCTGGGCACTGGCCTGGCCTTCGCCGGCCACTACCGCGGCGACGATTCGGTCTCGTTCATCTATTTCGGCGACGGCGCGGCCAACCAGGGCCAAGTCTACGAGAGCTTCAACATGGCCCAGCTGTGGAAGCTGCCGGCCATCTACATCATCGAGAACAACCAGTACGCCATGGGCACCTCGATCGAGCGCGCCTCGTCGACGACCGAGCTGTACATGCGCGGCGCCAGCTTCGGCATCCCGGGCGAGCAGGTTGACGGCATGGATGTGCTCGCGGTCCGCGACGCCACGGCCCGCGCCGTGAAGCGCGCCCGCGAAGGCGGCGGCCCCTTCATCCTTGAGGTGAAGACCTATCGCTACCGCGGTCACTCGATGTCGGATCCGGCCAAGTACCGCACCAAGGAGGAGGTCGACGAGGTCAAGAAGACCCGCGACCCGATCGAGCACGTGAAGCTGCTCCTCGAACAGGCGAAGGCCACCGAGGACGAGCTGAAGGTCATCGACAACGAGATCAAGGCGATCGTCGCCGAAGCCGTGCAGTTCGCACAGGAAAGCCCGGAGCCGGATCCGTCCGAGCTCTATACAGACGTCTACGTGGAGGCCTGATCGTGACCGACATTCTGATGCCGGCGCTGTCCCCCACGATGGAAGAGGGCACGCTGACCAAATGGCACATCAAGCCCGGGGACGTCGTCTCCGCCGGCCAAGTGATCGCCGAGATCGAGACCGACAAGGCCACGATGGAAGTCGAGGCCGTCGATGAGGGCGAAGTGCTGGAAATCCTCGTCGCCGAGGGCTCCGAGAACGTGAAGGTCAACACGCCGATCGCCCGTCTCGCGGGCGAGGACGGCGCGGCTGCTCCGGCGCCGAAGGCCGAGGCTCCGGCCGCTGCGCCCGCCGAAGCCACGGGCGAGCCCGAGAAGGCCGCCGCCCCGGTCAGCGCGACGCCGAAGGTCGAACTGCGTGATCCGGAAATCCCGGCCGACGCCAAGCTGGTCAAGACGACCATCCGCGACGCCCTGCGCGACGCCATGGCCGAAGAGATGCGCCGCGACCCGTCGGTCTTCCTGATCGGCGAGGAAGTCGCCCAGTACCAGGGCGCCTACAAGGTCAGCCGCGAACTGCTGCAGGAGTTCGGCGACAAGCGCGTCGTCGACACTCCGATCACCGAGCACGGCTTCGCCGGCTTGGGCGTCGGCGCCGCCATGGCCGGCCTGAAGCCGATCGTCGAGTTCATGACGTGGAACTTCGGCATGCAGGCCATCGACCACATCATCAACTCGGCGGCCAAGACGCTCTACATGTCGGGCGGCCAGATCCGCGCGCCCATCGTGTTCCGCGGACCGAACGGCGCCGCCAGCCGCGTGGCGGCCCAGCACAGCCAGGACTATTCGGCCTGGTACGCCCAGGTCCCGGGTCTGAAGGTCATTGCGCCGTATGACGCGGCCGACGCCAAGGGCCTGCTCAAGGCTGCCATCCGCGATCCGAACCCGGTCGTCTTCCTCGAGCACGAGATGATGTACGGCCTCGAGTTCGACGTGCCGGACATCGAGGACTACGTCGTGCCGATCGGCAAGGCCAAGGTTCGTCGCGAAGGCACGGACGTCACCATCACGGCGCACAGCCGCATGGTCGGCTTCGCTCTGCAGGCCGCTGAGCAACTGGCCGGGGAGGGGATCTCCTGCGAGGTGATCGACCTGCGCACCCTGCGTCCGCTGGATCACGAGACGATCGTCGAGAGCGTCAAGAAGACCAGCCGCCTGGTCTCGGCCGAAGAAGGCTGGGGTCCGATGGGGGTCGGCGCCGAGGTCGTGGCCCGCGTCATCGAGCACGCGTTCGACTACCTGGACGCCCCGCCGCTGCGCGTGCACCAGGAAGACGTGCCGCTGCCCTACGCCGCCAACCTGGAAGTGCTGTCGCTTCCGGGCGTCGACAAGATCGTGGATGCTGTCCGGAAGGTGACCTATGTCGGCTGAAACCAAGGCTCTGCCGATCCCCGAACCCGCGCTTCGACACGAGAACATCGACGAGGTCATTGAACTGATCCGCGTCTGGTGGGTGGGCGAGCGGCCCCAGTCGATCATCCGACCGGTGGCCCGTGATCCCAAGCTGACCGGCGCGATCCTCGCCGAGCTCGCCTACAACTTCGCCCGTGCCTACGAGGCCAACGTCGGCCTCGACCGGGAAGCCGCCTTCCAGGACATCATGAAGGGCTGGGAAGAGGCCCATCGGCTCGCCGCTGAAGACGTGAAGGAGCGCGCATGACCGACATCCTGATGCCCGCCCTGTCTCCGACGATGGAGGAAGGCGTTCTCGCCAAATGGCACGTCAAGGTCGGCGACACCGTCAAGGCCGGCGACGTCATCGCCGAGATTGAGACCGACAAGGCGACCATGGAGGTCGAGGCCGTCGACGAGGGCGAAATCACCGACATCCTCGTGGCCGAAGGCTCCGAGGGCGTGAAGGTCAACACGCCGATCGCCCGCCTCAAGGACGAGGGCGGCGCCGCCGCTCCGGCTCCGAAGGCCGCGGAAGCGCCCAAGGCTGCTGCCGCCCCGGCCGCGCCTGCAACCGCCCAGCCGGCGCCCGCCGCCGCCGCGCCGGCCAAGGCCGCGGGCGCCCGTATCTTCGCGTCGCCCCTGGCCCGCCGTCTGGCCGCCCAGGCCGGCCTGGACCTCGCTTCGATCAAGGGCACCGGCCCGCACGGCCGCGTCGTCAAGCGCGACGTCGAGGGCGCGGGCAAGGGCGGGGCTCAGCCCGCCGCAGCATCCGCCGCTGTCGGCGCCGAGCCGCGCAAGGTGCAGAGCCTGGCCCAGATGGGCATCCCGGACGGCAGCTACGACCTCGTTCCGCTGGACGGCATGCGCAAGGCGATCGCTCGCCGCCTGACCGACAGCTTCCGCGACGTGCCGCACTTCCCGCTGACCATCGATTGCGAGATCGACGGCCTGCTGGCGTCCCGCGCCAAGGTGAACGCCCTTCTCGAGAAGGACGGCGTGAAGGTCTCGGTCAACGACTTCGTCATCAAGGCCAGCGCCATGGCCCTGAAGGCGGTGCCGGAGGCCAACGCCAGCTACTCGCCGGAAGGCATCGCCATGCACCACAACGCCGACGTGGCGATGGCGGTGGCGATCGACGGCGGCCTGATCACCCCGATCATTCGCAAGGCCGAGACCAAGTCGCTGTCGCAGATCGCGACCGAGTCGAAGGACCTGGCCAAGCGCGCCCGTGACCGCAAGCTGAAGCCCGAGGAGTTCCAGGGCGGCACCTTCAGCGTGTCCAACCTGGGCATGTTCGGAATCAAGGCGTTCGCCTCAATCATCAACGAGCCGCAGGGCGCCATCATGAGCGTCGGGGCAGGGGAGCAGCGTCCGGTCGTCAAGAACGGCCAGCTCGCCGTCGCCACCGTCATGACCGTGACCCTGACCTGCGATCATCGCGTGGTCGACGGGGCCGTCGGGGCGAAATTCCTTCAGGTCTTCAAGGCGATGATCGAAGACCCGGTGACCATGCTGGCCTGATCCGCGACAGGCGGTGGCGTATCCCCGCGCCGCCTGAACGGCTCAGCTTGAAGCGGCGCTGATCCTGCTGCCATAACCATGGTTCCTCGCGGGAGGAGCCCTTGGTCGACGCGTCGTCAGAATCCGACCCGTCTCCGCCCGTCCGGCGAAGACGGAGGCGCTCGCCCCCGAAAGCCGGCAAGGCGCCTGGCTTTTGCAAGACCTGCGGGACCAAGCTGCGCGGCCGCTACTGCCATGACTGCGGCCACGACAGCTTGCCGATGGCGCGGCGGATGAAGGACCTCGGCGTCGAGTTCGTCGATTCCATCTTCTCCTACACCGCCGCTGTGCCCCGCACCGCCTGGGCGTTGATCCATGAGCCGGGGTCGGTTCCCCACGCGCACAGGGAAGGGGACAAGAGCCGCTTCCTGCCGCCGATCCGCCTCTATCTGACGGCGTCGCTGCTGTTCTTCCTGTTCCTGGGCCTGAGCGGGACGAAGCTGCTGCAGTTCACCGCCTACCGCACCTCCGATGAGGCGCCCTGGGTGCGCAGCACGCCGGAAAGCTGGTTGGCCGGCGGCTTCCGCATCACCACGGTCGCGCTCGAACGGCCGCTCAACTCGACGCCTGATCCCGCGATCCTCGCCGCCTTCGACCAGGCCGCGCGTCAGAACGAGGGGGCTGACGAGTTGGACAGGGAGGTGATGCGGATGATGCACACGATCATCCAGGATCCGTCGAAGCTGAACGCCAACCTGTCATCATGGATGTCCCGGGCGCTGTGGCTGATGATGCCGCTGTATGGGCTGCTGCTCTGGCCGCTGTTCTTCCGCGGGCGGCTGTTGATCGAGCACGTCATCTTCGCCCTCTGGGCGCACAGCATCCTCTTCCTGATGCTCGCCTTCGGGGCCATCTGGAACCTGCTCGGCGTAGGCTACGGCCTGCCGCTGGCGCTTGTCGGATATCAGGTCTGGATTACGCGCGGGCTGAAAGGCTACTACGGGCCTAGCTGGGCGTTCGCGATCCTGAAAGGCGCGATTCACACCGCAGCCTACATCGGACTCCTATGGGGCCCGGCGATGTTTATCTTTTTCCTCTGGGAGGTGGGTCAGAACACCTCCGCGGAGTTCTGGTTCGGAGAATAGGAAGCCATGGCCGAATTCGACCTCATCGTGATCGGCTCGGGACCGGGCGGCTATGTGGCCGCCATTCGGGCCAGCCAGCTGGGTCTGAAGACGGCCATCGTCGAGCGCGAAAACCTGGGCGGCATCTGCCTGAACTGGGGCTGCATCCCCACCAAGGCGCTGCTCAAGTCCGGTGAGAAGTACGAGAGCCTGTCGCACCTGAAGGACTACGGCCTGTCGGCCGACAAGGTCGGGTTCGACTTCGACGCCATCATCCAGCGTTCGCGGGGCGTCGCCGCCACCATGAACAAGGGCGTCACCTTCCTGATGAAGAAGAACAAGATCGAGGTGATCGAGGGCACGGCCAAGCTCGAGAAGGGCGCCGCCGCTCCGAAGGTCGTCGTGGCCCTGAAGGCCGGCGGCTCGCGCACCATCGAGGCCAAGACCGTCATGCTGGCCGTCGGCGCCCGCGCCAAGGCTATCCCGCAGATCGGCCTCGAGGCCGATGGCGACACCATTTGGGCCTATCGCGAGGCCCTGGCGCCGAAGAAGATGCCGGCCTCCATCGTGGTCATCGGATCGGGCGCCATCGGCGTCGAGTTCGGCAGCTTCTACCGCGCCCTCGGCGCCGAGGTGACCATCGTCGAAGCCGTCGACCGCATCATGCCGGTCGAGGACGAGGAGGTCTCCAAGGCCGCCCAGAAGGCCTTCGAGAAGCGCGGCATCAAATTCCGCACCGGCTGCAAGGTCACCAAGGTGTCCAAGGGCGGCAAGGGCGTGCAGGTTGCCATCGAGGCCGGCGGCAAGGCCGAGACCCTCGAGGCCGAAGTCTGCATCTCAGCCGTCGGCATTACCGCCAACACCGACGGCATCGGCCTGGAAGCGCTGGGCGTGAACATGGACCGCGGCCACATCAATGTGGACAGCCACTGCCAGACCAATGTGAAGGGCCTGTACGCCATCGGCGACTGCGCCGGCGCGCCCTGGCTGGCGCACAAGGCCAGCCACGAAGGCATCCACGCCGCCGAGCACATCGCCGCCTACAAGACGCCGAACGTCCACTCGCCGATCGCGGGCTGCACCTACACCCAGCCTCAGGTCGCCTCGGTCGGGGTCACGGAGCAGGGGGCCCGCGAGGCCAAGCGCGAGGTCAAGGTCGGCCGCTTCCCGTTCCGGGTGAACGGCAAGGCCGTGGCCGCCGGCGAGACCGAGGGCTTCGTGAAAGTGATCTTCGACGCCAAGACCGGCGCGCTGATCGGCGCCCACATGATCGGCCACGAGGTCACCGAGATGATCCAGGGCTACGTCACCGCCATCACCATGGAAGCGACCGAGGAAGACATCCACGGCATCGTCTACCCGCACCCGACCATGTCGGAAGCCATGCACGAGGCGGCGCTGGACGCCTACGGGCGGACGATCCACCTCTGATGCTAACGGTCCATTACGCCCTCACGCGCAACGAGCTATGGCTTTGGTACTGTGCGATCGTACGCAAGGGGTTCTGGGTCTACCTGCTCGGCGTGCCCGTGCTTGCCTGCGGATTGTTCGCCATAACGAGAATTGGCGGCTCCATATTCGCTGGGATCGTTTGGGGACTGATCTACAGCGCTGTACTGATCCTGTTCGCCGTCCTGTGGCCCCAGGTGCGATATCGCGCCGACGAGCGGACACTGACCTTTGGCGACAAAGGCATAACGGCAGTTCGCGGCAAGCAGGCCGTTCAGGTGCCGTGGGCGAAGATCCACTCGGTCACGAATGAAGCCGTTGGAATTGTGATCGCTCGCCGAAACTACAATGCGCTGATCATTCCGCACCGAGCGTTTGGCGACACAAGCGCATCAGCTGACGCGTTCCGAACCATTTCGGCCTTTCACCAACAATCGCGCTAGCGCTTCTTCCCGAGCTCGGCCGCGATGTCCTTGGTCATCCGACCGACCTTGCGGTGGGCGGCGGTGATCTGGTCGCGGGTCACGCCCCAGCGCTTCATCCAGTATTCGACCGCCTGGCGTTCCGACAGGTCGAGCCGGTCCTTGTCGATGAAGCCGCGCTTGTCCTTCAGGCCCGCCATGGTCGTCCTTTCGCCGTGCCGTCCACCCTACGCCGCTTCCCGGTTGCTGGCGAGCCGGGAAGGGCGGCCGGCCCCTAGAAGGGCGTCCGGCTGCACAACACGTCGGCGACCACGGATCTGCGATCGACCGTCTCGGTCGTCTGGGTCCGCGACATGACCCAGCCGACCGACCGGCAGAACGAGTTGGCCTCGCTACGGGCGCAGCTGGAATTGCCGCCGCCTGTGCACTCGATGCGCTGGCCGTTGCGCAAGGGGGCCGGAAAGAACTCGGACGAGGCTCCGCGCAGCGACTGGCCGACACCCGTGCCGAAGCCGCCGGTCGGCCGCATGGACTGGATATTGCGGAACTGGCTGCTCAGGGTGGGCATGTCGCGGTCTACCGTGATGCAACGCCCGGTGTAGTTGCGGCCGGTGCAGATCTGCCATTCGCCGCTGCGCACGCGGATCGAACGCGCGTCCCAGGCCAGGTTGAGGTTGGGCTCCGGCCCCGTGACCGAGCGCACCGCGCCTTGGAAGAAGGTGTCGCGGTGAACCAGGGCTTCGAGACCGCCTTGGGGCGGCCTTGACTGCATCGCGGCGGCGGCTTCGTCCTGGGCTGCGCTGGGCGGGGTGGCCGCCAGCAGCGCAAGCATGGCGCCGATCATCACACGCATCGGAAACTCCTGTCCGTTGCGCCCACCAACCGTCCGTAAGCAAAACAGGGCGGCGGGGGCCGTAGTTCCGGGCCGTCCTCGGCCCCATGCATTGTTCGCCTAAGATATATTATGTGAAGTGAAAATGGCGGTTCAGAGCCGGCAATGGCGCCGCTAAACGCCGGCCCGTGTGTCCTTGTAGATCGTGCCATCCTTCATGATGACCTTGAAGTTGGTCGGATCGGCGATGAGATTCAGGTTCGCGGTTGGGTCGCCGTCCACAACCAGGATGTCGGCCATAGCGCCTTGCTCGATCACGCCGAGCTTGCCCGGATACGGATTGCGCGGTCCGGACAGCGCCATCAGCTCGCCGTTGCGCGCCGTCGCCATCTGCAGCGCCTCGGCGGCGCTGTACCAGTTCGACATGCGCGCCAGCATCAGCCCCTGGCGCGGCAGGATTTCCGGCGAGAACAGCAGATCGGTCCCGAAGGCGGTCTTGATCCCGTGTCGGCGCGCCAGCGGATACATCGTCCCCGTCCCCTCCAGGACCTGAAGAAGGTTAACGCGGCTCTGACCCGTCAGGGGCGCCTGGTCCTCCTCGCTGTAGAACGGTTGCGTGCTCAGCCACACGCCGCGCTCGGCCATCATCCGCGCCGTGGTCTCGTCCATCATATGGCCATGCTCGATGCACTGGACTCCGGCGGCGATCGCCCGCTGGATCTGCTCCGGCGGATAGGCGTGCACAGCCACATAGGTGCGGCGCTCCGCCGCCGTCTCGACACCGGCCCGAAACTCGGCCTCGCCGTAGGTGAACATGTCCAGGGTGGTCCGCGGCGACGAGACGCCGCCCCCGCCGACCATCTTGATCTGGGTCGCGCCCTGAAGAAGCTGCTCGCGGGCCCGCAGCCGCACCTCGTCAATGGAGTCCGCGATACTGCCGCCGCCGATATGCTCCATATGACTGAGCCGGCCGCCCGGGCTGCGCGGAATGTCCTCCAACGGCCGCATGTCGCCGTGGCCGCCCGAGGTGGTGATCATGGTGCCGGACGGATAGATCCGCGGCCCTGTCGCCATGCCCCTGTCGATGGCCTGGGCCAACGGGAACGACGGCCCGCCCAGATCGCGCACCGTGGTGAAGCCCCGCATCAGGGTGCGTTCCGCCTCGGCGCTAGCGGCGAGGAAGATGAAGCCGATATCGGCGGTCGTGAGAGCCATGAGCGGCAGGGCCGCGAACATGGTGTGCCAGTGGGCGTCGATCAGCCCCGGCATCAGCACCCCTCCCCCGCAGTCGATCGTCCGCGCCCCGTCCGGCGGTGCGGCGTCGCCTTCGATCAACCGTGTGATGCGATTGCCTTCGACCAGCAGTTGGACGCCGCCGCGCGTCCGTGACGCCTTGCCGTCGAACAGCAGGAAGTTGCGGAACGCCGTCGGCGGCTGCACTGCCTGCGCCCGTACGGTCCCACTCAGCCCAAGAGCAGCGAACGAACCGGTCGCCCCGGCGACGAATCCGCGCCGCGAAAGCCCTCGGCTGATCCGGTCGGCGGCGAACTTCAGGGCAGGCTGGCAACAGCCGCAGCCTGCGGCTGCACCCTCGGAATCGACAGTCGAACAGGTGAACACCACACGCGCTCCTGGTCGTAGCGGCCGTCAACGGCCCCCGACATCAAGGCAGGAAGCCCTGAGGATCGGTATCCGGTGAAACCCCGATGGCCACCGCAACGGTCTGCGAGACCGCCGTTCGCCAATGACCAGGCCCTGCCGCAGGCGTATGTTCACTGCGTCGACACGTGAAAGTCCGCCCATGCCCACGGCCGATCCCGAGACCGAACGTCCGCACAGGCCGCTGTCCTACCTCGACGCCTTCGCGCCCCTGATCGCGCTGACCGTGTTGGTCAGCAGCGCCGTCGCCCTGTTCGGTCTCGACGCCATGAACGGCCCTCTGCAGGTCGCCATGATGCTGTCGGCGATGATCACCTCGATCATCATCCTCAAGAACGGGCACAGCTGGAGCGAGGTCGAGTCGGCCGGGAAGAAGGGCGTCTCCTCGGTCGTCAGCGCCATCTTCATCCTGCTCGCCATTGGGGCCCTGATCGGGACCTGGAACATGGCCGGGACCATCCCGACCCTGGTCTACTACGGCCTGGCTCTGATCGATCCGAGCTGGTTCTACGTCGCCAGCCTGTTCGCCTGCGCCCTGATCTCGCTCGGCATCGGCAGCTCCTGGACGACCGTCGGCACCATAGGCGTCGGCCTGATGGGCTTGGCGACCCTGGCGGGCGTGTCGCCGGTGATCACCGCCGGCGCGGTCGTGTCAGGGGCCTATACCGGCGACAAGCTGTCCCCGCTGTCCGAGACGACCATCCTCGCGGCCCAGCTGAGCGACAACAACATCTACGTCCACCTACGCCACCAGGCGTGGGTGAGCATTCCGGCCTTCGCGATCGCCGCCGTAGGACTGACCATGCTCGGCCTCGCCGATCGCTCGCCCGGCGTCGGCGACGCCATGATCAACTCCGAGCTGATGGCGCTGGACCAGATCTTCTGGATCACGCCGCTGAACCTGCTGCCGCTCGTCCTGCTGATCTTCTTGTCGGTACGTAAGGCGCCGGCGTCGCTGGCGATCATGAGTTCGGCGCTGTTCGCGGGTCTGCTGGCCTGCCTCCTCCAGCCCCAGGCCGTGCTGGCGGCCTTTCCGGAAGCCACCGGCGGCTTCATCGACTCCGTGAAGTCGGTCTGGCAGGTGATCGCCGGCGGCTACCACTCGGAGACGGGCATCAAGCCGGTCGACGATCTCCTGTCGCGCGGCGGCATGAGCAGCATGCTGCTGACCATCTGGCTGATCATCGTCGCCCTGGCGTTCGGTTCGCTGCTGGACGAGTTCGGCTTCCTGACCAAGCTGGTGACGCCGGTGCTGACCCGCGCGCGGCGCACCGGCAGCCTCGTCGCCACATCGGTCGGCACGGCCGTCGGCCTGAACGTGATCACGGCGGACCAGTATGTGGCCGTGGTCCTGCCGCTGCGCCTGTTCCGGGTCGAGTTCGAGAAGCGCGGCCTGGCGTCGACCAATCTGTCCCGCGCAGCCTCGGACGGCGGAATCGTCACCGCGCCGCTCGTGCCCTGGAATTCGTGCGGGGCCTATATGTCGGCGGTGCTGGGCGTGCCCACGCTCGCATACCTCCCCTACGCCATCTTCAACTACGTCAGTCCCCTGCTGGACGTGCTGTACGGCTACACCAATTTCCGGATCGAGCGCATTCCGCCGGCCGCTGCGCCGACCGGGACAGCGCCGGCCGAATAGGCCCCTCCCCTCCCACTAGGTCAGCCCAGGATGCGCGCCTTCTGGGTCGCGAACTCCTCGTCCGTCAGCACGCCGGAGGCATGCAGTTCGGCGATGGATTTGAGTTGCGCGATCGCCTCGGGCGAAAGGCCCGCCGGTTCCGGCGGCGCCGCAACGCCTGGAGGCGCCGGCGCCTGGCGGGCCGACACCTTGTTCGACACGGCGGTGGCGGCGCCAGCGATGACGGCTGTGCGTCCGACTGTCTTGGCGGTGCGACCGACCAGGCTCGGGCCGCTGCTACGTCTCAGGATCATGTTCGTACTCCTCGATCCCCGACCCGCGGACTATCGGCCTGGTCCGGATGCGCGTCCATCAGGCCGACGCCCCAGGGGCGGGCTCCAAAGTATCGCGAAAGTCGACGCCACCACCTCCGCTGCGGGGACACCGGGCGCCAGCCGCACGACCTCGGCGCCGGGGTCATCTATGGGGTTGGGGCGTGGCCGCCCCCTTGACGACGCGCTCTTCCTCGCCGACACGCGTTAACGGTTAACGGCGTTCGTGGAGGGACGATATGCGGTGGTTGTTCGGTCGGGGAAAGCCTGCGCGTTCGAGCGCGCCCGTCCACCATCCTGAGCCAGTGTCCGGACCGTCGCCGGCGGCCGCCGCGCCGGCTGGCCCACCCACGCCAGACGAGGCGCTCGCTCAACTCAAGGCGGGAAACGCCGCCTTCCTGCGGGGTGAGAACAACCTGGGGCATGTGCACGCGGGCGACCTCGATGAACTGCAGGGCGGCCAGCACCCGATCGCGACGGTCGTCGGCTGCGCCGACAGCCGCACGCCGCCCACCATCCTCTTCAACCAGGGCTTCGGCCGCCTGTTCAGCATCCGCGTCGCCGGCAATACGGTCGACCGCCGCGGCCTGGCCTCGATCGTCTATGCGGTGAAGCATCTCCACTGCCCGCTGGTCGTGGTCATGGGCCACACCGGCTGCGGCGCCGTCGCCGCCGCCGAGGCCATCGTTGACGGCCGGGCCCCGCTGGATCCATCGCTTGAGGAGATGATCGTGCCGATCATCCCCGCCGTGCTCGACGCCCGCCGGTCAGGCGCCCCCGACATGGCGGTCCGCGCGGTCGAGGAAAACGCGCGTCGCGTGGCCGAAAAACTCGCTACGGCCGACACCTCTCTGGCGCAGGCGATCGCGAAGGGCACGCTCAAGGTCGTCGCTGCGGTCAAGCACATGCACTCCGGCGAGGTCCGCTTCCTGGGCGAAGGATCGCCCGCCGCCGGTCCGACGGCGTCGGGGCCCGTGCTCGAGCATGCCTGACGGTCAGCCGGCCGGAGTACTGCGCTCCATCCGCCATAGCTCCAGCACGGACAGGATCTGACGGGCGCGCCGCAGCCCGCTGACGAAGTCTTTGCCGGCATAGCCCCAGGCGCCCGGCGATCAGAAGGCGTCCGCCATCGCCCTCCAGACTGCGAACTTCGTTTTCAGCGTCCGCTACAGCGGCCACACCGGATTCTCCAGCGTCAGCGGCTCCGCGACCGTTGCTGCAGCCGCGCCGCCAGGCTCGACGTGTCCCATCGGGATCCCCCCATCGCCTGCACTTCGGAATAGAACTGATCGACCAGCGCCGTCACGGCGAGGTGCGCCCCGTTGGCCCGGGCCTCGTCCAGCACCAGCCCAAGGTCCTTGCGCATCCAGTCGACGGCGAAACCGAACTCGAACTCGCCCTTGGCCGCCGTCTTCCAGCGATTGTCCATCTGCCAGGACTGCGCCGCGCCCTTGGACACGGCGTCGTAGACCGCATCGGTGTCCAGCCCCGCCGCCTGGGCGAAATGCACCGCCTCGGCAAGTCCCTGCACCACGCCGGCGATGGCGATCTGGTTGACCATCTTGGTCAGCTGGCCAGCGCCCGACGGCCCCATGTGTTTGATCGCCTTCGAGTAGGCTTTCAGAGCCGGCTCGGCCCGCTCGAGCGCCGCCGCCTCGCCGCCGGCCATGACGCTGAGTTGGCCGTTCTCGGCGCCGGCCTGACCGCCGGAGACGGGCGCGTCGACAAAGGACCGCCCATCCCGCGCCGCCGCCTCGGCCATCTCGCGCGCCACCTTGGCCGACGTTGTGGTGTGGTCGACGATCACCGCACCGGGCGCCAGATGCGGCAGGGCTTCAGCCACGACCTGGCGGACGTCATCGTCATTGCCGACGCACAGGATGAACAGCTCGGCGTCCTTGGCCGACTCGGCGATGGTTGCGGCGAACCGGCCGCCCGTCGCCTCAGCCCAGGCCTGCGCCTTCTCCGGCGAGCGGTTGAAGCCGGCGACCGCATGCCCGGCTGCAATCAAGTGACGGGCCATCGGCGCGCCCATGACGCCGAGCCCGGCGAAGCCGATCCGCATGGCCATGATCAAGTCTCCGGCTGAGCCGCAGCGCCGTAGCGGCCGCGATAGTAGGTCAGGGCGTCGCCCGGCCGGGTCTCGAACCCATGCACCGCGCCCACGATGGTCAGGTGGTCCCCCATGACGATCCGGTCGTTCACGGTGCAGTCCAGGCGGGTCAGCGCATTCTTCAGCCGCGGCGGCTCCTGGCTGGAGCTGTCGAATTCGTCCGACGACAGCTGGCAGACGCCCCAGGCGAACCGGTCGGACATGTCGCGGTCCTCAACCGGCAGCATGTGCACGGCGAAGCGGTCGGCGCGGGCGAAGGCGTCGTGGCGCCACGAACCGCGGTCCAGGCACCAAAGGATCAACGGCGGGCGCAGCGAAACCGAGGTGAAGGAGTTGACCGTGATCCCCAGCGGCCCCGCTTCGGTATGGGCCGTCACGACACAGACACCGGTCGCGAATCCGCCCAGCGCCCGGCGATAGGCGGTCGGATCGAAATCGGGGTCCGGGGGAGCGCTCACCCCCTTCGACTAGGCGAGGCACATCGCCTCGGCAAGGCCGTCGGGGCGAATGCAAACCGCTTCTTAACGCCCACCCCCGATTGTGTGGCTAACGAAGAGCGTTAAGGCCCCCGCCCCATGTCCATGAGTGATCGTCCGATCCTCATCAAGAAGGTGAAGAAGGTCGCCGGCCATGGGCACCATGGCGGCGCCTGGAAGGTCGCGTACGCGGACTTCGTCACGGCCATGATGGCCTTCTTCCTGCTCATGTGGCTGATCAACACGACCGACCCGGAGCAGAAGCGCGGCATCGCCGAATATTTCGCACCGGCCAGCGTCTCGGAGACCACGTCCGGGTCCGGCGGGATTCTCGGCGGCACGGCCCTGGGCGACGACGGCGCCAAGGGCGCCGGCTCGATGTCGGTCGTCAGCCAGCTGGCCCCCGAAGCGCCGGAGAACGCGCCGCAGGAGGCCGGTCAGAGCTCCAATCTGGCCGCCGCCAGCGAAGAAGAGCTGCGCGAGGAGATCGCCCGCCGGGAAGCCGCGGACTTCGCCTCCGCCGCCGAATCCCTGCGCCAAGCCATGCAGTCGATGCCGGAGCTGGCCGAGCTGTCCAAACAGCTGATCATCGACCAGACCCCGGAAGGCCTGCGCATCCAGCTGGTCGACCAGGAGGGCCGCTCGATGTTCGAGCCCAACTCCAGCCGCCCGAACCCGCGCGCCCAGCTGCTTCTGCGGGCCATCGCCAAGGTCATCAACCAGCTGCCCAACCGCATCTCTGTGACCGGCCACACCTCGGCGACGCCGGGCTCGAACCGCGCCACCGCCCCGAACGACTGGACCCTGTCCTCCGGCCGCGCCAACGCCGCGCGCCTCGTCCTGCAGGCCGCCGGCGTCGACGCCGACCGCGTCTATCAGGTCTCGGGCAAGGCCGGCTCGGATCCGCTCTACCCGGACGACCCCACTCTGGCCGGCAACCGCCGCATCGCCATCGTGCTGCTGCGCGAGGCGCCGGTCCTGCCCACGGACACCAGCCTGTGACCGCCGGCCCCTCGCTTCGGGCGAAGGGGCTTGCGGCGCCGCGCGATGCAGCGCCAAATCAGGACATGTACGGCCTGACGCCAAAATGTCGGCGGATTTGGGTGGGGAGCTACGCCCCGTGACCCGCTTTGTTCCCCAGCGCCAGCTGCGCTTCTACCTCACCTCGGTCGCCCCGTGCCCATACCTGCCGGGCCAGACGGAGCGGAAGGTCTTCGCGAACCTGCCGTTCAGCGAAGGCGCTCACGTCAACGACGAGCTGACCCAGGCCGGCTTCCGACGAAGCCAGAACATCGCCTACCGCCCGGCCTGCGAGAGCTGCGACGCCTGCGTCTCGGTCCGGCTGCCGGTGGCGGAATTCCACTTCTCACGGTCGCAGCGGCGGGTGCTGAACCGCAACGCCGACCTGTCGCGCGACATGGTCGAGGCCGAGGCGACGACCGAGCAGTTCGACCTGCTGCGCCGCTATCTCCAGGGCCGACATCCCGGCGGCGGCATGACCGGCATGGGCTGGCTCGACTACGTCGCCATGGTCGAGGATACAGCCGTCCGCACCCATCTGATCGAATACCGGCTGCCTTCGACCGACAGCGGGCCCGGCGACCTTGTCGGCGTCTGCCTGACGGACCTGCTCTCGGACGGCCTGTCGATGGTCTACAGCTTCTTCGACCCCGACCTCGACCAGCGCAGCCTGGGCCGTTTCGCCATCCTCGACCATGTGCGCCAGGCGGCGTCCGTCGCCCTGCCCTATGTCTATCTGGGCTACTGGGTGAAGGGCTCGCGGAAAATGGACTACAAGGCCGAGTTCCGGCCGATGGAACAGCTGACGCGGCTGGGCTGGCGGCTGATCGTCTAGCCGGCGCTCGGGACCGAGGTTTCGCTCCCCAGCCCCGCCGCCCCCGACGCTCCCCACGGACCAGGATCACGCCCGCCGCCGAACTTCACCAGCGCGTCTATCCGCTTGGCGATCGGCGGATGGGAGGCGAACAGGCCCTCCAGGCCTCGCCCGTCGGGTTGGTTGTCCAGGAACAGCTGCTGCAGCTCATCCGGCCCGCGCAGGTTGGACCGCCCCTCGACCTTGCGCAGGGCCGAGATCATGGCGTCGGGGTTCTTGGTCAGCTCGACCGCGCCCGCGTCAGCCACGAACTCACGGGTTCGCGACAGCATCATCCGGACAACGATGGCGAGCGCGAATCCGATCGCCGCGAAGGCCAGGCCGATCAGGATCAGCGGGCCTGCGTTGTTGTTCTTCTCCCGGCCCCGCCCCGCGTAGAACAGGCCCCGGAAAACCAGTTCGGCGATGACGCTGATGATCCCCGCGAAGATCGAGGCGATCACCATGGTCCGCACGTCCTTGTTGATGACGTGCGTCAGTTCGTGGGCCAGCACCGCTTCCAGCTCGTCTCGGGTCAGGGTGTTCACCAGGCCCCGGGTGACGGTGATGCTGTAGCGGCCCTCATGCAGGCCCGAGGCGAAGGCGTTCAGGCTGTCGTTCTCGATGATGCGCAGCGCGGGTGTCCGCAGACCGCGAGAGATCGCGAGGTTTTCCAGCAGGTTGTACAGCTGGGGCTCAGTCTTCCTCTCAACCTTACGCGCACCGGTCATGACGTCGATCATGACCTGGTTGCCGAAGTACGCGATCACGAACCAGACGCCGGCGATGACGAAGGCCGAGGGCACGGTCCAGCCCAGCCAGGAGGCGGCCAGGATCATGTCGTCGTCCAGCCCCCGCCCCGTGCCGGGCAGAAAGCCGAAGCCCATGAGGATCAGCTGGACCCCGTACAGGATCATGATCATCAGGACTGGAAAACTGGCCAGCAGCATGACTGACCGCGTGTTGTTCGCCCAGATGTGGGTCTGGAGCCCGACTGCACCCATGGCGATAATTTAGAACTTCACCTGCGGCGGGGCGGCGCTCATGGCGGCGCGATCGGCCTCGCCCAAGTCGAAGAAGGGCTTGTCCGAGCCGAAGCCGACCATGCCGGCGAACAGGACGGTCGGGAACTGACGGCGAACGGCGTTGAACTCGCCCACGGCGCTGTTGAAGAAGCGACGGGCCGCGGCCAGCTTGTTCTCGATGTCCGACAGCTCCATCTGCAGCTGCTGGAAATTGGTGTTGGCCTTGAGGTCCGGATAGGCCTCGGCGACTGCGAACAGGCGGCCCAGGGCGCCGGTCAGCATGTTCTCGGCGGCGACCTTGTCATTGACCGAAGTGGCCCCGGCGGCGGCGGCGCGGGCGGCGGTCACGGCGTCCAGGGTGCCGCGCTCGTGCGTTGCGTAGCCCTTCACCGTCTCGACCAGATTCGGGATCAGGTCCTGCCGCTGCTTCAGCTGCACGTCGATATCGGCGAACGACTGGTCGGCGCGCTGATCCAGGGCGACCAGCTTGTTGTAGGCGCCGACGACGACCAGCAGGACAACGGCGATGATGACGCCGATGACGATCAGGGTGACGAGCATTTCAGTCTCCAAACACAGCCCCTAGGGCCAAGGCTGATTATGAGGCCGGACGGGCCGGCGCCGAAATGAAATCGGCGCCAGCTTCACCGTTTTCAACCTAACGGAACTTACGCAGGCCGCGCGGGCCCTGGCGGCCGGCCTGGGCGCGCTTGCCCAACCACTCCTTCCAGTCGGGCCAGTTGCGACGGCGACCGCCGCCGTCGACCCACTCCGGTCCCTGCTCGGCGTTGAACACCGACACATCGGCCAGGCCGCCCTGCTTGTAGTTCTGCAGGCGCACGCCCTTGCCGCGGCCCATCTCGGGCAGTTCGGCGATGGGGAAGATCAGGGCCTTGATGTTGTCGCCGATGGTCGCGACGTGATCGCCGGTGACCCGGATCGCCGCCAGCATGTCGCCGTTCAGCACCTGCTTGCCGCCGCGCTTCTGGGCCAACAGGTCATCCTCTGGGGCGACGAAGCCGTAGCCGGCCTTGGAGGCCACGAGCAATTTGCCGCCCGGCTGATGGGCCAGGATGTTGATGATCTCGGCCTTCTCGTCGAGGTCGATCATCAGGCGCAGGGGTTCGCCATGGCCGCGGCCGGAGGCCAGCTTGTCGGCGCCGACAGTGAAGATGCGTCCGTCCGAGGCCGCCACCAGCAGCTTGTCGGTGGTGTAACCGGACACCAGGAAGGCGAGGCTGTCGCCCTCCTTGAACTTCAGTTCCGACGGATCCTCGACCTTGCCCTTGGCGGCGCGGATCCAGCCGCGCTCCGACAGGATGACGGTGATCGCCTCGCGCGGGATGAAGGCCTCGACCGGAGCGAAGGCCGAGCTGTCGACGGCCTCAGCGATAGTGGTGCGGCGCGGAGAGACCAGGGCCTTGCGCACGGCCTCGAGATCCTTGCCGATCTGCTTCCACTGCTTCGCCGGCGACGACGACAGTGATTGCAGGTTGGCAAGTTCTTCTGACAGCTCCTTGAATTCATTCTCGATCGCCATCTCCTCGATCCGCGCCAGCTGACGCAGGCGGGTGTCGAGAATATAGTCGGCCTGCATCTCGGTGAGGCCGAACCGGGCGATCAGGACGGCCTTGGGCTGTTCCTCTTCGCGGACGATGCGGATCACCTCGTCCAGGTTGAGGAAGACGATGCGCAGGCCTTCCAACAGGTGCAGTCGCTTCTCGACCCGCTCGATGCGCCACTGGGCGCGGCGGATCAGGACCTCGCGGCGGTGGTCCAGGAAGGCCTGGAGACAGGCTTTCAGTCCCATCACCCGCGGGGTGCCGGTCGCATCCAGCACGTTCATATTGATCGGGAATCTGACTTCCAGATCGGAAAGCTTGAACAGGCTTTCCATAAGAACTTCAGGCTCTACCGTCCGAGACTTCGGTTCGAGGATCAGGCGGATGTCCTCCGCCGACTCGTCGCGGACGTCGGCCAGAAGCGGGGCCTTCTTGTTCTCGATCAGGTCGGCGAGGTCGGCGATCAGCTTCGACTTCTGCACCTGATACGGCATCTCGGTGACGATGATCCGCCACACGCCGCGGCCCAGGTCCTCCGTCTCCCAGCGCGCGCGCAGGCGGACGCCGCCGCGGCCGGTCTCATAGGCCTCCAGGATCGAGGCGTGGCCTTCGACCGCGACGCCGCCGGTCGGGAAGTCCGGCCCCGGCACGATGGTCGCGAGCTCTTCGGTCGTCGCCTCCGGGCGCTCGAGCAGCAACTGGCAGGCGTCGATCAGCTCGCCGACGTTGTGCGGCGGGATCGAGGTGGCCATGCCGACGGCGATGCCCGAGGAGCCGTTGGCCAGCAGATTGGGGAAGCCGGCCGGTAGAACGACCGGCTCTTCGTCCTGGTCGTCATAGGTGGGCCGGAAGTCGACCGAGTCCTGATCGATGCCTTCCATCAGCAGCACGGCCGCCGCGGTCAGCTTGCACTCGGTGTAGCGCATGGCGGCGGCGTTATCGCCGTCGATATTGCCGAAGTTGCCCTGCCCATCGACCAGCGGATAGCGCTGGGCGAAGTCCTGGGCGAGGCGGACCAGGGCGTCATAGATCGAGGCGTCGCCGTGCGGATGGTAGCTGCCCATCACCTCGCCGACGACCTTGGCGCACTTCCTTGCCGCGGCCTGCGGGTTCAGGCGCATCTGGTGCATGGCGTACATGATGCGCCGGTGCACCGGCTTGAAACCGTCGCGGACGTCCGGGAGGGCCCGGTTGGTGATGGTCGACAGGGCGTAGGCGAGATAGCGCTTGGACAGCGCTTCGCTCATCGGTTCGTCGACGATGCGGCCGCCCTCGGGCGGAGGCGTGTGGATGCTCATTGGGTCCGAATCGGAAATCTGAACTCGGAAGTCTAGTCGCCAGAGTCCGGTCCGCCGTGAATTTCAGCGGACTTTCCGGACATATCGGACTCTGTCCCCAGATCGAAAGGCTCGGCGTCCGGGTGATCGGCCATGGAGCGCCGAATTCCGGCGCGCAGGGGTTCGGCCCGACTGAAGGGACGGACGTCGACGTGGACCGGGTCTCTCGAGAGAAGCGCATCGCGGTCGGCGACACCTGCGAGAGCCGCCCCCACCTCTAGGCAGTTCGACGCCTTCGCCCGCGGCTAGAGCCGTCCAGCCTCCCGCAGCTTGTCGATCATCCAGACCCGCGCCGGCGGCAGCGGCCGGTCCAGCGGATGGAAGACAAACTGCTCAAGGAAGTGGCCGGTCAGGTCGAAGCCGGCCCCGATGTCCCCCTCGCCTACGCCCGCCTGGGCCCCCAGCATGAAGGGCGGCAGTTTCAGCAACTTGTCGGCGTAGGGTCGCCCGGCCTCTCGGCTGACGGCGCGACCGGTGCGCGGGCTGACCCAGCAGAGATCGTCGGTCGAGCCGGTGGCGGCGCATCGGCTCAGATCGAGGCCGAAGCCCAGGTCCTCCAGCAGTCCCGCCTCGAATCGCACGAACACCGCCGGCCACACGTCCGGGATGGCGAAGGCGCTCATCATCGCCTCGAAGGCCAGAAAGGCGCCCGGGTGCGGCTCCCGCTCCGGCAGGGCGCCCTGGGCCACAGCGGCGGCGGCGGCCAGGCCGGTCAAGGCCAGTGGGTCATCGAACAGGGCGCTGGGCCCCTCCCCCATCGGCTCCAGCTTCGCGGACCCCAGATGATCCGACGTTCGCGCCCGATACTCGACCGCCACCCGCGCGCCCGCCTGCAGGAAGGGCTTCATCTTCCGCGACGCCCCGCCGGCGACATAGGCCGCCCGCCGGCCGTGCGCCTCCGTCAGCAGTTCGACAATGACGCCGGTGTCGCCATGGGCGCGGGCGGCCAGCACGAAGGCGTCGTCGGAGAAATCCATGGCCCAGACCTAGCCATCCCCCGTCGCCCACGCCAGCGCCTTGCCGCTCCCCAACCTCTACGTTAACTTTCGTTTGCATTCGCGTATCGCGCCGGGGGGCGTCCAGTGTCTGTCATTTCGGTCTCCCGCTCGTCCGCGCGTCCGCACACGCGCACCTGAGCCGTCGAGAAAGACCCATGGACAAGTTCACCACTCGCCGTCGCGCCACCTGGCAGTCCCAGCTCCCAATCTGGCCGTTCGTCTTTGCGGCCGTCGTCCTCGCCGCCGCCATCGGCTATTTCGTCGGACCGTACGCCAGCGGAGTTCTGCTCGGCGACGGGACCTCGGGCGGACGGGCCATGGTCTGGGTGAAGACCGCGTCCAATATCCTCATCCCCGCCCTGCTGGTCGGCGTGACCCTGGGCATGGTCCTCAACACGACCATCCTGGCGCCTGGCGGGCGTCATGGGGCCATGACCTGGACCTCCATTCTGGTCGCCGTCTGCGCCCTGGCCATCGCCCCGATGGCCGTGGCCCGAGGCGTGGAGGCCGACCGCCTCGGCTACGAGCTGCGTCTGCGCGACTCGCTCAACCGCTCGCGCATCGCCGCCCGAAAGGCCGAGAACGACTACGCTCGCCGCATGTACATGCTGCTCAGCAACCAGGGCGTCGACACCTACACCCTCTCCCGCCCCGGAGGCGTCGAGCAGGCGCGCAAGGTCATCGATGGCCAGAAGGACCTGCTGGCCACCGCCCGCGCCGACTACGACAAGGGCCAGGATGAGGCGCGGGCATTCTTCGCCAAGTCGATCGTCGGCGAAGCCGATCGCGAGGCCGTTCTGGTCCGCTTCGACACGACCCGGGTCGAACGCAAGGCGCTGATGGACAAGGTCTTCAGCTTGCAGGAGCGGATGATCACCCTGCACGAGCAAGAACTGGACGTTCTGCTGGCCAACCGCGGGCAATGGCGGCCGACCTACGGCGGCGCGACGGTGAACAGCTCCGCCCTGCTGAATCGCCTCAAAGCCATGCAGCGGGAACGCAACGCGGCCGTCGTGGAGCATGACAAGGTCTACGCCGAGATCCGCCAGCTCGATGCGCGCACCGAAGCCGGCATCGACCGCATCATCTTCGACGCCGCCGAACGGGGACGCTGAACAAGCGGGGCGTCACTCGCCGCGGATCGCCTCGACCACGGCCTTTGACCGCTCGTTCGGCACGGCGAAGCTGAGCACGTACTGCTCGATCTTCCAGCCGTCCGCGGTGCGGCGCAGCACGCCCGAGCCGCGCGTCCGGCCGTAGCCCTCGTTGTCCAGGTCCTCGTCGAACCAGGCGATGCAGCGGCATTCGACCGGCGCGATGGTGATCACCCGGTCGCGCGCCGGATAGCTCCAGCCCCGTCCGCGCGCGAAGAACGGCTCCGCGAAGGCGCGAAACTCCGCCATCGACCAACGCTCCGTCGCATCGGTGCCGATGAAGCGCGCGTCGGGGGTGAACAGGGCGAAATAGGCCGCTCCGTCCGCCGCGCTCGAGGCCGCGTTCATCTGGTCGAGGACGGCCGCCACCTCGGCTTCGGCCGGATCGGGCGCGCTCTGCAGCGCCAGGGCGGCGACGGCGGTCAGCAGCAGGCTCATCTCGAACTCCTCGTTTCCAGCCACGCTAGAGCGGACAGCGCCGACTGGGAACAATGTCGGCTGAGAGCCTATTTAACCGAACGGTTGACAACTCCCGCGATCCGGAGCATTTAACTTCTCAGTTAGATACGAAGCATCCCGATGCAGACCGATCCCCTCTCCGCCAAATTCGCCGCCCTGGCCGACCCGACCCGTCGGGCGATCCTGGCCCGGCTGTGCGAAGGCGAGGCCAGCGTCAACGACCTGGCCGAGCCCTTCGACATGAGCCTCCCTGCCGTGTCGAAACACCTCAAGGTGCTGGAGAAGGCCGGGCTGATCAGCCGCGGCCGCGAGGCCCAGTGGCGGCCCGCCCGCCTGGAGCCGATGGCCCTCAAGAGCGTCGCCGAGTGGCTGGAGCACTACCGCCGCTATTGGGACGCCAGCTTCGATCGTCTCGACGCCTATTTGAAGAAGATCCAGAAGGGAGACCCCCGTGACCCACGAAACTGAGAGCAACCCCTGCAACACCGATGGCGTCGCGCACGAGCATTCGCTGACCCTGCGCCGCACCATCGACGCCTCCCCGGAACAAATCTGGAAGGCCTGGATGACGCCCGAACTGCTGCAGCAGTGGTTCGCCCCGCGCCCGTGGCGCATCTCCGACGTGCAGGTCGACCCCCGTCCCGGCGGCGTGTTCAACTTCGTCATGCACGGCCCCGACGGCGAGCGCTTCCCGAACAGCGGCGTCTTCCTGGAGGCGATCCCGAACCGCCGCTGGATCACGACCGACGCCTTCACGCCGGACTGGAAACCGGCGGGCCAGCCGTTCATGGTGGCGACCGTCGAACTGACGCCCACCGACGACGGCAAGACCCAATACGTCGCCACTGCCCGTCACTGGAACGCGGAGACTATGAAGCAGCACGAAGCCATGGGCTTCCACGAGGGCTGGGGCACGTGCGCCGACCAGCTCGCGGAGTTGCTGAAGACCCACTGACCCCCTCCCCGACCGCCGACCGGATCCCGCCGAGAGCCCGCGCATGACCCTCGCTGAAGACCTCGCCAGCCGACCGACTCTGCACATGCAGCGCATCTTCGACGCGCCGCGCGCGCTGGTCTGGCGGGCCTGGACGACGCCCGAGGCGATGGTTCTGTGGCTGGGTCCGGTCGAGTGGCCGGCGGTCAGCGTGAAGCAGGACCTGCGTGTCGGGGGCGAGTGGCGCGCCTGCTTGCGGTCGCCGGACACCGGCCAGGACCTGTGGCAAGGCGGGGTCTATCGCGAGATCGTCCCGCCCGAGCGGCTCGTTTTCACCTTCAAATGGGACGAGAGCCACGAGGACGGGCCTCCGGTCGACACCCTAGTCACCCTGACCCTGACCGAGACCCACGACGGCCAGACCCGCATGGACTTCGTCCACGAGGGCCTGAAGTCCGAACAGAGCCTGACGGGCCACCGCCACGGCTGGAACAGCACCGCGGACCGCCTCGAGGCTTGGCTGGCCACCAACAAGAACGAGACCTGACGAAAAACGAAGAGGAGACGACCATGCAGATCGTGACCAGCCTGAGTTTCCAGGGCCAGTGCCGCCAAGCGTTCGAATTCTACGCCAAGGTCCTCGGCGGCGAGATCACATCGGCCTTCCCCTACGGCGAGGGTCCGCCCGACATGCCCGTCGGCCCGCAGTACAAGGACTGGCTGATGCACGCCTGGCTGCAGGTCGGCGACCAGGCCATCATGGGCGCCGACATGGATGTCGACTGGGCTCCGAACGTCGACAAGCCCAAGAACGGCTTCGACGTCACCCTGCATACCAAGGACGCGACCGAGGCCAGGCGCTGGTTCGAGGAACTGTCCGAAGGCGGCAAGGTCGTGATGGCCTTCTCCGAGACCTTCTGGTCGCCGGGCTACGGCAACCTCATCGACAAGTTCGGCGTGCCGTGGATGGTCAACACCATCCCCGCCGAAGGCTGGCAGCCCAAGGGCTGATCCGGAGCGGACGGCCGCCCCGCCGCCCTCTTTTTTCCCTGACCGATGGAGCCGCGCATGACCATCGCCGCGTCGATCCCTGCCGAGCTGATCAAACTAACCATCGTGCGCGAGTTCGATGCGCCCCGCGCCTTGGTCTGGAAGATGTGGACCGACCCGGCCCACGTCGCCGTCTGGTGGGCGCCCGAGCACTTCACCACGCCGGTGGTGCAGATGGACGTCCGCCCGGGCGGCGCCATCCACATGGTCATGCGCGGCCCAGGCGGCGAGGACCATCCCTTCGACGGCCGGTTCATCGCTTTGGACGAGCCCGAGCGCCTGGTCACCCGCACCTGGGTCAATCACCCGGACGGCTCAATCTGGTTCGAGGTCGAACAGACCATCACCTTCGAGGAGGTCGAGGGCCGCACCATTCAGCGGCTCGACGCCGTGGTCCTCTCCGCCGACGAGACCGCGATCGGGCCGCTCAGCGGGATGAAGGCAGGCTGGACCGGCAGCCTGAACAAGCTCGAAGCCCGCATCATGTCTGTCCGCGGCGGCGACTGACATGCGCAAGACCGTCCCAGCCCCCAGCCCCGACGCCTACGTCGCCGCGCTGGACGGATGGCGACGGGACCTCGTGGAGCACCTGCGCGCCGGCGTCCGCTCGGCGGGCGACGCTGACGAAGTGATCAAATGGGGCCACATCGTCTACCTGGCGAACGGCCCCGCCATGCTCATCCGCGCCGAGGACGAACGCGTGCTGTTCGGCTTCTGGCGCGGCCGGCGGCTTCGCGACATCGAGCCCCGGCTCAAGCCCGGCGGCAAGTACGAGATGGCCACCCTCGACCTGCGCGAGGGCGACGACCTCGACGCCGCCATCATCACCAACCTCACCCGCGAGGCCCTGCGGCTAAACGCGGACTTGGGCCGCCCCGACCGCCCCTGAAGGAGAAGCGCTTATGAATCCGCTCCCTCCGATCGTCATTCTCGGCGCAGTCGCCTTGCTGGCGAGCCCCGCCGCCGCCCAGACAGCCGAGACCAAGCCCGCCTCGGACGCACCGGCGGTCACCGCCTCGCCCAAGGCGCCGCGCGATGCTTCCGCCTCGGTCGAGGGCGGCGAGGTCCGCTATTTCGTCCACGGCGACCTGACCTCCGGCAAGACGCCGGTGCTGGTGCTGCACGGCGCCTTCATGTCGTCGGACGCGATGAACCCGTTGACCGAACTGATCACCGACCGTCCGCTGATCGTGATCGACCAGCGCGGCCATGGGCGCACCGGCGACCTGCCTGGCCCAATCACCTATCAGACCCTGGCTGACGACGCCGCGGCCGTGCTGGCGGACGCCGGAGTCCCGCAGGCCGATGTCGTCGGCTATTCGATGGGCGCGGGCGCGGCCCTGCAGCTGGCGCTCCGTCACCCGGAGCGGGTGAAGCACCTTGTTCTGGCCTCGGTCAGCTTCAATGAAGCGGGCAACCTACCGGGCTTCTCCGAGATGATGGACCAGATCACTCCGCAGGTGTTCGCCGGCTCGGTCATGGAGGCGGAGTTCAAGCGGCTGGCGCCGGACCCGGACGCCTTCCCCTCGGTGGTCAACAAGATCAAGGTCATGGACCGCGGCCAGGACTGGCCGGCGGAGCAGATTCGCGCCCTCACCTCGCCCACCTTCATCATCATCGGCGACCACGACATCGTGCGGCCCGAACACGCCGTGGAGCTGTACCGGCTGCGCGGCGGCGGAGACACGGCGCGGGCGTCCCAGCCGTTCCTTATGGAACCGCCTCCAGCGCGCCTCGCCATCCTGCCGAGCAGTTCGCACGTCGAGGTCTTCGGCGATCCGGGCCTGCTGGCGGCGATGATCCTGCCGTTCCTAGACGACCAGACCCGTCCCCCGCCCCCGGGCTTCTTCTGATCCGTACGCCAAGGAGATATCGAAATGCGCACCGTGACCGCAGCCGTCTTCGTCTCGCTCGACGGCGTCATGCAGGCCCCCGGCGGCCCCGAAGAAGATCCCACCGCCCGCTTCGACTACGGCGGCTGGGTCTGGCCCTGGTTCGACGAGAAGGGCGGCGAACTGATGGATCGGGCCATGGGCGAGCGCTACGACCTGCTGCTGGGCCGCAAGACCTACGAGATCTTCGCCGCCTACTGGCCGCAGCGGGACGATGACATCGCCCGCAAGTTCAACGCCTGCACCAAATACGTGGCCGCCGGAGCGGACGAACCGCTTTCCTGGGTCAGATCCGTCCGGCTCGAGGGCGATGTCGCTGACGCGGTGGCGGGGCTGAAGCAGGAGGATGGCCCGCCCTTGCTGATCCAGGGCAGCAGCGAGGTCGTGCACGCCCTGCTGGCGCGCGGGCTGATCGACCGCCTGACCCTGCTGACCTTCCCGATCGTGCTCGGTCGCGGCAAGCGCTTCTTCGACGAGGCCGCCCAGCCACGGGCCTTCAGCCTGATCGACAGCACACGCACCGCCTCCGGGGTGGTGGTCAGCGAATACCGCCTGGGCGGCGAGGTGCCGACCGGCACGTTCGAGGACGGCCCGCCCTCCCCGGCCGAACTGGAACGCCGCGCCCGGATGTCCCGCGAGGGCTAGCGACTCTGTCGCGGATGTAGCGGCAGTCGCGGCCTGTCGCCGGTGACTCGCGATTTGTAGCGCTTATCGTCGGTTTTCGATGTCGAGCATATAGCGCCCGATTCAACGCGCCATCGACACCGGAACCGGCCTTCCCAACGCCTCGGCCATGCCCTGCTGCGAGAGCAGGAAGACGACGTCGCGCTGGTGATAATTATTCGACAGCACGATCACCGTGACGTCCTCGTCCGGCTGGTAGGTCATGAGGTTCCGGAAGCCCGACCAACTGCCTGTATGGAAGATCTGGCGATCGAGGAAGTCAGGCGTCACGCGTCGGCCGATGCTGTTTACGAAGACGCCGTAGCCCCAGTCCCGGCGCGGGCGGCCGCGCTCCTTGGGCGTATCCGCCGGGGCATGGTCGGCGATCATCTGGGCGTAGCTCTCGGCAGTCAGCAGCTTGCCGCCGTGGAGCGCGCGCTCCCAGACCAGCAGGTCGTCCAGGGTGGAATAGAGGGCGCCGGCGCCCGGAATGATGCTGACATTGGCGTTGGGCTGCGGCGTCGGCCCGCCCTCCAGGTTGGCGTAGCCCATGACCACGCCGGAGACGCCGTCGTCGAAGCCCGTATCGGCCATGCCGAGCGGCTTGAAGAAGGCCTTCTGGAGATAATCCTGGATCGGCATCCCCGAGGCCTTCTCGACCACGGCGGCCGCCAGATTGAAGCCGGCGTTGTTGTACGAGACCTTTGTGCCGGGTGCGAACTGAAGCGGATAGCGCTCAGAGTCTGCGGTCAACTCCTCCATCGTGGCCGGGGTTACGCGACGCAGGCCCCAGCCCGGACGGGCCATCAGGTCGGGGATGCCCGAGCTGTGCGAGAGCAGGTGATGCAGGCGGATCTGCGCCCAGGCGGCCGGGCACGGCTGGATCCATTTGCATACCGGATCATCCACCGACAGCACGCCCTCGTCCTGAAGACGCAGGACGGCCGCCGCGGTGAACTGCTTGCTCACAGATGCGAGGCGGAAACGCGAATCCAGCGCCAGCGGTTTGCCGAGGCTGCGGTCGGCGTCGCCATAGACCTGGCGATAGAGGACCTGGTCGCCCTTGGCCACCAGGATGCCGCCCGTGAACTGGCCCGTCGGCCCCCAGCGATCAAGCTGCGCCTTCAGGTGCGGCAGGGCTTCGATGACGACAAGCGGCGGCCGCGGCGCCGGCGGCTCGGCCGCCGCGGCGGTCTCGAACTGCGGCTGGGGGCGAACCGTGAACCAGGCGACGGTCCCGACGACCAGCAACACCAGGCCGACGATGACGGCGATCGTCAGGCGAGGGTGGCCGCCCGAGTGACGGGGAACGTTGTACAAAGGCCTAGACGTCGTAATCCAGCCCGAACTGGGCATAGAGGGCGCGGGAATCCTGCCACTTCGGGTCCACCTTGACCGTCAGGAACAGGTGGACCTGGCGATCCAGCAGGAGGTTCAGTTCTTCGCGGGACTTCTGGCCGATCCACTTCAGGGTCTGGCCGCCCTTGCCCAGCACGATGGGCCGCTGGCTCTCGCGCTCGACATAGATGGTCTGCTCGATGCGCACCGAGCCGTCGGCGCGATCCTCGAACGAAGTGGTCTCGACCGCCGCAGAATAGGGCAGCTCCTCGTGAACCCTCAGATAGACCTTCTCACGGGTGATCTCGGCCGCCAGGACGCGCATCGGCACGTCGGCCGACTGGTCTTCTGGATAGAGCCAAGGCCCTGCCGGCATGGCCATGGCCAGCCGCTGCTTCAGGTCGTCGACCCCGTCGCCGCTGAGGGCGGAGATCATGTAGACCTCCGAATAGACGCCGGTTTCGAACAGTTGATGCGACAGCGCCAGCAGGGTGTCGCGGCGCATGCCGTCGATCTTGTTCAGGGCCAGGATGACCTTGGTGTCGGTCGCCTTGAGGTTGGCGATGATGGTCTCAGTGTCCTCGGCCGAGCGGCGGTCCGCGGCCGTGCCGTCCTTGCCCTCGGCGGCGATGTGCGACGCGGCGTCGATCAGGTGTACGACCACGTCGGCGTCCTCGGCCCCACCCCACGCCGAGGCGACCATGGCGCGGTCCAGGCGACGGCGGGGCGTGAAGATGCCGGGCGTGTCGACAAGCACGATCTGGGCGTCGCCTTCCATGGCGATGCCGCGCACAGGAAAGCGCGTGGTCTGGACCTTCTGGGTGACGATCGAGACCTTGGTTCCGGTCAGACGATTGACCAGCGTGGACTTGCCGGCGTTGGGAGCGCCGATGATCGCGGCGAAGCCGGCCCGCTGGTTTTCTTGGTCGGTCAAATCACGCCTTCACGCTGCAGCAGGCCGGTAGCGGCCGCTTTCTCAGCGTCCTGACGCGATCGCCCCTGTGCGGTCAAGGGCGCATATCCGGCAACGCTTGCCTCGACTGTGAATGTCGGGGCGTGGTCCGAGCCGGTCCGTTCGACGATCCGGTAGGTTGGGAGCGGTCGTCCCTGCCCGAGGGCCCACTCTTGCAGGGCCGATTTCGGGTTGGTCAGCGACTTGCGCGCCGGCGCGGCCAACTCCTGCGCCCAGGCCTTTTCAAAGACGACGCGGGCCGCCTCGATCCCGGCGTCCAGCCACACCGCGGCGAGGATCGCCTCCATGGCGTCGCCCAGAACGCCTTCGCGACGGCGCCCGCCCTGCTTGGCCTCGCCGGGCGACAGCCGCATGGCCGGTCCGACCCCCAGCGCTTCGGCGCAGCGGGCGCAGGCGGCCTTGTCGACCAGGGCGTGCAGGCGCGACGACATCTCGCCCTCGTCGGCCGACGGCAGGTCGCGCATCAGGCGGTCGGCGACCAGCAGGCCGAGCACCCGGTCGCCCAGGAACTCCATCCGCTGGTTGTCCAGGAACGGCCGGCCCCGGGCGTCGCGCTCCGCCCCCTCCCCCACGCTGGCGTGGGTGAGGGCCTGCTCGAGCAGAGCCGGGTTGCGGAATTCGTGACCGAGATTGCGCGCCAGGACGGCGACCGCTTCGGCGCGCCGGTCAGTCATTATTGGAGAACGTTGAAGAACCGGCTCGGGCGGACCTTCGAGAACCAGCTCACCGGGTTCCAGAGCGAGGCGCCCGGCTCCCACGAGAACAGGATGATCTCGGCCTTGCCGACCAGGTTTTCCGCCGGAACCATGCCCACGCCCGACGACGCGTCCATGCGGCTGTCCTGCGAGTTATCCCGATTGTCGCCCATCATGAAGTAGTGACCGGCCGGGACTTCGAACTCGACAGTGTCGTCCAGGTCGTTGCCCGGGCCGAAGTCCTGCACAGTGAACGACCTTCCTTCCGGCGTGGTCTCACGCGCCTGGATCAGCGGCATGCCGTACATGTTGGTGAGGTCGGCCTCGCTGACCACGACATCCTTCACCGGCTGACCGTTGATGTGCAGGACGTTGTTGATCATCTGCACCTTGTCGCCCGGCAGGCCGATCACGCGCTTGATGTAGTCGGTCTTGTTGTCGCGCGGCAGCTTGAAGACGACAATGTCGCCCCGCTTCGGCGACTGGCCGAAGATGCGGCCCTCGAACAGCGGCGGGCTGAACGGGATCGAGTGCTTCGAATAGCCGTAGCTCCACTTCGACACGACGATGTAGTCGCCCTCATAGAGGTTCGGCTCCATCGAGGCCGAAGGAATGGTGAACGGCTGGAACAGGAAGATGCGCAGAACCAGCGCGATCAGGAGGGCGAAGACGATCGTCTTGATGATCTCGAAGGTCTCGTTGCCTCCGCCGCCCTTCTTGCCCTTCTTGCCCTTACCGCGGGCGTAGACCGGGGTAGAGTCCACGTCCTCGAACGGCGCGTCGCCGGAGTCGCTCCAGACCGGCTTCTTCGAGCCCGCGGCGGCGGCGGTCGCGGCTGCGGCGGCAGCAACGGCTACGGCCGGCGCATGGTGGTCGTCGTGCGCCGGCGCGTGGTCGTGCGACGCGCCCGCGTGGCCATGGTCATCATGGCCGTGGGCGTCATGAGCGTGAGCCTCGTGACCGTGACCATGATCATCGGCGTGGGACGCATGCGCATCGTGCCCGTGAGCGTCATGGCCGTGTCCATCGTCGCCGTGGGCGTCATGAGCGTGCACGTCATCCCCGTGCGCGTCGTGCGCGGCATGGCCGTGAGCGTCGCCGTGACCGTGATCAGCGGCGTGATGCGGCTCCGCCGGATGGGCGTCATGGCCGTGGTCGCCGTGCCCGTGATCGTCGTGCCCGTGGCCGGCGCCGTGGCCGGCGTCGTGGCCATGATCGTCGTGCGGCTTGTGTTCGTCGCTCATCTTGAACCTATCCCCCGCCGCTGCGCGCGGTCTTCAAGCCGCAAGCGGTATAACGTGATTAAGATATCGGCAAGGCTTCGATCACCACGAACGCGAGCGCATAGGGATGCTCATCACTCAGCGTTAGGTGAATTTTCGGCTCGTACCCGGACGGCGTCAGACGCGCCAGGTGCTCGGCCGCGTGCCCGGTCAGCACCATCGTCGGCTGGCCGGACGGGAGGTTCGCCACGCCCATGTCGCGCCAGTAGACATCCGCCCGCATGCCCGTGCCCAGCGCCTTGGCGCAGGCCTCCTTAGCTGCGAACCGCTTGGCGTAGCTCCAGGCGGGCTGGGGCTTTCGATCCGAACGGCGCCGCTCCAGCTCGGTGAAACAGCGCTCCTTGAAGCGGTCTCCGAACCGATCCAGCGAGTTCTGGATGCGCCGGATGTCCGACAGGTCCGTGCCGACGCCGATGATCATGCCGTCGCCTCGCAGGCCCGATCCATGGCGGCGCGCATCCGGTGGATGGCGTTGGTCAGACCCACGAAGACGGCCTCGCCGATCAGGAAATGGCCGATATTGAGTTCGCGGACCTCAGCGATGCCCATCATGTCGGCGGCGGTCTCGTAGTCGAGGCCATGTCCGGCGTGAACTTCCAGGCCCAGATCGACAGCCCGGCTGGCTGCAGCCTGCAGCCTGTCGAACTCGATAGCCCGGTCATCTCCGGACAGGTGACAGTAGCGGCCGGTATGGAACTCCACGACCTGGGCCCCGACCGCGTGGGCCGCCTCGACCTGTTCGATGGACGGCTCGATGAACAGCGACACCCGGACGCCCACGTCCGCGAGCGCCTTGGCGACTGGGCCGATACGCGCTTCATGACCGGCGACCGCCAGCCCGCCCTCGGTCGTGACCTCATCGCGCCGCTCAGGCACCAGGCAGGCCGCATGGGGACGGTGCCGCAGGGCGATGGCCAGCATCTCGTCGGTGACGGCCATCTCGAGGTTCAGGGGCCGTCCGGCCTCGGCGCACAGATCGCTCAGGGCTTCGATGTCGGTGTCAGTGATGTGCCGACGGTCTTCGCGCAGGTGCGCCGTGATCCCGTCGGCGCCCGCGGCCAGGGCCTCGCGCGCGGCGCGGACCGGATCCGGGTGCACGCCGCCACGGGCGTTCCGAACGGTCGCCACGTGGTCGATGTTGACGCCCAGCCTGACCCGTCCAGACATGCCTTACCCCTTGCTCGCCAGCCGCCGGCTGCCCGGGTCCTCGACCGGCACGGCCGCCAGATCAGCCGGAAGGGCGTCGGCCGGATAGGCCGGCACGTCCAAGGTGGCGAGGGCGATCAGCGGCACGCCGACGTCGGCGCGGCCACCCGAGCGATCGACGATGCAGGCCGCCGCGATCACGTCGCCGCCGGCCTTGCGGATGGCCTCGATGCACTCGCGCGAGCTCAGACCCGTCGTGACGATGTCCTCGACCATGACCACCTTCTGGCCCGGCTCGACATGGAAGCCGCGACGAAGCTTGAACTCGCCGCCCTCGCGCTCGACGTACATCGAGGGGACCTCAAGCCAGCGGGCGGTCTCGTAGCCCGGGATGATGCCGCCGACGGCCGGTGAGATGGCCACGTCGACGGTACCGACGGCCGCGGTGATCTTCTCGGCCAGCGCCTTGCAGAGGCGGGCGCAGCGCTCGGCGTTCATGAACACCAGGTTCTTCTGCAGGAAGACCGGGCTGTGCAGGCCGGAGGACAGGACGAAGTGGCCTTCGCGCAGGGCGCCGGCGTCGCGGAATTCTTGGAGAACGTCTTCAGAGGTCATGGCGCTTCCCCTACCCCGTCACGGCCTCGCTTTGAAGGGCGGGTTGGTGGGGATCAGGTACGCTCTCTTCGCCGGGGCGCAACCCACGGGCCAGAAGTTCCGCCCAGACGCCCTCCGCGTCTTCGGCGAAGCTCATCAGATCCAGGTCCTCCGGCGCCACCATGCCGTTCTCGACCAGGGCGTCGAAGCCGACAACCGAAGTCCAGTAGGCCTTGTCCACCAGCACGATCGGGATCGCCTTTTCCTTCCCGGTCTGGCGTAGGGTCAGGATCTCGAACAATTCGTCAAAGGTCCCGAAACCGCCCGGAAAAACCACCAGGGCATTGGCGCGCATGGCGAAATGCATCTTGCGCATGGCGAAGTAGTGGAAGCGGAACGTCAGCTCCGGCGTCGACCAGGCGTTGGGCTCCTGCTCGTGCGGCAGGGTGATGTTGAAACCGATGGAGGGGGCGCCGACCTCGGAGGCGCCGCGGTTGACGGCCTCCATGATCCCCGGCCCGCCGCCGGTGGCGATCACATTATCGCGCGGCTGGCCGATCGTGCCGCGCATGGCCCCGCCACGCTCGGAAGCGATCCGGCCGAACAGCCGCGCCTGCTCGTACCAGTGACCGTGTTTGCCGGCCTGGCCTTCACGCACTCGCGCGCCTCCGAACACGACGATCGTCGAGCGCACGCCCCACGCCCGCAGCGCCTCCTCCGCCTTGGCGTACTCCATCAGGAAGCGCACGCCGCGCATCGAATCGCCGAGCAGGAAATCCTGGTCCAGCGCCGCCAGCCGATAGGACGGCGAGTCCAGCTGGGCGCTGTTGGCGAGGCGATCAGGCTCGCTCACCCCCGAGCCCGCTCCACGGTGTCGACGGAAGGATTGGTGCGCAGCGCCGCCATGATCGCCGTGGCGTGCTTGGCGTCCTCGACCTCCATGTCGATATCGACATCAAAGAAGTCCTGCTGCCGGTGACTCATCACCAGGTTCAGGATGTTGCCGCCGGCCTCGCCGATGATGGTGGCGACCTGGCCAAGCACGCCGGGGGCGTTCTTGATGGTGGCCCGAATGCGCGCCGCAGCCACAGCGCCCTGCTCCGCCTGGGGCGTCCACTGCAGGTCCTGCCAGACGGAATCGTCGTCGGCGAAGTCGGCGAGGCGCTGGCAGTCGATGGTGTGCACCGTCAGGCCGACGTCGGGCTCCAGGATGCCGACGATGCGGTCGCCCGGCACGGGCGAGCAGCAGTGGCCGAAGTGGACGCTGACGCCCGGGGTCAGGCCGCCGCCGCGCACGAACAGCCGCGCCTGATCGTCGCCGATGCGCTTGCGATCGGGCCCGGCCTTCAGGCGCCCCTTAAGCGCCGGAAACAGAGTCTCGCCGACCTTCGCCGCCGACAGACGACCCCGTCCGATCGCCTCGAACAGGTCCTCGTCGCCGGCGAAGCCGAGCGTCTCCAGGGCCGGGCGCAGGGTGACGTCGGCCTGGCTCTTGCCGGCCCGCCCCAGCGTCTGCTCGAGCGTCGCCTTGCCCAGCTTCTGGAACTCGCCGCGCTCCGACGTACGGATATGCCGACGGATCGCCGAACGGGCGCGGCCGGTGACGGTCAGCGAGCGCCAGTCGACCGGGATCTCGCGCTTGGCGCCGCGGATGATCTCGACCACGTCGCCGTTCTGAAGCTGGGTCCGCATCGGCTTCAACTCGCCGTTGATCTTGGCGCCCACCGCAGTGTCGCCGACCTCGGTGTGGACGGCATAGGCGAAGTCCAGCGGCATGCCGCCGCGCGGCAGGGTGATCAGCGCGCCCTTGGGCGTGAAGACGAAGACCTGGTCGAGATACATCTCGAGCTTGGCGTGCTCGACCCAGTCCTCGCCGCCCTCGCCGTGCTCGATGACCTGCACGAGGTGCCGCAGGTTCTGCAGCGGATCGCGCCCGCCGTCCCGCTCCATGGCCTCCTTGTCGAAGCCATAGCTCTTGTTCTTGTAGGCCCAGTGCGCGGCCACGCCGTCCTCGGCCACGCGGTCCATGGCCTCGGTGCGGATCTGCATCTCGATCCGCAGGCCCGACGGTCCGACCACGGTGGTGTGGAGCGAGCGGTAGTTGTTCGACTTGGGCGTCGAGATGAAGTCCTTGAACCGCTCCGGCACCATCGGCCAGGCGCGGTGGATGACGCCCAGGGCGCGATAGCAGTCGTCCTCGGCTTCGACGATCACGCGGAAGCCGTAGATGTCCGACAGGGATGAGAAGCCGACGGACTTGCGCTGCAGCTTGCGCCAGATCGAGTACGGCGTCTTCTGGCGGCCATAGACGTTGGCCTTGACGCCGGCTTCGGCGAGGACCCGTTCGACTTCGCTCGACACGCCGTCGATGGCGCGCCCGTGCTCCAGCTTCAACGCCTCCAGGCGGCGCTCGATGGCCGTGCGGGCGGTCGGGTTCAGATGCTCGAAGGCCAGTTCTTCCAGCTCGGTGGCGATCGAGTGGATGCCAATGGAGCGGCCCAGCGGCGCATAGACTTCCAGCGTCTCGCGGCTGATGCGCTCGCGCTTCTCCGGCTTGACGTATTTCAGCGTCCGCATGTTGTGCAGACGGTCCGCCAGCTTCACCAGCAGGACGCGCACGTCCTTGGAGATGGCCAGGATGAATTTACGCAGGTTCTCGGCCTGGCGCGTGTGCTCGGCCTGGAGTTCCAGCCGGCTCAGCTTGGTGACGCCCTCGACCAGGACGGCGATCTCCTCGCCGAACATGCCGGCGATGTCGTCCCGGGTGGCCGAAGTGTCTTCGACGACATCGTGCAGCAGGGCCGTGACGATGGTCGCCGTGTCGAGCCGGTAGTCGGTGAGGATGCCTGCGACCTGGATCGGATGGGCGAAATACGGATCGCCCGAGGCCCGCAGCTGCGAGCCGTGCATCTTCATGGCGTAGACATAGGCCCTGTTCAGCAGGGCCTCGTCTGCGGTCGGGTCGTAGGCCCGAACCGCCTCGACCAGCTCGAATTGACGAAGCACCCGCGCCTTGGGCTCGGGTGCTTCAACCGCCGGACGTTCGCCGTCCGGCTCATTCAGATTCGCAGCTTTCAGAGACGGCGCGGGCGACAAGGGCCGCGCCGGCAGGATAGTGATACCGTTGGCGGGATCGGCCGTCAGTACCGCTCCTCCTGACCGCCGTCGCGGTCGCTTTGCAGCGCGCGGATCAGCTCGGCTTCAGCCATGTTCATGTGCTGCGGCTCAGCCAGCAGCGCGACGGTCTCGGCTTCGTCCTCAGCTTCGGTCCGCTCATCGACACGCTGCAGCGTGGTGATGATGGTTTCCTGCAGCTCGTCCGGCACGACGGTGTCGTCGGCCAGCTCGCGCAGCGCCACGACCGGGTTCTTGTCGTTGTCGCGATCGATGGTCAGAGCCGCGCCGTTAGCGATGGCCCGGGCGCGGTGGCCGGCCAGCAGAACCAGACCAAAGCGGTTCGGCACCTTCTCGATGCAGTCTTCGACAGTGACGCGGGCCATGAAAATCCTCGGGCGCGGGGGAGAACCGAACAAAATATAGACGCGGGCGCAATTGTGCAACGCCGCAAAGGCCGGAATGGAGCGTTGCGGCGGGATTTCCACCCCGCCGCAACCGTTCGGGTCAGTTGACCGAGGTCGCCGTCGCCGCCGGAATCGGCGCGGCCGGGTCGATCGGCGTCATCTCGACGGCCGGATCCGCCAGGGTCTCGGTGAGCGCCGGATCCGCCGACGGCGACGACATCACCAGAGCGCCGAGCGCGATCGCCACCACCGGCGCGACATAAGCCCAGTACCGGGTCGGCACGAAGAAGAGCGAGCCGGCGTGCGGTTTGACCACAATGCGCTGCTGCGTGGCTTCGTCGATGTAGGCGCGGCCCTGGCCGCTTTCGATCTTCCGCGCGAGGAAGAAGGAGCCGAGACCGGCGATCAGACCGCCGATGATGATCGCAACCGCAATGGCGACATCAGGATCCTGCGACACCATCGAACCAACCGGGAAGCCGATGAAGCACCCGACGACAAAGAATACGGCGACCAGGAATCCCCAGCCGGACCAGACGATAAACATGGATAGCCCCCAAGCGTCACTGTGACGCACCGCGGCGTTTTAACGCCCTCGGCGACAGTGGGAACACCTCCCGGCGCCTGATGGGCAGGACTCGGACGATTGTTGAAAATTTGCCTCACCCGAGGGGATGGGCGTCGTTGCCGACCGAGGTGGCTGAAACGATGTCGCCGGCACGG
This sequence comes from Brevundimonas sp. Root1279, assembly GCF_001425945.1. GTDB lineage: Bacteria > Pseudomonadota > Alphaproteobacteria > Caulobacterales > Caulobacteraceae > Brevundimonas. The sequence goes on from NZ_LMEB01000004.1 coordinate 290,738, forward strand.
CCTCCGCTCAGCGGATCGGTCCAGTCGGCGGCGATCTCGGCCAGAGGCCCCATGACGAAGCGCCGCTCCAGCGCTCTTGGGTGCGGCAGGATCAGGCCGTCGGCCTCGCCGGTCCGCCGGCCATAGGCGACCAGATCCAGATCCAGGGTCCGGGGCGCATTCGGCCGCCCTCGGGCGCGTCCAAAGGCCTCCTCAATCCGCGCAAGGGCCGCCATCAATGCATGCGGATCGAGCTCGGTGCGCACCAGCACCACGCCGTTGACGAAGTCCGGATCGGTGTCGTCCGGCCAAGCCGTCGACCGCCACCAGGACGACCGGGCCAATACGTCGATGCCTTCGCACCGAAAGCGCGCCAGGGCCGCTTCCAGGGCCTCCTGGCAGTCCGACCAGGCGCCCTTGTCATTGCAACCGAGCGCGACGATGACGGCGGAGTCCATATCGAGGTCGCCGTCTATTTCGACGGAGACCGGGACATCCATATTTGCGGAGCTCATTTCCATGACGTCTTATCCGACCGACCGCATCGCCCTGTTTATCGACGGGGCCAATCTCCATTCCGCGACCAAGGCGCTGAACACCGACCTGGATTTCCGCAAACTGGTCGAGATGTATCGCGCGAAGGGCGTATTGGTTCGGGCCTACTATTACACGGCCGTGATCGAGGGCGAAGAATTCTCACCGGTGAAGCCGCTGGTCGACTGGCTCGACTACAACGGCTTCTCGGTCGTGACCAAGCCGGTGAAGCGGTTCACCGACGCCCAGGGGCACAGCCGGATCAAGGGCAATATGGACATCGAGATCGCCGTCGACATGCTCGAACTGGCGCCGCATCTCGATCACATCGTCCTGTTCTCGGGCGACGGCGACTTCCGCAGGCTGGTGCAGGCCGTTCAGGCCAAGGGCGTCCGCGTCACGGTCGTCTCAACTGTGAAGAGCCAGCCGCCGCAGATCGCCGACGAGCTGCGCCGCCAGGCCGACGCCTTCGTCGACCTTCAGGACCTGCTGCCCGAGATCGGCCGCCAGAAGGCGTGAACCGCTTTCACTGCGCCCGGCGGACGGCTACAGCCCCGCCATGACCGCCTCCTTCCCGCCCGAGCCTCCGCGCGACTGCCCGCTCTGTCCGCGACTGGTCGAGTACCGCCGCGAGAACGCGCGCCAGAACCCGGACTGGTTCAACGGCCCGGCCCCGTCCTTCGGCGATCCAGAGGCGCGCCTGCTGGTCGCCGGCCTGGCTCCGGGCCGCACCGGAGCCAACCGCACCGGCCGCCCGTTCACCGGCGACCACGCCGGCTGGCTTCTCTACGAAACGCTGCGCAAGACCGGCTTCGCGCGCGGAACCTATGATCCGGACGGCGACGACGACCTGACGCTGGTCGACTGCATGATCACGAACGCGGTCCGCTGCGCCCCGCCGCAGAACAAACCCTTGCCCGCCGAGGAAGCGACCTGCCGCCCCTTCCTGCAGTCACGTCTGGCCGCCCTGCCCCGGCTGAAGGTCATCGTGACCCTCGGCGACGTCGCGCGCCGCAACATCCTCAAGACGCTCGGAAAGCCCGGCGCCGCCATGCCCGCCGGCCACGGGGCGGAGGGCCGGATCGGCCCCTATGTGCTGCTGAACAGCTATCACTGCTCGCGCCTCAACACGAATACCGGCCGCCTCACGCCCGAGATGTTCGAAGCCGTCTTCCAGCGCGCCCGCGATCTCATCGAGGCCTGACCGACCCTTGTTCGCTTGCCGGGCGAGTGTGGCGCGCCTGACACGCGAATCATTGATCTCACGGTGTAGCCTCGGCTCTCAGGAACAGTGTCCGCCGACCCCGCGTTGCTCAAGCAGGACTGGGAGGTAGTCATGGGTACCAGGCAGCGGGTTTTCACCCGTGACGAGATGCGTATCGCCGCCATCGCTCTGCTCGCGGCAGCGGCTTTGGCGGTGTTCGGAATGTTTATCCAGGACATGATCGGGCCGTCGCTTGGACCGTGGGGCGCCGAAGCCTCAGCCGACACCCTGCCCGGCGTGCTCGACGCCCAGCCGATCAGCTAGCCGCAGGCCTCAGCCGCGCTCCTTCATGAGCCGCGCCTTATCGCGTTGCCAGTCGCGCTCGGCGGTCGCCTCGCGCTTGTCGTGCAGCTTCTTGCCCTTGGCGAGGGCGATCTCGATCTTCGCCTTGCCCGCCTCATTGAGATAGAGCCGGACCGGGATGATGGTCTGACCGTCACGCTGGACGGCGCCGATGAATTTGTCGATCTGCTTGCGGTGCAGCAGCAGCTTTCGGTGCCGGCGCGGCTCGTGGTTGAAGCGGTTGGCCTGCTTGTATGGCGGGATGTCGGCGTTCACGAGCACGATCTCGCGCCCCTCCACCGCCGCATAGGATTCGGCGATGTTGGCCCGACCGTCGCGGAGCGCCTTGATCTCGGTGCCCAGCAGCTGGATCCCGGCCTCGGTATAGTCTTCGAGGAAGTAGTCGAACTTCGCCCGGCGGTTCTCCGCGATGACTTTCGTCTTGGGCTTTTCGGACGCCATTAGCCTACGCCTGCTTCCACCATGGCCCGGTCGATCGCCGGACGGACCGCCTCGCCGGTCGGAGCCAGCGGCAGGCGCACCTCCTCGCTGCACAGTTGCAGACGGGAGAGGGCGTATTTGGTGGGCGACGGGGAATTGTCCAGGAACAGTCCCTTGTGCAGGCCGATCAAGCGATCCTGCCACTCGCGGGCCGTGGCGTAATCGCCGGCGGCCGCAGCCTCGTGCAGGGCCACCATGGCCTCCGGCGCCACGTTCGAGGTCACCGAGATGACGCCGACGCCCCCCTGTGCGTGATAGCCGAGATAGCTGGGATCATCGCCCGAGATGAGGTCGAACTGCTCGTTGCGAATGTTGGCCCGCATCCAGCTGACGCGCGCCAGATCACCGGTCGCGTCCTTGATGCCGACGATGTTGGGATGCGCCGCCAGCTTCGCCACGGTCTCGTTGGCCAGGTCGACGCCCGTCCGCCCCGGCACATTGTACAGCAGCAGCGGCAGTTGCACGGCGTCCGCCACCGCCTCGAAATGCGCCGCCATCCCGGCCTGTGAAGGACGGTTGTAGTAGGGCGTCACCACCAAGGCCCCGTCGGCGCCGACGGTCTTGGCGAAGTGGGCGAGCTCGATCGCCTTGTCGGTCGCGGACGAACCGGCCCCGGCGATCACGCGCAGCCGGCCGGCGGCGATCGAGACACAGAGTTCGACGACTCGCTTGTGCTCATCCAGGTGGAGCGAAGCGCTCTCGCCGGTCGTGCCCATCGGCACGACGCCGTGAACCCCGGCCGCGATCTGGCGTTCCAGCAGCGTCCTGAAGGCGGCTTCATCCACCTTTCCGTCACGAAGTGGTGTGATCAGGGCGGTGATCACGCCCTTGAACAAAGGGGCGGTCATTGAAACGATAGTCCTGCGTGGGAAGGGGCGAGTCCGCCCTGATGCGAAGCGCTGGAGGTTAGGTTGCCGGCGTCGTCGCCGCAACCGGCACGAAATGGGGATCGGACACCGAATGATCACAACCAGTCTCGCGGCCGCCCTGGCTCTGCTCGCCCCCGCGCCCGAAACCCTGGTTGCCCAGGAAGTGCCCTACGCCGCTGTCGCCCCGGCCAGCAGCCAGCCGCGCGTCCTCAACGAACAGGACAGCGCCCTCTTCCGCCAGGGCCTGGCGCAGGCCCGCGCCCGGGACGTCATGGGCGCTCGCTCGACAGCCGCAAACATCAGCGACCCGACCGCGCGCAAGCTGGTCGAATGGGCCCTGATCGACACTTCCGGCGAACAGCTGTCCTACAGCGACCTCGCCGCCGCCTCGACCAGCTTCGCCGGCTGGCCGCGCGGCGACAGTCGCCGGGCCGCCACGGAACGCGCGCTCGATCTCGCCTACGGCCAGCCTGACGCCGCCATCGCACTCTTCGCCGACACGCCTCCGACCACGGTGCAGGGCGCCATCGCCCTGGCCGGCGCCCTGGAACAGCGCGGCCGCAATGACGACGCGCGCGCCCTGATCACCGAATGGTGGCGCACGAAGTCCTTCGACGAGTCGCAGCAGAGCCGTATTCTCAACCGCTGGGGCGGCTGGCTGAACCAGGCGGATCACGAGGCGCGGCTGAACATGCTGCTGCTCGGCCCGCATGGCCCGGCCACCCGCTCCATGACCGGCCTGGTCTCTTCTGATCGGCAGGCGGTCGCCAATGCGGTGATGACCCTGCGCAGCGCCTACAGCCCCGACGCCGTCGTGGCGGGCCTGAGCTCGAGCCAGGCGATGGACCCGGCCGTGGTGCTGGAACGCGTCCGCATCCTGCGCTCGCAGAGCCGCCAGTCCGAGGGTTTCCCCCTGCTGCGCGCCCTGCCCGCGGCTCCGTCCTCGACCGACGCCCAGAACACCTTGTGGACCGAGCGCCGCAACTACTTCCTCGACGCCCTGCAGGTGCGCAACTGGCAGGCGGCCTATGACGCCATGGCCGGCCACGGCTTCCCCTCGGGCGAACGCAAGGTCGACGCCGAGTTCTTCGCCGGCTGGGTCGCCCTCACCAAGCTCAACGATCCGGCCCGCGCCGCCCAGCATTTCGAGACCCTGCGGCAGTCGTCCTCGACGCCGATCACCCAGGGCCGCGCCAACTACTGGCTCGGCCGCGCCGCCGAAGCCCAGGGCAATACGCCGGCCGCCGTCGGCTACTACCGGGCCGGCGCCACCCATATCCAGACCTTCTACGGGCAGCTGGCCGCGGAGAAGGCCGGGATCACGACCCTGACCCTTCCCGCCGATCCAAACCCGAGCGCCAGCGACCGCGCCGCCTTCGAGGGCAACGAGGTCGTGCGCGCCATGCGCATCCTCGGCGAGAACGGCGAGACCAGCCTGTTCCGGGTGTTCGCCTACCAGCTCGACGACGACCTCCCGGGGGCCGTGGATCTGGCCCAGCTGATGGACTTGTCGCGCGCCTATGGCGAAGGCTTCACCGCCATGATGGTAGGCCGCGCCGCCAGCCAGCGCGGCATCCTGATGCCCGAGCGCCAGTACCCGATCCGCATTCCGCCCCAGGTCTCGGGCGCCGCACCGCTGGAGTTCACCCTGGCCATCACCCGCCAGGAATCCAGCTTCGACCCGCGCGCCCGCTCGGGCGCCGACGCGCGCGGCATGATGCAGTTCCTCCCGGCGACCGCTTCTGGCGTCGCTCGCCGACTGGGCATGCCCTACTCGGCCGAGCGCCTGTGGGAGCCGGACTACAACATGACGCTCGGCAGCTATCACCTGGGCGAGCTGATGCGGAATTTCGGCGGCTCGATGCTGCTGACGACGGTCGGCTACAACGCCGGCCCGGCGCGTCCGCCGCAGTGGGTGGCCCGTTGCGGCGATCCGCGCAGCGGCTCGGTCGACCCGGTCGACTTCATCGAATGCGCGCCCTTCACCGAGACGCGCAACTACATGATGAGAGTCATGGAGAACATGCAGGTCTACAAGGCTCGACTGAACGGCGGCTCGGCGCCCCTGACCCTGTCGCAGGACATCCGCCGGGGCGTGCCGCCATCGTCTGGACCGCAGCCCTACATGCCCTATTCGAGCGGCGACACGGGCCTGACCACCCCTCCGCCGCCGCCGTCCGAATAGCGGCTTGAAGCCAGGAGCGGACCCTGTGGCCCGTCCACCCATCGGGCCGTCAGACCGAACACCCGGCGCAGGACGTCCGGCGACAACGCCTCTACCGGCGGTCCGTCGGCCGCCACGCGGCCTTCGTGCAGAACCACGGCGCGGTCCGCATAGCGCGCGGCCAGCGCCAGATCGTGAAGGCTGACGAGCACCGCCTGCCCCCGACCGGCCCTTGCCTTCAGCCGCTCCAACACCATCAACTGCGCCTCGGGATCCAGGCCGGCGATCGGCTCATCGACCAGCAGGGCCGCAGCCTCCGCCGCCAAGGCCCGCGCCAGCAGCACCCGCGCCCTCTCGCCGCCCGACATTTCCGCCACGCCGCGATCAGCGAGATGCCCCGCTTCGACCTCGTCCAGGGTCGCGCGGGCCCGGGCCAGAGCTTCGCCCGAGGCCAGGAACGGCGCGCCCAGCGCCGCGACTTCGATGGCCGGCAGGTTCCAGGCGATGCGCCGCTCCTGCGGCAGGTAAGCGGCCAGTTCGGCTCGGCGGCGCACGGGCATGCGTGCGACGTCTTCCCCGCCGAGTCGCGCCTGCCCCCCGGTCAACGGCAGAAGACCCGCCAGGGCCCGCACCGCGCTCGACTTGCCGGCCCCGTTCGGTCCGACCAGGGCGACGAGTTCGCCCGGCGCGGCCGCCAGGTCGACGCCGTCCAGAACGGGGCGTCCTCCAAGCGTGGCCGACGCCCGCACCAGGGCGAGAGCGCTCACAGCCGCCACTCCCGCGCCGCGCGCCAGGCGATCAGGGCGAACAGCGGCGCGCCGACCAGGGCGGTGAACACGCCCAGCTTCAGCTCCTGATCTGTCGGGGTCAGGCGCGCCAGCAGATCGGCGACGACCAGCATCAGCCCGCCCGCGAGCGCCGAGGGCAACAGCAGCCGGCCGGGATCGCCGCGCACCGCTGTCCGCACCAGATGCGGCGCGGCCAGGCCCACGAAGCCGATCACACCCGCGACGGCGACAGCCGCCCCAGTCGCCAGGGCCGCCGCCAGCAGGGCCAGCAACCGCAACCGCGCCATCGGCAGGCCTGAGGTCCGCGCCGTCTCCTCGCCGAGGCTGAGCATCTTGAGGCCGGGGGCGGCCAGGGCCGAGAGGCCTCCGGCGACCAGAACGGCCGGGGTCACCCAGGCGACATCGATCCAGCTGCGGTTCTGCACCGAGCCGAGCAGCCAGCTCATCACCTCCGCGGTCGCGATCGGCGAGGGCGACAGATTGAAGATCAGGGCCGTGGCGGCGCCGGCGAAACTCGAGACCGCCACCCCGAACAGGATCAGCGCCTCAGGCGACCGGACGCGCGCCGAAAACAGCACCAGAAGTCCTCCGGCGAGGCCCGCGCCCACCAGAGCGGCCGTCTCAACTGCGCCAGGGACGGCGGCGGCGCCGACAACGATGGCCAGGGCCGCGCCCAGCGCCGCCAGGGCCGAGACGCCCAACACGCCCGGATCCGCCAGCGGATTGCGCAGCAGCCCCTGCATCACCGCGCCCGACAATCCGAGCGCAGCGCCGACCATCAGGGCCGTCGCCACCCGTGGCGCCCGGACCTGCCACAGCACCTCGGCCGGCCCCGAGGCCGGATCGGCGAAGGCCTGCCCCCACTGGGCGGCATTGAAGGCGCTCTCGCCGAACAGCACAGCCAGCGCCGTCGCCGCGACCAGGCCGATCGCGAGGCCGAGGATAAGACGGGTCGACCGTGTCGGCTCGCTCACCGGGCGTCCTTGATCGCGGCGACGGCATCGGCGGCGAACCAGGCCGGGCAAGTCAGGGTGGAGCCCGGAAGGCGCGCAGCCACCCGACCTTTGGCGGCCTTGCGTACGACGGGATGACGGCCCGGGCCCCGCCAGTCGCTGCGCGAGAGGTCGAAGAAGCCGAGCACGAAGCGGCGCGGCGGCGACATGGCGATCCGCTCGACGCTGACCGGGGCGAAACCCGGCGCTTCCGCAGCATTGCGCAGGCCGGCCGCGCGCAGGATGGCGTCCACCAGGGTGCCGGCGCCGGCCGTGAACCCGCCCGCCGTCAGATAGAGGGTCGATCTCGGCGCGCCCTTGACCGGGGCGGCGGCCGCCAACTTCCCGTCCATCCGCTTCACCAGCGTCTCGCCGCGAACCGGCGCCTGGAGAGCCGCCGCCGCCTTGCGGACGTTGCCGCGCACCCCTTCGAAGTCTGTCGCGTCGTCCAGATTGACGATCCGGGCGCCCGATTGTTCGAGGCGCGCCAGCATCCGGGGATCGCCTCCCCAGTAACGGATCACGACATCGGGCTTGAAGGCTACGGCCGCCTCGAGCGTCGGCCGCATCCTCCGATGGCCGGCAGCCTGTCGACGAAGGAAGGAGTCCGGATCGTCAGCCCGCGGCGACAGGGCGAGGTCGGCGTCGGGCGCCAGGGCCAGGGCGTACTGGTCGCCGCACTGATCCAGCGACATGACTCGCAGCGGGCGCGCCTCGGCGAAAGCCGGCACGGCCATCATCAGAGCCGCGGCCGCGAGCGCGATGCGCGATGTCACGGCTTGAGCAGGCCGGCGAACAGGCCGTCGAGCAGGGTATCGGCCAGGAGGTCGGTTTCGACCCACTCGAAATAGGGTTTGGTGATCACGAGAGACACCACGCCATGGACGCCCGCCCACAGGGCCTGCGCGGTCGGCGCCGGGGCGCCCCGGAGCCGACCGGCCGCGCCGACCGCCTCGACCTCGGCCTCGAACTCCCGGAACAGCTCCTGCCCCAGTTCTCGCGCCGCCGACTGCGCCCCGTCCCGCAGCTCCACCGGCCGGGTCATATAGGCCAGACGGTAGGCGTTCGGATTGGCGAACCCGAAGGCGATATAGGCCTTCAGCATTTCGCGCAGCCGCGCCTCCGGGTCGCCCGGCCGGGCCAGAACGCGGGCATTGGCGTCGCCCAGCGCCTGGAAGGCGCCGCGGCAGATCTCGTGCAGGATTTCGCCCTTCTCCGAGAAATGCATGTACAGCGCCGTCGACGACAGTCCGACCTCGTCCGCGATCTTGCGGATCGTCGCGCCCTCGTAGCCGTGCTCCACGAAAATCCGCTCGGCCGCAGCCAGAATCTCGGCGCGTCGGGCGTGGCCTTCGCCCTTCGGCTTGCGCTGGGAACGCGAATTGGCGGGGGTCTGATCGGTCACTCGGGCTGACACTCCGGTAGGCCTCGCCTGAATAGCGGCATTCGCCCGTTTCCGCCAAGCGCTTGCCCGAATTGAAGCTGCGCGGTAACCGTGCGCCATGACGTCGGATAACCATGTTATCTCTAGCGCGAAATCATCGCAGGGCGCCCATTCTAGGGTCCGGCATGGGGCCGACGTACGCCTGCCGTCGGCCTTTCAGTGGACACTCGGCGCCCTCCTGGCGATCGCCGGATGGGTCGCCGCCCAGAATCCCGGCGCGCTGTTCAAGGGCCTGTCGTTCGCCGCCGCCGCGGCCTTCCTCGCCGTCGCCGCCTGGCGGATCCTTCTGGTCGTCGTTAGTGGCGCTTCGCGCGACACGCCGCCGCCGGCGAGCCCCCTGCCCCGCTACACCATCCTGGCCGCACTCCACGACGAGGCGGAAGTCGTAGGCCAGCTGATCGAACGGCTGGCGAATATCGACTATCCGACCAACCGACTGCAGGGACTGATCGTGCTGGAGGCCCACGACACAGCGACGCGACGCGCCGCAAGAGCGGTCGCTCGTCCGTCCTGGCTCAAGATTCTGGTCGTCCCGCCGGGCCGTCCCCAGACCAAGCCCCGCGCGCTCAACTTCGCCCTGACCAAGGCGACCGGGCAGCTGCTGACCGTCTATGACGCCGAGGACGAGCCGGACCCCGGGCAACTCCGCGAGGCGGCCGCTCGGTTCGCGGCGGATGCACACGGGCGCTTGGCCTGCCTGCAGGCGCCGCTTCGGATCCGCCGTCCGGCGGGCAGCCGGACACCGTTTCTCGACCGCCAGTTCGCCGCGGAGTACGCGGCACTGTTCGAGACCGCCTTGCCCGGAATGTCGCGGCTCGGCCTGCCTTTCCCGCTGGGCGGCACCAGCAACCACTTCCGCGTCGACGTGCTGAGGGCCGTGGGCGGTTGGGACGCCTACAACGTCACTGAGGACGCCGACCTCGGCTTCCGGCTGTGGACCGGGGGTTGGCGCCTGGGCGTGCTGACGCGACCGACCTGGGAGACGCCGCCCGGCGAGATGTACGACTGGCTGCCCCAGCGCACCCGCTGGCTGAAGGGCTATATGCAGACCTGGGGCGTCCACACCCGTCGGCCGTGGCGGCTGGGTCTGCGAGGATTGACGGCCTTGGTGATGACCCTCGGCGCCGGACTTATGTCGGCGGCGGCCAATGGGCCGTCGATGGCCTGGGTGAGCGCGACCGTTCTGGTCGCCCTCATGGATGGGCACACGCCGATGACGCCCGCCTACGCCGTTGGCGTCATGGTCCTGGGCGCGGCGGCTGCATGGACCTCCTGCCTCGTGGGGACGCGGCGCGCTGGCGTGCCCTACGGACCTCTCGATATGATCATGGCTCCCGCCTACTGGTCCCTGCTCAGCCTGGCCATGGGCCACGCGGCGTGGCGGCTGATCTGGCAGCCGTTCGCCTGGGACAAGACCCGGCACCGCTGCGAGACGCCGCCCTCCGGTCACGCCGTGCTGGACGAGACCGCCCCGGACCGCCTATCAGCGGGCCATGCCGCCACGCCTGAACCCGTCGCCTGAAACGCTCGTCACCCGCGCCTGGCAGGACTACGCCCTGCTCGACAGCGGCGGCGGCCGCAAGCTGGAGCGCTACGGCCGCTTCACCGTCGTGCGCCCCGAGCCGCAGTGCTTCTGGGAGCCGCGCGATCCGCAAGCCTTTGACCAGGCCGACGCCGTCTTCGACCCCACGGACGAGGATGAGGCCGGCCGTTGGCGCTTCAAGGGCAAGCCGATCGACACCTTCCCGCTGGCCTGGCGAGACGTCCGCTTCACCGGCCGCTTCACCCCGTTCCGGCACCTGGCCTTCTTCCCCGAGCAGGCCGCGAACTGGGAATGGCTGGACGCTCGGGTCCGCACACTCAAGCGGCCGAAAGTGCTCAACCTGTTCGGCTACACCGGCGTCGCCTCGCTGGCCTGCGCCGCCGCGGGGGCCGAGGTCACCCATGTCGACGCCTCCAAGAAGTCGGTCGGCTACGCCCGCGAGAACGCCGAGCAATCGGGGCTGGCGGACAAGCCGATCCGCTGGATCGTGGAGGACGCGCGGAAGTACGTGGCCCGCGAGGTGCGCCGCGGCTCGAAATACGACGGCATCATCCTGGACCCGCCCAAATACGGCCGCGGGCCGACGGGCGAGGTCTGGCGGCTGTTCGAGGACATGCCGGACCTGCTGAAGGACTGCGCCGCCCTGCTGTCGGACGAGGCCTCCTTCCTGCTGCTCAACGCCTATGCGGCGCGCATCTCGGGCCTGTCGCTGGCCCACCTGATGGCCGAGGCGACGGCTAACCGCGGCGGAACCATCGACTGGGGCGAGCTGGCCCTGGCGGAGGACGGCAAGGACGGGCGAGCCATCGGGCTCAGCTTCTTCGCGCGGTGGTCGGCATGACCGATCGCTTGATCACCTCCCTGACCAACGACACGGTCAAGGCCGTGCGCGCGCTCAACATGCGCAAGGAGCGCGAGACGACCGGCCGCTTCCTGGCGGAGGGCCTCAAATTCATCGGCGAGGCGCTGGACCAGCACCGCGCCCCGAAGCTGCTGCTCGTGGGCATGGAGGCGCGCGAGCATCCGCTGCTGGAGCGCGCCAAGGCCGCGACCCGCGACGCGGGCGGCGAGGTGGTCACCGTCACCCACCCGATCCTCGAGAAGATCAGCCGGCGCGACAATCCGCAGACCGTGCTGGGCGTGTTCGAGCAGGTCTATACGCCCCTGTCCGCGATCCAGCCCGGCTCGGCGCCGTGCTGGGTGGCGCTGGAGCAGGTGCGCGACCCGGGCAACCTGGGGACCATCATCCGCACCGCCGACGCGGCCGGCTGCGGCGGGGTGATCCTGATCGACGACTGCGTCGACCCCTATTCCACCGAGGCCGTGCGGGCGACCATGGGGTCGGTCTTCGCCGTGGCCATCGCGCGTTGCAGCTCGGCCGAGTTCCTGGCCTGGCGGCAGACCTGGCCGGGCAGCGTCATCGGGACCCGGCTGGACGCCACCTGCGACTACCGCGGGGCTTCGATCCAGCACCCGGCCCTGATCCTGATGGGCAATGAGCAGGCCGGGCTGACCGACGCCCTGGCCGCCGCCTGCGACGTCAACGTCAAGATCCCGATGCGCGGCCGGGCCGACAGCCTGAACCTGGCCATCGCCACGGGCATCATGGTCTATGCGGTGACCGACGCGGCCTAGAAGCTGGCCCCGTCGACGCGCTGGGCGGTCCAACTGAAGGGCTCGATGTCGGTCAGGGTGCGAATGTTGACCGCCACCATCTGCTTGCCGTCGGGGGCCTCGCCGCGGGCGAAGGTCTGGACGCCGCAGGCAGCGCAGAAGCGATGCCCGATCTTGTGGCTGTTGAAGGTGTAGGCGGTCTGGGGGCCGCTGGCGGTTTCGCGAAATTGTTCAGGCGAAACAAAGGCCAGGACGAAACCCTTGCGATAGCAGTGCGAGCAGTTGCACTCGATCAGGCCCTGCAGATCGGTGTCGACTTCATAGGCGACCGCGCCGCAGTGGCAGGAGCCTTGGTGCGTCTTCAACTCGGCCATCAGGCATCCTCCAGAAGGACCACCCCGGGGGCGGATTTCAGCGCCCCGCGGAGGGCCCCGTCAAGGCGGTAGCGGCCCGGCAGGCGGATCTCGACTTCGCGGCGGCCTTCGAGGGTGGCCAGGAGTGAAACCTCGCCGCCCTTGCCGCCGTTGGGCCCGCCGGCCTTGGCTCGTTCGAGCCGCGAGCGCAGCGCCTCGGCCACGTCGGTGGTGCGGCCCGAGACGTGGATGCGCAGCCCCATGTTGCCGTCGTCGATCAGCGTATCGAGCTTGGACGCATCGTCGCCGAAGAAGCGTACCTCGCCATCGGCCGACTTGGCCCGGACCTTGACCATGACCGAGGCGCCGACCTCGAGGATCTCGCGGCATTTGCGCAGCTGTTCGGGCGGGAACAGGCATTCGAACTCGCCGGTCGGGTCGGAGAAGGTGACGAAGGCGAATTTCTCGCCGGTCTTGGCGCTGGCCCGTTCCTGGCGGCGGCGGACCACGCCGGCCATCAGGAAGGCCTCGTGGCCGCTCTCGGCCAGGGCCGTGGCCTCGGCGACGAAGGTGACCCGCTTGCGCTTCAGGGCCGGCGCCATGTCTTCCAGCGGGTGGCCCGACAGATAGAAGCCGACCGCGGCCAGCTCCTGGTCCAGCTTCTCCGGACCGACCCAGGGATCGACCGGCGCGAGGCGCGGACGCGCGGCGCCGGCCTGGTCGCCGCCGAACAGCGACACCTGCGACGAGGCGCGCTCGGCGGCCACGCTCTGGCTGTAGGCGATCAGCTTGTCGGCCTGCTCGAACAGCTGGCGGCGGTTGGTGTGGAAGCTGTCGAAGGCGCCGGCGCGGGCCAGGTTCTCCAGCGCACGTTTGTTGACGAATTTCGGATCGACCCGCTCGAGGAAGTCGAAGATGTCGGTGAAGCGGCCGCCGGTCTCGCGGACCTCGACCAGATGCTTCATCGCCTCGAGGCCGACGTTGCGGATGGCGCCCAGCGCGTAGAGGACCGAGCCGATCTTCTGGTCCTTCTCGCCGTCCTCCCAGGCGACGTCGAAGTCGGCCGAGGAGCGGTTCACGTCCGGGGCCTTCACCGGCACCTCGAAACGACGGCAATCCTGATAGAAAACAGCCAGTTTGTCGGTGTTGCTCAGATCGAGCGACATCGAGGCGGCCATGAATTCCACCGGGTGGTTGGCTTTCAGCCAGCCGGTCTGGAACGAGATCAGGGCGTAGGCGGCGGCGTGCGACTTGTTGAAGCCGTAGCCGGCGAACTTGGCCACCAGATCGAAGATGCCGCCGGACTGCTCCTCAGGGACCTGCTTTTCGGAGGCGCCCTTGATGAAGCGCGCCCGCTGGAAGTCCATCTCCTCCTTCTTCTTCTTGCCCATGGCGCGGCGCAGAAGGTCGGCTTCGCCGAGGGAGTAGCCGGCCAGGATCTGGGCGATCTTCATCACCTGTTCCTGGTAGATGATGACGCCGTAGGTCTCGGTCAGCACCTCCTTCAGCGAGGGGTGCAGGTAGTCGACCTCCTGCCGACCGAATTTCCGGTCGATGTAGGTGTCGATCATCTCCATCGGGCCCGGCCGATAGAGGGAGATCAGGGCGGTGATCTCCTCGATCGAGCCGCAGCGCATCTTGCGCAGGGTGTCGCGCATGCCCTGCGATTCCAGCTGGAACACGCCGACGGTCTGGCCCGAGGCCATCAGTTCATAGGTGGGCTTGTCGTCGAGCGGCAGGCCGTTCCAGTCGGGGGCGGCGCCGCGGCGTTCGAGATATTGGCGCGCCCGGTCGAGCACGGTCAGGGTCTTCAGGCCGAGGAAGTCGAACTTCACCAGGCCGGCCGGCTCGACCCACTTCATGTTGAACTGGCTGGCCGGGATGGTCGAGCGCGGATCCTGGTACAGCGGCACCAGCTCGGTCAGCGGACGGTCGCCGATGACGATGCCGGCGGCGTGGGTCGAGGCGTTGCGGTACAGCCCCTCCAGCTCCAGCGAGGTGTCGAGCAGGGTGCGCACTGCGGGCTCGGCGTCGCGGGCCTCCCTCAGGCGCGGCTCGAGGTCGATGGCCTGGGCCAGGGTCACGGGATTGGCCGGGTTGGCCGGGACCATCTTGGCGAGCCGGTCGACCTGGCCGAGCGGCATCTGCAGCACGCGGCCGACGTCCCGGAGCACGGCCCGCGCCTGCAGGGTGCCGAAGGTGATGATCTGAGCCACCCGGTCCTTGCCGTAGCGGTCCTGGACGTAGTCGATCACCTCTTCCCGCCGCTCCTGGCAGAAGTCGATGTCGAAGTCGGGCATGGAGACCCGTTCGGGGTTCAGGAAGCGCTCGAACAGGAGTCCGAAGCGCAGCGGGTCGAGGTCGGTGATGGTCAGGGCCCAGGCGACCAGCGAACCGGCGCCGGAACCCCGCCCCGGTCCGACCGGAATGCTGTGCGACTTCGCCCATTTGATGAAGTCCGACACGATCAAGAAGTAGCCGGGGAAGCCCATCTGCTGGATGATCCCGACCTCCCACTCGAGGCGGGCCCAGTAGTCTTCCTCAGGCGCGGCGGGGGTGACCTGGGTCAGGCGCGCCTTCAGGCCCTCGCGGGCCTGGTGCATCAGCTCATCGGGCTCGGAGCGGCCGGCGCCGGTGTCGAAGCGCGGCAGGATGGGTGCCCGCGTCGGAGCCAGGAAGGCGCAGCGGCGGGCGATGTCGAGCGTGGTGTCGCAGGCCTCGGGGAGGTCCGAGAACAGCTCGCGCATGGCCGCCGCGGTCTTGAACCAGTGCTCGCCGGTGATCCGGCGGCGGTCCTCCTGGCCGGTGAAGGCGCCGTCGGCGATGCACAGCAGGGCGTCGTGCGACTTGGCCTGGGCGGCCTTGGCGTAGTGGACGTCGTTGGTGGCGACCAGCGGCACGTCGTTGTCATACGCCCAGCCGACCAGACCGCCTTCGGCCTGGGCCTCGGAGGCCAGGTTGTGGCGCTGCAGCTCGACATAGAAGCGGTCGCCGAAGACCGACTTCATGGCGTCGAGCGCCGCCCTGCCCTCGGCCGGCTTGTTCTGGACGAACAGCGGGTCGATCGGGCCGTCCGGGCCGCCGGAGAGCAGCAGCAGGCCCTCGTTCTTCTCGGCCACCATCGACCAGGGCACGCCCGGCTCGTCCATGGCGCCGGCGTCGAGATAGGCCGAGGACGACAGGGCGCAGAGGTTGAGCCAGCCGGTCTCGTTCTGCACCAGCAGGACGACGGTCGGGACCTTGGCCCACCGCTCGTTGACCTGGCCGCCGATGCCGGTGACCGGCAGGGCGCAGGCCACGATGGGCTGTACGCCCGTGTCCTTGGCCGCCTGGCTGAACTCGAGGGCGCCGAACAGGTTGGCCCGGTCGGCCACGCCCACCGCCGGCATGCCCGCATCGGCCGCCAGCTTGGGGACCTTGCCCGCCTTGATCGCGCCTTCCAGCAGCGAATAGGCCGAGCGGACCCGCAGGTGGATGAAACCCTGACTGTTCAACGCCTCGCTCACGCGATCATCACCCCCTTGGGCTGCGCCGCCACGCGACGCCGCCTATCCTGCCCCGAGTCTCACATCCGGGGGCGCCGGAACATGGCAAACCGGACAGGGCGGTCGCGCGGTCGGGGATGGGTTGTGGATATGGGACCAAGGGACGCCGGTCCGCCGAAAAAACGGAGTCTGAATGGTCTGAACAGTCTGAAATCGTCCCGGCGCCCTGGGCCGGAAAAAACAGAGTCTGAATCGTCTGAATAGTCTGAAATCGGGCCGCAAGTGTCTGGATTCACTGGGGCGCGGTGAGACGCAGAGTCTGAATCAGATCGGCGCGACGCTGAGGGCCGCAACCCAGACCATGGCGACGAAGCCGCCGCAGGCCGCCAGCGAAACCATATCCCGAACCATACGCGCCATGACCGTCCTCCCGGATCAACTCGTGTTCTGGGAATGTTCTATGTTCCAGTTTCGTTCCCGTCAAGCGCGGCGAATGAGTTCCCCTGCGGGCGCAGCTCCCGCTAGGGTGTCGGCGACGCCAACCCTCCATCCGCCCTTCCGGCGGCAGGCGTCCCGGAGAGCCGTCATGGCCAAGGGTCAGGTCCGCAAGAACAAGGAAGTCCGCAAACCCAAGGCCGAGAAGCCGAAGCCGGCGGTGTCCGTCTCGAGCTCGCCCTTCACGACGCCGCCCGGCAAGAAGTAGCCGGGCCCTTAGACGACCCGTCTGCGGCAGCAACAACGCAGACGGGCCGCCAGACCCCCGATTTGTGCGTCAGGTGGGCCAGCGAAGGGCGGTAGGGCCAACCCTTCGCAACCGCAGGTTCAGCGAGAAACTAGGGTTTCCGCAACCCTGCCGAAAGGCCTAGGCCGGCTAGGCCTTGCGTACTGGAATTGACTGAGCCCATCGCCTCAATGCGGCCAGGTCTCCTTCAGCACCTCGGTGCGGCCGTCCTTGACCCGCACCTCCAGGACCGGCGTGGCCGGCTGGCCGTCGGCGAACAGTTCGTAGATCACAGCCCCGTCCTCGGCCTGGACGCTCTCGATGACGCGGACGGGCGCAAACCCGGCTCGAGCGGACTCTGCGGCGGCGCGGACGCCGGCGGGAACGGCGGTCCAGGGCAGGTCGCGCTGGATCTCGACTACCCGCCAGCCCTGCGGCGTCTCCAGCAGGTCCAGTTCGATCTCAGCGCCGTCGACTGTCCCTTCGACGTCGTAATAGCGCCGCCCTTCCCGCTCCTTCAGCTCGGCCTCGGCGATGACCATTCCCGGCCGGGCGGCCAGGACGGCGGCGCGCACCCCCTCGGGAATCTCGGCCGCGGCCGTGGCGGTGATCTTGGTCGGCGGAGCGACGGGGGCGACGGCCTCGGCCTCGGGCGCGGCCGCGGGCTCGGTCTGATTGCAGGCGGCGACGGCTATGACACCGGTGACAACGGCGGCGGCGACAAGGCGGCGGGACATGACGAACCTCCAGTTTGGGGAAGCCTGGAGCGTAGGCGCAGACCGCTAGGCCGGAAAGGGGCAGCGGGGCGGTCGAACGGCCCTGCTCTGCCCGACAGCCGTCCCCTAGTAGGCGTGGCTTTCGGCCGGGCGCTCTTCCAGGTGACCGTCCTTCAGGGCGAAGACGCGGTCCATGTGGCCGGCCAGCTCCATGTTGTGCGTGGCGATCAGAGCGGCGACGCCGGTTTCCTTGACCAGCTTGTGCAGCGCCTCGAAGACCGTCTGGCTGGTGGTCGGATCGAGGTTGCCGGTCGGCTCGTCGGCCAGCAGCAGGCGCGGACGGTTGGCCAGGGCGCGGGCGACGGCGACGCGTTGCTGCTCCCCGCCCGACATCTGAGCCGGCTGGTGGCTCATCCGATCGCCGAGGCCCAGGGCGGTCAGCACCTCCTCAGCACGGGCGCGAGCGGCCGCCAGGTTCACTCCGGCGATGCGCAGCGGCAGGGCCACGTTATCGCGGGCGTCGAACTCCGGCAGCAGGTGATGGAACTGATAGACGAAGCCGATGCGCTGGAGGCGCAGGTGGGTGCGGGCGCGCTCGGGCAGGTCGCCGACGGGCTCGCCGTTGATGAGGATCTGGCCGGTCGTCGGGTGCTCCAGCAGGCCGGCGGCGTGCAGCAGCGAGGACTTGCCGGAGCCGGACGGGCCGATCAGGCCAACGACCTCGCCGGGCATGACATCGAGATCGACGCCCTTGAGCACGGTCAGGCCGCCGGTGGCGGTCTCGTAGGTGCGGGTCACGCCGCGCACGGACAGGACGGGATTACTCATAACGAAGCGCCTCGACCGGATCCATCTTGGCCGCCCGCCAGGAGGGCAACAGCGAGGCGACGCAGCTCATGAACACCGACCAGATGGTGACCCAGATCACATCGATCGGATCGACCTTGGCCGGGATGGCGTCGAGCATATAGACCTCGGCGTTGAACAGCTGGACGCCGAACAGCCCCTCAAGGAAATGCTGGATGCTGGCGACGTTCAGACAGAACAGCAGTCCGAGAACGAGGCCGGTCAGGGTGCCCGCCACGCCGATCGTCGCGCCGGCGATGAAGAAGATGCGCAGCATGGACGCCTGGCTGGCGCCGACGGTGCGCAGGATGGCGATATCGCGGGTCTTGTTCTTCACCAACATGACGATGCCGGAGATGATGTTGAGGGCGGCGATGGCCACGACGAGGCCCAGGACGATGCTCATGGCCACGCGCTCGACCTTCAGCGCGCCCCAGAAGGCCGCCATGCCGTCGCGCCAGTCGGTGACGATGCCCATGCCGGCCGTGGCTTCGCGCACCGGCGTCAGCAGGCGATCGATCTGATCGGGGTTCTCGACCTTCAGCTCGACCACGTCCCAGACGCCCTCCTTGCCGAAGAAGAGCTGGGCCTGCTCCAGCGGCATGAACATGAAGGCGCGATCGAACTCGGCGGTGCCGGAGGTGAAGACGCCGCCGACGCGGTAGACCTTCTCCAGTCCGCCGAGGTTGCCGATGGCGCTGTCGGCGCCCGTCGGCGAAAACAGGGTGATCGGGTCTCCGACGGCCAGGCCCATGCTGTCGGCAAGGGCCTTGCCGATGATGATGCCGTCGCCGCCGTAGGGGCCCTGGCCGAAGCTGCGACGGGCCTCGGGCGTCAGGCTGTTGTAGACGAAGGACATCGAGTCCAGGTCCTGCGGACGGATGCCGCGGACGATGGCGCCGGTCGTCTGTCCGCGGGCCTGCACGAGGCTCTGGCTGTTGGTCAGGGGCGAGACGCTGATCACGCCGGGAACCCGGCCGATGCGCTCGATCACGGCGTCGCGGTTCGGCGAGCTGAGAACATAGCCCTGCACGAACATATGCCCGTTGAAGGACAGCATGCGGTCGAGCAGCGTCGCCCGGAAGCCGCCCATGATGCTCATCACCGTGATCAGCGCCATCACCGCCAGGGCGATGGCCACATAGGAGATGACGGCGATCAGGGCGACGCCGCCCTCCTTGCGCTTGGCCCGGAGGTAGCGGA
Organism: Brevundimonas sp. Root1279; assembly: GCF_001425945.1. GTDB lineage: Bacteria > Pseudomonadota > Alphaproteobacteria > Caulobacterales > Caulobacteraceae > Brevundimonas. The sequence goes on from NZ_LMEB01000004.1 coordinate 310,036, forward strand.
ACGCCAGGCCGAACTCCCATGCGGAGAAGGGACCGGCGGGCTTGATCGGCTTTTCGACCGACACGGCGTCCGTCATGCAGTCAGTCTCGCGATGGCGTCTTCGAGGGACACGGAGATCTTCTCGCCGGTGGCGCGGCGCTTCAGCTCGACCACGCCGTCGGCCAGGCCCTTGGGCCCGATGGTCAGTTGCCACGGCACGCCGATGAGGTCGGCGGTGGCGAACTTGCCGCCCGGACGCTCGTCGGTGTCGTCGTAGAGGACCTCCTTGCCGAGGGCCTCCAGCTTGGCGACGGCGTCCTCGCAGGCGGCCGAGACGGCCTCGTCATTGGCGCGCAAGTTGATGACGACGACGTCGAAGGGGGCGACCGAGTCCGGCCAGATGATGCCGCCGGCGTCGTGGCTGGCCTCGATGATGGCGCCCAGCAGACGCGACACGCCGACGCCGTAGCTGCCCATGTGGACCTCGGTGTCCTGGCCGTCCGGCCCGGCGACCTTGGCCTTCATCGGGGCCGAGTATTTGGTGCCGAAGTAGAAGATGTGGCCGACCTCGATGCCGCGGGCCGACAGGCGGTCGCTCTCGGCGGTCTGGCTCTCGAAAGCCGAGGCGTCGTGCATCTCTTCGGTGGCGGCGTACATCGAGGTGCGCTCGTCGACGATGGCCTGCAGGTCGTCCCAGTTCACATCGGCGCCCGGGGCCGGCATCTCGACCAGCTTGCGGTCGCAGAAGACGGCGCTCTCGCCGGTGTCGGCCAGCACGATGAACTCATGGCTGAGGTCGCCGCCGATCGGGCCGGTGTCGGCGCGCATCGGCACGGCCTTCAGGCCCATGCGGGCGAAGGTGTTCAGATAGGCCACGAACATGCGGTTGTAGGCCCGACGGGCCGAGGCCTCGTCGATGTCGAAGGAGTAGGCGTCCTTCATCAGGAACTCGCGGCCGCGCATGACGCCGAAGCGCGGACGGCGCTCGTCGCGGAACTTCCACTGGATGTGGAAGAGGTTCAGCGGCAGCGCCTTGTAGCTCTTCACGAAGCCGCGGAAGATGTCGGTGATCATCTCCTCATTGGTGGGCCCGTACAGCAGCTCGCGCTCGTGACGGTCAGTGATGCGCAGCATCTCCGGGCCGTAGGCGTCGTAGCGGCCGCTCTCGCGCCACAGGTCGGCGAGCTGAAGGGTCGGCATCAGCAGCTCGACGGCCCCTGCCCGCGTCTGCTCCTCGCGCACGATCTGCTCGATGCGCTTCAGCACCCGCAGACCCAGCGGCAGCCAGGCGTAGATGCCGGCGGCCTCCTGCTTGATCAGGCCGGCGCGCAGCATCAGCTGGTGCGAGACGATCTGGGCGTCCGAGGGCGCCTCTTTGAGGGTGGGCAGGAAGTAGCGCGACAGGCGCATGGTCAGAATCCGGGAGGAAGGCGTGGGGCTATGTGCTTTAGCCGGGAGGACGGGGCGAAAGCTAGGCGGGAAGTGGCGAGTGGCGAGTGGCGAGTGGCGAGTGGCGAGTGGCGAGTGGCGAGTGGCGAGTGGCGAGTGGCGAGTGGCGAGTGGCGAGTGGCGCGGTCGGCGAACACAAGCGTCGCCCCCTCGACAGAGTTCCGAACGTCGCGCCGGGGTTCAGATCACTCGCCAATCGCCACTAACCACTCGTCGCTCCCTACGGATGCGGCAGGCCGATGCCGTAGCGCGCCGCCAGGTACGGAATGATCGCCCCGTCCTGGAGGAAGCGGGCGCCGGTGGCCTCGCTGGTCTGGGCCTCGGGCCAGTCGAAGTCGCCGTCCAGGATCAGGATGGGGCAGCTCTGGTGGTCCTCGCCGACCAGTTCGATCACCGGCGGGCGGGGCCGCGGGTGGTCCAGATAGGTAATAGCGAGCTGGTCGCGCAGGGCCGGATAGAAGGCGAGCACGCCTTCCACCACGGCGCCGGCGGGGCAGTACCAGGGGCCGCCCTCGGCGTCGAACCAGTCCGGATTGAGCAGGAAGAGGCGGTCGGTCATCAGCCCGGCGGGGCCAGTTCAGGCAGAGGCATCCAGCCGATGTAGACCAGCACCATCACGAACACCCAGACCAGGATCGAGACCCAGGTGGTGGTGATGAACTTGCGCTTCAACGGCGGGTTCGCCGGAGCGCCCCATTGGGCGCCGTCGGTCGGCTTCTCCTGCCCTTCCTGGTTCATGCCGATGGGCAGGACGGTGAACAGCACCGTCCACCAGCAGATGACGTAGATGGCGACCATGGTGAACAGGCCGATCGGCATGGGGTGCATCAGTGCGCTCCGTCTTTCGGCGTTTCCATCAGCTCGACCAGGACGCCGCCCATGTCCTTGGGATGGAGGAAGAGGATCGGCGTGCCGTGGGCGCCGATGCGCGGTTCGCCTGTGCCCAGGATGGTCGCACCCTTGGCGCGCAGGGCGTCGCGGGCGGCGAGGATGTCCTCGACCTCGAAGCAGATGTGGTGCTGGCCGCCCTTGGGGTTCTTGGCCAGGAAGCCGTGGATCGGGCTGTCGTCGCCGAGCGGCTCGATCAGCTCGATCTGGCTGTTGGGCAGGTCGACGAAGCAGACCCGGACGCCCTGCGCCGGCAGGTCGAACGGCTCATGCGCCTTCGTCGCGCCGAGCATGTCGCGATAGAGGGCGACGCTGGCCTCGATGGAGGGGGTAGCGACGCCGACGTGGTTCAGTCTTCCGATCATCCGCAGGCATTAGCCGGTCTCGCGGCGGCGGTGAAGGAGGGCCGTGTGTCGCGGAGGGGCGTTTCCTAGAAGCGGAATGTCGCGCCGAACGCCGGACCGTTCATATTGAAGTCCTGCAGGAAGGCGTCGTCGCCCTGGTCATAGGCGATATACCGCCAGGCGAAGCGAAGGTCGCCCCAGCCGAAGGCGTAGCCGACGCCGCCCATCACCTGCCAGGTGAGCTCGGAATCGCCTGCGCCGACGTCGCCGTAATAGTTCACGCTCCACCGGCTGTCCTCGCCGAGCGAAACGAACCCCCGCACGCCGGCGATGCCGTCCCAGGAGTTCTGCTCTTGCGTGAGGCTGCCGGTCTGAGGGAACTGACCTACGGGCCCCACGAACGCCCAGTCGAGGTCGACCTCGTTCCTCATGTAGCGGAACCCCAGGAAGGGTTCGAAGGTCAGCGCCCCGGGGTCGCCGAACTCAACGCCGAACGCGCCGGTCCACAGCCAGGCATTGAAGTCGACGCTGGTGTCGACATCGACCGGAACATCGATGATCCCGCCGGGACGAAGGATCTGGTCCACCCTGGCGTTCTGGGCGCTGAGATCGACGTACATCAGGTCAGTCATGACGCCGAACCGACCGTAGTGGGCGTCCGCCGTAACCATGAAGGCGAAATTCAGAGCTTCAAGGATGTCCTGAGCGTCAATGGCGACTCGCGGCGCGCCGTCGTTGGTCGGAGGCGGATTGAACCTCAACTGTCCCTCGATCGCCGGCAGGAAGAGATAGGGGGTGATCGAGAAGCGCCAGGGATCGTCGTACTGGGCCGCGGCGATCGGGGCCGAGGCGGCGACGGGCGGATAGGCGGAGATTTCGGGCGAAGGCGCAGGGCTCGCCGCGTCGAGCGCAGGCGGGAGGGGGTCGGGCTCTGCAGCTCCCGCCAGATCGACCGTAGCGATCGCCGCCGCCGCAGCGAGGGTGATTTCCGGCCGGGCGGAGGAGGCGTCGCCTGCGGGAGCGGCCTCCTGGGCGGTGGCCGCTCCGACCAGAAAAACAGAAACTGCGGCCGCGAATCCAGTGGACCTTGTGACGTACATCCCGCGCTCTCCCGTGCCTCTTTGACCGGTAGAGCAAGCGTCGCGCCCGACTGGCTAAGGCCTTGGGGGAATCGGTATCAACACCCCCTCGCCAGGCCAATCGGGCGAAACCCTAGGCGCCCCGAGCGGAGTGGGACGCGGACCGCTGTGGTCACGCGCCCCATCCCAAGGGCAGGGCTGCGCACCCGATCAGTACGCGAACGGATCCGTCGGCGTCGGCTGGGTCGGGATCGGCATGCGCGGCAGGGGCTCGTCGCTGTTGGCCGCGCTGAGCAGGATGCTGGCCAGGATCACGGCGGCCTGACGCAGGTCTTCCGGCTTCAGGTGGTCGTAGCTGTCGATCGAGGTGTGGTGCAGGCGGCTGCTGTAATCGAGCGGGTCCTGGATGAACTGGTAGCCCGGGATGCCGACCGACTGCATGTAGACGTGGTCGGTGCCGCCCGAGTTGCGCAGCGAGACGGTGGAGGCGCCCATGCTGCCGAACGGCTCGAGCCATTCCTCGAAGAAGGGTACGGCGGCGATATTGCCCTCGGCGTTGATGCCGCGGATCTTGCCGGAGCCGTTGTCCAGGTTGAAGTAGGCGACCAGGTCGCCGTGGCCCGGACGCGGCTGGACCGGCCAGCGCTGGCGCCAGGTGCGGCTGTTCGGCAGGGCGTCCAGCGCGGCGTCGCCGAGCGGGGCGCGGGTGGCCAGATGCTGGTCGACATAGGCCAGCGAGCCGAGCAGGCCCTGCTCTTCCCCGTTCCACAGGGCGAAGCGGATGGTGCGCTTGGGTCGAACGCCCGACGCCTTGAGGATGCGCGCGGCTTCCATGATCACGGCGCTGCCGGCGGCGTTGTCGACTGCGCCGTCCGAGGCGACCCAGCTGTCGAGGTGGGCGCCGGCCATGACGTATTCGCCGCTGCGTGACGTGCCCGGGATGTCGGCGAGGATGTTGTAGGCGTTGACGTCCTCGTCGTGGAACTGGACCTCGCTCATCAGCTCGAGCGTCGGCGGGGTGTCGGTCTTCGCCAGGCGGGCCAGGCGGCGGTAGTCCTCGGCCGCCAGCTCCAGGCCCGGCACGACCGGGGTGGCGCCGACGCGGTAGGTGTAGCCGGTGCCGTGCAACAGGCCGGCGTCGCGCTGGGACATGCGCACCCAGGCGATCGCGCCCTCCTCCTTGAGGAAGGCGTCGAGGCGTTCGGCGAAGGCCGCCTCACGCAGACCGCCGAGGCTCGGCTCAGTGTGGGTCGGCAGCACGAAGTTGGTGCGGCCGGCGAGCTCGTCATCGGTCCAGCGCTTGAAGGCCGGTTCGGTCGGCTCGGAGCCGGTGTCCGGCTTGGTGACCATGACGATCTTGCCGGAGAGCTTGCCGCGCCACTTGTCGAAGTCGGCCGCCGTGGTCATCGGGGCGACGACGACGCCGCCGCTGATCACGCCGTTGGTGCCCGGCGTCCAGGCGACCGGAATGACGCGCAGGTCGATGGGGCGAGGAGCGGTCATGCGGGCGCTGGAGCGAACGATCGACCAGCCCCGGCCAAACTCGAAGCCCTCGGCGCGGACATTCGACAGACCCCAGTCGCGGAACTGCTGCTGCGTCCAGGCCTCGGCCTCGCGCATCTGCGGCGAGTTGGTCATGCGGCCGCCGATGTTGTCGGTCAGGTGCGCGGCGGTGTTCATCACCTCCGAGTGGTTGAAGCCCTGATCGACGATGGTGTTGATCGCGGCGCGGTCGACCGACTGGGCGGCGGCGGGCATGGCCGCGGCGAGCACGAGAACGGACGCGGACACGAAGGCGGCGGCAAGACGCATGGAGGCTCCCCCTGAATCACTGGACGGCGCGATAAGATCGGAAGCGCCGCCGTAGTGCAAAGGGAGATGAACGTCGGCGAGGCGTCAGTCCGTCGCGCGCCCGTGCATTTCCGGATCAGCCGGGGATGGTCAGCCGTCGGCCCTCCGCCAGCATCCGCCAGGCGGCGACGTGCGGCGGCGCGCCGCCGGGCGTCAGTCCTCGGCCGCGTCCGGACCGACGGCTTCCTCGACCAGCCGGCGCCAGACCGGGTCGGTGTCGTCGACCAGGTCGACGTCCTCCAGCAGGGCCACCGCGCCGCCGCCGTCCGGCAGGATCAGGCCGATGACGTCCATCTCGTCGCCGTCCGGGCCGATATGGCTTTCGGCCTGCACGGCCACCGCCGCCTGTTCGCCGTCGGCCTCCCACCAGATCACCGGCTGGGGCAGCTCCATATCGATCGGCCGGGCGTCGTCGGTCTCGCCGAGCGCGAACACCGCCTTGCGGGCCTGGACGTCGTCCAGGGACGCGACCCGCCCGGTGAAGGCCGTCAGCCGGCTCCAGTCGTCAGCGTCATAGCCGCCGCCGTCCTCGTCGAATTGGCCATCAATCATACGCTCCACTCCAGCGTCACCCTCGTTCTCCCGAGATCGTCCAGGTAAGGACGCATGCCACCGCACATGGCTCCGTCTGGCGCCGCATCAAGCTGAACCGCGATGTCGCCATTGACGATCATCGCAGCACGCGCGGGCATCATCTGAATTCTGTCCAGGTGTTCAGCGCCGCCGAGAAGGATCGAAGGCGAGTAGACGAGGTGGGCATCTGCGGGCAGCTGTCCAAATCGCTCTCGCGCACGTGCCGTCATTTCGTCGAATGGCTTCACGGCACAGGTCAGGAACTCGGATTGAAGGAACTCGGTGAAACTCGCTACGATCGGCTCCGCCGTCATGGCGAAAGCGTCAAGGTAGTAGACGTTCTGATCAGCCGGGTCGCCCAGACGATAGGCATACTGGTCGCCCCAGCCGGTTTCACCGAACGACCAGTACTGATCACACCGCCCAGCCCAGGCGAATTTCCACATCTCAGGCTGATTCCAGCTGATCATGCACCCGTTCGGGGCATCAACGCCGAACAAGCGGTAGTAGCCCGCGTAAGCAGTGAGCCCGTTAGCCTGGATCAAGAACTCAAGGTGATCGAGCGGTAGGTGCACGCCTGCCGACGCCAGTCTATCACGCAGGACTGATGCGTCGATCGGAGCGCCCAGTTCGACATCGTCCAGTCGAGCCAAGGTAGCCACCGGCATTTCGCACTACTCCACCAAACAAAAAGGCCCGGCGACTCGTCGTCGCCGGGCCCCAATGTGCGCATCCCGCGTTAGGATGGAAGCCTTAGTTGCCGCCCATCATTGAGGCGACTTCCGAAGCGAAGTCCGGGCCTTCGACCTTCTCGACGCCTTCACCCAGGGCCAGGCGGACGAAGCCGGCGAGGTGCAGGCCGGGCGCGCCCAGTTCCTTGCCGGTTTCAGCGACCAGTTGCTCGATGGTCTGATCCGGGTTCATGACGAACGGCTGCTTGGTCAGCACCACGTCCTTCTGGAACTTGTTGATCTGACCTTCGACGATCTTGGCGATCATCGCTTCCGGACGGCCTTCTTCCTTGGCCTTCTCGGTCAGGACAGCGCGTTCCTTCTCGATCGCGGCCGGGTCCAGGTCGTCGGTGTTCAGCGACAGCGGAGCCGTGGCGGCGACGTGCATGGCGATCTTGCGGCCCAGTTCACGCAGGGCGGCCTTGTCGCCGCCGCCGTGCAGGGCGACCAGCACGCCGATGCGGCCCACGCCCGGCGAAACCGAGTTGTGGACGTACGAGGCGACCACGCCTTCGTCGACCGACAGGCGGGCGGCGCGGCGCAGCTGCATGTTCTCGCCGATGGTGGCGATCATGCTGGTGACTTCGTCCTGCACCGTCTTGCCGGCTTCCAGTTCGGCGCCGTGCAGACCTTCGAGCGTGGCGTGCTCGAGACCCAGCTGGGCGAACTTCTTGGCGGCGTTCTGGAACAGGTCGTTACGGGCGACGAAGTCGGTTTCGGCGTTGAACTCGATGGCGGCGCCGACTTCACCGGCTCCGACTTCCTTCGAGGCCACGGCGACGAGGCCTTCGGCGGCGACGCGGTCAGCCTTCTTGGCGGCCTTGGACAGGCCCTTGGCGCGCAGCCAGTCGATGGCGGCTTCGATGTCGCCATTGGTTTCCTGCAGGGCCTTCTTGCAGTCCATCATGCCGACGCCGGACTTGGCGCGCAGTTCCATAACGAGGGCGGCGGTGATCTCGGCCATGGTAGTCTCCTTGGGTATTCGTATGCGGGAACGGCCGGGGGTTAACCCGGCCTCATGTCAGTTTGACGGTGGGTCGCCCCCGCCCCCCGCTCATCCCGGCGAAAGCCGGGACCCAGACCTTTCCAGCGTGACGCCGGCGGATCTGGTCAGCGAGGGGCGGGTCAACTGTGGCGACCTTCACCCAAAGCACTGGGTCCCGGCTTTCGCCGGGATGAGCGGAGCGGGGTCGCTTAGACCGCGCCCTTCTCGGTTTCGACGGCGTCGTTGGCTTCCGAGGTCGCAGCCTGGGCGGCTTCGTCGGCGACGGCCGGCTCGGCAGCGGCTTCGAGTTCGGCGGCGACGCCTTCCGTACCGGCCGGAGCGGCTTCGACTTCAGCCTTCGGGGCCTTGGCTTCGCGCAGCATCGGCTCGTCCGGGTTCACGGCGGCGCCGAGATCCACGCCCGAGGCCGACTGGCCGGCGGCCAGGCCGTCCAGGACGGCGTCGGCGACCAGGTCGCAGTAGGTCTGGATGGCGCGGGCGGCGTCGTCGTTGCCCGGGACCGGGAAGGTGATGCCGTCCGGATCCGAGTTGGTGTCCAGGATGGCGATGATCGGGATGTTCAGCTTGCGGGCTTCCTGGATCGCGATCGCTTCCTTGTTGGTGTCGATCACGAACATGATGTCCGGGATCGAACCCATGTCCTTGATGCCGCCCAGCGAGGCGTCGAGCTTGTCGCGCTCGCGCTGCAGGCTCAGCAGTTCGCGCTTGTTGCGGCCGTCGCCGCCGGTTTCCAGCAGGCCGTCCAGCTCACGCAGGCGGGCGATCGAACCCGAGACCGTCTTCCAGTTGGTCAGGGTGCCGCCGAGCCAGCGGTTGTTCATGTAGTACTGGGCGCAGCGCTTGGCGGCTTCGGCGACCGGGTCAGCGGCCTGACGCTTGGTGCCGACGAACAGCACGCGACCGCCCTTGGCGGCGACGTTGCGGACTTCGACCAGAGCCTGGTGCAGCAGCGGCATGGTCTGCGACAGGTCGATGATGTGAATGTTCGAGCGCGAGCCGAAGATGTACTTGTCCATCTTCGGGTTCCAGCGGTGCGTCTGGTGACCGAAGTGCGCGCCGGCTTCGAGCAGCGAACGCATGGAGAATTCAGGCAGAGCCATGATCGGTAGTGTCCTTTTTCCGATAGACGTTGCGTGGGCGCTTTAAAGATCCGGCTGGATCCTCGGAATGGTGCAGACGGGGATGTCTCCCCCGATTGCGCCACGCCCACGTGCGAAGTGCGCGCGGCTTCTAGGCGGGTCGGGCGGAAAAGGCAAGCGGGACTTGAGCTTGGCCGGTGATCAGCCGCCGAGCATGAAGAGGCCCAGCACTGCGGCGGCCAGCAGGACCAGCGGCGCGGCGAAGCGGCCTTTCAGCACGAACAGCGCCCCAAGGGCTCCGGCGCCGAGCCCGGCTACGATCCAGGCGCGGTCGCCGGCTTCGCTCAGCAGGCTGGCGGCCAGACTGACGAGGGTGGCGACGATGACGCCGACGACGGCCGCGGCGACGCCGTCGAGCGCCGCATGCACCCGGGGCGCGGAGACCACGGCCTCCAGCCGGTCGTAGAGCGTCAGGGAAAAGGCGAAGGCCGGCAGGAACATGCCGATGGTGATGGCGACCGCGCCTGCGAACCCGCCCGCCGCAAAGCCTGAGAAGGTGGCGAAGATGACCAGCGGCGCCGGCAGGACATTGGCCAGAGCGACGCCGTCGAGGAATGTACCGTCGCGAACCCAGCCCGGGCCGACCACGTCCTGGCGCACGAACGGAATCGCGGTGTAGGCGCCGCCGAAGGTCAGCAGCCCACCCTTCAGGCCCGCCAGGAACAGGGCGCCGAGGGTGGCCGCGGCGAGCGGTCCAGCCGCCGCGCCGGGCCCGCCCGCGCCCAGCCCGGTGGTCCGCAAGACAACGGCGGTCACGGCGACGACCGCCACCAGGACCAGGGCCTCCCCTCGCCGTCCCGCATTGACCAGCAGGTGGACGGCCCCGGCGGCGGGCAGGAGCAGCCAGAAGGGCGCGCCGGCCAGGGTCGCGACGGCGGCGAGAATGGCCAGGGTCCACAGCGCCCGGGCTGACAGCACATGGGCGCCGATCCGCTGGGAGGCGCGGGCCACCAGCGCGACCGCCGCCGCCTGCGCACCCAGAAGGGCCGGCGCCAGCGCGCCCTCGGCGATGTCGAAGCGGAAGTAGAGCCAGGCCGCCAGCGTCATCAGCACGAAGCCTGGCAGCATGAAGCCCAGCCCCGCCAGCAGGCCGCCGATCCGCCCGCGCGCCCGCATGCCAAGATGGACGCACAGTTCGTGCGCCTCGGGCCCCGGCAAGGCCTGCATCACAGCCAGCAGGCGGTTGAACCGCTCGCCGGAGATCCAGCGCTCCTGCTCGACCAGTTCGCGGCGGATCATGGCGATCTGCGCGACCGGTCCGCCGAAGGCCAGACAGCCGAAACGGAGGAAGCGCAGGAACAGCGCTCCCAGGGACATAGGCGGCGGCTGGAAGGTGCTGTCCGTCATGGGCGGATGATGCCGGGAAGCCGCACTCCAGTCATGGCGGTTTCTCAAATACGGCCAAGCCTGTGGAAAGCTTGACAGAACGACGCTATGGTTAACGCCGGAGGGCCGTTCGGATGAATATCAGGACTGGAGCCATCGTCGGCGGGCTGGTGCTCGCCGCCGCCATCGCGGGGGTCGCGACCTCGCAACAACCGGCCCCGCCGCCGAACGCGGCGACGCAGGTCGGCCTCACGCCAAGCCGCGAAGAGGCCGCCGACCTGGTCCGCGCGCAGCAGGACCCGCTGACCACCCGCTTCCACCGCCAGCTCGAACAGGAAAAGGGACTGGCCGGACTCGGGGCCCAGGTGGCCGCCGCGACCGTACCGGTGCTGGCGCCGCCGGACGTCGGCCTTTTGAACGCCGCGACCTTCTACAACGGCGACCGCCACTACATGCTCGTCATCGAAGACACGGGTCGGGTCATCGAGATCTACGGATCCGCCAAGGCCTTCCAGTCGCCGGTCGCCGGCGGCGGCGTTCAGGCCGCACCCGCGGCGGCGGCGCGGCCGGCCGGGGCGGGTCGACTGGCCGCCGTCCGGGTCCAGGATCCGACCGAACGGGCCCTGGCGCAGGCCCGGGCGCGCGGCCTGAGCGATATCCGCCCCGAGAAGACGGAATACGGCGTCGACGTCGCCTTCCGCCGTTTCGGCGCCCTCTATAACGTCAGCTTCATCTGCGAGAGCCAGGGCGCCGGCTGCACGGAGGCCGACGCCATCGGCTTCGCCGCGGGCCTGGTGCTCCTGAACGGGGGCGGCGCGTGAGGCGGCTGACGGCGCTCGCCGCCCTATTGTCGCTCACGGCATGTTCGCCCTCAGGCTGCAGCCAACCAACGCCAGAGAAAGGCGGGCCGCCGCCGGCCGACGGCCTGGTGGCGGAGACGCCCGTCGAAACCCCGCCCGCCACGCCGGCGCCGGTCGACTGGCCGCACGAAGCGGGCGGCGCGCTGCATCCCGGCTCCGGCAGCGGCGCCACCGATGCGACCCTTTGGGCGGCAGGCATGCGCTTCCCGATCGAGCAGGCTCCGGCCTACGCCAACTCCCAGGTCTACGGGTACGGCGGCTTCGCGGCGCCGGGCCCCGGGGGGCAGTGCGACGACCGGAACTACAGCTATCCCTGGCGCGACAATTTCTGTGAAAGCCGCTCCTGGACCAACGGCATGTGCCCTACCGGCAAGGGCCACCAGGGCCAGGACATCCGCCCCGCCACCTGCGAAAAGAAGGTGCACTGGGCGGTCGCCGCCGAAAGCGGACGGATCACCTCGATCGGCAGCTACACCGTCACCCTGCTGGGCGACTCCGGCCGCATCTACCGCTATCTGCACCTCGACATGGCCGGGGTGAACGCCCTGTTCCCGACCCCTGTCTCGCGCAACGTCGAGCGCGGCCAGCACATCGGCAAGGTGTCGGCGGACTTCGGCGGCAGCGCCACGACCATCCACCTGCATTTCGAGATCAAGGCGCCGGTCGCCAGCGGCGGCGGCGGCGGCGGCGCGGTCACCTTCGTGCCCACCTACTCCAGCCTGGTCGACAGTTACGGCCGCCTGCTGAACGGCGCCGCCTAGGCGCCGCGGATGGACCCGCACCCATGAACGTCCTCGAGTATCTCGCCTACAACCTCGCCATCCTGGGCCAGTTCTACGGCGACCTGTTCGAGGGCGTCGTTCCGCAGGGGTTGCTGCGCACCGCGTTCTTCGCCATCGCGGTGCTGGCGCCGTCCATCGCCCAATTCCGCCCCAAGCGGCTGGACGTGCTGCAGGACACCCTGTTGTGCACGGCGATGAGCACAGCGATCTTCGTGGCCCTGAGCTGGTTCGAACAGGGCCCGTCGCCCTTCCTGTTCCTGTTCATCCTCGGCGTCTTCGCCGTCTGCCTGCCGTTCAGCCTCGCCGCCATCGTGCTCGTGCGGGTGCTGCGGCGCGGCGCGGGTGGCGGCAAGAAAGCCAAGGGCGGGCACGGCGCCGGACACGGCCATGGGCACGGCCACGGCGGCCACTAAGTCTCAGGTCCCGCGCGGCTTGACCCGGCTGGTGGCCTCGGCGTTGGCGGGATCCTCGGGCCAGGGGTGTTTCGGATAGCGACCGCGCATTTCGGACCGCACGTCCTTCCACGAGCCGCCCCAGAAGCCCGGCAGGTCCTTGGTCATCTGGATCGGACGGCGGGCCGGCGACAGCAAGGCCAGGGTCAGCGGGATGCTGCGGCCCACGGTCGGATGGGCTTTCACCCCGAACAGCTCCTGCACCCGGATGTCGACGCGCGGCCCGCCCTCGGCGGCGTAGTCGATGGCGGCCGAGCCGAGCGGCGTCTCCAACCGGGCCGGAGCCAGGTCGTCGAGGGCGCGCTGGCGATCCCAGGGGATCAGCGACCGCAGGCCGTTCTCGAGCGCGCCGTCGGTGATCGCGCCGAGCGACTGGACGTCGTCGAGCAAGGGCCACAGCCAGGTCTCGCGCGCCGCGTGCAGACCCTCGTTGGAAACATCCGGCCAGCCGTCATCAACGGTTGAAAGGAAGGCCAGCCGCGCCCGCAGCGCAGACGCTCGCTCGCCCCAGCGCAAGCCGGCGAGGCCATCGCGCGCGACCTCGCCCTTCAGCGCCGCAGCGATGGCGGCGCGGTCGGGCGCGCCCGTGATCTTTTCGTCGACGACGATGGCCCCGATGCGCCGGATCCGCTTCATCACCATCCGGCCCGAGGGTTCGCGCGACAGCCGGTCTTCGACCTCCAGGCGATGTTCCAGCGCCGCGAGGTCGACCGGGGCGGCCAGGCGGACACGGTCGCGCGCATCGCCGCCGCCCAGCTCGGCCACGGCCAGCCAGGGCTCGCGCGCCAGCGTGTCCGTCGGCTCCATGAAGGCGCCGCGGCCGGAGGCCAGCAGGATCTCGCCCGGCTTGCCGCGCGCCTTGGCGACCCGCTCAGGGAAGGCCTCGGCCAGCAGGGCGCCGACGTCGGGCTCGCCGCCCTTCCCGCCCCCGGCGGCGCGGGCCCAGCGCTCGGCCAGCTTGATGGCGTCGCGGGCGCGGGGTGAACGATCCCGATCGAGGCCGCGCAGGCGGTCGCGAAGGTCGAGATCGTTTCCGCCCAGCCCTGGCTCGCTGAGCACGGCGGCGATGCGCGCGCCGAGCATCGCGTCGCCCGCGTCGCTGGCCACCGCGGCCATATGGGCCAGGCGGGGCGAGAGCGGGATGGCCGTCAGCCGTCGGCCGTGCGGGGTCAGCCCGCCGGTGGCGTCGAGCGCGTCCAGCCGCTCCAGCACCTTCCTGGCCTCGGCGAAGGCGCCAGCCGGGGGTGGGTCGAGCAGGGCCAGCCCCTCGGCCGAGCGGGCGCCCCAACGGGCCAGATCAAGGGCGAAGGCGGTCAGGTCGGCTTCGAGGATCTCGGGCCGTTGGTGCGGGACTAGGCCGCGGGTCTGTTCCTCGTCCCAAAGGCGATAGCAGACGCCCGACTCGACTCGCCCGGCGCGGCCGCGGCGCTGTTCGGCCGAGGAGCGGCTGACCTTCACCGTCGCCAGCCGGGTCAGGCCGCTGGACGGCTCGAAGCGGGGCACGCGTGACAAGCCGCCGTCGATGACGACCCGCACGCCCTCGATGGTCAGGCTGGTCTCGGCGACCGAGGTGGCCAGCACCACCTTGCGGCGGCCGGGCGCCGCCGGCTCGATGGCCCGGTCCTGCTCCCCCTTGTCCATAGCGCCGTAAAGGGGGACCACGTCGACACCCGCGGGCAGGCGGTCGGAGAGACGCTGGACGGTGCGGTGGATCTCCCCCTGCCCCGGGAGGAAGACCAGCACCGAGCCCGTCTCTTCGGCCAGGGCCTGACGCACGGCGCGGGCGACGGCGTCCTCGAACCGCTCTGCCGGGTTGCGGCCGAAATAGCGGGTCTCGACCGGATACATCCGGCCTTCGGCCTCGATCACGGGAGCCCCGTCAAGCAGGCGGGAAACCCCGGCGATGTCCAGCGTCGCCGACATGACCAGCAGGCGCAGATCGTCGCGCAGCAAGCCTTGCGTTTCGCGCGCCAGGGCCAGGCCGAGGTCGGCGTCCAGGCTACGCTCGTGGAACTCGTCGAACAGGACGGCGCCGACGCCTTCCAAGGCCGGGTCGTCGAGGATCATGCGGGTGAAGACGCCCTCCGTGATCACCTCGATGCGGGTCTTGGGGCCGATCCGGCTCTGCAGGCGGATGCGGTAGCCCACCGTCTCGCCCGGCGTCTGGCCGAGGGTTCGAGCCACGCGCTCGGCGGCGGCGCGTGCGGCGAGGCGTCGCGGCTCCAGCACCAGGATCTTGCCGTCGCCCAGCCATGCCTGGTCGAGCAGCGCCAGCGGCACGACCGTGGTCTTGCCGGCCCCGGGGGGCGCGGCGAGCACCGCGACATTGCCGGCCGCGAGCGCGGCTTTCAGCTCATCGAGGACGGCGTGAATGGGGAGCATCCCATGCGCTCTAGCCGCAACGCCGGGGGTCATGAAAGCGTCGTCCGGCCTTCACCATTCGGAAACCGCGTTGCCAGCCGCCCGCCTCGCCGCTAGCGTCCGCGCCAAGCCGCAGAGGGCGGCATCCAAGTCGGAGGGGAAATTTATGTGGCGCATTAAGTCGCTAGACGCGATTCTGGCCACGGCCGAGAAGAAATCGCTGCACCGATCGCTCGGCCCCATTCAGCTCACGCTGCTGGGCATCGGCGCCATCATCGGCACCGGCATCTTCGTTCTGACCGCGGCTGCAGCCCAAAAGGCCGGCCCCGGGATGATGTGGAGCTTCATCATCGCCGGCGCCGTCTGCGCCGTCGCCGCGCTCTGCTATTCGGAACTGGCCTCGATGGCCCCGGTTTCGGGCTCGGCCTACACCTACACCTACGCCGTGATGGGCGAACTGCTGGCCTGGATGGTCGGCTGGGCCCTGATCCTCGAGTACGCCGTGGCGGCCTCGGCCGTGTCGGTCGGCTGGTCCGGCTATGTGCTCGGCCTGATCGAAAACGCGCTCGGGTTCGACTGGCCCGACCTGCTGCAGGCTGGTCCGACCTGGAGCATGAACGGCTTCATCCCGTCGCCGGACTTCTCTGCGGGCATCATCAACGTTCCGGCGATCATCGTCGCCCTGTCCGTGACCCTGCTGCTGATGATCGGCACGACGGAATCGGCCCGCGTCAACGCCATCCTGGTTGCGATCAAGGTCGCCGCCCTGACGGCCTTCATCGTCCTCACCGCGCCGCTGATCGCCAATAGCGGCGACCACTTCTCGCCGATGGCGCCGAACGGCTGGTTCGGTCCGGCCGGCACTTCGGGCCTGGGCATCGTCGGCGCCGCCGCCTCGATCTTCTTCGCCTACGTCGGCTTCGACGCGGTCTCGACCGCCGCTGAAGAAACCAAGAACCCGCAACGCAACGTGCCGATCGGCCTGATCGGCTCGCTGGCCATCTGCACCGTCTTCTATCTGCTGGTCGCCGCCGGGGCGATCGCCGCTATCGGCGCTCAACCGGTCCTGGGCCTCGACGGCTCGGTGGTCCAGCCGGGTTCGCCGGGCTTCACCGCCGCCTGCGCCCTGGCTGAAAACGCCAGCCAGCTGGTCTGCTCGAACGAGGCCCTGGCCCACGTTCTGCGCGAGATCAACCACCCGGCCGTCGGCAACATCCTCGGCATGGCCGCCATGCTGGCCCTGCCGTCGGTCATCCTGATGATGATCTTCGGCCAGACCCGCATCTTCTTCGTCATGGCCCGCGACGGCCTGCTGCCGGAGAGCTTCGCCAAGGTCCACCCGAAGTGGAAGACCCCGTACATCGTGACCGCCTTCACCGGCATCGCGGTGGCCATCGCCGGGGCCCTGTTCCCGGTCGGCCAGCTGGCGGACATCTCCAACTCGGGGACCCTGTTCGCCTTCTTCATGGTGTCGCTGGCGGTGCTGATCCTGCGCGTCAAGGAGCCGAACCGTAAGCGCCCGTTCAAGACCCCGCTGGTCTGGATCATGGCCCCGCTGTCGGCGGCCGGCTGCGCCTTCCTGTTCTGGAACCTGCCGCACGACGCCAAGATGGTGCTGCCGATCTGGGGCGGCATCGGCCTGGTGATCTATCTGCTGTACGGCGTTCGCAAGAGCCACCTGGGCCGCGGCCTGATCGAGGTCCACGAGACGGACCCCGACGCTCCGCCGCCGCCGGTTCCCCCGATCTCCTGATCGGCGCGCGAGCGAAACGACAGAAGGCCCGGGAGCAATCTCGGGCCTTTTTCGTTGGCTGCATTGCCCACCGCGTCCGGCTCCCCTAGAGGCTTGGACAGAACCTATGCGGATGTGGCGGAACTGGTAGACGCACTGGATTTAGGTTCCAGCGCCGCGAGGCGTGGAGGTTCGAGTCCTCTCATCCGCACCAGGCTTTGCGCGTCCGCCAGCGCTCAAGAGCGACGCCGTGGCGATTCCCTCAGGCAGCCTCCGGGTCGACGGACAGGTCCCTTTTAGCGCCACAGGCGCGCGCCAAAGCGCCCATCGGACATTTCGAAATCAGGCCCTCGACCCGTCTCATCACGGGCGCGCGCATGAAGTTCTTGCTTTGTTCTCACTCCTGTTCCATCCTCTCTGCATGGTTCAGTCAGGCGCGAAAGGACGGGGGGCGAGATCGAACGCGACCGGCCGCTTCGAGCCCGAGACGGTGGAGACCTTTGATGACGGCTGGACCAGCGACGATGCGGGCGCCGCGCCGCTGCGCACCACCCTCACGCCCGAGCACGCGCGGACCATCATCGCCAAGAACACCAGTCCCGACATCGGCTTCGACCGTTCCATCAACCCCTACAAGGGCTGCGAACATGGCTGCATCTACTGCTACGCCCGTCCGTCCCATGCCTACATGGGCCTATCCCCGGGCCTGGATTTCGAGAGCCGGATCTTCTTCAAGCCCGAGGCCGCGAGTCTGCTGGAACAGGAGCTCAGCAGGCCCCGATACGTCTGCAAGCGCATCCATGTAGGCGGCAACACCGACCCCTATCAGCCGGTCGAGCGCGAACTGAAGTCGACGCGGTCGGTGCTGGAGGTGATGCAGCGGTTCAAACAGCCGTTCAGCATCATCACCAAGTCGGTGCTGATCGCCCGCGACGTGGACATCCTCGGACCGATGGGACGCGACGGCCTGGCCTCGGCCTTCGTCTCCATCACCACCCTGGACCGCGGCCTGGCGCGGGCGATGGAGCCGCGCGCCTCCACCCCGGCCAAGCGGCTGGAGGCGATCAGCCGCTTGGCCGATGCGGGTTGCCCGGTCGGAGTCGGCTTCGCGCCGGTGATCCCGGGCCTGAACGACCACGAGTTGGAGGCGGTTCTGGAGGCCGCGGCCAAGGCCGGGGCGACCACGGCCATGTACGTCATCCTGCGCCTGCCGCTGGAGATCAAGGACCTGTTCCGCGAGTGGCTGGCCGATGCCCGGCCCGAGCGCGCCGCCCGCGTCATGTCCCTGATCCGGCAGACCCGGGGCGGCCGCGACTACGATCCCGACTGGAACCAGCGCATGAAGGGAACGGGCCCCGTCGCCGAGTTGATCGCCACCCGCTTCAAGGCGGCGGTGAAACGCTACGGCCTCGACGGCCCGCGGCACGATCTGGACGTGACGAAGTTCCGCGTGCCGGCGGAGATGAAGAAGCAGCTGGATTTGTTTGATCTGGCCAGTTGAGCGCCAGCCTAGCGGCTGAACACCGCCACCAGCTCCACATGCGCCGACCACAGGAACTGGTCGACCGGGGTCACTCGTTCCAGCGTGAAGCCGGCGTCGATCAGGACGCGGGCGTCGCGGGCGAAGGTCTGGGGGTTGCAGGAGACGTAGACGACCCCGCCCGCCTTGGTCCCTGGCAGCTGGGCGGTCTGGTCGACGGCGCCCGCCCGGGGCGGGTCCAGCACGATGGCCTCGCAGCCGCGCAGATCGTAGGGGGCCAGGGGGCGACGGAACAGGTCGCGCGCCTGCGCCTCAATCGGCTTGATCCCTCGTGTCGCGGCGATGCCGGCCTTCAAGGCGGCGATCCCGGGCCCCGATCCGTCGGCGGCCAGCACGGGCGCGAGTTCGGCCAAAGGGAAGGTGAAGGCGCCGGCCCCGCAGAACAGGTCGGCGACCTTCTTGGCCCCCTTCACCGCCGCCACGGCCCGCTCGACCATGGCCGCCTCGGCCTCGGGCACGGCCTGCAGGAAGCCGCCGGCCGGCAGGGGCACGACGGCGGGGCCGAAGGCGACCTTGGGCTGTCGTGCCATGACGAGGGTGTCGCCGGCGAGACTGAGTCGGGCGAGGTCGGCGGCGGCGGACGCCTCGATGGCGCGCATCTGGGCGTCGCGCGACAGGCCGCCCGAGCGCCGCTCGACGCCGGTGACGTCGACGTCCAGCCCGGTCAGGGTCCAGGTCACATGCAGGGTCGGGGCCGACTTCGGATGCTCCAGGAAGGCCTCAGCTACGCGGGCCAGGGCCGGGAAGGCGGCGACCAGGCGAGGATCGGCCACCGGGCACTCGGTGATCTCGACCAGCCGCCAGCTCTTGCGCGCCTTGAAGCCGAGGATGGCCCGCCCGTCCGGCCCGCGCCGGACGTGCAGGGCGACGCGCCGTCGGCTGCCCTGCGGGACGGCGACGGTCGGCTCGACCTCGGCCTCGATCCGTTCGCGGGCGAGCGCCAGGCGCACCTGCTCGCGCTTCCATTCCAGATAGGGCTCCGTGGCCCAGTGCTGCAGCGAGCAACCGCCGCAGTCGCCGTAGTGGGGCGACAACGGCGCGACGCGGTCGGGGCTGGGCGTCAGGATCTCGACCTGTTCGGCGCGGCCGTCGCGCACTTCGGCCCGCACGGTCTCGCCCGGCAGGGTCAGGGGGGCGAACACGGGGCCGTCGGGTCCTTGGGCGATCCCGTCGCCCTGCCCGCCCACGCGGGTGATGGTCAGCGTCTCCGTCATCGGGCGCTTCTAGAGCTTCCGCGGCCGGGGGCAAACCTGAACGAAGATGAACGCCACGCTCAAAGGCCGTTCAGCTTGCGAGCCCTAGAAGTGGACGCAACGGACAAGGACGCCTCCTCCCCGAGACGCCCGAAACAACAAGGATCCGCCGATGCTCGCTCGCCTGACCAAGTCCAGCGCTCTCGCCGCCACCGCGATGGCCGCCGTCGGCGTCATGCTGGCGCCCGCTGCGGCCTCGGCCCAGACCTACAGCTACCAGGGTTCGGGCTACAGCCAGCCGTACGGCTATGACCGCTATGACGATCGTTCTGCTTACGATTATCGCAACACGCCGGAGTATTGCCGTAGCGACCGCGGCCAACGCACCGCGGCGGGCACGGCGATCGGCGGCGCGATCGGCGCCATCGCCGGATCCCAGTTGGGCGCTCGCGGTCGGCGTACAGAAGGCAGCGTTCTGGGCGGCGTGCTCGGCGCAGTCATCGGCGCTGGGGTCGGCAACAGCTCGGCCGCCGATTGCGACCGGTACTATGACCGCTCGGACTACCGCTACGATAGCTACGGCTACCAGCAGCCGCCGCGCTATGACGACCGGTACGACGACCGCTACGCCTCGACGGATCGCTACTACGGCGACAGCCGTTACTACGGTGACAGCCGCTACTACGGCACGCAGGGCGTGACGGCCTACGATCCGCGCTACGGCGCTGGCGACAGTTACGGGTGCCGCACCGTCGAGACCCGCAGCTACGACCGCAACGGGCGCCTCGTCACCCGCTACGAGCAGTCCTGCCCGCGCTACTGACCGAATTGCGTCGTCGATTTATTTTCAGCCCCCCTGTCGATCGGCGACGTGACGGGACCGCCGGTGGAGCAATCCACCGGCGGTTTCTCTTTGGCGGGGCGCTCGGGTCGAGAAGGCGGAGCCTTCTGATCGCGGCCCACTAAGAATGCTTAGCCCACAGCAGGAATTCGACGTTCCCATCCCCACCGGTGATGGGGCTCTCCGCAGTGGCTTCGACGAACCAGCCCCGGCCTTCCAGCCACGCGGAGACACGGTCGAGGGCGGCCCGACGGGCCTCAGGGTCTTTGACGACGCCGCCGCGGCCGACCTCGTTGCGGGCTTCCATCTCGAACTGGGGCTTCACCAGAGTGACCAGGTCGGCGTCCGGCGCCGCCAGGGCCAAGGCGGCAGGCAGGACCTTGGCCAAGCCGATGAAACTGGCGTCACAGACAATCAGACCCGGCGCCTCGGGGATCAGCTCCGGCGTCAGATCGCGGGCGTCGGTCTGTTCGAGATCAACAACGCGCGGATCATCGGCGATGCGCCGGTGCAACTGGCCGGAGCCGACGTCGACGGCGTAGACCCGCGTCGCGCCGCGCTCGAGGCAGACTTCGGTGAAGCCGCCGGTCGAGGCGCCGACGTCCAGCACCACGCGGCCCTCCACGCGCACCGGCCACGCGCTCAGGGCGTGATCCAGCTTCAGGGCGGCGCGACCGACGAAGCGGTGCGCCTCCACGAAGGTCAGGACGGCGTCCTCGGCCACAGACTGCGAGGCGGCCTTGGCCGGGGCGCCGTCTACGGTGACGTTGCCGGCCTCAATTGCGGCCTTGGCCCGGGCCCGGCTGTCAGCCAGGCCGCGGGCGACCAGCAGCTGGTCGAGCCGGGTCTTCACGGGATCAGAGCGCTTCCAGACGCTTGAGCGCCGCTTCCAGCTTGGCCTTGCCGGCTTCGGCTTCGGCAAGCTTCTCACGCTGCTCATCGACGACTTCGGGCGCGGCGCGGGACACGAAGTTGGGGTTGCCCAGCTTCTTGTTCACGTGGCCGATGTCGCTTTCGAAGACCGCGATCTCCTTGGTCAGGCGCGTGCGCTCGGCGGCCAGGTCGATGATACCCGCCAGCGACAGCGCCGCGGTGGCCCCGCCCGAGACGAAGGTCACGGCCCCGGCGGGCGCGGCGTCGGCGGTGGCGACCTCGGACACGCGGCCCAGGGTCAGGATCAGGTCGCGATGGCGGGTGATGCGCTCGGCCGTGGCCGCGTCCGGCGCGACGAAGGCCAGCGGCGGCTTGGCCGACGGCGGCACGTTCATCTCGGCGCGCAGCTGACGGATCTCGGTGACGAGGTCGACGAGCCAGCCGATCTCGGCCTCGGCCGAGGCGTCGACGAAGCTCTCCGGCAGCTCCGGCCAGCGGGCGCCGATCAGGGTCGCCTCGGCGCGGGGGGCGCCCTCCCCGGCCAGCTTGTCCCACAGCTCCTCGGTGATGAAGGGCATCACCGGGTGCATCAGCTTCAGGGTCTGGTCGAGGGTCCAGGCGGTCATGGCCTGGGTCTCGGACTTGGCCGCCGCGTCGGCGCCGTTGAACACCGGTTTTGCCAGCTCCAGGTACCAGTCGCAGAAGACGTTCCAGACGAAGCGGTACAGGGCCGAAGCGGCGTCGTCGAAGCGGCCGCCTTCCAGCGCCGAGGACACCTGGCGCTCGGCCTTGGTCAGCTCGCCGCGAATCCAGCGGTTTATGGTCTGCTGGACGCCGGCCGGGTCGAAGCCCTCGGCGCGGCGCGCCTCGTTCATCTGGGCGAAGCGTGCGGCGTTCCACAGCTTGGTGCCGAAATTGCGATAGCCTTCAATACGCTGCTTCGAAAGCTTGATATCGCGTGTACCCGACAGGATGGCCATGGTGAAGCGCAGCGGGTCGGCGCCCAGCTCGTCGATGATGCCGAGAGGGTCGATGACGTTCCCCTTCGACTTGCTCATCTTCTGGCCCTTCTCGTCGCGGACCAGACCATTGATGATGACCCGCTTGAACGGGACCTCGTCCATGAAGTGCAGACCCATCATCATCATCCGGGCGACCCAGAAGAAGATGATGTCCGCCGCCGTGACCAGATCCGCGGTCGGATAGAAGCGCGCCAGGTCGTCGGTCTTCTCGGGCCAGCCCATGGTCGAGAACGGCCACAGGGCCGAGCTGAACCAGGTGTCCAGGACGTCCTCGTCCTGGGTCAGGGCCGTCTCGCCGTCATAGTGGTGACGGGCAGCGGCGCGAGCATCGTCCTCAGTCTCCTCGACGAAGACCGTGCCGTCCGGGCCGTACCAGGCCGGGATGCGGTGGCCCCACCACAGCTGGCGCGAGATGCACCACGGCTCGATGTTGCGCAGCCACTCGAAATAGATCTTCGAATAGCTGGCCGGCTCGAAGACGGTGTCGCCCTGCTCGACGGCCTTGATGGCCGGCTGGGCCAGGGTGTGGGCGTCGACGTACCACTGGTCCGTCAGCCAGGGCTCGATGACCACGCCCGAGCGGTCGCCGTGCGGGATGACGTGGCGGGTCTTCTCGATCTCCTTGAGCCAGCCCTCCTCCTCGGCGCGGGCGACGATGGCCTTGCGCGCGGCGAAGCGGTCCATGCCCTCGTACTCGGCGGGCACGTCCGGGGTGTCGGCCGCAGTGATGCGGCCGAAGGCGTCCATGACGTTCAGGGCGGCCAAGCCGGCGCGCTTGCCGACGCCGAAGTCGTTGAAGTCGTGCGCCGGGGTGATCTTCACTGCGCCCGAGCCCTTGGTCGGGTCGGCGTAGTCGTCGGCGACGATCGGAATGCGGCGGCCCGTGACCGGCAGTGTCACGAACTTGCCGACCAGGCCGGCGTAGCGCGCGTCCTCGGGGTGCACGGCGACGCCGGTGTCGCCCAGCATGGTCTCCGGGCGGGTGGTGGCGACGACGATATAGTCGCGCGTCTCGTACTCGGTCGGCTGGTTGTCGCCGTCGTACGCGACCGGATGCTCATAGGTGACGCCGTCGGCCAGCGGATAGGCGAAATGCCAGTAGAAGCCGTCCATCTCGCGCTGCTCGACCTCGAGGTCCGAGATGGCGGTCTGGAAATGCGGGTCCCAGTTCACCAGCCGCTTGTCGCGGTAGATCAGGCCTTCCTTGAACAGCTGGACGAAGACCTTGCGGACGGCGTCCTGCAGTTTGGGGTCGAGGGTGAAACGCTCGCGCGACCAGTCGCACGACGCCCCGAGCCGACGTAGCTGATTCTGGATCGAGCCGGCGCTGGTGGCCTTCCATTCCCAGACCTTCTCGAGGAAGGCCTCGCGGCCCATCTCGCGGCGGCTGACATTACCCGCGGCGGCCAGCTGGCGCTCGACCACCATCTGGGTCGCGATGCCCGCGTGGTCCGTGCCGGGCAGCCACAGCGCCGCCTTGCCCTTCATCCGCTGATAGCGGGTCAGGATGTCCTGAAGGGTGTTGTTGAGCGCATGGCCGATGTGCAGCGACCCGGTCACGTTCGGCGGCGGGATGACGATCGAATAGGCCTCGGCGGCGCCGTCGGTCTTGGGCGCGAACACGCCGCTCTCCTCCCACATGGCGTAGAGGCGAGGTTCGGCGGCGGTCGGGTCGAAGGTCTTGTCGAGCATGGGGGAGGTCATTCTTGATGCCCTACCGCGACACGCGCGGCGTGTCGCTATTGAGGGCGGCCGAAAAAGAGAAAGGGCGGCTCCGCCTGGAGCCGCCCTGAAATGATCTAGCCTTGATCAGGTCGCAGGTGAAGCTAGCCGGCGGTGCGGGCGATGCGTTCGACTTCCTTGCGTACCTGGGCCTCGACGATGGCCGGCAGGTTGGCGTCCAGCCATTCCTTCAGCATCGGGCGCAGCAGGGCGCGAGCCAGTTCGTCGACGGTCGGGCCCGAACCGAACGACGGCTCCGACGGCTCGGCGCGCTTCAGCGAAGCGGCGAAGCCGGCGAAGGCCGAGGCGGCCGTGGCGGCGGCGTTGTCGCCGACCAGACGTTCGTGAGCGGTCGTGTCCATCGGATGGTCCGGCTGAGGGGCGAAGACGGCCTGGGCGGCGGCCTCGACCGGGAAGGGATCGGGTTCGGGGGCCGGAGCGACGTCCAGGTCGCCGATGCTTTCGGCGGCCGCAGCCGGGGCCTCGTAGGTGTCGGTCAGTTCGAGGACGTCTTCCTCGGCCGAGACAGGCTCCTGCACCGACAGGGTCTCGTCCATCATCGCGGGCGAAACCGGCGCGGGCGCGGGCTCGGGCTCGGGCTCGGGGGCGACGGCGACCGGAGCGGGCGCAGGCGCCGCGGCCGTCTCGGCCGGCGCGTCGTCCTCGGAGATGATCCGGCGGATCGACGCCAGGATTTCCTCCATCGTCGGTTCCTGGGCGGTCTGGTCGGTCATGGCGAAATCCCGGGACGCACGCGGCCTGTGCGCCAAATCTGGTCGAATCTCAGCGAGGACGGCGGCCCCTCCCCCGCTAGCTCTGTCGTCGCATCTCAGCCCGCTGGAATCAACGGGCGTTTTCGCGTCATAGGTTAACGGACCGCCCCAAAAGTCGCCGGTGGGGCGATCACTCGTTCGGCGCTGTCCGCACGATCTCGGACTTCAGTTGCTGGTCGATCGGCGCGTCCGGCTGGTCGGTCGCCGGAACGATCGTCGGTGCGGCGATCCGGTCGAGGCCCTCCAGCAGTCCGTCCCACGGCAGCGCGCCGCGGTTCTTGACCCGGTTGAAGTTGGAGGCCGGATCGTAGATCGGCAGGGTCGGATCGAGATCCGCGCCTTCCAGCCGTCCCATGGCGGCCAGCAGATTGGCCTGCGCCACGTATTCGTTGCGGCGGGCGCTGGCCAGGGTGACCTCGGCGTTGCGCAGCTCCAGCTCCTGGTTCAGCACGTCCAGCGTGGTGCGCAGGCCGACCTGTGCTTCCTGACGCACGCCCTCGGCGGCGACGGTCGCGGCGCGGACGGCTTCGGTGCCTGCCTGCAGGGTCGAACGCGCCGACAGGGTCTGGGCGTAGGCCGAGCTGACGTCCTGCAGGGTGTTGCGGCGCTGGCCTTCGACGGTGATCTGGGCGGCGTTGGCGCGTTCCAGGGCCTGGGCCACGCGCGAACCGTTCAGGCCGCCGGTGAACAGCGGCACCGACAGGGTGGCGCCGGCGCGGAACTGGGTGTTGTCCGCCAGGTCCAGGAACTGGTCCACGGCGCTCACGGAGCCGCCGTAGGAGGCGTTGATGCTGGCTGACGGCAGATATTCCGACCGGGCGCGGGCCACTGCGGCCTCGGCCGAGCGCAGGTTGTAGAGCGCTCCGCGGACACCCGGATTGTCGATCAGAGCCGTCTCGAGCGCGCTGTCGAAGTCGGTCGGGACGCCCGGCAGGACCGGCATCGGGGCAAGGTCGCCCGGCGACTGGCCGACGACCGAGGCGTAGCCGGCGCGCGAGACGGACAGCTGGGCCTGGGCGTTGGCCAGGTCAGCCTCCGACTGGGCCAGGCGCGCCTCGGACTGGGCGACGTCGGTGCGGGTGATCTCGCCGACCTCGAAGCGGGCCGTGGCCTCGTCGAGCTGGCGTTGCAGCACGGTCAGGTTGGCCTGGCGGATGCGCAGGATCTCGGTGTCGCGGATCACGTCGGCATAGGACTGGATCACCGCGGCGAGCACGGTCTGTTCGGTGTCGCGCAGGTTTTCACGCCCGGCCAGGATGTCGGCCTCGGCGGCGGTGATGCCGTGGCCGATACGGCCGCCGGTCCACAGGGTTTGCGACAGGCCGATGCTGGCGCCGCCGCCGTCCGTCTCGGTGTCCGGCAGGGTCTCGTTCCAGGTGCGGGCGTATTCGGCGCTGACGGTGACGTCGAGCTGGGGGCGCAGGCCGGCGCGGGCCTGAACGATCGATTCGTCCAGCGCGCGCTGGTTGGCGCGTTGGGCCAGCAGCGTCGGGTTGGTCTGGTAGGCCAGAGCGATCGCTTCCTGAAGGGTCTCGGCCCAGGCCGGGGCGCCCATGCCGGTCACCACGGCGATGAGAGCAACCGAGGCGAGTGCGCGCGAACGTTTCAGCATGACTATTCCTGCCTGGCGCGAAGGATACGCGCCCCAAAGTATCCTATAGGCCTGATGCGTGACCGTATCGGCCCGCGCCAGTTAAGATTTTTTCACGCGCAGAGGCAAAGCCTCCGTCGCCTGCGCCTCATAAGGCGAAGGTAGGTTCCGGGGCGAGCTCCGCAAGCAGCGGTGGCGCCGCGTCGAACAATTCGCGGCGCGAGACGCCCGATTCGCCCTTCACATAGAGGACGGCCTTGCCGGCGGGGCCGGCGCGTTCGACCACGGCGAGGCGTCCGCCGACCTTCAGCGCCTTCAGCCAGGCCTCCGGACGAGCCGGAACGGCGGCTTCGGAAACGATCAGGTCGTAGCCCTCGCCTGCAGGCTGGCTCAGCGGAGCCACGACGGTGGGGACGCCCGCGTCCGCCAGGGCCGGACCGGCCACCTCAAAAACGGCGGAGTCTGATTCTTGCGCCGTGACCGTCAGGCCCATGCGGGCCAGGACGGCGGCGGCGTAAGGGCCGGCGATGACCAGGGCGGTCTCCTCCGGGCGGGCCGCAACGGCCATCAGCAGCTTGGACAGGTCGCGGGCGAGCATCAGGCGGCGTCCGCCGGCGATGTCGGCCTCGACCTCGGCATAGGCCGTAAAAGCCCGGTCCTGCGGGACGAAACGCTCGCGCGGCGTCTCCAGCAGGGCGGCCTGCAGGGCCCGGTCCGTGACGTCGTTCACGCGGACCTGGCTGTCCACCATGACCTTGCGCGCGGCGGCGAAATCCATCTGTCGATAATCCCGAATTATGCGGTCGACGCAGTAATGCGCCGGAAATCTGGCGCGCTTATAGGTCTGTGCGTTGCGGGCGACAATCCGATCTGATAGCTGACGCCCCTCGCGACGACGCGACCCCTCACCGGATGGGTCACGGCCTGATGGCGGAGTGGTTACGCAGCGGACTGCAAATCCGTGTACGCCGGTTCGATTCCGGCTCAGGCCTCCATCGCGACTTCCGACGAAAACTAGACCGGAGCGGTGATCCAGCCGATCACCGTCGCCGCGCTGACCGTGCCGGCCACGATGGCCACCGCGATGGCCACCCGCGCCTTGCGCCCCACGAAGAAAAGAATGCTGTCGAACATGGCTGCCTCCCCGGACGGCCAAGCTCGTCATAGAACGACGCATTCATCAAGGTATATGAAGGGTTAATACGAATTTCGTAGGACCTCTTACGCCTGTCGGGCGAAGTGATGCAGGGCGATGGCGCCCGCAGTCGCCACGTTCAGCGAATCGAAGCCGCCGGACATCGGAATCCCGATCGTCTCGCATCTGGCCATCAGGGATTCGGGCAGGCCCGGCCCCTCCGCCCCCAGCACGATCGCCACCCGGCCGCCGCGCGGCGCCGTTGAAAGGTCCGTCGTCGCCGACGGCGTCATGGCCAGCACGCGGAAGCCCCTCGCCTGCAGCGCCTCTACCGTCGACGCTGCATCAAGACCGGTCGCCATCGGGGTTCGCAGGACCGCGCCCACAGAGACCCGGATGGCCTTGCGGTAGAAGGGGTCACAGCATTGGGCGTCCAGCAGCACTGCGCCCGCGCCGAAGGCCGCCGCCGCGCGGAAGATGCCGCCCATGTTGTCATGGTTTCCGATGCCGCAGGCCAGAACGACGACGGCGTCGTCGGCCAGGCCGTCCAGCACCTGATCCAGGGCTTTCGCGGTCGGCTTTGCGCCGAGGGCCAGAATGCCGCGATGCAGGTGAAAGCCGGCGATCCCGTCCAGCACCGGCTGGGGCGCGACATAGACAGGCGTGTCCGCCGGGAAGCGCGCGAGGATCGGGGCGAGGCCGCCGGCGCGGCTCTCGGCTACCAGGGCCGCCAGCGGCCGACACTGCGACCCGGGCGAAGCCAGGACGCGCAGCACGACCTCGCCTTCAGCCACGAACAGTCCCTGACGGCCCGTCAGGTCCCGTTCCCGGATGTCCCGGAAGCCTGCAATTCGCGGGTCTTCGGCGCTCTCGATGAAGATGTTGGCCAAGTTCGAAATTTCCGTTTGCGCTACGCTGACTCGCGCTGCTATAGCGCCCGCCTTCCCGAGAGGAAGTGTTCCGCGGTAGCTCAGTGGTAGAGCAGCCGACTGTTAATCGGCTGGTCGTAGGTTCGAATCCTACCCGCGGAGCCACTCTCTCTCCTTCCCCGACATCGAAGCGGAAAAAAAGCCCGACGCGGGGTGCGCCGGGCTGAAGAAGTTCGGTGATGGTGGGTGTCCTCGAAACTCGAAGAACACCCCCGAGATCGCCTCAATTGGTTAATGGGCCGTAAACCACGTTCAGCGTCCTTCTCCGACAGGCAGCCAGGTCGACTGGCGGCCGCCCGCCGGACCGCTCCAGCCGATCCGCCAGCCCCCTTCGCCCTGTTCGACCGTCAGGGATTCGCCGCGCGCGGCCTCCCCGGGCCAGGCGAAGACGCGCCCTGCGACCTCGATGCCGTCCGGCGCGCTCGTCATCGGCAGCATCAGGCTCCAGCGGCCGTCGGAGCCGGGCGTGACCCGCACCGTCTGACCGTCGCTGATGACGTCGACCTGGGCGGTTCCTTCCGCCGTAGCGCCGGAGGCCAGCCGCATACGGCCGTCGCTGTCGACCGCGCCGAGCGCCGGGGCGGCGTCCAGACGCCGGGCGGGGCCGCCGAATCGCAACAGGGCCATCGGGCCGTCGCCGCCGGCCAGAATCAGCAGCCGATCCGGCGACCGGGCGGCGTCCTGGCCGACCTGGGTCTCGGGCTGGAGGAGCAGGTGCCCCGACTTCGCCGCCACATGGATCTCGAATCGCCCGTGAGCATCGGCCGAGGCCGCATAGGCCGAGCCCGTCTCATTGCGCAGCACGACGCGCCCGCCCGGCTCGGCGACACCGGACACCAGCAACTCATCGCCCTGGCGGGACACACGCTCGATGAGCGGCGGCTGGGCCCAATCGCCTGGCGCGCGGGGCGCCTCATCGGTCTTGCCGGCGGGCGCGGGCGAGCAGGCGGCGAGCGCCGCAGCCAGCATCGCAGCCGCCGTCATCGAGATCGCCCGTTTCATCCCGCCTCTCCGCCCGTTAGGAGTGTCGTCCCAGATAGCGCGGCTAAAGCCCCGCTGTCTTTCTCCGTCTCATGAGGCTCCATGTCGTCGCCCGCCACCATCCAGCCGTTCGACGGCAAGTCGGTCTGCCTGTTCTGCGGCTCGGCCGAGAGCGTGTCCCCGGCCTACCTGGCCGCGGCGCGTGACTTCGGCGCGCAGACGGCTGAGGCGGGCTGGCGGCTGGTCTATGGCGGCGGCGGCGTCGGCCTGATGGGCGCCTCGGCCCGCTCGGCCCATGAGGCCGGCGGCCGCGTCTTGGGCGTCATGCCCGGCTTCCTGCGCAGCCGCGAGCGTCTGTTCGACGACGTCGAGACCTTGGTCGTGACGTCGATGCACGAGCGCAAGACTATCATGTACGACCAGTCGGACGCATTTGTGGTTGCGCCGGGCGGCGTCGGCACCCTGGAAGAGGCCATCGAGGTGCTGTCGTGGAAGCGCCTCGACCTGCACCACAAGCCGGTGATTTTCTTGAATATCAACGGCTTCTGGGAAACGCTTCTGGCAGTCCTTGAGCACAGCATCTCCGAGGGGATGACCCCGGCCAGCTTCCGTCAGGGCTACACCGTGGCCGACACGGTCGAGGAGGCGATCGCCCAGATGCAGGGGATGGACGAGATGCCTCACTTGAAACATGATCGTCGATAAGTAATCGTTGATCAGGCGCGTTCTGGGTTTTCTAAAGCAACGCGCCTTGACAGTTTCGAATAACAACGCACAGTGAGCGGACGGGGTCAGAGCCCCGGCCTCATCGGAGACCTCCCCATGCGCGCCCTGATCGTCGCCGCGGCCATGCTGATCGCCGCCCCCGCCCTCGCCCAAGCCCCCACGTCGAGCGCCACCCTGGCCGACTCCTCCAAGGGCGAAGCCCGCACCATCATCGACGGCGCCAGCTGGCGCTGCGACGCCGGCGCCTGCACCGCCACGGGCGGCGCCAACCAGCCCGCCCCGCGCGCCTGCCGCCGCGTCGTCGCCAAATTCGGCGCGGTCTCGGCCTTCACCTACAAGGGCGTCGCCCTTTCGGCCGAAGAACTGACCGCCTGTAACGCCTGATCCAGCAGCGCATCGCTGAATACGAAAAGGCCGCCCCTCGCGAGAAGGGCGGCCTTTTTGCTGTCCGGTAAGGTGGGCTCGGCTCTCAGGCCGTTTCGCCCTGCAGCCGCTTCACGATGCGCTCGCGGCCGATCATCGGGGCGATGGTGGCCATCTCCGGGCCGTGCGGCTGGCCGGTCAGGATCAGGCGCAGGGGCATGAACAGGCTCTTGCCCTTGGCGCCGGTGGCCTCCTTCACGGCATTGGTCCAGGTCGGCCACAGGGTCTCGTCGATGGTCTCCGGCAGCACCGCCAGGGCGGCGGCGGCGAAGGCCGGGTCCTCGACGACCGGAGTCACCGGACCGCGGACGATCGAAGCCAATTCAACGACATCGGCGAACTTCTGAAGGTTCGGACGGATGGCGTTCCAGAAGCCTTCGCCAAGGTCGGCGTCCAGCTTGGCCAAGCGCGCCTGGGCGACCTTGTAGTCCATGGCGTGCAGGGCCTGGGCGTTGAGGCGGTCTAGGTCGGCGGTGTCATAGCGCGCCGGCGAGCGGCCCATCTTGGCGAAGGCGAAGCTCGCGCCGAGGGCGTCGATCGACTCCCCGACTTCCAGCGGATCAGAGGTGCCGATGCGGCCGAGGTGGCTGGTGATGGCGATCGGCTCATAGCCCAGGTCGCGCATCTCCGAGATCGACAGCGAGCCCAGACGCTTCGACAGAGCTGCGCCGTCCGCGCCGACCAGCAGCGGCATGTGAGCAAAGGCCGGCACGGGGCCGCCCAGCGCTTCGAAGATCTCGATCTGGGCGCCGGTATTGGTGACGTGGTCCTCGCCGCGGATCACGTGGGTGATGTCCATCTCGATGTCGTCGACCACCGACGGCAGGGTGTAGAGGAACAGGCCGTCCTCGCGGATCAGCACCGGGTCCGACATCGAGGCCGTGTCGACCTCGGCGTGGCCGCGGGCCAGGTCTTCCCAGGCGACGCGCTTGCCGTCCAGCTTGAAGCGCCAGTGCGGACGGCGGCCTTCGGCTTCATAGGCGGCCTTTTCGGCGTCAGTGAGGTCCAGGGCGGCGCGGTCGTAGACCGGCGGCAGGCCGCGCGACAGCTGCACCTTGCGGCGGCGGTCCAACTCCTCGGCGGTTTCATAGCAGGCGTAGAGGCGACCAGAGGCCTTGAGGCGCTCGGCGGCGGCTTCATAGCGGTCGAAGCGCTTGGATTGATTGTGGCGCTCGTCCCAGAGCAGGCCCAGCCACGCCAGGTCGATCTCGATGCCCTGCTCGAATTCGGCGGTCGACCGCGCCAGGTCGGTGTCGTCGATGCGCAGGACGAACTGCCCGCCCTGCCCCTTGGCGAACATCCAGTTCACGAGGGCGGTGCGCACGTTTCCGACGTGCAGCTTACCCGTCGGCGACGGGGCGAAACGGACCTTGACGGACATGACACGACCTTAGAGCGAGAGGCGCGCTAGGTCGCGCCCCCGTCCGTGCAAGTCAAGGCGTGACCGCCGTCGATCGACCGATCAGTCGTCGCGGTGGACGCGCTCGCGACGTTCGTGCCGCTCCTGGGCCTCCACCGACAGCGTCGCCGTCGGACGGGCTTCCAGTCGGCCGAGGCTGATCGGTTCGCCGGTTTCCTCACAGTAGCCGTACGATCCGTCCTCGATCCGGCGCAGCGCCTCGTCGATCTTGGAGATCAGCTTGCGCTGACGGTCCCGCGTACGCAGCTCAAGCGCACGATCGGATTCCGATGACGCCCGATCGACCAGATCCGGATGATTCTCCGTCTCGGCCTTCAGGTTGATCACAGTCCCCTTGGACTCGCGAAGGATATCGTCCTTCCAGTCCAGAAGCTTGGCCTTGAAGTAGGCCAACTGCCGCTCATTCATGAACGGCTCATCGTCAGACGGCCTGTAGGCCGGCTCGATAACAGACGCCAATGCGTTCATCGCACTCACGCTCGTAAACAGCGCCCCCCTGTGGCGCAGTGCTGCGTATAGGGATCACAGGGAGTCGCGGCAACAACGCTCGCGCGAGCGTGACCGGCGAATTTTGTCGTCGGAGGAGGAGCGTGACATTTCTTCATCACTCGCAGGCCGCGCAGCGCGCGTTTGCGAAAGATTTCGCCGCTTTATGCTGCGTTGCGGCGAAGATCGGCCTTGGCGAGCTCAACCGCAGCGCGCAGGTCGATTTGGTCCAGCAGGCGATTGAGCTCCGGATCGGCGTCGATCGGACGTTCCTCGCGCAGACCGCGCCCAAGACGCTCCAGGGCGCCCTCGCCCATCTCACCTGACAGCAGGGCCAGCTTCAGCTCATCCAGCCGATCCAGCAGGCCGCCGCCCCGGCGGATGGCCCGACGACGACGCTCGGTCGGATCCTCGACGCCCTGCAGGGCCATCAGGGCCGAAACGTCGGCGACGCCGGCGACTCCGCTTGCCGCTGCAGCCTGGGCGGCAGGCGCGCTTCCCCCGGCCGTGGGCACGGAGAAGCCGCTCGCGGCCCGGGCGGGACGCGAGGATTGGGTCGAAGAGGGTCCAGACGCGCCGGTGACCTTCATGAGAAACGACTCCAGGACATGTCGGACCATTGAAGCCACGGAGTCACCGTTTGGTTAACGGCCCGGCAGTTTCTGCCGATTTGCCCGGCGCCGCGAGCCGCACCGTCGCTGATTTCATTGAGGTTTCTGTCTGGCACGGACCTCGCATCGCGTTAGGCATAAATCCTTTGCGGACGTTCGACCGATGCAAAAGCTGCTCGCCTCCCTCCTGACCGCCGCCGCCCTGGCGGGCCTGGGCTCCCCAGCCCTGGCCCAGTCGCGGATCAAGGACATCGCCGCCGTCGAGGGCGTGCGCTCGAACCAGCTGGTCGGCTACGGCCTGGTGGTGGGCCTGAACGGGACCGGCGACTCGCTGCGCAACTGCCCGTTCACGCGCCAGTCGCTGGAAGGCATGACCGAGCGCCTCGGCGTCAACATCCGCGACTCCAACGCAAACTCCAAGAACCTGGCCGCCATCATGGTGACGGCCGAACTGCCGCCGTTCGCCACCCCGGGCTCGCGCATCGACGTCAACGTCTCTTCGATGTGCGACGCCAAGAGCCTGCTGGGCGGCACCCTGCTGGTCACCAGCCTGCAAGGCGCGGACGGACAAGTCTATGCCGTGGCCCAGGGCTCGATCCAGACCGGGGCCGTCTCGGCCTCGGGTTCATCGGGCTCGTCGGTGACGCGCGGCGTGCCGACCGCCGGCCGCATCGCCTCGGGCGCGACGGTCGAGCGCGAGACCGGCTTCGAGCTGGCCAATATGAACGAAGTGCGGCTGACGCTGCGCAATCCGGACTTCACCACGGCCCAGCGCGTCGCCCAGGCGATCAACCAGGTCTATCCGAACACCGCCCTGGCCGAGAACGGCACCGTCATCGCCCTGCGCGCGCCGGGTCAGATGGGCATGGCCGGCTTCATCAGCCGGGTCGAGAACCTGCCGGTGGCGGTCGACGCCCCGGCCAAGGTGATTATCGACGAGGTCAACGGCGTCATCGTCATGGGCGAGGCGGTCCGCGTCTCCACCGTCGCCATCGCCCAGGGCAACCTGACCGTCTCGGTGCAGGAAACGCCGCAGGTCAGCCAGCCCGAGCCCTTCAGCCGCGGCCAGACCGCCGTGGTCCCGCAGTCGACGGTCGACGTCACCGAGGATCTGGGCACCCAGATGCGCATCGTCGGCGGCGGGACCTCGCTGTCCAGCCTGGTCGCCGGCCTCAACGCCCTGGGCGTCAGCCCGCGCGACATGATCAGCATCCTGCAGGCCATCAAGGCCGCCGGCGCGCTGCAAGCCGACATCGAGGTGATGTGAACATGAGCGACCTCACCGTATCCCCCGCCCTGCTCCAGCCGACACCGTCCGCGCCCACCGGCCCGGTCGCCACGGCGCGAATGCGCGAGACCGCCGAGGCCTTCGAGGCATCCTTCCTCAGCCAGATGCTGAAGCCGATGTTCGAGGGTCTGAAGACCGACGGCATGTTCGGCGGCGGCGAGGCCGAGGGCACCTGGCGCGGCTTCATGATCGACGCCATGGCCAAGCAGACGGTCAAGGCCGGCGGAATCGGCATGGCCGATCAGGTGGTCGCCCAGATGCTGAAGATGCAGGAGATGTCCCAGTGACCGACGCCAACGCCCTGAACGCCGCCGCCCGCATCCGCCAGCTGATCGACCTGACCGAACGCCTGACCGAGCGCCTGACCACCGAGGCCGCGGCCTTCGAGGCGCGCCGTCCCCAGGATGCGGCCGCCACCCTGGCCGGCACCCAGGACCTGGCCAACACCTATCGTCGCGAGTCCGCCCAGCTGAAGGCCAATCCGACCGCTATCGCGGCCGCGCCGCTGGCGGACCGCAAGGCCCTGATCAAGGCGACCCAGCTTTTCGAAGCGGTGCTGTCCAAGCACGCCCGCGCCATCGAAGCCGCCCGTGTCGTCTCCGAGGGTCTGGTCAAAACGATCGCCGCCGAGGTGGCCGGCCAGCGCGGCTCGCCGTCGGCTTACGGGGCCAGCGGCCGGGCCAATGCGGGCGACGGTCGGGCCGTCGCCTACAACGCCACAGCGTAACCTTACGTACCACGCGCTAAGGCTGTTCTTAACCTGTGGCTGCGGACTGTAGCGGCCATGAGTATGAAGTCCCGCCTGCTTGGAATGGCGTTCGCGTCAGCCGACGTCCTGTTGGAGCTGGATCGCGGCCGGGTCGCCTTCGCGCTCGGCGCGGGGCCCGCGCCCGGGATCGATCCGGCCACGGCCTGGGCCGGTCAGAGCCTCGACGACCTGCTCGACGCCAGCTGCCGCAACGCGGTCATGGCCCGGATCGCCGGCCTGCAGCCGGGCGTCCGCTCCACGCCCGTCGACATCCGCGTTCTGACCGGAGACGGCCGCGCGCGGGCGGCGAGCCTGCGGGCCTTCGCCTTGCCCGAGCTGGCCCCGTTCATCTCATGCGCCCTGAGCTGGGAAGGCGCGGTCCACGATGTTCCGGCGGAACGCCCCAAGGCGGCGCTGGACGCCCGCGGCCTGTTGCAGCGCCTGGGCGCCGTACTCGCGCTGGGCGGGACAGGCCCGGAACTGACCGTCGACTTTGTCCAAGTGCCCGGCCTCGACGGCGAGGGCGAGGCCCGCCGACGCGCCAACGCCGCCATCGAGACGCGACTGCAGGCCCACTCACTCGACCAGGCCAGCGCCGCGCGCCTGGCCCCCGACCGCTTCGCCCTGATCCGCGAGTCGTCCGACATCTCCGACCTGGCGGAGGCGGTGCGCGCCGCGGGCGCCGCCGAGGGCCTCGACCTGTCGCCGATCACCAGCCGCGGCGAGATCGGTCGCTGCGAGGCGGCCATCGCGGTCCGGACCCTGCGCCTGGCGCTGGAGGATTGCCTGAAGGACGGCGCCGACGCTGGCGTGCACTTCGGCGAGCGCCTGAAGCGCACCGTTCAGGACGCCGATCGCTTCCGCGGCATCGTCCGCGAGCGGCAGTTTACGCTGGCCTGGCAGCCGATCGTCGCGCTCGACACCCGGGCCGTCCATCATTTTGAGGCCCTGACCCGCTTCGGCGGGGCCGGGCAGGCGCCGACCGGTCCCATCTCCATGGCCGAAGAGCTGGGGCTGATCGAGGGCCTGGATCTGGCGGTGGCCGAAAAGGCCCTGGGCCAGCTGCGCCAGCCGGGCTTCGGCCTGACCAAGGCGGCGATCAACGTCTCGGCCGTGTCGCTGACCTCGGACGCCTATGTCCAGGGCCTGCTGCGCATGACGGCGTCCGTGCCCGACATCCGCAAGCGGCTGATGGTCGAGATCACCGAGACCACGGCCCTGCAGGACCTCGACGCCGCCAACGCCCGCATCGGAGCCCTGCGCAACGCCGGGATCAAGGTGTGCCTTGACGACTTCGGCGTCGGCGCCGCTTCGCTGGACTATCTGCGCCGACTGCAGATCGACGTCGTCAAGATCGACGGGGGCTTCGTGCGCGACATCGCCGCCGACCGCACGGCACGCTCCATGATCGGGCATCTGGTCGAGCTGTGCCGGGACATGAAGGTCCTCACCGTCGCCGAAATGGTCGAAACCGAACCCCAGGCCGACGCCGTTCGCGCACTCGGGGTCGACTACGGCCAGGGCTGGTTGTTCGGCCGCCCGACCGCTGTGCCTGCCGTGACCGCCAGCGCCCCTGCCGGCAGGCGCCGGGGCGAGGTCGCGAGCTGGGGCTAACCCAGCTCGATCGACCGCTCGACGCCGATCGCCTGCAGGAAGTCCGGATCGTGGCTGACCACGACGAGCGCCCCGTCATAGGCCGCCAGCGCCGCCTCCACCGCCGTGACCGAGTCGAGGTCCAGGTGATTGGTCGGCTCGTCCAGGATCAACAACTGTGGGGGCTTCGCCCCGGTCATCACGCAGGCCAGGGCCGCGCGCAGCCGCTCTCCGCCCGATAGGGCGCTCACCCGCTTGTCGCCCGCCGTATTGCGGAACAGGAAGCGCGCCAGGGCGGCCCGCGCCGCGTTCGGCGTCGCCTCCGGATTGATGCGCCGGTAGGCTTCGACGAGGGTCTCCTCCGGGTGAAGGATGGCGGCTTCCTGATCCAGCAGGGCGGCCGCGACGGGTCGTTCGACACCGCCCGCGCTGGGCGTCAATTCGCCCGAGATGAGGCGCAGCAGGGTCGACTTGCCGGCCCCGTTCGGCCCGGTGACCGCCACCCCCTCCGGCCCGGTCAGACGCAGCGAGACCGGGCCGACGATCCGCCGGCCTCCGGGGGCAAACCATTCCGCCTCTTCGAGAACCAGCACTGTCCGGCCCGTGGCCAGGCCAGTCGACGGCATCGGGATCGCCAGCGCCCGCACCCGCTCGACCCGCTCGCGCGCCTCGCCCAGCGCCGCCTCGGCCTCGGCCTCGCGCTTTTCCGCCAGTTTGCGCTCGCGGGCGCCGCTCAGTTCCGCGCGCTCGGCCATGGCGCCGAGCACGATCTTCGGTTCTGAGCCTTTGTCGGCGAAGGCGCGGCCGGCCTTGTCGCGACGGGCCTTCTTCTCGACGGCGCGCTGGCTCTCGCGGGCGATCCGCCCAGCCTCCCGCTCGGCCGCCTCCAGCCCCCGCTCGGCCGCCGCCCGCTCCGCCGCCTTACGCTCGGCGTAGAGGTCGTAGCCGCCGCCGTAGACGGCCGGGCCCAGCGACGACAGCTCGACGATCCGGTCCATGCGGCGCAGCAGGGCGCGGTCGTGGCTGACCACCACCACCCCGCCGGGCCAGCGGCCGAGCACGTCGGCGACCATGGCGCGGCCGTCTCGGTCGAGGTGGTTGGTGGGCTCGTCGAGGACCAGCAGGTCGGGGGCGTCGAGCAGCAGGCCCGCCAATCGGAGGCGGGTCTGCTCGCCGCCGCTCAGCGTGGCGACCGGCCGCGCGGGATCGAGGCCGGAAAGGCCGACATCGGCCAGGGCCGCCGCGATGCGGTCCTCCAGGGTCCAGTCGGCGGCGTCGAAATCGTCAGGCGTCCCCTCGCCGGCCAGCACGCGGGCGATCGCGGCCAGGCCGTCGGCGGCCGAAAGCGCCTGCGCAACCGTCTCACCGGGCGCGGGCTCGCGGCGCTGTTCCAGCCAGGCGACGCGGCCGGCGCGGCTGACCGCGCCCTCAGCCGGGTCGGCCAGGCCGGCGACCAGACGCAGCAAGGTGGTCTTGCCGGCGCCATTGCGACCGACGACGCCCGTGCGCTCACGCCCGAAGGCGAGGCTCAGGTCTGAGAATAGGGTGGAACCGTCAGGCGTGCGGGCCGCGACGCGATCGAGCGTCACGAGCGCGGATGCGGACAGGCTTGGGGCGAGGAAGGGCGAGGGCATAGACGACCACGAGCAGCGAGGCGGAAAGGGCGAAACCGATTTCCAGGGCGCTGATCATGTTCGTGGTCTCCAACTGCTACTCACTCGGTGACGGGAGATTGGGGGCGGTCTGTGTACGGCGCAAGCCTTTTCCCCATCAAGCCGTCCTGACGAAGCCGTTATGAACCGGTGAGGAGACGCGGCGCCGCATGGCGCGACGGACGCGGAGCCCCTAGGTCTGCGACATGACGACGCCCGCCGTTCAATCCAGTCCCGACGCCATCGACGAGGCCCTTATCGACCGCCTGGTCGAGGGCTTCTATGCCCGGGTGCGCGCCGATCCGCTGATCGGGCCGGTGTTCCAGTCGCGGATCGCCGACTGGGGTCCGCACCTCGAGCAGATGAAGCTGTTCTGGTCGTCGGTGGCGCTGGGCTCAGGCGTCTACCAGGGCCGGCCGATGCCGAAACACCTTCCCCTGCCCGTTGACGCCCGCCATTTCGACCGCTGGCTGGAGCTGTTCGAGGCCGCCGCGCTGGAGCTGTGCCCGCCCGAAGCGGCCCTTCACTTCATCGAGCGCGCCCGGCGCATCGCCGAGAGCCTGGAACTGGGCATCGCGGGGCATAACCGCGTCCTGCTGCGCAAGGGCGAACGATACCTACGGCCGAGCGAGCCCTGGACGCCGGAAGAAGACTAAGGACCGACCTGCTGCCACCTGCTGTCAGCAGACTGGCGCAACGCGCCGCCAGTTCCTATAATGTTCTTGCTGAAATCGACGAACCAATCCCCATATAGCGCTGTCGCGCCGGACCCCTCCCGGCCCTCCCGCGTTCCCCGGACCTCATGACCGAAAAGCACAATTTCATCCGCGTGCGCGGAGCCCGCGAGCACAATCTCAAGGGCGTCGATCTCGACATCCCGCGCGAGCAGCTCGTGGTCATGACCGGGCTGTCGGGCTCCGGGAAGTCGTCGCTCGCCTTCGACACCATCTACGCCGAGGGTCAGCGCCGCTACGTCGAGAGCCTGAGCGCCTATGCCCGCCAGTTCCTCGAGCTGATGGGCAAGCCGGATGTCGATCTGATCGAGGGCCTGAGCCCCGCCATTTCGATCGAGCAGAAGACCACCTCGAAGAACCCGCGCTCGACCGTCGGCACGGTGACCGAAATCCACGACTACATGCGTCTGCTGTGGGCGCGGGTGGGCGTGCCCTATGCCCCCGCGACCGG
The DNA here is from genome assembly GCF_001425945.1 of Brevundimonas sp. Root1279. Taxonomy (GTDB): domain Bacteria; phylum Pseudomonadota; class Alphaproteobacteria; order Caulobacterales; family Caulobacteraceae; genus Brevundimonas. The sequence goes on from NZ_LMEB01000004.1 coordinate 349,320, forward strand.
CCTGCCGATCGAAAGCCAGACCATCTCCATGATGGTCGACAAGCTCGTCGCCCTGCCCGAGGGCGAGCGCCTGCTGCTGCTGGCTCCGGTCGTGCGCGGCCGCAAGGGCGAGTACAAGAAGGAGATGGCCGAGTGGCAGCGGCTGGGCTTCCAGCGGCTGAAGATCGACGGCGCCTTCTACGCCATCGAGGACGCCCCGACCCTCGACAAGAAGTTCAAGCACGACATCGACATCGTCGTAGACCGCATCGTCACCAAGGCCGGGCTTGAAGGCCGCTACGCCGACAGCCTGCAGACCGCGCTCGGCCTGGCCGAGGGCATCGCCGTCGCCGAATGGGCCAATGTGGCCGAAGGCGAGAAGGAGCCGCGGCGGATCACCTTCTCCGAGAAGTTCGCCTGCCCGGTCTCCGGCTTCACCATCAGCGAGATCGAGCCGCGGCTGTTCTCGTTCAACAACCCGTTCGGCGCCTGTCCGGTCTGCGACGGCCTGGGCATGAAGCTGGCCTTCGACGCCGACCTGGTCATCCCTGACCGCGACAAGACCCTGCACAAGGGCGCCGTGGCGCCGTGGTCGCGCGGTCCCTCCCCGCTCTACACCCAGACCCTGCAGTCGCTGAGCCGCCACTACGGATTCTCGATGGACGTGGCCTGGCGCGAGCTGCCGGCCAAGGCGCAGGACGTGATCCTGCACGGCACGGGCGCCGAGAAGATCAAATTCACCTATGACGACAACGCCCGCAAATACGAGGTCTCCAAGGCCTTCGAGGGCGTCCTGCCGAACCTCGAGCGCCGCTGGCGCGAGACGGACAGCGCCTGGGTCCGCGAGGAGCTGGGCCGCTTCCAGTCCGAGACGCCCTGCGAGGCCTGCGGCGGCAAGCGCCTCAAGCCTGAGGCCCTGGCGGTCAAGATCGATGGCGAGGACATCGCCCAGGTCTCCTGGCTGTCGATCAAGCACGCCCACGAATGGTTCGCCGGCCTGAACGACCGGCTGACCGAAAAGCAGATGGAGATCGCCCGGCGGATCCTGAAAGAGATCACCGACCGGCTGCGCTTCCTCAACAATGTCGGCCTGGACTACCTCAACCTGTCGCGCGCCTCGGGCACCCTGTCCGGCGGCGAGAGCCAGCGCATCCGCCTGGCCTCGCAGATCGGCTCCGGCCTGACCGGCGTGCTGTACGTGCTCGACGAGCCGTCGATCGGCCTACACCAGCGCGACAACACCCGCCTGCTGGAAAGCCTGCGCGGCCTGCGCGACCTCGGCAACTCCGTCCTCGTCGTCGAGCACGACGAGGAGGCGATCATGACCGCCGACTACGTCATCGACATGGGCCCGGCCGCCGGCATCCACGGCGGCGAGGTCTGCGCCCAGGGCACGCCCGCCGACGTAATGGCCAATCCGAACTCGCTGACCGGCAAATACCTGACCGGCGAGCGCGAGATCGAACTGCCCCACGACGGCCGGCGTCCGATCGACCGCAAGCGGCTGCTGAGGATCAGCGGGGCCACCGGCAATAATCTGAAGAACGTCACCGGTGAGATCCCGGCCGGCGTGTTCACCTGCATCACCGGCGTGTCCGGCGGCGGCAAGTCGACCTTCACCATCGAGACCCTCTACAAGGCCGCCGCCCGCCGGCTGCACAACGCCTCGGACGCCCCCGCCCCCTTCGATCGCATCGAGGGGCTGGAGATGTTCGACAAGGTCATCGACATCGACCAGAGCCCCATCGGCCGCACCCCGCGCTCCAATCCGGCCACCTACACCGGCGCCTTCGGTCCGATTCGCGACTGGTACGCCGGCCTGCCGGAGTCGAAGGCCCGCGGCTACGGCCCCGGCCGCTTCTCGTTCAACGTCAAGGGCGGCCGCTGCGAGGCCTGCCAAGGCGACGGCCTCATCAAGATCGAGATGCACTTCCTGCCGGACGTCTACGTCACCTGCGACGTCTGCCACGGCAAGCGTTACAACCGAGAGACGCTGGAGATCGTGTTCAAGGGCAAGTCCATCTCGGACGTGCTCGACATGACCGTCGAGGAGGCCGCACGCTTCTTCACCGCAGTGCCCTCGATCCGCGACAAGATGCTGACGCTGGAGCGGGTCGGCCTCGGCTACGTCAAGGTCGGCCAGTCGGCGACGACCCTGTCGGGCGGCGAGGCGCAGCGCGTGAAGCTGTCCAAGGAGCTGTCCAAGCGGGCCACCGGCAAGACGCTCTACATCCTCGACGAGCCGACGACGGGCCTGCATTTCGAGGACACCCGCAAGCTGCTGGAGGTGCTCCAGGAGCTGGTCGAGAACGGCAACACCATCGTGGTCATCGAGCACAACCTCGACGTCATCAAGGTCGCCGACTACCTGCTCGACTTCGGCCCCGAGGGCGGCGACGGCGGCGGCGAGATCGTCGCAGTCGGCACGCCTGAAGAGGTCGCGGCCAATCCCAAGAGCTGGACCGGCAAATACCTCAAGGAGGTGCTGGACCGGCACGAGGCTCGCCGGAAGGCGCGGGTCGCCGACCTGTCGGCCGAGGCCAAGCCGGCCCGGGCGCGGAAGCGGGCCTAGGTCAGGCCTGGGTCGCGTCCGCCTCGACCTCAACGCCGTGATCCTGCGAGCGGCCGCGCAGGATCAGCACCGCGCAGCCGATGATCAGCACGCCCGTGGTGATCACGCTGGCCTCGGGTCCGAAGGCCGCGCCGGTGATCCACCAGGGGGTCGCCGGGTTGGTCGTCAGGTCGGTGATCAGCGGCGTCGTGCGCACCACCTCACCGGAGACCTCCAGCCCGAAGCCCAGGCCCAGCAGCCAGTTCCACGCAGCGTGCCAGCCGCAGACGCCCCACAGCGATCCCTCACGGACCGCGTAGAGGCTGATGAACAGGCCGAACAGGGCGACGTTGGCCAACCCGAGGAAGAGCTCCTTTGACGGAGCGATATTGCCGCCGTGCGCGAGGCCGAACAGCAAGGCGTTTCCGATGATCCCGGCCCACAGGCCGTGGCGTGAAGCGATCAGTTGCATCAGCCAACCGCGGAAAACGATCTCCTCGCTTGAGCCCTGGACGATGAAGCCCAGCAGCAGCAGTCCGATGGGCAGCAGGGCCGCGCCGACCGCGCCGCTCTGGAAGGCGCCGCCGGCCTCAATCTCATAGCCGCCGAGGGCCCAGATCACGCCAACAACCGTCGCCAGGAAGGCCAAGCCGATCAGATAACCGCGCAGGAAGCGTCCGCCTGCCCGGGCGTTGAAGCCGATCTCGCGTATGCCGCGGCGCTCGAAAAGCACCACCCACGCGATGACCATCGCCGCCGTCAGCCCGAAGGAGGCGAACAGGATATAGGTCAGGGCCGGCCAGGTCTCCGTGTCCGTAATCATTCCGGACAGCATTGCGGGGGCGAGGGTGATGACCTGCCCGGCCACCATGAAGACTGCAGCCAGCACGATGGCCGCCGCCGTCCAGGTGCGCCGGTGCCGCGGCTTGCGCGGGGCGTAGAGCTCAATTCCCGCCATGGCGGCTTCCCCCTCAGTCGGCCCGCGGGCCTTAGTCGAACGCTTTCTCAGGCCGATCGCCGGTCATGTCGCGGTAGGCCGCAGAGAACGGGGCGTAGAGCACCGCCAGTTGCAGGGCCGAAAGGATCGACTGGGTGACGACCCCCGCGACGATCGCCGGCCAGATGGCTTGCAGCATCACGCCGAGATCCTGACCGCTGTACTCGGCCATTTTTTCGAAACCCCCGACGCCCATCTGGAGCGGCAGGACAACGATCGTGCCCAGCAGCGAGACGACCATCGACATCAGGAAGGCGATGAAGCCCATGCCGAGCAGGGGCCAGAAGCGGCCCTTGGTGGCGCTCCAGGAGTCGAAGAAGGCCATCTTGCGCTCCGCGACCGTGATCGGAACCGCAAGCGAGAAGCGGACCGCCAGCCACAGGGCCAGGAACAGGGTCGCGAACACGGCCAGGATGCCGCCGAGGACCGAGGCCCCGCCCCCACCGCTGACAGCCTGCACGAACATGAAGGCCGCGAAGCCCATCGGGACCATCAGCACCACGGCGAAGGCGATGCTCAACACCACGGTGACGATCAGCACGCGAAGCTCGTCCATGCCCAGCCGTAGATAGCCGAACGCGCTTTCCGCCGGTCGCAGCACCGACCGCGCGATCGCCGCCGTCAGCACCGCGCTTCCGATGATGCCCAACGGCATCAACAGGCCGAAGGTCGAGGTGTAGGCGTCGATCAGAGGGACGAATTCGTCATAGGAGGTCGGCTGGGCGGCCTCGAGGGCCTCGCTCAGCGCCATAACCTCGGCCATGCCCCGCCCGACGGCCAGGATCGAAAGACCGAAGATCAGGATGTAGAACAGCGACCAGAATACCAGGGCCACAGGCTTGCGCCGCACCACCCGAAAGCCTTCGAACGCAGCTTCTGTCGCAGAAAAGGCCATCGATCTCTCCTTGAGTCGCGGGGCGATGTTATCAGGCGGCCGGCGCCGGTGAAGCCTCGTCTCGTGGACCGCTGTCGGCGAGCTGCCGGCAGGCGGAAGCGAACGGCGCCACCGATAGCGTCGCGATCGCCCCGGCGACGAGTCCCGCCAGGGCGACGAAGACCACGCCCCAGTACCAGTTGGCGCCGAGCCAGGCCGACGCCTCCGCAAACGGATCCGCCGCGGACCAGTCGATGCCCGCATTGGACGCCACGACCACCAGACTCGCGCCGAGGGCGGCGGTGACCATGATGATCACGATCTCGAACACAAGAAAGAGCAGCAGGATCACGACCATCAGGCCGAACAGGGCCCAGCCCTTTCCGGCCGCCAGCCGCCAGCCCTGGGCGAAGCCGAAGTCGCGGTAGAGGACGGTCGCCGGCGCCATCAGACTGACCCGGCCCAGCGCCCAGCCCAGGGCGATCAGGAGGACCAGGAACAGGACGATGGCGAGCGCGACACCCGGCCCGGCTTCCATGCGCGAGCCCCACGCAGCGAACCCGACGCCCATGCCGAGCAACGTCGCCATGATGATGACGACATACAGGCCGACCCCGATGGCCAGGCCGACGACGGCCACGCGAATCTCGTCCATGCCGATGCGCAGCGAGAAGACGCTCTTCTCCGCCGGCCGTAGAACGGCCCGCATGATCGCCGTGTAGACGACCGCCATGACCAAAAGCTGGACCAGGTTGGCGAGCATCGAGGCCGCCTGGAGCTGCATCATCTCGGCGACGAGCTCAGGCGGCATCTCGCCCGTCTCGGCGCCGGCCTCCATGGACAGGGCTGATATCGACGCCAAGGCCGGCAGCATCGCCACGAACATCGCGATCATCGGCGCGACGATCAGCAGGCCCCAGGCGAACACCGCCAGCGGCCGCCGCCCCAAAAGCCTGAATCCATCGCCCAGCGACGTTCCGATCGAAAATCGACGCATCACAGCCCTCCTCTTTCCCCACGGACAAGCTAGCCCGTCCGGGCCCGTCCCGCTAGAAGCCGCCCATGACGACCTCCCCCTCCCCCATCCATGTCATCGGCGGCGGCCTCGCCGGCTCCGAAGCCGCCTGGCAAATCGCCAGCGCCGGCGTGCCCGTCATCCTGCACGAGATGCGCGGCGTGCCCGGCGTCAAGACCGACGCCCACCACACCGACGGCCTGGCCGAACTGGTCTGCTCCAACTCGTTCCGCTCGGACGACTGGGAGTACAACGCCGTCGGCCTGCTGCACGCCGAGATGCGCGCCCTGGACTCGATCATCATGGCCTGCGGCGACGCCAATATGGTGCCCGCGGGCGGCGCCCTGGCGGTCGACCGTGACGGCTTCTCCCAGGCCGTGACGGCCAAACTGGAAGCCCATCCGCTGGTGACCATCGTACGCGAGGAAATCGCGGGACTGCCGCCCGAAGAGTGGGACAACGTCATCGTCGCGACCGGCCCGCTGACCTCGCCTGCCCTGGCCGACGCCATCTTGAAAACGACCGGCGAGGAGAGCCTCAGCTTCTTCGACGCCATCGCCCCCATCGTCCACGCTGACTCCATCGACTTCGACATCGCCTGGCGCCAGTCGCGCTACGACAAGGAAGGCCCGGGCGGCGACGCGGCGGCCTACGTCAACTGCCCGATGGACAAGGCCCAATACGACGCCTTCATCGACGCCCTGCTCGATGGCCCCAAGGCCGAGTTCAAGGACTGGGAGAACGTCCCCTATTTCGACGGCTGCCTGCCCATCGAGGTGATGGCCGAGCGCGGCCGCGAGACCCTGCGCCACGGCCCGATGAAGCCGGTCGGCCTGACCAATCCGCGCAATCCGACGGTCAAGCCGCACGCCATCGTCCAGCTGCGCCAGGACAATGCGCTGGGCACCCTGTTCAACCTCGTCGGCTTCCAGACCAAGCTGAAGCACGGGGCCCAGGCCGAGACCTTCCGCATGATCCCCGGCCTGCAGGACGCTCAGTTCGCCCGTCTCGGCGGACTGCACCGAAACACCTTCCTGAACAGCCCCAAGCTGCTGGACCGTCAGCTGCGCCTCAAGGCCATGCCGCGCCTGCGCTTCGCCGGTCAGGTCACCGGCGTCGAGGGCTATGTCGAGAGCGCCGCCATGGGCCTGCTGACCGGCCGCCTCGCCGCCGCCCAGGCGCTGGGCCGCGACCTCGCTCCGCCGCCGCCCGAGACGGCCATGGGCGCCCTGGTCGAGCACATCACCGGCGGCCACCTCGAGGGGTCGAAATTCCAGCCGATGAACATCAACTACGGCCTGCTGCCGCCGCTCGAGGCCCCCAAGGTCGACGAAGAGGGCAAGCGGATCCATCCCAAGGAGCGCGGCCGCGCCAAGAAGCGGCTGATGAGCATCCGAGCGATGGACAGCCTGAAGGCCTGGCGGGACGCGGCGTGATGGCGGAAGAGAGCGAACTGGATCGCCTGAAGGACCGCCGGACGACGCTCCTCTATCGGCTCGACCTGATCGCGAAGGGCGCGCAGATCAAATACGAGGACGGCACGCCGGTCGACATGGCCTCCGAGAAGGCGCGGCTGGAGGACGAAGTCGCTCGCCTCGACCGAAAGATCGCGCTGCTCGAAGCCGAGCCGCCGACCGGCGCCCGGCACTGATGTCTCTCGACATCCGTCAGGACGACCTCAGCCATCCGTCGACACGGGCGCTGCTGGCGTTTCACCTGCAGGGCATGCAGGCCAACTCGCCGGCGGACGCGGTCTTTGCGTTGGACCTGTCGGGCCTGCAACAGCCGGACATCACGGTGTGGACAGCCTGGCGTGACGGCGAGGCGATCGGCGTGGTCGCCCTGCGCCGCCTCGACGACCGCCAGGGCGAGCTGAAGTCGATGCGCACCCATCCCGACCACCTGCGCCAGGGGGTCGCCGCCGGCTTGCTCGAACATGTCATCGCCCATGCCCGCACCGTCGGCCTGACGCGCCTCAGCCTCGAGACCGGCAGCGGCGCCGCCTTCGAGCCGGCCCTCGCCCTCTACCGCCGCCGCGGCTTCGCCAACGGCGGGGCCTTCGGCGCCTATGAGGCAAGCGCCTTCAACCAGTTCCTGCACCTGGATCTCTGAGGAGCAGGCGCGACGCCTAGCCGCCCCGCCCGCCGTGCTTGGCGTACTCCAGCCGAGCGATGGTGCGGTTGTGGACCTCGTCCGGGCCGTCGGCGATGCGCAGGGTGCGGACCATCGAATACATCTCGGCCAGCGGGGTGTCAGCCGAGACGCCGGCGCCGCCGTGGGCCTGGATGGCGTCGTCGATGATCTTCAGGGCCATGCGCGGCGCGGCGACCTTGATCTGGGCGATCTCGGACTTGGCGTTCTTGGCCCCGCCGTTGTCCATCATCCAGGCGGCCTTGAGCACCAGCAGACGGCACATCTCGATCTCGGTGCGGGCCTCGCCGATGCGCTGCTCCCAGACCGAATGCTCGGCCAGCGCCTTGCGGAAGGCGGTGCGGCTGAGCAAGCGGGCGGTCATCAGCTCCAGGGCCCGTTCGGCGGCCCCGATCACGCGCATGCAGTGGTGGATGCGGCCCGGCCCGAGGCGGCCCTGGGCGATCTCGAAGCCGCGGCCTTCGCCGGCGATCAGGTTTTCGACCGGGACGCGGACGTTCTCCAGCACCACCTCGGCGTGGCCGATCGGGCGCTCGTCATAGCCGAACACGGACAGCATCCGCTCGACGCGGAAACCGGGCGTGTCGGTCGGCACCAGGATCTGGCTCTGCTGGGCGTGGGTGGCGGCCGAGGGATCGGTCTTGCCCATGACGATGCTGATGGCGACGTTCGGGTGGCCCATATTGGTCGACCACCATTTGCGGCCGTTGATGACGTAGTGGTCGCCGTCGCGCTCGATGCGGGTCTGGATGTTGGTGGCGTCCGACGAGGCCACCTCGGGCTCGGTCATCAGGAAGGCCGAGCGGATCTCGCCGGCCATCAGCGGCTTCAGCCAGCGCGCCTGCTGCTCGGCGTTCCCGTACATATGGAGCACTTCCATATTGCCGGTGTCCGGGGCGTTGCAGTTGAACACCTCGGCTGACCACAGAGCGCGGCCCATCTGCTCGGCCAGGGGGGCGTATTCGAGATTGGTCAGGCCGGCGCCGTGTTCGCCCGGCAGGAACATGTTCCACAGGCCCGCCTCGCGCGCCTGGGCCTTCATCTCCTCCATGGCCGGCGGTTGGCGAGTGTGGTCCTCGCGCACCTGGCCCCAGTACTCCGCCGAGCGCGGCAGGACCTTGTCCTCCATGAAGCGCTTCACACGCTCCTGCCAGTGCTGGGCCCGATCGCTGTGGCGGAAGTCCATGGTCGTTCTCCGATACGAAAACGGCGCGGCCCCGTCGGAGCCGCGCCGTGGAATAGTCAGCTACTCGCCGCCGCGCCTCAGCGCTTCAGCAGCGGGGCCAGCTTCTGGGCGATCATCATGTCGCCGGCGATCTTCAGCTTGCCCTGCATGAAGGCCATCATCGGATCCAGGCGGCCTTCCGACAGGGCGATGAAGTCGTCCCAGGTCATGGAGACGGTGGCGTCGGCCGGCTTGTCCTCGTTGCTCACCGTGTTCGGCGACGAGGCGCCGTCGATGTAGATCTTGCCGGTGTCGCCCAGGTCCAGCTTCACGGTCTTGCCGAGGCCGGAGTTCTCGCCGACGGCGCCGCGGATGTGTTCGGTGACAGAAGCCAGGTCGGCCATGAGCGTCGCTCCAAGTGACGGTTGAGCCACCGACCTAGACCGCTGTTCGCCCCCTGCCAAGATCACGTCAGGTCAAGTTATCCGGCGCGAACCGGCCTCAGCGCCAGTCAGCGTCCGGCGGGGGCGGAGGCGGAGGCTCACGCCACCGGTCAGACGCGACATCGCGACGCTCACGCTCGCGGTCCTGCTCCCGCCGTTCGAGGGCGTCCATGCGCACGCGTCGCGCGTCACGCTCGGCCTGGTAGTCGCGACGCGGCAGGTCGAAGCCGAACCAGCGGTCCCCGCGGTCGGGGCGGGCCTCGGGCTGAGGCGCCGAATAGACGACTGGCGCCTCGTCATAGCGTCGGCGAGGCGGCGCCGGCGCCAGGTCGGCGTCCCAGTCCTCGTCGACATAGGCGTAGGACGCCGGGATCGGTTCAGGAGGGGCCGGCCGCGGAATCTCCGTCAGCCCGTTGACCAGGTCGCCGACCTCCATCACCGAGCCGGGCGAGACCTTGGGTTCGATCGGGGCCACGACCTCGATACGCATCCGCTCACCGTCGCTGATCGGGGCGGGACCGGGCAGTTCAAACGAGCGCAGACCGACCAGGCCGAAAGCCGCGACCACGACCGAGACCAAGGCCACGCCGTGAACCGGTCGCGCCCGCGCGGCGGCCCGCCGGCAGGCTTCGCTGAAACATTGGATCTGGGGCGGTTGATCGGACATGGCGTTTGACGCCACTCCAATCCTCCAAAACCGATCCGGTTGCGGAACCCGGGTCGCCGTTAGTCCTGCGCCCGTCTCCTTTCAGGCTTGGCGTTATACCGAAACCGTCTCAGGCCTTCGCCTGATGGCGAGGGCGGGGTGCAACCCGTAGCCTTCCCCGACGCGTCACACCGCGAACGCCAGGGGCGCCAATGGCCCGACCCACCGTTTCCGCTGCCGAGGACGACGACGTCGACCTCCGCTCCGTGCTCGAGGGCGCGCTCTTCGTTCGCAGGAGCGGTCGCTTCAGCCAGTTCCCGCCCGAATGGTTCACGGTCCCCAGGCGCGCCTGGCTCGTGGCCCTGTTCGGCTGGGCGCCCTTGCCCCTGCTCGTCATGCTGCAGGCGTCGCTCGCCGGCGGTGGCGACATCGCCTCTTTCGCACGCGAGGCCGGGGTTCACGTCCGCTGCCTCGTGGCCGCGCCCCTCCTCGTCCTGGCCGAGGCGACCTGCGCCCCACGCCTCAGCAACATCATCAACCAGTTCGACGACGGCGACCTCGTGCCGGCCGACGCTCGTGAGCGGTTCCGGGCCGCCCTCCTCTCCACCCGACAGCTGATGGCCTCGCATGTCGCCGAAATCCTGATCGTGGTCCTGGCCTATTCCGCGAGCGTCCTGGCGATCCGCACCCTGGAGCCCGCGGATCTCCCGGCCTGGCTCAACGGGCCGGACGGCTATTCGCTGGCCGCCTGGTGGTACCTGATGGCCAGCATGCCTCTGCTGCTGATCCTCATGCTCGGCTGGCTTTGGCGCCTGCTGCTTTGGGGACGGCTGCTTTGGCTTCTCGCCGGTCTGAAGCTCGCCTTGGCGGCTTCCCACCCCGACCGTGTCGGCGGCCTAGGCTTCGTCGGCCATTCAGTCCGCGCCTTCATCGTCCCCGGCATGGCCCTGTCGACCGTCGTCGCCGGCCGGGCGATGTACGACGTGATCAATACCGGGGCCATTTCACTGCCGCACCTGATCCTCAACGTCGGCCTGCTGGCGCTGGCGGTCGTCCTGCTGGTCGCGCCGCTCTTCACCTTCGTCCCGATCCTGGCGCGTCTGCGCCGCCAGGCGGTGATCGACTACGGGGCGCTCGGCCGGCGGGTCGGGCGCGGGTTCGAGGCCGATTGGCTCAGGAATAAAGCGACCATCGAAACGCCCCCGGCCCCGCGGCAGGACATCTCCTACACCGCCGACCTCTACGCCATCGTCGCCAACGCCCAATCAATCCGCCTGTTGCCCGTCGAGCCGCGCGGCGTCGTCGCTCTCATCCTTGCCATGGCCCTGCCCTTCGCGCCCGTGGTCCTTATGCTCGTGCCCCTGGCCACCATCCTGAAGCTCGCCAAGGACCTCATCCTCTGAACCGAGGCTGCTGAGGCGTTGGTCGCGCCACTGGGCGACGCGCAGCGCGCTGGCCATACCGGGTTTCCGGTATGGTTTCACAAGCGGAGCAGGCCTAGCTGCAGGGCTCGGACCGTCGAGTGGGTGTTGTTGCTCGTACCCAGTTTCCGGCGGGTGTTTTTCAGATGCTCCCCCACCGTATGGTCAGAGATGTTGAGGATCGTGGCGATGTCGAGGGTCGTCTTGCCGGCGGCGACCCAGGACAGGACGTCCAACTCGCGGACCGTCAGCACCTGCACGTCATTGGGCACGGGCGGCAGCGACTCCACGGCCTGCCCGACATGATAGGCCAACAGCCGCACGGCCCGCTTCAAGCCCGGCGCCCGCTCGAAATGCGAGGCGCTGAGCCACACGCTGCCCATTCCAAGCGCCGACGGCATCGGGACGCAGAGCCCCTCGCGCATGTTGAAGGCGGCGGCGTCATGAGACGCGACCGTGGTCTTGGGATCCTCAAGGTAATCTGGCGGCACTTCGTCCCAGGCGAAGACATCCTGGGCGACCAGGGCGTAGTCCGCGATCCCGTTATGTCGATAAAGTCCCTGCTCGCGGTAGTGGTCGGACCAGCCCTCCGGCCAGGCGTCGAGCAAGATGTCGGGCTTGGCGCCGGGCGTCCTCGGCCGACGGCTCATGCCGAAGGACGAGAAGCCGAACTCCCGCAGATAGGATGTGACCCCCGCGATCACCTGCTGCTGGGACCCCGCCGACTGAAGGGACTCCACCGCCAGCAAGGTCCGCTCCAGCAGGCCGTCTTCAGTTCCGGCAATCAACATCACGCCCCATGTTCAAAGATGAGGCCCGCCGCGCGAAAGCGCCGGTCCGCGCCCTCATCCCTGGGTTCATCCGCCGCAGGCACGGTGAAGTACGCCCCGTCCCCCCGCTTCCTAACGTTGATCGTTGCAACTTCCGTCGCGGCGGTGTGAGGCCTTCATGGACCAGCCGCACCGCACCCAGTTCAACGCCGCCAGATCGCGCCCCTGTCCGACGGACGGCGCCTGGCCCTCGCTGTCGCCCGATGCGGCCAGGGTCGCGATCGTCAGCCCCTCAAGCCCGGACCGCCGTCGCCTCGCCACGCTGTTCGCCGACGCGGGCTTTACCGTGTTGCAGGCCTCGAAGCTGGACGTCGCCCGAGCGCTGATCGAGTCGGAAGACGTCGATCTGGTCTTGCTCAACTGCGCGACCCTGGCCCGCGAAACCCTGGCCTTCTGCCGCACCCTGGCTTCGGATGCGGGAGGACCGCTTCTGCTCGTCATGGCGGGTCAGGCCGATCTGGTGGACGAGATCGTCGCGCTGGAACTCGGGGCGGATGACTTGTTGGTCGGACCCGTCGCCGACCGGCTCGTCGTTGCGCGCGCCAAGGCGCTGCTTCGCCGGGCCGCGCCGCGCAGACGCTCCGGCGACGGGCGCGAAGCGACCGGAGGCTGGCGCATGAACCCGACCACCCGAACGGCCATCAGCCCAGCCGGCCGCAGCGTCGTGCTGGCCCCTTCGGACGCTTCGGCCTTCCACCTGTTTCTGAGCAACCCCGACGTCGTCTTCACGAATGAAGCGGGCGCCCACGCCCTCGGCGCCGGACGGACCCATCCAGCGACCTTCCGAACCACCGTCTGCCGCCTGCGCAAGAAGCTGGCGGAGCTGGGGGACGGCGATCCCATCCAGACCATCCGCGGCGTGGGCTACGCCTATGCTCCGGGCGGCTCACGGACCAATCTGCTGCTGAGCAATCTCGCGGCCTAGGGCCGGCCTCGGCGCGACCTAATGCTCGTCCTTGGCCCATTCCTTGTTGATGGCCAGGGCCACCAGGGTGCAGATCGCGCCCGACAGCAGATAGGCCCCGACCGCCCAGACGCCGAAGCGATCGGCGAGGAACAGGGCGACCAGAGGCGCGAAGCCGGCCCCCACCAGCCAGGCGGTGTTGGCGACGATCGCCGCGCCGGTATAGCGATGCTCAGGGGGAAAGCGGTCGTTCACCAGGCCGGACGACTGGCCGAAGGCGACGCCCAGCAGGGTGAAGCCGAGGATCATATAGACCGTCTCGCCGATGGCGCCGGCGTTCAGCAACTGCGGCGCGAAGCCGCTGAAGGCGCCGATCAGGACCGCTCCCACCGCCAGGACCTGACGCCGGCCGAAGCGGTCGGCCAGCAGGCCGGAACCGAGCATGGCGATGACCCCGACCACCGCTCCGATCATCTCGATGCGCAGCGACGGCACCGGCTGATCCCGGCCGGTCAGCGTCACCCACGACAGGGGGAAGACGGTGACGATGTGGAACAGGGCGAAGGCCGACAGCGGCGCCAAGGCGCCCAGGGCGATGGTCCTCCATTCGCGGAACAGGGTGGCGAACGCCGGCGACGGCCGCAGCTCGCCCGCGGCGAACAGGTGCTCGAACTCAGGCGTGGCGACCAGGCGCAGGCGTGCGAACAGGGCCACGACGTTGATCGCCAGGGCGACGAAGAAGGGATAGCGCCAGCCCCAGGTCAGGAAGTCCTCGGGCGTCAGGATGACCAGGAAATAGGTGAACAGGGCTGCGGCGATGAGCAGGCCCAGCGGCGCGCCCAGTTGCGGAATCATGGCGTACCAGCCGCGCTTTTCCTTGGGCGCGTTGAGCGCCAGCAGCGACGGCATGCCGTCCCAGGCCCCGCCCAAGGCCAGCCCCTGACCAAAGCGGAAGGTGATGAGCAGAAGGGCCGACAGGGATCCTATCTGCTGGTGGCTGGGCAGCAGCGCGACGGCCATGGTCGAGCCGCCCAAGAGGAACAAAGCGAGGGTCAGTTTGACGCCTTTGCCGTGGTTCCGGTCGATCCACATGAACAGCAGGGTGCCGAACGGCCGGGCGATGAAGGCCACGGAGAAGATGGCGAACGACAGAAGCGTCGCCGTCACAGGTTCGTGATGGGGAAAGACCACCGACGGGAAAACGATCACCGAGGCCAGGGCGTAGACGAAGAAGTCGAAGAACTCGCTCGTCCTTCCGATGATGACTCCGATGGCGATCTCGCCCGGCTTGATCTCGTGCTGGTCTGCATTGACGACGCGCGCGTCACGCTCGAGCGGGGTCGAAGTCGAGGAGCCAGTCGGTGCGTTCATCTTCCCACTCCGGGAGTTGGTCGCCTTCGCCGCAGCCGGGGCCACGGAGTCACTTGCCGCCCTACCCCTATATGCTCAAAAGTTGTATCGGACAAAATGTCCAATATGGCCCGACGAGGGCAAAGCCTAAGGGCAAGTCATGTGCGAACACGTGCCTCTGTCTAGGCGCCTGGGGTCTCTGGCGCTCCTTCCGCTGATCGGTCTGCTGTCCGGCTGTCAACGCGCGGTGTTGAACCCGGCGGGCGACATCGCCTTGCAACAGCGCGACCTGATCTACGCATCAACGGTCCTGATGCTGATCATCATCATTCCTGTGCTCGTGATGATCGTCGTCTTCGCCTGGCGCTATCGAGCGAGCAACAGCAAGGCGACCTACGCCCCCGGCTTCCACCATTCGACGGCGCTCGAACTGGTCATCTGGTCGATCCCCCTGCTCATCATCATCTGCCTGGGCGCCCTGACCTGGTCGAGCACCCACCTGCTCGACCCCTTCCGCCGACTGGACAGAATCTCGGAGGGCCAACCCATCAACCGGGCCGAAGCCCCGATGGTGGTCCAGGTGGTGGCGATGGATTGGAAGTGGCTGTTCATCTACCCGGAGCAGAACATCGCCACGGTCAATGAACTGGTCCTGCCGGTCGATCGCGAGGTTCGCTTCGACATCACCTCGACCAATATGATGAACACCTTCTACGCGCCGACCCTGGCGGGGATGATCTACGCCATGCCCGGTATGCAGAGCCAACTGCACGCCGTCCTGAACCGGCCCGGCGAGTACGAAGGCTTCTCCGCCAACTACAGCGGCGCAGGCTTCTCGGACATGCGGTTCCGCCTCGTCGGCGTCGAGCCCGCCGCCTTCGATCAATGGGTCAGCCAGACCCAGGCGACCGGGACCAACCTGACCACCGAGAGCTACCTCCAGTTGGAGAAGCCGACCGAGAAGCATCCGGCCACCCTATTCAGCGCCGCGCCGGCGGGCCTGTTCAACCGTATCGTCAATCGCTGCGTGGCCCCCGGGACGACCTGCATCGCCGAACAGATGCGCCATCACAAGCCCGGCGTCCCGGCCGAAGCCGGCGAACGCGGCCCGCACGGCGCCGCCCACGGCCAGGCCCCGTCCGCGCAGGAGGGCGACGCCCTCCGCCCCGTCCCCCTCTCGAACGAGCCGCCCGCCGCGGGCGCCTCGGGCGTCGTCCAGCGCTAGGCCGACGGAGAACCCATGTCCGAGCATCCCGCCGCCCCTGCCTTCAGCCCGATCTTCGGTCGCCTGAGCCTCGATTCCTTCCCGCTGCACGAACCGATCCTGGTCGGCACCTTCGCCGTGGTCGCCCTGCTGGGCGTCGCGGTCCTGGTCCTGGTCACCCGCTACAAGCTGTGGCTCTGGCTGTGGCGCGAGTGGCTGACCAGCGTCGACCACAAGAAGATCGGGATCATGTACCTGATCCTCGGCATCATCATGCTGCTGCGCGGCTTCGCCGACGCCTTGATGATGCGGCTGCAGCAGGCCATCGCCTTCGGCGGCAGCGAGGGCTACCTCAACGCCCACCACTACGATCAGGTCTTCTCCGCCCACGGCACGATCATGATCTTTTTCGTGGCCATTCCGCTGATCGTCGGCGTGGTCAATTTCGTCATGCCGCTCCAGATCGGCGCGCGCGACGTGGCCTTCCCCTTCCTCAACAGCCTCAGCCTGTGGCTGACGGTGGCGGGGGCCCTTCTGGTCATGGCCTCGCTGTTCATCGGCGAGTTCTCGACCGCCGGCTGGCTCAACTACGTTCCGGTCGCCAACATCGAGAACAGTCCGGGGACAGGGCCTGACTACTATCTATGGGCCCTGCAGATCGCGGGGGTCGGCACGACTCTGTCCGCGATCAACATGGTCACCACCATCTTCAAGATGCGCGCCCCGGGCATGACGCTGATGAAGATGCCGGTGTTCACCTGGACGGCGCTGTGCAGCAACATCCTGGCCATCGCCATCTTCCCGGTCCTGACCGCGGCTTTCGCCATGCTGATGCTGGACCGCTACATCGGGACCAACTTCTTCACCAACGATCTCGGCGGCAACGCCATGATGTACTGGAACCTGGTCTGGATCTGGGGCCACCCCGAGGTCTACGTCCTGGTCCTGCCGGTGTTCGGCATCTATTCCGAGATCACCTCGACCTTCTCGGGCAAGCGCCTCTTCGGCTATTCGTCGATGGTCTACGCCACGGTGGTCATCACCCTGCTCAGCTACCTGGTCTGGCTGCACCACTTCTTCACGATGGGGTCGGGCGCCAGCGTGAACTCGTTCTTCGGCATCGCGACGATGATCATCTCCATCCCGACCGGGGCGAAGATCTTCAACTGGCTGTTCACGATGTACCGCGGCCGCATCCGCTACGAGCTGCCGATGGCCTGGGTGGTCGCCTTCATGATCACCTTCGTCGTCGGAGGCATGACCGGCGTGCTGCTGGCCGTGCCGCCGGCAGACTTCGTGCTGCACAACTCGCTGTTCCTGGTCGCCCACTTCCACAACGTCATCATCGGCGGCGTCGTCTTCGGCCTGTTCGCCGGGATGACCTACTGGTTCCCCAAGGCCTTCGGCTTCAAGCTCGACGGCTTCTGGGGCTGGGTGTCGTTCTGGGGCTGGGTGATCGGCTACTGGGTCGCCTGGACGCCGATCTACATCGTCGGCCTGATGGGCACGACGCGGCGCGTCCGCTACTTCGAAGACCCGACGCTGCAGCCGTGGTTCGTTATCGCCGGCGTCGGCGCCCTGATCATTCTCGTCGGCATTCTCGCCTTCGTCATCCAGATCGCGGTCAGCATCAAGAACCGCGACAGGCTGCGCGACACCACCGGCGACCCCTGGAACGGCCGCACGCTCGAGTGGTCGACCACCTCGCCGCCGCCCTACTACAACTTCGCCTTCACCCCGGTCGTCCATGACCTGGACGCCTGGTACGACATGAAGGACCGCGGCCACGATCGCCCGGCCGGCGGCTTCCAGCCGATTCACATGCCCCGCAACACCGGCGCCGGGGTGATCATCTCCGCCATCGCCCTGGTGCTGGGCTTTGCGATGATCTGGTACATCTGGTGGCTGGCTGCGCTCTCGTTCGTCGCCCTGATCGCCTATTCGATCTACTTCACCTTCGACTACGACCGCGCCTATTACGTCCCGGCCGAGGAACTCGCCGACGATGACCGGGCCCGTCGCGCCGTGGAGGCCCAGGCATGACCGCCTTAGACCGCGAGGCCTCCGCCAACCCGACCTTCTACCTGGTCCAGGAAGAGGGCGAGCACCACGCCGAGACCCACGACAGCCCGACCCTGCTGGGCTTCTGGATCTACCTGATGAGCGACGCGCTGATCTTCGCGACGCTCTTCGCCACCTATGGCGTGTTGGCCACCGCCTACGCCGGCGGGCCGACCCCGAGCGACTTCTTCAACCTGCCGCTGGTGGCGCTGAACACCGCCTTCCTGCTGATCTCGTCGATCACCTACGGCATGGCGATGCTGGCCATGCAGGATGGAAAGAAAGGCGGGACCCAGGCCTGGCTCGCGATCACGGCCCTGTTCGGCATCGCCTTCATCAGCGTCGAGCTCTACGAATTCGCGCACATGTTCCATGAGGGCGCCACGCCCCAGCGCAGCGCCTATCTGTCGGCCTTCTTCACCCTGGTCGCCACCCACGGCCTGCACGTGACCTTCGGCATCATCTGGATCGGCGTCATGCTGGTCCAGGTCGGGCAGCGCGGCCTCGGCGTCGAGAACCAGCGGCGGCTGACCTGCCTGGGCATGTTCTGGCACCTGCTGGACGTCGTCTGGATCGGCGTCTTCACCTTCGTCTACCTGCTGGGAGCGCTGTCGTGACCCATCAAGACGCCCCGCACGCGCATGAAGGTCACGAGGCCGGCCACAGCCATGGCTCGCGTCGCGGCTATCTGACCGGCTTCCTGCTGTCGGTAGTGCTGACCGCCATCCCGTTCTGGCTGGTCATGGCCGGACCGCTCGGACCGCAGACGACGGCGATCATCGTCGTCCTGCTCGCCTTCGTGCAGATCATCGTCCACACGGTCTTCTTCCTCCACGTGAACACCAGGTCGGAGGGCGGCTGGACGTTGGTGACGCTGGTCTTCACGGCGATCATCGTGATCATCGTCATCGCGGGTTCGCTGTGGATCATGTTCCACCTGCACGGCAACATGATGCCGACGCCGCCGGAGGCCCTGCCCCCATCGCTGAGCCCCTACCCCGCACCCGCGCCCGTACCGCCTGGAGCCTGATCGCTCTCTGCCTGGCGCTGGCGGTCGTCTTCGCAACCCTCGGCGCCTGGCAGTTGGAGCGCCTCGGCTGGAAGCGCGACTTGATCGACACCGTCGACGCGCGGCTGGCCGCGCCGCCGGTCCCGCCTCCGACTGCGGCCGACTGGACGCCGGAGCAGGCCTACACCCGGGTGACGGTCGGCGGCGTCTTCCTGCACGACCTCGAGACCCCGGTGCAGGCCGTCACAGATCTCGGCCCCGGCTGGTGGATCCTGACGCCGCTGCGGACCGATCGCGGGGTTGTTCTGGTCAATCGCGGCTTCGTGCCGACAGAGATGCGCCCGGCGGCGGCGAGGGCGTCAGGCCAGGTCTCCGGGCCGGTCCAGGTCACGGGCCTGTTGCGCGCCAGCGAGCCCGGCGGCGCCTTCCTGCGCGCCAACGCCCCGGCCGCCGGCCACTGGTACTCGCGCGACCTCCCCGCCATCGCCCGCGCCCGAGGCCTGAGCGAGCCTGTCGCCCCCTATTTCATCGACGCCGACGCTGCGCCCAACCCCGGCGGATATCCGACAGGCGGGCTGACGGTTGTCCGCTTCCGCAACAGCCACCTCGTCTACGCCCTGACCTGGTTTGGACTGTGCGTGCTGTCGCTGGTCGGAGCCGTCATCGTGTTCCGGAGCCGGCCTCCGAGAGCGACGGCCGGCGTCACGCGTTGATCTTAAGTCCTTCCGCCCCAGCTTGGCGGTTGCACCCCTAGAAGCGTCGGGTAAGGTCCGTCCGCCTCAGACAAGGACCGATTTCTCATGCGTCTTCGCTCGATCTCGCTCGCCGCCATCCTGGCTGTGATCGCCCCCGCCCCCGCCGTTCTCGCGCAGACCGCCGCCGCGCCCGCCGCAGCGGCGTCGCCCCAGGCTCCCGAACTGCGCGCCGCGCCGGTTTCGGAGCTGGTGTCCGAGGTCAACATCCCGTGGAAGCGCTTCACCCTCGACAACGGCCTCACGGTCATCGTGCACGAGGACCGCAAGGCGCCGGTGGTGGCGGTGTCGGTCTGGTACAACGTCGGCTCCAAGGATGAGCCGGCCGGCTCGACCGGCTTCGCCCACCTGTTCGAGCACCTGATGTTCGGCGGTTCGGAAAACGCCCCGGGCAGCTACCTGGGCCGCATGCGGAACCTGGGGCCGAGCAATCTGAACGGCACCACCTGGTTCGACCGCACCAACTATTTCCAGACCGTCCCGACCCCCGCCCTGGAGCAGGCTCTGTTCCTTGAGAGCGACCGCATGGGCTATCTGCTCGGCGAGGTCGGCCAGGACGTGCTCGATCTGCAACGCGGCGTGGTCCAGAACGAAAAGCGCCAGGGCGACAACCAACCCTACGGCCTGTTCGAATACGCCCAGCTGGAAGCGCTCTTCCCGGAAGGCCACCCCTACCGCCACTCGACCATCGGCTCGATGGCCGACCTCGACGCCGCCAGCCTCGAGACGGTGCGCAACTGGTTCCGCGACAACTACGGCCCGAACAACGCCGTCGTCGTCCTGTCGGGCGACATCGATGAGGCGACCGCGCGGCCGCTGATGGAGCGCTATTTCGGCTCCATCCCGCGCGGTCCGGTGAACACTCCGGCCGAGGCCGACGTGCCGACGCTGGCGGCGCCGATCGTGGCCACCATGCATGACCGAGTGGCCAACACGCGCCTGACCCGCAGCTGGGCCGTGCCCGGCATGCTCAGCGATGACGCCATTCCGCTGTCGGTGGCGGCCTCGGTGCTGGGCGGCCTGGCCTCGTCGCGCCTCGACAACCAACTGGTGCGCGACGAGCAGACGGCCGTGGCCGTGACGTCGTCGCTGTCGGAGTTCCACCGCATCAGCATCTTCGACATCTCGGTCGACGTGAAGCCGGGTCAAGACGCCGCCGAGGTGGGCCGTCGCCTGGACGCCATTGTCGCCGACTTCATCGCCAACGGGCCGACCGAGGAAGAGGTCGCCCGCGTCGCCACCCGCTATGTCTCGAGCCGCATCCAGAGCCTGGAGCAGGTCAACGGCAAGGCCAACGTCCTGGCCGAGGGCCAGCTCTATGCGGGCGATCCCGACCATTACAAGAAAGAGCTGGCCGAGTACGCCTCGGTCACCCCGGCCGAAGTCACGGCCGCCATGCAGCGCTGGCTGACCCGCCCGGTGTTCGACATGACCATCTCTCCGGGTGAGCGCGAAGCGTATGACGAGGCCGCCGCGGCCCCGTCGGGTGCGACCCCGGTCCCGGCCGCCGAGATCCAGCGCGTCGCCCGCGAGCCCATGCCGGCGATCGGCCAGGTTCCCGACCTGCAATTCCCGGCCGTCGAACGCGCCACCCTGTCGAACGGCGTCAAGGTCGTTTACGCCCAGGTCGACACCGTGCCGGTGACCCGCGTGGCCGTGGAGTTCAACGCCGGCTACGCCGCCGACCGCGCCGACCGTCTGGGCGCCCACGCCATGATGATCGACCTGCTGGACGAGGGCACCACCACGCGCAACGCCAACCAGCTGGCCGAGGAAGAAGAGCGCTTGGGCGCTTCGGTCAACGTCAGCGCCTCCATGGACCGGACCACCGCCGACCTGTCGACCGTGACCGCCAACCTGACGCCGGGCCTGACCCTGCTGTCGGACGTGGTGCGCAACCCGGCCTTCACCCCGTCGGAGATCGAGCGCATCCGGGCCCAGCGCCTGTCGGGCCTGGCCAGCGAGCGCACCAACCCGGGCGCCATCGCGGCCCGCGCCCTGCCGCCGCTGCTCTACGGCGCGGACAGCCCCTATGGCCGTTCGTTCACCGGCTCGGGCGACGACGCCACCCTGACCGCCCTGACCCGCGCCGACCTGGTCGCCGAGCACGACGCCTGGGTGCGCCCGGACAATGCGACCATCTTCGTCGTCTCCGACCTGCCGCTGTCGCAGGTGACGCCGCAACTGGAAGCCGCCTTCGGCGACTGGCGCGCGCCGTCGACGCCGAAGGGGGTCAAGGACTTCGCCGCCGCCATTCCGGCGCCGACGAACCGGATCGTGCTGATTGACCGTCCGCAGTCGCCGCAATCGCTGATCTACGGCGGCGCGGTCCTGCCGGTCTCGGGCACGGACGACGTCCTGGCCCTCAACGCCGCGAACGTGACCCTCGGCTCGGACTTCCTGTCGCGCATCAACTCCGACCTGCGCGAGACCAAGGGCTGGTCGTACGGCGTGCGCGGCAACGTCAACCTGCTCGAGCACCGCGTGCCCTACATCGTCAACGCGCCGGTGCAGGCCAACCGCACGGGTGACTCGATCGCGGCCCTGATCGCCCAGTACGACCGCTTCCTGCAGACCGACGGCGTCGCGCCGCAGGAGCTGGAACGCACGATCAACGGCAACACCCGCTCGCTGGCCGGCGGCTACGAGACCTCGGCCCAGATCCTCGGCGCCCTGCGCTCGAACGCTCTGTACGGCCGTCCCGACGACTATCAGGCGACCCTGGCCAGCCGCACCCGCGCCCTGACCGCCGCCCAGATGGACGCCGCCGCCCGCCAGGTCATCCACCCCGACCAGTTCGTCTGGGTCGTCGTCGGCGACGCCTCGGTGGTCAAGCCGCAGCTGGAGGCCCTGGGCCTGCCGGTGGAAGTGCGTACGGCGCAGTAAAGACGACCGACCGGCCGGGTCGCTCTCGACCGTCATTCTCGGCCCCGCCCGAGGATGACGGCCAGGTCGACCCGGCGGGCCGACCTGACCGGCCGCCGAGAGCCTCAGGCGCGCAGCCTCAAGCCTGACCGACGGCCCGGCCTGCAGCGAGTGGTGTTTTGAAGTCTGGGACGCGGCGATTTCAGCCGCTTGCCGCCACAGTCTCAATGAACTTGAGGGTGGTGGCGGAGACGCAGGGATTCGAACCCTGGGTACCCCTTACAGGGTACGACGATTTAGCAAACCGTTGCTTTAAGCCACTCAGCCACGTCTCCGATAGCCGGGTGGATAGCGGAGCCTGCGGGCCGGTGCAACGGGTCTTGGAGACAGTTCCACCGTTAACGTGACAGTGAGGGCGGCTGTGCATGCTGGCGGGACGTTTCCGCCGCACGAGCCGCATGACCGACGCCGCGAGCCGCCTTTCCTTCGACCTCCCGTCGGCCCCGGCCGGCGGCCTCGACGCGCCCGGGCTGCAGGCCCTGGCGACGGAGGCGCTCGGTGCAGAGGGTCTCGGCGCGGAAGCTCGGAGCAGCGAGCGGAGCAAGTCCGCCCACGCCGCTCGCCGCGGTCCCTTCCGTCCTGAGGTCTGGCTGAACGCGCGTCAGCGTCACGCCTCGCGCCTCGCCGCCCACTATTTTCGCGCCTTCGACGTGCTGACCGTGGTCGCCTTGACCCTGCTGTGCGCCTGGGCCTCGACGCCCGGGCCGCTGCTGCACGCCCAGGCGTCTCAGTTGATCCCGTTCGGCCTCGGGGCCGTGACCGTTCTGGCCCTGATGCGGTCACTGGGCCGCTACCGCTTCGCTCGCGGGCAGAAGACCCTGGTGCATCTTGCGGCGGTGGCCGCCGTCGTCTGCACCGGCGGCGCCGTCGCGATGGCGTCCGGCCTGGCCCTGCGCGGCGGCGACTTCGCCTGGACCGCCTGCCTGGTCTGGACCGGCTTGATGCTGATCAGCCTCAACGCCCTTCACACGGGCTGGAGCGATCTGGTCGGGCGCTGGCGAGTGTCGGGGGCCCTGACCCCGAACATCGTCCTGGTCGGCGCCACCCGCCACGCCGAGGCCCTCATTCGCGAGGCGCTGAAGCGCCGCGACCTGAATGTCCTGGGCATCTTCGACGACCGGCTGGCGCGCAGTCCGCGGGCCATCGAGGGCGTGCCGGTGCTCGGCACCGCCGACGACCTGCTGACCCACAAGGTCACCCCCTATGTCGACCGCGTCGTCCTGGCCATCGATCCCAAGGCCCAGGCCCGGGTGCGCGAGCTGAATGCCCGCCTGAACACCCTGCCCAACGAGATCACCCTGCTGGTCGAGCCCAACGGCGCGGCCGAGACCGCCTCGGCGCTGGATCGCCTCGCCGCCGCGCCCCTGGCCGACGTGCAGGGCCCGGTCGACGACGATCGCCGCGCCTTCAACAAGCGAATCCAGGACTTGGTGCTGGGCCTGATCGCCCTGGTGCTGCTGGCCCCGGTGATGGCCGTGATCGCCCTGGTCATCCGGCTGGACAGCCCCGGCCCGATCTTCTTCCGCCAGCGTCGCCACGGCTTCAACCACGAGGAGATCGTGGTGTGGAAATTCCGCTCGATGAAGCAAGAGGCCGCAGACGCCACGGCCAGCCGTCAGGTCACCCATGACGACGACCGCGTCACCCGCGTCGGCAAATTCATCCGCAAGACCAGCCTGGATGAGCTGCCCCAGCTGCTGAACGTCATCACCGGCGAGATGTCGCTGGTCGGACCCCGGCCGCACGCCATCGGCATGAAGACCGGCCATGTCGAGAGCGCCCGTCTGGTCGCCGAATACGCCCACCGCCACCGCATCAAGCCCGGCATGACCGGCTGGGCCGCGGTCAACGGCTCGCGCGGGCCGCTCCATACCGCCCAGGACGTGCGCCGCCGGGTCCATCTGGACATCGACTATGTCGAGCGCCAGTCGCTCTGGCTTGACCTCTGGATCATGGCCGTGACCATCCCGGTTCTGCTCGGCGACCGGGCCGCGGTGCGCTGATGTTCTGGCGCGGCGTCTGGGGCTATCTGCCCGCCAACATCGTCCAGGGCGTGGTCGGCTTCCTGGCCATCGTCCTGTTCACGCGCATCCTGAGCCCTGAGGAGTTCGGCCGCTACGCCCTGGCCTTCTCGGTCATGACCCTGGCCCATGTGGCCGTGTTCAGCTGGCTGGAGGCGGCCATGGCGCGCTTCTGGGCGGCTGAGACGCCGGGCCCCGGCATGAGCGCCCACTTCGCCGGCCTGTACCGCTCAGCCTTCGCCCTGTCGGCCGTGTTCCTCGTCGTCTGCGGCGCGGTCCTGGCGCTGTGGCCCGGCGACCCGCTGTTCCGCATCGCTCTGGCCGCCGGCCTCGCGGGCGCCCCGGCCCGCTGCCTCGTCAAACTGGCGCAGGAACGGTTCCGCGCCGCCGGAGAGATCGCCAAGGCCGCCGGCCTCGACATGGCGATCGCCGTCGGCGGCCTGGCCATCGGCGTCGGCTTCGCCTGGGCGGGTCTCGGCGGCGCCGCGCCCCTGCTCGGCCTCGGCCTGGCCCCGTTGGCGGCCCTGCCCTTCGTCCTGCCCGGCGAGCTGCGCCAGGCCGGCGGCGGGACCTTCGAGCACGCCCGGGTGCGCGGCTACGCCCTGTACGGCTATCCGATCGCCGCCTCCCTGGCCCTGACCGTGGTGCTGGCCTCGACCGACCGCTTCCTGCTCGCCGCCTTCATGGATGAGGCCGCGGTGGGCGCCTATCACGCCGGCTATTCGATCGCGAACCGGACCCTGGACGTCCTGTTCCTGTGGCTCGGCTCGGCCGGCCAGCCGGCCCTGGTCATGGCGCTGGAGCGCGGCGGGGCCGACCGGCTCAAGGAGGCCGCCCGCGAACAGCTGTCGACCTTTATGCTCATCGGCCTGCCCGCCGCCGCCGGCGTCGCCCTCGTCGCCCGTCCGCTGGCCGAGGTGCTGATCGGCGAGGAGCTGCGCGTCGCCGCCGCCTCCATCACCCCGTGGATCGCCCTGTCCGCCCTGCTCTACGGCCTCACCGCCTACTATTTCGGCCAGGCCTTCACCCTCGGGCGCAAGACCAAACACCTGCTCGCGGCCATGGCCGTTCCGGCGGTGCTCAACGTCGTCCTCAACCTGATTCTCGTTCCGCGCTTCGGCCTCATCGGCGCGGCCTGGGCGACCGCCGCAAGCTTCGGCGTGGGGTTGTTCGCCACCATGATCCTGGGCCGCCGGATCATCGCCCTGCCTGTTCCGTGGGCGAATCTGGTACGCTGCTCCCTGGCGACCGGAGTGATGGCGCTGGTGGTTTCGGTCCTTCCGCCGATCGGGGGGATCGCCGAACTGGTGCTGGATTCCGTCACGGGGGCCGCGGTGTATGCGGCTGCTGCGCTGGCGTTGAATGCGTCCAGCGTACGCGATGTTACGGCGCGGCTTCTCGATCGTAAACGGATCGGAAAGGCCGCTGCATGAGTGAGCGGGCGCAGATCACGGACAACCCGGCACGCAAGGGGTCTCGCCCTGCCATGTCGGTGCTGGTCCCCTTCCTTCGTGACGATCCGTCGGAGCTGCTCGCCCTGCTTGAAAGCGAGGCCGCCTCCGTAGACGGCGCGGTCGAGATCGTGATCCTGGACGACGGCACCGCCGACCCGGCCCTGACCGAGCGGCTCATCTCCCAGATCACGACCATGGCCCTGCCCGCGCGGCTGATCACCCTGCCGTCCAACGAAGGTCGCGCCATCGGCCGCAACCGGCTGGCGGCGGCGGCGCGCGGCGCCAGCCTGCTGTTCCTCGACAGCGACATGCGCCCCGACCATCCGCATTTCCTGCGGGACTGGGCGGAATTGGTGGCGCGCGACAATCCCGCCGTGGCCTTCGGCGGATTCTCGCTCAAACAGGCCTCGACCGACGCCCGCTTCTCGGTGCACCGCGCCATGGCCGCCAAGTCGGAATGCGTGCCCTTTGAGGCGCGCGCCAAACAGCCCGAGAAATACGTCTACACCTCCAACCTTCTGGTTCGCCGCGACGTGTTCGAAGCCGAGGCCTTCGACTCCGGCTTCACCGGCTGGGGCTGGGAGGACGTGGAGTGGGCCATGCGCGTGTCGCGCCGCTTCTCCGTCATCCACCTCGACAACGCCGCCACCCACATGGGCCTCGACACCGTCCCGGCCCTGGCCCGCAAGTACGAGCAGTCGGCGCCCAATTTCGCGCGCATGGCCGCGCGGCACCCCGAGATCGTCGCCGCCTACCCCAGCTACAAGGCGGCCAAGCTGCTGAAGTCCCTGCCGGGTCTGCCCTGGCTGCGCCATCGCCTGCGGGCGGCGGCCGAGTTCCCCTGGCTGCCCGTGGCGGCGCGAGCCTTCTCGCTCCGTCTCTATCGGGCCGCCCTGTATGCGGAGGCTGTGTGATGGGCGACGTCGCCGTCATCGTTCCGACCCTCAGGCGTCCCGAGAGCCTCGAACGAGCGCTCTGTTCGCTGTTCGAGCAGACCGGCGTAGGCGACCGCGTCGACGCCGTCGTCGTGGTCGACAACGACCCGGCGGCCTCCGCCGCGCCGGTGATCGAAGCCCTGCGCACCCTGTCCCCCTGGCCGCTGACCTATGTCCACGCGCCGCGCCCCGGCGTCGCCACCGCGCGCAACGCTGGCCTCGCCGCGACCCGCGCCCCGCTGATCGCCTTCCTGGACGATGACGAGGTGGCCCGGCCGCGCTGGCTCTCGGCCCTGCTTCAGGCCCAGGAAGAGACCGCCGCCGACGCCGTCTTCGGTCCCATCGAGGGCCGCGCCCCCGACGCCCAGCCCTGGCTCAAGCCCTATCTGGAACGGTTCTTCGGCCGCGTCGGGCCCGAGCGATCCGGCCTGGTGACCAACCCCTACGGCTGCGGCAACTCCCTGATGGTGCGCGCCACAGCCCTGCCCGGCTGCACGCCCTTCGATGTCGCCGCCGATCATATGGGCGGTGAGGACGACGCCCTGTTCGCGGCCATGCGCGGACGCGGCGCCAAATTCGGCTGGGCCGCCGACGCCTGGGTCGAGGAGTTCGCACCGCCGCACCGCGCCACGCTGAGGTACGCCCTGGCCCGCGCCTTCGCCTACGGCCAAGGACCGAGCCAGACCGCCGCCGCCGAGCGCAACTGGCCAGCCGTCGCTCGTTGGATGATGATCGGCGCCGCCCAGGCCGGGGTCTGGGGCCTCGTCTCCCTGGCCATGACCGTCAGCCTCAACGCCCGCCGCGCCCAGGCTTACGACAAGGCCGCGCGAGGCGCCGGCAAGGTGTTCTGGATGAAGGGCTTCGAGCCGCATTTCTACGGCTCTCGCGAACTGGCCCGCCTCGATCGGGCGGCCGCCGCCAGCTAGCCGGCGAGCCGCCTCAGGAAAGCCGGCGGATTGTAGGTCGAGCGATTGACCACCACGCCGGCGATCCTGCCGCCGGCCGCCTCGATCTCGTCGCGCAGGATCACCGGTTCACCGGCCGCCGTGCTCTCGGCCGCCACCACGATGACGGTCGCGTCGACGAAGGGCGCCAGGGCGATGGCCATCGGATTGCGGTCGGCCGCCGGGCTGTCGATCACCACGGTGTCGGCGTGCTTGCGCAACGCGTCCCAGTAGCGCGGATCGGCGACCGGCTCAGCGCGCTGGCCCGAGCGCAGGTGTTCCGCGGCGAAGCGCGTCACCCACAGCCGGCCGCCCAGGCAGGGACGCGCCGTCATCAGACGCGCCGGGTGCACCGGCTTGCCGGCGCGGTCCATCATGCGCGGCGTCACGGCGTAGAAGATCGAGCCGTCAGGCGTCACCGAGGCGGCGCGCCCCAGAGCGCCGAAGCGGTCCGGATAGGCGGCGATGGTTTCCTGCTGTCCCTGCTGGGCCAGGTCGGCGTCGACCAGCCAGACGGGCTTTCGGGCGCGCACTGCAGCCAGCCGGGCGTATTCGCGGGCCACGGTCGAGACGCCTTCGCCGCTGCTGGCCGACGCGATCTGAATCACACGGCCGCGGTGCGCGGGCGCTGGGCCCAGCGCCGCCCAAAGAGCCGCCATTTCAGTCGTTAGATCGACCATCGAATCGCTGAAAGCCCCGCCTACTGACCAAACGCTACCATGGGATGGTTAACGGTCGGCATCAGGTCCCCTTGATCGGGGCCACGGCGAGCACGGGCAGCTCGAGAGTCCGGCTGGTCGAGGCCGGGGTGACATAGCCCTTGCGCAGGAAGACGCGCAGCAGGCCGACGCACAGGGCGGTGAAGGCGGCGAACAGGAAGACGGCGGCCAGCAGCGGCGCCTTCAGGCTGGAGCCGCGGGTCGGCGCCTCGGCGCGCTCGATGACCGTGACGTTGTCGGCCCCGGCGGCGACCAGGGCGCCGTCGGCGCGGGCGGCGCTTTCGCGCTGCTGGAAGTCGCGGATGTTGGCGGTCAGGATTTCGCGGTTGCCGGCCAGGTTGGCGTTGGTCGACTCCAGCCGGGTCAGCTCCCCCTGCCGATCACGCAACTGCGACAGCTGGCCGTTCAGCACCGACAGCCGTGCGGCCAGGGCGTCGCGGTCGGCGGCGGCGTTGATGCGCGTGGTCTCGATCTCGGTGAAGATGACGCTCGGCCCGGTGCGGACCTCCTTGGCCCCCACAGCCGTGCCGGTGGCGACATAGGACTGCAGCTGGGCGATGCGCTGGTCGATGTCGCGGATCGGCTGGGCGTCCTCGGTATAGCGCGCCAAGAGGCTCTCGCGCTCGGTGCGCAGTTGCAGGATCTGGTCCTGGGCGGCGATGTTCAAGTCCTGCTGCAGCACCACCTCGGCCGGCTGCTCGGCCAGCTGGGCTTCCAGGGTGGCGAGCCGCTGGCTGGCCTGGTTCAGCTGGGCCCGCACCGACAGGGTCTCGGTGAAGACCGCCTGGTAGGTCGCCGCCAGGGTCGCCTTGGCGGTCGCGAAGTCGCCGATGTCGTTCGACTGCAGGAAGGCCTGATAGGCGGTGTCGGCTGCGGCCAGTTCGGTCTCGAAGGCTTGGCGCTGGGCGATGATGGCCGGGGTGGCGCGGTCGCGGAAGACCGCACGGCGCTGCACCAGATACTGGTCGACCACGGCGTTCAGAATGCGCGCCGCGCGCTGCGGGTCGTCGGACTGGAACGACACCGAGATGATGGCGCTGCCCGGCGTCACCCCAACGCCAAGGCCGTTGTCCAGCACCTTGAGGGCGGCCGCGGTTTTCTCCGCCGTCGTCCCGCGCGCCTTGGCGCCCAGGATCACATCGGCGCCGAGCGCCTGCACGGCGCGGCGCTTGACCTCGAGGCTGCCGAGGATGGCCGCTTCCGACTGGGCGACCGCGTCGGCCTCCAGCGGCTGGCCGCCGTTCTGGTCCTGGGTTCCGACCCGCGGCTGGTAGACGTACTCCTGCCCGACCCCGGCATAGACGCTCGACGTGGCCGTGTAGGTCTTGCGCAGGGTCAACACCGCGGCCGTGCCGAGGGCGAAGACGACCAGGAAGATGATGATCATCAGCAACAGGTCGCGGAACAGCAGGCCGACGACGTCGACGAAGCCGTAGCGCGGCCGGACTGTCCTGTAGGCCGTCGTGCGCATGCGCTCGGGCTGATTCCTGGAAATACTCTTCTGAGAGTGACCCTTGGGGCTTCCGCGTTAACCCATGGTTACCCTTAAGCAGCGAGGGTCCGATGCGTGACCTTTCGGGGACGATTTCGCTCATGACCATCGACCGGCGCCTGATGCTGCTCGGCCTTGCCGGGCTCGGCGGAAGCCTGGCCGCCTGCGCCAACGGCGACGTCGCCGCGCGCCGTCCGCAGTACGGCGCGAGCGGCCCCAACCGGATCGAGACCGTCCCCGCCGGCTCCTTCCGCGACATCGGCTTCGCCGACTGGACGGAGGCCGAGCCGGAATACGTCCTCTACCCGGGCGACGAGATCGAGATCGCCACCCCGACCGCCGCCGAGCTGACTCGCACCCAGAAGATCGGACCTGACGGCCGCGTCTCCCTGCCCCTGGTCGGCCAGATCATGGCCGCCGACCGCACCATCGCCGAGCTCGAGGCCGACGCCTCCGACGCCTTCGCCTCGCAACTGCGTCGTCCGGTCGTCGAGGTGACGCTGAAGACGGCCGCCCCGCTCAAGGTCTGGGTCGATGGCGAGGTCCGGTTGCCGGGCGTCTACGACATGCCCGCCGACATCGACGCCTGGCAGGCCATCATCCAGGCTGGCGGCTTCCTGCCCTCGGCCAAGCGCGATCAGGTCGCCCTGGTCCGCCGGGGCCCGAACGGCACGCGCATGCTCCGCGCCGTCGACCTCAGCCCAAATGATCGCGAGATCATCGCCCTGCGCCGCGGCGACATCGTCTTCGTACCCCGGACCCTGCTGGGCGAAGTCGCCGACTTCGTCACCCAGTTCCGCTCGGCCCTGCCCATCGGCTTCAGCTACGCCATCGGCGGACAGTACCAGTCGTTCTGAAGGACGAGCGCCGGCGGGCCGCTTAGAGGCGGCGCGGCTGCCAAGTGATTAGTGGTTAGTGATTAGTGTTTGCTGCGGAGCCGGATTCGCGAGGCGAGCCAATGACCGATGGCGTCACCAACTACCGCGACCTTCAGGTCTGGCGAAAGTCCCTGGACTGGGCCGAGGGCATCTACGAAGCGTCAGCGCACTGGCCTCGCGACGAGCGGTTCGGGCTGATTGGTCAAATCCGGCGCGCGGCCGTATCGGTCGCGTCCAACATCGCTGAAGGCGCGGCCCGTCGAAGCACCGGCGAATTCATCCAGTTTGTAGGTATGGCGCGCGGGTCGCTTGCCGAAGCCGAAACTCAACTCATCCTGGCGGAGCGGCTCGGCTACTTGCCGAATGTAGATGCCCGCGCTCTGCTGCTGGCGTCGGAAGACATCAGCCGGATGTTGGTGGCGCTCTCCAGCGCCTTGTCACGTCGCAAGGACGGCGGAGCCGGCAACCACTAATCACCAACCACTAATCACTGGCCAGGCGCCGGCGGCGGTTAGTGACTGCTCAGGCAGCCAGCTGAACCACGCCAGCGTCGATCCAGCGACGCGCGGCCTTCTGCGCTTCGGCGATCTCTTCCCGCTCCATCTCGGCGCTCATCTCGCGGCGATAGACCCGAGCTTCAATCGAGCCCTTCATCGCCGCGAGATTGAAGATCATATGGGCCGAGACACGGTCCATGGGGCAGCCGCCTTGGCCCGTCGAATACATCATGCCCAGTTTGAACAGGTCGTCCCCGTTCATCTCGACGGTCGGCAGCGGCAGAGCCTCTTCGACCATGTCAGGCGCGGTTTCTTGCGCGATCATCACCGTATCTCCCGGTACCGGAGCCTTTCTGGCCCCGCCCTCTGACACGAATGAAATACCCGCGGTTTGAAGTTAAAGTTAACAGCAGAGGGGTCGAAACGGCCCTTTCAGTAAAGCAGGAGTGAAGATCGCGCTTCTGTTCAGACCTCTGAAATAGTTCCGAAATCTCTCGGTCACACCGAATAACGAACCCTCACCGAGACCCTTACGACCTCTTACCGGGACCGCTGTCCGAACAGCAGCTTGCGGGCCTCCTCCGCAGCCTTGCCCGATGCCGCGAGGTTCTTGCGCAGGTCTTCGCCGAGCGCTCGACCCTTGATCACCGCCGGCCGCGCGCCGACCCGCTCGTGCCAGGCCTTGAGATGCGGGAAGTCGTCCAGGTCCTGTCCCTGGTGCGACGGAAGCACCCAGGGCCAGGCCGCCATGTCGGCGATCGAATAGGCGCCGGCCAGGTACTCGCGATCCGCCAGGCGGCGGTCCATCACGCCATAGAGCCGGTTCACCTCGTTCGTGTAGCGGCGGACCCCATAGGCCAGGTGCCGCTGGTCGGGATCGATGGCGGGCGCATACTGACGGAAGTGGTGCGCCTGCCCGGCCATCGGCCCCAGGCCGCCGACCTGCCAGAACAGCCACTGGTCGACCTCCGCCTTGCCGCGGAGGTCGTGCGGGTAGAACAGACCGGTCTTGGCGCCGAGGTACTGCAGGATCGCCCCGGATTCGAATATCGACAGCGGCAGACCGTCCGGCCCGTCCGGGTCTACGATGGCCGGCATCCGACCGTTCGGGCTGATGGCCTGAAAGGCCGGGGCGAACTGTTCTCCAGCGCCGATGTTCACCGGCTTCATCTCATACGAGAGCCCCATCTCCTCCAGCGCGATCGAGACCTTCCAGCCGTTCGGCGTGGGCCAGTACCAGAGTTCGATCGGGCGGGTCATGAAGGCTCCTGCGACGCTTGGGTTCGAGGTGGGTGCCGCCTGTCGCACGCGCAACGGCGAACCTGACAGGAATGTTCAGCGGCAGTTCATCAGCAGAGGCAGAGCTTGGTCTTCGACAAGGGCGGATGAGGCGCAAGAACGCCCGACGAGTTGGAGATCCCCATGAACCGTTTCACTGCGGCGGCCGTCGTCGGCGTGATGCTCGCCGCCACCGCTGCGCCTCTCGCCGCCCAGGCCCAGGACCGCAGCGATCACGGGCGCGACCACCGCGATGAGCGTCGCGGCGATCGCGACTATCGCCAGGAGCGTCGCCACGACAACGACGGCGACCGGAACCGCGGCGATCGAGACCATCGCCAGGACGATCGCCGCGGCTATCGCAACGAGCGCCGTGATGATCATCGGGACTATCGCAACGATCGACGCGACGATCACCGTGACTACCGAAGCGACCGCCGCTGGGACCGCAACAATCGCGACTGGTGGCGTGGGCGCTCGGACTTCAACGACTATCGCGGCGCGCGCAGCGGCTACTGGTATGCGCCCAGCTACGGCTACTACCGCGTCGAGCCCCGCTACTACGGCTATCGCTGGACCCGCGGCGGCTACCTGCCGCCCGCCTACCGCAGCTATTACGTGGCTGATCCGTACGTTTACGGCCTTGGCCCGGCTCCGCGCGGCTATCGCTACGTCCACGCCGGCAACGACATCGTACTGATGGCCCTCGCCACCGGCCTGATCGCGAGCGTGCTGTACGACGTCTTCTAGGTCTCTCCCCGCCGCCCGAAGGACGCCCCGCGGACAACGCTTCGCGGGGCGTTTTTCATGGCCTATAATTCACGATCAAAGCACGTCGTTCGTTCAGTCACGGTTCATCGACGAAACGCGACGCTTCTCCCAAGCCGCCTGACAGGGGCGTGCAGGAAACAGACGAGAATGAAACGCTCACTGATGGTCGCCGCTTCGATCGCGGCCTTCGTCATGCCTCTCGCGGCGCCGTTTGCGGCCCTGGCCCAGGATGCGGACGCGCCGCCGCCGCCGCGCCCGCGCACTGAACTGCGCGGAGAACGCCTCGCCGCGCGCGCCGAACGCGCCAACACGCCTCGGGCGGAGACCCCCGCCCCGCCGCCGAGCCGCCCCTCCGGTCCGGACCCGCGCCCCTCGCAACCGGATCGGCCGAGCCGTCCTGATCGCCCCAGCTCGGGCGGCGGCGGCGGCGAGTCCCGTCCTGATCGTCCGAGCTCCGGCGGCGAGTCCCGCCCTGATCGCCCGAGCTCCGGCGGCGGGGAGACGCGTCCGAACCGGCCGAACCGACCCGATCGGCCCGATCGTCCCAACGAGCCGAACCGTCCCGATCGCCCGGATCGTCCGGGCGAGCCCAACCGTCCGGATCGCCCAGATCGCCCGGATCGCCCGGATCGTCCCGGCGGCGACAACGCCGGCGGACCGAACCGTCCGAACCGTCCGGATCGGCCCCGCGAGGACGATGACTCCGGTCGTCCCGACCGTCCGCGCCCGGATCGCCCGGACCGTCCCGACCGCCCGGGTCGGCCCGGCGGCGAGACGCGCCCAGACAATCGGCCTGACCGCCCTGGCCGGCCCGACCGCGATCGGGATCGCGACAATCGCCACGAGTACCGAGACTTCCGGAACCGCTTCAACGGCGACTCGTGGCGGCGCAACTGGAGCCGGCGCCACGGCCACGACTGGTGGCGGCACGACCGGCGTTGGCGCGACTATTCGGGCGTTCGGTACGGCTTCTACTTCGCCCCGGGCTACGGCTACTACAGCGTACCCCGCAGCTACTACGGTCAGCGCTGGTACGTCGGCGACTACCTGCCGTCGATCTTCTGGCGCTATCAGATGAACGACTGGCGCACCTACGGCCTAGGCTACCCGCCCGTCGGGACGCGCTGGGTGCTGGTCGACAACCAGATCTATCTGATCGACGAGATCGACGGCTACATCATCGAGGTCATCTACGACGCCTGGAGCTGGTAGTCCGTCCGATCACGGAGCAAACGCCGTCCGATCCTCGATCGGGCGGCGTTTTTCTTTGCCCTGAGCAAGGTTGCAGCGGTCGCCGACTGGGGCCAGAACCTTAGGCATGACCGACGCGGCGATCCGAGACAGCTCCACCGGCGAGGAAGTCCCCTCCTCCCGCGCGCCTCAGCTGCATCTCTCCGAAGAGCTGATGGCCTCGCCCAGCCGGTTCTTCAACCGCGAAACCTCCTGGCTGGCCTTCAACAGCCGGGTGCTGGAAGAGGCCGCCAACCCGTCCCACCCGCTGCTCGAACGCCTGCGCTTCCTGTCGATCTCGGCCAACAACCTGGATGAGTTCTTCATGACGCGCGTCGCCGGCCTGAAGGGCCAGGTGCGCGAGCGGGTGCGCGTCCTCTCCGCCGACGGCCTGACCCCGGCGCAGCAGTTGGACAACATCAGCGTCGCCGCCGGCGCCCTGATGGCCGAGCAGCAGCGCCGCTGGCGCAAGCTGCGCAAGGAACTGGTCGGCGCCGGCATCGAGGTGGTCGACGCCGCCAAGATCACCAAGACCGAGCGCGATCGGCTGGAGCCCGAGTTCCTCAACCAGCTGTTCGCCGTGCTGACGCCGATGGCGATCGACCCGGCCCATCCGTTCCCCTTCCTGCCCAACCTCGGCTTTTCCCTGGCGCTGAAGCTGCGACGCAAGGCGGACAACCGCACCCTGTACGCCCTGGTGCCGGTGCCGACCCAGGTGAAGCGGTTCTGGCCCCTGGCAACGGACGGCCGCTCCAATCCCGGCCGCACGCGCTACGTCACGCTCGAAAGCCTGCTGACCCTGTTCATCGACCACCTGTTCCCTGGCTGCGACGTGCTGGAACAGGGCGTCTTCCGCCTGATCCGCGACAGCGACATCGAGATCGAGGAAGAGGCCGAGGACCTGGTCATGGAGTTCGAGGAGGCGCTCAAGCAGCGCCGTCTCGGCTCGGTCGTGCGCATCAAGATCCAGGCGTCCATGCCGGACGACCTGCGCGCCTTCATCACCGACCAGCTCGACGCCGCGCCTCAGGACGTGGTCCTGATCGACGGCATGCTCGGCCTGGCCCAGGTCTCGGACATCATCCCGTCGGGCCACCCCGACCTGAAATTCCCCGGCTACGAGCCGCGCTATCCCGAACGGGTCCGCGACAACGGCGGCGACATTTTCGCGGCGGTCCGCGAGAAGGACATGCTGATCCACCACCCGTTCGAGAGCTTCGACGTGGTGGTCCAGTTCCTGCGCCAGGCCGCGCGCGACCCGAACGTCATCGCCATCAAGCAGACGCTCTACCGCACCTCCAAGGACAGCCCGATCGTCGCCGCCCTGATCGAGGCGGCCGAGAACGGCAAGAACGTCACCGCCCTGGTCGAGCTGAAGGCGCGCTTCGACGAGGAGGCGAACCTGCGCTGGGCGCGGGCCATGGAGCGCGCCGGCGTCCACGTCGTCTTCGGATTCGTCGAGTACAAGACCCACGCCAAGCTCAGCGTGGTGGTCCGCCGCGAAGGCGACAGCCTGCGCACCTACTGCCACTTCGGCACCGGCAACTACCACCCGGTCACGGCCAAGGTTTACACCGACCTGAGCCTGTTCACCTGCCATCCGGATCTCGGCCGCGACGCCACCCGGGTGTTCAACTACATCACCGGCTACGCCACGCCAGACGAGCTCGAGGCCCTCGTCGTCTCGCCGCTGAACATGAAGGCGACCCTGATCGACCTGATCGGCGCCGAAATGGCCGCCGCCGCCAAGGGCAAGCCCGCCGCCATCTGGGCCAAGCTCAATTCCTTGGTCGATCCCAACGTCATCGACGCCCTGTACCGCGCCAGCCAGTGGGGCGTGCGCATCGAGCTGGTGGTGCGCGGCATCTGCTGCCTGCGCCCGGGCGTGCCGGGACTGTCGGAGAACATCCGGGTCAAGTCGATCGTCGGCCGCTTCCTCGAGCACGCCCGCATCGTCGCCTTCGCCAACGGCCGCGACCTGCCGCACGACAAGGCCCGGCTGTTCATCTCGTCCGCCGACTGGATGACCCGCAACCTCGAGCGCCGGGTGGAGTTGATGACCCCGGTGCTGAACGCGACGGTGCATGACCAGGTGCTGGACCAGATCATGGTCGCCAACCTAAAGGACGACGCTCAGAGCTGGGTGCTCGATCCCGACGGCGCCTATCGCCGGGTCAGCCCCGCCGACCCCGAGCGTCCTTTCTCCGCCCACAAGTATTTCATGACCAACCCCAGCCTCTCCGGACGCGGCCGCAAGGTGAAGACCCTGCCCGGCCACCTCAGCTACGAACCCCTCCGAAAGAAGCGCTGATGCCCGCGACCCTGCTGTCCGCGATCGGCGAGCCTCGGGACGTCGCCGCGATCGACATCGGCTCCAACTCGGTGCGCTTGGTGCTCTACCGGCTCGAAGGCCGCGCCATCTGGACCGTGTTCAACGAGAAGGTCCTGGCCGGCCTCGGCCGCGACCTGGCCACGACAGGCAAGCTCTCCGTCGAGGGCTCGGCCCAGGCCCTCGTCGCGCTGAAACGGTTCGCCGCCGTCGTCGAGGGTGTCCGCCCCGCCCACACCTTCATCGCCGCCACGGCCGCCGTCCGCGAGGCCGAGGACGGCCAGGCCTTCTGCGATCAGGTCGCCGCCGAGACCGGGCTGCGCATCCGCATCCTGTCCGGCGAAGAGGAGGCCCGATACGCCGCTCTCGGGGTGCTGGCCGGCATTCCCGCAGCCCACGGCGTCGCCGCCGACCTGGGCGGCTCCAGCCTGGAGCTGATCCGCGTCGAGGACGGCGCGCTTGGTCGCGGCGTCACCCTGCCCCTCGGTCCGTTCGCGATGGGCGCGCAGGAAGGTCTGACCCCCGGCAAGCTTCGCGACGCCATCGCCACCCGCCTCAAGCCGGCCGCCGACTATCGCGCCGACACCCTCTACGCCGTCGGCGGCGCCTGGCGGACCCTGGCCCAGATCCACATGGACATGGGAGCCTACCCCCTGCACGTCGTCCACCAGTACGAAATGACCGCCCAGGAGGCCCGCGACACCGCCCGCCTGATCGCGCGACAGTCGAAGTCGTCCCTCGAAAAATGGCCCGGCCTGTCTAAGAAGCGCGCCGAGACCCTTCCTCACGCCGCCCTCGTGCTTGAGGGCCTGATCGAACACCTGGGCTTGA
This sequence comes from Brevundimonas sp. Root1279, assembly GCF_001425945.1. Lineage (GTDB taxonomy): Bacteria > Pseudomonadota > Alphaproteobacteria > Caulobacterales > Caulobacteraceae > Brevundimonas. The sequence continues at coordinate 386,976 of NZ_LMEB01000004.1, forward strand.
AGCGGGTGGTCATCTCGGCCTGGGGCGTGCGCGAGGGCCTGCTCTATGAGGCGCTGGACGCCGAGACCGCCGCCACCGATCCGCTGCTGGCCGGCTGCACCGCCCTGGGCGCCCGCCAAGGCATTTCGCCCAGCCTGCCCAGCGCGCTGAAGGGCTGGATCGCCCCGCTCGTCGACGCCCTCCCCGTCGCCTTCGACAAGGGCCGCGACGCGGTCCTCGCCGACGCCGCCTGCCGTCTCGCCGACCTCGGCGCTCGCCTGCATCCGGACCACCGCGTCGAGCTGGCCTTCGACCAGGTGTTGCGCGCCCCGGTGCCGGGCCAGACCCACGCTGAACGCGCCTTCCTCGCCGTCGCCGTCAATGCCCGATACGGCGGCTCCAGCGGCACGCCTGAACGCAGCACGGTCGAGCGCCTGCTCAGCGAGGAACAGCGCCGCGCCGGCCGCGCCCTCGGCCTGGCCATCCGCCTGGCCTGCGACCTCTCAGGCCGCGCTCCGCAACTGCTCGCCAACGCCCGCGCCCGCATCCAGGACGGCGCCCTGGTGATCACCGCCGCCGACGGCTACGCCGACGTCCTGCTGGGTGAGCAGACCCGCCGCCGGGGCAAGGCCCTGGCGGAGATTCTCGGCCTCAAGCTGGATCTTCGGAACGGCGCGGCGGCGGGCTGAGATTCAATCGCCGGCCCACCAGCGCAGGCGCACGCCGCGGACCGTCCGTCCGCCGACGATCAGGTCGCCGACCACCACCGCCCCCTCGTCGCCGAGGTTACGGCGCGCCGTGGCGAGCGCACCCGCATCCATTCGCCCGTCGAAGCTGACGCGCCCGAGTTCCGGCGAACGGCCCTCGAACTGCACCCGGGCGTCGGACACCGAATAGAAGCTCGGCAGCACCCGAGACGTGACGCTGCGCGCCTCGCCGATCTCGGTCTGCACCATCGGGCTGGCCAGATTGTCGAACTGCAGCATGACCGGCGCGAAGGTCTCGCTGCGCCGCCCGGCCTCCCAGGCGGTGAAGTCCGAGGCCTGGCCCAGGAACAGATGATCCAGCGCCCAGTCACCGATGCGGACTTCGCTGAGCGGCATGTAGTAGCCGGACAGGTCCGAGGTCGTGGCGTGCTTGAAGGCCGCGCCCGGAACCGGCGGCCCCTTCGCCGGAGCCCCCTGGTCGCACGAGGCGGCGACCAGGCTGGCGGCAGCGACGAGAACGAGGGTCAGGACCTTGCGCATGTCCCGACTCCTACGCCCGCCGGGCTTAGCGGTCCAGCGACCGATCCAGCGCCCGGAAGCCGGCGATCGACAGCTCGGTGGCGCTGATGAAGACCGACGGCGTGATCCGCTCGAAGTCATCCGACGGGCGGTGATAGTCGGGGTGATAGTTCACGCCGAAATACAGGAACGGCACCTGCGCCTTGTAGAAGGCGGCGTGGTCCGAGGACTCGACCCAATTGTCCTCGCCCTTGTCCTCGGGCGTGTCCTTGCCAAAGGCCAGGGCCACCGCGCCGTTGGCCGGAATGGTCTCCAGGATCGGGCGGAAGGTGGGGTTCTGATAGGTGCCGGTGACCCACAGCTTGCCGTCCGTATCGGCGCGGGCGGTCATGTCGAAGTTGAGGTTCATGGCGATGGATTCGAGCGGCACCGGCGGGGCCTCGACGAAATGCTTCGCCCCCAGCAGGCCGCGCTCCTCGCCGTCGAGCGCCACGATCAGCACCGAGTGGTCGGGCGCCTGGCGCTTCAGGTCCTCAGCCAGGGCCAGCATGGTCGCGACGCCCGAGGCGTTGTCGTCGGCGCCGTTGAAGACCTGGCCGTCATTGACGCCGACGTGGTCGTAGTGGGCGGTGACGACGATGTAGCGATCGGTCACGCGGGTGCCCGGGATCACCCCGATGACATTGACGCCGTTGAACTCTTTTGGGCCCTCGCGGGTGCGGCCGACCGCACGCCACGGCTGCTCGCGGCCCATGGCCGGGGCGGCGACGCCGATCGCATCCAGGCGCCCGATGACATAGGCGCGCGCCGCCGCGCCGCCGGCCGCGCCCGTGTCCCGGCCCGCCATCTCGTCACTCGAGAGGATACGCACGTCCTCCAGCAGCTGCGCGTGACCCGCCGGCGCGGCCGGCGCGGCCGGCGCCTCTGCGATGGGGGTCGTGCAGGCGCCCAGCAGCAGGGCCGCCGCGACCGGCGAAAGGGCGGCGAGAGAGAGATGACGCATCGGTGTTTCCTGACTTTTGCGGCGACGCTAGCAGGCCCCGACGCCCGCGTCAGATTACGGTCTCGTCATGCACGGCTTGATCACCGCGGCGCCGCGGATACAGTTCCGCTGGAGAACGCAAACAGGTCGCCTGGGGGGAAGCCATGCACCGCGGAATTCTGACTGCCGTCGCCGCCGCGGTGGCCATCGTCGCCACGCCGGTCGCCATGCCGGCGGCGGCCCAGTCCATGCTCGACAAGGCGGTCAACGCCGTCCACGTCACCAGCTGGAACGTCTACGGTCCGAACCAGACCAGCACCATCGTCGACTCGACGGTCCAGGGCGGCCACGCCTTCCGCGTCGACGTCACGGCGCCGGGGGCCAACCCGTGGGACGTCGGCGTCGGGTCGGTCTCGACCAAGCCGATCAAGTCCGGCGACGTCCTGCTGCTGGCCGTCTGGCTGCGCGCCGAGCGCCTGCCCGCCGGGGCCCAGACCGGAAAGGTCAACATCCGCATGCAGGGAAACGCCGCCCCCTATCCCGACATGGGCGGGGCGGCGGTGCAGCCGACCGGCGAATGGAAGCTCTATTTCGCCGATGGGATCGCCACCCGCGACTACGCCCCCGGCGAAATGGGCGCGACGGTCCAGCTCGCCGGGGCCGCACAGACCGTCGACCTGGGCCCGGTCTTCATCCTCGACATGGGTCCGGACTACGATCGGACGACCCTGCCGCGGAACTGAGCGTTGCGGCGGACGCTGGACCGGGGCGGACCCGTCCCATGGCCGCGCAAAGAAGGCCCCGCCTGCGTACGGCGTATCCTGGCTGCGGTCGAAGGGCGGCGACAAACGGACATCGTGCTGCTCATTCCGCTCGCTATGCGTTCCTAGATGCTAAGAGGGGAATCGGCCCCCTCGCCGCACTGATCGCGTTCCTCAGCTTCGGACCTGCTCGCAATGTCAGAGCCATTTCTCTTCGACGCCCCCTCAGAGAAAGATCCTGCCCGGCCGACCGCAAGCGACATTACCTTCGACATGATCCGGGCAGCGCCACTGGTCGATGCGCTGTACTACCTAAAGGAGATATCGGAGAAGCTTCGCAGATACGATGAGGCCTACAACCGCGACCGCCCGGAAGTTAGCGATGCGTTCTTTGACGAACTGAAGCGCAAGTACGCTCTAGTGATTGAGATTAATCCGTCGCTTCAAGGGCAAGATTGGTACGCAAATTATGTTGGGGCGGCACCGTCTGAACAATTTTCAGAAGTTCCTCACGGGACTCCGATGCTTTCATTGGGAAATGCATTCAGCCGTGAGGACGTTGGGGAGTTTGTTCAACGGATCCGTAAATTCCTTGGCCTGACTAGAGCCACGGAGCTCGCATTTGTTGCTGAGCCTAAGATCGACGGACTGTCGGCAAACCTCCGATACGAATACGGCAGGCTGGTTCAAGGTGCGACGCGGGGAGATGGTCGCAAGGGTGAAGATGTCACCGCAAATCTCAGAACCATTCTCGACATCCCCCAACGTCTCATCGGGAACGATTGGCCTGAAGAGATCGAAGTGAGAGGAGAGGTCTATGCTCCCATTGGAGCATTCAATTCTTTCAACTCAAATGCGGAAGCCGCAGGATCCAGAAGCTACGCAAACCCACGAAACTTCGCTGCGGGTTCATTGCGACAAAAAGATCCCTCAATCACGGCAACACGACCACTAAAATTCTTTGCGTACGCCTGGGGGAAGACATCGCATCCCTTTGCCGACACCCAAATGGACGCACTAGAATCCTTCTCGCGCTGGGGGTTCAAAGTAAATGAACGATCCAAAAGAGTCATTGACGTCGACGGCCTGCTCTCTGCGTTCAATCAACTGGCGCTGATCAGATCCAGCCTCGACTACGACATTGATGGTGTCGTCTATAAAGTAGACAATTTGTCGTGGCAGGATCGATTGGGCTACATCTCGCGAAGCCCGCGTTGGGCGATTGCGCATAAGTTTCCTGCTCAACAAGCCTACACCGTGCTGGAAGGCATCGACATCCAGGTCGGCCGCACCGGCTCGCACACCCCGGTCGCCCGCCTGCACCCGGTCACCGTGGGCGGCGTGGTCGTGCGCAACGCCACCCTGCACAACGCCGACGAGATCGCCCGCCTCGACGTGCGCCTCGGCGACACCGTGGTCATGCAGCGCGCCGGCGACGTCATCCCGCAGATTCTCGGTGTCGTCGACGCTGACCGGCCGGATCGCGGCGCGCGCTACGACTTCCCGCACACCTGCATCTGCCCGCTGAAGACCGCCCTGGTGAAGGAGACCAACGCCTCCGGCGTCGAGTCGGTCGTGCGCCGTTGCACGGGTGAGTTGGCCTGCCCGTTCCAGCGCATCGAACACCTCAAGCATTTTGTCAGCCGTCGCGCCTTCGACATTGAAGGTCTTGGTGAAAAGCAGCTGATCGCCTTCCACGAGCGGGGCTGGATCAACCAGCCCGCCGACATCTTCCAGCTCGCTCGCGACGCCGAGAAGCTCGACGCCCTGCGCGCCGAGGACGGCTATGGCGAGACCAGCGTGCGCAACCTCGTCGCCGGCATCGACGCCCGCCGCACCATCTCGCTGGACCGGTTCATCTACGGCCTGGGCGTGCGCGACATCGGCGAGCAGACCTCCATCGTCCTGGCCCGCGCGTTCGAGACCTGGCCCGCCTTCGAGGCCGCCTGCGTCGCCGCCGCCGAGGGCATCCCCAGCGAAGACTGGGTCCGCCTGAACGAAGCCCACGCCGTCTCGCCGCGCGTGGTCGCCACCCTCGCTGAAGCGTCCCCGCCCGCCGCCGATCCGTGGCCGGAGGCTCCGCTCGACCAGAAGATCGCCCTCGGCTTCCCGGGTCTCGCCGCCCCCGCCCGCCGCGGCCTGGCCAGCCTCGCCGAGGACTGGGCCGGACTGGTCCGCCTCGCCGAGGTCGCCCGCAACGAAGGCCCTTCGGACAGCCTCGGCCAGATCGCCGGCGTTTCCGGCGTCGGTCCGGTCGCCGCCCGAGCCCTGGCCCTGTTCTTCCGCGAGACCCACAACCTCGCCATGGTCGACGCCCTCGTCGCCCAGCTCGACCGGATCGAGGACGCCGAGCGGCCCAAGACCGACACCGCCGTCGCCGGCAAGACCGTGGTCTTCACCGGCGCTCTCGAACGCTTCACCCGCGACGAGGCCAAGGCCCGCGCCGAGAGCCTGGGCGCCAAGGTTTCCGGCTCGGTGTCCAAGAAGACCGACTACCTCGTCGCCGGGCCGGGCGCGGGCTCCAAGATGGCCGACGCCCAGAAGCACGGCGTTCAGGTCTTGACGGAGGACGAGTGGCTGGCGCTGATCGGCGGCTAGCACCCTTCCGGAGTTTCAGCATGCGTCCCGCCCTGTTCGCCGCCGTCGTCTCGGCGGTCGCCGCCCTCGCCGCCCCCGCCTTCGCCGGCGATCCGACCGGCCTGTGGCAGACCCCGACCAATGGCGGCCAGGTGCGCATCAGCCGCTGCGGCCAGGCCCTGTGCGGGGTGCTGGTGACCTCGGCCAGCATCCGCGCCAATCCGAGCCTGACGGACGAGCACAATTCGGATCGCGCGCTGCGCAGCCGTCCGCTGCGCAACCTGCCGATGCTGCGGGGCTTCACCGGCGGGCCGACCGAATGGACCGGCGGCAGCGTCTACAATCCCGCCGACGGCCGCACCTATAGCGGTTCGATCACCATGCAGGGCGAAGACACGCTGCGCCTGCGCGGCTGCGTCGTCGCCCCGCTGTGCCGCACCCAGACCTGGACGCGGATCCAGTAGGCGCGACGATGGCGAAATCCGACTTTCGCACCGTCGAAGACTATTTCGCCTCACGCTCGCCCGAAGAACGCGAGGTTCTGCTGGCCATGCAGGCCGCCATTCTCGATGTCGTTCCCGAGGCCGAGCCCGTGATCAGCTATCAGATCCCGGCCTACCGCCATCACGGCTGGATCTTCTATCTGTCGGCGCACACGAACCATTACACGCTGTCCTGCCCGCCGCCCTTCTTCGAGGGCTTCAAGGCCGAGCTCGCGCCCTGGAAGGTGTCCAAGTCGGCGGTGCAGTTCCCCAAGGACCGGCCCGTCCCCTACGCCCTGATCTCCGACATGGCGAAGGTCAGGGCGCGGGAGAATGAGGCCAGGACGGCCTAGCGGTTCAGCGCCGACCGCGCCGCCTCGGCGTAGCGATGCCCTGAGGCCGCGCCCTTGGGGAAGACCGCCTCGATCCGCGCCAGGTCTTCCGGCGTCAGCGACAGCTCGGCCGCGGCGATATTGTCCTCCAGCGTCCGGATCCGCCGCGTCCCCGGAATCGGCACGAGGTGCTCGCCTTGCGCCAGCACCCAGGCCAGCGCCAACTGGGCGGCGGTGACGCCCTTGTCCTTGGCGATCTCCGTGACCGCGGCGACCAGGTCCAGGTTCTTCTGGAAATTCTCGCCCATGAAGCGCGGGTTCGAGCGGCGGAAGTCATCGGCGGCCAGATCCTCGATCGACGTGATCTCCCCCGACAGGAAGCCGCGGCCCAGCGGGCTGTAGGGCACGAAGCCGATGCCCAGCTCCTCGCAGGTCGCCAGCAGCTCGTCCTCGGGCTCGCGGCTCCAAAGGGAGTATTCGGTCTGCAGGGCCGTGATCGGATGGGTCGCATGGCCCTTGCGCAGGGTCTCGGGCCTGGCCTCGGACAGGCCGAGGAAGCGGACCTTGCCCTCGGTCACCAGCTCGGCCATCGCCCCCACCGTCTCCTCGATCGGCGTGTTCGGGTCGACGCGATGCAGGTAGTAGAGGTCGACGTGATCGACCCCGAGCCGCTTCAGGCTGCCCTCGATGGCGCGGCGCACGTTCGCCGGCGAGCCATCGACAGACAGGGCGGTGCGGTCGGCGTTGTAGCCGATGCCGAATTTGGTGGCGATGAAGGCCTTGTCGCGCCGGTCCTTCAGGGCCTGGCCGACCTGGATCTCATTGGTGTGCGGCCCGTACATCTCGGCCGTGTCGAAGAAGTTGAGGCCGAGGTCGAGCGCGCGATGGATCACCGCCGTCGCCTGCGCCTCGTCCGACGCCTGCCCATAGAAGGCGGCCATGCCCATGCATCCCAGGCCGATGGCCGAAACCTCGGGGCCCGAACGACCCAGCTTGCGCGTCTTCATCTGCGCGTCTCCCGAATGTGAGGAAGCCAGCGGGGCGTCCGCCGGCTCTCGGGAGTTGGGCGCCGTTCGGCCTTATTTCAAGGGCGCGCAGGCCTGCTCCAGCCACGCCTTGGCCTTGCCGTCCAGCAGCGGGCCGACCTTGGCCCAGGTCTCGGCGTGATAGGCGTCGACATAGGCCCGCTCGTCGGCGGTCAGCAGCGGAACGTCGATCAGCTTCTGATCCAGCGGCGCGAAGGTCAGCTGCTCGAAGCCGTGCATCGGTCGCTCGCCGCCCGGGATCGGGGTCGGCGCCGTGACCACCTGCAGCGTCTCGATGCGGATGCCCCAGTGGCCCTCGCGGTAGTAGCCGGGCTCGTTGGACAGGATCATGCCGGTCAGCAGCGGCTGGGTGTTCACCGCCTTGGCGATGCGCTGCGGCCCCTCGTGGACGCCGAGATAGCTGCCGACGCCGTGGCCGGTGCCGTGGTCGTAGTCGAAGCCCTGCATCCACATCGGCAGACGCGCGAGGGCGTCCAGCTGGTGGCCGGTCGTGCCCGCCGGGAAGCGCACGGTCGCCATGGCGATGTGGCCCTTAAGAACGAGGGTGAACATGCGGCGCTGGTCGGCCGAGGGCTCGCCCACGGCCATGGTCCGCGTCACGTCCGTCGTGCCGTCCAGATACTGGCCGCCGCCGTCGACGAGCAGCAGGCTGCCCTTCTCGATGCGGCGGATGGTGCGGGTCACCGGCTTGTAGTGCGGCAGGGCGCCGTTCGGCCCCGCCCCGGCGATGGTGTCGAAGCTGAGGTCCTTCAGCGCGCCGGTCTCTTCGCGGAAGCCCTCCAGCGCCTCGGCCACCTCCCGCTCGGTCGGCAGCGCCTCCTGGGCGACGGTGTCGACCCAGTGCAGGAAGCGGCTCAGCGCGGCGCCGTCGCGGATGTGCGCCTGACGCGTGCCCTCGATCTCGACCGGATTCTTGGCCGCCCGCGGCAGGGTGCACGGATCCATGGCCCGCACCACTTCGGCGCCCGCAGTCTCCAGCCGGTCGAAATACCAGGCCGACGACTGACCCGGATCGACCAGCACCTTCCGGCCGGCCAGCGCGTCCAGCGCGCCCTCCAGCGCCTCGGGCGCCTCCAGGGTCACGGCGTCGCCGAGCCAGGCGGGCAGCTCGTTGGTGACCTTGCGCGGGTCCATGAACAGCCGCGCCGAGCCGTCGGCCTTCACCACCGCCTGGGCCAGCGGCAGCGGGGTGCGGATCACGTCGCCGCCGCGGATGTTGAAGATCCAGGCGATCGAGGCCGGAGCGGTCAGCACGGCGGCGTCGGCGCCGAGCCCGGCGATCGCCTCGCCGATGCGGGCGCGCTTGGCGGCGCTGGTCTCGCCCGTATAGCGGTCTTCGTGCGGCACGACCGGCGCGGCCGGCTGGGCCGGTCGTTCCTCGGCCCAGGCCAGGTCGACCGGATTGCTCGCCACCGGCTTCAGCTCGGCGCCCGCCTTGTCGGCGGCGCGGCGCAGGGTCGCCAGGGCGTCCGGGCTGTGCAGCCGCGGGTCATAGCCGATCACCGCCCCCTTGGGCGCACGCTCCAGATAGGCAGCTACGCCGCCCTCGACGAGGTCGAGGATCTCGAACTGGCCGGCGTCGACCTGGGCTCGCACCTGCACGGTGTAGCGGCCATCAGCGAACACAGCGGCCTTGTCCTTCATCACCACCCCGGCGCCCGCCGAGCCGGTGAAGCCGCTTACCCAGGCCAGGCGGTCGTTGGCGGCCGGCAGGTATTCGTTCTGGTGCTCATCCTCATGCGGGACCAGCAGGCCGTCGAGGCCCTGCTCGGCCATCTTGGCGCGGACGCGCGGCAGGTGCTTGGCCCCGAAGGACGGATCGGTGGTTTCGTCATAGGTCTGGCGCATGCCCGGGGGCATAGCACCTCTCGCTCCCCCGCTAGAAGCCCTGGCGCTTGTCATCCCCGACGAGCCGGCGAAGCCGGGGAGATCGGGGACGGGAATCGCAGAGAGACTGCCCTCCCGGAAATCGCCCCGCGATTATCCGGGAGACGGGCGGCGGCAGCCTGTCTCCCGGATCGCTGCTTGCGCATCGTCCGGGAGACCGTCTTCAAGCGGACCCGCGTCCCGGATCACCACAGCGCGGTGTCCGGGATGACAAGCTCGACGGCTTAGTTCGCCGGATCCGGCGACACCACCTCGCCCGGCGCGGGCTGCGGCGGCGGCTGGACCTCGCGCTCGATCACGATCGGGCTGGGCGACACGGCGCGGGCTTCGGCGGCCCTCGCTTCGCTCTCCGCACGGGCGGCGTCGGCCTGCGAGCGCGCGGCGTCAGCGCGGGCGATCTCGACGCTGGCCTGGGCGCCGGCCACCTGACCCTGCACCAGGGCGGCGTCGGCCTGGGCCTGAGCCTCAGCGGCGTCGAGCTGGGCGTCCAGCAGCGCCTCGTCGGTCTGGGGCGCTTGACCGCGCGCGAACAGAATCCACAGCACCCCGATCACCACCAGGGCGCCGAGGATGCCGGCGATCCACCAGCCGGTGTTGGACTCACGAACCACCACCGTCTCGGTCGTCTCGGTGTAGACCGGGTCGACGGGCCGGGGACGCGTCGGGTCGGTGTTCGGATCGTACTGGGTCACGCGGCAGTCCTCCTTGGGGATTGCCCAACGAGTCGGGACCCAGCGGCGTTCCCTACCCGACCCGCCGCAGCACCAGGGCGCTCCAGGCGTCGTTGCGGATGCGGCTCTCCAGCACGAAGCCGCGCGATAGATAGGCGGCGGTCACGCGCCGCTCCTGGGTGCGCAGCAGGCCCGACAGGATGGCGACCCCGCCGATGGCCAACGCCTCCTTGATCTCTTGCGCCAGGCTGACCAGCGGCGGCGCCAGGATGTTGGCGAAGACCAGGTCATACGGCCCGTGCGCCCGCACCTTGCGGTCGTTCAGCCCATAGGCGTGGACGAAGCGGGCGTCGGCCTGGTTCAGCTTGGCGTTCTCGTTGGCAATGCGCACCGAGGGGGCGTCGATGTCGGTGCCGACCGCGACCTTCGAGCCGGTCTTGGCGGCCGCGATCGCGAGAATGCCCGTGCCGCAGCCGACGTCGAGCACCCGCTCGAACCGTTCGCGCTTCAGCAGGTCGTCATAGGCCTGCAGGCAGCCGACCGTTGTCCCGTGGTGGCCCGTGCCGAAAGCGGCGCCCGCGTCGATCTTCAGGTTCACCGTATTGCGCGGCACCCGGCCCTGGTCGTGAGCGCCGTAAACGAAGAAGCGCCCGGCGCGCACCGGCGGCAGGCCCGACAGCGACATGGCCAGCCAATCGGCGTCGGCCAGCTTCTCGACGACGACCTTCAGTTCTGAGAAGGCCTTCAGGTGCTCCTCGATGCCGCGGACGTCGTCCTCGTCATTCGGGAAGGCGTCGATGCGCCAGATGCCCTTGTCCTCGTCTTCCTCGAGGATCGAATAGGTCGCGCCTTCCAGCAGCGGGTCCGAATCGAGGGCGGTCGCGGCGGCCTCGGCTACGGCCCGGGGGCCCCGCGCGATAATTTGAACTGCAGACTCGGACATTTCTCAAACCTCGCTAAGATCGCGAGTCGAGACATGCGCTGGCGTGCTCTCTATCGCCAGCATCAACCAACTGAACCGAGGGGTCGGGGAATCCATGGCTAAAGCACCGTCCAAGTCGAGTACCGCGAAACCGAAGGCGGCGACCGCCGCTTCCAAGCCCAAACCGGCGGCAAAGTCGAGCGCCGCGCCGAAAGCGGCTGCGAAACCCGCCGCTAAAGCCGCCGCCCCGAAGGCCGCGGTGAAGCCCGCCGCCGTCAAGACTGTGGCCCCGGCCAAGGCCGCCGCTCCTAAGGCCGCCGCTCCGAAGAAGGCTGCCGCCCCGAAGGCCGCCGCTGCGAAGCCCGCCGTCAAGGCTGCTCCGAAGGCCGTCGCCAAGCCCGCCGTGAAGGCCGCCGCTCCGAAGGCCGCCGCGCCGAAGAAGGCTCCGGCCGCGAAAGCCCCCGCCAAGGCCGCTGCGCCGAAGCCCGCTGCTGCGCCGAAGCCCGCCGCCACTCCGAAGCCCGCTGCTCCGGCCGCCGCCGCGCCGGTCGCGCCGAAGCCGGCTCCGACTCCGGCGCCGACGCCCGCTCCGGCCGCCGCTGCGCCGAAGCCCGCTGTCGCTCCGGCGGCCGCGCCGAAGCCGGTCGAGAAGAAGGGCTTCCTGAGCGGCCTGCTGGACACGATCTTCGGCAAGCGCTGATCGCCCATCGACGCGAATGAGAAAGGCCCCGGGGATCGCTCCCCGGGGCCTTTTTCTTACGCGCTGTACGGTGGCTTATTCCGGCAGGTCTTCCGCCAGGATGGCCATTTCGAACATGAAGCTGCCGGCCTCGTCCTCATCCTCGAAAACGACGCCGATGAACTCGTCGCCGACATAGACCTCGGCCGAGTCGCTGGGCTTGCCGCGCGGCTTCAGGATGATCCCGCCGGTGTTGAAGGTGCGCTTCAGGTGCGTCTCGACGCGCTTCATGTCGGCGGTGTTCATTGGAATGCCTCGGTCTCTGAATTGGGGGCGGACCCTAGAGAAAGGGGCGCGCGAGGGGAAGGCTCAGATGACGAAGTCGTAGACGATGTCGGCCAGCGTATGGTCCATCGTCCGCGCCGGCGTCGCATCGGTCGGACAATTGACCAGGCGCGCCGGCACGCCGGCGACGGTGCAGCCCGCCGGAACCGCTTTCAGCACCACCGAGCCCGAGGCCACCTTGGCGTAGTCGCCGACCAGGATGTTCCCGAGCACCTTGGCGCCCGCGCCCAGCAGAACGCCCTTGCCGATCTTGGGATGGCGGTCGCCGCGCTCGGCGCCCGTGCCGCCCAGGGTCACGCCGTGCAGCATCGAGACCTCGTCGCCGACCACCGCCGTCTCGCCGATGACGATGCCGGTGCCGTGATCGAGGAACAGCCCCGAGCCCATTCGCGCCGCCGGATGGATGTCGACCTGGAACAGCTCGGACATGCGGCTCTGGAAATGCAGCGCCAGGGTCTCGCGGCCGTGGGTCCACAGCCAGTGGGCCACGCGGTAGGCCTGCAGGGCCTGGAAGCCCTTGAAGTAGAGGAAGGGCTGCAGCACCGACTTGATGGCCGGATCGCGCTCGGCCACCGCCTGCAGGTCGGCCTCGGCGGCGCGGACGATGCCCGGATCCGCCTCGAAGGCGCTGGCGCAAACCTCGCGCACGCTCATGGCGCCCAGCTCGGCGTCGCCCAGCTTGCGGGCGATCTGGAAGCTCAGGGCGCCGGCCAGGTCGGTGTGCGACAGGATGGTGGCGTTCATCAGCGAGCCGAGATGGGGCTCGCTGCGGGCCGCCTCGTCGGCCGCGGCGCGCAGCTGGGTCCAGACATCGGGCTGGGCGGCGACGACTTCGAGTTGCGGCATCAGGCGCTCCTTAGACGACGATCATACGCTGGCCAGCATGGCCTCGGCCAGTTCCGCCGGCAGTTCGCCCTCACGGGCCATATGGTAGGCCCTCAGCGCCGTCGCCAGCGTGAACATGTCCCGGATCGCGCCGGTCCTGATCGCCTCCAGCAACTGGCCGAAGGGCACGCGCGTCACGCGGATGATCTCGGTCTCGTCCGGCGCGATCGGAACCTCGGTGAAGTCCCAGGCCAGCCAGGCCATCGCCCGCTCGTCGGTGATGGAGTTGGTCATCTCGGCCTTGTAGGCCTCGCGCCAGACCGCCGCCTGGAGCCCCGCCTCCTCGGCCAGTTCGCGCTTGGCCCCCTCGAGCGGATCCTCCCCGAACGGCGCCCCGCCCTCGGGCATCTCCCACGACCAGTTCATTAGGGCGAAGCGCTGCTGCCCGACCAGGGTCACCGTGCCGTCCGCATGCAGCGGCAGCACGCCCACCGACATGTTCTGCGGCCGCATCACCATGTAGTCGGCCTTGTGCCCCGTCGGCGCGGTCGCGTCGTGACGGGTCAGCCGCATCCACGGGCTCTCGAAGAAGACCGTATGACCCGCGTCCGTCCACGGCGGCGGGCGGTCGCTTCCGTCGTCCCAGGGGGCCAGCGGGCGGTCGGCGTCGAACATCTTGCGGGAGTCGGTCATTGTCCGGGTATGGCGCCCCGGGCCCGCCGCGCCTAGCTAGACGGCATGACCGACAGCGATCTCGGAGCCTCGCTCCCCCTCCCCGTCCCGTCCGCCGAACTGCAGGAGCGCCTGGCCAAGCGCCGCTCCGCCCCGGCCCAGGCCCTCACCGGCCCCGGCCCGTCCCGCGAGGAAGTCGAGCGTATCCTGTCGCTCGGCGCCCGGACGCCCGACCACGGCAAGCTCTTCCCCTGGCGGTTCGTCGTCCTGGGTCCGCAGTCGCGGGCCGACCTGGCCCGCCAGCTGGAGACCCTGGCCCGCCACCAGCCCGATCCCGGCAAGGCCGCCAAGGTGCTGGCCAAGCTGACAGCCGCCCCGGTCACCATCCTGGTGGTCTCGGCCCCGGTCCCCAGCCAGAAGGTGCCCAAATGGGAGCAGCGTCTCTCCGCCGGCGCCGTCTGCATGAACATCGAGCACGCCGCCGACGCGCTCGGCTATTCCGCCAGCTGGATCACCGACTGGTACAGCTATGACGCCAAGGCCAAGGCCCTCTATGGCGTCAGTGAGGACGAGCGCGTCGCCGGCTTCATCCACCTGGGCGCCCTGGCCGAGGCCCCGCTGGAGCGGCCGCGTCCGGACGTCGCCGCCCTGACGGAGTGGCGGGACTAGAGCAAGCTCAGGACCACGCGCCGCCCAGCATCCGCCTCGCCAGCAGCGGCTTGCCCAGCCAGTAGGCCAGCTCCGCCGGCCGCGTGACGTCCCAGACGGCCAAGTCGGCGGCCTTGCCGGCCTCGATCGTGCCGATCTCGTCCGACAGCCCCAGCGCCTTGGCCGCATGCCGCGTCGCGCCGGCCAGCGCCTCCTCGGGCGTCAGGCGGAACTGCACGCAGGCCAGGTTGATCGCCGCCGTCATCGAGGCCACCGGCGAGGTGCCCGGATTGCAGTCCGTGGCCACCGCCATATCCACAGCGTGACGACGGAACATATCCACAGGCGGCGGCGTCGTTTCGCGCAGCATCAGGAAGGCCCCCGGCAGCAGCACCGCGACCACGCCCGCCGCCGCCATCGCCTGCACGCCCCCCTCGGACGTGTGCTCCACGTGGTCCGCCGAAAGCGCCCCGTATTTCGCCGCCAGCGCAGCCCCGCCGCCGTCCGACAGCTGGTCGGCGTGCAGCTTCACCGGCAGGCCCAGGGCCCGCGCCTTCTCGAACAGCCGCGACACCTCCTCGCCCGAGAAGGCGATCGGCTCGCAATAGGCGTCGACCGCATCGACCAGCCCCTCGGCCGCCGCCGCGGGCAGGAAGTCATCCACAGCCTTGTCCACATAGGCGGCCCGCTGCGGCCGGTGCTCCGGCGGCACCGCGTGCAGGCCCAGATAGCTGGTCCGCACCCGCACTCCCGCCTCGCGCCCGATCCGCCGCGCCACGCGCAGCATCTTCAGTTCGCTGTCGTGATCGAGCCCGTAGCCCGACTTGATCTCGACGGTCGTGACGCCGGTCGCCTTCAACCCCTCCAGCCGCGCCACGGCGCTGGCGTAGAGCTCATCCTCCGACGCCGCCCGCGTCGCCGCCATGGTCGAGACGATGCCGCCCCCGGCCCGCGCGATCTCCTCATAGGTCGCGCCGTTCAGCCGCTGCTCGAACTCGCCCGACCGGTCTCCGCCGAACACCAGATGGGTGTGGCAGTCGATGAGCCCCGGCGTGACCCAGCGGCCGCCGAGCTGCTCGGTCTCCGCCGCCTCATGCGCAGGAAGCTCGCTGCGCGGTCCCGCCCAGAGGATCTGGCCGTCGGCGATCAGAAGCGCTCCGTCCTCGATCGCGCCATAGGCCTCGCCGCCCGCGACCATGGTGGCCAGGCGGCAGTCAGTGAGCAGGATGTCGGCCTTCAACATATTCCACCGTGCATCCCGGCGAATGCCGGGATCCAGATCCAATAGCGCGGGACGCTAGCGTCACGACCGGTTCTCACGGAGCCATCTTCCAGCCATCGCATCTGGATCCCGGCATTCGCCGGGATGAGCGGATGAAAGGTGCTCATCGCGTCTCAAACCCCGCCAGCAGTTCGCAGAACCACCGCCCCGCCGTCAGCGAGCCGAGGTCGCCGATCTCCAGCGACGGGTCGTATTCGGTCAGGTCCACCGCCTTCACCTTCGGATGGGCGCCGATGACCCGCGTGGCGTCGAAGAAGTCCTGCGCCGAGACCCCGCCCGGGCGCGCGCCCGGCGAGGCCGGCCACTGGCTGCGGTCGATGACGTCGATGTCGAAGTCGACGTAGATCACCTCCACCAGCGCCGACAGCCGCGCCAGCTCCTGCGCCACTACGGCGGCCAGCCCCTGCTCGCGGCATTCCCGCGCCGTCCGCACCGAGATCCCCGCGGCCTTCGCCTTGTCATGCGCCCGCTTGGTGTTGGCGAATGGCGCCAGCCCGACCTGACTGATGCGCGTCCCGTTCATGCCGTCGTCCAGCAGGGCCTGGACCGGATTGCCATTGGTCAGGCCCTGGTCGGTGTCGCGCAGGTCGAAATGCGCATCCAGCGTCAGCAGCCCCGCCTTCTCCAGCCCCATCCCGTGTACGCCCGGCCGGGTTATGGCGTTGTTGCCGCCGATCAGCACCGTCAGCGCGCGCGCCGCTTGAGCCTGCACCGCATCGCGCACGGGCTCGAAGGCGTCGGCGGGCGACAGGGCCTTCACCGCCACATCGCCCGCGTCATGCACCCGCGTCGACAGCTCGGCGCCGGTCTCGACATCATAGGTCGAGAAGCGCGGCAGCACGCCCCGGAAAGACTTGGGCCCCAGGTCGCAACGGCCCGGCGTCAGCGAACGCTCGTTGACGCCCGCGCCGACGATGGCGACCGGCGCATCGGCGTGGCTGCCCACCAGGTCGGCGATCGAGCGCCAAGACAGGGCTTCGGACTGGCTCATGCTCAGGCTTTCGTCGGCTGGAATCGGGCGACCAGATCGTAGGCGTCGCCGGGGAAGGTCTGGAAGGCCCAGGTCACGCCCTGGCCGTCGCGCCAGGTCCGGCGCTCCAGCCTCAGGCATGCCGAGCCCGGCGGCAACAGCAGATGGCGGGCCATGACCGTATCGGCGCCGACCGCCGAGATGCGGTGCTCGGCCTCGGTCCAGGGCGTGTGGGCCAGCAGCCAGCTGCCCGCCGGCTTGGCCGCAAAGTCCGCAGACTCCGCCTCGGGCGCCGCCGCCAGCGAAATCAGCCGCCGTTCGTGGGCGAAGGGCGCCCCGTCGGCCAGGTGCACCGTCTCCAGCTGGATCAGCTGCACGCCGAGCCAGGCCTCCTCGGCTTCGGCGTCGCGGATCCGGCGGGTCAGCAGCCGGTGCGCATAGGCCAGGCCCCGCCCCTCGACCTCGCTCTGGATGTCCGGAATGGCCAGGGCCGCCGAGTGCACCGGCGGGTGCGCCACGATGGTTCCGGCCCGCCGCCGGCGCGTCACCAGACCGCGCGCCGCCAGGCCCGACATGGCCTTGGAGGCCGTCATCCGGGCGCAGCCGTACTCCGCCATCAGCTCGCTCTCGGTCGGCAAGCGATGCCCCGGCCGCCACTCCCCGGAGAGGATGCGGCGCTCGATGTCGCTCTCGATCCGACGGTGGATGACCATGTCCATGGCCGAACTATCCGGCTTGCACCGGCATATGTCTAGACATAATGATGCCCGCCATCGAGCCGCCCGCGCCGGAGGATTCCATGAGCAGCACCCCCAACGCCCGTATCGTCCGTTCCCCGCGCGGGACCGAGATGACCGCCAAGACCTGGGCCGCCGAGGCCGCCCTGCGCATGCTGATGAACAACCTCGACCCGGAGGTCGCCGAGCGTCCGCAGGACCTCGTTGTCTACGGCGGCATCGGCAAAGCGGCCCGCGACTGGGCCAGCTTCGACCGCATCGTCGACTCCCTGCGCACCCTCGAGGCCGACGAGACCCTGCTGGTCCAGTCGGGCAAGCCGGTCGGCGTCTTCCGCACCCACGCCGACGCCCCGCGGGTGCTGATCGCCAACTCCAACCTGGTGCCCAAATGGGCGACCTGGGAGCATTTCAACGAGCTCGATCGCAAGGGCCTGGCCATGTACGGCCAGATGACGGCCGGCTCGTGGATCTACATCGGCACCCAGGGCATCGTTCAGGGCACCTATGAGACCTTCATGGAGGCCGGCCGCCAGCACTACGGCGGCGATTGGTCCGGCAAATGGATCCTGACCGCCGGCCTCGGCGGCATGGGCGGCGCCCAGACCCTGGCGGCGACCATGGCGGGCGCCTCCTGCCTCGCCGTGGAGTGCCAGCGCAGCCGCATCGAGATGCGCCTGAAGACCCGCTACCTCGACGTCATGGCCGAGACACTCGACGAGGCTCTGGCCCTGATCGAGAAGGCCAACGCGGACGAAAAGCCGATTTCAGTCGGCCTCTTGGGCAATGCAGCAGATGTTCTGCCTGAACTGGTCAAGCGCGGCGTGCGGCCCGATCTGGTCACCGACCAGACCAGCGCCCACGACCTCGTCAACGGCTACCTGCCCCAGGGCTGGACCGTCGCCGAATGGGAGGACAAGCGCGTCTCCGACCCCGACGCCGTCGAGGCCGCCGCCCGCCGGTCGTGCGCCGTCCACGTCCAGGCCATGCTCGACTTCCAGAAGATGGGCGTCCCGGTCACCGACTACGGCAACAACATCCGTCAGGTCGCCTTCGACCAGGGCGTCGAAAACGCCTTCGACTTCCCCGGCTTCGTCCCGGCCTACATCCGCCCGCTGTTCTGCCGCGGAATCGGCCCGTTCCGCTGGGCCTCGCTGACCGGCGATCCGGAGGACATCCGCAAGACCGACGCGGCGATGAAAAAGCTCTTCCCCGACAACGCCGGCCTGCACCGCTGGCTGGACATGGCCGGCGAGCGCATCGCCTTCCAGGGCCTGCCCGCCCGCATCTGCTGGATCGGCCTGGGCGACCGCCACCGCGCCGGCCTGATGTTCAACGACATGGTCGCCTCTGGCGAGCTGTCGGGCCCGATCGTCATCGGCCGCGACCACCTCGACTCCGGCTCGGTCGCCAGCCCCAACCGCGAGACCGAGGCCATGATGGACGGCTCCGACGCCGTCTCCGACTGGCCCCTGCTCAACGCCCTGCTCAACACCGCCTCGGGCGCCAGCTGGGTGTCCCTGCACCACGGCGGCGGCGTCGGCATGGGCTACAGCCAGCACTCGGGCGTGGTCATCGTCGCCGACGGCGCCCCGGAAGCCGCCGAGCGCCTCAAGCGCGTCCTGTGGAACGACCCCGCCACCGGCGTCATGCGCCACGCCGACGCGGGGTATGAGATCGCCCGAGAGGCCGCCCGCGAGCACGGCCTGAACCTGCCGTCGCTCAAATGACCTCTGCTTTCGTCATCCCGGCGAAGGCCGGGACCCAGCGGCGCCGCGACAGCGGCGAAACACTGCTGGTCGAGAGCATTTCCGCCGTTTCGCCCTCCGGGCGCCGCTGGGTTCCGGGGTCGCTCTGACGAGCGCCCCGGAATGACGAAAGCAAAAGACAAACTCACGATGACCCAAATCCTTATCGGCTCCGCCCCCCTCGCCCTCGCCCAACTGCGCGCCGTCCTCGACGGACCGGTGACCGTCTCCCTGACCGACGCCGCCTGGGCCGACGTCGAAAAGAGCGCCGCCGTCGTCGCCGCCATCCTCGCCGAGGGCCGCACCGTCTACGGCATCAACACCGGCTTCGGCCTGCTGGCCAACACCAGCATCGCGCCGGAAGATCTTGAAACGCTTCAAAAGAACCTTGTGCTCAGCCACGCCTGCGGAGTCGGCCCCCTGCTGTCGGACGAGGTCGTCCGCCTGCTGATGGTGCTGAAGATCGCCAGCCTGTCGCGGGGCGCCTCGGGCGTCCGCCGCGAGACGCTTGAGACCCTGGTGGCCATGGTCAACGCCGGCGTCCTGCCCGGCATCCCGTCCAAGGGCTCGGTCGGCGCCTCGGGCGATCTGGCCCCGCTGGCCCACATGTCCTGCGTCCTGATCGGCGTCGGCGAGGCGCGCGTGAACGGCGAGGTCCTGCCCGCCGAGGCCGCGCTGGCGACGGCCGGCCTCAAGCCGATCACCCTGGGTCCCAAGGAAGGCCTGGCCCTGCTCAACGGCACCCAGTGCTCGACCGCCCTGGCCCTGGCCGGCCTGTTCGCCGCCGAGGCCTGTTTCGCCGCTGCGATCGCCGCCGGGGCCTTGTCGGTCGACGCCCTCAAGGGCTCGGACGCCCCGTTCGACCACCGCATCCACGCCCTGCGCGGCCAGCCCGGCCAAATCGACGTCGCCGACCGCCTGCGCGGCCTGATGGCCGGCTCGGCCATCCGCGACAGCCACCGCCACGACTGCGCCAAGGTGCAGGACCCCTACTCCCTGCGCTGCCAGCCCCAGGTCATGGGCGCGACCCTCGACGTCCTGCGCAACGCGGCCGCCATGTTGGAGCGCGAAGCCAACGCCGTGACCGACAATCCGCTGGTCTTCATCGAGGACGGCGACGTCATCTCCGGCGGCAACTTCCACGCCGAACCCGTTGCTTACGCTGCAGATCAGATCGCGATGGCCCTTTGCGAGATCGGCAACATCTCCGAGCGCCGCACCGCTATCCTGGTCGACCCCAAGATGAGCGAACTGCCCGCCTTCCTGGTCAAGGAGAGCGGCCTGAACTCCGGCTTCATGATCGCCCAGGTCACCGCCGCAGCCCTGATCGCCGAGAACCGCATGGTCGCCCATCCCTGCGTCATCGACACCGTCCCGACCAGCGCCAACCAGGAAGACCACGTCTCCATGGCGACCCACGGCGCCCGCCGCCTGCTCGACATGGCCGAGAACACCGCCACCGTCGTCGGCATCGAGTTGCTGGCCGCCGCCCAGGGCATCGAGTTCCATCGCCCGATGACCACCTCTGAGCCGCTGGAGCAGGTCTACGCTATCGTCCGCGAGGCCGCCGCGCCCTATGCGTCCGACCACTACTTCGCTCCGGACATCGAGCGCGCCACCGCCGGCGTGCGCGCGGGCTGCTACCGTCAGTTCGCCCAGGACCTGCTGCCCTCGGCCTGAGGCGACACACCCATCCCGCGCAGGGCGCCGCCTTCTCGCCCGGCCTTGTCATCCCCGACGCCGCGACGCGGCGATCGGGGACACCCGAGCGCTACGCTTCAAGCGCTTCCGAGGGCCGGCTCGCCGTTCCGCCGCCCTTGCCACGTCCGCTTCTGACGCAGCCGCATGCTCCCTTGCCGGCCGGGTCTTTGACAATCGAACGGTGATCGAGAGTATCGCCTTGGCAGCCGTCTAATTTCTCACGATGGCGCTACCATCGCGACACTCTCACACCTGCAGCGGCGCCCGCCTTAGAGCATTCAGGTTCGGCGAGCCGGTGCAGAAGCAGACCGTGCGCAGTTGGCGGATCACGGTCTGGAAATGCTCCACCACCGCCTCGGTCGAGACCGTCGCGGCCGCCAGCACGCCGGCCGCCTGACCGACCATGTCAGCGCCCAGCCGGATGGCCTTGGCTGCGTCGAGCCCGTCGCGGATCCCGCCCGAGCCGATGATCAGGGTGCGCGGACACGCCGCCCTCGCCTCGGCGATGGCCCGCGCCGTCGGAATGCCCCAGGCGGCGAAGGCCTCGGCATGGGCCTTGTCGCGCGGATCGGTCGCCCGCTCGCCCTCGACCGTGGCCCAGTTGGAGCCGCCGGCGCCCGATACGTCGATCCCCGCCACGCCCATGTCGACCAGCCGCCGCGCCGTCGCCGCCGAGATGCCCGCGCCGGTCTCCTTGACGACCACCGGCGCGTCCAACGACTTGACCAGAGACTCCAGCGCCGCGCCGACGCCCCACCAGTCGCGGTCGCCCTCGGGCTGGCAGGCCTCCTGCAGCGGGTTGAGGTGCACGATCAGGGCGTCGGCCGCGATCATCTCCAGGATGCGCCGCGCCTCGTCCGCCCCGAAGCCGCGGGTCAGCTGCGCCGCGCCGATGTTGGCCAGGATGGGGGTGTCGGGCGCCCTGAGCCGCAGGGCCATGTCCAGGCCCGCGCTGGCTCCATCATTCTCCAGCGCCGCCCTCTGGGAGCCGACCGCCAAGGCGATGCCCAACTGCTGCGCCGCCTCGGCCAGCCGGGCGTTTATCGCCTCGGCCCGCGCCGGTCCGCCGGTCATCGAGCTGATCAGAAGCGGGGCCTTCAGCCGACGCCCCATGAAGTCGGCGCCCAGGTCGATCTTGCCGTGATCAAGGTCCGGCAAGGCCTCGTGCACGAAGCGCACCGCGTCGAACCCGGTCTGGAGCCCGTGCCGCGCCTTGCCCGCCAGGATCACGTCCAGGTGCTGGTCCTTGCGGGAGGTGATGTCGTTCACGCGGGCGCACTCCAGGCTCCCCACAACCTTAGCGGGGTCCGTGCGCCGTTGATACGCTCCGAAAGGCCTAGTGGCTCTCGGGCTTCTTCTCGACCGACAGGGCGTAGGAGCCCGTCTGCCCCTGCTGGTAGGCGCCGGCTCGGATTTCGTAGGTCCCGTCGTCCGGTGCGGTCCACTCCAGCTTGGCATGGGTGTCCGACAGTCCGTCGTCGTCCGACGCCAGCACTTCGAACGCCCCGTCGGGCTTCTCGCGGCCGATCATGATGATGCTGTCGACCTCGTTGGAGACCATGGTCACGAGCAGCTTCTCATCCTCCCGGACGGTGATCCGATAGGCGTCGTAGTGGCTGTTGTCCTCGGAGGTCGCGTCGTTCTCCGTCAGGGTTCCCCGCGCCGTCGAACCGACCAGGACGCTGCCGGCCTGCGGCTGCGGGCCACGATCGACCAGCTCGAGCGAGTACAACCCCTTCTCGTCGGAGCCCAGCGGGGAGACGCGCAGCACGTACTGGCCGTCCTCCGGCACGGTGAAGGTCAGGCGCGAATCCGTGCCCTCGCGCAGGCCGTCGTCGTCCGAAGCCAGAGCCTCGAAGTCGCCGGCGGCCTTGCCGACCTGGACGTAGGTGTCGAAGTCGCCCGAGCGCATGATGGCCTGGATGCGCTGACCCTCGCGGCCCGTAAAGGTGAAGGCGTCGAAGCCGCGGTCGTCGTCGTCGCGAGAGTCCTCTTCGGTCACCTCGCCCTGAATCGTAGCCCCGAATTCCAGGGCCTCCGGCGCCCGGTCCGGCGGAACCTCCGTAATGGCCAGTTCGTAGTCGCCGGTGGCCTCCGAGAAGGCCCTGGCCTCGATGATGTAGTCGCCGTTGCGCGGCAAGGTGAAGGTCACGCGCGAGTTCGTCCCCTCCGGCCCGCCGTCGTCATCTTCGGACAAGCTCACCCGGTTGCCGTCGAACAGCTCGAGATAGGTGTCGAAGTCGCTCGAGGTCAGGTCGATGCGGACGCGCTGCCCTTCGCGGCCCTGGAAACGATAGGCGTCCGCGCGGGCGTCGCCGGTGCTCTTGCCGTCGCTGGCCGTCAGCTGGCCCTGAACGGTGTCCCCGATGGCGATGCCCTGCGCCGCGATCGGCGGCGGCCCCTGCTCCATGTGCAGAGAATAGCCGCCGGTCCCGCTGACGTTCAGCGACGTCACCCGCACGAGGTAGTCGCCGTCGTCGGGGGCCGTGAAGATCAGCCGCGAGTTCAGCCCGGCGTCCGGACCGTCGTCGTTCTCGGCCAGTTCTTCGAAGCCGCCGTCGGACGTCATGCGGCCGACTTTGATGACAGGATCAAAGGCCTCGCTGTCCAGCGACAGGGCGAAGCGCTCGCCGCCTCGGCCGCGGAAGGCGAAGGCGTCATAGGGGTAGCCGGCGTCGCTCTCCGGGTCGCGCGTCGTCAGGTCGCCGCGCACGGTCTGGCCGAGCCGAATGCCGCCGGGCCGCGGAGCCCGCGGCGCCGCGGCCCGCTCCGCGAGACTGAGCGTGTAGGCGCCGCCTTCGGTCCCCGACAGGGTCCGCGCGCGCACCAGATAGGTCCCGGCCGTCGGGGCGGCGAAGCGCAGACGCGAATCGGTGCCTTCGCCGAACCCGTCATCGTCCACCGCCAGAGGCTCGTCCGTCACGCCCTGGAGGTAAACCTCGAGGTAGGTGTCGAAGTCGCCGGAGCGCATCACCGCCTCGAAGCGCTGGCCCGCCCGCGCCTCAACCGTGAACTCGTCATAGAGGTAGGCGTCGTCCGGCGCGGTCTGGTCGCCCTCGGCCAACGAACCGCTGACCGTGCTGCCCGCCGACAGCGGCTCCACCGACTGCGCCGAGGCGAAACCGGCGACGCTCGCCAGGGCAAGGCTGCTGGCTGCGGCGAGGATGATATGACGACGCATGCGGTCCCCCTGAATAAGGCAAGGATCATAGACGCCGAACCGCGCCGTCTGTAAATCGCGCTCACCGCACGATTCCTGACGACCGGAGCCGAAAATGACGGCCGAAACCGCCCGCGCCACCCTCATCGACGGCAAGGCCTACGCCGCCGCCCTCGTGGACCGGGTCGCCGCCGCCTCCGCCCGCCTCGAAACCGCCCATGGCGTGAAGCCCGGTCTGGCCGTGGTCATCGTCGGGGAGGACCCCGCCAGCCAGATCTACGTCCGCAACAAGGGCGAGACCACGCAGCGCGCCGGAATGCGCTCCGACACCCACCGCCTGGCCGACAGCACGAACCAGGAAGACCTGCTGGCCCTGATCGCCGCCTTGAACGCCGACGCCGGCATCCACGGCATCCTCGTCCAGCTGCCCCTGCCGGCGCACATCGATTCGGCGGCGGTGCTGGGCGCCATCGACCCCGACAAGGACGTCGACGGCTTCCACGTGGTCAACGTCGGCCGCCTCGCCGTCGGCCTGCCCGGCCTCGTCCCCTGCACCCCGCTCGGCTGTCTGATGCTGCTGAAGGACGCACTGGGCGACCTGTCCGGCCTCAACGCCGTCATCGTCGGCCGCTCGAACATCGTCGGCAAGCCGATGGCCCAGCTGCTGCTCGGCGAGAGCTGCACCGTCACCGTGGCCCATTCGCGGACCCGCGACCTGCCCGACCTTTGCCGCACCGCCGACATCCTCGTCGCCGCCGTCGGTCGCCCCGAGATGGTGCGCGGCGACTGGATCAAGCCTGGCGCGACCGTCATCGACGTGGGCATCAACCGCGTCCCCTCCCGCGACACGGTGAAGGCGCTAGAAGGCAAGACCCGCGTGGTCGGCGACGTGGCCTTCGACGAGGCGATCGAAGTGGCCGGCCGGATTACGCCCGTGCCCGGGGGCGTGGGCCCGATGACCATCGCTTGCCTGCTGGCCAACACCTACACCGCCGCCTGCCGCGCCGCCGGCGTCACGCCCGAAGAGCTGGGCGCTTGAACGCCGGTCGTTAACCCTCGATAGTCCCCAGCCTGAGACTCAGACCGGAGACGACGATGACGCCCTTCAACACTCGTATGGCGGCCGTCGCCGCCGTCGTGGTCCTCGCCCCCGCCGTCACGGGCTGCGGCATTAACGCCATCCCGACCAAGGAAGAGGCCGCCAAGGCCCGCTGGGCTGACGTCCAGTCGCAGTATCAGCGCCGCTCTGACCTGGTGCCGAACCTCGTCGCCACCGTGCAGGGCGCGGCCATCGCCGAGCGCACCACCCTGACCGAGGTCATCAACGCCCGCGCCCGCGCCACTGGCGCGACCGTGACGCCCGAGACGCTGAACGACCCGGCCGCCTTCCAGCGCTTCCAGGCGGCTCAGGACGGACTCACCCAGTCCCTGTCCCGCCTGATGCTGGTCGTCGAGCAGTACCCGCAGATCCAGTCGAACCAGAACTTCATCGCCCTGCAGTCGCAGCTCGAAGGCACTGAAAACCGCATCGCCGTGGCGCGCCGCGACTACAACGACGCCGTTCGCGACTACAACACCAGCCTGCGGACGTTCCCGACGGTGATCTGGGCGAAGACGCTCCACGGCGGCTCGCAACCGATGCAGCTGTTCTCGGCGTCCGAGGCTGCGCAGACCGCTCCGACCGTCAACTTCGACGCTGTGAACCCCGCCGCCCGTCCCGGCGGCGCAGCGCCCCAGACGACCCCAGGCGCGGCTCCGCCGGCCCAGTGACCTCCTTGCCGGCCATCTTGAGGCTCCGAGCCCCGGCGCTGTTGTTCGTCTTGCTGGCGATCAGCTGGCTGGCGATGCTGTCGACGGCCTCGGCCCAGCCGACCTCCGACAATCTCGCCTTCCCGGCCCTGACTGGCCGGGTCGTCGACCAGGCCAATCTGCTGTCGCCTGAGACCGAGGCCGCCCTCACCCGCCGCCTTGAGACGCTCGAACAGGACACGACCGACCAGGTCGTGGTCGTGACGCTGACCAGCCTGCAGGGCCAGGAGATCGAGGAGTACGGCTATCGCCTTGGACGGCATTGGGCGATCGGCCAGACCGACAAGGACAACGGCCTTCTGCTGATCATCGCACCCGAGGAGCGGAAGGTGCGGATCGAGGTCGGCTACGGCCTCGAAGGGATCATGACGGACGCCATGTCCGCCCTGATCATCCACGATGACATTCTGCCGCCGTTCCGCGAGGGTCGGTTCGAAGAGGGCATCGTTCAAGGCGTCGACGCCATCGAGCGGCAACTCCGCCTTGACCCCGCTGAAGCGCAGGCCCGGGCCGCGGCCGCTGCGACTCCGCGAGCCGAGATCCCGCTCGGACCGGCGGTCGTCATCGGCGTTGTCTTCCTGCTGATCTTCATCGGCATGATCGGCGGCATCGCCCGGGGCGGACGCCGTCATCGCGGCGGCGTTTCGCCGATCCTGATCTGGGCGGCGTCGGAGGCGCTGCGCAACCGGGGCGGCGGATCGTCATGGGGCGGGGGAGGCTTCGGCGGCGGCGGAGGCTTCGGCGGCGGCGGCGGCGGGTTCGGCGGCGGAGGCGCTTCAGGCGGATGGTGATGAAGCTGACCCCCCACGCCCAGGAACGGATCGCAGCCGCCATCGCAGCGGCGGAGTCCCGCACCTCTGGCGAAATCTTCTGCGTCATGGCCCGACAGGTGTCGTCCTACCGCGACGTCTCGCTCGGCTGGGCGGCGGCGGCAGCGCTGATCCTGCCGTTGGCGCTGATCCCGCTCGGCTTCGAGCCCGGCTGGATCCCGGGTCTGGCCGACAACTGGCAGGCCGCGCACCTGGCGGCGCAGGAGGTGTCTGTCGGCCAGGCGCTGTCCGCCTACGCCATCGTCCAGGCCGCGGTCTTCGTCCTGGCCTACCTGATCGCCCGGATCCCGCCGATCAGGCGTTGGCTCACCCCCGCCGCCATCCGCCGCGGGCGCGTCCGCAAGGCGGCCCTGCAGCAGTTCCTCGCCCACGGCCTGCACGTCACCGAGGCGCGCACCGGCGTCCTGATATTCGCGGCCTTTAGCGACCACCAGGTCGAGGTCATCGCCGATCAGGGCATCCACTCCCGCGTCGACGAGACCGTCTGGGCCGAAACCGTCGAGGCCCTGGCCCAGGGATTGCGCCGTGGCGAGCCCGCCGAAGGTTTCGAGGCCGCCATCGGCCTGTGCGGCGAGGTTCTGGCCCAGCATTTCCCGCCAGGCACGGCCAATCCCAACGAAGTCGCCGACCGCCTGGTGCTGATCTGAACCCAACCGCCCCACCCGGGTCGCATTCCTCATGGAAATGCCCGAGCCCGACCGCGTTCAGGACGTCATGCCCCGCCTGCTGACCTACAATGTCCACCGCTGCGTCGGCGTCGATCGCAAGCTCGACGTCGGCCGGATCGCGGCCGTGATCGCCGAGCATGAGCCCGATGTCGTCTGCCTGCAGGAGCTCGATGTCGGCCGGGCCCGCACCGGGCACGTCCACCAGGCCCAGACGATCGCCGAGCGGCTGGCGATGACCTTCCACTTCCACGCCGCCATGCAGGTCGAGAGCGAGCAGTATGGCGACGCCATCCTGACCTTGCGGCCGGAGCGGCTGATCAAATCGGGCCCGCTGCCCACAGTGCGCGGCGTTCCCGGCCTGGAGCCGCGCGGCGCCCTGTGGGTCGAGATCGACTTCGACGGCCAGCCGCTGAACGTCATCAACACCCATCTGGGACTGGTGCCGCGCGAACAGCGCCTGCAGGCCGCCGCCCTGATCGGCGATGGTTGGTTGGGGCATCCGGATTGCAAGGGCGCGACCCTGCTGACCGGCGACTTCAACGCCACCTCGGTCACCCGCCCCTATCAGGCGCTGGCGTCAAAGCTCGCCGACTGCCAACGCACGCTGAAGCTGAAGCCTTCGGTGAAGACCTTCCCGTCCAGTTTCCCGGCGATCCGCATCGACCATTGCTTCACCAGCCCGGAAGTGGTGGTGACCCGCGTCACCGCCCCCTTCTCGCCGCTAGCCCGGATGGCGTCGGATCACCTCCCGCTGGTCGTGGACTTCGAACTCAGGACCTGAGGGCTTTTCTCTCGGCGGGGGGCGGCAGGTCGCGATGCGACCGGCTGCGCCGCTTCCATGGTCGAAAGGCGTCGCGCGTCGACACCGGATCCCCCAGCTGGAACTCTGCGATCAGCCGCTCCATCCGCGACGGCTGGGCCGTGCCGAGCAGCCGCATTCGGCCGGTGTCGAACTTGATGATCGCCTCGCCGACCGATCCCATCACGGCCTCTGCCGCCGCGAACTCCTCGGCGCTCTCGCCGATCCAGTGGCCGATGGTGCGATGACGGAAGCGCCGGATGGCGGCCCGCCCCTCCTCCGTGCCGGGCGCGGCGGCCACGTCGCACTCGGTGTCGAAGCCGAACGAACGATTGTTCAGATTGGTCGAGCCGATGCGCAGGACCTCATCGTCATAGATCGACACCTTGGCGTGGACGATAATCCGCTCGCCCCGCTTGGTGTGAGGCGTGAACGCGAAGAAGCGGTTGTGGCGGTCGGCCTGCTCGAGCCGGAACAACACCTCCGACCGCGCCGTATCCATGGTCATCTTGTCGAACCAGCTCGGGCTTTCGCCCGTCGAAACCAGGATGATTTCCGGACTGTCGTCCTCGACCAGCCGCTCAGCCAAGGCCGCGGCGATGCGCGGCGACGTGAAATACTGGTTCTCGAGATAGATCAGCTTGCGGGCGCGCCGGATCGCCTCGAGGTGCAGCGCTTCATTCTCGCGCACCTCTGAACGGCCGGAGCATTGGGGCTCGGTGCGGGCGATGGCGACCGGGGTGTCACGCAGATCCGGCTCCACGCCGTCGGGCCATGGATCGTCGACCGACTCCTCGGCGAGCGTCCGCTCCGAAGTCGCTCGATACCAGCGCTCGCGGGCCAGGTCGCCAAGGGCGCGCGCCGCCGGGCCGTCCATGACGGCCATGACCTCGTGGCGCGGCGACGGGATCAGCCCCGAGGGCTGGCAGCGCCGCGGGTCATCGTCCAGGTGCTCGGCGGAGTCCCATCGGTCGGTCGAAACGTCCCCGCCCCCGCAGAAGGCCACCGCATCGTCGATGATGACGACCTTCTGGTGATGACAGGCGCCCATCGGCCCGGGCGAATCCAGGCGGAACTCGACCATCCGCTTGCGGAACCAGGCGTGGGCGCGCTGGGGGAAGAAGCCCTGCGAAGCGGCGATCACCAGCGGCGACTTCCAGATCAGCAGGCGGACGTCCAGTTCGGGCTTGGACTTCACCAGCATCCGCAGCTGGTGACCGATCTCCGCCTGGTGGTTGGTCAGCGGCGACTCCGGATCGAGCCGCGTCCGCGGGTCGAACTGCCATCCCAGCATGACAATCGATCGCTGGGCCTTATGCAGGGCCGAGCGCAGGGCCTCGAAATAGGCCGCGTTCTCCATGAGCACGGCGTAGCGGTTGGCGGTTTCAACCCGCCAACAGGTCTCGCCAGGCTTGAACCAGGCGGAATAATCGTGTTCGTCCGTCGCCGGGTTCATCAAGGGTAGGCCTGACCGATTCGTATGACGGGGCCATGTGCGCCGCCAAGCTTTACAGGACGCGCGCCGCGCCGTTCCGTTCCACCTTTGCGGGGATGCGTGACGCTTTGTTCATGTTCCGCCTCATTGTGGGCGCGCCAGTTTAGGCGCATAAGGAACCTTGTCATGTGGACAGGGGAGATCGGCGGATGCAGGCGCTGGTCGAGTTGATCATCGGCTTCGTCGCCCTCGTGGCCGCCGCTGCGCTGTCGCAGTTCGGCCTGCAGCTCGACGCCCCGGAAAAGCCTGAGCGTGAGATTCATCGCGTCCACGACGAGTGCGACGCCAAGCCCGCCGCAGCGCTGTTCTCGGCCTCCGACAAGGCCTGAGCCCCCGCACGGCTTTCGCGCGCACGCCTTTGCGCCCATCCGATTGAGCCGCTAGGGTCCCTGTCGGGTCGCGCGCCGTCGGCAGCGTGACGTCGCATCCTGTTGAGATCGCCGCCTCATGAAGTCCCGCCAACGGCCGCCGCTGAATCTGACCGAGCCCGATCCGGAAACCGAGCTCGCCGAGTTTGAGGCCGCGGCTCCGGAACCGAAGGCCGAACTGGCGTCAGAGCCCGAGCCTGAACCCGAGCAGGCACCGCCCGAGATCGTCGCTGCGCCAGAACGTCCGATGTCGGAGCGCCGCCGTCGCCGACTGGCCGAAGAGCGCCGCCAGGCCGAAGAGCGCGCCCGCGCCGCGGCCGAGCCCGAGCGCGCCCTCGCGGACCCTGTCGCCGACCCGATCGCCAAGCCTGAGTTGGCCCAGTCAGCCGAGGCGCCGCCCGTCGCCTACGCCCCGCCGCCGACGCCGGCCGCCTCCGCGCCGGCTCCCGTCCAGCGCCGCCCGGCCAAGCCCCCTGGCGGCCAGGCCTATGTTCTCGCCGGCGTCGCCTCTGCGCTGTGGATCGGCGGCGTGGCCGCCTGGCTCGCGTATGAGATCGGATCGGGCGCCGTTGAGTTGGAGCCCCTGCGGCTCGCCGTCTACGCCCTGATCGCCTTGGCTCCGGCCGGCCTCGCCATCATGCTGGCCCATGCCGTGCGCCAGGGAGCCGGCCTGGCGGCGGAAACCCGCCGTGCGCGCGAGCTGTCCGAGGCGCTGGTCGCCCCGACCGCCCTAGCCGCCCAGCAGACCGGCGAGGTGCTGCACTCGCTGCGCAACGACATCGACCAGGCGTCCCTCGCCGCCGAACGCGCCCGCAATGACATGACCCTGCTGCGCGAGGCTCTGGCGCAGGAAACCAACCGTCTCAACGAGGCGGCCGAGACCGCGGGTCGCACCGCGCGGCGCCTGGCCGACCAGCTTGGCCAAGAGCGTAGCCAGATGCAGACCCTGCATCAGCAGCTCGAAACCCAGGCCACTGAGGTCGTCGACACGGTTGAGCGCCAGTCACGCATGGTCGTGGACGCCTCCGACCTGGCCCAGACCCAGTTGCGCGAGGCCGAAGCCGCCTTGGCCGCCCGTGCCGCCGATCTCGCCGCCGCCGCGGGCGAGGCGCAGGACGCCGCCCGCGTCGCTGCTGACGATCTGGCCCGCCAGACCCTGCGTCTGGAGAACGCCGGCTCGGGCGTGGCCGAACAGATCCAGTCGGTCGAGGAAGGCCTCGGCCAGCAGCGCGCTGCCCTTGTGACGGCCGCCTACGCCCTGCGCACGGATCAGGAAGACTTCTCGGCCCAGGTCGAAAGCCAGCGCGCCCAACTGACGGAACAGCTCTCGGCCACGCGCGCCGCGGCTGGCGAACTTGGCGATACCTCGTCGCGCACGACCGAAAGCATCAAGGACGTCGTTGAGGCCGCGGGCGATCAGCTGCGCGCCCTTATCGAGATGTCCCAGCGCGAGGCCGACAGCTTCGACTCGGCCACCAAGGTCGCGCTCGACAAGTTCGAGAGCCTCGCGGCCGAGGCCCGCGACACCCTGGTTGAGGAAACCCGCCGCGCCCTGACGGCGCTGCAGGCCACAGCCGAGGAGTCCCGCATCGCCGCCGCCGAGGCCGCCGACCAGGCCCAGGTGCGCGCCGACCGGCTCGGCGAGGCCCTGTTCGAGGCGGCCCAGAAGGCCGATCAGGCTGCCGACGCCCGCGTCAGCAGCGCCCGCAAGATCGTCAACGAGACCGGTGATCTGGTCGACGAAGCCGGGGAACGGGCGGTTGAACGGCTCGAAGCGACGATGTCGAGGATCAACGCCGTCCTGCACGACGTTGACTCAGTCGTCGCCGATCTGGACGAACGCGCGGCCCGTCTCCCGGAAGAAGCGCAGGCACGGGTCGACGCGGTTCGCCGCTCGGTCGAGGAAGGGCTCGCCGCCCTCTCGGCCGCTTCCCAGAAGGCCGCAGCCGACACCGAAGTCCTGGACGCCGGCTTCCAGGAGCGGGTGCGCCGCAACTACGACATGCTGACCGAGGCTGTCCGGCTGATGGGCGTGGTCTCGGGCGACACCCCGTCGCCCCGTCGTCGCGAGAGCCCGCCGCTGCAAGTCTCCGAGCCCGAAACGCCGCGCGCTCGCAGCCAGCCGGCGCCGACCCCAGAGCCCCAACCGCGCGGGTTCGGCCTGCGCGGGCGACTGAAGCTGGAGCCCATGCCGGGCTCAAACAATCCGCGTCCCGCCGACAAGCCGGGCCTGGACTGGAACGACCTGGTCGACGACGGCGCGGCCGAGGCCCCGCTGGATCTCGACACGCCGGTCATGCCGGTCGCCGAGGGCGAAGCCTTGGGCGAGCGCATCACCGCCGCCATCCGCCGCATGGGGGTCGACCCCAACGCCCTCCTGCCCCGCTCGCGGGTCGAGGAGGCGGCGCAGGCCGTCGCCGAGGGTGATCCCGACCGGGCCCGCCAGATCGTGCGGCGGGTCGCGCCGGCGGCCGTGCGCAGCGTGTCGCGACGGGTTCTCACCGATGCGGACCTGCGGGCCGACGCAGAGGCCTATGTCCGCGCCTTCTCGCGCGAGCTGAACGGGCGGGCGGCGGCGGGCGACGCGCCGGCCGTGCTGGGGCGGCTGACCTCGGACGGCGGCCGGGCCTATATGCTGCTCGACGCGGCCATCGGCGATCTCGCCTGAGGCGGGAAAAGGGCGATTTCGCCTTGACGGGCCTCGACCTATGGCGACACCGTCCGGGCCGGTCACGCATTCGTCACGAGTAACAGGGGCCTCATGCTCGACACAGCCGCCGAGCCGACGTCGGATCCGCGCCCCGCGATCGTGATCTGCGCGTGGGACAAGGGCGAGCGCGCCTGGGATCCGGTCGAGGACCTGTCAGGCGTCCCGTGGAGCCCGCCCGGCGCGCGGACTGTGCCGGTCGCTGCGGCGGAGCCGGAAGCCCTGGCCGAGACCCTGTCCGCCCACCTCGCCGACAAACGGACCCGGGCCCTGCTGCTGATCGGTCGCAGCCAGCGCGGCGATGACTTTAGGCTGCAGCTGCGGGCGGAGAACCGGACCCTGGGCGGCGCAGCGCGGATGGATGAAGTCGGTCCCGGCGTGGCGCGGTCCACAGCGCCGGTCGCCGACATCGTCCGAGCGCTGAAAGACGCAGGCCTGGCGGCATCGGCCACTTCAGAAGCCGAAGACGACGCCGGCAGCTTCCTGCTCTACAGCGTCCTGGCTCATCTGGATGAGGTCGCGGACACGCCGGCGGTCGGCCTGCTGCGGCTACCGGCGGACGAGAGCCCCGCGGCGGTGACCAAGGCGGTCAAGGCGGCGGCCCAGGCCATGGCCCGCCACCTGTCCCCCGCTCGCGGGCCCGCTAACTTTCGAGACGGCGACGTAGAGGCAGGGCGGCCAGCAGACCGGCCAGGGCCATGACCGCCATGGCGGCGTAGCCTCCGGCCCCGAACCGATCGTACAGCGGCCCCGAGGCGGCGGTGGCCAGGCCGATCAGCACCCCTGCGGACAGCACCGAGCTCAGCGTCTGGGCGGCCGTGTGGCTGTCGGGCGGCGACAGGCGCTCGACGATCTGGACTCCCGCCAGGAAGGTCGCGGCGAAGGTCAGGGCGTGCAGCGCCTGCAGCGGCCAGAGCAGCCACAAGGGCGGGGCGAAGGCCATGGCGGTCCAGCGCACGACGGCGGCGATCGAGCCGACCACGAGCAGGCTCCACGGACCGATGCCGGCGCGGCGGCGCCACGGCTCGAACAGCCACATCAGGGCGATCTCGACGACCACGCCGAAGGCCCAGAGCTGACCGGTCACGGCCTCGGTTATCCCCTGGGTTTTCCACAGGATGGCGGAGAAGCCGTACTGGAAGGCGTGCGCCGCCTGGACGGCCCCGACGGCGAAGATGGCAGTCATGAAGACCGGGTCGGCGAGCAGCCGGCCCAAGCCACGGAAGCGTTCGAGGCCCGGCACCCGCGCGCCCTCGACCACAGGCTCGGGCGGCAGGACCAGGGCGGCGACTACGGCGCCGACCAGAGCAGCGACGGTTATCCACAGGATGACGACGTCGACCGAGGCGGTCAGCAGCCAGGCCCCCATGCCGATGTTGGCGGCGACGAAGGCGGCCGAGCCGCAGCCCCGAGGCAGGGAGAAGTTGAACCCGTCCCGCGCCGCCAGCTTCAGGGTCAGGACGTCGGTCAGGGGGATCAGGGCGGCGGCGGCGGTGGCCCCGACGAACCAGCACGCGGCCCAGGCCCAGAAGCCGTCGACCAAGCCGGCCCCGCCGTAGCCCAGCGCCATGGCCAGGCCCAGCAGGGCGATCGGGGTGCGGCGGGCGCGGAAGCCGTCGGCCCAGACCGCCAGCAGCGGTCCGGTGGCGATGCGGCCCAGCATGGGCGCGGCCAGCAGGACGCCGATCTGCGCCCCGCTGAGGTCCTGAGCCCGGAACCACAGGCCGGCGAACGGCAGGCTCACCCCGCTGGCGCCGAAGAGCAGGACGTACTGAAGGGCCATTCGATGGGCGGCGGTCATGGGCGGCGCATAGCAGACGGGCGGCTGTCTGTCGGCTAGCGTGACGGCATGAAAGCGACTCGAAGCCTCGTCATCTTCGCCGCCCTGAACGGGGCTCTGGCCGTGGCGCTCGGCGCCTTCGCGGCTCACGGCGCCGGGCCGCAGGTGAAGACCCTGCTGACGACCGGCGCCCATTATCAGCTGGTTCACGCCGTGCTGGCCCTGGTCTGCGCCGTCTGGCCCGGGCGCGGGCGGCTGATCGTCGTGGCCGGCTGGCTGGCGGCGGTCGGAGGGCTGGTTTTCTCGCTGGCGTTGTCGGCCATCGCCCTGCTCAGCTTTAGGGCGATGGGGGCCGTGGCGCCGATCGGCGGGCTGCTGATGATCTTGGCTTGGCTTTTGGTCGCGGGCGCCGCATTGCGGTCCCAATCCGACGCCGCCTGACGGCGTCACCCCAAGCTCGAGTACCCGCATGGCCTTCCCAGCGCCCGACGCGCCCCTACGCGACCTGTTCCCGGAAATCGAGCCGTTCGCGAGCGGCTGGATGCCGACGGGCGGCGTCCACGAGATCTATTACGAAGAGTGCGGCAACCCGCAGGGCGTGCCGGTCGTGGTGCTGCATGGAGGTCCCGGCGGCGCGGTGAACCCGGGCATGCGGCGCTATTTCGATCCGGCCAAATACCGCATCGTCCTGTTCGACCAGCGCGGCTGCGGCCTGAGCCGGCCCAACGCCTCGCTCGAAGAGAACACCACCTGGACGCTGATCGAGGACATCGAGCGCCTGCGTGAGACGCTCGGCATCGACCAGTGGGTGGTGTTCGGCGGCAGCTGGGGTTCGACCCTGTCGATGGCCTACGCCATCACCCATCCGGACCGCACCAAGGCCCTCGTGCTGCGCGGGATCTTCCTGCTGACCAAGCCGGAACTGCACTGGTTCTACCAGGACGGGGCCTCGAACCTGTTCCCGGACGCCTGGGACCGCTTCCTGGAGCCGATCCCGGAAGAAGAGCGCGGCGACCTGATGGGCGCCTACTACAAGCGGCTGACCGGCGAGGACCGCGCCGAGCGCGAACGCTGCGCCGTCGCCTGGTCGAGTTGGGAAGGCGAGACGGTCAGCGTCCAGGGCCCCGACGCCCGCCCGGACAAGTTCGCCGAGCCTGACTTCGCCGTGGCCTTCGCCCGCATCGAGTGCTGGTACTTCATGAACGGCGGCTTCTTCCCCGAAGAAGGCTGGCTGCTGAAGAACATCGGCCGCATCCGCCACATCCCGTGCTGGATCGCCCAGGGGCGCTTCGACGTGGTGACCCCGATGTCGGGCGCCTGGGCCCTGCACAAGGCCTGGCCCGAGGCCAAGCTGGATGTCGTCAAGGACGCCGGCCACGCCTCGACTGAACCGGGCATCATCGACAGCCTGGTGCGTGCGACGGACTGGGCCGCCTCACAGTAGGCGCTAGGTTTTAGGGGCTAGGTTCTAGGCAGCGATCCTAGAACCTAGAACCTGACACCTAACCCCTCACTTCGGATTGGTCTTCTCGACCATCTCGGACAGCTGGAAGCCGATGCGGCGGGCGGGCCGCTCCTCGGGTTTGCGGCGGGCGTCGAGCAGGACGTTGATCTGGGCGTAGTGCTGGATCAGGCGCACGGCCTTGCCGTCCTGGTTCTTGCCCAGGAACATGATGAAGTCCGGGCCCCAGAAGCCGACGTCCTCGATCTGCATGGTCCCGTCGCCCGGCAGGCCGACAATGCGGGCCCCGACCTCCTCGTCCTTGTCGAGCCCCTTCTCGAAATCCTCGATCAGTTTGGACAGGCGCACGAAGGCCCATTCGGCCGGATTTTCGCGCATGCGCACGCCGTCGGTCAGGGCGGCCGCCTGTTCGGGCGTGGCGCTGGGCAGGACGGGCTCCGGGCACGGCTTGTCGCCGCAGTCGGAGAACATGGAGGCGGGCGCGACGACGGGGGCGTCGAGCGCGGCCGGGGCGGTCTCGGGAGTCGTTTTGGCGGTCTTTTCGATCATGGTCCGACCCTAACGCGCGAAGCGCAGGATCAGAACAGGCCGTGACCCTTCGGCAGTTCGACGTAGCGGTGGACGCGGGTCGACAGGATCAGGCCGAAGCCGAACATCACCGTCATCATCGACGAACCGCCGTAGGACAGCAGCGGCATGGGCACGCCCACAACCGGCGCCATGCCCATCACCATCGCGCCGTTGATCAGGACGAACAGGGCGAAGAAGGCGGTCATGCCGGCTGCGCCGATGCGGCCGAAATGGCTGTGCGCCAGCGAGGCGATGCGCAGGGAGATCAGGATGGCCCCGACGTAGCAAAGCAGTACGGTGAAGGAGCCGACGAAGCCGAACTCCTCGGACACCGTCGAGAAGATGAAGTCGGTGTGCCGCTCGGGCAGGAACTCCAGCTGGCTCTGGCTGCCCAGGCCGTAGCCCTTGCCGAGCACGCCGCCGGAGCCGAGCGCGATCTTGGACTGGATGATGTTGTAGCCCGTGCCGCTCGGATCGGCTTCGGGATTGAGGAAGGTCAGCACCCGGTTCCGCTGGTACTCATGCATGCCGAACATGACGAAAGGCGGGATGATGGCCACGGCCGCAGCGCCGGCCGTGGCGACGACGCGCCAACTGAGGCCCGCGGCGAACATGACCGCCGCGCCGGTCAGGCCGATGATCATCGCCGAACCCAGGTCAGGCTGCTTGGCGACAAGGATGAAGGGCACGCCGATCATCCCGGCGGGGATGATCAGCTTCCAGGACCAGCGCGCCTCCTGGGCGCTGTGGTTGTGGTACCAGCGGGCCAGGGCCAGGACGAGGCCGAGCTTCATGAACTCGGCGGGCTGGATCCGCGTGAAGCCGAGATTGAGCCAGTTGCGCGCCCCGCCGGCGGTGTAGCCCAGCGGGGTGAACTCGATCATCAGCACAAGGACGAGCAGTACGCCGTAGAGCGGATAGGCGGCTCGGAACCACCATTTCGGGTGCACCATGGCCAGGCCGATCATGACCATGAGCAAAGCGCCGAAGCGCAGCAGGTGCTTGGCCGCCCACGGCTGCCAGTGGCCGCCCGCGATCGAATAGAGCATGGCCGCGCCGACGCCGGCGATGATGGAGATCAGGCCGATCAGGCGCCAATCCAGCTCCGCCAGCTTGGTCGAGATCCGGTCGCGCTCGCCGGGACGGGTCAGGGCGGAGGCGGTCATTGGGGCGGCGCCGAGTTGTAGGGAACGGGACCCGTCGGGGCGGCTGTCGGGGTCGCCGGCGCGGAGGCGGCGGGCTGCAGCGCCTCGACGGCGGCCTGGCCGGTGACCTCGCCGCCCGGTCCGACGCCGGCCTCGCCCTCGTCGGGGGCGTCGACCACGGCCTCGGGCGGCAGCGGCCGCTCAATGCGGGCGCGCATGTCCGGGTCCTTGAGCAGGACAGTCTTCATGATCTCGCGGGCGCGCGGCGCGGCGTCGGCGGCGCCGCCGGCCGGAGCGTGCTGGATGATCAGGGCGATGGCGTAGCGCGGCGCGTCATGGGGCGCGAAGGCGACGAACAGGGCGTGGTCCCGGCGAGTCCAGACGGCGTCCCGCGGGCCGCGTGAGCCCGAGCCGTAGTCCCGCGACTGGGCCGTACCGGTCTTACCGGCCATCTGGATGTCGCCGAGGCCGAGCTGCGAGGCGCGGTAGGCGGTGCCCGTGACGTCGTTGGCCACGGCCGCCATGCCGCCGCGCACGATGTCGAGGTGCTCCTTCGGGATCGGCAGGTCGCCGAAGGCCGCGCCCGAGGGACGCTCTTCTCCACCGACCGACTTCACCAGCCGCGGATGGATCGCCTTCTGGCCGTTGGCGATACGCGAGGTCATCACCGCCAGTTGCAAGGCGTTCACCGCCAGGGCCCCCTGCCCGATCGACACCGACAGAGTCTCGCCCGGATACCAGGTGCCGTCGTCGTCCCACTTGGTGGCCGCGGCGTAGTCCTTCTTCCACTGGGTCGAAGGGACAATGCCCTTTGACTGGCCGGCGATGCCGATCTCGTAGGTCTGACCAAAGCCCAGCTCATGCGCGATCTTGGAGATCCGGTCGACGCCGGCCCGGTTGCACATGTGGTAGAAATAGGTGTCGCACGAGTTCTTGATGGCGTTGTGCATGTCCATCGAACCGTGGCCGCCGCGGCGCCAGCAGCGGAAGGTGCGGTTGCCATAGCGATAGCCGCCCGAGCAGCTGACCCGCTCGGTCGGGCTGATGCCGGCGTCCAACAGGGCCAGAGCCGTGGTCATCTTGAAGGTCGAGCCCGGCGGGAAGGTGCCGTAGATCGCCTTGTCGAGCAGCGGCTTGCGCTCGTAGTCGCGCAGGGCGTTGTAGATCTTGCCCGGCACGCCGCCGACGAACAGGTTGGGGTCGAACGACGGGGCCGAGACCATGCAGAGGATGTCGCCGTTGCGCACATCCATGACGACGCAGCCGCCCGATTCTTCGCCGTAGACCTCAAGCGCGCGGTTCTGCACGTCGGAGTCCAGGGTAAGCATGATGTCCTTGCCGGGCACCGCCGGGCGCGAACCGCCGATGTCCTCGGCCACCACGCGGCCGCGGGCGTCGACCTCGACCCGATTGCCGCCGGCCTCGCCGCGCAGGTCCTTGTCGAAGGCCTTCTCGACGCCCTGGCGGCCGATGCGGAAGCCCGGATTGAAGAGGATTTCGGGGACCTTCTCGCCCTTCTCCTCGATCGACTTGATGTCGCGATCGTTGGGCTTGGCCACATAGCCGATGACGTGAGCGAAGGAGCCGCCGAACGGGTAGAAGCGCGCCTCATTCATGTCCGCCATCACGCCCGGAAGCTCGTTGGCGTAGAGGTTGACCTTGGCGAACTCCTCCCAGGTCAGATCGCTTTTCACCGGCACCGGGCTGAACCGCGGGGCGGCGTTGACCTCGCGGATGATCGAGCGGCGGCGATCGACGGTGTCCGGCAGCAGGCGGCCGAGCAGGTCGAGGGTCTGGTCGAGGTCCTTGGTCTCGTCGCGGACGACGAGGACCCGGAAGCTGGGTCGATTGCCGGCGATGACCACGCCGTTGCGATCCAGGACGCGGCCGCGCGGCGGCGGCACCAGGCGGAAGTTGAACTGATTGTTCGAGGCGAGGGTCGCGTATTGCTGGGCCTGGAACACCTGCAGCTGGGCCAGGCGGCCAGTCAGGGCCAGGCCGCCGAGCGCCGTCAGGCCGCCCAGCACGAAGGTGCGGCGCAGGAAGGAGCCCTGCCGCTCGTTGACGTCCGAGAAGAAGATGGAGGGTTCCGAGCTCATCGGAATCTCACGTCGCCGTCGTCGAAGCGTTCGATCATGCCATTGGCGATCGGGAAGAGCAGCAGGGTCGGCACGACCTGCCCGATCAGGCTAAGCAGGCTGGGTGGATTGCCGGCCTTCACCGTGACGATCAGGTAGGACAGCAGGAAGGCCATGCCGCAGCAGGCGGCGTACCAGACGAACAGGACGGCGGTGTCCTGGCCGATCAGGAAGGCGCGCGAGCCCAGGACGACGGCGTAAATGGCCAGCAGGGCCAGGGCCCACATGCCCAGCGCGCCCTGGGCGCCGAGGAAGACGTCGAGGAACAGGCCCAGCAGCGTCAGCACCAGCGGGGCGATGATCGACGGACGGATCAGCGGCCAGGCGAAGGCCAGAACCATCGGGATGATCGGCTCAGGCAGGCGCAGGCCGAAAAGCTCCACCGGAGTGGCGAGGACGATGGTGACGGCCACCGTGATCAGGGCCGGAATGACGATCCACTGCACCGGCCCTACGACGCGGACCGCGACGGGACGTCTCATTCGGTCCCTCCCGGCGGCTGGGCGGCGGGTTGGGCGGCGGGCGGCGGCGCGGCCTGGGGCCGGGGCGCGGCGGGACGCGGCGTCGTCGGGGCGGGCGTCGCCGGGATCGCGGCGGCCGGCGGCGGGGCGGCGGCGTTGCTGGCGCGGATCTCTTCGACCCGGGCGCGGGCGACGTCGCGACGAGCGGCGGCGTCGGCCACGGCGGCCGCGGTGCTGGCCGTGGGCTCAGGCGCCGTGGTCAGGCCGGTGAGCGGCGGGGCGTTGAGGTCGTCGGACGCGATCAACTGGCCGAAGTCCTCGAACAGCAGGACCTTCACATAGTCGATGGCGCCGCGGTCGCTGAACAGCTTCACCCGCCAGGAGCCGTCGATGCCCTTGGCGGCGACGCCGATCGGCACGCCGCGCGGCAGCCCACCGCCGTCGCCGGACGACAGAATGCGGTCGCCGACCTGGACCGAGCCCACGCCGCGAATGAACTCGAGGCGCGGATTGCCCGAGCCGTCGCCCTTGAGGATGGCGCGGGCGTCGGAGCGGTCGATCAGGACGGGCACCTGACTGGCCACATCGGTCAGCATCAAGACGCGGCTGACGTTCGACGAGGTCCCGACGACGCGGCCGACCAGGCCATGCTCGTTGATCACCGGATTGCCGACCTTCACGCCCTTACCGGACCCCGCATCGATCAGGCGCGCGCGCGAGAACGGGCCGCGGGAATCGGAGATGGAGCGCGCCGTCTGCGCCGGCACCGGCGGCTCGGGTCGCAGGCCGAGCATGGCCTCGTAGCGGGCGTTGATGTTCTTGAGCGCAATGGCTTGGTCGCGCCACGGCTCAAGTTCGGCGAGCTCGCGCTTCAGGCGGCGGTTCTCGGAGACGGCGAAGAAATAGCCGCCGATGTAGTCGGAGGCGTGCCCGAACCAGCGGACCGGCGCGGCGAACACGCCGCCGACGGGGCCGGTGACGGTCTCAACGCCAGCGCGCACTGGCTGGTACGGCGAGGGGCCGGCCTTGGCGTCGCTGATCAGAAGGAGGATCGAGCCAATCGCGGCAAGCACGACTGTAACGGCCGCGGTCCAGACCAGCGGCACCTTGATGTTCTCGAACGGTCCGTCGCGAAACGCCACGGCGCGCCTTCCTAAGATGAGGGAATCAGCGGGACGCCCCCCGCTGACGATCCAGCCTATCGCAAAATCCGGTTATCCAGAAACCGGCGCCCGCCCCCTGATGACAGGGATTTGAGGCGCTGATTGGGACTAGACCATTCTTATTGAAAGAATGGTCTCCAAGCTCGGCCCTTAGAGGGCCGAGTCGAGGACGCCCTTCATCCAGCGCGGATGCTCGAGCACGCGGCCGCAGCCGATGGCCACGCACGACAGCGGATCGTCGGCCACCGACACCGGCAGGCCGGTGTGGTCGCGGATCTCGGCGTCCAGACCGCGCAGGAGGGCGCCGCCGCCGGTGAGCATGATGCCCTTGTCGGCGATGTCGGCGGCCAGTTCGGGCGGGGTGGCTTCCAGCGCGACCTTCACGGCCTCGACGATCTGCGTGACCGGCTCGGCCAGGGCTTCGGCAGCCTGACGTTCGGAGATGCGGACCTCGCGCGGCACGCCCTGCATCAGGTCACGGCCCTTGACGTCGATCGACAGGCCTTCGCCGTCGGCCGGGATCCGGGCGGTGCCGATGTCCTTCTTGATGCGCTCGGCGGTGGTCTCGCCGATCAGCAGGTTATGGTTGCGGCGCATGTACGAGATGATCGCCTCGTCCATCTTGTCGCCGCCGACGCGGACCGAACGCGAATAGACGATGCCCGACAGCGACAGAACGGCCACCTCGGTGGTGCCGCCGCCGATGTCGACGACCATGGAGCCGGTCGGCTCGTGGATCGGCAGGCCGGCGCCGATCGCCGCGGCCATCGGCTCGTCGATCAGACCGACGCGGCGGGCCGAGGCGTTCAGGCAGGAGTCGTTGATGGCGCGACGCTCGACGGCGGTGGCGCCCGACGGCACGCACACGATCACCTTCGGGTTCACGAAGCCCTTGCGGTTATGAACCTTGCGGATGAAGTGCTTGATCATCTCTTCGGCGACTTCGAAGTCGGCGATGACGCCGTCGCGCATGGGGCGGATGGCCTCCATGTGACCGGGCGTGCGGCCGAGCATCTGCTTGGCCTCTATGCCCACGGCGTGGACGATCTTGCGGCCGCCGACGTTTCGCAGCGCGACGACGGACGGCTCGTTCAGCACGATGCCCTTGCCCTTCATGTAAATGAGGGTGTTGGCGGTGCCGAGGTCGATGGCGATGTCGTTGGAAATCGCGCCGAAAATGCTGGAGAACATGGGTTCGGGATACCGTTCGTTCGGGCCTTGGTGGGCGTTCGCTGTCTCGATCCGCTTCGGCGACGCCCCGGCCGCGCGCATCCCCACACGCGCCGCCTCCTGATCGTTATCGCCTGACCGACCTTCCGGCCCGTTTGCCCGTGTGCGAGGGCGATTACAAGCCCCATGAATCACGGCGGGACAGCGTTGCGGGGGTATCTCGCCCCACTTCGTTCACGATACCGTCAGCCAAGCTTTCAGCGACGCTTCCGGCCAAGCTCAGACCGGGTGCAGGCCCTCGATGTGCAGGACGCGCTGCACCGCCGGTCGCGACTGGACCACGTTGAAGTGGGCGTTGAGTTTTGGGAAGCGATCCTTGTCTAGCAGATGGGCCAGCCGGGCCCATCGGGTGAACACCGACAGATAGCCGTCGGCGACGGTGTATTGCTCGCCCATGGCCCAGGGGCCCTTGAGCAGATGGTGCTCGATCAAGTCCAATTTGGTCAGGGCCTTGTCGACCTGGGCCTGTTTCGCCTCGCCCTCGAGCGGCGGGTGCGAGAACAGCACCGGCCCGAGCGCCGGATGCAGGGACGACGACAGGAAGCCGTTGAACGACTGCATCTTTCCGAAGGCGAACGGCGAGTCGAGGTCGGCCAGGTTCGCTTCGGGATGAGTCTGGGCGACAAAGCCCATGATCACCAGGTTCTCGGTCAGCACCCCCTCGGGGGTGACCAGAGCCGGAGTGACGCCGGCCGGATTGATGGCGAGGTATTCGGGCGTCTTCTGCTCGCCCTTGCGGAGATCGATGCGGATCGGCTCGTACTCCGCTCCGGCCTCTTCCAGAGCGATGTGCGAGGCCATGGCGCAGGCCCCGGGCGAATAATAGAGCTTCAGCATGAGCGTCTCCTGGGAGAACTCCGGTCTTGGGGAACGCGCGGGACACCCTCCCCTATCCGCCGATGCGGCGATTAATCCGCCCCGGTCGCCGCCTCGCGCCGTTTGACCAGCTCGCGCACGGCCAGCATCAGGCCCAGCCAGACCACCGCCACGCCGGCCAGGATCAGCGAGGTGTAGATTCCGTCGCCGGACACCGCCGTCACCACCGCCCCGCCGAAGAAAGCGACCAGGGCGGTCTTCGGCAGGACCCCCAGGGCGCAGCCGGCGAGGAATTTGAGGAAATCCGCCCGGGTCGCCCCGAAGGCCATGTTGACCACGATGAAGGGCGCCGAGGGAACGTTGCGGATCATGAAGCTGGCGTAGAAGGCGTTCTTGCCGACGAAACCCTTCAGCCGCCCCATGGTGCGGCCGCCGTAGCGGTCGATCAGCCGCGCCGTCGGACCGCGCCCCATCCAGTAGGTCACCGCCGCCGAGGCCACGGTCGCCGCCCAGCTGTACCAGAAGCCGAGAGACGGCCCGAAGGCGACCACGCAGGCGGCGATCAGGATGAACTGCGGCGCGCCGATGAAGGCGGCGACGATGAACAGCACCACCGTCGCCGCGAAGGCCCAGGGGCTGCCGCTGTAGCCCTGCAGCCAGGCCTCGAGCT
This sequence comes from Brevundimonas sp. Root1279, assembly GCF_001425945.1. Classification (GTDB taxonomy): domain Bacteria; phylum Pseudomonadota; class Alphaproteobacteria; order Caulobacterales; family Caulobacteraceae; genus Brevundimonas. The sequence continues at coordinate 430,716 of NZ_LMEB01000004.1, forward strand.
TCTCCTCGGCTTCCAGCCCCATCTGGCTCTTGCCGATGGCCAGCAGGGCGAGAGTCGCCCCGAGCAGCAACGCCGTCGCCAGGAGAGCCCGCCACCGGCGGCCTTCCATGTTGAGGATGAAGTCGAGGAAACGAGGCATAGGGCTGGGTTAGCATCCGAAGCGGGACGGGGCGAGACGCCCCGCCTCACTCGCTTACGGCGCCGCCTCCCCTTCCCGTCGTCCGGCCAGCGCCACGAGGACGGGCAGGACGAGCAGGGTCAGCAGGGTCGCCGTGGTCAGGCCGCCGATCACCACCGTCGCCAGCGGTTTCTGCACCTCGGCCCCGGCGCCGCTGGCGAAGGCCATGGGCACGAAGCCGAGCACCGCCACGAGGGCCGTGGTCAGCACCGCCCGCAGGCGGGCCGTGGCGCCCTCCACCGCCGCCCGGGCGGGCTCCAGGCCGGCGGCTGACCGTTCCCGGATGGCCTGCATCAGCACCAGGCCGTTCAGCGTCGCCACCCCGGAGACGGCGATGAAGCCGACCGCTGCGCTGATCGACAGCGGCATTCCCCTGAGCGCCAGGGTCAGCGCCCCGCCGACGAGCGCCAAGGGCACCCCGGCGAACACCAGGGCGGCGTCCTTCCACGACCGGAGGGCCAGGGCGAGCAGGCCGGCGATGGTCAGGAAGACGATCGGCACGATCAGGGCCAGCCGGGCAGACGCGCGCTGCAGGTTCTCATACTGGCCGCCCCAGTCGATCCAGCCCGACGGTGGGGCCTTCACCTCGGCCGCGACCTTGGCCTGGGCCTCGGCGACGAAGCTCCCCAGGTCACGGCCCCGCACATTGGCCTGCACGATCATGCGGCGCTTGCCGTCCGAGCGGCTGATCTGGTTCGGCCCCTCGGCGACATCGAAGCGGGCGACGGCGGACAGCGGGATGGTCGGCGCCCCGGCCTCGGCGTTCTCGGGCATGACCGGCAGTTGCTCCATGATCGCCGGGTCGTTGCGGAAGGCGTCGCCCAGCCGCACCACCACGTCGAAGCGACGGTCGCCCTCGTTGATCTGGCCGGCGCTGCGCCCGGCCAGGGCGATGGCCAGGGCGTCGGCGGCGTCGGAGGCGTGCACCCCCTGCGCCGCCGCCACGGTGCGGTCGACCGTGGCGGTGATGGTCGGCTGGCCGGAGACCTGTTCGACGCGCACGTCGGCGGCCCCCTCTATGTCGTTGAGGACGGTCGCGACCTGCCGGGCCGTCCGCTCCATGGCCGCGAAGTCGTCGCCATAGACGATCACCGCCACATCCGAACGGACCCCGGCGATCAGCTCGTTGAAGCGCATCTGGATCGGTTGGGTGAATTCGTAGCTGTTGCCAAGCAGGGGCGAGAGCGCCGTCTCCATCTTCTCGACCAGTTCGGCCTTGGGCAGGCCGGGCTCGGGCCAGTCCCGGCGGTCCTTCAGAATGACGAAGGTGTCCGAGATCGACGGCGGCATCGGGTCGGACGCCACCTCGGCCGTGCCCGTGCGGGTGAAGACGCGCTCGACCTCCGGCAGGCCCTTCAACGTGGTCTCGACGCGGAACTGCATGGCCTGGCTCTGTTCGAGCGAGGTCGAGGGCACCCGCAGCGCCTGGACCAGCACGTCCCCCTCATCCAGCTGGGGCACAAATTCCCGGCCGAGGGTCAGGAAGGCGATCAGACCCGCCAGCAGGGCGACGCCGGCGCCCGCCAACACCATGCGGGGCCGGGCGATGGCCCGCTCCAGCAGCGGCGCATAACGCGCCTTGGCGGCGCGGATCAGCGGGGTGTCCTGATGGCCGACCTTGGGCTCGCGCACCAGCAGGGCAGCCATGGCGGGGACGAAGGTGAAGCTGAGGACGAAGGCGGCGCCCAGGGCCAGCATGACGGTCGCGGCCATCGGCCCGAACATCTTGCCCTCGACGCCCTCGAACATGAGCAGGGGCGCGTAGACCAGCAGGATGATCAGTTGGCCGAAGGCGGCCGGGCGGGCCATCTCGCGAGCGGCGGCGGCGGCGACGTCCAGCCGTTCGGCGACCGTCAACGGACGGCCCGCAGCCTCCCGCTTCAGGCCCAGCCGACGCAGCGTGTTCTCGATCACCACCACGGCCCCGTCGACGATCAGGCCGAAGTCCAGGGCGCCGAGGCTCAGCAGATTGGCGCTGATGCCGAAGCGGTTCATCGCCGAGGCGGCGAACAAGAAGCTGAGCGGGATGACCAGGGCGGTGATGAAGGCCGCGCGGACGTTCCCCAAGGCGAAGAACAGCACGGCGACGACCAGCAGGGCCCCGAGCGCCAGATTGTGCTCGACGGTGCGGATGGTGGCCTCGACCAGCTCGGTGCGGTCCAGTTCGGCGCGCAGGCGGACGCCCGGCGGCAGGCTGGCCTGGATCTCCTTAAGCCGCACGCCGACGCGGTGAGCGACCTCGCGCGAGTTCTCGCCCTGCAGCATCAGGGCCGTGCCGACCACGGTCTCGCGGCCGTCGGCGCTGGCCGAGCCGAGACGCGGGGCGCGGCCGATCTCGACCGTCGCCACGTCCGATACCCGGATCACCTGGCCGCCGCGGTTCAGGATCGGCGTCTGGGCCAGATCCTCCAAGCTCTTCAGACGCGCGTCAGCCCGCACGATATAGGCCTCGCCGGCGCGGTTGACGTAGCCCGCGCCGGCTATGCGGTTGGCGTGTTCGAGCGCCTCGACCAGCTGGACCAGGCCGACGCCATAAGCGGCCAGCCGACCCGGATCGGGATGGACGGCGTACTCCTTCACATAGCCGCCCAGCACGTCGACGCCGGCGACGCCGGGGACGGTCTTCAGCTGGGGCGCCACGATCCAGTCCTGGAGCGTGCGCAGCCAGGTGGCCTTGTCCTGGTCGGTGACCAGCCGCTCGCCCTCGGGCGTGATCACGACCGCGCCGGGCCGCGCCCCGGGGCCGGTCAGCTCCAGGGTCCAGATGTAGACCTCGCCCAGACCGGTCACGACCGGCCCCATCGAGGGCGAAAGGCCCGCCGGGAGGTCCTCGCGCGCGCCCTGCAGCCGCTCGTTGACCAGGCTGCGGGCGAAATAGATGCCGGTCTCGTCAGTGAAGACGGCGGTGATCTGGGAGAAGCCGTGGCGCGACAGCGAGCGCGTCTCGGTCAGGCCGGGGACGCCCGCCAGGGCGGTCTCCAGCGGGAAGGTCACCTGCCGCTCGACCTCCTCCGGGCCGAGGGCGGGCGCGACCGTGGTGATCTGCACCTGGCGGTTGGTGATGTCGGGCACGGCGTCGATGGGCAGTCGCAGCAGCTCGCGCGCGCCGAACAGGGCGGCGACGACAGCGAGGCCGATGACCAGCCAGCGGAAACGCACCGAGGCGTCGATAAGACGGTCCAGCATGTCAGTGCCCGTGCTCCGCCTCGCCCTTGGCCAGTTCGGCCTTGAGCAGGAAGGCGCCGGCCCCGGCGATGCGCTCGTCGCCGGTCAGGCCGGAGAGGATCTCGACCCGGCCTTCGGCGCTGCGGCCGGTGACCACCGGATGGGCCCGGAAGCCGCCGTCTTCTACGACGAAGACCGACGGGGCGCCGTCGACCGTCTGCACCGCGTCCAGCGGCACCACGAGGGCGCCGGTCCCCGTCCCGGCCGCGACCCGGGCCGAGATCACCGTCCCGGCCGGGGGGACGGCGCCCGTTGGCCGGGCGCGGACGATGACAACCCCGCCCGAGTTGGCGGGGGCGATGGCGGTGACCACGCCGGTCACCGCCTGGGCGCCGGCGAGGGTGCTCTCCAGCCGGTCGCCGACCTTCAGCAGGGCGGCGGCGCTGGGCGGGGCCTCGAAGACCAGTTCGACGCGCGCGGCGTCGGCGACGGCGGCGACCTGCAGCGCCTCCTCGTGGAGCACCTGCCCGGGGGCGGCGCTGAGCCGGGTGACCACGCCGGCCATGGGGCTGCGCACCACCGTCAGGCCGTCGGCCCCGGGAGCGCCATAGGCTCCCACGCGAGCACGCGCGGCGCGGAGCTCGGCCTCGGCCCGGCGCGCCTCGGCGGCGCTGACGTCGACCCGGGCCTGGGCGACCCAACCCTGTTCGAAAAGCGCGCGGTCGCGACGCTCGGCGGCCCGGGCGGCTTCGGCGGCGGCGGCGGCGGCGTCCACGGTGGCGCGGGAAGCGGCGCCTTCCGGGCTGCGCAGGGTGACCAGCGGCGAGCCGGCCGCCACCCGGTCGCCCAGGCCGACGTGGACCCGCAGGACGGCGCCGGGCAGCGGCGCGTCGACGGCCGCCTCCGCGCCGGGGGCGAAGGCGACGCGCCCGGGCAGTTTCAGCTCCGTTCCACCGCCCCTCTGGATGGCGACCACGGCGACGCCCGCGCGCGCGGCCGCCTCAGGCGACAGGGCGACGAAGCCGTCTGCGCCGCCCTCTTCCGCATGGCCCTCTTCGGCATGTTCGGCCTCGGCCTCGGCCGGGGGCCGGTTTATCAGTTGGGCGGCGCCGAAGCCCACGCCCAGGGCGACGACGACGGCGGCGCCGGTCATCAGCCAATGTCTTTGGATAGTCATCATCGATCCTCGCCCGACGGCGTCGGGGCCAGCGTTCAGGACGCGCGACGTCGGACGTCGCGCGCAGCTCGGGGCGCCGGGCTCAGGCCCGGCCGGGGATCAGAGGCGTGGAGGTCGGTCAGGCCCGCCGGGGCGGTCCAGGGGCGCGCCGGTGACATGCCGCCAGTGCGCCGCCTTGGCGAAGACGGGCGCGGCCGGTCCGCCGGGCAACTCGGCCGCCGTGGCGACGTGCGGTGCGTGGCAGCAGCCGTTGGCGCAGGCCGGACCGCAGTCGGGACAGGCCTCGCCGGCGTCATCAGCCGCCCCTGCGACCGCCTCGGCCGTCGTCGGCGACAGCTCCTCGGCGCAGGCGTGGCTCTCGAAGGCGGGCATGGCGAAGGCCATCGTCAGCAGCACCGCGCCGACGAAGCCCATCCGCCGGATCATGTCCCGCATGGCCTTCAGCATCCGCCGTTCCTTAGCACCGGATCGGCGCGGCGTCGCCGGGGACGAGCGTGCGGCGCGGTGATGCAGGCGGCGTGCCGGGCGGCCCCGATTACAGCCTGCGCGTCCCTTCGCGACGCATGGTTGGCAAAGCAGTGTTGTGAAACGGACGTTCAATTGATCCCCCCTTCGCATCTGCGTAATGAGGACCGCCTTCCCGGGAGTCGCCATGTCCAGCCTGCAGTCCTCCGCCCTCGCCCGCGTCAAGCCGTCGGCCACTCTCGCGGTGACCGCGCAGGCCAGGCAGCTGAAAGCCGAGGGTCGCGACGTCATCGGCCTGGGCGCCGGCGAGCCGGACTTCGACACGCCCGAGAACATCAAGGAGGCGGCCATCGCCGCCATCCGCCGCGGCGAGACCAAATACACCGACGCCGACGGCATGCCCGAGCTGAAGGCGGCCATCTCGGCCAAGTTCAAGCGCGAGAACGGCCTCGACTACGCTCCGGCCCAGATCCACGTCGCGCCCGGCGGCAAACCGGTCATCTTCAACGCCCTGGTCGCCACCCTGAACCCGGGCGACGAGGTGATCGTGCCGGCTCCGTACTGGGTTTCGTATCCCGACATGGTCCTGCTGGCCGGCGGCGAGCCGGTCACCGTCATCGGCGAGGAGAAGGACGGCTTCAAGCTGCTGCCCGCCGTGCTCGAGGCGGCGATCACGCCGCGCACCCGCTGGCTGATCCTCAACAGCCCGTCCAACCCGACCGGCGCCGCCTATACGCGCGCCGAGCTGGAGGGCCTCGCCGATGTCCTGCGCCGCCACCCGCACGTCTGGGTGCTGACCGACGACATGTACGAGCACCTCGTCTACGGCGACTTCGAGTACACGACCATCGCCCAGGTGGCGCCGGACCTGATCGATCGCACCCTGACGGTCAACGGCGTCTCCAAGGCGTACGCCATGACCGGCTGGCGCATCGGCTACGCCGGCGGGCCCAAGCCGCTGATCGACCTGATGCGCAAGGTGGCCAGCCAGACCACCTCCAACCCGACCAGCATCAGCCAATGGGCCGCCGTCGAGGCGCTGAACGGACCGCAGGACTTCATGGCCGAACGCCGCGCAGCCTTCGAAAAGCGCCGCGACCTGGTCGTTTCGATGCTGAACCAGACGGCGGGCGTCACCTGCGCAACGCCGGAGGGCGCCTTCTACGTCTATCCGTCCATCGCCGGACTGATCGGCAAGGCGACGGAGAGCGGCGTGGTCATCGATGGCGATTCCACCTTCGCCGCCGAACTGCTCAACGCCGAGGGCGTGGCCGTGGTCCAGGGCGAAGCCTTCGGCCTCAGCCCCTATTTCCGCATCAGCTATGCGACGTCGGAGACGGTGCTGGAAGAGGCCTGCGCCCGTATCCAGCGGTTCTGCGCGGGGCTGCGCTAAGGGGCCAGCAGGCCGCCGACCATCGGGGCCAGCCAGAGCGCCAGGGCGATAAGGGTGACGGCCGCGAGCACAGCGGCCACGCCCACTCGCCTACGCCGCTGGAATCGAGGCGGCGTCGCCGATCGAAAGCGCTCCCGGAGCTCGCGGAGGCGTTCGTCCTCGTCGAGTCCCTTCAGCACAGAAGCGATCAGGCCGCCCGGCTGACCGCGAAGTCCGCCAGCAGCTCCAGCGCCGTGCGCCAGTCGCTTTGCGGCAGGGGCTCGAGCGCGGCCTTGGCCAGGTCGGCGTAGCGGTAGGCAGTCTCGATGGTGGCGCCCAGCGCGCCGGAGCCGAGCACCAGCTCGCGGGCGCGGCGGAAGTCGTCCTCGGTGCGCTGGCCCTTGTTGATGGTGCGGTCCCAGAAGGCGTCCTCGCGACCGGCCGTGCGCTCGGCGGCGAACAGCAGCGGCAGGGTCACCTTGCCTTCGCGGAAGTCGTCGCCGGTGTTTTTGCCCAGGGCCGCCGACTGGCCGCCGTAGTCGAGGGCGTCGTCGGCCAGCTGGAAGGCCAGGCCGAGGTTCTGGCCGTAGTCGCGCAGGGCCTGGACGGCGATCTCGTCAGCGCCGGCGCCCACCGCGCCCGACTCGGCGGCGGCGGCGAACAGCTCTGCGGTCTTGGCCGAGATGATCTGCAGATAGGTGGCTTCGTCGAGCGCCAGGTCGTGGGCCCGGGTCAGCTGCAGCACCTCGCCCTCGGAGATGACGCTGGAGGCCTTGGCGAGAATGCCCAGGGCGCGCATCTGGCCGGTCTCGACCATCAGTTCGAACGCGCGGGCGAACAGGAAGTCGCCGACCAGCACGCTGGACGGCGCGCCCCAGATCAGGTGGGCCGCGACCTTGCCGCGGCGCAGGTCCGAGGCGTCGACAATGTCGTCGTGCAGCAGGGTGGCCGTATGGATGAACTCGACCGAGGCGGCCAGGCGGACGGCGGCGTCCATACCGTTCGGGGCGCCGACGGCGCGGGCGGCGGCGATGGTGAGCAGCGGACGCAGGCGCTTGCCGCCGGCGGAGACGATGTGTTCGGCCAGCAGCGGGATCACCGGCACGTCGGACTGCATGCGCTCGACGATCAGGGCGTCGACCACCGCCATGTCGTCCTTCGCCAGCCGAACCAGGGATTCGACGTCGCCCTTGGGGCGGGCCTCGGCGACGGTGACAGCGTCCAACGGAAGACTCATGAGCAAGCGCGACCGGGAGGAAACGCGCTGGAAAATCAGACCGACGCCTTGCCCGACGACGGTGCGGCGCACAATGGTGGGAGGGCCAGAAAGGGTCAAGCCGCGTGACCGTCGCATCCGCCGAAACCACCGAGATCGTCGAGAACGCCCTGCTGGGCGGCCGGGTCCGGCTGCGCCAGCCGGCCAAGGGCTATCGCGCCGGCCTGGACGCGGCCCTGTTGGCGGCCGCGACAGCGGAGGCGAAGGCCGGCGAACGGCTGATCGAGGCGGGCTGCGGCGCCGGCGCGGTGCTGATGCAGACGCACGCCCGCACGCCCGGCCTGATTCTGGCTGGGGTCGAGCGCGACGCGGCGATGGCGACCCTGGCCCGCGAGAATGCGACCCTGAACGGCGCGGCGGCCGAGATCATCACGGGCGACGTCGCCGGGGGCTTTCGGGCCCTGGGCCTGGAGACCTTCGACTGGGCGGTGTCGAACCCGCCCTTCTTCGACGACCCGGGCGCGCTGCGGGCGCCCTCACCTGGCAAGCACGGCGCCTGGATGGCCGACGACGGCCTGGCCGCCTGGACGCGCTTCCTGCTCAAGGCGGTGCGCGAGGGCGGGCGGATCGTGGTCATCCACCGCGCCGACCGCCTGGCCGACCTGCTGTCCCTGCTCGGCGAGACGGCCGGCTCCTTCGCCATCCGCCCGATCCACCCCCACGCCGACGAGCCGGCCAAGCGGGTGCTGGTGCGGGCGATCAAGACCGGCAAGGCGCCGCTGCGACTGCTGCCGCCGCTGGTGCTGCATGAACGCGGCGGCGCGAAGCACACGGCGGAGGCGGAGGCGATCCTGCGGGGCGAGGCCGGGCTGGGGTGGAGCTGAAGTGGCTAGTGGCTAGTGGCTAGTGGCTAGTGGCTAGTGAGCGGTGGCGCGGCGACTGCGGCATTCAACCGACATGGCGGGGGGCAGCGCGGTCAGCACGGCGTCCCCGGCGGCGGCCAGCCACTAGCCACTAACCACTAGCCACTTGCCTGCGCCGGTCTTTCCGGGCCTCGCACGAGCCGCTATGCCACCCGCCATGTCCCTGCGCCCCCTTTTCGTCACCCAGGTCTATGAAGCGTCGCTGGCGGTCACGCCCGGCTTCGAGACGTTCAACGCCGAGCTCGCCGACGCCTGCCGGATGCTGGCGGCGGAGGATCTGGCGGGGCGGGCCTGGTGCCGTGAGCACGCCTATCGCGGCTACACCTCCTACGGCTCGCTGACCGACCTGCCGCAGCGCCTGCCCGAGTTCGCCGAGCTGAAGCGGCACCTCGACCGCCACGCGCAAGCCTATGCAAAGGCGCTGAATTTCGACCTGGCGCGCAAGCCGCGGCTGGACAACATCTGGGTCAACATTCTCAAGCCGGGCGGCGGCCACACCGGCCACATCCACCCGCACGCCTTCCTTTCGGGCACGGTCTATGTCGAGACGCCCGACGGCGCCTCGGCCTTGAAGCTGGAGGATCCGCGCCTGCCGATGATGATGGCCCGGCCGGGCGTCCATCCCGACGCCCCCGAGGCCGAGAAGCCCTTCGTCTACCTTGCCCCGCAGCCGGGCACGGTGCTGATGTGGGAGAGCTGGCTGCGGCATGAGGTGCCGCCGAACGCGGCCAAGTCCGAGCGCATTTCGATCAGCTTCAACTACGCCTGAGCCTCGCGGGGGCTCGCCGCAGGCGGTTTCGGGGTTTCGCCCGATAAACTCGCGCCGATCGGCGCCGGAAGGTGCCACGGAGTGCAAATTCCGTGGAGCCCCGACCATGTCCCTGAAGTTGCTGGCGAAAGGCGTCGTAGCGGCGACGATCCTGACCGGCGTCTCCGCCTCGCAGGAGCCCGCCGCCCCGCAGACCCAGTCGCTTTCCGCCAGGGAGCAGGCCGAACTGCAGGCGATCATGGCCGCAGCCTACCTGCCCCGAGGCGGCGCCCCCGACAGCCTGGCCATCCTCCCAGCGCCGCCGGAAGCCGGTTCGGCGGCCCAGGCGCGCGACGACGAGGCCGCCCGCGCCGGTCAGGCCCTGCGCGGCAGCCCGCGGTGGGCCCAGGCGACCCAGGACGCCAATCTCGACCTGCCCGGCGCAGCGCAGACCTTCGAGTGCGCCCTGGGCGTCGCGATCAGCGAGGCGGGCACGCCGCATACCTACACGCTGCTGCGCCGGAGCATGGCCGACGTCGGACTGTCGACCTACCCGACCAAGACCAAATACCAACGGACCCGGCCGTTCGTGGTCACCTCAACGGAGATCTGCACCCCGGAGCAGGCCGAGTTCCTGCGTCACGACGGCTCCTACCCATCCGGACACAGCGCCATCGGCTGGGGTTGGGCCCTGATCCTAACGGAGGCTGCGCCGGACCGACAGAACCAGGTCCTCGCCCGGGGTCGGGCGTTCGGGCAGAGCCGGGTGGTCTGCAACGTCCACTGGCTAAGCGACACCGAGGAAGGCCGCGTCATGGCCTCGGCCACTGTGGCTCGCCTGCAGGCCGCGCCCGAGTTCCAGACCGACCTGGCCGCCGCCCGGGCCGAGATCGCCGCCGCTCGCACCGCCGGCTCGACGCCGACCCGCGACTGCGCTGTCGAGGCGGCCCAACTGGCGGGCTAGCGGCGGGCGAACCGCTCCCCGGCGAGGGTCAGGGCCGCAGCCCTTCCCGCCGCAGGCTAGCTCGATTTCGCCGCCAGCCCGTCCCAGGCCAGCATGGCGGCGCGCGCGGTGGCGGTCAGTTCGTCCGGCGTCGCGCCTTCGCGGGCCCGGAAGGTCATCCCCTGCTGCACCGTCGTGTAGAAGGCCGCGATGGCCGTCGGGTCGGCCGCGGCGCCGAGCTCGCCCGACGACTGCGCCTGCCGCAGGCGGGCCTCCATCGCCGCGCGAGAGTCCTCGCGGATCTTCGCCACCTCGCCGCATGCGGCTTCCGGCAGGGCGTCCGGATGGGCGCCGGACAACACAAGCAGACAACCTTTCGGCCGATCGCAACGTCCGCTGGCCTCCGCCGTCGCCATGAGGAGGCCCTCGACGGCTACGCGCGCCGTCGGGGCCTCGGTCATCGACGTCCACAGCGCCGTGCCCTCGCGGTCGGTGTAGAGCCGCACCGCCTCGCGAAAGAGCGCCTCCTTGCTCCCGAAGGCCGCATACAGACTGGGCGCATTGATCCCCATGGCCGTGGTCAGATCCGCCATGGAAGCGTCAGCATAGCCCTTCGTCCAGAACACCCGCAGGGCGCTGGAAAGGGCTTCATCGCGATCAAAACTGCGGGGACGTCCCGCCATGGCGGCTTCCGGACCTTATTTTCGAATGATCGATACATAATCCCTTGACGGTCGGAGGCAAGCTTTCCATCTGGCGTTCCGTAGCAATCGTTACAGAATGGAAATCACAGCATGACCGCCACCTTCCCGCTCGCCGGCAAACGCGCCCTCGTCACCGGCGGCAGCCGCGGCATCGGCGCCGCCATCGCCCGCCAGCTCGCCGCCGACGGCGCCGACGTGGCCATCACCTATGAGAAGTCGGCCGATCGCGCCGAAGCCGTCGCGGCCGACATCCGCGCCGCCGGCCGCAACGCCGTTGTGGTCCAGGCCGACGCCGGATCGGTCGAGGGGCCGCGCAAGGCCGTGGACGGCGCGGTCAAGGGCCTCGGCGGCCTCGACATCGTCGTCAACAACGCCGGCATCGCGGGCGGGACGCTGTTCGCCGACCAGTCGACCGAGGAGATTGACGCCCTCCTGAACGTCAACATCCGCGGCGTTCTGCTGACCTCCCAGGCGGCCCTGCCCCACTTGGGCGAAGGCGGCCGGATCATCTCGATCAGCAGCGTCCTGGCCCACCGCGTGCCTTTCGCGGGCGTGACCGTCTATTCCGCCACCAAGTCGGCCCTGGAGGCCTTCACCCTGGGCCTGTCGCGCGAGCTAGGCCCCAAAGGCATAACCGTGAACCTGGTCAAGCCGGGTGCCACCGACACCGACATGAACCCCGCCGATGGACCCAACGCCGCCGGCCTGCTGAGCGGCATCTCCCTCGGCCGCTTCGGCCAGCCGACGGACATCGCCGCGGCGGTCGCCTTCCTGGCCGGACCGGGCGCGAACTACATCACCGGTACGAGCCTGCTCGTCGACGGCGGCGTCGGCGCCTGACGCCCCTGGCCGGAGGCGGCGATCCGCCTCCGGCTACTCAGCCTCGAAGCTCGCCGGGCTCGAGAACGGCTTTGAAGCATCCAGCACGAACATCACCCACTGGTCGAGGTCAGCCTCCCCGCAACTGGTCAGTTGCATGACCAGCCCGGGCTCGTGGCCGTTCATCGTCTCGCCGGCCCCGGCCTCGGTCTCGCCGTGCGAGGTCCGCTGGCACAGCCGGCCCTTGCGGACCAGGAAGGCCTCCGCGCCCGGATGCGAATGCACCTCGGTCTTCGAGCCGGGCGAGCCGCCGGCGCGGTTGACCCGGATGACGTAGCCCGACGGCGCCTCCGGCAGGGCGACAGGCCCCACCTCCCCTTCCAGCCGCATGCCGGGCGTCCGCGCGCCCTGCGGCCCCAGCGTGAAGCGCCAGGCCTTGCCGTCGGCCTCACCGGTCAGGGCGTAGTCCTCGTCCATGGTCGAGGTCGAGAACGGCGCCGGCGCGGACTCGACGCGCCAGTAAAGCGGCCCGTCGGGCAGGCTGCCGACCTGACGCTCAGCGACTTGCTCGACGCGGAAGACGCCCGGCGGCGGCGACTGGGCCAGCGCCGGCGCGGCGGATACGGCGGCGGCCACGAGGGCGAGGCCGAACAGCAGGGAGCGGCGCATGGGAATCTCCGACGGCTTGGAACCGCAATCCGGCTGCGTGCAGCCGGTTCCCGCCGCCATCAAACCGCCCTCCCCCGCCGCTACGGATTTGCCGAAAGCCGCGCCGGTCGCTACATCCCGCGCCAACCTCCCCCGACACCCGAACGACAGGGCGCACCGCACCTCATGGCGCAGCAATACATTTTCCAGATGCAGGGCCTGACCAAGGCCTTCCCCGGCGGCAAGAAGATCTTCGAGAACATCTGGCTGAGCTTCTACAGCGACGCCAAGATCGGCGTCGTCGGCGTCAACGGCTCGGGTAAATCCACCCTGCTGAAGATCATGGCCGGCCTGGACAAGGAATTCTCCGGCGAGGCCAAGGCCGCCGACGGCGTCAAGCGCGGCTACCTGGAGCAGGAGCCGCAACTGGATCCGGCCCTGAACGTCCGTGAGAACGTCGAGGCCTGGTGCGAAGAGAAGCAGTGGGTCAATCGCTTCAACGCCGTCGCCGCCGAACTGGGCGAGAACTACACCGACGAGCTGATGGAGGAGATGACCGCCCTCCAGGAGAAGATCGACGCCGGCGACGTGTGGGACATCGACAGCCGCATCGAAATGGCCATGGACGCCCTGCGCTGCCCGCCGGACGACTGGGAGATCACCAACCTGTCCGGCGGTGAGAAGCGCCGCGTGGCCCTGGCCCGCCTGCTGCTCAGCAAGCCCGACATGCTGCTGCTCGACGAACCGACCAACCACCTGGACGCCGAGTCGGTCGCCTGGCTGCAGCACCACCTGGAGAATTTCCCGGGCTGCGTCATCCTGGTGACCCACGACCGCTACTTCCTGGACCTGGTGACCAAGTGGACGCTGGAGCTGGACCGCGGCAAGGGCCACCCGCACGAGGGCAACTACTCCTCGTGGCTGGAAGCCAAGACCAAGCGCGTCGTGCAGGAGCAGTCGGAATCCGAAGCCCGTCAGCGCGCCCTCACCCGCGAACTGGAATGGGTCCGCTCGGGCGCCAAGGCCCGGCAGGCCAAGTCCAAGGCCCGTCTGGCCGCCTATGAGAAGATGGTCGCCGAGCAGGAAAACTCGCGCAGCGCCCAGTCCTTCGCCGTCATCCAGATCCCGCCCGGCCCGCGCCTGGGCAACGTCGTGCTTGAGGTCGAGGGCCTGGAGAAGTCGTACGGCGACAAGCTGCTGTTCAACAACCTGACCTTCAAGCTGCCGCCCAACGGCATCGTCGGCGTCATCGGCCCGAACGGCGCCGGCAAGTCGACCATGTTCAAGCTGATCACCGGCCAGGAGACGCCGGACGGCGGCACCATCAAGGTCGGCGAGACGGTCAAGCTGGCATATGTCGACCAGAGCCGCGACGCGCTCGATCCGAACAAGACCATCTGGCAGGAGATCTCCGGCGGCACCGACGTGATGATGGTCGGCAAGCGCGAGATCAACAGCCGCGCCTATGTCGGCAGCTTCAACTTCAAGGGCGGCGACCAGCAGAAGAAGGTCGGCCAGCTGTCCGGCGGTGAGCGCAACCGCGTGCACCTCGCCAAAACCCTGGCCTCGGGCGGCAACCTGATCCTGCTCGACGAACCGACCAACGACCTGGACATCGAGACCCTGCAGAACCTCGAGGAGGCCCTGGAGGAGTTCGCCGGCTGCGCCGTGGTCATCTCCCACGACCGCTGGTTCCTCGACCGCCTGGCCACCCACATCCTCGCCTTCGAGGGCGACAGCCACGTCGAATGGTTCGAAGGCAACTTCGAGGCCTACGAAGAAGACAAAAAGCGCCGCCTGGGCGCCGACAGCCTGATCCCGCACCGGATTAAATTCCAGAAGTTCGGGCGGTAGGGGTCAGTGGGGCGGGTCCAGAATCCGGGCCCGCCTTCTTTCTCACCACGCTCCGAGCCCTGTTGTCAGGGTCCAGAAGCTGACGGCCTTTCCGGCAAAGCTTCCGCCTGCTAGCACGCCTCATAGTCGCGTAGCGTGGGGGGATTTGGCATGCCGAGCGTATCAGGTGGTTTGCGTGTGGGCGTCGGCGGCCGTCTGGTCACTTACGGGACTGACAATCCCGATTCGGTCGGAAACTATGTCGTTGGGGGCGTCTTCCGAAACGCCGGCGAGACGCTCTTCTATGTTCCGCGCTGGCCGGTCGCCTACGGCATGCGGACCAACACCTTCATCAATGAAGCGACCGGAACCTTCCATGTTTCGGATACCGGCGTGGCGATGTCCCCGCCAGCCGTCATTCGCGGGATCCAGGCCGGGGCGGCGATCAACAACGGGCGCATAACGGCCTCGGGCATCCAGGACGCCATCGCAGTCGACGTCATCGACGATCTGCTGGTCAACCACGGCTACATTGGATCCACCGCCGTCGAGTTCGCGACCGGAGCGTCGGTGCGCGAAGGGGACTTTTACAACTACGGCGTAATCGAAGCCGCCGGCGGCCTGCAGGGCGTCGGCGTGCAGGTGCACGGTTCGGGCCGGCACGAGAACTACGGTACGATTTCCGCACAGGCGACGAACGGCATTAGTATCGGTTACTTCGCTTATTTCTACACCAGCAGCGGCAGCAGCAACCAAGGCCGGGCGGACCTGTTCAACGCCGGCGTGATCGAGGGGGACTACGCCTACTACGCCTATGGAGGCGGGCTGCTCGCCACCTCCCAAGCGAACGCCGACGTCATCACCAACGCAGCCTCGGGTGAGTTGCGCGGAGCGATCTATACGGCGTTCGGCGACGATGTCGTGCTCAACTACGGACTGATCACTGGACCGGTCTTCCTGTCCCACGGCATCGACGTGTTCGACGGTGCCGGCGGCGTCCAACTGGATGCGGTGTACGGCGGCGACGGGGCCGACATTCTAATCGGCGGCACCGGAACCGATTATCTGTTCGGGGGCGAGCACGCCGACCGCATTCACGGCGGCGGCGGCGACGACTTCATCGACGGTGGCCGAGGCAATGACAACCTCGATGGCGGCGACGGCTGGGACACCCTGTCCTATCTCGACGCCCTGCGGGCGGTGACGATCGACCTGTCGGTGGGTACCGTGCAGGGCCAAGGATCGGACGTCGTCTCCAATTTCGAAGATGTCCTCGGCAGCGCCTGGAGCGACACCATCACCGGCTCCGCGGCCGACAACATCCTCGAGGGCATCGCCGGCAATGACCGCCTGATCGGCGGCAAGGGAAACGACATCCTGATCGGCGGCACGGGCAACGACACCCTCGCCGGTGGCCTCGGCGCCGACACCTTCATCTTCACCGCCGGCGACGGCTCGGACGTCGTTACGGATTTCGACGCCGACGACAGCCTGAAAATCTACGGCTACGACGGCGCCGTCTCGATCACCCAGGTGGGGGCGGACACCCGCATCACCCTGTCGTCAACAGACATAATCCTGCTGAAGGGCGTTCAGGCGGCCTCCATTGCGGATCGCCTTCAATTCTCGTCGACGCCGCTCCCGTCCGAGCCGGCGCCGGCGCGCGACTCCACCTTGGCGACGGATGAGAACGTCATCATCGCGGTCGGCGAGAAGCTGATCCTGAACGACCCGTTCGTGATGGAGACAGGCGGGTGGAGCTATGGCGCTATCGGCGTGCTGACGGCCGCCAACGCGCATTATCCGACTCCAACGTCGATCTGGAACTATGGAGAAGTCCGCCTCCACGCCTCTGCGGGCACGGAGGGGCGCGTCAGCGGCATCTTTAACGGACTGCCGGGCTATGATGGCAGCAGCCTGGTCCACAACCTCGCCACAGGAATCGTGGCCGTTGTGAACGAGAGCTGGGATATCACGGTCGGTATCGACGGCGTCCTGGAGCCCGTTTGGAACGATGGTCTGATCCAGGTCTCCGGCGGAAGCGAGACGTACGGCATCGTGGCCGGTGCGATTGCGAGCACCGGACCGATCGACATCCAAACCGCCGGCGTAGGCTACGGCCTCGACGGCACAACCGTCTGGAACAGCGGCCAGATCACCGTGCACAATGCCGCCGGCGGCGGCGCCGGAATATTCTCCATCCACGCAGCCTACCTGTACAACAGCGGCCATATCCGCGTGACGGATGATACGGCGGCCCTCGACAGCATGGGCATCAGCTACGGGTCGATGGACGGCATCGTGCTGAACGCGGGCATTGTCGAGGCGGATTACGCCCTCCGATATGGTTCCAACTCCAACAACCCCTCCACCGAACGCTGGGCCGCTCAGATCGTCTGGAACACGGGCGAGTTGCGAGGTCGGGTCTCGACGCGGGAGGTCGAGGACGCCGTCTACAATCGCGGGCTGATCACAGGTCTGGTGGAGCTGCTCGCCGGGGACGACATCTTCGATGGTCGCGGCGGCAGGCAACTCGGCGGCGTTTCCGGCGGGGCCGGATCAGACGTCCTCTACGGGGGCGTGGAGGCAGACACCCTGTCGGGCGGCATCGGCCTCGATCAGCTGTGGGGCGGCGGGGGCGACGACGTCCTGACCGGCGGCGCCAATACCGATACGTTCCGGTTTCATGCCGGGGATGGACGGGACGCCATCACGGATTTCAACATCCTGGAAGGCGATGTCGTCTTCATCGGAGGCTACGCAGGATGGCGAAGCCTCGAACAGGTCGGCGCCGATGTGGTGATGCACCTGTCCGACACGGACAGCCTAACCTTCCGCAACCAGACAGTCGCGGTCCTCAGCGCATATCCCAATCGCTTCACCTTCAGCGCAACAGCCGTTCAGCCCGCAATGCCGACGGCCCCCGCCCCGCCCGCCCGGCCCACGCCGCGGCCGGCGCCTGGCGATCCCAGCACGCCCCGCGCGGCCCTCGACGGCGGGTCGGGCGACGATGTCCTGACCGGCACTTCCGCCGGGGAGATACTGCGCGGCGGCGACGGATCCGACCGGCTCATCGGCGGCGCTGGGGCTGACATCCTTATCGGGGGCGCCGGCGCCGACATCTTCGTCTTCGACGCGACGGTCGATGGGTCGGTGTTCAACGACACCCTTGTCGATTTCAATCCGGCCGAAGGCGACCTCATCTATCTGATCGGCGCCGGCTGGTCGGTGGGCGCCGGGGACTACGGAGGCATCAGCCGGGGCGGCGGCTTCGTCAGGGTCGACGCCGGCTGGCAAAGCGCGATCCGGTTTGGCCCGCCGCCCGAAAGCCCGCCCCCGGCTGCCGGCGCCGTCTTCACCGGAACGGAACTACGAAACTTCCTCACGGCTGGCGGGGGCGACGACACCCTATCGGGACTGGGCGAAGCCGACATCCTGGCCGGCGGAGCGGGCGACGACCTGGTCGACGGCGGGGACGGCGACGACGTCCTCGGCGGCGGCGACGGGACCGACCGGCTCGAAGGCGGCGCCGGCGGGGATCTCCTTATGGGGGGGACGGGCGACGACATCCTGTCCGGCGGCGAAGGCGTCGACGTCGCCGACTATTCGACCGCCCGGGCCGGCGTTCAGGTCGACCTGACTCTTTCCGACCGACAGGACACCGGCGGAGACGGCTGGGACACGCTGGCGTCCATCGAAGGCCTCGCCGGTTCGGCCATGGCCGACATTCTGCGCGGGGACTCCGGTGCCAACACCATCACCGGCGGCGGCGGCGACGACCTCATCGAAGGCCGGGGCGGGACCGATCTGATCCATGCCGGCGCCGGCGAAGACACGGTCGTCTTCTCGGGGCCGCGATCCGCCTACACGGTGACCTGGACCAACAACGATCGCGACGGCGTCACCGTGACGGGCCCTGACGGGACAGCGCGGATCATCGAGGCGGAGTGGCTGCAATTTTCCGACACCCGGATTTCAGCCCTGCACGCGCGCCTGGACTGGGTCGGGACCGCGGCAGGCGATTCCCGCAATGGCACCCACTACCATGACACGATGAACGGCGGAGGCGGCGCCGACATTCTCAACGGCCTGTACGGGGACGACATCATCCATGGCGCCGCCGGCGACGACCGGCTGACGGCCGGAGTGGGCGACCACCAGTTGTTCGGTGATGACGGAAACGACGTCATCAACTCCCTTCCTGCGGCTTCGGTCGGAATCCGCGCAATTCCCAGTCGCGATCCCATCGATGTCCTGCTCGACGGCGGAGCGGGCGACGATCGCATCGAGTTCTACGTCGGCGGGATTGAGCTCGACATAGTGCGCATCCTGGGCGGAGATGGCGCCGACACCCTCTCAGGCGTCGGGGCCTGGAACCTGTCGATCGACGGCGGCGCCGGCGACGACATCATCCATTGCCGCACCGTCGGCGAAGGCATGCAGGTCCTCGGTGGCGACGGGCGGGACACGTTCAAATTCTTCGCTCCGGAACGCGCCCGAAACTTCCACCAGGCCACCTTCATCAACGACTTTCAGGCCGGTCCCGGGGGCGACGTCATTGACGTGGCGCCCTTCCTCGCCACCCTGCTGCCGGGCGTCTCGCCCGACCAAGACCTCTTCGCTTCGAACATTCTGAAGATTGGCCAAAGCTGGGACGGGTCGCAGGTCCAGGTCTGGAACGGAACCTATTTCCAGACGGTCGCCTACCTGCGGGGCGTCAACGTCTGGGAGTTGTCGACCGACAATTTCCGGGGGGCTCCCCCGGCGGGTGCGCCGATGCCGTTCGATGCGGGCGGCAGTTACAGGGACGACGTCTTCTTCGGCAATGACGCGGTCAACCAGATGTGGGGCCAGGAGGGTGACGATGTCCTGCGCGGCGCCGGCGGCGCGGATCGCCTCTATGGGAACGACGGCGATGACACCCTGTACGGCGACGCCGGGAACGATCGTCTAGAGGGCGGTGGTGGGACGGACACACTGAACGGCGGCGACGGCGACGATTACCTCGATTTCGGCCAGCACTACGACAACAACGGCGTCATTCACGGACGCGGCGACCATGCCTTCGGCGGCGCAGGGGATGATTTCCTGATGGGCATTGCCCAGACCGGTCACATGTTTGGTGGAACCGGAAACGACTTCTACGAAGCCGGATCGATCGTTCACGAGGCTGCGGGAGAAGGTGTCGATTCAATCATTTTCCACAGCTATTACAACGACTTTGAACACACGATCGAAGCCAACGTCGAGAACCTGTTCTTCAGTGTCAACTTCACCAGCGGGGCGGTAGCCGGACAACAGTTCGATACGACCGAGGGACGCACGGGCCGCGGCAATGTGCTCGACAACCGCATCGTCGGAGCCAGTGGGATCGACACCCTTTGGGGCATGGACGGCGACGATAGGCTGGAGGGCATGGCCTCCAGCGACTTGCTCTACGGGGAAGCCGGCGACGACATCCTGGTGGGAGGCGTCGGCAACAATCGACTCGACGGCGGCGTAGGGACGGACACCGCCGTCTATTCCGGCCCGAGGAGCGCCTTCACTGTCACCGTCAACGCCGAATACACGACGGTGGTCGGGGTCGGTGGAACGGATCGCCTTTATGGTGTCGAACGGATTCAGTTCTCCGACGGGGTCTACGATTTCGCGGGCGAACCCCTGCCGATCCAGGGGGGCGACGGAAACGACACCCTGGCCGGCGGTTTCGGAAACGACACCCTCTCGGGCGGCGCAGGCGACGATGTCGTTAGCGGCGGCCTGGGCGACGACATCCTTGACGGCGGCGACGGCCACGACATCGCGCTCTTTGCAACCGCTGGCGGGCGCTACACGGCCGTCACGGTCGCAGGCGTCACCCTGGTGACGGGACCCGCAGGCTCCGATCACCTGACAGGGTTCGAGATGCTCCGTTTCACCGGCTTCGATGCGGCGGTTCTCGAGGGTCAGTCCCTGACCCTGGGTACGAACTCGGCCGAGATCTTCGCGGGCGGTGACTTGAACGATCGCCTGATCGGAATGGGCGGAGACGACCGGCTGATCGGAAGCCAGGGCTCGGACGAACTGGCCGGCGGTCAGGGCGTGGACACCGCGGACTATGGCGGCGCCGCGTCTGGCGTGATCGCCGATCTCGGAGCGGGTGTCGCGGTGGACGACGGCGACGACGCCTCCGACACTCTCTCCGGCATCGAAAACCTCGTAGGCTCCGCCTTCGACGACCGCCTCACGGGCGACGCCGCGTCCAACCTGCTGACCGGGGGGCGCGGCGACGACCAGTTGCTGGCCGCCGGCGGCGACGACATCCTCGCCGGCGGCGCGGGCGTGGATGCGCTGAACGGCGGCGCGGGGATCGACACAGCGGACTACTCCGCCGCCGCGGCGGGCATGCGCGCCCAGCTCAACTCGAACTCGTCGACCAACGACGGCGAAGGCGGAACGGACACCTTCGTCTCGATCGAGAACCTGACCGGCTCGGCCTTCAATGACACCCTGATTGGCGACGCCAACGTCAACGTGCTGCGCGGCGGCCTGGGTTCGGACGTGCTGCTGGGCCTGGCGGGGAACGACGTGATCTGGGGCGGCTCGGGCGTCGTGAACCAACTGCAGGGCGGGCTCGGCGACGATCGCTACGTCCTCGAAGCCAACGATTCCGTCGTCGAGGTCGCCGGCGAAGGGACCGACACCATCGAGGCCCGGATCAACGCCTATGTCCTGGCCCTGAACGTCGAGAACCTCGTCTTCGGCGGGACCGGGAACTTCGCCGCCACCGGCAACGCCCAGGCCAACACCATCACCGGCGGTCGAGAACCTCGTCTTCGGCGGGACCGGGAACTTCGCCGCCACCGGCAACGCCCAGGCCAACACCATCACCGGCGGCAACGGCGACGACAACCTGCGCGGCCGCGGCGGCGTGGACGTGCTCAACGGCGGCGCCGGGACCGACACGGTCGACTACACCCTGGCTGCGGCGGGCGTCACCGCGCGCCTCGACCTGATGCGCGCGACCAACGACGGCGACGGCGCCACCGACACCTTCACCAACGTCGAGAACCTGACCGGCTCGGTCTACAACGACCTGCTGATCGGCAACGCCGGGAACAACGCCCTGCACGGCGGCATCGGCACCGACACCCTGCTGGGCTTCGGCGGCGACGACATCCTGTGGGGCGGCTCGGGCGGCGGCAACAACCAGCTGCAGGGCGGGACCGGCAACGACTATTACGTGCTGGACGCCTTCGACACCTGCGTCGAGCTCGCCGGCGAAGGCATCGACACCGTCGAGGCCCGCATCGGCTCCTATACGATGGGCGCCAATATCGAGAACCTGCTGTACGTCGGCGGGACCGGGACCTTCGTCGGGACGGGGAACGTCCTCGACAACACCATCACCGGCGGCGCGGGCAACGACATCCTGCGCGGTCGCGGCGGCAACGACACCATCAACGGCGGGCTGGGCAAGGACGAGATCCAAATGCGCGGGCTGGCGGCGGACTACACCGTCGTCGCGGACGGCTCGGGCTGGCGCATCACCGACAAGGTCGCCGGCCGCGACGGCTCGACCTTCGTCACCTCGATCGAGGTGATCCGCTGGTCGAACAACCAGGTCCGCACGCTGAGCTATCCGCCCGTGGCGGCCTCGATCGGCGAACCGTCGGCCAAGGGCGGCGCCGAGGTCAGCCCGCTCATGGCGGCCGATGCGGATTCCTTCGTCCTGCCGGCGCTGGCCTCGGATCAGGCGCAGGTCCTGCCGAGCCTCACCGCCGCCGACGCCTTCGACGGCTTCGACGTGGCGTCGGGCCTCGCCGACCGGCTGTTCCTTGGGCTGGAAGCCCGGATGGCGCACCACGACGGCGGACTGTCCGGCTTCGACCACGGCGGCTTCGACGCCGGCGTGTCGAACGACGACTGGCTGTTCTAACGACGCTTGGCGGGGGCGATCGGGACTGGTGTAATCACGCCATGACCGATCGCCCTGCCCTGCTCATCATGCAGCGCCATCTGGCGCCCCTGACGCCCTTCCTCGAGGGCGCTTATACCGTCTACCGGTTCTGGGAGGGGCCGCCGGTCGAGGCGCAGGCGGACATCCGCGCCCTGGTGGTCGCGGGCGAGTTCCCGCTCGACAAGCATCTGATCGAAGCCCTGCCGAACCTGCAGCTGATCGCCTGCTTCACCTCGGGCTATGACGGCATCGACGTGGAATGGTGCAAGGCGCGCGGCCTCCCCGTCACCCATGCCCCGGGGGTCAATCATGAGGACGTCGCAGACCAGGCCATAGGCCTGATCCTGGCGGCGCGGCGGCAGATCGCGGCCGGTGATCGCGGCCTGCGCGCCGGCGGCTGGACCGCGGAATCGCGAATGATCACCCCGTCTCTGAAGGACCAGACCGTCGGCATCGTCGGCCTAGGCGCCATCGGCGAGGCGGTGGCGCGACGCGCCGAGGCCCTGCGGCTGAAGGTGCGCTGGTGGGGTCCCCGCGAGAAGGAAGCGCCCTGGGCGCGTTCGGCCTCGGTCCTCGACCTGGCGAAGGAGAGCGACATCCTGATGGTCGCCTGCCGCGCCGACGAGAGCAATCGCGGCCTGATCTCGAAGGACGTCATCGAGGCGCTGGGGCCGCACGGCCTGCTGGTCAATGTGGCGCGCGGCCAGCTGGTCGACGAAACCGCCCTGATCGCGGCGCTGAAGGACGGCCGGCTCGGCCAGGCGGCGCTGGACGTCTATGAGGAAGAACCGACGCCTGCCGCGCGCTGGGCCGACGTGCCCAACACCGTGCTGACTCCGCACACCGGCGGGGCCACGACCGAGGCGGTTCAAGGCATGCTGATGCTGCTGATCCAGAACCTCGCCGCCAGTTTCGCCGGCGAGCCCCTGAAGACGCCGGTCGCGGACTAGTCGATCAGCCGCCGCCGCTGTCGGGGGTCGGCATGGGATCCGGCTGGGAGGGCATCGGCACGCCGGCGGGTCGGGCCTGGGCCGGCGGCTGGGGCAGTTCGTCGCCCGCGAGACGGCCGTCGCCATTCTTGTCCATGCGGGTGAACAGACGATCGGCGCCGGCGGCCAGCTCCTCGCGGCTGATGCGCGAGTCGCCATTGGCGTCAGACTGGGCGAAGGCGGTGCGCAGGCGGGGCCCGCCTGCGGCCCCGGCCGGACCTTGGGTCAAAACGCCGAGTTCGGAGCCGCTCACGAAGCCATCCTGGTTGGCGTCGAGCCGAACGAACAGACGCTCCGACCATGGGCCGACACCGGCTCTCTCGCGCGGCGGCGCCATGCCACCGCCCTGGCCGCCCCCTTGGCCGCCCCCTTGGCCGCCCCCCTGGCCCGGCGTTCCGCCCGGAGGCGGCGTTTGGGCCGCCGCAGCGGCGGCGGCGAGCAGGACGGAAGAGAGAACGAGAGCGAAGGCGGAACGGCGCATCATCAAGGGGATCCCGACCGGTGGACAGGCGGTCAGATTGTGCGCGGAAGGCCCGTCTGGCCAGAGGTTTTTGCTTGCATAATCATATAAGGATATCTTTATATGACACTCATGTCCCTGACCGCCGACCAGACCGTCGAAGCCCTGCGCGCCACGGGCGAGCCGACCCGCCTCCGGGTGCTGTCCTTGCTCTCGGGCGAGGAGCTGTCGGTGATGGAGCTGTCGCGCATCCTCGACCAGAGCCAGCCGCGGGTGTCGCGCCACCTCAAGCTAATGACCGACGCCAGCCTGATCGAGCGATTCCCGGACGGGGCGCGAGTCTTCTACCGCCTGTCGTCCGACCCGCTGGCGCGCCGCCTGATCGACACCGTGCTGGACCTGCTCGACGCCTCGGCCAACGAGGCCGACGACCGGCGGCTGGAGGAGGTGCGACGCGACCGCGAGGCGGCGGCGGGCGCCTATTTCGAGCGTATCGCCCCGCAGTGGGACCGCATCCGCTCGCTCTATGTCTGCGAGACCGCCGTCGAAGCGGCGATCCTGGCGGCGGCGGGCGAAGGCCCGTTCGAACGCGTCGTCGACCTGGGCACCGGGTCTGGGCGGATGCTGACCCTGCTGGGCAAGAAGGCGACCATGTCGCTGGGCCTCGACCTCAGCCAGAACATGCTCAACATCGCCCGCGCCAACGTCACCAAGGCCGGGCTGGACAAGGTCGAGCTGCGCCACGGCGACATCTTCTCGACCCGCCTGCCGCCACAGAGCGCCGACCTGGTGCTGGTCCACCAGGTCCTGCACTACCTCGCCGACCCGGCCGCGGCCGTGGCCGAGGCGGCGCGGCTCGTCATGCCGGGCGGGCGGCTGCTGATCGTCGACTTCGCCCCCCACACGCTCGAGCACCTGCGCGAGGAGCATCAGCACCGCCGTCTCGGCTTCGCTGACGAGGAGATGCGCCGCTGGCTGTCGGAGGCCGGCCTGGTCTCCAGCGCCCCCATTGCCCTGCCGCCGGACACCGAGGGCCTGACGGTGTCGATCTGGACTGCCGAACGCCCCGCCGTTGCGAAAGCGAGCGCGGCATGACCGCCCCGGCCCTCAGCCTCGCCGAGGCCCGCGCCCTGCTGCTGTCGCCGCTGGGTCCCGTGGCCCGCGCCGGCAAGGACAGCTCGCGGCCGCGCGTGTCCTTCGAGTTCTTCCCGCCAAAGTCCGACGAGGCCGAGGCCAACCTGTGGAAGGCGGTGACCCGCCTGGCCCCGCTGCAGCCCGACTTCGTCTCGGTGACCTATGGCGCCGGCGGCTCGACCCGCGAGCGGACGCACCGCACGGTGCAGCGCATCCTGGGCGAGACCGAACTGACGCCCGCGGCGCACCTGACCTGCGTCGAGGCCAGCCGCGAGGAGGTCGACGACGTCATCGACGGCTATCGTGCGGCGGGCGTGCGCCACATCGTGGCCCTGCGCGGCGATCCGCCGGGCGGCCACGCGGGCGGCATCGGCGGAGCCTATGCGCCGCGCGCCGACGGCTACGCCAACGCCACCGAACTGACCGCCGCCGTGGCGCGCCGGGGTGGCTTCGAGATCAGCGTCGGCTGCTATCCCGAGGGCCATCCCGAGAGCCCGTCTCTGGCCCACGATATCGACGTGCTGAAGGCCAAGGTCGACGCCGGGGCGACGCGGGCGATCAGCCAGTTCTTCTTCGACATCGACGCCTTCCTGCGCTTCCGCGACCGGGTGCGTGCGGCGGGGATCAACGTGCCGCTGGTCCCGGGCGTCATGCCGGTGACCAATTTCGCCGGCCTGCAACGCATGTCCGCAGGCTGTGGGGCCAGCGTGCCCGACTGGCTGGCGGCCCATTTCGACGGGCTGGACGGCGACCCGGAGACCCGCAAGCTGATCGCCGCCTCGGTCGCCGCCGAGACCTGCGCCCGCCTGCAGGAAGAGGGGTTCGCCGACTTCCACTTCTACACATTGAACCGCGCCGACCTGGTCTACGCCATCTGCCGGGTGCTGGGCGTGCGCGAACAGAGAGCCGACGCGTGACCGAGTTGTTTTCCCTGGGCTGCAAGGGGTGTCGCTGGACGACCGAGCGGCTCGGCCGCCTGCTGCCGCCCGCCCTGATCCGGCCGCTCAGCGCCTATGGATCGCGCCGATGAGCCGCGCGGATCGCATCGCCGCGCTCAAGACCGCCGCCAATGAGCGCATCCTCGTTCTGGACGGCAGCTGGGGCGTGATGATCCAGCGCCGCGAGCTGTCGGAGGCCGAGTTCCGCGGCGCCCGCTTCGCCGACCATCCGGTGCAGATGAAGGGCAACAACGACATCCTGTGCCTGACCCGGCCGGACGTCATCGCCGACCTGCACGACCAGTATTTCGCCGCCGGCGCCGACATCAGCGAGACCAACACCTTCTCGGCCACGACCATCGCCCAGGAGGACTACGCCCTGTCTCCGCAGGACGTGTACGACCTGAACCTGGAGGGCGCGCGCATCGCCCGCGCCGTCGCCGACGAATGGACGGCGAAGGAGCCGCACAAGCCGCGCTTCGTGGCCGGGGCCATCGGGCCGCTGAACAAGATGCTGTCGATGTCGTCGGACGTGAACGATCCCGGCGCGCGCCTGGTCACCTTCGACCAGGTCTATGAGGCCTATCGCCAGCAGGTGCGGGCCCTCAACGAGGGCGGCGTCGACCTCTATCTGATCGAGACCATCACAGACACGCTGAACTGCAAGGCCGCGATCAAGGCCATCCTGGACCTCGCCGACGAGGGGCTGGAGCCGCTGCCGATCTGGATCTCGGGCACCATCGTCGACCGTTCGGGCCGGACACTGTCGGGCCAGACCGCCGAGGCCTTCTGGCACAGCGTGCGCCACGCCAAGCCGTTCGCGGTCGGTTTCAACTGCGCCTTGGGCGGCGAGTTGATGCGGCCCTTCATCGCCGAGCTGGCCCGCGTCGCCGACACCTTGGTCGCCGCCTATCCCAACGCCGGCCTGCCCAACGCCATGGGCCAGTACGACGAGCAGCCGCACGAGACGGCGCACTTCATCGAGGAGTGGGCGAAGTCCGGTCTGGTCAACATCGTCGGCGGCTGCTGCGGCACGACCCCGGAGCACATCCGTCACGTGGCCGAGGAGGTCGCGGGCGTGACGCCGCGGGCGATCCCGGAGCGGCCCACGGCCATGCGGCTGTCGGGGCTGGAACCGTTTGAACTCGTAGCCTGATGCGCCCCGTCTTCATCAACGTCGGCGAGCGGACCAATGTCACCGGCTCGGCCAAATTCCGGAAGCTGATCGTCGAGGGCGACTATCCGGCCGCGCTGGCGATCGCGCGCCAGCAGGTCGAGGCGGGCGCCGCGGTCATCGATATCAACATGGACGAGGGCCTGCTGGACGGCGTCGTCGCCATGCGCACCTTCCTCAACCTGATCGCGGCCGAGCCGGACATCGCCCGCGTGCCGGTGATGATCGACAGCTCCAAATGGGAGGTGATCGAGGCGGGCCTGAAGTGCGTCCAGGGCAAGCCGATCGTCAATTCGATCTCGCTGAAGGCCGGCGAGGCCGAGTTCCGCGAGCACGCTGTCAAATGCCTGCGCTACGGGGCCGCCGTGGTGGTGATGGCCTTCGACGAGCAGGGCCAGGCGGACACCGCCGCGCGCAAGATCGAGATCTGCACCCGCGCCTATCGCCTGCTGGTCGACGACATCGGCTTCCCGCCCGAGGACATCATCTTCGACCCCAACATCTTCGCCGTGGCGACGGGGATCGAGGAGCACGACAACTACGCCGTCGACTTCATCGAGGCGACGCGGGCAATTAAGACCGCCCTGCCCTACGCGCGCGTCTCGGGCGGGGTGTCGAACGTCTCGTTCAGCTTCCGCGGCAACGAGCCGGTGCGCCGGGCGATCCACTCGGTTTTCCTGTACCACGCCATCCAGGCGGGGATGGACATGGGCATCGTCAACGCCGGCGACCTGCCCGTCTATGACGACATCGACCCGGTGCTGCGCGAGGCGGTCGAGGACGTGATCCTGAACCGGCCGCAGCGGACCAATGTCTCCAACACCGAACGGCTGGTCGAGCTGGCGCCGACTTACAAGGGCGAAAAGGGCGCGGCCAAGGTCGTCGATCTGAAGTGGCGCGAGGCTCCCGTCGGCAAGCGGATCGAGCACGCCCTGGTGCACGGCATCACCGACTGGATCGAGGCGGACGCCGAAGAGGCGCGCCTCGCCTCCGAGCGGCCGCTGCACGTCATCGAAGGCCCGCTGATGGACGGCATGAACGTCGTCGGCGACCTGTTCGGGGCCGGGAAGATGTTCCTGCCGCAGGTGGTCAAGTCGGCGCGGGTGATGAAGCAGGCGGTGGCCTGGCTGGAGCCCTTCATGGAGGCCGAGAAGGCTGGCCAGCCCCGTAAGCAGGCGGGCAAGATCGTCATGGCCACGGTCAAGGGCGACGTGCACGACATCGGCAAGAACATCGTCGGCGTCGTTCTCCAGTGCAACAACTACGAGGTCGTCGACCTGGGAGTCATGGTTCCGGCCGACCGCATCCTCGACGCCGCCGAAGAGCATGGCGCGGACATCGTCGGCCTGTCCGGCCTGATCACCCCGTCGCTGGACGAGATGACCTTCGTGGCCCGCGAGATGGAGCGGCGCGGCTTCAACATTCCCCTGCTGATCGGTGGAGCGACCACCAGCCGGACTCATACGGCGGTCAAGATCGAGCCCGGCTATCGCAGCGGCTCGACCACCTATGTCATCGACGCCAGCCGCGCCGTGGGCGTGGTCGCCGGCCTGCTGTCGCCGACCGAGAAGGCCAGGAACGAGCAGGCGACGCGTGACGAATACGTCCGCATCCGCGAACAGTTCGCGCGTGGCCAGGAGACCAAGGCGCGCGCGCCCCTGCCCGCCGCCCGGGCCAACCGCTTCAAGCCCGATGCGGCGACGCCCCTGCCCCCGCGGCCGTCGTTCCTGGGCGTACGGGCGTTCGACGCCTGGGACCTGGGCGATCTGGCCGAGTACATCGACTGGACGCCCTTCTTCGCCAGCTGGGAGCTGATCGGCCGCTATCCGCTGATCCTCGAAGACGAAATCGTCGGCGAGGCGGCGAAGGACCTGTTCAAGGATGCGCAGGCGATGTTGAAGCGCATCGTCGACGAGAAATGGTTCACCGCCCGCGGCGTGGTCGGGCTGTGGCCCGCCAATGCGCGGGGCGACGACATTCTGGTCTGGGCCGACGAGACCCGCACGGTCGAGCTGGCCCGCTTCCACGGCCTGCGCCAGCAGATCGCCAAGACCAACGGCAAGCCGAACCTGTGCCTGTCCGACTTCGTGGCCGAGGACGGCGACGACTGGCTGGGCGGCTTCGCGGTCACGGCGGGCCACGGCGAACTGGAGCGGGCGGCGGCCTTCAAGGCGGCCGGCGACGACTATTCAGCCATCCTCTCGACGGCGCTGGCGGACCGGCTCGCGGAGGCCTTCGCCGAGGCGCTGCACAAGAAGGTGCGCACAGAGCTGTGGGGTCACGCGGCGGACGAACAGACCTCGGTCGAGGACCTGATCGCCGAGGCCTATCAGGGCATCCGCCCAGCCCCTGGCTATCCGGCCCAACCGGATCACACCGAAAAGGCGACGTTGTTCAAGCTGTTGCAGGCCGAAGCGAACGCGGGAATGCAGCTGACCGAAAGCTTCGCCATGAACCCGCCGGCGTCGGTCTCGGGCCTGTATTTCGGGCATCCGGAGAGCCACTATTTCGGCGTCGGCAAGATCGATCGCGACCAGGTCGAGGACTACGCGCGCCGTAAGGGCTGGGACACCGCGACCGCCGAGCGCTGGCTGTCGCCGATCCTCAACTACGATCCGGCGGCGACGCCGCGCAGCGACGCCGCCTGACCGAGCCTACTCCAGGCCGACTTCAGCCGGCGTGGCCGGCGGGGTGGTGATGTTGTCGCGCAGGCGGCGGGCGGCGTGCTCGCAGCGGCCCGGCAGGCCGTAGAACAGGCCGAAGATCTGGTTCCGGTCGGCCTGGCTGCGGGTCAGGACCTGATCCCACTTGCCACGCGAGTCCGCGGCGGCGCGGTCGGCGGCGGCGCGGGTGGCCGGGGTCTGGCGGCTGGCCGAAATGCGCAGGGCGTCGTGGAAATCGGCCGCCTCAAGCCGGCCCAGGCGCATGATGTCCAGATCCAGCTCATCGGTGGTGTTGAGGGACTCGCCGACGCGCACGTGGCCGAGGACCAGGGCCTCGCACCAAGCCACCAGCGGATAGTCACCCTCCGGCGCGCCGCGCGGCAGCGGGTTGGCATAGGCCACGGCCTCACGGATGCGCAGGGCCTCGGGCGTCTCGATTTCGACCGGAGCGGCCGTGGCGATCGGTCCCTCCTGGGCGGCCGGCTGTTCGGCCCGGGGCGCCGTCGAGATCGGCCCGTCCTGGATGGTGAGAAGCGGTTGCGACGCGAGGGCGGCGGCGAAGGCAAGGCTGGCGAACATGAAGGCTCCGGAAGGCGGCCCGCTCGGGGCGGTGTCGGATCAGCAACGCTTGGGCCTGCGAATGGTTTTTCCAAGGCAGGCGCGGCGCAAAGAAAAAGGCGGCGGATCCGAAGATCCGCCGCCCATTCTGACTACGTCAGACCGCGATTAGAAGCGGTAGGAGACGCTCAGACGCACCGCACGCGGGGCCTGATACTGGGTCACCTTGCCGTAGTTCGGGTTCAGCGTCGAAGGCAGGTTCGGGTCAACCCCGATGAAGCCGCCGGCGACGATGTCGCCCAGGGTGCCGAACTCGTTGAAGTCCAGCTGCGACTGCCAGTTGAAGACGTTGAACACGTCCGCACGCAGGGTGAGCGAGTCACCCGGGACGTTCATCAGCGCGCCCAGATCGTAGGAGAACGTCAGGTCGACGTTCTTCAGCCAATCCGACTCGAACTGCGAACCGCGCGGCGAGGGCTCAAGCGTGCCGTTGCCGTCCAGATCGCAGAACCACGAGGAGTTCGCGTACTGGTACGCGAAGTCGTCGGTGGCGTGCTCGCCTTGGCAGCCGAACTGACGCGGCGACTGAACGACCAGGTTGGCGCCGATCAGCAGTTCCTGCGTGGCCTGCCACGAGCCGAACACCTTGAAGGTGTGCTCGCGGTGACCCGGCAGCTTGCCGAACGCACCGTCGGTCAGGCCCGGCTGGTCGAAGTCCTGCGACAGACCCGGATCGGTCTGACCGTTGTCGGACTTCAGCGCGCCTTCGTAGTTGCCTTCCGAGTCAGCCCAGACGTAGCTGAAGCGAGCGCCCCAGAGACCGTCGAACGCCTTCTCGGCCGTCAGTTCGACCGCCTTGTAGGTGCGGCTCGGCTCCGGATAGCCCAGGTCTTCCTTCGACAGTTCGACGACGCGATCTTGCGTCACGACACCGCCCGTAGCAGCCGACAGGTCGGCGCCCGACAGGGTCACCGTCATGTCTTCGCCCGGGTTGGTCAGGACGTACTGGTGGAAGCCGTACCACACGTTGTAGCAGATGGCGGCCGACAGACCGCCGCCGGCGGCTTCGCAGTATTCCAGAACGGCGGCGTCGATGGCGACGTCGTCGATGGCGCGACCCAGGTCACGGTAGGTGCCCTTGATGCTGAAGGTCCAGTCGTCGAAGCGCTGCTCGTAGCCGAGGATGAACTCGTCGACGAACATCGGGTCGAGCTGCGCGTCAACCTGGGTGGCGATCGGCTTCACGTCGCCGGTGGCCAGGGTGGACTGCGAAACCAGGTCCGACGGGCGATAAATCGGCTCGTCGTTGGCGTCGCGGATACCGTCCTGGTTGGCGTCGATCGCGATGTTCGACGGGTCGATCCACAGGTTGTAGGTGTCGCGGATGAAGAACTCGGCGCCAGCCAGACGCTGGTTGGTGTTCACCGCGACCGGCAGGAAGTAACGGCCGTAGAAGGCGAACAGCTTGGCGTTGCCGTCACCGAAGACGTCGTAGGTGGCGCCGAGACGCGGAGCCCACTGGTCCTTGATGTCGACGAAGACGTCGCCGGCGATGTTCGAGTTCTCGAAGGCTTCGTTACGAACGCCCAGGTTCAGGGTCAGGCGGTCGGTGACCTCCCAGCTGTCCTGCAGGTAGAAGGCGGTCTGTTCGGCTTCCCAGTAACCCGAGTTGTCGTACACGGTGATGCGAACGCGACGCGGCGAACCGACCAGGTCGGGACGACCCACCGGAGCGTTCGCGGCCGTGAACGCGGTCTGATAGCGATAGTCCAGACCACCGGTCACATCGTCCGAGCAGTTGATGCCGGCGGCGGCGTTGATCGGGCCGCCCGGACGGCAGTAGCTGTAGCCTTCACCCGAACGCTGCAGCGACTGGTACGACTCAAGCTTTTCGTAGTCGAGGCCGAAGCGGAAGTGGTGCTCGCCCCACAGCGACGCGTAGAGGTCGACGTCGGCGCGGAACATCTTGCGCTTGTCTTCATTGACGTTCGGCGAACCGACCAGCCAGTTGCCGCGCTGAGCGATCAGGCCCGTAGCGACGTCCTGGATGCCGTCACCGTTGTAGTCGAACCCGGTGATGTCCGTGATCATCGCGTTCGTGTCTTCGTCCGAGAACTGACGCGTGTTGTTCTCGTTTTCGCCGTAGGCGATCGAGGTGGTCAGCCAGTCGGTCCACACGCCGGTGTAGCGGGCGATCCAGTTGGTGCCGCCGAACTCCGAGATGAAGGTGCCGTCGTTGCGCGAACCAGCGTCACCCGCGAAATAGGTGGTCTGCTGGGTCTCTTGCGAGGTTTCGTCGCTCCAGTACGTCGCTTCGATGCGGTGATCGTCGTTCAGCAGGAAGTCGACCTTGGCGCCGTAGAACGGATCGTCCGTGCTAACGCGGAAGCCCAGGCCGTTGGTGCCACGGTCGAAGGCTTCACGTTCACGGGCGTTGTACAGGCCGTAGACGAACAGACGGTCCTGGATGACCGGGCCGCCGGCTTCCAGGATGACGTCCCACGAGGTGCGCTCGTCGAACTCATTCAGGGCCAGATAGGTGTTCGGCGCGGTTTCGCGCAGGTCTTCCGGCTCCCAGTAACCGGTGATGCCGAATTCCCATTCGTTGCCGCCCGACTTGGTGGTGGCGTTCAGGACGCCGCCGGTCGCGCGACCGAACTCGGCCGAGTAGCCGCCGGTCTTGGTTTCGAAGGTCTGGTAGAATTCGAACGGAACCGTCGAGCCGCCGAGGAAGCTGACGAAGTCCGTGATGTTCAGGCCGTTGACGTAGTAGGTGTTTTCACCGGCCGAGGCGCCCGAGATGCTGGGCAGGTTGCCGAAGGCCGAGTCCGACTGGGTCACGCCCGGGGCCAGCAGGGCCAGCGAGGTGGCGTCACGCGCGATCGGAACGTTGCGCGACAGCTCTTCCACGTTGACGACCAGACCGGTGGTCGTGGCGTCGAATTCCGAAACGGCCTGACGGACGCCGACGACGACGATTTCGTCGATCTCGGTGGCGTTATCGTCGGCAGCGCCGACCACCAGGGTGATCGAGGTGGTGCCGCCCGCGTTCACCGACACGGTGTCGGTCAGCGAGTTGTAGCCCGAAGAGTTGACCACGACCTCATAGGAGCCCGGGGGCAGAGCGACGGCGCGGAACGAGCCCGAGGCGTCGGTGGTGAACGAGCGGGTGAAGCCCTGGTTCACGGAGCGCAGCGACACGGAGGCGCCGGCGACCGGTGCGTTCGCCTGGTTCGTCACGGTGCCCGAGACGGCCCCCTGAACGAAATCTTGGGCGACGGCGACGGTCGGGGTCATCATGGTCACAGCCGGAGCTGCAACCAGCGCCATAAGCGCCGTCCCGCCGATCATCGTCGATTGCAGCAGGCGCTGCTTGATGGTTTGGGTCTTCAAAGGTGGTCCTCCTGAGGCCGATGCGCCGCCCTGGACAGGCGATCATCACCAGCAACCAAACTCTGCGAGCCCCAATGCACGCAGATTGGCGGCGACCTTAGACTTGGCCTTGCGCAAACGCAGCACAATTACGGGCGTGTAATCCAATCGTGGCCGGTCTGTCGCAATCCCGCCACACACTGTTCGCAACTCATTGATTCCGAGAATGAAATGACAAGTCACAATACGCCTGTTCGGCGAATTTCAGACCAAATCTGGGTTGCAGGACAGATCCGTCCCGAAGCCATGCGCGAACTTGCGGCCGCGGGCTTCTCCCATTTGGTGAATCACCGGCCTGACGAGGAGGAGCCGGGACAGCCTTCCGCCGACCAGATCGCCGCCGCGGCCGAGCTTTCGGGCCTGAAGGTGGTGAATGCGCCGGTGCGTGGCCTGCCGGACGCCGAGGCGGTGACGGCGACTCGCCAGGCCATCGATTCGCTGGGCCCGAACGACAAGGCGCTGTTGTTCTGTCGCTCTGGAATGCGATCCGCCGCCGCCTGGGCCATGGCCGAGCGAATCAGGGGCGCAGATCCGGATGTTCTGCGGGCTGCCGCCGCCGAGGCGGGCTACGATCTCAGCCGGCTTCCGCTGTAGGCTTAGCGCAGGATGGTCGTGCGGGCCGCATAGGGCGTCGGCTCGGGCGTACACGACGCGACGACGAGTTGCATCGCCATGAGACAAAGGAAGGCCGCCGCGATGGGCTGGAGCCGATTTGAAACAGCCAGGGCCATGGAAACAGCCATTTGGAGCACTCCGGAGACGAATTCCCCCCTTGCTCCGCAAGGCCGGCGCCGCGCCGAGGCCCAGCCATGATCCCCTTCGTTCGCCAGCCGGATGTCGTGCACGGCCGCCTGGAGACGGTGTCGCCCCTGATCCGGCGGGTGATCGCCGCCAATCCGGGGCCGTTCACCTACACCGGCACGGCGACCTACATCGTCGGCCGCCCCGACCCGGGCGCGGACGTCGCGGTGATTGACCCAGGCCCGCCGGACGACGCCCACATGGCGGCGTTGCTGAAGGCGACCGTCGGCCAGACCGTCAGCCATGTGCTGGTGACCCACACCCATCGCGACCACGCGCCCCTCGCCCGCCCGTTCGCGGCGGCGGTCGGCGCCCCGGTGCTGGCCGCCCGCCCCCCGGGCGAGACGATCCACGCCTCAGGCGGCCTGGACGAAGAAGACGACGCCGACTTCTTCCCCGACACGGTGCTGACCGGAGGCGAGATCCTGGCGGGCGACGGCTGGACGATGGAGGCCATGGCCACCCCCGGCCACGCCTCGAACCACATGGCCTTCGTGCTGCGCGAGGAAAACGCCCTGTTCTGCGGCGACCATGTCATGGGCTGGTCGACCACCGTCGTGGCCCCGCCGGACGGCGACATGCAGGCCTACATGGCCAGCCTGGAGGCGGTGATCGCCCGTCGTTTCTCCACCCTGTGGCCGACCCACGGGGCGCCAGTCACCGAGCCTGGACCGTTCCTGGATGCCTATCGCGCCCATCGGCTCGATCGAGAGGCGCAGGTGCTGGCGCAACTGGCCGACGGCCCGCGCCGGATCGCCGAGATCACGCCGGTGCTCTACGCCGCGGTCGATTCACGCCTGTGGCCCGCCGCCAGCCTGTCGGTCTGGGCCCATCTGATCTCGCTGGAGCGAACTGGTCAGGTCCGGGCGGAGCCGGATCCCGGCCTGGCCGCCGTCTGGCGCCTGGCTTGACGACGGCGCTCAGCCGCCGCTGCGCAAGGCCTCGCTGATCGCGGTGACCAGCCGACAGGCCTCGCCGCCATGGGGCCGGCCGTCCCGCGAAGCGACGCGGATATCCGTCCGGCCCGGACGAATACGGATGACCGCGTCGTGGACCGTGCCGAACCAGAAGCCGCGATGCGTACCCGCGGCGCGGCTCACGCTCGGGCCGCGCTGGAGGCTGAAGCCTGACTCCTGCAGCGCCCAGACCGCGGTTTCAGGCGCGACCTGGGTCATCGCAGGCTGCGCGCCGGGGCAGTCCTCGATCCCGACCACGGCGCTCGCCGGCCCGCTCGCGGAAGCGGAGCGGAGATCGCCGAAGCCGGGAATTTCGGCCAGATCGGTGCTCACGTCGCCGGGACCCGCGGCGGTGCGCTGGGTCTGCCACACCCAGCCGCAGAGCGTAGCGGCCGGGATCAGAAGCGCGATGACGGCCAGAACCAGGGAGGCCCGGCGCCGCAGGGCCTGGACCAGAAGGATCAGGCCGGCCAGCAAGCCGGCCGCGGCGAGAGCCGGAACGATGCCCAGCACGATCTGATCATGGCCGAGCGCGTAGTCGATCGCCCCGAAACGCACCGCAAAGGCCGCGCCGAGGACGACGAGCGGCGCCGCGATCGCAACCAACACCAGCAGCCAGGCCCCTGCCCCGCCCTTCTGTCCGCGTCTGGCCATCGTCGTCCTATCCTGCTGTCGGGAGCCGGTAGTCCTTCATACGCTCACGAACGAGCTTCTTGTCGATCTTCCCGGTCGCACCCAGCGGGATGTCGTCGACGAAGATCACGTCGTCCGGCATCCACCACTTGGCGATCTTGCCCTGCAGGAAGTCCAGGTGTTCCTGCTTGTCCTGGGTCTGGTCGGGCTTGAGCTTGATGACCAGGACCGGACGTTCGTCCCACTTCGGATGCGCCGCGCCGATGACGGCGGCGAGCTCGACCTTGGGATGACCGACCGCGATGTTCTCGATCTCGATCGAGCTGATCCACTCGCCGCCGGACTTGATCACGTCCTTGGCGCGGTCGGTGATCTGCATGAAGCCCTGCTCGTCGATGGTCGCGACGTCGCCGGTGTCGAAGAAGCCCTCGTGGTCGAGGATGTCGCCGCCCTCGCCCTTGAAGTAGCCGCCGGCGATGGTCGGTCCCTTGATCATCAGCCGCCCGTAGGTGTGACCATCGTGGGGCATCTGCTGGCCGGCGATATTCTTCAGCTTCAGCTCGACGCCCAGCGGCGGCGTACCCTGTTTGACGCGCCACTTCATTTGCTCGTCGTACGGCAAGGCGGACAGTTCGGGCGTCATGTTCGACAGGGTGCCGATCGGCGAGGTCTCGGTCATGCCCCAGCCCTGCAGCACCTCGATATTGAACTCGTCGTGGAAGGCGCGGATCAGGCTCTCAGGCACGGCCGAGCCGCCGATGAGCACCTTCTTGACGGTCGGGATCTTCAGATTGTTCTCGCGCAGGTGGGTCAGCAGCCCCTGCCAGACGGTCGGCACGGCCGCGGAGAAGGTCACGCCCTCGGTCTCGATCAGCTCATAGATGGCCGCCCCATCCATGCGGGCGCCCGGCATCACCAGGTTGGTGCCGCCCGCCGGCCCGGCGAAGGCGATGCCCCAGGCGTTGGCGTGGAACATCGGCACCACTGGCAGGATCACATCGCTCGGCGAAGCCGCCAGCACGGTCGCCTGCATGCCCAGCAGCGTATGGATGAAGTT
Source organism: Brevundimonas sp. Root1279 (assembly GCF_001425945.1). Taxonomy (GTDB): domain Bacteria; phylum Pseudomonadota; class Alphaproteobacteria; order Caulobacterales; family Caulobacteraceae; genus Brevundimonas. The sequence goes on from NZ_LMEB01000004.1 coordinate 467,641, forward strand.
CGAGCGGTGCGAGTACAGCACGCCCTTCGGGTTCCCGGTCGTGCCCGAGGTGTAGCAGAGACCACAGGCCGTCTGTTCGCTGAACCCGCCCCAGGTGACGTCGTCCGAAGCGTCGGCCAGCAGGGCCTCGTAGCACTCGGCTCCCGGCAGCTTGGTCGCCGGCATGTGCAGCTCGTCGGTCATGACGACGACCCGTTCGACCGACGGGCAGTGCGGCAGCACCGCTTCGAGCAGCGGGATGAAGGTCAGGTCGACAAAGATGATCTTATCTTCGGCGTGGTTGATGATGTAGGCGAGCTGCTCCGGGAACAGGCGCGGGTTGAGGGTGTGGCACACCGCGCCCATCCCCATGACGCCGTACCAGACCTCCATGTGCCGGCCCGAGTTCCAGGCCAGGGTCGCGACGCGGTCGCCGACCTTGACGTCCCAGCCCTGGAGCACGTTGGTGACCCGCTTCGCCCGGGCGTAGATTTCAGCGTAGGTGGTGCGGACGATCGGGCCTTCGACCGAGCGCGTCACGACCTCGCGATGGCCATGCCAATTCTTGGCGTGCTCGATGATCTTGTCGACCGTGAGCGGCCAGTCCTGCATCAACCCCAGCATAGCGATCCCTCTCGTGCGCCGCTCAATCCGGGGCGCTTGCCGGCACGCTAACGGCGCTGCGAACGGTACGCAACGTGACGCAAGGTCACCTACGGGCGCGTGGAATCATTTGGAAAGGTCCGTGGACGAAGGTGCCCGCATGGATCTGAACCGTTCGTCCTCGACGCCGCTGCATCCGCATTGGATGATTCCGTGGCCCAGCCTGCTGATCGGCGGCGCCTTCGTAGCCTTTATGGGTCTGGTCGCGCCGCCCATGCTGGGGTTCGCCGTCTTCTGGCTCGTCCTCTTCTTCGTCATGCCGTTCATCCTCGTCGGAAACGTTCTGGGCGGCGGAGAGACGCTGGGACTCATCCTGTTCGGCGCAGCCGTGCTCACGCCCCTGGTCCTGCCGATCCTGGTCGCCTGGAAGGCGCGCACACGCGCCGCCTGGGCGACGGCCACGAACTGGGTCGTCCTGTACGCGTCGGCGTGGGCCGGGCTGTTCGCGAGCATTGTCCGCTTCGGAGAGGCCTGGCCTTACTAGCGCGCGCGGCTCGGCGACCGTATGGGAAGCCATGGCCATTCTCATCGCGATCACCGGCGGCTCCGGCTCGGGCAAGAGCACCTTGGCGGAGACCCTCGTCGCCGCCCTCCCCGCCGGCTCGTCGGTGCTGCTGCGCGAGGATTCCTACTATCGCGACGCCGCCAGCATGCCCGGCTTCGACGCCGCGACGTTCGACTTCGACGACGTGGCGGCCCGGGACCATGCGCTGATGGTGCATGACCTGTCCGAGCTGAAGGCCGGACGAGACATCGTCGCCCCGATCTACTCCTTCATTCACCACGGCCGCGAACCGGGCGGCGAGCCCGTGACCCACGCCGAAGTGGTGATCGTCGAAGGCACCCATGTCCTGTGCACCCCGGCGCTGGTCGAATTGTTCGACATCCGGGTGTTCGTCGACACCCCCGCCGACATCCGTTTCATCCGCCGCCTGCTGCGTGACCAGGCCGAGCGGGGACGAACGGCGGACTCCGTGATCGGTCAGTATCTGGCCACGGTCCGGCCCGGTCACGAGCGGCTGACGGAACCATCGCGCCTGAACGCTGATTTCATCGTCGCGGACGCGACGGCCGCGGTGCGGCTTGAGGATCCGCAGGCCGTTGTCAGACTCGCCGCGCCCGTTCTGGCGCACCCGTTGCTGGCGAAACTCTTCACCGGGGCGAAATAGGGCCGAAATATGTCTTGACCCCGTCAGGACGCGCCCGCATCCTCCTTGTGTTGAATAGCGGACACAACCATGGATGGTCCTGCGGAATCTCCGGCTGACGTTCAGGCTCTGAAACGTCAAGCCATTGTTCGCGAAGCGCGCGAGCACTTCGTCACGGAGGGCTACACGGCCACCAAGATGGAGCCGATCGCTCGCGCAGCCGGTGTTTCAACGGCAACCATCTATTCCCTGTTCGGCGGCAAGTCCGAGCTCTACTCGGCGGTCATCGACGAGGCCTGCGACGACTTCACTCGCCGGATGGAGAGCATTCGCGCCATCGACGGCGACGCCCGCGAGACCCTCACCAGCTTCGCCGAGGACTACGCCGACTTCATGGGCGACCCGTTCGTGCGCTCGGTCTTCCGCCTGGTGGTGGCTGAACGGACCCGGTTTCAGGAAGTCGCCCTGCGCTTCTTCAACCATGGCCGCGCCGAGGTTGGCCTGACGCTGATCGATCTGATCCGCCGCCTCAGCGCCGACGGCGAGTTGAAGCCGATCGAACATCCATCGTGGGCGGCGGGCCATCTCGTCGGGATGATCGAGCACCCGACCTTCTTCGTGAACCTGGTGACCGGCGACCAGATCCGCATCCGGCGCAATCGCAAGCAGATCGTCGACGACGCGGTCGAGACCTTCCTGGCCCGCTACGGAGCCTGACCTCAGGGCTGCAGGCGGGTGCGGGTCCAGCCGTGACTGGCGCGGTCGAACCGCAGACGATCGTGCAGGCGGAACGGCCGGTCGCGCCAGAACTCCACGCTATCCGGGATGACCCGCCAGCCCGTCCAGCGCTCGGGCCGCGGCACGTCCAGCCCTTCAAAGCGCGCGGTCTCGCGAGCGACGGCGCGCTCAAGCGCCTCGCGGCTCTCGATCGGCCGGGACTGATCCGAGGCCCAGGCGCCGATGCGGCTCTCGCGGGCGCGGCTGGCGAAATAGACGTCGGCGTTGGTCGCGTCGACCGGCTCGATCCGCCCCCTCACCCGAACCTGGCGCCGCAGGGACTTCCAGTGGAACAGCAGCGCGGCAACCGGATGCGCCGCCAGCTGCTCGCCCTTGGCGCTCTCACGGTTCGAATAGAAGACAAAGCTGGCAGGCGACTGGAGCTCCTTCAGCAGGACCATCCGGTTGTCCGGCATGCCCTCGGCGTCGACCGTGGCCAAGGCCATGGCGTTGGCGTCGTTGGGCTCGCTCGCGCGCGCGTCCTCCAGCCATTCGAGGAACAGGAGAAACGGCTCCGTCCGCTCGAAGATGCTGTCGTCACCATTGGCTGCAAGCGCCGCGGCGTAGTGCTCGGCGTATTCCTCGCGGGTCGGGCTGGGCGGGATCACGGGCGCGGTCATGCATCCGATATAGGGCCAGCGCCGCCGTTCGTCAGCCTCGCGCTCACATGCTTAACCGCGTCTTGACCATATCGGGCGCACCGTCGACGTATGGGACACGACGCCCTCACCCTCGCCGACGCCTGGAGCGTCCTGGGCCTGGACGGTCCGACGGAGCCGCGCGCGGCGACCGCGGCCTTCCGCACGGCCCTGAAGGCGGCGCGACCCGAGCTGCATGACGGCGACGAGGCGCGCTTCCGCCGGGTGATCGAGGCCTGGCGGCTGGTCCGCCACGAGGACGCCCCGGCGTCCGCCGCGCCGATGCCGCCGGCCGCTCCCGTCATCGTCCTGACGCCGCTTCAGGCGGTAAAGGGCGGGACGGTGACGGTGCAACTGGGCGGCAAGACCCTGAAGGTGCGCGCGCCGAAGGGGCTGCGCAGCGGGGACACGCTTCGCCTGCGCCGGGCGGCGGCCGATGGGGCCGACCTGACGGCGACAGTGCTGATCCGCGGCGCCGACGGCCTGAGCGTGGTCGGAGACGACCTCTACATGGACTGGCCAGTCGCGCCGCGCACCTTGGAAGACGGCGGGCGGCTGGAGATCGAGACCCATGCCGGCCCGCGCTCGGCCTGGGTCACCGCCGGCCAGGAAACCCTGCGCCTGCGACTCAAGGACCTGGGCCTGCCGCCGCGCGGAAAACGCACCCAAGGCCACCTGTTCGTGACCTTGAAACCGTGTGACGACGCGCCCTCGGCCGCCGAGGACCTGCTGGATCGCTTCACGCGCGTCTGGACGCCGGACCGCCTGGCGGCTTAGGTCTGCGCCATGTCGCACAACACCTTCGGCCATCTGTTTCGCGTGACCACCTGGGGCGAGAGCCACGGCCCGGCCATCGGCTGCGTCGTCGACGGCTGTCCGCCGCTGATCCCCCTGACCGAGGCCGACCTTCAGCCCTGGCTGGACAAGCGCAAGCCGGGCGGCAGCCGCTTCGTCACCCAGCGGCAGGAGAGCGACACGGCGCAGATTCTGTCCGGCGTATTCGACGACGGCGACGGGCCGGTGACCACCGGCACGCCGATCTCGATCCTGATCCAGAACGAGGACGCCCGCTCCAAGGACTATGGCGAGATCGCCCGCGCCTATCGCCCGGGCCATGCCGACTACGTCTACCAGACCAAATACGGCGTCCGGGACCACCGCGGCGGAGGCCGTTCGTCGGCGCGCGAGACGGCGGCGCGGGTGGCCGCAGGCGCTGTTGCGCGCAAGATCCTGGGTGACGGCGTGCGCATCCGCGCCGGCGTGGTCCAGCTGGGCCGGCACCGCATCGCACCCGACGCCGTCGATTTCGACGCCGTCGAGCACAACGCCCTGTTCGCCGCCTCGGCCGAGGTCGTGTCGGCCTGGGAGGTCTATCTGGACGGCGTCCGCAAGGCCGGCTCCTCCATCGGGGCCGTGGTGGCGCTGGAAGTGACCGGCGTCCCAGCCGGCTGGGGCGCGCCCATCTACGGTAAGCTGGACGCCGAATTGGCCGCCGCCCTGATGTCGATCAACGCCGCCAAGGGCGTCGAGATCGGCGCGGGCTTCGAGGCCGCCGAGCTGTCGGGCGAAGACAACGCCGACCAGATGCGCCTGCTGGACGACGGCACACCGCAGTTCCTGTCGAACAAGGCCGGCGGGATCCTCGGAGGCATCTCGACCGGCCAGGCGGTGACGGCGCGGGTGGCCTTCAAGCCGACCTCCTCCATCCTGACCCCGCGAAAGACCATCACCCGCGACGGCGCCGAGACCGAGCTGCGCACCAAGGGCCGCCACGACCCCTGCGTCGCCCTTCGCGCCGTGCCGGTGGTCGAGGCCATGGCCGCCTGCGTGCTGGCCGATGCGATGCTGAGGCACCGGGCGCAGCAGGGGTGAGGCGCGACTTAGGGGACAAAATCCGGCTCGCCTGGGCGCTTCGCGATCCCAACTGGATTCTTGTCCTGGTCCTCATAGCGGCGGCGGCGGCGGCCCTGGCGCTCATCTGGCTCGCCATGTCGCTCAAGCGGCCAGAATTGATCGGCCCGCCCGTGACGATCAGGGGGCGGGTCGAGAGTTATGCCATCCGCCTAGGCAAGCACAGTCAAGTCGGCCTTGCGCAGGTCACAGCCGAGGGCCGCACGATGTATTTTATGCTGCCGGTCAACACCGACTGCCGGACGGGCGATCTGATGCTGCTGTCAAAGCAGCGGCGCAGAGGCGCCAGAGCCAAGGTGACCCCGGCGCTCCCGCATCCCTGCCAACGACCGACCCCCTTTTCGCAACAGTAGTAGTTACCTATATGGCTCTCGAACGGCGCGCCGTAGGGTGCGCGCCTCTAAGGGAGACTGCGTCATGATCGACGTTCGACGTTTCGGCACGCTGGGCGGGGCTGACCACGGCTGGCTCAACGCCAAGCACCATTTCTCGTTCGCCAACTACTACGACCCGTCGCGGATGGGCTGGGGCCGGCTGCGCGTCTGGAACGACGACGAGATCGCCGCCAAGTCCGGCTTCCCGCCCCACCCCCACTCGGACATGGAGATCATCACCTACGTCCGGACCGGCGCCATCACCCACGAGGACTCGATGGGCAACAAGGGCCGCACCGGGGCAGGCGACGTCCAGGTGATGAGCGCCGGCACCGGCGTGCGCCACTCCGAGTTCAACCTCGAAGACGAGACGACGACCCTGTTCCAGATCTGGATCGAGGCCGACAAGCGCGGCGCCAAGCCCAGCTGGGGCGCCAAGGTGTTTCCGAAGCACGACCGGACCGGCAAGTTCTCGGTCCTGGCGTCCGGCGACCCGACCGACGACGCCCTGACCATCAACGCCGACGCCCGCGTGCTCGGCGCCACGCTGAATGCCGGCGAGAGCCTGACGTACAGCCTGGCCGAGGGCCGTCACGCCTATCTGGTGCCGGCGGTCGGCGAGGTCGAGGTCAACGGGGTGGCCCTGAACGCCCGCGACGGCGCCGCGATCAAGGACGAAGGCGAGATCACCATCACCGCCAAGGCCGACGCCGAACTGGTCATGGTCGACAGCCTGTAAGGCGGTCCACCGCTGAGAGCACGAGGCCGCCGGAGTGATCCGGCGGCCTTTTCTCTGTCTAGGAGCCGCCGAACGGCCCGATGCGGAAGATCATCCCGATCGCGGCGAAGATGCCGAGGAAGAACAGAAGCAGGGCCGTGATCAGCGTCACCGAAACAGGGAACAAGCTCTCCGCATGGATCAGTTCCGCGCTCTTCATCGAGCCGCGCTCGTTCCGAAGGCCGATCATGAAGATCAGGTGGTAGACGATCCCCAGCGCCAGGATGAAGCTTCCCAGAAGAACGAGCGCCTGACCGAAGAAGCCCGCGGCATGGGAGCCTGGAGCGATGGTCCCGTTTGAAGCCAAGCCGCGGAAGAAGCTGTAGATGGTGAAGCCGAAGCCGATCATCGACAGCGAGGTGCGGATTACGGACATCAGGGTCCGGTCGGCGCTCATCCGCGTGCGCTGGAATGACATGCCGGTGCGCCGCATCGACATCTCGGTGCGATGGTCCGACAATTTGGTCCGGTGCTCGGACAGTCCGGTCCGGTGCTCTGAAAGGCCCGTCCTGTGGGTAGAAAGCCGGGTCCGGTAGCGAGAATACTGGGTCGACGCCTTTCCCTCGTTCGCCGCATCGACCACCGGCATCGGCGGTTCAGGCAGGTCGTCGAAACGCCCCGTGGAGATCGACGGGAAGGCCGGATCATCCGCCGTCGCCGCGCCGCTCTTGATCGTCGCCATGGCCTCACTCCTCACGCGCCTGCCGCGAGGGATCATGCGGAGCCGAGCCGAGGCCGGGGATCAGGTGTTTCCCCGAGCCGTCCGGGAGGGACGCCGGAGACCGGACAGACGACAAAAGAGCCGCCCGGAGCGATCCGGGCGGCTCATTCGTATCCGTCGGTCGGATGGAGGCCCTAGTGGGTCGCCCCCACGGAGCCCGGATCAGCCGTGGGCTGGGCCGGCGGGAGCGGCTCTGCGGTCTCGTCCCATTCCACCGGCGTCAGCGAACCCGTCAGGGCCCACTTCAGCGCTTCGTCGGCGGTCTTGATCGGCACGATCTCGAGCGCGTTCTTCACGTTGTCGGGGACGTCGGCCAGATCCTTCTCGTTCTCTTCCGGGATCAGCACCGTCTTGATGCCCGAGCGGAGCGCCGCGAGCAGCTTCTCCTTCAGGCCGCCGATGGCGGTGACCCGGCCGCGCAGGGTGATCTCGCCGGTCATGGCGATGTCCTTGCGGATCGGGATGCCGGTCAGGACCGAGACCATGGCCACGGTCATGGCCACGCCCGCCGAGGGACCGTCCTTGGGCGTCGCGCCATCTGGCACGTGCACGTGGATGTCGGTCTTCTCGAAAACCGGCGGCTTGACGCCGAAGGCCAGCGAACGCGCCCGGACGTAGGAGGCGGCGGCGGAGATCGACTCCTTCATCACATCCTTGAGGTTGCCGGTCACGGTCATGCGGCCGCGGCCCGGCATCTTGATCGCCTCGATGGTCAGGATGTCGCCGCCGAACTCGGTCCAGGCCAGGCCGGTGACGATGCCGACCTGATCTTCCTCGTCCGTCTCGCCGTAGCGATACTTCTTGATGCCCGCGTATTGGGCCAGTTTTGCGTCGTCGACCGTGATGGAAAGCAGATTGTCCTTGGCCATTTCGCGCACGGCCTTGCGGGCCAGTCCGCCCAGCGCCCGCTCAAGCGAGCGCACGCCGGCTTCACGGGTGTAGTAGCGGATCAGATTGCGGATGCTGTCTTCCGGCACGATGAATTCGGCCGGCTTGAGCCCGTTCTCCGCCGTCACCTTGGGCAGGACGTGCCGCTTGGCGATCTCGACCTTCTCGTCCTCGGTGTAGCCCGACACCCGGATGATCTCCATCCGGTCCATCAGCGGCTGAGGCATGTTCAGGCTGTTGGCCGTGGTCACGAACATGATGTTGGACAGGTCGTAGTCGACCTCGAGGTAGTGGTCCCCGAAGGTCGAGTTCTGGGCCGGATCCAGCACCTCGAGCAGGGCCGACGACGGGTCGCCGCGCCAGTCGGCGCCGAGCTTGTCGATCTCGTCCAGCAGGATGAAGGCGTTGGTGGTCTTCGCCTTCTTCATCGACTGAATGATCTTGCCCGGCATGGAGCCGATGTACGTCCGGCGGTGACCGCGGATCTCGGCCTCGTCGCGCACGCCGCCCAGCGACATCCGCACGTACTCACGCCCGGTCGCCTTGGCGATCGACTTGGCCAGCGACGTCTTGCCGACGCCCGGAGGGCCGACGAGGCACAGGATCGGGCCTTTCAGCGAGTTGGTCCGGGCCTGCACGGCCAGGTACTCGATGATCCGCTCCTTCACCTTCTCGAGGCCGTAGTGATCCTCCTCGAGGATGTCCTCGGCCTTCTGCAGGTCGATCGGCTTCTGCTTGGCCTTGCCCCACGGGATAGACAGCAGCCAGTCGAGGTAGTTCCGAACCACCGTCGACTCCGCCGACATCGGGCTCATGTTGCGCAGCTTCTTGACCTCGGCCTCGGCCTTGGTCCGAGCTTCCTTGGACAGGCGCGTCTTACGGATGCGCTTCTCCAGCTCCATGATCTCGTCGCGAGCGTCGTCGGTCTCGCCCAGCTCGCGCTGGATCGCCTTCATCTGCTCGTTCAGATAATACTCGCGCTGGGTCTTCTCCATCTGGCGCTTCACGCGCGAGCGGATCTTCTTCTCGACCTGCAGGACCGAGATCTCGCCTTCCATCAGGCCGTAGACCTTCTCAAGGCGCGCCGGCACGGCGACGGTCTCGAGCAGGCCCTGCTTGTCGGCGATCTTCACCGACAGATGGGCGGCGACCGAGTCGGCCAGCTTCGACGGGTCGGTGATCTGCGGGATGGAGCTGAGGGCCTCGGGCGGCACCTTCTTGTTCAGCTTCACATAGTTTTCGAACTGCTCGATCACCGCGCGCAGCAGCGCTTCCGACTGGGACGGTTCGCCCAGATCATCGGGGATCTCGACGGCCTCGGCCTCGAAATACTCAGTGCGGTCGGTGAAGCGGGTCAGGCGCGCGCGGCTCTTGCCCTCGACCAGCACCTTGACGGTGCCGTCCGGCAGTTTGAGCAGTTGCAGCACCGTGGCCAGCACGCCGATCGGATAGATGGCGTCCGCCTGGGGGTCGTCATCGACGCTGTTCTTCTGGGTGGCGAGCAGGATCTGCTTCTCGCCCTTCATGATCTCGTCGAGCGCCTTGACCGATTTCTCTCGGCCTACGAACAGCGGCACGACCATATGCGGAAAGACGACGATGTCTCTCAGCGGCAGGACGGGCAGGGTTTTGGTCTCGGACATGATGCGTACTTTCCGGGGCCCTCGTTGATCTCGGACCCGCCGGGCCGGCGTCCGGGGCGACTGAGCCCCGCCGTTTCGACTCGGCCCGCCTTGAGGCGGCCTTCTGAGGAGTATGTGGTTCCGACGCCTCAGGGTTCAAGCGTGACGGGAGCGAGCCGATCCGTTCCATCCACAGGGGTCCGAACCGGATGATCTCCCGGCTGGTTCCCGCCAGCACACACGGATCGTGCGGAAGCGCCCTCTAGGCCGCCCGCCGGCGCCTGACGCCCCTGTGGCCCGGACGCATCAGCCCGGCGCGATCGCATTGTCCAGCACCGCGGCCAGGCTTCGGGTCTGCGCCAGGCCGCCGGCAAGGCTCAGATGCGTACGGTCGAGGTACCAGGGTCCCTCCTCGCCCCGCGTCCGACACAGGACGCCGTCGCAGAACACCGGCCAGGGCCTGAAAAGGCTCACGCCGGGCTCGGACTCCGCGATACGCGCCAGACGGGCGTCCAGATCCCGCGCCGCGGCGGCGTTGGCGGGCACGGCGCGGTCGCAACGGAATGGATCAAGGTGAAGGAAGGCGCGCTGTGCATGGCAATGCGCCGGGGCGAAGCCATAGTCAGGCGTAACGCCCAACAGCACGATGCGCGGCCCGGGCCCGACGGCCGCGCGGACAGCCCGGACGCTCGCCTCGATATCGGCCGCCAACTGCGGAGCCGCACGTTCCGGATCATCTGCGCCGGCCCGCGCCCAGGTCCACCCGCCGCCCATGATTATCACTTTCGCGTGGGGCGCGCGTCCCCACTCGGCGAGAGCGGCCTGGTTGAAGGCTTTGCAGGCGCGCGGCGCGAAGCCGGTCGAGAAGCGCAACAACGGCGGACAGCCCGAATGGGTCGCCTGGCGCACGGCCAGGCCGCGCTGCTCCGCCCAGGCGCGGACGGCGGGGGTCAGGTGGGCCGCATGGGAGTCCCCCCAGACGATGACGTCCGCCGTTCGCCCCGGCGAGGTCGTGCAGGGCGCAGCGGGCGGCAGCCGGCCGTCTTCCGCGTTACAGTCGGCCTGATAGGGGCGCGGCGCAGTCAGGGCGGCGGCCTCCGCGGTCAGCTGTGGGTCCGCGCGACCCGGCAGGCCGTCCGTGCGGCTCAACCAGACCGAGGCCAGGCCCAGGGCCGCGACCAGCACCAGCGCGGACAGCTCGCTGCGGGGTTCGCGAAGGCCGCGGCGGATCGGCCGCTCGACCCAGCGATGGGTGACGCTGCCGAGGGCCACGGCCGCCACCAGGACGGCTGTCAGCTCGGGCGTGGTCAGCGGGCGCGCCACCAGGCTGCGTGGCAGGGCCAACAGCGGCCAGAGCCACAGATAGGTCGGCAGGGCTATCGCGCCGCAGGACACCAGCCAGCGCGGCGCCGCGATCCGGTCGATCTCCGCGCCCAACGCCACGGCCAGGAAGGCGCCGAGCAGGAAGGGCCAAGCCCGCGCCGGGGCGAGATAGAAGGCATACGGCTCACGCCCGCCGAAGGTCAGCCACAGGTCGAGCGCGAGTGAAACGACCGCCCCGGCGAAGGCCAGCAGGGCCAGGGCCCGGTCCCGCCCTCGCAAGGTGACGACGGCCAGGGACCACAGGAAGGCCAGTTGCGCAGCCACGCCCAGAATCCAGCCGTGCAGCAGCAGTTCGTCGCGGACCGCCGGATCGTAGCCGCCTTGCTCCATCAGCACGACGCCGCTGAAGCCGGTCAGGGTCCAGCCGGCCAGCCGCGCCTCGCGCGCCAGGGCGTCGGGCGGCAGCATGAACAGACCGAGGCCGAGGATCGCTGCGACGACCAAGGCAAGCGACGGCAGCCCCCAGCGAAGGGCGTCGCTCCAAACGTCGCCCAGTCCGCCCCATCCCGATCCGCCCCGCCCGAGTCCGCCCTGCCCGACTCCGCCCTGCCCCGCCAGGATCCGTCGCGTCAGGGCGTAGCCGGCGACCAGAAGGGCGAGGTCAAAGCCTCCGGCGGCCCAGGACATCGGGCCCGGCGCGACATGGAAGGCGATCAGCAGGAGGGCGGCGACACCCAGAACGGAAAGGGCCGCCCGCCATCGCTGGCGAGCGGCCCCTTGTTCGGTGTCAGGCGCGATCCGCATCAGCGCCCGGCGTCAAGCATCAGGCGGCGCCGTCGGCGGCCTTCTTCTTGGTTTCGGCGTAGATCAGCAGCGGCTGAGCCTTGCCTTCGATGACCTCGGCGTTGACGACCACCTCCTCGACGCCCTCGAAGGTCGGCAGCTCGAACATGGTCTCGAGCAGGATGCCTTCCAGGATCGAGCGCAGGCCGCGCGCGCCGGTCTTGCGGGTGATCGCCTTCTTGGCGACGGCGGTCAGCGCGTCGTCGGTGAAGGTCAGGTCGACGTTCTCCATCTCGAACAGGCGCTTGTACTGCTTGACCAGCGCGTTCTTCGGCTCGGTCAGGATGGTGACCAGGGCGGTCTCGTCGAGATCCTCCAGGGTCGCCAGAACCGGCAGACGGCCGATGAACTCGGGGATCAGGCCGAAGCGCATCAGGTCGTCCGGCTCGACGTCCTTGAGGATGTCGCCCGTACGGCGCTCGTCGATCTCCTTGACCTTGGCGCCGAAGCCGATCGAGGCCCCGTCGCCGCGGGCCGAGATGACCTTCTCGAGGCCGGCGAAGGCGCCGCCCACGATGAACAGTATGTTGGCGGTGTCGACCTGCAGGAACTCCTGCTGCGGGTGCTTGCGGCCGCCCTGCGGGGGCACGGAGGCGACGGTGCCTTCCATGATCTTCAGCAGGGCCTGCTGCACGCCTTCGCCCGAGACGTCGCGGGTGATCGACGGGTTGTCCGACTTGCGCGAAATCTTGTCGATTTCGTCGATGTAGACGATGCCGCGCTGGGCCCGCTCGACGTTGTAGTCCGAGGCCTGGAGCAGCTTGAGGATGATGTTCTCGACGTCTTCACCGACGTAACCGGCTTCGGTCAGGGTCGTGGCGTCGGCCATGGTGAAGGGCACGTCGATGATGCGCGCCAGCGTCTGGGCCAGAAGCGTCTTGCCCGAGCCGGTCGGCCCGATGAGCATGATGTTCGACTTGGCCAGTTCGACGTCGTTGTTCTTCGTCGCGTGGTTCAGGCGCTTGTAGTGGTTATGCACCGCAACGGAGAGCACCTTCTTGGCGTGGCTCTGACCGATCACGTAGTCGTCCAGGACCTCGCGGATCTCCTTCGGGCTCGGGACGCCGTCCTTGGCCTTGGAGAACGAGATTTTGTGCTCTTCACGGATGATATCCATGCAGAGCTCGACGCACTCATCGCAGATGAACACGGTCGGCCCGGCGATAAGCTTGCGCACCTCGTGCTGGCTCTTCCCGCAGAACGAGCAGTAGAGCGTGCTTTTGGCGTCTGTGCCGGCGGCTTTGGTCATCGACCCTTCTCACTCCCGCGATCAGCCCCGATATGAGGCGAAACGCGCTTCCTTCGCGTTGATTCCCAAACTGTGGGCGCAAAGGTCTTCAAAAATTGACAATCACCCATCCCAGCGCCCGCCACAACCCCGACCAAGCGCGGCAGAGGACAGAAGCGGACGGTTCACTGTTGATAGCGATCGCGGCGAATGTCTGACATGGGGGCCGAACACGCATTTCGCCAGTCCGTTCAATCCGGTGCGCCGATCGTCGCCTTCGACTTCGACGGCACCCTGACGATCCGGGACAGTTTCACCGAGTTCCTGCGCTGGCGGGCCGGAGCCGGCGGCTGGGCGCTCGGCCTGGTCAAACTGGCCCCCGCAGTCGCCGTCTACGCCCGCGATCGCGACCGCGGGCGCATCAAGGCCGCCTCGGTGAAGGAGTTCCTTAAGGGCGCTCCCCGCGCCGAGCTCGAATCCGAGGCCGAGGCTTTCGCCGACGCCGTCTGGAGCCAGTTCATGCGCCCCGACGCCCTGAAGGTCTGGAACGACTGGGGCGCGAAGGGCGCGCACCGCGTGATCGTCACCGCCAGCCCGGAGACCACGGTCGCCCCGTTCGCCCGCCGCCTCGGCGCCGCCGCCCTGCTGGGGACCCAGCTGGTGTTCGACGGCGACGACCGCGTCACCGGCGCCTTCGCCACCGCCAACTGCCGCGGCGAGGAGAAGGTGCGCCGCCTCAAGGCGGCCTATGGCGACGATGTCCAGCTGGCTGCCGCCTACGGCGACACCTCCGGCGACACCGAGATGATCGCCATCGCCCAGGAGAAGGGCTTTCGGGTCTTCAAGGAACGCCCCTGAGGAGTCACCGCCCCTCGGCGTCGACGTCGAATTCCACGTGACGGCCCCGCGAGGTCGGCTCCCAGCCGGCCTCGATCGCCGCCGCGACGGCGTTGCGGACGTAGTCGAGATTGACCAACTGCTTGTTGGTGTCGACCCGCCCGTTTGGGAGCAGTGGCGGCGGGAACTGCACGATCGCCTCACGCTTGAAGCCGTCCAGCCGAAGGGTCAGGGCCAGGCCCTGCCATGTGCGTCCGGTCGGCCGCGGCTGGCGTCGGAGGTCCCAGTGATAGATTTCGCCGTCGACCTCGACGGTCCCGCTCGTGTCGCGTGTGGGCTGCATGGCGTCCTGATAGCACAAACGAAAAAGGGCGCACCGTCAGGCGCGCCCTCTCCGTCAGAATGTCCCGGACTCAGGCGCCCGGCGTCTTCACGCCGTCCTCGTCGGCCTGTTCGCGGCGATCGTAGACGTGATCGACGATGCCCCAGGCCTTGGACTCTTCCGCGCTCATGAAGTGGTCGCGGTCGAGGGTCTTCTCGACTTCCTCATAGGTCCGGCCGGTGTGGTGGACGTAGATCTCGTTGAGGCGGCGCTTGGTGTAGCGGATGTCCTCGGCGTGGCGCTCGATGTCCGAGGCCTGGCCGCGGAAGCCGCCCGAGGGTTGGTGCACCATGATGCGGGCGTTCGGCAGGGCCACGCGCTGGCCGGCGGCGCCGGCGGCGAGGATCAGCGAACCGGCCGAGGCGGCCATGCCCATGCACACTGTCGAAACCGGCGAGCGGATGTATTGCATGGTGTCGTAGATCGCGAGCGCCGAGGTCACCTGACCGCCGGGGCTGTTGATGTACATGCTGATTTCCTTCTTCGGGTTCTCCGATTCAAGGAACAGCAGCTGGGCGCAAATCAGCGAGGCCATGCCGTCCTCGAAGGGGCCCGTCAGGAAGATGATCCGCTCGCGCAGCAGGCGCGAGAAGATGTCGAAAGCCCGCTCGCCCCGGCTGGACTGCTCCACCACCATGGGGACGAGGTTCATGTTCATCAGTTCGATCGGATCGCGCATTCAGGCCTTCTCGGATGCTTTCGGCGGCGACTCAGACGTCGCCTGCCTGTTGAACAGGATATCGCGTCACCAACCGGTTGACGCAAGGCGCGCGCGTGAAAGCGTCGTCAGGGATTCGCCGACGCCCGCGAATTCCCCCTATCGCGGCGCTTCACGCGCGGGCCGGCTCCGGGCCATGCCCCGCGCCACCTCGCGCTGCTGGGCGGTGACGCTGGTCTGGTCGAGGTCCGCGCTGTAGAGCGCGGTCAGATAGGCCCTGTCCCAATCCGTCAGCCCAGGATTTCCCGCCGGGTCCTCGAACAGATTGAGGATGGTGTGGAAGGATCGGGTGTCGGCGTGGGGGTCGACCTGGGCCAGCGAGACCATGGCGACATAATCCGCTAGCTGGCCCAACCCGATCCCATGCGCCCGCGCGGCGTCGACGATGATCACCGCGCCCTGCAGGTCGTTCTGTATCTGGGTTCTCAGCCGCGAGGCCTGGAAGGTGCGGATCACGGGTGGGTCATATCCGGGCAGGCGGGTGGCGGCCTCTCCGGTCTCGGAATCGACAGGCAGGCTGAGGAGCCACCAGCGGACCGCGTTCTCATTGCTTTGGAACTCGGCCAGGTCGCGGCGACTCTGGTTCACTCCGCTGGCTCCGGTATCGAAATACCGCGGGCGCGCCTCGACCAAGGCTCGGGCCAGCGCCTGTCCGTCGGAGGTGGCGACGATCATGACGTTCGCCCGGCAGCCCGGCTCGCCCGGCTCCAGCCCCACCTGCATCGCGATGTAGGAGACGCGGTCGATCAGAGGCTGCGCGACCTCCGGACGCAGGTTCGCCGTCCCGATGCAGACCTTTCTGTCCCAGCGCGCGGGGCCCTGGCTTCCAACCGGATCCGCCACCGCGTCAACGAAACGCCGCGCCACCTCGTCCTCGCTCAGCCCATTGACCATCACGTCGGGAAGCGTGGCCTCCACGGGAGGCTGCTGGGCCGCCGGGGGCTGTTGGCCCGCGGGCGGCGTCTGCTGCGCGGCCAGCAGGAGAGCGGCCACCGCGCCGGTGAAAGGGGACATCGACCACCTCCCTGATGCCGCCCATACGGCGGCCCGGAACCCGTCGACTATAGGCCCGTCCGGGACGCACCACCATGCCGGTATCCGGACGCACTCGACAACGTGAGAGCGCGCCGCGCCCGGGTGGCGTGACGGTCAGGGCGTCGGCGTTGGCGCCGCTTCGGGCCGCTCTTCATGGGACCGGGTCTGCTCCTCGACCAATCCGCGCACGATCTCCCGCGCCTGTTGATCGGGATTCAGGAGGTTGCGCGGCGCGTCGTAGAGGGCGTGCAGATAGTCGAGGTCCCAATCGGTCAGCCCGGCCATCTGTTCTTCGGCAGTGAACAGGTTCAGCACGCTCGGCCAGCTGGAGACGTCGGCGGTCGCATCGATCTGGGCCAGCGCCACCAGGGCCACATAGTCGCTGAGCCCGTCGAACCGGACCTCGTCCATCCTTGATGCGTCCAGAATGACGATCGCCCGAACCAGGTCGTCGCGAACATTGCTGCTCAGATGCGAGGCCTCGCGCACGCGCAGCTGCGGGGCCTCCTCATCCTTCAGTCGGATGGCGATTTCCCCGGTGTCCGCGCCGACTGGAAGGCTGACGAGCCACCACCGCACCGGCGCATCCGTCGACTGGAACTGTTCCAGGGCCCGGCTGCCCAGATCGGTATGGTTCAGCGCGGGGCGGAATCCGAAGCGGTCTTCCTCGACCATCCCTCGAGCCAGGGAGTCGGGTTCGTTCTCGGCCACGATCAGGATGTTGGGCCGGCATCCCGGCTCGCCGACCTCGAGACCCAGCTCGATGGCGATGGCCGAGACGCGATCGATCATGAACTGCGCATAGGGCCGCTTCAGGTTGGCGACGCCCACGCAGACCGCTCGATCCCACCGGGCCAGGCCTCGCCCAGGCGGGGCGGCGACCACCTCTTCGACGAACCGGGCCGCCCGGTTGACGATCGACCGTTGTCCCACCGCGTCGACCGCGCCGAGGTCCACCTCGCCGCCGGCGGTCGCCGGCGGCGTCTGGGGCGGAGTCTGCGGTTCAGGCTGATCAGAAAGCTGCGGGGCAGCCAAAAGCGCGAGGGCCGACAACAAGGCTGGCGCTGACATCACGATTCCTCCCGTAAACGATGAACCGCCGTCGGAGACTATACTCTCCGCCCGAACTCACGGTCGGTCAACGACGACTCCAAAAAGCAAAGCCCCCGCCCGGAGACCGGACGGGGGCGAAGCCTTGAAGCTGGGAAACTTAGAAGCCGATCAGGCTTCGTCTTCTTCCTTGAGCAGCTCTTCCTTGGTGATCGGCGCGTCCTTCACCTCGGCGGTGTTGAAGATCAGTTCGCAGACCTTCTCTTCGTAGATCGGGGCGCGCATCTGGGCGGCGGCGTTCGGGTTCTGGCGATAGAAGTCCAGCACCTGGCGCTCCTGGCCCGGGTAGTTGCGGGCCTCGGCCATGATCGCCTGGTTCAGCTCCTGGTCGGTGACCTGGACGTTGTTGGCACGACCGATCTCGGCGAGCACCAGACCCAGGCGCACGCGGCGCTCGGCGATCTTCTGGTACTCTTCCTTGAGCTTCTTCTCGGACTTCTTGGCGTCCTCTTCCGGCAGGCGGCCGGCGTCCTTGTCGGCCTGCACCTGGCTCCAGATGCCGTCAAACTCGGCTTCCACCATCTTCGGCGGCAGCGGGAAGTCGTGGGCCTTGTCCAGGGCGTCCAGCAGGGCGCGCTTCAGTTTGAAGCGGGCGGCGCCGGTGTACTGCTGGTTCAGGTTGGCGCGGAGCAGCTCCTTGAGCTTGTCCAGCGACTCCAGGCCGATGCGCTTGGCGAAGTCTTCGTCCACCTTGGCGGCGACTTCGGCCTTGATGGCCTTGACGGTGATGTCGAAGGTCGCGGCTTTGCCGGCCAGGTGCTTGGCCTGGTATTCTTCCGGGAAGGTGACCTCGATGGTCTTCTCTTCGCCGACCTTGGCGCCCTTCAGCTGCTCTTCGAAGCCCGGGATGAAGCGACCCGAACCGATCACCAGCTGGGCGTCGGTGGCGGCGCCGCCCTCGAAGGGCTCGCCGTCCAGCTTGCCGAGGAAGTCGATGGTCAGCTCGTCGCCTTCAGCGGCCTTGACCGTCTTGCCCTTCTTGTCCTCGTACGACTTGGCCTGGCCGGCCAGCTCGTTGAGGGCTTCGTCCAGATCGGCGTCGGTGGCCTCGTAGGTCGGGCGCTCCAGCTTGATCTTCTTGATGTCGGTCGGGGTGAAGTCCGGCATGACTTCCAGCGACATTTCGTAGGCCAGGTCGTCCTGACCGGCGATGACCTTCTCCATGTCCGAGGTCAGCTTCATCTCGGCCGGAGCGGCCGGACGCAGCTTGGCCTCGTCGAGGGCCTTCTGGCTGGTCTCGTTGATCGCCGTGTTGATGATTTCGCCCATCAGGTCGCGGCCGTAGGTCTTCTTGACGTGCGAGGTCGGGACCTTGCCGGGACGGAAGCCCTTCAGCTTCATCTGCGGCGCGACTTCCTTCAGCTTCGCGTCCAGCTTCTGGTTCAGCTCGGCGGCGGGGATGGTCACCGCGATCACGCGGCTCAGACCTTCGTTGGACTTTTCGACGACTTGCATGGCCGGGATATCTGACGCTCTGGGGCGGCGCCCCGCGGGAGGCGCTGCGCGATGTGGGTAAAGCAACAAGGGCCGCCAAGCCATTTCAGCGAGGCGGCGCCTTTGAAGCCCGCCCTTATGTCGATCACGGCCCCAAAGGTCAACGTGAGCCGCAGCGGTTTCGGCCGCGAGGCTGCGCGGCTATCTATCGAGGATGAGCGAGTCCCCTCCCCCGATCGGCGTCGCCGTCTTCCCCGTGACGCCCCTGCAGCAGAACTGCACCCTGGTCTGGTGCCGGAAGACCCGGAAGGCGGCGATCATCGATCCCGGCGCGTCAGTCGACGGCCTGATCGCCGCGACGGCCAAGCAGGGCCTGACCCTGGACGCCATCTGGATCACCCATGGCCACCTCGATCACGCCGGCGGCGCGGCCGAGATGCAGGAGAAAACCGGGCTGGAGATCATCGGCCCCCACGAGGCCGACCAGTTCTGGATCGACGGCATTCCCCAACAGGGCCAGATGTACGGCATGCCGGGCGTCCGTAGCTTCACCCCCAGCCGCTGGCTGACCGACGGCGACACGGTGACTCTGGGCGAAACGACCTGGGAGGTGATTCACTGCCCAGGCCACACGCCCGGACATGTGATCTTCTTCAATCGCGAGGCCCGCTTCGCCCAGGTCGGCGACGTGCTGTTCCAGGGCTCGATCGGTCGCACCGATTTCCCGATGAGCGACCACGGCGCGCTGCTCAACGCCATTACGAACAAGCTCTGGCCGCTGGGCGACGACGTCACCTTCGTGCCAGGCCATGGCCCCAGCTCGACCTTCGGGGCCGAGCGGCGCAGCAATCCGTTCGTCTCGGACGCGGCCATGACCCGGGCGCCGATTCCGCGGCCGGCGTCCGGGCCGTCCTAGGCCTCAGCGAGACATCAGCAGGCCGATGACCAGGCCGATTCCGAGAGCGTAGAGGGTCGCGCGCATCGGCTCGTCCTCGATCGAACGACGCAGCCGCACGGCGCGCGCCCGGCCCCATGCGCGGGCGGCGACGGCGTCGTCGCGCACCGCCTCATGCAGCGGACGGGGCCCGATGTTCCGCTCCTCGCCATCCACCAGAATGGTGTCCGCGGCGCGATCCAGGCGGGCCGACGGCAGGTCGGTCGGCTCGTCGATGTCATCCGGCGTCGGGGTCGTCTGGAGGGTGTCGGACATGGTGCGTTCCTGTGATGAGGGAGGTCGGCATGAGGAAGTCTCCCGCCCCCGAGGCGGTTCCAGCGCGGCTCAATCGTGATTGAACGGCCCGCGCTCCGACGGCGTTCGACCGATGGAAGGAGCCTGCCATGACCTATATCGAGCCCACGCCGCCCGGGACCCCGCAGCCGGAGATCCAGCCCCCCGATACGCCTGGGCCCGATCTCGATCCCTCGGCGGTTCCGGACGAGATGCCGCCCCTCGAACCGGGCGGCGGCGGCGACGGCGACTCACGTCCGCATGACGGCGATCGCCGGCCGGTTCCGTGAAAACCCCTGATTCGCTCGCGTTTGTGTGAGGCGCCCTTCGGAACCGCAAGGCCTCCGGGCGGTTCACCATTCAACCTCGACCGTCACCACGAAAGGATATCCCGATGGCTTTGAACACGCCCACCCGGGCTTCCGGCGTGTCCAAGCGGGGCTTCGCCTCCATGGACCCGGAACGGCAACGTGAGATCGCCCGCAAGGGCGGGGCCAGCGTACCCAGCGAAAAGCGCAGCTTCTCGCAGGATCGCAGCCTGGCCGCACAGGCCGGCCGCAAGGGCGGCGAGGCCTCCCACGGGTCGCGCAGCAAGGAGCCGCGCACCCCGACCGGCTGATGCCGCCTTAAACAAAAAGAGACTGCGACAGGGCGACGCCGCAAGGCGTCGCCCTTGCTCGTTCAGGCCTCGAGCAGGGCCAGGGCGACCGATGGCGCAGAGCCGGCCTCGAAGGCGGCCACCGTCCAGCCCGCAGCCGCGGCAAGTTCGCGCACCGAGCCTTCAGTGAATTTGCGCGAGTTCTCGGTGTGGACCGTCTCTCCCTTGCGGAAGCGAATGACGCGGCCGTCGATCGTGACTTCCGTGTCGCGCAGAGCCTCCAGATGCATCTCCATCCGCGAGGCGGCCGCGTTCCAGCGCGCACGATGCGCAAAGGCGTCGATATCGAAACCGGCCTCCAGCTCCCGATTGGCGCGGACCAGCAGGTTGCGGTTGAAGGCCGCCGTCACGCCCTGGGCGTCATCATAAGCGGCGACCAAGATGCCTTCCGGCTTCACCAGGTCGACACCCAGGATGAACAGGGCGTCGTCGCCCAGCAGCGCCCGGGCGGCGCGCAGGAAGGCTTCGGCCTCGGTCGGCTCCAGGTTGCCGATCGTCGACCCCGGGAAGAAGCCCATCCGCCGCCCCTCGCCGATGCCGGCCGGGAGTGCGGCCAGGTGCAGGAAGTCGCCGACCAGGGGCGCGACCTTCAGACCGTGGTAGCTCTCGTCGATCCGTTGGGCGGCGGCGTCCAGAGCGTCGGCGCTGATGTCGATCGGCACATAGGCGGCCAGGTCGGGTGCGGCGTCGAGCACGATGCGGGTCTTCTCGCTGGCGCCCGAGCCGAACTCGACCAGCACCGCGCCCGGGCCGAACCGCTTGGCCCAATCCGGCGCCACACGGCGCAGCAACGCCGCCTCCTGCCGGGTCGGATAATATTCCGGCAGGCGCGTGATCTCCTCGAACAGGCGCGAGCCCTCGGCGTCGTAGAACCATTTGGGCGACGCCGTCTTCGGCTCCTGGCTCAGGCCGGCGAGCAGATCGCGGCGGAAGCGGGCGGTCTCGCCCTCCTGGCTGGCCCGGGCGGCCGGTGTGGTCACGTCTGAAGCCAGTCTCACGCCCATGAACGCCCACCTTTGGTGCGGATAGAAGAAGTTCCGGTAGGTCAAACGCGCATGACCCTCGGGGGTGGCGAAGGAAGACCCGCGCAGCACCATCTGATTGGCCATGAACTTGCCGTTGTACTCCGAGGCCGTGCCCTCGGTTGGCCGGAAGCCGCGGTAGGGCGCATACCCGCTGGCGGTCCATTGCCAGACCTCGCCGAAGGGGTTCGAGAAGGCCTCCGGGAGACTGCGAACCGCATGCTCCCACTCGGCCTCGGTTGGCAGGCGGCGACCGGCCCAACGGGCGTAGGCCTCGGCCTCGTAGAAACTGACGTGGCGGACCGGCGCCTGCCAATCAACCGGACATCGGCCGGTCAGACCCATGACCGTCCACCCTCCCCCGTCCTGTCGCCAGTACAACGGCGCGGTCCAGGCGTTGGCCTGCACCGCCGCCCAGCCGTCCGACAGCCAGAGCTCGGGCCGCGCATAGGCCCCGTCCTCGATGAAGGCGATCCACTCGCCGTTGGTCACCAGGTCGTGGTCGAGGCGGTAGGCATCCAACCACACACGATGCGCCGGCCCCTCGTTGTCGAAGGCGAAGCCCTCGCCGTCATGGCCGATGCGGACCAGACCGCCCTCAAAGCGCGCGGAGCCGCCGACGGGCGCATCCGCCGCCGCCGCTCGCGGCTCCACGGCGTAGGCCGCCGGCTCCAGCGGCGAGCGGGACATTAGGTTCAGCAAGTCCATCAGGAACAACTCCTGGTGCTGCTGGTCGTGATGCAGGCCCAGGGTGAACAGGTAAGCCTGCCGACCTGCGGGCGGCCCATCGGCCAGCCAGGCCTCCATCCGCCGGTCGATCTCGGCCCGATAGGCGAGAACCTCATCCAGCGCCGGCCGGGTCATCAGCCCGCGCTCGGGGCGTTCGACCCGCTCGCCGAGACTTTCGTAGTAGCTGTTGAACAGAACCTGGTAGCGCGGGTCGACGGGCTGATAGCCGGGCGTCTCGCCCAGGATCATGGCCTCGAAGAACCAGCTGGTATGCGCCAGATGCCACTTGCCGGGGCTGCAATCGGCCATCGACTGGGCCGCCAGATCTTCGGCGCTGAGGCCCTCGGCCAGTGCGGGCATGGCGGCCCGGATGCGGCGGTAGTGCTCCAGCCGAGGGTCGGCGGAGGCCGCGGCCCTGTTCGATGCGGTCATGCGGACGGCCCCTCGTCGCGATCCGTTTCCGGAATTACGCAAAACGGACCCAGTTTGGCTTTGTTCCTGCCGACAACCGCGGGTTCATCGGAACAGTCGGGGGGAGCAGGCGTTGTCATCCCACGTCGCCGCCTTCCGGCGATCCACCTGCCGCCCCAAGAGCCTGTCCGCATGACGCTGCCGAGCGCGCCGTTCGAGGTACCTGACGCCGCCTCCGAACCTGAGCGAGATGCTCCGGCCGGCATTGTGGATCGGCACTGCTGGCGCGAGGCGGTGACCCGCAAGATCCCCTCCCTGCGCGCTTTCGCCTGGTCACTGTCACGCAACAGCGCCGACGCCGACGACCTGGTGCAGGAGACCCTGACCAAGGCCTGGACCTACCGCGACCGGTTCGAGGCCGGGACCAACCTCAGGGCGTGGCTGTTCACGATCCTGCGGAACTCCTGGTACTCGTCCGTGGCCAAGCGCAGCCGCGAGATCGCCGATGAAGAGGGTCGCCACGCAGCGCGCCTGACGGCCGAGGGCAGCCAGGAATGGACCGTCGAGCTGCACGCGCTGAAGGTCGCCCTGGACGATCTGCCGCCGGAGCATCGCGAGGCCATCGTCATGGTCGGGGCGGCCGGCCTGTCCTACGAGGAGGCAGCCGAGATCGCAGGCTGCGCCCTGGGGACCATCAAGAGCCGCGTAAACCGCGCCCGTAATCGTCTCGCCGAAGCGATGGACATGCCACGCGGCGCGTACTGAGGTCAGGACCGGGGTTCCCCGGCGTCCTCCGGTTCTCCAGCCAATTTGTCGATCAGGGCGTCGATGACATCCGGCACCGGCTGGGCCTCGATGTGCCGGAACGCGTCCTGCAGGACATCGTCGACCGACGCCTTAGGCGTGAGTTTGCGCGCTTGGGTCATCGGTGTTCCTGTCGCCCCCCGACAGACCGACCCCTTAAATTACGGGATCGACTTGGCTTCGCCGTATCAGAGAGACCGGATCGCGTCCAGAACGGCGTCGACCGCGTCCTCGGTCGTCGCCCAGGAGCAGACGAACCGAACCGAGCCGTCATCGAAGCGGTAGCAGGCCCAGCCCGCCTCGTTCAGGCGCTGGTGAGCGATGGGCGGCATGCGCACGAAGACGGCGTTGGCCTCCACCGGATGGGCGAGGACGAAGTTGGTGCCGGTCTCGATACCCTCCGCCAGGCGCTGGGCCATGCGGTTGGCGTGGGCGGCGCCGTCCTCCCAAGCGTTGCTCTCCAGCAGACCCAGGAAGGGCGCAGCCAGGAAGCGAGCCTTGGACGCCGTCTGTCCCGCCTGTTTCAACCGGTTGTCGATGCGACGCGCCAGCGACTTGTCGAACATCACGATGGCCTCGGCGCAATTGGCCCCGGCCTTGGCCCCGCCGAACACCAGCAGGTCCACGCCCAGCCGCGCGATCTGCGTCAGGTCGAAACCGGCCGCCGCCGCATTGGCCAGCCGCGCCCCGTCCAGATGCACGCCATAGCCCTTCAGCTTCACCGGCTCGATCAGATGGCGCAATTCCTCCTCGGTGTAGACCGTTCCGTACTCGGTCGACTGGGTCAGGCTGAGGGCGGCGGGCGGCTGGCGATGGCCGACCTCGGGTTCCTCCAGCGCCTCGCGCAGAGACAGGGGATCGATCTTGCCGGAAAAGCCCGGCAGGCCGACCAGGCCGACACCCTGCCCGAAATAGCCGGGCGCGCCGGTCTCGTCGGTGCAGACGTGGGCGGCGTGGTGCGCCAGCACCGCCTCGTGCGGCCAGGCCAGCATGGACAGGCAGATGGCGTTGGCCGCGGTACCCGAGAAGACGAAGCGGATCTCGGCGTCGGCGTCGAGGCGGCGGCGAATCTGGTCGGCGGCCCGCGTCGTGACGTCGTCCGCACCATAGGCGCGCGCATAGCCGTCATTGGCGTCGACGATCGCCTGCAGCGCCGCCGGCGCCATCCCGGCGGTGTTATCGGATCCGAAATCGTAACGCATGGCCTAGTCCGCGGCAGCCGGCGCAATGGTCCCGGCCTGGAAGGTGTTGGGAAGCACGACGCCGGCCCGGTCGAGGGCCCGCTTCGCAGCCAGGATCACCTCAGGCTTGGCTGCGCCGTAATCTGACGTCTTCACCCATGCGTGCAAGGTGATCTCGATGACATTGTCCTTGAAGGCGGTGATTTCCGCCGTCGGCGCCGGATCGGCCAGTACATCCTCCACGCCGGCGGCGGTCTTGATCAGCACGGTGAAGGCCTTGTCCAGGTCGGTGTCGTAGCGGACGTTGAAGGCCGCATCGATGCGTCGGCGACGATAGGCCGTCCGCGTGACGATGAAGTCGCTCAGGATCTTGCTGTTGGGCGCGGTCACCCGTCGGTTGTCGAAGGTGGCGATCTCGGTGATGAACAGGTCGAGCCGCTTCACCACGCCCTGGAACGGCCCGATCTCGACCTGGTCGCCGACCCGATAGGGCCGCAGGATCAACAGCAGGACGCCCGCCGCCACGTTCGACAGCGCGCCCTGCAGCGCGAGGCCGACCGCCAGGGAGGCGGCGCCTAGGACGGCGATGATCGAGGTGGTCTGAACGCCGAGACGCTGAAGCACCGCGATCAGGCCGATGATCAGGATGGTCCACCGGACCACCGCGCCGAGGAAGCCCGGCAGCGTGGCGTCGTTACGGTTCGACTTGAGCCGTCCCAGCGCCCGCACGACGATCTGCGACAACCAGCGCGACGCCACCCAGGCGGCGATCAGGATCAGCGCGGCGACGACCAGATTCACGGCGAGGTCGCCGAGCATGTCGATCAGCTTGGCCGCCAGGACGGCGTCGTAGCGAAGGTCGGGAACGGCGAGTTTGCCCGCGAGCGTGGTCGAGTCTGAAATCATGAGCCGGGTCTAACGCCTGATCGGCGGATTGGAACCCCGAAGCTCAGCCGATCGCCCGCGACAGACGGCCGCCGCCGCTCTCGATCGCGTCCAGCAGGTCCATCACATCGCCGATGGTGTTGGCCTCTCGCGCCGGCTTGTCCCAGCGGATGCGGCTGACGCGCGGGAAACGCATGGCGACGCCCGACTTGTGCCGCGTCGAACGGTTCAGCCCTTCGAAGGCGATCTCCAGCACCAGGCCGAAGTCCCGCTCGGCCCGCACCGATCGCACCGGCCCGAACCGCTCGATGGTGTGATCGCGCACGAACTTGTCGAGTTGCTTCAACTCCTCGTCGGTGAAGCCGAAATAGGCTTTCCCTACCGGGGTCAGCGCCCCCTCCTCCGTCCAGACGCCGAAGGTGTAGTCGGAATAGAAGCTCGATCGCTTCCCGTGTCCCCGCTGGGCGTACATCAGCACCGCATCGATGACGTGCGGATCGCGCTTCCACTTGAACCACGGCCCCTTCGGCCGCCCGGCCAGGTAGGGGCTGTCCCAGCGCTTCAACATCAGCCCCTCGGCCGCCGCCCCGACGGGCGGGTCCGCACGCAGGCGCGCCAGCTCGTCCCAGTCGGCGTAGGGCACCACAGGCGACAGATGAAGTCGCTCCCCGCCTCCGCCCTCGACCAGCGCCACCAGTCGTCGCCGCCGCTCGACCAGCGGCAGCGCGCGCAGGTCCTCGCCGGACTCGGCCAGCAAATCATAGGCGACGATCGCCGCGGGATGGGCGGCCATCATCTTCGCGTCGACCGTCTTGCGGTTCAGCCGCTGCTGCAGGTCGCCGAAGGGCGCCACCGCCCCATCTCGCCAGACCACCAATTCGCCATCCACCGCGCCCTCGAAGGCCAAGCCCTCCATCACGTCGGGAAAGGCGCCCGAAATCTCGTCGCCGGTGCGGGAGTACAGCCGCGCCGTCCCGCCTTCGCGCACCCCCTGCACGCGAATGCCGTCCCACTTCCATTCGGCGGCGTAGTCGGCGGGGTCCAGCTTGTCGAAGTCGACGGCCTCGTCGATGGCCACGGCCAGCATGACCGGCCGGAAGCGCCCGGGCGCGTCGGCGCTGGGCCGCTCTCCCCGCCCCTCGAGCCAGGCGAACAGGTCCGCATAGGGGGGCGTCAGCGCGTGCCACAGCTCCTCGATGTCGGAGGCGTCGACGGGCTCCAGCGGCGTGACGGCCTCGCCGCCCTCGGGATCAGGCGGCTCGGTGACGGCCGCCGGGCGGATCATCGCCGCCGCCGTCTTGGCCAGTCGCGCCGACAGGCCGACGCGCAGGCCCCCGGTCATCAGCTTGAGCAGGGCCCAACGGCCCTTGGGCTCCAGGGCGTCGAGCCAGCCTTCCAGCAGGGCCGCCACCTGTCCTCGCCCGGCCGTACGCAGCGCCTCGACGACTTCGGCCAGCTCGGGTTCGCGGTTGGGGCGGTGATCCGGATCGCGCGGCCAGATCAGGGCCACCGTCTCGGCCAGATCGCCGACATAGTCGTAGGACCAGCCGAACAGGATCGGATCGATCCGCGCCTCGACGGCCTTGCGGATCATCGCCGGCTTGGCGGCGTCGAACGTCAGGTCCCCGGTCAGCGCCGCCAGGGCCCATCCCCGGTCCGGGTCCGGGGTCGAGCGCAGATAGTCGCGCAGCAGCACCAGCTTGGCGTTGCGCGAGGCCGTCAGGGACAGGCGATCCAGCAGTTCGGCGAAGGCGCGCATGGAAACCCAAGGTGGAACAGGCCCTGCAAACGCGCAAACGCCCCCGAGGTCTCCCTCGGGGGCGCGCACGGCCCAGGCGACGTAGGGAGGGGAACCGCCTCCCGGACCGAACCCGGCCTTAGTTGAACAGGCCCGCGATGACCGCGGTGATCAGACCGCCGGCGACCGCAGCCAAAACCACGTCATTGCCGCTGCGGACATACTGGTAGCCGTGCGGCGGCTGGCGCAGGCCATAGCGGCCGTAGTCGCGAACCACATACTGGTTCGACCGGTAGTAGGACGGCATCCGCTGGCCGTACGACCACTGGCGGGTCTGGTAGCCGCGCGGGGCGTAGTAGCGGCTCGGCGCATTGTATCGGCGCTCGGCGCGCTGCCAGCGGGCGTAGCTGCGCTGATCCTGGCGGTACTCGCGACGGTCGTCGCGGGCGTCCTGGCGGTGCTCGCGACGGTCGTCGCGGGCGTCCTGGCGGTGCTCGCGTCGATCCTCGCGGGCATCCTGACGATGCTCGCGACGGTCATCGCGGTCGTCACGACGGTCCTGACGGTCGTGGCGCTGTTCGTAGCCGCCGCGCGATTGCGCCTCGGCGGCGGAGGCCACGCCCAGCGAGGTCATCGCGATCGTGGCGGCGAGGGCGGCGGTGAGAGCCTTTTTCATGAGAGTCATTCTCCAGATGCGGTCGATTGATCTCGACTTGCCCGCAATCTGGTCCCTGGCCCTTGAGCTGGGTCTGAACGGCTCTGCTCACCCGCCGTTCAGAACGGCGCCGCTTTTTGAACGTCAGTATTGCGCAGCCGTCAGGCCGCCGCGGCTTCCTGGTCCGTCTCGACCAGCGAACGCACGCCGGCCCGGCCCGCGCCGACGCGGTTCATCACCGTCGCGAGGGCGGCGAAATCGATGGGCTTGTTGAGGTAGGCGTCCGCCCCGGCCTCGAGACCGGCCTCGTGATCCTCAGTGCGAGCCGAGGCCGACAGGACGACGATCGGAGTGTCGCTGTTGACGCCGCCGCCGGCGCGGATGCCGCGTGTCGCGGTCAGGCCGTCCATCACGGGCATGTTCACGTCCATGATGATCAGGTCGAAGCGCTGCTCCGCCGCCATCTCGATCGCGATCTGGCCGTTCTCGGCGGTGGCCGAGGTGTGCCCGGCCGAGCCCATCCAGGCTTCCAGGATCATGCGGTTGACCGGGTGGTCCTCGACCACCAGCACATTCAGGGCGCGGCCATCCTCGATTGCGGCGACGATCGGAGCCGCAGCCTCCTCGCGGGTCCACTCGACCACCTCGGCCTCGACCCGGAAGGTGAAGGTCGAGCCCTTGCCCACAGTCGATTCGACGGTGATGCCGCCGCCCATGATATTGGCCATGCGCTGCGAGATGGTCAGGCCCAGGCCCGTGCCGCCGAAGCGACGCGTCGACGAGGCGTCCACCTGGGTGAAGGGCTGGAACAGGCGCGCCAGATCCTCGGGCGCAATGCCGGCGCCGGAATCGGTGACGGCGAACTCGAAGCACACCCGGTCATCCGACACGCGCTGCGACCGAACCGTGTAGGTGACCTCGCCTCCGTCGGTGAACTTCACCGCATTGGACAGCAGGTTGTGGATCACCTGGCAGACGCGCAGCGGATCGCCGCGCACGACCGACGGGGCCTCGCCTTCGAAGCGGGCGTTGAAGGTCAGACCCTTGGCCTCGGCCTGGGCCTGGAAGGGACCGGTGACCCGCTTGTGCAGGTCGTCCACGGCGACATCGACCACCTCGAAGGTCATCTTGCCCGCCTCGATCTTGGTCATGTCGAGGATGTCGTTCAGCAGGCTGAGCAGATTGTCGCCCGAGTTGCGGATGATCGACAGGTACTCGCGCTGGGTCGGCTCCAGCCGGGTCGCGCCGAGCAACTGGGCGGCGCCCAGGACGCCGTTCATCGGCGTGCGCAGTTCGTGAGAGATGACCCCCAGGAAGCTTGACTTGGCCTCGCTGGCGGCGTTGGCCCGGTCGCGCGCGGCCTCCAGCTCTTCGATCAGGTGGGACTGGTGTTCCTGGAAGGCGCGAATGCGCTCTTCGCGCAGCATGGTCATCAGCACCAGCACGACCAGGCCGGCGGCGGTGAACGGAACCACGGCCAGGAAGGGCCAGAACAGGTCCGAGCCCCAGAGCGAGCCGGCGATGACCGTCGCGGCGAGGCTGTAGGGCGAAGAAATTACGACAGCCTGCTTGGGCGAGCTGCGCAGCTGGGCGAACACCAGCACATAGCCCGAGACCAGCAGGGTCATGGCCAGCGGCTGGCCGAAGGGGTGACCCGAGAACCAGGCCAGCAAGGGCGCGGTGGCCCAGGCGGCGGTGGTGGCGGTGGCGACGGCCGGGAAGACCAGACCCCAGCCCGCGCCGACGCGCTCGCTGATCCGCTTCTCGACAGCGCCGCGCACGGCGCCGGCGAGGATGGTGCCGAAGAACCAGACGGTGGCGGCGATCGGACCGACGACGGCCAGCAGGCCCACGGCCCAGCAGGCGATGATCATATAGCGCAGGTACTGGGTCTGCAGGATCGCGCGCAGCGCCTGTGCGGCTTCGCCGGCGCGCGGCTCGCCCACCACTGGCTTGCTGATCCCGTCGGATTCCACCATGCGCAGAAGCTCCCTCTCAACCCGCCGCGAACGCTAGGGACAAGAGCCTAAGACGAAGTGAACACTGACGCTTTCATGACAAACAACGTTATTTCACGGCTTCGGCGGGGGTCAGGGCGCGAATCGACAGGGCGTGCACCGGGCCCGCGAGCTCGTCGCGCAACAGCGTGTTGACGGCGCGCTGGCGCTGCACCCGTCCCTGCCCTTCGAAGGCCGCTGCGACGACGACGATGTTGAAGTGACTTTCGCCGCCAGGCTTGGCGTCCATGCCGCCTTCGTGGTGGTGGCCGGCGTGCCGGGCGCTGTCGTCTTCGATCTCCAGACGCTCCGGAGACAGCCCGGTTGTGAGTTTTTCGCGAATAATCGTCGCGATCGGGCCTTCCGGCATGCGCTTGTCCTTGTTGGCGTCCAATTCGACCCTACACTTCGGGCGATGTCTTCTGCGTTTCAATACAAGCCGCGATTCAAGGATATGCGGATCAAGCCGCCCCGCCCCGAAGAGGAGGCGGCGGAGGCCGACGTCCTGCACCTGAAGCCCGGCGAGAAACCCTGCCAGTGGCCCGACTGCCGCCAGGCCGCCACGGCCCGGGCGCCGAAGTCGCGCGAGCAGCTGCACGAGTTCTACGACTTCTGTCAGCGCCACGCCGGCGAGTACAACAAGGGCTGGAATTTCTACGCCGGCATGACCGAGGGCGAGGTCCGCGCCGCCAAGGAAAACGAAGCCATGACCGGCGGCCGGCCCACGTGGGAGATGAAGGCCGGCAAGTTCACGCGCGAGGCCGCGGCCTTCGCCGCCAAGGTCGGCACGGCCAACAACACCGGAACCGGCTCGTGGCGCGACAGCTTCGGCCTGTTCGGACGCCGGACCAGCGAGCCCGCGCCGGGCGAGGTCGAGGGCCTGCGCCTCGGCAAGCTGGAGCGCACCGCCCTGGCCGACCTGGACCTCGACGTCCGCACCGACAAGAAGGCGATCAAGGTCCGCTACCACGAGCTCCTGAAGCGCTTCCACCCGGACCACAATGCGGGCGACCGCGGCGCCGAAGCCAAGCTCCAGCGCGTTATCAAGGCCTACAAGACGCTCAAGAAGGCGGGACTGGCCTAACCCGCGAAGCGGGCGTCCGTTCGAGGGCCGCTTCGCGGCCGGTAGGTTGGTCGCAAAGAACACGAAGAAGGCACGAAGGGCGCAGCGGGACCGGCGCACTTGGCGCAAGTCCCTTCGTGTCCTTTGTGATCCCTTTGTGCCCTTCGTGACGAACCAGCACCGTCAAACTCATCCCCCGCTTCGCGGGAAGCGCTCACTAGCGTTCGGCGCGCCCGGGCCTATCTCCAGGGCTCCCACCACAGGAGCCTCGCCATGGAAGTCCTCTACCGCGCCCACGCCACCGCCTCCGGAGGCGGCCGCGACGAAGGCCGTTCGGCCACCGACGACGGCAAGATCGACGTCCGCCTGTCCGTTCCGACCGAGATGGGCGGCAAGGGCGGCGACGGCACCAATCCCGAGCAACTGTTCGCCACCGGCTACGCCGCCTGCTACCTCGGCGCCCTGCGGCTGGTCAGCGGCAAGGCGGGCACGCCCGTCGGTCCCGACACCAAGGTCACGGCCGGCATCGGCTTCGGCAAGAACACCCGCGGCGAGGGCTTCAACCTCGACGTCGACCTGACGATCAGCGACCACGGCCTTGACCAGGCCGTCATCGACGACCTGATCCAGAAGGCCCACCAGGTCTGCCCCTACTCCAACGCCACCCGCGGCAACGTCGATGTGGCGCTGAAGGCGGTCTAGTCCAGCGTCGTCCGGTACCGGAGCATCGCGAGGGTCCCGACGACCAGGACGAACAGGGCCAGGGCGAACAGGCTTCCGCCGGCGTTCTCAAGCCCGACGCCCTTGAGCAGCGATCCCCGCACCACCCGCAGGAAGTGGGTGACGGGGATCGCCGTGCCGATCGCCTGCGCCCACTCCGGCATGCCCCGGAAGGGGAACATGAAGCCCGACAGCAGGATCGACGGCAACATGTAGAAGAAGCTCATCTGCATGGCCTGCAACTGGGTCTTGGCCACCGTCGAGATCAGGAAGCCGAGCGCCAACGAGCCGATGATGAACAACATCAGCCCGGCCGCCAGCGCCAGCCAACCGCCGCTCATCGGCACGCTGAACAGCACCCGCGCCATGACCAGGATCACGCAGGCCTGCAGCAGCCCGACCAGCACATAGGGCGCCAGCTTGCCGACCATGACCTCCAGCGGTCGGACCGGCGTAGCCAGCAGGCTCTCCATCGTGCCCCGCTCGCGCTCCCGCGCCATGCCCAGCGAGGTCATCATCACCAGGGTCATCGACAGGATCACCCCCAGCAGGCCCGGCACGATGTTGTAGGCGGTGATGGCCTCGGGATTGTAGCGGCGGTGGACCACCACTTCGAACGGCTGGCCGCCCGGGGCCCGGCTGGCCAGCGGTCCGGTCAGCTCGCGGCTCAGCGCCTGGGCCGGCAGGTTGGCGATGGCGGCCACGGCGCCCGAGGTCGCCGAGGGATCGGTGGCGTCGGCCTCGACCAGGATCTGGGCCGCGTCGCCGCGCACCACCCGCCGGGTGAAGTCGGCCGGGATGACCACCGCGAACTGCACCTCGCCCCGCGCCAGCGCGCGGTCCAGCTCAGCCTGGCTGCGCGCCTGCAGGGTGATGTCGAAATAGCCGCTGTTCGACATGGCCGTCAGGATCGAGCGCGAGAAGCCGCCATTGTCCTGCACAAGCACCGCCGTCGGCAGGTGCCGCGGGTCGTCGTTGATGGCGTAGCCGAACAGCAGCAACTGCACGATCGGCAGCATCAGGATCATGGCGTAGGTCAGCCGATCCCGCGTCAGCTGGACGAACTCCTTGGCCATCACGGCCCAGGTGCGGGTCAGCGAGAGCATCAGGCCGCTCGCGCCTTCTCGGCGTTGATGTCGTGGATCAGCTGGATGAACACGTCCTCCAGCGTCGGCTCCGTCTCGCTCCACACCAGCGGCGGCTTGCGATAGGGGCCGATGGCCGCCTCCAGCGCCGCCCGGTCACGGCCGGAGACGTGCAGCACCGTCCCGAACGGCGCGGCCATCTCGACCCCGGGCTTGTCGCGCAGCTCGCGCGACAGCCGGTCCGCACCCGGCCCCTCGGCATGAAAGGTGACCAGGCCGGAGGCGGCGATGACCTCGTCCGCCGTGCCGCGCGCCAGGGTCCGGCCGCCGGCGATATAGGCGATCTCGTGACAGCGCTCGGCCTCGTCCATGTAGTGGGTCGAGACCAGGACGGTCATGCCCTCGGCCGCCATGGCGTGGATCTCGTCCCAGAAGGTGCGGCGCGCCTCCGGATCCACACCCGCGGTCGGCTCGTCGAGCAGCAGCAGGTCCGGCTCGTGCAGGGTCGCGGCGGCCAGGGCCAGCCGTTGCTTCCAGCCGCCCGACAACGTCCCCGCCAGCTGCGCCCGACTCGCCGTCAGACCCAGCCGCTCCAGCGCCGCATCGACCCGCTCCCGGCGGCGGTCCAGCTCGTGCACCCGGGCCGTGAAGGTCAGGTTCTGCTCGATCGACAGGTCTTCATAGAGCGAGAATTTCTGCGTCATGTAACCGACCCGCTGCTTGATCAGCCGCGACTGCTTCATGACGTCAAAGCCCAGCACCTCGCCCTCGCCGCTGTCCGGCGTCAGCAGGCCGCAGAGCATGCGCAGGGTCGTGGTCTTGCCGGCGCCGTTCGGTCCCAGGAAGCCGCAGATGCGCCCGCGGTCGACGGTGATGCCGAAGTCCTTCACCGCATGCAGAGCGCCGAACGACTTGTTCAGCCCCCTGACGTCAATCACATGGTCGGGCGCAGTCATCTGGCGGCCAGCGGCATCACATCCACCGGCAGGCCGGGGTTCAGCCGGGCGGCGTTCTGCGGCTCGGCCTCCACGCGATAAACCAGCCGATCGCGGCTGCCCTTGCTGTAGAGCACCGGCGGCGTGAACTCGGGCCGCGGGCTGACCCAGGTGATCCGGGCCGCCCCCTCCCCTTCGCAGCCGTCGCAGCGGAAGCGGACCGTCTGGCCGGGCCGATAGCGGGCCATCTCGGCCTGCGGCACGAAGAAGACCAGCGTGATCTCGTCGTCGGGCAGCAGGGCCAGGACGGGAGCGTTGGCCGCGGCCCATTCGCCCGGACGGTAGAAGACCTCCTCCACCCGTGCAGCGCGGGGCGCCGCCGGGGCCAGCTGGCCGAGGCGGGCCTCAGCCTCGTTCAGCCCGCCGGCGGCCTGGGCCGCCTGCTGCTCGGCCTGCGAGATGGCGTCCTCGCGCGCGCCCAGCTCGGCCACCTCGCGGCGGCGGCGCACGGCGGCGGTCTGGGCGCGGGCGGAGTCGCGGGCCGCCTTGACCTGGTCCAACCGCGCCGGGGCGTAGATGCCCTGGCGCACCAGCGGCTCGATGCGGCCGAACTCGGCCTCGGCCTCGTGCTGGCTAGCCAGGGCGGCGTTCAACTCGGCGTCGAACACGGCCAGCTCCTGGGCCCGATCGCCCTTGCGCAGGTCCTCGGTGCGGGCCTGGGCCGCGCCGACGGCGGCGGCGGCGCTGGCGGCCTGGGCGCGCTGGATCTGCGGATCGATCAGGAAGGTGCGCCCGCCGGCCGCAACCCGCTCGCCCTCGCGGACGTACAGCTGCACCACCGCGCCGGATACGGGCGCGGCCAGATAGACCCGGTCGCCCTCGATATAGCCGGTCAGGGTCCGCGCCTCGCCGTCGCGGAAGAACAGAAGCCAGGCCAGAAGACCGATGACGGCGAGCGCGCCGATCGCCAGGACGAGCCGCAACGGCGGATGCTTCATGGCCGCATCCCCGTCAGGACGGTGTCGAGATGCTGTTCCGCCAGAGCGACCACGTCGATCGGCTGGGCCCCGACCGGTTCAAAGGTCTCGCGCCATACCATGGACAGCACCATCGGTCCCATGATCCCGAAGGCGAACAGGCGCGGATCGCCGGCCCGCACCTCGCCCCGCTTCTGCGCCTCGGCGATCAGCCCGCTCATCAGGCCGATGCCGGGCTCGACCACGGTCTCGTGCCAGATCGCCGCCAATTCCGGGTGGTTGCGGCTTTCGGCTATGACCAGCTTGACCACGCCGGTGATACGCCGGTCGCTGATGATCTTGGCCGCCAGCATGCGCAGGCCGATGCGCACCGCCTGGTCGAAATGCACATCCGCCGAGACCATGGCGTGCACGCGCTCCAGGTTCGGCACGATGGCGTCGGCGACCACGGCCCGGAACAGGTCGGCCTTGGTCTCGAAATACAGATACAGCGCGCCCTTCGAGACGCCGGCCCGCTGGGCCACCTCCTCCAGCCGGGCGCTGTGGAAGCCCCGCTCGGCGAAGACCTCAAGGGCGGCGGCGAGGATTTCTGCGGGGCGGTCGGCCGGACGGCGGCGGAATTTTGGTTCGCCGGCGGGGAGCATGGCTTCACCTCTAATAACTGACCGGTCAGTTATTACGCTCACAGAGGGCGTTTGTGAAGCGCCGTTCTTCCGCAAGCCTCATGCGCGACGCTGGACCCCGCCTCTGCGGTTTTCTAATGGAGGCGTATGACCGCCTTGCTCGACGCCTCCCCCGACTCCCTGCTGACGCTGGAACCGCACCGCAAGGTGACCGTGCGCGAGGCCTTCGGGATCGATTCCGACATGGTCGTGCCCGCCTTCAACGAGCGCGACAGCCACGTCCCGGACATCGACGAGGCCTACCGCTTCGACCCGCAGACGACCCTGGCCATCTGCGCCGGCTTCGCCTTCGACCGCCGCGTCATGGTCCAGGGCTATCACGGCACCGGCAAGTCGACGCACATCGAGCAGGTCGCCGCCCGCCTCAACTGGCCCATGGTCCGCGTCAACCTCGACGCCCACGTCAGCCGCATCGACCTGGTCGGCAAGGACGCCATCGTCCTCAAGGACGGCAAGCAGATCACCGAGTTCCGCGAGGGCATGCTGCCCTGGGCGCTACAGCGCCCGGTCGCCCTGGTGTTCGACGAATACGACGCCGGCCGCCCGGACGTGATGTTCGTCATCCAGCGCGTGCTCGAAGCCCAGGGCCGCCTGACCCTGCTGGACCAGAACCGGGTCATCCGCCCGAACAAGTGGTTCCGCCTGTTCTCGACCACCAACACCATCGGTCTGGGCGACACCTCGGGCCTGTATCACGGCACGCAGCAGATCAATCAGGGCCAGATGGACCGCTGGTCGATCGTGACCACGCTCAACTACCTGGACCACGACGTCGAGGCCGAGATCGTCGTCGCCAAGGCGCCCGAGTGGAGCTCCGCAGAGGGCAAGCGCGCCATCGCCGCCATGGTCCGGGTCGCCGACATGACCCGCAACGCCTTCATGAACGGCGACATCTCCACCGTCATGAGTCCCCGCACCGTCATCACCTGGGCCCAGAACGCCACCATCTTCGGCGGCGACATCGGCCTCGCCTTCCGCCTGACCTTCCTCAACAAGTGCGACGAACTGGAGCGCCCGACCATCGCGGAGTTCTATCAGCGCGCGTTCGGGGAAGATCTCCCGGAAGCGGCGACGCGGGTGAAGGTGGGGTGATGATTTCGAGTGTGTTGGCTGCGTTTCTGGCCCTGATCCTTCCGCAAGAGGCCGCCGCCGAGCGGCTGCCTCGCCCCTCCGACGAAGCGCTCCTGGCCGCTGTGCAGGCGGAAGTCCCCGGTGCGCGCATCGTGTCGAGCGAATTCCACGACACGCCGCGCGGCGGCGCCCGTGATGGCTGCGGCCTGTTCGAGGTGAACGGGCAGATTGAACCCTTTCACATCATGACCGCCTGGCAGGACGCGAAACCTGAGCGGATCCCACCGATCAGGATCGAAGTTCGTGGCGAGGACGGCGTCATGCGGCCTGCGTCCACAGTGCCGCTTCCCGCCGAGCCTGCGCACTGGAAATCCTACATCCACGCGCCGGTACTGGTCGATGCGGGTGCAGACGGCATCGATCGTCGGGATCGAAACCGGATGATCAGCGACCGTTGGATGGCGCTGAGCTCTTGCAGGTCGCTTGTCGCCCCGGAGGGCACGACCTGGGTGACGGAGCTTGAGCCCCATCCCGATCCCGCTCGCCAGCGCCGCGCCGAAGAGCAGGCCAAGGCGCTGACCGATATGCTCTTCGGGCCGCGCTAGGTCGTGCTGGGGCTCGGTCTGATCGCCCTGGCCGCCGTCCTGGTGCAGACGTCGACAGACGTCCGCCCTCCGCGCCCGACGGACGAGCAGATGTTCGCCGAACTGCGGGTCGAGCGCCCGACGGCCCGGATTCTCTCCCAGTCGTCCTTGAACGGGGGACTCGGATCACGCCAAGTCTGCGGCCTAATGGACATCGACGGCGCCATCGAACCCTTCTCCCTTATGACGTACTGGCAGGACGCCGAGCCGTCCCGCATCATCATTGCAGGCTTTCCGCCCTCTGAGGCGAAGCCGGCCGAATGGCGGATTTCCGCGAACGGTCCGCGTGCGGCTGACTGGGATGGAGACGGCCAGGTCAAAGTCCTCGACCGGAACATGAACTCCAACTATCGCAGGATGGCGCTGGCCTTGTGCCAGGACCGTAATGCGATCACTCCGCCCGAAGGCGTGAACTGGGTTCTGACATCCGAGCCGGATCCGGATCGCCGGCGAGGCCCGCGGCCGGGCTACGAGCACATTCCGCCGCTTCCGATTCCGCCCGTACCTGCGCCCTCGAAATCGGACTAGGATGTTTGCGGCCTAGAGGCCCCATTCCGCCAAGCCCCCTCGGCCATCCCGCGCACGGTCTCCCGCAGGTCCGCCGGCCAGCCCTCGACCGCCGCGTCGAACGCCGTCCAGTCGCCCGCGAACAGCATGCGCACCGCCTCCTCGTAGCCAGCCAGATCACCGGCCACGGCCGTCATGAACCGATAGGTCGCGTCCTTGGCCTTCCGCGCCCGGTCCGGGCCCCCGGCCTCCTTCAGCGCCGCCTCGACCAGCTTGCGCAGCGCCACCGAAGCGCCGCCCGGCTGGGAGGCCAGCCAGTCCCAGTGGCGCGGCAGCAGGGTCACCTCGCGCGCCGTGACCCCCAGCTTCGGCCGCCCCGGTCCGCGCTTCTCGGGCTCCGGCGGCGCCGCCAGCCGCGCCACAACCTCGCCGACCGTCCCGCGCAGGTCCCAGTCGATCACCTTGCCCGTCGCCGCGTCGAAGCTCAGGGCGTCCCGCCCCGCCTCAGCCGCCGCCTTGACCGCCGCCACGACCTCGGCGGCCGGGCCGCGGGCGAGCAGGCGGTCGTCCTCAAAGGCGAAGACAGGATGATCAGCGGCGACGGACATGGCGGAGCTCCTCGAAGACGGAGCGGATTTACCCGGACGAAAATGGCGAGTCAATATTGCCCGGATAAAAGATGGTCTGAGGCGCAGGGACCAGGCGTCAAGGAGAACGAAACGCTGCATCCGGGCCACGCTCGGCCGCCCCTGGTCCCTAATCCCTCGTCCCGGGCCCCTTCGTCGGAACCGCCACCTCCCCTTCGCGCTTGGCAGGGAGCCTCCCCGGCTCGCATCACCAGAGAAGAAGTAGCGCAATGACTGACCAACGTATCGAAGGCCTCGCCACCCAGACCGAAGGCCAGGTCCAGAACGGCCTCGGCAAGCTCACCGGCGACACCAAGCTGCAGCTCGAGGGCAAGTTCAACGAGGTGAAGGGCAAGGCCGTGGAAGGCTACGGCCGCGTCATCGACGGCGTCGAAAAGCTCGTCGACAAGGCCCCGGCCCAGTACCAGGAGCACGCGCGCAAGGGCGTCGACTTCGCCCGCCGCAAACCCCTGCTGACCACCGGCATCGTGGCCGGCGTCGCCGTGCTGCTGGCCGGCCTCGGCCGTCGCCGCTGATCAGCCGTTGTCGGCGGCCAGGCTGAACAGCCGGGCGATCTCCGCATCGACCTGACCCGGCTCGTCCAGCTCGACCACCGAGACCAGCCGCTCGGACCAGCTCTCCTTGCGCACCGCAGGGCTGAGCCGGTCCGACGCCGTCGCGTCCAGCTTGAGCCCGAGCAGCGCCCGCCCGCCCTTCAGCGGCCGCGCCGCCGCGAACTGCACCGCCCGCGAGAACGGTGTGTAGCCCTTGCGCTGACCCTGCACGACGCCGTCGACCCCGCCGGCGACACGCTCTAGCGCCTCCAGCACCGCCAGCGACGCCGGGTCCTTCCAAAGCGCCGCGCGCAGCCCTTCCGGATCGTCCCAGCCCAGCCCTTGGCCCTGGGGCGCGCAGGCGTCGAGGATGTGGGAGCCGTGGTTCTGGCCGATCCCGTGCTCGGCCTTCAGCCAGGCCAGCCGGGCGCGGTGCGCGGTCTCCGGGCAGGCCCTCATGATCTGGACCCAGGCCTCGATCGGCTTGCCGGTCTGCGCCTCGAAATTGGCCTGGACCGTCGCGAACCACTTCTTCTGGCGCTCGGTCATCCCCGCGGTCGACATCTCACCCTCCCGACAGCCACCTGGCGAGGTTTGTCATGTACCGCTGCGTCTGGCGCAAGGCCTCGGGGTCGCGGAGCATGCCGTCGCCGGGCGCCTCGCTGACGAAGCTGGGGCAGCCGTCGCGCGGGTCCCAATTGTAGTCGGCGAAATGGTGGAAGGTGCTCTGCGCCAGTCCCCGCCCCTGCCCCGCGCCGCCCTCGAAGGCCACGGCGAGGTTGAACGGTCGGCCCGTGACCGTGCTGGCGCCGGTGGCGATCACCCGCGCCTCGCCCACGCCCGCCGGCGCCCCGACCCCGCCCTCGTGTGGATGGGCCGGCAGGCGGTCCAGCGCCCGGCCGTCCTCATCGCGCAGCAGCGGATGCACTTCGCCCACGACCTGCACCGGCTGCCAGTCGCCGTTCGAGCCCGAGTGGTAGTTGGGAAAATCGATATAGCCCGTCTCCACGTCGTCCCGGCAGTTGCGGTCGGGGTCTGGATCCAGGCTGCTGGAGTGGAAATAGTGGGCCTCGCCCACCCCGCCGACCGAACAGACCGAAGAGCCGAGGTCCATGTGGTCGCGGGTGATCATCACCCCGCCGCCGCGGGCGCGAAACGCCCCGATGGCGGCGCACTCCTCGGCGTTCAGACCGTCGCCGACATCGACCGCGAACAGCCACAGCTGGTCGAAGTCGCTGGCCGCCAGGCCGCCAAGCACCGGATCGGTCTGGCCGCCCGGAACCGCCCGGTCGCGCGCCGTCACCTCGGCGTCGGGCAGGCTCGCAAGGTGCGCCGTCAGGCGCGAGAACCGGCCGATATGCCAGTCGTCCTCGACGAAGGGGATGGTGGTCTGCAGCAGGATCCTGGGCATCGCGTCCTCCAGCCTGAACTCAACCGCTGCTCTCGCGCCACGGCAAGAGCAGACAGCAAAAGGCCGCCGGACGTCTGCACGCCCGGCGGCCCTGAGTGTCCAGTGACGACCGACTACTCGGCCGTCTCGTCCTCGCGCACCTTGGCGGCCGAACCGGTCGCCGGGGTGATGTCGAAGGCGATCTTGCCGTCCTTCAGCTCGACCTTGACGTGCCCGCCGCGGGTCAGGCGGCCGAACAGGATGTCGTCGGCCAGCGGCTTCTTGATGTTCTCCTGGATCGTCCGGGCCAGCGGCCGGGCGCCGTAGAGTTCGTCGAATCCGTTCTTGGCCAGCCAGTCCGCAGCCTCGTCGGTCAGCTCGATGGTGATGTTGCGATCCGCCAACTGGGCTTCCAGCTGCATGATGAACTTGGTCACCACCGACTTGATGGTCTCGGCGTCCAGCGCCTTGAAGGCGACGATGGCGTCGAGGCGGTTGCGGAACTCCGGCGCGAACAGGCGCTGGATGGCCTTCTCGTCCTCACCCTCGACCTTGCCGCGACCGAAGCCGATGGCCGCCCGCGCGTTGTCGGCGGCGCCGGCGTTGGTGGTCATGATCAGGATGACATTCCGGAAGTCGACCTTCTTGCCGACGGCGTCGGTCAGCTGGCCGTTGTCCATCACCTGCAGCAGGATGTTGTAGACGTCCGGGTGGGCCTTCTCGATCTCGTCCAGCAGGACCACGGCGTGCGGATGCTGGTCGACGGCGTCGGTCAGCAGGCCGCCCTGGTCGTGGCCGACATAGCCCGGAGGCGCGCCGATCAGACGCGAGACGGTGTGCCGCTCCATGTACTCGGACATGTCGAAGCGCAGCATCTCGATGCCCAGCGTGGAAGCGAGCTGCTTGGCCACCTCGGTCTTGCCGACGCCGGTCGGGCCGGAGAACAGGAAGGCGCCGATCGGCTTCTGCGGGTCGCGCAGGCCGGCCCGGGCCAGCTTCATGGCCGCCGAGACCTGCTCGATGGCCGCCTCCTGGCCGAACACGACGCGATTCAGGTCGCGCTGCAGTTCCCGCAGGCTCTCGGTGTCGGACTTGGACACCGACTTCGGCGGGATGCGGGCCATCTTGGCGATGACGGCCTCGACCTCTTTCTGGCCGATGACCTTCTTCCGCTTGGACTCGGGCAGCAACATCTGCGAGGCGCCGGCCTCGTCGATGACGTCGATGGCCTTATCCGGCAGCTTGCGGTCGGTCATGTAGCGCGCCGACAGCTCCACTGCGGTGCGGATGGCGGCGTCGGTGTAGCGCAGCTTGTGGTGGCCTTCGTAGGAGGTCTTCAGCCCC
The DNA here is from genome assembly GCF_001425945.1 of Brevundimonas sp. Root1279. Classification (GTDB taxonomy): domain Bacteria; phylum Pseudomonadota; class Alphaproteobacteria; order Caulobacterales; family Caulobacteraceae; genus Brevundimonas. Next base: position 508,957 of record NZ_LMEB01000004.1, read on the forward strand.
TTCAGGATCTTGATGGTGTCGTCGACCGTGGGTTCGTTGACGTCGATCTTCTGGAAGCGGCGAGCGAGGGCCCGATCCTTCTCGAAATGCTGGCGGTACTCCTTGTAGGTCGTCGAGCCCATGCAGCGCAGGGTGCCCGAGGCCAGGGCCGGCTTGAGCAGGTTCGAGGCGTCCATGGCCCCGCCCGACGTCGCGCCGGCGCCGATCACCGTATGGATCTCGTCGATGAACAGCACGGCGTTGTCGTGGCTCTCCAGCTCCTTCACGACCTGCTTCAGCCGCTCCTCGAAGTCGCCCCGGTAGCGGGTGCCGGCCAGCAGCGCGCCCATGTCGAGCGAGTAGATGGTGGCGTCCTTGAGGACGTCGGGCACCTCGTGGTTGACGATCTTGCGGGCCAGGCCCTCGGCGATGGCGGTCTTGCCGACGCCCGGGTCGCCCACCAGCAGCGGATTGTTCTTGGTCCGCCGGCACAGGATCTGGATCGAGCGCTCGACCTCGGCGTGACGACCGATCAGCGGGTCGATCTTGCCGTTGCGGGCCTTCTCGTTGAGGTCGACGCAATAGGCCTCGAGCGCCTCGCCGCCGGTCTTGGCGGCGGCGGCGTCCTCGGCGTCCTCAGGGCTCGCGCCGGCCTTGGCCGGGCGGTTCTCGGTGGCGCCGGCCTTTTTGGCGATGCCGTGGGCGATGAAGTTGACCGCGTCGTACCGCGTCATGTCCTGCTCCTGCAGGAAGTAGGCGGCGTGGCTCTCGCGCTCGCTGAAGATGGCCACGAGCACATTGGCCCCGGTCACCTCCTCGCGGCCCGAGGACTGGACGTGGATCACGGCGCGCTGGATCACGCGCTGGAAGCCGGCGGTGGGCTTGGCGTCCTCGCCGTCCGAGGTGGCCAGGGCGGCCAGGTCGGTGTCGACGTAGAGCGTCAGCGCCGTCTTCAGGCTGACCAGGTCGACATTGCAGGCGGTCATCACATTGGCCGCATCTGGATCGTCGACCAGGGCGAGCAGCAGGTGCTCGAGCGTGGCGTACTCATGCCGGCGCTCGTTCGCATAATGCACGGCGCGGTGCAGGGTCTCTTCGAGAGGACGGGAAAACGAAGGCATGGAGGTTCCTCTCAGTCCTTTTCCATCGTGCATTGCAGCGGGTGCTGGTGGCGACGGGCGGTTTCGATCACCTGGGCGACTTTCGTCTCGGCTACCTCGTAGGTGAACACGCCGCAGACCCCGACGCCATGCTGGTGCACATGCAGCATGATGCGGGTCGCGTCCTCGCGGCTCTTTTGGAAGAACCGCTCCAGCACATAGACGACGAATTCCATCGGCGTGTAGTCGTCGTTCAGGATGAGCACTCGATACAGCGAGGGCTTCTGAAGCTTCGGCTTTGTTTCAGTGACCGTGGCGGCGCCGAGGCCTCCACCTTGATCACCGGCCTTACGTGACGGCGGCATTCGTTGTCCGATTAGTGGGAGTCGAAAGGACAGATAGGGAATGATGGCCTGATTTGTAGATGCGTCCAGTCACAGCTTACGTGAGAGCCCTGCGCATGGTTGCACGCGCGCATCAGCTGTGGAGCAGGCAAAGAAAAGGCCCCCGGAGAACGCGCCGGGGGCCTTCTTTACGTTTTCAGTTCGCCAGGGTTCAGCGAGCGGCCTGGAAACGTTCAACCGAGGCGGTGACGCGCTCGTTGATCGGCTTGAAGCTGTCCTTGACCGAGGCGGTCAGGGTGTCGGTCGCCTTGGTCACTTCCGAGAGGTAGAACTCGGTGGCCGACTTGGCCCACGAGGTCTGCAGTTCGATCAGTTCCTGGATGGAGCGAGCGGCGGCCAGCGACTGGGCCGCGGCGACGCCGTCTTCCCAGGTCTTCTTCGAATAGGCGACGCCTTGGGCCGACAGGGCTTCGGCGCCCTTCTGGGCGGCGGCGGCCGAGGCGACGAGGGCTTCGAGGTTCTGCTTGCCCTGGACGTTCAGCTCGGTGAGGCCGGCGACCGACTTGTCGGCGGCTTCACGGAAGGCTTGAGCGCCGGCGGCCTGGAACTTCTCGGCCTGGGCTTGGACTTTCTCGCCGGTCGCCTTGACCTGGGCGGTGGCGGTTTCGACGGTCTTCTTCACGGTTTCGGCGCTGTCGGCCATGGTATCTCTCCTGAACCTGTCGCGGCTTGGCCGCTGTGATGAATTTTTTTCTCGCAGCAGGCGAAGCCCACCGCGACAGACAGGCATATGGTGCACCTGCGAAGGAAGGTCAAGGCGTTTTTGTGCGCTGCACAATAGTGTCACACGCGAACGGCCGCACCTGTGGGGCGAATGCGCTTCACAAAACCGTTGACGGCTTGTTTACCCTCACGAAACCCCGAGGACGCATGATAGCCTTTCATCTGCGTCGCGTGGTGGGGCCGCCGTCGCGCATTGTAATGAGGCCTGCGCTTGTCGATTGCCGCCATGATCCGTCGGGGATTCCTGTCGCTTTTGCTGGTCGCCGCCCTGGTGGCGACGCCGACTGCTCCCCCGCCCGTCGCCCAGTCATCCGATAATGCGCGCTACGCCGCGATCGTGGTCGACGCCGAGACAGGCGAGGTTCTGTTCGCCCGACACGCCGACAGCCGGCGCTATCCCGCCTCGATCACCAAGGTCATGACCCTCTACCTGGCCTTCGAGGCCCTGTCGGAGGGCAAGGTGAAGCTGGACGACGTGATCACCGTCTCGCCCCGCGCCGCCAGCCAGCCGCCGTCCAAGCTGGGCCTCGCCGCCGGCCAGACCATCACCCTCGACGACGCCATGAAGGCCACCGCGGTGCGCAGCGCCAACGACATGGCCATGGCGATCGCCGAACACGTCGGCGGTTCACAGGATCGATTCGCCGCCCAGATGACTCTTAAGGCGCGCGAGCTGGGCATGACCCAGACCCGCTACGTCAATCCGAACGGCCTGCCGGACGCCCGCCAACTGACCTCGGCCCGCGACCTGGCGATCCTGGCCCGCGCCGTGATGCGCGACTATCCGCAGTACTATAGATATTTCGGCCTGCACGACTGGGTCTACAACGGCCGCACCTACCGCAACACCAATGGCCTGCTGCACGGCGGCAACGGCTATGACGGCATGAAGACGGGCTACACCAACGCCTCGGGCTACAATCTGGCGGCCTCGGCGGTGCGCGGCGACAAGCGGCTGATCACCGTCGTGCTGGGCGGTCGTTCGACGGCCAGCCGCAACACTCACGTCGCCTCGCTGATGGACACCGGCTTCGAGGTCGAGCGCCTGCGCCAGGGCGGTCAGACCATCCAGGTCGCGCAGACCTATTTCGAGCAACGCGGATTCGGCGTCGGGCCGGAGAGCAACGGCCCGGTCCAGTACGCCTCGGCGCCCGGCAATGACGAAGACGACGCCGCCGGCTCGACCGCCGTCAGCTACACCTCCCTGCCCCCGGCCCCGCACATGAATGCGCCGCGCGCGGTGACTCCGGCTCCGTCCGAACAGCGGACGGTCGCCGCCCTGCTGCGCAGCGACATGGGCGCCGGCGAGATGACCGCCTCGCTCAACGGCGGCGCCGCCGCCCCGGCCCGAGCGACGCCTCCGGTCGCCCCGCCGCCCGCCCGGCCGGCCCGACCGGCCGCTGCGCGTGAGCCGGCCCGGGAGCCCGCCGGCCACTGGATGGTCCAGGTCGGAGCCTTCCGCGAAGAGGATGTCGCCCGCGACTGGCTGACCGAGGTCAATCGCCGCTTCCGCTCTCAGTTCACCGGCGCCGAGCGCACCGTCCAGAACGCCGAGGGCTGGTACCGCTCGCGCTTCACCGGCATGACCGAGACGACCGCTCGGGCCGCCTGCGACGCCCTGTCGGAACGCCGCGTCACCTGCATGGTCATCCGCCCGCAGTAAGTCGGTTCCGGCCCAAGCCGTCGCCGCCTTGCCGGAGCGCCGGTTTTCCCCTATACGCGCCGCCTTTCCAGGACGTCGGTCCTGACGCGGAGTTCCAAAGGGTTCGGGAAGTCATCCCGGCCGCCGCTTCAGGATCCATCGTGGGCGGGACTACCCGGTCCCCTCGCGCCGACGCCCACCAAGGGAGAATAACCGCATGGCTCTTTACGAGCACACGGTCATGACGCGCCAGGACATCTCGGCGCAGCAGGCCGAAGCGCTGAACGACACCATCAAGGACCTGATCACCCAAGGCGGCGGTTCCGTCGCCAAGATCGAGTACTGGGGTCTGCGCAACCTGACCTACCGCGTGAAGAAGAACCGCAAGGCTCACTATTCGCTGCTCGCCGTCGACGCCCCTCCGGCCGCCATGGCCGAAGTCGAGCGTCAGCTGTCGATCAACGAAGACGTGCTGCGCTGGCTGACCGTCCGCGTCGAGGAACTCGACCTCGAACTGTCGCCGCTGCTGGCCCGCCGTGAACGCGAGCGTGAGCGCGAGCGTGAGCGCACGCCCCGCGAAGACGCCGTCGAAGCCGCTGACTAAGGAATCCGGATCATGACCGACACCACCGCCCCGACTCCGGGCGCGCCGGCCGGCTCCGGCCCCGCCCGTCGCCCCTTCTATCGCCGCCGCAAGGTGTGCCCGTTCTCCGGCGCCAACGCTCCGAAGATCGACTACAAGGACGTCAAGCTCCTGCAGCGCTACATCTCCGAGCGCGGCAAGATCGTCCCGTCGCGCATCACGGCCGTTTCCCAGAAGAAGCAGCGCGAACTGGCCAAGGCCATCAAGCGCGCCCGCTACCTGGCCCTCCTGCCCTACGTGGTGAAGTAAGATGAAGGTCGTTCTGCTCGAACGCGTCGAGAACCTCGGCGCCATCGGCGACGTCGTCACTGTTAAGGACGGCTTCGCTCGCAACTTCCTTCTCCCGCGCGACAAGGCCCGTCGGGCCACCGCCGCCAACCTGAAGGCTTTCGAACTCGATCGCGCCGCCATTGAGCAGCGCAACGAGAAGAACAAGGCCGACGCGCAGAAGGTCGCCGACAAGATCGACGGCCAGACCTACGTCATGATCCGCCAGGCGGGTGAGACGGGTCAGCTGTACGGTTCGGTCGCCGGTCGCGACGTCTCCGAAGCCATCCAGGCCGAAGGCGGCAAGGTCGAGCGCTCGCAAGTCGTGCTCAACACGCCGATCAAGACGCTGGGCGTCCACGAAGTGCTGGTTCGCCTGCACGCCGAGGTCCAGGCCACCGTCAAGATCAACATCGCGCGTTCGGCTGACGAAGCCGAGCGTCAGGCGAAGGGCGAGGACGTCATCAAGTCGGCCTACGACCAGGACCGTGCCGAAGCTGCCGAACAGGCCGCTGACATGGTCGCCGGCGGCGCCGGCCAACAGGAAGGCCTGGGCTCGGAAGCCTAAGTCATCCTGGTACTGACGTACTGAAGTCACGGCGGCGTGGGGGAAACCCTGCGCCGCCGAACTTTTTTCGGTCACGACCTTGACCGCTTTCTGCTGCATCGCAATATCGCAACTGCTCATCGAGACCGGCTGAGGGAAAAGGCCCTTGGACGCCGGGGCAACCTGCGGCCCGCCGTAAGGTGCCAACTCCTTCGGGACCCCTCCCCGGGTCGCGGCAGATGAGAGGCAGGCCGACGCGCCCCCCTCCCATACTGGCACCGAAGCGGTTCCCGATCGAGCGGGAGACGAGCATGCGTGATTTCACGCCTCACTGCCTGATCGCCCTCGCCGCCGGCGTCCGTCCGCGGTGCACGGGCCCGATGCGATGTCGGCGGCGGCTCTGATCGCCTGACGCTCCGGCCGTAGCGCCGGACTGAACCCCACAATCAAAGCAGGCCCCTCGGCGATCGCTGCGCGCGACGCCGGACAAGCGCCTGCGCCTCATCGAGATCGCATCATGAAATCCCAATCGCTGCGCACCACCCTTGCCTTCGCCGCCTCGGCCACCGCCCTGCTCGCCGGCGCCGCCTCCGCCCAGGACGCCGCCCCGCAAGACGCCGCCGCCGTCGACGACGTCGTCGTCACCGGCACCCGCGCGCCCAACCGCTCTCGCCTCGACACCCTCGCCCCGGTCGACGTCGTCACCGCTGAGACCATCCAGAACCGCGGCACCACCGAGCTGGCCGCCGCCCTGGCCCAGTCTGTCCCGTCCTTGACCTTCCAACGGCCCTCCGTGGTCGACGGCACGGACTCGATCCGACCGGCCACCCTGCGCGGCCTGTCCCCGGACCAGACGCTGGTGCTGCTCAACAGCACCCGCCGCCACGCCTCCGCCCTGGTCAACGTCAACGGCTCGGTCGGCCGAGGCTCGGCCGCGGTAGACCTCAACACCATCCCGACGGCCGCCCTCAACCAGGTCGAGGTGCTGCGCGACGGCGCCTCGGCCCAATACGGCTCGGACGCCATCGCCGGGGTGATCAACCTTCGCCTGCGCGAGGCCGACCACGGCGGCGGCGCCACCTTCACGGCCGGCCAGTACTTCACCTCGGTCAACACGGCCCGCACGGGCGGCCGCGACACCGAGGACGGCCAGACCCTGACCGCCGCCGCCTGGCAGGGCTTCGGCCTCGGCGAAGACGGCTTCCTGACCGTCAGCGCCGAATACCTCCAGCGCGACCCGACCAACCGCTCGGACCTCGATCCACGCGTCACGCCGCCGGCCGTCACCGCCCGCTTCGGCGACCCGGAAGTCGAGCAATGGACCCTGTTCGCCAACGCCGGCATTGACCTGTCCCCGACCTGGGAAGCCTACGGCTGGGCCGGCTACCAGGACCGCGACAGCGAAGGCGCCGCCTTCCCGCGCTTGGCCAGCAACGTGAACAACGTCGCGGCGATCTATCCGAACGGCTTCCTGCCCAAGATCGCCATCAACTCTCAGGACCTGTCGCTGGCCGGCGGCGTGCGCGGCGAAGCCGCGGGCTGGGCGACGGACATCAACCTGGTCTACGGCCGCAACGCGCTGGACTTCCGCACCGAGGACTCGCTCAACGCCACCTATGGCGCGGACTCCCCGACCAGCTTCGATTCCGGTTCGCTGATCTACAGCCAGTTGGTGTTCGGCGCTGACGTCACCCGCCCGTTCGAGGTGGGCCTCTACGGCCCGCTCAATGTCGCCGCCGGGCTCGAGGCGCGGCAGGAGACCTATGAGATCGAGGCCGGCCAGCCGGAGTCCTACAACCGCGGCCCGCTGGGCGGGAACACCGCCCTGGCCGGCGGGGCCCAGGGCTTCCCCGGCTTCCAGCCCTCCAACGAGGTCGATGAGGACCGCACCGCCGTCGGCCTTTACCTCGACCTGGAGGCCCCGGTGACCGAACAGTTCACCATCGCCGGCGCCGTGCGCTTCGAGGACTATTCGGACTTCGGGACCTCGACCACCGGCAAGCTGTCGGCCCGCTACGACTTCAACGACGCCTTCGCCCTGCGCGGCTCGATCTCGACGGGCTTCCGCGCCCCGTCGCTGCAGCAGTCCTTCTTCACCTCGACCGCATCGGTGGTGCAGGACGGCGTGGTCGTCGAGACTGGGACCTTCCCGGCCACCAGCGTCGTCGCCTCGGTGCTCGGGGCCGAGCCGCTCGATGCCGAGACCTCGGTCAACTACACGCTCGGCGCGGTCTTCCGCCTGGGCGACTTCGACCTGACCATCGACGCCTACCAGATCGACATCGAGGACCAGATCGTCCTGTCGGAGAACATCAACCGCAGCTTCAGCCCGCAGGTCGCCTCCCTGCTCGATCCGCTGGGCGTGCAGGCGGCGCGCTTCTTCCTCAACGGCGTCGACACGACCACCCAGGGCGTGGACGTGGTCGGCCACTACCGGCTGCGCACTGAGGACCAGGGCGACCTGGACCTGACCCTGGCGGCCAATTTCAACGATGTGGAGGTGACCCGCATTCCCACCTCTTCGTCAGTCCTGAACCCGGTCCCTCCGCTGTTCGGACGCAGCCGTATCGAGACCATCCAGCAGGGCACTCCCGACACCAAGGTCTCGGCCAACGCCGACTGGACCTACAACCGCTGGGGCGTCACCTGGCGCGCCACCTACTACGGCGACGTACTGCAACCGGGCTCGACCCCGGCCTCGGACTATTCGACCGGGGACAAGACCGTGTTCGACTTCGAGGGCCGGTTCCAGCCGAACGACCGGGTCACCCTGGCGCTCGGCGTCGACAACGCTTTCGACGAGTACCCGGACGCCGTGCCCGCCGCCCTGAACAGCAACGGCGTGCTGGGCTTCCCCTTCTATTCACCGTTCGGCTTCAATGGGCGCTTCATCTACGCCCGGGTCGGCCTGAACTGGTGACGGGCGGCGGCGCGGACGGAGAGCCGTCCGCGCCGTACCCTTCCCGGTTGTCCGCGCCGCCCGTCGCAGGCAGACTGGGCCGTTCCCCGGGAGGCCCCCATGAAAAAGCTCGCCGTCATCGTCGGCCTGGCCGCGACCCTGATCGCCTCCAGCGCGGCCGCCATGACCGTGCAGGAGTTCCTGACAACGGCCGCGGGCATTCCGCGCAACCCGACCGCCCTGCTCCGCTCCGACACGCGACGGCTGATGAACGAGGTGAAGGACGGCTTCAGCACCCTCCGCGCCGAACAGGACGCGGCGCGCCGGGCCGGGCGTTCGCCGCGGACCTGCATGCCCGAGAAGGTCTCGATGAACGCCACCGACCTCCTCGCACGCTTCAACGCCATCCCGGCGGCCCGCCGCAATATGAGCGTCACCGACGCCTTGCGCGAATGGATGATCGAACGCTATCCGTGCCCACGCTGACGGCAAGGCTTCCCTCCGCCGTCGCGGTTGTGGGGTTTCGATGAGAGTACAGGTCGTCGCACTGTGCCTGGCGGCGCTCATGTTGGCGGCCTTCGCGCCGGGCATGACCGTTCGCGAGTTCCTGGCCTCCGCCGATCGCCTGCCACAAAACGCCACCGCCGTGCTGCGCCCCGAAGGCCGTCGGCTGGTCGACGAGGTGTCCACGTCCGTCCACGCCATCCGGGCCGAGCAGGCCGCGGACGTCCGCGCCGGCCGTCGACCGGCCTATTGCATCCCCGCCCGTGGCACGGGCATCACGCCTGAAGGTCTGCTCGCCCGCCTGAGGGCCATCCCGGCCAGCCGTCGCGATATCACCGTGCACCAGGCCATCCGCGAATGGATGGTCGAGCGCCATCCGTGCGGGAGCGCCGCCGTTAACTGATCCGCCTGCGGAATTCGGGAGCGTCCACAGCCGGCCACGGTTGTCCCCGACCAAGCGGACGTCCGCGCATGTCGTATCGCGCGCGCATGAGTAAGAGATGGATGCGATGAACGCCTTCGCCCCAGCCGCCTTCCCTCCGATGGATTCGTCCACCATCGCCTCGCTGCCCCACAACCTGGAGGCGGAGCAGGCGCTGCTGGGCTCGCTGATGTTCGACAACTCCGTGTTCGAACGGCTGTCCGACCGCTTGCGCGGCCTGCACTTCTACGAACCCTTCCATCAGCGGCTCTACGAGGCGATCGAGGACCACGTCCGCCAGGGCCTGCTGGCCGAGCCGACCATCCTGATGGAGCGGTTCAAGCAGGATCCGGCGTTCCAGGAATTCGGCGGCCTGCGCTATCTGGCCGATCTGGTCGACCGCGCCCCGCCGGCGGCCAACGCCCCCGACTACGCCCGCGTCGTCTACGACCTGGCCCTTCGGCGCGACCTGATCCGCATCGGCGGCGAGATCATCAAGGAAGCGCCCCAGCCCGAAACCCCGGCCATCGATCAGATCGAGAGCGCCGAACAACGGCTCTACACCCTCGCCGAGACGGGCAAGCCGTCATCCGGTTTCGTCAGCTTTTCCCACGCCTTGTCCGGCGCCGTTCAGATGGCGGCCGAGGCGTATCAACGCGACGGCAAGCTGGCCGGCCTGGCCACCCACCTCGACGACCTCGACCAGAAGCTCGGCGGCCTGCACCCGTCCGACCTGCTGATCCTCGCGGGCCGTCCGTCGATGGGCAAGACGGCGCTGGCCACCAACATCGCGTTCAACGTCGCCAAGAACTATCGCTGGGAGCCGACGCCTGAGGGCCGCAAGACCGTCAGCGGCGGCGTCGTCGCCTTCTACTCGCTGGAAATGAGCGCCGAACAGCTGGCCATGCGTATCCTGGCCGACGCCTCAGGCGTGTCCTCGGACAAGCTCCGCAAGGGCGAGATCGACGCCTCGGACTTCGGCAAGATCCGCGACGCCGCCGTCGAGATCGGCGAGAGCCCGCTCTTCATCGACGCCACCGGCGGCCTGTCGATGGCCAAGCTGGCGGCCCGCGCCCGCCGCCTGAAGCGGATGGAGCACGGCCTCGACCTGATCATCGTCGACTACCTCCAGCTGGTCACCGTCGGCGAAGGCGGCGGACAGAAGAACCGGGTGCAGGAAGTCTCCGAGATCACCGGCGGCATGAAGGCCCTGGCCAAGGAGTTGTCGGTGCCCATCATCGCCCTGTCGCAGCTGTCGCGTCAGGTCGAGCAGCGCGAGGACAAGCGGCCCCAGCTGTCCGACCTGCGGGAATCCGGCTCGATCGAGCAGGACGCCGACTGCGTGATGTTCGTGTACCGCGAAAGCTACTACCTCGGCCGCGCCGAGCCGAAGGAAGGCACCGAGGAACATCTCAACTGGCAACAGGAGATGGACCGCCTCGAGCACCAGGCCGAGGTCGTCATCGGCAAGCAGCGCCACGGCCCCATCGGTATCGTCAAGCTGGCCTTCGACGCCGACACCACCAAGTTTGGCAACCTCGCCCACGACGGCCGCCGCTACGACGACTACGGCGATTGAGCCGCGGGGCGCGCCGCCCCCTTGCCAGAACATCGTTACGCGATCAGGGTCGAGCTTCAACCAGGAGCTCGACCATGTCCGCAGTCATCCTGTTTGCTTTCGCCCTCCTCGCCTCCCCCCAGGCCGGACAGTCGGCGCCGGCCCGTGCGCCCGCGACCGCATCCCCGGACTGCGCGTCCGCGGCCGGCCGTCAGGGCGAGCCGGTTTGCCCCGGACCGTCCCATCCTATTCCGATCCCCTACCCTTCGACCGGCCGAGGGGCCCATCCCACGGTGACCACAGGTCCGATTCGGGCCTCGAACGGCGACGAGGCCGGCACGGCGCGTCGGGAAGTCGCGCCCCAGACGGCGCCCGGTCCGGAGACAGGTCCAGCAGCACTCACCGGCAGGCCCGTCGGACAGCCCGCCGCCGCTGGACTGGGGTCGCATGTCCAGAGAGAAGCGCCCCCCGCCGGCCCTCAGCCGCAAAATCACGAAATCAAGGCGGTCACCGGCAATGAGGGCGGCCATCCGCACACCGGCGGCACGGCTGACATTCCGATGCCGAAACCCTCGGTGCAGTTCCGCGGCGCGGCGCCGACGCCGCCGACGTCCCCTGCGGCCCCCGCGCCGCCGGCTCGGGCCCCGGACTAGGCCGAGCGCGTCAGCGCAGTTCGACTCGCCGTGTGCCGGCCGGGATCTTCAACTCCCGGCCCGCCCACGTCGCCTCACGACCGTCGATCCGCACCCGCCCCGGCAGGGCCTCGCCGTCCGGCCACTGCAGCACGAAGCCGCCCGGCGGGTTGGCCCCCGCCCCCAGGGTCAGCAGATAGCCTTCTCGCTCGCGCCGCAGGTTGTAGACCAGCGCCCCGTACGGGGTGCGGACGTTGGTCACCCCCACCCCCTCGCCGTCCAGCCAGGCCGTCGGCACGCCGGCAGCCAGCACCAGGGCCTCGTCGCGGTCGTAGACCAGCAGATCCATGGCCGAGCGGATGTAGTCCGAGCTGATCCAGGCGTGCGGCATGTCGCCGATGAAGCGCGGCTCGCGTTCGTCGCGGCCCACCACCTCGGCCCAACCGTTCCAGGCCGCCGGCCGCATGTCGGCGAAGTAGAAGTCCAGCGCCCGCAGCGCATCCTCGCGCCGTCCCAGCCGGACCATGGCCCCCACGTTGCGCAGCTCGTAGGGCGTGTAGTCCTTCCACGCCATGCGGTTCTCCTGCCGCGCCGTGAAGTTGGCCCACCACTTGTCGAAGGTGTTGTCCAGCAGCGGCTGCGGCAGTTCGTCGATCAGCCCTGCCGGCGACAGGCCGATCGTGGTCGAGGTGGCGTCGAAGTCGCCCCGGTCGGCCGCCCCGGCGATCCAGTCGATGCCGTGCACGCGCGCGGTCGCTTCGATCGAGGCCATGATGTCGGCCTTGAACTCGGCCTCGGCGGCCCGGAAGCGCGCCGCGGCCTCGGCCTCGCCCAGGGTCTCGGCGATGAAGATGGCGTCGCGGTAGCCGAGCAGCCCCCAGAAGTCGTCCCAGTAGCTGTAGGCGATCTTGTCCGAATAGCCCTCGTGGCTGATCGTGGGCGGCAGCAGGCCGAACAGGTGCCGCTTGTCGTCCGCCTGGAATTCCGCCGTCCGCGTCGAGGCGCGCAGCTCGTCCATATAGCCGATCGCCTTGCTGACCTGCGGCCAGACCTCGCGCAGCAGGGCCGCGTCGCCGCCGTAGCGATAGGTCTCGGCGGCCAGGAAGATGAACTCGCCGTGGCTGTCGTTCTCGGGCACCGGGTCCGAACCGCGGGCGTCGGCGCAGCAGGGCACCTTGCCATTGTCGAACACCAGCGGCGCAAACCAGCGCAGATAGTCGGCCGACAGCTGCTCGTGACCCAACCGGTCCAGCCCCTCGGCCATCATCGCTCCGTCGCGGATCCAGGTGCGGTTGTAGCTCCGCGTTCCCGGCTGCAGGATCGGCCCCTGTCGCGACATCAGCATGTGCGCCAGTGACGAGCGCATGACGTCCTCGATCCGCTGCTGCCCCTCCGGCAGGGTCAGGTCGAACCGGTCCAGCTTCTCGCGCCAGCCGGCGGCGACCCGCTCCTGCACCGTGTCCAGCGCCGCCTCGATCGAGCCGGTCACCGGCCCTTCCGGGAGGCCGCCCGAGAGGGGCGCGACGAAGCCGAAGGTGCGCGTCTCGCCCGGCTGCAGCGTGACGTCATAGAGCATGGCCCCGGCCATCAGCTCGCGGTCCGACTCGACCAGCCGCTGGTCGACCGGCCGCCGGCTCGCGTGGTCCGCCAGCAGGCTCTGCGGATCGGCGCCGGCCGCGAAGGTCCCGGCCGCCACCGCGTCGGGCTGCACGAGGGCCTTCACCCGGATATTGTCGTTCAGCACCATGGCGGCGCCGTTCCAGTCGATCTGTTGGATCGGTCCGACCCCACCCGGCGTGGTCAGGAACTGCGTCGGCCCGTTCACCTGGAACGGTCGCGCCATCAGCGCCAGGGTCAGGGTCCGCGGCCGGTTCGAGGTGTTGGTCAGGGCGTAACGACCCCAGATCTGGGCCGCCTCGGGCGTCCCGTCGGCGAAGGCGGTGACCGCCAGTTTCCAGTCGTCCGCAGTCCAGGTCACGGTCGGGATCGGCAGGTCGCCGTCCTGCAGGCTCTGGGTCGCATTCACGTCGGCCCAAGTGACCAGCCGCCCGTTGTCCAGCACGAAGGGCTCGATCGAGGGCCCGCCGCGACGCAGCTCGATGGCGCCGTCCTCGCCGATCAGGGCGCTCTCGCCGCCGCCGTCGACCCCGACCAGGGTCCAGTAGGGCTGCTCACCCACGAAGCCCCGCGGGTACAGGCCGCGGCGGCTCTCGTCGGCCACGGCGCGCATGAAGGTGGTCGCCGTCTCCCCGAAGGCCAGCGGCTCGATCTCCAGGCTGTTCAGCGCATAGGCGTTGGCCGCCGCCTGGCCGAGCCGCTGCCCGGCCCCGGCCTGTCCGACCACGCCCGCCTCGTCGCGCGGAGCCAGCAGGTCCAGGCGCAGCCAGCGGGCCGAGGCTTCCGGCGTCCGCAGCCAGTCGACGCCGCCGTTGGCGCCAGTCACCGCGGCCAGTTCGCGCCACTCGCGCCCGTCCGGCGAGGCCATCAGCCGATAGTCGGCCGCCGCCATCCGGTCGGCCCAGCGCAGGGTCACCCCGCCGAACTCGCGCTCATAGCCGAGATCCAGGGTCAGGCTCTGCGCCCCCGCTCCAGTGGTGCGCCAGGCCGTGGTCAGGTCGTCGTCGACCGCCCGCGCGGCGACGTTCTGGCCGTCCTCGCTCGTGCCGGTGGCGACCGGCCGCGGCGGCACGCCCGGCTCGGGCGGCAGTGCGCGCAGCTCCAGCTGGTCGATCTCGATCCAGCCCTTGCCGCCCTGCCCCGCCGTGACCACGAACTCGATCCGCTGCGCCCCGCGGAAGGTGCGGTCGGGATCCGGCCCCCAGGCCCAGACGATGTGGCGTTTCTTGACGACGTAGCGGGTCCATTCGCCGTTCGCCTCGAACTTCTCGACCTTGCGCCAGTGGACGTTGTCGCCCGAGGCGTCGACGAACTTCACCTCCAGCGTATTGGGCAGCATCTCGCCGCGCAGCCAGAAGCTGATCTCGAAATTCTCCGGGACCTCCAGGTCGATGGCCCGCGCCGCGAAGGCGTAGCCCGACCGCCCGTTGAAGTCGTAGTCCAGCCGCATCGCCTTTCCGTCGCGGCCGGGCACGGCGCTGATCGTCGAGGACACGTCGGTCGACGCGTCCGCCGACCACGGCGCCAGGCTCTCGAACCCGTCCAGCACGCGGGTGGACTGGGCGTGGGCGGGAGCGGGCAGAGCAAGGGCCAGAGCGGCGGCCGAGGCCAGCAGGAAGGCGCGCATACAAACTCTCCGCTCATCCCCGCGAAAGCGGGGACCCAGTTCTGTCCAGCGAGACGCCGGCGTTCAGGGGTCAGCCACCGCGGACCCCGGCCCCGCCCATCACCCAAAGCACTGGGTCCCCGCCTTCGCGGGGATGAGCGGATCAGTTGGTTCTCAGCCCTTCACACTCCCCGCGAGCATGCCGCGGATGTAGTAGCGCTGCAGGGCCAGGAAGAGGATCAGCACCGGGGCCACGGTGATCACGGCGCCGGCCATCATCATCTCGATGTCCTGCACGTGCTCGCGCGACAGCGCCGCGAGCGCCACCGGCAGGGTGTAGTTGGACTGGTCCGTCAGGATGATCAGCGGCCACAGGAAGTCGTTCCAGCTGCCCAGGAAGACGAACAGCGCCAGGGTCACGATGATCGGCTGCAGCGTCGGCAGCACCACCTTGCGGAAGATCTGCCCCTCGCTGGCGCCGTCGATGCGCGCCGCCTCCAGCATCTCGTCCGGGATCGACAGCGAGTACTGGCGCACCAGGAACAGGCCGAAGATCGAGGCCAGCCAGGGCACCAGCGCCCCGGCGTAGGTGTTTACGAGCCCCATCCCCTTCAGCATCAGGAACAGCGGCAGGGTGCCGATCTGCGCCGGGACCACCAGGGCGCCGACCAGCAGCTGGAAGATCCGCTCGCGCCCCTTGAAGCGCAGTTTGGCGAATGCGTAGCCGGCCGGAACGGTGAACAGCAGGGCCAGCGCGGTGCCGAGGGTGGCCAGCGCCAGGCTGTTCCACAGATAGCGGCCCATGCCCTGGGTCACGAACAGGTCGCGATAGTGCTGCAGCGTCCAGGTCTTGGGCCACAGCGGCGGCGGGAAGCTGGCGGCCTCGCCGGTCGACATGAAGCTGACCGACAGCATCCACAGCAACGGGAACAGCACCAGAAGGCCAATGAAGGCCACGGCCAGATTGAGCAGGAGAACCTTGGGCTTCATTCGTACGCCCCCACCCGCTTGGCCACCGCCAGTTGCACCAGGGTCACGGCCAGGATGCAGATGAACAGCACGAAGGCGACGGCGCTGGCGGAGCCGAGGTTCCACCATTTGAAGCCCTCTTCGTACATGAAGTAGAGCACCGTCACGGTCGACTGGGCGGGACCGCCCTGGGTCATGACATAGGGCTCGGCGAACAGCTGGAAGAAGCCCGCCACCGAGATGATCGAGACCAGCAGCAGGGTCGGGGCGATGGCCGGCAGGGTCACGTGCCGGAAGCGGGCCCATGGTCCGGCCCCGTCGATGCGGGCCGCCTCATAGAGGTCGTCCGGCACGGTCTGCAGCACCGCCAGGAAGATCAGCATGTTGTAGCCGAAGATCTTCCACACCACGAACATCAGGATGGCGGGGATCGAGGTCTCGGGCTGGCCCAGCCAATCGACCGGTTGCAGGCCGATGCTCGAGATGGCCCAGTTGATGACGCCGTAGCGGGTGTGCAGCAGGTAGTTCCACAGCACCGCCGTGGCGACGAGCGTGGTGACATAGGGGGCGAAGAACATCACCCGCCACATCGGCCGCCACTTGATCACCCGGGCGTTGAGGATCACGGCCGCTCCGAGGGAGGCCGCGATCGACAGCGGCACGCCGAACACGGCGAACAGGCCGGTGTTGCGCATCGCCCCCCAGAACAGCGGATTGGCGAACAGCCGCTCATAGTTCTGCAGGCCGATGAAGCGGACGTTGTTCAGGTCCGCCAGGGCGTAGATGTCGAAGTCGGTCAGGCTCAGCAGCAGGGCCGCGAACACCGGAATGGCGAAGAAGACGGCGATGGCCAGCAGCGCGGGGGCGACGAAGCCCCAGGCGGCGCGCTCACGACGACGCGCGCTCGGCATCCGGCTGGCCTCGGGCACAGTGGCGGGAAGGATGGGTTGAGCGGTCATCAGGCCCTGCCCCGCTCAATCATCCAGCGGCGCTTCTCGAGCAGCCGGTCGGCGCGACGATCGATCTCGGCCGCGGCGGTCTGGGGCGTGTATTCGCCCCGCACCATGCGCTCGGCGACGATCTGCATCTCGGTCACGATCCGCTCCCATTCCGGCACTTTCGGAACGGCCCGGGCGCGCGAAAGCTGCCCCTTGAAGGCGGCGATATAGGGGTCGTCGGCCACCGTCGGCGTGGCCCAGGCGCTCTGGCGCGCCGGCAGGTTGCCGGTGATGGCGTTGAAGCGCGCCTGAACGCCCGGATCGGACAGAAAACGCACCAGCTTCCAGGCCGCCTCCTGGTGCGGCGAGGTGCGATAGACCACCAGCGACGACCCGCCCGGCGCTGACGCGCCCGGCCCCTTCGGCCCCGGCACGCCCGAGGTCATCCAGCGCGTCTCGGGCTTCAGCCGGTTGCGGAAGTCCCCGATCGTCCACGGGCCTGAGAAGTAGAAGCTGAACCAGCCGCGCTCGAATTCGGTCCAGACGTTGGAGATCTGCGCCGCCGACGCCACCGGGGCCAGCCCCTCGTCGAACAGGCTCTTGTAGAAGGCCAGGGCGGCGATGAACGACGGCGAGGAGAAATTGCCGCGCGTGTCCTGATCCTTCAGCAGCGGCTCGTCGCCCTGCAGGCCGAAGGTCAGCAACTGCTCGAACTCGTTCAGCGGCAGCAGCACGGCGTAGTTGCCCTGCCCCACCACGCGCTTGACCGCGTGCATCGCCTGCTTCCAGCCGGCCCAGGTCTGCGGCAGGGCGTCGTAACCGACCTGCTGCAGCAGGTCGGCGCGATAGAAGATCAACCGGGTGTCGACGTACCAGGGCGTGGCCACCGGCTGGCCGTCGATACGGTTGGTCTCCAGCACCGCCGGGAACTGGTCCTTCAGCAGGTCGGACGCCTCGGCCGGCAGAGGCGAGATCGCCCCGATCGCCGCCATCTCGGACACCCAGGTGTTGCCCACCTGGCTGACGTCCGGCAGCGACGAACCGGCGTAGGCGGTCAGCAGCTTCTGGTGCGCCGCGGTCCAGGGCAGCGCCTGGACCTCGACCTTGATGCCGGGATTGAGGCGCTCGAACTCCGGCAGAATCTGCGGGACGTTGGTCGCCTCGTTGCCCATGGCCCAGAAGCGCAGGCGAACCGATCCGTCGTCGCGCCGCCCGCAGCCCGCCAGGCCGGCCGCGGCCGTTCCCGCGAGCAGTCCGAGCGTCGCGCGTCGGTCCGGCCGCCAAAGGCTCATGCGCGGTTCAGCCAGCCGCCGCTGAAGCCGGCCGCCTTCAGGCCGCGCAGCAGGTTCGGCTCACGTCGCATGTATTTCCAGACGATGTCCGAGCGATGGTTCTCGATCTGGATGACGATCGGCCCCTGGTCGATGCCCAGGTAGTCGCCGTCGACCCAGCCCACGCCGGGCGCCAGCTTGCCGTGCTGCAGGGTGCGCTGCGTCGCCTCGAGCGTCGGGTTGAACGAGTCCAGGAAACCGAACTCGGTGTAGATCCCGTGGCCGTACTGGGCCTTCATCGCCTTCAGACAGGCGGTCACCTCCGTCGGGGCGAAGGGCATCGAGCCCATGGCCGCCGTCGGGGCGATGGTGCCGTCATCCCGGTCGCCCGGACCACGCGCCGAATAGCTGAAGAACTGCCGCTCGCGGCCGCCGATGACTTCCTTGAAGTCGCCCGGCCCGTCGCAGGCCGTCAGGCCCCAGACGTCCGCCGAATAGCCGGCCCAGCCCATGGTGTTGTCGATGGCGTATTTGCGCTGCGCCGCGACCGCGCGGACGCTGTTCTGGAAATAGTCGAAGCCCGGGATCTCGGCCTGCTTGGCGCGCATCCAGGCGTCCTGGATGCCGCGGAAGTCGATGTACATGTGGCTGTACTGGTGGCCGAACATCGGCGGGAAATGCAGGTGCGCCGGACCCCATTTGTCGGTCCAGCTCTGGTCGTAGACCGAGGTCCACTCCTGCCAGACCGCGGCCGGGACCGGATGAGTCGGGCTGCCCATGGCCAGCATCAGGACCAGCATGCCCTCGTTGTAGACGTGCCAGTCGGCGGGGATGAAGCCGGTCTCCGGATGCCAGCCCATCGAGATGCGGTTGGGGCGGATGACCACCCAGTCCCACTCGACGCGCTCATAGACCGCCTGCGTCAGGCGGCGGATCTCGGCCTCCTCGGGGTGGTCGCCGTCGAACCACTGGGCGGCGAACAGCATGCCGCCGAGCAGCAGGGTGGTGTCGACCGTCGACAGCTCGGTGCGGCCGAAGCGGTGGCCGGTCTGCATGTCGAGGAAGTGGTAGAAGAAGCCCTTGTAGCCCGCATTGCCGGTCGGCTCGGGGCCCTGCGGGGCGTCATGGAAGAAGCGGACGGTGGTCAGGGTGCGCTCGCGCGCCTCCTCGCGGGTCATCCAGCCACGCTCGACCCCGACGGGCCAGCAGGTCAGGGCGAAACCGACGGCGGCGACGGACGAGAAGGACGGGGTCGGCCAGCGATCCGGCGTCAGGCCGTTCGACCGGTTCGTCACATGGGTGAACCAGTTGAAGGTCCGGCGCTGCAGCTCCTCGACCTCGGGGTCCAGCGGCGTCGGAACCGTCCAGGGCGAACCCGAACCCGCGCAACCGGCGAGACCAAGCGCCGCCGCGCCTGCGACTGTGGAGCCCATCAGGAAATGACGACGATCCATGGCTGACACCTATCCTACTCTTACTCGGCCTAGTCAAAGAAGCGGGACCGCCCCCCGCGAACGAGGGGCGGCCGTCAGGTTCAGGAGAACCTAGAAGCGGTACGCCAGACCCACCTGGAAGCTGCGGGTCGGGAGGTACTGGGCCGTCGGGTTGCCGAACGTGGGGTTCAGCGCCGCCTCCGGCGTGCCGTTGTTGACACGGTACGTCTGGTTGAAGCTGCTGAAGTTCTTGTGATCGAAGATGTTGATCGCATCCAACGTCAGCTCGACGACCTGGCCGTCCAGGACCTCGAAGGCCTTGGTCACCCGCAGGTCGACCTGGCGATAGGCCCAGGCGTCCGGGATGATGAAGTCCTTCTTGTCCGGATAGGCTTCGTACCAGCCCGGCTTGGCGCCGTTGCCCGGGTTGAACTTCGTGAACGGCAGACCCGAACCGAGGGTGATCAGGGTCGACAGACGGAAGTCCATCGGCATCAGCACGGTGCCCGACATCACCAGGCGGTGCTTCTCAACGCCCGGCGAGTTGAAGGTCGGGGTGTAGCTGGTCCACGGGTAGTCGAAGTCGAAATTGCCCAGACCCTGGTCACGGCTGCCGTTCTGGGTGGCTTCCGTGAAGGTGTAGGCGAGATTGAAGCCCCAGCCGTCTTCGCGGTTGAACGCCTTGTCGGCGGTCAGGAAGATCGCCTGATAGTCGCGCTCGCGGTCGTGGTTCGAGACGAAGACGCCGTCGTTGAACTGGAACGGCTGGCCGGTCGTCGGATCGATCAGGGCCGACGGACGGACCGCGGCCGGCACCGAGTTGGTGGTCGGATCGAGGTTGGCCCGGTACCAGGCGAACTCGTTTTCGGTGTGGGCCCACGAGAAGGTCAGGGCCGTCTGCCAGTCGCCGAACTTCTGGCGGACGCCGAAGTTGAACTGGTCGGTGACCGGCGGCGGGGCGTTGTTGTTCAGCAGGAAGACTTCACCGCGACCGACCGTGCCCTGCAGCAGGGTGTCGAGCCCTTCCGCCGTGGCGTAGGTCGGGTTCCAGGCGACGGTGTCGGAGCGACCGCCGTAGGTCCCGCCGGCCGGCGAGAAGTAGATCGTCTTGTTGCGCTGATAGAGCTTGAAGCGCTCGTCGAAGGCGAAGTTGAAGCCGATCCGGTCGTAATACCGGCCGGCGCCGCCGAAGATCACCGTCTGCTCGTCGTCGAAGACGTCGTAGCTGAAGCCCACGCGCGGCTGCCAGGCGTCCTTGAACGCCTCGCGATCGCCGTTGGTGATGTAGTCGTTGATGTCGCCGATGTGCGACGGATAGTTGAACGTGCCGTCAGCGCCCGTGCCCGGCGCGGCGTCGATCGCCGTCAGCAGGCGGCGGACGACGTCGGGCGTGCGCCAGTCGTTGTTGACCGCATTGTCCTCATAGTCCCAACGGAGGCCGAGGTTCAGTTCCAGCTGCGGCGTGAGCTGCCAGTCGTCCTGGAAGTAGAAGCCGAAGACGTTGTTCTCGGCGTCGGTCGGATCCACCGGCAGGTTCAACGACACCTGGGTCGGGATGGTGGTCGTGCCGTTGATTTCCGGACGCGCGTTGACGTCGTAGGTGAAGAACGGGTTCCGGTTGAACTCCTTGCTCACGTACAGCGACTGCATCGAGTACTTCACACCCATCTTGACGGTGTGCTGGCCCAGGAACTCGATGTCGTTGAAGGTCAGGTCGTCGCGCAGGGTCACCGACTCCTGCGTCAGGTCCTGGTTGTTTGCGCCGCCGCCGTTGGTGAAGATGGTCGCGGCGATCTGGCCGTAGTCGAACTGGAACCCCGGGGCGCCGGCCGCCGCGTCACGGAACTCGACGTACCGGGCGCCGGTGCTGTCGAAGTTCAGCGCCCGCGGGTTGTACTGGTACAGGAAGTAGTCGACCGAAGCCTCGTTCAGGAAGCCGTCGCCCTGGAACTGGTGGCGCAGCTGCAGCGACTGGGTCTCGCCATTGATGGCCACGGCGCGATCATAGGCCGTCGGCCCGTTGCCGAAGTCGCGGATGTCCTGTTCGACGCGGTACTGGCCGCTCAGGTCGACGCGCTGACGGTCGTCGATCGACCACGACAGCTTGCCGAAGAATTGGTCCTGCTCGAACGGCGCCTCAAAGGTCCCGAGCTGGTCCTGGAACAGCGGCGCGAACTCGGCGCGGTTCAGGAACACCGAGCGCTCGCGCACCTCGTCCTTGCGCTCGTAGCTCAGGAAGTAGTGCAGCTTGTCCTCGATGATCGGACCACCGACTGCGGCGCCCCATTGCATGCGATCCAGGCGGGCCTTCGGCTCGCCGCGGGCGCGCGAGAACACGTTCTGCTCGACCCAGTCGGCGTTCTGGTAGGTGACGAAGACCTCGCCGTGCAGCTCGTTGGTGCCCGAGCGGGTGATCGAGGTGATGATTGCCGACGAGGCCTGCTCGTACTCGGCCTTGAAGTTCTGGCTGACGACGCGGAACTCCTGCACCGCGGCCTGCGGGAACGGGTTGCCGCGGCTGTCGTCCTGGCCGGCGACGCCGCCGTCGGTGATCAGCGACTTCTGGTTCTGTCCGTCGATGAAGACGTTGATGGCCGTCGCGGGCTGGCCGCCGGCCGTGATGGTCCGCTCGGTGTCGCCTTCGGTGACGCGCACGCCGGGAGCCAGGGCCGCGAAGTTCAGGAAGTTGCGGTTGATCTGCGGCAGGTCGTTGATCTGCTGCTGGGTGACGTTGGTGGCCACTTCCGAGGTGCGGACCTCGAAGATGCGCCGGCCGGTGACGACGACGTCGCCGACGTCGGTCGCGCTGTAATCGGTTACATTCGCGGCCACATCAAGGTCGAGCGTGGTGACTTGACCCAGGCCGAGGGTGACGGTGTCGGTCGCGGTCTGGCCGTCGGCCGAGGTCGCGTCGATGCGGTAGGTGCCCGGGCGCAGTCCCGAGATCACATAGCCGCCGTCGGCGCCGATGCGGCCGCGCGTGACGTAGCCGGTGGCCACTTCAGTCGCCGTGATGGCGCCGCCGGCTTCGACGGCCGAGCCCTCATGCACCGTCCCGCGCAGGGTGGTGGTGGTGACCTGGGCGGCGGCGCCGCCGGCGCAGGCAAGCGAGATCGCTACGGCGAGCGCGGACGCCGTACCGAGGTACGTGGAGTAGGCTTTAGACAAGGAAGAACCCCCGACTTGTGAAAGGGACCGCCGGATGCGCCGGCGGCCCCCAGGTTACTGTTGAAGAAACGCAAGGCGCCGGGCCGTCCCCTCGATGCGAGGGGCCAGCCCGGCGGTTACTGGGTTAGAAGCTGTAGCGCGCTCCGATCTGGAACTGACGGGTCGGGAACAGGACCGCGCTCGGGTTGCCGAAGTTCGGGTTCGGGTTAGCCGCCGATCCCGTGCCGCCGTCGAAGTTCGTGTAGTTCTTGTGGTTGAACACGTTGATGGCGTCGACGAAGAGCTCGATCTCGGACTCGTTCCAGACCTGGAACCGCTTGGTCAGGCGCAGGTCCAGGTTCCGGTAGGCGAAGGCGTTCGGCACGATGAAGCTGTATTTCTCCGGCCGGCCGCCATAGGGCCGGTAGAAGAACTGCGGACCGCTGCCGTCGAACACGTCGAACGGCGTGCCCGAGCCGAGCGTCAGGATCCCCGACAGCTGCATGTCCCACGGCAGGTCCATGATGCCGTTGGCCACCAACCGGTGACGCTCGTCATTGGCCGACGGCCGCACCGGCGACGCCTCGACCGAGAAGCAGTCGAAGCAGAAGTTGTCGTTCCCACCGTTCTGACGCGACTCCGAGAAGGTGTAGGCGATGTTCAGGCCCCAGCCCTCGTCGGCCGTATAGGGCTTGTCGAGCTTGACGTAGAGGGCGGTGAACTCGCGTTCCTTGTTGTGGTCGGAGACGAAGTAGCCGCGGTACGGATTCGTCCCGCCGGGTCCGCAGAAGCCGCCGTTGTCGCCAAAGCCGCCGCCGTCGTTGCCGAACCCAGGTTCACGGCAGCGGGTCAGGTACTGCCAGGTGAACTCGTTCTCGGTCTTGCCGTAGGCCAGGGTGAACTCCGACTGCCAGTCGCCGAAGCGCTGGCGAACGCCGAGGTTGAACTGGTCCGTGCGCGGCGGCTCGAAATCGTTCTTCAGCAGGAAGGCCTCGCCCTTGGCGGGGACGTCCTCGAGGAGGGCGTCGAGCCCGGCCGTGGTCAGGTAGACGGGATCCCACAGGAAGGGATTGGCCGGGCTGCCGTCGACCACGCCCGGCGCGCCGCCGGTGGTCGAGAAGAAGACGTTCTGGGTGAAGTCGAACGGCTTGGCGATCTCGTCGAACGAGAAGTTGAACATCACCCGGTCATAATAGCGGCCCGCGCCGCCGAAGATCACCGTCGAACGGTCCCCGAAGACGTCATACGAGAAGCCGATCCGCGGCTGCCAGGCGCCCTTGAACGGGTCGCGATTGCGACCGGTCGAGATGTAGTCGTTGATGTTGAACCAGCTCGGGGCGTAACCGGCCGGCTTGCCGCCGTCCGTCGAGGCGATCCACTGGTTCAGGCCGTCGATGACCGACTGCGGGGTGACGTAGTCGTTGTTGTTGGCGTTGTCCTCGTAGTCCCAGCGGATGCCGAGGTTCAGCTCCAGCTTGTCGGTGAGCTGCCAGTCGTCCTGGATGTACAGGCCCCAGACGTTGTTCGACAGGTCGACGGTCGGGAACTCATTGCCCAGCTCGACGCGGTACGGCACGTCGGCGTCGCCGCTGGCCACACCGTCCAGGTCATAGAAGAACTGCGGGTTACGCCCGAACTCCTTGATCACCTGATAGTCCTGACGGGAGTACTTCACGCCCATCTTGATGGTGTGGAAACCGTTGAACTCGATGTCGTTCAGCGTCAGGTCGTCGCGGAAAGTCAGGACTTCATCGGTGATGTCCTGGCGGGTATTGGCCCCGCCCAGGTTCATGATCGCCACACCGCCAAACGGATCATAGCCGTTCTCGAAGATCCGGTAGCTCGCCCCGGCCTGGTCGAAGTTCGCGGCCGTCGGATTGTAGTTGTAGTGCCGGTAGTCGACCGCGAACTCGTTCAGGAAGCTGTCGCCCTGGAACTGGTAACGCAGGTTGGCGCTCTTGGTCGTCTGTTGCAGGCCGGTGGCGCGTTCGAACGAGTTGGCGTTGCCGACGCCGGTCACGTCAGCCTCGTCGCGATAGGTGACGCTCAGGTCGACCAGATGGCCTTCCGCCGGCTGCCAGCTCAGCTTGCCGAAATAGAGGTCTTCCTCGAACGGCGTCGCGAAGACCCCGATGTAGGGAGCGAACTGGGCGGTAAATCGCGGATCCTGCCGACCCGGCGTCACCGTCGCCGCGCGCCCCTCCTCCTTGCGCTCATAGGTGCCGAAGAAGTGCAGTTGGTCGCGAATGATCGGCCCGCCGAGGGCGAAACCATACTGCTTCACCTCAAGCGGCGGCTGCTCGTCGCCGCGGCGTTCCGAGAAGATGTCTTGGGTGACGAAGTCCTGGTCACGATAGAGGCCGAACACCTCGCCGTGGAACTCGTTCGTGCCCGACTTGGTCACGGCCGTGATGATGGCCGATGAGGCCTGTTCGTACTCGGCCTTGAAGTTCTGGCTGACGACCCGGAACTCCTGGATGCCCGCCTGCGGGAACGGATTGCCGCGGCTGTCGTCCTGACCGGCGATACCGCCGGCGATGACGTTCGACTTCAGGCTGGCGCCGTCGATGAAGGCGTTGACCGACTCCGCCCGCTGGCCGCCGGCGGTGATGGTCTGCTCCTGCTCGTTCTGCGAGACGCGCACGCCGGGCGCCAGCAGGGCGAAGTTGAGGAAGTTGCGGTTCAGCTGCGGCAAAGACTCGATCTGCTGGGTGGTGACGTTGGTCGCCACTTCCGGCGTCCGCACCTCGGCCAGGCGGCGGCTGGTCACCACCACATCGCCCACGTCCGTCGCTTCCGAGGTCGTCTCCGCCGTCGTCGCGCCGACCGCCAGATCCACGTAGCCGACCTGGCCGACGCCGATGGTGACCACTTCCGAGGCGGTCTGGCCGTCGGTCGTCCGCATCGTGATTTCATAGGTGCCGGGGCGCAGGCCCGAGAGGACATAGCCGCCCGTGCTATTCGCCGTCGTGCGCGTCACGAAGCCCGAGCCGACATCCCTGGCCGTGATCGTGGCGCCGGCCTCGGCGGCGGCGCCGTCGGTTGCGGAGCCGCGAATGGTCGCGGTCGCGACCTGGGCCGCTGCGCCGTCGGCCGAGGCCAACGACAACGCGAGGGCGAGGGCCGAGACCCCCAGACTAATCTTCGCCTTACGGATCATCACAGTTTCTCCCCTTCAAGAGACGGCTTCTGGACGTCGGTGCGTATGAGATCGGCAGCCCCCCCAGGCCGCTCAGCAGTGGATGATGGGCGCACGACCAATTCCGGCCGCACGACTTCGCAGGCGGTGTCGGCGTCGCCGTCCGCCCGAATGAGCCGGACGACGCGCTCGAGGGCGTTCCGTCCGGTCTCAGCGATCTTGATTCTCAGGGTGGTCAGGCCCGGACGCACCAGCGCCGCGAGCGGAATATCGTCGAAGCCCACGATGGCGACCTGGTCAGGCACCACCAGGCCGGCGTCCTGCAGGGCCAGCATCGCCCCGACCGCCATGTTGTCGTTGCCGGCGAAGACCGCGTCCGGCGGCTCCGGCAGGGCGGCCAGCCGAACGCCGGCGTCCTGACCCGAGGCTTGGGAGAAGGCTCCCTCGATAACCATCGTCGGCAGGCCCGCGGCCGCCATGGCCTCCATGTAGCCGGCCATCCGCGACTCGGCTTCCAGGTTGCCGGTCGGACCGGCGATATGGGCGATGCGGCGACGGCCGGTGGCGATCAGGTGCTCGACCGCCTGCACGGCCCCGCCGTGGTTGTCGACGACGATCGAGGGCGTGCCCTCGTCCATGCCGCCGTTCATGACCAGGATGGGCAGGCGACCGACCAGCCCGGAGGCCAGGTTGACCGCATCCACGTGCGGCGACAGCACGATCAGGCCGTCGACGCGGCCGCGCATCGACCGGATGGCCGCGGAGGCCTCCTCGGCGTCGTCGTGAGAGCTCGAAACGATCAGGTGATAGCCCAGCGCTCGCGCGGCCACGTCCATGCCCCGGATCAGCTCCGAGAAGAATTCGCCGTACAGGTCCGGAAGGATGACGCCGATCGTGTGCGTCCTGCTGGTCGACAGGCTGCGCGCGCCCGAGTGGGGCACATACTGGAGGGCCTCGACGGCCTGCATCACCTTGGCTCGCGTGGTTTCCGTGACCGGACCTGCGCCGGTGAGCACGCGGGAGACCGAGGCGACCGAAACGTCCGCCCGCTCCGCCACGTCACGGATGGTCGCGGCCTTCACGCGACCGCATCCGCACAGCGGTGCTGGTTGGCTCCTGGCGCCAAAGTCGATCCTCCCTGGGCGGCTCGTGATCCCGGCCCGCTTCTCGCGAGTCCGTTCACCATTTCCGTGTAACCGTTTACATGACACACTCACGCTGCGCCCCGCAAGGGCCCCAGTTTGGTCACATCGACGCTGTGCCCAAAGCGCTACAGGCGGATCGCTGGAGCCTTTAACGCCTAGCCGGGGCGTGGGCTCCGGCCCCAAAATAGATGAGGCGGCGGGTGTGGCCATTTTGCATAGCTGCTTGATTTCGCTCCGACTTCCGCCTGCGCGTTCCGCGCACAGGCGGCATCTCGAGCCCGCGCCGAGGGCGCGTGACGAAAGAACTTCGGTCGGTGTGAATTCAGGCGCTGAGCGGGCGCCGCGAAGGCGCGGACGCGTGTTTCGAGGGCAGTCTTGCCAACCTCAGGTGGAGCCGCCGGCCCAGCCGACCATCGGCTTGCAACTCAGGCGAGTGGTTTGCGCGGAGTGATTCTCTGCGAGTCGCCGGACGCTCCGCCAACCTACGGTCGCACGCGCTCGTAGTAGGCTTCGATCAGATCCAGCCGGCCCTTGAACGGAACGGCCTTCGCCGCCGGCCCGTCGTTGGTGAACTCGAGCAGCCGGTCCGGCTCGGCTCCAAACTCGGGCCAGGTCGGCGCTCCCTCGCCGTTCGGATCCCCCGTGACGGCGAACCGGGTCCAGTAGCCCGCCATGGCGTCCGCCGCCCGCTGGTCCATCTCGCCCGTCGGCCAGGGCGAAGCGGTCAGATTGTCGAAGACGTACTGCCGCTCCGAGGCGTGCGTTGCCCCCGCGTGCGGTTCGGGCATGGCCGCCGAGACCACGTCGAAACGATACAGATAAGTCGGATGGCCGTTCCGCGCGTGCAGCCGCGCCAGGTGACGGGCCGGCTCGTTGAAGGCCAGGTCGCTGACCACGTGGGCGTTGTAGCCGTCCTCGCCGCCGTAGGCCGCATGCAGCGCCGAGCGCTCGTCGGATGTCAGGGAATCGTCGATCTCGCCATAGGGACTGAGGTCGGACGGCTTCATCCACCAGAACTCGGCGCTGTTCGTCCCGATGATCAGCGGCGCCGGGGCCTCGCGCCCAGCGGCGAAGGCGGCCTCGACGTCTTCGGAGATCAGCGCACCGTCCCGCACCAGCAGGTCGCCGCCGTAGAAGTTCGGCGCCGGTCGCAGGAAGGCGTCAGCCGGGATGTCGCGCAGCTGCGCCGCGCTCACATCGGCGAGGCCCCGCCCCTCCGCGAAGGCCTCTCCCCTCCCCTGCAGCGAAGCGCCGCCGTCCCGGCGAGGCGCATCCAGCGGCGTTCCCACGTCTCGGCCCAGACCCGACTGCACCACCGCCCGATGGAACAGCCCCGACGCCTTCGGCGAGATCATCAGCCGTGTAACCAAGGCGCCACCCGCGGACTCGCCGAAGATCGTCACATTGTCGGGGTCCCCGCCGAAGGCCCCTGCGTTGTCCTTCACCCAATGCAACGCCGCGATCACATCCATCAGGCCGTAGTTCGCAGCCGGCTCCCCTGCCCCGCGCTCCGCCGCCAGCGCCGGATGGTCGAAGAACCCCAGCCGCCCAAGTCTATAGTTGATCGTCACCACCACGACGCCGCGCTTCGCCAGGTTCGTCCCGTCGTACAGCGCCGCGGTGCCCGAGCCGTTGTTCAGCCCGCCGCCGTGGATCCAGAACATCACCGGAAGCGGCCCCTCGGCTTTTTCAGGCGCCCAGACATTCAGCGTCAGGCAGTCCTCGCTCATGGGCAGGGGCCCGACGCCGTTGTCGCCGTTGGCCGGGGGCTGGATGCAGATGGCGGCGAGCCTCCCCGCGTCCCGCTCGCCGTTCCATGCCTCGGCCCGTTGCGGCGCCCGCCAGCGCAGCGGCCCCACGGGCGGCTGGGCGTAAGGCACGCCCTTGAAGCTCTTCACTCCGTCTTCGACCCGGCCGACGAGGACGCCCTGCTCGACCGCTGCGCGCGGCGCGTCCTCGGGGGCGCGGACCGTCGGAGATGTCATCAGAAGCGCCGCCGCGAAAAGTGAAACCAGGGTCATAAGGCCATGCTAGCGGCGCCGCGCCTCATCGCTCAATTGTCAAAAATCCTGCATGAGATTTCGAGGGTTGCGTGAACCGATCAGGGTTAAGCGCATTACAAGGCGCGCAAGGCGGGGACTGGCTTGAAGGAATTGGCGAAATCGGGCGGCCTGACGGTCGATCTGGCGAGCGCGTTTGACGCCTCGCCCAATCCCTATGTGCTGCTCACGCCCGAGTTGACCATCGCCGGGGTCAACCAAGCCTATCTCGACGTCACCAACAGCACCCGCCACGCCATCATCGGCCAGCCCCTGTTCGCGGCCTTCGACTCCGGCCCGGGCGAAGAGGCGCCGGAGAACGTCCGCCAGGTGAGGGCTTCGCTGGAGCGAGCCCGCGACACCCGCCAGCGCGATCACCTGGCGCTGGTCCGCTTCTCGATCGCGCGCCGCGCCGACGATGGGAGTGAGACCTTCGAGGACCGCTTCTGGAGCGCCACCCACACGCCGATGCTGAACGGCGCCGGCGAGGTCGAATTCATTCTTCAGCACACCACCGACATCACCGAGCTGCAGCGCCTGCGTGATCGGACCAGCGAGCCTGGGGGCGCCGCCGCCCTCAACCCCACCCTGAGCGGCGCCGTGCTCGGCCGCGCCGCCCAGGTGCAGGAAGCGAACCGCGCGCTCGAAACCGAACGCAACTGGCTGGCGGACATGTTCATGCAGGCGCCGGGCTTCGTGGCCGTGCTGACCGGGCCCGACCACGTGTTCCAGATGTACAACACGGCCTACGCCCAGCTGATCGGACATCGCGAGATCACCGGCAAGCCGGTTCGCGAAGCCCTGCCGGAGGTCGTCGGCCAGGGCTATTCGAACTTCCTCGACAGCGTCTACGCCACGGGCGAGCCGCACGAGGGTCGGGCCAGCCAGGTGCAGTTGCAGCGCAAGCCGGGGGCCCCGCTTGAGACTGTCTATCTGAACTTCATCTACCAGCCGATCCGCGACGCCGAGGGCCGCGTCGTCGGCATCCTCGTCCAGGGCCACGACGTCACGGACTCCGTCACGGCGACCGAGCGCCAGAAGCTGATGATCGACGAGCTGAACCACCGGGTGAAGAACACCCTGGCGACAGTGCAGTCGATCGCCATGCAGACGGCCCGCTCGCATGCCGATCCGGCGACCTTCGCAGAAGGCTTCCAGGCTCGGCTGATGGCTCTGTCGCACACCCACGACCTGCTGACCCGCAGCCACTGGGAGGGCGCGGACCTGGGTTCGATCCTCCAGCACGAGACCGAGGCCCACGGCAGCCACCGCGTCACCGTCACCGGCCCGCCCGCGCCACTGCCCCCGGCGGCGGCCCTGTCGCTGGGCATGGTGTTCCACGAACTGGCCACCAACGCCGCCAAGTACGGAGCGCTGTCGACGCCCGAGGGCCGGATCATGGTCGACTGGGCGATCGCCAATCAGGCCAGCCCGCGCCTGCAACTGACCTGGCGCGAGGTCGGCGGCCCTCCAGCCTCTCCACCCAGCCGCCGCGGTTTCGGCAGCCGGCTGATTGAACGCAACGTCCGTCATGATCTGGCGGGCGAGGTGAAACTCAACTACTCCGGCGACGGTTTGATCGCGGAGTTCTCCATCCCGATGGACAGGGAGTAATTTCACATGAGCCAGGCTTTCGCCGGACGTCGCGTGCTGGTCGTCGAGGATGAGTCCCTCGTCGCCATGCTGCTCGAGACCATCCTCGAGGACATGGGCTGTACGCCCGTCGGTCCCGCCTCGACCGTCGACGAAGGTCTGCAACTGGTCGCCGAGGACGCCCCGATCGACGCCGCCCTGCTCGACGTCAACGTCGCGGGTCGTCAGATCTTCCCCGTCGCCGAGGCCCTGAAGGCCCGCGGCGTCCCCTTCATCTTTTCGACCGGTTACGGCGAAGGCGGCCTGCCCGACGAATGGCGCGGTCAACCGACCCTGCAGAAGCCCTTCACCGAAGCCGCCGTCCGGGAGGCCCTGATGAAGGCGATGGGGATCGTGAACGTGTAGGTTCTGGGTGCTAGGGGTCAGGTTCTAGGGAAGAGGACGTCGAACGGCGCCCCTAGAACCTAAAACCTGGAACCCAGCCCCTTCAAAACCGCCCGCGCCGCATTGTGCCCCGGCGCGCCGGTGACGCCGCCGCCGGGGTGCGCGCCCGATCCGCACAGATAGAGCCCCGGAACCGGCATGCGGTGGTCCGCATGGCCGAGGACGGGGCGAGCGCTGAACAGCTGATCCATGGTCAGCCGGCCGTGGAAGATGTCGCCGCCGACCAGGCCGAAGCGCCGCTCCAGGTCCCGCGGCCCCAGCGCCAACCTCCCCAGCACGGACGCCTTGAACCCCGGCGCATGAGCGTCGACCGTCTCGATCATCAGGTCCGCCACCGTGTCGCGGTGCTCGTCCGCCAAGGTCGGGTCGACATGTTGGCAGAACAGGCTGGCCACGTGCTGCCCGGCGGGCGCCAGGCTGTCATCCAGGGTCGAGGGGATCAGCATCTCGACGATCGGCTTTTGCGACCAGCCGTTCAACCGCGCCTCGGCGTGGGCCCGGTCCATGTAGTCCAGCGTAGGGGCGATGATGATGCCCGCCGTCAGGTGATCGCCCTGCCCCGGCAGGGCCGTGAAGTTCGGCAGTTCCGACAGCGCCAGGTTCATGCGGAAGGTGCCCGAGCCCGACTGGTAGGCGCCGATCCGCTCGCGGAAGTCGGCCGGGACAACCGCATCGTCGACCAGGGTCTCGAACAACAGCCGCGGATGCAGGTTCGACACCACCGCCTTGGCCCGCACCACGTCGCCCGCCTCGGTCACGGCGCCGACGGCCCGGCCCTTGTCGGTCAGCACCTCGGCGACCGGCGTCTCGAGCCGCACCTCGACGCCCTGTTCGACACACGCCTTCAACATGGCCTGGGTGATCGCACCCATGCCGCCGATCGCGTGGCCCCAGGCGCCCTTCTTGCCGTTCACCTCGCCGAAGACGTGGTGCAGCAGCACATAGGCCGAGCCCGGCGTGTAGGGACTGGCGTAGTTGCCGACGACGCTGTCGAAGCCGAACAGGGCCTTGATCGGATCGCTCTCGAACCAGCCGTCCAGCCAGTCGCCCGCCGACTTGGCGAACAGGTCCAGAAGGTCGCGCCGCCCCTGCACGTCCAGGGACGCCGCCTGCCGGCCCAGCCCGCCGGCCTTCAGAAGTTCCGGCAGCATGGCGGTCCAGCCGCCGTCGACCATGTTGGGCGGCGACTTCAGGATCCAGTCGCGCAGAACGCCCGCCACCACCTCCAGCCGCCGCTCGTATTCCGGCAGCCGCTCGGCGTCCCTGGCCGAAAACTTGGCCACCTCGGCCTGCGTCCGCCCCTCGCCGGCGATGAAGTAGCGGCCGTCGTCGAAGGGCAGGAAGTTGGCCAGCTTGCGCTCGACGACCTTCAGCCCGTGCCGGGCCAGATCCATGTCGGCGATGACCTTGGGGTTCAGCAGGCTGACCGTGTAGCTGGCGGTCGAATTGCGGAAGCCGGGATGGAACTCCTCGGTCACCGCCGCCCCGCCGATCACATGCCGCCGCTCCAGCACGGTCACCTTCTTCCCGGCCCTGGCCAGGTAGAAGGCGCAGACGAGGCCGTTGTGGCCCCCGCCGAGGATGACGACGTCGGTGTGGGTGGTGCTCATGGATCCTCCGCCGTCTCCCTCTAGCGGGTCTGCCTGCCCCCGCAAGCCGCCTGAGGCGTCACACCGCCACCGCCAGCGATGGATCGGCCTTCAGCCGCTCCAGGTCCCGTCCCGGCGGCTGGCCGAACAGCCGGCTGTATTCGCGGCTGAACTGCGACGGACTGTCGTAGCCGACCGTGAAGCCGATCCCGGCCACGTCGCGCCCCCGCGCCAGCAGCAGGTTGCGCGCCTCCTGCAGCCGGATCTGCTTCTGGTACTGCAGCGGGCTCATGGCGGTGACCGCCTTGAAATGCCGGTGCAGCGAGGTCTCGCTCATCCCCGCCACCTCGGCCAGCCGCTCGATCCGCATCGGCTCGGCGTAGTGCTGGCGCAGCCAGCGGATGGCGCGCCGCACCTGCTCCAGACGCCCGCCGGCCGCGCCGATCTGGCGCATCATGTCGGCCCGCTCGCCGTTCAGCAGCCGCCACATCAGCTCGCGCCGCACCATGGGACCGACCACCGCCGCCTCCTGCGGGCGGTCCAGCAGACGCACCAGCCGCACCACGGTGTCGATCAGGTCGTCGTCCATGTCGCTGACCGCCAGCGCCCGCACCGGCGGCGCCTCGTGCAGCGCGCCCTCGGCCTCGACCAGCAGTTCGGCGATCATCGCCGGATCAAGCGGCACGCCGATCGCCAGATAGGGCGCCTCGATCACCTGCCCGCTGACCGGCAGGTCGGCCGAAACGACGAGGTACTGCCCGGCCCGGTAGGGGTGGGTCTCGGCGCCCAGGGTGGTGTTCTTGGCGCCCTCCAGGATCACGCACAGCATCGGCTCATAGACCAGCTGCTGCGCCTCGGTGACCGCCGTGCTGGCGATGATTTGCAGGCCCGGCAGCAGCAGAGGCCCGGCCCCCTCCAGCGCGCCGGCGTCCAGATGGCTCCGCACCATGGCGGCGAGTTCGTGCAATCGGCTCATGACGCCACTCAAGCCCTACAGGCCCCGCGGTGCAAGCCCGGCAGGCCCCGCGCGTCAGGCTTGGCAGGATCGTGCAAGAGACTGGCGCCATCCGACTACGGCCGCGCCCGCCCCACGGCCCATAACGAGGCTCCCAACCAAGGAGCCCTCCCATGACCTCCCATTCCCCCCAAGCCTCGCCCCGGACCTGGCTCGTCACCGGCGCGTCGCGCGGTCTCGGCGCCGGCATCGTCCGCGCCGCCCTCGACGCCGGCGACCGCGTCGTCGCCACCGCCCGCCGCCGCGAGACCCTCGCCGAAGCCCTCGGCCCCGATGGCGAAAACCTTCTGACCCTCGCCCTCGACGTCACCCGCCCGGAACAGGTCCAGGCCGCCGTCGACGCCGCCCTCGGCCGCTTCGGCGGCATCGACGTCCTGGTCAACAACGCCGGCTACGGCCACCTGTCCGTGTTCGAGGAGTCCACCCCCGAGGACGTCCAGGCCCAGTTCGACACCAATGTCTTCGGCCTGATGCAGGTCACACGCGCTGTCCTGCCGTCCATGCGCGCCCGTCGCACGGGACGCATCTTCAACATCTCCTCGGTCGGCGGCATCGTCGGCGGCGAGAGCGGGACCCTGTACTGCACCTCGAAATTCGCCGTGGAGGGCTTCTCGGAGTCCCTGGCCGGCGAGGTCCGCCGCTTCGGCATCCATGTCACCGTGGTCGAGCCCGGCTTCTTCCGCACCGACTTCCTGGAGCCGACCTCGGTCCGCCACGGGGCGAGCGCCATCGCGGACTATGCGGCGGTCTCGGCCGATCTGAAGGCCTTCTATGACGCCCGCAGCCGCAACCAGGCCGGCGACCCGCTGCGCTTCGGCAAGGCCCTCGTCACCCTGGCCGACGCCCCGACGCCGCCGGTGCGCTGGTCGGCCGGCACCGACGCCCTGGGCATGGTCCAGGCCAAGATCACCAGCCTGCAGGCCGAGCTCGACGCCTGGAGGGAGCTGTCCGCCTCGACCGACGGAGACTTCGAGTTCCGCCCCGAGGCGGCGACCGCCACCGCCTGGCGCTGATCGCTCACGCCGGCCCGGGCTCAGGCTCGGGCCGGTGCACGATCGACACCAGGACGACCGAGATGATCATCAGCAGGAACCAGCTGCCCAGCTTCTCGACGCCGACCATCTCCCAGCCGTCCGCCTGCCCGGGATAGGCCCAGGCCCGGCCGAAGGTGGCCATGTTCTCGGCCAGCCAGATGAACAGCGCCACCAGGAAGAAGCCGAGCAGGATCGGCATCGAGCGCCGTCGCCGGTCGGCGGTGAAGAAGAACCCGGTCCGCCCGAACAACACCGCCGTCGCCGCGAACAGCGCCAGGCGCATGTCCGGCAGCCAGTGATGGGCGAAGAAGTTGACGTAGATCGCCGCCGCCAAGGCCCACGTCATCCAAAGCGGCGGATAGCGCCTCACCCGGATGCCGAAGATCCGCTGCACTCGCGCGATATAGCTGCCCACCGACGCGTACATGAAGCCCGAGAACAGCGGGACCGCCCCGATCCGCAGCAGGCTGTCCTCGGGATAGATCCACGACCCGTGCGCCGTCTTGAACAGCTCCATCACCGTCCCGGCGACGTGGAACAGGAAGATGACCCTCGCCTCCTCCCAGCTCTCCAGCCTCAGCGCCAGCATGGCCGCCTGGATCCCCAGCGCCGCCACTACCAGGAAGTCGTAGCGCGAGACCGGCGCCTCGGCCTCGGGCCAGGCCAGCGGCCACAGCAGGTGCGTCCCGACGATCAGCGCCAGCATCGCCCCGCCGAACAGGCAGGCCCAGGCCTGCTTGATCCCGAACATCAGGAACTCGAAGCCGCCCCGGCTCCAGACGCGCTTGTCAGACCAGCGCTGCAGGCGGCCGATCCAGTGGCGGCCCCAGGTTTCGAGCGGGAGGTGGGAATCGACGATCACGCCTCCAGCCTAGCGGCGACCTGTGCAGGCGGCGTGGAGGTTTGGTGCAGGGCGCGTCAGCCCGTGCGCGACGACAAGGGGGCCGTAGCCGTTTCGCCGGGCGAAAGCGCGCGGACGACACCGGCGATCACCACCGACACCGGCGCGCCCTCGAGAAGGGTGACGTCCACCGCCTCCCCGCCCGCCGCGACCTCGAAGGTGCGTCCGCGCCATTTCGCCCGGTAGGACAGACCGCTCCATTCCTTGGGCAGTCGGGGGTTGAAGGCGGGGGTGTCCCCGCTCAGATCGAGGCCGCCGAAACCCATGACCACAGCCTGCCATATGCCGCCAAGGCCGGCGATGCGGACGCCGCCGGCCGTCGTCGGATCAGCGTCGAAATGGGAGATGCGGTGCAGGTATCGCAGCGCCATGTCCGTGTCGCCGAGCCGCGCCGCGACCAGCGCATGCATGGCGGGGCTCAGCGAACTGCCGTGACCGCAGCGGGGCTCGTAGTGCCGGAAGTTCGCCTCTCCCGTCGCCCCCGGGAACGCCTCCGGCAGCAACGCCAACAGAGCCACCACGTCCGCCTGCTTGATGACCTGCGAAGCCTGGGTCCGCTCGCGTCCGATGATCACGTCGATGGGAACCGTTCGATCGGCATGGGCGGCGAGGTCGAAGGGCTCCAGCGCGTGGAACCCTTCGAACTGCTCATACACCCCGGTCGCCGGGTCGAGGCCGGTCACCAGGCGCTCGACCGCATCCCGCCAATCGGCCAGGTCTTCGTCGCCCAGCCCGAGCCGGGTCCGCAGCTCGGCCGCCCGGGCGGGCCAGCGGGCGTCCAGCAGATCCAGCACCTCCAGACCGCGCGCGATGTTCCAGCGGGCCAGGACGTTGGTGAAGGCGTTGTCGTCGACGTCCTCGTGATACTCGTCGGGGCCGATGACATGGCGGATGTGGCGCCGGCCGTCGGCTTCGGGCTCGGCCCGCGAGGCCCAGAAGCGCGCCGTTTCCAACAGGATCTCCGCCCCGGCCGCCAGCAGGAAGTCGTCGTCCTCGGTGGACCGCCAGTACCCCCAGACCGCATAGGCGATGTCGGCGCTGATATGCTGCTCCAGGCGGCCGCAGAGGATTTCGATCTGTTCGCCATTGGCCCCGACGACATGCTCGGGGGTGGCCTCGACCCCCGTGTCTGCCGACTCCCAGGCGTAGAGCGCCCCTTTGCAGCCGACGCGCGCCGCCTTCGCCCGGGCCGCGTCAAGGGTGTGGAACCGGTACATCAGCATGGCCCGCGCCGCCTCGGGCCAGACGGCGGTGTAGAAGGGTAGCAGGTAGATCTCGGTGTCCCAGAAGACGTGGCCCAGATAGGCGTCGCCGGTCAGGGCTCGGGCGCCCACCGAGACCCGCTCGTCCTCGGGGTTCGCGGTGCTGACCAGGTGGTAGGCCGCGAAACGGACCGCCCGCTGGACGTCCGCATCGCCTTCGATCTCCACGCCGGAGGCGTCCCAGCGATCTCCCCACGCCGCCACATGGCTGGACAGCGCATCGCGCCAGCCGATCGTCCGCCCCCGTCCCAAGGCCGCCTCCGCGGCCGGGCCGGGATCCTGATCGGGCCCATCCGCGCGGGCGACGCCGACCATGCGGTCCAGCTCCGCGACGCGTCCGGCGACCGACCGCCAGCGCCAGGTCCAGCGCAGACCGAACGGCCGCTCCGCCTGCAAGGTCTCGTCACCAAGGCGCAGGTTCGCGGCGCCCGCCATGGCGACCCCCTTGCCCGAGCCCTCGGTCCGCCACACGGCGAGGTCCGGCTCGATCCTCACCGGCTCCATGCCGAGCCCGGAGAACGAGAAGCTGGCCTCGAGCTGGACCTCGACATCATCCCGGTCCAGCGCGAACTGCAACAGCTGCAGGCCGCTGGCGCGGTCGGCCTGGGACAGCAGGCGCAACTCCTTGCCCGTGATGGTCACGCCCGAGGGCGTCCGCTGGGTCATGCCGGACAACAGCACCCCCCGGCGCATGTCCAGTCGTCGGGCGCTGTGCAGGATCTCGCCCTCGTGCGCCAGGACGGGAATTCCGTCCAGCAGGATGCGGACCCGCGACCAATCCGCGACCGGCACCAGGGCGGGCACCGGCGGCTCGGTGTTCGGGACGTCGAACAGGCCGGCGACGTAGCACCGCGGCCACGACGCCCAGCGCAGGTGGCCCAGCCAGCTGACCCAGGTCGGCCCCCGGCTGATCGACCGGGACGCGCGCATGCCGAGGAAGCCGTTCCCAAGCGCGAACCGGGATTCGACCACGCTCTCGGTCAGGACGCTGTAGCCGCGATGAGTCAGCACCCACCCCCGGGCGACCGTCGGCTCCAGCGCGGCCTGCATCTGCGGCGTCTGGGTGGCGGTCGAGGGCTTCAGCTCTCCGGCGAGCAGCGCGACGACGTCCACCTGATCCAGGCTCGTCACAACAAGGTCGGCTTCGGCGGCCGCCAGCAGCGCCTCGTCGCCGAGGCGGGCCACGCCCAGGGCCGCCATGCCCCCGGCCCGGGCGGCGACGACCCCGGCCGTCGCATCCTCCACGACCACACATTCCGCCGGGGCCGCGCCGAGCGCCTCGGCGGCCATCAGGAACAGCGCCGGATCGGGCTTGCCGCGAGGCGTGTCGCAGCCGCTCAGGTCGGCCTCGAACAGGGTCAGGACGCTGCGTCCGTCGGGCAGCGACAGCTTCGTCAGCATCGCGCCGACGTTCTTGGACGAGGAGGCGAGCGCCAAGCGGAAGCCGGCCGCCCGCAGGTCGGCGGCGAACCGCACCGCGTCTGGGAAGGCGTCGAACTCGCCGGCCTCGATGAGTTGCTCCATCAGGGCCTGCTTGGCGGCCGCATAGGCCGGCGCCTGGTCCTCCGCGCCGGGCGCCGCGAGGCGCTCAAGGGTCGCCCGGGCCCCGTCGAGCCGCGGCTTTCCGGCCACGTGCGCCTGATAGAAGTCGGTGGTGAAACCGTCGAGGTCGGCGAATCCGGTCAGGGCTTCGCGCCACGCTCGCTCGTGGGGCGAGGCGATCAAAACTCCATCGACGTCGAAGATAGCGGCGGACAGCTTGGCGGCCATGGGTGCACCTGCAGGCAGCGGAACCTAGTCCGTTCCGGCGCCCGCGCCCCTCGGCTCAATCCCTGAATCGCCATGGGGCCCTCACCCGAGAGGCTGCATCCAGGGCGCCGCCCGTCCAGGGCCGACGGCGCCGAAACCCTGCAGGGTTTGACCCGATTTCGAGGGCGTTGCGCCGGGCCCATACTCCGCCTCTCAGCTGCACGCCGGGGATCGGCGGATCATCCGCAAGCCTCCCCCTGCCCAGGCCCCCGATCGGGGCGGCGCGCGGTCATTCGATCGGTGCAGGAGCGCGTCATGGGTATGATGAAGGCTGCGGTGGCTCACACGTTCGGGGCGCCGCTCGCTCTGGAAGACGTTCCCATTCCCTCGCCCGGACCCGGGGAGGTGCTGGTCAAGATCGCCGCCAGCGGCGTCTGCCATACGGACCTGCACGCGATCGACGGCGACTGGCCGGTCAAGCCGACCTTGCCCCTGATCCCGGGCCACGAGGGCGTGGGCACCGTCGTCGCCCTCGGCCAGGGCGTCAGCAGTCTCCGCGAAGGCGACGCGGTCGGCGTGCCCTGGCTGCACGACGCCTGCCGGGCCTGCGAATATTGCGAAACGGGCTGGGAGACGCTCTGCGAGCACCAGCACAACACCGGCTACGGGGTGAACGGCGGCTATGCGGAGTATGTGCTCGCCAGCGCCCCCTTCGTCGGCCGCCTCCCCGATCGGGTCGACTTTGTGGAGATGGCCCCGATCCTCTGCGCCGGCGTGACGGTCTACAAGGGTCTCAAGGAAACCGAGGCGCGGCCCGGCGAATGGGTGGTGATCTCCGGCATCGGCGGACTGGGCCACGTGGCCGTGCAGTACGCCAAGGCGATGGGGCTGCACGTCATCGCCCTCGATGTCGACGACGCCAAGCTGGAGCTCGCGCGCAGCCTCGGGGCGGACCTGGCCCTCGACGCCCGCGATCCGGGCGCGGTCGAGGCCGTTCTCCATGCGACCAGCGGCGGAGCGCACGGCGTCCTGGTCACGGCGGTGTCGCCGGGCGCCTTTCGCCAGGCCATCGACTGCAGCCGCCGGCGGGGCACGGTCAGCCTGGTGGGCCTCCCGCCCGGCGACTTCCAGGCGCCCATATTCGACATCGTGCTGAAGCGGATCACGGTCCGCGGCTCGATCGTCGGCACCCGCCGAGACCTCGCCGAGGCGATCGATTTCGCCGTCCAGGGCAAGGTGAAGGCGACGGTCGCCTCACGCCCCCTCGACCAGGTGAACCAGGTCCTGGACGAGCTTCGCAACGGTCAGATCGAGGGCCGCGTCGTTCTCGTCCCCTGAAATCCAGGGCCACGGCAGTAAGCGGGGCGCGACGCCATCGGCACGGACAGCCCGGCCGCCTGTCGCCTCACCCCCGTCCGCGATAGGTCGGCACGCCCTGGTCGGGCAGCCACAGCCCCTCCGGAGCGACGCCCGTCTGCCAGAAGACGTCGATCGGGATGCCGCCGCGCGGGTACCAATACCCCCCGATGCGCAGCCATTTCGGCTCCAGGAGCTCCGCCAGACGCTTGCCGATGGCGACCGTGCAATCCTCGTGGAAGGCGCCGTGGTTGCGGAAGCTGGTCAGGTACAGCTTCAGGCTCTTGCTCTCCACCAGCCATGGGCCGGGCGCATAGTCGATGACGATGTGAGCGAAGTCGGGCTGGCCGGTGACCGGGCACAGGCTGGTGAACTCGGGCGCCGTGAAGCGCGCTAGGTACAGGGTGTCCGGATGCGGGTTCGGCACCCGCTCGAGCTCCGCCGTCTCAGGCGAGGTCGGGGCGGCGGTCTGTTGGCCCAGCTGGTGCAGGCCGGAGGTGTCAGTGGTCATGAGGCTGATCTAGCGCCTTCCGCGGCCAGCGTCATCCGGCCGCCTGCAACACCGCCACGCCCCTGAACGGCTCGTCCAGGCTCGGCTGCGGCTCGGTGAACCAGTTCGGCCCGTCAGCGGTCATGTGGAAATGGTCTTCCAGCCGAATGCCGAACTGGCCCGGCACGACGATCATCGGCTCGTTGGAAAAGCACATGCCGACGTCCAGCAGGGTCCGGTCGCCGCGCACCAGGTTGGGCGCCTCGTGAATGTCCAGGCCGATGCCGTGCCCCGTCCGGTGCGGCGTGCCCGGCAGCTGGTAGTCCGGCCCCAGACCCTCAGCCTTCAGGAACGTCCGCACCGCCGCATCGACCGCCTCGCACGGCTCGCCCAGCTGCGCCGCCTCGAAGGCCGCCGCCTGCGCCGCATGCTCCAGCTCCCAGATGCGCCGCACCTCGGGGGTCGGCTCGCCGAAGACGTAGGTGCGGGTGATGTCGGCGTTGTAGCCATCCAGAGCGCAGCCGGTGTCGATCAGCACGACATCGCCCTCCTTCAGCGCGGGATCCCCCTCCCCGCCGTGCGGCAGCGACGTGTCCTCGCCGAAGGAGACGCTGCAAAAGGTGTTGCCCCCGTCGGCGCCTAGCGCCCGATGCTGGCGGTCGAGGATGGCCACCACCTCCGACGCCCGCATGCCAGCCTCGAGGCTCTCGTGCGCCCGCCGGTGCGCCTCCAGGGTCAGCGCCTTGGCCCGCGTCATCAGGGCGATCTCGGCCTCGGACTTGCGCGCCCGCAGCGGCGTGATCAGCGACCCCGCCCCGCGCAGCCGCTCGACCCCCAGCGCCTCCGCCAGCCCCAGCCAGGCGAACACCGGCGCCTGCTCGTCCACCGCCAGCACGCCCGTCCGCCCGACCGCATCGGCGACCAGGGCGTAGGGGCTCTCGTGCTCCTCCCAGGTCAGGAACTCGCCCGGCACGCCGACCGAACCGCCGACCTTGTCCAGCTCGAAGCGCGGACAGACGTAGGTCAGCGGCTTTCCGGGCCGGACCAGGGCCGCGATCATCCGCTCCGACCGCCACCACACCAGGCCGGTGAAGTAGCGCAGGCTGGCCGTCGCATCGATCAGCACCGCCGCCACGCCCTGCGCCTCCATGGCGGCTTCCAGCCGCGCCAGCCGCGCACGGCGTTCCTCGAGCGTGATCGGCGGCGGGTTCATCGGCGGTCTCCGATTGCGGCTTGGTGTCTGTGATCCAGAACAAGCGTCACGGGGGGACATACGGCGATGAAGACAGCTTTTCAAAGCGGCGCGGGTCTGGCGCTGGCTACGGCGGTTCTGCTCGCGGTCTTCACGACGCCACCCGCCGTCGCACCGGCGCCTGCCCCCCCGCCCGTCCTCACCGCAACGGCGGCGCCTTCAGGTGCAGTTCGCTGCGGGGATAGTCGATCGCATACGCCGGCAACTGATTGAGGATGTCGCTGCCCAGGATCAGGGTCGGCAGCTCCCCGAGGCCCAGGGCCGCGAACACCGGCAGGTCCGAGAAGGTCAGGGTCACGTTGTCGAACGCCGCCGGCCCCAGTCGCAGGCCGCCGACCTTGCCCGACCACGCCCCCAGCTCCTGCGTCGTGGCTCCGGCCACCGGGCGGGCCGCAGTCAGGCGCGGGTCGTCTTTGGCCCAGCCCAGTGCGGCCATGGCCTCGGCGTTGGCCACGGTGCGCGCCGCGCCGCTGTCGATCACGGCCAGCATCGACACGCCTTCGATGTGCACCTCGACCACCGCGAAGGTGCCGAGCAGCACCGCCGGCACGCTGGCCATGCCGGCGCGGGCCGGACCCGAGGCCTGGATCGCGAAGCGCATGCGCTCCCGGTCGAACGAGACCTTGTGACCGTCGAAATCCTCCATGCCGACGATGCCCCAGGCGTCGGTGGCGTTGCCGTTCGGCAGGCCCACCGCCTGGACGTCGGCGTGGTCGAAGGCTTCGCTGGTCAGACTCACGAGGTCGTAAAGCGCCGCCGTTTGTAGCCCGCTGGCCCCCTGCAGATCGGCCCGGTCCGCGGCGGGGCGCAGGGCCATGCGCTGCACCAGGCGGGGCATGACCACATGCTGGCTCGCCGCGGTGTCGACGACGAAGTCCACCGGCGCGCCGCCGTTGACCTGCACCGCGATGACGGGACGGCCGAGGGCATCGGCGCGCATCGCCGACGACTCCGTTTGCGGGAGCACTAGGGCCAGGGCGGCCAGGACTGGCGTCAACATTGATTTCCCCTCCGAGGCGAACACCCTCACGCGTCACGCACGCTCCGATCCAATCGCGTTCGCGTGACCCCGCTCGTTGAGCGCCGCCCTGTGGCGCCGAAGACCTCAAACCTAGACCATTGAATTCGGAAGCAGGGGTCCCATCTGACGCCCGCTCCAGTCGCGTCGTGACCCGAGGCGTGCGGACCGAATTCAGACTATTCAGACGATTCAGACTCTGTTTTTCGCGCAGGGTCGGGCGCCGCGATTCAGACGATTCAGACTCTGTTTTCGAGAGTCCGAATTCGCGAGTTCAGACGATTCAGACGATTCAGACTCTGTTTTTCGCGGCCCGGGTCTGAAATCCAACCAGACGATTCAGACTCCGATTTGCCTTCCCCTGCGACAGCCCGCTATCCGTAGCGAAAGACAACTCTAGGGACGACGCCCATGGCCATTCCGGCTTCGCTGCAAAAGGGACTCAAGCTGCCGGTCATCGCGGCGCCCATGTTCCTCGTCTCCGGCCCGGACCTGGTCGTGGAGGCCTGCAACGCCGGCGTCATCGGCACCTTCCCGTCGCTGAACCAGCGGACCACCGAGGGCTATCGGGAGTGGCTGCAGGACATCAAGGCCCGCCTGACCCCCGACGCCGCCCCCTTCGGCGTCAATCACATCGTCCACCCCACCAACCCCCGCCTGATGGCCGACATGATGGTGTCGGTGGAGGAGAAGGTGCCGCTGATCATCACCTCCCTGGGCGCGGTCCGCGACGTGGTCGACGCGGTGCACGGCTACGGCGGCGTGGTCTTCCACGACATCGCCAACGTCCGCCACGCCCGCAAGGCGGCCCAGGCCGGGGTCGATGGCCTGATCCTGGTGGCGAACGGGGCCGGCGGCCACGCCGGGGTGGTCAACCCCTTTGCCCTGGTCGACGAGGTGCGCAGCTTCTTCGACGGGACCATCATCCTGTCCGGCTGCCTGTCGACCGGCTCCGACGTCGCCGCCGCCCTGACCATGGGCGCCGACTTCGCCTACATGGGCACCCGCTTCATCTCGACGACCGAGAGCCAGGCCCAGGGCGAGTACAAGCAGATGATCGTCGACGCCGGCGCCTCGGACATCACCTACACCCCGGCCGTCTCGGGCATCCCGGCCAACTTCCTGACCCCGTCCCTGATGGCCAATGGCATCGACCCCAAATCCCTGCCCGAGCACAAGCTGGACATGGGTGAGGAGGCCAAGGCCTGGAAGACCGTCTGGTCCGCCGGACAGGGCTCCGCCGGCGTGCGCGACATCGTCCCGGTCGCCGACCTCGTCGCCCGCCTGCGCGGCGAGTTCAGCGAGG
The DNA here is from genome assembly GCF_001425945.1 of Brevundimonas sp. Root1279. Lineage (GTDB taxonomy): Bacteria > Pseudomonadota > Alphaproteobacteria > Caulobacterales > Caulobacteraceae > Brevundimonas. The sequence goes on from NZ_LMEB01000004.1 coordinate 552,589, forward strand.
CCCGCGCCCGCCTGGCGGCCTCGCCCTGGGGCTGAACAGCCTTGGCGCCGCAGGCGAAATCTTCCGCCTTGTGACAAAATCGACAAGAAGCGCGCCTAGAGGACCCTCGTTGAAAACGAGGCGACTCATGATCCGGACCCTGACGACCGCCGCCCTCGCGGCCGCCCTTCTCGCCTCCGCCGGCGCCGCCGCCGCGCAGGACGCCCCGGCCGGGGGTTCCTGGTCCTTTGAGTTCGGCGCCGCCACGGACAACCGGTCGAAGGACGCCTCCAAGTCGAATGGCGAGTCCTACGCCTACGGCACGGCCGAGTGGGAAAGCGCCTCGGGCCTGTTCTACGCCGGCCCCTCGTTCGAAACGATCAAGAGCTCGACCGGCTCGAGCCTTGAGCTTGAGGCCGCCGCCGGCCTCCGTCCCCAATGGGCCGGCTTCGACTTCGACCTCAGCGCCGCCTACAAATACCAGGTCAATGCGGACCCGGGCGCCGACGAGGACGCCTGGGAGTTCACCGGCGACATGAAGCGCTCGATCGGCCCGGCCAAGGCCCGCCTACGCCTGCAGTACTCCCCCGACAGCACCGGCGCGACCAAGGCCTGGACCTGGTACGAAGCTCAGCTCGGCTGGGCCTTCACCGACAAGCTCAGCGCCTCCGCAGCCCTCGGCTACCGCGAGCAGGAGAACAGCGTCGACTACACCGGCTACAACGTCGGCATGAACTACGCCGTGACCAAAAACCTCGAAGCCGAGCTGCGCTGGTACGGCACCAGCGTCGACAACCCCAGCGAACAGTACGCCGACGCCATCGTCGCCGGCATCAGCGTAGCCTTCTGACCTCGCAATCCGTCGCCATCCTCCCTACTTAGGGCGGATGCAAAATCGTCCCACGACCCTAGAGCGCGCCTATGAACTCGCGCGCACCGGTCGCTGCCGTACCGTCAGCGACATCAAGCAGGCCCTGGCTTCGGAAGGCTACGACCGGATCCAGGACTCCCTGTACGGGCCGACCCTGGGCGCGGCGTTGCGCAAGCTGTGCCAGGAGAATTACACCGCCCCAGCGGTTGATCCTGCGGAGACCTGATCGCTCTCGCCTTGATTTCGCTGCGCTCTAGGGCCACAACGTCGTCGTCGATCTCTCTGCGAAACGCCACCCTCTGCTTTCGCACTGAGGTCTAGCCGCTCCATTCAGACCCGACAGGCCTTCAGGGGCTCTTCCCTGAGGCCAACGCCAAAAGGAGGTCTGTAATGGCTACCGGCACCGTGAAATGGTTCAACAGCACCAAGGGCTACGGCTTCATCCAGCCGGATGACGGCGGCAAGGACGTGTTCGTGCACATCTCGGCCGTTGAGCAAGCCGGCCTGCGCGGCCTCGACGAAAACCAGAAGGTTTCCTACGAAATCGAGCGCGACCGTCGCTCGGGCAAGGAATCGGCTGGTCAACTGAAGACCGAAGGCTGATTTCGCGCGCCCTCACCGGCGCATGATTTCGACGGCGGCGAGGGCGAACGCCTTCGCCGCCGTTATTATTTTCAGATGGCGCCCTTGCGAACCGCGCCGGCGATCCCCATCTGCCCCACGTCGATCTCTCTGCGAAACGCTGCTGCCCCTTTGCATCGCGCACCGAGGTCCAAAGCCGATCCCATTCAGACCCGACAGGCCGCACCGGAACTCTTCCGTCGGCCAACTGCTAGCGGAGGTCCTGAAAATGGCTACCGGCACTGTGAAATGGTACAACTCCACCAAGGGTTACGGCTTCATCGCTCCCGATGATGGCGGCAAGGACGTCTTCGTCCACGCCTCGGCCGTCGAGGTCTCGGACCTCGGCTCCCTGAACGAAAACCAGAAGATCTCCTACGAGATCGAGCGCGACTCGCGTTCGGGCAAGGAATCGGCCGGCCGCCTGAAGGCCGCCGAATAGTTTCCAGACTGACGGAAGGGCCGGCTGCGATCACGCGGCCGGCCCGACCACTGTACCCCTTCAGGAGACTATGATGACCCCGCTTGCCGACATGATCCCCGCCATGAGCGATCCCGACCTCAAGGCCCTGCGCGCCAACGCCGAGCGCCTCACCGCCAGCGGCTCCCCGGTCCAGGCCGCCACCGCCGCCGACATCCTTCCGCTGATCGACGCCGAGACCGCCCGCCGCGCCGCCCTGCCGACGACGCCCAAGAAGCGCGCGACCGTGGCCAAGAAGAAGGTCGTGCCCGTCACCGGCCACCAGACCGCCCTGCCGAGCAAGACCGCGGCCTGACGCGTGACGGCTCCGAACTGGAGCCGACTGCCCTCTTCTGACAGTCTGGCCCCGCGCCGAGCTGCCGGAGCCCCCCATGCTGATCACCTTCATGACCGCCGCCCTGTTGGTCCAGACCGGCGATCCGCTCGCCCCGGCGCGCGACGGCATGGTCCAGTGCTACCGGCCGAACGCGGCCGCCAAGACCTGCAACGCCATCGGCAGCTACCGCTTCGGGGCCGACGGCGCGATCACCAATGACGCGGTCAACCTGCTGAACGCCGACCCGCTGATCGTCATGCACGCGACGGCCAAGGTCTATGTCCGCGACGGCGCGGAGTGCTCGATGATCGTCAACGACCCGACGACCATCACCGCCGTCGAGTTCAACGGCGCGCCCCTCGCGGGCGAACAGCTCGCCGCGGCCCAGAAGGGGATCGTCGACAGCATGATCGCCGGCCTTGGCGGCGAAGGCGAGTTCTGCACCACCTACCATCCGAACCCGGACGGAACGCTGCGCGCCGCCGTGACCATCGACGGCGTCGCCAAGCCCGAGGCCGAGTCCGTCGTGCTGTGGGTCAATCCCGCCGACGGCTGGCGCGTCGCGCCCTGAGCCTCAAGCCAGCGCCTGATCCAGGTCCGTGATCAGGTCATCCAGGTCCTCAACCCCCACCGACAGGCGGATCAGGTTGTCCGTCACCCCGCCGGCCTCGCGCACCTCCCTGGGCACCGAGGCGTGGGTCATGATGGCCGGGTGATTGACCAGGCTCTCCACCCCGCCGAGCGATTCCGCCAGGGTGAAAACCTGCACCCGCTCCAGCACCTGTTTGGTGCGCGACAGGTCCCCGTCGATGAAGGCCGTGACCATGCCCCCGAAGCGGCCGTTCATCTGGCGCGCGGCCAGCTCGTGCTGCGGATGGCTGATCAGGCCCGGATAGACGACCCGGGCGATGCCCTTTCGGTCCTCGAGCCAGCGGGCCACGGCCAGGGCGTTCTCATTGTGCGCCTTCATGCGCAGGCCCAGCGTCTTCAGCCCCCGATTGGCCAGGAAGGCGTCAAACGGCCCCATCACCCCGCCCACCGAGTTCTGCAGGAATTTGATCTCCTTCGCGAGATCGGCATTCCCGGTGACCAGGGCGCCGCCGATGATGTCAGAGTGCCCGTTCAGGTATTTAGTCGCCGAATGCATGACCACGTCGGCGCCCAGCTTCAGCGGCTGCTGGCTCCACGGCGTGGCGAAGGTGTTGTCGACGATCAGCAGCAGTCCGCGCGCCTTGGCGATCTTCGACAGGGCCGCGATGTCGGCCAGCTTCATCAGCGGGTTGGTGGGCGTCTCCACCCACAGGAGCTTGGTCTTCGGCGTGATCGCCGCCTCGACCGCCCCCAGGTCGCTCAGGTCGACATAGCTGAAATCCAGCCCCATCGACCGGCGCCGCACCCGCTCGAACAGCCGCCAGGACCCGCCGTACAGGTCGTCGCCGGTGACGATGTGCGAGCCCGCGTCGAGCAGCTCCAGCGCGGTCGAGGTGGCCGCCATGCCTGAGGCGAAGCCGAAGCCGTGCGTGCCGCCCTCCAGGTCCGCCAGGCAGGCCTCGAAGGCCTCGCGGGTCGGGTTCTTGCCGCGGGCGTACTCATAGCCCTTGTTCACGCCCGGGCTCTCCTGGGCGTAGGTCGAGGTGGCGTAGATCGGGGTCATCACCGCCCCGGTGGTCGGGTCCGGCCGCTGGCCCGCGTGAATGGCGCGGGTCGAGAAGCCCTGGCTGTTCTTGAGACTGGCCATGAGCTTACCGGTTCAGGCTGAGGTGGTTGATGAGGTCGGTGCGGGTGATCAGGCCCACGAATTTTTCGCCGTCCAGCACGATGGCCACCCGGTCGCGATCGAACAGCGGGATCAGGGCGTCCAGCGACTCCCCGACCTGCACTGTGTCCAGGTCGCGCGTCATGGCCGAGGCCACCGGCTTGGCGAAGCGGTCCTTCCGGGTGATCTCGTCGGTGTTCATGATGTGGACGATGTCGCTCTCGTCGAGGATGCCGATCAGGCGCCCGTCCTGGATCACCGGCAGCTGCGAAACGTCCGACCCCTTCATCCGCTTGAAGGCGGTGTCGAGGGTGTCGTCCGGACCGATCACGACCACGTCGCCGGCCTCGTATTTGCGGGTGATCAGGTCCGACAGGTCGCCGTGCAGCTCGCGCGCGCCCAAGCCCTGATCGGCCAGCCAGGCATCGTTGTAGACCTTCGAGAGATACTTCGCCCCGGTGTCGCAGACGAAGGTCACCACCCGTTTCGGTTCGGTCTGTTCGCGGCACCAGCGCAGGGCCGCCGCGATCAGGGTGCCCGAGGAGGACCCTGCCAGCACGCCTTCCTTGAGCAGAAGCTCGCGCACCGTGGCGATCGCCTCGGCGTCGGGGATTGAATAGGCGCGGTCGATCAGGGTGATGTCGGCGGTGTCCGGCACGAAATTCTGACCGATGCCCTCGACCGTATAGCTGCCCTCCGGCCCCGGCACGCCCTCGTTGACGATTCCGGCCAGGGTCGAGCCGACCGGGTCAGCCAGGATAACCTGCGCGTTCGAGCCGACGCTCTTCAGATAGCGGGCGATGCCGGTGATCGTCCCCCCCGAGCCGATGCCGGCCACGACGGCGTCAACGTCGCCGCCCATCTGCTCCCAGATCTCCGGTCCCGTGGTCTGGAAATGGGCCAGCGAGTTGGCGTCGTTGGCGAACTGGTTGACGTAGAACCCGCCCGGGATCTGCTGCGCCAGACGCTCAGCCATGTCCGTGTAATATTCCGGGTGGCCGTGCGGAACGTCCGAACGCGTCAGGCGAACATCCGCCCCCATCGCTCTGAGATGCTGGATTTTTTCCTTGGACATCTTGTCCGGGATGACCAGAAGCACCTTATAGCCCTTGGCCTGCCCGACCAGGGTCAGCGCCAGCCCCGTGTTGCCGGCCGTCGCCTCGACGATGGTGCCGCCGGGCTTCAGAAACCCCTCCCGCTCCGCCGCATCGATCATCGACAGGGCGATGCGGTCCTTGATCGACCCGCCCGGGTTCTGCGCCTCCAGCTTCAGGAACAGGCGGCATGTCCCGGTGTCGATCTTCTTCACCTCCACCATCGGCGTCTTGCCGATGAGGTCCAGCAACGAACCGGTCGGACCGGTCAGGACGGGGGTCGAAGACAGCGTCATTCAAAAAACTCCAGGGGGCCGTGCGCCGGAAGCTGAGCGCCGCCCCCGCCAACGTCAAGCCGCGCAAGATTTCGCCTCCGAAACGGCGACCTGTGCGTTATCAAAGGACTCACATGAGCAAATCACCCCGCCGGCCCGTCGCCGGACTACCCGACAAAGCCACCCTCCTCGCCTTCCTGCGCGAGGCCGGTTCGGCCGAGAAAACCGATATCGCCCGCCATTTCGGCCTGAAGGGCGGCGACCGCCGCGCCCTGCGCGAGATGATCCGCGAACTCGAGGCCGAGGGCGCGCTCGGCAAGCGCGGCCGCAAGGGCTTCAGCGAAGCCGGCGCCCTTCCCCCGGTCGGCGTCTGCGACGTCGTCGAGCGTGACGTCGACGGCGAGATGTACGTCCGCCTCGTCGAAGCCTCCGCGGACGCCCCCAAGGCCCTGCTGGTCCCCGACAACTCCGGCCGCACCGGCCCCGCGCCGGGCATGGGCGACCGCCTGCTGTGCAAATTCGTGCGCGGCGAAGAGGGCTGGGAAGCCCGCCTGGTCAAGCGCCTCGACGCCGGAACCAACCGCGTCCTTGGCGTTATCCGCAAGTCCAACCGCGAGGTCCGGGTCGAGCCCGTCGACCGCCGCTCCAAGGACGTCCTGTTCGTCCCGCCCGCCCAGGCCGCCGACCTCAAGGACGGCGACCTGGTCCTCGCCGCCATCGAAAAGGGCGAGCACCGCTACGGGCCCAAGCGCGGCAAGATCCTGGAGACCATCGGCCGCGAGGACGATCCCCGCGCCGCCTCCCTGATCGCCATACACGCCCACGGCGTCCCGACCGGCTTCTCCGAGCGGGTCGAGCAGGAGGCCGAGCACCAGGAGCTGCCTTCACTGAAGGGCCGCGAGGATCTGCGCGACATCCCGCTGATCACCATCGATCCCCAGGACGCCCGCGACCACGACGACGCCGTCTTCGCCCAGCGCGACGACGATCCGAAGAACGAGGGCGGCTGGATCGTCTGGGTCGCCATCGCCGACGTCGCCGCCTACGTCCGGCCGGGCACCGAGCTGGACCGCGAGGCCCGCGAGAAGGGCAACTCGACCTACTTCCCCGATCGCGTCGAGCCGATGCTGCCCGAGCGGCTGTCGAACGGCCTATGCAGCCTGAAGCACGGCGAGAACCGCGCGACGATGGCCGTGCGCATGGTCTTCAACCGGGATGGCAAGAAGATCGCCCACAAATTCGTACGCGGCCTGATGCGCTCGCACGCCAAGCTCTCCTACGAGCAGGCCCAGGCGGCGATCGACGGCCAGACGGACGACACCACCGGCCCGATCATGGAGGCCATCCTCTATCCTCTGTGGAACGCCTACCGCTGCATGCTGAAGGGCCGCGAGAAGCGCAGCCCGCTGCAGATCGAGTCGGCCGAACGGCGCATCCGGATGACGCCCGACGGCGGCATCGGCTCTATCGAGAAACGCGTCTCTCTCGAAGCCCACCGGCTGATCGAGGAGATGATGATCCAGGCCAACGTCTGCGCCGCGGAGACGCTGGAACAGAAGAAGACGCCCCTGCTATACCGCGTCCACGACGCGCCCAGCCAGGAGAAGCTCTTCAACCTGGCCGACTTCCTGCAGACCATCGGCAAGCCCTGGAACAAGGGCGAACCGGCCAACACCAAGCGCTTCAACAAGCTGCTGGACGAAACCCGCGACGGCGAGCACGCCGAGGTGGTCAACGAGGTCGTCCTGCGCACCCAGATGCAGGCGGTCTATTCGGCCGAGAACGTCGGCCACTTCGGCCTGAACCTCGACCGCTACGCCCACTTCACCTCGCCGATCCGCCGCTACTCCGACCTGATCGTCCACCGCGGCCTGATCCGGGCGCTCGGGCTGGGCCCAAAGGGGAATAACGACGGGCTGACGGATCGTGAAATCGCCGAACTGCCCTCCATCGCCGAGCACGTGGTCCTGACCGAACGCCGCTCCATGGCCGCCGAGCGCGACGCCATGGACCGCTACATCGCCGCCTTCCTCGAGGACCGCGTCGGCGCGACCTTCACCGGCCGCATCACCGGCGTGACCCGCTTCGGCCTGTTCATCCGCCTGGACGAGACCGGCGCCGACGGCCTGGTGCCCGTGTCGACGCTGGGCAATGAGTACTTCACCCACGACGACCGCAGCCATGCCCTGGTCGGCGAGCGCTCCGGTCAGCGCTGGACGCTCGGGCGCACCGTCGAGGTCAAGCTGCGAGAGGCGACTCCGGTCACCGGCGGCCTGCTGTTCGAGATGCTCAGCGAGCCGGCCCCGCGCGATCCCAACGCCCCCTCGGCCCGTCTGGGCATGCGGGCTCGCGGCGACAAGGCCGGCGGCTATCCCAAACGCTCGGGCGGCAAGCCGCGCAACGGAGCCAAGCCTGCAGGCGGGCTGAAGGGCGTGCGCAAGGGCAAGCGCCGCTGATCCCCGGCTCCGTATCGTAACGGCACAGTTTGAGTTAACCTCCCCTCGGGGAGGGCGGCCAATGAACCGCACGACGTGTCTGACGGCCCTGGCCGTCCTGTGTTTGACGGCGACAGGCGGCCTGGCCTCTTCGGCGCCCCCGCCCAACGACACCGTCGCCGTCATGGCCGCTGGGGGACTGGTCCTGCAGCGCACCGACGGCATCGAGATGCGGTCCGAGGACCTCTACGTCTCCGCAGCAGAGATCCGGGTCCGCTACCGCTTCTTCAACCGCAGCGACCGCCCGCTCGTGACGCTGGTGGCCTTCCCGATGCCGGACATCGTCGGCGGTCTGGAGGGCGCGCAGGCGATCGCCGACCCGTCGGACATGCCCTTCCAGACCACGGTCGAAGGCCGGCGCATGGCCACCAACATCGAGCAGAAGGCGGTCCTGAACGGGGTCGACCACACGGGCCTGCTGCGCGGACTGGAACTGCCCCTGTCGCCGGTCGCTCCGGCCACCCTCGCCGCCATCCAGGCCCTGCCGACCCCGCAGGTCGAAATGCTGGTCGACATGGGCCTGGTCCGCGAGACGCCGGGCGGGCCTGTTCCGGTCTGGACCCTCAAGACCACCCACTACTGGAACCAGATGTTCCCGGCCCGGCGCGAGGTCGACATCGATCATCGCTACGTCCCCGCCGTCGGCGGCTCGGCAGGCAGCGTGATGGGCGACCCGGGGCTGGCCAACAGCCCGCTGACCGCCGACTACGTCGCCCGCTACTGCACGGACCGCGACTTCGTGTCAGCGGCCCGCCGCATGCGGACCCGCGGCCAGACCGTGTCGGAGACCTGGATCGACTACGTCCTCCTGCCCGAGGCGACCGGCGCCGGCCCGATCGGCGACTTCCGCATGATCGTGGACAAGGGCGGCTGGAAGAACCTGATCAGCTTCTGCGGCGAGGATGTGCGGCGCGTCGGCTTCAGCACCTTCGAGGTCCGGCGGCGGAATTACACGCCCACCCGCGACCTGTCGGTGCTAATCCTGAGCAGTGACCGCCCCTAAGCCTGACCCCTTCGACGCCGCCCAGGACCTGAAGGACGCGCCGCGCGTCGGCCCCGCCCAGCGCCCCAAGGACGCCGCCACCCTGATCCTGACGCGCGAGCGCCGCGGCGTCTGCGAGGTGCTGATGGGCCGCCGCGCGCCCGGGCATGTTTTCATGGCCGCGAAATGGGTCTTTCCGGGTGGACGCATCGACCGATCCGACCACTCCGCCGCCGCCGCCGGTGAGTTGTCCCGCGAGGACGCCGCCCGCCTGATGCGAGAAATGCCTGCGCGTCGGGCCCGGGCCCTGGCCCTGACCGCCATCCGCGAGACCTTTGAGGAGACCGGCCTGCTGCTGGCCAAGGCCGCTCCCGCCGCCTCCGTGGCCGGGCCGTGGCGGGAGTTCCGATCCGCCGGCGCCCTGCCGGATCTGGCGGCCCTGCGCTACGTCGCCCGGGCCATCACCCCGCCGGGGCGGACCCGACGCTTCGACGCCCGCTTCTTCATGGCCGACGCCGCCGCCCTGCTGCATCCCGAACCGACCGCCGGCTCCGGCGAGTTGGACGAGATCGCCTGGCTGCCGTTGGAGGAGGCGCGCGCCCAGGACCTGCCGGCCATCACCCGCTTCGTCCTGGCCGAGGTGAACGAACGCCTGGCCCACGCCCATCGGCCCCTGCCCTTCGTGCGCATGGTTCGCGGCAGGCATCTGGTCGAGCATCAGGACTGACCGTCCCTGACAACCCACCACGACGATTGCGCCGGGCAGCCGACGCGAGCTTTACTCTCCCTGCACGGAGGGACACGGCATGCGGAGAGTCTTGCTCGGACTGGCGGCCCTGGTCGCCGCCTGCGCGGTCACCGGCGGCGCCCAAGCGCAATCCGCGCCGGAGCGCATCACCCTGACCTCGCTCTACTGGGGTAACGTCACGCAGAACTGGGTCGTCCCCCGCGGCGGCGAGGGCGTCTGGACCGGGCGAGACGGCGCGACGAAATCCTTCCCTGTCCCCGAGGCGGACTTCGACCGCCTGCGCGACATCTTCCGGGCCTACGAAGGTCGGCCGTTCGAATGCCAGCGCACCATTACTGACGGCCCCTACGGCCGTGTGATCTGGTCGCGGCCAGATCAGAGGGACGAGCAGCTGAATTGGGACGCCGGCTGCGTAACCGGCGACGCCGACGACGTCTTTCGCCGACTGGATGAGGCCGAAAGCCTGCTGAAAGCCCTTCGCGACCGCGGCTGACATGGCCGACACGCCGATCACCCTGCGTCTGACCATCGCCGACCCGGTCCAGGGTGTGCGCTACAGCCTGCAGCAGGACAACGCGCCTCATGATCCGGCCACGGCGGGTGACGCACCCCTGTCCTTCGACGTGTCTGTCCGTTTGTCCGACGACAACCGCTTCCTCGGCCCCTTCGTGCGCCGCGAAGGGCCCCAGCGACGCTTCGTCTATATCCGCATCGGGACCTCCGCCGGCGACCACGGCAGCCCCTGGACCCGCCGGGCCAAGGTCGACATCCATGACATCCCCGCCGCCCTGCTCGACCAGGCCCGCGCCGGGCGGGTGCTGGAGATCATCCTGCCTGGTCGGGGCGAGGACGGATCGCCGGCCTGCGCCACGATCCACCCGGTCCAGCCATGGCGATCCGTCTGAAGCCAGACCTGCTTTGACCCCGCTTCCCCCGCCCGTTATCCCGGTTCCATGAAACTCGAAGCGCCCTTCATCAAGCTGCCGTTCCGGTTCGACACGGCGCGACTCCAGGAGGAGATCGCGGCCCTGCCGGCCGAGGCCTGGGCGCGTCATCCGAACAACATCCCGGGCAACAGCGCGCTTCGCCTGATCACCGTCGGCGGCGGCGAGAATGACGACGTGGCGGGCGCCATGGCCCCGACGCCGCATTTGCAGGCTTCGCCCTATTTGCAGCAGGTGCTGGCCCATTTCGGCGTCGTCTGGAGCCGATCGCGCCTGATGAAGCTGGGACCGGGCTCGACCGTCCCCGAGCACACCGACATCAACTATCACTGGTTCCACCGGGTCCGGCTGCACATTCCCATCGTCACCACGCCGGACGTGAAATTCTTCTGCGACGACCAGGTCGTGCACATGGGCCAGGGCGAGTCCTGGATCTTCGACAACTGGCGCGTCCACAAGGTCGAGAACAACTCGAACATCGAGCGCATCCACCTGGTCGCCGACACCACCGGCAACAGCCGCTTCTGGGACATGGCCCACGCAGCGGCGACCTCGCAGTTGGACCCCATGACCGTGCCGTACCGGCCCGGAATCCGGGCGACCTTCGCGACCGAGCAGCACAACGTCTACCGGGTCATGCCGCCGTCGGAGATCGACGACCTGCTCAAGGACCTCGTCGCCGAAACCGCCTCGATGAAGCCCGGCGACGCCGGCCGCGAGGAGTTGGGCCGCTATGAGCGGACCCTCTATGGCTTCCGCCAGGACTGGCGCCAGCTGTGGTCCCTGTTCGCCGACAGCGATCGCGGCATTCCCCACTACCGCAAGCGGCTGGAACAACTGCTGCAGCAGGTCCAGGCGCTTGGCGACGACCTGCGGGTCCGCTCCAACGGCATGCCGATCCTGCGCGTCATCGGGCAGCGCATCGGCACCTATGCGGTCAATCCGCAGGTCGCCGGCGGCGGGGCGCCGGGCGGCGCCCCAGCCACGGGCCAGGCGGCCGCCCGTCCCGTGGTGCGCACCCCCGACTTCGACCGCCCCCTGATCATCGTCGCCGCTCCGCGTTCGGGCAGCACGGCCCTGTTCGAGACCGTCGCGGTCAGCCCCCAGCTGCACAACCCGGGCGGCGAGGCCCACTGGCTGGTCGAAGGTTTCCGCAACTTCCTCCCCGGCGCTCCCGGCGTCGATTCGAACCGCCTGACCGCCGCCCACATGACCCCGCAGGTTGCCCTGGCGATGAAGGCCCGGCTGTCCGAACGACTGGTCGACGCCGCCGGCAAGCCGTCGACGGCGGACTCCGTCCGGCTGCTCGAAAAGACGCCCAAGAACGCCCTGCGCATCCCCTTCTTCGACGCCCTCTTCCCCGACGCCCGCTACGTCTTCCTGTGGCGGGAGCCCGAAGAGAACATCTCCAGCATCATCGACGCCTGGCGCGCCGGCGGCTGGGTGACCTATCCGCAGCTGCCGGGCTGGGACGGACCATGGTCGCTACTGCTCCCGCCGGGCTGGCAGTCGCTGAAGGGCAAACCCTTGCCGGAAGTCGCCGCCTATCAGTGGGCGACGACCAACCAGACCATTATGGACGACCTGGAGGCCCTGCCGGCCGACCGCCGCCATGTGGTGCGCTACAGCGACTTCGTGGCCGATCCGGCGGCCGTCGTGCGCGGAATCTGCGACTTCGCGGCCCTTCAGTTCGACGAGCCGCTCAAGGAGCGCACCGGCGGCGACCTGCCGGTCTCGCGCCACACCCTGACGCCGCCCAAGGCCGACAAATGGAAGAAGAACGCGGCCGAGATCGAGCCGCTGCTCGCTGACCTCCAGCCCCTGCTGGAGCGCCTACGGGCCTTCCGGGGGTGACCGACCTCGTCAGGTCGAACTCTACCCGGAAATGACGCCCCGGCCGGCGGAGTTCATAGGCGAAGACCTCGCGCGGCCGCACCTCCATGGCCCAGACGTTGGTGTTCGAAACCGTGCGGCCCTCGCGGGTGAACAGGTCCTTGGAGAATTGGTCGACCGGGAATTCCTGCCGCTCCGGCGTGCCCGGGGCGACCGTGTCGCCGCCGTATTGGCTGAGCACGTCTTCGGTTCCGTCGGCGTGGCGATGGTCGTGCTTGAGTCGCAGACCGGTCCCGGCGTGGCTGATCACCCAGGTGCGCGACCGATCCTCGCCGACCCAGAAGGGGATTCGCACCCCGTCGTCCGCACAGCTGACCTGCATGACCAGCCGCTTGCCGCGGAAATCGGCGTCGGCGGCGTCATTGGTGACGACTCGCCCCTCATAGGCCCGGCCGCACAGGGTGTGCAGGCCGCCCAGGAACAGCTCCTGCGGATCGGTCGGCTCATGCGGGACCTCGACGGACGAGGCGCAACCAGCCAGAAGAAGGGCCGCGACGGCGGCGAGGACGGGCGTTTTCATGGCCTCAGCCTGCCTTTCGCAACTGTCTCGCTCAATGCGTCGAGACGCCCGTTGACTTCGCGACGCGCCTGAGTATGTTCCGCGCCTCTCATTTCCGCGGCTTTCGCCGTCCGCAAAGGTAATTTCCGATGGCCAAGCCGGCTTCCATCAAGATCCGCCTGAACTCCACCGCCGACACCGGCTTCTTCTACGTCACGAAGAAGAACGCCCGTACGATGACCGAGAAGATGGTCGTCAAGAAGTACGATCCGGTCGTCCGCAAGCACGTCGAGTTCAAGGAAGGCAAGATCAAGTAAGCACTTGATCGCCTGACAATTTTCGAAGCGCCCGGTCAGAAATGGCCGGGCGTTTTTCGTTGTGCGAGCAATGAAAAAGGGGCCGCCCTAAGGCGGCCCCTTCCCTACCAGCGTAGACCGAAGTCCTTGCGCCGGACTTTCGCCATTCGGCCGTCCGGATGATGGAAGACCAGGCCTTCGTGATCGTTGGCTTCGAGCCAGGCGATCATGTCCTCCATGGTCCTGCCCACCTCCACCTCGGCGCAACCATGTCTCCATAGTTGGTGCCGAACCAGGCCGTAGCGGTTGCCTTGGACTTTCGGCCCCACGAGTTCGTAGGTGCCGTCAGCCAGACCAGGCTCGAACGCCTCCGCATGCCAAATGCTCGCGGAATCGTTCATGTCGACAGGAACCCATCCCGGCCAGGAGCCGGTCTTGGGATCCGGCGCGGGCTCGCAAGGAACCCAGCCGTCTGGAGGCCTCCTGCCCTTCTTCGCGTCGAAACGCTTGAAGAGCTTGCCCCCTTCGATCAGGCAAGACGTACCGTCGTGCTTGATCGTGGCCCTGCCTTCTCCGTCAATCACCCACTGCGCGTACGCCTCCGAAGTGGCGCGATGCGTCGTGCGGTCCATGACGAAGACCGTCTTCATTTTCTGCATGTCTTTGAAATCCCGAAGTTGGAGAGATTTCGAGTCCTGCTCCCCGGGCTCAAAGATGAGCGGTTTCATGAAGCGTGTCGGACCGCCGCGCGTCAACCTTAGCCGTTCATTGGTTTTGACCCTCGCAGCCTAACGGCGTGGTAGGGTGTGGCATGACAGATCAGAACGACGAACCCGCCGCCGTCCCGGCCGACGAAACCCCCGTCCAGCGGGCGCTGCGCCTCAAGAACGCGAAGATCAACGCCCGCCCCCAGCCGCCTCGCGGCGGCAAATTCCAGCGCGAGCAGGCCGCCCGCATCGCTACCGGCAAGTCCAAGCCGTGGATGTCGCGCTGACGACGCTCTTGCGACGCTGATGGGGCCTCCCGGCCCCTCCGCCGAGGGAAAACCCGGATGTCGGGATCGTCCCCTGCCCCCTAGCCTCCGCAGCCTCTCTCAGTAGCGGAGGCGATCATGCCGGGCGGCAAACCGAACATCCTCTTCATCATGGGCGACGACATCGGCTGGTTTAACGTCAGTGCCTACAATCTCGGCGTCATGGGCTATCGCACGCCCCATATCGACAGCATCGCCAAGGAAGGCGCGCTGTTCACTGACTGGTATGGCCAGCAGAGCTGTACGGCGGGCCGCGCGGCCTTCCTGACCGGGCAGTCGCCCATCCGCACCGGCCTGACCAAGGTCGGCTTGCCCGGCGCTGATCTGGGCCTGGGGCCTGACGACCCCTGCATCGCCCAGGTCCTCAAGGCCCAGGGCTACGCCACCGGTCAGTTCGGCAAGAACCACCTCGGCGACCGGGACGAACACCTGCCGACCATGCATGGCTTCGACGAATTCTTCGGCAACCTCTACCACCTGAACGCCGAGGAGGAGCCCGAGAACCCCGACTATCCAAAGGACCCGAGGTTCAAGGAGAAGTTCGGCCCGCGCGGAGTCCTGAAGTGCAAGGCGGACGGCAAGGCCGGCCAGAAGATCGAGAACACCGGGGCCCTGACCAGGAAGCGCATGGAGACGATAGACGAGGAATTCCTCGACGCCGCCAAGGACTTCATCAAGCGCAACAACGGCGACAGCCCGTGGTTCTGCTACTTCAACTCAACCCGCATGCACGTCTTCACCCACCTGAAGAAGGAGTCCGAGGGTGTCACCGGCCTCGGCGTCTATCCCGACGGCATGGTCGAGCATGACGGCCACGTCGGCCAGCTCCTCGCCCTGGTCGATGAGCTGGGCGTGAAGGACGACACCATCGTCGTCTACACCACCGACAACGGCGCCGAGGTGATGACCTGGCCGGACGGCGGCACGACACCGTTCAGGGGCGAGAAGGCCACCAACTGGGAAGGCGGCTTCCGCGTGCCCTGCGCCATCCGCTGGCCCGGAGTGATCGAGCCGGGGCGGATCGTCAACGACCTGTGCTCACACGAGGACTTCCTTCCGACCCTGGGCGCGGCGGCGGGCGACGCGGACGTCGTCGAGCGGGTGAAGAAGGGCGGAAAGATCGGCGACAAGTCATTCAAGGTGCACCTCGACGGTCACAACCTCATCCCCTTCCTGAAGGGCGACGAGGAGAAGTCGCCCCGTCCGGGCTTCATGTACTGGAGCGACGACGGGGACCTGATGGCCATCCGGGTCGGACACTGGAAATGCACGTTCATGGCGCAGGAGCACACCGGCCTGGATGTGTGGAAGAAGGACTTCGACAACCTGCGCGCCCCGGATCTCTACAACCTTCGTTCGGATCCGTTCGAGCGGGGTCCGGAGTCTCTTGAGTACGCCAAGTGGATGATGGAACGCACCTTCCTGCTGGTGCCCGCCCAGGCCATCGTCGGCCAGGTGCTGGCGAGCTTCAAGGAGTTCCCGCCGCGGGCCAAGGCCGCCAGCTTCACGGTCAGCGACGCCATGGAGAAGATCACGACCGCCAGCCCGAACCAGAACTGAAGGGCGGGCGGGGCCGGCGTCAGGCCGCCAGCCCCGCTTCCCGCTTGAGGACGGCGATCAGCCCCGCCGCCGGCATGACCCGGCTGAGCGGCGCGCCCTGCCCGGCCCACTGAGCGCCGAAGCCGCCTTCGCCTGCGGTCTTGGCGGCGGCGTTCAGCGCCTTCCCGGCGTCATAGGCGATCGGATAGGCGGGGACGTCCGCGTCGCGGCCCTCGCCCCATTCGGTGAAGCGGTTCTTCAGGCAGCGGGCCGGCCGACCCGAGATCGCGCGTGTCATCGTCGTGTGCTCGGCCGCCTCGCTCGCCAGGGCGGCGCGGTAGGCGGCGTCTGCGGCGCTCTCGGGGCAGGCTATGAAGGCGGTGCCCAGCTGGGCGGCCACGGCGCCGAGTTCGAGCGTTGCGCGAACGCCCCGCCCGTCCATGATTCCGCCGGCGGCGATCACCGGCAGGCCCACCCGCTCAACAAATAGCCGGGTCAGGGCCAGGACGCCCAGCCGGTCGTCAGGGGCGTCAGGATCAAACACTCCGCGGTGACCACCGGCCTCCCAGCCCTGGGCGACGACCGCGTCGATTCCAGCCTCACGCGCGGCGACGGCCTCCGACAGACTGGTGGCCGTGGCGATCAGGATGCAGCCCGCCTGGCGCAGGGCGGCGATACGGCGTGCATCAGGCAGGCCGAAATGGAAGCTGACCACCGCCGGCGCCGCCTCGACAAGCAGCGCCAGCATGGCGTCGTCGGCAGCGAAGCTCTCGTAGATGGCCCGCAGCCGCTCCGGCGGCCGCGCCTCGTAGCCGGCGAAGAGGGGCGCCAGCTTCTCCAGCCAGGCAGATTCCTTCGCCGGGTCGGGCGTCGGCGTGGCGTGCACGAAGACGTTGACGTTGAACGGCCGGTCCGTGAGCGCCCGAGTCTCCTCGATCATCCGCCGCGCGCCCGCCGCGTCTGTCGCCCCGACCGCGATCGAGCCGAGCGCGCCGGCGTTCGAGACCTCGGCCGCCAACCGGGGCGTCGACGTACCGGCCATCGGCGCCTGGATGATCGGGACGGAGACGCCGAGACGTTCGAGGACAGTCATGACCGCATGTGGTCCGCGGCGCCCGCCGGGGCAATCCCGGCGAGATCCGCTGTCTTACGCCGCCCGCGCGATCACCAGGTTCCGCCCACGGCTCTTGGCTTCATAGACGCCCTCGTCGGCGCGCTTGAGCAGGGCTTCGGGCGTGTCGCCCCCGCCCGCGCTGGCGGCGACGCCGACGGAGACGGTGATGGTCAGACTCTCCGCCCCGCCCATGATCGGGAAGGGCTGGGCCGCCACGTCACGGCGGATGCGGTCGGCGACGCGGGTGGCGTCCTCCAGGCCGGCGCCGGGCATGACGACCACGAACTCCTCGCCGCCGAGACGACACGGCAAGTCGATGGCGCGGACGTTGGTAGCCAGACGGACCGCGAACTCGCGCAGCACTTCGTCGCCGGCGTCGTGGCCGAAGCTGTCGTTGACCGCCTTGAAGTGGTCGATGTCCATGACCAGCACGGAGACGGCGTCGCCCCCCTGCCCGGCCCGGCTGACCAGACCCTGCAGCTGCCCGGCCATGTAGCGGCGGTTGTGCAGGCCGGTCAGGGCGTCGGTGACGGCCATCTCCAGGCTGTAGTCGAGCTTTTCCTTGAGGAAGTCGGCGTACCGCTTGCGCTTGATCTGGGTGCGGGCGCGGGCCTCCAGCTCGCCCGGATCGACCGGGCGATAAAGGATGTCGTTGACGCCCAGCTCCAGCGCCTTGAGCAGGCGCGGGCGGTCGACCGGGTCCACCACGGCCAGGATCGGCGTGCGGCGCGAGGCCTCGCTGGACCGGGCCTGAGCGACCAGACGCAGGCCGTCGAACTCCGACGCCGAGACGTTGACGATCATCAGGTCGACCGGTCCGCGGGCGGCGATCAGGGCGGCGGCGGGATCGGGCTCGACCACCGGGCGATGCTCGCCGGCGAGATGGTCGACCATGTTCTGGGCCTGGACCGGGCTGTCGTCGACGATCAGCACCCGTCCGCCGGAGCCGCGGAGCCGGCCCGCGCCATCGGAGTCGACGCCCAGCCGGCGGCCGCTCTCCTCGCGCTCGCGCAGCTCATCCATGACGCTCTTCAGCCGCACCAGCGACTTCACGCGGGCGAACAGGATGACGTCGTCGATCGGCTTGGTGACGAAGTCGTCGGCGCCGACGTCCAACCCCTTGATCTTGTCCTCGCGGCCATCCAGCGCGGTGACCAGCACCACGGGGATATGGCGGGTGACCGGATCGGCCTTCAGCCGGCGGCAGGTCTCGAACCCGTCCATGCCGGGCATCATCACGTCGAGCAGGATGATGTCGGGCCGCTCGGCGGCCGCGATCTCGAGCGCCGTCGCGCCGTCGGTGGCGGTCAGGACCTCGTAGTATTCGAGGGTCAGCTTGGCTTCGAGCAGACGGACATTCGGCTCGACGTCATCGACCACCAGGATGCGCGCGGTCATCGCCTACCCCAGGTGTTTCCGGACGACGTCGAGGAAATGCATCACCGAAATCGGCTTGGAGATGTAGGCCTCGCAGCCGCCCTGCCGGATCCGCTCCTCGTCCCCCTTCATGGCGAAGGCGGTGACGGCGACGACGGGGATATGGCTCAGCTCCTCGTCGTCCTTGAGCCATTTGGTGACTTCCAGACCGCTGATCTCCGGCAGCTGGATGTCCATGAGGATCAGATCGGGGCGATGCAGGCGCGCGAGGGCGAGCGCCTGGAGGCCCTCACGGGTCTGCAGCGTCTCATAGCCCTGCGAGTCGAGCAGATCATGAAATAGCTTCATGTTCAGCTCGTTATCCTCGACGATGAGGACTTTCTTGGAGTTCATCACCCGGCCTGCCCACCTCTCGAAAGCGCGGTTGCGCTGAGGCTTTTCGCCTTCTTCGGGAGCACTCTGGCCCAGCGTCTCTTAAGTTGACGTGAAGCCAAGCTGATGGGGGTCAAACGGCCGCGCGAAGCCCTCCGCTGAGGAAACTCTCTCCCCACCGAACTCCCGGTCAGGCACACTTCCCGTCGCATGAAATCCATCTGCAGAGAGTGTCTATGGACCGCGGACCGAAAGGTCGAGCGTTGCGGTAACTGCGATTCGCGGCGGGTGATCACGCACGACGAGCTGGACCGGCTGACCATCGCCCACCTGGACTGCGACGCCTTCTACGCCTCGGTGGAGAAACGCGACCGGCCGGAGCTTCGCGATCTGCCGGTGATCATCGGCGGCGGCAAGCGCGGCGTGGTCTCCACCGCCTGCTATGTGGCCCGCCTCTACGGCGTCGGCTCGGCGATGCCGATGTACAAAGCCCTGAAGGCCTGCCCCGAGGCGGTGGTCATCAAGCCGGACTTCCGCAAATACGTGCACGAAAGCGAGCGCATCTTCGGCGCCGTGCGCGAACTGACGCCCCTGGTGCAGACCCTGTCCCTCGACGAGGCCTGGATCGATCTGTCGGGGACCGAACGGCTGAACGGCGGCCCGGCCGCCTTCCAGTTGGTGCGACTGCAAAAGAGGATCGAGGACGAGACCGGCCTGACCGTCTCGATCGGCCTGGCCCCCAACCGATTCCTGGCCAAGATCGCCTCCGAGCTGGACAAGCCGCGCGGCTTCTCGGTGATCGGCACGGAGGCCAAGGCCCTGCTGGCTCCCAAGTCGGTGCGCATCCTGCCGGGCGTCGGGCCGGTGTTCGGCAAGACCCTCCAGAGCGACGGCTACGCCACCGTCGGCGATCTGGCGGCGGCGGATCTGCGAGACCTGGCCAAGCGCTACGGCGAGCACGGTCTGCGCCTGTACGACCTGGCCCACGGCCGCGACGCCCGCGCCGTCCGCCCCGAACACGACCGCAAGGGGATGAGCGCCGAGACCACTTTCAACGAGGACCTGACCACCGCCGAGGAGCTCGAAGGCGAACTCTGGCCCCTGTGCGAAAAGCTGGCCTCCAAGGCCCGCCGCGACGGCGTCGCCAGCCGGGTCGTGGTGCTCAAGCTGCGCCGCACCGACTTCAAGATCATCACCCGCCGGGTCACCCTGCCCGAGCCGGTGCAGACCGCGCGGGCCCTGTTCGCCGCCGGCCGCGAGCTGATGGCCCCCGAACTGGGCCGCCCCTACCGCCTGATCGGCATCGGCCTGGCCGAGGTGGTTGACGCGGTCGACGTCCCCGCCCTGTTCGAGACCCGCGAGACCCGAGACCTCAAGGCCGAGACCGCCATCGACAAGCTGCGCGAGAAATTCGGCAAGAGCGCCGTGGTGGCCGGGCGAGCGCTGAAAGAAAGGGATTAGGGGCGAGGGTCGAGGGTCGAGGGTCGAGGAAGGTCAATGCCAGGCCGGAGGCCAATCACGCTACTTCAACCTCACCCCTCGGCCCTCGACCCTCGACCCTCGACCCTCCCCCCTGCTAAACCGCGCTCCAAATCCAGGAGATTCCCATGACCGTCGCCGCCCGCCTCGCCGAACTCGGCATCAACCTGCCGGAACCCGCAAAGGCGGTGGCCAACTATGTGCCCTTCGTCCAGACCGGCAATGTGCTCCACATCTCCGGGCAGCTGTCGAACGACGCCTCGGGCGGGGTGAAGGGCACGGTCGGACAGAACGTGACGCCGGAAGAGGCCCACGCCGCCGCCCGCATGTGCGGCGTCAACCTGCTGGCCCAGATGTCGGCGGCGCTGGACGGCGACCTCGAGCGCGTCGTTCGCGTGGTCAAGCTGGGCGGCTTCGTCCAGGCCGGCGCCGACTTCGAAGCCATCCCGGCCGTGATCAACGGTTGCTCGGACCTGATGGTCGAGGTGTTCGGCGACAAGGGCCGCCACGCCCGCTCGGCCGTCGGCGTCTACAAACTTCCGCTCGGCTTCGCCGTCGAAGTCGACGCGATCGTCGAGGTGCGGTGAGCGTCACGATCTCGACGTCAGGCGTCTTCGCTGAAGGCCGTGCTGAATTGTCCGTCGTGCAGCCCGCCGATGACCCAGGTCATGGTGCGCCCTTCGGCGAATCCAACCACCCAGGTTTCGACGATGCGGCCGGACCTTTCCTCGGCCTTGACGAAGGTGATGCTCTGCACGGGTCCGAAGCGCTCGAGCGTGGCCGCGATCGACTCGATCCGTCTTTGGCACGCCAGCTGGACCCCTGCGGACATGAGGTCGGAACACGTGCCGGCCCTGGCCTCGGTCAGTATCTGCGACAGGGCCTGGCCATACTGTCCGTCCTGGACCGTGGCTTGCCCGTCCTGGGCCGCGACGGAAAAGGCCAGCAGGGATGCGGCCGCGGCCCCGCAGAGAATTTGATGGATGCGCATGATCGCCTCTCATTGCCTTTGCCCGACGATAGGTGCGCGAGCACGGCGGGCAATCAGGCCTTTCCCCGGTAAGGAGCACGGAGTGTACCGGCGGCCGGTCAGGCACAGGTCTCTTGATGTGGGTTGTGAACCCTTCGCATCCTGCGTGACGAACCTTCCGCCCATCGAACCAGGGTCGACCAGGTGAGCACAGCGTTCACGACCCAAGTCCACAACACCGTATCGGACATCGGCCGGGAGGCCTGGGACGCCTGCGCCCAATCTTCCGGCGACCCGTTCGTCTCGTATGACTTCCTCGACGCCTGCGAAGCCTCCGGCAGCGCGGCGCCGCGCGAGGGCTGGGTCGGACGCCACCTGTCGCTGACGGACCCTGAGGGCCGGATCATCGGCGTCATGCCCCTCTGGCTCAAGGGCAACAGCCAGGGCGAGTACGTCTTCGACCACAGCTGGGCCGACGCCTATGAGCGCGCCGGCGGCCGCTACTATCCCAAACTGCTGGGCGCCGTGCCCTTCACCCCGGTGGCCGGGCCGCGCTTCCTGGCGCATCCGGACGCCGACGCCGCGACAGTGCGGCAGGCGCTGCTGCAGGGCGCCCTGGCCCTGACCGAGCGGCTCGGCGCCTCCTCGCTGCACGTCAACTTCCCCGACCGCGACGAGTGGCGCGCCATGGGCGAGGCCGGAATGCTGCTGCGGCAGGACATGCAGTACGTCTGGCGCAACGGCGGCTACCAGACCTTCGACGACTTCCTGTCGGCCCTCTCATCGAACCGCCGAAAGACCGTCCGGCGCGAGCGACGCGAGGCCCAGGCCGGGCTCGATATCCGCGTCCTGACCGGCGCCGAGATCGAGGACGCCCACTGGGACGCCTTCTTCGCCTTCTACATGGACACCGGCGGCCGCAAATGGGGCCGGCCCTATCTGACGCGGGACTTCTTCAGCCGCATCGGCGCGACCCTGGCTGACCGCATCGCCTTGATCATGGCCTTCCGCGACGGACGACCGATCGCCGGCGCCCTGAACCTGATCGGCCGTGACGCCCTGTACGGCCGCCAGTGGGGCGCGCTGGAGGACGTGCCCTTCCTCCATTTTGAGCTCTGCTACTACCGGGCCATCGAGTTGGCGATCTCGCTGGGCCTGTCGCGGGTCGAGGCGGGGGCGCAGGGCGAGCACAAGATCGCGCGCGGCTACCTGCCCTCCCCGGTCTACTCAGCGCACTGGATCGCCGACCCGGCCCTGCGCGGGCCGGTGGCGCGCTACCTCGAGGGGGAGCGGCCGGCGGTCGAGGCGGAGATGGCGGCGATGACGGAAGAGCTGTCGCCCTTCCGCAAGGACCTGGGCTAGGCCCGATCCGGCTTCGGTCCGATGAACCAGCCGGCGATCCAGCTGACGATCCCCGTGACAATCGCCGCTCCGATGCCCGCCCCCAGGCCGTCGATGTTGAAGCCGCCCAGCAGGGAGGCGACCAGACCGATGACCATGGCGTTCACCACCAGCAGGAACAGACCGAAAGTGATCAGCGTCAGCGGGAAGGTGATGACGGTCAGGATCGGCCGCACGATGGCGTTCGCCAGGCCCAACAGGAAGGCCGCGGCCAGCAGTGAGCCGGTCGAAAGGACCTCAACCCCGGGGACGATTTCCGAGGCCAGCCACAAGGCCAGGGCCGTGACGAGAAGCTGGACGATGAACCTGAGCATGCGCGCCTCCGTTTGAGCCGCGACCATAACACCGGATTCGGCGGCAGGGCTCCCCTCTCCGGCTTCGGCTTGGTACGGTCGCCGCACATTCCGGAGCCCGCCATGACCCTCCACGCGCCCTACGATCCGCACAACATCTTCGCCAAGATCCTCCGGGCCGAGATCCCCGCCGTGAAGGTGTGGGAGAACGACGACGTGCTGGCCTTCATGGACGTCTTCCCGCAGTCGGAAGGCCACGTCCTGGTCATCTCCAAGACCTCACAGGCGCGCACTTTGCTCGACATTGAGCCCAAGGTGCTGGCGACCCTGATCGAGGCCACGCGGCGCACAGCCCGGGCGGTGCAGAAGGCGCTGCAGCCCGACGGCTTCCAGATCATGCAGTACAACGGCGAGGCCGGCGGCCAGACCGTCTTCCACGTCCACTTCCACATCGTTCCGCGCTGGTCCGACCGCCAGCTGAAGGGCCACAGCCAGGCGCCGATGGCCGAGCCCGCGGCGCTGCGGGCGCTGGCCGACAAGATCGCAGCAGCGCTGGACTAGAGCGGCCCGCGGAAGATGAACCAGGCCCCGGCGATGATCAGGACGAAGCCCACGGCGTGGTTCATCGTCAGCTTCTCGCCCAGGAAGGTCACCGAGAAGATGGCGAACACCACCAGGGTGATCACCTCCTGCATCGTCTTCAGCTCGGCCGCCGAATAGACCTGGTGGCCGATGCGGTTGGCCGGCACCGCCAGGCAGTACTCGAAGAAGGCGATGCCCCAGCTGACGATGATGACCAGCCACAGCGGCTTGGAGCCGAACTTCAGGTGACCGTACCAGGCCACGGTCATGAAGACGTTGGACGCCACCAGCATCAGCACCGGCGCGATATGAGGCAGTGAAAAAGGCACGACGGTCCCCGGCTTGCGTCCTTCGCCATGCGCCAGCATAAGGACCGCCCGTCAAGACGGGCGCCGGCTTAGCACAGCGGTAGTGCAGCGGTTTTGTAAACCGAAGGTCGGGGGTTCGATCCCCTCAGCCGGCACCAGTCTTCACCGAGGAGCCCCGTCCCATGACGCGGCGCCATGCAACGGGATTGCACACGCTCTGCATGTAAACCCCATAGCTTCTCCTCGTGACGAGCGAGCGCTCACACACGACTATCATCCCGACGCAAGACGCTGAAACATTTCAGTTCTGTAATAAATCGGCGCGCCAGAACTCAGCCCTCTTGATGACCAAGAAGTAACTGTCGGTTTTACGGCGCAGCTGCCAATCAAGACCAGTCAAACGGGAGCCGACGGCCTCGTTCAGGGGAATTTGCGTGAAATCGATCTACACCTTGCTTCTGGCCGGCACGGCCCTTTCCATGTCGTTCGGCCCGGCCTTCGCCCAGACGGCCCCGGCGCCGACGTCGCCCGCGCAACCGACTGCGCCCCAGACGGCGACCCAGACACCACCCGCGACTGACGAGAAGCCTGCTGAAAGTGAAGCGACCGAGGTCGGCGACGTCGTCGTCCAGGGCCGACAGAGCGATGTCCGCACCTCGATCGATTCGACCAGCTACAGCCTCGCCAACGATCTGCAGGCCTCGACCGGCAGCCTGGCCGACGCCCTGCGCAATGTGCCCTCCGTCGACGTCGACCCGCAGGGCAACGTCTCGCTGCGCGGCGACAGCAACGTCACCATCCTGATCGACGGCCGCCCCTCGGGCGTCCTGACCGGCGAAGGCCGCGCCCAGGCCATCCTGCAGATGCAGGCCGACCAGTATGCGCGCATCGAGGTCATGACCAATCCGTCGGCCGCCTACAGCCCCGAGGGCTCGGGCGGCGTGATCAACCTGATCACCAAGCCGAACATGCCCAAGCCGGGCGCGACCTCGAGCGGCTCGATTCGCGCCAACGTCGGTGATCATGGCCGTTGGAACGTCGGCGTCAGCGGGTCCCACGTCACCGGGCCGGTCACCGTTTCGGGCGACTTCGGCGTCCGCCACGACAGCATCGAGCAGGAGATCGACCGCGATCGCGAACGGTTCGACGTGGTGTCCGGCCAGTTCCTGCCCAGCCGACAGGAGCAGGACGTCGAGGCCGACGCCGAGGGCCTCTATGGCCGCCTCGGCGTCGAGTACAAGCTGACCGACAAGACCCAGCTGACGCTCGAGGCGCGCGGCAACGACTTTGAGAACACCGGCTTCGGCGTGGATGTCTTCGAGGCCCAGGACGTCGGCGGTACGGTCGTCGTCGCCTCGCGACGGGAGTCGAACATTGTCCAGAGCTTCGCCGGCCAGGGCCTGACCGGTCGTGTGCTGCATCGCTTCGACGACGCCGGTCACGAGTGGACCAACGAGTTCCGCTACGATCAGGGCGAGAACACCATGGCGATCTCGACGGTGGCGGACCCGTCGATCCCGCCCGCGCCCCTCGCCTACGAGCGCAACACCAACGAAGGCGCCTTCACCATCCAGGCCTTCACCAGCGCCTATATCCGCCCGATGGGCGACGCCAAGCTGCGCCTCGGCTACGAGCTGGAGATCCGCAAGCCCGAACAGGACAACACCGTGCTGCGCGGCCCGAGCCTGGGCGGCCTGGTGGTCGTCCCCGGCCTGACCAACCAGTTCGAGGCCGAGCAGACGGTCCAGGCGCTGTACGCGACCTATGAGCGGCCGTTCAGCGAGAAACTGTCCGCCCAGTTCGGCCTGCGGCTTGAGCAGGCCGATATCGAGCTCAACCAGATCACGACCAACATCCAGGATTCGCAGGATTATTTCCGCGCCTATCCGACGATGCACCTCTCGTATCAGCTGAGCGACACCCAGACGGTGCGCGGCAGTTATTCGAAGCGGATCCAGCGGCCACAGCCGTTCCAGCTGAACCCCTTCGTCTCCTTCATCGACCCGCTGAACCTGCGCTCCGGCAACCCTGACCTGGAGCCGCAGGAGACGGACGCGTTCGAGGTCATGTGGCAGATGCGCTCGGGCCAGACCTTCTACCAGGCCACCGCCTACTACCGCGACACCGAGAAGGCCTTCACCGAGGTGGCGACCAATATCGGCGGCGGCGTACTGCTGACCCGCCCCGAGAACCTGGGCGCCCGGCGCGATATGGGTGTCGAACTGGTCGCCAACGGCCGCCTGCACGAGACCCTGCGCTACAACGCCAGCGTCAACGTCTTCCAGCAGGAGATCGACGCCTCGGGCATTCCAGGCGGGAGCGACCGTTCGGCCACCCAGGCATCCGGCCGCCTGAACCTGAACTGGCAGCCGACGCCGGAGGACTTCATCCAGATCGCGGGGCAGTACAACGGGGAGACCCTGCTCGCCCAAGGCACACGCGAAGCCGGCGGGATGGTCAACCTCGGCTATCGCCGCAGGCTGACCGAGACCGTCGCCTTCCAGATGACGGTGCGCGACGTGTTCAACCAGTTCGGCGACGTCACGACCTATGACACGCCGGAGTTCCGCGACCGCACCGAGCGCCACTTCGGCGGCCAGGCGACCTATGTCGGCCTGACCTGGAGCCTCGGCGGCGGACCGCGCCGTCAACAGGACCCGCAGTTCGACTTCTCAGGTCCGCAAAGCGGCGGCTGACCGGATTGGGAGTGGGCCCGCGTCCCTGACGTCGGGCCCGCTACTCCTTACGCGCGCCGCAACGGCGGCAGACGTAGGCGCCCTTGCGGCTGCGGCTGATGTCCCACTGATGGTGGCACAACATCCGCTTGAAATAGGCGATCAGCGACACGCCATTGCTCCTATGACCGTCGGCCTAGCACGACGAGGCTAAGCGCGCCGTCCGGCTGCGCGTTGCATCAAGCTGAGCAAAATGACCCGCGGCCTCGGCGCCGAACAGCACAGGGTCGGCGGAATGGGCGTCCTCGACGACGGCCCGCACGAGGTCGATCGCCTCCTCGCAGGTCGGGCGCCGGCCCTGGGCCAGTTGCTGCAGCGAGGCCAGCAGGGCTTCACGGCGGTCGGGCGCTTGAACCATGGCCGCCTTGGGAGCTGCCGTGGCCCTCGCCGTCTTGGGCGCGGCCTTGGGGAGTTCGAGAACGACAGCGTCGCGGCCGGTCTCGCGGCCGAGTCCGATCTTGTGCTCAGCGACGTCCAGCGGCTGGGCCTGAAGCGTGCCGCAGCGGCGGCAGCGGCCGGACTTATGGCGCTCCGACCAATAGACCTCATGCCGACAAAGCAGCGGCATCAAACTCGACAGCATGGATAACCCCCCGTTAACGGGGAGGAATCGCCGCAAGTCGGCCCAAAAGTCAACCAGCGTTCATCGAACGCGCGAACGATACGGTTAACCGCCCCCGAGCGCCACGGCGATCCGATAGGTCGCAAAGGCCGCCAGATAGGCCAGGGCGAACATGTAGACGATCATCACCCAGGTCCATTTCAGCGAGTTGGTCTCGCGACGGACAACGCCCAGGGTCGCGACGCACTGCGGGGCGAAAACGTACCAGGCCAGGAAGGCCAGGCCCGTGGCCAGCGACCAGTGGCCGGCAAGCGTGGTGGCCAGGACGCTGGTGGCGCTCTCGGGGTCGGCGACGGCGTAGACCGTGCCCAGGGCCGCGACGGCCACTTCGCGGGCGGCCATGCCGGGGATGAGGGCGATGACCATCTGCCAGTTGAAGCCGATCGGCTGGAAGATCGGCTCCAGCGCCTTCCCGAGCATGCCCGCGAAGGAATAGTCGATGGCCGGGTTCGTCGCGCCCTCCGGGGGATAGGGGAATGTCGACAAGGCCCAGACGATGATCATCAGCGGCAGGATGATCCGCCCCGCCCGCTCCAGGAAGATGCGCGCCCGGAGCCAGAGATTGAACAGGACGCTCTTCAGGTCGGGCATCTTGTAGGTCGGCAGCTCCATCATGAAGGGCTCGACCGCGCCCCTCCAGAAGATCTTCCGAATCACGAAGGAGACGATGAGGGCGCTGACGATTCCGGCGACGTAGAGACCGAACATGACCAGGCCCTGCAGGCTGAGGAAGCCCCAAACGGTTTCGTTCGGGATAAAGGCGCTGATGATCAGCACATAGACCGGGATCCGCGCCGAACAGGTCATCAGCGGCGCGACCAGGATGGTGGTCAGGCGGTCGCGCTTGTTGTCGATGACCCGCGCCGCCATCACGCCCGGAATGGCGCAGGCGAAGCTGGAGAGCAGCGGGATGAAGGCCCGCCCGTGCAGGCCGGCGAACCCCATGATCTTGTCGAGCAGGAAGGCCGCCCGGGCCATGTAGCCGAAGTCTTCCAGCAGGATGATGAACAGGAACAGGATCAGAATCTGCGGCAGGAAGACCAGCACGCTGCCGACGCCGGAGATCAGGCCGTCGACGACCAGGCTCTGCCAGATGCCGTCGGGCATGACCGTCGCCACCCAGACGCCGAGCATGCCGAGCAGGCCCTCGATTCCGTCCATCAGCGGCGTCGCCCAGGTGAAGACGGCCTGGAACATCACGAACAGGATCGCGCCGAGGATCAGCAGCCCGGCGACCGGGTGAAGCAGGACGGAATCGACCCTGCCGGTCAGGGTGTCCGGGCGCTCAGGCGGGCGGACGCAGGCCTTCATGATCCGCTCGGCCTCGCGCGCCTTACCGCGCAAAGCCTCGGCGTCCGGCGCGGTCCAGGCGCTCTCGCCGGTGGCCGAGAGGACGGCCGGCGCAGCGGCGTCGACCGCCTCGATCAGTTCGGCGATGCCCCGGCGGCGCGTCGCCGTGGTCGGCACGATCGGCACGCCGAGCTCGGCGCTCAGCGTCTCCAGATCGATGCGCAGGCCCTGGCGCTGCGCGATGTCGTACATGTTCAGGGCCAGCACCAGCGGGCGGCCGACGGCCTTCAGCTCAAGGATCAGGCGCAGCACCAGGCGCAGGTTGGTGGCGTCGGCGACGGCGACGATGACGTCCGGCGGCGTCTCGCCGGCCAGCTTGCCGAGCACGGCGTCGCGGGTGACCTCTTCATCGGGGCTGCGGGCGCGCAGCGAATAGGTGCCCGGCAGGTCCAGCACCGACATCGAACGGCCGTCGGCGGTGCGGAAATGGCCTTCCTTACGCTCGACCGTGACGCCGGCGTAGTTGGCCACCTTCTGGTGGGCGCCGGTCAGGGCGTTGAACAGCGCCGTCTTGCCGCTGTTGGGATTGCCGACCAGGGCGACCCGCGCGGTGCGAACCTGCATGTCCATCAGGCGGCCTTCCCGTCGACCTGGATGACGAGGCGGGCGGCTTCGTGCCGGCGCAGGGCGACGCGCATGTCGTCCACCTTCAGCGCGATCGGATCCCGGCCGAACAGGCCCTCGTGCAGCAGTTCGACGCGGGCGCCCTCTACGAAGCCCAGCTCCAGCAGGCGGCGCTCCAGTTCGACCGCGTGTTCGTCGTGATGGCCGTGGTCGCCGACCTTCACGATGACGCCGCGCGCGCCCTTGCGGGCCTGGCTGAGTTTGAGGGTGTCGGACATGGGCTCACGGTACGCCGGCGCGATCGCGCGCCTGTTGACAGTGATTATCAGGTGCGACGCCTCACCGTCCACCCTGACAGCAGGTCGCAGCGTGGTTGCCCGCACGAATGGTTGAGCTATCACAGGGCGCAAGAACACCGGAGCCCGCCATGACCCGCCTCGCCCTCGCCGCCGTCGCCCTGCTGGGCCTGTCCGCCTGTGGGGAAAGCGCCGGCGACAAGGCCCCGGCCGCGCCGCCCAAACCGGTCCCGACCGCCGCCGAGAAGGCCGCCCTGCTGACCGCCCTTCCCGCGCCCTACAACCAGGCCGACCTGGACAACGGCCGTCGCGTCTTCGCCCGCTGCCGCTCGTGCCACACGATCACCGAAGGCGGGCCGGACATGACCGGCCCCAACCTCTACGGCGTGTTCGGCCGCCAGGCCGGAACGCACGGCAAATACAACTACTCGCCGGCGGTGAAGGCCGCGGGCTTCACCTGGGACGCCGAGAAGCTGGACCACTGGCTGGAGAACCCGCGCACCTTCCTGAAGGGCACGAAGATGAGCTTCGCGGGCATCCCGGACGCGACGGACCGCCGCGATGTGATCGCCTGGCTGAAAGTCGAGACCGGCTATACGCCGCCGGCCGCTGCGCCGGCGGCCGCGCCCGCGCAGCCCTGACGCCCTACTCGGCCGCGGCCGGGATCGGATCGTTGGCCGCGGCCTCCTTGGCCTCCCATTCCTCGATCTTGCGGGCGGTGTACTCCGGCGACTTGGTGAAGCGCGCCAGCACGCCGTAGATCACGGGCACCACGAACAGGGTCAGCACGGTGGCGAACATGGCCCCCGAGAAGATGACCACGCCGATCGTCTGACGGCTGCCGGCCCCGGCCCCATGCCATAGCACCAGCGGCAGGGCGCCGAAGGCGGTGGCGATCGAGGTCATGATGATGGGGCGCAGACGCAGGGTCGACGACTCGATGATCGCCTCGCGGATCGAACGGCCCTGGTCGCGCAACTGATTGGCGAACTCGACGATCAGGATGCCGTTCTTGGCCGCCACGCCGATCAGGATGATCAGGCCGATCTGCGAATAGATGTTCAGGCTCGAGCCGGCCATCATCAGGCCGAACAGCCCGCCCGCCGCCGCCAGGGGCACGGTCAGCATGATCACCGCCGGGGTGATCCAGCTCTCGAACTGGGCCGCCAGCACCAGGAAGACCAGCAGCAGGGCCAGGCCGAAGGCGGCCATGACGGCGCCGCCCGCCTCCTTCTGGTCCCGCGCCGCGCCGCCCCACTGGGTGGTGACCACGCCCTGCGGTTGTTCGCTGGCGACGCGGGTCATGAAGGCCGTGGCGTCGGCGATGGTGGTGCCGGGATTCAGGTCCGCGCTGATGCTGATGGCGCGCTGGCGGTCCAGCCGCCGGCGATCCGGCGTGTCCCCCGAGGTCTTGGTGGTGACAACGGACGAGAGCGGCACGAGCTGGCCGCCGCCGGTGGCGACATAGAGGGACTCCAGGTCGCCGACGTTGCGCCGGTCGTCGCGCTGGGTCTGCAGGATGACGTCGTACTCCTGACCGCCGCGCAGATAGGTGGTGGCGCGGCGCGAGCCGAACATGGTCTCGAGCGTACGGCCGACCGCCTGGGCCGAGACGCCCAGCGCCGCAGCCTTCTCCGGATCGACATCGACAAGCAGACGCGGGGCGTTCGGTTCGTAGTTCAGACGCGGCCGCGAGAAGCCGGGGTTCTCAAGCGCGGCCGCCAGTACGGGCTGCAGCCAGTTGTAGATGTCCTCGTACTCCGCCCCGGTGACGATCATCTCGACCGAGTTGGAATTGCCGCCGCCGCGCTGGAAGGCGCCGGGCACTGAAGCGTTCACCTGGGCGTCCGTCTGTCCCCGCAGCTTGCCGTTCAGCTCCTGTGCGATCTCGTCCGCCGAACGGCTGCGTTCAGACCAGTCGCTGAGGATCAGGCTCCCATTGCCGGAGTTGTAGCTGCCGCCGCCGAAGCCGGGCGC
Source organism: Brevundimonas sp. Root1279 (assembly GCF_001425945.1). Classification (GTDB taxonomy): domain Bacteria; phylum Pseudomonadota; class Alphaproteobacteria; order Caulobacterales; family Caulobacteraceae; genus Brevundimonas. The sequence goes on from NZ_LMEB01000004.1 coordinate 583,851, forward strand.
CGAGACCAGATAGCTGTCGGCCTCGCCATTGGCCTTGTATTCGGCCAGCAGGGGCTCGAGCCCGAGCACGATCTTGCGGGTGTAGTCGAAGCCGGCGCCTTCAGGGCCCTGGACGCGGATCTGCACACGCCCGCGATCCTCCGCCGGAACCAGCTCGTCCGGGAGCTTGACGAACATGAAGGCCGCCCCGCCTGCGACCAGCAGGATCAGGCCGACCACGCCGGCCACCGCGATCCGCTTGCCGAGCAGCATGTCCAGCGAGTTGGCGTAGGAATGGCGCAGCTTGTCCATCGCCCAGTCGACCCGGCGGGCCAGCCAGCCGCTGCTCGCGGCGGGCTTCAGGATCTTTGACGCCAGCATCGGCGACAGGCTCAGCGCCAGGAAGGCCGAGAAGGCCACGGCCGCCGCGATCGCAGCCGCCAGCTCGACGAACAGACGGCCGACGTAGCCCGGCAGGAACAGCAGCGGCGCGAACACCGACAGCAGGGTGATCGTCGTCGCCACGACGGCGAAGAACACCTGGCGCGTACCGCGCTCGGCGGCGACCAGCGGCGGCTCGCCATGGTCGATGCGTCGCTGGATGTTCTCGGTCACGACGATGGCGTCATCGACGACCAGGCCGATGGCCAGCACCAGGGCCAGCAGAGTCAGCAGGTTCAGCGAGAAGCCCAGCGGGGCCAGGACGATGAAGGTCGACAGCAGACAGATCGGCGCGACGATCGAGGGGATGAAGGCGGCCCGCAGGCTGCCCAGGAAGATGAAGTTGACCAGGGCCACCAGCACCATGGAAATGCCGATGGTGATCCACACCTCCTCGATGGCGTGGGAGGTGAAGACCGAGTTGTCCGACCCGACGACCAGCTCCGTGCCGGCGGGCAGACTGGGTCGAATCTCCTCCAGCATCGCCTTGACGCCCTTGGAGATGGCCAGGTCGTTCGACTGGGCCTGGCGGGTGATGGCTAGGCCGATCTGGTCGACGCCGTTGCCGCGGAACAGGCGGCGATCCTCGGCGGGCGCCTCCTCGACTCGGGCGATGTCGCCCAGGCGGGTGACGTAGCTCGCCTGCCCCAGGATGGCACCGCTTGCGCCGCTCGGCAGGCCGGCGGTGTTCGACGCCAGGCCGCTGGTGTTGTTCGCGCTGGCGGCGTTGGTCGCCGAGCCCCGCGTACCGATCGGCAACTGACGGAAGTCCTCGGCGCGGGCGTAGGTGCGCGCCACCCGGACCGTATAGTCCTTCTGGCCCGACTCCAGCTGGCCGGCCGGGAGTTCGACGTTCTGGTTGGTCAGGGCGGTTTCGACGTCGTTGACCGTCAGCCCGCGGGCCGCCAGGGCGCCGGCGTCCAGCCAGATGCGCATGGCGTAGCGCTGCTCGCCGTAGATCTGCACCTGGGCGGCGCCCGGCACCGTGGCCAGGCGGTCGATCAGATAGCGGTCTGCGTAGTCGGTCAGCTCCAGCCGGTTCAGGCTGGTCGAGCGCAGGAACAGGATGATGATCGGCTGGCTGTCGCTGTCGGCCTTGGCCACTTCGGGCGGCTGGGCCTGGTCCGGCAGGCGGCCGACCACGCGCGAGACGCGGTCGCGCACGTCGTTGGCGGCGTCGTCGATGTTGCGGTCGAGGGAGAATTCAATGTTGACGCTGGAGCGGCCGTCGCGGCTGGACGAGTTGATGCGCTCGACGCCCTGGATGCCGGCGATCTGCTGTTCGATCGGCTCGGTGATCCGGCTCTCGATGACCTCGGCCGACGCCCCGGCGTAGGCGGTGTTGACCGACACGATGGGCGGATCGACATCCGGCAGTTCACGGACCGGCAAGAAGAAGAAGGCCGCCGCCCCGATGACGCACAGCACGATCGCCGCCACCGCCGCGAAGACGGGCCGGCGGACGGAGAGGTCGGACAGCATCATTGTGCGGACGCCTTGGCCGGAGCGGACCCACGGCCGCCCTGCCCGCCACCTTGCCCAGCGACGCGCACGGGCGCGCCGGGCTGGATGCGGTTCAGGCCGGAGGCGACGACGCGGTCGCCGGCGTTGAGGCCGGAAATGATTTCGACATAGCCGCCCTCGACGGCGCCGGTCTCAACCTCGACCCGCTGGGCGTTCGTACCGCGCTCGCTGCGGGCGATGCGATAGACGAAGGCGCCGTCGCCCTCGTACTGGACGGCGGCCTCGGGCACGGCCGGAGCGGTGCGGACGCCCTGCTGGACGGCGACGCGGACGGCCATGCCGGGACGGATGCGGGCGCCCGGATTGGCGATCTCGGCGCGGGCGGTGACCGAGCGGGTCTGCTCGTTGACGCGGGTGTCGACCAGGGCGATGCGCCCGGTGAAGACCTCGTCTCCATAGGCGTCGATCGTCGCATTGATCGGCGTTCCGGCGCGCAGCACGCCGAGATAACGCTCCGGGACCGGGAAATCGACGCGGACGACGTCGATGTCGTCCAGGGTGGTGATCACCGCGCCGGGATTGACCAGGGTCCCGGCGGTGACGGTCGTCAGGCCGAGCACGCCCGCGAACGGAGCGCGGATCGTGCGGTCGCCGGAGCGCGCCTGGGCCGCGGCCAGCGAGGCCTGGGCGGTCTCAAGCTGGGTCTCGTACTGCTCGATCATCATCGGCGAAGCGAAGCCGCGCTCGCCCAGTTCCTTGTAGCGCTCGTACTGGGTGCGGGCCTGGGCCACGCGGGCGCGAGCCTCGGCGATGGAGGCGTCCTCCTCGCGCGCCTGCAACTGGACCAGCGGCTGGCCGGCGGCGACGCGCTGGCCGTCTGCGAACATGACGCGGGTGATCAGCTCGCTCGTCGAGGAGGTGATGTTCACGGAGCGTCGCCCGCGGGCGACGCCGAGGACGCGGATCTGGTCAGCGAACTGACGGGGCGTCGCCACCGCCTCGGCGACCGTCTGACCGCGTCCGCCGCCGGGGCCGCCGCGACCACCGGGGCCGCCAGGACCGCCGCCGCCCTTCTCATCGCCTGCAAAAGCGATTCGCATCACCACGGCGGCGACCATCAGGGCCAGCAGGACCGCGGCGGCGACAAGGAAGAAGTGACGTTTGATCACGCGGGGCAGGCTCCGGCGAGGGGGGACGAGCCGACTTAGCGGCTCCCGCCGTCGACGCAACTAAAGTCTCTGCAACGTTGGCCGTGGCGGTTTCCGTCGCGGAATTCCGCAGTCGAGCTTGAGACCTAGAAACGCCTCCAGACGCCGATTATGGGACCGCCGGACGCCGGCGTCTCCCGCCCTGCGACGGTCTGTCGCCAACCGGCCTGAAGGCTCCAGTCGCCGATGTCGCGCACCACCGACGCCTCCACCGACAGCCATTTCGGCCCGCCGTCGTCCGCCTGGCCGCCGTAGGCCTGGGCCAGCAAAAGCCACTCGGGTCGAAACCGCGAGCCGGCCGTGAAGTCCATGCGCGTTTCGTCTGGCAGGCCCTGGCGCATGCGTCGCGCCGCCTGGACTTCGACGTAGGAGCCCTGCGGGATGGCGCCCCAGCTCTGATCAAGCGAGCCGCCGAGCGACGCGCGGACCTCCCAGTCCTGGTCGCCCTGGCCCGGCGGAGCGTAGCCGGCGTTGCGCCCCTCGCCGCCGTCCGCGTAGCCCGCGTAGAGGCTGAAGGCGGCGTTGTCGTCGCGCCACGCCTGCCAGGCCACGCCGATCTCGAGCGGCCCGCGGCCTTCGTAGTCGACGAATTGGTCCTCGCCGGATTGCCAGTCGGCCTTGAGCTGAAGGGTCAGGCCCTCGGCCAGACCATATTCGGCGAACACGCCCAGCACCGTGTCGCGGCGGTCGACGGCGAGCGGCTGCAGGTCGCCGGACGGGTCGAAGCCCTGGGTGGCGTTCATCGCCTCGAACTTGACGATGACCTGGCCATGCCCCTTGGACTGGGTCCACGCCCCCGCAGCGGCGGGACCGGCCAAGACGGCCGCCGCCAGTCCGATCATCAGCCCCCCGGCTCTTTTCACAGTCGCCCCCCGGCGTTTTCGTCAGGCGTCGTAACCCGGCGATCGTCGATCCAGCATGCGCAGGGCGCCCGGCCAGGCAAGTCCGGAGATGAAGCCGATCCCCCTGCCCTGCTCCTTGGTCTCGGCCTGGGCGGCGTCGGGCGCGAACAAGACATGCTCGCGGCCGCCCGAAAGGGCCGCCACCTGCTGGGCGCAGGCGCGCTCCAGGAAGAACATCCCGATCCAGGCCTGCGCCGCCGTCTGGCCGACCGCCAGGGTGCCGTGGTTGCGCAGCAGCATCAGCGGTTTGTCGCCCAGATCGGCCACGAGGCGTTCGCGCTCTTCATGGTTCAGGGCCAGGCCTTCGTAGCCGTGATAGGCGACCTGATGCTGCAGCAGGCACGCGTTCTGGCCGATCGGCAGCAGGCCCTCCTTCTGCGCCGCCACGCCGACGCCGGCGACCGTATGCAGATGGATGACGAAGTGGGCGTCCTCACGCGCGCCGTGGATGGCCGAGTGAATGGTGAAACCCGCCGGATTGATGAAGTTCTGGGTCTCCTGGACGATGTTCCCATCCAGATCGACCTTCACCAGCGAAGAGGCGGTGATCTCCTCGAAATAGTAGCCGTACGGGTTGATCAGGAAGTGATGCTCCGGCCCCGGCACGCGGGCGGAGATGTGGGTGAAGATCATGTCGTCCCAGCCGTGCAGGGCGACGAGGCGGTACAGGGCGGCCAATTCGACGCGCACCTGCCACTCCGCGTCCGATACGCGGGACTTCAAAGAGGGACTGGTTCCGTCGGCCATTTCGCACTGTCTCCTGTGTCCGGCGGCGCACGCTCGCGCCGGGTGACGTTCGCGTCAAGATTCAGCTTCGATTAACCCTGTCTTAGGCTCCGGCCCAATACGGTCTTGGACAGCCCCGACACCTCGGCGCGCCGGAGACGCTCTTGACCGTCGCACAGTTCCGTTCCCCGCTGGCCTCGACGCCCGCCCTGCCGGACCTGCTGGCCCTTGCGCGGAACCCGAGCACCGACGCGCGCCAGCGGCTTTTGATGGCCGTGTTGAGCCTGTGCGATTCCAAGCCGCCGAGCGGCGAGCTGTCGCCGATCCTGGGCGAGATCTTCCTCACCCTGGCCCGTCAGGCCGAGCGCGACGTGCGCAAGATCCTGTCCGAGCGCCTGGCCCACGCCGACTGGGCCCCCGCAGCCCTGATCAACGTCCTGGCGCTGGACGAGATCGAGATCGCCCGCCCGGTCCTGGCCTCCAGCCCTATCCTGCAGGACGAAGACCTGCTGCGCGTGCTGGTCGAGGCCACGCTTGAGCACCAGATCGAGGTCGCCCGCCGTCCGAATCTGGCCGGCCGGGTCGCGGACGCCATCATCGACCGCGGCGAGCCCGCCACCCTGACCGCCCTCGCCTCGAACCGGACGGCCGAGATCAGCGCCGACGGCATCCGTCGTCTGGTCGAGCACTCGCGCCGCATCGCCGCCCTGCGCAGCCCCCTCACCCGCCACCCGCGTCTGACCGAGCAACTGGCCGAGCAGATGTACCAGTGGGTCGGCGTGGCCCTGCGCCAGTCGATCGTCGCTCGCTTCCAGGTCGATGAGCACAAGCTGGCGCCGGCGATCGAACAGGCCGTCCGGGACACGCACCGCGGGACGTTCGTCGCCATCGCCGCCAGTGACGCAGACCGCGACGAGATGGAGCGACGGCTGGTCGCCAAGCTGCAGGCCGCAGGCCAGCTCCGCGCCGGCTATCTGATCCGCTCGGTCCGCGAACGACGGCTGGGCCTGTTCATCCACGGCCTGGCTACCCTGAGCGGCTTCACCGTCGCACAGATTCGCGACGCCATGGCCGCGCCGAGCCCCGAGGCCCTGTTCTACGCCTGCGCGGCGGTCGGCATCGACCGCGCCGTATACCCCGCCCTGCTGACCGAGATCCGCCTGCTCAATGATGGATTCCCGGGCTCCGAAGGCGAGCGCGTCTGGTTGCGCGGCGAGATCTCGGCCATGTCCGCCTCGCGCTGCTTCCGCGTTCTGATCGAGCCCTGAGTTCCGAGGCGTTTGACTTCGCCTCCCGGCTCGGCTTGCGTACGCCGGTGAGCCAGTCCGACCTTCGTATCGCCTTCGCCGCCTCAGACCGCCCCGAGGCGCAGACCGCGCGCGACCGTCTGACCGCTCTCTACGGTTCGAGCGACGCCGAAACGGCCGATGTGATCGTGGCCCTCGGCGGCGACGGCTTCATGCTCGAAACCCTGCACGCCAACCTGCAGCGGCGCACGCCGGTGTTCGGGATGAATCGCGGCTCGGTGGGCTTCCTGATGAACGACTACGTCGAGGAAGGCCTGCTGGAGCGACTCGCCACGGCCGGACGGGCGGTGATCCACCCGCTGCAGATGGACGCCTGGAACGAGGCCGGCGAGGTGCAGAGCGGGCTGGCCATCAATGAGGTCTCCCTGCTGCGCCAGACCCGCCAGAGCGCCAAGCTACGCATCACCGTCGACGATCGCGTGCGGCTGGAGGAGTTGGCCTGTGACGGCTGCATGGTCGCGACGGCGGCCGGCTCGACCGCCTACAACCTGTCCGCCCACGGACCGATCATTCCGCTCGATGCGCGCGCCCTGGCCCTGACCCCGATCAGCGCCTTCCGCCCCCGGCGCTGGCGCGGCGCCCTGCTCCCGCACACCGCCAAGGTCGTGTTCGACGTGCTGGAGTCCGACAAGCGCCCGGTCAGCGCCACAGCCGATAGTTTCGAGGTCCGGCGGGTGGCTCGCGTCGAGGTGCGGGAACGGCGCGACATCGCCCTGACCATGCTGTTCGACGCCGGCCGATCCTTCGAGGAACGCGTGCTGGCGGAGCAGTTCGCCTCCTGACAGCCCCCTGACGGCCGTGCACCGCTTCTTAAGCCGTGCCTGTCATGGTTTACGACGGAATCGTCCCAAGGAGTTCGCCGGTGAGCAATTCGGCCCAGGTCATTCGTCCGCCCAACACCCTCCGCCTCAAGGTCGGCGGCGGCTTCGGCGGCATTGACGCCAGCGCCATCGCCAAGGCCGAGGAAGCCCTGAAGGCCATGTCGGCCCAGTTCGGCCAGTGGCTGCAGGACGAAATCGTCAAGCTGGACAAGGCCCAGACCGACATCCGCGCCCAGGGCTATAACGCCCAGACGGCCGAAGCACTCTACTTCCGCGCCCACGACCTGAAAGGCCTGGGAGCCACCTACCAGTATCCGCTGGTGACCCGCCTGGCCGGTTCGCTCTGCAAGATGATGGACGATCCGACCAAGCGCATGGCCGCGCCGGTGGTGCTGATCGACGCCCACATCGACGCCATCAAGGCGGTGGTCCGCGACCAGATCCAGACCGACGACCACCCCACCGGCAAGATCCTGGCCGAGACTCTCGAAGCCAAGGTCGCCTCGCACCTGGGCTGACAGCCGCCGAAATCAACTGTGGAGACGCCCGCCGCCCGGCGGGCGTTTTCGTATGGAGACTAGGCCGCCTCGACAGCGGAGCGAGCCGGCGTCGGGGCCTGATCGAGACGCTCCATCAGGTAGGCCAGGTCATCGCGCGGCGCGTTGGGGCGCTGGGTCAGGAAACGCTGGAGCATCTGCTGGCGGAAGGCGTCGCCGGCGGTGTCGGCGCCCTCGGCCTGGAGCGACCGCCAGGTGTCGACCCCGGCGCGGAAGGCGTGGAACAGGCGCGGCGGCAGGCCGGCGCGGTCGTAGATGGCCTTCAAACCCAGCGGCCCCGCATCATGGATCATCAGCCAGGCCCGCGCATGCGGCGTGCCGGCCAGCTCGGCCATGCCGTGTTCGAACAGCCCCATTTGGCCTCGGGCCAGAGCCCGCAGCAGCAGAGAGCCGGTCAGGGCTTTGCGAACGTTCAGATTGGCCACGAACTGCGGCAGGTCTGCCTGGTCGGCGGCCTGGTCGACCAGGTCGACGGTGGCGCGCTCGCGGGCGAAGGCGGCCAGGCGGATGGCCGTCTCGGGGGCCAGGGCGTGGCGTGTGATCAGGTGCTCGCGGACCGTGGCCGACGCCAGTTCGACCAGACGTTCGGTGATGCTGAGCGGCAGGACCTGGCGATAGGCGATGGCGGCGACGATCTCAGGCGACGAACCGAAGCGATCGACACAGCGGCCCATCGCGCCCTCGGACACGTCGGCGTTGTCGTTGGCCGCGAGGGTGCGCACGGCCAATTCGGAGCCGGTCTCGGCGAGGCAATCGGCGACGTCGCGACCGACCCGCGGACGCCCCGCCACGGCCACCTGCCGCAACGACGAACCGGCCTGGACGATCTCGATCAGATCCTCGTCCGAGAAGGCGGGCGAGAAGCCGATCAGCGGCAGGGCCACGCTGTCGACGTCGGCGGCCAGGCGGCGGGCGACATCGCGCGGAATCAGGTCGGAGGCTTTCAGCGTCACCGCCATGGCCCGGCGCACCAGTTCGGCGGCGTCGTTGGCCAGCAGGCGCAGGATCTTCTGGGCCGCCTCGCGCTCTTCGCCGCTGAGCCCGCCCCGCTCCATGCTGCGGCACAGCTTGTGGGCGGCCGCGGCGCGCTCGTCCTCATCCGTCGCCTTGATCAGGCGATGGATGTCGATCTCGGTGAGACGGGCGCGGTAGGCGGTCATGGACGACTCTGAGCAGGCTTCGCCGGCCACCATCAACCGGTCATCCTTAACGGGCCGTTCACCATCACAGGATTCGCGAGAAGACGCCTGAACTTAGGTGTTCGAGCCAGGCTCAGGCCCGAAGGCGACGCCGAAGCCGCCGGCCTTGCCCTCGCCGTCCTGCCCGAGGAGCAGGGCGAGCAAGCTCTGGTCCTGCTTCAGACGATCCAGCCGGGCGGCCAGCATCTGGTCGCGCTCCGACAGTTTGGGGAGCAGCTGCGGATCCAGAGCGGGCGCGGAACCGACGCCTGAGGCAGGCGCGCCCTCCCCGGCCGTGCGCTGGAGATTGGCGTGCACCTCGGCGACCGTGGCCGGGCGGCCGTCGCGGTAGAAGATCGAACGATTGGCCGCGGCGGCCTCTGGGAACAGCGAGGCCGCGCTCGATCCCGGGCGGCGATCCATGGCGCTCATGAGTTCGGCCGCGCCGGCCGGACCGAGGAAGTGGGCGGCGTACAGATCCCCCGCCCCCGGCTCACGCCCGGTGCGGCCGCGTAGATAGGCGGCGTTCGAAGCGGTCAGCTCGGCCGCCATGGTCGAGGCGGCCTGCGGATCGAAGCGCAGGTCCAGAACGACGTTGCGGGCCGAGCCGTCGACCCGCCAGCGGCCGTCCGAACCGCGGTGGATCAGGTCGGCGTATTGGCCGTAGCCGTGCTTGGCGCCGTGCGCCTTCACCGTGCCCAGCCAGGTCTGCTCGATGAACTGGAACAGGCCCGCCGCCGACGACGTGCGCGCCTTCGCCGACGGATTCATGGCGCTCTCGCGCCGCGCCGTCTTGATCAGAAAATCGGCATCCACGCCCGTGGCGCTGGAGGCGCGCCGAATGGCCGCCTCTACACCTCCGGAGGATGGAATCGCTCTGACGCTCATGGGTTTACGGTCGTTTACGATGGTTAACTGAATACTAACGCTCGAAGGACACCCACAGGCCAAAGCTTCGCCGTAAACTTGCCATGGGCGGCGCGCTCAACTTGCTGACGGGCGCTGCGGGGGCGGTGAACGACAGGGATGAAACCCATGATGATCCGTACCGCCGGGGGCCCCGGAACGGTCAGCCCCATCGATTTCCACGAACGCAAGACACCGCGCTTCTCCCGTACGACCTGGACGGCCCTTGGGATCGTCATCACGGCCCATTTGGGCCTAGGCGTGGCGCTGTACTACCAGCGCTTCGAAATGCCGCTGGCGCCGGCGGAGCCGCCGACGACGATCATCGAGATCCTGCCCATGCCGAAGCCGGAGCCCAAGCCGGTCGTCGCCAAGCAGCCGCCGGCCCAGGCGCCGAACACCAACGTCAACAATCCGCCGCTGGCGCCGACGCCCGTCGAGCCGATCCACGCCGTCGACGGCGAGAAGACGCCGGTGGGTCCGGTCACCACCTTCAGCAACAAGGCGCCGCCGGACGCACCGCCGACGGCGACCGACACCACGCCGGCGCTGCCCGCCCCTCCGCCGGTGATCAACAGCCCGACCTGGATCCGCCAGCCCTCGGCCGAGCAACTGATGCGGGCCTATCCGGACCGGGCGATCGACCGCGGGATCGGCGGCGTGGTGACGCTGAACTGTCTGGTCCAGCTGAACGGCACGGTCACCGACTGCCGCACGACCAGCGAACCGGCCGGTCCCTACGGCTTCGGCCGGGCCGCGCAGAGCCTGTCACGCTACTTCCAGATCGCGCCGCGCACCGTGAACGGCGCTGCGGAAGGGTCGCGGGTCAACATCGCCATCCGCTTCAACCCGCCGGCCGAGTGATCAGGCGAACCTGAGCGGATCGAGGGCGGCGGCGTCGGGACCGGCGTCGCCGCCTTCGATCGCATCGGCCACGGTTCGGGCGACCAAAGGTCCAAGCAGCCAGCCGTTTCGGCGCGGAGCCAAGGCGAGATGCAGGCCAGCGGCCCCGGCGGGCCCCGCCAGCGGCAAGCCATCCGCCGAAGCGCCCCGGATGCCCACCCGGGTCGCCCCTGGGCGTCCGTCAGCCCCGATCAGGGCCAAGCCGGCGGCGACGCGCGCCGACGCCTCGTCGATGTCGGGCTCCAGATCCCGGCGACCAGGCTCCATGGTCGCGCCGATGACGACGCCCCCATGGCCCGGCGCGACATAGAGGCCCGGAGCCCGCACGACGCGCCGCGGCGCAGGAACCTCGACCTGGGTCAACTGACCGCGGATCGGCTGGATGTCGGCGACCAAGCGGGCGGCGGGGTCCGGCAGGCCTTCAACGGCCGTCGCCGCGCCCGTCGCCAGGACCACCGTCGGCGAGAACCACAGCCGGCCGTCCTCGGCCTCGACCCGCCAACGCTGCGCCCCAGCCCCGATACGGGCGACGTGGGCATGAACCACAGTCACCCCCTCGACGCGCGCGAGGGCCGTCAGGGCCGTGGCCGCCTCGATGCGCCAGTCCTCGGAGGTCTCGAGCCCCCCGCTGCCCGGCTGGGCGGCAAACCCGAGTTGGCGCAGGCGATCGACCGCCTGTTCAGCGCCCGGGCCTCGCCACTCGGCGCCTTCGCGATGAAGGGCGAGGCCGTAGGTCTCGGCGAAGGCCGGCCACGCGTCGCGAGCCCGGCGCAGCAGCGCGGCCTGATCCGCCGACAGCTCATCGAGCAGGCTTTCCAACGCCGGGGCCAGCATTCCCGCCGCCACCGAAGACGCGTTGGGGCCGCCCGGGTCGATCACGGTCACGACGAAGCCGCGCTCGGCCAGCTCGGCGGCGGTGCACAGGCCGAGCACGCCGGCGCCTATGACGATCACATCAGGGGAAGAGGTCACCCGACGATCAGATCAACCGCCGGGCCCTCGAATGCAAGCTTTGGCTGGCGTGCGACCTATTCAGCCGCAATCGCCGACGCGCGGTCCTGCTCGATGCGGTCGGTCAGGGCCGCGTGCTGGGCCCACAGGGCCTTGGGCAGGCGGTCGCCGAACTTGTCGTAGAAGGCCGGGATCAGTGCGGCTTCCTCGGCCCAGACTTCGGCGTCGACGTCGAGCAGGGTCGACAGGTCGGCGTCGGTCAGGCTGAGGCCCGACAGGTCCAGAGCCTCGCGCGTCGGAACGCGGCCGACCGGCGTGTCGATGGCCTCCGCCTCGCCTTCCAGGCGCTCCGAGATCCACTTGAGGACGCGGGCGTTGTCGCCGAAGCCCGGCCAGACGAATTTGCCGTCCTCGTTCTTGCGGAACCAGTTGACGAAGTAGAGGCGCGGCAGCTTGGCGGCGTCGGTCTTGCCGCCCATCGACAGCCAGTGGGCGAAGTAGTCGCCCATGTTGTAGCCGCAGAAGGGCAGCATCGCGAACGGGTCGCGGCGCAGCTCGCCGACCTTGTTCTCGGCCGCGGCGGTGCCTTCCGAGGCGACCGTCGAGCCCATGAACACGCCGTGCTCCCAATCGAAGGCCTCGGTCACCAGCGGCACCGCCGAGGCGCGGCGGCCGCCGAACAGGATGGCGTCGATCGGCACGCCCTTGGGGTCTTCCCACTCGGGCGCGATGGTCGGGCACTGGTGGGCCGGCGCGGCGAAGCGGGCGTTCGGATGGGCCGCGGGCTCGCCCGAGGCCGGATCGTGCGGCGCGCCCTTCCAGGTCGTAAGACCTTCGGGGGCTTCCTTGGTCAGGCCTTCCCACCAGACGTCGTTGTCGGCGGTCAGGGCGGTGTTGGTGAAGACGGTGTTGGTGGCCAGGGTCGCCAGCGCGTTCTGGTTGGTGTTGCGGCTGGTGCCCGGGGCGACGCCGAAGAAGCCGGCTTCCGGGTTCACGGCGTACAGACGGCCGTCGTCGCCGAAGCGCATCCAGGCGATGTCGTCGCCGATCGTCTCGGCCTTCCAGCCTTCAAGCGTCGGCTGGAGCATGGCCAGGTTGGTCTTGCCGCACGCCGAGGGGAAGGCGGCGGCGACGTACTTCGCGCGGCCCTTCGGGTCGGTCAGCTTGAGGATGAGCATGTGCTCGGCCAGCCAGCCTTCGTCGCGGGCCATGACCGAGGCAATGCGCAGGGCGTAGCACTTCTTCCCCAGCAGGGCGTTGCCGCCGTAGCCCGAGCCGTAGGACCAGATCTCGCGGGTCTCGGGGAAGTGGACGATCCACTTGTCGTCGTTGCAGGGCCACGGCACGTCGGCCTGGCCCTCGGCGAGCGGCGCGCCGAGGGTGTGCACGGCGGGCACGAAGACGCCGTCGTCGCCCAGCACGTCCAGCGCGGGCTGGCCCATGCGGGTCATGATGCCCATGGAGACGGCGACATAGCCGCTGTCGGTGATCTCGACGCCCAGGGCGCTGATCTTCGAGCCCAGCGGGCCCATCGAGAAGGGCACGACGTACATCGTGCGGCCGGCCATGCAGCCGTCGAACAGGCCGTCCAGGCGGGCGCGCATCTCGACCGGGTCGGCCCAGTTGTTGGTCGGGCCGGCGTCGGCCTCGTTCGCCGGGCAGATGAAGGTGCGGCTCTCGACGCGGGCGACGTCGCGCGGGTCCGAGGCGGCGTAGTAGCAGCCGGGGCGCTTGGTCTGGTCGAGCTCGCGCAGCGTGCCCTTGGCGATCAGGTCGGCGACGATCTCGGCCTGCTCAGCCTCGGAGCCGTCGCACCAGTGGACCCGGGCGGGTTTGGTCAGGGCGGCGATCTGCTCGACCCAGGCGACGAGCCCGGCGTGGGCGGTGGGGGCCGGGTGGAGACCCGGGACGGCGGAAGCGGTCACTGTGTCACTCTCCTGAACGGCGCCCGGCGATCTACGCCGCCGTGGCTCTCCCTGATGCGCGAGATCACGCATTGTTTCAGCCGGAATGACACCGAACCCGACGCGAGGTCAACCGACGCAAGTTTCAACCTCTCGCGACCGGACGCCCCCCGCGGCGCTGCATATTTCCGGTCGCGGTAAGCGGTCTCGCGGGGTATCCGGTCCCCATGCAAACGCTCGAACGCCCGACTCCCGCCGGCGCCCTCGCCTCGCCCGCGACGGCGCGGAACACGGGACCGATTCTCGAGGTGCTGAAGGCCCATATGCCGGCGCGGGGCCGGGTGCTGGAGATCGCCAGCGGCGCGGGCGAGCACGCCGTCGCCTTCGCAAGCGCACTGCCCGGCCTGGAGTGGACGCCCAGCGACCCCTCGTCCGAGGCCCGGGCCAGCATCGCCGCCTGGGCTGCTCAGGCCGGCCCGCCGAACTTGGGGCCCGGCCTGGCGCTAGACATGCTCGACCCGGCGACCTGGCCCGAGGGAACCTTCGAGGCCCTGGTCTGCATCAACATGATCCACATCAGCCCCTGGGGGGCGACGGAAGGCCTGATGACGCTGGCCGGGAGCCGGCTGGTGCGCCCCGGCGGCCTGCTGGTCACGTACGGCCCCTACCGTGAGGCCGAGACGCCGACCGCCGCCTCAAACGAGGCCTTCGACGCCAGCCTGAAGAGCCGCGACCCGGCCTGGGGCCTGCGTGACCGCGACGCGGTGGCCGCTGAGGCGAAGAAGCACGGCCTGGCCCTGACGCTCAGGCTCGCCATGCCGGCCAACAACCTGATGCTGCTGTTCCGGGCGGCCTGACCCGCCCGCCCTTGCACTTCCGGCCCGGATATGGCGGCATCGGCGGAAGCTTCACGGGAACCGCCATGAAACGCCTGCTCGTCATCCTGGCCGTTCTGGCCGCGGCCGCTCCGGCATGGAGCCAGACCGTCCCCGCCCCGGCGGCTCCAGCGGCTCCGCCCCTGTCCTATGGTTCGCCGATCGGACTGGAGACGGCGCAGGCGGTGATCGACCGGGCCATAGAGGCCGGCCGCGCCCGAGGCTTCCGCCTGGCCGTCGCCGTCGTCGAACCCTCGGGCGATCTGGTCGCCTTCGGGCGGATGGACGGCGTCCAGTACGGCTCCATCGACGTCGCCCAGGCCAAGGCCCGCTCGTCGGCCCGGTTCCGCGCCGCCTCCGCCTCGGCGGAGGAGCGGCTGCAGGGCGGCCGCATGGCCCTGCTGGCCATCGATGGGATCGTGCCCGTCGCCGGAGGCGTGCCCATTGTCGTCGACGGCCGGGTGGTCGGGGCCATCGGCGTCTCGGGCGCGTCCTCGACGCAGGACGACGAGGTCGCGCGGGCGGCCATCGCCGCAGTCCTGGGCGAATAGCGGCCCTCTCGCCGCCCCGGCGGCTGTGGTAGGAGCCCCGCCATGAGCTTCACCCGCACCTATGACGGCCCCGAGCCGGTCCGCATCAACAAATGGCTGGGTCAGTCCGGCGTCTGCTCGCGCCGCGAGGCCGACGCCCTGATCGCCGACGGCCTGGTCTCGGTCGACGGCGAGGTGGTCACCGACGCGGGCCGCAAGCTGGAGCCCGGCCAGACCCTGACCCTCAGCCACACGGCCACGGCCGCCCTGGCCGAGGGCGTCACCATCATGGTGCACAAGCCGGTCGGCTACGTCTCAGGCCAGCCCGAGCCGAACAAGCTGCCCGCCGTCCGCCTGATCACCGAGAACAACCGCGTCGGCGAAGGCGCGGTCCCGGCCGACGACGTCTCCCTGCCCCCGATCGGCCGGCTGGACGAGGACTCGCGCGGCCTGCTGCTGCTGTCCTCGGACGGGGTCGTAGCCAAGGCGGTGATCGGGCCGCAGTCCGACCTCGACAAGGAGTATCTGGTCCGCGTCACCGGCGACATCACCGAGAAGAAGCTCAAGATCCTGCGCCACGGCCTGATGCTGGACGGCCGCCAACTGAAGCCCGCCTACGTCAGCCGGATGGAGTCCTTCCGCCTGAAATTCATCCTGCGCGAAGGCCGCAACCGCCAGATCCGCCGCATGTGCGAGATGGTCGACCTGGAGGTCATCGACCTGATCCGCGTCCGCATCGGCCCGCTGAAGCTGGACAACCTGCCCGAGGGCAAGTGGCGGCTGCTGACCGATGAGGAACGCGAGGCCCTGGTGGGGTGACTCAGACTCTGAAAAACAGAGTCTGAATCGTCTGAATGGTCTGAAACGGACGCCGAAAAAACAGAGTCTGAATCGTCTGAATCGTCTGAAATCGGACGGCGCGGGCGTGAGTTGTCAAAGACCGAACCGCACAGCTTAGCGGAACGCTGCGCCAGGATCGGTCGCAGCCTCGGCGCCCTCAGCCATGGGCCGCCGCCATCAGCAGCATCCAGCCCGCCATGACGATCATCATCAGGTTTTCGGTCAGGGACAGGAAGCCCAGCGGCACGTTGCTGTCGCCGCCGACGCAGGCGCATTTCAGCTCACGCTTGTCGAGGTAGACGGCCTTGAACACCGAGACCGCCCCGACGCCGCCGATGAACAGGGCGACCGGGGCGGACAGCCAGGTCCAAACGCCCGCGACCATCAGCGCCCCCGCGCCCAGTTCGGCGAAGGGATACACCTTGCCGTAGGGGACCCACCGCTTGGCCAGCAGGTCGTAGTTGAGGAACATGGTCGCGAAGCCGTCGAGGTTCTGCAGCTTCAGCATGGCCAGGGCCATCATGGTCAGGCCGATGAACCATTCGACCGCCCGGCCCGTCAGCACCGTCCCATAGGCGGCCTGGCTGACCGCCAGGGCCATGAGGGCGGTGACGGCGAAGACGACCAGCACGGGCGTATAGGTCGTCGCCTTCGGATCGCGGACCTTCAGGCCCAGGTGTCGGCGCAGGTCCTCGTAGCCGCCGATGCGGACGCCCTCGATGAAGACCTGGGGCGTGGTCTTCACCCCGTGCTCGGCCTTGAAGGCGTCATTGGCGGCGCGGGTCTCGAGCCAATGGTCCTCGACCGTGAAGCCCTTGGAGCGCAGCAGGTGGCGCGCCTTCAGCCCCCAGGGGCAGACATGGTCTGGCATGACCATGCGATAGAGGACGGCGTTTTTGGGGGCGGTCATCGGGGGTCTCCGGTTGTCCGTTGAAGCGACCCGCCCCATGTAGGGTCCGTACCATGGTACGGAGTCAAGCATGCCTGAGGGAATGACTATCGCCCGCCTCGCCGAGGCCGGCGGCGTCGGGGTGGAGACGGTGCGCTACTACCAGCGCCGCGGCCTGCTGGAGACGCCGCGACGGCCCGAGACGGGCGGTTCGGGCGGCGGAGTGCGGCGCTATGGCGAGACCGATGCGCGGCGGCTGCGCTTCATCCGCTCGGCCCAGGCGGCCGGCTTCACCCTCGAGCAGATCAGCGAGCTGCTCGCCCTGGACGCCGGCGAGGACCGCGCCCGGGCCCGGGCCCTGGCGGTCGAGCGCATCGCGGACCTGGACGCCCGCATCGCCGAGCTCGAGACGGCCCGGGCCTCGCTCAAGCGGCTGGCGCGGGAGTGCGCCGGATCGACGGGCCCCTGCCCGATCATCGCGGCCTTCGAGAGCTGACGCAGGGATCGCCCCCGCGGCTCCAAGCGTTGCGGCTGTCTGGCCGGAGCCCGCCCATGGACTTCCTGAAGATCCTGCGCTCGATCGAGGAGCTGCTCTACGAGGCGGTGTCCTGGCTGTATTTCTACCCGCGCACCCTGTTCCTGACGGTGCTCCAGCCGCTCAAGACGATGCATTACTCCGACCAGGAGCAGCGCGATCGCGAGGAGCGGCGCTACCTCGACACCCTGAGCCCGCCGCTGTTCCTGGTGCTCAGCATCCTGATCGCGCACGGGCTGGAGCTGGCCACCGGCCTGGGGGTCGAGGCGATGCGCAGCAACGTCGGCCGGATGATCGCCGAGGACGACCAGAGGCTGCTGATGTTCCGGGCCCTGATGTTCAGCGTCCACCCCCTGGCCTTCGCCTGGGTCTGGCTGCATCTGCAGAAACGGCGGGCCGACCGCGACAGCCTGCGCTCGCCCTTCTTCGCCCAGTGCTACCTGTCCGGCACGACCTCGATCCTGGTCAGCCTGGGGACGCTGGGGGTGCGCGATCCGCGGCTGTCGACCACTCTGGCGGGCGTCGTCATCGTGGCCGCGGCGACCCTCTGGTACCTGGTGGTGCAACTGCGCTGGCTGCGCCAGGTCGAGGGCGTCGGCCCGTGGCGGGCGACGGCCTGGGCTGTCGGGACCTTCCTGGGCTCAACCGGGCTGGTGCTGCTGAGCAGCGCCGTGCTGGACTGAGCGGCGCTCGGCGGGGTGGTGCTGATGGTGTTTACAGTGGGGGTGATGAGTTACGGGTGATCATGACTTCGTCATCGCGGCGAAGGCCGGCGCCCAGCGGCGCCGGAGCATAGCGAAGGCGTCCCGACGCAGTTCCCCGCTCGACAGGTCACGCTATCGCGGCCGGGGTCATGAACGATCAGTCTGGCTCGGCCGGCGGCGTCCAGTTTGGGTCATTCTCCTGGAACCAGTCGGCGGCGAGATCCAGCCATCCCGGATTGACCTGCTCGATCAGCCGCAGCTTCCAGTCCCGCTTCCATTCCTTGATCTGCTTTTCTCTGCGGATCGCCTCAACAACCCAGGCGAACGGCTCGTACCAAACCAGCCGAGTGCATCCGTACGTCTTGCTGAATCCGTCGAATGCGCCCGTGCGATGCCTCCAGACCCGGGCCGTCAGATTCGAGGTCATGCCGGTGTAGAGCGTCCCGTTGCGCCCGCTGGCCATGATGTAGGTCGCGATGAAGGTCCGATGCGTCCCCATGTCCGCAAGGTATAGCTACGCTTTCCCTTCGTCATCCCGGGGGCGCGCAGCGAGCCCCGGGACCCAGCGGCGCCGAAGCGCAGCGAAGGCGAACCCGCGGGCCGGCGCGGCGACAGCTTCGCGCTCGCGCGCGCCGCTGGGTCCCGGCCTTCGCCGGGATGACGAAGGCTATTTGAGGAACGGCGTCACCTTCTTCTCCAGCAGCGCCACCAGCTCGGGCTGCATGAAGGCGTAGTCGTCGGGGATATCCAGGCACACGACCCGCGCCCGCTTCAGCTGCGCCCGAAACCGCTTCTGCAGCCGCGTCCGATGCGCCTTCTCCATGACGAAGATGACGTCGGCCCACTCGACCAGCTCGGCCGAGCACGCCTCCTCCGCATCCGGCGCCAGGCCGGCGGAGGCGGTCTCGACGCCGGGATGGGAGGCGAAGACCTGCTCGGCCGTGGGCGAGCGCAGGCGGTTGCGGGAGCAGAGAAAGAGGAGGTTGGTCACAAGCGCCACCTTACCCTTCTCCCCTTGCGGGAGAAGGTGGCCGAGCGAAGCGAGGTCGGATGAGGGGTCGATGACTTCGGCCGCCTCGTCGACCCCTCATCCGTCATCCCCGGCTGCGCCGGGGCTGCCACCTTCTCCCGCAAGGGGAGAAGGGATCAGTCCCTACAGCGGAATATTATCGTGCTTCTTCCACGGGTTCTCCGCCTGCTTGTTCTTCAGCGTGCGTAGCGCCTTGATCAGCCGGCGCCGCGTCCCGTGCGGCATGATCACGTCGTCGATATAGCCGAGGCCCGCCGCCACGAACGGGTTGGCGAAGCGGGCCTTGTACTCGGCTTCGCGCGCCGCCAACGCCTCCGGGTCGCCGGCCTCCTTGCGGAAGATGATCTCGACCGCGCCCTTGGCGCCCATGACGGCGATCTCGGCCGAGGGCCAGGCGTAGTTGACGTCGCCGCGCAGGTGCTTGCTGCTCATCACGTCATAGGCGCCTCCGTAGGCCTTGCGGGTGATGACGGTCAGCTTGGGCACGGTGGCCTCGGCGTAGGCGAACAGCAGCTTGGCGCCGTGCTTGATCAGGCCGCCGTACTCCTGCTTGGTGCCCGGCATGAAGCCCGGGACGTCGACCAGGGTGACGATCGGAATCTCGAAGGCGTCGCAGAAGCGGACGAAGCGGGCGGCCTTCTTCGAGGAGTCGATGTCCAGCACCCCGGCCAGCACCTGCGGCTGGTTGGCGACGACGCCGACGGTCTGGCCGTCGAGGCGGCCGAAGCCGGTGACGATGTTCTTGGCGTGGTCGGGGGCGATCTCGAAGAACTCGGCCTCGTCGACCGTCTTCAGGATCAGCTCCTTGATGTCATAGGGCTGGTTCGGATTGGCCGGGACCAGGGTGTCGAGGCTGGCCTCGTCGCGATCGGGGTCGTCATAGCTGTCGCGGACCGGCGGCTTCTCGCGGTTCGACAGGGGCAGGAAGCCGATCAGGCGACGGACCTCGGCCAGGGCCTCCAGGTCGTTTTCGAAGGCGCCGTCGGCGACGCCCGACTTGCCGGCGTGGACCCGGGCGCCGCCCAGTTCCTCGTGGGTGACGACCTCGTTGGTGACCGTCTTCACCACGTCCGGGCCGGTCACGTACATGTAGCTCGTGTCCTTCACCATGAAGATGAAGTCGGTCAGGGCCGGCGAATAGACGTCGCCGCCGGCGCACGGGCCCATGATGACGCTGATCTGGGGGATGACGCCCGAGGCCAGGGTGTTCTGCAGGAAGATGTCGGCATAGCCGGCCAGGCTCTCGACCCCCTCCTGGATGCGGGCGCCGCCGGCGTCGAAGATGCCGATGATCGGCGCGCCGTTGGTCAGGGCCATTTTCTGCAGCTTGACGATCTTGGCCGCGTGCGCCCCCGACAGCGAGCCGCCGAAGACAGTGAAGTCCTTGGAGAAGACATAGACCAGACGGCCGCCGATGGTGCCGCGGCCGGTGACCACGCCGTCGCCGGGGATGCGCTGCTTCTCCATGCCGAACTCGTGCGAGCGGTGCTCCACGAACATGTCGGTCTCTTCGAAGCTGCCCTCGTCCAGCAGCACCTCGACCCGCTCGCGCGCCGTCAGCTTGCCCTTGGCGTGCTGGCTCTCGATCCGCTTCTGGCCGCCGCCGAGACGGGCCGCGGCGCGGCGGGCTTCAAGCTGTTCGAGGATGTCTTGCATGGTCGGGTCTCCTTGAGCGCTGGCTTAAGGAGACGCGGGGTCGGAGGCAAGCGGCGGGGCGGCAGAGGGGGTGTGCGGGGGGCTCAAGGCGTCGGGGTTGGCGAGGACTTCAACGGCGTCGGCGGCGGAATGTGGATGGTCCGCACGGCGCCGGGCGCATCGCACCCCGTGCGGTGCGCCGTAACCCCGTCAACGCAGACGGTGACCGAGTCCGCCGTGGCCCACACCGGCGACCACATAATACCTTCCCTTCCCCGTTCCGCGATCAGGCCAGCCACGCAAGCGTTCGCGCCCGAGTCGTCAAGGCACCGTGCGGGCGCCGCCGCCCGGTTCCGGTGCGCCTCCTCCGCGGTCGAATATGAGCCGCGCGAGATCCACACGATCCCCGCCGCGGCGGTCGAAGCAACGGCGATCGAGACGAACACGCTCATGCCGAACAGACCAGGTTTCACGAACGTCCCCCTAAGCTTTGCTGCACCGCCAGTACGAATGCTCGCGAATGATGGCAAGCGCTCCTACAGCCGCTCCAGCTTCAGCCACGCTGGATCGCCCAGCCAGGCCTGGCTGAGCGAACGGCGGGCGGAGGCGGCCTCCAGCGCATTGCCTTGGGCGGCCTCGGCCTCGGCCAATCCGAACAGGGCCCAGCCGTTGTTGGGGGTCTGGACCAGGGCGGCGCGGAAGGCCTGGCTGGCCTCGGCCTCATGGCCGGCCTTGAGCAGGGCGGCGCCCAGCGACTGGCTGACCGGATAGTACCACCAGGCCGGCTCCATATAGGCCAGCTTGGACTCGATCTCGACGGCGGCGCGGTAGTGGCCGACGGCGTCCTCGTAGCGGCCCTGGGCGTAGGCCATGCGGCCGTGGGCGGCGGCCTCGGCCAGGGCCAGCAGGTCCGGCGCGGGCATGCCCTGGGCGACCATGCCGGCGAAGGCGTCGGAGCGGCGCAGGGCCGACAGCTGAGCCACCGTGCGGTCGAAGGCCGCCTGGTCCTTCTGCTGGGCGTAGGCCACGGCGCGGGCGTACAGCCGCATGCCCTGGACATAGGGCAGGCTGGCGTCGGCCTGGGGCATGGCCAGGATGGCCTCGGGCGAGGCGAACTGGGCCATGGTCAGATAGGGGGCGGCGTCGATGGCCTGGATCCAGGCGATGCGCTGGGTGGTGGCCGGGTCCATCAGCGTCCTGAGCCGCGTCGCCTCCTCGATGGCGGTGCTCATGTCGCCGGCCATCTGGGCCGAGGTGACGATGAAATGGACGTTGTGCGGGTAGTAGCCGTAGCGGACGAAGCCCTGGTCGTCCGAGGCGCGGATCCAGTCCTCGTCGGCCCGGACGGCGGCGACATTGGCCTTGATCGAGTCTGCGTAGCGCCCCCGCACCATGTAGATATGGGCCGGCATGTGCACGAGGTGGCCGGCGCTGGAGGCCTGGGCCGCCATGCGGTCGGCGGCGGCCTCGGCCCGGGCCGGATCGCTGGCCTCGAGCAGGTGGATGTAGAGGTGCGACGCCTGCATGTGCTGCGGGTTGCGGGCCACCACCGCCTCGACCAGTCGCACGGCCTCGCCCGAGCGGCCGATCGGGGTGCGCTTATCGGCCTCCCAATAGTTCCACGGCGTGGTGTTCATGGCCGCTTCGGCGGCGAGGACCGACACGTCGTCGTGGTTCGGGAAGCGCGCGGCGACGGCCAGCATGGCGTCGGCGTAGGCGGCGTCCAGGGCGGCGCGGTCGGCGTCCGGGACTGCCGAATAGCGCTTGGCCGCCGCCTCGATCAGGGCGCGCTCGACCGGGCTGGCGCGGTCCTTGAGCGCCACGGCCTTCTCCAGCGCGGCCAGGGCGGCCGGACGGTCGCGGTCGTCCATCGGGGCGTTGATGTTCGGCCCCAGGGCCACCGCCTCGCCCCACCAGCACATGGCGCACTCGGGATCGAGGCGCTGGGCCTCGCGGAACGACCGCACGGCGCCGGCGTGGTTGAAGCCGTAGCTGAGCATCAGGCCTTGGTTGAAGAATTTGTTGGCCTCGTCGCTGTCGGTGGTGACGGCGAAGCGGACCTCGCTGAGATCCGGATAGAGGGCGATCGGCCCGGCGGCCTGGCCCAGGGGCCCGACCGCGGCGGCGGCGGCCAGCAGCCGGCTCAGCAGGGCCGCGCGGGCGCCCGGGGAGGCGCAGATGGCCTTGGCCTGGCGGACCGGGTCGACGGCGTCGAGCGCCTCCGCCGAGAACTGGGGCGGTCGGGGGGCCGCCGCCGTGGTTGAAAACAGCCCCACCAGGGCCAGGGCCGCGGCCCCGCTCACCATCCTGCGCATGCCCGCCTCCGCTTCGCGCCGTTCGAGATAGCGGCGCTATGTCTACCAGCGGACACAGGCGAAGGCGAGCAGGGCCGGAGTGTTCAGCCGACGAACCCGGCCCCGGCCGGCTGGCCGACCAGCCCCGCCAGCCGGGTCAGCTCGGCGACATGGGCGGCGAAGGCCTCCCTGCCCGACCCCGTGAGCGCCAGCCAGGTGCGCGGGCGGCCGTGGGCGGTCTGTTTGGTGGAGGTGATGTAGCCGGCCTCCTCCAACTGCTTCAGGTGTTTGGACAGGACCGAGTCCGAGACCCCGAGCGCCTCCCGCAGCATGGCGAACTCGGCCTCGTCGGCCGCCGACAGGATGGCGCAGATCTGCAGCCGCCCCGGGGCATGGATGACCGGATCGAACTGGGGCGCCCGGCTCATTTCCCGACCCCCATCTCGGCGCGATAGACCCGGCGCCAGATGCGCGAACCGGCCAGGGCGACGAAGAAGATGACGACCGCCGCGACGCCGGCGATGACGGCCTGGGGCGTTTCCGGCGACTGCCGGCGGATGATGGCCATGACGACGATGGCGGCCGCGAAGGCCAGGCCGATGCCGACGGCGACCCAGCGGGCGTAGCGCGGCGACACGCCCGTGATCTTCAGTCCGGTGCGGCGCGTCTCCGCCTGGAAGATCACGATGAGGCCGAGCAGGCCGAGGGTGCTGGCGAGAATGTTGAAAGGCGCATCCAGGGCCTGGCCGGCGACCATGCCGGCGGTGAGCACCGAATAGATCACGTCATAGCGCCAGCCGCCGGTGGCGACGCGGTCGTGCACCGCCTTGCGCGACGCCTGGATCGCGGCCAGGGCCTCGGCGGGGTCTTGGGGATCAGTCATGTGGGCTTCCTCACTTTCCATATCGGAAAGCTAGGCGTCACTTTCCATACTGGCAAGTGAAAACTTTCCAGCTTGGAAAGTTACCCCTGAAGCGCGCGGAACCAGCGATCGAAGACGACCGTCTCGGCACGGCGCGAGGCCGTCCGGGCGGCGTTCTCCTCGTCGACGCCCCACTGACTTTCCTGGAAATGCTCATCCAGGCGCGACAGCTCGAAGGCCCCTTCCCCGTCCAGGGCGCCGCGCTGCACCGCGAGCCCCAGAACGGCGGAGCCCAGCAGCGGCACGGCCGCGGCCAGACCGGTCAGGGTGAAGTCGTCCAGCTCCAGCGCCAGCTCCCGGACCCTGGCGATGGCGGCCGGGTCCTGAGCGTGGTGGATGACCCCCGTGGCCGGATCCAGCTTCACGCCGAGCGTGTCCTCCGCCCACTCGCGCCACGGCTCCCAGCCGCGCGCCTGCATCTCCACCAGCGAGCCCGGGGCGTCGGCGTAGTAGCAGATGGCGTCCGAACCCGCGTAGGCGGCGACCTCGTCGGCGACCGCCTCGCGCGCCTGCGAGACCCGGTCGATGGCCGTCGCGGCCAGGCGGGTGGCGGGCATGGTGGCGGGGTCGAGGAACTCGCCCTGAGCGGCCCATTCGTCGGCGACCAGCCGCGCGGCGGCCTCGGTCGGCAGGGTCAGCTTGGCCCCGGCGGGCGTCTTGGGCGGCCGCGCGTCGAGCAGGACCGTCCAGCCTCCCTCCCCGGCTTCGACATCGACCACCTTCCAGAAGC
This sequence comes from Brevundimonas sp. Root1279, assembly GCF_001425945.1. GTDB lineage: Bacteria > Pseudomonadota > Alphaproteobacteria > Caulobacterales > Caulobacteraceae > Brevundimonas. The sequence goes on from NZ_LMEB01000004.1 coordinate 608,082, forward strand.
GCTTCAGCCGCTCCTCGGACTCGCGGAAACCCTTGCGGGCGGCGACTTGAGGGTCGAGCGGGGGAATATGGCTCATCTTCTGTCCCTGGCGGTTCAGGCGGCGCGGGCGCGGACGGCGAAACCGTCCAGCACCACGTCCAGTTCACCGAAGCTGGTCGCGACGTGGCGGGCGCCCGCCGCGCGTTGCTCCTCTGCGGTATGGAAACCCCAAGACACGCCCAAGGGATGCACGCCGGCGTTGACGGCCATGCGGGCGTCATGGGCGGTGTCGCCGATCATGACGGTGCGCGCCGGGTCGGCGTCGCAGGCGGCCATGGCGGCGTGGAGCATGGCGGGATCGGGCTTGCCCGGGCCATCCTCGGCGCAGTGCGAGGACAGGAACAGGTCAGCCCACCCCTGCCGGGCCAGATTGCGGGCCACCCCGCGGCGGTTCTGCCCCGTCGCCAGCGCCAGCCGCCAGCCGTCGCGTTGCAGGCGGCGCAGGTGCTCCATAGCGCCCGGATACAGCGGCTCCTCATGGCCGGAGTCGTAGAGCCGGCGGAAGCTGGCCTGGAAGGCGGCGACGTAGTCGGCCAGCTCGGCGTCCGTCAGCTGCGGCTCGAGCGTGCGCATGGCCTCATGCAGGCTCAGGCCCACGATCATGCGGACACGGTCGTATTCCGGCTCCGGCAGGCCGAGCGTCCGGGCCGCGTCGACGCAGGCGCGATGGATCGACGTCCGGCTGTCGACCAGGGTGCCGTCGATGTCGAAGACTGCGAGGGGGCGGGTCATCTGTTCCTCCCCCATTGGGGGAGGGGGACCGTCCGAAGGATGGTGGAGGGGGTCTTCGCGGCGGCGCTTGGGGTCAGCCCCCTCCACCGCTTCGCGGTCCCCCTCCCCCAGGGGGGGAGGAATGTCGTCATCGCTGTCGCTTCACGCCCTCGAACGGATCGCTGTCCGCCTCGTCGGCCGAGAAGCCGAAGTGGGCGAAGCCGGCCTTCATCTCGGGGCTCAGCGGGGCCTCGACGATCAGCTTGCCGCCCGCGGGGTGGTCCAGCTCGATGCGGCGCGCGTGCAGCTGCATCTTCAGCGGGCCGGACAGCTCCTTCGACGCCTCGTCGCCATACTTCGGATCGCCGAGGATCGGATGGCCGATGGCGGCCATGTGGGCGCGCAGCTGGTGGGTGCGGCCCGTGAAGGGGCGCAGGGCCATCCAGGCGGCGCGGTGGGCGGCGCGGGAGATGGTGGCGAAGGCGGTCTCGGCCGGCTCGGCGCGCGGGTCCTTGCGCTCGGCCGGGCGCATCATCTCGAAATCGTTGATGCCGGTCTTCTTCAGCGGCATGTCGATCTGGCCGGCGGCCGGCTTGGGATTGCCGATGACGATGGCCCAGTAGGTCTTCTTGGCCTGACGACGGGCGAAGGCCCCGGCCAGCCGCTTGGCCGCCTCGGGGCCCTTGCCGAGCAGCAACACGCCGGAGGTGTCGCGGTCCAGCCGGTGCACCAGACGCGGCCGGTCCATCCCCTCGCCCCAGGCGCCGAGCAGGCGATCGATGTGGCGGCTGGTCTTGGTGCCGCCCTGCACGGCCAGGCCGTGCGGCTTGTTCAGGGCGATGACCATGTCGTCCTCGTAGATGACGAGCGACTTGGCGAAGCGGATGTCCTGGTCCGACAGGGTGTGGGCGTCGCCCGCCTGGCGCGAGGTGTCGTCCGGGATCGGCGGCACGCGCACGGCGGCGCCGGCGGTCAGGCGGCCTTCCGGCTTGATGCGGGCCCCGTCGACGCGGATCTGGCCCGAGCGGGCCATCTTCTGCACCTGGATGTTGGACAGGTGCGGCCAACGCCGGCGGAACCAGCGGTCCAGGCGGATGCCGTCCTCCGCCTCGGCGACGTAGAGGGTCTGGACCTCGCGCTTGGGCGCGTCCGCCGGTGTTTCAGCGGGATCGTGGGTTTCGTCGGTCAAAGGGCGGCTCCGAAGGCGCGGCGGGCGACCATCAGGCCGAGGAAGAGGGCGGCGATGCTCAGCACCACCGAGGCGGCGACATAGCCGGACGCCAAGGCGAATTGACGGCGCTCGATCAACTGCGCCGTCTCCAGCGAAAAGGCCGAGAAGGTGGTGAAGCCGCCCAGCACGCCGACCGCCGCGAACAGGCGGATCGACTCGGCCTGGGCCCCGCCGCGGAAGGCGATCCACCCCGCAACCAGGCCCATCACCAGCCCGCCGACGACATTGACCGTCAGCGTGCCCCAGGGCCAGGCCGCGCCGGGGAACAGGCGCTGCGCCCAAACCCCGACGCCGTACCGCGCCACCGATCCGAGCGCACCCCCGGCTGCGACGATGAGAAATCGTGTCATGATGCGGGGCTTATAGGACCGGGACGGGCCTGTATGCCACTCGTCTCGCTTGAGGATATCGGCTGATGATCGCGCACCTTGCCCTGCCAGTCCTGCTCGGCGTCATGACGATGGCTTCAGAAACACCCGCGTCGGAGAGGTCGCCGGTGACCGAGAGCGTCGTCACCGTCGTCGGGGTCGGCTCGAAGCCGGACTTCGACAGCGGGCTCCTGATGGCCACCATCCTCGTCCTGGGACAGTCCTCCAACGGGGATGTCGACCCCTATTACCTGATCCAGCTCAGTCGTGACGCCCCCGTGCCGACTGTGGGCGCGCAATGTCGGATCTGGCACTCGGACATGGCGCTGGAGTTCGTCGGCGGCCTGGAAATTTCCGAGGGACTCAAGGGACGGGTGTTCGGCCATTTTGAATGCAACGCGGCTGCGAAGGATGCCCAGTGATGACCGACCTCCTGCTCGCCATCGCCCATCACATCCTGGTCTTCGGCCTGGTCGCCATGCTGGCCGTCGAGCGGGTGCTGCTGAGGGGTTCGAACATCGACTTCCACCGCTTGGCGCGGGTGGATACGGGCTACGGAGCCTTGGCGGGGCTGATCCTGGTGGTCGGGGCGTGCCGGGTGTTGTTCGGCGGCAAGGGCTGGGAGTTCTACGACGGCAATCCGTATTTCTGGGCCAAGGTGGCGACCTTCATCCTGATCGGGATCGTCTCGATCGTCCCGACCGTGCGCTACCAGGCCTGGGCGCGGCTGCAGAAGCGGTATCCGGCCTTCACCCCGCCGGACAAAGAGGTGGCGCGGGTGCGCACCGCCACCGGCGTGCAGGCCCTGCTTCTGGTTCCGTTGCTGGTCTTCGCCGCCATGATGGCGCGCTGGCCGGGCTGAGCGGCCCGGCTAAACCAAACTTCACTTGAGAGCGGCACGGTTAACGGCGATACCTGAACCCAACGGCGCAGCTCGCGCCATGAGGGAAAGGCCGTCGGCCCGGCGGCGCCCTCCGCCATACTGTCGGGCCGTATTTCAGGACCGCCGCAGCGCCATGGCCCACGACGACCACAGCCACGCTCCCCACGCGCACGGCGAGACGCATCACGATGCGCACGGTCACGACACGCCCGCCCCCGCGCCTGCCGGTTCGATCCCGCACGCGCCCAATCCGCCGCCGCGCGGCGCTGAGGACTCGCCGAACCGCCAGGCGCCGCCGCGCCCTGGCGCAACTCACGGCCTGCGCAGCGCCGACGGCATCCTCAAGCCGATCCAGGATAGCGAGTATTTCTCGTCCGCGCCGGAGTCCGAGGCGGTCGTCTCGGCCCACATCGACGAGTATTTCAACCAGCCGCTGGACCTGTTCCCCTTCTGGGAGACGGGCCGCAAGCCGGACCGCTTCCACGTCCTGTTCGCGCGCCAGATCGAGGAGCGCTTCCCGATCGACCGCGACCTGCGCAGCCACATCCACGGCTATGGCCGCCGGGTGTTCCGGGCGTTGATGGTGCACATCGGGATCAAGCGGCTGAACCAGGCCCTGGCCCTCGTCGCCTTCGCCGCCCTGGCGCTCCTGGGACCGACCTGGTTCTCGGGCTGGACCGGCTCGCAGCCGCTGGGCGTCGGCCTGGCCGCCGGGGCCATGCTGGCCGTGCTCGGCGTCTGGTGGGGCGTGCAGGCCATCCTGTTCGTCCAGTACCGCTTCCGACTGGAGAACGACTCCTACGAGCTGTCGCGCGAGATCGTGCAGCGGACGCGGGAGTTGCAGAACCTATTCACCACCGCCCGGGCCATGGCCGATCAGGCCGAGACCCAGTTCCAGATGGACGGCAAGGGCTGGGGCAAGCGGGCGATGTACCTGACCCGCCTGACCATGTGGCTGGCGGCGCGCACCGAGTACCTCGAGAAATACGTCCAGATGGAGCTGTGGCGCATCCGCCGCGAGCGCTACTGGACCCGCTGGCTGCAGCGCATCCTGACCCCGGCCATCCTGCTGGTCTGGCTGGCCCTCTTCGCGCTCGAGCCGGCCCCGGGCGACGCCGTCAACTTCCGGATCCTGCAAGGCCTGGCGGTGGCGCTCGGCCTGGCGGTCAGCTGGGTCTCCTACGTGCGCTGGCGCACGCCGACCGAGGCCATCCAGGACAAGCTGGGGGTCGACGGCTGGGTCCGCTACGCCTCGCTGGACGTGGACAACGCCGTCTCCGACCAGGTCCGCCGGGACAAGGAACGGCTGGTCGAATATCGCGCCCTCACCCGCGGCGGCCGCTAGGCCCGTCCGATCGGCGGTCCCCAAGGGTTCTCGCGCCACCATTTGGTGACGATGTGCTTCTCCCCGGACAGCACCGGCAGGCCCTGGTGCAGGGTCATGCGATTGGGCTCGCCCGCGGCGTCGAGGTTGTTCCACGCCACCAGGGTCCCGGGCCGCGGAGGGATGGTCACGCCCACAAGCGGAAAGTGAGTTTCCCCGCCCGCCTCGGGCCGGTCGAGGAAGATCATCGCCGTCCAGGTGCGCTGGCCGCCAACCCGGCTCTGACGCTCCCAGTAGGCCTCGTTCTCGGCAAGATAGTCGTGGTGGCGCTTGAACTGCTGGCCCGTCTCATAGCGCTGACCCTGCAGCCGCTCGCCGTGAGCCGGATCGATGCCCATGAGCGCCCCTAGAGCCACTTCGACAGCCTGCACATCGGGCTCGTCCGGGTCGAAGTTGCAGGTCTCGCTGGTGCGGAAGTCGGGGTCCGGATGGCGGGAAAACAGGGGCGACGGCTTTCGCCTTGCGTCGATCAGCGCGCTTAACGCCATGCAACGGGCCCGATCGAGGAAGTCCCGCAACAGGAACAGGTCGATCGCCTCCTCCGGAACGCGCTGAATGCCCGCCACGGCGGTCAGCCGGTCGTGTACTCTGCGTCCGGTCTCAACACGATCCATCGCCCCTCCCTTTCGGGACGACCTTAAGCCCCGGCGCGGCCCCGGAGCGAGTCCTGAACGCTGCGGGCGTCATAGGCGTCCCCGCGGTCGGGCCGGTCGCCGCGGCCCATCACCACCTCGAGCGTGGTCGAGGTTGCGGACGGTCCGCTGAAGTTCAGTCCGACGCCGACGCCGACGCCCGAGGTCGACCAGCCGCCGTACCTGCCCGAACCGCTGCTTGAACCGAAGCCGACGCCGACGTTGGGACTGACGCCGCCGGCGCTGTCTGCGCGGCCGTCGATCCAGCGCTGGGTGACCTCGAACCAGTCATAGCCCTGCTGCAGGGTCAGCTCCGCCGCCCGCAGAAGCGCCAGGTCGGCGACCGGCCCCGGCGAACCGACGCCGTAGTAGGTGACGCGGAATCGGTTGGACTCGATCTGCTGCTCGGTGAAGCCCTGCCCGCCCGCGGACGTCTGCGGGCCGTAGGGCGCCAGGCTGGCGCAGGCCGAAACGGTCAGGCTGGCGGCGAGCAGGACGGGAACAACGAGACGGTTCATGGCGGCGCTCCGGCGGTGTCCCGGAAATAGCGCCGGGAACCCCCGGAAGTTCCTCAGGATTGGCCGGGAACTTCGGTCAGGCCCGCGGCCCGCGCAAGGGTCTCGAAATCCTCGGGCGGCAGGGCTTCAATGGTGCGGTAGCCGCCCTCGGGGTGTGGAAACACCAGTTTGGCCGCATGCAGCATCAGGCGCGGCGCGGGCCGCCCGGCGAAGGTCAGGGCCCCGCCGTAGCGGACATCACCCGCCAGCGGACGGCCGATCGAGGCCATGTGCACGCGCAGCTGATGCATCCGGCCGGTCTGGGGCTCCAGCTCGACCAGGGCCCCCTCCTCCGAGGCGGCCAGGGTGCGGTAGCGGCTGACGGAGGCCTGGGCGCCCGGGGTGTCGGCGGTGACGGCGCGCATATAGCTCTCGCGGCCGATCTCCTGGCGCAGCAGCGGCGTCTCGATCTTGCCGTCGCGCGGCTCAGGCGCGGCCGAGACCAGGGCGCGGTAGGTCTTCTTGAAGCGCTTGGCCTGCAGCGCCTTGCCCAGGAAGCCGGCCGCCGGCTTGGTCTTGGCGGCCAGGATGACGCCGGAGGTGTCGCGGTCCAGCCGATGCACCAGCTCGGGCCGCTTGCCGTTCGAGCGCATGAAGGCCCACAGCAGGTCGTCCAGCGTATGCGCCTTGATCCGCCCGCCCTGGCTGGACAGGCCCGCGGGCTTGGCCAGAGCCAGCACATGCGGATCCTCGAACAGCACCCACGACCGCACGGCGGCGATCTCTTCTTCGGTCAGGGAAACGGGGGGCTGGACAGTCACCGGCCCCGCCTAAAGCAAGACGCTCCGTCGGGCCATAGCCGCAAAAGGCCGCGCCCATGGTGGTGGGCGCGGCCCTCATTGATCAGACGCGTCTCAGTTCAGCACGCCCTTCTTGCTCATGGTCCAGGCGTACCAGAGCAGGAACGCCGCGATCACTGCGATGACGTACGGCATGTAAGCCATCATCGCCATTTCCGACGGCAGGGCCGGCATCTTGTTGATGAACTGGCCGTAGATCAGGCTGATCACCGCCCCGACCAGCGACAGGGCGAAGGCGTGGACGGCGAAGCGGTTACGCAGCAGCAGAAGCAGCGAGCCGGCGACCGCGCCCCAGACGCCCAGCACCCACGGCCCGTACATCCAGGCCGGCATGGCGTTGAAGTAATCGATCATCGGCTGGGTCATGCCGCTTTCGCGGAAGTAGGCCTCGCCGCGCGTGCTCGTCTGGATGAAGTCGTAGGCTCCGAAGCCATTCCAGAGCAGCGAGACGACGCCCACCACCCAGAGATGCCACGGCGTCGAACGCGTCATCGAGTCCATTGAAGTATCGGTCATAGGTCCCCTCCCAAGGTTATTCCGATGGGCGGAGGATGGGCCGAATTCACGGTTACGGCAACGTTCACCCTTCTCCGGCGTCGGACTGCGCCCGCGCCCGCATCTCGGCCCAGCGCTCCAGCCGTTCCTTGATCTTCGCCTCGTGGCCCTCGCCCTTGGGGGCGTAGAAGACCCGGCGCTCCATCCCGTCCGGGAAGAAGTTGGCGCCCGAGAAGCCCTCGGGCGTCGAGGGGTCGTACTGGTAGCCCTTGCCGTAGCCGAGCGACTTCATGAGCTTGGTCGGGGCGTTGCGGATGTGGGCCGGCGGCATCAGCGAGCCGGTCTCGGCCGCCGCCCGCTTGGCCGCCTTGAAGGCTTCGTAGACCCCCACTGACTTCGGCGCCGTGGCCAGGTGGACGACCGCCTGGGCCAAGGCCAGCTCGCCCTCGGGACTGCCGAGGAAGTCGTAGGTGTCCTTGACGGCGTTGGCGACCAGGATCGACAGCGGGTCCGCCTCGCCGATGTCCTCGACGGCCATGCGCACGATACGGCGCGCCAGATAGAGCGGATCCTCGCCGCCGTTCAGCATCCGCGCCAGCCAGTAGAGGGCCGCGTCCGGGTCCGATCCGCGCACCGATTTATGCAGCGCGGATATGAGGTTGTAGTGCTCTTCTCTGCTCTTGTCGTAAGCGGGCGCGCGGCGTTGCAGCGTTCCCGCCAGCCCCTGGACGTCGAGCTCGATCCCGGCCGGCAGAGCGAACAGGGTCTCGGTCATGGTCAGCAGGTAGCGGCCGTCGCCGTCGGCCAGGGCCAGCAGCGCCTGGCGCGCCTCAGGCGTCAGCGGCAGGGCCTGCCCCTCTTGCGCCTCGGCTCGCGTCAACAGTTGATCCAGCGCCGCATCGTCCAGCCGCTTGAGCACGAAGACCTGCGAGCGGGACAGCAGCGCCCCGTTCAGCTCGAACGACGGGTTCTCTGTGGTCGCCCCGACCAGGGTGACGACCCCCTCCTCGACGAAGGGCAGGAAGCCGTCCTGCTGGGCGCGGTTGAAGCGGTGGATTTCGTCGACGAACAGCAGGGTCGACTGGCCGGCGGCCCGCCGCATCCGCGCCGCCTCGAAGGCCTTCTTCAGGTCGGCGACGCCGGAGAACACGGCCGAGATCTGCTGGAACTGATAGCCCGCCGCCTGGGCCAGCAGGCGGGCGATGGTGGTCTTGCCGGTGCCCGGCGGGCCCCACAGGATCATCGAGCCCAGCCGCCCGGCCTCGACCATGCGCCGGATCGGCCCGCCCTCGCCGAGCAGATGAGCCTGGCCCACGACCTCGTCGAGGCTGCGCGGCCGCAGGCGATCGGCGAGGGGCGCGTCGGGGGGATGGATGCCGGAGGCTTCGAAAAGGTCGCTCATGGACGGTCAGAGATAGGCGTTACCGCTGGAGTTTTCACGCGTTAGTGTCGCCGGACAGCACGGGAAATGCGCCATGACCGAGAACGACCCCCCCCAGGATCAAGGCCCGGCGACGGGGGTGACGCCCCACCTGACCATCCCCTCGCGCGGCGGGCAGGCGGCGATCGAGTTCTATCAGGCCGCCTTCGGGGCCCAGGAGGTGCGCCGCATGCTGGCCGAGGACGGCGAGCGGCTGATGCACGCCTACCTGATCATCAACGGCGGCCCGCTGATGTTGAACGACGAATTCCCCGAGTACGACGGCGAGCAGGACATCGCCCCCAAGGGAGTGACCATCCACCTTCAGGTCGACGACGCCGACGAATGGTGGAACCGGGCCATCCTGGCCGGCGGCGTGCCGGTCTTTCCGCTGGCCGACCAGTTCTGGGGCGACCGCTACGGCCAGCTGCGCGATCCCTTCGGTCACGCCTGGTCGATCGGCGCCCCGATCAAGAAATGAGGTCGTCATGGCCTACGAACCGCCCGACCCGCCTGTCGTCCCTTACCTGATGGTCCATGACGGCCCCGGGGCGCTGACCTGGTACGAGCGCGCCTTCGGAGGGACCACCAAGGCCCGCTACGACATGGATGACGGCCGCCTGGGCCACGCCATGATCGAGATCAACGGCGGGGCCATCTATCTGGCCGACGAGTTCCCGGAGCTGGGCGACCGCGTCGGCGCCGGCGCGCCCAGGACCTTCGGCGGCACGACCGTCAGCATCTCCCTGGCGGTGGATGACGCCGACGCCTGGCTGGCCCGGTGCGTGGCCGAGGGCGCCCAGGTGTTGCGTCCGGCTGAGGACGACTCCTACGGCCGGCACGCCAAGGTCCGCGACCCCTACGGCCACGTCTGGTCGTTGATCGGGCCGAAGGCCGTCGGCTAGCGCACTACCCCGCTGATCCGCTGGCCGCCGCGGTCGATGACCAGCTCCGAGCCGCGCGGCACTTCCGCCAGTTGCTGCACCGAGGAGACGGTGCGGCCGTTGACGGCGACGACGATGTCCCCGCCCCTCAGACCGACGCGGTTGGCGTAGCTGCCGCGCTGGACCCCGCCGATGATCACGCCGGTGGCGAACGGGTCGCCGCCCAGGCTGTCGGCCAGGGCCGGATTCAGCGCCAGGACCTGGGCGCCTGACAGGATTCCCGAGCGGATCAGGGTGGCGCGGTCGACGTCGGCGTCGCCCGGAAGGGCTTGGACTCGCGCGTTCAGGGTCACCGGCCGGCCGTCGCGCAGCACGGCGATCTCGACGCTCTCGTTCGGCGCGTGGGTGCCGACGCGGAAGTTCAGGCCGCTCTGGTCGTTGACCTCGGCGCCGTCGATGGCGGTGATGACGTCGCCCTGGCGCAGGCCCGCCCGGGCGCCCGGGCTCCCTGCGTAGACGTCGGTGACCACCAGACCCTGCGGCCGGTCGAGACCGAGGCTGCGCGCCAGGTCGCCGGTGACGGTGTCGCCCTTCACGCCCAGCCAGGGCCGGACCACGGTCTTGGCCCCGCCGACGGCGGAATCGACCACCCGCTTCACCATCGAGGCCGGCACGGCGAAGCCGACGCCCGAGGATGAGCCCGAGCGGGAGAAGATGGCGGTGTTGATGCCGATCAGGTCGCCGTCCAGGTCGACCAGGGCGCCGCCCGAGTTGCCCGGGTTGATGGCCGCGTCGGTCTGGATGAAGGAGCCGGAATCCGAAATGCCGGTCTCGGTGCGGTTCAGGGCCGAGATGATGCCGTTGGTCACCGTCTGGCCGACGCCGAACGGATTGCCGATGGCCAGCACCAGATCGCCGACCTCCTGCTCCTCGCGGTCATCGATGTTGAGCACCGGCAGGCGCTCATTGACGCCCTCGAGCTGGAGCACGGCGATGTCGGATCGGGCGTCGGCCAGGACGACGCGGGCGCTGTATTCGCGGCGGTCGTTCAGGGTGACGCGGATCTGCTGCATGCCCTCGATGACGTGGTTGTTGGTCACCACCACCCCGTCGGCGCGAACGATGACGCCCGAGCCGACCGAGCCGGTCTGGCGCTGGCCCGGGATGCCCCAGAAGGGGTCGCGCGTCTGCTGCATGCCGATCGCCGAGATGTTGACCACGGCGGGCGCCGCCGCGCGGACCACGGGGGCGAAGCTGGACTTCACCGCCCCGGCGTCCCCGGGAACCACGCGATTGTTCGAGAAGACGCCGTCCTGAGCCTTGGTGGCGTCCGGCTGTCCGCAAGCGGCGAGCGTCAGGATCAGGGCGATCGCGAGGGAGCGAGTCTTCATGTCATCCGTCAGGAGCGAGTGCAGCATAGCGCCGCCATACCGCCCGCAATTGTGGACAGGATCATGGCGCGGCCCGTCAAACGGCCGCGGCTTCCTCGCGTTCCGCCTGGCGGGCGACCCACCATCCGACCATGGCCGCCAGCAGCAGCGTCCCCGAGGCGAGGAAGAAGGCCAGGCCGGGGTGCGGCAGCGGCGCCCCCTCCCCGGCCGAGATCGAGTAGATCCAGCCGAAGAACAGCGGCGACAAGACCCCGGCGATGGAGGCGACGCTCATGTTCGCGCCCTGCAGCTGGCCCTGCTCGTCCTCGCCGACGCGGCGGGTCATGATCGCCTGCAGGGTGGGCATGGCCAGCCCCCACAGGGCGTTGGGCAGCATGGCCAGGGCGAACATCTGCCAGGTCGGGGCCCAGCCCATCAGGGCGATGCCGACCGCCCCGCCGAACAGGCCGAAGATCATCGTCGCCCGGTCGCCGAAGCGCTTGGACACGGGACCGACGACCAGGCCCTGGACGATCATGTCCAGCACGCCGACCCCGGCGAGCAGCAGGCCGACCTCCTTCGGTCCCCAGCCGTAGCGCAGGGCCGCATAGAGGACGAACACCGCCGAGAAGACGTGGTGGGCGAAGTAGAGCAGGAAGTTCACGACCGAGAGGCCCGTCAACTCGGCGTGCCGCTTGAGCAGGATCAGGGCCCCGACCGGGTTGGCGCGGGCCCAGCTGAACGGCATCCGCTTCTCGGGCGGCAGGCTCTCGGGCAGGACGAACAGGCCGTAGAGGAAGGCCAGGCCCGACATGGCCGCCGCCACCCAGAACGGGACCCGCGCACCGAAGTCGCCGAGGAAACCGCCCATCGCCGGCCCGAGCACGAAGCCCAGCGAGAAGGCCGCGCCGATCAGCCCATAGGCGCGGGCGCGCTTCTCCGGCTCGGTGATGTCGGCCATGTAGGCGTAGACGGTCGTGAAGCTGGACGAGGTCAGGCCGCCGAGGATGCGCCCGACCGCCAGCCACCACAGGTTCGGGGCCAGGGCCATCAGCATCCAGTCCAGCGCCAGGCCGGCGCAGGACAGCAGGATCACCGGCCGTCGCCCGTACTGGTCGGACAGCGAGCCGATCACCGGCGAGGCGAGGAACTGCATGCCCGCCCACAGGGCCACAAAGACACCGTTCCAGATGCCCGCCACGGCGTTCGAGCCGGCGAACTGCTCGATCAGCGACGGCAGCACCGGGATCACCAGGCCCATCGACAGGATGTCGAGCATCGCCGTCACCAGGATGAAGGCGAGCGCGGCGCGGCGGGTGCGGATGTCGGACAGCGGGGACATGGTCGGACTTTCGGCGGACGGGCCTTCTAGCCGACCGAGACCCTTTAGGCGACCGACGCGCGTCAGCGTTGCAAAAGCTTAATCACCAAGCGCCTTGCGCGAAGGCGCAGCGCAAGGCCAAGCTCGTCCCATGACAGCGGTTATCGAAACACGTGGGCTGACCAAGACCTACGGAAGCGTGCACGCCCTCGACGGGCTCGACCTGACCATCCCGCGCGGCGGGGTCTATGGCGTGCTGGGGCCGAACGGGGCGGGCAAGTCGACCCTGTTCCGCATCCTGCTGGGGCTGATCCGGCCCACGGCGGGCTCGGCCATGATCATGGGCGGGCCGCTCGGCGACGTGCGCCACATGCGCCAGACCGGCTCGATGATCGAGACGCCGCGCTTTCCGCCGTATCTGACCGCCCGGCAGGTGCTGAAGTGGCTGGCGCTGGAGCACGGCATCGCCGGCGCCACCGACATCCCCTACTGGCTCGAACGGGTCGGCCTCAGCGAGGCCGCCGACCGCCGGGTGCGCGGCTTCTCGGTCGGCATGATGCAGCGCCTCGGCGTCGCCGCCTCGCTGATGAGCCGTCCGGACCTTGTCATTCTCGATGAGCCGACCAGCGGCATGGACCCGCCCGGGATCCAGGAGATGCGCGCCCTGATCCGCTCGCTCGCCACCGACGACGGCGTCACCGTCGTCCTGGCCAGCCACCAGTTGCTCGAGGTTCAGCGCGTCTGCGACCGCGTCGCCATCCTCAACAAGGGCAAGCTGGTCCGCGAGGGCCTGGTCAGCGAGCTGACTTCGGTCGGTGAGCGGCTGCAGTTCTCCCTCGCCCAAAAGGACAAGGCGCTGGAGGTGCTGGGCGCCGCCGGCTCGGTTCACGGCGAGCTTGTCTTGGCCGACATCAAGCGGGGCGAGGCGCCCGCCCTGTTGCGCGCCCTGATCGAAAAGGGCGTCGACATCACCGAAGCGCGCTGGGTCGGGACCGACCTGGAGAGCATCTTCTTCACCGAGACGGGCTCCGTGCAGACCCTGGAGGCCGACCATGCTCGTTGACGCGATCCGCGCGGAGGGCTTCCGCCTGACCCGCAACCGCACCCTGATGTTCTTCAGCGTGCTGTGCACCCCGCTGCTGTTCGCGATCGGCGGGGTCTTCTACCACCTGATGAGCAAGGCCAAGGGCGACGAGCTCGCCGCCAAGATGGGGCTGTCGTCGGCCACCGGCGCGCCGGTCAACCTGGGCGACGCCCTGACCTTCGCGGCCCAGAACGGCGCCAACGGCCTCGTCCTGATCTTCATGCTGATCGGCGCCGCCACCCTCTACGCCGGCGACTACCGCTGGGAGACCTGGCGGCTGATCAGCGCCCGCAACAGCCGGATCCAGCTGATCCTCGGCAAGGTGGGCGTGTTCAAGCTCCTGGCCCTGGCGGCGATGCTCGCCTTCCTGGTCGCCAGCTTCATCTACTCCCTCAGCCAATCGATCGTGTTTGAACGGCCCCTGACCTTCAGCTTCAGCGGCGAACAGCTCGGCCAGTTCGCCCTGCTATGGCTGCTGGCCTGGGTGCGCATCATCCAGTTCGCCATGATCGCTCTGCTGACCGCGGTCTTCACCCGCTCGCTGCTGGCCGCCCTGTTCGTGCCATGGGCCCTGGGCTTCGCCCAGTCGCTCTTCGGCCAGCTCGCCGCCCCGCTGCTGGGCTGGGAGCCGGGCGACTGGGCGTCACAGCTGCTGCTGCCGGGTCTGGCCTTCGACACCCTCAAGGCCTTCGTCGCCCCCGAACCGGGCGCAGTCGTCACGGCCGAGGTGGCCTGGCGCGCCCTGCTCGGCCTCAGCCTCTGGACCCTGGCTCCGCTGGCCGGCGCCCTGGTCTGGTTCAAGCGCCAGGACCTGTCGAAGGAGTAGGCGCGCCTGCGCGGCCCACCCGGGCCGCGTGTCGCGGTTGTCGTCGACGGTGCGCGAATGTCGCCGATGTCTCGACCCGAACTGTCGAGCATGTGGCGTCGAAATGTGGCGCCTCTGGAAGCTCGAATCCGGACCGAGTCAGAGCCGCTTTTCCATCCAGACGTCTGCTCGGACGTAGGGGCTCGACCGGGGTGGCAGGTCGACGAAGCCGAAGCTGCGATAGAGGGCGCCCGCGGGCTTCAGGGTGCTGCTGGTCTCCAGGTACAGGCGCGGGGCTCCGACGGCCCCCGCCGCGGCCTCGCAGGCCTCCAACAGACGACGCCCCAGCCCTAGACCGCGCGCGGCCGGCGAAACCGTCATCTTGGCCACTTCGAAGCCGCCGTCGTCCATGGCGATCAGGGCGCAGCAGCCGATCGCCTCCCCGTCACGCTCGGCGATGAAGATGCGCCCGCCGCCCTCAAGGAAGGACTCCTCGGGGTGATCGATGGCCTTGCGATCCTTGGCCTCGACGGCGAAGCCGCCCTCGGTCAGCCAGGCGGTGTTCAGGGCCGCCCAGGCGGCGCGGTGGCGCGGCTCGAACGGAAGGATGAGGACGTCGGCAGGTTGGGCCATGGAGCTCTCTTTCGGCGGTCGTTTCTGGCTCCTCCTGCCCGACTTGGGAAGTCGTCAGCGCCGGGCCAGACGCGCCTCCAACGCGGCAAGGTCAGACACGAACCAGACTCGGTCGCCACCGTTGGACTCGCGCACGAAGTCCGCCAGCGCCTTGCTGGCGGCGATTTCGGCGGCGATGTCCCCCACGATCGCCACCCGGAGCCGATAGGTGACGAATTTCTGGATCACCGCCCCGGCCAGGCCGGTGCGCAGGAGCAGAAAGTCCGGACCCAGGCGCGCAACGGGCAGCACAAGCCACTCGACCTCGACGCCCCAAAGCGCGCCGAGCAAATCCACCGCGTCCGCCTCGCGCGTGATCGGAGGACCGTCGTCGTCGCACACGAAGATGGCGCGTCCGGCCAGGTCTCTCACCTCATCGCCCATGTCGATCTCCGCAATGAAAAAGGGCGGCTGGTTCGCACCAGCCGCCCTTCCTCAAGCCCCAGACGGGAAGCGCTTAGGCTTCGTCGTCGCCCTCGATGGCGTAGACCGGACCGGAGTCCAGGCCCTTGGCGTCGACGTCACGGTCGACGAATTCGATGACGGCCATGGCGGCGTTGTCGCCGTGGCGATAGCCGGCCTTCATGATGCGGATGTAGCCGCCGTTCCGGTCGGCGTAGCGCGGGCCGATCGTTTCGAACAGCTTGCCCACCTGCGGCACGTCACGGACGTGGCTGATGGCCTGACGACGAGCGTGCAGGTCGCCCTTCTTGGCGAGGGTGACCAGCTTCTCGACGAAGGGACGCAGTTCCTTCGCCTTCGGCAGGGTGGTCGTGATCTGCTCGTGCTTGATCAGCGAAGCAGCCATGTTGGCGAACATCGCGGTGCGGTGGCTGGCCGTACGGCCGAGCTTGCGATAGGCGGCGCCGTGGCGCATCGGGGTCTCTCCTACTCACCCTGGTTTCCACTCAACGCGGACCTGGGGTTCTCTCATTCTAACCGCTCCGCGACCCTGTTCGGATCTTGGGCGGAGGGTTGAAACTAGATCTGGTCGTCGAACTTCTTGGCCAGGTCTTCGATGTTTTCCGGCGGCCAGTTCGGCACATCCATGCCGAGGCTGAGGCCCATGGTCGCCAGCACTTCCTTGATCTCGTTCAGCGACTTGCGGCCGAAGTTCGGGGTGCGGAGCATCTCGCCTTCGGTCTTCTGGATCAGGTCGCCGATGTAGACAATGTTGTCGTTCTTCAGGCAGTTGGCCGAACGAACCGACAGTTCCAGCTCGTCGACCTTCTTCAGCAGGGCCGGGTTGAACGGCAGGTCAGGCTTGCCGTCCGAGGCTTCCACCGCCTTCTTCGGTTCGTCGAAGGTGATGAAGATCTGCAGTTGGTCTTGCAGGATGCGCGAGGCGTAGGCCACCGCGTCAACCGGCGAGACCGCGCCGTTGGTTTCGACTTCCAGCACCAGCTTGTCGTAGTCGAGCGACTGGCCCTGGCGGGTCGGCTCGACGCGATAGGCGACGCGCTTGACCGGCGAGTACAGGGCGTCGACCGCGATCAGGCCGATCGGGGCGTCTTCCGGACGGTTGAACTCCGAAGCGACATAGCCCTTGCCGTTCTGGACGGTCAGTTCCATGCGCACCGAAGCGCCGTCATCCAGCGTGCAGATGACGTGGTCGGGGTTCAGCACTTCGATGTCCGCGGGGACGTCGATCTGGCCGGCCGTGACCGGACCAGGGCCCGTGGCGCGCAGGGTCATGCGCTTGGGGCCCTCGGCGTGCATGCGCAGCGCCAGTTGCTTGATGTTGAGCACGATGTCGACGACGTCTTCCCGCACGCCTTCCAGCGAGGAGAATTCGTGGACGACGCCGTCGATCTGGATGGCGGTCACCGCGGCGCCTTGCAGCGACGACAGGAGAACGCGGCGCAGGGCATTGCCGAGCGTCACACCGAAGCCGCGTTCCAGGGGCTCAGCAACCAGGCGCGCCTTGCGCAGCGGGTCGGAGCCGGCCTCGACTTGCGGCTTCTCGGGACGGATCAGCTCTTGCCAGTTACGTTCGATCATGGATGTCCCTCGAAAACGGAGTTCGCCGGTCCCTCGCTCCTCGTCAGGGGCGGCAGGACCGGCGGAGATATAGTCGGTCGTGGTCGCTTAGACGCGGCGGCGCTTGGGCGGACGGCAACCGTTGTGCGGCATCGGGGTGACGTCGCGGATCGTCGTGATGGTCATGCCGGCGGCCTGCAGGGCGCGCAGGGCCGATTCACGGCCGGAGCCCGGACCCGACACGTTGACCTCGAGGGTCTTCACGCCGTGCTCGCTGGCCTTCTTGGCGGCGTCTTCAGCAGCCATCTGGGCGGCGTACGGAGTCGACTTGCGCGAACCCTTGAAGCCCATGTGGCCGGCCGACGACCAGGAAATCGCGTTCCCTTGAGCGTCGGTGATGGTCACCATGGTGTTGTTGAAGCTGGCGTTCACGTGGGCGACGCCCGACGTGATGTTCTTGCGTTCGCGGCGCTTTACGCGACCCGGTTCCTTAGCCATCGGTCAGGTCTCTCTTACTTCTTCTTGCCGGCGATCGGCTTGGCCGGACCCTTGCGGGTACGAGCGTTGGTGTGCGTGCGCTGACCGCGGACCGGCAGGCCCTTACGGTGACGCAGGCCGCGGTAGCAGGCCAGGTCCATCAGACGCTTGATGTTCATCGACGTCTCACGACGCAGGTCACCCTCGACGGTGTGATCCTTGTCGATGGTCTCGCGGATCTGCAGCACTTCGGCGTCAGTCAGCTGATTGACGCGACGCGCCGGCTCAATGCCGACCTTCGAAGTGATGTCCTTGGCGGCGGCCGGGCCGATGCCGTGGATGTACTGAAGCGCGATTTCAACGCGCTTGTTGGTCGGGATGTTGACGCCAGCGATACGGGCCACGAAGCTCTCCAGATACGCGTTTGCGGACGCAACAAACGCTCCGGTCAACAGACCAGGAGCGTGGCGCGCCCTTCGCGGAAGCGGGCGTTATACAGAGGATTCCCACGTCGTCAACTTCTTGGGTGGGATTTCACCCTCGCGGCGCCTGTCGGCCGAACTCAACCGTGATGGTCACCGTGATGTCGTCCTGGTAGCGGCCGTCCAGCGTCGGCGGCCGAAAGCGGTATTCGCCTTCGGCCACGCGAATGGCCGCATCTCCGAAACCGAAGCCTGAAGGATCCTCGCTTACGACCGAGCAGCGGTCGAGTCGATGATCCTCCCGAATCCGGCAGCGCACGCTCGCCGTGCCCGGCACCCGCTGATTCCGGGCCGCAGCCGGCACATAGGGAAGGATCTCGCGGGCGCCCGGGCGACGCAGGTTCTGCGGCGGCGTACGGACCCCGCCCCTGCCTGGTCCGTCGCCGGCGCCGATCCCGCTGCCCGTCCCCGTCCCTTGCCCGCCCTGGCCCATGCCGGGGGTCGGAGAGGCGATGGGGGCGACGCCGAGCACCGGCGATTGCTCAGGAGCGAGTTGGCGCGGCGCGGGCAGTTCCGGCGGGACGGGCCGCTTTGGCGGCGGCGGCGTATGGACCCGCGAGGGAGCGGCGGGCGCGCCCCCGCCGGGGTCCTCGGACGGAGGTTCGGGCGTCGGCTCCGGCGGCGGCGGAGGAGGCGGAACGGGGCGCACCAGCACCACCTGGATCGGCGGCAGCGGCAGCGGCATGGGCGGCGCCGGCTCGGTCTGGGCCATGAAGAAGAAGACGGCCACGTGCGCGGCGGTGACGCCCGCTACGATGCCGGCGTTCCGGACGCGTCGGTCGCGGTGGAACTGGAAACTAATGGTCACGCCTTCCGCACTAGCCTGCGCGGGCTTAACGCGCGACGAGACGGATCGTCAGCGTGCGTTCAGCTTTCAGGCGTCGAGCGCGGCGTCCAGGCCGGCGGAGACGGCCTCGATGGAGCCCATGCCGTCGATCTCGGTCAGCTTGCCCTGCCCCTCGTAGTACGGGAGCAACGGCGCCGTCTGACGATTGTAGACGGCCAGGCGGTCCTTGAAGGTGTCCGGATTGTCGTCCGGGCGGCCCTGGTCAGCGAAGCGCTTGGCGATGCGCGCGGTCAGAGCCTGGTCGTCGACCTTCAGGCGGACGACGCGATCGATCCGGGCGCCGCGCTTCTCGAGCATGGCGTCCAGCGCCTCAGCCTGGGCCACGGTGCGGGGGAAGCCGTCGAAGATGGCGCCGCCGGCGGCCTCGGCCTCCGGCAGGCGGTCCTCGATGAGGGCGATGACGATCTCGTCGGTCACGAGGTCGCCGCGCGCCAGCACGTCCTTGACCTTCAGGCCCAGCTCGGAGCCCGAGGCGATGGCCGCCCGGAGCATGTCGCCGGTCGACAGCTGGACCATGCCCCGCGTCTCGACCAGCCGCTTGGCCTGGGTGCCCTTGCCCGCCGCCGGCGGGCCGAACAGGATCAGGTTCATTGCGCCCTCCCCCAGGCGTTCGTCAGCGGCGAACCGGCGCCGGCGTGCGGCCGCCACGGCCGCGCAGCTTCGCCTTCTTGATCAGGCCTTCGTACTGGTGCGCCAGCAGTTGGGACTGGATCTGGGCCACGGTGTCCATGGTCACCGACACGACGATCAGGATCGAGGTGCCGCCGAACAGCAGGCCGTTGCCCATCTCGGCCGCCAGGAACTCCGGCAGCAGGCAGACGGCGGTGATGTAGATGGCGCCGATGGTCGTCAGGCGGGTCAGCACATAGTCCAGGTACTCGGCCGTCCGCTTGCCCGGGCGGATGCCCGGCAGGAAGCCGCCGTACTTGCGCAGGTTCTCCGCCGTATCCTCGGGGTTGAAGGTGATCGAGGTGTAGAAGAAGCAGAAGAAGATGATCAGGGCGCCGTACAGCACCATGAAGATGGGCTGGCCGTGCTGCATCTGGGCCGTGACCGTCGGCAGCCAGGCCAGCCACGAGGGCAGGTCGGCGCTGGCGGTCAGCTGGGCCACCGTGGTCGGCAGCATCAGCAGCGACGAGGCGAAGATCGGCGGAATGACGCCGGCGGTGTTGACCTTCAGCGGCAGGAACGAACGCTCTCCGCCGGTCATGCGGTTGCCTTCCTGGCGCTTCGGATACTGGATCAGAAGGCGGCGCTGGGCGCGCTCCATGAAGACGATGAAGACGACCACGGCGACCGCAAGCACGCAGATCAGCAGCAGGACGACCGGCGACATCACACCCTGCTGGGCCATGCCGAACATGCGGGCGATGGTGCCCGGCAGGACGGCGACGATGCCGGCGAAGATGATCAGCGAGATGCCGTTGCCGACGCCGCGAGCCGTCACCTGCTCGCCCAGCCACATCAGGAACATGGTGCCGCCGACGAGGGTGGTGACGGTCGAGATGATGAAGAAGATGCCCGGCTGGTCGACCAGGTTCGGCTGGACGTTCAGGCCGATGGCGATGCCGCCCGCCTGGAAGAGGGCCAGCACCACGGTCAGGTAGCGGGTGTACTGGTTCAGCTGCTTGCGGCCGCTCTCGCCGCCTTCCTTACGCAGCTTCTCCCACGGCGGGTAAACCGCGCCCATCAGCTGGACGATGATCGAGGCCGAGATGTACGGCATGACGTTCAGCGCGAACACGGCCATCCGCTCGACAGCGCCGCCCGAGAACATGTTGACCATGTCCAGGATGCCGCGCTGGCCTTCCGGGTTCTGGAAGAAGGCCAGGAAGGCCTCCGAGTTGATGCCCGGAATCGGCACGTAGGTGCCGATCCGGTAGACCAGCAGCGCCATCAGCGTGAACAGCAGACGCTTGTGCAGCTCGGTCGCCTTGGCGAACGAGCCCATATTCATATTGGCTGCAAGTTGTTCGGCGGCCGAAGCCATGTGTCGTTACCCCGACTGATCAGAACGCGGCGCATCGGACAGGAATCCGACCCCCGCGTCCAGATAGGAGAAGGGCGCCCTCATGGCGAGGGCGCCCTTCGGTCTTTTTACTTGGCGGCGGTGCGCTTGGCGCGGGCCGACACCTTGTTGGCGTCGCCCTTCGGAGCCTTGGGAGCCGGAGCCTTGCCCTTGGCGGCGTTGCGCTTCTCGACGCGCGCGGCGGCCTTGGCTTCCGCAGCGATGCGCTCCTGGACGACGGTGCCGCCCGCGGCTTCGATCGCCTTGACGGCGCCGGCCGAGGCCGACCACACCACCAGGTTCAGCTTGCCCTTGATCTCGCCGGTGCCCAGCAGACGGACGCCGTCCTTGACGCGACGGATCACGCCGGCGGCGACCAGGGCGTCGCCCTTGATCTCGCCCTTGATGTCCAGCTTCTTGGCGTCGATGGCGTCTTGCAGGCGCCACAGGTTCACTTCAGCCAGCTTCAGCGCGTTCGGGTTGTTGAAGCCGCGCTTCGGCATACGCATGTACAGCGGCATCTGGCCGCCTTCGAAGCCGCCGATGGCGACGCCCGAACGCGACTTCTGACCCTTGACGCCGCGCCCGGCGGTCTTGCCCTTGCCCGAGCCCGGGCCACGGCCGACGCGCATGCGCTTCTTGTGGGCGCCTTCGTTGTCGCGGATTTCGTTCAGTTTCATGTGCCTGATCCTTTCGGGTTCTAGCGCCCGGTTGAAAACCGGACTCGGCGTTGATGTCAGTGTTGCGCCCCGGAAAGGGTCCGGAACGCAAGGAAGGGCGGCCTATAGCCGCCCCTGCCCTGCCGCCGCAAGCGGCGACTTGATGATCCCGCCTCCGAAGAGGCGGGGTCAGCTTACTTTTCGACCACTTCGACCATGTGGGCGACCTTGGCGATCATGCCGCGGACGGAGGGGGTGTCCTCCAGGGTCGACTCGCGACCCACGCGGTTCAGGCCCAGGCCCGACAGGGTGGCGCGCTGGTCCGACTTGCGGCGGATCGGCGAACCGGTCTGGCGGATGGTGACGGTGGCTTTCGATTCAGTCTTGGCCATCTATCAGCCCTCCACAGCTTCCGGCGACGAAGCGCCATCGTTGCGGCGGCCCATCAGGTCAGCGACCTTCTTGCCGCGCTTCGAGGCCACCTGACGGGGCGACGACTGGACCTTCAGAGCTTCGAAGGTGGCGCGGATCATGTTGTACGGGTTCGACGAGCCGGTCGACTTGCCGACGACGTCCTGGACGCCGAGGGTTTCGAGGACCGCACGCATCGGACCGCCGGCGATCACGCCCGTCCCCGGAGGGGCCGCGCGCATCATGATCTTGCCGGCGCCCCAACGGCCCGAGCCGTCGTGGTGCAGGGTGCGGTTCTCGCGGAGCGGAACCTTGATCATGGTCTTCTTGGCTTCTTCGGTCGCCTTGCGGATGGCTTCCGGCACTTCGCGCGCCTTGCCATGACCGAAGCCGACGCGGCCCTTGCCGTCGCCGACGACCATCAGGGCCGCGAACGAGAACCGGCGGCCGCCTTTGACGGTCGCGGCGACGCGGTTGATGTGCACCAGCTTCTCGACGATGTCCGAATCCGGACCGTCGACGGCGGGGGCGTTGCGGTTGTCGCGACGGTCGCGGTTTTGACCGCCCTGGCCGCCACGTTGGGGTTGTTGCGCCATCTGTCGCGTCCCTTAGAAGTTCAGGCCGGCTTCACGCGCGGCTTCCGCCAGCGCCTTCACCCGTCCGTGATAGATGTAGCCGCCGCGGTCGAAGACGACGTCCTTGACGCCCTTCTCGATGGCGCGTTCGGCGATCAGCTTGCCGATGGCGGCAGCAGCGGCGACGTCCGAGCCCGACTTGCCCTTGCCGCCTTCCAGCGACGAGGCGGCGGCCACCGTGACGCCCTGGACGTCGTCGATGATCTGGGCCGAGATGTTCTTGTCCGAACGGTGAACCGACAGGCGCAGGCGACCGTTGGCGACAGCCTTCAGGCGGCGACGAGTGCGCTCGGCGCGGCGCTTGGCTTGCTGTTGAAGAGAAAGAGCCATGACTTACTTCTTCTTGCCTTCCTTGCGCCGGACCTTTTCGCCCGTGTAGCGCACGCCCTTGCCCTTGTAGGGTTCCGGCGGACGGAGCTTGCGGATGACGGCGGCGATCTGACCGACGGCCTGCTTGTCAGCGCCGGAGATCTTGATCTCGGTCTGCTTGGGCACCGCGAAGGTGACGCCGGCAGGCGGTTCGATGTCCACGTCGTGCGAGAAGCCGAGCTGCAGCGACAGGGCGTTGCCCTTCATCGCAGCGCGGTAACCCACGCCGACCAGGTCCAGCGACTTTTCAAAGCCGGTGGTGACGCCGACGACCATGTTGTCGACCAGGGTGCGCGACAGGCCCCACATGGCGCGGCCACGCTGGGTGTCGACGCGCAGACCGAGGTTCAGGCCTTCGTCGTTCTGGGTGACTTCGATTTCGTCGGCGACGGTCCAGGAGCGTTCGCCCTTGGGACCCTTCACCGACACGGTCTGGCCGTCGAGCGTGACAGTCACGCCCTTCGGAACAGCAATGGTGCGTTTGCCGATACGGGACATATCAGTAGACCCTGCAGAGGACTTCGCCGCCCACCTTGGCTTCGCGAGCCGCGGTGTCCGACATGACGCCCTTGGACGTGGAGAGGATCGAGATGCCGAGGCCGTTCTTGATCGGCTTCAGATCGGCGATGGCCGAGTAAACGCGGCGGCCCGGCTTGGACACGCGCGAGATCTCGGCGATGACCGGCTGGCCGTCGAAATACTTCAGCTCGATCTCGAACTGCGGGAACTCACCCGGGTTCTGAACCAGGTTGTAACCGCGGATGTAGCCCTCGTCCTGCAGCACGTCGAGGACGCGCTGGCGCAGACGCGAGGCCGGGGTCAGCACCTTCGAACGCTTGCGCATGGCGGCGTTCTTGATGCGAGCGATCATGTCGCTCAGGGGATCGTTGATCATCATGTCTGTCGCTCCCCTTACCAGCTGGACTTCGTCAGGCCCGGGATCTGTCCCAGGTTGCCGAGTTCACGCAGGGCGATCCGGCTCATCTTGAGCTTGCGATAATAGGCGCGCGGACGGCCCGTCACTTCGCAGCGGTTGCGAATCCGGTTGGCGGCCGAGTTACGCGGCAGCTCAGCCAGCTTCAGGCGCGCCTCGAAGCGCTCCTCCAGCGGCAGGGATTCGTTGTTGGCGGTCGCCTTCAGGGCGGCCCGCTTGTCGGCGTATTTCGCGACGAGGGCTTTCACCTTCTCGTTGCGGTTCACGGCGCTCTTCTTAGCCATTGTGCTCTTCCCTTCCCGCTCAGTTCACGAACGGGAACTTGAACTCGGCGAGGAGAGCCTTGGCTTCCTCATCGGTCTTGGCCGTGGTGCAGACGATGATGTCCATGCCCCACATCTGGTCGATCTGGTCGTAGTTGATCTCCGGGAACACGATGTGCTCCTTCAGACCCGTGGCGTAGTTGCCGCGACCGTCGAACGAGGTGCCCTTCAGGCCCCGGAAGTCCTTCACGCGCGGCAGGGCGATCGTGATCAGACGGTCCAGGAACTCATACATCTGGTCGCCGCGCAGCGTGACCTTGCCGCCGACAACCATGCCTTCGCGCAGCTTGAAGCCGGCGATGGAGTTGCGGGCCTTGGTCGGAACGGCCTTCTGGCCGGCGATGGCGGTCAGATCCTTGAGGGCCGCGGTGGCCTTCTTGGAGTCGGCGACAGCTTCACCGATGCCCATGTTCAGGACGATCTTGTCGAGCTTCGGCGTCTGCATCGGGTTGGTGTAACCGAACTTCTCGGTCATCACGGCCTTGATGCGGTCGTTGTACTCGGCCTTGAGGCGCGGGGTGTACTTGGTGTCGGCCATTAGATGACGTCTCCCGTCGTCTTGGCGAAGCGGACCTTCTTGTCGCCTTCGATCTTGAAGCCGACGCGGGTCGCCTTGCCGTTGGCGTCGGCGATCGCGACGTTCGACAGGTGCAGCGACGCTTCCTTGTTCTTGATGCCGCCTTGCGGGTCAGCCTGGCTCGGGCGCGTGTGGCGCTGGACCATGTTGACGCCTTGCACAAGGACGCGGTTCTCGGTGGGGAGGACCTTCAGGACCTGGCCAGTGCGGCCCTTGTCCTTGCCGGTCAGGACGACGACGTTGTCGCCCTTTTTGATCTTGGCGGCCATGGTTACAGGACCTCCGGGGCCAGCGAGATGATCTTCATGTGGTTCTTGGCGCGCAGTTCACGGGGAACCGGGCCGAAGATCCGGGTGCCGACCGGCTCGTTCTGCTTGTTGACGATGACGGCGGCCGACTTGTCGAAACGAATGACAGAGCCGTCCTTGCGCATGATGTCCTTGGCGGTGCGAACGACGATGGCGCGAACGACGTCGCCCTTCTTCACGCGACCACGCGGGATAGCTTCCTTCACCGAGGCGACAATGGTGTCGCCCACCGAGGCGTAACGGCGCTTAGAACCGCCGAGCACCTTGATGCACATGACCCGGCGAGCGCCCGAGTTATCGGCCACCTCCAGGTTAGTTTGCATCTGGATCATGGGATCCGATCCTTCTTTTTACGAAGCCGAGGCGGGGAGAACTTCCCACCGCTTCAGCTTGGACTTCGGGGCGCACTCGACGATGCGGGCCAGGTCACCGACCTTGAGGGCGTTCGCTTCGTCGTGGGCGTGATACTTCTTGGACAGACGGACGGTCTTCTTCAGGACCGGGTGCAGCAGGGTGCGCTCGACCTTGACGACGACGGTCTTGTCGCCCTTGTCGGAGACGACCACGCCTTCGAGAATTCGCTTCGGCATCTTCGTTTCCTTAAACAGCCGCGCGCTTCTCACGCAGAAGCGTGGAGATGCGAGCGATGTCCTTGCGCACTTCCGAGACCCGGTGGGTCTTTTCCATCTGGCCGGTGGCGGCCTGGAAGCGCAGGTTGAACTGTTCCTTCTTGAGCTTCAGCAGCTCGTCGGACAGCTGGTCCGGGGTCTGGGACCGGAGATCGGCGATCTTGGTCATCAGGCAGCAGCCTCCACATGGGCGACGCCGGCGTCGAGGCGGGTGACCACCTTGGTGCGGACCGGCAGCTTGGCGGCGCCGAGGCGCAGCGCTTCGCGAGCGATGTCGTCCGGCACGCCGTCGATTTCGAACAGGATGCGGCCCGGGTGGCAACGCGCGGCCCAGTGGTCCACGGCGCCCTTGCCCTTGCCCATCCGGACTTCGGCCGGCTTGCCCGTGACGGGCAGGTCGGGGAAGACGCGGATCCAGACGCGGCCCTGACGCTTCATCTGGCGGGTGATCGCGCGGCGGGCCGCTTCGATCTGACGCGCAGTGATGCGTTCCGGCTCCACCGTCTTCAGCCCGTAGGAGCCGAAGTTCAGCGAGAAACCGCCCTTGGCGGCGCCGTGGATGCGGCCCTTGAAGGCCTTACGGTACTTGGTCTTTTTGGGTTGCAGCATGACCTAGTTCTCACGTCCCCGGTCGCGACGCGGACCGCGATCACCGCGGGGGCCACGTTCACGGCCTTCGTTGGAAGACGGGCCGGCAGCTTCCTGGGCCCAGCGCTTGTCCTGGGCCATCGGATCGTGCTCGAGCACTTCGCCTTTGAAGACCCACACCTTCACACCGATGATGCCGTAGGTCGTCTTGGCTTCGATGAAGCCATAGTCGATGTCGGCGCGCAGGGTGTGCAGCGGCACGCGACCTTCGCGGTACCACTCCATGCGGGCGATTTCAGCGCCGCCGAGGCGACCCGAAACGTTGATGCGGACGCCCTTGGCGCCGAGGCGCATGGCCGACTGCATCGCACGCTTCATGGCGCGGCGGAACGCGATACGGCGTTCCAGCTGCTGCGCGATGTTTTCAGCGATCAGCTGCGCGTCGGTCTCCGGCTTGCGGACCTCGACGATGTTCAGGTGAACTTCGCCTTCCGTCTGGGCCGAGATGTCCTTGCGGAGCTTCTCGATGTCAGCGCCCTTCTTGCCGATCACGACACCCGGACGGGCGGCGTAGATCGTCACGCGGCACTTCTTGTGCGGGCGCTCGATGATGATGCGCGACACGCCGGCGGCGTTCAGGCGTTCCTTGAGCCACGTGCGCAGCTTCAGGTCCTGGTGCAGGAGCTTGGCGTAATCGGCGCCGCCGGCGAACCAGCGGCTGTCCCACGTACGGTTGACGCCGAGGCGCAGACCGATCGGATTGACTTTCTGACCCATCAGGCGGCCTCACCGGCTTCGCGGACCACGATGGTGATCTCCGCGAAAGGTTTCAGGATGCGCGACGAGCGGCCACGAGCGCGGCTCGCGAAACGCTTCATCACCAGGTTCTTGCCCACGAAGGCCTCGGCGACGACGAGGTTGTCGATGTCGAGGTTGTGGTTGTTTTCGGCGTTCGAAACGGCCGAATACAGGACCTTGCGGACGTCGGTGGCGATGCGCTTACGGCTGAATTCCAGCTCGTTGAGCGCCTTCTGCACCGGCAGGCCGCGGATCGACTGGGCCACCAGGTTCAGCTTCTGAGGGCTGATCCGGACGTTCACCAGCTTGGCGCGGGCTTCAGTCGGGGCGACCCGACGGGGGTTCTTGGTCTGGGCCATGAATTACTTCCTCTTGGCCTTCTTGTCCGCCGCGTGGCCCGGGAAGTTCCGGGTCGGGGCGAACTCGCCGAACTTCATGCCGACCATTTCTTCGGAGACCGACACCGGCACGTGCTTTTGGCCGTTGTGGACACCGAAGGTCAGGCCGACGAACTGCGGCAGGATGGTGGAGCGGCGCGACCAGGTCTTGATCACGTCCTTGCGGCCCGACGTCGAAGCGGCGTCGGCCTTCTTGAGCAGATACCCGTCTACGAACGGGCCTTTCCAGGAGGAGCGGGCCATCGGTTAGCGAGCCTTCTTCACGTGGCGGCTGCGGATGATGAACTTATCCGTAGCCTTGTTCTTGCGGGTGCGGGTGCCCTTGGTGTCCTTGCCCCACGGCGTGACCGGGGTGCGACCACCCGAGGTCCGGCCTTCACCACCACCGTGCGGGTGGTCGATGGGGTTCATGGCGACGCCGCGGACGTGCGGACGCCAGCCCATGTGGCGGACGCGACCGGCCTTGCCGAGGTTCTGGTTCATGTGGTCGGGGTTCGAAACCGCGCCCACCGTGGCCATGCAGCCGTCCAGGACCATGCGCAGCTCGCCCGAGCCGAGACGGATCTGGGCGTAGCCCTGATCGCGACCGACCAGCTGGGCGTAGGCGCCGGCCGAACGGGCCAGCTGAGCGCCCTTGCCCGGCTTCATCTCCACGTTGTGGATGATGGTGCCGACCGGGATCGAGCGCAGCGGCATGGCGTTGCCCGGCTTCACGTCGACCTTCTCGCCGGCCACGACCGTGTCGCCCGCCTTCAGGCGTTGCGGCGCGATGATGTAGGCCTTTTCGCCGTCCTCATAGGTGATGAGGGCGATGAAGGCGGTCCGGTTCGGATCGTATTCCAGGCGTTCGACGGTCGCCGAGGCGAACTTGCGACGCTTGAAGTCGATCTTGCGGTACAGTGTCTTGGCGCCACCGCCGCGGAAGCGGACGGCGATACGACCGCCCTGACCGCGTCCACCCGACTTGGTCAGGCCTTCGGTCAGCGACTTCTCGGGACGGCCCTTGTGGAGCTCCGAGCGGTCGATCAGCACCAGGGCGCGGCGGCCCGGCGACGTCGGATTGTAAGTCTTCAAGGCCATCTGATCAGAGCCCCGTGGTGACGTCGATCGACTGGCCTTCAGCCAGCGTCACGATCGCTTTTTTGATATCGACCCGACGGCCCATGATGCCGCGGAAACGCTTGGTCTTGCCCTTCTGGACGAGGGTGTTGACCTTCAGCACGTTGACCTTGAACAGGGCCTCGACCGCCGCGGCGATCTCGTCCTTCGAGGCGTTGTCCGCGACGCGGAAGACGACCTTGTTCTGTTCCGACAGGATCGTGGCCTTCTCGGTGATCACCGGAGCCAGGATGGTGTCGTAGTGACGCGCAGTGGGTTGAGCGCCGGCCATTACGCGGCCTCCTTCTGGGCGAAGCGCGCCTCGATGGCTTCAACAGCCGCCTTGGTCAGCACCAGCTTGTCGGCCCGCAGGATGTCATAGACGTTCAGGCCGGCGTTCGGCAGCACGTCGATGTGCGGGATGTTGCGAGCGGCCAGACCGAAGTTCGTGTCGACTTCCGGACCAGCGATGATCAGGGCCTTGGTCCAGCCGAGCTTGCCGAAGGTCTCGCGCAGCGAGGCCGTCTTGGCTTCCTTGACCGAAACGCTGTCGACGACGACCAGGTCGCCGGCCTTGGCCTTCGACGAGAGCGCGTGACGCAGGGCCAGGGCGCGGACCTTCTTCGGCAGCGAGAAGCCGTGGTCGCGAACGACCGGACCGAAGGCGCGCGAACCGCCGACGAACTGCGGTGCACGGCGCGAACCGTGACGAGCGCCGCCGGTGCCCTTCTGCTTGTACATCTTCTTGCCCGTACGAGAGTTCTCGTTGCGGGTTTGAACCTTGTGGGTGCCGGCGCGGCGCTTGGCCAGCTGCCAGTTGACGTAACGGGCCAGGAGGTCGCCGCGAATGTCGGTGATGCCGAAGACGGCGTCCGACAGTTCAACGTCGCCCGAGGCCTTGCCGTCGAGTTTGATGACCGAGAGTTTCATTACGCTTCACCGCCTTCGGTCGCTTCGACGGCCGGGGCTTCTTCAGCCGGAGTCTCAGCGGATTGAGCAGCCGCGGCCTTGTTCGACTTCACACCGCCCGGGAAGGGGGCTTCAGCCGGACGGGCCTTCTTCACGGCGTCGCGGATCTTGACCCACGTGCCTTCGTGACCCGGGACAGCGCCCTTGATCATGATCAGGCCGCGGTCGGCGTCGACGCGGAAGACGGTCAGGTTCTGGGTGGTGACGACTTCCTGGCCGAGGTGGCCGGCCATCTTCTTACCCGGGAACGTACGGCCCGGGTCCTGACGGTTACCCGTCGAACCGTGCGAGCGGTGCGAGACCGACACACCGTGCGTGGCGCGAAGACCGCCGAAGTTCCAGCGCTTCATAGCGCCGGCGAAGCCCTTGCCGATGGTCTCGGCCTGGACGTCGACCTTCTGGCCGGCGACGAAGTGGTCAGCCGAGAACTCGGCGCCGACTTCCATCATCGCGTCCGCATCGATGCGGAATTCAGTGACATAGGCCTTCGGCTCCACTTCCAGCTTCGCGAAAGCTTCGCGTTGAGCCTTGTTGGTGTTCTTGGCCTTCTTGGTGCCAGCGCCCAGCTGGAGAGCGACGTAGCCGTCACGCTCCTGGGTACGTTGGCCGACGACTTGGCAGCCGTCGAGCTGCAGCACAGTGACCGGAACGTGCGCGCCGTCATCGGCGAACACGCGGGTCATGCCCAGCTTCTTGGCGATCACGCCCGTGCGCATCGGATCCCGCCTCTTTCTACTTAGATCTTGATCTCGACGTCCACGCCGGCGGACAGGTCGAGCTTCATGAGCGCGTCCACGGTCTGCGGGGTGGGGTCGACAATGTCGAGCACGCGTTTGTGCGTGCGGATTTCAAACTGCTCGCGCGACTTCTTATCGACGTGCGGCGAGCGGTTCACGGTGAACTTTTCGATCAGGGTCGGCAGCGGGATCGGACCGCGAACGGTCGCGCCCGTGCGCTTGGCGGTGTTGACGATCTCGCGCGTCGAAAAGTCGAGGACGCGATGATCGAAGGCCTTGAGCCTGATGCGGATGCTTTGATCCATATCGGTCGTATTTCCCAAGCAGGCGAACCTGCGTCCCTGTGAACCATTTCAAAGACCGGAGTCTTCAGGCCGAGAGGCCTTCAGAGTACGCACGTCCGCAAAAACGATCGGCCCACGCAGTCTCCCGCGAAGGCCGTTGAAGTCCTGGGTCACTGCAAAGAACAGGGTCTCAGGTCGTTCCTGCGGACCGCGTCTGCACCACAAACTCAAGCGAGGTGCACAGCCGGTCCAACAAGAGTGGGCGCTTATGACGATCGATTCCGCTTCCGTCAAGCGGCGAAAGCAAGGCAGAGCCGCTCGTTGAACCAGATGACGCCCAACCGGTCCTCGGCCGTCGGATTGTGACAGCGGAGTGAGCCGCGGCCTTAATCGCTCCGCGTATTTGTCACCTTCTCGCCACATTGCGTGACCCAAGCGTCACAGTGGCGCCAAACCCCTGTTTTGTGACGGCTTTGTAATAGCAACGCTCGCGGGGGTCCTGATAGCCGGACCGTCCCGCGACGAATCTGACGCGGCATCGAAATGGGACCTAAGAAAAAAATGAAGACCCTCCTCCTCGCAACCGCCGCCGCCGCGGCCCTGTTCGCCGCTCCCGCCCTGGCCCAGGACGCCGGCGTCGGCTCGATCGGCGGCACCCTCGGCCTGTCGCAGGTCGAAGCGTTCGGCGATGAAGCCACCATCGAGACCTCCGCGGTCGACGTCGCTGTCGCCACGGACATCGCCGGCTTCACCGTCACCATCGACGGCGCCTTCAACAAGCCCATCGACAACGACGACAACGTCAACAGCAGCGTCGGCGGCCGCATCCACGGTTCGAAGGACTTCGGCGGCTTCCGCGCCGGCGCCTTCTACGGCTCCAGCGAAGTGCTCGGCGACTACATGCAGTCCTACGGCCTTGAGGGCCAATACTACCTGAGCGACGTGACCGTCTCGGGTTCGGTGGCCTACGAGACCGTCGACGACCTGGACGTCGAGGCCGTCAGCTTCGGCGGTGACGTCGCCTACTTCGTGAACCCGAACTTCCGCGTCAACGGCGGCCTGGGCTTCACCAACTTCGACGCCGGCGCCGGCGCCGAGACCGACGGCTGGCAGGCCGACATCGGCGGCGAACTCAAGTTCGGCGACTCGCCGTTCAGCGCCTTCGCCAACTTCAACCACTCTGAGCTGGAAGACCTCGACCTGTCGGTCCACAGCTTCACCTTCGGCGTCCGCCTGAGCTTCGGCGGCGACCTGCAGACGCGCGACCGCAAGGGCGGCGACCTGGGCCGTTCGGCCGCCGGTATCGGCCCCGTGGCCGCGCTGCTGAACTAAGGCACGTCCTAAACGACGGACCGATCCCCGCCGGCCCTGCCGGCGGGGCTTTCCGGCGCGCCCCTCCCCAGGCCCGCCTCTCGACCAAGGAATAAAGACAATGAAGACCCTTCTCCTCGCGACCGCCGCGGTCGCCGCCTTCGCCGCTGCCCCGGCCATGGCCCAGGACGTCGTCGGCTCGGCCGGCATCACCCTGAACCACACCCAATTCGAAGCCTCGGGCCTCGGCGTTGAAGCCGACACCGACGGCTTCGCGATCGACGCCGGCGTCGCCATCCCGGTCGGCGAAGCCTGGACCGTCACGCTCGACGGCGTCTTCGGCTACACCGCCAACGAACAGACCGCCAACGACACCGCCTTCAGCGGCCGCGTCCACGGCAGCACCCTGTTCGGCGACACCCGCGTGGCCGGCTTCATCGGCGGCGCCGAGGCTGCCGACGAGCAACTGTGGAGCGGCGGCGCCCAGGTCCAGCAGTACATGGACAAGGTCACCCTGACCGGCTCGGTGGCCTACGAAACCATCGACGAATTCGACGTCGACGCCTGGACCGTCGGCGGCGACGCCGCCTACTTCATCAACCCGGACTTCCGCGTGAACGCCGGCGCCGCCTGGACCACGATCGACTTCTCGGGCTTCGAGACCGACGCCTGGCAGGCCAACATCGGTGGCGAATACCGCGTGCCGAACAGCGACCTGAGCGTCACCGCCGGCTTCAACCACGCTGAGCTGGAAGACGCCGACGCGACGATCGACACCTTCATGGTCGGCGTGCGCATCTCGTTCGGCGGCGGCACCCTGCAGTCGCGCGAACGCGCGGGCGCGGACCTGGGCCGCACCGTCGTCGGCGCCGGCTCCTTCGCCGGCGCGCTCTAAGAGCCGTCGACGCCTGACATGACGAAGCCCCGGCGGAGCGATCCGCCGGGGCTTTTTCATGCGCGATGGAATGCAGGAAGAACGGGCCCGGAGGGTTCCACGCGCCGGGCCCGCGCTCCCGTCGTCGGCCGGATCAGCGGCCGATGCGGATGTCGCCCGAGCCGACGATGCTGCGGCTGACCGAGCCGGTGGCTTCCGCGACG
Source organism: Brevundimonas sp. Root1279 (assembly GCF_001425945.1). Lineage (GTDB taxonomy): Bacteria > Pseudomonadota > Alphaproteobacteria > Caulobacterales > Caulobacteraceae > Brevundimonas. The sequence goes on from NZ_LMEB01000004.1 coordinate 640,658, forward strand.
CGGATGTCGCCCGAGCCGGCGATCGAGACGTCGACGTCCCCGGCGGCGCCGCCGAAGTCGACATCGCCCGAACCGCCGATGGAGATGCTCAGGTTCGGCACGCGGCCCCGGCGGATGTCGACCTCGCCCGAACCGCCGATGGCGATGTCGGCGTCACCGTTGACCTCGGCCACGATAGCCTTGCCCGAGCCGCCCAGGGCCAGTTCAAGCGTCCCGGTCGACCCGGCGAGCAGTTCGCCCGACCCGCCGAGCGCGGCGTCCAGCGAGCGCGAGGTGCCCAGGCGCATGGCGCCCGAACCTCCCGATCTCACGATGACCGGGCCGTCCGTGTTGGCCACGACCCAGTCGCCGCAACCGCCGCTGGACAGGTCGATGGAGGTGGCGCCGCGTCCGACCGAGCCGAACACCGCCCCGCCGGCCGAGACGTTCACGTCGCGCGGCGAGCGGATAACGATCAGGGGCGCGTCTTCCAGATTAATACGGCCCAGGTCACGAACCTCGACCGAGGCGCCGACGCCCGGACGGGTGTTGTCCGGCCCGGCGCGGCAGTTGTTGATGCTGTCGCCCATGCCGACGCCGGCGATGCGACGGCCGAGGCCTCCGTCGATGCGGACTTCGTCGCCGCGGCGTTCGACGCGCAGCTGCGGCAGGCGAGAGCTGCCCTGCTCGATCTCGACGGCGACGTCGGCGCGGTCCTCGACAATGACGACGACGCGGGCGACCGCGTGTTCGATCTCCACCTCAGGCGACTTGGCGAGTGCAGGGCCGGCGATCGCGGCGATGGCGGCGGCGGACAGCAGGATGGCTTTCATGTCGGGTTCCCTCTCCGGAATGTGTCCGGAAGGTGCGACTGCGCTGCAGCCAAGTCACTTTAAATCGAGGTCATGACCTCGTTGTAAGGTGAAACCCCGAGAAGCGGAGCGGTCAGGCGCCCGCCTGGGCCTTGAGGGCGGCGGCCCCGTCCGTCGCCGTCGCATCGGGCTCGAAGTCCCGTTGCAGGTTCGCGATCCGGCTCTTCATCGCCCCTGCCCGCTTCAGGGCCAGCGAGGCCGCCCACCGCGCCGCCAGCTCAGGTCCGCTCATGCGATCCGTCAGTCGCGGCGCGCGCCCCGCCCGTCGCAGGACCGCGTTGGTGAACAGCGCCCCGTTGCGGAACCGCGAACTCCAGGTCTGGAAGTCCATGGACAGCGAGACGCAGAAGCGATCGAGATTCTCCACCCGATGCGGGGCGTAGAGCGGCCAGGTCAGGGCCTGCCCCGGCTCTAGGTCGACGACCTGGGCGTCGGCCTCGAAGGCCAGGCTGTAGGGCAGCTCCTCGGTCTGCTGGCGGGCGACGACCTGCTCCATGTCGACCTCGGCTAGGTGCGTCTCGTCGCCCGGATAGACGAAGATCCGTTTGCGGCCGCGCATGTGGAACAGCACCACGCCGGCGGCGTCGAAATGGTAGGGCACCCGCGCCTTGGGCGAGGACAGGATCAGTTGGCCGGCGTTGCGCACGGCGCGCAGCCCCGGATAGGCGGCCTGCAGCCCGCCGAACTCGATCATGGCCGCGGCCCACAGCTCGGGCCAGCCGCGCTCGACCTCCCGCAGATTGACCCACAAGCGGCCCTGCTGGATCGCCTCAAGCAGGCCGGCGCCGTCCAGCCGCCCCCGGGCGCCGGTGCGCAGCGAGACCTGACCCTCGTCGTCGAAGTCGTACAGGTTGATGTCGAACAGCTCGGCCGGGTAGCGATCCAGCACGGCGGCGAGCGCCTCGTCGCTGGCGAAGCCCTGCTCCACCAGGCGATGCGGGTGGACGCGCGCCTCGGCGATCGGTCCGGCGTAGCGGGTGCGTTTCGTCATCGGGCTCTGTCTCAGGCGGGAACGGCGCGGGCCGAGCCGGCCTTGGCTTTCGCCAGCGCGGCGCCCGCGGCCTGGACGGCGCCGCGGAACCGGTCGACGCGCGACACCTCACAGGCCTCGATGGCCGCCCAGCGTCGCCGGACGCTGGCGCGCAACCGGTCGCCGCGATCGCCGCCGGCCGCGTTCAGGACCCCGACGGCCGCCTGGCTGACCGCTGCGCCAAGTCCCGGCCGCAACACCATGGCTTCGCGCACGGTGCGGGCCTCGTTGCAGAAATACTTCTTGTAGTGCTCGCCCTCGAAACCAAAGTCGAAGGTGCGATAGCCGAGCTCGGCCGCCAGCCGCATGGTGTCCATGCTGAGCAGGATGCCCGGCGAGCAGCGCGCCAGGCTCGGCTCATAGGCGGGGAACCAGAAATGGTACTGGTCGTCCGCATGCATCGAGTATTCGATCGCCGTCAGCCGATCCCCGGCCCACAGCCCGGCCATGGAAGCGCCGAAGCCGTCGATGTCGGTCTTCAGCAGGGCGTGCAGCAGGTCGGCGGTCCAGCCGCAGGCGAAGATGTCGTGGCGCCCGGTCCGCCGGTACTGGTCCCGCTTCAACCCGATCAGCCAGTCCAGCAGGCCCGGATCGCGCAGGCCGCGCCCGGCGCGCAGCGGCCCCAGCTCGGCCTCCATGCTGCGGCGCGCCCGCTCCTTGTCCTTGAAGAATTTGCCCTGGGCGCTGCGGCGCTCGGCGTACCAGGCGTCATAACCGCCCTCGCCCATCCGCACCTGCACCGTTCGCCGCGTCTCGCCGAGGTCCCGGCCGTCCAGGCCCGTCGCGCCGACCCAGGCGGTGACGTTCAGCCGTGAAGCCTTGAGAACGGCCGCGGCCTCCTCCAGCGTCGGGGCCTCGCCCGGGCGGGCGATGATCCCGTGGTAGTCGTTCATCGGCGCGGCCAAGGGCTGCAGGGCCCCGCCGCGGCGCTGGTGCGGGAAGAAGCCGACGGTCTGGCCGCCACGGGTGAAGATCGCCACGGCCGAGCCGGGGCTGATGCGCCCGGCGATCTTTACGAACTCGGGCCGGAAATAGGGACTGGCCAGCGCCGGGGCCGCGGCCAGCATGGCCCGCCAGGCTGCCCAGTCGGGCTCGCCGAGCTCTTCGATCCTGACGACCTCGACCTTGAGCGCGCCCATCGGCTGTCCCCTGCCCGCGGCCCGAGGGACCGCCATTCGGCCGCAGGGTTAACCCGACGCCTCTTTCAGCGGGGTAAGCCGTCATGGTGAACGAAACCTGCCTTGGACGGGGGCGTTGGCCTTGCCGTAAAGGAGACCGCCATGGCCGACCCCCGCCCCACCGAACTCGACACTGACCGAGACCCAGGACGCGCAAACGAATACGAACAGGAACGCGTCCCTGCCCGCGAGGGCGAAGCCCCGCGCCCGGCCCAGGAACCGCCCGGTTCGGAAGGCAGCAGCAACAGCGGCGAAACCGCCACCGATCCAGCCACCGGAAAGCCCAACCCTTGAAGTCAGCCTCCGCGTCCCTCGCCGCCGCCCTCGCCCTGCTCGCCGCCGCGCCGGCCTTCGCCCAGGCCCCTGAGTCGCAAACTGTTCCCGCCGCCTGCCCGGTCAGCGCCGATCACGTGACGGCCAACATGGGGCTTGAGCGCAGCCGCGCCGCGGTCGCGGACGGCAAGCTGACCATCCTGGCCATGGGCTCGTCCTCGATCGAGGGCGTCGGAGCCAGTCGCCGCGAGCTCAGCTTCGTCCCGCTGCTCGAGGCCGGGCTCGAAAGCCGGTTGGCCGGCGTCGAGGTGACCGTGGTCAACAAGGGCATCGGCGGCGAGACCGCCAAGGAGACCGCCGACCGCCTCGAACGCGAGATCGCCGCGAGCCGCCCGGACCTGGTGATCTGGCAACTGGGCACCAACGACGTGCTGCGCGACCGGCCGATGGCGGACGTCTTCGCGGACTTCCGCCGCGGCCAGGACGTCCTCGACGCCGCCGGGGTCGACGTCCTGCTGATCGATCCCCAGCGCCTGCCCGAAGCCACGACCAACGCCAATTTCCGCGGCCGCAATCCGGCGCTCGGCGAGGTGGCGCGTCTGATCGGGCTCGAGGGCGGCCGCAAACACTATGCGGTGCTGACGCGCTTTGCGGCCATGCACGACTGGGACGGTCTGGATCGCGGCGGCGTCGGCCCCGACGATCTGCACCTCAACGACCAGGGCTACGCCTGCTGGGCCGCGGTCACCGCTGAAGGCCTGGCGGCGGCCCTGCGGTAGGGGAAGGCGGGTCGGAGGGAACGTCCAGCGATCCGGCGGATTGAACGGACCCCGCAACCGTTCGGAATCCCATGTCCTTTCGTCTGATCGCCGCCTCCGCCAGTCTACTCGCACTCGCCGCATGCGGCGCGCCGCCGCCGGAAGAGCAGACCGCCGAAGCCCCCGCCGCAGGCGCGACGGCCCCGGCGGGTTCGCCGGTCCTGACCGTCGCCCAGATCGAGGCCGGCGTCCCGGCAGCGGCCCCGGCCGCCGCGCCCGCCCCGGCGCCGACGACCCCGACGGCCCCGGGCGCCGATCCCGCTACCCCCCCGACCGCCGCGCCGACCCCGCCCGACCCCGGTTTGGTGCGCCTGCAGATCCTGCTCGACCGCAGCGCCTTCTCGCCCGGAGTCATCGACGGCCTGCACGGCGAAAACACCCGTCAGGCCATCGCCGCCTGGCGCAAGGCCAACAATCTCGGCCAGGGGGACGTCGCTGACGCCGCCCTGCTGGAGCGTCTCGCCCGAACCGACGCTGCGCCCGTCATGGCCAGCTACACCCTGACCGCCGCCGACGTGGGCGGTCCGTTCAGCCCGCCGCCGGGCGGCGACCTGCAGGCGCAAGCCGCGGGCGGCGCCAACTATTCCACCCCGCTCGAACGCCTCGCCGAACGCTTCCACATCACTGAGGCCCTGCTGCAAGGGCTGAACCCCGGCGTCGACTTCCGCCGCGCCGGCCAGGCCATCGTCGTCCCAGCCGTTGCGGACCGCCCGATCGGCCAGGTCGCCCGCATCGTCATCGACAAGTCCGAGCGGTCGGCCCGCGCCTTCGACGCCTCGGGCAAGCTGTTGGCCTTCTATCCGGCGACCATCGGCTCGTCCGAGCGGCCGGCTCCTTCGGGGACGCTGCGCGTCGTCGGCGTCGCCCCTGAGCCCGACTACACCTACGACCCGGCCAAGCTCAGCTACGACCGCGGAGACAAGAAGGTCGTGGTCCCCGCCGGTCCCAACAATCCGGTCGGCTCGGTGTGGATCGAGCTGTCGCGCGACAGCTACGGCATTCACGGCTCGCCGGATCCGTCCAAGATCGCCAAGACGGCCTCGAACGGCTGCATCCGCCTGACCAACTGGGACGCCGAGCAACTGGCGGCGGCGGTGAAACCCGGCGTCGAGGTGCGCTTCATCTAGCCGTCCGGCTGGTCCGCGGCCCAACCGGCATAGGGGGTGTTTCGCGCCATATGCCGGTTGTAGTCGGGCGCGCCGTCGGTCCACCAGGCCGGCCCGCGCTCGCCGAGCCCGACCTTGGCCAGGTCGACCGCCTTGCGCGCGGTGGCCAGCCCCTTCGGGTCATGACGCCGCTGGGCCTCGCGCACGCCCCGCCGCGCCGCCATCAAGGCATTGACCAGGGCCGTTCGGCGCGCCGACGACAGATCGGGGCGGGCCGCACGCCACAGCCGGCCGCGCACCAGGATGTACCGGCCGTCAGGCGTCACCGGAGGCGGCGCGTCTTCCATCCTCTGCAAACGAGCACGACGGGCGATCGGCTCCGAGCCGTCCCTCACGCCTCCCGCACGGGGCGACGGCGCACAGCAAAACGGCCCCGGAGTTTCCTCCGGGGCCGCTCGCATTTCAGGTCAGATCGTCGCGATTAGGCGATGATCTTGGAGACCACGCCGGCGCCGACGGTGCGGCCGCCTTCGCGGATGGCGAAGCGGAGCTTCTCTTCCATCGCGATCGGGGTGATCAGCCATTAGGCGATGATCTTGGAGACCACGCCGGCGCCGACGGTGCGGCCGCCTTCGCGGATGGCGAAGCGGAGCTTCTCTTCCATCGCGATCGGGGTGATCAGCTCGACGGTCAGCTCGGCGTTGTCGCCCGGCATGATCATCTCGACACCTTCCTTGAGGTGCACGATGCCGGTCACGTCCGTGGTGCGGAAGTAGAACTGCGGACGGTAGTTGGTGAAGAACGGGGTGTGACGGCCGCCCTCTTCCTTGGTGAGGATGTAGGCCTCRGCCAGGAACTTCGTGTGCGGGGTGATCGAACCCGGCTTGCACAGCACCTGGCCGCGCTCGACGTCTTCACGCTTGGTGCCGCGCAGCAGCACGCCGACGTTGTCGCCCGCCTGGCCCTGGTCCAGCAGCTTGCGGAACATTTCGACGCCCGTGCAGGTCGTCTTCTGGACCGGACGGATGCCGACGATCTCGACTTCTTCACCGACCTTGACGATGCCGCGCTCGACGCGACCGGTGACCACGGTGCCGCGGCCCGAGATCGAGAAGACGTCTTCCACCGGCATCAGGAACGGCATGTCGACCGGACGTTCCGGCTGCGGGATGTAGGCGTCGACGGTTTCCATCAGCGCCAGCACCTGCTGCTCGCCGATTTCCGGGTTCACGCCGTCGGTCGCGGCCTTGGCCGAGCCCATGGTGATCGGAATGTCGTCGCCCGGGAACTGGTACGACGAAAGCAGCTCGCGCACTTCCATCTCGACCAGCTCAAGCAGTTCCTTGTCGTCGACCAGGTCCACCTTGTTCATGAACACGACCAGCGCCGGCACGCCGACCTGACGGGCCAGCAGGATGTGCTCGCGGGTCTGCGGCATCGGGCCGTCAGCGGCCGAAACCACCAGGATCGCRCCGTCCATCTGGGCGGCGCCGGTGATCATGTTCTTCACATAGTCGGCGTGGCCCGGGCAGTCGACGTGGGCGTAGTGACGGTTGGCCGTCTCATATTCCACGTGCGCCGTGTTGATCGTGATGCCGCGGGCCTTCTCTTCCGGCGCAGCGTCGATGTCGGCGTAGTTCATCGCCTTGGCGCCGCCGGCCTTGGCCAGCGTCATCGTGATCGCCGCCGTCAGGGTCGTCTTGCCGTGGTCGACGTGACCGATCGTGCCGATGTTGCAGTGCGGCTTGTTACGTTCGAACTTTTCCTTGGCCATGGCCAAAACTCCTGTGGCCCTGGAGGGCGGTTGT
>NZ_LMEB01000005.1:0-430000 GCF_001425945.1 Brevundimonas sp. Root1279
GTAAAGTCCCCCGCGCTCGGGGATACGGCGAGACGGGGCTGCCGATCAGGGTGACGGGCTGGATACGGCGAGACGGGGCTGCCGATCAGGGTGACGGGCTGGAACATTCTAGATTATCTCTTGCAACGCTTGCCGCCGCCGCCGCCGCCGCCCCCGCCGCCGCCGCCGCCGCCGCCGCCGCCCCCGCCGCCGCCGCCGCCGCCGCCTCCGCCGCCGCCGCCTCCGCCGCCGCCGCCTCCGCCGCCGCCACCCCCGCCGCCGCCCCCGCCGCCGCCGGTGGTGGAGCCGCAGTTTGTGAGCGCTCAGACGATCATCCGCTCGATCGGCCTGGCGACGATCGGGACGTTCCATCAGCGGCAGGGGGACCAGACCCTGCTGACCAACCGCGGGCCGGTGTCCGGCGCCTGGGGACGTGCCTTCACGCGTCAGATCGAAACGACGTCCACCGCGAATGTGGCCGTTCAACCCAGCTGGGACGGCGATCTGATGGGGGCGCAGGCCGGCGCCGACCTGTGGGCCGGCGATGCGTTTGGTGGAGGCAGCTGGCGCGTCGGCATCAGCGTCGCCCACGCCGAAGCGCGCGGGGACCTCAGGGGCGTTCTCGCGCCCGTGGTCCGGCAGCCGGACGGCTCGCTGAACATCAACAGCGACTCCCTGGGCGGCTACGCCACCTACATCGGGGGCTCGGGCTGGTACCTGGACGCCGTCGCCGTCTACGGCCTGCACGACGTGAGGCTCACCTCACGGACGGCCGAGCGGGTCGAGCTGGAGGGGGAATCGGGCGCGCTGTCGCTTGAGGCCGGCTTCCCGCTGCGCGTCGGCGGGACCTGGGTCGTCGAGCCCCAGGCCCAGATCATCTGGCAGAAGAGCAAGCTGGACCAGATCGACGGGCCGACGGGCCCGGTCCAGTTCGATTCCCGCGACGATCTGATCGGTCGGCTCGGGGTGCGGTTCGAGGGCCAGGCGATGGCTGGGACCGCGATGATCCTGCCGTTCGTCTCCGTCGACTGGATCCACCCCTTGGACAAGCAGAGCGGGATCCTCTTCAACGCCGACACCCTGACCGTCCACGGCGGCGAGGACCTGCTCAACATCAGCGCGGGCTTCGATGCGCAGCTGACGCCGACGACAAGCACCTACCTGACCGTCGATTGGGGCACCGACCTGGACGGCGTCCGGTATCAAAGCTTCGGCGCGATGCTCGGCGTCCGGATCGTCTGGTGAGACGATCCGGGGCGGCGGGGGCTGAGGCCCCTACCGCCCGTCGGCCATCGGTTCGGCCAGGCCGATGAGGATGCCTTCGGGTCCGCGGATGTAGCAGAGGCGGTAGGCGTTCTCGTACTGGACCACCTCGCCGACGAGCTCGGCGCCGTGGGTGCGGAGGCGGGAGACGGCGTCATCGATGTCGCTGACCGTGAACATGGCGCGCAGGTAGCCGAGGGCGTTGACCGGGGCGGTGCGGTGGTCGGCGACGACGGCCGGCGCAAGGTAGCGGCAGAGCTCCAGGCGGCTGTGACCGTCGGGGGTGACCATCATGGCGATCTCGACGCTCTGGTCGCCGAGGCCCGTGACGCGCCCGGCCCATTCGCCCTCGACCCTGCCGCGCCCCTCCAGGGTCAGGCCGAGTTCCGTGAAGAAGGCGACGGCGAGATCGAGGGACTCCACCACGATGCCCATGTTGTCCATGCGCAGGAGCTTGCTTTTGCTCATGGTTTCGGCTCCCTCAGGATCTTCTCCATGGCCTTTCCCTTGGCCAGTTCGTCGATGAGCTTGTCGAGGTAGCGGAGCTCGCGCATCAGCGGGTCCTCGATGTTTTCGACCCGTATGCCGCAGACCACGCCGGTGATCTCGGAGCGGGCCGGGTTGAGGCGGGCCTCGCCGTAGAAGGTGCGGAAGTCGGTCTTGTCGGCCAGGCGGGCCGCGAACTCTTCGGGCGTATAGCCGGTCAGCCAGAGGATGATCTGGTCGACCTCGGCCTTGGTCCGCCCCTTCTTCTCCGCCTTGGCGATGTAGTGCGGATACACGCTGGCGAAGCTGGTCGAATAAATGCGGTGATCGCTCATGGCGTTTGGTAGCACGTCTGGCGAATGTTGCGGGGAGTGGTGGAGTGACAGCGGATGAAGCGAGCGAGCTGTTCCTGGAGCAGCTGAATGCGGCGATCGAGGCGAGGCCGCCGGCGGTTCCGCTGGACCGCGAGGCGGCGAGCGAGATGCTGAGCTGGATCGTCGCGGCCAACTATCATTCGGCCCTGCTGCTGGGGAGGCTGCGCGAGGGCGGCGTCGCGCTGGACCGCGGCGACGGCAGGTCGATGGATGGTTGGGTGGTCGAGCAGGTGCGGATGGGCAATCTGGCGTCCGCGGCGCGGCAAAGGCTCGACGACGGCCCGGGCTGAGCCTGGACGGTCCGCGGGAACTGTGAACGAACTCGGGGGTTTAGCCATTCGTGCTATGGCAACGCTTGCCCTGGGGGCGGGGGACGGCGTCTTGTATACGCCGGGGGCGAGCGCGGAGCGTATTTCGGATGAAACAGGCGAGTATCGAGTCTTGAGTGCACGCCTGCAGCTTCGCGAGGGCACGCGAAGGGACCACGACCAGGTAGACGCCGCCTATGCCGGCTTCGACCTGTCGACGACGCGCGGCTACGGCGAATTCCTGTCGGCGCAGGCCCGGGCCTTCCTGCCGATGGAGGCCGCGGTCGAGCGGGCGGGCGCCGCCCTGCTGTTCGACGACTGGGACGCGCGCCGACGGGGCGACCTGCTGCGCGCCGATCTGGCGGAGCTGGGCCTGGCGCCGGCGGATCTGCTGGAGGCGCCGGCCTTCCCGTCCGCGGCCGCGGTGCTGGGCGCGGTCTATGTGCTGGAAGGCTCGCGTCTCGGCGGGGCGGTGTTGCGCCGCGCGATCCCCCCCGGCGCGCCGATGCGCTTCCTCGGCGGGGACGAGCATGGACCCCGCTGGCGGGCGCTGACGCAGCTTCTCGACGAGCGCCTGACCGGCGCCCCTGATCTGGACGCGGCCGTCGCGGCGGCGCGGTCGGTGTTCCAACGCTTCCACGACGCCGCGCAGATGAGGGTCGCCGCATGATCCGGGCCCCAGGCGAAGCCGTCGACCTGACCAATTGCGATCGCGAGCCGATCCATCTGCTGGGCGCGATCCAGCCGATCGGCTTTCTGGTCAGCCTGACCGACGACTGGACGGTCGATCGGGCGTCGGCGAATCTTGAGGTGTTCACCGGCGTGAAGGCGGCCGATCTGATCGGGCGGCCGTTCGGCGATCTGGTCGACCCCGAGGCCCTGCACAATCTGCGCAATCGCGCCGCCATGCTGCTGGGCGACGATGCGGTCGAGCGCCTGTTCCACTGCAGGCTCATCCCGGGGCGCAAGCCCTTCGACGTCGCCGTGCACCTGTCGGGCGGCCGCACGATCATCGAGGCCCAGCCCTCCAGCGAACCCGGCGGCGACGCGACCAACACCGTGCGCTCGATGGTGGCGCGCCTGGACCGGACGCCGGACTTCCCAAGGTTCTTCAACGAGGGCGCGCGCCTGGTTCGGGCCCTGACCGATTTCGACCGGGTCATGATCTACCGCTTCGCCGAGGACGGTTCGGGCGAGGTGGTGGCCGAGGCGTGCCGGGCGGGCATCGGCAGCTTCAAGGGCCTGCACTATCCGGCCAACGACATCCCCCGCCAGGCGCGCGCGCTGTACAAGCGCAACCTGCTGCGGATCATCAGCGACGTGGACGCCGAGCCGGCGCCGGTGGTCCCGGCCCGGGACAGCGAGGGGCGCCTGCTGGACCTGTCGCTGTCGGTGCTGCGCAGCGTCTCGCCGATCCACATCGAATACCTGCGCAACATGGGCGTGCGCGCCTCGATGTCGATTTCGATCATCGTCGACGGCCAGCTGTGGGGGCTGTTCGCCTGCCATCACTACAGCCCGATGTCGCCGACCTTCGAGCGCCGCTCGGTCTGCGAGCTGCTGGCGCAGATGTTCTCGATGCGACTGGAGAGCCGCGAGCGGAAGGAGCTGGTCGAGTTCGAGCGCCGTGCGCGGGACATCTCGGACCAGTTGCTGGGGGCGGTGGCGTCGGACGACACCCTGCTGAACGACCCGGACTGGCTCAGCGACATCCTGACCTCGGCCATCCCCGCCGACGGGGTCGGCGTCTGGATCAAGGGCAGCCAGGCTTCGTCGGGCGCGACGCCGGACGCCGCAGACATGCGCCGCATCGTCGCCCGGCTGAACGAGGTCAGCCCGGACCGGGTCTATGCGACCGACCACATCGCCGAACTGGTCCCGGACGCGACCTCCGTGCCGGCGTCGGTGGCCGGGCTGCTGGCCATTCCGATCTCGCGCGCGGCGCCGAATTTCGTGATCCTGTTCCGGCGCGAGCTGGTGCGTTCGGTCAGCTGGGGCGGCGATCCGCACAAGCCGGTCACCTATGGGCCGAACGGTCCCCGACTGACGCCCCGCGAAAGCTTCGCGGAGTGGAAGGAGACCGTGAAGGGACGCGCCCGGCCGTTCACCGCCTCGGAGCTGCGGGTGGCCGAAACCCTGCGGGCCACCCTGGTCGAGGTCGTGCTGCGCATGGCCGATGCGGCGACGCTTCAGCGGCAACAGGCCAGCGAGCGGCAGGAGCTGCTGATCGCGGAGCTGAACCACCGGGTGCGCAACATCCTGGGCGTGATCCGGGGGCTGATCCGGCAGTCCAAGCCGCACGACGACACCATCGAGAGCTTCGTCAAATTGGTCGACGGCCGCATCCACGCCCTGGCGCGGGCGCACAACCAGATCACCGACGACCATTGGGGACCGGCGCCGATCCAGGCGCTGATCGACGCCGAGGCCGCGGCCTTCCTGGCCGACCGCCCGGACCGCATCCGGTCCCAGGGCGGGCATGTGCTGCTGAACCCCCAGGCCTATTCGACCATGGCGCTGGTGATGCACGAGCTGGTGACCAATTCGGCCAAGTACGGCAGCCTTTCCGACCAGGGGACGGTCGACATCACCTGGAAGGTCCAGTCCGACGGCGACCTGCTGGTCGAATGGACGGAGCGGGGCGGTCCGCCCGTGAAGACGCCGACCCGCAAGGGCTTCGGGACGACGATCATCGACCGCTCCGTGCCCTATGATCTCGGCGGCGAGGCGTCCATCGACTATGCGCCCGCGGGCGTCACGGCGCGGCTGAGAATCCCGGCGCGCCACGTCTCGCAGAGCGGCGGCGAGCATGTTCCCCGCGTGCGCTTCCCCCGACCCTCGATCGGGCACCCGACGCCGCCGCCGAGCGCCGTCCTGACCGGTGAGCGGATGTTGCTGGTGGAGGACAGCCTCATCATCGCCCTGGACGCCGAGGACGTGCTGACCCGGCTGGGGGCGTCCGCCGTGATGACGGCCTCGACCGTGGAGGCGGCCCTGGAGGTGATCGAGTCCGGAGCGCCGTCCCTGGCGATGCTGGATATCAACCTGGGCGACCGGACCAGCTATGCCGTGGCCGATCGGCTGAGGGCGCTGGGCATCCCCTACATCTTCGCGTCGGGATACGGCGAGCAGACGACCCTCCCCGAGGCCCATGTCGGCCGGGCGGTGCTGCAGAAGCCCTACACCCTCGAGAATGTGGCCCGGGCCCTGGACGCCTTGCGCAACGAACGCGCGGGAGCGGCGCCCGCCCCGGTCTGACGCCGCCGGAGGCCGTTCCGCGGGCCGCGGAGGTCTGCTAGGCGAGGTCGGAACGACGAGGACCGACGATGAGCAAGACGCTGGGCGTGCTGGGCGGCATGGGGCCGGTGGCGACCACGGCCTTCATGGCGCGGGTGCAGGCGCTGACGCCGGCGAAGCGGGATGAGGATCACCTGCGCATGCTGGTCGACCTGAACCCGCATGTGCCGAACCGGCATACGGACCCGGCGGGCGCCGAGCGGGTGCTGGGCGAGATGGCCGTGCGGCTGCGCGAGGCCGGGGCCCAGGTGCTGGCCATGCCGTGCAACACCGCCCACGCCCACGCCGAGGCGATCCGCGCCGCGGGCCTGCCCTTCATCGACATGGTCGAGGCGACGGTGAAGGCCGCCAAGGCGACCGGGGCGCGACGCATCGGGGTGCTGGCCACGCCCGGCGGCGAGCGGCTGTATGCGGCGGCCCTGACGGAAGGGGGACTGGCGCCGGTGATGATGTCGGAAGCTGACCGCGCGGCCTTCATGACGGCGGTGTTCGACTTCAAGGCCGGCGACCTCAGCGACGGGCCGCGGGGCGAGATGCGGCGGCTGGCGGCGGCGCTGGTCGGGGCCGGGGCCGAGGCGGTGATCGGCGGCTGCACGGAGGTGCCGCTGCTGCTGGAGGCGCGCGAGGTCAGCGTTCCGCTGGTGGACTCGGCCGAGGTTCTGGCGGAGCGTTGTGTCACGGCATGCGCTTGAATTCGCCGTAGGCAAACTCAATCGAGGGTGGGAAGCGGCTCGCGATGGGCGATCCATGCTGGCGGAAGCCCCTCGCGCCCAACCGCGAGCGAAACGATGCCGCCGACGATGGCGCAGGTCGTGTCCCGATCTCCGAGGCCGCTGACAGTCGCCCACATGGCGGCCTCGAAATCTCCGAGGTGTCGCGCGGCGCACCACAGCGAATACGGCACTGTGTCCGCCGAACTGACTTTTTCTCCGCTCCCAATCATCGCCGCCACCGTCTCGGGGGCGCGCTCGAAGGGAATGTCGAGCGCCCGGCGGATTCCGGAGCGCGTATCGCCCGGCTCAAGGTGGTCGTAGGCGGCTTTAAGCAGTTCGTAGGGCTCCGCCGCCGCTTCCCGGCGGGCGGCGTACTGGGCGGCGACCGCGACCGCAACGGCGCCGGCCTGGCCCTCGGGGTGGGCGTGGGTGACCACTGCGGCGCGCCGGGCCTGCTCGGCGAGAAAGTCCGTCTCGGCGTCTGCAAAATAGGCTCCTAACGGCGCCGAGCGCATTGCGGCCCCGTTTCCATGGGATCCCATGCCGTCGAACGCTTCGTTCGCCGCAACTTCCCAAGACGCGCCGTTGGCAATCGCGCGCAGGATTCGATGCGCAGTGCCGCCGTATCCCCGGTTCGGATCCTCAAGGTATCGGCGCCCGAAGGCTGCCGCGAGTGCGTCCTGATCGACGCCCTGGTGCTGGATAAGGTTTTCGACGACCGACAGGGACATGATGGTGTCGTCTGTGGTCAGCCAGGTCGCGGACGGGAGCGTGCGCGTCGCGATCTGGTGGTCGATCTGATCGCCCGAAAGAAAAAACTGGTCGCCGAACGCGTCGCCCAGGGACAACCCCTCCAAGGCGAGCCTCGCACGCTCAACATTCGTATAATGGTGGCTCATTTCCGCTCACCCTAGCAGCGACTGACCACGAGAACAGGGCACAGTTGGAACGGTCACCTCAGAAACTTCCATCGGACGTTCGGCGTGCGCGCGTGCGTGACCAAAGCTTAAGTTGAGTGGGGGACCCCCGCTCGGCATGAAGGGCGGCGAACGGGAGCTGTCGCATGCATATCCAGAACGCGGCCCTAGCTGTCGCCCTGACGCTGGCCCAGACCGCTCCCGACCCGACCTATCCGGTGCGGCTGCCGAGTTCGGGCGGTGAGGTGATCATCCCGTCCCGCGGCGGACAGCATGCGCACGACGACGTCGGCTACGCCCCGGCGCGGCGGGCCGGGGATACGCTGTACGTCTCGGGCGCCATCGTCTTCCGGGCCGAGGGCGAGGGGACCGACCTGGCGGCCTTCGAGGCCCAGGTGCGGCGGACCCTGACCGGGCTGAACCGGACCCTGGCGGCGGCGGGGGCAAGCATGGACGACGTGGCCCTGATCAACAGCTTCCACGTCTGGGAGGGACCGGACTTCGCCGGGACCAAGAACCAGCAGATCGAGATCATCGCCCGGGTCTGGCGCGAGTTCGCCAGCGGGCCGCGCCCGGCCTGGACGGCGGTGGGAACGACGGGCCTGCTCGGGACTGGCGGCATCGTGGAGATCCAGCTGACGGCGCATTCGGCAGAACGCTGAGGTTGCCTATCCGCGCGCGCCGCTCCATTGCTCCGCGGGTGACCCGACAAGCCCTGATCATCGATTGCGACCCCGGCGTGGACGACGCCGTGGCGCTTATGCTGGCCTTTGCTTCGCGTGAGCTGGAGTTGCTGGCGGTGACCACGGTCGGGGGCAATGCGCCGCTGGCCAAGACGGCGCGCAATGCGCGGATGCTGCGCCAGATCGCCGGGCGCGAGGACGTGCCGGTGCACGCCGGGGCCGACCGGCCGCTGCGCCGCAAGCCGACCGGGGCGGGCGAGTTCCACGGCGAGGAGGGACTGGGCTTCATGGCCCCGTTCCCGCCCAAGACGGCCTTGGCCGACGGGCACGGCGTCGACGCCATCATCAATCGCGTCATGGAGCGCGAGGCGGGGATGGTGGGCCTGGCCGTGCTGGGGCCGATGACCAATCTGGCCCTGGCCCTTCGCAAGGAGCCGATGCTCGCCCAGCGGCTGGGCCCGGTGGCGATCATGGGCGGGGCGCGCAGCGAGGGCGGCAACATCACCGCCTCGGCCGAGTACAATGTCTGGGCCGACCCCGAGGCCGCGGACGAAGTGCTGCGCAGCGGCTGCGACGTGGTGCTCTTCGGCCTGGACGTCACCCATCAGGTGCGAGCCACCGACTCGCGGATCGCGGCGATCGCGGGCATCGGCTCGCCCAGCGCCGACACGGCGGCGGCGATGATGCGCTTCTCCGAGAAGGTCGAGCGCGACATCGTCGGCGGCGAGGCCCCGCCGGTGCACGACCTGCTGCCGGTGGCCTGGCTGGCGCGACCGCAGTTGTTCAGGACCAAGGACTGCCGTGTGGCGGTGGAGACCGACAGCGAACTGACCCGCGGACATACGGCGGTGGAGTTCCGAGAGACGGTCGCCCGCGGGCTGCCGCACCGTTGGGTGACGCACGCGGACGCCGACGGCGTGTTCGAACTGCTGGCGGAAGCCCTGGCCTGACGGTCAGTTGCTGCTGGCGGCCGGGTTCTGCATCTGGGCCATGGCCTTCTCGAGCGCCACATGCATCGACAGGGTGTCGGCGCCCTGGCGAGGCGGGTAGGCTTTGAGGCTTTCGAGATGCTCGGCGATGAACGGCGCCGCCGCATTGGGCGCCCACAGCTTCGAGCCGAAGAATTTGCGGCCGATGTAGCCCCATTCCTCGCTTTCGGGATCCATCTTCTCCATCGGATCCATCAGCAGGTTAAAGAGGTAGGGCACGCTGGGGTAGTATTTCTCGTTCCACCAGCTGCCGCCCCGCTTGACGCCGATGTGCATCTTCCAGTGCCGGACCCGGACCGCCATCAGGTCGGTCTCGTCGTAGTAGAAGATGGTCTCGCGCTCGGACGGAGTGTTCTCCGGATCCTTCCAGTGGGCGATGTTGTTGTAGCCGTCCAGGTGCACCTTGTAGTTGATGCCGTTGAAGTCGACGCCCTTGAGCAGCTTGTCCTTGATCCCGGTCGCGCCGCCGGCCTCGGCGAGGGTCAGGAACAGGTCCTCATGGCTTTGCAGGCCGTTTGAGGTGCTGCCGGCGGGGATGGCGCCGGGCCATTTGATCAGGCAGGGGACGCGGACGCCGCCCTCCCAGGTCGTGCCCTTCTCGCCGCGGAACGGGGCGTAGCCGCCGTCCGGCCACAGCATCAGCTCGTTGCCGTTGTCGGTCGAGTAGACGACGATGGTGTTGTCGTCGACGCCGAGCTCCTTGATCTTGGCCAGCAGGGCCCCGACGTGCTCGTCGTGCTCGATCATGCGGGCGCGGACCACGTCCTCCTCGGCCCGGCCCTCGTCGACGGCCTTCTGCACATACTGCGGCGCAGGGTGCGAGAAGATGTGGATGGCGGTGGTGTTGAACCAGCAGAACCAGGGCTTGTCGCCCTTGCCGACCCGGTCGAGCCAGTCGAGCGTGTAGCCCAGCACCTCATGGTCGAAGGTCTCCATGCGCTTGCGGGTCAGCATGCCGGTGTTCTCGACCTTCTGCTTGCCGCGCTTGCCGAAGATGCCGTCGTCGGTGGGGTCGTCCTTGTCGCTGGCCCAGGCGTGAAGGACGCCGCGGGGCCCGAATTTCTTGGTGTATTCGGGGTTCTTCTGGCCGGGATAGTCGAGCTCTTCCGGCTCCTCCTCGGCGTTCAGGTGGTAGAGGTTGCCGAACCATTCGTCGAAGCCGTGGACGGTGGGCAGGAACTCGTTGCGGTCGCCGAGGTGGTTCTTGCCGAATTGGCCGGTGGCGTAGCCCTGGGTCTTGAGCACCTCGGCCAGGGTCGGGTCCTCCTTCTGGATGCCGCGGGCCGAGCCGGGAATGCCGATGGTGGTCATGCCGGTGCGGATGGGCAGCTGGCCCATGATGAAGGCGGCGCGGCCGGCGGTGCAGCTGGGCTGGCCGTAGTGGTCGGTGAACAGGCAGCCTTCCTTGGCGATGCTGTCGATGTTGGGCGTTCGCCCCATCAGGCCGTGGGTGTAGGCGCCGACATTCCAGGTGCCGATGTCGTCGCCGAAAATGACCATGATGTTGGGTTTGCCGGTCGGCATGGGAGCTGCTCCGCGCACGGGGATTGAAACCGGCGTGCACATGGGAGGAGGCCGGCCGCGAGGGGCATCGGGGGAATCCCGGAGGTCCGCGCCTTATCCCCCGCTCCGCTTCCCGGACCGTGGCGGTGGCCAAATGCGGCGAGCGGAGTCTATGGAGGGCGGGAACGGTCCGCTGCGGCGGGCAGGAGCGTTTGTCTTGAACATCACCGTCGTCGGCTCGATCAACCTGGACTTCGTCGCCACCGCGCCCAGCCTGCCGCGGGCGGGGGAGACGGTGACCGGCGCGACCCTGGCGCGGCATCCGGGCGGCAAGGGCGCCAACCAGGCGCTGGCGGCGCAAAGACTGGGCGGCGACGTCTGCCTGTATGGCCGGGTCGGGCGCGACGCCATGGCCGAGGAGGCGATGGCCCTGCTGCTGGCTGACGACGTCGATATCGGCCACGTCATCGCCGATTCGCAGGCGCCGACCGGGGTGGCCCTGATCGCCGTCGATCCCGAGGGCGAGAACCAGATCGTGGTGGCGGCGGGAGCCAATCACCTCGCCTCGCCCGAGCAGCTTCCGGCGCGGATCGAATGCCCGCTGATCGTTCAGCTGGAGCTGCCGATGGACATCGTCGAGGCGGCGGTCGGGCGGGCCACGGAGTTCGTCTGCGTCAACCTGGCCCCGGCGGCGCCGGTCTCGGACCAGCTGCTGCGGCGCGCCGACCTGCTGATCGTCAACGAGACCGAGGCGGCCTTCTACGGCGACCTGCTGCACCACGGCGGCGGCCGGGTGGTGGTGACCAAGGGCGCGCGCGGCGCGGTCATGTACCAGCGCGGCGTCGAGATGGCCTGGGCCAAGCCGCCCAAGGTCAAGGCGGTCGACGCCACCGGCGCGGGCGACTGTTTCGTGGGCGCGATCACCGTGGCTCTGCTGGAAGGCATGGAGCCGCAGGCGGCCCTGGACTTCGCCTGCGCCGCGGGGGCGATTGCGGCGACCCGGCCGGGAGCGCAGCCCTCGCTGCCGACCCGCGACGAGGTCGAGGCGATCCTGGCCGGCTGACCGACGGACTTCGCCGCCGGGCCCGTATGAGCTTCATTACGGGGGTGTAACTAGGCGGCGGCGCCGTCGCTGATACGGTTCGGCCCCTGACCTCTGGGGGAGACACCGATGACCCGCACCGCAGCCCTTCTGGGAGCTTCTCTACTCGCCCTCGCGCCGTTCGCCGCTGCGCCGGCCATGGCGCAAACGTCCGCGACCATCGAAGTCCCGCCGCTACAGTTCACCCACCGCGAGCTGGGCAATGGGCTGGACGTCTACGCCATGCCGGACCCGACGGCGGGCACTGTGACCGTGCAGGTCTGGTACGACGTCGGCGGCAAGGACGATCCGCAGGGCCGCTCGGGCTTCGCCCACCTGTTCGAACACATCCTCAGCCGCAAGACCGTGAACCTGCCCTACGGCCAGATCTCGACCCTCGTCGAGAACGCCGGCGGCACGCGCAACGCCTCCACCGGCCAGGACATGACCAACTACTACGAGACGGTCCCGCCGCAGTATCTGGAGACCATGCTGTGGACCCACGCCGAGCGGATGGCGCGGCCGGTGGTCGACCAGGCGGTGTTCGACGCCGAGCGCTCGATCGTGAAGGAGGAGCTGCGCCAGCGCGTCTATGCGCCGCCGTACGGGCGCTTCCAGCGCTTCGTCATGGGCGACAACAGCTTCGACGAGAGCATCTACCGCCGCAGCGTGATCGGCTCGATCGAGGAGCTGGACTCGGCCCGCATCGAGGACGCCCGCGCCTTCCACGAGGCCTACTACCGGCCGGCGACCGCGACCCTGATCGTGTCGGGCAATTTCGACCCGGCCCAGCTCGACCGCTGGGTGGACCAGTATTTCGCCGGCATCCGCAATCCGGAGCGGCCGGTGCCGGTGCTTGAGCGGCCGGTCGAGACCCCGCGCACCCAGCCGCGGCTGGTCGAGGCCTATGCGCCGAACGTGCCGCTGCCGGCCATCGGGGCCATCTATCCGGGCGTCCCCGCCAACCACGCCGACAGCGCCGCCCTGGACGTGCTGGAGGCGATCATGTCGGGCGGCGACAGCTCGCGCCTGCACCAGGCCCTGGTCTATCGCACCGAGCTGGCCAGCTCGGCGGACTTCGGCCTGAACAGCATGGAGGAGGACGGCGTCATCGGCGTCACCGCCGTGGTCGCGCGCGGCAAGGCCATCCCCGACGTCGAGGCGGCGCTGAACGCCGAGTTGGAGCGCGTCCGCGCGGAGCCTGTGACCGCCGCCGAACTGGCCGAGGCCAAGACGGAGCTTGTCTCCTCGGCCCTGCGCCAGCGCGAGACGGCCTCGGGCCGGGCCTTCATCCTGGGCCAGTCGCTGGTCAACGAGAACGACCCGCGCGCCGCCGACGCCCGGCTCGCCGCGATCCAGAACGTCACCGCCGCCGACGTGCAGCGCGTGGCGCGGACCTATCTGAATGAGCAGGCGCGGGTCTCGCTGCGCTACCAGGACGAAAGCCAGCGCCCGGCCGGCACGCCGGAGGACAGCTACAGGAATCCGGCCCCGATGCCGGTCTTCGTGACCGTGCCGCCGGCCATCCTGCCGCCGAACGAACTGCTGCCTGAGGGCCAGCGGATGGCGCCGCCGGCGCCGGGCGCGGTGCGCGCCATGGCCACGCCGAACGTGGTCGAACGCCGCCTGCCCAACGGCCTGCGCGTGCTGGCCGCCAAGTCGACCGACCTGCCGATCATGAACGCCCAGCTGGTCATCGCCGGCGGGGCGGCGGCGGATCCCCAGGACCGCGCCGGTCTGGCGACCATGACCGCCAACCTGGTCACCCAGGGCGCTGGCGGCCGCACGGCGCCGCAGATCGCCAGCACGCTGGAGGCTCTGGGCGCCAATATCGGCGGCGGGGCCGGGGCGGACGCCACCACCCTGTTCGTCTCGGCCCCGACGGCCTCGGCCGACGCGGTCGGCGCCGTGGTCGCCGACGTGGTCATGCGCCCCGACTTCGCCGAGGCCGAGGTGGCGCGCAGCAAGACGCAGGCGGTCAACGCCCTGACGGTGAATCTGCGCCAGCCCGGGCCGCTGGCCGGGGTGGTGCTGAACCGCCTGGCCTATGGCGGCGCGGCCTATGGGCGGCCCGCCTCGGGCACGCCGACGAGCCTGGGCGCCCTGACCCGCGAGGACGTGGTCGGCTTCCATGCCCGCACCTGGCGGCCGGACAACGCCACCCTGATCGTCACCGGCGGCCTGAGCCCGGAGGAGGCCTTCGCCTTCGCCGAGAAGACCTTCGGCGGCTGGACCGCTCCGGCGGGCGCGGCGCCCGTGATCGCGGCGCGCGACGGCCAGGTCCTGGCCCCGCGGGTGGTGGTCGTCGACCTGCCGGGCGCCGGCCAGGCGGCGGTGGCCGCGGCGGTGCGCGCGCCCAAGCGGTCGGACGACAGCTGGTATCCGCTGTCGGTGGTCAACAGCATCATCGGCGGCGGCCAGAACGGCCACCTGTTCCAGGAGGTGCGGGCCAAGCGCGGCCTCAGCTACGGGGCCTATTCCAACCTCGGCTCGCGCGTCGACGGGGCCCTGCTGACCGCCTCGACCCAGACCAAGAACGAGAGCGCCGCCGAGGTCGTCGGCCTGGTGCTGGCCGAGTTCGATCGGCTGCGCAGCGAGCCGGTGAGCGAGCAGACGGTGGTCGATCGCGAGACCTTCATCACCGGCAATTTCTCGCGCTCGGTGGAGACCACCGGCGGCCTGGGCGGCTTCCTGTCGGATGCTGTGACCTATGGCCTGCCGCTGTCCGAGATCGACGCCTATTCGACCAAGATCAACGCCACGACCCCGGCGACGGTGCGCGAGGCGGCCCAGGTGGTGAGCTCGGAAGACGCCTATGTCGTGGTCGTCGGCCAGGCCTCGATGTTCATCGACGCCCTGCGCGCCGCGCACCCGGACGTGGTGGTCATCCCGGCGAGCGAGCTGGATCTGGATAGCCCGACGCTGGGGCTTTGACGTAGTGGCGAGTGGTTAGTGGCGAGTGGCGGGCCCTGGAGGTGCGAGTAGCACTTCCTGCTCGTCACGCGTCACTCGCCACTCGTCACTTCTTGGCCCGGAACGCAGCGATCGCCGCCACCGTCGCCTTCACCTGCGCCTCGATGCCCGCCCAGTCGCCGGCCTTGACGGCGGCGTCGGTGATGAGTTTCGAGCCCATGCCGGCGGCGACGATGCCGGAGCCGAACCATTTGGCGATGCTGGCCTCGTCGGGGTCGACGCCGCCCGTCGGCATGATCTTGGTCCAGGGCATGGGGCCCATGACGGCCTTGACGAAGTCGGCGCCGCCGACGCTGGCGCCCGGGAACAGTTTGACGATCTCGCAGCCCAGCTCGTGGGCCTGGCCGATCTCGGTGACCGAGCCGCAGCCGGGGAAGTAGGCGGTCATGCGGCGGTTGCAGACCTTGGCCACGTCGGGGACGAGGCAGGGGCTGACGATGAAGCGGGCGCCCCGGTTCAGGAACATCGCGGCGGTGCCGGCGTCGACGACCGAGCCGATGCCGAGGATGATGTCAGGGTCGGTCTTCTGCAGCTCGCGGGCGAGGTCGCCGAACAGGTCGATGGCGAAGTCGCCGCGGTTGGTGAACTCGATCGCCTTGGCGCCGCCGCGGGCGCAGGCGCGGATCACATTGAGGCTGACCTCGGGATCCGGGTGGTAGAAGACGGGGGCCACGCCCTGGGTCTCAAGGGCGGTGAGGACGGCGAGGCGGTCGTGGCGCATATCAGGCTCCGGAGTTCGGGAACCTGACTCGACTGTGCGGGCCGATGCGTCAAGGTGGCGGCCGTCACGGCTTGTTTCGGTCGGAGGGCGGGTTGGGAAATTCAAAGTTTCTGAGGTTCGCCGCCGGCCGCTCGGATCGCAGGCAATATTGGGCTTGCCTGCTGATCGTTGCCTTCGCGCTGTGGAATGTTCCGAGAGGCATGGGAAATGATCCCGTCATTCTAGGGCTTTCGCTGGTGTCCCTGGGCTTCGCCCTGGTGGTCTGGCCGCTTACCGTGGCGCGACGCCTTCATGACTTTGGCCGTACAGGATGGTGGTTTCTGGCGCCTGTCGCGGTGGGGAGTTTGGCTCCTTTCGCCGCCCGCCTAGGCGTTCAGGCGTCTGACTGGCTGGCGCCGGCCATCAACCTCTCGTTCCACCTGCTCGTGGGCATTGTACCCGGTGATGAGAAGGACAACCGTTTCGGCCCGCCGCCGAGTCTGCAAAGAGCCGATCTGGAAACCTTCGACTGACGCCTCACCCGCCGCGAACGGCGCCGCCTTGGGTTGGTCTTCGATATCGTTGAGGTCGCCCGGTCGTGTTTCGAGCGACCCCTTCACCACACGTCCCGGCGAATGCCGGGCTCCAGATCGTATGGCGCGGAGGGCTGGCACAGGGTCCTGCGTTGCACGGCCTGACCATTCAGACATCGCATCTGGATCCCGGCATTCGCCGGGATGAGCGGGGGATATTTGCCTAGCCCCTCGCCAGCTCGACGATCCGCTTCACCATCGCACTGTCCTTGTCGAACAGGGGGTCCAGGACGGTGAAGTGGTTGAGGCCGGGGAGGGCTTCGTAGCGGGTCTCGACCCCCTGGGCGGCCCAGAGGTCGGCCATCATCTTCGACTGGCGCAGGAATTCGGGGCTTTCGTCGGCGCCGACGAGGCAGTCGAGGATCGTGCCGCCGGGCGTCGAGCCGTTGGGCACGGGCCAGTGGATGGGCGACAGGGCGGCGGCCTCGGCCGCGTCGAGGCGCAGGGCGATGTTCAGAGAGGTCGGGATCAGGGGGGTCAGGTCGAAGACGCCGGAGATGGCGACGGCGGCGGAGGCGCGGGCCTCGCTGAGCATGCCGGCGGCCATATGCCCGCCGGCGGAGTGGCCGAAGACGACGGGGCGCGAACCTGTGCGGGCGCGCACGGCTTCGACTGCCTCGCGGACCTGCCTGAGAATGCGGCCGAGCCGGACCGAGGGGGCCAGGTCGTAAGACGGGATGGCCAGGCTGACGCCGTGGGCGTTCAGCGCCGGCGCCAGGCCGGAGAACCATTTGCGGTCCAGGGCCTGCCAGTAGCCGCCGTGCAGGAAGACGGCGATGGGGGCGGCATCTCCGGCGGAGAACAGGTCCATGACCTCGCGCTCGCCGGGGCCGTAGCGGAGCTCGGTCGGCGGCGTTGCGGCGCGGGCGGCCTCGCCGGTCTCGCGCCAGCGGGCCATGACGGTCTGGTGGTCCGGCACCCGGGCGCGGTTGTTGTACTCGGCCTCGTAGTCAGGGGCAGGGTCGAGGGTGGAGGGTCGAGGGTCGAGGGGAGAACCTGCCGCCGGTGTTTTCTTGCTGGTCAACTCGCCTTACCCCCTCGTCGCCATGTAAAGGTCAACCTCGACCCTCGACCCTCGACCCTCGCTTCGGGACTGCCGCCATGATGACCGCCATCTTCGTCTTCATCAAATGCGAGCTGGGCCACGCCAACGACGTGGCGGCGGACATCGTCGACAATGTCGAATACGTCTCGGAGGTCTATTCGACCTCGGGCCAGTACGACCTGCTGGCCAAGTTCCAGCTGCCCAAGGAGCTGGACATCGGGACGTTCGTCACGAAGTCGGTGCAGACCCGCAAGAACATCCGCGACACCTTCACGGTCATCACGTTTTCGCCGTTCCTGCCGGGCGGGGTGTGAGTCTCCTCCCCATCGGGGATTGGGAGGAGACACGGAGAGCTGACGCAGCGTCACTCCTGAAAGCCTGCTAAACCCGTGACAGAGGAAACGCGGGCCCCCGCCTTCGCGGGGGTGACGAGGGTTCACAATGACCGATCTCGAGACCTTCCGCGCCGAGACGCGGGCCTGGCTGGAGGCGAACTGCCCGGCCGAAGTGCGCGGCGGCGGGCATGACGAGGACGCCATCTGGGGCGGCCGCAATCCGAGCTTCAAGACGCCGGGCCACAAGCTCTGGATGGAGCGGATGGGGGCCAAGGGCTGGACCGCGCCGGAATGGCCGAGCGAGTACGGCGGCGGGGGCCTGAGCCGCGAGCAGGCCAAGGTGCTGGCGTCGGAACTGCGCCGCATCGGGGCCCAGCCCGCGCTGAACAGCTTCGGCATCTGGATGCTCGGCCCCGCGCTGCTGAAGTTCGGCACCGAGGAACAGAAGCAGCGCTTCCTGCCCGAGATCGTGCGCGGCGAGATCCGCTGGTGTCAGGGCTATTCCGAGCCGGGCGCCGGGTCGGACCTGGCGGGCCTGCAGACGCGGGCGGAAGACAAGGGCGACCACTGGATCGTCAACGGCCAGAAGGTGTGGACCAGCTACGCCGACAAGGCCGACTGGATCTTCTGCCTGGTGCGCACCGACCCCGAGGCGCCCAAGCACCTGGGCATCTCCTTCGTCCTGTTCGACATGGCGACCCCCGGCGTCTCGACCAAGCCGATCACCCTGATCAGCGGCAAGAGCCCGTTCTGCGAGACCTTCTTCGACGACGTGCGCGTCGAGAAGGAGAACCTGGTCGGGACGCTGAACCGCGGTTGGGACGTGGCCAAATATCTGCTGGCCCACGAGCGGACCATGATCGGGGCCATGGGCGAGGTGCGCGGCGGCCGGCCGCTGGGCCAGGTGGCGGTGGACTCGATCGGCGCCGACGAGGACGGGCGGCTGGACGACGCGATGCTCCGTGCACGGATCGCCGAGCTGGAGGTGGATGGCGCGGCCTTCCGCTTGGCGCTCGAGCGGGTCGGCGACCAGGTCAAGGCGGGGCAGGCCCATCCGGCCATCGCCTCGATGCTGAAATACTACGGCTCGGAGCTGAACAAGCGCCGCCACGAACTGCTGATGGCGGCGGGCGGCTCGGACGCGCTGGAGTGGGAGAGCGAGCGCTCGAACCACGGCGGGGCGGCGCGCGACTGGCTGCGCACCAAGGCCAACTCCATCGAGGGCGGGACCAGCGAGATCCAGCTGAACATCATCGCCAAACACCTGCTGCAGCTGCCGGGGGCGTGACCGTGGCGTCCGGACCCGTCTTCGAGCGGATCGCCATGTTTGTCGCCGCCCTGACCGTGCCCGCCACGGTCGCCGTCGGGCTGATCTGTATCTGGGTGGTCGCATACGCTCAGCTGTCGGGATGGTGGCCGTGGCCGAGCCTGCTGATGGCGAGCGGGATCGTACTCTCGCCGTTATTCCTTGTCGCATTGTTCCGCCATGCGCCACGCCGAATGCCGCGGGCCACGCTCGTCCTGGCGGCGAGCCTCGGCGTCCTGGCGGTGCAGTATCTCTTGTCGGAACGCCTTGCCGGCGCTCCCTACGGTTCGTGAGGCCCGTTCGATGTCCCTGATCCTGACCGAAGAGCAGACCATGCTGAAGGAGGCCGCGGACGGCTTCCTGAGCGAGAACGCGCCGATCGCGCATCTGCGGAAGCTGCGGGACTCCAACGACGCCGACGGGGTGTCGCGGGAGCTGTGGCGGGCGTTCGGCGAGATGGGGTTCGCCGGGGTGGTCATCCCGGAGGAGCACGGCGGCTCGGGTCTCGGCGCGGTCGAGGCGGGGGTGGTGGCCGAGGCGCTGGGGCGGACGCTGACGCCGTCGCCCTTCCTCGGCTCGGGGGTGCTGTCGGCGACGGTGCTGAAGGGCGGCTCGGCCGAGCAGCAGGCGGCCTGGCTGCCGCGCATCGCGGCGGGCGAGGCGATCGTGTCGCTGGCGGTGGATGAAGGCGCCAAGCATGCGCCGGCGCGCATCGCCACCGTGGCCGAGCGCTCGGGCAACGGCTTTAAGCTGAACGGGGCCAAGGGCTTCGTGCTGGACGGCCATGTCGCCGACGCCCTGATCGTGGCGGCCCTGACCGAGAACGGCCTGACCCTGTTCCTGGTCGATCCGAAGACGGTCGGGGTCGACATCGAGCGGACGGTGATGGTCGATGCGCACAATGCGGCGCGGGTGACGCTGACCGACGTCATGGTCGATGCGGACGCGGTGATCGGGTCGGTCGACGGCGGCGAGCGGCTGCTGGAATCGGCGTTGGACCTGGGCCGGGCCTGCGCGGCGGCGTCGCTGACCGGGGCGGGCGACCAGGCTTTCCAGGTCACGCTGGAGTACCTGCGCACCCGGAAACAGTTCGGCAAGCTGATCGGCGAGTTCCAGGCGCTGCAGCATCGCGCGGCGCATCTGTTCTCGGAGATCGAGATCGCGCGGGCGGCGACGATGGGCGCGCTGACGGCGCTGGACGCGGGCCGCGAGGATGCGCCGCTGGCGGTCTCAGTGGCCAAGGCCAAGGCCGGGCGCGTCGCCGAACTGGCGGTGCAGGAGGCGGTGCAGATGCACGGCGGCGTCGGCATGACCGACGAGTTCGACGTCGGCCTGTTCATGAAGCGGGTGCGGGTGCTGAACGAACTGCTGGGCGATGCGGGCTTCCATCACGAGCGGATGGCGGCGAGCCAGGGGTTCTGATGCGGCCTTGTCCTTCTCCCGATGGGAGAAGGTGGCGCGAAGCGCCGGATGAGGGTCGGCTGCTTCGGTCGCCGTGAGGCGTCGCAGGGGACGCCGCCGCGGCTTTGCCGAATGCCAGCGATCGACCCTCACCCTTGAGCGCAAGGACGACGGCTGCGCCGCCGTGCGCTCAAGCCCTCTCCCATTGGGAGAGGGACCGCGTTACACCCGGGGCAGGGAGACCAGCACATGACGCGAGCCAACGCGCCTCAGTATATGCCGGGGTTCGGCAATCACTTCTCGACCGAGGCTGTCGCCGGGGCGTTGCCGGAGGGGCGGAACTCGCCGCAGAAGACGCCGATGGGGCTGTACGCCGAGCAGCTGTCGGGGACGGCGTTCACGGCGCCGCGGACGGAGAACCGGCGCTCGTGGCTGTATCGCCTGCGGCCGTCGGCGCAGCACCCGGCCTACAAGCCGTTCTCGCAGGGACTGGTGCGTTCGGGGCCGTTCCATGAGGCGCCGCCGAGCCCGAACCGGATGCGCTGGGATCCGCTGCCGATGCCGAGCGAGCCGACCGACTGGGTCGAAGGGCTGGTCACCTATGGCGGCAATGGCGACGCCGAGGCGGGGATCGGGACGGGCATCCATCTGTACGCGGCCAACCGGTCTATGACGAACCGGGTCTTCTACTGCGCCGACGGCGAGCTGCTGATCGTGCCGCAGCTGGGCGAGCAGGCTTTCGTCACCGAGATGGGCCGCATCGACGCACGGCCGGGCGAGATCGTGGTCATCCCGCGCGGGGTGCGTTTCCGGGTGGAGTGCGCCGGGCCGATCCGGGGCTATGTCTGCGAGAACTACGGCGCCGCCTTCCGCCTGCCGGACCTGGGCCCGATCGGCTCGAACGGCCTGGCCAACCCGCGCGACTTCCAGACCCCGGTCGCCTGGTATGAGGACGTCGACCGGTCGACCGAGTGCGTGCAGAAATTCGGGGGGCGGCTGTACAGCACGACCTTTGATCACAGCCCGCTCGACGTGGTCGGCTGGCACGGCAACAACGCGCCCTACAAGTACGACACGGCCCGGTTCAACACGATCGGGACGGTCAGCTTCGACCATCCGGATCCGTCGATCTTCACGGTGCTGACGTCGCCGAGCGACACGCCGGGGACGGCCAACTGCGACTTCGTCATCTTCCCGCCGCGCTGGATGGTGGCCGAGGACACCTTCCGGCCGCCGTGGTTCCACCGCAACGTGATGAGCGAGTTCATGGGGCTGGTGACGGGCGAGTACGACGCCAAGGAGGGCGGCTTCGCCCCCGGGGGCGCCAGCCTGCACAATTGCATGAGCGGCCACGGGCCGGACCAGGCCAGCTATGACAAGGCGGTGGCCGCGGAACTGAAGCCGGTGAAGATCGCTGACACCCTGGCCTTCATGTTCGAGACCCGCATGCCGATCCGCACCACCGAATGGGCGCAGACTGCGCCGACGATGCAGCTCGACTACGACGACGTCTGGACCGGGTTCGAAAAGGGCCAAGTGAAATGAAACGACTGCTGATCGCCTGCGCCGCCCTCATGGCGGCCGCCTGCCAGCCGATGCCGGCGGCGGAGAACGGCCGGACGGATCTGGCCGAGACGGCGGTGCAGTCGCCGGCGAGCGGCGGCGAGGTCTCGGGCCTGAGCGCGACCGAGTGCGCGGCGCGCGGCGGCAAGATGATCCCCCAGGGCCGGATGCAGACCGAGCGCTGCGTGGTCTCCTATGCGGATGCGGGCAAGCGCTGCACCGACGGCGACGACTGCCTGGGCGACTGCCGGATCGAGGACGTGACGGCGGCGTCGCAGGCCTGGCAGGCCGCGGTCGGCCAGTGCCAGGCCAACTCCAGCCGCTTCGGCTGCTATACGACGGTCGAAGGCGGCAAGGCCGAAGCCACGATCTGCGTCGACTGATCCCCGGATGACCCTGGCTGAGATCGCCGTCCTGCTGGGCCTGAACCTGGCCTTGATCCTGGCGGTCATGGTGGGGCTGTGGGGTGTCTCGCTGCGCCTGAGGGACGTCAGCTTCATCGACGCGGTCTGGCCGACGGGCATGGTGCTGCTGGCGCTGGCGACCTTGGTGCGGACGGAGGGGGACGGAACGCGCAAATGGCTGCTGGTCTGGCTGTGCGCGGTCTGGGGCCTGCGGCTGGGCTGGCACCTGTTCCTGCGGTGGCGGGCCAACGGGTCCGACCGGCGCTATGAGGAGATCATCGCCGGCCAGCAGGAGGCGCGTGGATGGTCGTTCGCACGCGTCGCCCTGCTGTACGTCTTCCTGCCGCAGGCGGTTCTGCTGTGGCTGACCTGCCTGCCGGTGCAGCTGGGTCAGGTCGACTACATGCCGGCGGTGGGCTGGGTCGGCTGGGCCGGGGCCGTGTTGGCGGTGATCGGCATCGCCTTCGAAAGCATCGGCGACTCCCAGCTGAAGCATTTCCGCGCCGACCCGGCCAACAAGGGCAAGGTGCTGGACACCGGCCTGTGGCGCTGGACGCGGCACCCGAACTATTTCGGCGACGCCTGCGTCTGGTGGGGGCTGTGGCTGATCGCGGCCGAGACCGGGGCGGGGCGATGGGCGATCGTGGGCCCGCTGTTCCTGACCTTCACCCTGACCCGCTGGTCGGGCATCGGCAT
The DNA here is from genome assembly GCF_001425945.1 of Brevundimonas sp. Root1279. GTDB lineage: Bacteria > Pseudomonadota > Alphaproteobacteria > Caulobacterales > Caulobacteraceae > Brevundimonas. The sequence continues at coordinate 22,610 of NZ_LMEB01000005.1, forward strand.
CAGCGAGAAGGGCGCCGAGGACCGGCGGCCGGGCTATGCGGACTATGTGGCGCGGACGAGCGCCTTCATTCCGTGGCCGCCCAAGAAGCAGGCCTGAACGAAGAACCCCCGCCGCGCAGGGCGCGACGGGGGCTGACCTTTCCGAATACCGCCCGGGGTCATGACCCCCGGGGGACGTCCGCGGCTTAGTGGGCCGGGGTCGTGGCCGGGGCGGCCGGGGCGGCCGGGTCGCTCGGCGAGGTGTTCGGGGTGTTGGCCGTGGTCATGCCGCCATCGGCGTTGCCGGCTTGCTGCTCGACGCGGTCGGCTTCGGCGTTGAGGGCGGTTTCCTGGGCTTCGGTCGGCGCAGCGGCGGCCTGCTCTTCCAGAGCGTCAGCCTTCACTTCAGCGGCCTTGTCGGCTTGGCTTTCGCAAGCGGCGACGCCGGCGAGGGCGAAGGTGGCGGCGGCGGCGATGATCAGTTTACGCATGGGGGTGTCCCTTCCAAGTGGAGACCCGATAACGCCGCGGATCACTTTGGGTTCACGCCGGTGTGATAAATTATCGCGGGGCCGTCACCGGGGGCGTGATCGGGGGAGGAAGGGTCGAGGGACGAGGGTCGAGGGTTGGGGGAAGTCAATTCGACCGGGTAGGTCGCCCTAGCTTGGAGGCGAGCCGGGCGAATTTTTTTCCTCGCCCCTCGCCCCTCGCCCCTAGAACTCAGCCGGCCTCGGCGAACGCCACCCGAGCCGCGCCCAGGAGCGCCGCGTGCTTGTGCAGGATCACGTGGGTCGGGATGGCCGCCATATAGTCCTGGAAGCGGCCCTTGCGCTCGAAGCGCTCGCGGAAGGGGCTGGCCTGGAGGAAGGGCAGGATGCGAGGCGCAATGCCGCCTGCGATGTAGACGCCGCCGCGCGCGCCGGTGGTCAGGGCGATGTCGCCGGCCACGGCGCCGAGAATAGCGCAGAAGCGGGCCAGCGTGGCGCCGCAGTGGCCGCGCGGATCGTCCAGGGCTTCCTGGGTGATCTGGGCCGGGTCGTCGATATGGGTCTCGCGTCCGTCGATCTCGGCCAGGGCGCGGTGCATGTTGAGCAGGCCTGGGCCGCAGATCAGGCGCTCGATCGAGACGCGGTCATAGCGGCGGCGCAGGATGCGCAGGATCTCGTCCTCGATCGGATCGCCCGGGGCGAAGCAGGCGTGGCCGCCTTCGCTGGGCATGGCGACCTCATTGCCGCGGATGTCGCGCACCAGGGCCGAGACGCCGAAGCCGGTGCCCGGGCCGAGAACGGCGATGGCCGAGTGGGGATCGCCCTCTTCGGGGCCGCCCAGCGAGGCCAGTTCGTTCGCGGGGACGGCGGGCGCCCCCCAGGCCAGGGCCTCGAAGTCGTTGATCAGCCGCACCGGGTCCAGGCCGAGCGTGCCCAATTCCTTCTCGGAAACGCGCCAGGGCGAGTTGGTCAGGTCGATCTCGCCGTCGGTGACGGGGCCGGCCACGGCGATGACGCCCGACGTCGGCTTGACGTCGCAGCCGTCGATGAAGGCCTTCACGCCCCCGAGGAAGGTCGGGTGCTCGGACGCCGGGAAGGCGCGGTGATGCTCGAGCACCGGCTTGCCGTTGACCATGTGGGCGATGGCGAAACGGGCGTTGGTGCCGCCGACGTCGCCGACGAGGAGAGTCTTGTCCCAGGTCACGGTCATGAGCCTTCCTGTATCCCTGTGGTGCGCCGGGCTCGCCCGCGGGCGGTCCGGTCTAGTTTCAGCTGGCGTTGCATCAGGCGTCGACCGTGCGGTCGACCAGATTGGGGTCGGGCGGGGTGTCGATGCTGGACTCGAGGCCGGTCGGGGCGACGAAGCAGACCGAAGCCCCTTCCTCGGCGGTCGAAACCAGGTGGCGGAAGGCCCCGAACAGCTCGCGGCCATAGCCCCAGGCCGAGCCGCTGGCGTGGGCGGGGGTGCGGCGCGCGGCCGGGCGGGCGATCAGGCCGGAGACGCCGACCGTCCTGAGCACGCCGGTCTCGGCGTCGAGGCGGATGATGTCGCCGTCCTGGACATGGGCCAGGGGGCCGCCGGCGAGGGCCTCGGGGCTGACGTGGATGGCGGCGGGGGTCTTGCCCGAGGCGCCCGACATGCGGCCGTCGGTGACGAAGGCGACCTTGAAGCCCTTGTCCTGCAGGACGCTGAGGGCGGGCGACAGGCTGTGCAGTTCGGGCATGCCGTTGGCGCGCGGACCCTGGAAGCGCAGGACGACGACCACGTCGCGGTTCAGCCGGCCTTCCTTGAAGGCCAGCAGGGCGTCTTCCTGGGACTCGAAGACGGCGGCGGGGGCCTCGACGATGCGGTTCTCCGGCTTGACCGCCGAGACCTTGATCACCGCGCGGCCGAGGTCGCCGTCGAGGAGGCGCAGGCCGCCGTCCTTCTGGAACGGGTCGGAGGCCGGACGCAGGATGTCGCGGTCGAGGCTCTCCGCCACGCCGTCGCGCCAGACCAGCTCGCCGTCCACGAGCGAGGGCTCCTGGAAGTAGTGATGGATGCCGCGGCCCATGACGGTGACGACGTCCGAGTGGATGATGCCCGCCTGGGCCAGTTCGCGGGTCACGAAGGCGACGCCGCCGGCGGCCTGGAAGGCGTTCACATCGGCCGAGCCGTTGGGATAGACGCGGGCCAGCAGCGGGGTGGCCGAGCTGAGTTCGTCCATGTCGGTCCAGTTGATCAGCACCCCGGCTGAGCGGGCCATGGCGATCAGGTGGATGGCGTGATTGGTCGAGCCGCCGGTGGCCAGCAGGGCGACGATCATGTTGACGATCGACTTCTCGTCGACGACCTCGGCCATGCGGCATTCGCCGGTGCGGCCCAGTTCGACCGCGCGCTTGGCGGCGGCGGCGGTGAGGGCGTCGCGCAGGCCGGTCTCGGGATGGACAAAGGCGGTCGAGGGCAGGTGCAGCCCGACGATCTCCATCATCATCTGGTTCGAGTTGGCGGTGCCGTAGAAGGTGCAGGTGCCGGGCGAGTGGTAGCTGCCGATTTCGCTTTCCAGCAGGGTCTGACGGTCGACCTGGTTCTGGGCGTAGAGGGCGCGGACGCGGGCCTTCTCGGCGTTGGGAATGCCCGAGGGCATGGGGCCGGCCGGGGCGAAGATCACCGGCAAGTGGCCGAAGGCCAGGGCGCCCATGAACAGGCCGGGCACGATCTTGTCGCAGACGCCGAGCATCAGGCCGGAGTCGAAGGCGTCATGGGTCAGGGCGACGCCAGTGGACATGGCGATGACGTCGCGGCTGAACAGCGACAGCTCCATGCCCGGACGACCTTGGGTGACGCCGTCGCACATGGCCGGGACCCCGCCGGCGACCTGGGCCGTGGCGCCCATCTCGCGCGTCGCGGCGCGGACGATCTCGGGGAAGCGCTCGAACGGCTGGTGGGCCGAGAGCATGTCGTTGTAGGCGGTCACCACGCCGACGTTGGGCTGTTTGCCGCCCATGGCGGTCAGCTTGTCGGCCACGGTCTGGCCGGCGAAGGCATGAGCCCAGTTGGCGCAACTGAGCTTGGCGCGGCCGGGGGTGTTCTGCAGGGCGGCGTCCATGCGGCGCAGGTAGTCGGCGCGGGTCTGGCGGCTGCGCTCGATGATGCGCTCGGTGACGCGGGCGATGGTCGGGTGCAGCGGGGGCGGGGTGAACGGCATCAGGCTTTCTCCGTCCAAACGACCTCGAGGGGGACCTTGGCGGCGATCAGGGCGGCGATGGGGGTGACGGCGGGATCGCCGACGGCCTCGCGCTCGAACACCTCGCGCTTCTTCGCGCCGGTGAGGGCCAGGACGACGCGTCGGGCCTGGGCCAGATAGGGCAGGTTGAGCGACAGGCGCTCGAGGCTGGGGGCCAGGCCGTCGCGGCCGGCGGGAACGCCGAGCACGGTCGGCGTCAGGGCGGGGGACAACAGGGTCTTCAGCGTCGGGCTGTGCGGGAACATGGAGCAGATATGGCCATCCTCCCCCATGCCGAGAAGGACGGCGTCGAGGCCGGGGCCTTCGGCGGCGAGGGCGTGGGCGGCGATGGCCGCGGCGCGGTCGACGGTCACGGCCGGATGGTACAGCGGCACGAAGCGGGCCGCCGCGGCCGGGCCGGCCAGCAGGGTCTGCTTCATCAGGGCCGCGTTGGAGTCCGGCGAGGTCTCGGGCACATAGCGCTCGTCGACGAGGGTGACGGCGACACGGGACCAGTCGAGGTCGGTCTGAGCCAGACGGCGATAGATGGGCGAGGGCGTCGAGCCGCCGGCGCCGGCGAAGACGGCGCGGCCGGTTTCCTCGATCGCGGCGCGCAGGCTGCCTGCGAGCCGGTCGGCGCAGGCCTCGGCCCAGGCGGCGCCGTCGGTGTGGGTTTCGATGGTGAGGTCAGGCATCCGACGAATTCCAGGCCCGTCCCGTGCGGGACAGCAGGAAGTCGGCGGCCTCGGGGCCCCAGGTTCCGGCGACGTATTCCTGCGGCTTCACATGGCCGTCGGCCCAGGCTTCGGAGACCTCGTCGACCCATTTCCAGGCCTGTTCGGCCTCGTCGCGGCGGACGAACAGGGTGGAGTCGCCGTGCAAAGCGTCGAGCAGCAGCCGCTCATAGGCGATGCGGCGGCGCGGCGGCTTGGCGCGGCGGTCGTTCTGGCCCCAGGAAAGGCTCATCTTGATCGGCTGCAGCTGCATGCGCTGATCCAGGCCGGGGCGCTTGTTCATCACCGACAGGGAGATGTCTTCCTCGGGTTGCAGCTCGATGACCAGGCGGTTGGCCTGAACGTCGCCGCCGCGACCGTCGAAGATCGAGTGCGGCACCGGCTTGAACTGGATGACGATCTCGGTGCGCTTCTCGGGCAGGCGCTTGCCGGTGCGCATGAAGAAGGGCGTGCCGGCCCAGCGCCAGTTGTCGATGTCGGCGCGAATGGCGACGAAGGTCTCGGTGTCCGAGTCCTGGCCGCGCTCCTCGTCATAGCCCTTGGCCGGCTTGCCTTCGCTCTGGCCGGACACGTACTGGCCGCGCACCGTGACCCGCTCGGCCTCCTCGTGGGTGATGGGGCGCAGGGAGCGCAGCACCTTGACCTTCTCGTTGCGCACCGAGTCCGGATCGAGGTCCGACGGCGGCTCCATGGCCACCAGGCACAGCAGCTGCAGCATGTGGTTCTGCAGCATGTCCCGCAGGGCGCCGTACTCGTCATAGTACGGCCAGCGGTCGCCGACGCCGACCGTTTCCCCGACCGTGATCTGGACGTGGTCGATCGACAGGTTGTTCCAGAGCGGCTCGAAGATGGTGTTGCCGAAGCGCAGGGCGATCAGGTTCTGGACCGTCTCCTTGCCGAGGTAGTGGTCGATGCGGAAGACCTGGCTCTCGGCGAAGGCGTGGCCGACGGCGTCGTCGATCTCGCGGAAGGATTTCAGGTCGCGGCCGATCGGCTTCTCCAGCACCACGCGGTCGCTCGGGCGAGCCAGGCCGACGGCCTTCAGGGCGGTGACGATGCGGCCGTAGAGCGAGGGCGAGACGGCCAGGAAGGACGTCGCCGGGCCGTCGCCGACCTTGTCCGCGAGCGGCTTGAGGCTGTCGGCGCTGGTGGCGTCCACGGCGAGGTAGTCGAGGCGGGCGTCGAACTTTTTCCAGGCGTCCTCGGACCAGACGTCGTCAGCCTTGGCCTTGCTCTCGACCGAGGCGCGGACCTTGGCGACATATTCGTCGCGGCTCTCGTCGGAGCGGGCGGCGCCGATGATCTTCAGCCCGTTCGGCAGCAGGCCGTCGTGCTCGAGGAAATAGAGCGAGGGCAACAGCATCCTCATGGCGAGGTCGCCGCCGCCGCCGAACAGCACAAGGGCCGCCATCGGTGCTCCTTCTCTCTTTTCCCAGCTTAGCCGGGAGGTTGTTTGGCCGCTTCCGCCCGTTGAGCCAACACGTCGAGGACGTCCTGAAACACCATGTGACGGCTGCGGAGCAGCACCAGCAGGTGATAGACCAAATCCGCGGCTTCCGATGCGAGTTCCGTATCCGGCCCGGCGGCCCCGGCCAGGGCGGTCTCGACGCCCTCCTCGCCGACCTTCTGGGCGGCGCGCTTGGGGCCCTCGGCGAGCAGACGGGCGGTCCAGCTGGAGGCCGGGTCGGCGGCGGCGCGGGCGGCGATAGTCGCCTCCAGCCGGGCGATGCGGCCGAGGCCGGGCGCGTCGTCCTCGCCGAAGCAGCTGATGCGGTTGAGGTGGCAGGCGTTGGCGACCGGGCGGACCTTGAGCACCAGGGCGTCGGCGTCGCAGTCGGGGGTGATCGAGACGACATGCAGCCGATCGCCCGAGGTCTCGCCCTTGCGCCAGCGCCCGCCGCGCGAGCGCGAGAAGAAGGTGGCTTCGCCGGAGGTGATGGTCTCCTCGAGGGCCGCGCGATCCATATAGGCCAGGGTCAGCACCTGCAGGGTGGCGGCGTCCTGGACCACGACGGGGATGAGGCCGTCGCCCTTCTGGAAATCCAGATCTTCAACTTTCAGCATGTTTCACCGTGCATCCCGGCGAATGCCGGGTTTCATGTCTTTCAGGTCTGACGCCAGCGTCAGGCAGGGCTGGTTCGCCACGAAGGACACGAAGACGGCACGAAGAACACGAAGGGGCCGCTTCCTGGCTCCGCTCCCGTCGTGCCCTTTGTGGTCCTTGGTGTCCTTCGTGACGAACCAGCAGGCGGTTGGGCGGGATCGCAATGAAGCCCGGCTCGCGCCGGGATAAGCGGCTCGGGGTCTCACAGTCGCACCTCCACGCCAGCAGCATTCAGAAAGGCCTTGAGATCGGGGATGGGCAGGGTCCCGGTGTGGAAGACGCTGGCGGCCAGGGCGCCCGAGACGTCGGCCTGTTCGAAGACCTCCTGGAAATGCTCGGCCGAGCCGGCGCCGCCCGAGGCGACGAGGGGGATGGTGAGCACCGCGCGGGCGGCGGCGAGCTGGGCGATGTCGTAGCCGCGGCGGACGCCGTCCTCGTCCATGCAGTTGAGCACGATCTCGCCGGCGCCGAGGGCCTGCGCCTCGACGATCCAGTCGAGCGTGCGGCGGCCGGCGGCGCGGCTGGCGTCGGGCGAGCCGGTGTACTGGTGGACCACCCAGTCGTCGCCGGAGGCCTTGGAGTCGACGCCGACGACGACGCACTGCGAGCCGAGGCGGTCGGCCATTTCGGCGATCAGCTCGGGGCGTTCCAGGGCCGGGGAGTTGATGGAAACCTTGTCGGCGCCGTGGTCGAGGCAGCGGGCGGCCTGGTCGACCGAGCGAATGCCGCCGGCGACGCTGAACGGGATGTCGAGCAGGCGGGCGATGTCGCGGACCCAGCCGTAGTCGAGGGTGCGGCCCTCGGGACTGGCGGCGATGTCGTAGAAGACCAGTTCGTCGGCGCCCTGGTCTCGGTAGCGGGCCGCCAGCTCGGCGGCGTCGCCCATGTCGGCGTGCCCCTGGAACCGGACGCCCTTCACGACGCGGCCGTCCTTGACGTCCAGGCAGGGGATGATGCGCCGCGCCGTCATGCGCGGGCCGCCTCGAGGGCGTCCTCGAGGGTGAAGCGGCCCTCGTACAGAGCGCGGCCGACGATGACGCCGCAGGCCCCGACCGAGCGGGCGCCGGTCAGGTCGGAGAGGTCGGCGACGCCGCCCGAGGCCTGCAGCCAAAGGTCGGGGCGGCGCTGGTGGATCTCAGCCAGCAGGTCGAGATTGGGGCCGGTGAGGGCGCCGTCGCGGCCGACGTCGGTGACCAGCAGGTGCTTGGCCGTCCCGGCCGGATAGCGGTCGAGGGCGGCCCACAGGTCGACCGCTGCGGCCTCGGTCCAGCCCTTGAGGGCCGGGACCCAGCGCTCGCCGTCGGCCTTGACGTCGATGGCGAGGGTCAGGCGGTCGGGGCCGAAGCGGTCGAGCCAGCTGAGCACGGTCTCGGGCTGAGACACGGCGAGGGAGCCGACCACGACGCGGGCGACGCCGGCGTCGAGCAGGGCCTGGACGTCGTCGGCCGAGCGGACGCCGCCGCCCGACTGGATGCGGATGTCGATGGCCGCGGCGAGCTCGCCGATCAGCCGGTGCTGCATGGCCCGGCCGGCCTCGGCGCCGTCGAGGTCGACGATGTGGGCCCAGTCGGCGCCGGCGGCGGCGAAGGCGGCCAGGCGCGCGGCCGGGTCGTCGTCATAGCGGGTGACGGCGTCGAAGCGGCCGTGCATCAGCCGCACGCAGACGCCGTCCTTCAGGTCGATGGCGGGGTAGAGGATCACGCCTCGATCTCCAGGAAGTTTTTGAGGATACGCGCGCCGGCCTCGGCGGAGCGCTCGGGGTGGAACTGGCAGCCCCAGCGGTTGGCGCTGCGGACCACGGCTGGGACCGGGCCGCCGTAGTCGGCGCGGGCGAGCGTGGCGGGGCCGTCGGGGCAGAGGTAGCCGTGCACGAAATAGGCCCAGCTTCCCTCGTCGACGCCGTCGAGCAGGGGGTCGGCGCGGTCGATCGCCAGCCGCGACCAGCCCATGTGCGGCACCGGCAGCCCGGGGCCGGGCTCGAGCCGGCCGACGCGGCCGGGGATGAGGTCGAGCAGGGGCGTGCCGCCGCCCTCGTCGCTGTCGGCGAAGAGCAGCTGCTGGCCGAGGCAGACGCCGAGCAGGGGGCGGGGGAAGGCGCGGATGGGGTCGACCAGACCGAGGTCGGCGAGCCGGCCCATGGCGTAGCCGGCTTGGCCGACGCCGGGCAGGATCAGCCGCTCGGCCTCGGCGACCTCGATCGGGTCGTCGGTCAGACGCACGGTCGCGCCGAGCCGTTCGAGCGCGAACTGCACCGAGGCGACGTTGCCGGCGCCGTAGGAGAGGACGGTGACGTCACTCATCGGCCGGCCCCACCCCTTTCACCGCTCATCCCGGCGAATGCCGGGATCCAGATCCTGAGGCGCGAAGGGCGGGTGAGGCGGGCGGCGCCTGTGCAACGACAGTCGGAGTCATGCCATCTGGGTCCCGGCATTCGCCGGGATGAACGGAGAAAGCTGGGCATCTTCACAGCACCCCCTTGGTGCTGGGCACGGCCTCGCCCTCGACGCGGATGGCCTGACGCAGGGCGCGGCCGAAGGCCTTGTAGACGGCCTCGGTCTTGTGGTGGTCGTCGTCGCCGGTGACCGAGACATGGACCGCCGCGCCGAGGTGCTCGGCGAGCGAGCGGAAGACGTGGGCGGTCAGGTCGGTGCGGTAGTCGCCGATGAAGGGGGTGTCGAAGCTGCCCTCGAACACCGGATAGGGCCGGCCGGACAGGTCGATCGACACGGTCGCCTTGGCCTCGTCCATGGGCAGGACGAAGCCGTATCGGGCGATGCCGCGGCGCTCGCCGAGAGCCTGCTTCAGGGCCTGGCCCAGCGCGATGGCGCTGTCCTCGATGGTGTGGTGCGGATCGGTGTGCAGGTCGCCCTCGCAGGCCAGGCGCAGCGAGAAGCCGCCGTGCTGGGCCACCTGCTCGAGCATGTGGTCGAAGAAGCCGACGCCGGTGGCGATCAGGATCGGGCCGGGCGCGTCGAGGTCGACGGCGCAGACGATGCGGGTCTCTTTCGTGTCACGGACCGCCTGGCCGGTGCGGTTCGGGCGCGCCGGCGACGGGGCGAGGTCGAGCGCGGCGAGCAGGCGGTCGTTGACCTCTGGCCGGGCCGAGACGGGCAGGCGCAGGCGATCGCCGGCGGGCTCGGCGGCGACGCCGTAGCGGGCCAGGGCGGCGAGGACGCCGTCGAGGTCGACGGGCCTGGCCATGATCACCGGGCCGACGCCGGGATCGAGCCGCATCTCGCGGGACAGGGCCTTGGCCAGTCGCTCGCGCTCGCGGCGGACGGCGGCGATGCGCTCGCGGGTCTCGATCAGCCGCGACGGGTCGAGCGCCTGCAGGGCCAGGCGCACCGAGACCTGCGGCAGGGCGTAGGGCTCGAGCACGGCGGCGAGGCGGGCGAGGGTTTCGGGCTGGGCCAGGGCGGCCCCGACGCGGGCGCCGGCCAGGCCATAGGCCAGCGACAGGCTGCGCAGGACGACGAGGTTGGGCTGGTCGTCGATAACAGTCGCGGCGGAGGGCGCGTCGGCGAACTCGGCCAGGCCCTCGTCGACGACGAGCAAGGCGGGGGCGACGCGACCGGCCATCTCGGCCACGGCCTCGGGCGAGCCGAGGGCGCGGACGATGACGGCGCCGCGGGCCGCGCCGGCGGCGTAGAGGGCGGCCAGGGCCCGGTAGGGCTCGGCGTCGGGCGCCTCGACCGAGAGGCCGTCGCGGGCGCAGAGGCGGAAGACCAGCTCCAGCCCATGGGTCAGGCCGCGCACGGGCAGCACCCGGTCGGCCGGGACGGCGTAGACTTCGGCCAGGCGGGCGGCCAGGGCGCGGGGCTCGTCCGGATAGCGGTCGAGTCCCTCGCCGCCGGAGACCAGCGGGGCGAAGGGGGCGGGGAGGTTCGAGATCATCCCTGATCGGCCCTCAGGTCGGCGGCGCGGGCGTGGGCTTCGAGGCCCTCCAGCCGGGCCAGGCGGGCGGCGACGGGGGCCAGCTGCCGAGCCCCGGCCTCGCTGGCCATCTGGATGGTCATGGAGGTCATGAAGCTGGCGGTGGTGACGCCGCCGAGGGTGCGGGCGGCGCCGTCGGTGGGCAGGACGTGGCTCGGCCCGGCGGCGTAGTCGCCGAGGGTCTCGGCGGCGTTGGCCCCGACGAAGACGGCGCCGGCGGCCGAGATCAGGGCGACCAGCTCGCCGGCGTCCTCGGTCTGGATGGCCAGGTGCTCGGGGCCGTAGAGGTTGGCGACCTCGCAGGCCTGGGCGGCGCTCTCGACCAGGATGGCGCGGCCCTCGGCGAGGGACAGGCGGGCGATGTCGGCGCGGGGCAGGCCGTGCAGCTGCAGCGTGACCTCCGCGAGGATGGCCTCGAGGTTGGCGCGGCTCTCGGAGACCAGCAGGACCTGGGCGTCGGTGTCGTGCTCGGCCTGGCTGAGCAGGTCGGCGGCGGCGAGCACCGGGTCGGCGTCGCGGTCGGCGATGATCAGCAGCTCCGACGGGCCGGCGGGCATGTCGACGGCGGGACCGCCGGGCAGGGCGGCGGCCTGCTTCTTGGCCTCGGCGACCCAGGCGTTGCCCGGACCGAACAGCTTGTCGACCGGCTGGATCTCGCCGTCGTCGAAGGCGGCGCCGAAGGTCAGGGCGGCGATGGCCTGGGCCCCGCCGAGCAGCCAGAGCTCCTCGAGCCCGGCCTCGTCGGCGGCGACGATCATGGCGGGGTGAGGCTCGCCGTCCCCCGAGGGCGGGGTGACGGCGATGCGCCGGCCGACGCCCGCCACCTGGGCCGGGATGGCCAGCATCAGCAGGGAAGAGAACAGGGGGGCGGTGCCGCCGGGGACGTAGAGGCCGGCCGAGCGGATCGGTCGCCAGGCGAGCTGGGACAGGACGCCGGGCGTGGTCTCGATGAAGGCGCTGTCCTCCGGCCGGGTGGCCTGGTGGAAGATGCGCACATTCTCCGAAGCGATGCGGATGGCGTGGGTGGCCGAGGGCGGCAGGGCGCGGCGGGCGGCGGCGACCGCGTCGGCCGTCACGGCGATGCGGCGCGGGGCGTAGCCGTCGAGCTTGCGGCTCCAGTCCGAGACGGCGGCGGCGCCGCGGGCCTGCACATCGTCGAAGATCTCGCGCACCACGTCGCCGACGGCGGCGTCGCTGCGGCGGGGCGGGCGGGCGAGGGCGTTGCGGCGACCCTCAGCGTCGAGGCTGTTCCAGTCGATCAGTCGCATTACATCATCTTCTCGATCGGCAGGACGAGGATGGCCGAGGCGCCGACGGCCTTCAGCTTTTCGAGGGTCTCCCAGAACACCGCCTCCTGGCAGACGGCGTGGACGGCGACGGCGTCGTCGCGGCCGGCCAGGGGGATGACGGTCGGGGATCCGGCCCCGGGGAGGATGGCGGTGATCTTGTCGAGCGCCGAGCGCGGGGCGTTGAGCATGACGTATTTGGCGCCCTGAGAGGCGACCACGCCGGCCATGCGCTCGATGATGCTGTCGAGCAGGTCGGTCAGGCCGGGCTCGGCCGGGACCGGCGAGCGGATCAGGACGGCCTGGCTGTCGAGCACGGTCTCGCGGGCGGCCAGACCGTTGGCCTCGAGCGTGGCGCCGGTGGAGACCAGGTCGCAGATGGCCGACGCCAGCTTGAGCCGGGGCGCGACCTCGACGGCGCCGCGCATGGTGACGATGTCGGCGCTGACCCCTTCGGCCGCCAGGTAGCGGTTGAGAATGCGGGGATAGGAGGTGGCGATGCGCAGGCCCTCCAGCGAGGCGGGACCGGCATAGTCGAGCGTCGGCGGCACGGCGATCTTGAGGGTGCAGCGGCCGAAGCCGAGCGGCATGACCACCTCGGCCACGGGCCCGCCGTTGCGGCCTTCCTCCAGTACGTTCTCGCCGACGATGCCGAGATCGCAGACGCCGTCGGCGACGAAGGTCGGGATGTCGTCGTCGCGCACCCGCAGCAGGTCGATCGGATAGTTCTCGACCCGGTAGAGCAGGTCGTTGTTGCCCTTCACCACGCGCAGGCCCGCGTCGCGGACGAGGTCGAGGCTGCGGTCGGCGAGACGGCCGGACTTCTGGACGGCGATGCGCAGGCGCCCCTGGACGGTGCTCATGAGCGGGCTCCCGCGCCGAGACGGTCGAGCACCAGCCGATAGCCCTGGTGCGGCATCTCCTTGAGGAAGCGGGCCACGCGCACGACCGTGGTCGGGCTGGCCTGGGCCTCGGCGGCGATCTCGCGATAGGACTTGCCGCCGGCGTCGAGCAGGCGGGCCACCTCCCAACGCTCGGCGAAGGCGCGGACCTCGGCGGGGGTGCACAGGTCGGCCAGGAAGGCGTCGACCTCGTCAGGCGTCTTCAGCGACAGCAGGGCGTCGTACAGCGCCAGGCGGCTGCGCGCGGTCGCGGCGGCGTTTCGGGGGAGGGAGTCGATCATGCGCGTTCCACTATGGTGTAACAGTGGAACGGTCAAGAGGCCGATGTCAGCCAGACCCGCTCTCGAACGGCGCGGGGCCGCGCCCGTCGCTGTCGAGCTGATCGACGAGGCGAGCGTGGTGCTTTGCCACGGCGGCGCGGGCCGAGGCGATCTGCTCGGGAATGGATTCTGAGACGGCGACGGCCTCATCCTCGGTGAAGGAAACGGTCTCTGGGGGCAGGCTCATGCGGATGCTGACTAAGGCGACGGACTTGGCGACGGGGAGGTCAGGCGCGCCAACCGGGGTTCCGTCCAAAATGTTTCCTGACGAATCCGGGTTTTCGGCCGGGCGTGTTTCACCTACCTCAGCCTCATGGCGAACAGAGTGGTCATCATCGGCGCGGGGCATGCAGGCGGGACGGCCGCCGCCCTGCTGAGGCAGTACGGGCACGAGGGGCCGATCCTGCTGGCCGGCGAGGAGCCTGCCGCGCCCTATCAGCGGCCGCCGCTGTCCAAGGCCTGGCTGAAGGGCGAGGCCGACCTCGAAGCGCTGCTGCTGCGGCCCGAGAGCTTCTACGCCGAGCACGACATTGACCTGCGCACCGGGGTGACGGCGACGGCGATCGATCCGGTCGCCAAGACCGTGACCTTCGCCGACGGAACGGTGGAGCCGTACGATTTCCTGATCCTGGCCACCGGTTCGACGGCGCGCAAGCTGGCCCTGCCGGGCGCGGATCGGCCCGACCTGCTGGAGCTGCGCACCCTGGCCGACGCCGAGCGGCTGAAGGCGGTGCTGGCTCCCGGCAAGCGGCTGGCGGTGGTCGGCGGCGGCTATGTCGGACTGGAGGCGGCGGCCTCGGCCCAGGCCCTGGGGGCCGAGGCGGTGGTCATCGAGCGGATGGACCGGGTGCTGGCCCGGGTGGCGTCGCAGACCCTGTCGGACTTCTTCACCGCCTATCACCGGGCGCGCGGCGTCGAGATCCTGACCGCGGCCGAGGTGACGGGGTTCGAGCCCGAAGGGGTGCGGCTGGCGGACGGGAGGCTGGTCAGGGCGGACGCCGTGCTGGTCGGGGTCGGGGCCCAGGCCTGCCTGGCGCTGGCGACGACGGCCGGTTTGGCTTGTCAGAACGGCGTGGTGGTGGACGAGACGGCGCGGACCTCGGATGCGAACATCTGGGCTATCGGCGACGTCACCTGGCGGCCCGTCCCGGTCCACGAGGGCCGGATGCACCGGCTGGAAAGCGTTCCCAACGCCCTGGAGCAGGCCAAGCAGGCGGCTTCGGCCATCGTCGGCCGCCCGGCCCCCGCCCACGAGGTGCCGTGGTTCTGGTCCGACCAGTATGACCTCAAGCTGCAAATCGCCGGGCTCCCCGACGACGCCGACCGGCAGGTGGTGCGCGGGGATCCAGCGAATACGGCGGACGGGGCCTCGCTGGCGGTGTTCCATCTGAAGGGCGACCGCATCGTCAGCGTCGAGGCGGTCAATGCGCCGACGGAGTTCATGGGCGGGCGACAGCTGATCCAGCGCGGCACGCCGGTGGACGTCGAGAAGCTGGCCGATCCGGCCGTGTCGATGAAGGCGGTGGCGACGGCCTAGGCCGCTGCGGTGGTCCGCGCCGCATCGGCAGGGCGGCCTTCTAGGCGGGCGATCAGGGCGTCGAGCGAGGACGGCCGGCCGATCAGGAAGCCCTGCGCCATGTCGCAGCCCATGGCCTGCAACAGGGCCAGGGCGGTCGGCGATTCCACCCCCTCGGCGGTGACGCGCAGGCCCAGGCCGTGGGCCAGGTCGATCGTCGATTTCACCAGCAGGCCGTCACGCGCCGACTGGTCGAGGCCGAGGATGAAGGCCTTGTCGATCTTAAGCTCGTCGGCGCGGATCCGCTTCAAATAGGCCAGGGACGACAGGCCCGAGCCGTAGTCGTCCAGCGAGACCGGAATGCCGGCGTCGGCGAAGCGCTCGACCAGACGCAGCGCCAGCTCGGGATTGGTCATCACCGCCGTCTCGGTGATCTCGAAGCAGAGGCGGGCGCGCGAGGCGGCGACCTCGGCCAGGGCCAGTTCGGCGAAACTGTCGTCGGCCAGCAGGCGGCCGGAGATGTTGATCGAGACGACCAGGTCGTGGCCGGCGGCGGCGAGGGCGCGCTGGCTGGCGCAGGCCTGGCGGACGACCCATTCGGTCAGCGGCCGGATGTGCCCGGTCTCTTCGGCCATGGCGATGAACAGGTCGGGCGGCACCTCGCCCCGGCGAGGGTGGGTCCAGCGCATCAGGGCCTCGACGCCGGTGATGCGCTGGGCGCGGAAGTCGTATTTCGGCTGGTAGGCCAGGGAGACTTCGCCGGCGGCCAGGGCGCTCATCAGTTCCGAGATCAGCGACAAATTGCCGGCCGGGTCGCCGTAGGCGGCGCGGTCGAACAGGGCGGCGGGTCGGCGGGCGGCGCGGGCCTGGTCGACGGCGACGGCGGCGCGATCGACGGCGGAGGTCAGGTCTCCGGCGCTGCCGGCCCGTCCGGCCACGCCGGCGGTCAGGGCGATGTCGACGGGGGCGCCGTTGACCGACACCGGGGCCTGGGCCTGTTCGGCGAGGCAGGCGGCCATGGACAGGGCTTGGGCGGCGTCGCGGGCGGGCAGGATCAGGCCGACCATGCCGGCGCCGACCCGAGCCACGGGCGCGCCGTCGGCCAGGGCGCTGAGCCGGCGGCCCAGCGCTGCGACCAGCCGGGCCATGGCGTCATAGCCGATGGCGCTGCGCACCACCTCGAAGCGTTCGATGCTGAACAGGGCGACCCAGCCGTCGCCGGCGCCCGCCAGACGCTCCAGCGCCAGGCGGTTGGGCAGGCCGGTCTCCTGGTCGTGCAGGGCCATGTGGGTCAGGCGCGCCTCGCGGTCGCGCAGGTCGCGGACCATGGCGTTGAAGCTGGCGGCGAGGCGGCCGATCTCATCGGCGGACGTGACCTCCGCCTCGGCGTGCTCGCCGCGCTGGAGCCGATGAACGGCTTCGTCGAGGGCGGCGATGGGGCGGGTCAGGTTGCGCGACAGATACCAGACGGCGGCGGCGGTCGCCGGGATGGCGACGGCGACGACTCCGCCCATCAGCTGGAGCAGGGCGCCGTCGGTCTCGGGCGTCGGGACCAGCAGGGCCGCGCCGACTCCGGCGAGGGCGACGGCGAAGAGACAGGTCAGCAGGAGGGTCAGGCGGGCACGAAGCGTGCGAAATCCGAGACCCTTGCCGGTCACGGCCGGGACTTCCGGACAGTCGGACCGCGCAGAGCGGAGCTGGGGACGCACGGGGCCATGCGCCAGCATCGCCGCTCAGGGTGAAGCACAGGTAAACCTTGTTCGTGGACCGGCGGACACAGGGCGGTGAATTGGTGAGAATGTGTCGCAATTTCGATTGCGGCGCGCGGCAAAGCTGCTAATGCGAACGCGTCGCAACTACAGCTGACGGACAGCCGCCATGACCTCCCGCGCCGACGCCCTCCGGGCTCTCCTCTTCGCTTCCAGCGCCGCCGGCATGCTGGTCGCCGGTCCCGCCCTGGCCCAGGCCGGACCGAGCGCCGATCCGCAGACGAATCCCCAGGACGCCGCCAACCTCGGCACCATCACGGTCGACGGCAAGGCGGTCGAGCGCGAGCCGCAGTCGCCGCAGTTCGTCGCTCCGCTGGTCGACACGCCACGCTCGGTGACCATCATCCCGCAACAGATCATCGAACAGACCGCGGCGACCTCGCTGCAGGACATCCTGCGCACCTCGCCGGGCATCACCTTCGGCGCCGGCGAAGGCGGGCAGCCGCTGGCCGACCGGCCATTCATCCGCGGACAGTCCTCGGGCAACAACATCTTCGTCGACGGCATCCGCGACACCGGCGGCCAGCAGCGCGAGGTTTTCAACCTCGAGCAGGTCGAGATCGTGAAGGGGCCGGACTCCGTCTATTCGGGCCGCGGCTCGGGCGGGGGCAGCATCAACCTGGCGTCCAAGTCGCCGCGCCTGAACGACTTCACCAACCTGGGCTTCGGCGTGGGCACGGATGGCTTCCTGCGCGCGACGATCGACCAGAACTGGAGCCTGGGCGAGAACGCCGCCCTGCGCTTCAACCTGATGGGCAATCAGGGCGACGTTCCCGGCCGCAACGCCGTCGACTACGACAAGTGGGGCCTGGGCCTGTCCGTGGCCGCCGGCCTCGGGACCCGCTCGACCGGGTCGTTCAGCTACTACCACCTGGATTCCAACCAGATGCCCGACTACGGCATCCCGCTCTACACCAAGCTGGGCGGGGCGACGGCGCCGCGGCCGGACCCGAGCGGCATCCTCGATGTGCCGTATGACAGCTTCTACGGCCTGACGGCGCGGGACTATCTGACCAATACGGTCGATACCTTCACCTTCGATTTCGAGCACAGCTTCAGCGACAACCTGACCATCCGGAACGTCAGCCGCTGGTCCGAGACGCTGAACGAATACATCGTCACCAACCCGGGCGACGGCGGCAATGCGCAGCTGGTGGGCGGCGAGTGGTGGATGAAGCGCGGCGCCAAGAGCCGCTGGAACCCGGTGACCACGATCGCCAACGTCACCGACCTGACCGGGTCGTTCTCGACCGGCGGCGTCCGTCACGACTTCAACGCCGGCGTCGAGCTGAGCCGCGAAAAGAACAGCAACGCCACCTATTCCACCTTCACCACCTCGGGTGCAGCCTGCCCGGCCGGCTTCACCATTCCGGCCGCGACCCTGCTGACCCTCGGCGCCGGCGACTGCACCCGCGTCTATGCGCCGACGCCGGATGATCCCTGGACCGGCGTGATCAACCGCGGCCCCATCAGCCGCAACACCACCGAGGCCATCGGCGTCTATGCGCTGGACAGCATCAGCCTGACCGACAAGTGGATCCTGAACTTGGGCCTTCGCTGGGACGACTATGCGGTCGAGGGCGTCAACGCCGTCTCGCCGACCCCGGCCCAGGCCAACGGCATCTGGGCGCCGGCGACCTTCGTTGAAGTGCCGCGCCGCGAGTGGGACTTCGTCAACTACCAGGTCGGCCTGGTTTACAAGCCGACCGAGGACTCCAGCCTCTACGTCTCCTACGCCACCGCCTCGACGCCGCCGACGATCTCGGCCGGCGACCAGAACGCCAGCGGCGGCACGGGCACGGGCAACCTGGTCGACACGGTGCTGGATCCGGAAGAAACCACCAGCTGGGAGCTCGGCGCCAAGGCCAATCTGTTCGGCGACCGCCTGGCGCTGTCGGCGGCGGCCTTCTGGCTGACGCGGGAGAACGCGGCCATCCTGGTCGACGTTGGCGTGTTCGAGCAGGCCGGCGAAGTCCAGGTCAACGGCGTCGAGCTGGGCGTCTCTGGCAACATCACCCGCGAATGGACCGTCTTCGGCGGTTACACCTGGATGAACTCGGAGCTGGTTGAGGCCGCGGGCACCGCGGTGGGAACGCCGCCGGTCTTCGTGCCCAACCCGCTGATCGGCCTGCCGCTGGCCAATACGCCGGAACACTCGGCCGGCCTGTTCACGACCTATCAGGTCCTGCCGAAGCTGAGCCTGGGCGGCGGGATCTACTACCAGTCGAAGAGCTACGGCGGGAACCAGGGCGGCGCCGGCGGCGGCGTCAACCGGATCTACGCGCCGTCGTGGACGCGCCTCGACCTGTTCGCATCGTACGACATCAACGACCGCACCACGCTGCAGCTGAACGTCCAGAACGCCACGGACGAGGAATACATCCTGCGCACCAACGGCGTGCACCACGCAGACCCGGCGCCGGCGCGGCAGGCTATCCTGACGCTGAATCTGCGCTACTGATCTCCCCGAAAGGGCTGGGGCCGCTTCGGCGGCTCCGGCCCCGCGGAGGGCCGAGCCATGCTGCTTCACATCCCGGGAGTGTTCACGCGGGACGAGGTCTCGACCTTGCGGGAGCGGCTGGACGCAGGGCCGTGGGCCGACGGCAACGCGACGTCGGGCCATCAGTCGGCGACCGCCAAGGTCAACCGGCAGCTGCCCGAGGACAGCGTCGAGGCGCGCGAGGTCGGCGGCCTGGTGCAGCAGGCGCTGAACGCCAATCCGATGTTCGTGTCCGCGGCGCTGCCCAAGACGATCTTCCCGCCACTGTTCAACGCTTACGAGGGCGGCGAGCATTTCGACGTCCACGTCGACAACGCCATTCGCCAGCGGGGCGACATCCGCATCCGCAGCGACCTGTCGGCGACTCTCTTCCTGTCCGAGCCCGAGGACTATGACGGCGGCGAGCTGATCATCGAGGAGATGTACGGGCCGCAGTCGGTCAAGCTGCCGGCCGGGGACCTGGTCCTCTATCCGTCCAAGAGCCTGCACCGGGTGACGCCGGTGACCCGCGGCAAGCGCGTGGCCAGCTTCTTCTGGCTGCAGAGCCTGGTGCGCGACGACGCCGACCGCGAGACCCTGTTCCGGCTCGACGTGGCCATCCAGCGGGTCAATGCGGACAAGGGGCCGAAGGACGCGGCGGTGCTGGAGCTGACGGCGGTCTATCACAACCTGCTGCGGCGTTGGGCCGAGGTCTGAGCCTTGTCGATCCGGCCCGCGACCGACGCCGACTGGCCCGCCATCTGGGCGGCCATGGAGCCCGCCGTGCGCGAGGGCGAGACCCTGGCCCTGCCGCGCGACACCACCTCTGAGCAGGGCCGCGCCTACTGGATGGCGCCGGCGCATGAGGTCAGCGTCGTCGAGATCGACGGCCGGGTGGCGGGGTCCAGCTTCCTGCGCCCGAACCAGCCGGGGGCGGGCAGCCACGTCGGCAACTGCGGCTATGTCGTCGCGCCGTGGGCGGCGGGTCGGGGCCTGGCTCGGGCCCTGTGCCGGCACACCCAGGAACGGGCCGTGGCGCGGGGCATGCGGGCGCTGCAGTTCAACATCGTGGTCTCGACCAACGTCCGCGCCGTGGCGGCCTGGGAGGGCGAGGGCTTCCACATCGCCGGGACCCTGCCGGGCGCCTTCCGGCGGCCGAACGGCGACTATGTCGACGCCTATGTGATGTTCAAAGCGCTGGTCTGAGCGGCGTCAGTAGACGTCGCGGCGGTAGCGGCCGGCCTCGGTGAGGGCGAGCAGGCGGTCGGCGCCGAGCGCGGCCTCCAGCGCCTCCTGCACGCCCTTGGACATGCCTTCCAGGCTGCCGCAGACGTAGATGGCCGCGCCGCGGTCGACCCAGCCGCGCAGGGCCCCGGCGTGCTCGGCGATCAGGGCCTGGACGTAGCGGCCGTCGCCGGGGTCGCGCGAGAAGACGCGGTCGAGGCGGGTCAGCAGACCCGAGGCGAGGTCCGCCTTCAACTCGGCGTCGAGGAAGGCGTCGTGGGCCTGGGTCCGCTCGCCGAACAGCAGCCAGGCGCCGCCGTGCGGGACGCCCGCGCGAGCTTTCCAGTGGGCGCGCAGGCCAGCCAGGCCCGTGCCGTTGCCGATCAGGATCAGCGGCGTCTCGGCGGACGGGCCGTGGAAGGCGCGGTTGGTGCGGATGCGCATGCCGACCTCGGCGCCGATCGGCAGCTCGCGGGTCAGCCAGCCGGAGGCCAGGCCGGGCGTGCCGTCGGGGGCGGTCATGCGGCGGACGATGAACTCGACGCGGCCGTCGGCGGGCAGGGAGGCGACCGAATACTCGCGGCTGCCGGGCGACGGATCGCCAGGCAGGCCGATCTCGGCGACGTCGCCGGCCACCCACCGGGGCGTGTGCCCGATCGGCTCGAAGGCCAGCAGATGGGCCTCGCCGCCGGGGCTTCCGGGGTTGAGGTGGCTGCGGGCGGCCAGGCGCCAGCGGTCGTAGGCGGGCGGGGTCCAGTCGGCCTGCAGGGCGTGTCCGGTGACAGCGCCGAGCTGGTGCTGCCAGTGGCGGATGGCGCCGGCGTCGCCGTTGTCGACCTCGACACGGTCGAACAGGGGCATGGCGCCCGAGCGCTGCAGCCAGGCGTCGAGCGCCCGGCCGAAGCCGCAGAAGCCAGCGTAGCTGGAGTCGCCCAGGGCCAGCAGGGCGTAGGACAGGCCGGTCAGGTCGGCGGGGGCCTTCATCTGCTTGCGGACGAACCACGACATCGCGTCCGGGGCGTCGCCTTCGCCGGTGGTCGAGGCGATGATCAGGACGCGGCCGGCGGCCTTGAGCTCGGCGGGTTCGAGGTCGCCGAGCAGGGCGACGCGGGCCGGAGCGCCGGCCTCGGCGAGGCTGCGGGCGGTCATCCAGGCCAGCTCCTCGGCCTGGCCGGTCTGGCTGGCGAAGGCGATGAGCAGGGTCTCGGCGCCGGGGCCCGGAGCCAGGGCGGCGGCGCGGGCTTGGGCGGCGCGGCGGGCCCGGGCGCGGGCCCAGACAACGGCGACGACGACGAGGAGCCATAGCGCCACGGCGACCGCCGCCCACAGCCAACGGATGGGGTCCTGGGTCACTCGCCCTCGTCGAGCATGGCCTGGAAGGCCGACGAGACGATCTCCGTCAGGCCGTCCTCGCCGCGCACCACGATGGCGGCGGCGAGACCGACGTAGTTGGCGAAGGCGAGGCCTTCCTCGGGTCCCATGACGGCCAGGGCGGTGGCCAGGGCGTCGGCGCGCATGGCCGTCTCGGCCAGGACGGTGACCGAGGCCACGCCGTTGTTGATCGGGCGACCGGTGCGGCCGTCGATCGTGTGGCTGTAGGCCTGGCCGTAGACCTCATAGGTCCGCACCCAGTCGCCGGAGGTGGCCACGGCCATGTCGAAGAGGGCGGCGACGGTGCGGCCGCCCGGGGCGCCGGGGGCCTGCTCCAGCTCGGCCCACCAGGGATGGCCGTCCCATTTGACCCCGGCGCCGCGCATTTCGCCGCCAACCTCGACCACATGGCTGTGGGCGCCAAGGGCGGTCAGGCGGTCGGAGACGCGGTCGACGGCGTAGCCCTTCGCGATGCCGGAGAAGTCGAGCTTGAGCCCGCCCATCTGCTGGACGGCGCGGGCCTCGCGGTTGAGGCGCAGCTTGAGCCAGCCGCTGACGGCCTGGGCCGCCTTGATCTCGGTTTCGTAGGGGGCGGTGGGGTTCTTGCCGAACGAGTCCAGCGGGCGCGGGCCGGGCGGGCCGAAGCCCCACAGGTCGACCAGGGCGCCGAGGGTCGGATCCACCGCGCCATAGGTGGCGTCGGCGAGGTCCAGCGAGGCGTCGAGCAGGGCCCAGAAAGGCTCTGAGACCTCGTAGAAACCCTCCGGCGCGGCGTTGAAGCGCGACAGTTCGGAGGTTTCGTCCCAGTGGCTGAACAGGGCGACGACCGCCGCCAGCTCATGCTCGATCTCGTCCTGGAAGAGGACGCGGCCGAGCTCGGGCGGCGGGATCAGCCGCACCGACCAGCTGGTGCCCATGGTCTCGCCGCGGAAGTCCCAGATCAGCTCTGACGCCGGCTTGCGCGGCATTCTGCCGTGGGTCGGGATGAGCACCCGGTTCTGCGCGCGCGGCGCCGCGTCGCCCACCGTGACCGGGGGCGGCGTCGAGCGGCTGGACGGGGGGCGTCCGTCGGTCAGGGCAGGACTTCCACGGCGCCGTTGTACTGGGCGTTGTAGGCGAGCCGGTCGCCCGCGGCCGGGGTGCGCACCGCGGCGTTGATCCAGTACATTCCGGGCTCCGGCCAGGTGACGGTGAAGGAGCCGTCGGCGCCGGTCTTGACGGTGATTTCTTCGGGATTGTCGCGGTAGCGCGTTCCGCCCCGGGCGATGGTCACTTCAAGGTCGGCGGCCGGCTGACCGTCGCGCAGGAACTTGAACGTGGCGGGCTCGCCGGCGACCAGGTCGTTGGGGTGGGTCACCGGGGCCAGCTCGATGCCCTGGCCGGTCGGGGCCAGCGCCGTGGTGGTCGGCTCGCCGAGGGTGACGAAGGTCTCGGTGCGATTGTTCGAGCGGGCGGCGACGACCTCGGTGGCGTCGGCCGGGATGTTCGCAGCCATGTCGGATTCGGCCCCGCGCCAGCGCTTCTGCTCGCCGCCCTGCTTGTAGCTGACCATGACGCCGCCCGAGGTGTTGGCGACGCGGTAGGTGCCCTGCTGGGTCATGTGCAGGTCGAAGGTCGAGCGGTACCGCGAGCGGGCGCGATTCTCGTCCTGGACCCGCGAGCCGTCCGGAGCGGTGATGACCAGGCCGTCGAGGTTCATGGCGTTGTGGTCGGGGATGAAGACGCCGTTGGACGATCCGCCGTCGAAGCCGACCCAGGCGTCGGTTCCCGACAGCACGGTGGCCGTCGGGGCCAGCCATTGGCGGTGGGCCTGTGCAGCCATGGGAACCGCGAGGACGGCGAGCGCGGCGATGAGGGCGAGCGACTTCTTCATGGCGGACTTCCTCTAGCGGGTGACGGTGACGCTGACGGCGCCGAGTTCGGTGGAGCCCGCGGCGCGGGCGGTGTTGGCGGCGCCCCAGCGGAACGGCACGCGGACGGCTTCGCGGCCGCCGAGCTCGCGGGCGGCCTCGACGACCAGGACGTAGTCGCCGGCCGGCAGGTTGGAGAGGCGGGCTCCGGGGATGCGCACGGCGTGGGCGCCGGGCGCCTTGGTGGCGCTGGACACGCCGTCGGCGGGCAGGGTCAGCGAGCGGCCGCCGCGACGCCACCAGGTGCGCATGTCCTTGAGCCAGTCCTTGCCCTCGGCGGTGTTCGAGACCTCGTACCAGACCGCCAGGGTGCGCACGGCGGTGTTGTCGGGTCGCTCGATCCACACCGCGACATAGGGGCGGTGGTAGGCGGCGACGCTGAGGCGCGGGATCTCGACCGAGACGTTCAGGTCGGCGGCCAGGGCCGGGCCGGCGACGGCGGCGGCGAGGGCGGAAGCGGGGAGGGCGAGGGTCAGCTTACGCATGGATCACTCAGTGGATGAACAGCAGGGCGATGAGGGCGGGGATCAGCAGGCCGGCGGCCAGCAGCGGCCAGGTCGAAGGGCGCTGGCGGGCGTGCATCCAGGCCAGGCCGAAGCCGGTCAGGGCGAAGATCACGCAGGCGGCGGCGAAGACGTCGATGAACCAGTACCAGACCGGCCCGGTGTTGCGGCCCTTGTGCAGGTCGTTGAGCCAGGCGACCCAGCCGCGCGTGGTGCGCTCGCGCAGGGCCTCGCCGGTGGCGCGGTCGATGGTCAGCCAGCCGTCGCCGCCCGGCTCGGGCAGGGCGATGTAGAGCTCGTCGGCGGTGGTCTCGGTCGGGCGACCGGCGACGTTGACCTTGAACTGGTCCGAGGCCCAGCGGGCGACGGCGTCGGGGGCCGGATCGGTGGTCTCCTCCGGGAAGCTCGCAAGGCGTTCCAGCAGGGGCGCGGGCAACTGGCCGGTCTGCTCGACCGTGACCGGCTCGGCCGGGATCTGGGCGGCGTGGTTGAGGGTGATGCCGGTGGCCGCGAACAGCATCAGCCCGACCAGGCTGATGGCCGCCGAGATCCAGTGCCACTGGTGCAGCTGCTTCAACCAGAACGACCGGGAGGCGTTCAGGGCCGTGGCGGGCTTGGCGGCGGGGACGGTGGCTTCGGTCACGCTCGGCTTGTGCCCAAGTTGCGAACGATTTTCAATAGTAGATCGTCGCGCAAGCTTAGCGCGAAAGCCTCACCCCGACGCCCAAGGTCCTCGGCGGGCCGAAGCCGGCGACGCCGGTGGCGGTCTCGGAGACCTCGACCTCTTCGTCGAAGACGTTGTCGGCGGCGGCCCAGAGGGTCGCGTTCGGGCTCAGGGCCCATTCGGCGCGGAGGTCGGCGGTCGCGGCGGCCTCAAGCACCCGGCTGTTGAGGTCGTCGTCGAAGCGGCGGCTCTCCCAGCGCAGGTCGGCGGACAGAGTCAGGCGGTCGATGGGGCGCCAGTCCAGTCCGGCGGTCGCGCTCCAGATCGGAGCCTGGGCGGGGCGCAGGCCGGTCAGTTGGGGCGCGTCCGAACCGCCGTCGACGCGGGCGTCGGTCGCGGACAGGGCGGCGCGCAGAGACAGGACGTCGGAGGCGTCCCAGCGGGCGTCGAGCTCCAGGCCGGTCGCCTCGATGGTCCCGGCGTTCTGGCGCTGGCGCAGCACGCCGCCGGCGGGGACGAAGCCGGCGCGGGGGAAGACGCCGGGGCCCTCGCCGATGGTGACGTTGACGATCGCGTCCTCGATCTCGGTCCAGAAGACCGTGGCCGTCAGCGAGGCGCGGTCGCCGGTCCAACTCCAGCCGGCCTCGACGCCGGTCAGCCGCTCGGGCTCCAGGGCAGCGTTGGCCTCGGTCAGGTCGTTGCCGACGCGGAAGGGGCGGTGCAACTCGTTGAGCGTGGCGGGGCGGAAGCCGGTGTAGGCGGCGGCGCGCAGGGCCTGGCCGCTTCCGAGCTCACGGCGGACGGCGAGGCGGGCGCTGACGACCTCGCCGGAGCGTTCGGGGTCGGTCTCGTCCAGGGTCGGCAGGCCGGTGGCGAGGTCGGTCTCGAGGCGGCGGCCGTTGGCGTTCTCCCAAGCGTCCCAGCGCAGGCCGCCGGCGACCAGCCAGGGGCCGCTGTCGTCCCAGGCGCCTTCGACATAGACGCCGGCCACGGAGGTCTCGCCGCCGGCGATGCGCCCGCGGGTGAAGGCGCCGCCGAGATAGCGGAACAGCTCCTGGGTCTCGCCCTCGTTGAAGCGGGCGTCTGCGCCCAGCTCCCATTCGACGCGGCCGACGCCGCTGACCGCGGTGCGACGCAGGGCGGCGTTGAGGCCCCAGCCGGTCGCCGGGGTGGCGTACTGGTCGTTGGCCGGGGTGGTCGAGGACCGGTCGGGGGCGACGGCCACCGAACTGTTGGCCAGGTCGCTCTCGCGCCGCCAGGCCTGCAGTCGCCAGCCGAGACGCTCGGGCGTCGGGGCGAGGGCGGCTGTGGCGGAAAGGCTGTTTCCGCTGGCGGTGGCGCGGGCGCCGGCGAGACCGGAGCCGCGGTCCTCCTCGAAGGCCGAGGCGCGCAGGGACACGACGGCGGCGGCGACCGGGATGTCGGCGCGGACGGCGGCGCTCAGGAACTCAAGATCCAGCGGGGTGTCGGCGGCGCCGGCCTCGGGACCGCGCACGGGGACGTAGCCGTCGCTGGTCTCGTACAGGGCCGTTCCGACCAGTCGGACGGGCCCGGCGTCGGTTCCGGCGGCGGCGGCGAGCCGGGCCCCGCCGCGCTCGGCGACGGACGCGTCGAGGACAGCGCCCATGTCGCGTTCGCGCAGCTGGATCACCCCGGTCAGGGCGCCCGCGCCGTAAGGGCCGGCGCCGGAGCCGTGGATCAGGTCGAGGCCGGACAGGCTCTCGGTCGGGACCTGGGACCAGATCACCCAGCCGCCGAAGGGATCGTTGACCGGCACGCCGTCGAGGGTGACCAGGGTCCGGCCCGCGCCGGAGGGGGCGATGGCGCGCAGCGATATGCCCTGGGTGGTCGGATTGGCCGACAGGCTGGAGGTGCGGCGGAACAGGGAGACGGCCGGGACCGTGGCCAGGGCCTCGTCGAGCCGTTGCTGCGGGGCCAGGTCCGCTTCGTCGAGGCGGATGACCGAGAAGGCCGCCTCGCCCGCGGCCGGGGGAAGGCGCGCGCCCGTGACCACGACTTCGGACAGCTGGGGCGGGGGTGGGACCTGAAGCATGAAGCTCTACAATACCCCGCCGGGCGCTCGGTTGCCCGGGCCTGTCAGGCCAGCCGCTTCAGGAGGTCGGCGGCGAAGACCGACAGGGTGTCGTCGCGGGCGCCCATGATGATGATGCGGTCGCCGGGGCGGGCCAACTCGACCAGCCGGTCGCCGCAGGCGTCGCGGGTCGGCAGGGCCTCGGCCTGGCGGCCGGCGGCGCGGACGCCCGAGGCGATGTCCTCGGAGCCCACCGAGCGGTCAGTGGTCCCGCCGTAATAGACGGGCTCGGGCATCAGCAGGAGATCGTCGGCGCGCATCAGGCCGGTGAAGCCCTCGATGAACTCGTTCTTCATCAGCTTCAGGGGGCCGAAGCCGTGCGGCTGGAACAGGATCAGCAGCCGGCCGTCGAAGGCGTGCAGGGTCTTGAGGGTGGCGGCGATCTTGTCCGGGTTGTGGGCGAAGTCGTCGATGACGGTCACGCCGTTGGCGGTCCCGACCACCTCCATGCGGCGGCGGATGCCTGAGAAGCTCTCCAGGGCGGCGACCGCCTCGGCGAGCGGAACACCGATGGCGCGCACGGCGCCCAGGGCGGCCAGGGCGTTGGCGACATT
The DNA here is from genome assembly GCF_001425945.1 of Brevundimonas sp. Root1279. GTDB lineage: Bacteria > Pseudomonadota > Alphaproteobacteria > Caulobacterales > Caulobacteraceae > Brevundimonas. The sequence goes on from NZ_LMEB01000005.1 coordinate 49,644, forward strand.
ATGGGCGCCGGGGACGTTGAGGGTCACCGCATGCTTGGGCCCGTCGCGCTCGGTCAGGGTGAAGCGCATGCCGGTCGGCTGGGGCTCGAGGTCGTGGGCGTTCAACGTTGCGGACTCCTCGCCCAGAGCGAAGGTGACGACCTTCTCGGGCGGCAGGGTCTGAGCCAGGGCCTGGGTCTCGAGGTTGTCGAGGTTGAGCACGGCGGTGGCGGCCCGGCCGGTGAAGCCGCCGAACAGCTCGCGCAGCTCCTCCATCGACTTGTGGTCCAGCGAGATGTTGGAGACGACGGCCACCGTCGGATCGTAGCGGGCGATGGAGCCGTCGGACTCGTCGACCTCGGAGACGAACAGGTCCGGTCCGCCGATCAGGGCGCTGGCGAACGGGTGGTCGGCGTCGGCGAAATTCTTCATCACCGCCCCGTTCATGACGGTCGGGCCGCGGCCGGCGCGGTGCAGGATCCAGGCGATCATGCCGGTGATGGTCGACTTGCCCGAGGTGCCGGCCACGCCGATCGAAGTCGGGGCGGCGTTGAACAGCTGGGACAGCAGCTGGGGGCGGGTGACGATAGGCGCGCCGACGCGGCGGGCGGCGCCGACGTCCGGAACCGTGTCCTCGATCGCCCCGGTGGCGACCACGGTCTGGTCGGCGCGGGTGACGCCGGAGCCGTCCTGCGGGTGCAGGGTGACGCCGTGGGCCTCGAGCCAGGCGAATTTCTCAGGCGTCCGGCCCTGGTCGCGGGACCGGTCGGAACCCTCGATGCGGTGGCCCTGGGCCTGCACGATCATCGCCAGGGGCAGCATCCCGGAGCCGCCGATGCCGCAGAAGAAGTAGTCGTTCGCCATGGATCGGTGAGTAGAGGGCGGCGGCGGGAAGGGGAAGTCTCCCCCATTCGGTTTGCGGCGACGGCGGGGCTCGGCCTATGTAGGGCCAGGCAGCAAGGTCAGGGCGGGCGCTTTGAAGATCGGCATCGTCAACGTCAGTTCGCGCTTCGACCGCGCCCGGGCCGAGGCCGTCGAGACCTGGTTCGCGGAGAACGTGCCGGACGGTTCGATCTCGGCCGTCTTCCACCCGGCCAGCTTCGGCAAGCACGGCCATTTCGGCGGCGACGACGCCAGCCGGGCTCAGGCCTTCGTCGAATACGCCAACGATCCGCGGCTGGACGCCATCTGGTTCGCCCGCGGCGGCTACGGCTCGTGCCGGGTCGCCGAGGCCATCCTGCCGCGGCTGACCGAGGTCGCCCGCAAGAAGCGCTACCTGGGCTATTCCGACGCCGGCAGCCTGCTGGCCGGGCTGTACAAGGCCGGCTTCCCGCACGTGGCGCATGGGCCGATGGCCTCGGACGCCGTGCGCAGCGACGCCACGGCCTGGCGGGCGCTGAATTGGCTGAAGACCGGCGACGCGCGGTCATGGGAGCCGTCGCTGCATGAGGACGCGCGCCCGGCCGCCGCCTTCAACCTCACCATCATCGACCAACTGGTCGGCACCGCCCTGGAGCCGGACCTGAGCGGCCATGTGCTGATGATCGAGGAGGTGTCGGAGGCGCTGTACCGCGTCGACCGGATGATGTTCCACCTCACCGGCCAGGCCTCGATCCGCAAGGTGGCGGGCATCCGGCTGGGGCGGGTCTCGGACGTGACGCCGAACGATCCGGATTTCGGCCAGTCCGCGGACGAGATCGTCCGCTACTGGTGCCAGCGTTCGGGCATCCCCTACCTGGGCGCCGCCGACATCGGCCATGATCGCGACAACAAGGTGGTGCCCTTCGGGACGCGGTGAGGTCGGGGCTGAGCCGCGACAGCACGCCGCTGGCGGAGCCTTCGGCCCCGCGCCATGTTGAGTCCGGATGAACCGCCGAAGTCTCCTGATCCGCGCCTCCGCCCTGGTCGCCGCCGTCGGCGGGGCCTGGTGGGCGCGCGAATACCTGCTGTGGCCTGAGCCCAAGCTGGCGTTCGGGCAGGCCGGGGCGACGCCGTGGATGCCCTATGCCCGGAGCGCTGACGTGCCGACCGTGGCGGTCACGGTCGGCGGACGCGACGTCCTGGCCCTGATCGACACCGGGGCCCAGTACTCGGTCATCGACCGCGCCTTGGCCGAGTCCCTGCCGGACGCCGGCCGGGCCATCTTCGACATGCCGATGGTGGCCTATGGCGTCGGCGGCGCTGCGCAGATGGGGCGGGGAACGACCGTCGACGTGGTTCTGCCGGGACTGGGCGTCGAGCGGCTGAGGGCGGCGATCCTGGACCTGGGGCCGCTGGCCACGGAGGACGGGCTGCACACGCCGTTGATCATCGGTCGTGACGTGCTGGAGCATGCGGTGCTGGCGCTGGATCCGAAGCGACGCCACGTGCGGCTGATCGCGCGCGAGGCCTTCGTGCGGCCGCCTGACCTATCGCCCGCCGTCGTCCGTCGGGCGGGCGGGGCGCTGGTGGTCGAGGTCACCGTCGAGGGCGTGCCGGTGCAGGCGGTGGTCGACACCGGGGCCTCGTCCCTGCTGGCGCTGGACCGCAACACCGCCCAGAGCACCGGCCTGCTGGACGGGCGACCGCAGAGCGACGGCGTCAGCCTGGTGCTGGGCGGGGCCATGCGCGCCCTGGTCATCGAGGCGCGGACGGTCACCTTCGCCGACCACCTCTACCGGCGCGTGCCCGTCGGGGTGTTCGAGCAGCCGCCCCTGCCCAACTTCCCGGGCGGCCTGGTAGGGATGGCGGCGTTCGAGGACCGGCGCGCGGCGCTGGATCTGGGCCAGGGGACGCTGCACGTGTCCCGGCCGCTGGAGCTGACGATCGGCTAGGGTTGAGGGTTGAGGAGGAGAGGTGAGACTTGGGCAGACGGTCGCTTTCGACCCTCACCCCTCGACCCTAGTCCCTGACCTGCCCGTTCCCGCGCACCACATATTTGTAGCTGGTCAGCTGCTCGGCCCCGACCGGGCCGCGGGCGTGGAGCCGCGAGGTGGAGATGCCGATCTCGCCGCCGAAGCCGAACTCGCCGCCGTCGGCGAACTGGGTCGAGGCGTTCCACATGACGATGGCGCTGTCGACAGCGCCCAGGAAGGCGGCTGCGGCTTCGGCGTCCTCGGTGACGATGGCCTCGGTATGGCCCGAGCCATACCGGCGAATGTGGTCGGCGGCGGCGCTCAGGTCGTCGACGATCCGCACGGCCAGGACCGGGGCCAGGTATTCGGTGGTCCAGTCGGCGTCCGCGGCGGCGGTCATGCCGGGGACGAGGGCGCGAGCCTCGGCGTCGCCCTTGAGGACGCACCCGGCGGCCGCGAGGGCGTCGGCGACCGGCGGCAGGAGGGCCGCGGCGGCGGCGCGGTCGACCAGCAGGGTCTCGGTGGCGCCGCAGACGGAGACGCGGCGCATCTTGGCGTTCACGACCACGTCCACGGCCATGGCCGGGTCCGCGGCGACGTGGAGATAGGTGTGGCACAGGCCTTCGAGGTGGCCGAGGACGGGGACCCGGGCCTCGGCCTGGACGCGGGCGACCAGGCTCTTGCCGCCGCGCGGGATCAACAGGTCGATCGTCCCCTCCAGGCCGGTGAGCAGGGCGCCGACAGCGGCGCGGTCCGGGGTGGCGACCAGCTGGACGGCGTCGGCGGGCAGGCCGGCGGCCTGGAGCCCCTCGACCATGGCGGCGTGGATGGCCATCGACGACTCCAGGCAGTCGGAGCCGCAGCGCAGCAGGGCGACGTTGCCGCTGCGCAGGCACAGGGCGGCGGCGTCGGCGGTCACGTTCGGCCGACTCTCGTAGATGATGGCCAGGACGCCGATCGGGGTGGCGACGCGGGCGATGTCGAGGCCGTTGGGGCGGGTCCAGCGGGCCAGCTCGCGGCCCAGCGGATCGGGCAGGGCGGCGACCTCGGCGACGGCGTCGGCAATGGCTGTGACGCGGGCGGCGGTCAGGGCCAGGCGGTCGATCAGGGCCTCGCTGAGGCCGCCGTCGCGGGCGCGGGCGCTGTCGCGGGCGTTGGCGGCGAGGATGGCGTCCGAGCGGGCGCGCAGGGCCTCGGCGGCGGCGTGAAGCGCGGCGGTGCGGGTCTCCGGCGAGGCGGTGCGGACGGCGTCGGCGGCCGCGCGGGCGCGGCGGCCCATGTCGAGCATCTCGGCGGCCAGATCGCTCATGCGCCGCCCTCCAGCACCAGGTCGTCGCGGTGGATGGCGACCTGGGGGCCCTTGTAGCCCACAAGCCCCTCGATCTCGGCGGTCTTGCGGCCCTGGATCAGGGTCATCTCCTCGGCCGCCCACGCGGCCAGGCCGACGCCGGCGCGCCGACCGTCGGGGGTGACGATCAGGACGCTGTCGCCCTTGTCGAAGCGGCCCTCGACGGCGCGCACGCCCGAGGGCAGCAGGCTCTTGCCGGCGTGCAGGGCGGCCACCGCGCCGTCGTCGACGACCAGGCGGCCGGCGGGCTCGACGCTGCCGGCGATCCAGGCCTTCCAGGCGGTGGCGGGCGTTCCGGGGGCGGTGACCAGGGTCGCCCGGGCCCCCGCGGCGACAGCGGCCAGCGGGCGCTCGACCAGGCCCGAGGCGATGACCGTGGCGCAGCCGGCCGAGCGGGCGATGCGGGCCGCCTCCAGCTTGGTGCGCATGCCGCCCGTGCCGACGTCGGCGGCGGCGTTGGCCTCGCCGGCCATGGCCATGATGTCGGGGCCGAGGGACTCGACCAGCGACAGGTGGGCGGCGCCGGGAATCTTGCGCGGGTCGGCGTCGTAGAGGCCGTCGACGTCCGACAGCAGGACCAGCAGGTCGGCGCGGGCCAACTGGGCGGTCCGGGCGGCGAGTCGGTCGTTGTCGCCGTAGCGGATCTCTTCGGTGGCGACGGTGTCGTTCTCGTTGACCACGGGGATCGCCCCGAGGCGGAGCAGGGCCTCGATGGTCGAGCGGGCGTTGAGCCAGCGGCGGCGGCGCTCGGTGTCCTCGCGGGTGAGCAGGACCTGGGCGGGGATCAGGCCGTGGGGGCTCAGCGCGGTCTCCCAGGCCTGCATCAGCAGCGACTGGCCGGCGGCGGCGGCGGCCTGTTTCTCGTCCAGGCGGGCCGACTTCGAGAGGCCGAGGCGGCCGCGGCCCAGGGCCACCGCGCCGGAGGAGACGACGATGACCTCGGTCCCCGCGGCGCGCAGGCGGGCGAGGTCCTGGCCCAGGGCGGCCAGCCAGACGGCGTCGGGGCCGCCGTCGCGCACGACCAGGGCCGAACCGATCTTGACGACCAGGCGGCGGGCGGCGGCCAAGGCGGCGGCGGGGGATGCGGCGGCGGTTGCGGTCACCCCGCGATCCTGCCGCGACGTGTGCGCTGCAACAAGCTCCCTTGCGCTAGAGCGCCGAGAAGGTGTCGCAGGCGGCGGGGTCGCCGGTCTGGTAGCCGCGGCGCAGCCATTCGACGCGCTGGGCCGAGGAGCCGTGGGTGAAGCCCTCGGGCACCACGCGGCCGCCCTGGCGGCGCTGCAGGGTGTCGTCGCCGATGGCCGAGGCGGTGCGCAGCCCCGCCTCGAGGTCGCCGGCCTCCAGGGCCACGGCGCCGTTCGAGACGGCGGCGGCGTTGGCGGCCCAGACGCCTGCGTAGCAGTCGGCCTGAAGCTCCAGGGCGACGGAGTACTGGTTGGCCTCGGCCTGGCCGCGGGCGCGCTGCTGGGCCTGCTGGACCTGGGCGTTGGTGCCCATCAGGGTCTGGACGTGGTGGCCGTATTCGTGGGCGATGACATAGGCCTTGGCGAAGTCGGCGGAGCTGGCGCCCAGCTCGGTCTCCATCTGCTGCCAGAAGGACAGGTCCAGGTACACGTGCCGGTCGGTGGGGCAGTAGAAGGGGCCCATGGCGGCCTGGCCGTAGCCGCAGCCGGTGCCCGTGCCCTGCTCATAGATGGTCACCGTCGGCGGGGCGTAGCCTTGCAGCTTGGTCTTCCAGACGTCGTCGACATTGGTGCCGATGACGTCGACGAAGGCGCCGGCCTGATCCTCAGGGCTGCCCTGGCGGCCGGCCTCGGTGGAGCCGACGCCGCCCAGCGAACTGGCCACCTGCTGGGTGGTCTGGGGATCGATGCCGAAGACGAAATAGCCGATGGCCGCCAGGACCAGGGCGCCGATGCCGCCGCCGGCGATGCCGACCCCGCCCATGCCGCGTCGATCGTCGATATTGCCGCCGCGTCGTCCGCCCTGCCAGCGCATGTGTTCCTCCGCCTCTCAAATCTGCGGATCGGGAACGCGGCTTTCGGCGAAGGGATGCAGGTTAACGCTGCGGTTCGGTCCGATCGCGGTCGAGCCAGGCGTCGATCTCGCCGACGCCGGACTGAACCGTCTCGCGGCGCTCGGTGGCGGACTGGCGCAAGGCCCGCTCCTCCTCCGGCGAGCGCAGGGCGCGGTAGCCGGCGGGCAGGGCGAGGTCGGGTTGCCGGGCGGCCTGGACCTCCATGCGGCTGAGCTGGGATTCGAGCTGAAGCTGGCGAGCGAAGGCGGCGCGGTCGTCGGCCTGCTGTCGCAGACGGTCCATCTCATAGCGGTGGCGGTCCGCCTGGTAGCGGTGCGGATCCACGTAAAGACCGGCGCGCGGAAGCGGTGGAGCCGTCTGGGCGACCGCCGGCGCGGCGAGCGCGGTGAGGGCGGCGACGATCAGAGGCAGGCGGAGGTTCATGCAGCAAAGATGGTCGCTGCGAGTGGGAACGCCAAGCGTGGCCGCTGTATTCAGCGCAGGGTCCAGACGCGGGTGCGTTTGACGGCGTTGTCTTCCAGCTCGCGGGTGGTCGGGACCTCGTACTCGGCCAACAGGTCGAAGCCGTCCTTGGGGAAGTAGGTGCGCAGGGGATCGCCGACGAGGACGCGGGTCCCGTTCGCTGCAGCCATGCGCAGCCAGTCGAGGACGCGCCCGCTCATGGGCTGTTCGTAGAAGACGTCGCCGGCGCAGATCACCTCGACCTCGGGCGGCTGGGCGTCGAGCAGGTCGGCGTCGGTAAAGGTCAGGGCCACCCCGTTGGCGGCGGCGTTGAGGGCCACCGCCGCGCCGCAGAAGGGGTCGATGTCGGCGCACAGGGCGGAGGCGGCGCCCGCCTTCATCGCCGCGATCCCGACCAGGCCCGAGCCGGCGGCGAAGTCGAGCACCCGCTTGCCGGCGACCTCCTCAGGGTGGTCGAGCACCCAGCGCGCCAACCCCTGACCGCCCGCCCAGGCGAAGGCCCAGAACGGCGGCGGCAGGCCCATCTCGCCGAGCTCCTCCTCGGTCAGCCGCCAGATCGGGGTGATCTCGTCGGCCAGCCACAGCGACACCTCCGGCGCGTGCGGCACGGGCTGGAAGCGGGTGTTGGCGAGGATGAAGGCGGCGGGATCGGCGATGGGCATCTGCCGGCCATATCAGGCTGCGACCTTCGCCGTCTCATCCCAGTCGCTCAGCGAGCGGGAGGCGGATCAGTAGCGCTTCAGGTTTCTGACGAACTCGCCGTGGCTCGGCAGTCCAGGCTGGTCCCCCAGCGCCTCCGCCTCGGCGAGGAGGTGCGTCACCTCGTCCTTGAAGCCGGGGCCAGAGCGGGCGAGGGCCGACGCGCGGGCGCGCAGGAGGATGAGGGCGGCGGCGGGGAAGCGGGCCAGGCGGCCGGCCCAGAGCTCGAGATGCGGGCTGCCGCCGCGGATGGCGTCGGCGCGGGCGGTGATCATGCGCGCCGCCTCGGGCAGGGCCGGCCAGGTCATCAGGAAGTCGAGGCCGGGCATGGGATCGGGCCAGGCGGCGGCGTGGGCGAAGGCGCGGTCCAGGGCCTCGACGTCGTCGAAGTCCGCCAGCCGGCTGACGAAGGCGCGCAGGGCCTCGGGATCGAGGCTACGCTCGAAGGCGGCCCAGCGGGCGGCCTGGGCGTCGTCGGCGCGGCCCTCGGCGTCGAGGACGGCGATCTCCGCGGCCTGCCAGGGTTCGGACAGTTCCGGCTCGGGCGGGGCCTTCAGCTTGTTCCAGCGGCTGGGTGCGGGCGCGCGCGGACGGGCGGCCTCCAGGGCGGCGCGGGCCTCGGCGGGCTGTCCGGCGCGGACGAAGCGGCGGGCGATCTCCGCGCCGACCTCGGGGCGGGTGCGGTGCTCGGGGTCGAAGGTGTCGGCGAAGGCGGCGGCGTCGGCGGCGCGGTCGGCGAGCTTGCGCACCACCAGGGCGAGGCGGCCGGTGGGAGCCGGGCGGCCGGTCAGGAGGTCCGACAGCAGGGCCTCGGCCAGGTCGGAGGGCAAGGCCGGCGCGGCGCGCCCGACCCATTTGGCCCAGTCGGACAAACGGGTTTGCAGGGCCTCGGACAGGATGGGGGCGGCGACTTTCGGGCCGGCGGCGGCGGCCAGGGCGGCCAGGTCGTCGGCGGCGGCGAGGAAGCGCTCGGCCAACTCGCCCTTGGGGTCGCGGACCCGGATTTCGAGGCCCGGATAGAGGTCGAACCAGGCGATCATCCGCTCAAGGCCGAGACGAGCGTCCAGGGAGGAGAGGCGCTCGACGATCAGGCGGCGGTGGAACTCCAGGTCCTCGATCAGCTCAGGCCGCTTGCGCCACGACACCTTGCCCTTGCCGACGGCCAGGGCGTCCATCCGCTTGTCGAGCTCCAGCGCCAGCTCGGCCGCGCCGATCTCGGCGGCCAGCTCCAGGCGCAGGCGACGGCGCCAATTGGCGTCGGAGCCCGCCACCTCGACCAGAAGCTCGCCCAGCCGCTCCGCGCCCAGCAGGGCCAGGTTGGGAGCGGTCAGGGTCTTCTTGATCGTCTTGGTCTTGGGTGGAGCTTTGGGGGCGGCGGGCGGCATCGGCCTCTCAACGGACGGCGTGGGGTTTGGTCGCGTCGCCGCGGGTCCTTCCCCTAGCCCTGCGTGCCCGCGATAGCGAACTTGCCGTCGCCCTGACGGCCGCCGATGAACCAGGTCATGGTCTGACCGCCGGCGAATTTGACCGCGTACATCTCGACCGGGCCCTGGGGCGTCTGTTCGGTGCGGACGAAGGTCAGGGACTCGACGGCGCCGAGGCTCTGCAGGCCGGGGGCCATCTGGGCGATCTGCTGGTTGCAGGCGGTCAGGAGCTGCTCGGCCATCAGGTCGGCGGCGCAGGTTCCGGCGGCGGCCTGGGTGATCATCGTCTTGAGCGCCTCGCCGTGTTCGCCGGCCGGGGCCTGGGCGAAGGCCGGGGCGGCGAGGACGGCGGCGGCGAGGCCGGCGAGCAGGAAGGGGGTGCGCATGAGCGGCTCCTCGGAATGGGAGGCGGACGATGGCGCCGTTATGCGAGGCGGGCAATCACCTGGAAGGGTGAGGTCAGGTCACGCCCTTGCCGCTGGCGGTCCTGAGCACCGCGACGTAGCCCGGCGCGACCTCCATCCGCTCGCCCTGCGGCCTGGCGTGCAGCGCGCGGTGCAGGGCCGGGAGCTTCCAGCAGGGCACGTGCATGAACAGGTGGTGCTCGGCGTGGAAATTGACCCAGTAGGGGGCGAGGAAGGCTCGCTCCCACCACGCAGCCCGGGTGGTGCGGGCGGCGCGGAACGCGTCAGAGGCTGAGCCTTCGACGCAGGCGTGTTCGGCGATGTTGCGCAGGCGGGTGACCATGGGGAACCAGGTCGCCATCGGCAGCAGCCAGAGGGCGAGGTACGCCCACCAGGCGCCGGCGAAGATGGCCACGACGAGCAGGCCGAGGTTGACCAGCAGGAAGGGGGCGACGGAGCGGCCGGTGACGACCGCGCCCTCCGCCATGTCCTCGTCGCGCTGGGTCGAGAAGGCCTTGATGGCGAACAGCACCCGCTGCTTGAAGAAGGTCTGGCCGGTCAGGTCGCGGATGATCTTGCGGCGCAGCGAGGCGCGGGTGACCGGGAAGGGGGCGGACAGGACCAGATCCGGGTCCTCGGCCTGCTGGGCGTATTTGTGGTGGCTGAGGTGGTAGGGGCGGTAGAGGCCGAGCGAGGCGCCGACGGGCACGGCGCACAGCCAGTGGCCGAGGAAGTCGTTGAGCTTGCCGTTGGGCGACAGGCCGCCGTGGGCCGCCTCGTGCATGAGGATGGCCAGGCCCAGCTGGCGCGTGCCGATGATGGCCACGCACAGGGGGATCAGAAAGGGCCAGACCACGCCCGCGGCGACGGCCAGCAGGATCACGGCCCAGCAGTGCGCGACCAGCAGGGGGCCGATCCAGGCGGTGCGCGACTGGAAGGGGGCCCACTCTTCGGGCGTGAACAGGTCGGCGGGACGGGCGCGGGGCGCGGCTGGCATGAGGGGAGGATACGCCGGGGCGGGTCCGTCGCAAGCGTGGCGCGGTAAGTCATGGCGACCTTACGAAATGTCAGGTTGACATGACATTATCGCGGTGTAAGGTGGGCCTTACATTCAGTCAGGAGGACGTGACATGTTGGCAGTCGGCAAAAACGGGACCTCGGCGGGGCGGCGCTATGTCGTGCGCACCATGGCCTTCATGAGCGGCTATGTCGCGATCAACGTCCTGGCCATCTTCGGGGCCTTCGACGACATCGGCTCGCCGGTCGCGGCCTGGGGCCTGGCCCTCGCGGTTTCGGCGCCGGTGGTCGGGCAGATCTGGGCGACCCTGTCGCTGATGAACGAGTCCGACGAGTTCGTCCGCGCCCTGATCGCCAAACAGTTCATCATCGCCGCGGGCCTGGCCATGGCCATCGCCAGCGTCTGGGGCTTCGGCGAGAGCTACGCCGACGCGCCGCACATCCCGGCCTGGATCATCTACCCGCTGTTCTGGGCCTGCTTCGGCCTGGTCCAGCCCTTCGTCCGGACCAGCCGATGAGGAACCGCCTCAAGCTGCTGCGCGTCGAGCGCGGCTGGACCCAGGAGCAGCTGGGCCAGGCGCTCGGGGTCTCGCGCCAGGCGGTCAACGCCCTGGAGACCGAGAAGCACGACCCCTCGCTGGACCTCGCCTATCGCATCGCCGTGCTGTTCGAACGGCCGGTGGAAGACATCTTCGAGAATCCTCACGCCTGACTTTGGTCGGGCCCAATCCAAGGACATCGCCATGCTGTATCCTCGCTCTCTCGGGCGCTCGACCCTGCGCGCCCTGGTCATCGCTTCCGTCGCCGCTGCGGCGCTCGGGGGGGCCGTGCTGGTCGCCACCGAAGCGTCCGCCGCCCCCGCTCCCGTCGTCGCCGCTCCTTCGCCCTTCGTCTCCGACCGGCTGTCGGTCGAGGTGGTCGGGTCCGGACCGGACGTCATCCTGATCCCTGGCTTCGGCTGCTCGCGGGAGGTGTGGCGCGCCGAGGCCGAGCGGTTGAAGGCGACGCACCGGGTGCACCTGGTGCAGCTGGCGGGCTTCGCCGGCGAGCCGTGGAGCCATGGCGACGGGCCGTTCGTGCAGCCGGTGGTCGATGAGCTGGCCCGCTACATCCGCGACGGCGGCCTGCAGGACGCGGCGGTGGTCGGCCATTCGATGGGGGGGATGAGCGCCCTGATGCTGGCGCAGCAGCATCCCGAGCTGGTCGGCAAGGTGATGACCGTCGACAGCCTGCCCTTCTTCAGCGCCCTCTTCGGCCCGACGGCGACGGTGGAGAGCGCCAAGCCTTTCGCCGACCAGGCGGCGGCGGGCATGCTGGCCCAGGACGACGCCTCGTTCCGCAGCGGCCAGGCGATGCAGGCCGCAGGCCTGGCCCGCGACCCGGCGACCCGCGAGAAGATGGTCGAATGGACCGCCGCCGGTGATCGTCACGCGATGGCGGCGGCGATCCGCGAAGTGATGACCACCGACCTGCGCCCGGGTCTGGCGACCATGAGCGTCCCGGTCTGGGCCCCCTACGCCTCCGACGCCGACGGCGGCGCTCCGGCGGCCATGGCCGACGCCCTGTGGACGCGGGAGTACGCGTCCCTGCCGGGCGTGAAGCTGATCCGCGTCGACGGCAGCCGCCACTTCATCATGAACGACCAGCCGACGGTCTTCGGAGGGATCATGGATCAGTTCCTGGCGGAGTAGCCGGGGTCGCTGGTCGGGCGGCGGTGGATGCCAAGTGGTTAGTGGATAGCGATTAGTGGCTGTCCGCCGTCGGGGGCGCCGCAGACGGCGAGTTGCCCCCGTCGGCAGGTCAGGCGGGCAATCACGAACCACTAATCACTAATCGCTGTGCGGGCGCCGACCGTTGACAGCGCGCTCAGCCGGCCACCTTCGTCACGTCCCCGGCCTTGCTCAGCTGGCCGCCGAATTCGGGGGCGTAGGCGGGGGCGAGGAGGGAGCGGAAGACGGTGGCCGGGATGGCGATCTCATAGGCGCCCTCGACACGGGGCCCGACGCGGTAGGGGTCGATCAGGAAGACCAGGCCCGCCGCCTTGCCCGGCGTCGTGCCGGCGGCGAGGACGAAGGGCGTCTCGGCGGCGCGCGGGCAGGCCCAGGGCTTGCCGTCGAAGGTGATCGAGGCGCTGTCCGGCACGCGGGCGCGCTTGGCGGTGTTGACCGCCGAGCACAGGGCCTGGTCCAGGGCGGTCAGATCGGCGCCCTTGTTGAACAGGTCGGCCAGGCCGATCTGCCGCTTCATGGCTTTGTCCCACAGGAGGCCGCTGGTCAGGGTGTTGGGATTGGCGCCGCCCGAGAAGTCGAAGGCCGTGCGCTTGAGGCTGAGCAGCTTGCCGGTTTCGGCGGCGGCGACGACGGTGATGGTGTTCTCATAGGGCGGCAGCTCATCCTCGCCGCCGGCCTCGGTGCGCTCGCCCTGGGCCCCCTCGACGAACTGGCGAAGCTTGCGCACCTCCTCGGCGTATAGGCGGGCGTGCAGGTCGGGCTGGGACTTCACGGCGTCGGGCAGGGTCAGTTTGACGTTGGCCCAGGGCGTCTTGGATTCGTAGGACAGATTGGACCCGGCGTCCGGCAGGGTGACCGCGGCGGCCGTGTCGGCCGGGGCCGCCGGCTCTGCATCCTTCTCGCGGTCGCGGTTGCAGGCGGCGAGCGAAGCGACCGCAGTGGTCAGGAGCAGCAGGCGGAGGGCGGCATTCATGCGTGGGTCCTTCAGAGCGGAAGCTGTAGCGAGCCGAGAATGATGGCGAGAAGCAGGATCAGGCCGGCGTCGCGATTGGATTTGAACAGGCGCAGCGCCAGAGCGCCGTCGTCGGGTTTGAGACGGCGGAACTGCCAGCGGAAATGCAGGGCGTAGGCGGCCATGCCGACCCAGAACAGCGGCCCCAGACCGGCCGTGAGGCCGGCCGCGGCGGCGAACACCAGGCTGATCAGATAGAAGCCGGCGACGCCGTTGCGGACGTTCGGGCCGAGGCGGCGGGCGGACGACTTCACCCCGACCATGGCGTCGTCCTCGATGTCCTGCAGGGCGTAGACCGTGTCGTAGCCGAGGGTCCAGAACACGCCGCCGAGGTAGAGGAGGAGGGCGGGGAGGAAGAGACTGAGGCTGGGCGAGACGTAGTAGGTGTCGTGCAGCGAATAGTCGCCGACGGCCTGCCCGACCATGGGCAGCAGGGGGCCGGACGGCGCGGCGACCATGCCGTTCGCCACCAGGGCTGCGCCGCTGGCGGCCGCCGCGAAGCCCATCAGGGCGCCCCAGTTGAAGGTCAAGCCGAGCCAGGCCTGCGGCCACCAGGTGATCCGCTTCATAAAGGGGTAGGCGGCGACGAGGGCCAGCGACAGCACGCCGAGGAAGACGGCGGTCCAGTTCAGGGTCAGCAGGATCAGCAGGCTGACGAGGCTGCAGCCGATCACGAAGGCCATGGCCTTCTTGACGCTGATGCGGCCCGAGGCGATCGGGCGGTCGGCGGTGCGCGCCACCTGCCGATCGATCTTGCGGTCGACGATGTCGTTGAAGGCGCAGCCCGCGGCGCGCATCAAACAGGCGCCGATGGCGAACCCGATGAACAGCCAGGCGTCATAGGCGTCCGGAAGCTTGCGGAACTGCGCCAGCGCCAGGGCAATGCCCTGCCAACCGGGGATGAGGAGCAGCCAGATGCCGACGGGCCGGTCGAAGCGCCCGAGCTTGAGCCAGGGCTTCAGCGCCTCCGGCGCATGACGGTCCACCCAGTTCGATCCGGCGTCGGGAAGCGGGGCGGAGATCATGGCGAAGGTTGTAGGCGGGATGGGCTAGGCGGTCGAGACGTTGCCTGCGGCTTGTCGTCCCCGATCTCCCCTGCCTTCGCCGGGGTCGTCGGGGATGACAAGCGCACGCGTTCGCCGTCTAGCCCTGCGGCCTACCCACCACAGCATCGACCGAGTTGGTGGTCACCGGGTGATAGCCCGGGCGGGCCTGGGCGTAGATGCGAGTGGCGATCGGGCGGCCCCAGTCGCCTTCGGCCCAGAGGCTGGTGAACAGCGGCAGGACGAATTTGCGCCGGCCTTGGGTGGTCAGGAAATGCTCGAGCGTCGGCACGGCCGGCTCGTAGCGGTGCTGCACCGCGATCTGCAGCCAGGCGTAGACCAGCTCGGCGTTGCCCTCGTTGCGCAGGTTCAGGGTCGATTCCAGGTCGGCGAGCTGGGCCCCGGTCAGCCAGTCGGCGCCGGCGGCGCGGCCTTCCGGACGCCAGGCCAGGAAGCGCTGGCGCTCCTGGGTCGACCAGCCGGCCCACGGGATGGCCGAGGCCGGGCCCTTGTCGGCGAAGAAGGCCTTGGCGGCGGCGTCGACCGGGACGAAGGCGTTCGACACCGGCGGCTGCCAGTTCGACGGCATGCCCGGCTGGTAGATCCAGGCGTCCATCATCAGCTGCTGCTCCAGGGCGGCGTCGCCCTTGATCAGGTGGGTGCGGATGTCTTCGAGGAAGCGTTCCGTGGTCATCGGCCGGAAGGCGTTGCGCTCGAAATAGCCCTTGAGCCAGACGTCGAATTTCTCGCGGCCGACGGTGCGCTCGATGGTGCGCAGGAAGGCGGCGCCCTTTTCGTAGGCGATGTCGGTCAGGCCCTCGTCGGGGTCGCGGCCGGTCAGGTCGAGTTTGAGGCGCGTATCTTCCGGCGGCAGGTCGGCGAGGGTCGCCTGCAGGTCGCCCCAGCCGAGCGACTGGAGCATCAGGGCGCGGTCACGCCCGTACAGCTGCTCCATGATCCGGTTCTCGAAATAGACGGTGAAGCCCTCGTTGAGCCAGAAGTCGGCCCAGGTGGCGTTGGTCACCAGATTGCCCGACCAGGAGTGGGCCAGTTCGTGGGCGACCAGCGACACCAGCGAGCGGTCGCCGGCGATGATGGTCGGGGTGGCGAAGGTCAGGCGCGGGTTCTCCATGCCGCCGAACGGGAAGGACGGCGGCAGGACCAGCAGGTCGTAGCGGCCCCAGCGGTAGGGGCCGTACAGCTGCTCCGCCACGTCGACCATCTCGGCGGTGGGGACCAGTTCGTCGTGGGCGGCGTGCAGCTTCGAGGGCTCCGTCCAGACGCCGGTGCGCTCGTCGATGGCCTGGAAGGCGACGTCGCCGACGCCCAGGGCGATCAGATACGGCGGCACCGGATTGGTCATCTGGAAGCGCCAGGCGGTCTGGCCCGGACCGGCGCTCTCGCCCGTTTCCGTCAGGCCCTCGGCGCTCATCACCACCTTGAGGTCGGACGGGGCGGTGATGCGGGCGTTCCAGGTCTGGCGGATGCCCGGACTGTCCTGGGTCGGCACCCAGGTGCGGGTCAGGATCGCCTGCCCCTGGCTGAACAGATAGGGCTTCTGGCCGCCGGCGGTCTGGGCCGGGGTCAGCCACTGCAGGGCGGCGGCGTCCGGGCGGGTGGCGTAGCGGATGACGATGCGGCGCTGTTCGGCGGCGGCGAGGGCCGGGAACTGGATCGTCAGCGGCTGGCCGAGGATCGGATCGTTCTGGCCGAGCGTGAACTGAAGCGCGTTGCCGCGCACGTCGGTGACGGCCTGGATGTCGAGGTTTCGCGCGTCGAGGACGATCTCGGTTGCGCCCGGCTGGCCGGTGATGTCGAGAGCCGCCGTGCCCGCCAGGGTCTTGGCGTTGAAGTCGGCCGTGAGGTCGAGGGCGACATGCTCGACGCGGGCGATCTCGGGTCGGGCGTAGGAGTGGATGTCGCGCACGTATTCGACCGGGGCGGGCGCCTGGGCGGCGGGCGTCTGGTCAATCGTAGAGGGGGTCATGGAGGCGCATCCTCCGAGGGCGATGGCGAGGGCGAAGGCGGAAACCAGGCCGGTCGTGCGGATCATCTGTGCGTCCTTGTGCGATGTCCGGCGGACAACGCCCGTAGACGGGCCAAAGATCAACCCCTCAGACGCCTCCGGGGGTCCCTCCCGCCGCGACGGGCGGCAGGTGCTTCGCCTTGAACAGGCGGCCGCGCTCGGCGATCAGCACGAAGGTCAGGGCGGTCAGGCCCATGACGGTGACGCCGATCGCCATGGGCGCGGCGGTGCCGTCGAACTGCTGGCCGATCAGGAAGCCGAGGGTCGAGCCGATGGTGGTGGAGACGAAACCCTGGGCCGAGGAGGCGGTGCCGGCGATATGGCCCATCGGCTCCATGGCCATGGCTCCGAAATTGCCGGCGATGAAGCCGAAGCAGAACATGGTGAGGCCCTGCAGCAGGGCGAAGGTCCAGATGGTCTCCAGCCCGGCCAGGGCGACGGCCGCATGGGCCGCGCCGGCGGCGATGAAGCCGAACAGGGCGGCGTGCGAGATCAGCCGCGAGCCGAGCCGCTCAACCAGCCGGGCGTTGAGCAGGGAGGCCACGGCGATGCCGCCGGCGACCATGGCGAAGACGGTGGTGAACAGCTCCGGCGCCTTGAAGACATCGTAGAAGATCTGCTGGCTGGAGTTGATGAAGCCGAACAGGGCGCCGGTGATGGCTGTCGAGGCGAGGGTGTAGCCGATCGACTGGCGGTTGGTCAGCGCCTCCTTGAAGGCCGCGCCGATGCGTCCGACCTGGATCGGCATGCGATCCTCGGCGTGCAGGGTCTCGGGCAGGCGGATCGCCGCCCAGATCATGAAGGCGCCGCCGGCCACGGCCAGGGCGACGAAGATCCACGGCCACGGGGCGACGGTCAGGATGGCCTGGCCGAGGGTCGGGGCCAGGATGGGGATGCCGAGGAAGACCAGGAAGCTGAGCGACATGACCCGCGCCATGGTCCGGCCGCTGTAGCGGTCGCGCACGATGGAGACCGCCAGCACCCGCAGGGCCGCCGCGCCGACGCCGGTGCCGACGCGGGCGGCGATCAGCAGCTCGAACGTCGGGGCGAAGGCGGCCAGGACGCTGAACAGCACATAGAGGCTGAGGCCGATCATGAGCACCGGCTTGCGGCCGTAGCGATCGGCCAGCGGGCCATAGATGACCTGGGTCACGCCGAAGCCGAGCAGATAGGCGGTGATGACCCACTGGCGGCTGTTCTCCGTCACGACGCCCAGCGCGTCGCCGATGGCGGGCAGGGCCGGCAGCATGGAGTCGATGGCCAGGGCGTTGAGCGCCATCATCATGGCGATCAGGGCGACGAACTCGGGGAAGCCCGGTCCCTTCGCCTTCTCGCCGGTCGGAGGAGCGGCGGGCGAGGGCGAGGCGAGGTCAGTCATCGGGGCCAGATGCGAACGGTGGAGGCGAACTGCAACCGTCGAGGGGTGAAAAAGCTGCGTTGCGGCGGGCCGTGCTGAACTTCCGGCGTTTCTCGCGAACTGAACCCGCTTGGCCCCCTCCCGGGTGCGTGTCAGGCTCCTCGAAACGCGGGAGAGCGAACCATGCTGAGACTTATCCTCGGGATCGTGGCGGGCGTCGTTCTGGCGGGCGTGCTGGTCGGGGTGTTCGAGACGCTCGGGCACGCGCTGTATCCGCCGCCCGCGGGCATCGACCTTACCGACCCGGCGCAGCTGGCGGCGGTGATGGAGCGGATTCCCCTGGCGGCCAAGCTGTGGGTCGTCGGCGCTTGGGGCCTGGCGGCCTATATCGCTGGCCTGGTGGCGGCCATGGTGTCGAAGCGCACCTGGACGCCCTGGATCATCGCCGGCGTGGTGGCGGCGGCCGCGGTGACGACGGTGCTGATGATCGTGCACCCGACGTGGATGAACGTCGCCGCAGTGGCGGCGCCGGCGCTGGCCGGCTGGCTGGCGGTCCTGACGGCGAGGCGTATAATCGCTCAATGAGCGATTTTCCCGTCACCATCTTCCACAATCCCGCCTGCGGCACCTCGCGCAATGTGCTGGAGATGATCCGCGACGCGGGCCATGAGCCGACCGTGGTCGAGTATTTGAAGGCCGGCTGGACCCCCGAAGGTCTGAAGGCCCTGCTGGACGAGGCCGGGCTCAAGCCGCACGAGGCCCTGCGCACGCGCGGCGACCTGGCCAACGAGTTGGGCCTGCTCAAGGACGGGGTGGCCGAGGCGGCCATTCTGGAGGCGATGATCGAGCATCCGGCCCTGGTCGAGCGGCCGCTGGTGAAGACGCCCAAGGGCGCGGTGCTGGCCCGCCCGAAGGAGCGGGTGCTGCACATCCTCTGAGCCCTCTAGTGGGCCAGCCCCTCCTTGCCGAGGAGGGGACCGGCGGCGAGGATCGCCTGGCTGCGGTTGTTGACGCCCAGCTTCTTGAAGATGGCTGAAACGTGCTGCTTCACCGTGCCCTCGGTGAGGTCCATTTCGGCCGCGATCTGCTTGTTTAGCTTGCCGTCGGCGACAGCGCGCAGCACGCGCAGCTGGGCGGGGGACAGGCTGATCACCCGGCGATGGACCTCGGCCGCGTGGCGGTCGATGGGGTCCGCCTGCTCCGGGAACAGGGTCTCGCCGCGCATCAGCGCGCCGACGGCGTTGACCAGGGTCTCGACCGCCATCGCCTTGCTGAGATAGCCGCGCACCCCGAAGGCCCGGGCCATGGAGATCGAATGGGCGTCGGTCCGGGCCGAGAGGATGGCGATGGCCGCGGCGGGCAATATCTGCTGCAGGCGCAACAGGGCGCTGAAGCCTTCGGCGTCGGGCAGCATCAGGTCGAGAAGCACCACCTTGATCTCGGCCCCGTGACGCAGGGCATAGGTCTCGGCCTCCGAAGCGGAGGCGACGCGGCCGACGTCCAGGTGGGCGTAGGCGTCGCGAATGGCGGTCTCCAGCATCTCGGCCACCAACGGGTGGTCATCGACGATCAGAACTTTCCAACGCACGCCACGCTCCCGTTCGACGGAACGGGCGCGAACGCCGGCTCCATGGTCAAGCAAGGTCTGACGGGTGGATCGGGTTCCCACACTCAACCGGAGCCAAATATCGCTCCGACCGTATAACTTTAGTTCGATTTGCCGCTTTGCAGCGGGTCGAGCGGTGGACTTCACCCGGCCAGACGGGGTTTTGGGCCTCAACGCAGCCCAATACCCCCGGAGATTTCGAATGACCAACCGTCTGTTCGCCGCCGCCGCCGCCCTCGCCGTCGTCGCCTTCGCGGCTCCGGCGCTGGCCCAGTCCTCGGTTTCGACCACCGGCCAGGGCTCGATCACCGTGATCCGTCCGCTGACGGTCACCAAGAACGCCGACCTGAAGCTGGGCACCGTGGTGCGTCCGACGACCGGTTCGGGCACCGTGGCGGTGAGCGCCGCGGGCGTCCGCAGCGTCACCGGCGGCGTGGTCGGCCTGAGCTCCGGCGACACCCCGCAGGCGGCCCAGTTCACCGTCGACGGCGAAGGCGGCCAGTCGGTCTCGGTCACCGTCCCGGCGACCTTCACCATGGCCAACGGTTCGGACACCCTGACCGTGACCACCAACAACAACCTGAGCGGCTCGGCCGCGGCCCAGACCCTGAGCAACGCCGGCGGCGCCGCCGGTTCGCTGAGCTTCAAGGTCGGCGGCACGGTGCCGGTCGCCTCGAACGCCCCGACCGGCGTCTACACGGGAACCTTCACGGTCTCGGCGGCCTACAACTAAGCCCGTATTCGAGGGCCGCCCGTCCAGTCGTCGCCGACGGCCAGACGGGCGGCTTTTCGCTGTTCAGTTCCTAGTACGCATTCCTGTTACGGTGAGGCCCGCCATGCTTAAGCGCTTCGGACTTCTGCTCCTCGCCTTCGGCCTCGTGGCGGGACCCGTGCAGGCCCAGGTGGGCGCCGACCTGAACATCTCGCCCAAGCGAGTGGTGTTCGGCCCCGGCGAGCGCAGCGCCACTGTCTATGTCTTCAACCAGGGCGACGATGAAGCGACCTATACGGTCGAACTGGTCGACCGGGTCATGCTGCCGGACGGCCAGATCCTGCCGGCGGCGGATCGCCCCGACATCGCCGTCGCCACCGCCTCCGACCTGGTCCAGCACACGCCGCGCCGGGTCACCCTGGGCCCGCGACAGAGCCAGGCCATCCGCGTCCGCGCCCGGCCCGCCGGCGCCGACGGTCGCGAGTATCGCACCCACCTGACCGTCACCGCCCTGCCGCCCGAGACGAGCGGCTTCACCGCCGAACAGGCCGCCGCCGCCGGTCAGGGCGAGGTCGCCCTGCAGGTGGTCGCCCTGTTCAGCGTCAGCATCCCGGTCATCGTCCGCGACGGAACCCCGGACGCCCGCGCCGGGCTCGCCAACCTGGCCATCGAATCCCTCGAGGGCGGCCAGGCGCTGGCGCTCGACATCGAGCGCCTCGGCGCAAACTCCGTGTACGGAGATATTGAGGTGCGCGTCGGCGATGACCCGGCCGGCCCGGTGCTGACCGCCGTGCGGGGCGTGGCCGTCTATCCTGAGATCGAACGTCGCCGCGTCGTCGCGGCCCTGCCTCAGCCGCTGCAACGCGGCCAGGTCGTCACGGTCACCTACCGGGACGATGACGCGCGCCCGGGCGAGGTGCTGGCGACGGCGCAACTCGTCGCTCCGTGAAATCCCGGCCGGTCGTCGCCCTGATGGCCGCCCTCGGCTGCGCGCTCTCCGCGGCCGCGCCTTCGGCCGCCCAGGAGCAGGCGGTGGTGCGCAACCTCGTCATCGCCGCCGACCCCGTCCCCTTCAGCGCCGACGACCTGTTGTGGATGGAAGTCCGCTCGGGCGGTTACCAGCTGGCCGAGTCGGTGAACGTCTATTCGTCGCGCGCCGGGGTGTTCGTGCCGGTGGGCGAGTTCTCCCGGGTGCTCGATCTGGCCATCGGCGTCTTCCCGTCGCAGCGCCGGGCCGAGGGCTGGGTCCTGTCGCCCGACCGCGAAGTGACCATCGACCTGGCCGCGGGCCGGGCGACCATCGCCGGCCGGGCCATCGCCATCGGCCCCGATCAAGCCGCCATCTACGGCGACGACCTGTACCTGCGCACCGATATCGTCGAGCAGTTGCTGCCGGTCCGCCTGTCGGCGGACGCCAGCGCCCAGGTGCTGGAGCTGACCCCGACCGAGCCCCTGCCGTTTCAGCAACGGCTCGAGCGCGAGCAGCGCCAGGTCCAGCTGGGCGCCGGGCCGGCGGGCGAGACGGCGGTGCGCCTGGACACGCCCTATGCGCTGTTCACCGCCCCGTCCTTCGACATCAACATCGGCGGTCTGCTGGCGCGCAACGGCGTCGACCAGGCGGGTCGCTACGACATCCGCGCCGCCGGCGACCTGCTCTATTCGGGCATGGAGGCCTATGTCGGCTCGGACGACGACGGGCGGGTCAACGATGTGCGAGTGATGCTGTCGCGCAAGGACGCCGACGGTCGTGCGCTCGGGCCGCTGGGCGGCACCCGGGCCGGGATCGGCGACGTCTTCACCCCCTCGCTGGCGATCGGCGCGGCGAGCTTCGCCGGGCGCGGCGTCTTCTACACCTCGGCCCCGCTGGAGAGCCTGGATATCGGGACGCCGCTGGACCTGCGCGGCGAGCTTCCGGTCGGCGAGGAGGTCGAGCTCTACGTCAACGAGGTGCTGCGCGGCTCGCAGGTGACGGCGGTGCAGGGGCGTTACCAGTTTCTCGACGTGCCGCTCGCCTACGGGCTGAACACCATCCGTCTGGTCTTCTACGGGGCGCACGGCGAGACCCGCGAAGTGGTGCGGCGGATCAATTTCGGCAGCGGCCAGATCGAGGCCGGCAAGGTCGTGCTTCGTCTCGGCGCGGTCCAACAGGGTCGCACCGTGTTCGACGTGGGCGACGTCCCGTTCGGTCAGGACGACGCCGGTCGTTTGGTGGCGGCGCTGGACTATGGCCTCACCCCTGGGCTGACCGTCAGCGCCGGGGCGGCCTTCTACACGCCACTGGGACAAGACGCGCGCAGCCTGGGGACGTTCGGGCTGCGAGGCTCGCTCGGTCCCGTAGCGACCCAGGCGGATGTCGCCTTCGACAACGATGGCGGCCAGGGGGTCAGCCTGGGACTTGCGGCCCGGCCGTTGGGTGTCTCGTTGGTGGGACGACACTCCGAATATCGCGGCGGCTTCGTCGACGAGACGCGGCAGCTCGGTGTCACAGACCTGGCCCCTCTGCGTCGGGCGACTGACTTCCGGGCGGACGGCCAGTTTGAACTGAAGGGCGGGCTGACCGTGCCGGTGTCGCTGAACCTGCGTCGGCTGGAGCGGATGGACGACAGCCGGCTGATCGACGGCGAACTGCGCGCCTCGGCGCCGCTCGGCCCATTCTACGCCTCGAGCAGCATCGTCTGGGAGGACGAGACCCGCGCCGACGGAAGCGGGCTCAACCGGTGGGCCGGTTCGACCGACTTCACCACCCTGGTGTCCACGCGGCTGCAGCTGCGCGGCGGCCTGGCCTATCAGATTTCGCCGGACCCGCGCGTCGACAGCGCCTACGCCACCGCCGACTGGCAGTTGACCGAGACCCAGGCCCTGCGCCTCGGCGTGGTGCGCACCCTCGGGCCTGAGCAGCAGACCAGTCTGCAGGGCTCGCACCTGTGGCGGGCGGACCGCTTCGATCTGGCCCTGAACGCCAGTTACGAGGTCGAGGGCGGCGACTGGCGGCTGGGGGTCCAACTGGGCTTCGGCTTCGGCTTCGATCCCTCGGCGCGGCGCTATCGGATGGTGCGGCCCGGCGTGGCTTCCGGCGGCTCGGTGGCGGTCAACGCCTGGGCGGACGAGAACGGGGACGGCGTGCGCCAGGCGGACGAGGCCGGCGTGGCCAAGATCGTGGTGGACGCCCCGACCACCGCCCTGACCACCGACGCAGACGGCCACGCCTTCGCCACCGGCCTGGGCGACGGCGCCTTCGCCCGCGTTCGGCTGAACGCCGAGGGCATCGAGGATCCGTTCCTGGTCGGCGGGCCCGCGGTGATCGAGGTCGAACCGCGACCCGGTCGGACGGCGGTGATCGACTATCCGATGCAGCGCGCGGCCGAGGTGGAACTGCCGGTGCGACTGCAGCGCTCAGACGGCGAGCCGCGCGCCCTGGCGGCGGTCAATGTGGAGCTGGTTCCCG
Organism: Brevundimonas sp. Root1279; assembly: GCF_001425945.1. Lineage (GTDB taxonomy): Bacteria > Pseudomonadota > Alphaproteobacteria > Caulobacterales > Caulobacteraceae > Brevundimonas. The sequence goes on from NZ_LMEB01000005.1 coordinate 72,780, forward strand.
AACGCGGCGGCGAGGTCCTGACCGGCCGCAGCGACCACGCCGGCGTGCTGTTCCTGGAGGGCGTCCGGCCGGGCGCCTACACCGTTCGGCTGCAGGCCGAGCAGGCCCGGGCGCTGGGCATGACCCTGGCCCAGCCCGTTCGTCTGGTCGTGCCCGCCGCGGGCGGCTTCGTCCGCGGAGACGCCGTCCTGGTGACTATCGAAACCCGAGAGGCCCAGTGATGAGAAATTGGTTCGCCGCCCTGGCTCTGCTGATCGGCGCTGCGGCCCTCCCGGGCGTCGCCGCTGCGCAGCTGTCGGTGACGCGGTCGCCGTCCCTGGCGCCGGTGCTGGGGGACACCATCCGCGGCACGGCGGCGACGACCTTCAGCGTGTCGACCACCGGGGCGGTGACGCGCACCTCGGGCAACGCCATCCGCATGTCCACCGGCTCGGTGCGGGCGCCGACGATCACGCTCGGGTGCACAAACAATTCCAACAACTGCCGGACTCGGGACATCCGCGTCACCATCCTGCCGATCAACTCGGGGTCCGCCACCGTCACCCGGCTGCGGGTCAGCGCCCTGACCAACGGCGGGCGGTTCGAAAGCGGCTCCACCCCGGGGGAGGCGGCGATCCTCCAGTTCGACATCAAGGCCCTGGGCTCGAGGACGACCAGCTTCGACCTGGGCATGGACGTGCGCCTGGCCGCCAACGCCGCGGCGGGTGACCACGAGTTCGATTATCTGGTAGTGGCTGAACTGCAGTGACCCGGTTCCTTTCCCTTTTCGCCGTCGTGGCGGTGCTCGCGGCCCCGTCCAGCGTGCTGGCCCAATCCGCCCGCGGCTCCGCGACCCTGACCGTCGAGTCGCCTTTGACCGTGGCTCCGACCGCGCCGGTGCGGCTGAAGGCCCTGACCACCGCCGACGCGCCGGCTGTCGAGGGGCCGGCCGTTCTGGCCGACGCTCCGACCGTGGTCATGGTCGGCGGCGATCCGAACCGGGTCTATCGCGTGCGCATCCCCAACGCCTCGGCCAGCGGCCAGCAGGCCGTGCGCATCATCAGCGACAACGCCGGCGACGTCTCCGACTCCGGGGTCGGCCGGTTGGACGCGCAAGGCCGCGACCGGCTGCACATCACGGGCTACACCGGGGTGCTGACCGAGGTGCAGGGTCGCCCCAGTATTCCGCTGAGCATCGTCTACGAGTGACGCCCTAAGGCCCGCTCGATGCGGGCGGCGAGGGCGAGGATTTCCTCCCGCGACGGCGGATTGCGCTCGGCGAAACGGCGATCAAGCGCGCCGGCCGCGTCGCCCAGATCTTCGAATCCGAACATTCCGGCCGAGCCGGCCAGGCCATGCACGATCCGCTCGGCGTCCGGACGGCCGCGATCACCGGCGGCCGCGGCGTCCCGCAGACGCTGCGCGTCGTCGATCGTCCGTTCACGGAACTTCGTCCTGAGCGGCGCCAGCGGATCCGGCTTCACTGGCGGCTTCCCCGGAGCAGGTCGCGCACCTGACCGGCGAGCGTCAGGGGATCGAAGGGCTTGGTGATGACGCCGATCGAGCCGAGCGACAGATAGTGGGCGACCTCTTCGCCCTGGGTGCGCGCGGTCATGAAGATCACCGGCGTCGTCTCCAATCCGTCCAGCCGTCGCAACTGGTCGAGGGTCCCGGGGCCGTCGAGGCGGGGCATCATGACGTCGAGCAGGATGACGTCGGGACGCAGGCCGCCGCGCAGCAGGTCGAGCGCCGCCTCGCCCGAATGGGCGCTGCTGAGCGTGACGGCGGAGTCCAGCTCCAGCGCCATGGAGACCACCTCGCGGATGTCATCCTCGTCATCGACGTGCAGCAGCGAGAGGGGGCCGGTCATGCGGAGGTCCTTTCCTTGCGGGTGAGCCGCCGGACGGTGCGGGCGAGGGTGGCCAGCGAGGTCTTGGACTTGACCAGAACGGCCTCCACCCCGTCGTAGAGGGCGATGTCGGTGTCGCGGGCCGAGTAGATGACCACCGGCACCGGCGAGCCGTCGGCGCCGTGCAGGTCGGCGAGCAGTTCGATCCCCGATCCGTCGGGCAGGCCGAGGTCGAGGATGACCAGGTCGGGGCGGCGCTGCTTCAACTCGGCGCGGGCGGCGGCGAGCGAGCCGACGGGAATGATCTCCGCCGTGTCGCTGAGGGCCGATGCGGTCAGGCGCTGAATGTCGAGGTCGTCCTCGACCAGCAGGAGGCGTGGGCGGCGCTGGTCGAGGCGGGCCAGGATGGCGGCGACGGCGCTGCGCAGACGCTCTTGTTCGAACGGCTTCTCGAGCCAGTCGAGCACCTCGAGGGAGTAGCCGCGGGCGCGGCCGCGCGCGACGTCGCCGGAGACGACGACGACGGGCAGGTCCCGGGTCGCGGGCTGCGCGCGCAGGGCGCGGATCAGGCCGATTCCGTCGGCGTCCGGCAGTTGCAGGTCGACGAGGACGGCGGCGTAGTCGCCGGTGCGGGCGGCGGACAGGCCCTGGCGCGCGGTCGCGGCGACGTCGGCGCGGAAGCCATCCTCGTCCAGCATGGTGCGCAGCACTTCGGCGGCGTCGTGGTCGTCCTCGACGATCAGAAGGCGAGGGCCGTCGGCGGTCTGGCCGTCGTGCTCGGTCTCGAGCGGCAGGTCGAGGTGGAAGGTGGCGCCGTCGCCGACATCGGACTCGAACCAGAGGCGGCCGCCGTGGCGCTCGGCGATCTCGCGCGCGATCGCCAGGCCCAGACCGGTGCCGCCCCTGGCCCGGGTGTCCGAGCCGTCGGCCTGGGCGAATTTGGAGAAGATACGGGCGCGGAACTCCTCGGGGACGCCGGGCCCGCGGTCGCGCACGCTGAGGCGGGCGATGCGGTTGGCGGGCTCGACGACGACCGTGACCTCGCCGTTCTCGGGCGAGAATTTGACCGCGTTCGACAGCAGGTTGACGACCACCTGTATCAGCCGGTCGGAGTCGCCGCGCACCGGCGCCGGTATGCCGTCGAGCAGGGTCAGTCGGGCGCCCAAGCCGTCGGCCATGCCGCGAACGCTCTCGATCGACTGGGCGGCGACGTCGCGCAGGTCGAGCGGCTCCATCTCCAGCAGTATCTGGCCGGACTCGATCTTCTCGATGTCGAGGATGTCGTTGATCAGCCGCACGAGCCGCTGGCTGTTGGCCTGGGCGATGCCGATCAGGCGGGCGGCCTTCTCGGGCAGGACGCCCGCGGCGCCGCCGGCCAGCAGGCCCAGAGAGCCGGCGATGGAGGTCAGGGGCGTGCGGAGTTCGTGGCTGACGGTGGAGACGAACTGGGTCTTCATCTCCTCGACCCGGCGGCGCTCGGAGACGTCGCGCACGGCGGCCATGATGCACTGGCCGTCGACCAGGGCGACGGGGCTGGCCGAGATGTCGGCCGGGAAGGTGGTGCCGTCGCGCCGCTTGCCGGTGATCTGGCCGGCCAAGCGGGCGTCGAGCTGGCCGCGCCGATCGCGAAAGCGTTCGAGCACCGCCGGATCGCCGGGCCCGTCGGGATCGATGAGGACGCCGATGTCGCGCCCGGTCATCTGGGCCGCGGTCCAGCCGAACATGGTCTCGGCGGCCGGATTGACGCGGTCGATCAACCCCGACTGGGTCAAAACCATCAGGGCGTCCTGGCTGCCGTCAAACAGGGCGTTGTGGCGGCGGGCTTCCGCCGTCGAGGTCTCGACCAGGCGGTTGCGCATCTGGATCGAGCGCCAGATGACGAAGGCAGAGGCCAGCAGGACGGCCGAGAAGACCAGCATCAGGGCGCGGATGAAGCGATCGCCGTCGCGCGAGCGGGCCACCTCGGAGTCGCGGGAGGCGGCGAAACTCTGGGCTTCGTAGGCGATCATCTGATCGACCAGGCGGCGGATGTCGTCCATGGCCGCCTTGCCCCCCGGCGGTATCGGGTTCGGCGCGCCGACGTTGCGGATCCCCCAAGCGAGGTTCGCCTTCTTGCGGTCGAGGGTGTCGCGCAACTGGGCCAGATCGCGCGTCTGGGTGGCGTCGCGCGCGAGCAGGACGGTGAGGCGACCGAGTTGCGGATCGAGCTGGCGCAGGGCGAGGTGATAGGCCTCGAGGTAGGCCGGGTCGCGGCTGAGCAGATAGCCGCGCTGACCGATCTCGGCGTCCTGGATCAGGGAGAAGACCCGCATGATCTGGGTCTGTTCGTAGTGCGACTGCTCCTGTAGCGCCTCGAGCTGCCGTTCCCGGGCGAGCTCGCGCATCAGGGCGGTGCTGATGAAGGCGACGAGCAGGGCGGTCATCACTGCGGCAAGGCCGACGACCCAATAGGCGCCGGTGCGCCGGACGCGGGCCGGACTCGGTCGCTCGGCGCGTGGATCGTCAGTCGGCGGTCCATCCCGGTTCATGGAAGGGCGAACGCCAGCGGAGGCGGAGGGTTCATCGCGCCGCGGCGCCGCTCCCGCTCGTGGGGGGCGAGAAGCCGGGTGGGAAATTGTCCCACGGATAACCGGCGCGGGCGCGGCTGCGACCGAGCTCGAACAGGGCGGTCATGTAGACAGGGTCGAACTCGGCGGTCTTGGGGGTGGTGAAGTCTGCGGGGATGTAGGCGAGGTTGTAGTCGATCCCGTCGCGCTTGGCCGTGAGGTAGATCTGGCTGAGGTCGCCGATCCCTTGGGTCTGGATCAGCGAGGAGACCGCGCGGTTGGCGATGCTGAGGGTGCGGCGGTCGACGCTGGCCCAGTCGGGGTCGAGGCGGGCGTTGCGGATGATGTAGAGGCGCCGCACCCGGTCGGCGTTGGCCTCGCTGGCGAGATCCCGGAGATGGAGCGTCGGCGGGTACATGAAGACCTGCCGCGTCGCGCCGCCGTCGACGTGCATCTCCTGATAGCTGACGCCGTCGACGGTGACGTCGATCATCACCGGCGGGAACGCGCCGGGAATGGCGGCCGAGGCGAGCACCACCTTGCGGAACAGGGTCAGGGCGCGCGGGTCCTGGCTGGAGGCGATGGCGCCCATGTTCCAGTAGACCGGCTCGCGCGAGTCCAGGTTGGTGGTGCCGATGATCAGCAGCCGGCCCTTGGCGTATTCGGCGGCGACGGCGTCGAGCAATTCGCGAGTGACATAGCGGTCGAGCATTTCGGCCATCGGCGCCGTGTCGGCCATGGCGTCGTTCCACAGGGCGGCGGTGAAGTTGCGCTGACGGAAGATGTCCTGGTCGGAGACCTGGGTGTAGGTCTCGTGCAGGATCGGGTCGTATGGCGAGCCCAGGAAGGCGAACGGCGCGATCAGGGCCCCGGTCGAGATGCCGGTGACCAGCTTGAACTCCGGGCGCCGGCCCGACTCGGTCCACCCCGTCAGCAGGCCGGCGCCGAAGGCTCCATCGCCGCCGCCGCCCGAGATGGTCAGGAAGTCGGACGGGGGCAGGGGGCCGGTCTGGCCCATTCGGCGGCGCCAATCGAGCTCGCGCTGATAGGAGGCCTGGGCCATCGCCACGAAGGGCGCGGGGTCGCGATCGGGGAAGAAGCGGGCGTCGACGATCCCGGGGTCGGCCCGGGCGGTCAGGGCGCTGGGCACGGCGGGTACGCGCTGGGGCGTCGCGCAGGCGGCGACCGCCAGCTGCAGCCCCACGGCGAGCGCGACGAGGAGGCGGGCGGGCAGATTCCGGAACGGCATGGGACCCTCGCGCAACTCGACCGATCGCGCGCAACTTGCAGCCGCGCCGTGGGGCTGCCCATCAGGTGGAACCCTTAAGGCGACGCCCGGCAGTCCTGTCACGATCGGGCCGGAGTCCACTTTCAGGCGGCGGCGACGGGCAGGCCGCGCGCGTTCACGCGGCGTCGGGACCGCTCTCTTCGGTGCGAGCCACGAGGTTGCGGACGGTGTCTTCCATCTCTTCCACCAGCTCCTCGACGGCGTCGCCGGGCATTCCGAGGGCGTTCGCCTTGACCCGATGCTCGGCGCGCATGGCGACGTACTGGGCTTCCCGCTGGTCGGGTGGGAGGGCGAGGATCTCTTGTGCGCGTCGCCCGGCCAGGGCCAGCAGTTGGTCGTGAACGCTCATTGTTCCGCCTCCACCCGACGCCGGATCGCGGCGTCCTCCGAACGCCCGGATTAGCCTCGCAGACCGGGTCGCGGAAATGGGGTGAAACCCGGAACCGCCCGCTTACGGCGCCTGCCGGCCCGCCTCGCTGGCCGCCAGATCACGGCCGTAGTGGGCGCGGACGACCCAGAAGGCCAGGGCGGCCGGGAGGCTGATCAGCGGGATGAGCTGGAAGGCGGCGTCCAGTCCCATCCGATCGGCCAGGGCTCCGGTGACCAGCGGGCCGGGGGCGAGGCCCAGCAGATTGTTGGCCAGGGTCAGGGCGGCGAAGGCGGCGCCGTGGACGGCGGGATGAGTCAGGTTGGCGACCATGGCCCCTGAAGGGCCGGTGGTTCCGGCGGCGACGAACAGACCGGCGGCGATGACCAGCAGCTGGGCCGATCCGGACGGCATGCGGAAGGCGACGGACAGCAGTCCGCAGCACAGCAGGCACAGGGTGATGGCCAGTGTCGCCTTGCGCGGTTTGAAGTGGCGGCTCAGGCGGTCGCTGATCATGCCCCACAGGACCATGCCGGTTCCGCTGACCAGCACCAGGCCGGCGGCCGTGACGGCGGCCTTGTCGGGCGCCATGGCGTGGTAGCGGTTCAGGTAGCTGGGCATCCAGACGATCATGGCGCCGCTGATGAACAGCTGCAGGCCGCTGCCGACATAGGCGCTGACCACCGAGCGAGTGGCGACGAGGCTGCCCAGGCTCTTGAGATAGCTCGGCCGCGGCTCGGAACCCGCCGCCGGCTTGCCGCCGCCGATCCGCGACTGACGGACGACGAACGGGTAGATGATGGCCAGGACCAGGCCGAACGCCGCCATGACGGCGAAGGCGGCGCGCCAGCCGAACTGGGCGGCGAAGATTCCGCCGACGGCCATGCCCAGCACCGAGCCCGCCATGCCGCCGGCCATGAAGGCGCCGGTCAGGGTGGCGCGCATGTGCACCGGGAAGACGCTGATCACCACCGCGATGCCGACGCTGCCGTAGGCCGCCTCGCCGAGGCCGACGAAGAAGCGCGCCAGCAGCATCTGGTCGAACGATTGGGCCAGGGCGCAGCCCAGGGTAGCCAGGCTCCACAGCACCGCCATGGCGACGATGCTGCGAACGCGGCCGATCCATTCGGCCAGCAGGGACAGCGGGAAGGTGAGCAGGCCGACCATCAGCGCCACGATGCCGCTGAGCGAGCCGAGCTGGGTGTCGGTCAGCGCCCACTCCGCCTTGAGCAGCGGGAAGACCGCGTTGAGCACCTGCCGCGACATGTAGTCGGAGATCAGCAGGCCGAAGGTCAGGGCGAAGACCACCCAGGCGTAGCGCAGCGACACCCTTGCGATGGGGGATTGCGCCTCAGCAGTGACGGTTTGCGTCGCCATGGTTCAGTGTCCGCTCCTGACGGTCGATTGCACAGGCGTATTCGGGGGCGACTTCGCCGGGACCGGGCCCCCCCTCGTGATCCCGGCGAAGGAGCGTCAGCCAGCCATACGGAACGGCAGACCGCGCTCGCCCGGCTGGCGGTTAGGCGGCCAGCCGATCTTGGCGAGGGTTTCGTCGGCGTCCTTGTAGGTCTCGCCGAGCTTGTAGATGCGCTTGGCGTCCTCCGCCGTCGCGACGTCGCGATAGAGTTCGCGGGAGATGCGGACGATCTTCTCGATCTGCTGCACCGAGGTCATGCGCTCGCCCTTGCGGCCCCAGAGGTTGTCCTCAATGCCGACGCGGGCGTGCAGGCCCATGGCGATGGCCATGGCGTTCAGCGGATAGATGCTGCGCATCAGGCCCTCGATGGTCAGCACCGAGCCCTCGGGGCACCGGTTGATGAACTCCATCATGTTGCGCGGGTTGGGGCCGTCGAGGCCGCCGCCGATGGCGACCCAGTTGAGCACCAGCGGGCCCGTGTAGACGCCGCGGCGGATCAGGCGCTCGACCGTCTCCAGCTGACCGACATCGCCGAGCATGAAGTGCGGCTGGATGCCGGCCGCCTGCAGGCGCTTGAGGTGCTCCTCGACGAAGGCCGGGCCAGACGGGATGGTCATCTCGCGATAGGCTTCGCGATAGGCCGGCTCGCCCATGGAGGTGCCGCCGACGTCGTCGTCGGTGAGCAGCTCCATCACGTTCATCTGGTTGACGTTGATGGCGATGGTGACCTGGTCCGGCTTGGGGGTCAGGTCGGCCAGCATGTGGCGAGCCTCGTCGCCCAGCCATTTGGCGTCAGCGCCTTCGCCCTCGGGGGCGAAGGAGATCGAGCCGCCGACCTGCAGGATCATGTCCGGCACGGCGACGCGCAGGCGGGCCAGCAGTTCGTTGAACATCGAGAGGCGCTTGGAGCCTTTGCCGTCCATCTCGCGGACGTGGACGTGCAGCACGGTGGCGCCCGCGTTCCAGCAGTCGACGGCCTTCTGGACCTGTTCGTCCATGGTCACCGGGATGTCGTCGGAATCCCGCGGGAAGAACGACGGCGCGTACGGGGCCACCTGGATGACCAGCGGCTCCTGGTTTTCGGGGAGCAGGGAGTCGTCGAGAAAGCGCATGGGGAGTCCTCCAGTATTGTCCGGCCCGTGTGTCCCGGGCCGTGTCGTGGTCAGTAGGGTTTGCAGCCGATGATGGCGGCGCGTTCCATTTTCCGGACGGCCGGCCAGTAGTCCTGGACCGCGTAGTGCTGGGTGCAGCGGTTGTCCCAGATGGCCACGCTGTTCTTCGTCCAGCGCCAGCGCACCTGGTATTCGGGGATGGCGGCGCGGCCGATGAGATAGCTGAGCAGGTCGGCCGAACCGGGCGCGAAGTCCTGTCCGTAACGGACGTTCTCGGGCCGGTGGAAGTTGACGAAGTGAGTGGCGAAGCCGCTGACGAACAGCACCTTCTCGCCGGTCTCGGGATGGGTGCGCACCACGGGGTGCTCAGCGTCCGGGTAGGCCGCCTTCAGCGCGTGCCGCTTCTCCATCGGCATGGCCGCGCCGAACGAAGCCTCGATGCTGTGGCGGGCCCGCAGGTCCTGGATCTGCGCCTTGATGTGCGCCGGCAGGTCCGCATAGGCCTGGGCCATATTGGTCCAGATGGTGTCGCCGCCGACGGCCGGGGTCTCCAGGCAGCGCAGCACGGCGCCCATCGGCGGGACGTCGCGCCAGGTGGCGTCGCAGTGCCAGGCGTTCTCGTAGTGCTCCGGCGGGCTGTCGAGGTCCTTGTAGATCCGCACCAGGCCCGGGTTCTCCGGGTCGCTGCCGACGACCGGATGATCCTCGAGCTCGCCGAAGCGCCGAGCGAAGGCGACGTGCTCGGCCGCGGTGATGTCCTGGTCGCGCAGGAACAGCACCTTGTGCTTGAGCAGCAGCGTCTTGATCGTTTCGAACAGGGCGGGGTCGCGGGCCGCGTCGGCCAGGCTGACGCCCGTCAGTTCGGCGCCGATATTCGTGGTCAGGGGGTGGACGAGCATCGGCGCGGTTCCTCAGATCACGAAAATCGACGACCCGGTCGTCTTGCGGGCTTCGAGATCGCGGTGGGCCTGGACCGCATCGGCCAGCTCGTACCGTTGGTTGACCTCGATCTTGATGCGGCCGGCGGCGACGTGGCCGAACAGCTCGCCCGCCAGTTCCGCGCGCTCGGCGGGGTCGGCGATGTAGTCGGCGAGGGCTGGGCGGGTGACGTAGAGCGAGCCCTTGATGGCCAGCTGCAGGGCGTCGATCGGCGGGATCGGTCCCGAGGCCGTACCGACGCAGACCAGCATGCCGCGGCGCTTCACCGAATCCAGCGAGCTGGCGTAGGTGGCGGCCCCGACGCTGTCGTAGACGACGTCGACGCCAACCCCGTCGGTGATCTCGCGGACCCGCTTGGCGACGTCCTCGCGGTCGTAGCGGATGACGTGGTCGCAGCCGTGAGCGCGGGCCAGGGCTTCCTTGGCCTCGTTGGAGACTGTGCCGATGACGTTCAGGCCCAGCAGCTTGGCCCACTGCGTCACGATCAGGCCGACGCCGCCGGCGGCGGCGTGCAGCAGGACGGTGTCGCCCGACTTCAGGGTCGGGCAGATGCGGCGCAGCAGATAGGCCGAGGTCAGGCCGCGCATGGTCATGGCGGCGGCGGTCTCGAAGGCGATGGTCTCGGGGAGCTTGATCAGCGAGCCGACGGGCATGACCCGGGCGGTGCTGTAGGCGCCCAGCGGGCTGCCGGTGTAGGTGACCCGGTCGCCGGGCTGGAAGCCTTCGACGCCCTCGCCGACGGCGGCGATGACGCCGGCGCCCTCGACGCCGATGCCGCAGGTAGGCTTCACCGGATAATAGCCGGTCCGGAAATAGGTGTCGGCGAAATTCAGGCCGACGGCGACATGGTCGACGCGCACCTCGCCTGGGCCCGGCTCGCCGACGACGGCGTCCTCGTAGCGGAGGACTTCGGGGCCCCCGATCTCATGAAAACGTACGGCTTTATGCATAGAACTGGGGCTTCCGGCGGGCTTTTGTCAGCCAGAAGCCTATGGGCGGTTCCGGGGGCGCGCTCGTCATCCGACGACAGCGGCTTTTCATTTCGCGACACCGGGAGTAGCTTCGCCAGGCTCTTTTCCAGCTACGCTCACAGCAGCGCCCGTACCGGCCATGACGACCCTCATCCGCGCCGCGGTCCTGACCAGCTACCCCAATGTGGCGTGCCAGGTCGGCCTCAATCCCCGGGCGCTGCTGCGCCGGGTCGGGTTGGCCGAGGCGACGCTGGCGGATCCGGATCTGCGGGTGTCGTCGGCCGCGGTGGTCGAGCTGCTGGAGGAGTCCGCTCTGGAGTCCGGCTGCCTGACCTTCGGCCTGCGCATGGCCGAGACGCGGCAGCTGTCGGATTTCGGCGCCATGAGCCTGTTGCTGACGCACCAGTCGACCCTCGGCGACGCGCTGCGCACCACTATAGAGTATCGCCACCTGCTCAATGAGGCGGTGGCCATCCATCTCGAGGAGGCCGGCGATACGGTTATCGTCCGCACCGAGGTGGTGACCGACTCGCCCGCGCCGGCCCGGCAGGCCACGGAGCTGGCGCTGGGCGTTCTGTTCCGCATGTGCAACGCCCTGCTCGGCTCCCACTGGCGGCCGTACAGCGTCAACTTCAGTCACGCGGCCCCGCCGGATCTGCAGGTGCACCGACGCATGTTCGGCACGGTCGCCAAGATGGAGTTCAACGGCGACTTCAACGGCTTCGTCTGTTCCGCCGCCGACCTGCAGCAGAAGAACCCCACCGCCGACCCGGTCATGGCGCGCTACGCCGAACGCTTTCTGGAGTCGCTTCCGGTCGCCAATGAGATGTCGGCTGTGCGCGACGTCCGGCGGGCCATCTACCTGTTCCTGCCGATGGGGCGCGCCACGATAGAGCAGGTCGCCCAGGGCATGGGGCTGAACGTGCGGACGCTGCAGCGGCAACTGGACGAAGGCGGCGCGACCTTTTCGGAGCTGCTCAACGAGGTGCGCCGCGACCTCGCGCTCCGCTATATGGAGAACGAGAACCACTCCCTGGGCCGGATCGCCGAACTGCTGGGCTATTCGATGCCCAGCTCCTTCACGCGCTGGTTCGCCGCCCAGTTCGGATCGCCGCCGGCCCAATGGCGCGTCGAGCACGGCGGCCGGGCCGGAAGTGTGCGCCGCAACATGCCGCGCGCCGGCTGAAGGCGCTGTCACGGGCCTATGGCCTGCGGATCACGAAGTCCGCGACTCGTCAGAATTCGTTAGCTGAGCGGCGATATCCGGTCGCGATATGCCAAGTCGATGTCGTGAAATGAAAAGTCCCCCCGCTGGAGCGGTGACAGGCTCCCGTTAGTCGAGCGGCCCTCGTCTGGTCGCCGCAAGCGAACCCGATCAACGGGTTCCGGGGGAGAAACCATGAAGGTACGTCACAAGTGGCTGCTTGCAGCCGTGTCAGCGCCGGCCCTGCTCGCCGGCGTCGCCGGCACGGCGCAGGCCCAGGAAGCCCGAGAGCCGAGCACGCTCGAGGAGATCATCGTCACCGCCCAGAAGCGGGAGCAGGCGCTGCAGGAGGTGCCGATCTCGGTCACCGCCCTGACGTCCGAGACCCTGCAGGAGGCCGGCATCGTCGACATGAGGAGCGTGTCGACCATCGTCCCTTCGCTGAAAACCCAGGAGAGCTTCCAGCCGGTCGCCCAGGCCTACCGCATCCGCGGCATCGGCTCGGAGCCCAGCATCCCGACCTTCGAGCCGGAAGTCGGCCTGTTCATCGACGGCGTCTACATGCCTCGCTCCGGCCTGGGCGTCGGCGACCTGGTCGATGTCGCACGCGTCGAGGTGCTCTCGGGCCCGCAATCGACCCTGTACGGCAAGAACGTCAACGCCGGCGTCATCAACGTCGTGACCGAAGCGCCTTCGGACGAGTTCGAAGCCAGCATCGCCGGCACCCTCTCGCAACTGTACGGCGGCAAGGACGCCACCGCGATCCGTCTGGCCGGCTCGGTCTCGGGTCCGATTAGCGACGACGTCCGCTTCCGCCTGACCGGCGTGACCTATGACCAGGATCACCTTTACCGGAACCTGGTCGCGGGCGTCGGCGACGCCAACAACATGCACCGCTACGCCGTGCGCGGCGAACTGGCGTTCGACTTCAGCGACACCACGACCCTGCGCGTGGCCGCCGCCCGCAGTGAGATCTACGACACCGATGCGATCAATCCGGAGATCTTCGTCCAGCCGACGTCGAGTTTCCCCGCGGGGCCGCCGGACAACACCATCTGGACGCTGCAGGGGCTGCTCGGTCCGGCCTTCGGCATCTCGCGCTGCCCCAACACCGACAGCCGCGACCGGGTCATCTGCACCACGGATCCGACGCACACCGAGGGCTACAACAACCTGATCTCGGCGACCCTGACCAGCGAGATCGGCGGCCTGGACTTCACCTCGATCACCGGCTGGTCGGACTACCGGTCGCGCACCACCACCAAGGATGTGGCGCAGACCCAGCTCCCGCTGATCACCTATTTCGACACCCAGTCGGGCGAGGTCTTCAGTCAGGAATTCCGTCTGGCCTCGCCGGGCGGCGAGACCGTCGACTGGCAGGCGGGCGCCACCTATCTGACCAACGAGTTCAACCGCGGCGACCATGGCAAGACCCCGACCTTCGTCATGGGGGCCGCCGCGCCGTTCGTGCCGCTCGGCGCCCCGGCGCCGGCCGCGGCCCGTCTGGGCCGTCCGGGCGACCAGGGCTTCCTGAACTCGAACTCCGAGTCCGAGTATTACGCAGTCTTCGGCCAGGCGACCTGGAACATCAGCGAGCAGTTCGCGCTGACCGGCGGTCTGCGCTGGCAGCATGAGTCCAAGGAAGCGTCGGTCGACAACCGCTCGGTGATCTCGCCGGCCAACCCGCTGGGCATCAATGCGCTCAACGTCCTGCTGACGCCGTCGTCTGTGAACGGCTCGGTCGCCATCCCCGACATGGACAACTTCGTCGGCGCCGTCACCGGCGAGTACCACCCGAACGAAGACACCATGTTCTATGCGACCTGGTCGCACGGTGCGAAGTCGGGCGGGGCCAACATCGGCTTCGGCAACGCGCCTCTGGCGGGGCGCGCCTTCCGGCCCGAGACGGTCGACAACTATGAGGTCGGCCTGAAGGTCGACCTGATGGAGAAGCGGGCGCGTATCAGCACCGCCGCCTTCCACGCGCAGTACGACGACTATCAGAACGCCGGCTTCATCGGGGCCCAGTTCAACGTCAACAACGCCGAGGAAGTCGTAGTCGACGGGGTGGAGGCGAACGGGCTCTTCGTGATCGCGGACGGCCTGAACCTCAGCGCCGCCGTCACCTGGCTGGACTCCCGCTATGAGACATACACCGGCGGCGCCTGCCACGCGCCGTTCCCGCAGGCTCCGGCCCCTGCGCCCGTCGCTTGCGACCTGTCGGGCAAACCGCTGCCGATCGCGCCGGACTGGAGCACTTCGGTCGGCCTGGACTACGAGCGCCAGATCGAGTGGGGCGAGCTCTACGCCCGCGCCGACTGGGCCTGGTCGTCGGAGTATTTCACCAACACCAACCTCGATCCGCGTCTGGTGCAGGGCGCCTATTCCCTCGTCAACGTCCGTCTCGGCCTGCGCGCCGGCGGCGGCTACGATGTCTCCCTGTTCGGGAACAACATCTTTGACGAGGCGGTGGTGGTGCAGGACGCCGTCACCACCCTGTTCGGCAAGGACCCGTCCTACCAGCGCTTCCTGGCTCCGCCGCGCGAGATCGGCGTCACCGTGCGCAAGACGTTCTGACCGAACGAATCCCGTGTCCTGACCCTTGCGGCGCGGCTGATCTCAGCCGCGCCGTTTTTTTGCGTGTCGGGGGCGACAATCGCTCAGGTCAGCCAGTCGTCATGAGGCATCCCGCCCTGGTGCTCGACGTCGGCCACCAGCATTCCGCCGCCGTCGATGGTCAGCATGTGGTCGGGGGTCCAGACCTGTGTCAGGCCAAGGACGGGCGCGGGCGATCCGTCGTCCGCCTCGATCGCGGGCAGAACCTGAGGCAGGTTGATGTCGCCGGTCAGGAGGAAGGGGTCGTCAGAGAGTTCAGGGAGAACCTGAGGCTCCGTCGCCTTTGCCGAAACCTCCGCCGCAGGCGCTGGGCCCAGGGTGAGGACGACCCCGTTGAAGAAGCGGATCTGTTCGACGCCGTCCAGGGTGTCGGTCCCGTCGCGGCCGGCGACAGTGTCGGTGATGGTGAAACGGCCTCCGGCCAAGGGAGTGATCGTGTAGTCGGCCTGGAGGCCAAGGAGGACTGCGGTGTCGATGCCGGAGCCGCCGAACAGATTGTCGTTTCCACCGCGCCCGGCGAGGACGTCGTTCAGGGCGCCCCCGACGATCGTATTGGCCCCGGCGTTTCCAAACCCTGTGAAATTGCCCGTGCCGGTGAAGGACACCTGTTCGACGTTGGGAGCGAGGTTGGCGAAGTTCAGGCTGGTCTGGACGCGGTCAAAGCCGCCATCCGCCAGCTCAACCACGGTGTCGTTGGCGGTGAGGATGTAGGTGTCGTCGCCCGCGCCGCCCTGCAACTGGTTGGCGTCCCCGTCGCCGCCGATCAGGGTGTCGTTGCCGTCTCCTCCGACCAGCTGGTCGCGGCCCAGACCCCCCTGCAGGTTGTTGGCGGCCTCGTCGCCGATGATGGTGTCTCCGAAGGAGCCGCCGACCACGTTCTCGATCGCGAGAACCACGTCGATGCCGCCTTCCCCGTCCGAACCGCCGGATCCCAGGACGATGTTGATGCCGGCCGTCGCGGCGCTGTAGTCGACCCGATCGACGCCGGCGCCGCCGTCAAGGGTGTCCCCGCTGGCGCCGCCCACGAGCGTATCCGCGCCGGCGCCGCCCTGGAGGATGTTGTCGCCGGCGTCCCCGGTCAGCAGATCATCGAACCGGGAGCCGACGAGGTTCTCGATACTGATCAAGACGTCTGCGTCGCCATCGCCGTCTGACAGCGCCAGGCCTACGCTGAGATCAACGTTCACGCCGCTGGCGGCGCGCGAGTAGTCGGCGGTGTCCTGGCCGGCCCGACCGTCCAGATAGTCGAGCCCGGCGGCGCCGTAGAGGCTGTCTTCACCTTGAGACGTCCGGATAAGATTGTCTCTCGCGTTACCGATCGCTGTCACGTTGGCGTCGACGTTCGTCGGAAAGAACAAGAGTTCCTCGACATTGGCAGGCAGGACGAAGAAGTCAGCGCCGGTTCGCACCTGATCCACCCCTTCGTCCGCGAACTCGGTGATCGTGTCGCCGACCTCCACCTCGTAGAGATCGTCGCCCGCGCCACCCTGGAGGTGGTCCGGGATCAGGTCGGCGCCGCCCAGCAGGCGGTCCCTTCCGGCGCCCCCGATCAGATAGTCGCGCCCTCCGAAGCCCTGCAGCACATTGTTCCCCGCCGAACCGATAATCGTGTCGTTGAACTCCGTGCCGATCACATTCTCGATGTTCTGCAGGATATCGACCGCCCCGCCGCCGTCATTCTGGGCGACCTGGTTGGCGAGGTTGACGAAGACGCCGGCCGGCGTGGCGCCGAAGTAGTCGACAAGGTCTTCGCCGGCGCCGCCGTTGATCGTGTCAGCCACGCCCGGCATGCCACGCAGGCTGTCATTGCCAGCCGTGCCGGTGATCAGAGCGAACTCGGGTCCCGAGGTCGGTGCGGCCGCTTGCGGGCTGATCAGCAGCCCCTTGGCGCCCGTCTCCGGAATCGCGAGGCGCACGCTTCGCGCCGCCGCAGCATGCGTGTCGAACATCGTGCGTCCTCCTGGGGCGTCTTGGATATCCCGCTCACTCATCAGTCGTGACGCGTGATGGCTACACACCAAGCTTGCGCGGTCCATCGGGCGATACCCTGAGTTGCTCAGCCAGACACAGTGGACCTCGGCTCGCCGTCAGCCTTTCAGGGGGCACGCTTTGCTGGTGCAGGGCCGATGCGCCACTCAGATGAGGCCTTCGCGCTGGTCCACGAAGCGATGGCCCGGAGGGAAGCAGTCCGGCGTTTTATGACGTCACAATGGCCGCTAACCGGTTTATCCGACCGTGCCCCAAGACCTGGCAATGATGCTGAGGGCCTGGACGAGGTATTCGCGTTCATGACCGGGCGCCTGCCGGTTGATGAGTGCTTACCCGTAGGTGTTGAGAACGCATACGCAACCTTCGTTCGCACGGCGCTGCGTAGGGGGCAGGTCGTTAGCGCGCCGCGACGGGGCGATCGAGCTGTCACCTCTTGATTTTTATTATGGTGCGGGCGGTCGGGCTCGAACCGACACTCCTTTCGGAACCGGATTTTGAGTCCGGCGCGTCTACCAGTTTCACCACGCCCGCACAGGCCGTTTCGGCAGGCCGGACAGGTAGCGCGGCCGGCCGGAGCTGGCAATCACGCCGGGGTCAAGATTCGCCCCGGGCGGCATCGCGCCTGCGCTGTTCGCGCATTTCGCGTGAGCGCTGGCGGTCGTCACGCGTCTCGTAGCCGGCCATGACGAAATTGTTCCGATACAGCACGCGGGTGAGGGGGACGGCCTCGCCCGGAGCGTCGATGTGGGCGACCTTGGCCCGGCGCGCCGCCCGCAGGGCCGCCTCGCCGAAGCCGCCGTCCTGGGGGTGCTCGGCCTCGACCGTGCAATCCCGCAGCGACCCGTCGGGATTGGTCAGGCACATCACCGTCGCGAAGCCGCGAGCGTACTGCGTCGACGATGGGTAATCCGGGCGTGGCCACCGGGCCCAGGTCAGGCCGACCGGCAGGCCGCCCTCGGGCAGATCCGCCAGCTCGAGATCGCGCGGGTCGGTCAGCGGACGCTCGCAGGCGGCCAGGGTCGCGTCGATCGAGGTCGACGACGCCGGCAGGTTCAGGCGATGGACCAGATTGCGGCCGCCCTCGGCGGCTCCGGGGATCGTGATGCGGAGCTGGCCCCCCTCGCGCAGCTTGCGCGCGAAGGGCGCCGGCAGCTCGCTGACGGCGACGGTGTTGTTCATCGCGACGCTCCAGCGGGAGCTGTACGGCTCCTCATCGCCGAAGGCGATGTGCAGGATCCGGGTCTCGCCCTGGCCGGCCGGCGGCAGGCCGGTGATCAGGGCCTCATAGCTTTCGTCCACGCAGCGGGCGGCGATGCCGAGGCCGCTGTCGAACTGGGTATAGGCCAGGGTCAGCTTCTTGCCCGGGTCGCGCAGGATGTCCCAGTCGCGTTCAGCGTCCTGGGCGAGGGCGGGCAGGGCGATGGCGCCGGCGAGCGCCAGGGTGGCGAAGCGGGCGCGGCTCATGCCGAGGCCTCGACGTGGGCGTCGGACTGACCGGCCTGGATGCGGCGGGCGCGGATCCACATTTCGATGCGCTGGGTCACGACGACGCCGGCGGCGAACAGCAGGAAGGCGTCGAGCACCGCGACCGGATTGATGTGCCAGCTGGCCGCGTTGGCCTCGATCCACGGACGCAGAAGCGAGCGGCCGACGATCAGGGCGACGATCAGCAACACGCCGAGCGGCGAGGCCTGGGCCTTCAATTCGCCCTCCGGGGTCTTCTCGATGGTGACCATCTTGCCGCGCCACCAGCCGAAGGCGGCGCCCAGCGCCAGACCGACAACGATGATGATCCAGGCGCCGAGATCGAAGGCGGCATGGGCGGGGTCCTGCATGCTCATGCCCCACAGGCCGAAGCCGATCAGCGGGACGATCAGGGCGGGCGTCACCCACATCCACTGCGGGCGCAGGGTCCGCGGGCGGCGATTCCGCAGTACGATCAGCGGCAGCATGATCGCGATGACGATCAACGGGATCAATTGTTCGGTCGGCATAGAGGTCCCCCGTCCGCGTTTCCTGGCGCGAACCGGACTGAAGTTTAATCCTATCGTTGCATCCGTAAAGCCGCGCGAACGCGACGCCGACCCGGCCTTGGCCAAGGGCCCGCGGCGGGCGATGGCTCAGATCTGATAGCGGACCGTCATGACGACCAGATCGCCGGGTCGCGGAGCGCCGGCGGCGTCCATCGCCAGGCGGGCGGTCCGCATGGCTCGGATCGCCGACTGGCCGAAGCCGATGCGGCGATCGCTCTGATATTCGACGTCGCAGTCCACCGGCCGGCCGTCATCGGCGACGACGCAGCTGAGCACGGCGAAGCCGACGCGGGTGCTGGTGGCGTAGGCTGTTTCCGGCACCTCGGGGTTCGGCATGCGGCGCCACAGGGACGGAGACATGACCCGCGACTGACGCCAGTGAGGCCGGTCCTCGCGCGGCTTGACGAGCGGCTCGTCGCAGGCGGCCAGGACCTGGTCCACCGCCGTGGAGTCCGACGGCAGGTCCAGCGCGTATTGGCCCAGCGGGCTGCTGTCGCCCGGCGCGATCGCGGCGGCCAGCTGCAGTCGACCGCCTTCGCGCAGGCGGCGCGCGGTCATGCCCGGCGTGGGGCTGTAGGCCATGGCGCCGTCCGGGCTGCCGAACCAGTGGACGCTCTCGGTCGGGTGGTCGCCGTAGGTGGTTTCGATATAGCGGGTGGCGTCGAGCAGGGCCGGCAGCCCGAGGACGAGGACGTCCAGCAGGCCTGCCTGGCAGCGTACGGCCAGAACCTGGCCGCTGGCATGGGCGCTCGTGGCCAGGGCCAGCTCTTTCGTCGGGTCGACGGTCAGGGCCCAGCTGACGGGAGCCGACTGGGCCGCGGCCGGGGACGCGCCGAGCAGGGCGAGGAGGCCGGCGACGATCGCGCCTCGCATCAAGCCTTCTCGACCGTCTGTTCGATGGCGCCGAAGATGGAGTGATGCTTGTCGTCCAGCATCTCGATGCGGACGGTGTCGCCGTGCTTGAGGAAGTTGGTCTCGGCCTTGCCGCGCAGGATGGTCTCGACGGTGCGGACCTCGGCGATGCAGGAGTAGCCGAGGCCGCCCTCGGCGACCGGCTTGCCGGGGCCGCCGTCGGCGTCGCGGTTCGAGACGGTGCCCGAGCCGATGACCGTGCCGGCGCACAGGCTGCGGGTCTTGGCCAGGTGGGCGATCAGGGTCCCGAAGTCGAACGTCATGTCGACGCCGGCGTCGGCCTTGCCGAAGTCCTCGCCGTTCAGCTGGACCGACAGGGTCCCGTGCAGCTTGCCGTCCTTCCAGCGACCGCCCAGCGCGTCCGGCGTCACAAACACCGGCGACAGGGCCGAGGCGGGCTTGGACTGGACGAAGCCGAAGCCCTTGGCCAGCTCGGCCGGGATCAGGTTGCGCAAGCTCACGTCGTTGACGAGCCCGACCAGACGGATGTGAGTCAGGGCCTCTTCGCGGGTCACGCCCTGGGGGACGTCGCCGACGACCACCACGACCTCGGCCTCCAGGTCGCAACCCCAGGCCTCGTCGGCCAGCGGGATGGCGTCGCGCGGGGCGAGGAAGCTGTCGGAGCCGCCCTGGTACATCAGCGGGTCGGTCCAGAAGCTGTCGGGCATTTCGGCGTTGCGGGCCTGACGCACGAGGGCGACGTGGTTCACATAGGCCGAGCCGTCGGCCCACTGATAGGCGCGGGGCAGGGGCGAGGCGGCCTCGCGCTCGTGGAAGCGGCCCCGCGGCACGCCGCCGTGTTCGAGGCTTTCCGCCAGGGCGCGCAGGTCGGGCTCGACCCGGTCCCAGTTGTCCAGCGCCGCCTGCAGGGTCGGGGCGATCAGGAAGGCGTCGGTAAACCAGGCGAGGTCGCTGGAGACGAGGACGAGACGGCCGTCGCGGCCGTGCTTGAGCGAGGCGAGTTTCATGCCTCTGGCTTAGGCGGTTTTTTCCGGCGGGGGAACTAGCGGCCGCCGGACAACTCCGCATGGGCGGCTCGCAGTTCGGCGATGCGGTCGCTCTCTTCGCGCCAATGCTGGTTGAAGGCGGCGACGGCGAGGCGCAGGGCGTCGGTCTGCTCGCGCTGCGTCATGTCGCGCGGCTCGGAATGGTGGTCATGGTGCGTCTCCGCCGGCGGATGGACGGCGGCGGGGCTGACGGTGATGACCGTCACGGCGCTGGCGGCCGCCGCCGAGGACGCGGAGGCGCCGGCGGGCTCGAGCACGCGTTCGGCGTGAGCGTCGTGGGCGCCGTGGCCTCCATGGCCCCCATGGCTTCCACGTCCGTGAGCGCCGTGTCCGTGTCCGCCATGGCCGGCTGCAGGACCGTGATCTTCCTCGACCTTGCCGTCGACGGCCTTCTGCAGACGGCCGACGTTCTTGGACAGGCCCTTGGCGAGCTTGAGGGTCCGGCCGAGGCGTTTGTCGATGACCCTCAGCAGATGTTCGGCGCGGCCCTTCAGGGCGTTGTCGTCGGCCTTCATGGCCTCCTTGGCGGCCTCGTCGATGGCCTCCCAGATGGCGCGGGCGGCGTCGGGACGCCGCGACGCGCCGCGGGCGCCGAGGTACCAGCCGGCCAGGGCGGCGGCGGCGAGCAGCAGGATCAGGGCCAGCCAGATAACCGGATCGGCCCCGATGAAGATCGGCGGATCGAGCGGGGCGTTGGCCGGATCGGCCATGGCGAAGTCGGCGCCGTAGGACATGCTGCTGCCTCCGCTGGTCTACCCGCGTTCTCGGGTGGAGCATCTTGCCCCGACCGCTCCGCTTGGCAACGGGAAAGGTTAACGGCGAAGCGAATTCCCGCGACGGGCGAGTGGCCTCAGGCGGCCGAAGGCGGGGTGATCAGGGCCGTTGCCTCCGCCCCGGTGCGGGCCAGAAGGTCGCGCACCTCGACCTCGACCGACACGGCGCCCTCGGGCGCGTGGGCCCACAGATAGCGGCGCTCGATTTCGACCTCGCGGCCCGATGGGGCGAAACCGGTGAAGCTGTCGCCCCACGGCGTGATCGCCTTGATGTCGGGCCAGGGCAGCGCGCAGGCGGCGTCCAGCTCCTCGATGGCCATCAGCGACAGCTCATCGGCGTGGGGATCGGGGGTTACAGCCACCGGCGGACCTTCTTGCGATAGGCCTCGTACGCGGGGCCGAACTTTGCGGCCAGATAGGCCTCTTCGCGAACGATCGCCAAGCGGTCGATCGCGATCAGGCACGGCGCCAGCAGGCCGACGGTGATCAGGCTGTTCATGGCGACGGCGATGCCGAGGTACATCATGGCGAAGCCGATGTAGATCGGGTTGCGGCTGAAGCGGTACAGCCCGTCGGTCGCCAGGGCTGTGGTCTCCTTCCACGGCGCCGGATGGGTCCCGAGGCGGCGGAAATGTCCGGCCGCCGCCCCGTCGATGAGCAGGCCGCCGGCGATCAGGGCGAACGCGACGTAGCGGCGAACGTCCCAGCCGACGCTCAGCCCCGGATCGACCACGACCCGCGTCAGACCCCAGCCGACGGCCAGTCCGACGGCGAAGATCAGCGGCGGCGGGATGATGCCCGGCGTGTCGGATTTTCCAATCATCAGATGACCTGACCCTGCGGCGCGGTGAACTCGGACGTCGGCGCGTCGCCGGTGTTGACCACCTCCGAGGGTTCGAAGATCAGCACCTCGGCTTCTTCGTCGGCGGCGGTGCGGTGCTCGACGCCGCGCGGGACGACGACGAACTGGCCCGCCTCAAGGGCCACGATGCGGTCGCGGAACTCGACCCGGAAGCGGCCCTTCCACACCAGGAACATCTCGTCGGCGTCGACGTGGCTGTGCCAGGGGAACACGCCCTGCACCTTGACCAGGCGGACGTCCTGGCCGTTCAGCTGGGCGGCGACGCGGGGCCGCCAGTGGTCGCTGATAGCGGCGAACTTTTCGGCCAGGTCGATGGCGCCGGTCACGGCCGGACCGCCTCGTCGGCGTAGATGGCGACGCCGGCCGGCGAACTGCTGGAGACCGCGCCGCGGTACATGCCCGAGGTGGTCATGGCGAAGGCCGGGCGGCCCTGCAGGTCCATGACGATGACGCCGCCGGAACCGCCCAGCGACAGGGCGTCGTCGACCTCGGCCTGGGCGGCGGCCTGCCCGGTCGCGCCGGAGGCGATGCGGGCGCAGATGTCTCGTGCGACCGAGGCGCGGATGTAGAATTCGCCGTCGCCGGTGGCTGAGACGCTGCAGCCGTCGCGGTTCGAGGCGTAGGTGCCGGCCCCGATCACCGGCACGTCGCCGACCCGACCCCAGCGCTTGGCCGTGGTGCCGCCCGTCGAGGTGCCGGCGGCGAGGCGGCCCTGGCTGTCGATGGCCACGGCGCCGACGGTGCCGAATTTGCGCTCATTCAGCGGCGGCTGGGGGAGCAGGTTGTTGTCGGCCAGCGGACCGGGCGCGCCGGCCGGACGCGCCGGGATGGGAAGGTTCTGGCGACGCAGCTCGCGCTCCAGCCCCTGCCAGCGGCGCTCGGTGAAGAAGAAGCTGGGGTCGACCTGCTCCAGGCCCACCGAGGCGGCGAAGCTGTCGGCGCCCTGGCCGATCAGCATGACGTGCGGCGACTGCTCCTTGACGGCGCGGGCGGCGGCGATCGGGTGGCGCGTGGTGGTCAGGCCCGCGACGGCGCCGGCGGTCAGGTCGGTCCCGTCCATGACGGCGGCGTCCAGCTCATTGCGACCCGCGGCGGTGAAGACGGCGCCGCGCCCGGCGTTGAACAGCGGGTCGTCCTCCATCACCTCGATGGCCGCCTGGACCGCGTCCATGGCCGAGCCGCCGTTGGCCAGCACGGTCCGCCCGGCCTCCAATGCGCGGTGCAGGGCTGCGCGATAGGCGGCGTCCTGCTCGGGCGACAGGCTGGCCCGTTCGATGACCCCGGCACCGCCGTGGATTGCGAAGGACCAGGTCGGCGCCTCCTGGGCGGCGGCGGGCGTCGCGAGGAGGGCGAGAACGGCGGCGGCGGGGATCAGGCGGATCAGCTTCATGGTCGCAACCTCGACCAGCCGCGCCGGCAACTCAAGGGCCGGTCAGGCGATCCAGCGCGGGCGGGCCACCTCGCGGGGGGCGCGGCCGTAGATGCGGTGCGCCAGCATCGACAGCCGGATCCAACCCGCCTTCGGTTCGGCCAGCCAGGCGCAGCCCAACAGGCGGTTCACCGAGGGCGGCCGGTCGACCCAGCCGAAGGGGGTGTTGGGCAGCAACAGCAGGTCGCGCCGCTGGCCGTTGCGACGGGTGCGCCAGACCGGATCCTGGGCGGCGACGCGAGCGAAGGCGGGGTTGATGGTGATGATCGCCTCGGGGTCCCAGGCGTTCACCTGTTCAAGGCTGACCCGGCCGATGTCAGTTGAGCCGACGGCGACATTGGGCCAGCCGGCGCCCTCCAGCACCTCGGTGGCCAAGGCCCCGTGGAAGCCGGTTTCCAGCCCGTCCTCGCCCCGCGCGTAATAGAAGCTTGGGCCCGGCGGCGCCTGGCGCCACCGTTCCAGCACCGAGGCGGCGGCGTCGGCCAGGGTCTCCGCCTCCGGAGGCGCTTCCAACAGTTCGGCGGCCTGACGCAGGGCGTCGGGCATACGGTCGAGGGAGCCGTCCAGGAATCGCCAGTCCGCGCCCAGCTGCCCCCGCAGACGGTCGGCCAGGGCTTGGTATTCGAGCTCGACGTCGCCGTAGTCGATGACCAGGCGGGGCTTGAGGGCGGCGAGGGCGCGGACGTTGGCCGGATCGCCTCCGCCGCTGGTCAGGGTGCCGAGTTCGGGAAGCGCGCCGGCGAGCGGCGGCAGGGCGGCGAGGGCCGCCGCGTCCGGCTTCCACGGCCAGCCGGCCAGACGCTCCCGGGCCACCGCCCAGATGAGCAAGGCCGCGGGCTGGCCGGCTGCGACAACGTCGCCGCCGCGCCGCGCCGGAGGACCGGAGCAGGCGGCCGCGGCGACGCCGCCGGCAAGACCGGTAGCCATCAGGATGCGGCGCGTCAGCATGCCGGGCGGGTGACTCCGTTGTTCAAAACTGGCCCAAAACGAGGCGTCTCACGCCGGGTTACGACTTGTAAAGCCTGTCCCGGGGTGGTTCTGTCGCGGCTCTCAGGGGAGGTGGGCGCGCGAAGGTGCGCCTCAATCGAGGACAACGCTTCCTCGCAGTCAAAGGGTTCGCATGAATATCGTCATCTTGCTGGGGGTGGTGATCACCCTCGTCACGGGCATTCCCGTGCTTCTTCAGATCCTGAAGAACCACCCGAGGGGCCTGATCATCTGCTTCTTCGCCGAGATGTGGGAACGGTTCTCGTTCTACGGCATGCGCGGCCTGCTGATCTTCTATCTGACCCAGCACTTCCTGTTCCCCGACGCCCAGGCGTCCGGTCAGTACGGCACGTACGGCTCGCTCGTTTACCTGCTGCCGCTGATCGGCGGCATCGTGGCGGACCGCTACATCGGCACCCGCAAGGCGATTATGTTCGGCGCTATCCTGCTGGTCATGGGCCACGGCCTGATGGCGGTCGAAGGCAGCCCGGCGCAACAGGTCCTGCGCACCGGCGACCAGACCTTCGCAGTCCAGATGGTCGAACGTGACGGCCAGAACGTCAGCCAGGTGACCATCGACGGCCAGGCCTTCGACTACACCACCGGCGCCGACGGCAATGCGGTCGTTGCGGGGCTCCCGGCCGGATCGCCGCTGGCGACGGCCGACCTGCAGACCGACGTCATCAAGTCGTCGGGCGAAAAGTGGTTCTTCCTCGCTTTGTCGCTGATCATCATGGGCGTCGGCTTCCTGAAGCCGAACATCTCGACCCTGGTCGGGCAGCTCTATCCGCAGGGCGATCCGCGTCGAGACTCCGGCTTCACCCTGTACTACTACGGCATCAACCTCGGCGCCTTCTGGGCCGCCGTGCTCTGCGGCTACCTCGGCCAGACCTTCGGCTGGGGCTGGGGCTTCGGCCTCGCCGGCATCGGCATGGCGCTGGGCCTGGTCGTCTTCTGGCTGGGCAAGCCGCTGCTGCAGGGCAAGGGCGAAAGCCCCTATCCCGAGCTGATCAAGAAGCCGGTCGCCGGGTTCCTGAACCGCGAAATCATCATCTATCTGCTCGGCTTCGTCGGCGTCGCCGGTCTGTACTTCGTCGTTCCGAACCATACCCTGGTCGGTCAGGGCCTGCTCGCCGCTACCGTGGCGGCGTTGGGCTTCATCACCTGGTTCATCGTCTTCAAGCTGCGCGGCGACCGCGTCGCTCGCGAGCGGATGATGCTGGCCATGGTGCTGATCTTCGGCTCCGCAGTGTTCTTCACCCTGTTCGAGCAGGCCGGTTCGTCGCTGAACCTGTTCGCCGACCGTAACGTCGACCTCTCGATCACCGGCGTGCCGGGCACCATCCTCGGCATCCCGTACGGCACGCCGGCCCAGTTCGCGGCCTACGGCATGTCGCCCACGGGCCTGTGGATCGACACCACGATCACCGCCGCCCAGACCCAGTCGTTCAACGCGGGCTTCATCCTGATCTTCGCGCCGGTCTTCGCGGCCCTGTGGGCCTTCCTGGGCCAGCGCCGGATCGACCCGAACCCGGTGGTCAAGTTCGGCCTGGGCATCATCCAGGTCGGCGTCGGCTTCCTGGTCGTCGTCTGGGGCGCCAACTCGGGCATGGTCGATGACGCCTTCCGCACGCCGCTGGTCCTGCTCGGCCTGCTCTACATGCTGCACACGACCGGCGAGCTGTTCCTCAGCCCCGTCGGCCTGTCCGAGATCACCAAGCTGTCGGTGGCCTCGATCGTGTCCTTCATGATGGCGGTCTGGTTCATGGCCTCGTCGATCGCGCACTTCATCGGCGGCGAGATCGCCAAGCGCGCCGGCACCGAGACGGTCGGCGGCGAGGTGACCAATCCGGAGGCTGCGCTGCAGACTTCGCTGGACACCTTCAACACCATCGGCTGGGTCGGCATCGGCATCGGTGTCGCCTTCATCCTGGCGAGCTTCTTCATCGCCAAGTGGTCGAACGGCGTGAACGACCCGAACAACCACCCGGGACCGTCGGTCACCGAGGGCGGTCACGAGGACGGCAACGTCGCTCAGCCGCATAAGAGCACGCTCGGCTAAGGCCGGGCGCAACCTGAACTGAGAAGGGCGGCGCTTCGGCGCCGCCCTTTTTCTTTGCGCCGAACCCGATCGCACAAACGAAAACGGCGCGGACTCCGGGGAGCCCGCGCCGTGCGCGTCGACCGGTTTCAGCCGGTCAGAACGACTTGCGGATCTGCAGGAACAGCCAAGGGGCCATCTTCGTGCGGCGCACCTCGGTGAAGGCCAGCGGGGCCACGTCGCGGGGGCCGCTGTAGATATCGCGGCTGTAGCCCTGCTCGCGGTCCGTGACGTTGCCGACGTCCAGCTTGACGGTGAGGTCCGTGGTCGGCTTCCACTGGGCGTACAGGGTGACGAACGGCTCGGCGTAGAAGGCGCGGACCTCGCGGACGCGGAAGGCGCGACCCTTGTCGACGTTGCAGCCGTGGTCGAAGCCGTAGGACCATTTCCCGCCCTGGAGGTCCTGGTTGAAGCTGACGCCGCAGCCGAAGGCCTGGTTGCCCTGGAAGCGTCGCTCCTCGCCGGTCACCGGATCGATTACGCTGGTGTCGACCCAGCTGCCGCGCACCTGGAACCGCCCGTTCGGGATGCCGAGCTTGTCGGTGGGGAGGGTCAGGCGCGTCTCGAAGACCGAGAAGTCGCCGTCGCCGATGTTGCCCACGCCGTCGAAGCCGCCGGTCAGCGGGATGATGTCGACCACGTCCTTCACCCAGCCGCGCTGGGCCACCAGGGTGAAGACGCCCTCGCCCCAGAAGCGACGCTCATAGACGGCCTCGATGACGGTCTGCTGTTCCGGCACCAGGTCCGGGTTGCCGCCCTCGACCTGGCCGATGTCGATGTCGGCCGAGGCGACGAAATCACGGAAATCGAGCTGGCCGACCGAGTGCTCGGCGCGGAAGCGGAACTGCTGGCCGGCCCACGGCGTCCAGGTCAGCTGCAGGCGCGGCTTGGGATAGACGAACGACTTGCTGGTGTCGCTGTCGCCCGTCTGGCTGATCTCGGAGACCTCGACGCGCAGTCCGGCTTCGAGGGTGAATTTCGGGTTCGGGCGCCAGGTGGCCTGGCCGAAGACTTCGCCGCGCAGCTCTTCCACCTTGACGGCCGCCGAGGGCAGCGGGATCGGCACGCCGTCTTCCTCATAGGTCGTGGCGCTGTCGAGGAAGTTGTAGGCGATCTCACCGCCGCCCTCGTAGGCCCAGCGGTCGTTCGGGCGGAAGCGCAGCACGCCGCGGCCGATCGACTCGCCCGAGGTCGAGTCCTCGGTGAAGGTCGAGGTGTCGAGGGCCGTGAAGGAGACGCCGGTGTAGTCCTGGGTCTGAGAGCGCTGCAGGCCGGTCACCTCGAGGCCGAGGCGTTCGGACAGGTCGCGGGTCCAGTTGAAGCCGAGCTCGCCGTTGATCGAGTCCGACTGCTCGTCGTTGAAGCTGTCGACCCCGGCGCCCGAGTTGATCAGGATGTCCTGCTGGTTCTCGTTGCCGAACCAGCCGACCAGGCCGTTGACGCGCAGACGGCCGCCGACGAAGCCGCGCTGAATGGCGCCGGTGGCGCGCACGTTGCGGAAGCGGTCCCACAGCTCGATGTCTGCATCCTGGATCTGGGTCCCGTCGGGGGCGTAGCGGCGACGGTAGCCGTCGCCGGTGCCGTCGGTGCGGTCCGTGGTGGCGCTGATCGAACCCTCGATCGAATTGTCGCCGTCGCGCCGCGAGTACTCCGCCGAGAGGATCGGGCCGAGATAGCCGTCCGGATAGATGTAGGTGTTGAACTCGAGCACGCGCTCGGTGGTCACGGTGCGCTTCAGCACGACGTTGGCGATGACCGAGCGGCCCTGCATGTCGATGCCCGGGGCGCCGCCGCGGATCAGCTCGATGCGCTCGACGCTGTCGGCCGAGATCCGGCGCAGAACCTGGTCGAGGCTGTCGCTCTTGGAGGAGGGACGGTCGCCGTCGATCAGCACGTTGCCGGCGGCGCCCGCAAAGCCGCGCGTGCTGGTATCGCCAACGTCGAGACCGAACCCCGGCAGGCGGGCGATCATGTCCAGGGCCGTGTCAGGTTGCGAGTCGGCGAAGAACTCGGGCTGGAAGATCAGGACGCCGCGCTGGTTGGCGTCGACCTCGGGCGAGGTCTGCAGAGGACCGGTCGGGATCGGCGTCTGCGAGGCGCTTTCGGGATTGGGCGATTGGGTCGGCGTCGTCTGGGCCAACGCGGGAGCACCCAGCATCGATAGGGCGGCCGTCGCCAGCCAGATACGCTTGTCCATTAGTCCCTCTCCCTGATGCGCGGACGGTGCCCGTGGCGCAGGGAGGGCTCCAGTTACAAGCTGGACAGGTGGATTAATTCGCGGACAGGCTTGGGGCCAGCCCGTGACGACACGTCAGCGGACAGCCTCCACCTGGGCGATAATGTCCGCGAGCTCCGCCTGGGTGAAGGGCTTGGACAGCCGCGGCAGGCCGATCTGCAGTCGGTCATGCGCCAGGCCGAGATCGGCGTAGCCGGAGGCGATGATGATGGGCAGGTTCGGCCGACGCTCGCTGACGGCGCGGGCCAGCTGGGTGCCGGTCATGCCGGGCATGACCTCGTCGGTGATCAGCAGGTCGATCTCGGGCAGGCTCTCGATGAGGGTCAGGGCCTCGCGGCCGGTGCTGGCCTGGACCACCTCGTGCCCCAGATCGTCGAGCATGGCGACGGTGTTGGTCAGGACCAGGTTGTCGTCGTCTACGGCGAGCACGACCAGACGCTCGGCGGCGGAGGCGGCCGCCGGTGTCTCCGGACCGGCGGGCAGTGCGCCCAAGGCGACCGGCAACCACAGCTCGATGCGGGCGCCTTCGCCGGGCGCGCTGTCGATCTCCATCCAGCCGCCGGACTGGGCGACCAGTCCGTGCACCATGGACAGGCCGAGTCCCGTGCCTTTTCCGACCCCCTTGGTGGTGAAGAAGGGATCGCTGGCGCGCGCCAGCACGTCGGCCGCCATGCCTTCGCCGCTGTCGGAGACCGAGACGCAGACATAGCGTTCGCCGGGTTCGCCTCGCCCTTCGGGCGCGGGCCGCAGCTCGGCTCCGATGCTGATGACGCCGCCGCCGGGCATGGCGTCGCGGGCGTTGACCACGAGGTTCAGGATCGCGGACTCGAACTGGTTCTGGTCCGTGAGCACCGGCGGGACCCGCTGCGGGAAACGCAGGTTGATCGACAGGGCGGCGCCGATGGTCCGCTGCAGGAAGTCGACCATGCCGCGCACCGAGGCGGCGACGTCGACCGGTTCGAGGGTCAGCTCCTGCTTGCGTGCGAAGGCCAGCATGCGCTGGGTCAGGGCGGCGCCGCGCTCGGCTCCCTGGATGGCGTTGTCCAGCAGGGGCGTCACGCGCGGGTCGTACGGCAGGCGTTTGCGCACCAGCTCCAGGCTGCCCAGGACCGCCGCCAGCAGGTTGTTGAAGTCGTGCGCCACGCCGCCGGTCAGCTGGCCGACGGCCTCCATCTTCTGCGACTGGAACAGGGCCTCGCGGGCCGCCTCCAGTTCATGCTGCGCCACCATGCGCTCGGTGATGTCGCGGGTGACCTTGGCGTAGCCGATGATCCGGCCTGTCGGGTCATGGATCGCATCAACGACGACGTGGGCGTCGAAGCGGCTGCCGTCCTTGCGGACGCGCAAGCCTTCCTTCTCAAAACGGCCTTCTGCGGCGGCGATGCGCAGGGCCTCGGCGGGCCGGCCGGCGAGCTGGTCCTCCTCGGTGTAGAAGCGCGAGAAATGTTCGCCGACGATCTCCTCGGGCCGGTAGCCCTTGATGCGCTGCGCCCCGGTGTTCCAGCTGGCGACGTTGCCCGAGGTGTCGAGCATATAGATGGCGTAGTCGGTGACGCCCTCGATCAGCAGCCGGAACTGCTCCTGGCTTTGCTGCAGGGCGCGCTGGGCGTCGAGTCTTTCGCTCAAGTCGCGGGTGATCTTGGCGAAGCCGATGACCTCGCCGTCGATCTTGATCGGGTCGATGACCACGCTGGCCCAGAACCGACTGCCGTCCTTGCGGACGCGCCAGCCCTCGGACTCGAAGCGACCTTCGCGCCTCGCCACCGCCAGGGCCTTGGCGGGGAGATCGGCGGCGCGATCCTCGGGCAGGTAGAAACGGGAGAAATGCTCGCCGATGATCTCGTCGGCGCAATAGCCCTTGAAGCGCTGGGCGCCGGGATTCCAGCTGGTCACCCGCCCGTCGGCGTCGAGCATGTAGATGGCGTAGTCGGTGATCGACTCGACGAGCAGCCGATAGCGGTCGGACGTCTCCGCCGGTCTGTCTCGCCTCTTCTCGCGCGTCATGGAGATCCCCCGATCGTTTGAAACGGTGCACCTTGGCTGGGGTTCCGGTCCGTGCAGGGATGATCCCGGCGATGGATGGGCTAAGGTTCCGCAAAGGACGGTTGCGTACGGGAGGGGGGCATGGCGAATCAAGGACAGAGAGCGACCGCGATGGTGGCGGCGCTGGCGTCGGCGGGAGCCATCGGACTGGGCGTCGCAGGACCGGCCGCGGCGGGCGAGGCGGCTTGCGTGGCCGTGCCGAAGGACCGCATCGCCGTTCAGCTCTATTCGCTTCGCGACGCCCTGGCGTCGACCAGCCCCGCCGACCGTCCGGAGGCGCTGTTCGCCGCGCTGGGGGCCATCGGCTTCGCCGGCGTGGAGCGCTTCGCGGGGACCTCAGGGCTGACTGTCGATGCCTATCGCGCCGCGGCGGACCGGCATGGGCTGAAGGTGGTCGGCAGCCACGAGTCGCTGGACCCGGCCGGCTGGGCCGGGCGGCTGGCCGAGGCCAGGGCGTTGGGTCAGACCCATATCGGCTCGGGCGGCTTCGGCGGCCCCGGCCTGGACACGCTGGAAGACACCCTGGAGACGGCGCGTAATCTGAACCGGTTGGGCGAGCAGGCGGCGGCCCAAGGGCTGGTTCTGGTGGTGCACAACCACGACGGCGAACTGACCCGCCTCCACGACTACGACCTGGACGGCGACGGCGCGCCGGAGCCGACCCGCGTCTGGGAGATCATCGCCGCCGAGACCGAGCCGCATTGGGTGTCGTTCGAGCTGGACGTCCACTGGACGCGCGTCGGCCTCGGCGTCGATCGCTTCGAGGAGACGCTCGACTTCGTGCGGCGCCATCGCGACCGCATCGCCCTGCTGCACGTCAAGGACACGACCGCTGACGGCTCGATCGCTGATCTGGGCCGCGGCACGACCGACTGGGCGCGGCTGTTCGAGGCGGCCGGCCCGGGCGTCGCCGCCTACATCTGGGAGCATGACAACCCGGCCGATCCGCTGGCCTCGGCGCGGATCGCCTACGACTTCCTCAGCTGCGGGGCCGCGAAGCCCCACAGCTGAGTTGAGCCGTCAGTGGTCGTGATGCCCGTAGGTGTCCGCCTCGCTCGCCCCGGTCGACCAGGCCTCGCCGTTGCTCTCCGCGAACCAGAAGGGCGCGCGCGGCTTCTGGCGAGGCGCGACCTCGTTCATGTGCTGGTCGTACACCCGGCCGTTGGCGATCGTATAGGCGATCGAGGTGGTGTTGCGGATGTTCTCCAGCGGGTTGGCGTCCAGCACCACCATGTCCGCCAGCTTGCCGACCTCGAGCGAGCCGAGGTCCCTGTCGAGGCCGAGGCCCTTGGCGCCGTTCAGGGTGCCGGCGCGGATGACCTCGAGCGGCTGCATGCCGCCCTGGGCCAGGCTCCACAGCTCCCAGTGCGCGGCCAGGCCCTCGCGCTGGCCATGGGCCCCGATCTGGACGTTGACCCCCTGTTCGGACAGGCGGACCGCCTCGCGGGCCACCGATATGTGGTTCCACTCGTTGTCCGGCGCGGTGACCGGTCGACGGGCGCGGGCGTCGAGGATCCGGCGCGGCACGTACTGGGTCAGGATCGGGTGATCCCAGACACGGCTCTCCTGGTACCAGTAGTTTTCGCCGTAGCTGCCGCCGTAGGCCACCACCAGGGTCGGGTTGTAGGAGACGCCGGTCTGGCGCCACAGCTGGTGGACGTCGTCGTAGAGGTGGGCCAGCGGGATCGAGTGCTCGACCGTAGTGTGGCCGTCCACGACCATGGTCATGTTGTGCTGGTACAGCGAGCCGCCCTCGGGAACGACCGACATGTCCAGCTGGCGGGCCGCCTCGATGACCTGCTGGCGTTGATCACGGCGGGGCTGGTTGTAGCTCTTCACGCTCCAGGCGCCGGCGGCCTGCATGCGGCGCAGGGTCGACAGGGCGTCGTCCAGGTTTTCGATCTTGGCCGTCGAGTCGGCCGTGGCGCCGTACAGGATGGTGCCGGTCGAGAAGATGCGCGGGGCGACGATCCGGCCGGTGCGGGCCAGCTCGCTGTGCGCGAAGATCTCGCTCGTGTCGCTGGACGGGTTGTGAATGGTGGTCACCCCGAAGGCCAGTGAGGCGTAGTCGACCCAGCTCTGCTCCGGGATGATCTCGTCCGAGCCCATCGAGCCGTGCCAGTGGCCGTCGACCAGGCCGGGGATGATGGTCTTGCCGGTCATGTCCATCACTGGGACGCCGGCCGGGACGGGGGTCAAGGCGGCCGGGCCGATCGCCTCGATGCGGTTGCCGTCCAGGACGATGACGCCGTCCTCGATCACCTCGGCGCCGTTCATGGTGATCAGCCGCGCGCCCTTCAGGACCATGCGGCCCTCGGGCTTGTCGGCGTCGGCGCGGAAGCTGAGGTTGATCCCGTGCTCGGCGGGCTTGGGCAGTTCGGCCGCCGCGCCTTCGACGAAGGCGAAGGACTCGTTCAGGTCGCGGGTGAACAGTTCCGGCCCCAGCGACCAGCTCAGCTTGCGGGAGTCGCCCGACCAGTGGATCCATTCGCCGGCGTCGCGGGTGACGCGGGCCTGGGGCAGGGCCTTGCCCTCGGCGCCGACGGCGATTGGGCGACCGGCCGCCACGAAGGGCGCGACATAGGCGTTGAAGCGCTCGGTCCAACCGATCCAGCGGCCGTCGGGCGAGACGGAGAACTCGTTGGCCCATTCCGAGGTCAGGTGGACGCGCTCGTCCTCCCCGGCGAGATTGACCGAGAACAGGGTGCGCTTGTCGCCGTCGCGCCCGGCCAGGAACAGGCGGTCGCCGTCGGCGCCGAAGTGCGGGCCGGTCCCCTCGTCGGTGATCAGGGTCGCCTCGCCGCCTGCGGTCGGGACGCGGTAGACGCCCGGCTCGCGGCCCCACAGGGCGGTGGTCAGGAAGCCGTCGCCGACCTTGCGGAAGACGATGGTGCGGCCGTCCGGCGAGAAGGTCGGCTCGATGTAGTGGCCCGGCTTGCGGGTGACCACGCGGCCTTCGCCGCCGGTCGCCGGCACGACGCGGACCGTGCCCAGCTCCTGGTCGTCCCAGGTGGTGTAGGCGATCGAGCGCCCGTCGCGGGACCAGGTCGGATAGAGTTCGAAATGGTCGTCCTGACGGGTCAGGCGGCGCGGCGTTCCGGTCGGCAGGTCGCGGATCCACAGGTGGCCGAGGGCCTCGAAGACGACGCGCGAGCCGTCCGGCGAGGGCTGGGCCCAACGGATCATCTTCACGTCGAACTGGTCGGGTGCGACGTCGACCTGATGGCGCACGGCGTCCTGGACGCGGCGGGTATCGGCGACGTGGAAGGGGATGTCCGAAACGGCGCCCGAGGCGACGTCGACCTTCTGGAGGCGGCCATCGGCCCAGAACACGATCGAGCGGTTGTCCGGGGTCCAACTCATGCCCGGATAGACGCCGTGGATCGCCCAGGTCTCCTGCAGGTCGCGGTCGAGGCCGGAGAAGACGGGGGTCTCGCGCCCGGACTCGATGTCCATGACGTAGAGCACCGACTGGTAGCGAACGCGTCGGATGAAGGCGAGCGACTTGCCGTCCGGCGACGGCGTCGGGCGGATCGAGCCGCCCGGGCCGGTGACATAGGGCGTGATGTCGCCGCTTTCGCGGTCGAGGCGGCGGATGACGTAGATCTGCTCGTTGACGTCCTTGGAATATTCGAAGGTGGCGCCCGGCGTGGCGTCGTCGCTGAAGTACAGGTAGCGGCCGTCGGGCGAGAAGGCCGGCTCGCCGGTGTCCTTCTGCTGGGTCCGGCGCTCGGTCATCTGCACGCCGCCGCCGCCCGAGCGGTGGTACATCCACAGCTCGCCGGCGCCGAGCGAACGACCGGAGGTGAAGTGTTTGCGGCCGACCAGGAACTCGCCGTCGGGGGTCCACTCAGGCTGGTTCAGCAGGCGGAAGGTCTCCTTGGAGACCTGGACCGGGTTGGAGCCGTCCGCGGCCATGATCCAAAGGTTGTCGCCCCCGGCGCGGTCCGAGGTGAAGGCGATGTGGCGGCCGTCCGGCGACCAGCGGGGCTGCATGTCCCAGGCGACGCCGCTGGCGATGGCGCGGGCTTCGCCGCCCTCGATCGGCATGACATAGATGTCGCCCAGCAGGTCAAAGACGACCTGGCGTCCATCAGGACTGACATCAACGGACATCCAGGTGCCGCGCCGCACGTCGATGGGGATGTCGCGCGACGGTCCCGGCGGGTTCTGGACGTCCCACTTGGGCGCTTCAGGCGTGGCCGCCGCGGCCGGTTCCGCTTCGGGCGTCTGGGCCCAGGACGGACCGGCGAACGCCACAAGGGCGGCCGTAGCCAGCAGTGCGCGCTTCATTCTGGATATCCCCAACTGTCGACGTCTTGGGCCGCCCAGGTGATCTCGACTTGGCGGCCGCGTCTTCGCTGGGGCCTAATGAGCATCCCGCGGCGGGCGGTGTCCAGACGCAGGACGCTTCAGTTAGGCGCTTCGGCGTGAGGCACGCCACCGAGGATGGCGAAGACTTCCTCGTTGAAGGCGCGCTCGGCGGCGGTCCAGCAGGCGAAGCTTTGGGGGGCGCGTCGCGGGCTCGCGATCACGTAGCTGGGCGCCGCCCCCTGCGGTTCAACCGTCAGGGTTACGCCCACCAGTTCGCGCTCGATCCAGGTCGTTCTCATGCCGCGGCAAACTGCCACGGTTACCCAAGATTGGGTAGAGGCAGAAAAACGACGGTCTTTGGCGCAGAAGGCCGGTGCGCCGGGGCTGCCGCGGCTGTGTCGGCCTTCGGACACTGTGGCGGACGGGTGACAACTTGGTGTCATTTCGTTACCGCACCGTAACAATAGTGGCTGACTGCGGAGATCTGGCTGCTATGCCTCTTGCACGTCGATTATCGGGGGGATCCGGGCATCGACGCTCAGTTTCAGGAGGAATGGATGAACCACTACAGAACCAAGCAACGACTGCTTCGCTCGACCATGCTTGGCGGCGTGCTGACCGCGCTGGCGCTTTCCGCGACCAGCGTCGCCGCGCAGGACGCTCAGCCGCAGCCGCAGGCTGATTCGGTCGACGACATCGTCGTCACCGGCTCGCGCATCGCGCGTCAGAACTACGCTTCGACGAGCCCGATGGTCACCGTCGACAACGAAGACTTCCAGGCGACCGGCTCAGTCACGATCGACACCCTGATCAACGACCTCCCGCAGTTCGTTCCGTCGATCAACTCGACCTCGAACAACCCGTCGAACGGCGGCCAGGCCAACATCAACCTGCGCGGCCTCGGCACGCAGCGGACCCTGGTCCTGATGAACGGCCGCCGCGTGGTTCCGTCGAACTCGGACGGCACGGTCGACGTCAACATCATCCCGACCCCCCTGATCCGGAACGTCGAAGTCATCTCGGGCGGCGCCTCGGCCGCCTACGGCTCGGACGCCCTCGCCGGCGTCGCCAACTTCATCCTGGACGACAAGTTCGAAGGCGTTCAGTTCGACGCCCAGTACGGCGTCACCGACCGTGACGACGGCGCCACCGAGAGCTACTCGGTGACCCTCGGCGGCGAAGTCGCCGAAGGCCGCGGCAACGTGGTCCTGTCGCTGGGTCGTTCGACCCGCGAGCAGATCTACAACGCGGCGCGCGACTTCTCGTCGATCTCGGGTCCGTCGGGCACCTCGCCGCTCGGCAGCACCGTGTTCGACTCGAACAACCTGCCGAACCTGGCCTTCGTCCGCGGCTACTTCGGCGACGCGACGCTGACCAACACCGGCGCCTTCGGCTTCAACAACGACGGTTCGGTCTTCAGCTACGTCCGCACGCTGAACTTCAACAGCCCGGGCGGCATCGACTATGACGGCTTCGCGCGTCCGGGTGTGGGCGACTACGTCTACAACACCGGCCCGCTGAACCTGCTGCAGCTCGGCCTGGATCGCTGGAACGCCTACGCCGGCGCCACCTACCGCATCAACGATGCGGCTGAAGTCTACGGCAGCCTGCTGTTCACCGAATACGAAGCGGCCAACGAACTCGCGGCCAGCCCGGCCGCCGGCAACGTCCCGGCCACCGGCTTCCGCGTTCCGGTCACCAACCCGTTCATCCCGGCGGACCTCGCGACCTTCCTCGCCGCCCGTCCGAACCCGACCGGTTCGTTCCTGCTGAACAAGCGCTTCAACGCGCTCGGCGGCCGTCGCGCCACCGAGAACTATAACGTCTATCAAGGCACCGTCGGCCTGCGGGGCGACCTCGTCGGCCTGCGCGACTGGACCTATGACATCTACGCCCAGTACGGCCGCAACCTGCGCACCACCGTGCAGACCGGCAACGTGTCGCGTTCGGCCGTCCAGCGTCTGCTCGACGCGCCCGACGGCGGCGCTTCGCTGTGCGCCGGCGGCTTCGATCCGTTCGGTGAAACCGAACTGTCGCCGGCCTGCCTGACCTACATCGGTCGGACGGCCCAGAACGTCACCGAGCAAGACCAGACCGTCGTCGAAGCCTCGCTGCAGGGCAGCCTGCTCGAGCTCCCGGCCGGCGACCTGCGTTTCGCAGGCGGCATCCAGTACCGTGAAGACAACTTCGCCT
The DNA here is from genome assembly GCF_001425945.1 of Brevundimonas sp. Root1279. GTDB lineage: Bacteria > Pseudomonadota > Alphaproteobacteria > Caulobacterales > Caulobacteraceae > Brevundimonas. The sequence continues at coordinate 109,947 of NZ_LMEB01000005.1, forward strand.
TCCGTCCTGACGCTTCGCTGGCCCAGATCAACCCGGTCGTCGTCCGTCCGGACGGCGGTTCCACGGGCGGCTCGGAAATCGCCGGCTTCAACCCCAGCCAACCGCTGCGCGGCACGACCAACTCGCTCGAGTACTTCCTCGAACTGCTGGTCCCGGTCCTCTCGGACCTGCCGTTCATCCAGCAACTGGACCTGAACCTCGGCTACCGCGTCTCCGACTACACGACGGTCGGTTGGGTCGACGCCTACAAGGCTGACCTGGACTGGGAAGTCACGGATCAGCTGCGCTTCCGCGGCGGCGTCCAGCGCGCCGTTCGTGCTCCGTCGATCGGCGAGCTGTTCGCGCCTGTGAACACCAGCTTCCCGAGCGTCGGCGCCGTGTCGGGCACCGGCCTGTCCGGCGACCCGTGCGACATCCGCTCCAGCTACCGCCTGGGCCCGAACGGCGCTCAGGTCCGCGCGCTCTGCCTGGCGCAGGGCATCTCGCCGGCGGCCATCGACACCTACGTGTTCACCAACAACCAGGTCCCGGGCATCACCGGCGGCAACCCGAACCTGCAGGAGGAGACTTCCGACTCCTACACGATCGGCGCAGTCGTCACCTCGCCGTGGGAAAACCCCTGGCTGTCGGGCCTCTCGGCCTCGATCGACTACTATGACATCACGATCGAGAACGTGATCGGCACCATCGGCGCCTCGGCTCAGCTGCAGGGCTGCTTCAACGCCCAGGGTCAGAACCCGACCTACGACGCGGCCAACGGCTACTGCTCGCTGTTCGATCGCGATCCGCTGTCGGGCAACGTGAACCAGGCGCGTGAAGTGAACGCTAACCTGGCCACGCTGAAGACCTCGGGTATCGACGCCCAGTTCGACTGGACGCTGGACATCGAGGAGCTCGGCGGCCCGTCGTGGGGCATGCTGACCTTCAGCACCATCATCGGCTGGCTGGAAAACCGCGAGCGTCAAGACGCTCCGGGTGGTCCGTTCATCAACCGTACGGGCACCATCGACAGCGTCTTCGGCAACACCTTCCCGGAATGGAAGGGTCTGACCTCGGTCAACTGGAGCATGGATCGCTACGCTCTGGGCGCTCGCTGGCGTCACGTCGGCGCGCTGGACCAGTTCGGCACGTCGGTTGAGCTGGGTTCGGTCGACTACTTCGACCTGAACGGCAGCATCGACATCACGGACAGCATCAGCCTCCGTGCGACGATCAACAACCTGACCGACGAAGAGCCGATCACCTACTCGCCGGGTGTGCAGGCCAACACCGACCCGTCGACCTACGACACCCTGGGTCGTCGTTACTCGATCGGCCTGACCGCGAAGTTCTAACCAGAGCTTCCGATCAAATGAGAACGGCGGGGCCCAGGCCCCGCCGTTTTTCTTTGCGTCGAACCTAGCGTCCGGTGCGGATCCAGCCGGTGATCGAGGTGCGCGGCGCCGTGGCGAAGGCCGCGACCTGGGTGACCAGGTGCGTCTGCGGCACGCGGAACAGGTTGAGCGCGTTGAAGGCCGGGGTGTAGGCCTCCGCCAGGTGGCCGTCGGCGTCCACGAACCCCAGCAGACCGCCCCACGACGAGCGCCATGCTGGCGTCAGGTTGAGGACATAGGCCAGCCGCCGACCGGCCCCGGGCTTCTCGTCATCGTGTTCATTCAGATAGTGGCCGGCGCGGTAGCGCGTGCCCTGGGCGTCGACATAGGCCAGGTCGGGGTCGCCGGAGAGGTCGCGGGCGAACGACAGGAAGGCCTCGCTGTTCAGCCAGCCGTAGAGCGCGACGAGGGCCGGCGGCAGGGATGCGTCCTGCTCGACCAGATCGCTGATCCTCAGGCTCTCGAACATGTAGTGGAAGCCGCCGCGCGCCTCTCCGTGGGCGGAGGCCATCAGCGCGCCGCGGGCTTCGTCGTCGGCGGCGGCGAAGGCCTCGAGGGGGATGTCGATCGTCGACGGCCCGCCCACCGTCGATACGGTCCAGCCCTCGGCCGCATCGAGGGCCTGGGCGAGCGCTTCCGCGCCCGGCGGCCGGAGAAAGTCAGGTAGATGGAGGCGGCCGAACTGTTTGAAGATCGGCGCGATCCGGCGCGCCTCCAGCGACGGGTCGATGGCGAAGGCCGGAGGAGCTTGGGTCATGCGCTTATGCAGGCTGGAGGTCGAAGGCCACGGTCAGGCGTTCGCCGGAACCGCTGAACGGCTCGGTGCCGTGCCACAGATAGGAGGGAAACAGCACCAGGGTCCCCGGTTCGGGACGGACCCAATGCTGGGCGGGCAGGGCGAAGGCGGCGCCGATCCGGGCGGCGCCGAAGCGCAGCCAGCCCTCGTGCCCGCCGGCCTCCACGGTCGGGGGCGTCTCGATATAGGCCGCCGACGACACCCAGGCGCGCGGGTGCACGTGGTCGGTATGCAGCCCCCCGGCCTTCAGCTTCACCGACCAGGCGCCGGACATGCTCCAGCCGCCGGCGGTCGGCGCGAGTCCGCCCGGACGCACGTCGGCGATATAGGCGTCGATGGGCGCGCGCAGCGCCTCGAACAGGCGGTCGATGTCGGGATCGCCGGCCGCCCGCGGGTCGATCATCGACTGGGCGCCATGCTGGATGGACTGCTGGAACGGGTGGCTGCGGAAGGGGTGGAGACGGCGCAGCGCGGCGGCGGTGCGCGCCAGCCAGGCGCCCCGGTCCGCCGCGTCGTCTTCGGCGAGCCGATAGGTCCGCACCAGCCGTGCATAGTCCTCTGTCGTCAAGGCGCGGGGATCGTCGACCAGCCGCCAGGCGGTCAGCAGGAGGGCGCGGGCGTGCTGGTCGCCGGGGTCTCGCCGCAGGTGATCCTCGAGGCCCGCCGTCGCCAGCTCCGCGCGTCCGGCGGCGATTAGGGCGGTCAGGACGGCCAGCCGCGCCCGTTGATCATGCGGCGCCTGCGCCTGGGCGCGTTGGGCGTGCTGCAGGGCCAGTCGCGGGTCGAGGCCTGAGGCGGCGGCCGCGGCGGCAAGGGCCGCCTCGACTGAGCCGCGCTCCACCCACGCCGCAAGGCTCTGCAGCGCCGCGCCGTCGCCCGCGGTGTCCCGCAGGATGGTGGCGTACAGCAGCGCCGCATCCTCCCGAACGCCGGCGAGAGCGGCCAGCGGCGCGACGGCCTGGGTCATGCGGGTTAAGTCGCCGTCCTGCATCCACAGCAGCTGGGCCAGGTCGCGGTAGGCGGGGAGAAAGTCGGGGCGCTGCGCCAGCGCCTGGCGAAACGCGTCTTCGGCCTGGGCGAGCTTGCCCTGGCTGGTTCGCGCCCGCCCCAGCACCAGCCACGTCTCCGGCGCCGCGCCACCCTTGGTCAGGGCGCGTTCGGCCGCCTGTTCGCTATCGCCAGCGCGACCACAGTCCCCCAGCGCCGCCGCGAGGTTGTGTTCGGCCACCGCGCTGGTCGGCCGTCGCCGCGTCAGGGTCTCGAGCAGGGGCAGGGCTTCGGCGTGCCGGCCCTGGGCGCGCAGGACGCCCGACAGAAGGCGCAGGGCGTCATCCGGGGCCGTGGGGTCGCCGCCGGCGTCGGCCAGCAGCCGGGCGGCGAGCGCCAGGTCGCCGCCGTCCTGCGCCGAGCGCGCGCGGACGAGGGTGCTGGTCCAGTCCCGGCTCATACTCGCTGCTCCCGCCCCGTCAGAAGGATTGGAGCGGCCGGCGGGAATCGAACCCGCGACATTCAGCTTGGGAAGCTGACGTTCTACCTCTGAACTACGGCCGCATGCCGGACGCGCCGGGCGGAGGCGGACCATAACCGGGCGCGGGCAAAAGAAAAGGGCCCGGCGCAGCGGCCGGGCCCTCGTTGTGCAGGCGGCGGGTCAGTTCGCTTCGCTGACCGTCACGCCGCGGCGCGCCAGGATCGACTGGACGCTGTCGTCGCCCGCCAGGTGGGCGGCGCCGACGGCGATGAAGGCGGTGCCCGAGCCGTCCAGCAGGGTCTGGATCTGGTCGGCCCAGTTGGTGTTCCGCCTGACCAGCAGGGCCTCATAGACGGCGGCGTTGCCCTCCTGCATCGGCTTCACGCCGAGGCGTTCGATGGACGCCACGTCGCCGGCGGCCCAGGCCGCGACCAGGGCGTCGAGGTCGGTGGTGGCGGTGTCGAACTCCTTCAGGGTCTCGCGCAGGAAGTCGAGCTGGTCGGCCTCCGGGAAGCCGGCCAGGATGCGGACCTGCTCGTCGATGGTCTCGAAGCCGGTGACCTCCTTGCCGGCGGCCTTGGCGCGGGCGGAGAGGATCAACTCGACGCCCGAGGTCGGGTCATAGCCGGCCTTGGCCAGGGGGGCGACCGACAGGGTCAGGGCGGCCAGCCAGGGGCGCATCGGATCGAAATTGGCGCCGCTGGCGCCGAGCATCTGGGCGGCGGCGTCGAGCTTGGCCCGCTCCTCCGCGTTCAGCAGGCTCGAGAGCGGGCGGTCGGGGGACAGGCCGTGCTGCTGGATGACCGGCATGAAGGCGGCCTGGTCGTCGGGGTTGGAGATCTCGAGGATCAGCTTGTCGGCGCTGTCAAAGGCGGCGTCGACGCGCTGCGAGCCCCAGGCCGTGGTCGGGCGCAGGACATGGACGGTGCCGAACAGGTAGAGGGTCGAGTCCGCGTCCCGGATGACCCACAGGGCCGGGCCGGAGCCGTCGGCCTGGGGGACGGCGCGGGGCGCGGCGACGGCGGCGGGGGCGGCGACGGCTGCCTGGGCGAAGGCGTCGACCGGGGTGGCGACGGCGGCGACGAGGCCGAGGCCCAGCACCATGCCTGCGGCAAGACGGCCGGCGGCGGCGGCGGTGGACGTGAGGCGGCGACGGAGGGTCATGGGAGATCCTTGGGCTGGAAATGCGGCCGACGTCAGTCGTCGGAGAAGATCGATTCGATGGGCTGTTCGAAGACGCGGGCGATCTTGAAGGCCAGGGGCAGGGAGGGGTCGTAGCGACCGGTCTCCAGGGCGTTGACGGTCTGGCGGGACACGCCGAGGCGGTCGGCGAGCTCGGCCTGGCTCCAGTTGCGCTCGGCGCGGAGCACCTTGAGGCGGTTGTTCATGGGGCGGGCCTTACCGACGCTTCCACCACCACCACGCCCAGGCGATCAGGTAGCCGATGAGCATGAGGGTGAGCATGGCGAAGGCGCCGGTGGCCAGGTAGGCGGCGGGATCGGTCCGCTCGGAGAAGAGGCTGGGCAGCTTCAGGGTCTCGGCCTGGGGCAGGGTGGCCATGATCAACAGGACGCCGCCGACGGCCAGGCCCGCCGTGCCGCCCCAGTACCAGGCCGACTTGTGGGCCTCCTGGGCCGCCTCGTCGATGGTGCGCATCCAGGCGATGCCGCTGACCAGGGAGCCGGTCATGACCAGGATGGCGAAGATGGTGATGACCCAAACGGCGCTGGATTCGAAGGTGATGGCATCATTGTGGGCCGACATGAAGCCGATCACCACGCCGGCGAGGAACAAGCCGCCGATCAGGGCGACGAGGCCGACGGCGGACCAGAGGAAGACGGACTTGAGGCCCTTGGCCATGGCGGGACGCCCTATTGCAGTGACAAGGACGTTTTACATATGGCGCGGACGGCGTGTCAAGGGTGCTTGTCAAAGCGGCAAGAAAGCTTGCCTTAGCCGCCCTCGGCGATGCGGAGCTTGGGGGCTTCGGTCAGTTCGGGCCGGCTGAGGGCGCGCGGCGACTGCTCGATCGGTGTCAGTTCGGGCAGCTCCTTGCCCTCGTGGTCGACCTGCAGGTCTTCGAAGCGGCGGGCCGAGACCATGACCTGGCTCTCCAGCGAGCCGACGAACTGGTTGTATTTGCCGACGGCGGTGTCGAGGGCCCTGCCGACGCCGGCGGCGTGGGCGCCCATGACGGACAGGCGCTTGTAGAGCTCCTTGCCGAGCTTCGCGACCTCCTCGGCGTTGCGCGCCTGCTCCTCGGCGCGCCAGCCGTAGGCGACGGCCTTGCAAAGGGCGAACAGGGTGGTCGGCGTGACGATGACCACGCGCGAGGTCATGGCGTCGGTCATCAGTTCCGGCTCGTGGTCGAGGGCGGCGGCCAGGAAGGCGTCGCTGGGCACGAACATGGCCACGAAGTCCGGGCTGGGCTTGAACTGCTCCTGATAGGCCTTCGAGGCCAGCTGGCGCATGTGGTTCTTCATGCTGGCGGCGGTGCGCAGCGAGGCTGCGCGGGCCCGCGCCTCGTCGTCGCCCTCGCCTTCGTCGGAGAAGGCCAGCGGCACCTTGGCGTCGATGACGAACTGGCCGCCCCCCGCCATGCGCACGAGGAAGTCCGGCCGTTGCCGGCGACCTTCATCGTCCGAGGCCGAGGTCTGTTCGACGAAGTCGAAGCGGCCGGCCATGCCGGCGGCCTCGAGCACATTGCGGCAGGTCTGCTCGCCCCAGCGGCCGCGGCGGCCGGTGTTGCCGCGCAGGGCCTCGGTCAGCTTGCGGGCCTCGTCGCGGGTCGCGGCCGAGGCGGTCATCAGCAGCTGCAGCTGCTCCTTGAGGCCGCCGGTCTCTTCGGCGCGGTTCTTCTCCAGGGCCGCGACGTGTTCTTGGAATTTGGCCAGGGTCTCGGCGACCGGCTTGAGCTGGGCCTCCATGCGCTCGCGCGCGACCCGGTCCTGGGCCTGGAAGGTCTCGGTCGCCCGCGTCACCATCTGATCGGCGACGGCCTGGGCGGACTGCGCCGCCTGGGCCTTGAGGAGGTCGGTCATGGTGACCCGGCTCTCTTCGACGAGTTCGATGCGATCCTCGGCCGCGACGAGCTCGGCGCGTGCGCGCTGCCAGCCCATGAAGGCCCACAGGAAGCCGCCCAGCAGCAGGGCGGAAAGGACGGCGAGGACGGCGACCAGAACGTTCATGCTCCGTTCCTTAGCGAGAGTCGCCGGCCGCGGCGAGCGGGGCGCGAAAAACAGAGTCTGAAAGGTCTGAATCGTCTGAAATCGGCCCTCGACGTCCCGCCGCAAAAAGAGAGTCTGAATCGTCTGAATGGTCTGAATCGAGCGGCCGGGGCCGAGCGAAAAACAGAGTCTGAATCGTCTGAATCGTCTGAATCACGCCGCCGTCTCCAGGCCCTCGCCACACGCGAACGGGGCGAAGGCTAGCGGGCGTGTGCGTCAGTTCCGGACGTGGGGCGTGGGGCTATCCGGCCAAGTCGGAATCGAAGGGTTTGGGCCCCGCCGAGGGTTGGTTCGTCACGAAGGACACGAAGGGGGCGCGAAGAACACGAAGGTCTCCGCGCCAGGCTCAGGCCCCTTTGCGCCCTTCGTGAACCCTTTGTGGTCTTCGTGACGAACCTTCAGGCCTTGGCCTCACGAGGAACGTCACGAATTGCGCTGCGCGCGGTTGGCTACGCCGGCCTACGCGCCCGCAGGGCCTGGACGATGGTGCCGTCGTCGAGCCAGTCGAGCTCGCCGCCGACGGGGACGCCGCGGGCCAGGGAGGTGATCTCGACGCCGGGGCCGGCGAGGCGTTCGGCGATGTAGTGGGCCGTGGTCTGGCCGTCGACGGTAGCCGGCAGGGCCAGGACGACCTCGCGGGCCTCGCCGCCGCGCACCCGGCCGACCAGTTCGGCGACGCGCAAGGCGTCGGGGCCGACGCCGTCCAGCGCCGACAGCAGGCCGCCGAGGACATGGTATTTGCCGCGGAAGGCGCCCGAGCGCTCCATGGCCCACAGGGCGCCGGCCTCCTCGACCACGCAGATCAGGCCGTTGTCGCGACTGCCGTCAGAACAGATCGAGCAGGGGTTGCGGGTATCGGGCGCACCGCAGACCGAGCAGGACGAGACCTTCTCCGCGGTCTCGGCGAGCGAGGCGGCCAGCGGCACGAGCAGTTGTTCGCGCTTCTTGAGCAGGGCCAGGGCGGCGCGGCGGGCCGAACGCGGCCCCATGCCGGGCAACTTGGCCAGCAGGCTGATGAGCCGTTCGATTTCGGGTCCGGCGGAAGCGGCCATGCCTGCGCTTAGCATGGCGCTCGCGCGGTTGCCTATGGCGGCGCGTGTTCCGGTGACGGTCGGCGCTCCTGCACGTGAGAGTGCTGGTTCGTCACGAAGGGCACGAAGGGGGCACGAAGGGCACGAAGGGGCTTGTGCGGCGGAGAAGGCCGGGGCCGGCCTCAATGAGCAATGCGGCTACGCCGCGATTCAACACACGTGAGAGGCAGGCGCGGAGCGGGACGCATCCCAGGTCTCTTCGTGCCCTTCGTGTATCCTTCGTGTCCTTCGTGACGAACCAACCGGCCGGCGCTCCGAGCGCGGAGCCTGACGGCGAGTCTGCCAACTACTGCCCCGCAGCGTTGGGCACGCGCGTGGCCTGGCCGTAGACGACCTGCCAGCGGCCGTCGCGCAGGGCCCAGACGTCCATGTAGCGGAGGGTCTGCTGGAAGGCGACGCCGCCCGAGGTCCCCTTCAGGTCGACCGTGGCGCCGAGGGCGGCGCCGTCGCGCCAGACGTGCTCGACCACGTCGCGCAGGACGACCGGCTCGAGGTCGAGGTCCGGATTGGTGAACTCGGCGATGTGGCTGGCCTTGCCGACGCGGGTCCCGTCGCCGCCGACGAGGACGAAATCATCGGCGATGATCCGCTCCAGCTCGGCGCGGTCGCCCTCGATCTGGGCGCGTTCGTAGGCGTGAATCTCGCGGGCGAGGGCGGCGGGAAGGGCGGCAGGTCTGCGGCCCTGGGCGTCGGCCATCCGCGCGGAATCGGGCGCCGCCATGGGCAGCGGGCTCGGCATCGCCTGCGGCCCGGCAAGCGGGGCGAGCAGCACGACGAGGGCGAGCAGGGGTCCCGACATCAGAACAGCTTGGGCATGCCCGGAATGTTCATCCCGGCCATCGGGCCGGCGGCTTCGCGCATCAGGGCGGAGTTGACGTCGTCCAGCTTGCGCTTGGCGTCGGCGTGGGCGGCGACGATCAGGTCGGCGAGGATCTCGCCCTCGCCGGGGACCAGCAGGCTGTCGTCGATGGTCACGGCCGTGACCTCGCCGGCGCCCTTGAGCGCCACGGTGACGAGGCCGCCGCCGGAGGTGCCGGACGCGGTGGTCTCGGCCATCTTGGCCTGGGCGTCTTGCAGCTTCTGCTGCATCTGCTGGGCCTGCTGCATGAGGGCGTTGAGGTCTTTCATGGGCCCTAGATAGGCGCTCGGGCGGGGCGGCGCCAAGGGCGGAGAAGGGTGAGGGTCGAGGGGCGAGGGTCGAGGGCGCGCTCACTGAACGACGATCTGCAACAGAATTTGTTGCGGTAGGGCTGGCGCTCGCCGACGACTCTCCCAAATAGCATTCGTCACAGTTGCTATTACCAATCAGGAGGGTTCATCCCATGGCTTTTGACGCCGTCACCACCCGCGACGCCCCGCTCTCCGAAGCGGCCCTGGCGCAGCTGTTCACCGAGGCGCGCACGCGCAACGGCTGGACCGACCGGCCGGTGCCCGAGGCGCTGCTGCGCCAGTTGTACGACCTGACCAAATTCGGCCCGACCGCGGTCAACGCCACGCCCGCCCGCTTCGTCTTCGTGACCTCGCCCGAGGCCAAGGCCCGCCTCGTGCCGCTGATGAGCGAAGGCAACCAGGCCAAGACGGCCCAGGCTCCGGTCACCGTCATCATCGGCCACGACCTGGACTTCCACGAGCACCTGCCGGTGCTGTTCCCGCACGCCCCGGGCGCCAAGGACTGGTTCGGCGAAGAGGCCGGCCGCAAGGAGACCGCCTTCCGCAACAGCTCGCTGCAGGGCGGCTACTTCCTGCTGGCGGCGCGCGCCCTGGGCCTCGACGTCGGCCCGATGTCGGGCTTCGACCCGGCCGGCGTGAAGGCCGAGTTCTTCCCGGATGGGAATGTGGAGCCGAACTTCATCGTCAACCTGGGCTACGGGTCGGACGAGAACCTGTTCCCGCGCTCGCCGCGGCTGGGGTTCGAGGAGGCGGCTCAGATTCTGTAGGGTCGAGGGTCGAGGGTCGAGGGGGCGATGCTCCCGGACTCGCGCTCCCCGTTTTCCGTCACCCTCGGGCTTGTCCCGAGGGCCCATACGCGCGGTGAGCCGTGGGACCCTCGTCGGCCACCGAGTTCCTGGATCCTCGCCACAAGGGCGAGGATGACGGAGGTGGGGGCGCGGAGCTTGTCATTCCTGTGAACGCAGCGGCGATCCGGGACGGCGGCGGCGCCCCACCACTTATTCCCTTCTCCCGATGGGAGAAGGTGGCCGGGCGAAGCCCGGTCGGATGAGGGCCGGATGCTTCAGTCGGCTTAAGCCGCCGCTCCGACGGCGACGCGGCTTGCGCCGAATGCCCCAGTCGACCCTCACCCTTTCGCCTTGCCGATCGCTTCGCTCCCGGAGGCTCAAGCCCTCTCCCAATGGGAGAGGGTTCGCCGCTCCTCCTCAGTCCTCGTCCGCCTCGTCCGGGATCGCCGGCAGCTCGACCGGCGGGGCGAGCGTCTTGATCTCGCCCAGCCGGGCCCCCGGGAAGGCTTCCAGTACGGCCTTCACGAACGGGTCGGCCTCGACCTCGGCCCGTTCCTGGGCGCGTTTGCGGCGGTCGATCTCGATCATGGTCTCGCCGCCGCCCTGGCCGTTGGCGGCGATCAGCCAGGTGCGGCCGGTCCATTCCTTGAGGCGGGCGGAGAGGCGGCGGGCCAGGTCGATGGGCGCGCCCTGGGCGGACTCATAGGTGATGGCGCCGGGCTTGAAGGCGACCGGCTTCACGAAGCGCTGCACGTCCATCTGCAGGCCGACCTCGCGCTTGTCGCCGATCAGGGCGACGACCGCCTCGAAGGACTGCGGGTCGGGCAGGGCCGGGGCCTGCACCGGCCGGGCCGCCAGCTGGGCGGAGGCTCCGCCGCCGCCGCCGCCGGACGGGCCGCGCGGGGCCGCGCCGCCACCGCCCATGGGCTCGCCGTCGCGCAGGGCCTTGAGGGCTTCCTCCGGGCCGGGCAGGTCGGCGGCGTAGGCGAGGCGGACGATGGCCATCTCGACGGCGTCGGCCGGGTTGGGGGCGCGGCGCACCTCGTCCAGGGCCTTGAGCAGCATCTGCCAGACGCGGGCCAGCGAGCCGGCCGAGATCACCGAGCCGAGCGCCGCCAGCTTGGCGGCCTGGTCGTTGGGCAGGCGGGTGGCCTGCGGGCCGAGCATCTTGGCCACCGAAGCGGCGTGGCAATGTTCGAGCAGGTCGTTGGTCACCTGCACCGGGTCGGCGCCGTAGCCGTAGAGGGTGCGGAACAGCTCCAGCGCCTCGGGCGTGCGGCCGGCCATGACGGCCTCGAACAGGGCGATGGTCTGGCTGCGGTCCGCGAGGCCGAGCATGTCGCGCACGACCGTGGCCTGGACCGTCTCGCCGCGCTCGCCCTGGACCAGGGCCTGGTCGAGCAGGGAGAGGCCGTCGCGCACCGAGCCTTCGGCGGCGCGGGCGATCAGGGCCAGGGCCTCCTGCTCGATCTTCATGCCCTCGCGGTCGGCGACGCGGCCGAGGTGCTCGACCAGAATCTCGGGCTCGACGCGGCGCAGGTCGAAGCGCTGGCAGCGGCTGAGGATGGTCACCGGCACCTTGCGGATCTCGGTGGTGGCGAAGATGAATTTGGCGTGCGGCGGCGGCTCTTCCAGGGTCTTCAGCAGGGCGTTGAAGGCCTGGTTCGAGAGCATGTGGACTTCGTCGAGGACGTAGACCTTGTAGCGCGCCTCGACCGGGGCGTAGCGGACGCTCTCGATGATGTCGCGGATGCCGTCGATGCCGGTGTGGGACGCGGCGTCCATCTCGACCACGTCCATGTGCTGGCCGGCCATGATGGCGCCGTCGTGCCGCCCGTGGGCGGTCAGCTCCAGCGAGGGCCGGTCGATGACGTCGGTCTCATTGTTCAGCGCGCGGGCCAGCAGGCGGGCGGTGGTGGTCTTGCCGACCCCGCGGACGCCGGTGAGCATGAAGGCGTGGGCGATGCGACCGGTGGCGAAGGCGTTGGTCAGGGTGCGGACCATGGCCTCCTGGCCGATCAGGTCCTCGAAGGTGCGCGGCCGATATTTGCGGGCCAGGACGGTGTAGGCCTCCCCGTCACCCTCGACCGGGGCGGGCTCGTGCACGGCCACGGGCTTCTTCGCCTCGGCGACGGGCGCAGGGGGCGCGGCGTCAGGCTCGGGCGCCGCGGGGGCGCCGAACATGTCCTCGGTATTGGGGTCGCGCTCCTCGACTTCGGGCGCGTCCTCCTCCCACGGAGGGCCTTCGAGACTCGGATCGGCGTCGCTCATGGTCCTGTCTTACGATGATCGACGGGCCATTTGAAACGCCTGACCGCGCAGCGGCGGCATATGGCTGTAGATGCTTCGCGCAGCGAAGGTTCGTCACCAAGGGCGCGAAGGAAACACGAAGGGCACCAAGGGCGCCCGGACGCCTTCGTGACCTTCGTGATCCCTTGGTGTTCTTCGTGACGAACCAGCCGGCCGGACGGGCGGAAACTCCCATGGACGCCCGCTTCGCGGGATCGGATCAGTCGGTCAGGTCGGGAATCTGGCCGCCGTTCTCGCGGATCTTCTGGATGACCTGCTTGTGCAGCCAGATGTTCATGGTCGCGGTGTCGGACTTGTCGCCGGTGTAGCCCAGTTCGTCGGCCAGCTCCTTCCGCTCGGCCAGGGAGCTCTCCATGCCGGTCAGTTTCATCAGGTCGACGATGGAGGTGCGCCAGTTCAGCTTCTGCTCGCGCTGCTCGTTCATGAAATCGAGGATGCCGGCGACGTCGACCGGCTGGGGCGCGGCGGGGGCAGGCGCCGGCGCGGGTGCGGCCTGGGTCGGGGCGGGGGCGGGCGCAGGGGTCGGGGCGGGCGCGGCGTCGCGCTTCTTGAAGATCTTGCCGAGAATGTTGCCGAGAATACCCATGTCGCCTGCTCCTCAAGGATGAAGCCTTGAGAGCGAATCCAGGCAGGCGGGGTTCCGCACAGAGTTCGCGCAGTGAACCGCGCTCAAGTCGCGGGGCTAGCGCACTAAGCACGCGCTCAAGCAGCGAGGCTCCGCGAGCCGAGCGGTAGCGCACTAACAATGTGAGGGAAGGTGGAGACCGCGACCCGAAGGGGAATTCGTTGTGGCTGCTGCCTTCCGGCCCTGACCAGATTGGCGAAGCCTTCGCCCGCGATCTCCGTGGAGGGATATGGCCGGTCGCGGCGCGCGAATCAAGCCTCCCGAGCGGCGCCGTGGCGGGCTATGTCAGGGCCATGGCTCTTCCCCTGCTGAACACCTTCGCCGGCAATCCGCTCGATCGGGCCGGCGACCGACGCAACGATCCCGAGTGGCTGGCCGAGCAGGCCGCAAACCCCGAGGCCCTGGCCCTGGTGCTGTGGGAGGGGCGGCCGCTGGTCGAGGACCATGCCGACGGGCCGCGCCTGCAGTGGCTGTCGCTGGAGCATGCGCGGGCCGTGGCGCTGGACCGCGAGGCCTTCATGGGCCTGTGGAAGGGGGCGCCGGTGTTCGCCGTCGAGGTCGAGGGCTCGATCGATCCGACGGCCGGTCCGCTGCAGGGCCTGGGCGCCTTCCACGAGATGCGCGAAGCGGCGGCCATGCTGCCCGGGCCCGACGCGGCCATGGCGGGCGGGGCCAAGTCGCTGTTCGACTGGCGACGGCGGCACGGCTTCTGCGCCGCCTGCGGCACGCGGAGCGAGGACGCCTCGGGCGGCTGGAAGCGGATCTGCCCGGCCTGTGGGACCGAGCATTTCCCGCGCGTCGACCCGGTGACCATCATGCTGGCGATCTACAAGGGCGGCGACGAGCCGCGCTGCCTGCTGGGGCGGCAGCACGCCTGGCCCGAGGGGCGGATGTCGGCCCTGGCCGGCTTCCTGGAGCCGGGAGAGACCATCGAGGAGGCCTGCGCCCGCGAGATCGCCGAGGAGGCCGGGCTGACGGTGACGGCGGTGGGCTACCACTCGAGCCAGCCCTGGCCCTTCCCGTCGCAGCTGATGATCGGGCTGCTGTGCGAGGTCGATTCGGACGACGCCCGTCCCGATCAGACCGAGCTGGAGGCCGTGGCCTGGCTGACCCGCGGTGAGGCCAAGGCCTGCCTGGCGGGGACGCATCCGACCATCAAGGCCCCGCCGCGCATCGCCATCGCCCGGACCCTGCTGCAGGCCTGGGCGGACGGCGACGTCTAGCGGGCAAGCAAAACGGGCGCCCGTGGATCACGGACGCCCGTCTGGAAGCGCTGGACCTGATCGGCGGCTTAGTGGGCCGGAGCGACCGGGCTCGTCTGGGTGGTCGACTGGGCGGCGGCGCCGGTGATCGGAGCCGAACCGGCGGGGCCGCCGGCGGGGGCCGTTGCGGTCTCGGCGCCCGGAGCCGGGGCTTCGCCCTCGGCCGGAGCGGCGGGGGCGGCGGCGCCCGGCTGACGCGAGGGGTCCGGCGCCGGGATGGCGAGGCTGGAGCCCTGCGAGCGGAGCCAGGCGATCAGGTTGACGCGGGTCTGGGTGTCGCGGATGCCGGCGAACGACATCTTGGTGCCCGGGACGTAGCGGGCCGGGGCGGTCAGGAACTGGTCCAGCTCGTCAAGGCCCCAGGTCGGCGCTTCGGCCTTGTGGGCCGCCATGGCGTCCGAATAGGCGAAGCCGGCGCGGTGCATGACCGGGCCGCCGACCACGCCGTACAGGTTCGGTCCGGTGCCGTCGGCGCCGCCGGCGGTGGCGGTGTGACAGGCCTGACAGCGCGCGAAGGCTTGCTCACCGGCGGCCAGATCGGCGGTCGGCAGGACGGTGCCCCAATCCGGCGGCAGCACCGGAGCGGCGGCGCCCGCAGCGGCCTCTTCCGGCGCGTCGACGAAATAGCCCATCTTCTCAGGGGTCTCGGTGTGGAAGACGGCGGCCGTCACTTGCGGCAGGCCGACGATGACGAAGGCCACAGCCAGGCCGGCGCCGATAATCTTATTCCACTTCAGATCGCCGCTCATCGCGTCGTCGCATCCCGTTCTTTGTGGCCCTGGCCATGACACGGCGAGGGCGAATTCTTGCGTGGGCGTCTCTTACACGCTAGCGCCGCCTTCGCAACCGGCCCGACGCGCCCTTTTCGGTGTCCGGGCGTCGCAGGCAGGAACCGACCATGAACCCGCTCGTCCTGATTCCGGCCCGCATGGCCGCCACGCGCCTGCCGAACAAGCCGCTGGCCGACATCGGAGGCAAGCCGATGATCGTGCGCGCCTATGAACAGGCGGCCCGGTCCGGCCTGCCCGTGGCGGTGGCGGCGGGGGATGCGGAGATCGTCGCGGCGATCGAATCGATCGGCGGAACCGCCATCCTGACCGACCCGGACCTGCCCTCCGGCTCTGACCGCATCCGCGCGGCGCTGGACGCCCTGGACCCGCACGGCCGCCACGATGCGGTCATCAACCTGCAGGGTGACATGCCTTTCGCCGATCCGGGCCTGGCCGTGACCTGCGCCCGGCTGCTCGAGGCCGAGCCGTCTTGCGACATCGCCACCCTGGTCGCCCCCGAGGCCGACGCTTCGGACCGCGCCAACCCCGACGTGGTCAAGGCGGTGCTGGCCCTCCGTGAAGGCGTGCGCCACGGCCGCGCCCTCTATTTCACCCGCTCGACCCTGTACGGCGACGCCCCCGTCTGGCGGCACATCGGCCTGTACGGCTATCGCCGCGAGGCCCTGGAGCGCTTCTGCGCCGCCCCGCCCTCGCCGCTGGAGCGTCGCGAGAAGCTGGAGCAACTGCGGGCCCTGGAGATGGGCCTGCAAATCTGGGCCGCGGTGATCGATGAGGCTCCGCTGTCGGTCGACAACCCGGCGGACCTGGAGGCGGCGCGGGCGCAGGTGAGGGACTAGGGGTTGCGGGCGCTTGTCATCCCCGACGCCGCGGAGCGGCGTCGAGCTCGCCCCTACTGGTGGATGGTTTCCCCGTGCTGAGTGTAATCCAGCCCTTCGATCTCCTCTTCCTTCGTCACCCGCAGGCCGGTGGTGAATTTGCACACCATCAGGATGGCGAAGGTGCCGACGCCTGACCACGCGATCACCGCCAGCAGGCCGATGATCTGGTTCACGACGTTCGCAGCTTCCGCGACCGGGTTGATCGCGGCGGTGGCGAAGACGCCGGTCAGGACGGCGCCGACGATGCCGCCCACGCCGTGCACGCCGAAGGCGTCGAGGCTGTCGTCGTATTTGAGGGCGCGCTTGAGCCAGACGGCGCCGGCGTAGCAGGCCGGGCCGCTGACCAGGCCGATGATGAAGGCGCCCTTGGGGTCGACCAGGCCGGCGGCCGGGGTGACGCCCACCAGGCCGGCGACGACGCCGGACAGCAGGCCCAGCAGGGTCGGGCGCTTGTGGTCGATCCACTCCACGGCGGTCCAGCCGATGGCGGCGGCGGCGGCGGCGAGCATGGTGTTGAAGGCGGCGACCCCGGCGATGCCGTCGGCGGCCCAGGCCGAGCCGGCGTTGAAGCCCAGCCAGCCGACGAACAGCAGGCCGGTGCCGATGGCGGTGAAGGCCAGGTTGTGCGGGGCCATGTTGTCTCGGCCGAAACCGTGGCGCGGGCCGAGCACCAGGGCGGCGACGAGGCCGGCGACACCGGCATTGACGTGGACCACGGCGCCGCCGGCGAAGTCGAGCACGCCCAGCGAGCCCATCCAGCCGCCGCCCCAGACCTGGTGGCAGATCGGCGCATAGACGATCAGGTGCCAGAGGGTGAAGAACAGCACCGAGGCCGAGAATTTCATCCGCTCGGCGAAGGCCCCGGCGATCAGGGCCGGGGTGATGATGGCGAAGGTCAGCTGGTAGGCGATCCACAGGAACTCGGGCAGGCCCGGCGCCAGGCTGTGCGCCGTCGACGGCGTCACCCCGTTCAGGAAGGCCGCCTGGAAGCCGCCGATGAAGCCGTTGGTCGCCTCGGCGCTGGAGCCGAAGGACAGGCTGTAGCCGGCGATGAACCAGAGCACGGTGACGATGCAGAGCGCAGCGGTCGAATGGGCGATGGTGGCGATGACGTTCTTGCGCCGGACCATGCCGCCGTAGAACAGGGCCAGGCCCGGCAGGGTCATCAGCAGGACCAGGGCGGTCGAGGTCAGGATCCAGGCCGAGGACGCCTCGTTCAGCTCCAGCGGCGCCTGGTGGGCCAGCAGGGGCGCGGCGGGCGCCGCCAGGGCGGGCGCGGCGGCGAGGCCGGCGGCCAGAAATGCGAGAACAGGGGCGAGCAAGCGGCGCATCGACGGTCCGGGTCTGGAGGTGAAGACTCGGCCCGAACCCGCGTTCGACCCGCGGACCGGGATGTGACCCTATCGCGGTGCACCAGGCAAACTATTTCGTGTGCGGTGCAATAACTTCCTGTGTCGCTGCACGGTTGACGTAACGTCAGGGGTCTTGGCGCACGGATGTGCCGCAGGTGTTCGCGGGTGCGGTGGGCGCTTGTTATCCCGGCCGAAGCGAAGCGGAGAGCCGGGACGTGGCGCGCAACTGTGATGCCCTCCTGGAAATCGCAGAGCTCCGGGAGACAGCTGGGACCTCGCGCGTCTCCCGGATCGCTGCTGGCGCAGCTCTCGGAGGTGTGGATGCGTCGCGTCCCGGATCACCGCTGAGCGGCGTCCGGGATGACAAGGTCAGTGCTCATTGAGGAGGGCGTCGATGACGGCCGTGTTTGCCTCGCTGGTCTCGTACTTCCGAATGGCCGTGCCGAGGTTGTAGCGGAACAGCTGCTGGTCATCGGGCCTCTCAGGCCAGACGTCTCGAACTGCCTGCGCAAAGCTTCTGAGCGACATGAAGGAGGCGAAGGCCTCAAACACGCGGGCGCTGGCGTGGGGCTGGCCTCCCAGATAGTGCCGCGCCAGTCGCATCTGGTCGGCAACCCTCCACGACAGATGCTGAACCAGCACAAGGGCGTCCCCCGATCGGCGGCTACCGCGCGGATAGTGCTGTATCAGGTACTCCGCGGCCTTTTCCGAACCCATGATGCGGAGCGTTGCGGCCTCTCTGCGCAGTTCAGCATCCATCGCCCACCTCCTGCCCGCCTCACACCCCGTAGAACCCCCGGTACCAGTCCACGAACCGCTTCACGCCGATGTCGATCGGGGTGGACGGCGCGTAGCCGAGGGCGGCGCGGGTTTCGGTGACGTCGGCCTCGGTGCGGGCCACGTCGCCCTCCTGGACCGGCATCATGTTCAGCTCGGCCTTCTGGCCGAGGGCGTCCTCGAGCACCTCGATATAGCGCATCAGCTGCTCGCGGCGGCCGGCGCCGAGGTTGAGGATGCGCCAGGGGGCGACGCCGGAGGTCGAGGGGTTGGGCTTAGTAGCGTCCCAGGCCGGATCGACCGTCGCGGGCTTGTCGAGGGCGCCGATCACCCCGTCGACGATGTCGTCCACATAGGTGAAGTCGCGCTCCATCTGGCCGTGGCCGTAGACGTCGATCGGGCGGCCCTCGAGGATGGCCTTGGTGAATTTGAACAGGGCCATGTCGGGCCGGCCCCACGGGCCGTAGACGGTGAAGAAGCGCAGGCCCGTCGAGGGGATGCCGAACAGGTGGGCGTAGGAGTGGGCCATCGCCTCGTTGGCGATCTTGGTGGCGGCGTAGACCGTCATCGGATGGGCCACGCCCTGGCGCACCGAGAAGGGCAGGGCGCCGTTGGCCCCGAAGGCCGAGCTGGTGGAGGCGAAGACCAGGCTGTCGGCCTTCACCGCCCGCGCGCCCTCGAGGATGGTCAGGAAGCCGACGACGTTGGAGTCGACGTAGCTCTCGGGCTGTTCGAGGCTGTAGCGCACCCCCGCCTGGGCCCCGAGATGGACGATGCGGCGCGGCGAATGCTCGGCGAACAACGCGGTCATGCCCGGCCGGTCGGCGAGGTCCAGGGTGTGGTGGATGTAGTTCGGATGGGCCTGCAGCCGCTCCAGCCGGGCGTGCTTGAGCGCCGGGTCGTAGTAGCTGTTCAGGTTGTCGACGCCGACGACGGTCTCGCCGCGCGCCAGCAGGCGCTGCGCCGTGTGGAAGCCGATGAAACCGGCCGAGCCGGTGACGAGGACGGGGCCGGTCATGGCGCTTCGTTACGCGTCCTGCGGCGTTTCGTCATCCCGTCAGTCGCCGACGCCGAACAGGACCTCGCGGACACGCTCCGGCGGGACCGGGCCGGGGGCGTTCGGGTCGGTCGATTCCTGGATCAGGGCGACGAGGCGCAGGGTGTCGGCGGCCTGCCGGGGCCAGCGCAGGTTGCGGGCCGGGGCTTCGGGCGCTGCGTCGACGCCGTCGCCGGGAATCGCGCCGAGGTCGAAGTCGGCGATGCTCTCGGTGTCGTCCGCCGGGGCCGCGGCGATCGCCACATGCACCCGCAGCGGCGTCGCCTCGGCCGTGCGCCCCGAGGCGTAGGCCGGGCGCACCGCCAGGGTCTCGGGATTGCGCCCGCCGACGGTGACGGTGAAGCCGTAGGTCGAGGTCGGCTCGGCGCCGATCGGACCGCGGGTCACGGTGAGGCAGTAGGTCCCGCGCAGCAGGCGCCCGTGCACCTCGGCGCCGCGGACGTCATAGGCGCTGTCGGCGCCGTCTCTTGCGGGACGGACGTAGTCGCGGCTGGTGGCGGCGGCGCGCAGCCGGGCCCGGTCCGGATGGGCGAAGTCGCAGCGCTCGCCGCTGCGGGTCCACAGCGTCAGCGCGGTCGAATAGCCCTGCGGCGGCTGCTGTCCCGGCAGGGAGGCGCAGCCGCCGAGGAGCGCGGCGGCCCCCAGGACGGAAGTGAGGGCCAGGGCGGCGAGACGCATGTCGATTATCCGGAACAGCAACGCTGAGCCAAAAACCGCTTACTTGGCGTAGCGTTCCTCGACCGGCGCGTATCGATCCCAGACGGCGCGGTCGGCGAGCGAGCGCAGCAGCTTGACGTACTCCGCATGGGTCCAGGCCAGCGGCGTCGCCGAGTTGGTGCCCTGGCCCGGCGCATAGTCGTGGGCGGTGTCGTCGCCGACGCCGTCCCAGGCCTGTTCCGGCAGCAGCAGGCCGCCGTTGGCGAAGCTCTCCATGCCGCGGACGTAGGTCTGGCGGATGTTGTCGAGGTGGGCCTGGGTCCAGGCCGGGTCGTGCGAGGGCTGGGCCAGCACGGCGGCCAGTTCATAGTGGCCGCGCTCGCCGGTGAAGAAGGGCCAGATCCGGCCGCGCTGGCCGGGGTGCATCTGGCCGCCGACGCCGTAGTTGCCGCCGGTGTCGGTCTGCTCGCCGTAGCCGTCGTTGCCGTAGCGGCGGTAGCCCGGGACGCCGTTGACGTCATAGCGGACGCGGAAGCGGTCCTCGCGGGTCTGGTCGTCGTACTCGGGCAGGGTGTCGGTGATCGACGGGGCCAGGGGCGAGCGCACGCCGTAGCGGACCAGCTCCAGGAAGCCGCCGTCGATGATGCGGTCCTCGGGCATGGCCGGCTGGCCGTTGTTCTCGCCGAGCAGGCCCTTGTCGTTGGGGTTCTCGTTGCGGGTAATGCGCACGAAATACCGGCCGTCGCCGAACTCGCCGGAGGTGGTGAACATCCGCGCCTCGACCTTGGAGGCGTAGTCGTCGGCCGCGGCCTGATAGCGGGCGGCGCCCGGGGCGTCGCCGGCGGCGCGGGCGATGTCGGCGGCGGTGGTCAGGCCGGCGATGACGGCGGCGGTCGTCGAGGGCGAGTAGCCCTCCTGCTCCTCCCAGCGCTCCTGCTGGGTCCAGGGCGGGCTCACGCTGCGGTCGTTCCACAGCAGGCCCATCTGGCCGCCGTCGACCAGGAAGTCGGCGGCCGGCTTGATCATCTCGCCGTACATGCGGGTCATCTCGGCGTCGGAGACGAGGCCCTGTTTCCACAGCTTCCAGCCCAGCATGATGGGCATGGCGGTCTGGTCCAGCTGGACGCCGACCCATTCGATCTCGCCGTCGACGTGGGTCTTCTGCAGGAACCAGCCGGTGGCGCCGGTGTTGCCCGGCGTCTGCGCGTCGACCTGCACCTGCGGCAGGTAGCGGAAGGCGGCCTGCGGCGTCTCGGTGTCGCCCAGCGCCAGCAGGGCCATGGCCACCTGGTAGAAGTCGCGCGGCCAGACCGCCTTGTAGCCGGTCGAGCTGTTGGTGGCGTCGACGGTGTCGCCCCACGGGTTGGACAGCGAAGCGATCAAAGCGCCGGCGTGGGTGCGGTCCTCCTGCGTCTTCAGCATCAGGGCCGAGGCGTAGGCGAGTTTGCCGCCGTCGGTGGACTGTTCGGCGATGCGGGGCAGGTCGGTGAGGGAGGCGAGGTAATCCTCCCAGCCGACGGCGTCGCCTTCGCCGTTGAACTTGGCGAGGACGCGGTCCAGGCCGAGGATGAAGGGTTCGGCGGCCGCGGTTTCCGCCGCACCGGCGCTGCTTCCGAAGCCGATGACGAAGTCGTGGCTCGCGCTCTCGCCTGTCCGAATCGCAGGGAGGGCGCCTGTGAGCATTATGTTGCCGGAGGCATCGCCCGTTGTGCCGTAGCGGTTGTCCAAGCGTCCGTCGGCCAAGTCGGTCAATCCGTCGGAGATGCCGACGAAGCCAACGCTCTTCGCGGTGAATGGGTGGTCGGCGAGAAGGGCGAGGTGGACGTCATCCTCCGATGCGCGAAGGGCGCCAAAGGTCGTCTCAACGACCCCTTCCTGCCGAGCGATTTCCCATTCGGCGTCGCGACGCGCATCCCCCCGATCCCCCACACCCGTATTCGCCATGTGCGGCTCGAGCAGCAGGTACGGGGTGATGTCGCCCTTCAGGGCGCGGATCTGCGTGCGCACGACGAGCGCCTGGCCGTCGGGGTTGGTGAAGATCTGTTTCTCGATCTCGTAGCGGCCGGCCTTGTCGGTGGTGATGACGCGATAGGCCGGCGAGAGCGGGCGCCCTTGCGCGTCGACGTGCAGGTATTCGGTGCGGCTGGTGGTGTCGGTCCCCTCGACCGACAGGCCGTCCTCGGTGACGACGGCGAAGCGCAGCTGCTTGATCTGGGCCTGGTGGATCAGGCCGTACATGGTCTCGGTGAGGACGCCGTCGGCGATGGAGAACCAGACCTTGGACACCTCGCCGGTCGGGCCGCCGTCGCGGTACTGGCCGTCGACATAGGCCTCGTAGGACGCGCCCGCGCCGGTCTTGGCGGCGTTGACCCAGGTCGGCGCATCGCCCGGCGCGCCAGGGGCGACCGACTGGGCCGAGGCGGTCCCGGCGAAGGCGAGCGCGGCGGCGCCGCAGAGGAGGCGGGTCAGGTTACGCATGGGGGCTCACTGAGTGGGAAGCAGGAAGACGAGGGGGACGTCGAGCCGCTGGTTCCAGGACTTTTCGTTGTGTTCGGCGCCGGGGAAGACGAGGGAGCGGAAGCGGTCGGGCGTCCATCCTTCGCCGCGGATCGTGGCGTCGATGCGGCTCTGGAACTCGGCGTAGAAGGCGTCGGTGCTTTCGTCGCCGCGGTCGAAATAGAGGAAGTGACCGCCCTTGGGCGGCAGGTCGGCCTTGATCACGCCGGTCCAGGCCTCGGTCAGGCGATCGCGCCAGGCCGCGAGGGCGGCGGGGTCGGTGAGCTGCTCGATGCGGATCGGCCAGTGGGTCGAGACGCAGGCCGCGCCCCCGAAGGTCAGGGGGTAGCGCATCAGGGCGTACATCGAGATCAGCCCGCCCATGCTCGAGCCCATGATCGCCGTGTCCACGCGGCCCGGATTGGTGCGGTAGGTCCGGTCGATGAAGGGTTTCAGCTCGCGGACAATGAAGCGCAGATAGCCGTCCGACAGCGGCTCGCCGCCGTAGATCGCCTGGACGTCGGCGCGCATGTCGTCGGGCAGGGCGGCGATCAGATTGGCCGGGATGTATTCGCGCAGGCGCAGGTCCGTATTGCCGATCCCGACCACGATGGGGGTGCGGATCTGGCCGTTGGCGCTGAGCCGGGCGACGTGCTCGTCCACCCCCCATTCGGCCCCGTAGGGCGCGCGCGAGGCGTCGAACAGGTTCTGGCCGTCGTGCATGTAGAGGACGGGGTAGTGGCGGTCCGAGGCGTCGTAGCCGGGCGGCAGCCAGACGGTGACGTCGCGAGGCTGGACGAAGGCGGAGGCCATCTGCGGATGCTCGACCAGGCGGCCCTGGGTGGGCGCGTCGGCGCGAGCCCGGCTCGCCTGGGCGACGAGCGGCGCGGCCGCGAGGGCGGCCAGGAGGGCGCGGCGATCGAAGCTCATGCCGCCTCCTTGGGGACCATCAGGCTGGCGACCGCGGCGAGGGCGAAGCTGGCGCCGCCGAGGACCAGGGCGAACACCGCCTGATCCGCGAAGAAGGTCTTCAGCAGGACGCCGAGCAGGGTGGCGGCGACCAACTGGGGCACCACGATGAAGATGTTGAAGATGCCCATGTAGACGCCCATTTTCCGGCCCGGCACGGCGTTCGACAGGATGGCGTAGGGCAGGGAGACGATCGACGCCCAGGCGAAGCCCACGCCGATCATCGGCAGCCACAGCAGGGCCGGATCGCGGATCAGGAAGACGCCGAGGAAGCCTGCGGCGCCGAGCAGCAGATTGACCGCATGGGCGCCGCGCAGCCCGGTGCGGCGGGCCAGCACCGGGATCAGGAAGGCGGCGAGGGCGGCGACGCCGTTGTAGATGCCCATCAGCACCCCCACCCAGTCGGCGCCCTGGGCGTAGCCGGCCGAGGTCGCATCGGGCGAGGCGAAGTGCACGGCGGTGACCGCCGGGGTCATGTAGATCCACATCGAGAACAGGGCGAACCAGCTGAAGAACTGCACGACGGCCAGGCCGCGCATGGTCTTGGGCATGGCGAACAGGTCGTCGACGATCTCGGTCAGTCCGTTGGAGACTTTCCGGCCGCGGAATAGGGCGACGGCCCACTGCAGCAGGCCGGCGGTCACGATCAGGCCGGCCAGGACATAGAGCTCCTTGGCCAGGCCCAGATAGGCCACGGCGAGGGCGGCGCCGAGGCCGATCACGACCCACGGCAGGCCGCCCCAGCTGTAGGCGGCCGCGCTCCGCTCGGGGGTGGTCGGGACGGCGTCGCCGCGCGCCTGTTCGAAGGCCTCGATCTGGGCCGGGCTGTATTCGCGGGTGGTGACCACGGTCCACAGCACGGCGGCCAGGAGGGCCGCGGCGCCGACGTAGAAGGAGATGCGCACGCTGAGCGGCACCACGCCCTCGGGCGCGGTGGAGGCGACGTCGAACCAGTTCGACAGCATCCACGGCAGGCAGGAGGCGAACACCGCCCCGGCCCCGATGAAGAAGCTCTGCATCGCATAGCCCGTCGCGCGCTGCTCCTCGGGCAGATTGTCGCCGACGAAGGCCCGGAACGGCTCCATGGTCACATTGATGGAGGCGTCCATGATCCAGAGCATGGAGGCCGCGACCCACAGGTAGGGGCTGTGCGGCATCACCAGCAGGGCCAGGGTGGTCAGGATGGCCCCGACCAGGAAGTAGGGCCTGCGCCGGCCCAGCGGCGTCCAGGTCTTGTCGCTGAAATGGCCGATGATCGGCTGCACCAGCAGGCCGGTCAGCGGCGCCGCGATCCACAGGATGGCCAGGGAATCCACCTCGGCGCCGAGGGTCTGGAAGATCCGGCTGGTGTTGGCGTTCTGCAGACCGAAGCCGATCTGGATGCCGAAGAAGCCGACGCACATGTTCCAGATCGCCAGCCCGCTGAGGCGCGGGCGGACGGTCTGGTCGACGGTTCCGGAAACGGGGGCCGCGGCGACGGCGTCAGGCGTGGTGGGGGTCAACGACGACCTCTTCCTAGGGGCACGAAGCGGATGGCCTGGCCGCCGCCGGGGGCGAGGCGCAGAGTGAGGGTGTCGGCGGCGGTGACCTCCTGGGTCACGATGTCGATGGCCTCGCGGTTGGTCTTCCAGTGGGCGCCCGGGGCGTCACGGTAGATCTCGGCGCGGTAGCGGCGTCCCGGCTCAAGGAAGCTGAGCGACGCCGGCAGGTTGCGCGGCTCCTCGTCGGTGATGGCGCCCAGGAACCACTGGTCGGAGTTGCGGTCCTTGCGGGCGATGGTGACGAAGTCGCCGACCTCGCCGTTGAGGACGCGGGTGTCCTCCCAGTCGGTGACCACGTCCTTGATGAACTGGAACGGGCCGGGGTTGGCCTCGTAGTTCTCGAGGATGTCGGCGGCCATCTGGATCGGGCTGTAGAGGGTCACGTACAGGGCCAGCTGCTTGGCCCAGGTGGTGGCCACGCCGTCCGGCGCGCGGGTGTTCATGCCGAAGATGCCGGGGGTGAAGTCCATCGGCCCGGCGAGCATGCGGGTGAACACCAGGTTGACCTCGTGCTCCGGCGGATTCCCCGGGTTGCCCCAGGCGTTGTACTCCATGCCGCGCTGGCCCTCGCGGCTGATGATGTTCGGATAGGTCCGGCGAAGGCCGGTGTCCTTCAGCGGCTCGTGGGCGTTGACCGCGACCTGGTGGCGGGCGGCGGATTCGATGACCCGCTGGTGGTGCTGCACCATCGGCTGGCTCTCGTGCCAGGCCATGGTCGCCTGTCCGTCCAGACCGCGCACCCGGGCGCCGCCGGCGTCGGCCACATAGCCCGTCTTCACGGAGTGCCAGCCCATGCGCTGGTACAGGGCGAAGCCCGCGTCCATCTGCTGTTCGTAGTGGAAGGCGTTCCCGCCGGTCTCGTGGTGGCCGATGATCTCGACGCCCTTCGAGCGCGCATAGTCGGCGATGCGCTGGATGTCCCAGTCGGCATAGGGCTCGGTGAAGCTGTAGTCCCAGCCGTTGCCGAACCACTCGCCGTCCCAGCCCTTGTTCCAGCCCTCGACCAGGACGCCGCCGAAGCCGTGCTGGGCCGCGAAGTCGATGTGCTTGAGGGTGTAGTCGGTGGTCGCGCCGTGCTTGGGACCCGAGGCCCAGGTCTTCCGGTCCAGGTGCATGTCCCACCAGATGCCGACGTATTTCATCGGCTTGAACCAGCTGACGTCGCCCAGCTTGTTGGGCTCGTTGAGGTTCAGGATCAGGCCCGAGGTGACCAGCTCGCCGGCGGTGTCGGTGATCTGCAGGGTGCGCCAGGGGGTATGGAAGGGCAGGTCGCGGGTGACCACGGCGTTGGTCAAGCCCGGCGTCAGCGCCGCCTTGAAGCGGCCGCCGCCCACGCGGCGCAGGTTCATGCCCGAATAGTCGACCAGGGCCGCCTCGTGCAGCGAGACGTGCAGGCCGCCGTCGGTGCGCAGGGTGATCGGGGTCTGGGCGACGCCGACCTCGTCGATGCGGGTGCGGTTGTAGAGGTACTCCTCGCGGTTCCACTCGAAGGCCGGGACCCACCAGGCCTCGCCCGCGTCGGCGACGGCGAACTCGGTCAGCTCCTCGGAGACGTTCAGGGTCTTGAGGTTGGCCTGTTCGGGGAACTCGTAACGGAAGCCGACGCCGTCGTCATAGATGCGGAAGACCACGTCGAACCTGCGGCTCAGCGGCGCGCGCTCGACGAAGTGGGTGCGCCACTCGGTGTAGCGGTTCTGCATGTGGCGCTTCTCGCCCCATGGCTGCTCCCAGGGCTCGTCATGCGAGGTCGGGGCGTCGGCGGTGACGGTGAAGTTGCGCTCCAGCTTGGTCGCGTCGGTGAGGATGAAACCGAGGCGCGAGGCCTCGATCACCGGCCGGCCCATCCGGCTGACCGTATACTCCGGCCGGCCCTCGCCGGTGACGCCGACCTGGACCGTGAGCACGCCGCCGGGCGACGAGGCGCTGGCTTGGCCGACCGCGCCGGCGGGGGCCTGGGCCACGTCCTGGGCGAGCGGTTGGGCCAGCGCCGAGGCGGGCAGGGCGGCCATCAGGGCGGTGGTCGAGATCAGGAAGCGGCGGGTCAGGATCACGGGTTTCTCCGGTCATGAGGGCTTGCCAAGGACGGCAGGCGCAGCGCAGATGACGCAAGGTTTGCAGCAAAATTTGCAGCCTGACCATTAGCCGGAAACGCAACGTGAGCCGCCGAAACACCCGCCTCGAAGACCTGGCCCAGCTGGCCGGGGTGTCGATCTCCACGGCCTCGCGCGCGCTCAACGATCATCCGGCCGTCAACGCCCGCACCAAGCAACTGATCTGGAAGCTGGCGCGCGAGCATGACTACCCGTTCCGCCGCTACATGCCGGCCGGTCCGGTCGGCGCCGAGGGCATCATCGCCCTGGTCACGCCCCGGCCGCAGGGCCGCGAGGGCCGGCTGAGCGACCCCTTCTTCCTTGAGCTTCTGGCCGGCGTCGGCGAGGCCGCGCGGGAGCGCGACTGCGACGTCATCATGAGCCACTTCTCGCCGACCTCGTACGACGACCTGTCCGCGGCCATGAACACCCGCGCCGACGGCGTGATCTTCCTGGGCCAGTCGTTCCTGCACCAGAGCCTGAACCGGCTGGCCGAGACCGACGGCCGCTTCGTGGTCTGGGGCGCCGAGATGCCGGACCAGGCCTATTGCTCGGTCGGTTCGGACAATCTGGCCGGCGGACGCCGGGCGACGCTTCACCTGGCGCGGCTGGGTCGCAAGCGCATCGTCTTCCTGGGCGACCTGGACCCGCCCGAAGCCATGCAGCGTCATCGCGGCTACCTGGAGGCCCTGGCCAAGTCGGGGCTGGAGGTCGACGCCGACCTGATCATGGAAGCCCATTTCGAGGTCGAGTCCGCCGAGGCCTCGGTCGACGGCCTGATCCGGCGCGGGACGAAGTTCGACGGCATCGTCTGCGCCTCGGACCAGATTGCGCTGGGCGCCGTGCGGGCCCTGCTGAACGCCGGCCTGCGCGTGCCTGAGGACGTATCGGTGATCGGCTTCGACAATGTGCCGTTCAGCCGCTACTCGCGCCCGGCCCTGTCGACCATCGCGCAGGACACGATGAAGGCCGGACGCCTGTTGGTGTCGAAGCTGCTCGACAACCCGGGCGCATCGGTCGGCCGCTCGGAACGCATTCCGACGGACCTGATCGTGCGCGAGAGCTGCGGCGGCTGAGACCATCAGGCGTCGGCGGCCAGGACCAGCCCGGCGAGCGGCGGCAGGACCCCGGCCGAGCCGGCGCCGATGTTGACGGCCTCCAGCACGCGCCAGCCCTTGGGGGCATCCCAGGCCGCGGCCTTGTGCCCGAGGTTGAATACGCAGAGCAGGCGGTCGCCGTCGAGCACGCGCTCGAAGCTCAGCACCTCGTCGCCTGAGTCGACCATCGTCATCTCGCCGCGGGTCAGGGCCGGATGGGCCTTGCGCAGGGCGATGAGGCGACGCGTGGCGTGCAGCATCGAGGACGGGTCCTGCTCCTGCCGGTCGACGGCGAGGCCGACGTGGCGCGGATCGACCGGCAGCCAGGGCTCGGCGGTCGAGAAGCCGGCGTGGGGCTGGTCCGCGGTCCAGGGCATCGGGGTGCGGGCGCCGTCTCGGCCCAGGGTCTGGGGCCAGTTGGCGATGGCTTCCGGATCCACCAAGCGCTCGAAGGGCACCTCGCCCTGGGGCAGGCCCAGCTCCTCGCCGTAGTAGACGAAGACGTTCCCGCGCAGGCACATCAGCAGCAGCATGGCCGTCTCGGCCAGGGCCTTGAGGTCGCGGCCCTCGGCCCAGCGCGAGATGGCTCGCGGCGCGTCGTGGTTGGAGAAGGTCCAGGACGGCCAGCCCTGGCCGTCGCGGCCGTGCCAGGCCTCGGCGCCCTCGTGCACCAGGGCGTGCTTCAGGGCCGGGGCGTAGAGGTAGAGGAAGCCGTAGGCGCTGTTCAGGTGATCGTCGCCTGAGGTGAAGGCCTGCATCTCGCGCTCGGCGTGGTCGCCGCCGACCTCGGCCACGCTGAAGCGGCCGCCGTAGCTGTCGGTCAGGGCCCGAATGCGCGCCAGGAAGTCGACGATCTCGGGCTGGGACTGGTTGTGCACCTTGTCCTGGAAGTCGAACGGCCGCGTCCGCTTGCCGCCCGGCGGCAGCGGCGGGTTATCGGTCAGCTTCGGGTCGTGCATCGAGAAGTTGATGGCGTCGAAGCGGAAGCCGTCGACGCCGCGATCCAGCCAGAAGCGGGCGGCGTCCAGCAGAGCGTCCTGGACGTCCGGATTGTGCACGTTCAGCTGAGGCTGCTCGGGCAGGAAATTGTGCATGTAGTACTGGCCGCGGCGGGCGTCCCAGGTCCAGGCCGGGCCGCCGAAGACGGACTGCCAGTTGGACGGCGGCGAGCCGTCGGCCTTGGCGTCGGCCCAGACGTACCAGTCGGCCTTGGGATTGGTCCGCGACTGGCGGCTCTCCCGGAACCAGGGGTGCTCCTCCGAGGTGTGCGAGAAGACCAGATCGATGATGATGCGCAGGCCCAGGGCGTGGGCCTTGCCGATCAGTTCGTCGAAATCGGCCAGCGTTCCGAAGATCGGGTCGACGTCGCAGTAGTCGGCGACGTCATAGCCGAAGTCCTTCATCGGCGAGGTGAAGAAGGGCGACAGCCAGACGGCGTCCACGCCCAGCGAGGCGATGTGCTCCAGCCGGTTGGTGATCCCCTTCAGGTCGCCGACGCCGTCGCCGTTCGAGTCGGCGAAGCTGCGCGGATAGACCTGGTAGACGACGGCGCCGCGCCACCATTCGGCGGCGTGGGGGGCGGCGGTCGGGAGTTCGAGAATTTGGGCGGTCACTCTCAGCCTTCGGAGACGCAGACAATGTAGCCCAGGGCGGGCACGGAAACGGATACTGAGCCCGGCGCAGAGCTGCGGGCGGGGCACTGGCCGAGCAGGGCTCGCCATTGGGCGGAGCCGAGCTCGACGGCGACGTTGACGTCACGCGCTTCGGTGGAGGTGTTGAACACCACCAGCGTCTCGCCGTCATCATCAAGTCTGGAGAGGGCCAAAATGCCGGGCTCCTGGTCGGCGGTGCGCGTCACCACCCTGCCGTGGCGCAGGCGGGCGTCGGCGGCGCGGGCGCGGGTCATCTCGGCGATGCGCCGGTACATGTCGGCGTTGGCGTCGAAGGTCTCCGAGGCCGCGCCGATCCGCCGGTCGTCCGCATAGGAGCCGACGCGCGTCTCGAACATGTCCTGGCGGGCGCGGCGGTCGTCGCCGTCGCCGGTGAAGCCCTGCTCGTCGCCGTAGTAGATCACCGGCACGCCGCGGCCGAGGATGACCAGGGCGTGCGCCAGGGCGGCGCGGTCCAGCAGTTCGGCGTCCGAGACGTCCGGCATGTCCTTGAGGATCAGGTGGCCGATGCGGCCCATGTCGTGGTTGCCGGTGAAGGTCGGCAGCTTGCGCGCCGTCGCCTCGCCGCCCGCGTAGATGGGATCCTCCATCAGCAGATAGCCCATGTCGGCCGGGCCGCCGCCCTTGCCCGTGACCAGGTTCTGGACGACGCGCTGGTAGGCGAAGTCGAGCACGGTCGGCAGGCCGTCGACCACGGTGTGCATGGCCGCCGTGCCGCTCGTGAAGTCGTAGGTTTCGCCGAAGATGTGGAAGTTCGGGATGCCCTTGGCGCGGGCGCGTTCGAGGATGGCCGGGCTGAAGACCTGCCAGAACTCCGGGTTCACGTGGCGGGCGGTGTCGATGCGGTAGCCGTCGATGCCGTAGTCGTCGATCCAGGCGCCGTAGACGTCGATGAAGCCCTGCACCACGTCCGGCTTTTCAGTGAACAGGTCATCGAGGCCGGCGAAGTCGCCGTCCATGCGGGCTTCGCTGTACCAGGCGCTGTTGCCGCGGTTGTGGTAGTTGGCCGGGTCGTTGAGCCAGTCGGGTTTCTTGCGCGTCTCTTCGCCCGCCGGGACGTAGGGGGTGTAGGCGTAGTCCAGGCTGGTCATCCGGCTGAAGTCGGAGCCCGGTGCGCCGGTGAAGCCCTCGTTGATCGCCTCGCCGGTCAGCCCGCCGCGACGGCTGTAGGGATAGTCGCCCTTCCAGCGGTAGCCGCAGTCGTTCTGCGGGCACTCGCGGTACTGGATGACGTCCGCAGTGTGGTTGATGACGATGTCCAGATAGACCTTCATGCCGCGCGCATGGGCGGCGTCGACCAGGGCGCGGAAGTCGTCATTGGTCCCGAAATGCGGGTCGACGCGCGTGAAGTCGGTGATCCAGTAGCCGTGGTAGGCCGAGCTCTGGTGTCCGGGCGGGCCCTGCACGGGCTTGTTCTCGAAGACGGGGGCCAGCCACAGGGCGGTGACGCCCATGCCTTGCAGATAGTCGAGCTTGCCCATCAGGCCGCGCAGGTCGCCGCCGTGGTAGAAGCCCGGATCGGTCGGATCGTAGCCGGTGGCGAGGCGGTCGCCGCTCAGGCCGCCGAGGTTGTTGGCGGCGTCGCCGTCGGCGAACCGGTCCGGCAGGACGAAATAAATCACCTCATCCTCAGCCGGACGCTCCCGCAACGCTTGCAGGGCGGGGGTCGTCTGGGCCAGAGCCGGGGCGGCCGCCAGGGTCGCCAGCAGGGCGCAGGCGACGAACGCACGCCCTCGAATCGGCCGCTTTACGCTTCCGGTCATCGCTTCGTCCCCGTGGTAATGTCCGCGGACGTCGTGGCCCGCTGGATCAGTTTGCAAGATTTTGCAGTCGTTCGGCCGCCTGTCAACCAGTTCACAATTTGCCGAGGAATGGCTGTCGTACAAGGCTTTTTCCTTTGTGCACTGCGATATGGCAGGTGCAAGGCGTCACATTTCCGCCACGTCGGGGCGAGCTGCGGTGAATGCATGCTTGCAAGCGGCCAGCAAGTTTGCATAACTTTGCGATGACGCCGGACGCTTCGATAGAAATGCGCTGGCCTAGGGAGAATGAGATGAACACCCAAGTCACCCGTCGTACGCGCCTGCTCGCCAGCGCTGCTGCCGGCGTCGTCGCCGCCCTGGCTTTCACGGGCGCGGCTTCGGCTCAGGACGCCGCGCAAGAGGCGACCCAGGTCGACGAAGTCGTCGTCACCGGCATCCGCTCGTCGATCGAAAGCTCCATCGCCGCCAAACGCGAGAACACCTCGATCGTCGAGGTCATCACCGCTGAAGACATCGGCAAGCTGCCGGACGTCTCGATCGCCGAGTCCCTGGCGCGCCTGCCGGGCCTGACCGCCCAGCGCCTCGACGGCCGCAGCCAGGCCATCTCCATCCGCGGCCTCGGTCCGGACTTCACCACCGCCCTGCTCAACGGCCGCGAACAGGTCACCACCGGCGACAACCGCGGCGTCGAGTTCGACCAGTATCCGTCGGAGCTGCTGTCGGGCGTGACCGTCTACAAGACCCCGGACGCCGCCCTGATCGGTCAGGGCCTGGCCGGCACCGTCGACCTGCAGACCATGCGCCCGCTGGCCTACGGCCGCCGGGCGATCGCCGCCAACGTCCGCTATGAAGTGAACGACATCGGCGCGCTGAACGCCGGCACCAACGACGACGGCGTCCGCTACAGCATCTCGTACATCGACCAGTTCGCGAACGACACCATCGGCATCGCGCTGGGCTACGCCCACATGACCTCGCCGTACCAGTCGGAGCGCTTCAACGCCTGGGGCTATCCCTCGGTCGGCGCCGGCGAGCTGGTGATCGGCGGCGTCAAGCCGTACGTCATGTCGAGCGAACTCGAGCGCGACGGCTTCATGGGCGTGGTCGAGTTCCGCCCGAACGAGCAGTGGCACACGACCTTCGACGCCTTCTATTCGAAGTTCGACAACACCCAGATCATGCGCGGCATCGAGTTCCCGCTGGCGTGGGGCGGCCAGGCGGAAGCCACCCCCGGCGCGTGCGCCGCCGGCGGCAATGTGCAGTCCCCCGTCTGCCGTCCGGGTCCGCAACTGCAGCCCGGCTACACCATCGAGGACGGCATGGTCACGGCCGGCACCTTCACCAATGTGAAGGGCGTCATCCGCAACGACGTCAACAAGCGCGAGAGCGAGGTCAAGGCCTTCGGCTTCAACACCGAGTACTCGCCGAACGAGCGCTTCACCTTCGAGGCTGACCTCAGCTACTCGGGCGTCGAACGCAACGACATGGTCCTGGAGACCTATTCCGGGACCGGCCGCAACATCGACGGCGCCCTGGACACCCTGGACTTCGCCATCAACGACGACGGCGTGGTGCAGTTCGACAACCAGCTCGACTACGCCGATCCGAACCTGATCCGCCTGACCAGCCCGCAAGGCTGGGGCGGCGACGTGATCCCGGGCGGCCAGGACGGCTACCTCAACACCCCGACCATCAACGACGAACTGTTCGCCGGCCGTCTGCAGATGACGACCATCTTCGACAGCGGCCCGTTCCGCTCGGTCGACATCGGCGTCAACGCCAACAGCCGCGAAAAAGAGTTCATCAACGACCAGTACTTCCTGGGCGTCCCGGGCGGCGCGAGCCCGCTGGTGCCGACCGCCTACCTGCTCGAGCCGACCTCGCTGGCCTATCTCGGCATTGACCGGGTGATCAGCTACGACGCGCTCGGCCTGGTCCGCGACGGCTTCTACAACCAGGTCCGCAACCCGAACTCGGACGTCCTCGCCGGCAACTGGCAGGTCGAGGAGAAGGTCACCACGGCCTACATGCGCGCCAACCTGGACACCCAGCTGGGCTCGATGCCGCTGACCGGCAACTTCGGTTTCCAGACCCAGTTCATCAACCAGAGCTCGAACGGCTACGCGGCCTCGGGCACCGGCGCCTCGACCGTGTCGACCCCGGTCTCGGGCGGCGAGGAGTACACCGAGTTCCTGCCCAGCATGAACCTGATCCTCGAGGTCGCCGACCAGCGCTACGTCCGCGTCGCCGCGGCCCGGGTCCTGGCCCGTCCGCGCATGGACGACATGCGCGCCAGCCGTCAGTTCAGCTATAACGCCTCGCTGGCCGGCAGCACCGACATCAACGCCTCGCCGTGGGGCGGGTCGGGCGGCAATCCTGAGCTGCGTCCCTGGATCGCCAACGTCTACGACGTATCGTTCGAGCAGTATTTCGGCCGCTCGGCCTATGTCTCGCTGGCCGCCTTCTACAAGGACCTGGATACCTTCATCTACACCCGGAACTCGCTCGAAGACTTCACCGGCTACCCGGTGAACGGTCCCGAGCCGGCGCTGCGTCAGGGCATCATCTCCTCGCCGCAGAACGGTGAAGGCGGCAAGATCTATGGCGTCGAGTTCGCGGTTTCGACCCCGTTCGACTTCATGGGTTCGTGGGCGGAAGGCTTCGGCGGCCAGTTCTCGGTCTCGCAGACCAAGAGCAAGATCCAGCCCGATCCGGCTGCGCCGCCGACCGCGGTGCCGGGCCTCTCGGAAACCGTCGCCAACCTGACCCTGTACTATGAGAAGAACGGCCTGCAGGCCCGGATCTCGAACCGCTATCGCTCCGAGTTCCTGGGCGAGGTCGCCGGCTTCGGCAACGGCCGCACCCTGCGCCAGGTCGGCGCCGAGAGCGTCGTCGACGCTCAGCTCGGCTACGAGTTCCAGTCGGGAACCCTGGAAGGCCTGTCCATGCTGTTCCAGGTCAACAACATGACCGACGAGCCGTTCTTCACCTACGAGAACGGCGACGAGCGCCGGATCATCGACCACCAGCAGTACGGCCGCACCTTCCTGTTCGGCGTCAACTACAAGTACTGATCGTCCCAACCGATCAGCCTGCTGGGCCGCCGCGGGAGACCGCGGCGGCCTTTTTATTGCGCGCAGGGCCCGCGCGGCGGCCACATTTGGTTACGAAATTCCTCAAACCGCTGGACGGAAGCGTTTCCGGATGGAACCAAGGGCTCAACGGCCGCGCGCGTTGGACGCCCGGCCACGGGGAGTGAAATGACGGACCACCAAGCCTCCACGGTGCGCCGCACAGGCGCAGCCTTCGCCTATGTGACCACGCTGTTCTTCGCCTGGGGGTTCGCGACCTCCCTGATCGATCCGCTGATCGCGGCGGTGAAGGGGGTCTTCGACCTCAACTACACCGAAGCGCTGCTGACCCAGTTCGCCTGGTTCACCGCTTACGGCATCGTCTCGCTGCCGGCCGCCGCCGTGCTGGCCAAGCTGGGCTACGCCAAGTCGATCGTCGGGGCCCTGGCGGTCATGGTTCTGGGCGCCCTGATCGTGCCGCTGTCCACCGTGATGGACTTCTATCCGGGCGTGCTGGTGGCCCTGTTCGTGATCGCAGCGGGCGTGACCCTGCTGCAGGTCGCGGCCAACCCCCTGGCGGCCTCGCTGGGCGATCCCAAGGGCTCGCACTTCCGCCTCGTCTTCTCGCAGGCCTTCAACTCGCTGGGCACGGTCGTCGGACCGCTGCTCGGCGCCACGGTCATGCTGTCGGGCGGCATCTTCGCCGTCGGCGGCGTCAGCGCCCTGGCCTCGCCCACGGCCCTGATCCTCATCCTGCTCGGCGTCGGCATCGGCATCGTCGCCGGCGTCCTGATCGGCATGCTGCGTCGTGACGTGAAGGGCTGGCTGGCCATCGGCGCCGCAGCCGGCCTGGTCGTCGGCTGGGTGATCTTCCTGCACAACTACATCGGCGGCATGGCCGCGGCCGCTCCGGCCGTCGCCGCCGCCGAAGCCGCCGCCCCGGCCGTCGTCGATGGCGACGCCCGTGCTGCGACCCTGCGCAACATCGACACCATCTTCATCGGCCTGGCGATCTTCTTCGCCGTACTCGGCGCCTTCATCTGGAGCGTGCGCGGCAAGCTGACGGCGGCGACGGCCACCGCCGGCTCGGACACCCCGGGTTCGCCCCTCAAGGCGCTCGGCTCCGGCTGGGCGATCTTCGGCGCCCTGGCCATCTTCGTCTACGTCGGGTCGGAAGTGACCATCGGCAGCCTGATGACCAACCTGCTGCATTCGG
Organism: Brevundimonas sp. Root1279; assembly: GCF_001425945.1. Classification (GTDB taxonomy): domain Bacteria; phylum Pseudomonadota; class Alphaproteobacteria; order Caulobacterales; family Caulobacteraceae; genus Brevundimonas. The sequence goes on from NZ_LMEB01000005.1 coordinate 145,482, forward strand.
AAGGCACCCTGGGCCTGCCGATCCACGACGCCGGCCGTCTGGTCGCGCTCTACTGGGCCGGCGCCCTGATGGGCCGCTTCGCCGGCAGCGCCTTCCTGACCCGCGTTCCGGCCGGCGTCCTGCTGGCCGTCTGCACCACCTGCGCCGCGATCCTCTGCGCGATCGTGACCCAGACCGGCGGCGTCAACGCGGCCTTCGCCGCCCTCGCCGTCGGCCTGTTCAACTCGGTCATGTTCCCGGCCATCTTCACCCTGACCCTGGAGCGGTCCTCGGCCCCGGCTTCGGCCACCTCGGGTCTGCTCTGCATGGCCATCATCGGCGGCGCCGTCCTGCCGCTGCTGGGCGGCCGGGTCGCCGACACCGAAGGCCTGAACATCGCCTTCATCATCCCGGCTATCGGCTATGTGATCCTGACCGTGTTCGCCATTGCGGCGGCGCGCGCCAAGGTCGCGGTGTCGGACGTGGTGGCGGCGCCCGCCTCGCACTGATCCGCTCGCCAAGCTGAACTGAGAGGGCCGTCGGGGCATCCCCGGCGGCCCTCATGCGTTTCCGGGACGCCGTCACGATCGGGGCGGGAGTCGACGGAGCCGCACATGCGCGCCTGGGTGCTGGGTTTCCTATTGGCGCTGGCCGCCGGCCAGGCCTGGGCCGAGGTGATGGTGACCTTCTACGCCCACCCCGGGGCGCGGATCCGCGGCAACGAACTTCTGTTCCCCCACGCCTATGTGCAGGCCACCGGCACGATGCAGGACAGCGGGACGCCTGTGGACTGGTCGGCCGGCTTCACCGCCTACAGTCCGGGGCCGCAGCTGCTGTTCTCCAAGGGGCGCGGCGTGGTGACCCATCCGGATCCCCGCTACATCGCCGAGGGGCGGCCGTTCCTGCGCCTGGCGATCAGCGACGACGCCTATCGCGCCCTGCGCGCCCGGGCCGACTGGTGGAACAGTCCCGAGGGGCGGACCTATGACCTGCGCCGCCGCAACTGCATCACCTTCATCGCCGACATGGCTCGGGTCGTCGGGCTACAGACCGCGCCGGAGCCGTCGATGAAGCCGGGGACCTTCCTGGAGGCGACGGCGGCGCTGAATCCGGCCGCGGCCTGGCGCGAGGGCGGCCAGTTGCAGCAGGCCGCGCCGGATGTCGTCGAAGCCCCGCCGACGACCGCACCCGCTTCGCCGGCGCCGGCCCCGGCCGGATAGGTCAGGCGTCGCCGGACCACATGTTGTTGGCCTTCAGGAAAGCTTCGTGGTCGGGCAGGGCGGCGACCGTGCGGTCGATGACCTCGGCGATGTTGCGCAGGCCGGCCGCCGAGCGCTGGGCGTCCTGGTACTGGTACAGCGGGTTCGGTCCGCGCGGGACGACGCCCTGGCCGTACATCACCGCCAGCCAGGAGCCCTGGCTGAAATACTCGTCCGCCCCGACCTGATAGAGCAGCGCCCGGTCGCGGAAGGCATCGACCCGTTCGGCCAGGCTGTCGGGGATCGGCATGGCCGCCACCTGCCGCCAGAACGGCGTGTCGTCCCTCTGGGTCGCGTGATAGTGCAGGATCACGAAGTCCCGGATCAGCTCGACCTCACGCCCCAGGCGGCGGTTGTAGGCGGCGATGTTGACGGGGCTGAAGTCCTTGTCCGGGAAATGCTGCAGCAGCCGCGTGATGCCCGCCTGGACCAGGTGGATGCTGGTCGACTCCAGCGGCTCGATGAAGCCGCTCGACAGGCCCAGGGTGACGACGTTCCGATCCCAGTATTTCTTGCGCCGGCCGGTGACGAACTTCAGCCCGCGCGGTTCGGCCAGGGGCTCGCCGTCGAGATTGGCCAGCAGAGTCTCGCGGGCCTGGTCGTCGGTGATGTGGTCCGAGCAGTAGACGTAGCCGTTGCCGGTGCGGTGCTGCAGCTGGATGCGCCACTGCCAGCCGGCTTCGCGCGCCGTCGACAGGGTGTAGGGCGAGACCGGCCCGACCTTGGCGCAGGGCACGGCCATCGCGCGGTTGCAGGGCAGCCAGTGCGACCAGTCTTCGTAGCCCGCCTTCAGCGCGCCCTCGATCAGCAGGCCGCGGAAGCCGGTGCAGTCGATGAACAGGTCGGCGGCCAGGCTGCGGCCGTCCTCCAGGGTGATGCTCTCGACGAAGCCGTCCCCGGCGCGCTGGACGACGTCGACCACCTTGCCCTCGACCCGCGTCACGCCGCGGGTCTCGCAGACCCGCCGCAGGTAGCGGGCGTAGAGGGTGGCGTCGAAATGGTAGGCGGTGAAAAGGCCGTTCAGCGGGTTGCGCGGATCGGGGCTGCGCACCCCGACCTTGCCCGCCTCGGCGGCGCACCAGCAGATCGAATAGCGCTCCAGGTCGTCGGCCAGGCCCTGGGCCTTGAGGGCGAAATAGGTCTGCTGGAAGTCTGCCAGGGTCGGTCCCGGGCCGAAGGTGCCGAAGGGGTGCAGATAGCGATGGCCCAGCGCGCCCCAGTTCTCGAGCGCGATGGCCAGCTTCAGGGTGGCCTTGGTCTCGCGCATGAACTCGGCCTCGTCGAGGCCGATCATGACGTTGAAGTCGCGGATCGGGGGCACGGTGGCCTCGCCGACGCCGACGATGCCGATCTCCTCGGACTCGACCAGGGTGACCTTGGCGTGCGGGCCGAGGGTGCGCTGCAGGGCGGCGGCGGCCATCCAGCCGGCCGTCCCGCCCCCGACGATCAGGACGCTGCGGATCGGCTCGGCCATGGGGTCAGGCCAGTTCGCGGTCGGTCGGTCGCCCGGCCTTCTCTAGGATGGCGGCGCAAAGGGCGAAGAGGCAGGCCAGGGTCGCCGTGCGGAGCGGATAGTCGACCGCGGAGTGGGCCATCATCACGACCAGGCCGATGGTGGCGGCGCGCTGCAGATCGCGTTCGCGCGACGGCGGCGACTTCCAGGCGCTCCACAGGCGGCGGCCGAACCAGACGAGGACCAGGACGATCAGGATGACGCCGGGCCAGCCGGCCTCAAGCCAGGTCTCGAGGTATTCGTTGTGGGCGTGGTTGAAGAAGGTCGGATCCAGCTGCTCCAGCGGCTCGACCGAGCGGAACACCACGTCGAAGCTGCCGATGCCTGAGCCGAGCGGCAGCCAGGCCTGGGCGGCGTCGGAGACGATGGGCCAGCCCTCGAAACGGCCCTCGGGCGCCGACTGGACGTCGAAGCGGGCCAGGATCGGCGGCAGGGCCAGGACGGCCACCGCGCCGATCGCCACTGCGGCGCCGCCGGCGAGGGTCAACAGGGCCTTGTTGGGTCGGCCGCGGCCGGCGGCGATCCAGGCCGCCAGCATGCTGGCGATGGCGACCGGGCCGAACAGGATGACGCCCGCGCGAGAGCGGATGGCGGCCAGGCCGATGACCACCAGGCCCATGAACAGGGCGCCGAACCACAGGGCCCAGCGGCCGTCGTCGCGACGGCGCAGGGTGGCGGCGCCGAGGACGGCGGCGAACGGCGTGCACGACAGCAGCAGGGTCGCCAGGTGGTTGCGGTTGGCGAAGAAGCCGGTGACCGAACCGGCGCTGGTGGTCTCCCAGGGGTAGAGGGCCTCTCCGCCGCTGGCCAGCTGGGCCGCGCCGAGGATCACGCCGACCACGGCGGCCAGCAGATAGACGCCGATCAGGCGGACGGTGAAGCTGTGGTTGGCGCCGAGGACGGTCAGGAAGACCGCGGCCGGGGGCAGCAAGGCGAGGAAGGAGCGCCAGGTCAGGTCAGGGGTGACGCTGAGCGGGACCCAGCCCGGCTGGAGGCCGGCGAGCTCGAGCGCCAGGACCATCTCGTCGCGGCCGGGGAGGGCGGTCCAGAGGAACGGCGGCAGCGGGATGAGCTGGATCAGGGGGATGGCCGCGACGGCGCCCATCAGGCTGAGCGCGAAGGCATGCTCGCGCCAGAGGCCGGTGCGGATCAGGCGCCCGGCGCCGATAACCAGCAGCGGCAGGGCCGCGAGTTCGACGACGGCGAGGCGGAGCGCGTGCTCACGGCTGGCGCCGCCCAGGACAATAGAAAAAGCCAGTAGAACGATCGCCGCAATCGCGGCGAGGTCCCACTGGCCCTTCAAAAGCTTGTTCGGCACGCGTTACGTCTGCTCAGCGCGGGCGTTTCGCGGTCCGGTTCTGCTTAGTCGCTTTCCGAGTCGTCTTCGCTGATCACAACGATCGTGGCGATGAGAACGGCAGCGCCGATCAGGATGACCGGCACCGGGATGCCAGCGAACTCGGAGGCGGCGTCAGCGGAAGCGCCGACACGGTCACCGACGCGGGCAGTCGCGGTGTTGTTAGCAGCAGCGGCTTGGCCAGCCACGAGCAGCAGGCCTGCCGTAACTGCGGCGATGGTCTTACGCATGCTTAATCCCCTTCTAATCAGGTCTTTGGTACGGGCTGGCCCGCGACGTATCGACAATGGGTATAGGCGGCGAAGGTTTCAAAAGCAATATGATTCCCCGCCTGACTGGTGCAAAGGAACCACAAACATCGGTTTACGGACGGTCTTATCGTACCGCAGTGACCGCGACGCGATCGATCCAGGCGATGGTGTTGACGCGCCGTTCGCCCGCCCGGGACGCCACCCGCAGCCACTGTCCGGGGCAGGAGGCGGGGACGGTGAATTCGGCCGCGATCGGGGTCCAGACCTCGGCCGGCGTGGGCGCGACAGGGGTGCTCAAAATGGTCAGATCGCCGGGGGCGCAGGTCACGGTCCAGGCCAGCCGCCGACCCGGATCGCCGGCCTCGGCGCGCGCTTCCGCCGTCAGCCGGTAGCGGCCGGGCGCCAGGAACATCAGCTGTTCCGCCACGTGAACGGAGGAATAGCCGTCGTAGTCGACCCGAAGGGCGGTGTCGGCGGGGCGGACGTCGTCGGCCACCATCTCGACGGTGACGCCCGCCTCCTGGGCCAGGCGCCATTGGAAGGGCGCGGGAATGTCGGGGGTGTCGAAGCCGCCGTTGGAGACGTTGGCGGCAGGCGGCCGGTTGAGGCTGGCGCGCACGGTGCGCAGCGCCGGCAACTGGCCCTTCTCGATGAGGTGCATGTAGAGCTGGCTCAGCTCTTCATTGGTCAGCGGCGCCTTGCCCTTCTGGAGCATGACCGCCAGCGTCGCAGCGACCTGCAGCCCTTCAGTCGTGCCGTACAGGCTGTCGAGGTAGGACTGCCGCCAGGGCGGGCGCTTGTCGAGCAGGGCGGCGACCTGGGGGAGGGCGCGCTGCGGATCGGCTGAGCTCGCCAGGGTGAACAGGCGGAAGACGCGCGGGCGGATGTCCTCGCGGCGCCGGACCAGGGTATCGGCGTGGGCGAAGGAGGAGGCGTAGTCGCCGCGCTTCAGCCGGTTCTCGACCAGCCAGGCGTGGGCGGGATCGTCCCGCAGGCTCCAGTTTCCGGCCAGGGTCAGGATCTCGTCGGCCGCAACGTCGCGTCCGGCCTTGGCCTCGCTGAGGCCGACGACGCGCAGGGCGCGGACGTCGAACGGCGCCTTGGCCAGAACGTCGCGGGCCAGGGAGCCGGCGTTGGCGAAGCGGCGCGAGTCTTCGGCTCCCGTCTTGGCCTTGGCGTTGACCCCCGCCGCGAACTCGGCCTCAGCCGCGCGCCGCAGGACGGTCGGAGACCCGGGGGCCACGCGCACCGCCATCTCAGGCGGCGCGCGCAGGATCGCGGGTTGCAGAAGGACCTGCCAGGCCAGCCACACGGCCCCGACCGTCAGGACGTAGGGGGCGTATTCGCCGACCTTGCCCATGCGGCGCGCGAGCGGAGCGGCCGAGGGGTCCGTCTGGTCTCTCAAGCCTTCTTGGCCTTCTTGGTCTTGGCTTCGGGGCTGTGATCGCCGCCGTAGTTGTAGTCATACGCGTAGTCGTACCCACCGTAGGTGGTCGTCTTGGCGTTGAACTTGGTCAGCACCGCGCCGAGCAGGCGGGCGCGGCCGACCCGCAGACGGCGCAGGGCGCCGCGCGCCTGGCCGCGACGGGTGCCGCGCGACTCGAGCACGAACAGGACCCCGCCCACGGTCGCGGACAGCAGCGGGGAGTCCGCGAAGCCCAGCACCGGCGGGCCGTCGACGACGACGTGGTCGAAGTTGTTGCGGGCCTCGGCCAGGAACTGGCGGAAGCGGTCGCTGCCCCACAGTTCGGCCGGGTTCGGCGGCAGCGGGCCGCAGGGGATGAAGAACAGATTGTCCTGACGGGTGCGCTGGACGACGGTGTTCAGATCCGACGAACCCGACAGCAGGTTGCTCATGCCGCGGTCGTTGTCGACGCCGACGACACGGTGCATCGACGGATTGCGCAGGTCGCCGTCGATCAGCAGCACGCGCTTGCCGACCCGGGCGAGGTTGAGCGCGACGGCGTAGGCCGTGGTCGACTTGCCCTCGGCCGGGCGGGCGCTGGACACCAGCAGGCTGGCGGGCGCGCCCTCGGGCGTCGAGAACTGCAGCGCCGTTCGCAGCGAGTAGTAGGCTTCGGAGAAGCCGGACCGGATGTCGGCCAGGGCCGCGGCCGTGGTCTGGCCCTTCTCCAGCAGCGGCACCACGCCCAGGACCGGAACGCCAAGCTTCTTCTCGACGTCGTCCGGGGTCGCCAGGCTCTCGTCGAGGGCTTCCAGCACCAGGGCCGCGATGACGCCCAGACCGATGCCGAACAGGGCGGCGAGCGCCAGGTTGATCATCAGGTTCGGCTTCGACGGTCCGGCCGGCGGGCGGGCGTTGTCGACGATCGAGATGTTGTTGGCCGTGATGTCGCCGGTGACGCCGACTTCCTTGTAGCGCTGCAGCAGGCCTTCATAGAGCGTGCGGGTCGTGTCCAGCTCGCGCTGCAGGATGTTGTACTGGATCGAGCGGTCGCGCAGGTCCAGCACGTCGCCCTTCAGGCCGTTCACCTGGCCCTGGAGCGAGCGCTCCTGGTTGGCGGCGATGACATACTCGCTCTGGATCGAGGCGCGGATATTGGCGGCGAGGGCCTGGATCTGGCCGTCGACTTCACTGATCTGGCCGCGCAGGCGCTGCATTTCCGGATAGTCGGCCTGATAGAGGCTGGCCTTCTGCTGGTACTCGGCCTCCAGGGCGGCGCGTTGCTCGGTCAGGCGCTGGATCGACGGGTTCTGCAGGACTTCCGGCAGGGTCATGATCTGCGACGAACGGGCCGAGCGCCACTTCTCTTCGGCGGCCACGCGGGCGGCGCGGGCCGAGGCCAGCGAGCTGTTCAGGGCGACCAGGTTGTTCGAGGCCAGCGACTGGGCCTCGCCGGCGCCCTGGCCGCCTTCGCTCGGTTCGCCGACGTTGATGATCTGCTGGTTGGCCGCGTAGGCGACCAGTTGGCGCTCGGCCTCTTCGAGGCGGCCCTTGGTCTGGGCGATCCGCTCTTCGAGGAATTCGCGAGCGTAGGACGAGCTCTCGTACTTCCGGTCCAGGTTGGCCTGGATGAAGTTCTCGGCGAAGCCGTTGGCGACGCGGGCGGCGACGACCGGATCGGGGTTGTCATAGCCGATGGCGACCAGGCGCGAGCCGCGCACCGGGGTGACGCTCAGATTGGCCTGCAGGGTGGCGATCGCCAGGTTGCGGCGGCGCTCGGCCTGGGCCGCGGCGGTGCCGGTGCGCGCCGGCGCCTCGACGCCCAGCGCCTCGAGGGCGCGGTCCGAGCTGGCCAGGCCGAGGCCCTCGACCACGCGTTCGGCCAGGGAGCGGCTGCGCAGCAGGCCGTACTGGGTCTGATAGAATTCCTCGCCCTGGCTCATGCTCTCGCGCGGGGTGACGTCTTCCGAGGTGAAGACGCGGGCGGCTTCGCGATCGATCTGCAGGGTCGCCTGGGCGGTGTAGATCGGCGTCATCAGCATGGTGATGGCGGCCCCGATGACCAGGGCGCCGATGAAGCAGCCGATGATCAGGATCCGGTGCTTGATCGCCATCCGCCAGTAGGAGGCGAGATCGAACGCCGGCTGTTCGTGCGGCTCCTCGCCCGTCCAGACGGCGTTGTGCATGTCGTCGTAGACCGAGTCTCCGAACGGGGCAGGAGCCCGGCCGGTGCGGAGGTTACGGTCGTCGGCGGAGGGATCGCCCAGCATCATGCAGTCGCTCATACGTTTGGCGGCCGCAGCCGCCGGTCACGGTACGTGCGAGGCTATCGCAAAGCCTCGCCGCACGCACAAGAATTCGCCCGGCTTTTCGGGGCGGCCTCGCCAGTTCGCCCAGACTTGTCGGCGGGGCGGCGGGGCAGGTCAAGCCGTCAGGTCCTATTCCGCCGGGGGTAGCGGCGATTCAGCGTCGCCGGCGTTCGCTCTCGGGCGGCGCGGGCGGGTCGACCAATTCCGGTCCCAAGTCACTTCGCTGTAGAGGCCCGCGGTGCGGGGGAGATAGGATACCGGCTCCGGGCCCCTTCGGCTCTCCGGCTCGCCCTGTCCGCTCCTGCCGTTGCGTGCCGCCATCGTCCCAATCTTCCCCGAGAGACGTGAATCCAATTCCATGACAGGCGTAGATGATGCCAGCCCCGAACTTAGGGGCATCAACGGGCGGGAACGCAGGCTGTTCCGTACCGTAACGTCGATTTGGGCGGCGGTGATGAGCTGGCTCGCGTTTCGCCCCGTGCCGCGGGTCGAACCGGGTCTTCCCTGGGACAAATTGCATCACGCCGCGGCCTTTCTGGTGCTGACCGTGCTCGCCGGACGAGGCTGGCCGCGCCTTGGGCCGGTGGCTCTGGCCGCCCTCATGCTGGGCGCCGGGATCGGCATCGAATTGATCCAGGGCCTGCCCGCAATCGGGCGCGACGCCGACGTCTGGGATGTGGTCGCCGACGCGGTCGGAATCGCGGCCGGTCTGCTCGTGCTGCGCGTCTGGGCGACGCGGCCGGTCAGGGGATGAGGGCGCGCCCGTCCGCCTTTCGGGCGGTCACCTCGGTCAGGGTCGGCTGCAGCGCCCGGCGGCGGGTCGAGGTGCCTTCGTAGATTCCGCCCATATTGACCTGCGGCGAGCGCAGGAGCGGGTTGGCCTCCTCCAGCCGGCTCAGGAACTCGATGCCCTGATACGGGTCGAAGCCGGCGCGCGTGACCAGATAGACGCCCATCTTGTCGGCGTCGGCCTCCGCCGAGAGCGACAGGCCCCGACGCATCGAGATCGCCCAGTTCGACGCGCCCTTCACGCCGGTGACGTCCGGCTGGGTCCGGTGCTCCAGGACGCCGTGCGCGAGTTCGTGACCGAGGGCGAAGGCCAGTTCGTCATCGTTTCGGGCCAGCTCGGCCATGGTGTTGGTGATGAAGACATGACGCCCGTCGAACCGGCTGCGGGGCGTGTCCGAGATGTCGACCTGGGTGTCATAGGCGCAGGCCAGCACCGGCCTCAGTTCGACCGTGCGGTCGGCGCCGTCGCGACGAACAGTCAGCTGCGCCGGTCCACGGGACAGGGCGCCGTCGACGACGGCGATATTGGCCTTCAGCCCGTCATACGACTCTCCCGCGCCTCCGGCGCCGGCGGCCAGGGCCTGTCCGTTGACGGCGACGATCAGATCCCCGGGCGCCAGGCCGGCCTTGGCGGCTGGGCTGTCGGACGGCGCCACCAGGATGCCGGGAAGATCGCCCTCCAGGCCGAAGCGGCGCTCGGCCAGGGGGCGCAGCTCGGCGCCGTACTGGCTGGCTGAATGCAGGGTCCAGCCGGCGCGCTGGCGGCTGACCGGGCAGAGGTCGGCATTGGCCTTGGCCAGGGTCCAGGAGACCGAGGCGACGCGAGCGTCCAGAGCCGTCAGGCCCTCGAGCCGCGCCTCTGGCGAGGCCGGCGGCTCGGCCGGCGCCGTTTCGTGAGGCGGTCCGCCGTTGCAGCCCGCCGCGACCAGGGCCGCGCCCAGGACTCCCGCAGCAGCGAGGCGGGCGAGCGACCGCAACGGATCAGAACGGTCGGAAGATCGACAGCGCGGGCAGGGCGCCGACGATTTCGCGCATGGCGCTGTTCATCTGCGAGGTGTCGACCACGATGATGTCGTCGCCGAGGACGGCCGGATCATCCGCTCGGCCCTGGCGAATGGCGCGCAGGTCGAACAGGGCCACCGAGCGCTGCCCGTTGATGTAGCGGAACACGGCGACCTGGGTCAGATCGGCGACGCGGCTGGGCCCTTCGGCCATCGCGACGGCCTGGAGCAGCGAGGTCGAGCCGCGCATCTCGTAGACGCCCGGCTTGATGACGGCGCCGTCGATGGTGATCTTCTGGCTGGCCGCCTGGGTGACGGTGACGGTGACCTGCGGATTGCGCAGGTACTGGGCGCTGAGCTTATCGGCGATCGCGGCGCCGAGTTCGCCCGACGTCATGCCGGTGGCGCGGACGGCGCCGATCAGCGGCATCTGGATATTGCCCGAAGTGTCGACGGTCAGCTGGTCGAACGACAGGTCCGGCACCTGGAAGACCCGCACCGCCAGCTTGTCGCTGACGCCGATGCGGTATTCGCCGATCGCCGCGGCGGAGGCCTGGGCGAACTGCAGATTGCTCGGCTGGGCCGCCGTCATCTGCTGCACGTCCATTTTCGGACCGCCGCAGGCCGAAAGCAGAGCGGCGACCAGGACCAGGGGAAGAAAACGCTTCATAGGGGACGGTACCTTGATGCTCAGGCGGCCTTGAACAGGCGTTTGAAGAAGCCCGGCCGCGAAGCCTGACGACGGGCGCCGACTGCGGCCGGAACCGTTGCAGGCGACTCGTTGTCCAGCACGGCGAGGGGTCGGGTCAACACCATGTCTTTCGCAGCCTCTTCGCCGAGGCGCTCGGCGACCGCTTCTACGGCCTGCGAGAGCACGGGCGAACGGCTGCGCAGATTGTGCGCGTCGGTGGCCAGGATGTGGACGATGCCCTCGTCGACCATCCGCTCGGCCCAGTACTGGGTGCGCTTGCCGAAGCGGCCGGTGATCGAGCCGGCGGTGATCTGCATCCAGGCGCCGGCTTCGGCCATCTGGACCATCAGCTCGTAGTGGTCCTCGATCCAGCGCAGGCGCTCGGGATGGGTGATCAGCGGATGGAAGCCGGCGGCCATGCAGTCGAACACGGCGTCGGCCATGCGCGGCGGGGCGGTGTTGTGGGGCGGCTCGAACAGGAAATAGCGGCTGTCCGCCAGGGTCAGCTTGGACCCGTCGCGCAGTCCGCCGGCCAGGCCGGGCACCAGATGCACGTCGGCGCCGGTGACCAGGCGCAGCGGAATGTCCGCGTTGTCGAGTTCAGCCTGCAGGGCGACCACGGCGGCGCGCACGCCTTCCGAAGTGTTCTCGTAATAGCCCGGCATCATGTGCGGGGTGCAGGCGGTGACCGTGATGCCGTCGGCGACAGCCATCCGCGCCATCTCGAGCGAGGTCTCGAGATCGGGGGCGCCGTCATCGATGCCCGGCAGGATATGGCAGTGAAGGTCGATCACATCGGTCTCGTGGTCGGGCGCCGTGTCAGGCGCCTGCGGTGATTGAAGAGCGCCCCCCGGAGCTGACCCCTAACGCGGCTTTGCGACTTTAGTTCAATCCCTTCGGTGCAGACTCGATCAGTCCTTCGACGGCGGCCAGGCACACCTGATCGAAGGCCCCGGTGATGTGATAGAGCGAACTGGCCGGCGCCGGCTCGTCGATGAAGCCTCCGTCGGGGTTCAGCTTGTCGCGCCACGTTCCGTTGGGCTGGAGATAGAGGGCCAGGCCGCGCACCGCGGCGTCGGCTTCGACCAGCCGCTGGGTGCGTTCTCCATCGTCGGTGAGGGCCGCCATGTTCAGGGCTGCGCGCAGCCATTCGGTCTGGGGCCACAGACGGGCGACCGGGCTGCGGACCTTCAGGCTGTCGTCGAGCTGGTCGATGGCGACGCCGCGCCGTGGGTCGATGCCGCGCAGGCCGTGACCGTAGAGCCGGCGGGCCGCAGCCATGGCGCGCTCGTCGCCGCGGGCCAGCGCGTGGCGCGACAAAAGGAAGCTCCATTCGAACTGATGGCCGGGCTCGACCAGTCGGCCGTCGTCGCCGGCCGCGGGGCGCCAGTCGGCGTCGAAGAACTCGCGCAGGAAACCGCGTTCGGCGTCAATGAAGCGACTGAGCGCCAGCGCCGCGATCGCGTCGGCGATCCCGTCCCAGCGCCGGTCGACGCCGCGCGCCGCCCAGGCTTGGGCGGCTTCGAACAGGTGCATGTTGGCGTTGGCCTGGAAGGGATGGTCGCCGCTCTCGCGCCATCCGCCGTCGGCCAGCTGCTCGGCCTCCAGCCGGTCGAGCATGACCCTCGCCTGGGCCTCGCAGCGATCGGTCTGAATGCCGGCGGCATGGGCGGTGGCCAGGGCCAGCAGAGCGAAGGCCTGTTCGTAGAGGACGACGGCGTCGTCCTGCACGGTGCCATCAGGATTGAGCGCATTGCGGATCGCGCCGTCCGGTCGGACGTAGCCGGCCAGGAAGCGGTCGAGGCCGGTCTCGACCCGCTCGCGCCACGGCCCCTGCCAGCCCAGTGCCCCGGCGCGGCACAGCACGAACAGCTGGCGGGTCTGGACCCGCGCCCGCCGCCGCGTCTCCTGCGGCCGGCCTTGCAGCGTCAGGGCCTCGACGAAGGATCCGTCGGCGTGGACGCCCAGCGTGCTCCAGATCGGCAGGGCGGCGGTGCGCATCCAGTCGCCGAAGCGCGCCCAGGGGGCCGGGTCGCGGTCGTCGGGCACGTCGGCGTGGCGCGGAGCCTCGGCCTTGATGCGGTCGACCAGCACCTTGACCTGCTGGGCCTGGGCCAGGTCGCACACCAGCACCGCGTCCGGCTCGGCGACGATGGCGATGTTCGAGACGCCCAGGGTGGCCACGACCATGCCGCTGGCGGCGCGGACCAGGGTGCCCTCGCTGTCGATGGCGATATGCAGACCGGACTGGCCGGTCCCGGTGTCCAGCACGGAGTCCCAGGCGCCGAGGTCGGACCAGGCGAAGTCGACCGGCAGCACGGAGGTGCGGTCGCTCTTCTCCATGACGGCGTAGTCGATCGAGATCTTCGGCGCGGCGCGGAAGGCGTCGGTCAGGCGCACCATCGGCCCCGTCTCGCCCGGCGGCAGGGCGGCTTCGGCGGCCTCGCCGATGGCCGGGGCGTGGGCGGCCAGCTCTTCCATGAGGGTGCGGGCGGCGACGATGAAGTTGCCGCTGTTCCACAGGAAGCCCTCGCGGACGTAGCGGGCGGCGGTGTCGGGGTCCGGCTTCTCGACGAAGCGGCTGACCGGCGCCAGACCGGGGCCGGCCGGGCAGATGTAGCCATAGGCGGAGGAAGCGAGGGTCGGGGTCACGCCCAGGGTGACGATGCGGCCGCGCCGGGCCTCCTCGGCGGCAGTCAGCACCGCCTGGCGGAAGGCTTCACCGTCCGGGATATGGTGGTCGGAGGCGATGATGGCGGCGACGCCGTCCGGGTCGAGCCGTTGGACGAAGGCGGCGGCGGCGGCCATGGCCGGGCCGGAGTCGCGCGCCTCGGGTTCGAGCAGGACCACCGCCTCGGTCTCGATGTCCGCCAGCTGGGCGGCGATGGAGGAGGCGTGGCTCGCGCCGGCGACGACGATGATCCGGCCGTCGGCCGCCAGCGGCGCGACCCGCAGGACCGTGCTCTGGAACAGGGAGTGTTCGCCGGCGAGCGCGAGGAACTGTTTCGGCCGTCCGGGACGGGAGGCGGGCCACAGGCGCGAGCCTGCGCCGCCGCACATGATCACCGGATAGATCGTCATCTTTCCCCCGGGGCCGTCGCTCCTGATCGGCTTTCTAGAGGCTTCGCGCGCCGCCGTCTCGCCCCGGTTGCGTCCGGGTGCGCCGCCCGTCGGCGGGAGTCGCCTTCGGCCCCCGGAATCCCGGCCCTGTCCGGGTGCGGCGTGGCAGCAAGGTGACAGCTTTGCCGTAAGGAGCTAAGAGGCGGGAACTTTTCCGGAAGTTGGCCATTGCAGGCCGTTCGGGGTGTCGCGCGGGGCGCGATGAATCCGGACTGATCGACGTTGGATGAAGGGGACCGGCAAGGCTTCGTCACAGTGCCTTAAGGCGGCCGTCCGATAAGGGTGGCGGCGGGGCTGACGGACCTGACGCCGGGCGTAACTGACTTGGGTATTGCGAATATCTTGGCGATCCGGGCGCTGAAGGTCACGTTGCGGGCGACGATCCGCTTCGTCGCCGTCATCGGCGCCTATCTGCTGGCCTCGGGCCACGGCGTGACGCCGGGGGCCATCCTGCAGTCCATCGACGCCGCCTGGGTGCACGCCGCCGCCTTCGCCGTCCTCGGCTTCGGCCTCGACCTGTTCTTCCGAACCGACCGCGCCCTGTGGCGATACGTCTCGATCGTCGACATCGGACCGATCGTGCGCACCTCCGTGCTGTCGGCGGCCATCTTCCTGGCCTTCAACTTCTTCCTCGAGCGCGGGGCCTCGCTGCCGCGCTCGACCATGCTGGTCCTGCCGGTCCTCGACATCATCCTGACCCTGGCGCTGGTGCTGGCGCGTCGCATCGTCCACGACAAGGAGGCGCTGCGCACCCTGGCGCCGTTCGTCGGCAAGCATGACGACCGCACGCCCCTGATCCTGGTCGGGCGCATGGACCGCGTCGACACCTTCCTGCGCGAGCTGTCCCGCGGGGGCGGGGACTATCGCCCGGCCGGCATCGTCACCGACACCGCTGGAACCACCGCTCGCGAGCTGCGCGGCGCCAAGGTGCTGTCCGGGGTCAAGCCGGCCGCCGACGTCCTGGACGACTTCCTCAACCGCGGCGTCGATCCGGCCCTGGTCTTCCTCGACGACGCCATCACCCCGTCGGACTTCGGGGTCGAGCGCCTGGGCCAGCTGCGCGCCCGCGGCGTGCACCTGCTGCGCACTCCCAGCCTGGTCGAAGTCGGCGCCGGCGCCGACGACACGGTCATGCGCGAGTTCAAGTTCGAGGAGCTCCTCGCCCGCGCGCCGGTGCGCCTCGACGACTCGCCCCTGCGCGCCCTGGTCGCCGGCCGCCGCGTGCTGGTCACCGGCGCGGGCGGCTCGATCGGCTCGGAGATCTGCCGCCAGGTCGCCAGCCTCGGCTGCGGCCACCTGGCCATGCTGGATCATTCGGAATTCGGCCTGTTCACCATCGACCAGGAGATCGGCGACCGCTGGCCGACCCTGTCGCGCCGCGAATATCTGCACGACGTCCGCAACAAGGCCCTGCTGCACGAGTGCTTCGACGGCGAGCGTCCCGACATCGTCTTCCACGCCGCCGCCCTCAAGCACGTGCCGCTGATGGAGCGCCATCCGTGTGAGAGCGTGCTCACCAATGTCGTCGGCACCTGGAATGTGGCCGAGAGCGCCAACGCCGCCGGGGTGAAGCACATGGTCTTCATCTCGACCGACAAGGCCGTCGATCCGCCGAACGTCATGGGCGCCACCAAGCGCCTGGCCGAGGCCGTGGTCCGCGCCCAGCAGACCAGCGAGGGCAATACGCGCTTCAGCGTCGTCCGCTTCGGCAATGTGCTCGGCTCGGCCGGCTCGGTGGTGCCGACCTTCCGCGCCCAGATCGAGCGCGGCGGACCGGTGACCGTCACCCACCCGGACATCGAGCGCTACTTCATGACCATCCCGGAGGCGGTGCAGCTGGTCCTGCACGCCACGGCCCATTCGGCGCACCAGCCCGACGGCCCGCTGGGCGTCTTCGTTCTCGACATGGGCAAGCCGGTGAAGATCATGGATCTGGCCCGCCAGCTGATCGAGCTCTCCGGCAAGACCCCCGGCCGCGACATCGAGATCGAGGTCACCGGCCTGCGCCCCGGCGAGAAGCTGTTCGAAGAACTGGTCGACTCCAGCGAGATGTCGGAGATGTGCGGCCAGAGCCTCATGTGCGTCACCGACCGCATCAAGGGCGCCCGCATGACCGAGCAGACGGTGCAGAAGCTGGAGCGGATCGCGCGCTCGGGGGACGCCGCCGCCGCCCGCGCCCTGATCTTCGAGACCGTGGCCCAGGTCCGCGCCGTTCCGACCGAGGAACGCCCCGCCGTGGTGCCCATCCGGCGGGCCTGATCGCCGTCGCGTCTCGCCCTAGTGCGAGATGTCCTTGGCCCGCAGCACCTTGCCGACCGTCATCCAGATGGTCTTGAGGTCGAGGCCGAAGGTGCGGGTGTTCATGTACTCGACGTCCAGCCGCACCTTGTCCGGGATGGGCAGCTCGTCGCGGCCGTTGACCTGCGCCCAGCCGGTCAGCCCCGGTCGGAGGCGATGCACCCCGGCCTCGGTGCGCAGGGCGATCAGGTCATCCTGGTTGAACAGGGCAGGGCGCGGCCCGACGATCGACATGTCGCCGGCCAGGATGCTCCACAGCTGCGGCAGTTCGTCGAGGCTGGACTTGCGCAGGAAGCCGCCGATCGGCGTCAGCCAGACGGTGGTGTCGCTCAGCAGGTGGGTGGCCACGGCCGGGGTCTCGATCCGCATCGAGCGGAATTTGGGCATCTTGAAGATCCGGTTGTCCCGGCCGACCCGGTCGGACCAATAGATCGCCGGCCCCTTCGACGTCGCCTTCACCGCGATCGCCGTCGCCAGCATGACCGGCGACAGGGCGACCAGGGCTCCGCCGGCCATGACGATGTCGAATCCGCGTTTCAGCACGCTCATCGGGCGTTCAGGGCCTTGCGCATGGCGTCGATGATGCGGTCGATTTCATCCTGACGCATGTTCGACCCCGAGGGCATGCACAGGCCGCGCTCGAAGATTCGGTCGGACACCGGCTCATTGCCGTGGGCGAAGTGGCGGCAGTGGCTGAACACCGGCTGCAGGTGCATCGGCTTCCACACCGGACGGCACTCGATCATCTCGTCGGCGAGGCGCTGGATGACTTCGGACGCGGTGACCCCTGCGACTTCCGGGTCGACGGTCAGGGCCGAGAGCCAGCGGTTCGACCAGCTCCACTCCGGCTCCGGCTGGAACTCCAGGCCGGGAATGCCCGCCAGCCCCTCGCGGTACGCCTCGTACACCGCCCGGCGCGCCTCGACCCGCCGGCCCAGCACCTCCAGCTGGCCGCGGCCGACCCCGGCCAGGATGTTCGACATGCGATAGTTGAAGCCGATCTGGCTGTGTTGATAGTGCGGGGCCGGATCGCGCGCCTGGGTCGAGAGGAAGCGCGCCTGCTTGATCAGCTCCTCGTCGTCGGACACCAGCATGCCGCCGCCCGAGGTGGTGATGATCTTGTTGCCGTTGAACGAGAAGACCCCCATCAGGCCGAACGAGCCCGACTCCTTGCCCTTGTAGGTCGCGCCCAGGCTCTCGGCCGCGTCCTCGATCACCGGCACCCCGTGCCGATTGCAGATGGCCAGCAGGGGATCCATGTCGGCCGACTGGCCGTACAGGTTCACGACGATCACCGCCTTGGGCAGCCAGCCCTCGGCGACGGCCGCATCGAAGGCCCGCTCCAGCGCCGCCGGCGACATGTTCCAGCTGTCCGGCTCGGAATCGATGAAGACCGGCTCGCCGCCCTCGTAGACGATCGGATTGGCCGAGGCCGCGAAGGTCAGGGTCGAGCAGAACACCTTGTCGCCCGGCTTCACCCCGAGCATCCGCACCGCGAGATGGATGGCGGCCGTGCCCGAGGAGACGGCGGCGGCGTGCTTCACCCCGGCCAGCGCCGCGATCTCGCGTTCGAAGGCGTCGACGTTCGGCCCCAACGGGGCGATCCAGTTGGTGCGGAAGGCCTCCTCGACGAACTGCAGCTCCGCCTCGCCCATATGCGGCGTCGACAGCAGGATCGGCGCGCCGATGTCGCGGCGGTTCAGCACCCGCACCACCCGGCCCTCGTCGTCGATCAGCGGCAGATGGTTGATCTCGTTGGCGTCCATCAGGGCCAGGGCGGCCTTGCGGGTGACCACCTCGGGCGCCGTCACCGACTCCAGCGCCGGCAGCCGCTCCAGGGTGTCGCCCATTTCCGAACCGGCGAGCAGCAGGCGGCGCAGGTCGCCGTCGGTGACGGTGCGCTCGAACCGTCCGGCCGCGTCGACCAGCAGCAGCATCTGCATGCCCGAGGCGTTGATGGTCGCCATGGCGTCGCGGATGGTCGCGGTGCGCGGGGCGCTGAAGGTCTCGATTTCGGTCATTCAGGAGGCTTTCGGGGCGGCGGGCACGCCGGTCCAGGTCTGGTGGGCGGCGATGTCGCGGGTGACCACGGCGCCGGCGCCGACGGTCACGTCGTCGCCGATGCGGACCCCGGGCAGGACGACGGCGCCCGCGCCGATCAGGCAGCGTCCGCCGACCGACACCCCGCCGCCGAGGCTGGCGTTGGGCGCCACATGGGTGAAGTCGCCGACGCTGCAGTCGTGGTCCACGACCGCTCCGTGGTTGACGATCACGCTTCGCCCCAGCCTGGCCTGGGGTCCGACCACGGCCTGGGCCGCAATGAAGCTGCCGCCGCCGACGCTGGCGGAGCGCGACACGCTCGCCGCCGGATGGCGCACGGTCATCGCCGCGGCCCCGGCCGCCTCGGCCCGGTGGTGCAGCTTCTGGCGCGCCGCCGCCGAGCCGATCGCGACATGGAAGGACAGGCCGGCCATCGACGGGGCGATCTCCGGAATCTCGACCGGCAGGCCCAACAGCGGCGGGCCCGGGTCGTTCGCCCGGACGACCACGGTCGACAGGTTGGAGCCGCCCTCCATCAGGGCGTCCAGCACCACGCGTGCATGCCCTCCGGCGCCGATCAGATGGATCATCTCAGTACCCGTTGACCTTCATCAGGAGGGAGGCATCCAGCGGCGCGCCGGCCAGCAGCCGCGCGATGCGCTCGCCGGCCCGCCCATCGCCATAGACATTGGCCGGCTCAGACCGGCCGCGCGCCAGCAGGGCGGCCACGCCTTCGGCCAAGGCGCCCTCGTCCGCCGCCACGTCGAGCACGTTGGCATTACGCTCGCGCAGGTTCTGGCGCGGGCCGACGTTCAGCACCGGCGTGCCGAAGCTGGCCGCCTCGATGATGCCGGCGCTGGAGTTGCCGACCATCAGGTCCGCATGGGCCATCGCCGCAACGAAGGCCGGCCGCGCCAGGTGCGTGCGCACGGTCAGGCCGGGCGCGCCCTTGGCCTCGGTCAACACCGCCCGCACCCCCTCGCTGCCCGCATCGGCGTTAGGGAGCAGGGCCAGCACCTGAAGGCCCGCCGCAAGCAGGGCGTCGAGGATGCGGCGCGCGTCGTCGGCGGCCGTTTCCGCCTCCTGCAGCACCGGGTGGTAGACCATCAGGGCGAAGGGCCGCGCCGGATCCAGCCCGTGCAGCCGGATCACCTCGTCGCGCGGGGGCAGGTCGTCGTCGGTTAGTCCGTCCAGCCCCGGCGCCCCGGTGACGTGGATGTTGGCCGGGCTCTCGCCCATCCGCACCAGCCGCTCGGCGGCCTCCTCGGTGGCCGCGAAATGCAGGTGGCTGAGCTTGGAGATGGCGTGCCGCACCGGCTCGTCCACCGTGCCCGAACGCTCGCCCCCGTGGATGTGGGCGACGGGGATGTTCAGGTGGATCGCCGCCAGCGCGCCGGCCAGCATCTCGCCCCGGTCGCCGAGCAGCAGCACCGCGTCGGGGCGCTCGCTCTCCAGAATGTCGGTGAAGGCGGCGATCATGGTCCCGATGTTCCGCGCCATGGTCGCCCCGGTGGCGGGGTCCAGCGGCACTGGAACCCGCCCGGCGATGCGCAGCCCGGCCGCCTCGATCTCCTCCACCGTGTTCCCGTAGTAGGGCGACAGGTGCATGCCGGTGACGATGACCGCGAGCTCCAGCTCCAGATGGTCGCGCAGGATTTGCAGCGTCGACCGCATCAGGCCGAAGTCGGCCCGCGTGCCCGAGATGTAGCAGATGCGCCGCATGCTCAGGCCAGATGCTCCCAGGTCAGGGGCTCGCCGGCCGCCACCGGCGCCTTCAGCGCGCGGCCCGGCAGCTCCTCGAAATGCTTGGGTGCGATGCCCGAGGCCGGGCGCAGCAGGATCAGGTCGGCCGCGCTCAGCACATGGCCGGCGGGCAGGGCGGTGCGCGCCATCACCGACCGCCGCGCCACCGCCCGCACCGGCAGCTCCGCCTCGGTCGGGGCCTTGACCGCCGAGCCCAGCGCCGCCTCTACGTCGCGGATCTGGCCCACCAGATCCGTCAGTTGCTGCACCGTCAGCGAGGCGCGGTGGTCCGGGCCGGGCAGGGTCGGATCCAGCGTGAAATGCTTCTCGATCACCGTCGCGCCCAGCCCCACCGCCGCCGTCGACACCGCCAGTCCGAGGGTGTGATCCGAATAGCCGACCGGCAGGCCGGTGACCTCGCCGATGGTCCGCATGGCCCGCAGGTTCACGTCCGACGGAGCCGCCGGATAGTTGGAGGTGCAGTGCAGGATGGTCACCGCCTCGGCCATCGGCTCCCTGAAGCCATGCTGCGCCCGCGTCGCGGCGATGACCGCCACGGCCTCGGTGATCTCGTCCATCGTCGCCATGCCTGTCGAGACGATCATCGGCCGACCCAGCGCCGCCAGGTGGCGCAGGAAGGGATGGTTGACGATCTCGCCCGAGGGAACCTTGATCCGCGCCATGCCGGCGCCGACCAGGAAGTCGGCGGCCTCTTCGTCGAACGGGGTCGACATGAACTCCACCCCGACCTCGCGGCAGCGCGCGATCAGCCGGTGGTGCAGGTCCTCGGACATCTCGAGCGCCTTCAGCATCTCGTGCTGGCCGCCCTCGCCGGTCTCGCGCTTCTGGTAGTCGGCCTTCTCCGCCCCCGGCGCGGCCAGCTTGTCGGCCGAGAAGGTCTGGAACTTGACCGCGTCGGCCCCCGCCGCCTTCGCCGCATCGACCATGGCCAACGCCCGGTCGGCGTCGCCGTTATGGTTCACGCCCGCTTCGGCGATGATGAAGACGCTCAAATGGGCTCCTCCCGGCTGCCCGACCGGTCTAACCCAAGCCGCGCGGCTCAGGTAGTTGAAACCGCTGACTTGGGAGCCCATCCGAGCACTTCGCGCGTGTGTTCGATGTCGACCTCCAGGTCGCCGAACAGCTGCGAGGCCATCGCCCCCTTGCCCGCCAGCTTCAGCGGAGCCGCCAGCAGCCCCGTCGGAACCGGCAGCAACGTCAGTCGTCGCCCCTGCGCCGCCGCCATCGTCTCCAGCAGCGCCCGCGTCGACACCGGCCGCCCGTCGCTGACCAGGAAGGTCTCGCCCGCCGCCGCCGGGTGGTCGATGACGACGTCGATCAGATCCGCCAACACCTCCACCGAGACCAGGTCGCGCCGGTTCCCGCCCGCCAGGCCGAACGGCAGCGGCAGCCCTTTGGCCAGGATCCGCTCCAGCGTCGCCAGATTGCCCTTCGGCTCCGGCCCGGTGATCAGCGGCGGCCGAATCACCACCACCTCGAGCCCGGTCTCCGCCGCCAGCGCCCAAAGCCCCTGCTCGGCCTCCCATTTGGACACCGCATAGGGCGAGTGCGGCGCCGGCGCATCGTCATGCCGGAACCCGCGCCCGTGCGTCTCGGCCCCGTTCACCCCGATGCTCGACACGAACACGAACCGCCGCACCCCCGCCGCGACCGCTTGTCGCGCCAACGCCAGCGTCCCCTCGACATTCACCGCCCGAAACGCCGCCAGCGGATCCCCCGCCGTCTCCTTGAGGACATGCACCCGCGCCGCGCAGTGCACCACGGCGTCCACGCCCGCGAGCGCCGCAGACCAGTCCGCTCCCGCGGCAAGATCGGGCGAGCCCACGGCCTCAACGCCCAAGGGCCAACCGCCGGCGTCGCGGCGCGCGGCGGCGCGGACGGAGCGCCCCCCCGCCGCCAGACGCCCGACCACAGCCCGGCCGAGGAAGCCGGACGCGCCCGTGACGAAGATTTTTTCAGGGGGCAACTGACTGTACCGCGGCGGATTGCATCGGTGGGAGCGCCAGTGCCCCGCGGTCATTTTCGACGGAAAGGAATCGACGCGCACCTTCGATGCTGAAGTGGTTGTCGTCGAAGTACATTGATTTTCCATCGATCAGGGAAGCGCACCCTTTCGTGCTACAAACGGCTTGGCTCGGGTCTAGAAGAGAGACCCTGGGCATGCGCGCCAGACGCTGCAGAACGGGAAGGATGAACGCGTTGCGCTCGCGGTAAAACTCAATCGTGGTCCCTGTTATGCGGTCTGAATCATTGGGGTTGCCGGTGAACGTGTAGCGCTCGACGTGGGTCGGGAGATCTGGGATCGGGGCAACGAGGTAGACCTGCTTGCCTGAGGCCGTAAGCCGCTCAACGATCCGTTCTAGGCTCGCGACGTAGCGCTGGCGTGCTTCGTCAGGCGGTAAATCCAGCAGGAAGTTGGGTCGTGCCGTCGGCGTCTTCGGGAAAGTTTTCGTCTGGTCCCCATAAAGATAATAGCTGTGACGGAAAACTAGGATCACATTCGTGATCTCGGTGTCCCGCTCAAGGTACTCTACGGCCTTGTTCAGCCAAGCCGTGCATCCCGGGTTATCCGACTCGAAAGTCAGGGCCGCTTGGCAGCCACTGAACGTCAAGTGCAGCACCCCTTCTTGCTTGGTCTGAAGGCGTTCGGCCAGTGCATAGGCGATCTCGACGCCATGGCTGTCCCCAAAGACCGCCCAATGCACACGTTCCTTCACGAAGTAGCGACAGGCCCCGTCCGGCCCTCGGGCGTCCACACCCTCCACGTGGCATTCATCACGCAGGGGGCTGGGCGCACCGGTTGCTGCGACGGCAAGCGTGCGTTCACTGAAGCGATCGGGAAAGCCCTTGTTCACATGGCCGGCCATGCCAGCGGCAATCAAGAGCGCGGAGCCGATGAGGAAAAGGGAATAGATCTGGAGCCGAGAGAATCTTTGTCTGTTTCGAAAAGGCGTTTCTACGCACTTCAGCGAAAACCAGGCTAGCGCGAAGGTCGCCAAGATGAGCACGGCGTACGCGGGCCAACCGTGTTCAGCGAAGCCTTGCATTCGGGAAAGCGAGAACAGCGGCTGGTGCCAGAGGTAGGCGCTGTAGGACAGCAGGCCGACGAACACGAAGGGTCGACTGGCCAGTATCCGTCCGGTCATCGAGGTTGGAGTGGCAAGTAGTATGAGCAGTGCCGTGCCCAGGACCGGCGGAACCGCGCTCCAGCCCGGAAAAAGGGTCGTGCTGTCGTAGAACCAAATCGGTAGCGCAATGAGAGCCGCGGCGATCAGTTCGAGCGCCGGTTTCGCGAAGCGTATGCGCATAATGGCCCGTCGCCACGAGACCTCATGAATCGCGACGAATACGCCAAACAGGAGTTCCCACGCCCGCATAGGGGTGAGGAAGAACGCCATCATCTGTTCTCTGGGCGCATAGTCGACGCATAGCCAGAATGATCCCAGAAGTGCCGCGGCCATCAGGGCGTCGAGAAGCCACCGGCGCCCCCATCCCGCAACGATCGCTAGGAACGGAAACGCGATGTAGTACTGTTCTTCGACTGACAGGCTCCACATGTGAAGCAACGGATAGAGTTCGGCATCGCCGCCGAAGTACCCGCTCTTAAGCCAGAAGAAGATGTTTGAAGCAAAGCCTGTGGTGGCGACCAGGCTCTGGGCGTAGGTCTGAAGTTGATCTGGAGGCAGAATAATCCAAGAGGCAACGGATGTCGCAATCAGTGTGACGAACAGGGCCGGGAATATTCTTCGAATTCGACGCTCATAAAAACCAAGAAACGAAAATGATCCCTGGTTGATCTCCCGCAGAATAATCGCGGAAATCAGGTATCCGCTGATAACAAAGAAGATGTCTACGCCAACGTAGCCTCCAGTCGCGATGCCCAGTCCGGTGTGGAACAATATCACCGAAACGACAGCAACGGCCCGCAGCCCGTCAACTTCGGGCCGGTATCCCCCCTCGCTGATCTTCATCGCGCAGAGAGTCGCATCGCGCCCTGCGGCATTGGCGGGAAGGATGCCCGCTGAACCTTGGCGGCCAAGAAAGCAACGATCATCCAGACGTGAGTCACGAAGCCATTCGAAAAGCCGATAGGGGTGTTGATCAAGCTAAAGAAGATGCCAACTGTCACGAACGGCACAAGGAGCATCCAGCGATCATCCATGCCTCTTTTGACATTGGCGTAAACCTTCCCGCTGAGCCATCCCCAAAGGAAGCAGGGTATCAGGCCGAAGAATCGAAAATCGACATATAATGACCCGAACGCCGACGGCAGGAATCCGTAAGTGTTCATCCGTAGAAGAACGGCGTATCCGTCCGCAATGAACTGTCCATTGATGCGGCGTGTGGCGGCGGCGACCAAGTCTACGCCATAGGAACCGAGCATCATCGAACCGTTGTAGTCTGTGAAGATCGCATTGGACATCACCAGCCCCTGCACCAGGTACCACACGAAGACGAACACCAGATAGGTTCCGTCGGGCCCGAGCAGCGCGAAGAAGACGTTGGAAAACCGCCCGTTGAAGTTCACACCCCATGAGGTGCTGGCCACGCCGAACATGCCTTCGACGCCGCCCGCGACATCAGCGCGGGCGAAGAAGACCTGGACAAAATAGAGCAGCATGATCCCGCCGAGTGCGGCGATGCCTACCTTCGCCGAAGTTCCGAGTTTGAACGGACGACGGGAGCGAGCACGCGCCGCTCGCGGCGAAGGACGGACCGGGAAAAGCTGCCGCCTCAGGGCGAAGCCGAAGACGATCATCAGAAGCGCGTAGAACAGGGGGGCCCGTCCCCCCATCGCTAGCGAGGTGATTACGACTGGAGCCAAGCCGAAAGCTGCGGCTCGCCACCAGACCGGCCGGGACCTGTAGGCCACTTCCCGTACGAGATACACATAGCCTGCGGGGTACGTCAGAAATGCGAGTTGGAACCAGATAGTGCTGTCGGATTGGCTGCCTGCGAGCAACGCGCCAGCGCGATCCGATCGAACCTGATAGGCATCGGCAAGGTCGAGGATGTTTCGTCCCTGGATATCCATCACTGCCGCGAAGATCGCGATGATCCCGGCGATCATAAGGATCTGGTCTGTGAGTCGGAAATCTACTCGCGCCCCTGGTGGCCGAGGTCGTTGAGGTTGCGGTCGCGCCGCCACCAAGGCTCCTGCGCAATAGGTCGCGATGAACAGCACAAGGATCATGAATCCGTAAAGGGTCATCACCCGGTTCTCGAGCCTGAACGGCAACACGAAGAACGCGATGATGCAGCCTGTCCAGACAAGCAACATCAACACAGCCGGATGAAATTTCATGCCAGTTATTCGTCCTTAGGCTTCATTCCGGGCGGTCGCGTGCACGCGCGCCGTCATCCGATTACGCAGGTTATGACACGGCGCTCGCCGGATTCGACCATGCCGCCGCGGTGGATGCCCTTGGTGTCGAACAGGACGATCGAGCCGCGGGCGGCGGTGACGGCCCAGAGGCCTTGGCCGATCTCGCGGCCGAGGGGGGAGTCCGGGGTCAGGTCGTTGCCGAAGGCGCCCTTCTGGCGGAGCTTGCCGGGAAGGGCGGCGAAGCGGGCCCGGGCCTGGGCGTCTGTGCCGGCCAGGCCGTTGGAATCGTTGGCTTCGCAGATCAGGTCGTCGAGCCGCTTGATGCGCATCCGGTTGGAGCCGACGACATATGAGAACGGCCCCGTACGGGCGTCGACGTCGGTCATGTAGATGATCGCCTTGAGGTCGCCGCCCGAGGCGTCGCGGTGGCAGTAGGCGGTCGGCGGCAGCGTCTTCAGCTCGGCGTCCGGGAAGATGTCGCGCCAGAAGGTGTCGCTGACGTCGTTGATCTGCGGATTGACGTCGATCAGGCCCGCGCGGCGGCCCAGGTAGGCCGAGGCGACGGCGAAGACGCCGGCCTCGCGCAGGGTGGCCTCGATGGCCTCGAACAACTCGTGCTGGGCGGCGCGGCTGGCCTGGCCGCGGGATTCCTCGAAGGCGCGGCGCCCATTGGACTTGCCGCGGCGGGCGGCGAGGCGGTCGAACTCGGGGCGGGCGGCGGCGTCGAGGGCCTCGAACCGGTCTGACGGCATGGTCACGACGTGGATGCCGTGCTGGACCATCTTGCCGGCGTCGGCCTCGGCGGCGGTCAGCTTGCGGGCGCGGGCGTCGCCGCTGACCAGGTTCTGCAGCGCCGCGCCGGCGAAGCGCAGGCGGCCGCCGGGCGAGCGGTCGGTGCGGACGTCGAAGGGGATGAACTCGTATTTGACGGCGCGCTTGAGCAGCAGCTTGGCCATGCTGGCGGCGAAGATGCCGGTTGCTTCCAGCCGGGTCTTCAGCGACGGGCGGGCGACCAGGTCGCGGTAGGCGGCGTGGTTCTCATAGTCGACCAGGGACGGCGTCCAGCCGATCGGCGAGACGGGAGTGACCCCGTTCTCCGGTTCGACGGTCAGATAGCCGGCAGCGGCCATGTCTCGGATCCCTCAAACCTGCGCCCGAGCCCGCAACGGCAAGCCGGGAAACGGGTTCCGGGCATTTCCGTCAGGGAGGCGAAATCCCCTGATCAGTAGCGAAATCGCCACGGAATGGTCAAGCAAACCGGGGCCTTGGCGGTGTTCAACCGGCTGCGTGAAAGGCGCGCAGCGCCTCGAGCAGGACCGGCGCCGGATCGGCTTCGCGGGCCTCGCCCAGCGCCGCCGTCTGGTCGGTGTCGAGCTTGGGCAGGCGCGGCCAGGCGACCTTCAGGCCGCGGTGGCGGGCGAGTGAGGCGCACAGGGCCTCGGCAGCGGCCTTGGCGGTCGCGTACTCGACCAGCACGTCGGGGCCGTCTTCGACGAAGACGCTGGAGGGGCTGAACACGGCTTTCAGCGACGGAGCGAGAAGGGCGGCGGCGTCGGCCAGGCCGGCGACGTAGACGGCGCAGAACTGCTCGAACAGCGGGCGCGAGAAGCCGCCCTTGGGTCCCGTGGCGATGAAGGGGGTGGCGAAATAGTAGAGCCGGTCCGGGGCCCGGGCGGCGAGCGCCTGGCCCGCCTCGGAGCCGGGATCGAGCACGTCGAAGGGGGCGATGGAGACGATCCCGCCGGCGGCGCTGATCTCGTCGGCCAGGGCGCGGGCGTCCGCCTCGCCCCGGGCGTAGGTGAGCAGGACGTCAGCCCCGCCGGCGGCGAGCAGCTTGGCGCAGACCTCGCCGAGCCCGCGCGAGCCGCCGATGACCAGGGCGCGCTGACCGGCGAACTCGCCCGGCGCCACGAGGGCGGCGGCTTCGGCGTAGGCCAATTGCCCGCGCGGGGCGGGGCGGATGAAGGCGCGGACCTCGCCGGACAGGACCGCCGAGGCGACATCGAGCACGAGCAGGCCGAAGCGCGGGTCGGCCTGTTCGACGCGCCAGTCGATCCGCCCGGCGGGGGCTTCAGCGAAGGCCAGGTCGAGTTCCGAGAAGACCGAGTGCAGACCGGGCGCCTCCATGCCGACCAGCCGGGTCAGCGCCAGGATGGAAGCCAGCTGGCCGGACGCCAGACGGTCGGCGAGATGGGGCAGAAGCCGGCTCGCCAGGGCGGGGTCGAGCGCCAGCGGCAGGACGCCGGACAGGGCGTCATAGGTCGCGTGCTCGATCGGAGCGGCCGGCGCGAAGGCGCGCGGCTCGATCTCCCCTTCCAGGGCGTGGCCGGCCGACCATTCGAAATCGATGCGGGCGATGGTGTCGTCGCCGGAGGTCGCCAGCAGCCGCACCTTGCGGCCGTCGTCCTTGCGCACCGCCATTTCGACCGGGCGGTCGACGCGCAGGGGACGGGCGAAGGTGGCCTTCAGCGCGTGCAGGACGATCGGCCCCTCGCCGGCCGCGGCCCACTGGTCGAGCGCCCACAGCAGGGTGTGGACGCCGTGCACGGCGCAGGCGCCGAACATCAGCCGCCGCGCCCGCACCGGGTCGACATGCAGCGGGTTGAAGTCGCCGGACAGGGCCGCGAACGCCAGCTGGTCGGCTTCAGTGAAGGTCCGGCGGGTCATGGGGGCTCCGCTTAGTTCAGGGGCGAACCGGGGTGGGCGCCGCCGCCCGGGGGCAGGTGGCGGCCGTGCCAGTTCTCGCCTTCGGGGCCGAGCGCGCGCAGCCGCTCCCCCAGCCGCTTGCCGAGCTCGGCGGCGGCGGGGTTGGGGGCCTTGGGGTCAAAGCCGCGGAAGGAGAAGAAGTCGGCGGCGAAGCTGCCGCGCAGCAGCTGGGTGACGATCCGCGCCTGGCGATCGTGCAGCGAGGCGGGCCCGCCGTGGCGGACCAGTTCGACCGCCAGGGTCTCAAGGTCGGCCCAGCGCTTCAGCACCACGAAGTCGCCCTCGGTGGCGTAATAGGCCTCGCAGGTCACCGACTGGCGTCCCAGCAGCCCGGCCTGCAGGCCCAGGGTGCCGGTGGCGGTGACGTTGACGCCGCAGCGGGCCAGCAGGGCGTTGCCGCTGACCTCATAGGGGACGACGACCACGTTCTCGAAGGCCTTCAGCCGGTCCAGCAGGCCGGTCTGGCGGAAGCCGAACTGCAGCGGGTGGTCCTTGACCACGACCTGATAGCCGGCCGTCGTCAGGCGCCGCGCGATCTCGACCAGCATGTCCTCGTGGCGCAGCAGGGCCAGATCATCGACCCAGTAATCGATCGCCGCCTCGGGGAAGAGCTGCAGGCCGAACAGCACGCGGCGCTCGTCGGGGAAGGCGGCGAGTTTCTGATCCCAGTCGTATTCGACCATCTCGGTGACGCGCACGTCGCGCCAGCGGGGCTTGTGGCCGAGCACCGGCTGGGCGTCGAGATAGTGGGTGTTCAGCCGGTCGCGACGGATCCAGGAGTACAGTTTGAAGAAGGCGGCGCGGATGCGGAAATAGCCCAGCGTCTTGAGGAAGCGGCTGCGGGTGTAGGCGGCCTGGCCCTGGACATAGGCGGGGGTGAACAGCGGGTCGGCGATCTCGTGAATCTTGGCCTCGACCTCCAGCGGCAGGGGCGGCCTGTCCGAGGTGATCAGCTTCCCCCGGTGCATCAGCATGCACATCTCGGGCAGGGCGCTGGCCGTGACCTCGAAATAGGGCAGGCCGCGCTTGCGGCTGAGCCGGGCCAGGACGTCCTGGTTGTAGTTGTCGATCGGGAAGCTGATCACATAGTCGGGCCGGGCCGCCTCCAGCTGGGCGTCCATGGCGTCGGCCATGGCCAGGACCATGGCGGTCGACTGGCGGATCGCCAGCCAGCGCAGCACGCGGCAGCGGGCGATGACGTCGGCCACTTCCTCGGCGGTCAGCAGGCTCGAGGCCGCGTCGCGCGCCTTCAGCCGGGCGCGGTAGGCGGCGTAATAGGCGTCGGTGATCCAGCGGTCGCCTTCGCCGCGCCGGTCGGTCAACACCGTCACCTGGTCAAAGCCCAGGTTCTGGCCGACATGGCGCCACCAGTCGTGGGTGCGGTGGATGGCGTAGATCAGGGCTGAGGTCATGCTTCGAGTCTTCGGACCGCCCGGCTGACCAGGACCAGGTAGAGGGCGGAGGTGGCGATGGTGGCGCAAGCGGCGCCGTATACTCCGTACCGCCAGGTCAGCAGCACCAGCAAGGCGGCGCCGACGGCGAAGGCGGCGCCTTGCGAGGTCAGGATGTGGCGCTCGTCATGGCGGGCGTTGAGGATCAGGGCGTGGAAGTCGGCGGCCGCGCGGACCATGAAGCCGATCACCAGCAGACCCATCAGCAGCAGGCTGAGCTGGAAGCGCTCGGTCCATTCGCCGCCGGTCAGCCGGTCCGCGCCCCAGGCGAGGAGAAACAACAGGGGCGCCCCGACCAGGGTCTTCAGATACTCGCGCAGCACGCGGCGGCGCAGGAAGGGCACGCCCTCGCGCTTGGCCTCGGTGAAGATGGCCGGGGTGATGCGGTTGAAGGAGGCGATGTTGAAGGCCTGGTAGGCGAAGGACACCAGCAGAGTGTGCCGGAAATACTGGCCGGTGGCCTCGAAACTCATCAGCCCCCCGACCGCCAGCCGGTCGAACTGCAGGATCAGGATGGCGATCAGGCCGATGAGGAAATGGGTCAGGGACGCCTTGTGCTGGCTCAGGATGTCGTCGCCGAAATGGAAGCCCGTGGACTTGGGCAGGGCGGCGTTCAGGCGCACGAACATGACGCCAAGACCGAGCGTGCAGACCACCGAGCCGATGGCCCATAGCTCCATTACGAACAACAGGTCGAAGCCGTCCCGGGCGAACAGGGCGCGGTACAGGACGATCAGCGCCAGCAGGCTGTTCTTGGCCGCCACCACCACCAGCATCGGATAGTAGCGGTGGTTGATCAGGGCGTACTGATAGGCCTGGTTCGACAGGTGCTCGCCCAGCACGACGACCACGCCGAGGGCGAGGATCCACCAGCCAGGCTGGGCCCACAGGGCTACGGCCAGCACGAATAGCGGGACCATAAAGGTCCAGTTGAACAGGAAGAATTTCAGCGCCTGTGTGACGTAGCGGTCGAACACCGGATGCGGCTCGCCGGCGGCGCGGCGCTGGATGTCGACCTGGCGCTCGAAATTGAAGGCGAAGGCGAACAGGCCGACCAGGGTGGCGATCAGGCCGAACTGCCCCGCCTGGGCGATGGCCAGCCCATAGGTGGCGGTCAGGATGAATCCCGCGCGCGCGGCGACGTCGATCAGCTTGACGACGACGAGATAGAGGTCGCGGACGCCTTGACCGGTCACCAGGCGGTCCAGCCGCCGTCGACGGCCAGCACCTGGCCGGTGACATAGGACGAGGCCTCGCTGGCCAGGAACAGCAGCGGCGGGGCCATCTCCTCGGCCCGGGCCATGCGGCCCATGGGCGTGCGAGCCGAGTATTTCTCGCTGAAGGCGCCGTTCTGGCCGCTGCCGACGCCGCCGGGAACCAGGCAGTTCACGCGGATGCCCTTCGAGGCCCAGTGCGTCGCCAGCCATTTGGTCAGGCCGACCACCGCCGCCTTGGAGGCGGAATAGACGGCCGGGGTGTTGATCGCCCCGCCGAGGTAGTCCGAGCCCTCGTAGATGCGGTCGTCGGGGCCGACCAGGCCGTAGATCGAGGCGGTCTGGACGATGCGGCCCGAGCCGGCCTTGAGCATCTCGCGGCCGACCGCCTGGGCCATCAGGAACATGCCGTCGATGTTGACGCCCATGACCTCGCGCCAGGTGTCCAGGCTGTAGGTCTCGAACGGCTCGAAGAAGGCGCGCACGTCCGAGGTCTTGGTGGCGGCGTTGTTGACCAGCACGTCGATGCGGCCGAAGCGGGCCATGACGGCGTCGACCGCGGCCTGCACCGAGGCCGGGTCCGAGACGTCGCAGCCGAAGCCGGCGGCGGCCTCGCCGATCTCGGCGGCGGCCTCGATCGCGGCGTCCTCCAGCAGGTCGACCACGGCCACCTGCGCCCCGGCCTCGACCAGGGCGCGGCAGAAGACGCGTCCGAGGATGCCGGCCCCGCCGGTCACCAGGGCGACCTGGCCGTCCAGTCGGGCGGGCGCGCCAAGGGGGTTCGACGTCATCAGTTGTGGGTCCGGAACACGGGCTTGATGGCCGGACCGTTCAGCTGGGTCTCGACCCCGGCGTCCAGCGCCTGCTTGTAGACGCCCAGGGCGCCGTCGAAGGCGTCGAGCGTCATCGCCAGTTCGGTCTCGCCATGGGCCTGCGAGATCGCCAGCCACGGCATCATCACGCCGCGCTTCAGCATCTCCTGGGCGAACAGGGTGCGCATCGGCAGGGACGGCGCGCCCGAGGCGTCGCGGGTGACGTAGTTCAGGGCGACGGCCGGGCCCTCCATGAACACATGATCCGCCAGGCCGTGACGCCCCGCGACCTCGGCGAGGCCCGCCTTCAGCTTGGCGCCGTAGGCCCACAGGTGCGCCGGCACGTCCTCGGCGGCGTTGATCCGGGTCGCCTCGACGAAGGCCCCCAGCGCCGGCATCTCGGCGCCGTGGGTCGAGGACAGCAGGAAGGTCCGCTCCATCCCCGGCGTGTCGATCGAGCCGACCGACATGTACTCGCGCTTGCCGACCACGGCCGCCAGCGAGAAGCCGTTGGCCATGGCCTTGCCGTAGGTGGCCAGGTCCGCCTCGATGCCGAACACGGCCTGCGCCCCGCGCAGGTTCCAGCGGAAGCCGGTGATCATCTCGTCGAGGATGAACAGGGCGCCGTTGGCGTGCGCCAGATCGCGGACCTGATGCAGGAAGCCGCCGGCGTAGTGGGCCGCGGGCGCGCCCGGCTCGGGCGGCTGGCCGGGGCGGCCGTCAGCGTCGTTCGGCCAGATGTGGGTCGAGGGCTCCAGCATCACCGCGGCGATCTGGTCGGGATACTGGTCGAACAGCGCCGTCAGCGAGCCGATGTCGTTGTAGTCGAACACCAGGGTCGTCGCCGCATGGTCCTCCAGCGTGCCGCGCTTGATGGCGGTGACGCCGATGAACCAGTCGTCGAACGAGAAGAACGGATGCTGGCGCGGCACGCAGACGTAGCGACGGCCGGTGTAGGCGCGGGCGATCTTCACCGCCGCGGTGGTGACGTTGGAGCCGTTCTTGCCGAATTTGACCATCTCGGCGCAGGGCAGCAGGTCGCAGATCAGCTCGGCGGCCTCCAGCTCGATCTCGGTGGCGCGGGTCAGGTTCACGCCGTTGTCGATCTGGCGGATGGCGGCGGCGTTCACCCGCTCGTCGGCATAGCCCAGTGTCACCGCCCGCAGCGCCATGCCGTAGTCGAGGTAGCGGTTGCCGTGGGTGTCCCAGACATAGGCGCCCTTGCCGCGGCTCAGCACCGGCGGGGCGATCGAGGGGAACTGGTCGTCGCCGCGCGAATAGGTGTGCGCCCCGCCGGGGATGGCCCGGTGCAGACGCGCGCGCAGTTCCGCGAAGTCGGCTTCCTCGTTGGTCGGAATGATCGGCTCGGTGGTCATGGGGAGGGTCCTCAAACCCGCCACAGCGGGTAGGGCTTGTCCTGGCGTTTCAGCGTCGCGGTCTTGGGGCCGCCTATGTAGAGGGTGTGGTCCGGCAGGTCGCGGTCGAGGACCAGCGACTCCGTGGCGATCTGGCAATGGTCGCCGATGGTGCAGGCGCCCAGGACGGCGCTGCCGGGCCGCAGGGTCACGTGCTTGCCGAAGGTCGGATAGACGTCGTTGTTCGACCCGACGCCGCAGCGCTGGTAGGCGACGAAGAAGTCCGAATAGTTCCCGCGTCCCAGGACGGTCCCGAGCGGATGCACGAGCAGGAAGACGCTGGGCAGTTCGACTTCATAGAAGGCGTCCACCCCGTGCAGCGCCTTGTTCAGCAGGAACAGCTTGGAGCAGGCCCCGGCCGGGCCGCCCTGCCGGAACAGCTCGTTCGACAGCAGGTACAGCCACATGGCGTACTGGTCGCCATGCAGGTGGTTGAAGACGGCCTGCTCGCCATCGAAGAAATATTTGTTGTCGACGTGGCTGAAGCAGTGCTCCAGCCGCTCGAGCGCGACGTGGACGGCCGGGGCCAGGCCGTCGGCGGACAGCGGCTCGCGGTCGGGAAACATGTGGTTGCACTGGTTCGCGGCGTAGGCCGCCAGACCGCGGGCGTCGAGGCTGGAGCGGACGCGGCTCATGCGGCGGACTCCCCTGCGACGGAGTCGACGATCGGGGCCTTGGCGAACCACAGCCGCCACAGGCCGACGATCGGCACGAGCTGCTGCTTGAGGAAGGCCTCGGGCAGGCGCTCGCCGACCAGACCGTACTCCAGTTCGCGCTCGCCGCGTGGGGCATAGGTGCCGAACAGGTGGTCCCAGACCGACAGGACGCCGCCGTAGTTCTTGTCCAGGTGCGGCTCCAGCGAGGAGTGGTGCACCTCGTGGAAGGACGGCGAGACGAAGATCCGGTCCAGCGGCCCGAACGACCAGCCCGAGTCCGAGTGGATGATCAGCTGGTGGAACTGCAGCACGGCGGCGATGGCCACCGGATAGGCGGCGTCGACCTTCATCACGGCGGCGGGGACGGCGAGGACGGCCAACACCACGATACGGTCGAGGATCGTCGCCCGGAACGTGGTCATGACGTTGAGATGGATCTGAGAATGGTGGGTCTTGTGGAACTGCCAGACCGACCGGCTCTCATGCTGCAGCCGGTGCCACCAATAGACCCAGAAGTCGGTGACCACGAAGACGATCAACAGCTGGATCCAGATCGGCAGTTGCGCGAGGGCCTCGATCTCCAGCCATGGCGCCCAACGCTGTAGCGCATGGCTGATCGCCAGTCCGATCGGCAGCATGAGGGTGAAGGTCACCAGATGAGCGAACTCAAGCAGGCCGTAGAAGGCGTCCAGCCGCACGCTCTTGCTGAAGTAGCGCGCCTTCAGGTCGCGGCGGCGCAGCAGGTCGATGGTCAGGCCGAGGGCGATGGCGGCGATGAACTGGCCGTAGAACCAGGCCTCGGCCGTGACGTTGCGCACCACGCTGTCGACAACGACCATGGCGCTGCCCGCCGGGTCGGCGAGCAGGTGCGACGGCCGCAGCGACAGCAGGCCGCTCAAGACCGGCTGCCCTTCTGGTTGCGCACGTGCACGCCGTTGGTGGCCAGATAGGTGCGCACCTTGATCGGGCTGTGGTCGGTGAAGATGAACATCGACGAG
Source organism: Brevundimonas sp. Root1279 (assembly GCF_001425945.1). Lineage (GTDB taxonomy): Bacteria > Pseudomonadota > Alphaproteobacteria > Caulobacterales > Caulobacteraceae > Brevundimonas. The sequence goes on from NZ_LMEB01000005.1 coordinate 179,836, forward strand.
ATGGTGATGGCCGAGGCGCCGGCGTCGAAGGCCGCCTTGCAGTCGGCCAGCGACCCCGCGCCCGACGAGGCGATCAATGGGATCGACAGCTTGTTGGACAGGTCCGAGATCAGCTCCAGATCGTAGCCGTTCATCATCCCGTCGCGGTCGATCGAGGTCATCAGAATCTCGCCGGCGTGCAGGTCCTGCATGCGCTGGGCGAACTCGACCGGGTCGTGGGGGGTCTGGCGCGAGCCGCCGTGGCCGAAGACCTTCTTGCGCCCGAACTCGTCGGCCTTGTAGTCGACCGAGACGACGATGCACTGGTCGCCGAAGCGGTTGGCCGCCTGGGTGATGAAGTCGGGGTCGTCGATGGCCGCCGCGTTGATGCTGACCTTGTCGGCGCCGCTCTTCAGCAGGCTTTCGATCTGGGCCAGGGTCGTCACGCCGCCGCCGGCCGTCAGGGGCACGAAGACCTCCTCGGCCACCCGCTCGATGATGTCGCCCTTCACGACGCGGCCCTCGGCCGAGGCGTCGATGTCGACGAAGATCAGCTCGTCGACGCCGTAGGAGTCATAGACCTTGGCGGTCGAGACCGGGTTGCCCGCCTCGCGTTGGTCGTCGACGAACCGGCGCATCTTCACCAGACGGCCGCCGCGGATCAGGAATTTCGGGATGATCCGCTTTTTCAGCATGCGAAGTCGTGCGCCAGCCAATTTTGGAGAAGCTGCAGGCCGTTGTCCTGGCTCTTCTCGGGGTGGAACTGGGTCGCCACCAGATTGCCGCGTCGCACCGCCGCCGTGAACGGGCCGCCGTGGTCGCAGGTCCCCGCGACGTCCGTCGCGTCCTTGCAGGCCATGTGGAAGGAGTGGACGAAATAGTAGTCGCTCTCGCCCGACGGCAGGCCCTTGAACAGCCATTCGTCGGCGGCGAACTCGACCGCGTTCCAGCCGACGTGCGGCACCTTGGCCGGGCGCTGCACCTGCATCGGGCGGATCTCGGCGTCGATCCAGCCGAGGCCCTCGTGTTCGCCGTGCTCGAAGCTCTTCTTCGCGAACAGCTGCATGCCCAGGCAGACGCCCAGCACCGGCTTCTTCACCTCCAGGGCGAGCCGGTCCAGCACGGGGCGCAGGCCGCGGTCGCCGATGGCGATCATGGCGTCCCCGAAGGCGCCGACGCCGGGCAGGACCAGCCGGTCGGCCGCCTCCAGCGCGTCGAAGTCGTCGGTCACCACCGCGTCCTCGCCGATGTACTCGAAGGCGTTCATCAGCGAGCGGACGTTGCCCATGCCGTAGTCGATGATGGCGATGGTCATCGGGCGGCCTCCCTTATTCGGCCGGGGTCTTGGGCGGACCGACGGGGATGTGGCTCAGGTCGGTGCGGTCCCACTTGTCGAAGTCGGGCAGCACCGGCCCGGTCTCCAGGTTCTTGCGGTCGAACTTCCACGGATGGACCTGGTGCGGCTCCAGGTATTTGTAGAACTCGTCCTCGGTCATCTGGATCTGCTCCAGGAACCAGTCCATCGAGGCCGGGCGCTTGCCGTCGTACTGGGCTTCGATCTCCAGCGCCTCTTCGCGCGTCTTGCGGCCGTTGCGGATGTCGATCGACAGCAGGTGGTTGGCCCGGCCGTAGCCGCGCTTCACGTATTTCGAATAGTCGCGCATGCCCTGGAAGGTGCACTCGATCTTCTCGTAGTCGTACTCGGGCGGCACGCCCTCGACCTCCTGGCCCTTCCAGCCAAGCTCTTTCTCGATGAGGGCCACGTTCGCCTTGGTGTCCCACTCGATGTAGTTGCCCAGGCAGATCGACTGGACCTTGAGTTTGATCAGGTCCTTGCGCTTCGGATAGTCGAACATCCACAGGTCGCGGCGCTCCACGCGCCCCTGCAGGAATTCGTACATGTCGTCGGCGGTGATCCCCTGGTTCATCAGCCGGTTGAAGCGCTTCTCGTCGACCTCCTCCATCTCCTCGAAGGTGTACCAGCTGTGGTACTCGGCCGTGCTCTCGCCCCAGAACAGCAGCGGCACTTCGAAGCGCACCGCCATGTGCATGACGCCGGAATAGATGCCGGTGTGGCAGTGCCAGCAGAAGTCGCCGCGGCGCTTGAAGCTCTCCAGCATCAACTCGCGCACGACGTGGAAGTTCGGCGTGAACTCGACCACGTCGCAGCCCAGTTGCTTGAACACCGAGGTGTTCAGCTCGTCGACCTTGGGCCGGTAGCCCCAGTGGTTGTAGCGCACCACCAGCGGCTTAAGCTTCAGCACCTTGATGATGTAGTAGAGCTGGAAGACCGAGTCCTTGCCGCCCGAATAGGGGACGATGCAGTCGTACAGGCCCTTGCCCTTGTGCTGGGCGACGATCTCGTCGAGCTGGCGCTGGCGGTCGGCCCAGTCGATCTTGTCCTGCTTGAATTCGACCTGCCGGCAGACCGAGCAGACGCCTTCCTCATCATAGGTGATGGTGTCGACCGTCTCGGGGGTCAGGCATCGGGTGCATTTGCGCATGGTCATTCCGCGCCGGACGGGGAGGTCCGGCCTTCGTTCAGGATGGTGTCGAGGTTCGAGGCTATCGCCTCGATGCAGATGAAGTCGACCAGGTCGTCGACTTCGTGCGCCTTGTGGCGCGCCGTCTCATAGCCCAGCGTCCGCGCATGGCAGAAGCCGCGCTCGCGCTTCAGCGCCTCGACGGTCGAGGCGTAGAGGGTGCCGTCCAGCACGAACAGCGGCTCGATGTCCTGACGGCGCGGCATCTCGCCGAAGCTGGCCGCCGCGTACGGCGTGATGCCGCCGTCGTCGGCCTTGCGCACGGCGAAGGCCGGATGGGTCGCTTCCAGCTTGGACACGCCGACGATGGCGTCGGCGTCGCCGGCGACCAGCTGCTCCAGCGCGGCGTCCACGTCCGAGCCCTCGGTCAGGGGCGAGGTCGGCTCCAGCAGGACGACATAGTCATAGACGTCGCCCGCCTCGGCCAGGGTCTCGACCGCATGCAGGATGAAGCCGATCGACGGCGCCGTGTCGCTGGCCAATTCGGCCGGCCGCAGGAACGGCGCGTCGGCGCCGTGCTCGACCGCCAGATCGGCGAAGGCTTGATCGTCCGTCGAGATGATCACCCGGTCGACATGGGCCGAGGCGCGCGCGGCCGCGATCGGCCAGGCCAGCAGGGGCTTGCCCGCCAGCGGCCGGACGTTCTTCTGCGGCAGGCCCTTGGAGCCCTTCCGCGCCGGAACGATCGCCAGGACCCGCTTGCCGTCGATCATTTTCCGCCCGTTCCCGCGATGTCGGGGGCCTTCACGAAGGGCGCGCGGGCGCGCTGCACCGAGCGGTCCAGCACCTTGTGGGCGAAGAACAGGGCCTTGGGATAGTTCAGCCCGTGCGCCGCCTGCGACGCCCGGATCTCGTCGTTCTGCTTGAGGATGCTGGCGGTGGTGCCGCCGGTCGCGCCGCCCGAGCGCATCCGCACCCAGATGCTCGGGATGTAGAGCGACTTGATCCGGTGCACATAGAAGGCCCGCAGCATGAAGTCGTAGTCGGCCGCCAGCCGGTAGTTGGTGTCGAACTGGCCGATCTTGTCGTAGGCGCTGCGGCGCAGGAACAGGGTCGGGTGGGCCGGGATGAAGCCGCGGCGCAGGTTCTCGACCGTCGACGGCCGGCCCTTCCAGTGGCGCTCGATCTTGGTGGTGTCGACCGGGTCCACATAGACCAGGTCCCCATGCACCGCTTCCAGCTCGGGGTCGGCGTCAAAGGCCGCCATGACCTCGGCGATGGCCTCGGGGCTGCAGTAGTAGTCGTCCGAGTTGATGAAGCCGATGACCTCGCCCGTCGCCCGCGCCAGGCCCTTGTTGTAGGCGTCGTAGATGCCCTTGTCGGGCTCCGACACCGCCGAGGTCACCCGTTGACCCTCGCGCGCCACGATCGCCATCGTGTCGTCCTTGGAGCCGCCGTCGACGACCAGGTACTCGATGTCCGGATAGGTCTGGGCGTTCACCGACTTGAGGGTGTCGGCGATGGTGCGGGCGCTGTTGTAGCTGGCGGTGATCAGGGAAAGCTTGGTCATCACTCTGCTCCGGCCGCTGTCAGCGGCGGCGCCGCGCGGTCCTTGTCCGAAAGGATCACCGTCTGGACCCCCAGCAGCGCCGGCAGGCGATCGGCGATCGAATACGCCTCCTCCGAAGCCTCATCGTAGCCGCCGTCGCAAACATATTCAAAGACAGTGTCTTGCAGGGCGTAGAAGCCGTGGGCGTACTCGGCTCCGATCCGCACCCAGCCGTCAGCCGGGGTCAGGGTGGCCGTCTTCAGCTCCCGCGACGGATCCTCCATCGACACCACGACGTCGACGATCGAACCCTCGACGACGCGGATCATCTTGGTCTGGGGCGAGGCGCCGCGCTGAACGTGCAGGCCGCGGAAGACGCCCTGTTTCGAGAACGACCGCTTCAGCACCATGGCGTCGCTCTCGTAGAGGACTTCCAGCCAGCCGCGGTTGTCCTCGCGCCGGTGGGCCTTGCGGTCGAGGCGAACGAAGGGATCAACCACCGTCAGCTCCAGTCGGCGTTCTTGAGCAGCAGCGCCTTCCGGGCGGCCAGCAGGTCGGCCTCCATCATCTCGTCGACCATCTCCTCGAAGCTGATCTCCGGCTCCCAGCCCAGCTTGGCCTTGGCCTTCGACGGATCGCCCAGCAGGGTCTCCACCTCGGTCGGGCGGAAGTAGCGCGGGTCGACCCGAACGATCACCTGGCCCTCGGAGATGGCCGGGCAGCGGCTCACCGCATGGGCCTGGTCGATGCTCTCGACGATGCCGATCTCGTCGACGCCCGAGCCCTCCCAGCGCAGGGTCACGCCGATGCGCGCCGCCGAGACTTCGACGAACTGGCGCACGCTGTACTGTTTGCCGGTGGCGATGACGAAGTCTTCCGGCGTGTCCTGCTGCAGCATCAGCCACTGCATGCGGACGTAGTCCTTGGCGTGGCCCCAGTCGCGCAGGGCGTCCATGTTGCCCAGGTAGAGGCAGTCGCTCAGCCCCTGGGCGATTTCGCCCAGGCCGCGGGTGATCTTGCGGGTGACGAAGGTCTCGCCGCGCCGCTCGCTCTCGTGATTGAACAGGATGCCGTTGCAGGCGAAGATTCCGTAGGCCTCGCGGTAGTTCACGCAGATCCAGTAGGCGAACATCTTGGCCACGGCGTAGGGGCTGCGCGGATAGAAGGGCGTCGTCTCCGACTGGATCGGCGCCTGCACCTGGCCGTACAGCTCGGACGTCGAGGCCTGGTAGAATTTGGTCTTCTTCTCCAGCTTCAGCAGGCGGATCGCCTCCAGCAGCCGCAGGGTGCCCAGCGCGTCGACGTCGGCGGTGTACTCCGGCGTCTCGAAGCTGACCGCCACATGGCTCTGGGCGCCGAGGTTGTAGATCTCGTCCGGCTGAACCTCCTGGATGATGCGCACCAGGTTGGAGGTGTCGGTCAGGTCGCCGAAATGCATCTGGAAGCGCACGTCCCCGTCGTGCAGGTCCTGATAGATGTGGTCGACCCGTTCGGTGTTGAATAGCGAAGATCGGCGCTTGATGCCGTGGACGTCGTAGCCCTTTTCCAGAAGGAATTCCGCCAGATACGAACCGTCCTGGCCCGTGATCCCGGTAATCAGCGCAGTCTTCTTCGTCATCAGGCCTTCCAGGCAGGGCGGAGGGCGCAGGGCGCGAGGACGCGCAGCCCGGATCCCCCGGTATCGGGCAATGCCGCGCATGAACGCGCCGCCCGCGACGGCGATCCAACGGCTACGCTTGTCTAGGCGCGAATTGTGACGATGGCCAGCAATGGTGACGCTTGAGCCACAGTCGGCGGTATGTGAGCGGCGCCCGACGTCCGCCGACTCGGCATTTTTCTTCTGCGGTACGAGGGATTTCCGGTGTGATCATTCACTGATCGGCGATCAGGTGACGACGGCTCTCCACCCGGTTACGAGCGCGGGTCCACGGAGCTTTCCCAGTATGAGTCGTCACCGCAGCCGCACCATCGGCGATCGTTCGCTTGCCCCCGAAACCCTGATGATGGGCTACGGCTATGATCCGGCCCTCTCCGAGGGCTCCATCAAGGCCCCGATCTTCCAGACCTCCACCTTCGTCTTCCGCTCGGCCGAGGACGGCAAGCGCTTCTTCGAAGTGGCCTACGGCCTGCGCGAAAAGGATCCGGAAGAGGCGCTCGGCCTCATCTACTCCCGCATCAACAATCCCAATCTCGAGATCCTCGAGGACCGGCTGGCGGTGTGGGACGGGGCGGACAAGGCCCTGGTCTTCTCCAGCGGCATGGCGGCCATCTCGACCACCATCCTGGCGCTGAGCCGGCCCAATGACGTGGTCGTCTACACGGCCCCGGCCTATGGCGGCACCGAGTATCTGTTCGACCGCATCCTGCCGCGCATGGGCGTTACGACGGTCAGCGTCGCCGACGTCATCCCGCCGCGCACAAACTTCACGCCGATCAGCCTCGCAGAAGAGCCGGGTGCGGCTCTGGCCGACGTGATCGAAAACGCTGCGTATCTTGCCAAGCGCAAGGGCGGCCGCCTGGCCGCCGTCTATGTCGAAACTCCCGCCAATCCGACCAACAAACTGATCGACCTTGAGGCGACTTCCGCCGCTATCAAGGCGCTCGAACAGGCCGAAGCTCCAGCGCTGTTGGTCGACAACACCTTCCTCGGCCCGCTGTGGCAGAATCCTCTCCAGCACGGGGCGGATCTGGTCCTCTATTCGCTGACCAAATACGTCGGCGGCCACTCGGACCTGATCGCAGGGGCGTGCATGGGCCGCGCCGACCTGATGGCCCGTGTCGCCGAGATGCGCACCATCTGCGGGACGATCACCGATCCCCACACCGCCTGGCTGTTGATGCGCAGCCTCGAGACCCTGCACATCCGCATGGAGCGATCGCAGTCCAACGCCATGGAGCTGGTCCGCCGTCTGCGCGGTCATCCGAAAATTCTGGAGGTCCTTGACGCCGGCGGGGCCGAGAGCTCGCCCGCACAGCAGGCCATCTTCGCGCGCCAGTGCACCGGCGCCGGCTCGACCTTCTCGCTCCGCCTCAAGGGCGGCGAGGCCGAGGCCTTCCGCATGCTCAACGCCCTGCAGCTGTTCAAGCTGGCGGTGTCGCTGGGCGGCACCGAGAGCCTGGTGTCGCACCCGTCCAGCACCACCCACTCGGACTACAGCCCGGAGGCCAAAATCCAGTGCGGCATCGGCGACAACCTGGTTCGTCTGTCGGTCGGCATCGAGAACGTCGACGACCTCTACGCCGATCTGGTTCAGGCGCTGGAGGCGATCTAGGGCCAATCGACATTCCTCGCGGTCCCGGCGTTGCACCTTGTCATCCCGGACGCCGCGAAGCGGCGATCCGGGACGGGGTGCGCCTCCTCGGCCGGGCTCCCGGAAATCGCGGCGCGATTGTCCGGGAGACGGGTGATCGCCGCACGACCTGTCTCCCGGATAGCTGCTGACGCCGCTTCCGGGAGGATAGCTTGCGCGCTGAAGCGTCCCGGATCGCCGCTTCGCGGCGTCCGGGATGACAAGATCCTATGACCCCCAGACGACGCCCAGCACCGCTACCGCCGCGTGGCCCATCAGCCAGATCACGGCCAGGAAGGTGATCGGGAACACCCGGCCGCGCAGGGCGACGTTGTCGCCGCTGCACTGGACCCAGGTGTGAATCAGGCGACCGGCCAGAAAAACCCAGGCGGCGGCCACGTCCCAGGCCGTCGCCTGCCCCGTCAGGACCAGCAGCAGGGCGCCGATCCAGGCGAAGACGGGGGCTTCGAACTGGTTCGCGAGATTGCGCTGGAAGCGCGCCGAGAGCGGCTGGTCGCCGTCGGTGCGGGCGAAGTCGCCGTAGGCCGCCGCGCCGCGCCGCACGGTGATCATCCGCGCCCAGGTCAGCGCCACATAGAGGAAGACCACCAGGCCGAAATGCAGGAACAGCGGCAGCAGCAGGGCTGACGCCGTCGGGGTGAGGACGTCACTCATGGATGTCGACGTCCTTGCGGTCCTTCACCAGCACGGCGCCGACGATCACCGTCAGCAGCGCCACCACGATCGGGTACCAGAGGCCCGCATAGATGTTGCCCGTCGCCGCCACGATGGCGAAGGCCGTGGTCGGCAGGAAGCCGCCGAACCAGCCGTTGCCGATGTGATAGGGCAGGGACATCGAGGTGTAGCGCACCCGCGTCGGGAACATCTCGACGAGGGCCGCGGCGATCGGCCCGTAGACCATGGTCACATAGAAGACGAGCAGGAACAGGATGCCGACGACCAGCGGCTTGTTGACCAGGGCGCTGTCCGCCTTGGCCGGATAGCCGGCGGCGGTCAGGGCGGCGCCGAGGCCCTTCTCCCACTCGGCGCGCGCGGCCTTGTCGCCGGTATGGCCGGGTAGGACCACGTCGCCGATGCGCACCTCCGCCACCGAGCCGGCGGGGGCCGCGACGGTCTCATAGGTCACGCCGGCCTTGGCCAGGAACGACTTGGCCACGTCGCACGAGCTGTCGAACACGGTCTTCCCCACCGGATCGAACTGGAAGGCGCAGTCGGCCGGGTCGGCGACCACGGTGACGGGCGCGCTCGCCGTCGCCGCCGCCAGCTGCGGTTTGGCGGCGCCGGTCAGGGCGTGGAAGAGCGGGAAATAGGTCAGGGCCGCGATCAGGCAGCCGGCCAGGATGATCGGCTTGCGGCCCACCTTGTCCGACAGCCAGCCCCAGAAGACGAAGAAGGGCGTGGCCAGCAGCAGGGCGACGGCGACCAGCACATTGGCCAGGGCCGGTTCGACCTTCAGCGTCTTCTCGAGGAAGAACAGGGCGTAGAATTGGCCGGTGTACCAGACCACCGCCTGGCCGGCCGCGAGCCCGAACAGGGCGACCAGCACCAGCTTGAGGTTCGGCCATTTGCCGAAGCTGTCCTTCAGCGGCGTCGTCGATCCCTTGCCCTCGGCCTTCATGCGCTGGAAGGCGGGGCTCTCGGCCAGCTTGAGCCGGATCCAAAGCGACACGCCGAGCAGCAGGATCGAGACCAGGAAGGGGATGCGCCAGCCCCATTCCTTGAAGGCGTCCTCGCCCAGCCAGGTGCGCACGCCCAGGATGACCAGCAGGCTCAGCATCAGCCCGGCCGTCGCCGTGATCTGGATGAAGCTGGTGTAGAAGCCGCGCTTACCCGGCGGCGCATGCTCGGCCACATAGGTCGCGGCCCCGCCGTACTCGCCGCCCAGCGCCAGCCCCTGCACCAGCCGCATCAGCACCAGGATCACCGGCGCCGCCACCCCGATGGCCGCATAGGACGGCAGCAACCCGACCACGAAGGTCGACAGCCCCATCAGCAGCATGGTCACCAGAAAGGTGTTCTTGCGCCCCCACAGGTCGCCCAGCCGCCCGAAGAAAATCGCCCCGAACGGCCTGACCGCAAACCCCGCCGCGAACGCCATCAGCGCGAAGATGAAGCCGGTGGTCTCGTTCACCCCCGAGAAGAACTGCGCCGTGATGATCGCCGCCAGCGACCCGTACAGGTAGAAGTCGTACCACTCGATCACCGTCCCCACGGACGAGGCCAGGATGACCAGCTTGTCGCTGCGGTCGACGGTGTGCCCTTCGGCGGCGGTCTCGGTCATGGTCCCTCCCCGGACGTCTTGAAGAGCAGCCTATCCGATCCCTCTCCCAATGGGAGAGGGCTTGAGCGCACGGCGGCGTAGCCGTCGTCCTTGCGCTCAAGGGCGAGGGTCGACTGCTCGAGGGCGGCTTCGCCGCGTCCGCCAGCCGACCCGCATCCGGCCCTTCGGGCCACCTTCTCCCATCGGGAGAAGGGCGCAGATCGAACGACCGCTTCTGGCGCAGGCCCGTGGCAGGTTCTCGCCCCGTCGATGCGCCGAACGGGATTCAGACTCTCACCGTCAGTCGCCGAACGGAAAAACAATCACTTACGCGGAGATTTCAGACGATTCAGACTATTCAGACTCTGTTTTTTATCGCTCGGGCTCTCACCCGATTTCAGACCATTCAGACGATTCAGACTCTGTTTTTTGCGTCGGACTCACCGCACCGCCGCGGCGCCCCGGCCCCCGACCAGCGCCTTCACCTCGGCCAGGGAGGTCATGGCGTTGTCGCCGGGGGTGGTCATCGCGATCGCCCCGTGGGCCGTGCCGTAGTCGACCGCCGCCTGCGGTCCCAGCCCTTCCATGAAGGCCCAGGCCAGGCCCGAGACGAAGCCGTCGCCGCCGCCCACACGGTCGAGGATGGCGACGTCCGTCACCGGCGTGGCGTAGCGCTCGCCGCCCAGCCACAGCACGCCGCCCCAGCGGTTGGCCGAGGCCGAGATCGGGTCGCGCAGGGTGGCGGCGAAGACCTGGACGTTGGGCAGCTCGCCGGCGATGCGGCCGACGAGGGCGTCAAAGGGGCGGCCGTCGCAAGGGTCGACTCGGGTCTCCGGCGTCTCGATCCCGAGGCAGGAGGCGTAGGCGTATTCGTCCCCGACCAGCACGTCGACCAGGCCGGCGATCTCGCGGTTGACGCGCCGGGCCGCGTCGGGATCCGGATGGCTGGACCACAGGCTGGCGCGGTAGTTCAGGTCGTAGCTGACGATGACGCCGTGGCGCTTGGCGGCGCGGATGGCGGCCAGGGTCGTCTCCGCGGTGTCAGCGGACAGGGCGGCGAAGATGCCGCCGGTGTGCAGCCAGCGCACGCCTTCGGTTTCGAACAGGGCGTCCCAGTCGACCTCGTCCGGGCGCATCTGCGAGGCCGAGGAGTTGGCCCGGTCCGAGCAGCCCAGGGCCCCGCGCGGCCCGAACCCGCGCTCGGTGAAGTTGAGGCCCACCCGGGTGTTGCGGCCGACCCCGTCGGCCTCGCGCCACAGGATGTGGGACGTGCCGACCCCGCCCTGCGAGATCAGGTCCTCGACCAGGGCGCCGGTCTCGCTGCGGGGCAGGGCGGTGACCACGGTGCTGCGCAGGCCGAAGGTCTTCCTGAGGCCGCGGGCGACGTTGTACTCGCCTCCGCCCTCCCAGACCTGGAAGGTCCGGGCGGTGCGGATGCGGCCCTCGCCCGGATCGAGGCGCAGCATCACCTCGCCCAGGGCGGCGCAGTCCCAGCGGCAGGCGTCGGCGGGCTTGAGCCCCTTCAGTTCGGTCATTTCATCAGCGAGGGCAGCCACAGCGACAGAGCCGGTACGAAGGTGACCAGCATCAGCACCGCGGTGCAAGCCAGGTAGAAGGGCCAGATGGTGCGCATCGACTGGGCCATGCTGATCCGCCCGATGGCGCAGCCCACGAACTGCACCGAGCCGACCGGCGGGGTGATCAGGCCGATGCCGCAGTTGAGCAGCAGGATGACCCCGAACTGCACCGGGTCCACGCCATAGGCCTTGGCCACCGGCAGGAAGATGGGGGTGCAGATGATGATCACCGGCGCCATGTCCATGAAGGTGCCGAGCAGCAGCAGGATGATGTTGATCAGCAGCAGGACGATGATCGGGTTGTCGGTGGCCGCCTGCAGCAGCTCGACGGTCATGGCCGGCACCTGCATCCAGGCCATCAGCCAGCCGAAGGCCCCGGCGCAGCCGATGATGAACAGCACAGCCCCCGATGTGCGCGCCGCCGCCGTGCAGGCCGCCTTGAAGGCGCTCCAGCTCATGTGGCGGTAGACCAGGCCGGTGACGATGGTGGCGTAGACCACGGCGATCGAGGCGCTCTCCACGGCGGTGAAGACGCCCGCCCGGATGCCGCCGAAGATGATGCCGACCAGCAGCAGGCCGGGGATGGCCGCGATCAGGCGGGCGAGGACGGCGGGCAGGCCCGGGAAGGGCTCGGCCGCGTAGCCGCGCTTGCGGGCGATGACATAGGCCGTGATCATCAGCGCCGCCGCCAGCAGCAGGGCCGGCATGATGCCCGCCGCGAACAGGTCGGAGATCGAGACCCCGCCCCCGGCCGAGGCCGAGTACAGGATCATGTTGTGCGAGGGCGGCACCAGCAGGGCCACGAGGGCCGCCGAGATGGTGATGTTGACGGCGAAGTCGGCGTCGTAGCCGCGCTTCTTCATCTGCGGGATCATCGTGCCGCCGATGGCCGAGACGTCGGCGATGGCGCTGCCCGAGACGCCGCCGAACAGGGTCGAGCCGACGACGGTGACCTGGCCCAGGCCGCCCCGGATGTGGCCGACCATGGAGCCGGCGAGGGCGATCATCCGGTCGGACAGGCCGCCCTTCATCATCAGCTCGCCGGTGAAGATGAACAGCGGGATGGCGAGAAGGGCCACCGAGGTGATGTCGGCGCCCATCTGCTGGAAGACCACGATCGGCGGGATGGCCAGATAGACCACCGTCGCCAGGGTCGCCGCCAGCAGCGAGAAGGCCACCGGCACGCCCAGCGCCAGCAGCACGCCCAGCAGGCCGAAGAGGATGATGTACTCCATGCTCAGTCCTCCTCGGGGGCTTCGTCGGACGCGAAGTCGCCGGTCAGCAGGCGCTCGAGCGAGAACAGCAGGATCAGCGCCCCGCCGATGCACAGGCCCATGAATTTCGTGCCCGACGGCAGCGGCGCGCCGGCCATGGCCACCGGCCACTCATCGATCATCAGCGCCCCGCCCAGCACCATCAGCCCGGCGCCCGAGGCGGCGGCGATCAGGCGCGAGAAGGTCTTGAGCAGCCACTGCAGCCGCCCCGGAGCGGCGTGCAGGAAGGACTGGAAGGCGAAATGGCTCTCGCGGCGCACGGCGACGGCGGCCCCGAACATGACGGCGAAGCTCATCAGCAGCAGCGCCACCGGCTCGGTCCAGCCCGGGCTGTCGTTCAGGACATAGCGGGCGAAGACCTGCCAGGCCTGCACCAGCGCCATGCCCACAAGGGCGGCTCCGGCCAGGCCCATGACAAGCACGGCCAAGCCATCGAGCGCGCGGACGAATCCGCGTCGAGGTTCAGACATTCGGGCCCTCCCTGAGCGCCGACTTGAGGTGCGCGGTCGTTCAGGCGACCGCTGCGATACGTTCGTGGAGCGCGCGCAGGCGCGGCTCGGCAAGATATTTGTCCAGCACGGGCCGGACGGTGGCGGCGAAGGCCGCCTTGTCGACTTCGGAGACCTGGGTCCCGGCGGCGATGACGGCGGCGCGGGCCTTGGCCTCGCGCTTGTCCCACTCGACGCGCATCACCTGCACCGAGCGGCGGGCGACGTCGCGGACCAGCTCGCGGTCGGCCGGCGTCAGCTGCTCAAAGCTGGCCTTCGACATCAGCAGGGCGTCCGGGGAGAAGGAATGCTCGGTCTGGCTCCAGTAGCGGGCGACCTCGAACTGGCGGCTCGACTGGTAGCTGGGCCAGTTGTTCTCAGCCCCGTCGATCAGGTGCGTCTGCAGCGACGAGAACACCGCCCCGAAGGTCAGCGGCGTCGGATTGGCGCCCATGGCCCGGATCGAATCCAGGAAGATGTCCGACTGCGGCGCCCGCATCTTCAGGCCGCGCATCTGGCCCGGCTCGGTCACCGGATGGCGGACGTTGTAGAAGCTCCGCGGGGCGGCGTCGTAATAGGCCAGGCCGATCAGGCCGCGACCCTCGAATACGTTTAGCAGCTCGGTCCCGATATCGCCGTCGACCACCGCCCGCACGTGCTTCACGTCGCGGTAGACATAGGGCAGGGCCAGCAGTCGGGTCTCGGGGAAGGCGTTGTTCAGGGCCGCGACCGCGACGCGGCAGATGTCGACGGCCTTGAAGCGGGTCAGGCCGATGGAATCGTCCTCGGTGCCCAGCTGGCCCGCCGGGAACTGCCGGACGCCGATGCGGCCGTTGGTCAGCCGGCCCAGCTCCTCGCCCATCCACTTCACCGCCAGGACAGTGGGATAGTCGGCCGGATGGACGTCGACGGCGCTGAGGGTGAGACCGCCGCCGGCGGCGGTGCGCGGGGAACAGGCGGCAAGGCCGGCGAGGCCAGCGAGGCCGAGGGTTCTCCGGGTCAGACTCACGACGACGCTCCACCCACTGCGACGGCCAGACATTCGATGCGGCCGTCGGCTCCGAAATCGGCGACGGAGGCCTGGCCGGCGCGGACCGCGTGAACTCCGGTCGCCGCGCCGGTCGAGATCAGCTGCCCCGCCTCCAGCCGCCGTCCGCGACGGTGCAGCAGGTTCAGCAGGAAGGCCAGGGAATCGAGCGGCCCTCCAGGTATCGAGGCGGCCCCCCCGTGACCGATCAGGGTCCCGTCGATGGTCACCGAACAGGTCAGCCCCGCGAGCCGCGCGCGCCAGTCCGAAATCTCGGGGCCCAGGATCAGGCCGGCGTTGTTCCCGAAGTCGGAGGCTGTGACGGCCGGACCGTGGTCGTTGATCCCGGCGAAAGGGCTGCCCGCGATCTCGACGCCGGCGAAGACGCGGCCGACCAGAGGCGCGACGGTCACGGCCGTCCAGCCTTCGCGATCCGGTGCGGTCTCGGCCAGTTCGAGGACATACTCAGCTTCCACGGCGGCGAAACCGCCGGGGATCACGCCGAACTCAACGGCCGCTTCGCCGCTGGACCAGACGTTGGACGAGAAGATCGGCCCGGCCAGGCGCCCGGCGCCGAAACGGGCGTCGAAAGGCGCATTGATGCGGCCCAGCTTCCAGCCGGCGATTCGGTCCGGCCAGAGCGCGATGGCGTCGTCCTGGATGGCGTAGGCGGCGTCCAGCGACGCCGGCTCATCGCCGGGATAGACGGGTACGGCGACGCCCGCGCGACGAGCCTCGGTGAAGGCTCGCGCGATCGGCGAAGCATATGAATTATCTTGTGCGTGGCTCACGCCGCCTCCCTGTTGCGTCAAACATTGCGCAGGAAGGAAACCGGTGTCAATTTGAATCCGGCGACGCGTTCTGCGACGCCTTTGCGATAAGGTCGCGAGCACAGCGACCAATGCGATTTGGAGGAACGATGACCCTGGCCCGCCCCGCCGCGCTTGCGGCCGCCCTGTTCGCAATGCTCGCCGCGCCGGCCCCGCTGCTGGCGCAGACCCAGGCCGCGCCAGCCGCCGCCGAAGCCGCGCTGCCGGCCTTCCCGGGCGCGCTCGGATGGGCGTCGCAGACGCCGGGCGGACGCGGCGGACGGATCATCCGCGTGACCAATCTGAACGGGGAGGGCCCGGGCTCGCTGCGCGAGGCGATCGAGGCCGAGGGGCCGCGCATCGTGGTCTTCGAGGTCGGCGGGGTGATCGACCTGAACCGCAAGACCCTGAAGCTGAACAACCCCTACATCACCATCGCCGGCCAGACCGCGCCGTCGCCGGGCATCACCCTGATCCGCGGTGGTATGGACATCGGCGGCCACGACGTGATCGTGCAGCACATCCGCATTCGTCCTGGCTCGGCCGATCAGGCCTGGATGAGCGGCTGGGACGAGGACAGCATCTCGACCCAGGCCGCCTACAACGTCATCGTCGACCATTGCAGCCTGGAGTGGGGCACCGACGAGAACCTGTCCGCCTCGGGTCCGCGCTTCACCGGCTCGACGCCCGAGGAATGGCGCGCCGGCACCAGCCACAACATCACCTTCTCGAACAATCTGATCGCCGAGAGCCTGGCCTATTCGAGCCATTCGAAGGGCGAGCACTCCAAGGGCTCGCTGATCCACGACAACGTCACCGGCCTGCTGATCGTCGGCAACCTGTACGCCCACAACTATGAGCGCAGTCCGCTGTTCAAGGGTGGGGTGCACGGGGTCATCGCCAACAACCTGATCTACAATCCGGGCCCGCGGGCGCTGCACTACAACCTCGCTCCGGAGGAGTGGCTGAACCATCCCTATGAGGTCGGCAAGATGACCGCCGTCGGCAACGTTCTGCGCGCCGGCCCGTCGACTCCGACCGACCGCCTGGCCTTCCTTATGATCGGCGGCGCGGGCGATCTGGAGTTCTACGGCCGCGACAACATCGCGGTGGACCAGGTCGGCGAGCCGATCCGCATGTTCGGCCGCTACACCACGGCGCCGGCGCGAATCATCGAGACCCGTCGTCCGCCGGTGTGGTGGGACGGCCTGCAGCCGATCCCGGCCGAGCAGGTGCAGGTGGCGGTGCTTGGCCAGGCCGGCGCGCGCCCGTGGGACCGCGACATGCGCGACGTCCTGCTGGTCGCCGAGGTGGCCGAGGGGCGCGGCGAGATCATAGACCACGAGCGCGAGGTCGGCGGCTATCCGGCGATCGCCGAGGCGACTCGCAAGCCGTTCAACCCCGACGAATGGGACCTGCGCTTCATGACCCCTCTGCGCGACGAGGTGCTCAGCCGCCCGGCGCAGCGTCGCGGTACGTGAATCGCTGACAGAACGCTCGGCTGAGTTTAAAGACGTTGTTCGTTCAGAGAGATTCTTCGCGTGACCGAGCATAGACGGCCTGGCGGAAAACCCGCCACGATCAACGACATCGCCCGGCTCGCGGAGGTGTCGAAGAAGACCGTCTCGCGCGTCATCAACAACTCGCCGTTCGTCAAGGAAGAGACCCGCAAACGGGTCGAGGCGGTGATCGCCGAGCACGGCTTCACCCCCGATCCGCAGGCGCGCGGGCTGGCCTTCCGGCGGTCGTTCCTGGTCGGGATGATCTACGACAACCCGAGCCCGAACTACGTCGTGAACATGCAGCAGGGCGTGCTGGATGCGGTGCGGGGCTCAGGCCTCGAACTGGTGGTGCACCCGTGCAACCGGGCCTCGCCGACCTTCCTCAACGACGTCCGCGGCTTCATCGTGCGCCAGAAGCTGTTCGGCGTGGTGATGCCGCCGTCGGTGTCCGAGGACGATCGGGTCATCGAGATCCTCAAGGAGGTCGACTGCCCCTACGTCCGCATCGCCTCGGTGTCGCTGGACGAGGCGGCCTGCATGGTGGTGACGCACGACAGCCGCGGCGCGGCGCAGGCGGCGCGGCACCTGGCCGAGCTGGGGCACACCCGGGTGGCCTTCATCTCGGGTCCCGACACCTTCCGCTCGTCGCACGAGCGGGGCCGGGGCTTCCGGGAGGGACTGGCCGAGCACGGCGTCACCCTCGACGACGCCTATGTCCGACAGGGCGCCTACACTTTCGAGTCCGGGGTCGAGGCGGCGCAGAGCCTGCTGGCCATGAAGGCCCCGCCGACGGCCATCTTCGCCGGCAACGACGAAATGGCCATCGGGGTCATGAAGGCGGCGCGCGACGCGGGTCTGGATGTGCCAGGCGAGCTGTCGATCGTCGGCTTCGACGACCTGCCGATGGCCTCGCGCGTGTGGCCCAACCTGACCACGGTGCGCCTGCCGATCCGCGACATGGGCCGGATGGCGGCCGAGAAGCTGACGGCCGGCATCCGCGGCCTTGATCCCGCAACCCTGGTCCAGCCGGTGGTCGACCCGTCGCTGGTCGTGCGGGAGTCGACGGCCGCGCCGACGGCCTAGGCTCAGGCGTTCTCGAGAACCTTCGGGCTGCCGACGAGGCCGCGCAGGTAGGCGCTGATCTCTTCGTCCTTGGAGTTGGCGAAGAAATACTCCTGGAAGCGCTCGCCCGAGACGGCGGCCTTCAGCAGGTCCTGGTCCACGGCCTTCAGGGCCGACAGCATGTCCTTGCAGGTCGCGGCCTTCAGCGTTTTCAGGATGCCGCGGTTTTTGGCCATGATCTCGGCGCGCTCCTTGGGATAGCCCAGGCCGCGCTCGCCGTCGAACAGCTTGCGGTAGACGTCCTGCAGGTTCAGCTCGGCGGCCCAGCCGAAGCCCTTGGCGTAGGGCATGGAGATGGCGTTGCCGTCGTTGATCTGGCCGAACAGGAAGGCGTCGGTGGGGTCGATGACCAGGCCGCAGAAGACGCCCGGCATTGAGTTGCAGGCGAGCATGGAGCCCATGCCGGTGCCGCAGCCGGTGACCACGAAGTCGGCGGCGCCGGAGTTGAGCAGGATCCCGGCCAGCAGGCCGTTCATGACGTAGGTCAGCGAGGCCTTATCCTCGGGGGCGTACATGCCATAGTGGAACACCTCGTGGCCCAGCGGCTCCGCCACCGCGGTCAGGGCGGCGTGAATCGTCTCGCTCTTGGCGGCCTGGCTGTTCTCGATGATCAGGGCGATTTTCATGGCGTTCCTCTTGGCAGGATGACGGGAAGGGGCCGGCGGTCGATCAGCGCCGCGCCGACAAGCCTTGCGTCCTGTTCCTTTGATTGCATCCGATTATGACACCGGTTACCTATGCGTACAATCCGCATCGAGCGGGCTCCTAGTTAATGTATGTCGACTTTCGTGTTCGCCAACCTTGAGGCCAGTTGAATGAGCGCTTTCGACCTCTCGGGCCGTCGCGCCCTCGTCACCGGCGCCAACACCGGCCTGGGCCAGGCCATCGCCGTCGGCCTGGCGGAAGCGGGCGCCGACATCGTCGCCGTCGGCCGCTCGGCGCCGACGGAGACCGCCGAACTGGTCGCTGCTGCGGGTCGCACGCTGCAGGCGATTTCCGCCGACCTCTCCTCGACCGCGCCGATCGCCGCCGTGGTGGCCGAGGCCGGCCCGGTCGACATCCTCGTCAACAACGCCGGCATCATCCGCCGTAACGACAGCCTCGACTTCACCGAAGAGGACTGGGACGCGGTCATCGACACCAATCTGAAGTCGGCCTTCTTCCTGTCGCAGGCGGTGGCGCGGACCTGGGTCGGGGCGAACCGCGGCGGCAAGATCATCAATATCTGCTCCATGTTGAGCTTCCAGGGCGGCATCCGCGTGCCGTCCTACACGGCGTCCAAGAGCGGCCTGGCCGGGCTGACGCGCCTGCTGGCCTGCGAGTGGGCGTCCAAGGGCATCAACGTCAACGGCATCGCGCCGGGCTATTTCGCCACCAACAACACCGAGGCCCTGCGCGCCGACGAGACCCGCAACCGCGACATCCTGGCCCGCATCCCGGCCGGTCGCTGGGGCGACCCGTCGGACCTGGCCGGTGCGGCGGTGTTCCTGTCGTCGGACGCCGCGGCCTATGTCCACGGCACCGTGCTGGCCGTCGACGGCGGCTGGCTGGCGCGCTGAACCTCCCTTCGGGGAGTATGCCGGCGCTTTGAGCGACGGCAGGGTGGGGAGGCTGAGACCGGGGGGCCTCAGTCTCCTTCACCGGAAGGGGGCGGGCGGTGCGAACCTGCCTGCAGGGGCGGCGGCTGAGTGGCTAAGTGGCTAGTGGCTGGCTACAGCCGCTGAAGGGGTGGACGTCCAGCTGCCCCCCGCAGATGACCGGTTGAGCACGATCCGGGGCCTGTTCAACTCTCACTAGCCACTAGCCACTAGCCACTAGCCACTAGCCACTCAGCCGCCGCCGGGCGGGTTAGCGACCATCGGCTCCGCCGCATCCGCCCGTTCCGCCAGCCAGTCCTCAAGATTGGTCCAGCCGTCGCCGTTGCGGTCGGCGGCGCCGTCAGATGGATCGGCGGAGTTCAGACCGTGCGCGCGTTCCCAGTCGTCCGGCAGGCCGTCGCCGTCCTGGTCCGCCCAGGGTGTGCCGGCCTCGAGTGAGGGCCAGCCGCCGACCTGGGCCTGGCTGTCGATGATGCGGCCGGACCCGTCGCGGACGCCCTGGATGATTCGCAGATCCACTACGTCGCGGGGACCGGCGCCGGCGCGGGCCAGCACGGCCCCGAGCGCGGCCTCGGGCGCCTCGGTCGCGGGCGCGGCCCAGTCGGGACGGGCGGCCAGGCGGTAACCCGGACGGTCGGAGTCCTTCACCAGGCTCCAGGGGTCGGCGGGCGTGACGCCCTCCAGGGCGTTGCCCTCGAACCAGGCGCGGGCGAGCGGGTTGGACTCCTCGAAGGCCCAGCGGCCCCGGGAGTCGGGGCCGGGCCGGTAGGCGTTGCCGATGAAGGCGTAGGCCGCATGGCTGTCGGTGTCGGCGTTGTAGCCTGCGTGTGAGCCGCCCCAGTCGTAGAAGACGTTCGAGCGGAACTCGAAGCGAGGGCCTTCGGGATCGACCGACGGCGGATTGTAGTTTCCCGGCCGGGGCATGCGCGCCCGGTGGGCGGCCCACAGATTGTGGTGGAAGCTCATGCGGGCGCCGTGGCTGCCGCGCACCAGCGAGCCATAGCCGTGGTCGCCCTTGGCGTGGCCGGAGGCGTTGAGCGATTCGGCGAGGACCGACCACTGCACCGTCACGTCGTAGATGCCGCGCTCGGGCGGGTCGTAGCGGCTGCCCACCGAGAGGGTCTCGTCGACCGACCAGGAGGCCGAGACGTGGTCCAGGATGATTCGGCGGCCGCGTTCGATCGAGACGGCGTCGGCCTCGACCCCGCTCTCGTCGCCGAGGCGCGAGCGGATATGGCGGACGATGATGTCATCCGCGGCGATGATCAGCGGCTGGTCGCGCAGGGTGATTCCGCCGCCGGGGGCCGTCTGGCCGGCGAGGGTGAGGCGGCCCTTGCGGACGCGGAGCGGGGAGGCGAGGCGAATCGTCCCGCCGATGTCGAAGACGATGGTCCTCGGGCCGTCGGCCTCAATCGCCGCCCGCAGGCTGCCCGGACCGGCATCCTCGAGATTCGTGACCCGTAGAACCACCCCGGCGCGCCCGCCCAGCGCCAGGCGACCTGCGCCCTCGGCGCCCGGAAAGGCGAGAATTTCCCCTGTCGGGGCCTGTGCGAGGGCTGGGTGTGCTCCAAGCGACACGGCGAGCAGCGTTACTGTAACGCCTGTGACCACTTTGCGACACAACGGCCTTGCGGAGACGCGGATCATCAGTTTAGCCTCGACATTGATACCGGTGTCAGGAGCCATTGGGCACATTGATGACACCGGTGTCAAACGGGATGGCCAACGATGCCGGACCGCAAAAATCGATAGACCGAGGTCACCTCGGCGTCCTGTATGCCCATTGGGAGGAGGCATATGTTGCAAGCCATTCAGCCGGGGATGACCCGCGCCCTTCGCCGTAGCCTGTTCGCGGGAGCGTCCGGCCTGGCCGTCGCCCTGTCGCTGGGGGTCGGCGCCGCCGCCGCCCAGACCGCGCCGCAGACCACGCCGCAGACCTCGCCGGACGAAGTCGACGAAGTCGTCGTCACCGGGTTCCGCGCCAGCCTGAGCGCCGGCCTGGACGCGAAACGCAAGGAAGCCAACGTCGTCGACGTCATCGTCGCCGAGGACATCGCTGACTTCCCCGACCTCAACCTGGCCGAAGCCATCCAGCGCATTCCGGGCGTCGCCATCGACCGCGACGCCGGCGAAGGCCGCTCGATCACGGTGCGCGGCCTGGGCGCCGACTTCACCCGCACCCGCATCAACGGCATGGAAGCGCAGGCCACCGCCGGCGGCACCGATTCCTCGGGCGGAGCCAACCGTGGCCGCGGCTTCGACTTCAACGTCTTCGCCGCCGAGCTCTTCCAGAGCATCACGGTCCGCAAGACGGCCGCCGCAGAGACTGAAGAAGGCTCGCTCGGCGCCACGGTCGACCTGCAGTCGTCGCGTCCGTTCGACTATCGCGGCTTCAACGCCGCGGCCTCGGTTCAGGCCGGCTACAACGACCTGTCCGAGAGCTGGAGCCCGCGCGTCGCCTTCTTGCTGAGCGACACCTTCGGCGAGAACGACCAGTTCGGGGCCCTGGTCTCCGTGGCTTACAGCGAGCGCGACTCGCTGGAGGAAGGCTTCAGCTCGGTGCGCTGGGGACCGGCCGCCGCGCCGGGCACCGGCAACACCGGGGGCTTCTGCTCGCCGGTCGGCTACAGCCCGCAGAACCCGGGCAACAGCGGCTCAACCGGATCCAGCGCCGCCAACTGCGCCACCGGCGTCCCGCGTCCGGCCAACACCGCCGCGAACAACGCCGCCTACGCCCTGGCCAATGATCCGAGCGTCTTCATTCCGCGCCTGCCGCGCTACGGTCGCCTGACCCACGAGCAGGAGCGTCTGGGCGTGACCGGTTCGTTCCAGTGGCGGCCGGCGGAAACCACCCTGCTGACCATGGACGTCCTGTACTCGAAGCTGGACGCCACCCGTCAGGAGGATTTCCTGGAAGCCCTGTCGTTCAGCCGCAACGCCGCGGCCGGCGGCCAGACCCAGATCCACGTGCTGGACGCCGCGGTCGAGAACAACATGCTGGTCTACGGCGTGTTCGACAACGTCGACATCCGCTCGGAAAGCCGCTTCGACGAACTGTCGACCGAATTCCTGCAGGTCAGCTTCACCGCTCAGCACGAGTTCAGCGACCGCCTGCGCGGCAGCTACTATTTCGGTCGGGCGGAATCGAACTTCGACAACCCGGTGCAGACCACGGTCACCCTCGATCGTTCCAACACCGACGGCTATTCGTGGGACTTCCGCGGCAACGCGAACGCTCCGGTCATCGACTACGGCTTCGACGTCACCAACCCGGCCAATTGGGAGTGGCGCCCGTCGACGGCGGCGGTGCCGCGCTCGGAGATCCGCCTGCGCCCGAACGGCGTGGACACGGTCTTCGATTCCGCACAGGCCGACCTCGAGTACGATGCGAACGACTGGCTGACCATCAAGGGCGGCGTCAACTGGAAGACCTACGACTCGACGTCGTTCGACTTCCGCCGCACCGATGAGACCGTGGTTCCGGTCCTGCCGGCGGGGACCACCGTCGCGGACATCTCGAACCTGCTGACCGGCTTCGGTGCAAATCTGACCCCGGGCGGCGTCGACACCTCGTGGCTGCGCCCCGACCTGGGCGCGATTGCGGACCTGTTCGACATCTACTGCAACTGCGACACCGGCGTGCCGGGCGGCGACTTCCGCCTGACCAGCATCACCAACGGCAACGCCCGGGGCGGCAACCGCTCGATCTATGAAGAAGATCTGGCCTTCTATCTGCAGGCCGACTTCAACACCGAGATCGGCTCGATGCCGGTGCGCGGCAACCTGGGCGTCCGTCAGGTCAGCACCCGTCTCGAGGCGGAAGGCTACAGTTCGACCGGCGGCGGCACCCTGGTTCAGGGCGAGAACGAGTACACCGACACCCTGCCGTCGCTGAACGTGACCTTCGAGCCGATGGAGGACCTGCTGGTCCGCTTCGGCGCCGCCAAGGTCATGGCGCGCCCGCAGATCGGCAACACCCTGGCCGGCACCAACTACCTGGTTCCGACCACCTCGCTGGCCGCCTCGGGCCCGAACTTCACGGCCTCGATCGGCAATGTGAAGCTGGAGCCGTTCCGCGCAAATACCTACGACCTGAGCGTCGAGTGGTATTTCGCCGAGGAAAGCCTGCTGTCCTTCGCCTACTTCTACAAGGACATCGACACCTACATTCAGATCCTCCGCCAGGACCTGCCGTACACGGCCCTGACGGCCCTGAATCCCTCGGCCTTCGCGCCGGGCTTCTGCACCGGGGCCTGTTCGCCCACGACCGTCTTCCAGCTGACCGCCGCGGTGAACACCGAAGGCGGCCCGCTGAAGGGCTTCGAGATCAGCTACCAGCAGCCGTTCACCTTCCTGCCGGGCCTGCTGGGCAACACCGGCGTGCAGATGAACTACACCCACGTCGAATCCGAGATCGACTACTGCGCCAACGCCCTGTGCACGGCCTTCCAGACCGCCGACCTGATCAACCTGTCGCCGGAATCCTGGAACGCCACCCTGTACTATGAGGACGAAAAGTTCTCGGCTCGCGTCTCGGCGTCGTCGCGTTCGGACTACACCCAGAACGTCCCGGGCCGGAACGGCAACCAGATCGAGGGCAAGGTCGAGACGTTCAACCTCGACGCCTCGGCCTCGTACCAGCTGACCGACCAGGTCCAGCTGACCTTCGAAGCCATCAACCTGACCGACGAGTTCAACCATCAGATCGTCGGCGACGGCGCTGATCGCGCGAGCACCTCTGTCTACCACCACACCGGCCGCCAGTATTTCTTCGGGGCCCGCTACAGCTTCTGATCACTCCTGAACATGAAGCCTGACTAGGCGCCGTCGACCTTCGGGTCGGCGGCGCCTTCTTTTACGGGGTCGCCTCAGTTCGCGGCGAGATCGGACAGGTCGGCCCAGACGCTCTCGGTCGTCGGAATGCGCCCGGCCCCGCGGCCGCGGGCGGTGAAGACGCGGCCGTCCGCGGTGGTCACGCGCAGCGCGTTCCACTCATCGTCGAGGTCGGCGAACAGACGGTCGCCGTCGACGGCGGCCAGGCGCACGCTGGCGATACCGGAAGCGGCCTCCAGGCGGGCCAGCTGGCGCACGCGGCCCGAGGGGGCCTGGGCGTCCAGCGTATCCCGGCCGATGCCCTCGACCGGCAGGATCAGGCCGGCGCCCTCATGGGCCAGGATCGACAGCTTGGCGGCGGCATCGAGGCCGGTCAGGTCGGCGGACGGATCCTCCTCGGCGAAGCCCGCGACGCGGGCGCCATCCAGCGCCTGGTCGAAGGCGACGCCTTGGGACAGGCGATTGAGGATGAAGTTGCAGGTGCCGTTCAGCACGGCCTCGATGCGGACGACCTCGCCATGGGCGCGGGCGCGGCGGACGGTCTCGATCAGGGGCGCACCGCCGCCGACGCTGGCCGAATAGAGCAGGCGAGCGCCCGAGGCCTCGGCCAGGGCAGAGAGGGCCGGCAGGTCGCCGCCGACGGCCTGCTTGTTGGCGCTGACCACATGGACGCCGCGGGCCAGGGCGGCGCGGATCAGGGCCCGGCCGGTGGAGGCGTCGGAGATGGCCTCGACCAGGACGTCCGGCTCGCGCGCCAGCAGGGCGGCGGGGTCGGACAGCGCCAGGCCGGATGGAATGGCCGTGTCCCGAGGCTTGGCCGGGTCGCGGACCAGGACGCCGATCAGTTCGAAGCGCGCGTCGGCGAGCAGGCGGGCCAGCACGCCGCCGCCGACCACGCCGCAGCCGGCCAGGGCCACGCGCAGGGGGCGGGCAGGGGGGGAGGCGGGACGCGGCGGGGCGGTCTCGGGGCCGGCCACGACGGACACGCCGCCGCTGAGCAGGCCGGCGCCGGGAACGGGCAAGGCGGCGACCACGCCGATGGCGTCGAGCGCCTGGGCCAGGCGGGCGGGGGCGTCGGCCCTGCCGCAGGCGACGGCGACCACGCGGCGGCCGCGGCGGACCTCGCGATAGACGGCCGAGGCGGCCTCGGGCGGGTCGGACAGGTCGAGCTGCAGCAGGGCCACCGGTTCGTCGGTGACGGGGGAGGACGCGTCGTCGGCGGCCGGGATGGCGAGGGAGAGGGAGAGGGCGGTCATGGCGGCGGCGTCCTCAGGCGGCTTCGGCGGCCGGCTGGCTCGCCGCGAGGACGGCGTCGAGCGCCTGGGACAGGTCGGCCAGCAGGTCTTCCGGATGCTCCAGGCCGATCGACAGGCGCAGCAGGCCGTCGGTGATGCCGGCGGTCTCACGCGCCTCCGGCGTCATGGCGGCGTGGGTCATCAGGGTCGGGTGGGCGATCAGGCTTTCGACCCCGCCCAGGGACTCCGCCAGGGTGAAGACCTCCAGCTGGTCGACGAGCGTGCGCACGGCGTCCAGGTCGGCCAGTTCGAAGCTGAGCATGGCGCCGAAGCCCTTTTGCTGGGCCGCGGCGACGGCGTGGCCGGGGTGGCTCTTCAGGCCCGGGTAGTGGACGGCGGCGACGGCGGGGTGGGCTTCCAACCACTCGGCGACGCGGCCGGCGGTCGCCTGCTGCCGCTCGACGCGGGCGAACAGGGTGCGCACGCCGCGCAGGGTCAGATAGGCGTCGAAGGGCGACCCCGTGACGCCCAGGCAGTTGGCCCACCAGGTCAGCTGTTCGAGGTCCGCCGGATCCTTGGCCACGACGCAACCGCCGACGACGTCGGAGTGGCCGTTGATGTATTTGGTGGTCGAGTGGATCACCAGGTCGGCGCCGAGCGCGATCGGGTTCTGCAGGGCCGGCGAGAGGAAGGTGTTGTCCACCGCCGCCTTGCAGCCGACGGCCTTGGCGCGGGCGCACAGCTCGGCCACGTCGACGACGCGCATCAGCGGGTTGGACGGGGTCTCGATCAGGATCAGCTTGGGCTTGCGGGCGAAGGCGGCGTCGAGGGCGGCGGCGTCGTTCTGGTCGACAAAGGCCACCTCGAAATGGCCGCGGCGGGCGCGGGCGCAGAGCAGGCGGTGGGTGCCGCCGTACAGGTCGTGCGGTGCGATCAGGAGGTCGCCGGGCTCGAGCGCGAACAGGGCCAGATCGACTGCGGCCATGCCGGTCGCCGTCACCACGGCGCCGCAGCCGCCTTCCAGCTTGGCGAGGGTTTCACCCAGCACATCGCGGGTCGGATTGCCCGAGCGGGTGTAGTCGTAGCGCCGTTTCCCATCGAGCCCGTCAAAGCTGTAGTTCGACGAGAGGTACAGCGGCGGCATCACCGCACCATGCGCCGGATCGCTGTTCACGCCGTGACGGGCGGCGGTCGTACAGGGGTGGGCTTCGGTGGAACAGGTCATGCGGCGATCTCGCGGGACAGGCAGGGGGTCTGGGAGGGGGAGGAGGCGGCGGCGTAGAGCGGGCTCAGCGCGTCGTGCAGGGCGCGGCCGACGAGCTTGCGTTCCTTGAGGAAGGCGTCGTGGCCGAAGATCGAGGGGGCCTCGACCAGACGGCGGAGGTTAGGGAGGCGGGCGGCCAGGTCGCGGCTGTCCTCGATCGGCACCAGCCGGTCCGAGGTGAAGCCGACGACGGTGACGGGGCAGCGGATCGTCTCCGGCGCGACGGCGTGGCGGTCGAGCGAGTCCGACAGGGTGATCCAGCGGCCGGCCGAGGTGACCTCGGCGTAGTCGGCGCCGCGGGCGATCAGATAGTCGCACACCGGATAGGCGGCCCCGGCTTCGGCGGGCGCCGTCGAGGCGAAGCGCAGGGCGAACTCCTCGCCGGTCCGGTAGGTGGTCATGGCCAGTTCGCGGGCCAGGGCGACGCCCTCGGCCTCGCGGCCGCAGTCGCGGGCGAAGGCGAGCAGGCGACGCTGCACGCCGCGCCAGGCGGTGGCGGCCGGGTGGGTGCGGTGTGCGGCCGAGATCACCACGAGTTCGCCGACGCGCAGCGGATGGCTGGCGGCCAGGGCCAGGCCGATGCAGCCGCCGTAGGAGGCGCCGACGAACAGGTCGACGCAGGGCTCGTTGACGCCATTGAGCAGGACAGCCAGCAGTCGGGCTTGATCGACGGTGGTGATGGTGAGGCCGTCCTCGTCGCGGCCGGGGGCGAGGTCGAAGGCCAGGACGCGGACGCGGTCGACGTCGATCGGGCCACCCTTGCGCACGGCCCAGGACCACCAGCGGGCGGCGAAGCGGCCGCTGGAGATGCCGCCGGCGACGACGACGAGCGGGCCGGTTTCGGGGCCGTGGAGGCGACCGACAACCTCGGTGGCGGCGAGGATCTGACCCGACTCCAGGCGGAAGCCATCCGGAATCGCCGCGCGGACGTCTCGTCCGGGGGCTTCGTCGATCGGCCAGTCAGAGGACGCCACGGTCCGCTCCAAACTCGATCACCGAGTCCGGGCGGGGCGGCCAACTAATGCGGAGACAGACCCGTGAACCGATCAGGGCCCGGGACGCATCCGGGCCGTCGCTTCACTCATCTCTCGCGGCTTCCGGGGAAACCTCGCAGGAGTTGGCACCATCTCCGCGGATCGGGTGGATCCTCGGAAGGTTGCCCCGGCGTCAAAGGGCCTATCCCTCAGCCGGTCTTGATGAGTGCCCTTAGGCTGCACAAGCCGGGGCCGCGCGTCAATCCCTGTGTGCGTTGCAAAATTTCATGCACGGGAACGGAGAAATTTCCGTCCAAGCGCTACGTTAATGATTGGTTCTTTCATGCGCTAACCAGAAAGCTCATCAGAAGAAATTGCTGAAACATATCCGCCGTCGAGTCTGCACTGGAAGGATCGTGTCGAAAAGCGGGCGAGGCCTCTTGCGCTCTTCGCAGATGCGGTAAACAGTTCGCACATGCGAGATCGCATTTGAGGGGATCGAGGATGACACGACTTCGTAGCGGCCTTTCACTGGCCACAGCCCTAGTAACCTGTACCGCCGCCTCGGCGGCTTTCGCAGCCCCGGCGACCGCCGAGGCCGCCACCGCGCCGGCGCTGCTGGCGCACCAGGTCGCCCTGGCTCTCGACGGCGCCGCCTCGAGCTGGATCCTGACCTCGACGGCCCTCGTCCTGCTGATGACCCTGCCCGGCCTGGCCCTGTTCTACGGCGGCATGGTGCGGCGCAAGAACGTCATTGCCACCATCACCCAATCCCTGGGCGTGGCCGCGGTGGTGACCCTGGCCTGGTTCATCGCCGGCTACACCCTGTCCTTCGGCATCGCCCAGCCGCTCGCCGGCTACTCCGGCGACCAGCTCCAGCCCTACATCGGCAGCCTTGAGTCCCTGTTCCTGAACGGGGTGACGCCGACGACGGCGCACAGCCTGACGCCGGGCCTGCCGGAGTATCTCTGGATCGCCTACCAGCTGACCTTCGCGATCATTACTCCGGCCCTGATCGCCGGCGCCTTCGCCGAGCGGATCAAATACACCGGCCTGCTGCTGTTCACCGGCCTGTGGACCCTGCTGGTCTACGCCCCGATCTGTCACTGGGTGTGGGGCGGCGGCTTCCTCGGTTCGGCGGGCGTGCTGGACTTCGCCGGCGGCGCGGTGGTGCACGTCAACGCCGGCGTGGCCGGTCTGGTCTGCGCCATCTTCCTCGGCGCCCGGAAGGGCTACGGCAAGGAAAGCATCGTCGCCCACAACCCGGTCCTGACCATGATCGGCGCCTGCCTGCTGCTGGTCGGCTGGATCGGCTTCAACGCCGGCTCGGCCTGGACGCCCGACTCGATCGCCTCGGTGGCCCTGCTCAACACCATCCTGGCCGCCATGGCCGGTTCGCTGACCTGGAAGATCGTCGAGGTCATGGAGAAGCGGAAGCCGTCGCTGATCGGCGCCCTGTCCGGCCTGATCGCCGGCCTGGTGGCCATCACCCCGGCCGCCGGCCTGGTCGATCCGAAGGGCGCGGTCATCATAGGCCTGGCCTCGGGACCGGTCTGCTACGCCGCCTCGGTGTGGATCAAGAAGCTGCTCCGCTATGACGACAGCCTGGACGCCTTCGGCATCCACGGCGCGGGCGGCATCCTTGGGGCCCTGCTGACCGGGGTCTTCGCCAGCGCCGCCGTCAACGGGGTCGCCGAGGGCGCGACCCTCGCCAAACAGGCCTGGGGTCTGGGCGTCACCATCGGCTGGAGCGCCGTGGCGACCTTCGTGATCCTGATCATCTGCAAGTTCACCACCGGCCTGCGCGTCAGCGCCGAGGCCGAGGCGGAAGGCCTGGACGAGCACCTGCACGGCGAGGTCCTCGACCCGGCGTGACCCATCCCGGTCCGGCTCGCGCCGTTCGCGGCGGGAGGGGAGACCGGACCGGTTACGACCCGGCGGCGCGGAGCCTCCCCTTCGCGCCGCCGGACAGTAGAGCGTGCGTCTCAAGAAACCATCGAGAACAAGGGGATACGATGATGAGAACCGCCTTCCTCAGCGCGGCCGCCCTGGCTGCTGCGCTCATGGCCGCCCCGGCGGCGTCCGCCCAGGAGGTCGACGTGGCCTTTAATGCCGGCGTCGTCAGCGACTACGTCTTCCGAGGCTTCAGCCAGTCGAACGAAGACTCCGCCGTCCAGGGCGGGGTCGATGTGACCGCCGGCTCCTTCTACGCCGGCGCCTGGGCCTCCGAGGTCGACTTCGGCGACACCACCGACTTCGAGGTCGACCTGTACGGCGGCTATCGCACCGAGGCCGCGGGCGTGGCCCTCGACTTCGGCGTGGTCGCCTATCTCTACACCGACACCCCGGACGACACCGACTACGACTACGTCGAGCTGAAGGCCGGGGCCTCGCGCGCCTTCGGGCCGGTCACCGTCGGCGGCGTCGTCTACTGGTCGCCGGACTTCTTCGGGGTGGACGAGGAGACGACCTATGTCGAGGGCAGCCTCGCCTTCGTCCCGGCCGAGAAATGGACCCTGTCGGGCGCGCTCGGCTACCAGTCGCTGGACGTCAGCGACGATTACACGACCTGGAACGCCGGGGTGGGCTACGCCCTGGCCGAGAACCTGCTCTTCGACGTCCGCTACTATGACACCGACGTCGATGTTCCGATCGCCGAGGACCGGGTGGTCGCCGGGGTCAAGATTCTCTTCTAGATCGTCTCGCGTTCGGCCGGCGAGATCGTGCCCTAGGGTGAGGTCTCGCCGGTTCGATTTTGCGCGAAAGAACTTGTGATGTGCATCTGAAGCACGGAACTTGCTTGCTCTATGTGCGGCGCCGTAGGACATTGGTGCACTTGCGAAGAGGGCTTCCGTGGCGTCCGCGAACCAGAAATTCGTCATCACCCCGCGCTCCGGGCCGGCCAAGGTCCCGGCGTCTGATCGCGTGCAGGGGTTCGGCGAGATCTACGCGGATTTCGCCCCGCCCGCCGGGACGGCCCAGTCCAGCCGCTGCGCCCAGTGCGGCGTGCCCTTTTGCCAGACCGGCTGCCCGCTCGAGAACAACATCCCTGACTGGCTGAAGCTGGCCTCGGAAGGCCGCTACGAAGAGGCGTGGCGCCAGTCCGAGGCGACCTCGACCCTGCCCGAGATCTGCGGCCGCATCTGCCCGCAGGATCGCCTGTGCGAGGGCGCCTGCACGCTCGAGCAGTCCGGCTGGGAGACGGTGACCATCGGCTCGGTCGAGCGCTGGCTCGGCGACATGGCCTTCGAAAACGGCTGGGTCGCGCCGATCCGGCCGCGCGCCGAACGCGGCCAGTCGGTCGGCATCGTCGGCGCCGGACCGGCCGGGATGGCCGCGGCCGACCGGCTGCGCTCGGCCGGCTATGCGGTGACGATCTACGACCGCCACGACCGCGCCGGCGGCCTGCTGACCTATGGCATCCCCGGCTTCAAGCTCGAGAAACACGTCGTTTCGCGCCGCCTCGATCGCCTGGCCGAGGGCGGGGTCGACTTCCGCCTGGGCGTGGATGTGGGGGGCGACCTGCCGTTCGCCGAGGTGCGTGCGGCGCATGACGCCGTGCTGGTCGCGACCGGCGTCTACCAGGCGCGCCGCCTGACCGCCCCGGGCTGTGGCTCGGAGGGCGTGGTGGCCGCGCTCGACTATCTGATCGCATCGAACCGCAAGGGCTTCGGCGACGCCGTGCCGGCCTATGACGGCGGGACGTTGAACGCGGACGGCAAGCGGGTGGTGGTCATCGGCGGCGGTGACACCGCCATGGACTGCGTCCGCACCGCCGTGCGCCAGGGTGCGACCTCGGTCACCTGTCTGTACCGCCGCGACCGGGACAACATGCCCGGCAGCGCCCGAGAGGTGGCCAACGCCGAGGAGGAGGGCGTGGTCTTCGAATGGCTGGCGGCGCCGCGGGCGGTGCTGGGCGAGGCCGGCCGCGCCACCGGCGTGCGCGCCCAACGCATGGCCCTGGCGGCCCAATCCGCGGACGGCCGCTGGTCGGTCGAGCCGGTCGCGGGCGGCGAGTTCGATCTGCCCGCCGACCTGGTCATCGAGGCGCTCGGCTTCGAGCCCGAGGACATGCCCGGCCGCTTCGCCGAAACCGACCTGGCCCTGACCGAGTGGCGCACCATCCGCACCGCTGGGCGCACCAAGGCGACGACGCTGGAGGGCGTGTTCGCCGCCGGCGACATCGTGCGCGGCGCCTCCCTGGTGGTCTGGGCCGTGCGCGACGGCCAGGACGCCGCTTCTGAAATCGACGCCTGGCTGTCCAGCCGCGCAAGAGCCGCCGCATGACCTTCGATCCTGCCCAGTACGAACGCGACCGCCAGCGGCTGATCGACGCCCACGCTTATGACCCCGCCTCGGAGCGCGACGCCTGCGGCGTCGGCCTGGTCGCGGCCATCGACGGTCAGCCGCGCCGCGAGGTGGTCGAGCTGGCGCTCAAGGCCCTGAAGGCGGTCTGGCACCGCGGGGCGGTCGACGCCGACGGCAAGTCCGGCGACGGGGCCGGCATCCTGATCGGCCTGCCGCGCGCCTTCTTCGAGGAGCAGGTCCGCGACGCCGGCCACACGCCGCGCCCGGGGCCTATCGCCGTGGGCATGGTCTTCCTGCCGCGCGTCGACCTGGGCGCCCAGGAACGGGCCCGGACCATCGTCGAGCGCGAGGTCATGGCGGCCGGCTTCTACCTGTACGGCTGGCGCCAGGTGCCCCACCGCGCCGAAGTGCTGGGCGAACGCGCCGCGGCCACCCGTCCGGAGATCGAGCAGATCATGCTCAGCGCGCCCGACGGCCTTGAGGGCGAGGACCTGGAGCGGGCCCTGTACCTGCTGCGCCGCCGGATCGAGGCGCGCGCCACGGCGGCGGGGCTGCAGCATTTCTACGTCTGCTCGCTGTCGGCGCGGTCGGTGATCTACAAGGGGATGATGCTGGCCGAGGCGCTGGCGGACTTCTATCCGGACCTCGGCGACCCGCGCGTCGAGGCCAATGTGGCTCTGTTCCACCAGCGCTATTCGACCAACACCTTCCCGGAGTGGCGGCTGGCGCAGCCGTTCCGGATGCTGGCCCACAACGGCGAGATCAACACCCTGCGCGGCAACGCCGGCTGGATGCGCAGCCACGAGATCCGCATGACCGCCGAGGCCTTCGGGGCCGATGACGCGACGGTCAAGCCGGTGATCCAGGCGGGCGGCTCGGACTCCGCGGCGCTGGACAACGTCTTCGAGGTGCTGGTCCGCGCCGGGCGCCCGGCGCCGATGGTCAAGGCCCTGCTGATCCCGGAAGCGCCGATCGAGGGCGTCATCTCGGACGACCACCGGGCGCTCTACGCCTACTGCAACGCGGTGATGGAGCCGTGGGACGGCCCGGCCGCGGTCTGCGCCACCGACGGCCGCTGGGTGGTGGCCGGCAAGGACCGCAACGGCCTGCGCCCCCTGCGCGCCATGGAGACCACCGACGGCCTGCTGATCTGCGGCTCGGAAGCGGGCATGACAGGGGTGCCGGACGAGCGCATTGCGCGCCGGCTGCACATCGGCGGCGGGCGGATGATCTCGGTCGATCTGGAGGCGGGCCGGCTCTACGACGAGGCCGAGACCATCGACCGGCTGGCGGCCGAGAACCCCTATCGCGCCTGGCTGTCGAACATCGTCGAGCTGGAGCCGCAGATCGGCCCCGGGCCCGAGCCGCGCAAGATCTCGGGCGAGGCCCTGACCCGCTTCCAGGCGGCGGTCGGCTGGACCCAGGAGGACATCGACGCCCTGCTCGATCCGATGGCCGCCGAGGGCAAGGAGGCCGTGGCCTCGATGGGCGACGACGCCCCGCCGGCGGTGCTGTCCGACCAGGCGCGGCCCTTCGCCCACTATTTCCGCCAAGCCTTCGCCCAGGTCACCAACCCGCCGATCGACCCCCTGCGCGAAGCCGGGGCGATGAGCCTGCGGACCCGGTTCAAGAACCTCGGCAACATCCTGGCCCAGGACGAGACCCAGACGCAGGTCTTCGTGCTGAACAGCCCGGTGCTGACCACGGGGATGTACGAGCGGATGCTCGACGTCGTCGGGGCCGGGGCGACCACGGTCATCGACTGCACCTTCTCCGCGCCGGCCGAGGGGGCCAAGGCGGGCGAGGCGCTGAAGGCGGCGCTGGACCGCGTCCGCGACGAGGCGGTGGCGGCCGCCAAGGGCGGGGCCGGGCTGATCGTCCTGACCGACGAGCGCGCCGGCGAGGGCCGGCCGCTGGTCCCGATGATCCTGGCCACGGCGGCGGTGCACGGCCGACTGGTCGACGCCGGCCTGCGCACCTACTGCTCGCTGGTGGTGCGGTCGGCCGAGGCCATCGACGCCCACGCCTTCGCGGTGCTGGTCGGCTGCGGGGCCACGGCGGTCAATGCCTGGCTGGCGCAGGAGAGCTTCCTCGAGCGGCTGGAGGGCGGGCGCTATCCCGGCCTGACGCTGCGCGACGCCTGCCTCAACCACAAGGCGGCGGTCGAGGCGGGGCTGATGAAGATCCTGGCCAAGAAGGGCATCTCGGTCATCTCGGCCTATCGCGGGGCCTGCGAGTTCGAGGCGCTGGGCCTGAGCCGGGCCCTGGTGGCCGAGTTCTTCCCCGGCATGACCTCGCGCATCTCGGGCGTCGGCCTGGCCGGCATCGAGGCGCAGGTGACGGCGCGGGCCGAGCGCGGCTTCGCCACGCCGCGGCCGGGACTGCGCATCGGCGGGGCGCACCGCATCCGAGCGGGGGAGGAGACCCACGCCTGGGACGCGGAGATGATCCACCGCATCCAGGACGCCACGACCCGCGGCGACTACAAGCGGTTCAAGGCCTACAGCCGCCGGGCGCGCGAGCTGCCGGCCATCTCGCTGCGCGACCTGCTGGACTTCCGCGAGGCGGCGCCGGTCGAGATCGAGACGGTCGAGAGCGTCAACGAGATCCGCAAGCGCTTCGTCACCCCCGGCATGTCGCTGGGCGCCCTGTCGCCCGAGGCGCACGAGACGCTGAACATCGCCATGAACCGCATCGGGGCCCGTTCGGTCTCGGGCGAGGGCGGCGAGGATCCCGAGCGCTATCACCCGCGTCCGAACGGCGACAATCCGAACTCGGCGGTCAAGCAGATCGCCTCGGGCCGTTTCGGCGTCACGGCAGAATACCTGAACCAGTGCCGCGAGATCGAGATCAAGGTGGCCCAGGGCGCCAAGCCCGGCGAGGGCGGCCAGCTGCCCGGCTTCAAGGTCACCGAGTTCATCGCCCGCATGCGCCACTCGACGCCGGGCGTCGGACTGATCAGCCCGCCGCCGCACCACGACATCTATTCGATCGAGGACCTGGCCCAGCTCATCTACGACCTGAAGCAGATCAACCCGGTCGCCCAGGTGACGGTCAAGCTGGTGGCGTCGTCGGGCATCGGCGCGGTGGCCGCGGGCGTGGCCAAGGCCAAGGCGGACGTGATCCTGGTCGCGGGCCATAACGGAGGCACGGGGGCCTCGGCCCTGGCCAGCATCAAGCACGCCGGCATGCCGTGGGAGCTGGGCCTGTCGGAGGCCCACCAGGTGCTCAGCCTGAACGGCCTGCGCGGCCATGTGCGGCTGCGCACCGACGGCGGCATCCGCACCGGGCGGGACGTGGTCATCGCCGCCATGCTGGGGGCCGAGGAGTTCGGCATCGGCACCGCCAGCCTGATCGCGGTCGGCTGCCTGATGGTCCGCCAGTGCCATTCCAACACCTGCCCGGTCGGCGTCTGCGTCCAGGACGAGCGGCTGCGCGCCATGTTCACCGGCACGCCGGAGAAGGTGGTCAACCTGTTCAGCTTCATCGCCGAGGAGACGCGCGAGGTGCTGGCCTCCCTCGGGCTGCGCTCGCTCGACGAGGCGGTGGGCCGCACCGACCTGCTGCGCCAGGTGTCGCGCGGCGGAGCCCAGCTGGACGACCTCGACCTGAACCCGCTGCTGGTCCGTGTCGGCGAGGGCGATCACCGGCGTCCGGCCGACGCGCCGCGCAATCCCGTCCCGGACGCGCTGGACGCCCAGATCGTCCGGGACGCCGCCCCCTTCCTGGAGCGGCGCGAGAAGATGCAGCTGACCTATGCGGTCGCCAACACCCAGCGGACCATCGGCACGCGGCTGTCGTCGCACATCGTGCGGACGTACGGCTCCGACCTGCCGGACGGCCACCTGACCCTGAACCTGCGCGGCGCCGCGGGCCAGTCGCTGGCGGCCTGGGGCATGAAGGGGCTGCGCATCGAGCTGGACGGCGAGGCTAACGACTATGTCGGCAAGGGCCTGTCGGGGGCCGAGATCGTGGTCCGTCCGCCGTCGTGGCAGGCCGGGGCGGCGGTGATCGGCAACACCTGCCTGTACGGCGCGACCAGCGGCAAGCTGTTCGCCGCCGGCGCGGCGGGCGAGCGGTTCGCGGTGCGCAACTCGGGCGCCACGGCGGTGGTCGAGGGCGTCGGCGCCCATGGCTGCGAATACATGACCGGAGGCGCGGTGGTGGTGCTGGGGACGACGGGCTGGAATTTCGGCGCCGGCATGAGCGGCGGCGAGGCCTTCATCCACGATCCGGAGGCCACGGCCCATTTGCGCATGAACAGCGCCTCGGTGCTGGCCGGCGCGGTCATGGGCGAGGCGGCCCAGCGGCTGTTCGACCTGGTCAGCCGCCATGCGCGCGAGACGGGCTCGCCGCTGGCGCGCCGCCTGCTGGAGACCTGGCCGGTGGCGGTGACACACTTCCGGCACGTGCTGCCGCGCGAAGAGGCGGCGTCGGTGAGCGCGAAGAGGGCGTAGTTCGTCTTCCTTCTCCCGATGGGAGAAGGTGGCCTGAAGGGCCGGATGAGGGTCGCCTGTTTCGGTCGGCGCAAGCCGTCGCCAAGTCGACGACGCGGCTTGCGCCGAATGAGGCGGTCGACCCTCACCCTTTCGCGCAAGGACGATCGCTGCGCTCTCGTGCGCTCAAGCCCTCTCCCATTGGGAGAGGGGCAACGAAAAAGGGGAGGCCTTTCGACCTCCCCCCCATCGTCTCAATCCTGGCCGAAAGCGATCAGGCCTCGCTCGTCCAGCCCCCCGCCAGCGCCTTGAACAGGGCGATCTGGTACGTCGTGACCAGGGCGTCGGAGTTGGCCAGCTGGGCTTCGGCGAGGGCCAGGTTGCGCTGGGCGTCGACCAGGTTGAACAGGCTGTCGGCGCCGGCGTCGAAGCGCAGCTGGGTCAGGCGCACGGCCGTGGCCGCCTCGTCGCGGGCCAGCTGCAGGGCCGTGCGTCGGTCCAGCTCGTTGCCGTAGTTGGCCAGGGCCGTCTCGGTCTCCTGCAGGGCCAGCAGCACCGTCTGGTCGAAGTTCGCCAGGGCGATGTCAGAACCGGCGCTGGCCTGTTCGATCCGCGCGCGGGCGGCCAGCACGTTCGGGAAAGACCAGCTGATCAGCGGGCCGATGCCGAAGCGGACGGCGGAGGCGCTGCCGAGGTCGCTGGCCTCGAGGGCCGTCGCGCCCACCGAACCGCCGAGGGTGACGCGCGGATACAGGTCGGCGGTGGCCACGTTCACCCGCGCCGCGGCGGCGGCCAGGTCGCGCTCAGCGCGGCGGACGTCGGGGCGGCGGGCCAGCATGGCCGCGCCGTCGCCGACCGGGATCGGCTGCTTCAGCTGCGGCGGCCGTTGGCAGGCGCGGGCCGCGTCGCTGGCCTCGGCCGGGGTGCGGCCGGTCAGGGTGGCGAGGCGGAAGACGGCGCCCTCGCGCTGGGCCCGCAGCGGCGACAGGGCGGCGCGGGTGCTCTCGAGGGTCGAGCGCGCGCGGGCCACGTCCAGGCCGTTGCCCTGGCCCGCGTCGAGCAGGCGCTGGGTCAGCTCGACAGTGTTTTGCTGCAGCTCCACATTGCGCTCGGCCACGGCGATCGAGGCGTTGGCGGAGCAGGCGTCGGCATAGGCGCGGGCCGTCTCGGCGGCGACCGAAACCCGCACCACGTCCAGCGCTGCGGCGGCCGCATCGGCGTCGGCTCGGGCGGCGCGAATGCTGAACTCCACGCGGCCGAACAGGTCGACCTCGTAGGAGACGTCGAGGCCGACGTCGAAGGTCTCGGTCTCGTCCAGCGCCTCGCCGATCACCGCGCCGGGAACGGTCGCAGCGGACGGCCGTCCGTAGTTGTAGGCGGCGCTGGTGTTCGTCGACGGGAAGCGAGCGCTGCGCGTTTCGCCCAGCACCGCGCGCACGCGGCGCAGGTTGGCCGCGGCGGCCTCCAGCTCATTGTTGTTCGCCAGGGCCTCGCCGACCAGGCCGTCGAGGATCGGGTCCTCATAGAGCCGCCACCAGTCGTCGCGGGCGGCTTCGGCCGCGACGGCGGGATAGGCGGCGCTGATGAAGGCGCCCGACGCCTGGGGGGGGAGGGTGGCGTCGGGCGCCTTCGGCCCGACCGCGCACGACGCCAGGAGGAGGCTGGCGCCGGCGGTTGCGGTCAGGAACCGGAGAGAGGGTCGAACAGTCATCAGGCGTCTCCCAGCCGCGGCGAGGCGGGCTCGGCTTGGTCGTGGGGCGGCAGGCCCTGGGTGGTCGGGATGGTCGCGTCCTTGACCGGCGGCTTGGGCATCTTCGACGCCAGCCAGCGGCAGACGACGTAGAAGACCGGCGTGAAGATCAGGCCGAACAGGGTCACCCCGAGCATGCCCGAGAACACCGCCGTCCCGAGCGACTGGCGCATCTCGGCGCCCGGCCCGGTCGCCAGCATCAGCGGCACGACGCCGAAGATGAAGGCGAAGGAGGTCATCAGGATCGGACGCAGACGGGTCTTGGCGGCGCGGACCGCGGCGTCGAAGCGGTCCAGCCCCTCGTCCTCGGCCTGTTTGGCGAACTCCACGATCAGGATGGCGTTCTTGGCCGCCAGGGCGATCAGCACCACCAGTCCGATCTGGACCAGGATGTTGTTGTCCAGGCCGCGGATGTTCACCCCCAGCATGGCCGCCAGGATGCACATCGGCACGATGAGGACGACCGCCAGCGGCAGGGTGAAGGCCTCGTACTGGGCCGCGAGGACCAGGAAGACCAGCACCACGGCCATGGCGAAGACCACGGTGGCGCCGCCGGCCGAGGATTTCTCCTGCAGAGCCAGGCCGGTCCATTCGTAGGAGAAGCCCGGCGGCAGGGTGGCCTGGGCCAGCTGCTCCATGTGGGCGA
This sequence comes from Brevundimonas sp. Root1279, assembly GCF_001425945.1. GTDB lineage: Bacteria > Pseudomonadota > Alphaproteobacteria > Caulobacterales > Caulobacteraceae > Brevundimonas. The sequence continues at coordinate 218,261 of NZ_LMEB01000005.1, forward strand.
TCGCATCGCCGGAGGAGACGCCGGCCGCCGCCTGGCCCTGCAGCTCGGAGGCCGGGAACAGGTTGTAGCGGACCACGCGGGCCGGACCGGAGTCGTCGCGCAGGGTGGCGACGGAGCCGATCGGGACCATGGCCCCGGAGGCCGAGCGGGTCTGCAGGTTGGCGATGTCGGCGATGTCGTCGCGCGAGGTCGGCTCCGCCTGCGCCGTCACCCGGAAGGTGCGGCCCAGGAAGTTGAAGTCGTTGACGTAGGACGAGCCCAGATAGACCCCGAGCGTGTTGAACACGTCGGCGGGCTGGACGCCCATCATCAGCGCCTTGTCGCGGTCGACGTCGGCGGCGATGCGGGGCGAGCCGGTGTTGTAGGTCGAGAAGACCTGCTGCACCTGGCCGGGGCTCTGAGCCGCAGCGCCCATCATGGCGAAGGTGGCGCCTTCGAGCGCGCGGTAGCCGGCGCCCGAACGGTCCTGGACCATCAGCTGGAAGCCGTTGCCGTTGCCGAGACCCTGCACCGCCGGCGGGGCGATGACGAAGATGTTGGCGTCCTCGATCCCCATGGTGGCGCCGGTAATGGCGCCGGCCAGGGAGGCAGCGGCCTGCTCGGCGGACTTGCGCTCCTCGAAGGCGTCGAGGCGGACGAAGATGGTCGCCGAGTTCGAGCCGAACGAGAAGCTGGAGCCGTCGAGGCCGGCGAAGGCGACCATGCCCTCCACGCCCTCGGTCTTCTTGATGATCTCCGAGGCGCGGGTCATGACGGCCTCGGTGCGCTCGAGCGAGGCGCCCGGCGGCAGCTGGATGACCCCGATCAGGAAGCCCTGGTCCTGCTCCGGAATGAAGCCGGACGGGGTGTCCATCAGGCGCCAGCCGGTCAGGGCCAGCAGGCCGACGTAGACGATCAGGACGATGCCGACGGTGCGGACCAGGCGGGCGGTCAGGCGGCCGTACTTGTCCGACAGCCAGTCGAAGCCCGCGTTGAACTGCCGTCCGGCCCAGCCGGCGTAATAGGTGACCGAGCCCCACAGGCCCGGCTTGCGGACGTGGTCATGCTCCTTGTGCGGCTTGAGCAGCAGGGCGGCCATGGCCGGCGACAGGGTCAGGGAGACCAGCAGCGACACCACCGAGGCCGTGGTGATGACGATGGCGAACTCGCGGTAGAAGATGCCCGGAATGCCAGGCACGAACATGGTCGGCACGAACACCGAGACCAGAACCAGGCCGATCGAGATCAGGGCGCCGGAGACCTCCTGCATCGAGCGGTAGGCGGCCTCCTTGGGCGTCAGCCCCTGGCGTATGTAGCGCTCCACGTTTTCGACCACGACGATGGCGTCATCGACGACGATGCCGACCGCCAGCACGAGGGCGAACAGGCTGAGCGAGTTGATCGAATAGCCGAGCATCAGCTGCACGGCGAAGGTCGCCACCAGGGCCACCGGGATGGCCACGATCGGGATGATCGCCGCCCGCCAGGTCTGCAGGAAGACGATGACCACCAGCACGACGAGGATGACGGCCTCGAACAGGGTGTGCTGCACGGACTCCACCGAGGCCGCGACGAACTCCGTCGGGTTGTAGGCGATCTGCACCGCCATGCCCTGCGGCAGTTCGGCCTTGATCGCCTCGACCTCGGCCAGGACGCGCTCGGCCGTGCCCAGGGCGTTGGCTCCGGGCTGCTGGATGATGGCGATGCCGACGCCGCGTTCGCCGTCGAAGAAGCCGTTGATGCCGTAGTCCTGGGCGCCGAGCTCGACGCGCGCGACGTCGCGGACGCGGGTCACGCGGCCCTGCGGGTCAGTGCGGATGACGATGTCGCCGAACTGGTCGGGATCGCTCAGACGACCCTGGACCTGCACCGGCAGCTGGAAGGCGGCGGCATTGGTCGGGAAGGGCGGCTGGCCGATGGCGCCGGCCGCGGCCTGGACGTTCTGGGCGCGCAGGGCGGCGACGATGTCCGGGCCGGTCAGGCCGCGCTGGGCGGCCTTGGCCGGGTCGATCCAGACCCGCATGGAGTAGTTGCCGCCGCCGAAGACCTGGACGTTGCCGACGCCTTCGATGCGCAGCAGGCGGTCCCGCAGCGTCGATTGCGCGAAATTGCCGACGTAGTCGTTCTCGAGCGACTTGTCCGGGGAGGTCAGCCCCAGGATCATGAGGAAGCCGCTCTCCTGCTTGTTCACGGTGACGCCGATCTGGCGGACCTGTTCAGGCAGGCGGGGCTCCGCCAGGGCGACGCGGTTCTGGACCAGCACCTGGGCGGCGTCGAGATCGGTGCCGGGGTTGAAGGTCACGGTCACGCTGACCGTCCCGTCCGAGGTGGACGAGGACGACAGGTAGAGCATGCCCTCGACGCCGTTCACCTCCTGCTCGATCGGCGCGGCGACTGTCTCGGCCACGGTCTCGGCCGAGGCGCCCGGGTAGGCGGTGTTGATGGTGATCGTGGGCGGCGCGATCTCCGGATACTGCGATAGGGGCAGCAGCGGGTAGGCGAACAGGCCGACCAGGGTGATGAACACCGAGATCACGGCCGCGAAGATCGGCCGGTCGATGAAGAAGCGTGAGATGTTCATGACCGCCTCAGTCGCCCGAGAGGCTGTTGGCGAAGGTGGCGGTCGAGGCGGGCGCGGCCGAGGTCACCGGAGCCGTCTGCTCGGTGGCGACCGGCTGGATGCGGCCGGTCTTGGCCTGGACCTTCATGCCCGGGGCCTGGATGCGCTGGACGCCGTTGATGATGACGCGATCGGTCGGGCGCAGGCCCGAGCGGACCACGCGCAGGCCGTCGACCAGCGGGCCGAGCTGGACCGGGCGCGGGGCGACCGAGCCGTCGGCGGCGACGACATAGACGATGCGGCGGGCCTGGTCGGTGGCGATGGCGGCGTCCGGCACCAGCATGGCCTGATAGGTCCCGGCGCCCGCCAGGCGGGCCTGGCCGAACATGCCCGGCTTCAGGAAGCCGTCGCCGTTCGGGATGATGGCGCGCAGGCGGATGACGCCCGAGGCGGTGTCCACGGCGTTGTCGGTGAAGTCGAGCGTGCCGTTGCGGGTGAAGGTGCTCTCGTCCTGCAGGCGGATCTGCACCGGCGCGGCGCCCTGGCGGGCCTGACGCTGGTATTTCAACAGCACGGCTTCCGAGCCGTCGAAGACGAAGTGGATCGGGCTCGACGACATGATGGTGGTCAGCACGTCGGCTCCCGAGGAGCCGCCGCCGACCAGGTTGCCCGGATCGACCCGGCGGTCCGAGACGCGGCCGGCGATGGGGGCGGTGACGCGGGTGAACTCGAGATCCAGCTGGCGGGCGCGGACGGCGGCGTTGGCGGCGGCGACGGAGGCTTCGCCCTGCTGCACGGCGCCGCGGCGGGTGTCGACCTCGGCCTGGGACACGGCTTGCGAGGTCAGCAGGGTCTCGGCGCGGGTCAGTTCGGTCCGGGCCAGGTTCAGCTGGGCCTGCGCCTGGGCCAGCTGGGCGCGGGCGGCGGCGAGGCCGGCCTGGGCCGGGCGCGGGTCGAGGGTGAACAGCAGCTGGCCGCGACGGACGAAGTCGCCGTCACGGAAGTGCACGCTCTGCACATAGCCGCCGACGCGGGCGCGGACGTCGACCGCATTGGTCGCCACGAAGCGGCCGGTGAACTCGTCCCAGTCCTGCACCTCGCGGACCAGCGGGACGGCCACAGTCACCGCCGGGGCCGGCGGCGTCTGGGCCTCGCTCTTGGGGGAACAGCCATAGAGCGCGGTCGTCATAAGGACGGCCGCGGTCACGATCTTCACCGTGCGCATGTAACGTAGTCTCCGTAGGGGAGATGAATCCCTGTCTCTGTCGACCACGGCGCATGGGGAGGCAGCCTGCTAGTCAACGCCCGGTGACTTAATGGTGATCCGGGCTTCGCTTGTCAACGGGCGATGACAAAGCCATATAGCGATTGGGGCTATTCTGGAGTTGGGACCCGTTGTTTTGCCATGTCGCGCCACGGCCGCGGAACGCCGAGGCGACTCGCGCCGCCATTTTGAACGCCGCGCGCGAACGCTTCGCGCGTGAGAGCTATGACGACGTCGGCATGCGCGACATCGCCGGCGACGTCGGCGTCGACGCCGCCCTGGTGTCGCGTTACTTCGGCTCCAAGGAAGACCTGTTCGTCAACGTCCTGGACAGCTGCGACAACGGCGCCGAGCTGATGGCCGGCGACCGCGCCGACTTCGGTCACCGCATCGCCCACGAGGTCGTCTTCGAGGGCAAGAGCGAGAGCAAGCTGAAGGGCCTGCTGATCCTGCTGCGCTCGATCGGCTCGGCGAAGGCCATGGAGCTGGTCCAGCGGACCGGCAACGAGCGCTTCTTCAATCCGTTTGCGGCCTGGGTGGGTGGGCACGACGCCGCGCCGCGCGCGCGTCTCGCCGCGGCTTTTATCATGGGCATGGCGGTCAGCCGCGAGATCACCGGCGGCTTCAGCCTGACCCCGGATCAGTGCGAACGGATGGCCGACCGCATGGCCGCCATACTTCAGGACATCATCGACGGCTGAGTCCCGACGGAAACTAAAAGCTTCACCGTTAGTTCTCTGTTAAGGGAGGTCGCACTCGCAAAGGTTGCTCGAGGGCGATCGCGAGGGTTATTACCCAGGCCGTTTCAGGGAGGGCGCGTATGGTTGCCTCGAATATCTTGCCGATCGACGCGCCGGTGAACCCGGACGAGCCGCAGGACGCCGTCTTCCCTCCGCCGAACGTCTACAGCTGGGATTTCACATACGGCCTGGGGCCCTGGACGACGTGGTTGCCGCCGGCGGTGGTGAACGAACCGGGCGGGACCTATGAGCAGTTCACCCGCCTGCAGGCGCCCGGCGCGCTCGACGCCAACCACATCGACGGCGTGGGAGCCATCTGGCTGGTCGCCCATCTGTCGACCCCGACCCAGGGTTCGCCGGGCGTCCTGAACTTGGTCGACGCCGAGTTCGAGATGACTGTGCGCGGCACGGACTTCCTCGCGAATGGCGGCAAGCTGGCCATCTGGCTGTGCCGCTACGTGCCCGAGACCGGGCTGATGGAGAATTTCTACGTCGGGCTTCAGGTCACCAACTGGGCCAACACCGGCGGCGACATGATGGGTCAGGTGACCGACGACTGGTCGACCGTCACCCTGCGCATCAGCAGCGATCCGGCCGACTGGACCTACGCCGGCAACTACGAAACCTTCGAGGGCGACTGGGCTGACCGCTATCAGCCGTTCGATCTGCAGCAGACGCTGTCCCGGGTCGACGCCACGCTTCACCTGGTGGTGCTGAACCCCGATCCGGACAACGCCCCGACCGGCTTCCTCGATCTGGCCAACATCACCGTCCGCACCCAGACCCCGGCGACGCCGGTGGGCGTCAGCGGCCTGAACCCCGAGATCCACTACGGCCTGGAGGACGCCCCCGCGACGGGGACCCTCGACGGCTACGGCGGCATCGACCCGGCCAACGCCACCTACACCCTGGTCGGCGGCTCGGCGCGCAACGGCACGGTGAGCATCGATCCGGCCACCGGCGCCTTCGTCTTCACGCCGCCGGCGAACTATTACGGCCCTACCGATTCCGTCGGCGCGGCGACGTTCCGCTATACCGTGAGCGACGGGGTCACGACCTCCCCGCCGATCAGCGTCATCGTCTACATCGGCGGCATCAATGATGCGCCGCTGATCTCGACCCGGCCGGAGAACGTCAACATCGCGGCCGGCGAGGCGTTCGATTTCACCCTGTTCAAGGGCACGGACATCGACGGCGACGCCCTGACCTTCGAGCTGGTCGACGGCTCGGTCGTGGGCGGGACGCTGGTGCTGGACGCCCGCAGCGGCCACTACGTCTTCACCCCGACGGCGGGCTTCACCGGCCCGGCCTCGTTCCGCTACCGCGTCACCGACGGCCATGTGGACAGCGGGGAGAAGACCGTCACTCTGACCGTCCACGCGGCCGGGACGGCGCCCGCCCTGCCGGCCTTCGAGACGGTGGTGAACCAGTATCTGATCCCCGGCGACATGAATAACTGGGTATTCTACACGACCCAGCTCGCTTACGCCGGCGACCCGAACGCCGCCTACCACTACGCCACCTGGCTGGGTTCGGGGATCAACGGCGTCACCCTGAACAAGGCGCTCGAGCGTCAGTTCCTGGAGCTGGCCGCGAACACCGTCCCCGACGCCCGTTTGATGCTGTCGCGGCTTTACACCTCCGGCGAGGGCGGCGAGCGCGACTACGGCCGGGCCCGCGAACTGCTCGAGAGCCTGCCGACCAACAAGGACGCCATCTATCGGCTGGCGATCCTTGATCACCTCGGCTACGGCGCGCCGATCGACAAGGCCGCGGCCGTCGAGGGCTTCCTCAAGGCCGCGATGATGGGCCAGATGGAGGCCGCCTACGCCTTGGGACGCCGCTACCTGGACGGCGAGGGCGTCGGCGCCTCGCCGGAAGACGCCTACTTCTGGTTGGGCGTGGCGCTGAAGTTCAACGCCCCTCCTCAGAACCAACAATTCCGCGACCTGCTGGCCCTGAACCGGGCCGAGGCCGCCACCGGCCTGACCGCGGGCGAGATCGCCGCCATCAACGCCGCCGTCGCCGCCTGGGACCCGGGCGAGGCGAACCCGGTCAACGACGCGCCGGTCGTGACCGGCTCCGACAGCATCGGGGCGCAGGCCGTACCGGGCCAGCCGGTCACGGGGACGCTGGGTGCGGCGGTCGATCCGGACGGCAACGCCTTCAGCTACCAGTTGGTCGGCGGTTCGGCCCTGAACGGGACGGTCAGCATCAACGCCGCCACCGGCGCCTTCACCTTCAATCCGACCCCCGGCTTCACCGGCACGGCGTCGTTCCGCTACCTCGTCAGCGACGGGACGGCGTCGAGCGCGCCGCGGACCGTCAGCTTCGACGTGGCGGCGGGCACGGGGGCTGCGGCCGACGCGGGCGGCACGGACGAAACAACGCCGCTGTCCGTCGGCGCCGCCGGCGGCCTCCTGGCCAACGACTTCGCCCAGAACGGCGGAGCCCTGAGCGTCACCGCCGTCGCGGGCGTGGCCGCCAATGTCGGCCAGCCGGTCGTCGGGACCTGGGGCACGCTGGTGGTTCAGGCCAACGGAGCCTACGTCTTCACGCCGAGCGCGGCGGCCCGGACCCTGCTGCAGGGCCAGGTGGTCACCGACACCTTCACCTATACGGTCACGGACTCCGTCGGGCAGACCTCGACGGCGAGCCTGACCATTACCGTCAACGGCCAGGACGGCACGGTGATCACCGGGTCGGGCGTCCTGAGCGGCACCGCCTACGGCGACGAAATCACCGGCGGCGCCGGCTATGACGTGCTGATCGGGAACGGCGGCAACGACATCCTGCGCGGCGGCGCCGGCGCGGCCAACGAGCTGTACGGCGGCCTCGGCAACGACACCTACATCCTGACCGTCGCTGACTCGATCGTCGAACTGGCGGGCCAGGGCACGGACGCGGTGGTCACCACCCTGACCAACCTCACCCTGGCGGCCAACGTCGAGAACCTGTTCTACACCGGCTCGGCGGCCTTCATCGGGACCGGCAACACCGCCAACAACCTGATCTCCGGCGGGATCGGGGCCGACCTGCTGATTGGCCTGGCCGGAAACGACATCCTGATAGGCGGCGCCGGCGCGGCCAATGAGATGTTCGGCGGGGCGGGCGACGACACCTATGTCGTCTCGGCCGTCGGCGACGTCATCGTCGAGCTCGCGGGCGAGGGAACCGACACGGTCGAAACGACGCTGGCCAGCTTCACCCTCGGCGCCAATGTCGAGAACCTGACCTACACCGGCGCCGGGAATTTCACCGGCGTCGGCAATGCGGGCTCGAACCACCTGGCGGGCGGGACCGGCGACGACATCCTGTCGGGCCGCGGCGGCATCGACTACCTCAGCGGCGGACCGGGCTCCGACACCGCCAGCTACGCCCAGGCGGCCGGCGCGGTCGACGTGCGCCTCGGCGTCACGGGGACGGCTCGCAACGACGGCGACGGCGCAACCGACGTGCTGACCGGGATCGAGAACGTGACCGGCTCGGCCTTCAACGACCTGCTTGTCGGGGACGCCGGGGCCAACATCCTGAGCGGCGGCGACGGTCGCGACACCTTGCTGGGCATGGACGGAGACGACGTGCTGATCGGCGGCGCGGGCCTGGCCAACCAGATGCAGGGCGGTCGCGGCAACGACCGCTATGTGGTCGCGGCGGTCGGCGACTCGATCATCGAACTAGCCGGCGAGGGAATCGACACGGTCGAAACCAGCCTGAACAACTTCAAGCTGGGCGCCGAGGTCGAGAACCTGACCTTCACCGGGACGGGGGGCTTCACCGGGGCCGGCAACGCCTCCAACAACGTCATCACCGGCGGCGAGGGGCGTGACCTTCTGCTCGGCTACGCGGGCAACGACATCCTGATCGGCGGACCGGGCGCGGCGGACGAGTTGTACGGGGGTCTGGGCGACGACACCTATGTGATCGTGGCGGGCGGCGACACCATCGTCGAACTGGCGGGCGAGGGCTTCGATACGGTCCAGACGACCCTGGCCACCTACACCCTGCGCGCCAACATCGAGGCCCTGACCTTCACCGGGACCGGCGGCTTCACCGGCATCGGCAACGCCGAGGCGAATGTCATCACCGGCGGAAGCGGGGCGGATGTCCTGCACGGGCGTGGCGGCGTCGATCGGCTGGTCGGCGGCGGCGGGACGGATACCGCCAGCTACGCCAATGCGGCCGCCAAGGTCGATGTACGCCTGAACGCCGGAGCGGCCCTGAACGATGGCGACGGCGCCACAGACGTCCTGGTCGGCATCGAGAACCTGACCGGCTCGGCCTTCGACGACCTGCTTGTCGGGGACGGCGGGTCCAATGTGCTCACCGGCGGGCTAGGCCGTGACACCCTGCTGGGCATGGGCGGCAACGACGTCCTGATCGGCGGCTCGGGCGTGTCCAACCAGCTCCAGGGCGGCCTGGGCGACGACACCTACATCCTGACCGTGGCTGACACGGTGGTCGAGCTGGCCGGCGAGGGGACCGACACCATCGAGACGGTGCTGGCCGCCTATACGCTGGGCGCCAACGTCGAGAACCTGACCTACACCGGCGCCGGCAATTTCGTCGGGACCGGAAACGCCCTGAACAACGTCATCCGCGGCGGCGCGGGCAATGACACCTTCAAGGGCGGCGCAGGCAACGACACCCTCTTCGGCGCCGGCGGCGCCGATGTCGCGGTGCTGAGCGGCGTCCAGGCGGAATATCAGTTCGAGTCGCTCGGCGGCGGGCAGTGGCGGGTCACCGACCTGGTCGCCGGCCGCGACGGGGTCGACCTGCTGTTCGACGTCACCAACGTCCGGTTCGGCAATGGCGCGGTCGTCGCCCTGGGAGCCATGGGTTCGGCGGCGCCGCTGCTCGCGGACAAGGATCTCAGCCCGATGGTCCTGCCCAGCGCGGCGCCGGCCTTCGCCTCGGCCCTGTTCGCCGACCAGCCGGGCGGTCTGGCCCTGCACGTCGAGCACCATGGGCCGATCGGCGGGTTGGATCCGTGGGACCCGCTGGGCTGAATCAGGCCCGCTTCGTGAACTTTCGGATCACGCCGGAGAAGGTCATCAGGATCCTGTCTCCGGCGTTGATCTGGCCGCGCACGAAGATCAGGCTCTTGCCGGCGCGGACCACCTCGCCGGTGGCCTCGACCAGTTCGCCGACATAGGCGCCGTCGATGAAGGTCGAATCCAGCGACACGGTCACGCCCGAGGCTCCCTCCATTTCCTGGTAGGCGGTCTGGAACAGCGAGATGTCGGCGAAGGTCATCAGGCAGCCGCCGTGCATCCGGTCGCCCGCGTTCATGTGCTTCTGCTCGGCCCGGAAGGCGCAGCGCATGCGTCCGTCGGGGTCCGGCTTGAAGAAGAACGGCCCGACCACCGTGTCGAAGGTGCCGTGCAGGTCGTACATCTGCCAGCCGGCGAACTCGCCCTCGGTTACCGTGACTTTCGCAACCATCTCGAACTCCGCCTTCTTTCTGATCCCGCAATGCAGCATATAGGCCCGATGAGCGACCCCATCGAAACCGCCATCTTCGAAAAATTGGCCAAGGCCGACCCCAAGGGCGTCGGCGGCAAGAGCATCGAGCCGTCCGACGTGGCCAAGGAGCTGCAGCCGGAACAGTGGCAACGCATGCTGCCCAAGGTCCGCGCCTGCGCGCTCGGCCTGATGCGTCAGGGCAAGTTGACCATCACGAAGAAGGGCAAGCCCGTCGATCCGAACAGCTTCAAGGGCGTCATCCGCCTGCGGCTGCCGACCGACGCCGAGACCGCCGCGGCGCTGGCGGCGCTGCCGCCCAAGCCGGTGGATGACGACGACTTCTGAGACCGCTGACTCGGCGGGGCTGGACCAGGTCCTTGCCGACATCCGCGCTTGCCGGGCCTGCCTCGGCCAGCTGCCGCACGCCCCGCGCCCGGTCATCCATGTCTTCCCCGAGACGCGGTTGTTGATCTGCGGCCAGGCGCCGGGCCGGCGGGTGCACGAGAGCGGCCGGCCGTTCACCGATCCGTCGGGCGACCGGCTGCGCGACTGGATGGGGGTCGACTACGCGACCTTCTACGCCGACAGACGCCTCGGCGTGGCGGCCCAGGCCTTCTGCTATCCCGGCACGGCGCCCCAGAAAGACGGAAGGAGCGGCGGGGACTATCCGCCGCCGCGCAAATGCGCCGAACTGTGGCGGCCGCAGCTGCTGGCCGAGCTGCCGCAGGTCGAGCTGACCCTGCTGGTCGGCGGCTACGCCCAGGTCTGGGCCCTGGGCGACCGGGCCAAGCGCGATATGACCGACACCGTGCGGGCCTGGCGGGAGTATGCGCCGGACATCCTGCCGATGCCGCACCCGTCATGGCGCAACACCGCCTGGCTCAAGCGCAATCCGTGGTTCGAGGCTGAGGTATTGCCCTACCTCCGTGAACGGGTGCGTGGCATCCTCGCATCATGAAGCGCGTCCTTGTCGCCCTGTCCTCGCTCCTGCTGCTGGCCGCCTGCGCCACGCCCGCGGTCCAGCCGCCGCTGACCCCGCCGCCCGGTTTCGCCGGGCCGTCGGTGGAGGCCATGGCGCTGGTCATGGACGACGGCGCGCGCCTGCCGCTGGCGCGCTGGGCGCCCGCCGAGGGCGAGCCCTGGGCGGTGATCATCGGCCTGCACGGCATGAACGACAGCCGCGCGTCGTTCCGATTGGCCGGACCCTGGTGGGCCGAGCGGGGCATCGAGACCTGGGCCATCGACCAGCGCGGCTTCGGCGAGGCCCCCGGCCGCGGCCTGTGGGCCGGCGAGGATCGCATGGTCGACGACCTGCGCACCGCCGTCGCCCTCGCCCGGGCGCGCCATCCGCATGCGCTGATCGCCGTGGCCGGCGAGAGCATGGGCGGGGCGGTGACGGTGGCGGCCTTCTCGTCCGGCAGCCCGCCGGCCGCGGATCGCGTCATCCTGCTCGCCCCAGCGGTCTGGGGCTGGTCGGCCCAGGGGCCGGTTAACTCCGCCGGGCTGTGGATCGCCGCCCGGACAGCCGGCGACAAGGCCGTCGAGACCCCTGAATGGGCGGTGCGCGATCGCCCGGCCTCGGACAATCGGCTGGAGCTGTTGCGCAACGGGCGCGACCCGAACAGCCTGGTCTCCACCCGCTTCGACGCCCTCTACGGCCTGGTCGACCTGATGGAGACGGCCTCGACCCGGCTGGGCGCGATGCGGGCGCCGACGCTCCTGCTGTACGGCGGCCACGACAATGTCATCCAGAAGGACGCCATGCGGCAGGCGCTCGAATCGGCGGGCGATCGGCCGGGCTTCCGCACCGGCTTCTATCCGGACGGCTGGCACATCCTGAACCGCGACCTGCAGGCCGAGACCGTGTACCGCGACGTCGAGGCCTGGCTCCGCGACGCGGCCGCGCCTTTGCCGTCCGGCGCTGCTCCGGTCTTGCCAGCGCTCACGAGAGCGTCTTCCCGCTGACGTGAAAGCGCCATGCTTGCGGTGTTAAGCGGCGGGGCGTAGTACCCCGCGCAACAAAAAACTACCTCGGGAGTGGCCGCATATGGGCATGACGCTGTTCGATTCTCCGTCCTTCGCGAATCACGAAGGCGTTCACGCGGTCTTTGATGAAAAGACCGGCCTTCGCGCAATCATCGCGGTCCACTCGACCGCCCGCGGCCCGGCCGTCGGCGGCACGCGCATGTGGAACTACGCCTCCAGCGCCGAAGCGCTCGAGGACGTGCTGCGCCTGTCGAAGGGCATGAGCTACAAGAATGCGGTCGCCGATCTCGAGATGGGCGGCGGGAAGTCGGTCATCATCGGCGACAGCCGCACCCAGAAGACCCCCGAGCTGTTCCGCGCCTTCGGCGAGGCCGTCGGCACCCTGGGCGGCCGCTACTACGCCGCTGAAGACGTCGGCGTGTCGGTCGCCGACATCGCCGAGGCCCGCAAGGCCACCCCGTACGTGCTCGGCCTGTCGGACGGCCCGGAAGCCTCGGGCGACCCGTCGCCGGTGACCGCTGAGGGCGTCTACCGCTCGACCCTGACCGTCGCCCGCCGCCTGTGGAAGCAGGACGACCTGACCGGCCTGACCATCGCCCTGCAGGGCATCGGCCACGTCGGCGGCTACCTCGCCGACAAGCTGCACGCCGCCGGCGCCAAGCTGGTCATGACCGACGTCAACACGGCCCTTCTTGCCGAGGTCGCCTCGCGCACCGGCGCCGAGATCGTCGCCCCGGACGCCATTTATGACGTCAAGGCCGACATCTACGCCCCTTGCGCCCTGGGTGCGACGCTGAACCCGCAGACCCTGGACCGCCTGACGGTCAAGGCTGTGGTCGGCGCCGCCAACAACCAGCTGGCCACCCCGGACATCGGTCAGATCCTGTTCGAGCGCGGCGTGCTCTACGCCCCCGACTACGTCGTCAACGGCGGCGGCATCATCAACGTCGCCTCCGAGCTGCTGGCCCGCCAGACCAACAGCGCCTACGACCCGGCCTGGGTCGAAGCCAAGCTGTCGCGCCTGATGGAGACGCTGGAAGAGGTCCTGGAGCGTTCGGACGTCGAGAAGCGTCCTACCCACCAGATCGCAGACGCCATCGCCGAGGCCCGCATCAATGCGGCCCGCGACGCCAAGAGCCCGCTCGGCAAGGCCGCCTGATCCCGAGACGCCCCCTCCGCCGGAGGGGGCGTTTTTCTTTGCGGCTCAAGGATTCGCGCCCGGGCCCCTTAAGTTCCATGATCGGGCCGCCCATCTTGATTCGGGCCGAGGCGCCATGACCGCGAACGCATCCAAGAGGGCATCCTTCGACCCGTTGCTGATCGTCATGGCGATCGGCTTCATCGTCGCGGTCGGAGCCCTGGCCTATCCGGCCTTCCGCTCGGATCCGACCAGCGCGCCCGGCCTGGTGCTGATCTTCACCGTCGGCGCCGTGGCCCTGATCGGCCTGTTCGCCTTCGCTCGAAGCCACGAGACCCGCAGGCCGCTGGGCGACCACACCGTCGAACTGCTCGACGCCATGGCCGAGCCCGCCGCCCTGGTCTGGTCGTCCGGTCAGGTGCTGGCCTTCAACGCCGCCTGGGCCGAGAGCAACGGCGCCACCACCGCCCTGCCCAAGGGCCGGTCGGCCTCGGCCCTCTACATGGCCTTCGCCCAGGCGCGCGCCGGGGAGCAGGGCCGGGCCATCGTGGTCATCGGCGACCGCGAGCAGGAGGTCCTGATCGGCCAGGCCGGCGAGGGCCGCTTCCTGGTCCGCGCCGCGCCCGAAGCCGCCCTGCCGGTGGTGGGCAACGGCCAGGCTCCCGTGGTTTCGTCCAACGCCGCCGAGAGCCGCGCCATGGCCGCCGGCGCGCCGTTCGGCTCGGCGGTGATCGACGCCGCCGACCTGTTCGGGGGCAAGGTCGAGGAGGCCAACGCCGCCCTGTCGGTGCTGACCGGCCCGGCCGCCGCCCGCGACGCCGCCTTCGGCCATCTGTTCGAGCCCAACGGCGTGCAGGAGGCCCGCGCCAAGCTGGCCGCCGGCTCCTCAGGTCCGATCGAGCTGGTCGCCCGCGCCCATCCGGACCGCATGCTGCACCTGTACGTCGCCCCGGAAGCCGGCAAATGCCGCATCTGGCTGTTCGACGTCTCGGCCCAGAAGTCGATGGAGCTGCAGCTGTCGCAGGCCCAGAAGATGCAGGCCGTGGGTCAACTGGCCGGCGGCGTGGCGCACGACTTCAACAACCTGCTGACCGCCATCCAGCTGCAGCTGTCGGGCCTGCTGGAGCGCCACCCGGTCGGCGACCCCTCCTATGAGGGCCTCAACGAGATCCGCCAGACCGCCATCCGCGCCGCCGACCTGGTGCGCAAGCTGCTGGCCTTCTCGCGCAAGTCGACGGTGCGCCGCGAGCGGCTCGACCTCGGCGAACTGGTCGGCGAGTTCGCCGTCCTGCTGCGCCGCCTGCTGCGCGAAGACGTTCGTCTCGAGACCGACTACGGCCGCGACCTGCCGGTGGTGCTGGCCGACAAGAGCCAGCTCGAGACCGCGGTCATGAACCTGGCCGTCAACGCCCGCGACGCCATGCGGGGCGTTGTCGAGCCGGGCGCGGGCGTGGTCACCATCAAGACCCGCCGCCTGACCCGCGACCAGGCCCAGCAGATGGGCTGGGCCCATCCCTCGACCGAAGCCGTGGCCCTGATTGAGGTGTCCGACACGGGGCCGGGCGTGCCGCCGGAAATCCTCGACAAGATCTTCGAGCCCTTCTTCACCACCAAGGCGGTGAACGAGGGCACCGGCATGGGCCTGGCCACCGTCTACGGCATCGTCGAGCAGGCCGGCGGCCACATCAACGTCGGCAACATCGAGGGCGCCGGCGCGGCCTTCCGCATCTTCCTGCCCGAGGCGGCCGAGGCCGAACTGGCCGAGACGCCGGTGGTCGAGAAGGTCGCCAAGGCGCCGCGCGATTTGTCCGGCGCCGGTCGCATCCTGTTCGTCGAGGACGAGGCCGCCGTGCGCGGCATCGCCGCCCGCCTGCTCCGCCAGCGCGGCTATGAGGTGATCGAGGCGGCCGACGGCGAGGAGGCGCTGGAGCTGGCCGAGGAGCACGCCGGGACGATCGACATGATGATCTCGGACGTGATCATGCCCGGCCTCGACGGTCCGTCGCTGCTGAAGAAGGCGCGGCCGTTCCTGGGCGATGCGCCGGTCATGTTCATCTCAGGCTATGCCGAGAGCGACTTCTCGGACCTGCTGCAGGACGAGGTCGGGGTGTCCTTCCTGCCCAAGCCGCTGGACATCAAGACCCTGGCCGAGCGCGTGAAGCAGGAACTCCGCGCCGGCTGAACAGCCTGACTGATCGTTCACTTGCCAGGCTTGGCGCTGCGCGCCACGGTCCGCCCCGACACACCGAGGGGACCCCGTACATGAAGCTCGCAATCGCCGGACTGGCCGCCCTTTCGCTCGGCCTCGTCGCCGCTCCGGCCCTGGCCCAGCAATCGGGTCCGCCCGTCGAATACGACCTGAGCTTCGAGAACGCGGCCCACCATGAGGCGCGCATCACCGTCACCTATCGCGACCTGGGCCGCGCTCCGGTCCGCTTCGAGATGTCCCGCTCGTCGCCGGGCCGCTACGCCGTCCACGAGTTCGCCAAGAACGTCTCTTCGGTCAGCGCCGTCGACGGCGCCGGCCGGCCGCTGAGCGTCGACCGCACCGATCCCTACGGATGGACCGTCGGCGGCCACGACGGGACGGTCGCCATCACCTACACCCTGTTCGGCGATCGGGGCGACGGCACCTACGCCCAGATCAATCCGGACCACGCCCATCTCAACATGCCGGCGACGCTGATGTGGGCGCGCGGCTATGACGAGCGTCCGGTCACCGTGCGCTTCCGGCCCTCCGACCCGAGCTGGACGATCGCCACCCAGTTGGCCCCGACCGGCGATCCGCAGGTCTTCACCGCCCCGAACCTGCAGTACCTGATGGACAGTCCGACCGAGCTGGCCGACCTGACGATGCGGGAGTGGAGCATCGACGACAACGGCGTCGAGCGCACCGTCCGCATCGCCCTGCACCACACCGGCACGGAGGCCGAGGCCGACGAGTTCGCCGCCCGCGCGCGCAGGGTGGTCGACGCGCAGATCGCCATCTTCGGCGACGCCCCCGATTTCGACTACGGGACCTACACCTTCCTGGCCGACTACCTGCCGTGGGGTGACGGCGACGGCATGGAGCACCGCAACTCGACGGTGATCGCCGACAACAGCACCCTGGCCGAGGCCAAATACGGCCAGATCGGCACCCTCAGCCACGAGTTCTTCCACGCCTGGAACGTCGAGCGCATCCGTCCGCGCGAGCTGGAGCCGTTCGACTTCACCCGCGCCAATCCGACGCCGTCGCTGTGGTTCGCCGAGGGCTTCACCAACTACTACGGGCCGCTGGCCATTCGCCGCGCCGGCGTGTCGAGCGTCGACGAGTTCCTGGGCGCCATGGGCGGTCAGCTCAGCGGCATCCTCAACACCCCGGCCCGCGCCTTCGGCTCGCCGCAGGAGATGAGCCTGCGCGCGCCCTTCGTGGACGCCGCGGCCTCGATCGACCCGAACAACCCGAACATCTTCACCTCCTACTATCCGTACGGCGCGGTGATCGCCCTGGGCCTGGACCTGACGCTGCGCGACCGGTTCGAGGGGATCACCCTCGACAGCTACATGCGGCACATGTGGAAGAAGCACGGGATGACCGGCCGGCCCTATACGCCGGATGACCTGCGCATTGGTCTGGGCGAGGTCACGGGCGACCCCCGCTTCGCCGACGCCTTCTTCGCCGCCTCGATCGAGCGCAGCGAACTGCCGGACTTCGCCCCGTTGCTGGCGCAGGCGGGGGTGCTGCTGCAGCCGAAAAATCCGGGCAAGGCCTGGGCCGGACGGGCGCGCCTGGACGTTGCCGACAAGGTCGTCACCCTGGCCTCGGACGACATCCCCGGCATGCCCCTCTACGAGGCGGGGCTCGGTCGCGGCGACGAGATCGTCTCGCTCGGCGGCGCCCGCATCGACAGCCCGGATGACTGGAGCCGCGCTCTGGCCCGCGCCCGGCCGGGCGACAAGGTCGAGATCCGCTTCATCCAGCGCGGCCGCGAGCGCAGCGCCGAGCTGCGCCTGGTGCAGGACCCGACGAAGCAGCTGGTCCGCGTCGAGACCACCGGCGTTGAGGCCACGCCCGAACAGCTGGCCTTCCGCGAGGCGTGGCTGGGCCGCTAGCGCTTTCCGCCGACGCCCTTGTCGCCGCGTCGACCGCCGCCGCGGTTGTCGTCGCGACCCCGGTCGCCGCGGCCGCCCCGGTCGTCGCGGCGGCCGTCGCGATGCGGGTCGCGGTAGTAGGAGGCGGGCAGGGGTCCGATGTCGCGATAGCCGTAGTCGCCCGGGCAGTAGCGCTGGGTGGCGCCGCCCGGGACGCCTGGCGGCGGCGCCCAGTAACAGCCGGCGTTTTCCCGGGCGATGTCGTAGGCGGCTTCGTCCAGGCCCAGGGCCACCGCGTCCCAGAATTCCGGATCGGTGGTGCAGCCGGCGGTGACCAGGGCCGCCGCGACCAGGGCGCTCAGGCGCATCAATCGATTGGTTGTTCGCATGGCCTTCCCCCTCGGCGCGACCCTGTCGGCAATTCGCTGTTCCATCAACCCCACGGAAGCTGACGGCTTGTCGAAGCGGCGCCATCCGGTCCACGCTGTCCGTCTCGAGGGAGCTTCCAAGATGATCGATCGCCGCAGATTGCTGCTGACCGCCGCCGCAGGCGCGAGCCTGGCCGCCGCCGGGCCGGCCCTGGCCCGCAACGGAGCCGACGCGCGTCTGGACGCCCTGCTCAACGGCTGGTTCGACGAGGACGTCGACAGTTCGCCCGAGACGGCGACCAACCTGGGGCTCGATCGCGGGGATCGGGTCGGCCTGTCGTCGAAGCTGAGCGACCGCAGTTGGGAAGCGTGGATGGTCGATCGCTCGACCGCCCGCAACCGGCAGGCTGCTCTGGCGGCCTTCGACCGCACGGGGCTGAGCGACGCGGGCGCCGTCAATCTGGCTGTCGCTTCCTTCCGCGCCGAGACGGCCGCGTCGGGGGCGAAGTTTGATTACGGCGCGGCGATCGACGGCGGTCGGATGGGCCCCTACCTCGTCAATCAGATGACCGGGGCCTACTTCACCGTCCCGGACTTCATGGACACCCAGCATCGGGTCGAGGATCGCGACGGGGCGGAAGCCTTCCTGGCTCGCCTGTCGGCCTTCGGGCCCAATCTCGACGCCGAGTCTGACCGTATCCGACGCGACGCCGACAAGGGCGTGGTCCCGCCGGACTTCATGATCGACTTGACCTTGCGCCAGCTGAAGGCCCTGCGCGACCAGCCGGCCGCCGACATGGCCATGGTCAAGACGCTGGAGCGCAAGGCGAACGCGTTGGGCCTGACCGGCTATGGCGAGCGCGCCGCCCGGATGATCGACGCCGAGGTCAAGCCGTCGCTGGGCTATCAGATCGAGGCCTTCGAACGCCTGCGGCCGACCGCCGTGCACGACGCCGGCGTGTGGCGTCTGCCGGAGGGCGAGGCCTTCTACGCCCATGGCCTGAAATACTGGACCACCACCAACATGACGCCGGACGAGGTGCACGCCGTCGGCCTGGAGCAGGTGGCGGCGATCAGCGCCGAGATTGATACCATCCTGAAGTCCCAGGGCATGACCCAGGGCACGGTCGGCGAGCGCATCGACGCCCTGAACAAGGATCCGGCCCAGCTGTGGCCCAATACGGACGAGGGCAAGATCGCCCTGATCGAGAGCCTGAACCGCCAGGTCGCCGCCCTGGAGCCCCGCCTGCCGCAGATGTTCGGCCGTCTGCCGCGCTCCAAGGTCGAGGTGCGGCGCGTCCCGCCCGCGATCGAGTCCGGCGCGCCGGGCGGCTACTACCAGGGCCCGCCGCTGGATGGGTCGCGGCCGGGCGCCTACTACATCAACCTGCGGGACACGGCGAACTGGCCGAAATTCGCCCTCCCGACCCTGACCTATCACGAGGCCTCGCCGGGCCATCACCTGCAGGTCGCCCTGCAGCGCGAGACCGAGTCCCTGCCGGCCTGGCGCCGGGCCAACGGCTTCTCGGCCTACAATGAGGGCTGGGCCCTGTACGCCGAGGCGGTCGCAGCCGACGACCTGCACGCCTACGCCGACGACCCGCTGGGCCGCGTCGGTTTCCTGATGTCCTACCTGTTCCGCGCCGTGCGCCTGGTCGTCGACACCGGGCTTCACCACAAGCGGTGGAGCCGCGAGCAGGCGGTGGAATACATGGCCGCCTCGGGCGCCAAGCCGATCAACGCCGCCAACAGCGAGATCAACCGCTACTGCGCCATGCCGGCCCAGGCCTGCTCGTACAAGATCGGCCACACGGTCATCGCTCGTTTGCGGGCCGAGGCCGGGGCGAAGCCGGGCTTCGACCTCCGGGCGTTCCACGACAAGGTGCTGGTCAACGGCTCGCTGCCGTTGGCGGTGCTCGAGCAGCTGATGAAGGCCTGACGGGGGCTGGGGCGAGGCGAGGGGTGACAGTTCCGTAACTTGCCGCCCGTCGCCCGGCCGTCCTAGCTGGTGGGCGAAAAGGGAGCCCTCCATGATCGACCGCCGCAAACTTCTGCTGACCGCCGGGGCCGGCGTCGGCCTCGCCGCCACCGGGCTGCCCGCCGTGGCCGCGCCGCGTCAGGACGCCGCCGCCCAGCTGACGGCCTTCATGGACCGCGCCTTCGAGCGGATCCTCGACGAGTCGCCCGAGACGGTGACCGCCTTCGGTCTCGATACGGGCCCGCGCGCCGCCGCTAAGTCGAAGCTGTCGCTGTCGACCCTGGAGGAGGAGGAGAAGGGCCGAGCCCTGACCCGCGACCTGCGTCGCGAACTGGGCCAGATCGATCGTTCGCAGCTGAGCGGCCAGTCGGCGATCCACTACGACACCTTGGCGGCCAACTGGGACGCCGTCATCGCCACCTTCGGCATCCCCTACGGCCAGGGCGGCTGGCCGCAGATCTATCGCGTCAGCCAGCAGTCGGGCGCCTATCAGTCGACGCCGGACTTCCTCGACAGCCAGCACTCTATCGACACCGCCGCGGACGCCGACGCCTATGTCGCCCGCATCAACGCCTTCGCCGACGTCATCGCCGCCGAGACGGACCGCACCCGCGAGGACATGGACCGCGGCGTGACGCCGCCGGACTTCATCCTGGCCAAGGCCATCTCGCAGCAGGAGGGCATGCTCGCCACCTCGCCGGGGCAGTCGCCGATGGTCAATTCGGTCGTCCGCCGCACCGGCGAGAAGGGCCTGTCAGGCGACTGGGGCGCACGCGTCGAGAAGGCGCTGACCGACCGCGTCTACCCGGCCCTGGCGGCGCAGAACGCCCTGCTCAAGCAGCGCCTGCCCGGCGCCGGCCACGAGGCCACGGTGGCGCGCCTGCCGGACGGCGAGGCCTATTACGCCAACAGCCTGCACTACATCACCACCACCCGGCTCAGCGCCGACGAGATCCACCGCATCGGCCTGGACCAGATCGCCGAGCTGTCCGGCCGCGCCGACGCCCTGCTCAAGGCCCAGGGCATGACCCAGGGCACGGTGGCCCAGCGCATCGCCGCCCTCGGCGACGACCCGCGCTACAGCTATCCGAACACCGACGCCGGCAAGGCCGAGCTGCTCGCCGACCTGAACAAGCAGATGCAGGACATGCAGGGCCGCCTGCCGCAGGTGTTCGGCCGGCTTCCGAAGTCGGGCGTCGAGATCAAGCGCGTGCCGCCCGAGATCGAGGCCGGCGCCTCGCTGGGCTACTACAACTCGCCCAGTCTCGATGGCTCGCGGCCGGGCATCTACTACATCAACCTGCGCGACACCTCAGAATGGCCGAAGTGGACCCTGCCGACCCTGACGTATCATGAGGCGTCGCCGGGCCATCACTTCCAGATCGCCATCCAGCAGGAGAGCGAGTCGGCGCCCAAGCTGATGAACCTGGTGTTCTTCTCCAGCTACGTCGAAGGCTGGGGCCTGTACGCCGAGCAGCTGGCCGACGAGATGGGGGCCTATGAAAGCGACCCGCTCGGCCAGATCGGCTATCTGCAGTCGCTGATGTTCCGCTCGGCGCGCCTGGTGGTCGACACCGGCATCCACTCCAAGCGCTGGAGCCGCGAGCAGGGCATCCGCTACATGGTCGAGACCCTGGGCGACCAGGAAAGCGCCTCGACCAGCGAGGTCGAGCGCTACTGCGGCTGGCCGGGCCAGGCCTGCGCGTACAAGGTGGGCCACAATGAGTGGGTGCGCCTGCGCGAAAAGGCCAAGGCGACGCTGGGCGACCGCTTCGACATCAAGGGCTTCCACGACGTGGCCCTGGCCGGCGGCGGCGTGCCGCTGACGGTGCTGGAGCGGGTCGTCGACGACTGGGTCGCGACGAAGAAGGCCTAGGCGCCCGAGGCCGCCCGCGCCGCGGCGATGGCCGGGTCGGCCTCGGCGGCGGCCAGCAGCCAATCGCGGAAGCGGGCGATCTTGGGCGAGCGCCGCCGGCCCTCAGGCCAGACCAGCCAGTAGGCGTAGCCGGGCGACAGCTCGACCGACAGCGGTACAGGCTGCACCAGCAGGCCAGCCGCCAGCTCGCGCGCGAACAGGATAGGCGAAGCCAGGGCCACGCCCTGGTCGCCCAGCGCCGCCGCCACCTCCAGAGCCTGATAGTCGGCGGTCAGCCGGGCGGTGGGATGGGTCTCGCCGCCCACGCCCGCCGCCGCGAACCACACCGCCCAGTCCTGGTCCAGGCCGATGCGCGGCGCCTTGATCAGATCGCGCGCGCACTGGAGCCCGAGGCCGTCCCGCATCGCCGGGGTGCACACTGGGGTGAAGACGCTGGGCATGAAGGGCACGCTCTCCACGCCGGGCCAGTCGCCCGTGCCCGAGCGCAGGCCGACGTCGAAGCCCTCGCGCGACAGGTCGACGATCTGCGCGGCCGTATCCAGTCGCACCGCCAGCTCGGGATGGGCCAGCTGGAACGAGCCGAGCCGCGGGGCCAGCCACTGGGTCGCCAGGGTCGCCAGGGTGGTGATCGACAGGATGGCCTGGTCGGCCTCGGTCAGGTCGGACAGGGCGCGGCGCAGCAGGGTCATGGCCTCGGTGGCCGCCCGCGACAGCCGCTCGCCCGGCTCGGTCGGGACGACTTCGCGCGGCAGTCGCTTGAACAGGCTCTGGCCCAGCCGACCCTCGAGCGCCTTAATCTGCCAGCTGACCGCCGCCTGGGTCATGCCCAGCTCCTCGGCCGCGCGAGTGAAGCTGTTGAGGCGCGCCGCCGCCTCGAACACCCGGATCGAGGCTAGGGGAATGCCGGCGAGGGGGTCGGACATAAGCGAGCCTTATGGAGAACGCGGTTAGTCTCGTTTGCGTACAGTTTCTGTCAAGCCCATCCTGCCTTCAACAGCCGGTTAAACAGCACGAGGTCGCCATGGAAGAGATGCATCATACGCATAAGGAAAGCACGTGGGGATGGGCCGCCGTCCTCAATGATTGGCGGCGCAGCCGGACGCGCGCCCGCCTCCGCAAGGGCCAGCTGGTCGTCGCCTCCTCGCGCCGCTGAGCCCTAGGCGCCGCCGCCGACTGTCCAGCCGTCCGCTTCGCGCAGGCAGTTGTGGATGGCGGTGGCGGCCACCGCGGCCTCGGCGCCCGCAACGGCGATCTGGTTGAGGCCGCGCACCACGTCCCCGGCCGCGTAGAGCATCTTGATGCTGGTCTGCTGGTGGGCGTCGACATAGAGCCGTCCGTCCTCCCCGATCCGTGCGCCCAGGCCCTCGGCCAATTCCGCATTGGGCGAGGTGCCCAGCGCCGAATAGACCAGGTCGAAGGTGCGGAATGTCCCGCCCCAGCTCAGCGCCGTGACCCGGTCGCCTTCCAGCTGAACATTGTCGATGGGCGCCCGGATCAGCTCGATCCCGAGCCGTTCCAGCTCGCCGTTGGCGGTCAGCGCCTCGGCCGGGCCGACATGGATCAGGGTCACCCGGTCGGAATAGGTGCGCAGGAAGGCCGCCTCGCGGACGCCCTTGTCGTCCTCGCCGATCACCGCCACGGCCTTGTCCGTGGCCTCGTAGCCGTCGCAGATCGGGCAGATGCGCACCAGCGCACGCTCGATAGCCCGCTCGACACCCGGCAGGTTGGGGTGGTGGTCGATCACCCCCGTGGCCAGCAGCACCGCCCGCACCCGCACCGTGCGGCCGTTCAGCGTCGCCGCGAAGCCGTCGCCGTCCTGCGTCAGCGTCTCGACCACGCCGCCCTCGATCACCGCGTCATACTCCAGCGCCTGCTCGGTCATCCGCCTAAGGATGGCGTCGCCGGTGATGCCTTGGGGAAAGCCCGGCATGTTGTGGCTCAGCGGGATCCAGCAGGCCCGCGGCGCCCCGGCGTCGGCGACCAGCACCCGCCGCCGAAAACGGGCTAGATAGGTGGCGGCGGTCAGCCCTGCGGGTCCCGCCCCGATGATGAGGACCTCGGGGTCAGCCACGCGTGCGCCACGTGGTCGGCCAGCGGTCTGAGCCCATGCCCTGGCAGTCGGTCATGGTGCGCTCTTCACTGAGGGCGAAGCCATCGGCGGTCCACGTCCAGGTCTGGATCGTGCCGCAGTCGCCGAGGCCGCGGCCGCGCGGGAAGACGGTAAGGGTCTGGGCGCGCGGGTCGTAGACGGGATTGACCAGCCACAGGTCCGTTTCGCCGGGAGCCCCCTGCGGCCGCCAGGTCGGCAGCTCGGCCAAGCTCACGCCGGTCCCGTCCGGCCGCGCCGTGTAGAGGACATAGGTGGCGTTGTAGGCGCCGCTTCCGCAGGGGATGCCCCACAGGACGGTCGAGGCGTCGAGGCGCGCGGCCAGCACGGCCTTGTCGAGATATTCGTTGTTCTCCGCGCGGCAGGCCTTCACCGCCTCCAGCCCTTCAATCGACGCAGGAACGCGCAGCCCGGCGGGCGGATCATCGTTCATCGGATTGGCGGCGGCGAAGCCCTTCTGGTCCACGGCGGGAGCGGGGCGGACCCGCGGCAGGGCCGGGGCGGAAGGCACAGCGCTGGCGGGGCGGTCGCCCTTGCGCAGCAGGGCCGTGGTCGTGCCCAGCCGCCCCTGCCGTTCGTCGATCCAGAGCAGGGTCGCCGATGCGCCCGAGGCGGGAACCTCCACAGTGCGGTCGCCGAGCACCAGCGACACCGAGCGGGCCGCGGCCAGGGCGGCGAGGATGTTGCGGGTCCGCAGCTCGCCGGCGTCGGCGTTGGCGGCGTCCTGCGGTCCGCCGCGCCACGGATACTCGCGACCGTCGATCTTCAGCTTCACCATCGAGGGACCGTCAGCGCCCTCGAACCCCTCGCTGGCGACGACGGTCGGACGGGCGTCCGGCCCGGCCTCCATGCCGATGCGGATCCACCCGCCCTCGTTCGAACCGGTCCAGGCGACGCAGGCGTTTCCGTTGTCGCAGACGGCGCGCCAGTCGCGGAACTCGCGGATTTCGGGCCGGACCGCGGGCGCCGCCTCGACGGCCGAAGCGGCTGCGCCGGGGCTCGTCGGGGGCGTCGCCTCAGCGCCCGTCTTGCTCGTCGCCGCGCCGTCGTCGCAGGCCGCCAGGGCGGCCGCGGCCGCCAGAAGACTGATCACGCGCATCCGTGGTCCCCCCAAGCTGATCTCCGATCCTAACTGAATTTCGTCGTCAGACAGCGGCTCGCGGCATGGATCGGTTCCCGCCCTTTGCGTGCGCGTTCCGCGCTCGCTATACCCCCGGCCACACACCTTCCCACTCAGATCGACAGAGAGCGCTTCATGGCCAAGATCAAGGTCGCCAACCCCATCGTGGACATCGACGGCGACGAGATGACCCGGATCATCTGGCAGATGATCAAGGACAAGCTGGTCTTCCCGTACCTGGACCTCGAGCTCGACTACTACGACCTCGGCATGGAGAACCGCGACGCCACCGACGACCAGGTGACGATCGACGCGGCCAAGGCCATCCAGAAGCACGGCGTCGGCGTGAAGTGCGCCACCATCACCCCGGACGAAGCCCGCGTGCAGGAGTTCGGCCTGAAGAAGATGTGGAAGTCGCCGAACGGCACCATCCGCAACATCCTGGGCGGCGTGGTCTTCCGCGAGCCGATCATCTGCTCGAACGTGCCGCGCCTGGTGCCGGGCTGGACCCAGCCGATCGTCGTCGGCCGTCACGCCTTCGGCGACCAGTACAAGGCCACCGACTTCAAGGTCCCCGGCCCGGGCAAGCTGACGATCAAATTCCAGGGCGAGGACGGCAACGTCATCGAGCACGAGGTCTTCGACTTCCCGTCGGCCGGCGTGGCCATGGGCATGTACAACCTCGATGACTCGATCACCGAGTTCGCCCGCGCCTCGTTCGCCTTCGGCCTGCAGCGCAACTACCCGGTCTACCTCTCGACCAAGAACACCATCCTCAAGGCCTACGACGGGCGCTTCAAGGACATCTTCCAGGAGGTGTTCGACAAGGAGTTCGCGGCCGAGTTCAAGGCCAAGGGCCTGACCTATGAGCACCGCCTGATCGACGACATGGTGGCCGCGGCCATCAAGTGGTCGGGCGGCTTCGTCTGGGCGTGCAAGAACTACGACGGCGACGTGCAGTCGGACGTGGTGGCGCAGGGCTTCGGCTCGCTGGGCCTGATGACCTCGGTGCTGATGACCCCGGACGGCAAGGTGCTGGAATCGGAAGCCGCCCACGGCACCGTCACCCGCCACTACCGCCAGCACCAGAAGGGCGAGGCCACCTCGACCAACTCGATCGCCTCGATCTTCGCTTGGACGCGCGGCTTCTCGCACCGCGCCAAGCTGGACGGCAACGCCGAGCTCGCCACCTTCGCGGCCACCCTGGAGCGTGTCGTCGTCGAGACCGTCGAGGACGGCTACATGACCAAGGACCTGGCGCTGCTCGTCGGCGACCAGCAGGGCTGGCTGACCACCGAGGGCTTCCTCGACAAGGTCGCCGAGAACCTGACCAAGGCGATGGCTTCGTAAGGGGCGCTACCGCTCGCGACGCGGTCGCTCGCTGCTTGAGCGCCCGCGTAAACAGACTGCAATGGCCCGCTGGAAACCCCTCCGGCGGGCCTTTCGTTTGAGCGATACCGATGTTCGTGCATTGATGGGGCGGGCCATCGGGGACGTCGTCATGAAGAAGCTGTTCGGAAACCTGCTGCTGGCGGCGATCGTGCTCGCCGTGATCAGCTTCTTCGCCGCGCCGGGAGTGGCCTTCTTCGCGATCCGATCGGCCGCTGACGCGAGCGACGTGCAGGGGCTGTCGCGGCTGGTGGACTTCACCTCCGTTCGCCAGTCGCTAAGGCCGCAGCTGGTCGGCGGCGCGGCCCTGGCCCCGGCGCCCTCCCTCCTGGAAGACCCGGTCGGCGCCATCCGTCATCAGCTGGAGCAGGCGCGGCCGGCCGCCATGGTCGACGTCGACGCCTGGCTGACGCCCGCCGCGCTCGCCGCCCTGACCCGCGGCGAGGGGCGTGACGCCGTAGACGCCGCCGGGCCTGCGTCTGAGGCGAACCGGTCCAATCCGATGCCGTCGCCGGTGTTCTGGGGCGTCAACCGCACCCGCCTGGCGGTGAAGGGGGAGGGCGGCGCCACGACCGTCTTCACCTTCGAACGCAAAGGGCCGTTCGAGTGGAAGCTGGTCCATATCGGTCTGCCCGAGAGCCCGCCGGGGACGGCCGCGCCGACTCCGGCCGCTTCGTCCGCCCCCGGACGCTAACTCACTCTGGCCTGGGTCTCCGACTCGCGGCAACCGTGGCCGTGGGGAGGCGTTACGACGCCAGAGGGTCGCAGTATGAAGAAACTCGTGGTCGGCGTGGTGATCGCCGCCGTGGTGGTGTTGGCGGGCGCTTGGGCGCTTGCGCCGGTGTTCACCGCACAGTCGCTTGTCCGCGCCGCCAAGGCCGGCGACGAGCAGCGCCTTGAGCAGCTGGTCGACTTCCCCGCCTTGCGTGAGAGCCTGAAGGACGAGCTGAACGCCGAACTGCTGACCCGCATGCGCCGCGACCCGCGCGTGGCCGAAAGCGGCCTGGGCGGACTGGGCATGATCCTGGCCCCCATGCTGCTGTCCGGAGCGGTGGACGCCGTGGTGACGCCTGAGGTGGTGGCCAAGATGGTCACCACCGCCGAGGCCCCCGATCCGACGCGCCGTCAGCCGTCCGAGCCGAACGACGCCACGGACCACGGCGACGACATCCACCAGGCCTGGGGCTATCGCGACCTGAACCACTTCGCCGTGACCCTGACCGACCGCGACCACCCCGATCAGCGCCTCGCCCTGATCCTCGAGCGCCGCGGCGCCTTCACCTGGAAGCTGGCGGCGGTGGACCTGCTGCTGGAGCCAGGGGCTTGAGCGTCGCCCATCCCCGCGGAGGCAGGGATGAGCGTATCAGGGTGAGTTAGGCCAGCGCCGCCCGCACCGCCGCCAGGCCGTCCTGGGCCTTGGAGCCGTCCGGGGCCCCGCCTTGGGCGAAGTCGGGCTTGCCGCCGGCGCCCTGGCCGCCCATGGCCAGCACCGCCGCACGGGCCAGATCGGCCGCGTTGACCTTGCCGGTCATGTCCGAGGTCACGGCGACAGTGACCGCCGCCTTGCCCTCGGTGACGCCAATCAGGGCGACGACGCCCGAACCGACCGACTTGCGGAAGTCCTCGGCCACGCCGCGCAGGCCCTTGCCGTCGACGCCGTCGAGGACGCGGGCGATCAGCTTGACGCCGTTGATCTCCTCCGGGGCGGCGTCGCCGCCCGAGCCGCCGCCGAGCGCCAGCTGCTTCTTGAGGTCGGCGACCTGCTTCTCGAGCGTCTTGACCGAGGTCGACAGGGCGTCGACGCGGGCGGGGACGTCGGCCGGCTGGACCTTGAAGCCCTGGGCCAGCTTTTTCGCCACGCCGGCCTGGGCCAGCAGATACTGGCGGGCGGCCTCGCCGGTCAGGGCCTCGATGCGGCGCACGCCCGAGGCGATGCCGCTTTCGGAGACGATCTTGAACAGGGCGATGTCACCGGTGCGGGCCACGTGGGTGCCGCCGCACAGCTCGACCGAATAGGCGCCTTCGCCGCCGAGGGCATGGCCCAGGGTCAGGACGCGGACCTCGTCGCCGTATTTCTCGCCGAACAGGGCGACCGCGCCGGCCTCGATGGCCTCTTGCGGGGCCATCATCTTGGTCTCGGCCGGGATGTTCTGGCGGATGACGGCGTTCACCTCATCCTCCATGCGGGCCAGTTCTTCCTCGGTGACCGGGGCGTTGTGGCTGAAGTCGAAGCGCATGCGCTCGGCGTCGACCAGCTGGCCCTTCTGGGCCACGTGCGGGCCGAGGACGTTCTTCAGCGCGGCGTGCAGCAGGTGCGCGGCCGAGTGGTTGGCGCGGGTGGTCAGGCGGGCGTCCGGCTTCACCTTCAGTTGAACGCGAGCGCTGATCGCCAGCGTGCCCGAGGTGACCTCGACACGGTGCGCGAACAGGTCGCCGGCGTGCTTCTGGACGTCGAGGACGTTGCCCGAACCGGTCTGGCCGGTCGCGTCGGTCCATTCGATCTCGCCCTGGTCGCCGGCCTGGCCGCCGCCTTCGCCGTAGAACGGGGTCTTGTCGAACACGACCTCGGCGGTCTGGCCGGTCTCGACCGTGTCGACCGACTGGCCGCCATGGACGATGGCCAGGACCTCGCCGACGCCGTCGACGGCGTCATAGCCGGTGAACTCCGTCGACCCGAGGCGGTCGCGCAGCGCCAGCCACTCGCCGGCGTTGGCGGCCTGGCCCGAGCCCTTCCAGCCGGCCTTGCCGCGCTCGCGCTGGGCGGCCATGGCGGCCTCATAGGCGTCGAGGTCGACACCGAAGCCGCGGCGGCGCGCTTCGTCCTGGGTCAGGTCGAGCGGGAAGCCGTAGGTGTCCGACAGGGTGAAGGCGGTCTGGCCGTCCAACATGGCGCCCGGCTGGAAGTCGGCGGTCGCCTGGTCGAACAGGGTCATGCCCCGGCCCAGGGTGGTGCGGAAGCGCAGTTCTTCCTGCTTTAGCGTGTCCTCGATGAAGGGCTGGGCGCGCTTCAGCTCGGGATAGGCCTCGCCCATCTCCGACACGAGCGTCGGGACCAGGCGGTGCATCAGCGGATCGGTCGCGCCGAGCAGGTGGGCGTGACGCATGGCGCGGCGCATGATGCGGCGCAGGACGTAGCCGCGGCCCTCGTTCGACGGGGTGACGCCGTCAGCGATCAGGAAGGACGACGAGCGCAGGTGGTCGGCGATGACCCGGTGGCTCGGGGCGCGCTCGCCCTCGGCCTTGGTCGAGGTGGCGTCTTCCGAAGCGGCGATCAGGGTCTGGAACAAGTCGGTGTCGAACACCGAGTTCTTGCCCTGCAGCACCGAGGTCATGCGCTCCAGGCCCATGCCGGTGTCGACCGATGGCTTGGGAAGGCTGCGAACGATCTCGTCGTTCTCCTTCTCGAACTGCATGAAGACGTTGTTCCAGATCTCGACGAACCGGTCGCCGTCCTCATCGGGCGAGCCGGGAGGGCCGCCCGGGACGTGGTCGCCGTAGTCCCAGAAGATCTCGGTGCACGGGCCGCACGGGCCCGAGTCGCCCATGGCCCAGAAATTGTCCGAGCCGGCGATGCGGATGATCTTGCTGTCCGGGAAGCCGGTGACCTTCTTCCAGATGTCGAAGGCTTCGTCGTCGTCAATGTAGACGGTGACGAGCAGGCGGTTCGGATCGAGGCCGAAGTCCTTGGTGACCAGGCTCCAGGCGCGATCGATCGCGTGTTCCTTGAAGTAGTCGCCGAAGGAGAAATTCCCCAGCATTTCGAAGAAGGTGAGGTGGCGGGCGGTGTAGCCGACGTTGTCCAGGTCGTTGTGCTTGCCGCCCGCGCGGACGCATTTCTGAGAGCTGGTGGCGCGCGGATAGGGCGGGGTCGAGGCGCCCGTGAAATAGTCCTTGAACGGCACCATGCCCGCGTTGACGAACAGCAGGGTCGGGTCGTTCTGCGGCACCAGCGGAGCCGAGTGGACCTTCTCGTGGCCATCGGCCGCGAAGTAGTCGAGGAAGGTCGAGCGGATCTGTTTAAGGCTGGCCATGGTTCGTCGCGGACGCAGTCAAGAAGAGGGCAGGGAGGCAGCGTCCATATAGGTCTTTCGACCGGAACGCATCACCCCTCCGTGTCGGCGAGGTCCGAACGGCGGGGCGGAGGCCTCAACGGCCGAGGACGCGGCGGGTGATGAAGGCCATGGGCAAACCGACGCACACGATGTGCACCAGCAGGCCCTGGATGATCGCGTTTGTGTCCGGCGGGGGCAGGGTGGCCTGGGACAGGGGCACGACGACCCAGGTCATGACGGCGTAGACGACTGCGCCCCACAGGACGCCGGCGACGGGCCAGAGACGCCGGGCGGCGCCCACCCGGGCGGCGAAGGTCGTCCAGACGGCGGCGATGACCAGCATGACGCCGAAGTGGGAGGCCAGGCCCAGCCAGGCGGTCGGCCATCCGCCGGCGTAGGTCGCGCGGCCCAGCCAGCCTCCGGCGACCGATTGCAGCACCACCTGCGCGCTGACCTGCGGGTTCAGCAGGATGGCGGCGGAGATATCCAGGGCGCCGGCGATCAGACCGGCCAGCAGGACGGCGCGCAGCCATAGAGTTCGGGCGTTCGGGGTCATCGGCGGTCCTCCCGGTGATCACGGTTACGCTTCCCGCTGTCGCGGGCAAGAAAAAAGGCCGCCAGACACGGAGTCTGGCGGCCGCTCCGTCCGGTCCGGCCCGGCGGGGTCGGATGGCGGGTCGCCGGGCCTGGCCGGAGAAGTGAAGCGAAAAGTGCACTCAAAAAAGTCGAGTGCACTTTGTGCACATTTGACAAGCTTGCTTGACGGCTCGCGCTTGAGCGCTGGCGTCAGCCCTCGAGGTCCTGGCCCTCGTCGGGCTCGGGCGTGCCGAGCAGCTCGTCAGCGATCTTGTTGGTCGAGGCGCGGACGGCCTTCTCGATCGAGGCGGCGATGTCCGGGTTGGCCTTGAGGAAGGCGCGCACGTTCTCGCGGCCCTGGCCGATGCGCTGGCTGTCGTAGGAGAACCAGCTGCCCGACTTCTCGATCACCCCGGCCTTGACGCCGAGGTCGATGATCTCGCCCAGCTTGGAGATGCCTTCGCCGTACATGATGTCGAAGATGACCTCGCGGAACGGCGGGGCGACCTTGTTCTTGACCACCTTCACGCGGGTCGTGTTGCCGACCACTTCGTCGCGGTCCTTGATCGCGCCGGTGCGGCGGATGTCGAGGCGGACCGAGGCGTAGAATTTCAGCGCATTGCCACCCGTGGTCGTCTCGGGCGAGCCGTACATGACCCCGATCTTGTGACGGATCTGGTTGATGAACAGCACGATGCATTTCGACTTGGAGATCGAGGCGGTCAGCTTGCGCAGCGCCTGGCTCATCAGGCGGGCCTGCAGGCCGGGCAGGCTGTCGCCCATCTCGCCTTCGATTTCAGCGCGCGGGGTCAGGGCGGCGACGGAGTCGATGACGACGATGTCCACGGCGCCGGAGCGCACCAGGGTGTCGACGATCTCCAGGGCCTGCTCGCCCGTGTCGGGCTGCGACACCAGCAGGTCGTCGAGGTTGACCCCCAGCTTCTGGGCGTAGACCGGATCCAGCGCGTGTTCGGCGTCGACGAAGGCGGCGGTGCCGCCCTTCTTCTGGATCTCGGCGACGGTGTGCAGGGCGAGGGTCGTCTTGCCCGACGATTCCGGGCCGAACACCTCGATGACCCGGCCGACCGGTAGGCCGCCGATGCCCAGCGCCATGTCGAGGCCCAGCGAACCGGTCGACACGCTTTCGATCTCGGCGACGACCCCGGCCTTGCCGAGTTTCATCACCGAGCCCTTGCCGAAGGCCCGGTCGATCTGAGCGATCGCCGCCTCCAGGGCCCGTTGCTTGTCGCCGTCTTCCTTGCCCACCAACTTCAAAGCCGCCTGTGACATCGCCTTCGTCTCCCTTGCCATGATTCCCATCTGGTTTCGGGAGAGACCCGCCATGGACCCGCCCCCTCGTTTCGTGAGGCGGACTATGTGCATGGTTTGTTCAGGTTCACAAGATGTTCTCGGGAACGTCCTGAGAACAAAAGCCAAGCTACGACCGTTTCTGACGTAGCTTGGCTTCCATCCGGATCAGGCGAGGATGCGAACCTTGGGCTCGCGGTCCCACTGGCGCGTGCGGGCCGGCTTGACGAAGGCGTCCGCGCCCTGGGCCAGGTCGACGACGCCGGCGTCCGGCTTGACGCCCGCCTTGTCCAGCAGCGGCTGGGCTTCGGCGGTGTGGGCGATCGCCTTGAGGTGAACGAAGGCGTTGGCGGCGAAGTCGACGGCGGCGCTCTCGCCGAGCAGCTCGGCGCAGCCCGCCTCCGACAGAACCAGGGCCACGGCGTCGAACAGCACCGACGGCGTGCCGGCCAGTTGGCCGTCAGCCGGCAGCGCCTTGCCGTCCTTGAGGGTGACCCCGCCGATCTTGGGGGCGATGATCTTGACCGCCGCGCCCTCGGCTTCGACCGCCTTGCGCACCGCCGCCACCACCGCGCCGTCAGCGCCGTCGGTGACGAGGATGCCGACCGCGCGGCCCTTCAGCGTGTCCGGATATTTGCCGACGATCCGCAGGGCCGGGGACGGCTTCATGTCCTCCGGCGCCACCGCGGCGGCCGCCTTCTTGGGCAGGTCCACGTTGAGACCTGCGGCCACGCGCTTGGCCAGCGCCTCATCGACGTTCTGGACATTGGCCAGGACCCGGACGCGGACGTGGTCGAGCGTCACCTTGGACAGCTCGAAGACGAGGGCGCTGGCCAGGTGCGCCTGCTCGATCTCGGTCTGAGAGCGGAAGAAGAGCCGCGCCTGGGTGTAGTGGTCGGCGAAGGTTTCGGCGCGCAGGCGCACCTTGGTCTCCTCGACCGGCTGCGCGAAGCTGCGGAAGCCGCCCTTCGGGTCTTCGCGCGGGCCGCCGGGCTCGCCGGCCTCGGCCAGGCTGTTGGGCTCGTAGTTGGCGCGGCCGGCGAAGACCTGGGTCTGCATATGGCCGTCGCGCTGGAAATTCTGGAAGGGACAGCCCTTGGGTTGATTGATCGGCAGCTGGTGGAAATTGACCGAGCCCAGCCGCGACAGCTGGGTGTCCTGGTAGGAGAACAGCCGGCCCTGCAGCAGCGGATCCTCGGACACATCGACGCCGGGCGGCATGTTGGTGGGCAGGAAGGCCGACTGCTCCGTCTCGGCGAAGAAGTTGTCGGGATTCCGATTCAGCACCATGCGGCCGACCACGCGGATCGGGATCATCTCTTCCGGGATCAGCTTGGTGGCGTCGAGGATGTCGAAGGGCAGGGCGTCCGCCTGCTTCTGGCTGATCAGCTGAACGCCGAACTCCCACTCGGGGAAATCGCCAGCGGCGATGGATTCATAGAGGTCGCGGCGGTGATAGTCCGGGTCGGCGCCGGCGATCTTCACCGCCTCGTCCCAGCAGGTCGACTGGGTCCCCAGCTTCGGCCGCCAGTGGAATTTGACGAAGGTGGCCTCGTCCTTGTCGTTGAGCAGGCGGAAGGTGTTGACCCCGAAGCCCTCGATCATGCGCAGCGAGCGGGGAATGGTGCGGTCGGACATGGCCCACATGATCATGTGGGTGGTCTCGGGCATCAGGCCGACGAAGTCCCAGAAGGTGTCATGGGCGCTGGCCGCCTGCGGATAGCCGCGGTCGGCCTCCATCTTCACGGCGTGGACCAGGTCGGGAAACTTGATCGCATCCTGGATGAAGAAGACGGGGATGTTGTTGCCGACGAGATCCCAGTTTCCCTCGACGGTGTACATCTTGACCGCGAAGCCGCGCACGTCCCGCGGCGTGTCGATCGAGCCGGCGCCGCCCGCCACGGTCGAGAAGCGGGTGAAGACATCGGTCTTCTTGCCCACCTCGGTCAGCACCTTGGCGCGGGTGAACTCAGCCAAGGACTCGGTCAGTTCGAAGAAGCCGTGGGCGGCCGAGCCGCGCGCGTGGACGATTCGCTCGGGGATCCGCTCGTGGTCGAAATGCTGGATCTTTTCGCGCAGGACGAAGTCTTCGAGCAGGGTCGGTCCGCGCCGGCCGCCCTTCAGCGAGTTCTGGTCGTCGCTGATCGGCATGCCGTGATTGGTGGTCAGCCGCGTCTCGGGAGTGGAGGCGGTCTGGTGCAGTTCGCCGGCATTGCCGGTTACGGCCTGGGGTTCAGGCGTCTTGGGGTCTGCCATGGAGATGCGCTTTCCGACGGGCGAGCGAAGACCGGGATGGTCGCGGTCGCGCCAGTGCAAGGACTTGGGGAGGTCCTGACGGAAGGCGGCGGGGAGATGGTTGTTCCAGAAGCGGGCGAAAAGACCCCGTCCCCTTCAGTGGCGCGGGTTGGCCTTGCGCGCCGTTACGCTTGGGTCTCCGCCGGCGCCATCGGCCGCGCCGCCTGGCCGATGGCGGCCACGCCGGCCCCCAGGACCAGCACCGCTGCGGCCGCGATGAGCACCGGTCTGGCCCAGGCCGTCTCGGCCGACAACGGTCGCACCAGCATCAGGATCAGCAGCCCCATCAGCGCCAGCACGCCCGGCAGGTCCATGCCGACGCCGAGGAAGGTCGGGTGCGCCAGGCCCATCAGCCAGCCGCCGCCCAGGGCGACCGCCAGGGCGATCGGGAGCAGGGCCGCGGGTCGGGTCAGGCCGGGATCGGCGAAGGCGACGCCTGCCGCCACGGCCGCCGCCAGCAGCGCCGGCCAGAGGAAGAGGAAGGCGGCTTCGGGCGCCACCGCCTGGGCCAGGCCGCCGACGATCAGCACCAGCAGGATCAGGCCGCTCCAACCGCCCCAGGTCGATCGTGCGGCCAGTCCCGGGGCCAGCGACAGGCCGATGGCGATGACGGCGGCCCCGATGATCACCAGGTTGACGCCGCCGAGCCCCAGCCCGACCAGGGCCGCGGCGGCGATCGTCCCCGCCATGATGCGGCGATCGACGCTTCCGCGTCCGGCCAGCAGCGCCAGGGCGGCGGCGAACACCGTCAGGGCCGCGCCGGCCTCCATCCACGGCAGGCGGGCCAGCAGGGTGTAATAGGCGCCGGCGCTGTCAGCCCGGGCGGCCATCGGTCCCGCCAGGGTCCGGACGGCCTGGGTCAGCACCAGGGCGGTCGACAGGAACCACAGCCCGTCGACGCAGCCCCGGCCGAGGTCGACCCAGGTCAGGCCCGCGCGGCGGCTCGCGCGCCAAACGGCCGTCGCCAGGAGGGCTGCGGCCAGACCCAACAGGCCCCAGCCGAGCGCCGGCGGATGGCTGATCACCACCTGGCCGAACAGATCGGCGTAGACGACATTGCGCTCGCCCTTCGGCAGGGCCGGGGCCCGCAGCAGGGCGTCGGCGTTCTCCAGCGCCTGCGAGCCGATGTGCTGCACCGCGCCGCGATCCAGCGCCTGCGGCATGGAGGCCGGAGCATGGTACTGTTCGGGGCGGCCGATGAAGGCCAGGTTCAGGCCCTGGACGCCGCGGTCCTTGGGAATGGTGAAGTCGGTGCCGTTGGGCATCCGCTCATAGACGAACACCGCCAGCGAGTTGGAGGTGACGCCGCCGTTCACCCGGTGCGTCGCCTGGGCGAAACGATCGATGGTCTGGGCGTTGCCGCGGCCGGTCTCGAACATCATGGCCCGACCGCCGCCGCCGCGCGCCTCGAGGTTGATCACCGCCCCGATGCGGTCGCGCAAGGGATGGCCGCCCCAGAAGACGCGCGCGCCCTCCAGTCCGATCTCCTCCGCGTCGGTGAACAGCACCACCAGGGTGCGGTCGGCCGGGCCGCGGGCGCGAAGCGCGCGGACCGTCTCCAGGATGGCCGCGACGCCGGTCGAATCGTCCGCCGCCCCTGCGGAATCCGGCACGGTGTCGTAGTGGGCCATCAGGGCGACGGCGGGCAGCTCGGGCCGTCGGCCGGGCAGGACGCCGATCAGATTGCTGGCTGTGAAGTTCGCCGCCTCGGGGTCGCCGCCCATGCTGCTCAGGTGACGGATCGCCCCGTCCGAGAGCGGGCCGGTCTGCACCGACGTCTCCAGGCCCAGGGCTGTCATCCGTTGCAGCAGATAGGCCTGGACCCGCGTATGATCCGGCGATCCCACGGGGTGAGGCCGCCGCGCAATCTCGCGGATGTCGCCCATCGCCCGGTCGGCGGCGAAGTCCTGCCGGGGCTCGCCAATCCCGAGCGCCTCCGGACTGCGCAGAGACAGGACCGCGATCAGCAGCGCGAGCGCCAAAGACCCGACAAGCCACAGCACGCGCATGCGCATTCTCCCCCGGTGACAGAGCGACGCTACGACAGGTTTCGGGTTTGGCGAAGAGGGCTCGGACGGCGACCCTCAAGCTCTGCCATGAGCTGAAACGACTAGGCGGCTACGCCGCCCGCTTCAGCGCCGCCGGCGCCTTGACGAACAGGCCCTTGCGGCCGGCCACGGCGCGGAAGGCGACGCTGTCGCCGGACAGGGATTCGTCCGGGCCCAGGAACAGGCATCCGTCATCCACCAGGCGGCGTTCGAGGTTGTCGAGCACCTGGACGCGTTGGGCCGGGTCCATGTCGGACAGCACGTGGCGGCAGAAGATGACGTCGAAGCGGGTGTCGTCAGCCGGGGCGTCGAGCAGATTGGCGCGGGCGAAATGCACCATCGAGCGCAGCTGCGGCCGGGCGATCCAGTTTTCCTCGGCCTGGTCGAACCAGGTCAGCATGGTCTCGGCGCGCAGGCCGCGTTGGATCTCGAAGCCGGTGTAGGCGCCGACGCGGGCCTTCTCCAGGGCGCGCTGGCACAGGTCGGTGGCGACGATCTCGATCTCGAATCCGGCGTCGCGGGCGCTCATGGCCAATGACCAGGCTTCCTGGCCGGTCGAGCAGCCGGCCGACCAGACGCGGATCGGCTGGCCGCCCCGGGCCGCCGCCAAGGCCGGCATCAGCTCGCGGGCGAAGGTGTCGAACGTGGCGCGGTCGCGACGGAACCAGGTCTCGGGATTCAGCAGGGCCTCGATCACCGCCCAGCCGAGCCCGGCCACCGGCTTGGCCCACAGGGCCGCCAGCAGGGCGTCGACGGTTTCGTAGCCCTCGCGGCGGGCGAGCGGGCCGAGGCGATGCTCGGCCAGCTTCATCCGGTCGCGCGTCAGCCGGTACCCCGCACGCGAGGCCAGCAGCGACTGCAGGCGATCGAAGTCTTCCGGCGACATGGGTTCAGACGGCCCCCACCTCGGCGAATTTGGAGGTCAGGATCTCGCCGTCGAACGGCTTCATCACATAGTCGTCGGCGCCGGCGCTGAGGGCCTCGGCGATGCGTTCGGCGCGTGTCTCGATGGTGCAGAACAGGACCTTGGGCGCGGTTCCGCCGGGCAGGGCGCGCAGGCGGCGCAGGAAGGTCAGGCCATCCATCACCGGCATCGACCAGTCGAGCAGGATGACCTCGGGCATGACGCCCGCGCAGAAGGACAGGGCCTCGGAGCCGTCCGCGGCTTCGTCGACCTCGAAGCCGAGGCCTTCGACGATGCGTCGCGCGACCTTCCGGATGATCCGGCTGTCATCGACGATCAGGCAAGTTCTCGGGGTCAAGGCCGTGGTTCCGGTTTCGCAGGCGCAACGCCTAGGTGTGCGCCAGCCCTCATCATCGCCGCGAGCCGGTTAACGAGTCCTTGGGAAACCGGCTTAAGCCGCGTTAGCCATGCGCGCCCTGAGGACAACTCGGCCCTCCTCGGCGCTGACGTCGAGCGCGCCGCCGTTCTCGGTGGCGGTCAGCCACAGCCAGTAGGGCTGAATCCACTGGCCGGGCAGGCCTTCGGTCAGGGGCTGGCCCGCCAGGCCGGCGACGGCTTCGCCCTTGAGCCGGGCGCGTGCGCCCTCGGCCAGGCCCTCGATCTCGAGGCCGGCGTCGGTGCGCTTGGTGGTGATCGTCGCCGTGCCGCCGGACGGCAGGGCGGCCATGGTCAGATAGGCCAGGTTCACCAGCGCCCGGGCCTGGGCCTTGGAGTAGTCCCCGCCCTCGGCGCGCCAGTCGAGCGTCGCCCGCCCGCCCTCGGTCAGGCCCGCGACCAGCTCGCCCAGCTCGGTCCCCGAGAATCGCTCCGCCGACGTCGAGGCGCCGAAAGCCACGCGGGCGAAGGCCACCAGGGCGACCATCTTCTTCGCGCTGGCCTCGATAAGGCCCATGGCGTCGTCGCGCATGTCCTGCGCGGTCGGGTCCTTGAGCAGGTCGAGGCCGGAGCTGATGGCGCCGGCCGGGCTGATGAAATCGTGGCACAGCTTGCCGGCGATCAGGGCGGCCAGGGCCTGGCCGTCGGGGAGGGGAGCGGTGTCGGTCATCGGGCTCGAAAACAACAGGTGATCGGTCGCGCGGACGCTGACCTGATTTGCCGGTTCTTCAAAACGTCCGGATGCTCTATCGGAGCCGCATGATCGCACGACTTTCCGCCGACCTCGCCTCCGGCGCCCTGACCGAGGCCCTGGCCGACATCGCCGAAGACGCCGCGCGCGTCATCCTTCCCTATTGGCGCAACGGCGTCGTGGCCGAGTCCAAGGCCGACGACAGCCCCGTGACCCGCGCCGACCGCGAGGCCGAAGCCCTGATCCTGGCGCGGCTCGAAGCCGCCTGGCCGGGCGTCCAGGCCGTCGCCGAAGAAGCCGCCGCCGCGAACGGCCTGCCCGCCGAGGGCGGCGAAATGTTCTGGCTGATCGATCCGCTGGACGGCACCCGCGGCTTCATCGAGGGCCGCGAGAGCTACACCGTCAACATCGCCCTGATTCACAACGGCGTCCCCGTCGCCGGGGTGGTGACCGCCCCGGCCACCGCCACCACCTGGCGCAGCGGCGTGCCCGGCGCGGGCGCCTTCCGCCGCACCTTCGGCGACGCCTGGCGCCAGATCCGGGTGCGCGAACGCCCCGCCGCGCCCATGGCGCTGCTCAGCCACAGCATGACCGACGAAGAGGCCCACCGCCTCGCCGGCCGTCACGGCTGCACCACCTGGCAGGGCACCGACTCCTCGCTGAAATTCTGCCTGATCGCCGAAGGCCGTTTCGACGCCTATCCGCGCACCGGTCCGACCTCGGAGTGGGACACGGCGGCGGGCCAGGCGGTGCTGGAAGCCGCCGGCGGCCGCGTCATGGGCGAGGACGGCCAGCCGCTGCGCTATGGCAAGTCGTGCTTCGCCAACGGTCCGTTCGTCGCTCTGGGCGGCTGAGGCCCCGGCTGGGGCCTAGGCCCCGGCCACTGCTTCCGGCATCGCCATACGCGCGCGCTCGGCCAGGGCGCGCGAGCCCTGTTCGTGCGCGGTCTCCATGGCCTCGGTGAGAATCATCCCGATGGCGTGCGGCTCGGTCCCGGTCAGACGGGCGCGGGCCATCGAAAGATGCGCCATGCCGATCTGGTCGGCGGCCCAGTCCACCGCCTGTACTTTGCCGCCCTTGGACAGGCGACGCCGGACGATCGATTCCAGACCCAGAAGGCCGTCCACGTCACCCATCGCTTCGGCCAGGGCCGCCTCGGCGGCCAGCCGGCGCTCACGCGCCAGAGCGCCCAGAATCAGGCCGGACTCGCGGGTCAGGGCTTCGGCCTCGGCCAGGCGCAGCAGGGGCAGGTCGGTCTGTGCCTGCAGCATGCGGACCGCGACCCAGTCCAGCGGACTGTGGTCGGGCGTGAACTGTTCCGCGGCGGCGTCGAACAGCGCCATGCCCTGCAGGCGGGCGGTCTCGTTGGCGGCCAGGGCGGCCAGCGCCATCAGGCCCGACCCTGCCAGGGCCAGGGCGCGGGCGCGGGTCAGCGGCCGATAGTCGGGCGAGGCGCTTTCGACCAGGGCGCGCAGGTCGCGGCCGGCTTGGTCCAGCAGGCGGGCGTCGCGGCGCTTCACCCCGGCTTCGAGCGCCAGGGCGGCGCGATCCAGCCGCAGGTCGTCGGCGGCGGCCGGCGGCAGGATGCGGGCGCCGTGCAGGGCCGCGTCGAGGAGGGCGGCGGCGTCCAGCATGGTCGAGGCCTCGCCGGTCTGGGCGGCGCGGCGAGCGGTCAGGCGGGCGTGCAGGGCGGCGGCGGCGGCGCGAGTCTGCGGCCGTTCAGCCGAAAGGGACTGGGCGTCCGACAGGGCGGCGCTGAGCGTCGAAAGGCCGCCGAACAGGTCGAAGCGCAGGAGATGGATCTCGCCGGACTCGATCGCCGCGGCGGCGGTCTGGTCGGGCGTGGCGGTGTGCCGGGCGGCGTCGGAGGCGCAGCGAGCGGCGCGGTCCAGGCTGTCGCGCGCGCCGGTGCGCCGGGCGTGCTCGCGCCACAGGGCGGCGGCGCGCATCCAGCCCTCGAAGGGACGGACGCAGGAGGCGCGGCCGGCGTCGGTCGTCTCGCGGCGGGCCTCCGCGGCGACGAGGTCGACCCCGATCAGCTCGAGCCAGCCCAGATCGTCGCTCTCGCGCGCCTTCTCGAAGAGTTTTCGAAGATCCCGGCCAAACTCGAACATGGGCTGACTCGCTCCGTCCCGCTTCGGGACCCGCAAGCCGTCCCTGTCATCGTTTCTGCAAACGCGACGCCGGAGCGGTGGTTCGGCTTGGCTGTATGCAGAAGAAGATTCAACCCGCCCGGCCCTCGGCGGCGAGCCAGTCGAGGAAGCGCCGGGTCGCCGCGCCGGCCTCGCCCCGGCGGTGGAAGGCGGCGAATACGGCGCCGTCGGGCGTGAAGCCGTCGATCGCCTTCAGCCGCCCGGCCGCGATGTCCGCCTCGACCAGCGGCCGCTGCGCCACGGCGGCCCCCAGGCCGGCGATCGCCGCTTCGATCATGGTCTGCTGGTGGTCGAACTCGAGGGCGGCCCCGGGCGGAACCGGACGGCCGGTCAGGCGGCTCCAGGCGGTCCAGGCCTGGGGATGGGAGCGGGACAGAAGCCGCCGTCCGCCGGCCGCGTCCGGCGCCGCCACCATGCCGATCTCGTTCCGCATGAAGGCGACCGCCTCGAGCCCTTCGTGGACCGTCGCCTCCGCCGCCAGCATGCGCACCGCCACGTCGGCGCCGCCGAGGCGTCGGTCCAGCGGCGCGTAGGATTCGCTCAGCTCCACAGAGACTCCCGGTGCGACGGCGGTGAAGCCGGGCAGGCGGGGGATCAGCCAGCGGGCCGCCAGGGTGGACAGGCATGAAACCCGGACCCGGCGCCCCGAGCCGGCTCGTTCAGCCACGGCTTCTTCCAGTTGTGCGAAGGCGGGCGCCACCTCCGCCCACAGCCGCTCGGCCTCGGGCGTCGGACGGCGGGCGTTGCGCGGGCCCTCGAACAGCGTCTGGCCCAGCGCCGTCTGCAGCTGGCCGACCTGACGGCTGACCGCGCCGTGGGTGACGCCCAGCCGCTCAGCCGCCCGGCCAACGCCGCCCAACCGCATGACGGCGTCAAAGGCCTGCAGGGCCTTGAGCGGCAGGGTGGGCGGGGCAGGGGTCTCGGCCATGTGCGGAAAACTCACGAACATCGCCGGATAAGTCGTTAGGCGTCACGTCGCAAGCCGGGCATCAGGCGCCGCCATGACCCAGAAGCACCTGACCGCCGTCGCCCTCGCCCTGTTCGTGACCCTGCTGTGGTCGTCCTCCTGGGTTCTGATCAAATGGGGGCTGGTCGATATCGCGCCGCTGCCGTTCGCCGGCCTGCGCTACGGCCTCGCGGCCCTGTTGCTGCTGCCGATCGCCCTGACCCCGTCGAACCGGAAGCGGCTGGCCGAGTGCGGGCGCAAGCGCTGGGCCCTGCTGCTGGCCTTCGGCCTGCTTCAGTACGCCGTGACCCAGGCCTGCCAGTTCATGGCCATGTCGATGCTACCGGCGACGACGCTCAGCCTGATGCTGGCCTTCACCCCGGCGCTGGTCGCCATCCTCGGCGTGGTGCTGCTGGGCGAGCGGCTGGGCTGGCGCGAGATGCTCGGCATCGGCGTCTTCCTGGCCGGGTCGGGGCTCTATTTCGCCTCCAAGGCCCTGCCGACCGGCGCGGCGATCGGCTTGGCCATCGGCGCGGTCGGCGTGCTGGCCAACGCCGGTCAGAACCTGCTCGGCCGCAAGGTGAACCGCGACATCGGCCTGCCGCCGTCGCTGGTCACCGCCGTCAGCATGGCCGCCGGGGCCGCGGCCCTGCTGGGCGGCGGCGTGGCCCTGCAGGGCTGGCCCGAGATGACGCCGAAGGGCTGGTTGATCGTCGGCTGGCTCGCCGCCGCCAACACCGCCCTGGCGTTCTGGCTGTGGAACCGCGCCCAGGCCGTCCTCAGCGCGCTGGAAGCCAGCCTGATCAACAACACCATGCTGATCCAGATCGCCGTCCTGGCGGTGCTGTTCCTCGGCGAGCGTCTGACCGCGCCGCAGATCGGCGGGCTTGTCCTGGCCGGCGGCGGGGTGCTGTTCGTGCAACTGGCGCGGGTGCGGACGCACGCCGTGCCCAAGCGGGCGACGGCGACCGCCTAGAGGATCACGCCCTCGGCGGGGCCCCTGGCGCGCCGAGGTCGGGACTCCAGTCGGTCCCAGGCCTCTGCCAGCCGGTCGACGGCCTGGTCCAGTTCGCTCTCTGGCAGGGTGAAGGGCAGGCGGATGTAGCGCTGGAAGGCGCCGCCGACGCCGAAGCGTGTGCCCGGTGCGATGCGCAGGCCCAGCCGTTCGGCCGAGGCGACCAGCGCCTCGCTGGCCGGACGCGGGAGCCCGACCCACAGCGACAGCCCGCCGGGCGGGCGCTCGGTCTCCCAGTCCGGCAGGACCGCCGCCAGCCGCTCGCGCAGGTGGCCCGCCCGCGCCGCAAGCTGACGGCGGCGCTCGACCAGGGGCGCCTGGTCGCCGGCCAGCAGGGAGGCGGCGGCCAACTGCTCGATGATGGCCACGCCGAGGTCGAGCGAGGCCCGGCTGCGCACCACGGCCTCGATCACTGCAGGCGCCGCCCGCATCCAGCCGACGCGCAGTCCGCCCCACCAGCTCTTGCTGGTCGAGCCGAGCCGGACGACGTGGTCGCCCAGGTGACGCGGCGGTGGCGGCGGCGGCCCGAAGCTCAGCTCCCGCAAAGTCTCGTCGAAGACCAGCAGCGAACCGGCCCGGCGGGCCGCGGCGGCGATCGCGGACTCTTCCTCGGCCGACATGACCCGGCCGGTCGGG
This sequence comes from Brevundimonas sp. Root1279, assembly GCF_001425945.1. Classification (GTDB taxonomy): domain Bacteria; phylum Pseudomonadota; class Alphaproteobacteria; order Caulobacterales; family Caulobacteraceae; genus Brevundimonas. Next base: position 261,365 of record NZ_LMEB01000005.1, read on the forward strand.
TTATGGTGCGACCCGATCAAATAGATCAGCCGTGGCCGAGCCCGGTCGATGGTCGCGGTCAGGGCGTCGACATCCCAGCCGGTCGGAGTCAGGGCCACGGGAGCCGGCTTCAGCCCGGCGCGAACGATGGCGTCGATGGCGTGGTGGAAGGTCGGGTGATCGATGACCACGGCGTCGCCCGGCCGCCCAACGGCGCGCAGCAAGAGGGCGAAGGCGTTCTGCGCACCGGCGGCGATGACGATCTGCTCCGGCGACGTGGCCAGGCCCATCGCCTCATAGCTGCGGGCGACCGCTGCGCGCAGGGCGAGGGTCCCGACCGGTCCGTAGCCGTGGCCGGGCAGGTGGATCGGCAGGGAGGCCAGGGCCTCGGCATAGGCGGCGTGAACCCGCTCGCTGGCGGGCATCACCGCCGTGGCCATGTCGATGAGACCGGCGGCATCGCGGTGGTGGAGGGGATCGCGGCCGCCTGTGGGACCGGGGGGCAGGGCGGTGTAGCTGCCCGAGCCCACCCGGCTGACGACGAAGCCGTCGGCGCGCAGGCGGTCGAGGGCGGCGCTGACCGTGATCCGGCTCAGGCCCAACGCCTCGGCCAGCCGCCGTTCGCCCGGCAGCTTGGCGTCCAGCGGCAGCCGTCCGTCGAGCATCAGCCGCTTCAGGGCTTCCGCCAGGCCGCGATAGGCCGCGTCGCCGCCGTGGGCGGCGCGCCAGTCGTCGAGCTGGCGGGTCAGCAGGATGGGGTTCACCACGGCGGTCACAGGGCCATGATCCGCAAAGTGGCCCTAGAAAACAAGGCCGGTTCCGTTAGAAGCGACCGCATGTTCCTGCGCCGCTTCACCCAGCTCCAGCTCGGCCTGCTTCTATATGGCTTGTCCCTCGCCCTGATGGTCCGCGCCGACCTCGGCCTCAATCCCTGGAGCGTGTTCCACGAGGGGCTGTCGCAGGTGACCGGCTTAAGTCTCGGCCTGATCGTCAACCTGGTCGGCCTAGTGGTGCTGCTGACCTGGATCCCGCTGCGCCAGCGGCCCGGGATCGGCACCATCTCGAACGTGCTGGTCATCGGCACGGCGGCCGATCTCGCCCTTTGGGCCCTGCCGCCGGTGGAAGCCCTGTGGCTGCGCGGCCTGTTCCTGGCGGGCGCGATCCTTCTCAACGCCGTGGCCACCGGGGCCTATATCGGCGCCGGGCTGGGACCAGGGCCGCGCGACGGCATCACCACCGGCCTTGTCCGGGTGACGGGCTGGCAGATCAGATGGGTGCGGACCGGCGTCGAGGCCGCCGTCCTGCTGTTCGGCTGGCTGCTCGGCGGCACGGTCGGCCTCGGGACGATCGCCTATGTGCTGGCGAACGGCCCGCTGTTGCAGATCTTCATGCCGATGTTCACGCGGCCGGAGCCGGTGGTCAGCCCCGTTCCTTCGTCTTCGTGAAGGCGATCTTCGGGAAGCGTTCGCCGACGTAGCCGGTCTCCCAGCTCGACTTGGCCAGGAAGACCGGGTCGTTGTCGATGTCGCTGGCCATCTGCGGGCGGTATTTGCCCATGAAGTCCTCGACGTCGGCCTTCGCTCCGCCGATCCAGCGGGCCTCGGCGTAGGGCGAGGGCTCGAAGATGACCTCCAGGCCGTACTCCTCGCCCAGCCGGTCGGCCATGACTTCGAACTGCAGCTGGCCGACGGCGCCGACGATGAAGTCCGAGCCGATCTCGGGGCGGAACAGCTGGGTCACGCCCTCCTCGGCCAGGCCGTCGAGCGCCTTCTTCAGGTGCTTGGCCTTGAGCGGATCCTTGACCCGCACGCGCTGCAGGATTTCCGGGGCGAAGTTCGGCAGGCCGGCGAAGCGGATCATGCCGCTCTCCGACAGGCTGTCGCCGACCCGCAGCACGCCGTGGTTCGGGATGCCGATCACATCACCGGCGAAGGCGTCCTCGGCCAGCTCGCGATCCGAGGCGAAGAACATGATGGGCGCGTTGACGCTCAGCTGCTTGCCGGTGTTCTGCACCTTCAGCTTCATGCCGCGCTTGAAGCTGCCCGAGGCCATGCGGAACATGGCGATCCGGTCGCGGTGGTTGGGGTCCATATTGGCCTGGACCTTGAACACGAAGCCGGTGACCTCGGCCGAGCCCGGCTCGACCGACAGGTCGACGGGGGCGGGGGCGTTGCGGGTCTCGGGCGGGGCGGCCTTTTGAGCCTTCATCACCTTGGGCGGCGGAGCCCACTCGCCGATGGCCTTGAGCAGTTCGTCGATGCCGAAGTGGCGCAGGGCCGAGCCCCACAGCACCGGCGTCAGGTGACCCTCAAGGAAGGACTGGCGGTCGAACGCCGGGTAGCCGGCCTCGACCAGTTCCTGGGCCTCGAGCAGGGCCTCATGCTCGCCGGCCTCGAAATACTGACCGGCCTCGGCCAGCGGCAGGGCCTCGGGGTGCGGCACGTCCTCCGAGGAACCGGCGGGCTTCTTTGTGTACGGCTGGAAGCGGCCGGTGCCCATCTCGACCATGCCGCGCAGGCGGTTGCCGCTCTCGGCGGGCCACCAGATCGGGGCCGGGTCCAACTGCAGCCGGCTGGCGATCTCGTCCAGCAGGGCCATCGGGTCCTGGGCCTCGCGGTCCAGCTTGTTGATGAAGGTGATGATCGGGATGTCGCGCAGGCGGCAGACCTCGAACAGCTTCAGGGTCTGCGGCTCGATGCCCTTGGCGGCGTCCAGCACCATAATGGCGCAGTCGGCGGCGGTCAGGGTGCGGTAGGTGTCTTCCGAGAAGTCCTCGTGGCCCGGCGTGTCCAGCAGGTTGAACATCTTGCCGTCGTGCTCGAACGTCATGACCGAGGCGCTGACCGAGATGCCGCGCTCCTTCTCGATTTTCATCCAGTCCGACTGGGTGCGGCGGTTCTCGCCGCGGGCGCGCACGGCGCCGGCCGCCCGGATCGCCCCGCCGGCCAGCAGGATGTGCTCGGTCAGCGTGGTCTTGCCCGCGTCGGGGTGGGCGATGATGGCGAAGGTCCGGCGGCGGCCGGCCTCTTCCTGCAGGGTCAGTTTCGACATGGTGGCGGCGAGTAGCCTGTCGCAGGCCCAAAGTCACCCGCCGCGAATAACCCCTAGTCAGGCAGGGTTATCGGAGTCATCGTCACGCTTGGGCGAGACGACCGGTCACGCAGCCGGGCGCCGCCTTTGGAAACGAAGGAACGGCCATGGTCCAGCTCCACCCGCATGACCCGCCGCCGGGGCATCCCGGCCCGCACCCCGCGCTCAGCCTGATCGTCGGCTTTGGCGTCATCATCGCCGCCGCGATCGTCGTGCACGTGGTCTTCGGGGCGGTGTTCTAGACTCAGTCGGCGGGGGCGGGCTCGGGCTCCGGCTGAGCTTCATCGCCGGTCTGCGGCTCCGGTTCGGCCGGCGAGTCCTCGGCGATCGCGGCGGTCATCGCCTCGTCGCTGAACGGCGCCTGGCCCGCCTTGGCGCGGGCGACCAGCAGGGTGGCGGCGGCGGCGGCCGTCCCGCCGTGGGGCGAATTCGCAAGAGGCGTCAGGACGGTGATCGCCTCGTCGAACTCCCCGGCCCCCATCAGCGCGCTGCCGAAGCCGATGCGAATGGATGACAGCTGCGGCGCCAGGGCGAAGGCGCGGTCCCAGGTGACGAGGTCGTTCTCGTTGGGATAGCCCGCCTGGCCGACCCGCGTCCGGGCGATGAGGTAGAGGGTGTAGTACTGGGCCTCGTCGACGCGATAGGCCCGGGCGAGATAGCCGCGGGCGCGACGGAGCAGCACGTCGGCCTCTTCCGGGCGGTCGCCGGCCAGGTCGATGTACCGGTCGCCCATCAGTTGCAGGGCCTCGATGTTGTCGGGTTCGCGCTCCAGCAGGCGCGCCAGCACCGCCTCGCCCGCCTCGGCGTCCCCGAAGTGCAACTCGGCGTGGCCCAGCTGGAGCTGGGCGAACGAGTCGTCCGGATGGCGGGCGGCGAGGCGACGCACCAGGGCGGCGGTTTCCTCGCGCTTATCCTCATCGACCCCGACCTTGAGCCGCTGGGCGATCAGCAGCAGGTCGTCCGCCGAGCGCGGCAGGGTGGTGATGGTGATCTCGGGCTGCGGGAATTCGGCGGTGTAGGTCATGACGCTCAAGCGCCGGTAGTTGCGCAACTGCTGCCGCAGCTCGGTCAGGGTCAGGCCGGTGGCGCGCTGCATCGCCTCGACGGGATCGCCGCCGTCGTGAATATCGGCCAGGTAGGCGAGCAACTGGCCGCGCCGGCCTTCGTCGCTCATGAACCAGTGGGTCATCAGCCACGACAGCGAATAGTAGTTCGCGCGCTGGTCCTGCCGGCGCAGATCATGCGGCGTCTTGCGCAGCAGGTCCTCGAGCGGCAGCCAGGTGGTTTCGAACAGAGCGTAGACCCGGCCTTCGTTATAGCCGCCGATGGCGACCGAACCGGGCTTGATCTCGGCCGTCATAAAATACTCGGCCAGGCCCTCCCTCAGCCAGCCCGGGTAGTTCGCGGTCGAACCCATCTGGAAGCTGAAGTGGTGGAAATACTCGTGCAGCAGGAAGTCCTGCGACTCATCGCGAATGGCGGCTGCAAAGATGCCTTCGGCGACCGGGAAATAGGTGCCGGCGACGTTCTGGCCGGTCTTCAGGTTGATCTGCACCAGGCCCTGGCGGCTGCCCACGAGATAGATCGGCAGCTTGCGTCCGGCGGCTCGATCGGTCGGGAGGCCCATCCGGATGCGCAGGACGTAGTCGTAGATTTCCAGGTTGCGGACGTAGCGGCGCAGTTCGGCCTCGCCACTCTGCGAATAGACGACGAAGTTCGGGCTCTCGGCCCGTCGCCACTCGGCATGCGCCGGCGCCGAGAAGGCGAGCGCCAGCACGCCGGCCATGGCGGCGGCTAGTCCGCGGATCGAGAAAGTCATGAACGCCCCGTATGAATGCGGGTGTCTCCTAGAGGCGAGCGCCCGGCCTGTCCAAGCCGGAGAGTCCAGCCAAGCTGCGGCCTTACGCCGCCAAGCGCATCCAAACGGCGCGGTCGGCCGCGACCGTATCCAGCTTGCCCTTGGACGAGCGGCTCTGGAGTTGCTGCATCACCAGGATCGGCAGGGCGCAGAACTGCGGCTCGACCAGGTCCGGGTCGCAGCCCGGCTCCGGCGCGGCGAACAGGGCGGCGTTCACCTCGGGCGAGCGCTCGTGGATCAGCCAGGCCAGACGGCGGGCGCGCTCCGGGTCGTTGCGGTGAAGCATCGGGTCCTCGGCGAACAGCTCGCAGCCGAGGGACAGGACGTAGTCGAAGCCCAGCTTCTCGAAACGGCGCGCGTCGACGGCCGCGACCGGGCAGGTCTCGTCGAGGTCGAACACCACATCGTTCAGAAGGAACAGCATCGAAATCGTCCGCCATCACCGGACCTTTCTGGCCCGTTGCAGAGGACGATAGGGGATCGCGCTTGAGGTTCCGTGTCCGAACGTCGTTAAGGATTTCGCACCGGCGGCGCGGGCGGAAAGGACTGGTTAGGGACGAGGGACGAGGGGCGAGGGTTGAGGGTTGAGGGTTGAGGGTTGAGGGTTGAGGGTTGAGGAAGGCTAGGAGGCTGCTCCCGGCTGGCCAAGCGGGTGGCCGTCGAGCTTTTCCTTCAGTCGCGTCAGCATTCGGCTTAGTTCGTCCGCCATGGCTAAAGGCGCGGTCGTGGCTTCTGGCGTGAGATGGCCGACGCGCGTCGCCAGGCGGAGAAACGTCTCGGTCTCGGCCAGTGAACCTCGGGCGATGCTGATGAAGCGGGCGTAGTCCTTGCGCGTGCCGCGTTGGTAGCCCTCTGCGATGTTCGCGGGAACAGAGGCGGCAGCGCGCTGCATCTGGCTGGTCATCCCGTAGAGCTCAGATTTCGGCATTGAGGGAGCGAGCGAATAGATCGCCGCCGCGAAATCCATCGCCTTGCCCCATACCTTCAGTTCTACGTAGCCGGTCATGCAGGCCCCTCTAACCCTCAACCCTCAACCCTCAACCCTCAACCCTCAACCCCCGACCCTCGACCCTACCCTGCCACCTTCTCCGTAATGAAGTGCCGGCCCTGGCGGTCCTCGATCTCGACCACCCAGAGGTCGGGGTCGTAGCGGATCTGGCGCTGCAGATAGTCGTCGAGCTCGCTTTCGAACTCGCTCTCGATCGGCTGCATCCACAGGCGGTCGCCATCGGGGCCGAAAGCTTCACTATAGAGTCTTGCGCGCCGCTCGCTCGTATTGAACGCCTTCACGATGACCGTGCCGGCCCGGTCGTCGCCCTTGCGCGCCACCGTGGCGAACGCCCCCCCCAGCTCGGCGCGACGGATCAGGGCGGAGACCCAAAGGTCACTCGAAAGTAGCAAACCGATAACCCTGCTCGGAAACCGTAACGCTACGCCTCATGCGTAGAGTGCGGGGCATGACCATAGGGCAGAACGCCTCCCGAACCCAAGCCGCCCTGCTGGCGGCCGCCCTCGTGGCGGCCCCGTCCAGCGCCATGGCAGGCCCGGCCGACACCTATTACGAGCGGGCCTTCGTGGTCGCCGCCGACGCCCGTTGCGGCCTCTTCACCCGCGACGTCGACGCCGCCCTGACCGCCGCCACCGCCCAGGCCCGGGGCGCCGCCCTGCGCGCCGGCCGGCGGGAGGTCGAGCTGAACGCCGTCGCCGCCCGGGCCCGGGCCCGCGCCGACGCCGTGTCCTGCCGCGACCCTGAACTCGGCCTCGTGCGGACCCGGGTCGAGGGCGCCTTCTCGGGCTGGACCCGCACCCCGCGCATGACCTTCCACGGCGCTCAGCGCCATTGGGTCGCCGATCGCACCGGCTGGACCCGCCCGGGCTGGCGTCTGGTGCAGGCGTCGACGGTCGGCGCCTCGCCGGTCTCGCTCGGCTATGCCGGCGACGAGGCCGACGGGATGACCGCGGTGGTCTCCTTCGTCGGTCGCTCGCGGCCCTACGCCGCCCGCATCGTCATGCGTGATCCGCTCAAGACGCCGCGCGCCTGGCTCGCCGGCGGCGGTCTGCCCCCGGCCGCGTCGCGGGCCAGCGTCTGGGCTACGGGCTCCGGCCAGGCCGATCGGGCCCTGCTGGCCGAGGGCAAGCGCGCCGGCGAGGCCTGGCGCTTCCCGGCCTCCGCCGCCGACGGCCTGGAGCGGCTGGACCCGCGCGAAACCGTGCTTCTGGAGTTTCACTTCCGCGACGGAAGTGTTGCGACGGCTCGGTTCGAAGCCGGTGATTTCGCCGCCGGGCGGGCCTTCATGGCCATGGGCGCCGTCTAATCGTTAAAGCCCTTAACCCGTCGTTTACCACGCGGGCGGCAGTTTCTGCCTAGCGGGCGTGGTCATCCCCCCGTGTGTAATCGGGGCAGGGGCGCGTGGGCGGCTTTACGGCGGCATTGCAGAGGTTCGGGATCGGTCGTCTGACCGTGGTGCTCGGCGTCGCCGCCGGCGTCGCGGCGGTGCTGGTCGCCGTCATGCTGCGCATCGGCCAGGCCCCCGACGCCCTGCTGTACTCCAACCTCGACCTGCGCGAGGCGTCCGAGATCACCACCGCGCTGGACAGCGCCGGCATCAAATATTCGTCCAAGGGCGACGGCTCGACCATCTTCGTCAGCCGCGATCAGGTTGGGGAAGCCCGCCTGCTGGTCGCCGGCAAGGGTCTCGTGACCTCGGGCTCGGTCGGCTACGAGATCTTCGACAACCAGTCGGTGCTCGGCCAGACCGAGTTCCAGCAGAACCTGAACGAGAAGCGCGCCCTCGAAGGCGAGCTGGCCCGCACCATCATGAGCATGCGCGGCATCACCTCGGCCCGGGTCATGATCGCCCTGCCGGCGCGCCAGATGTTCCAGACCGCCGCCGGCGAGCCCACCGCGGCCGTCGTCGTCGGCGTCACCGGCGGCTCGCTGACCGGCGCCCAGGTCCAGTCGATCCGCAACGTGGTCGCCTCGTCGGTGCCGAACATGAAGCCGGAGAAGGTCACCCTGACCGACACCGCCAACCGCACCCTGGCGGCCGGCACGGACGGCGACGGCTTCAGCGCCGCCTCGGCCGAAGAGGCCAAGAGCTCGACCGAGGCCCAGCTGCAGAACCGCATCAAGGACATCGTCGAAGGCGTCGTCGGCGTCGGCGCCGCCCGCGTGCAGGTCACCGCCGACATCGACCACAGCCGCTCGACCACCCAGGAGCAGCGCTACGATCCGGACGGCCAGGTCGTCCGCTCGATGTCGACCAACGGCTCGGAAAGCCAGGACACGACCGGCGTCTCGGACGGCGGGGCGACGGCCACCAACAACATCCCGGGCGGCGAGGCTCCGGCCACGACCCCGATCGGCTCGCGCGACACCCAGAACACCGAGACCACCAACTACGAGATCTCGAACACCACCACGACGACCGTGAAGGAAGCCGGCGAGGTCAAGCGGCTGGCCGTGGCCGTCGCCGTCGACGGCAAATACACCCCGGCCGCCAACGGCCGCGGGGAGCCGACCTACACCCCGGTGTCGGAAGAGGACCGCGCCAAGATCGAGGCCCTGGTCAAGGCGGCCGTCGGCTTCAACGCCGAGCGCGGCGACGTGGTCCAGGTCACCGCCGTCCGCTTCAACCGCGACATCGCTGCTGCCGGCGGCGAGGAAGCCGGTTCGCCGCTGTTCAACTTCACCAAGAACGACCTGATGCGTGGGGTCGAGCTGCTGGTCCTGCTGATCACCGGCGTGCTGCTGATCTTCTTCGTCCTGCGTCCGCTGCTCAAGACGGCGGCCGGCGGCGGCCGCGCGGGCGACCCGCAACTGGTCGGCCCGGGCGGCGTGCCGGTCACGGCCCTGCAGACCTCGCTGGTCGGCGGCCCCGCCGGCGCCGGCGGCGCGCCGGGCATGGCCCAGCTGACCGGCCCGTCGGAGATGGAGCAACGCCTCGACATCGCCCGCATCGAGGGCCAGGTGAAGGCGTCGTCGGTCCGCAAGGTCGCCGAGTTCGTCGAGAAGCACCCTGAGGAATCCACTGCGATCCTTCGCAGCTGGGTGCACGAAGGCTGATGGCGGCCCGGATGGTCTCCAAGAAACCGACGATCGACGACGCCCGCAAGCTGACGGGGCCCGAGAAGGCCGCCGTCATCCTGCTGTCGCTGGGCGAGGACCACACCCGCCTGTGGCAGAGCCTGGACGACGACGAGATCAAGGAGATCTCGCAGGCCATGGCGACGCTCGGCACCGTCAGCGCGGTGGTGGTCGAGGAGCTGCTGGTCGAGTTCGTCTCGGGCATGAGCGGCTCGGGCGCGGTGATGGGCAGCTATGAGCAGACCCAGCGCCTGCTGCAGTCCTTCATGCCGGGCGAGCGCGTCGACGCCCTGATGGAGGAGATCCGGGGCCCGGCCGGTCGCACCATGTGGGACAAGCTCGGCAACGTGAACGAGGCCGTGCTCGCCAACTATCTGAAGAACGAATACCCGCAGACCGTCGCGGTGGTGCTGTCCAAGATCAAGCCGGACCACGCCGCCCGCGTGCTGACCTGCCTGCCCGAGGACTTCGCCCTCGAGTGCGTCCAGCGCATGCTGCGCATGGAGCCGGTGCAGCGCGACATCCTCGACAAGATCGAGCAGACGCTGCGCACCGAGTTCATGTCGAACCTGGCCCGCACCTCGAAGCGCGACAGCCACGAGCTGATGGCCGACATCTTCAACAGCTTCGACCGCCAGACCGAGGCCCGCTTCATCGGCGCGCTGGAAGAGCGCAATCGCGAGGCGGCCGAGCGCATCCGCGCCCTGATGTTCGTCTTCGAGGATCTGGCCAAGCTGGACCCCGGCGGCATCCAGACCCTGCTGCGCGCGGTCGAGAAGGACCAGCTGGCCCTGGCCCTGAAGGGCGCTTCGGAAAGCCTGCGCGAACTGTTCTTCTCGAACATGTCGGAGCGCGCCTCCAAGATCATGCGCGAGGACATGGAGAGCATGGGCCCGGTCCGTCTGAAGGACGTCGACCAGGCGCAGATGGCCATGGTCCAGGTCGCCAAGGATCTCGCCGCCAAGGGCGAGATCATGCTGGTCGGCCAGGGCGGCGACGACGAGCTGATCTACTGACATGACCAGCGCCCCGCTCTCCCGCCCCTTCATCTTCGACACCGAGTTCGACGCCGATGGCGTGGTCGTGCAGCCGTCCGCCTTCCGGCCGATGAAGCGCGCCTTCGCCCCCGCCGAGGTCGAGGCCCTGGTCGCCCAGGCCCGGCTCGAAGCCCGCAACCAGGCCCTCGCCGAGAGCGAGAGCCTGCAGGCCATGGCGCTGTCGACCATCGGCCAGGCGCTGAGCGCCGCCCTGCCGTCGCTGGCCCAGGTGGCCCACGCTCACCGCGAGCAGTCCGCCGAACTGGCCATGGGGGCCGCCCGCGTGGTCGCCGCCGCGGCGCTGGATCGCTTCCCGAACGGCCCGCTGCAGGCGGCGCTCGAGGCGCTGGGCCAGGAGATCGACGCCTCGCCGCGTCTGGTCATTCGCAGCGCCGAACTGGACGAGGCCGGCCGCGCCCGCGTCGAACAACTGTGTGCGGACGTCGGCTTCACCGGCGCCGTGGCCTTCCGCGACGAGCCGGGCCCGCGCGCCTCCTTCCAGCTGGAGTGGGCCGACGGCCGCGCCGGCTTTGACGCCGAATCCGCCTTCGCCCGCATGGACGAGGCCCTGAAATCCGCCCTGGCCGCCGAGGCCGGGCATGCTGAAGCTCTCAACGAAGGGGGGCTGTAATGGCGTCCGACACCATGGCCCTGGAAGACTTCGGGGATGCGGCGGGCCTCGCCGCCCAGGAAGATGCGACCGACAAGACCGCCCACGACCTGGCGCCGGTCTTCGACGTCCCGGTCAACATCTCGGCCGTCCTGGGCAAGGCCCACATGTCCGTGGCCCAGCTGCTGAAGCTGAACCGCGGCTCGGTGCTCGAGCTGGACCGCAAGGTCGGCGAGGCCATCGACATCTTCGTCAACAACCGCCTGGTCGCCCGCGGCGAGGTGGTTGTGGTCGAGGACCGTCTAGGCGTGACCATGACGGAAATCATCAAGACGGAAGACTCCAACTCCTGACGCGGAAGCGAACGGCGTCGGATTGGTAAGAGACTAGGGGAGAAGACCCATGCGGCTTCTGGTGGTTGGCAGGCTCAGCGGACAGCTGGCGACGGCGGTGAAGATGGCCATGGCGCACGGCGCCAAGGTCCAGCACGTCGAGCGCGGCGATCAGGCCACCGAACAACTGCGTCGCGGCCAGGGCGCTGACCTGCTGATGGTCGACTACCGCGTCGACATCGCCGCCCTGATCTCGGCCAACGAGAACGAGCGGATTCATGTGCCGGTGGTGGCCTGCGGCGTCGACGCCGACGCCACCGACGCCGCCAACGCCATCCGCGCCGGGGCCAAGGAGTTCATCCCGCTGCCGCCGGAAGCCGATCTGATCGCCGCCGTCCTGTCGGCCGTGGCCGACGACGAGCGCCCGCTGATCTCGGCCGATCCGTCGATGAAGGCGGTCATCCAGCTGGCCGACCAGGTCGCCCGTTCGGAAGCCTCGATCCTGATCACCGGCGAAAGCGGCGTCGGTAAGGAAGTCATGGCGCGCTACCTGCACGGCGGGTCCAAGCGCGCGGACAAGCCGTTCATCAGCGTCAACTGCGCCGCCATCCCGGACAATCTGCTGGAATCCGAGCTGTTCGGGCACGAGAAGGGCGCCTTCACCGGCGCCATGGCGCGCCGCATCGGCAAGTTCGAAGAGGCCGACGGCGGCACCCTGCTGCTGGACGAAATCTCCGAGATGGACGTGCGCCTGCAGGCCAAGCTGCTGCGCGCCATCCAGGAGCGGGTCATCGACCGCGTCGGCGGCACCAAGCCGGTGCCGGTCAACATCCGCATCATCGCCACCTCGAACCGCGACCTGGCCAAGTCGGTGGCCGAGGGCAGCTTCCGCGAGGACCTGCTCTACCGCCTGAACGTGGTGAACCTGCGCCTGCCGTCCCTGCGCGAGCGCCCGGGCGACATCGCCGTCCTGGCCGATCATTTCGTCAAGAAATACGCCGCCGCCAACGGCGTGCCGGTGCGCCCGATCTCGACCGACGCCAAGCGCGCCCTGGTCTCGCACCGCTGGAACGGCAACGTCCGCGAGCTCGAGAACGCCATGCACCGCGCCGTGCTGCTGGCGGTCGGCCCGGAGATCGACGTCGAGGCCATCCGCCTGCCGGACGGCCAGCCGCTGACCGCCGGCGCCGCGGGTCCCGCTGTCGGGCCCGCCGCCGCTGACGCCGGTTTCGCCGCCCGCGCCGCCCACACCGCTGACGTCGTGTCGCGCGCCTATGTCGGCCAGACGGTGGCGCAGATGGAGAAGACTCTGATCCTCGACACCCTGTCGCACTGCCTCGGCAACCGCACGCATGCGGCCAACATCCTGGGCATCTCGATCCGCACCCTGCGCAACAAGCTGAACGAATACGCCGACGAGGGCACGTCCATCCCGGCGCCGCAGTCCGGCATCGCCGCCTCCGGTTACGCGGCGGCCTGAGCATGAAACTCCGGGCGGACCGCAGAAGCGTCCTGACCGGCCTCGGCGCGATCGCGCTGATGGGCTGTTCCCGCGCGCCCGAAGCGGCGCAGACGCCGGCCGCCAAGGCGGTCGTCCCCGAAGCCTTCGACCTGTCGGCGCTGGAAGCCCGCCACGGCGGGCGCATCGGCTTCGCCGCCCGCGATCTGGCCACCGGCCGCGAGCTGCGCTGGCGCGGCGAGGAGCGGTTCGTCTACTGCTCCACCTTCAAGATGTTCCTGGCCGCCGCCACCCTGCTGCGCGTCCAGAGCGGCGAAGAACGGCTCGATCGCGCCATTCCGATCACCCGCGCCGACATGATCAACCACGCCCCGGTCACCGAGCCGGCCGTGGGCGGGACCCTGACCATCCAGGACCTGATGAAGGGCACGGTCGAGGTCAGCGACAACCCGGCCGCCAACATCCTGATCCGCGAACTGGGCGGCCTGGACGTGCTGCGCGACTTCTACCGCGGCATCGGCGACCAGACGACCACGGTCGACCGCCTCGAGCCCGAGATGAACCGTCTCGACGGCGACAAGGACACCATCCAGCCGGTCCAGGCGGTCGCCAACCTCTATCGCCTGCTGGTGTCGGCCGAGACCCCGCTCTCCGCCGAATCCAAGGCGCTGCTGCTACGCTGGATGACCGATACCCCGACGGGCGTGGGCCGCATCAAGGCCGGCGTTCCGGCCGGCTGGACCGTGGCGCACAAGACCGGCACCGGCGGCTACGGCCCGACCAACGACATCGGCGTCCTGTATCCGCCCTCGGGCGAGCCGGTGATCATGGCCGTCTACAACCACGCGACGCGCGCCTCGGACGAGGCCCAGCGTGAGGCGACCATCGCCGAGGCCGCGCGTCTGGCCCTGGCCGCGCTCGGACACGCCGCATGACGGACGCGGTTCTCATGAAGGACGGCATGGCCCGTCCGACCGGCCGGGATGTCATGGGCTGGGTGGCGCGCGGCGAGGTGGCCATGGCCATCGGCGTCATCGGCGTCATCCTGCTGCTCATCCTGCCGGTGCCGAAATTCCTGCTCGACGTGCTGCTCGCGCTGTCGCTGGTGTCGTCGGTGCTGATCCTGATGACCGCCGTCATGATGAAGCGGCCGCTGGACTTCGCCATCTTCCCGACGGTCCTGCTGGTCACCACCCTGTTCCGGCTGGGTCTGAACCTGGCCTCGACGCGCCTGGTGCTGACCCACGGCCATGAAGGCCATGCCGCCGCCGGTCAGGTGATCCAGGCCTTCGGCACGTTGATGATGGGCGGCAGCTTCATCATCGGCATCATCATCTTCGCCATCATCCTGGTGGTGAACTTCGTCGTCATCACCAAGGGCTCGACCCGCATCGCCGAAGTCTCGGCCCGCTTCACGCTCGACTCCATGCCGGGCAAGCAGATGGCCATCGACGCCGACCTGTCGTCCGGCCTGATCGACGAAGAGACCGCCAAGCGGCGCCGCAAGGAGCTGGAGCAGGAATCGACCTTCTTCGGCGCCATGGACGGCGCCTCGAAATTCGTGCGCGGCGACGCGGTCGCCGGCCTGATCATCGTCTTCATCAACGTCATCGGCGGCATCCTGATCGGCGTCATCCAGCACCAGCTGCCGATCGGCGAGGCCGCCAACAACTACGTCGCCCTGACGATCGGCGACGGCCTGGTGACGCAGGTCCCGGCCATCATCATCTCGATCGCCGCCGGCTTCCTGGTGTCGAAGGCCGGCGTCGAAGGCACCGCCGACAAGGCCCTGGTCAGCCAGCTGGCCACCAACCCGGTCAGCCTGGGCGTGGTCTCCGGCGCCGCCGGTCTGATCGGCCTCATCCCTGGCATGCCGCTGTTGCCGTTCGCGGCCCTGGCCATCGGCGCGGGCTTCATGGCCTGGCGGCTGGGCCGCGCGAAGCTCAAGCCCCAACCGGTCGAGGCCGACAGCATCGCCGCCGGGCCCAAGGAGGACGTCGAGGAGCCGATCGGCACCGCCCTGACCATCGACGAGGTCAAGATCGAGCTGGGCTACTCCCTGCTGTCGCTGATCAACGACCTGGAAGGCCGCCGCCTGACCGACCAGGTCCGCGCCCTGCGCCGTTCGCTGGCCCAGGAGTACGGCTTCGTCATGCCGTCGGTGCGCATCCTCGACAACATGCGCCTGGGCACCCAGGGCTACGCCATCCGCATCAAGGAGATGGAAGCCGGTCAGGGGGAGGTCCGCCTCGGCTCGCTGATGGCCATGGACCCGGCCGGCCGCCAGGTCGAGCTGCCGGGCGAGCACACCCGCGAACCGGCCTTCGGCCTGCCCGCCACCTGGATCGACGAAAGCCTGCGCGAAGAGGCCACCTTCCGCGGCTACACCATCGTCGATCCGTCGACGGTGCTGACCACCCACCTGACCGAGATCCTCAAGGAGAACATGGCCGAGCTGCTCTCCTACGCCGAGGTGCAGAAGCTGCTGCGCGAGCTCGGCACGGAAGAGAAGAAGCTGGTCGACGAGTTGATCCCGTCGGTGGTCACCGTCACCACCCTGCAGCGGGTGCTCCAGTCGCTGCTGCGCGAGAAGGTCTCGATCCGCGACCTGGGCGCCATCCTCGAGGGCCTGGCCGAGGCCGCGCCGCACACCTCCAGCGTCACCACCCTGGTCGAGCACGTCCGCAGCCGCCTGGCCCGTCAGCTGTGCTGGCAGCACAAGGGAGACGACGGCGCCCTGCCGATCGTGACCCTGTCGCCGGAGTGGGAGCATGCCTTCGCCGAAAGCCTGATCGGCAATGGCGAGGACAAGCAACTGGCCATGGCGCCCTCGCGCCTGCAGGACTTCATCCGCGCCACCCGTGACGTATTCGAGCGCGCCGCCATGGCCGGCGAGACCGCCGTCCTGCTGACCGGGCCGCAGATCCGGCCCTACGTCCGTTCGATCATCGAGCGCTTCCGCGGCCAGACCGTGGTGATGAGCCAGAACGAGGTCCACCCGAAGGCCCGCCTGCGGACCATCGGGACGGTCTGACGGTCAGTCGACCTCGGTCCAGCCCCCGGCCGAAGCGGCCCGCGCCGCCTCGTTGACCGGTCGGGCGACGAGGCCGGACTGAGTGAGCCAGACCTCGTAGCGGGCCCCGTCGGCCATCGGCATATAGGCGCCGCCGCCGTACAGGGTGTCGACCGCGTCGACGTAGCGGCGGTGCTTCCGCGCCGTATCCCAGGCGCTGATCTTCCAGGGGAGCCCGGGCAGGGCGTCGCCGCCGGCAAGCGGATGCACGCTGCGGGTGGCGTTGATCTCCTGGTCGACCGAGCGATAGCGGCCGGACAGGCGGTCGAGGCGATACTGGGTGTCCAGCCCCAGGACGTTGGCCCACGGCTTCCACTTCAGCAGCTGGGCCTCGAGCCGCCATTCGTCGCCATGCAGGGGATAGAGGTTGCTGGTTCCCGGGGCGCTCTCGCCATGGCCGGGCTGCATCACCGTGGCCTCGAAATACTGCGGGCCCAGCTGGCGGGTTTCAATGGTGGCCACCGGGCGCTCATAGGTCAGCCGGTCGTAGGTTTGGACGTCGAGGCCGATCAGGCCCGCGATCAACGCCGCCGCGATCAGAGCCCCGCCGCAGACGCCCCCGGCCAGACCGCCGACGAACCGTCCCCGGAACAGGGCCGCGAGGCCCCGGAACAGCAGGGCCAGTCCGGCCACCGCCACGATCGCAGGCGCGATCCACCACCACCAAACCATACCCAGCCCTCCCAAGCCCTGCCGCTATCCTTACCCTAAATCCGCAAAACGGCGCCGGTTTCCCTCGCCGCGCGACTGGACAGGCTTCCAGCGGCCGCTAATGCTCCGGCCCGATGATTTCGACAGCGCGCAACCTTCTGTCCTCCCTCGCGGAATTTGCGCGCACCCCGACCATCGGCCGGTCCATCGTGGGCATGCTGACCGCGGCCATCGTCCTGCTGCTGGTGGTGAACGTCGGCGCCTTCGTCGTCCTTCAGCGCACCGAGGCCTACAATCAGCAGGTCGAGCGCTCGCAGCAGGTGCGCCGCGCCGCGCGGACCGTGCTGCTGTCGCTGCTCGACGCCGAGACCGGCCAGCGCGGCTATCTGCTCACGCAGCGGTCGGAGTTCCTGGGCCCCTACACCCAGGCGGTTGCGGTGCTGCCTAACCAGTTCGCCGACCTGGAAGAACTGGCGGCCGGCGATCCCCAGCTGACGCCGCACGTCGAAGCCCTGCTGCAATCCGCCCGGTCAAAGCTCGACGAGCTGGAGCTGACCATCGGTCTGGCGCGCACCGGCCAGCGCGAAGCGGCCTTTGAACGGGTCCGGGTCGGGCAGGGCAGGGTCCTGATGGACCTGGCGCGGGCTCAGATGGCGGCCATCGACGAGGTGGAGACCGAACGGCTGCACGTCCGCACCGAACAGTCGGAGCGCAGTTCGAGCCTCGCGGTCGTGGCGAATATCGCCGCCAGTCTGCTGGTCGTGGTGCTGGCGGTGATCGCCGTCTGGCTGGTGCGGCGGTACGTCGGCGAGATCCAGCAGGGGCGCGATGCGCTGGACCGCCTCAACGCCGGCCTGGAGCACCAGGTGCACGAGCGGACCGCCCAGCTCAGCCGCGCCAACGACGAGATCCAGCGCTTCGCCTACATCGTCAGCCACGACCTGCGCGCGCCGCTGGTCAACGTCATGGGCTACACGGCGGAGCTGGAGCAGGCGGGCAAGGCGATGGCGCGGCAGATCGACCTGATCGAGACCCGCGCGCCCAAGACGGTCGACGCCGAAGCCGTCGTCGCCGTCCGAGAGGATGTCCCCGAGGCCATCGGCTTCATCCGCGCCTCGACCGAGAAGATGGATCGGCTGATCAACGCCATCCTGAAGCTGTCGCGCGAGGGGCGGCGGAATCTGGTGCTGGAGCGACTGGACCTGACCGCAATGGCCGAAGGCATCGCCGCCAGCCTGAGCCACCAAACCGAGGCCGCGCACGCCAAGATCGTGGTCGAGCCCCTGCCGTCGATCGAGAGCGACCGGCTCTCGATGGAGCAGATTTTCGGCAATCTGATCGACAACGCCGTGAAGTACCTGGATCACGATCGCGCCGGTGAAATCCGCGTCTCGGGCTGGGTCGACGGCGACTGGATCACCTACCGCATCGCCGACAACGGGCGCGGCATCGCCGAGCGGGACCACGAGCGCATCTTCGAGCTGTTCCGCCGCTCCGGCCGTCAGGACCGAACGGGCGAGGGGCTGGGCCTGGCCTTCGTACGCAACAGCGTGCGCCGATTGGGGGGCGAAATCGATCTTGAGTCAGAACTTGGCAAGGGCTCGACTTTCATTCTGAAATTCCCCACACGCCTGATCCTCGACGAGGCCGGAGACACCCCATGACCGCCGCAGTGAAGATCGTGATGGTCGAAGACGACCTCGGCCATGCCCGGCTGATCGAGAAGAATATCCGTCGCGCCAACATCGCCAACGAGATCCGCCATTTCGCCGACGGCGGTTCGGCGCTCGACTATCTGTTCAGCGAGGAGGTCCGGGCCAACGGGCCGATGCTGATTCTGCTGGACCTGAACCTGCCGGACATGTCGGGCACCGACATCCTGGCCAAGGTGAAGGGCGACGAGCGCCTGCGCCGCGCCCCGATCGTCGTGCTGACCACCACGGACGACAAGGTCGAGATCCAGCGCTGCTACGACCTGGGCTGCAACGTCTACATCACCAAGCCTGTGGATTATGAAAGCTTTGCGGGAGCCATTCGCCAGCTGGGGCTCTTCCTGTCGGTGATGCAGGCGCCTGAAATCGAGTGAAGTCCGGCGCCGATGTCATTCGCCTGCTCTACATCGACGATGACCGCGGGCTCTCGCGGCTGGTCGAGAAGGAGCTCGGGCGCCACGGCTACGCCGTCACCTGTGCGCCCGACGGCGACGCTGGGCTGGATTTGCTTATTTCGCGCCCGGGCGATTTCGACGTCGTCTGCCTCGACCACTACATGCCGGGGCGCGAGGGCCTCGATGTCCTGCCGGAGATCATCGCGCTCGATAGCCCGCCGCCGGTCGTCTACGTCACCGGCGCCCAGGATGGGCGCATCGCCGTGGCCGCCCTGCGCGCCGGCGCCGCCGACTATGTGATCAAGGACGTCTCGGCCGACTTTACGGCCCTGTTGCGCGCCGCCCTGGAAGACGCGCTGGCGCGTCGCCGCCTGCAGCGAGAGAACGAGCAGGCCCAGGAAGCTGTCCGCCTGGCCCGCGACCGCGCCGAGGCCATGCTGCGCGAGGTCAACCACCGCGTCGGCAACTCGCTGCAGCTGGTCTCCAGCTTCATGGCCCTGCAGATGCGCCAGCTGACCGACCAGGGCGCACGCGCCGCGCTCAAGGAATCGCAGGCCCGCATCGAGGCCGTGGCCCACGTCCACCGCCGGCTCTACACCTCGGACGACATGTCCTCGGTGGCCATGCACGACTACCTCGAAGGTCTGGTCGCCGAGCTCGGCAAGTCGCTGGGGCCGGCCGGCTCCTCGCCCGCGATCGTCCTCAAGGTCGAGCCGATGGACGTCTCGACCGACCAGGCGGTGTCGCTGGGCGTGATCGTCACAGAACTTGTCACCAACGCCGTCAAATACGCCTACGAACCCGGCAATCCCGGTGAGATCCGCATCATCCTCAAGCGCGAGAGCGAGACCCGCGCCCTCCTGATCGTCGAGGACGACGGTCCCGGCATGGGCGACGGCGCGGTCAAGGGCACCGGTCTGGGCGGCAAGATCATCTCGGCCATGGCCTCGGGCCTGCGTTCGGCGCTCGAGCTCGATCAGGCTCACAAGGGCGTGCGCGCCTGCCTGGCGTTCGACCTCTAGGCCGACGGCGCGTTAGGCGATCATGCTCCAATTCGGCGAACCCCGCCCCGGCCTGAACTACCGGCTCCGCCCGACCGCATTCGGCCTGGTCTTTCATGACGGCAAGCTGGCCTGCGTCCGCGTCGACCGTGGCGACGCCACCTATTATGACCTGCCCGGCGGGGCGATCGACGGCGATGAAACCGAAGAGCAGGCCCTCGTCCGGGAGTTCGTCGAGGAGACGGGCATGGCGGTGAAGCCGTTCTCCCGCATCGCCGAGGCGGCCCAATATTTCCGGAAGTCCGATGGCGAGGCGATCAACAACCGCGGCGGCTTCTGGATCGCCGAATATCTGTCGCTCGACCCGGCCGCCAAGGTCGAGGCCGACCACGAGCTGGTCTGGCTACACCCCCACACGGCTCTGAAAGAGCTCCGCCACGACGCCCATGCCTGGGCGGTATCGGCCTGGTTGCGGCGCTAGGACACGGAACGCCCCGGGATTCCGCTCGTTCTCACCACCCGCGCCGCTCCCCAGGCGCTCAGTGAAGGAGAGTTCAATGCCCGATCCCGATCGCATCGAAGGCGCCGCCAAGAACATGGGCGGCAAGGTCAAGGAAGCCGCCGGCAAGGTGACTGGCGACGAGAAGCTGAAGGCCGAGGGCCGCGCTGATCAGGTCGAAGGCAAGGTCCAGAACGCCGTCGGCGGTCTCAAGGACACCCTGCGCGACGACAACCGGCACTAACCTTTAGTCGTCTCCGCCCAGGCGGAACCGGAGCCCGCCCTCGGCGGGCTTCGACCCGTCGGCGGGGCGGCATTCCTGCGTCCACGTAACACCGCCCTGGGGCTGAGCCTGAGGGCGGTTTTCGCAGGTCTGCTCGGTGATGGTCCGGCTCGGGGCGCCGGCGGGAAGCGGGGCGCCGCACTGGACAGCATAGCGATCGCCGGCAGCCGCCTGGCGGCATTCGTTCGGCGCGTTCACGGGGGCCAGGCCGGGCGGCAGGGCCGATCCCAGGTTCGCCGCCAACGCAGAACGCACCCGGGCCTGGCAGACCTCCAGACTCTCCTCGGCCTTGCGCACCAGCGGGCTGCATTCCGAGCGTTCGTAGCCAAAGGGATCGGCGCGCGCCCAGTCCGGGATGGTCGGCAGGGCGGGGGCAGGGGCCGCGACCTCGGCGGCGGTGGCGGGCGCCGGACTGTCCGGCTGCGGCTGCCACAGGATCTGACCTGTCGGAGCCTGCTGTAGGGAGACGGCGAGAGCGAGCGCGAGGGCGACGTGCATGGCGTAATCTCCTGAACCCGCAGCAACCCTATCCTACTTGGACAGGGCCCGCATCGCCTTCTCCAACCCTTCGAGGGTCAGGGGGTACATGCGCTCGTCGATCACTTCCCGGATCATGCCGACCGAGGCGGAGTAGCCCCAGTAGCGCTCCGGCGACGGGTTCAGCCAGGCGACCTTGTCCCACTGCTGCGTCGCCCGCTTGAGCCAGACGGCGCCCGCCTCTTCGTTCCAGTGCTCGACCGAGCCGCCGGGCATGGAGATCTCATAGGGGCTCATGGTGGCGTCGCCGACGAAGATGGCGCGCCAGTCGGCCGGGTATTTGTGCAGCAGGTCCCAGGTCGGGATCTTCTCGCTGTGACGGCGCCGGTTGTCCTTCCACACGCCCTCGTAAAGGCAGTTGTGGAAGTAGAAGAATTCCAGGTGCTTGAACTCGGTCTTGGCGGCCGAGAAGAGTTCCTCGCACATCTTCACGTGGGCATCCATCGAGCCGCCGATGTCGAGGAACAGCAGCACCTTGATGGTGTTGCGGCGCTCGGGCCGCATGTGAATGTCCAGCCAGCCCTGGCGCGCCGTGCCGTCGATGGTGGCGTCCATGTCCAGTTCGTCCGGGGCGCCCTGCCGCGCGAACCGACGCAGGCGGCGCAGCGCGACCTTGATGTTGCGGGTGCCGAGTTCGACCTGGTCGTCCAGGTTCTTGTACTCGCGCTTTTCCCAGACCTTCACGGCGCGGCCCTGGCGTCCGGGGCCGCCGATGCGCACGCCCTCGGGATTGTAGCCGCCGTGGCCGAACGGGCTGGTCCCGCCGGTGCCGATCCACTTGTTGCCGCCCTGGTGCCGGCCTTCCTGCTCCTCGAGCCGCTGCTTCAGCGTCTCCATCAGCTTGTCGAACCCGCCCAGCGCCTCGATCTGGGCCTTCTCCTCGTCGGTCAGGTATTTCTCGGTCAGGAGGCGAAGCCAGTCCTCGGGAATGTCGGTGGTCAGGTCCTCGCCCGCGCCGACGGTCTCAATGCCGGCGAACACCTTGCCGAACACCTGGTCGAAGCGGTCGTAGTGTTTCTCATCCTTGACCAGCACGGCGCGGGACAGGTGGTAGAAGTCGTCGACCCGCCGGCCGGCCACGTCCTTCTGCATGGCCTCCATCAGATGGAGCCATTCCTTCATCGACACGGGCACGCGCGCGTCTCTCAGGGCGGTGAAGAAGGGGAGAAGCATGGGCGAAGGTTAGCAGGGCCGGTCGGCGTCGTCCCGCACCTCGGTCGTCTATTCGGCGTCCTGCGCGTCGAGGGCCATCTTGAACGCCATGGCGGTGTAGAGGCTGATCAGCATCGGTTCGGCGCCGGGGCCCGTCCCCCGAGCCTTGTAACCCCAGCCCTTGCGGTGCTCGACCAGCGCCAAGGTGATCATCGGCTCGTTGTTCACGGTGACGGTGTAGGCGGCCTGCAACGGAGCGTCCTCTCCGTCGGAGGAAACGGAGACCAGTTCCCCGTCGAACGGCCTGGCGTCAGGCCAGCGCTGGCGAATGGCGTTGACGGCCTGGCGAAGCGCCAGCTCTTCCGAAGGCAATGGCTGATAGCGAGTCGCGTAGAGGTTCAGGTCGATCCCGAGCTCATCGACACGCGAGACGCACCCGACATCCTCGCCCCGGGCGATACCGGCCGGCCCCGTCGGGAATATGGAGATTCGTTCCTCCGGCCCCCCAGAGAAGAGGCAGGTCAAGCCGCTGGCGACGTGCACCACCGTCGGTACGGCGCCGTCGGTCTTGTTGACGAAGAACGCCCCGGCGTCGGCGTCTGCGATGAGCCGGTCCGCGGTCTCCCGGGCGGAAGCGATCTGCTCCGCCGTGGCGGGCGGACTTTCGGCGTCCTGGGCGTGAGCCGCGGGGCCCGTCGCCAGCAGCGCGATGAATGCAAGCCGTCCGATCATTGGAAACCCCTCCAGCTAAGTTGGATCACTTCACGGTTCACCATGCGCCGTCCAGTGGCGATCAGCTTCCGTCAGCCCCGCCGCAGGATGAACTCGTCGTCCAGCCACCGGCCGACCGGGTACTGGTACTCCCCGGCCTTCTCGAACCCGTAGGCGGCGTAGAGCTTCTGGGCCTTCAGGTTGCCGCTCCACACGCCGATCCACAGCGGGCCGTCGGTGTGGGCCTCCATCCAGTCCATGGCGACCTTGAGCAGCTTTGTGCCCAGTCCGAGACCCTGGGCGGCCTTGGACACGTAGAGGCGGCGCAGCTCGGCGTGGCTGGCGCGAGCATCCGGGTGGGGAAGGGTGTTCGGGCCGGTGTTGGCGAAGGCGAGCAGTTCGCCGTCCCGCTCCGCCACCCACCAGGCGGCGCCCGGCTCGTTCAGCTTGGCGCGGATCGTCTCGGCGCTGAAGCTGGCGTCGAGGAAGGCGCTCAGGTCGTCGGCGGGGTAGGGGATGGCGAATCCGTCGGCGGCCACAAAGGTGTCGATGAAGGTCTGGCGGCCCAGCACGCCAAGGGCTTGGGCATCGGTCGCTTTGGCGGGGCGGATCTGGATATCGCTCATGATCGGCCCTTAGCGCGCCGAACGGGCGATCAGAAGCCCTCCAGGGCCAGCTTGCCAATCGTCGTGCCGCTTTCCAGCCGGCGGTGGCCTTCCCGCAGTGTGTCGGCCGAGAGTCGCCCGAGCGTCTCGGTCAGGGTTGTCCGGATCTGGCCCGCGTCTACCAGCTCGGCCGTCTCGGCCAGCAGTTCGTGCTGACGGATCATGTCGGGGGTCTGAAGTTCCGAGCGGGCGAACATCATCTCCCAGACAAGGGCGGCGCTCTTGTCCTTCAGAAGATTGGCGTCGACGCCGGCCAGATCGTCGATCACTCCGATCACGCCCTGCGGCGCCAAGGCGCGGGCCAGCGCCTCGAAATGGCGAGGGGTGTGAGTCAGGGCGGCGATGTACCGGGGCGGGGCTTCGCCCGCGGCCGTCAGGGCCTCGTCGATGGGGCCGCTGTGGTCGATAACAGCGTGGGCGCCGAGGTCGAGGCACCATTTCGCCGTCTCCGGCCGGGAGGCGGTGGCAACGACCCTCAGGGCCGTCTTCGCGCGCGCGATCTGGATCAGGGCCGAACCCACGCCGCCCGCGCCGCCGACGACCAGCAGGGTTTCCGCTTCCGCGGGCCCGGCCTTCATCCGGTCGAACAGCAGCTCCCAGGCGGTGATGACGGTCAGGGGGAGGGCGGCGGCCTCGACGAAGGTCAGCGACCGTGGTTTCGGACCGACGATGCGCTCGTCAACGACGTGGCGCTCCGCATTCGACCCGGGGCGGTCGATCTGCCCGGCGTAGAAGACCTCGTCGCCCGTTTTGAACAGCGAAACCGCCTCGCCGACCGCGCGCACAACGCCAGCGGCGTCATAGCCGAGGATGGCCGGCCGCCCGTCGGCCGGGGTCAGCCGCCGCCTCACCTTGGCGTCGACCGGATTCAGGCTGACGGCCCTGACGTCGACCAGCAGGTCGTGCGGGCGCAGTTCGGGTTCGGGCGCCTCGAAGGCGACCAGGGCGGCAGGGTCGTCGGCAGGGCGGGGGCCGGTGGTTCCGATGGCTTTCATGACGGGCTCCGTTGTGGTCCCGACCCATCTGATGCACCCTGTCGTTGACGACAAGTACGACACTTTTCGGGATGTACTACCTAAATGGATACCGCCTCGCACCACCATTTCCACCCGGTCGACCGCCGCGTGCAGGCCGGCGAATGCGTCGTCGACGCCGCCCTGGATCTGATCGGCGGCAAGTGGAAGGGGATGATCGTCTATCAGCTGCTGTCGGCGGAATCGCTGCGCTTCAACGCCCTCAAGCGTCATGTGGGCGATATCACCCAGCGGATGTTGACCAAGCAACTGCGCGAGCTGGAGGACGCCGGTCTGGTGTCGCGCACGGTCTATGCGGAGGTCCCGCCCAGGGTCGAATATCGGCTGACCCAAGCGGGACGCGGCCTTGCGCCCGTGGTCGCCGCCCTCAGGGATTGGGGCGAAACCCACCTGCGGCTGCGGGCGACGGAGGATGCGACGTGAGCGTCGCCCTGTTCACCCATCCGGACATGATCGAGCACCGTCCCGGCGTCGGTCACCCCGAGCGCCCGGAGCGGCTGCTGGCCGTGCTCGACGCCCTCGAAGATTCCGGCCTCTCCCTCGACCGCCGCGCCGCGACCGAGGCCGCCGTCGCGGACCTCGAACGCCTGCACCCGGCCGACTACGTGGCCCGCCTGCTGAACGCCTCGCCGACCACCGGCCTGAACCAGCTGGACGCCGACACCATCCTGTCGCCCGGCAGCATCCGCGCCGCCCGCCTCGCCGCCGGTGCGGTGGTTGACGCTGTCCGCGCCATCGCCCGTGGCGAGACCACTCGCGCCTTCGCCGCCGTGCGCCCGCCGGGCCACCACGCCGAGCCCAACCAGGCCATGGGGTTCTGCCTGTTCTCCAACGTCGCGGTCGCCGCCCGGGTGGCCCAGGCCGAGGGTCTGGCCCGCGTCGCCGTCATCGATTTCGACGTCCACCACGGCAACGGAACCCAGGCGGCCTTTGAATCGGACGACAGCCTGTTCCTCGGTTCGATCCATCAGATGCCCCTGTACCCCGGTACAGGCGCGGTTTCGGAGACCGGCGTCGGCAACATCGTCAACGTCCCGGTCGCGCCCCACGCGGCGCGGGAGGCCTGGCGCGGGACCTTCGCCGGCGGGCTGATGCCGGCTCTGCAGGCCTTCCGTCCGGACCTGATCCTGATCTCCGCGGGATTCGACGCCCACCGGCGCGATCCCCTGGCGCACCAAAGCCTGGAGGCCGAGGATTTCGCCTGGGCCACCCGCGCCGTGGTCGAGGTCGCGCGCGATGTCTGCGGCGGGAAGGTTGTCTCGACGCTCGAGGGCGGTTACGACCTAGAAGGGCTCGGCCGCTCGGCGGTCGCCCATGTCCAGGCTTTGGGGGAGGACTAGGGTCGGACTGCCAGTAGGATTCCGCCCGTCGCTCATGTCGTCACCTGCCCGCGAACCCCTGATCGACCAGCCCGCCCCGGCGCCCGTACCGCGCTCGGCGTCGCTGGTCTCCGTGCGCCCCGGCGCCATCATTCTGGCCCGCCACGGCGAGCCGGCGCTGTCGCGCAAATGCCTGCTCACATCCGATCAGTATCGTGACTGGTGGGCCAAGTACGAAGTCGGCGGCCTGCTGGCCGGCCAGACCCCGCCCCCGGAGCTTCTGGCTACGGCCGAGGGCGCCGGCGCCATCTACGCCTCGACCCGTCCGCGGGCCCAGGAGACCGCCGCCGCCATCGCCGCCGGCCGCGAGGTGATGACCGACGCCCTGTTCATCGAGGCGCCCCTGCCGCCGCCGCGCTTCCCCGCATGGTTCAAGCTGCCGCCGAAATACTGGGGCGGCGTGGCCCGCTTCTGGTGGCACGCCTTCAACCATCACGAGGGCCAGGAAACCCGCCGCGAGGCCGAGGCCCGCTCGGAAAAGGCGGCCCAGGCCCTGATCGCGCGCGCCGAGAGCGGTCAGGACGTGCTGGTGCTGGCTCACGGCTACTTCAACCACATGGTCGGCAAGCGCCTGAAGGCCGACGGCTGGAAGCTGGTGCACAACCAGGGCTTCAAATACTGGTCCCAGCGCCGCTACGAGCGTCGCTGATCTTCCCCGTTGAAGCGAAGTTCCGGCCCCTCTAGGGTCGCCCGGAATGACTGACGCCGCCCCCGCCCCCGCCACCGACCTGAGCTTCGAGGACGCCCTGCAGCGCCTCGAGCAAATCGTCCAGAAGCTCGAATCCGGCCAGGCGCCGCTCGAGGAGTCGATCAAGCTCTACGAAGAGGGCGCGCGCCTGAAGGCTCACTGCGAGGAAAGGCTGAAAGCCGCTCAGCTGCGCGTCGACAAGATCGTCGTCGGCGCGGACGGCCAGGCCCGCGGCGTCGAACCGGCCGAGTTTGGCTGATGAGCGGCTCCGATCGACAGGGCGTCGCCGATCCGATCGTCTTTGATGATTTCCTCAAGGTCGATGTCCGGGTCGGCGAGGTGGTGGACGCCCAGCCTTTCCCGGAGGCGCGCAAGCCGGCCTATCGACTGGCGATCGACTTCGGCCCCGGCATCGGGGTGAAGAAGTCCTCGGCCCAGATCACCAAACACTACACCCTTGCAGAGTTGGTCGGCCGAAAGGTCGCCGCGGTGGTCAATTTCCCGCCGCGCCAGATCGGGCCGTTCATGTCCGAGGTCCTGACCCTCGGCTTCCCTGACGACGCCGGCGAGGTTGTGCTGGTCGGCGTCGACCGCGAGGTTCCGGTCGGCGGGAGGCTGTTTTGATCGTGCTCGCCGCCAACTCCCCCGAACAGGGCGTCATCGATCGCGTCGCCGAGGTCGCCGACCTCGTCACCGTCGCCCTTGATGAACTGCTTCCGCGCGCCGAGGGCCCCGAGTCCCGGCTGACCGAGGCCATGCGCTATGCGGCCTTGGGACCGGGCAAGCGGCTGCGCCCCTTCTTCGCCCTCGAGGCCGCCAATCTGTTCGACATCGAGGAGCGGCCGGTGCTGCGCGCCGCCTGCGCCCTCGAATGCGTCCACGCCTACAGCCTGGTCCATGACGACTTGCCGGCCATGGACAATGACGACATGCGCCGCGGCCGTCCGACCCTGCATCGCGCCTATGACGAAGCGACCGCCATCCTCGCCGGCGACGCCCTGCAGACGGCGGCCTTCGATATCGTCCTGCACGAGGACACCCACGAGGACCCGGCCGTGCGCTGCGAACTGGCGGCGCGGCTGTCCATGGCCTCGGGCGCGCGCGGAATGGCCGGCGGCCAAATGATCGACCTGCTCGGCGTGCGCGACGACCTGGGCGGCGTGGCCCGCATGCAGAGGCTCAAGACCGGCGCCCTGTTCACCTACGCCTTCGAGATTCCGCTGATCATCGCCGACGCCCGCGACATCCACCGCCAGGCCCTGATCAGCTTCGCCCACGACATCGGCCTGGCCTATCAGATCGTCGACGACCTGCTGGACGTCGAGGGCGACGAGGACATCCTGGGCAAGGCGGCGCGCAAGGACCACGCGCAGGGCAAGACCAATTTCGTCACCCTTCTGGGCGTCGAGGCGGCGCGGCACCGGGTCTCGCACCTGGCCGACCAGGCCCGCGCCCATCTCGACATCTTCGGACCCGACGCCGACATCCTGAAGGCCAGCGTGGATTACGTGCTGCAACGCAGGTCCTGAGCGTGGCGCTCAACACCTCCATCCCGGCGCGCATCCTGCGGGTCAACCATGGGGGCGAGCACGGCGCCATCAGCATCTATTCCGCCCAGATCCTGGCCGCGCGTCTGCGCGCGCCCGATCTGCTGCCCTTCCTGCGCGAGGCGCTGGAGCATGAGCGTACGCATCGGCGTCGGTTCCGCGAACTGATGCCGACGCGCGAGGCCAAGCCGTGCCGGATGATGTGGATCTGGGGCGTCGGGGGCGGCGTCCTGGGTCTGATCGCGGGACTGATGGGCCGCGAAGCCATCCTGGCCTGCACCGAAGCTGTCGAAACTACGGTGCACCGTCACCTCGACGACCAGATCCGCTGGGCCGAAGGGCGCGATGACGGTCTCCGCCGCACCATCGCCGACATCCAGCGGGAGGAGGTCGCGCACATCGACTGGGCGATCCAGGGGCGACGCGGGCGCGGCTTCCGTTGGCTCGCTGCGCTCATCGAGCACCTCACCGACGGCCTGATCTGGATTTCCACGCGCGGCGATTCCCGGCGACTGGCGCAGGAACTGGCCGTGGCCTGACGGTCCGGCCGCCGCGGGGGCGACAAGAATGACCCTCGCCGGGGCGCCGCTCGCGCGCTAGATGCATCGTTCCTGCACGGTTTTTTCAGACCGGATCGACCCGACGCGCAGCGAAATGCTCTACAGCGTGTTGGAAGACCAAAGGCTTAGGTACAGTCCCCCGAATGCCCGACACGCCCCTTCTCGACCAGGTCCACGTCCCCGCCGACATGCGGGACTTCGACATCCCGCGGCTGAAGCAGCTGGCGGAGGAACTGAGGGCCGAGACGATCGACGCCGTCTCCACGACCGGCGGCCACCTCGGCGCAGGCCTCGGCGTGGTCGAGCTGACGGTCGCCCTGCATCACGTCTTCGAGACTCCCAGAGACATCCTGATCTGGGACGTCGGCCACCAGTGCTACCCGCACAAGATCCTGACCGGCCGTCGAGACCGCATCCGCACCCTGCGTCAGGCCGGCGGCCTGTCGGGCTTCACCAAGCGCAGCGAGAGCGAATACGACCCGTTCGGCGCGGCCCATGCCTCGACCTCGATCAGCGCCGCCCTCGGCTTCGCGGCCGGCCGCGACCAGAAGGGCGAGACCAACAAGGTCGTGGCCGTCATCGGCGACGGCTCCATCTCGGCCGGCATGGCCTATGAGGCCATGAACAACGCGGCCGAGGCCACCAACGGCCAGTTGATGGTCATCCTCAACGACAACGACATGTCGATCGCCCCGCCGGTCGGGGGTATGAGCGCCTATCTGGCCCGCCAGGTCTCGGGCGGCGCCTATCGCCAGGTCCGCAACATCGGCAAGAAATTCGTCGAGCACCTGCCGCGCCCGTTCAAGAACGCCGCCCGCAAGGCCGAGGAATACGCCCGCGGCATGATCGTCGGCGGCACCTTCTTCGAGGAGCTGGGCTTTTACTATGTCGGTCCGATCGACGGGCACGACATGGACAACCTGGTGCCCATCCTGAAGAACGCGGCGGCAATCACGGACCGCCCCGTGCTGGTCCACGTCGTGACCCAGAAGGGCAAGGGCTACGCCCCGGCCGAGTCGAGCGCCGACAAGCTGCATGCGGTGGTCAAGTTCGACGTCGTCTCGGGCAAGCAGTCCAAGCCGGTATCCAACGCCCCCAGCTACACCAAGGTGTTCGGGACCGAACTGATCAAGCACGCCGAGCGCGACCCCAAGGTCGTGGCCATCACCGCCGCCATGCCCTCGGGCACGGGGCTGGACCTGTTCGGCCAAGCCTTCCCGGACCGCACCTATGACGTCGGCATCGCCGAGCAGCATGCGGTGACATTCGCCGCCGGCCTGGCCGCGGACGGCATGAAGCCGGTCTGCGCCATCTATTCGACCTTCCTCCAGCGCGGCTACGACCAGGTCGTCCACGACGTCGCCATCCAGAAGCTGCCGGTCCGCTTCGCCATGGACCGCGCCGGTCTGGTGGGCGCCGACGGCGCGACCCACGCGGGCTCCTTCGACATCGGCTACATGGGCGCCCTGCCGGGCATGGTGCTGATGGCCGCCGCCGACGAGGCCGACCTGGCCGCCATGATCTCCACCTCGCTGGCGATCGACGACCGTCCCTCGGCCTTCCGCTATCCGCGCGGGGACGGCGTCGGCGTCGAGATCCCCGAGTTCGCGGCTCCGCTGGAGATCGGCAAGGGCCGCATCGTCCGCGAGGGCACGGCCGTGGCCATCCTGTCGCTCGGCACCCGTCTTCAGGAATCGCTCAAGGCCGCCGAGGCCCTGGCGGCGCGCGGCGTCTCGGCCACGGTCGCCGACGCCCGCTTCGCCAAGCCGCTGGACGAGGAGATGATCCTGCGCCTGGCCCGCGAGCACGAGTGCCTGATCACGGTGGAGGAGGGCGCCATGGGCGGCTTCGGCGGCTTCGTGCTGCAGATGCTGGCCGAGAAGGGCGCACTCGATGCGGGCCTGAAGGTCCGCACCCTGCACCTGCCGGATATCTTCCAGGATCAGGACAGCCCGCACGCCATGTATGCGACGGCCGGCCTCAACGCCGAGCACATCGCCGCAGCGGCTCTCCAGGCCTTGGGCGTCGAGGCGAGCCGGGCGGTTCGCGCCTGAGACGGCGTTTCGGGCGCAACCCGTTTGCGTCCGGCGCCGTTGTGACCCGCACAGGTGGGGCGGTTCGGGAGAACCGTTATGAAGACAGCTCTAGCAACGCTTGCGGCGGCCACGCTCCTGGCAGGGACCGCGGCCGCCCAGGATCCGGCGCCGACGCCGGCCCGGCAGGTCATCCGTGATTCGGATTCGACGCTGACCTGCGTCCAGATCGCCGACGAGGCGGCCCAGCTCAGCGAGGCCATGGGCGGCTCGCCCGGCAACAGCACCATCGGCGCCCTGACCGATGTGGCCAAGGCCGGCGCTGCGACCTTCATTCCGGGGGCGGGCCTGCTGATCGCCGGGGCCGACGCCCTGACCCAGGGCGACCGCCAG
The DNA here is from genome assembly GCF_001425945.1 of Brevundimonas sp. Root1279. Classification (GTDB taxonomy): domain Bacteria; phylum Pseudomonadota; class Alphaproteobacteria; order Caulobacterales; family Caulobacteraceae; genus Brevundimonas. The sequence goes on from NZ_LMEB01000005.1 coordinate 292,130, forward strand.
CGCCGGGCCATCGAACGCCTCGCCCAGATGAATCGCTGGTTCTATCTGAACGGCCTCTATTCAGGTCGCGGCTGCATGGACAATCCGACGCCCGCCGCTACCGAGCAGGCCGAGCCCGTCCCGAATGCGGCGGCGCCGACGGCCCCGGCCGTGACGGCCCCGCCGACCCCATCGCCCCGGCCGCAATAGCGACGCGGGACGCCTTCGATAAACAGCGACGGTTCGTCGCGCATGCGCGAATCCCGGGTGTCTTCCAGCGACCGTTCGCCACGCCCCCTCGAAGGCGAAACAAACGTGCGGCAAATCAACGGGGTACGGCAATTCTGCGCCGCCTTGACCTGCGGGGGTCCCGTCTGTAGGTTCCGCGCCGAATTCAGACCCCCTCCGGCGCGCGTTCTCGGACGCAGACTGGAGTGCTGAGGCCACCATGTCCCAAGATCCAGAATCGCGCGAAGAGGCGATCGCTCGTCTCCAGAAGAGCGCATCTGATCTTGAGACACGCACGGCTCCGCCGCTTTCTCACGAGATGGCGGGGCAGGCGGCGGCCAGTCAGGCCTGGAAGATCATCGCCGACCTGTTCGGCGGCGTCTTCGTCGGCTTGGCCATCGGCTTCGGGATCGACCATTTCGCCGGCACCTCGCCGGTGGGGATCATCGGCGGCGTCCTCCTGGGCTTCGCCATTTCGGTCTGGATGGCGTGGCGCACGGCGCAGCGACTGATGGCCGAAGCCAACAAGCATGGGGAGCCGAAGTCGGTTCCCTTCGACGACGAAGACGAAGGAGCCTGATCGACCAATGGCCGATCCGCTACACCAGTTTCAGGTTACGCCCCTTCCGGGCCTCGACTTCGGCGAAGTCACCCTGCCGATCGTCGGCACTGTGCATCTCGCGTTCACCAACTCGCACCTGGCGATGACCATCGCTTTCGTCGTGGTGGTCGGCTTCCTGTCGCTCGTCACCGCGGGCGCCAAGGTCGTCCCTGGGCGCTTGCAGGCGGTCGGCGAGACCCTGTTCGGCATGATCGACGGGCTGACCAGCTCGATCATCGGCCACGACGGCAAGAAGTATTTCCCGTTCGTCTTCACCGTCTTCCTGTTCATCCTCGGCATGAACCTGCTGGGCATGTTCCTGAGCTTCACGGCCACGTCGCAGCTGGCGGTGACCGCCACCTTCGGCCTGATCACCTTCGCGCTCGTCGTGATCATCGGCATCATGAAGAACGGCGTCGGCTTCCTGAAGCTGTTCTGGCCGACCGGCGCCCCGCTGGTGATGCGCCCGGTTGTCGGTCTGATTGAGTTCTTCTCCTTCCTGCTGCGCCCGCTGACCCTGACCCTTCGTCTGTTCGGCAACATGATGGGCGGCCACATCGCCCTGAAGGTGTTCGCCGGCTTCGTGGCCACCGCCGTCATCGGCGCGGCCGGCTGGTTCGGCGTGCTGATCTTCCCGCTCGCGATGGGTATGACGATCGGCCTGACCGCGCTCGAATTCCTCGTGGCCTTCCTTCAGGCCTTCGTCTTCGCCGTTCTGACCTGCATCTACCTCAACGATGTGGTCAACCTGGACCACGCCCACTAGGGCCGGACCAGTCCATTCCAACCCAAACCTAGATCAACAGGACTTACGACCATGGATCCTCAAGCCGCCAAACTCATCGGCGCCGGCATCGCGATGTGCGGCATGATCGGCGCCGGCATCGGCGTCGGCAACATCTTCGGCAACTTCCTGTCGGGCGCCCTGCGCAACCCGTCGGCCGCCGGCTCGCAAATCGGCAACCTGTTCGTGGGCGCCGCTCTGGCTGAAGCCCTGGGCATCCTGGCCTTCGTCATGGGCATCCTGATCTGGATCTCGTAATCGCCTCCGTCGGCGGCGCGGACCCCCGCGCCGCCGGTTGATGCTTATCCAGTTCTCCCCGACAGGCGCCAGATGACCACCACCGCCCAACCCGTCCTGCCCGAGGACGCGACCGCTCCGGTCGCGGTCGAGGACACGCACGCCACGACCGAAGCCGCTCACGGCGGCGAACACGAGTCTGGCGGCCTGCCCCAGTTCGAGTTCCAGCACTGGTTCGGCCAGATCGTCTATCTGGTCTTCCTGTTCGTCGTTCTCTACCTGCTGATCGCCAAGGTCTTCGCCCCGCGCATGCGCCGGGTGTTCGACGAGCGCGCCTCGACCATCTCGACTGCGGTCAACACCGCCCGTCAGGTCCAGGCCGAGGCCGCCGGCCAGGCCGAAGCCGCCAAGCGTGAAGTCGAGGAGGCTCGCGCCGCCTCGCGCGCCACGGCCGCCGCCGCCAAGGCTCGCGTGACCGAGGAAGCCAACGCTCGCGCCGCTGCGGAAGAGGCTGTCGTCTCGGCTCGCATCGCCGAGGCCGAAGCCGCCATCGCCGAGACCCGCGACGCCGCAATGTCCAACGTCGGCGCAATCGCCTCCGACACCGCTTCGGCCATCGTCGAGCGCCTCACCGGCAAGGCTCCGACCGCTGCTGAAGCCGCCGCTGCCGTGAAGGGCGCCGCCTGATGGAATTCTTCAACCCCCACCTCTACGACGCCGAAAACCCGGAACTCTGGGTCGCCGTCGGCCTGATCGCCTTCTTCGTGATCGTCGTCCTGGCCGGCGTGCCCAAGCTGATCGCCGGTGTGCTCGACGCCAAGGCCGCCAAGATCCAGGCCGAACTCGACGAAGCCGCCCGCCTGCGCGCTGAAGCCGAAGCCCTGCTGGCCCAGATCCGCGCTGAGAAGGCCGAGGCCGAGGCCCAGGCCGCAGAAATGCTGAAGGCCGCCGAGACGGACGCCCGTCGCCTTGAGGAAGAATCGAAGGCCAAGCTCGAAGAGACCCTGGCGCGCCGCCAGGCTCTGGCCGAGCGCCGCATCGCCCAGGCCGAGGCCCAGGCCGCCGCCGAGGTGAAGGCCGCCGCCGCCGACCTGGCCGCCAAGGCCGCCGAACAGATCCTGACCGCCCGGGTGGCCGGCCAGAAGAGCGACCCGCTCCTCGACGCCGCCATCGCCCAGATCGGCACTCGCCTGAACTAATCGGTTCCGGCCATCGAAACAGAAGAAGGCCCCGCTGGCGACAGCGGGGCCTTTTCCTTTTGGGGCGTCGCTCCGTCAGGCGTGGTAGGGGCCGTGACGGTGGTGGCCGTTGCCGTAGATCAGGTCATGGCCTTCCTTGCCGTGACCCGCCAGGCGACCGTACACATTGCCGAGCACCGCGCCGTAGACCGCGTGAGTGGCGATCATCCAGACAAGAGTGCCGAAGCCGGCCTTCATGAAGAACATGCCGACGCCGGCCATGGGCGCGATCGTCAGGCCCATGACGACGAAGGCTCCAACGGCGAACAGAATGCCCTTGGACTCGGCCGTATCGGTCGGCAGACGTGGACACAGGATGGCGAACAACGCGCCGAGGACCACGGTCCCCACGACGATGTGGGCGACCCATCCGACGGCCATGTTGTTCGGGGACTGCAGCATCACCGAGAGCAGTCGAGGGAAGCTGACTGCCCAGGGGCCTACGATCAGGTTGGCGATCTCAAGCACCGATACCGCGACCGTGGCTGCAAAGCCGGCGACGATACCCTTTTGCACGCGTGACTTCATAACCTCAGCGCCTCCCAACGCTCCTTGGTGGTTCTGACTACGCAAAAACGAGCATACGCCTCTGGAAGAGGACGTCGTTCACATTGCCGTGCGCAGGGAGAGGGCTTTGGGAGAGGCGGGGCGAGGCGGCCCCCAGGACGGGCGCAGGCCCGGACGTCAGAAGACGCCCGGGGCCTGGCCTCGGCGGCTACTCAGCCGCGATATTGGAGCCTTCCGGCGCGGTCCAGCGCAGCACCGGCGAGCGGGCGGCGCGGGTCTCGTCCAGGCGGCGCAGGGGCGCGTGGAAGGGCGCGCCCTTGAAGCGGTCGACGTCCCCGGCCTTGGCGGCCTGGGCCAGCAGGCGCATCGCCTCGATGAAGCGGTCCAGCTCCTGCTTGGACTCCGTCTCGGTCGGCTCGATCAGCATGGCCCCGTGGACGACCAGAGGGAAATACATGGTCATCGGGTGGAAGCCCTCGTCGATCATCGCCTTGGCGAAGTCGAGCGTCGTGATCTCCGTGCCCTTCAGCCATTCGTCGTCGAACAGGGCCTCGTGCATGCACGGACCGTCCGGGAAGGCCGGGCTCATCAGGTCCGACAGGCGGGCCTTGATGTAGTTGGCGTTGAGGACCGCGTCCTCGGCCACCTGGCGCAGGCCGTCCGAGCCGTGGCTCATCATGTAGCTGAGGGCGCGGACATACATGCCCATCTGGCCCTGGAAGGCGCACAGGCGGCCGAAGGCCTGGGCGGCCTCGTCTTCCTCGCGCTCGATCAGCTTGTAGCCCTCGGCGCCCGCCACGACCCAGGGAGCCGGTGCGAAGGGGGCCAGGGCCTCCGACAGCACCACCGGACCCGCACCCGGCCCGCCGCCGCCGTGCGGCGTCGAGAAGGTCTTGTGCAGGTTGATGTGCATCGCATCGACGCCCAGGTCGCCCGGGCGCACCCGGCCGACGATGGCGTTGAAGTTGGCGCCGTCGCAGTAGAAATAGGCGCCGGCCTCGTGGGTCAGGCGGCTGATTTCGAGGATGTCGCGCTCGAACAGGCCGCAGGTGTTCGGATTGGTCACCATGATGGCGGCCACGTCCGGACCCAGCTTGGCGGCCAGGTCGGCCACGTCGACGCGGCCGTCGTCGGTCTGGGCCACTTCGACGACCGAATAGCCGACGAAGGCGGCGGTGGCCGGGTTGGTGCCGTGGGCCGAGGTCGGGACCAGCACCTTGCGGCGCTGCTCGTGCTCGCCCTTGGCCTCATGGGCGGCGCGGATGGCCATCAGGCCGCACAGCTCGCCGTGCGCGCCCGCCTTGGGCGACAGGGCCACCGCCGGCATGCCGGTCAGGGTCTTCAGCCAGTGGGCCAGCTGGTCCATCAGCTCCAGCGCGCCCTGCACGGTCGAGACCGGCTGCAGCGGGTGGATGTCCGAGAAACCGGGCAGGCGCGCCATCTTCTCGTTGAGGCGCGGGTTGTGCTTCATCGTGCACGAGCCCAGCGGATAGATGGCCAGATCGATGGCGTGGTTCTTCTGCGACAGGCGCACATAGTGGCGCATGGTCTCGGGCTCGGAGAGACCCGGCAGGCCGATCGGATCCTTGCGGACCAGGTCGCCCAGGTCCGAGCCGTCGGTCTTGGGCTCCGGCAGGTCGACGCCGGTCTTGCCCCAGCCGTCGCTCTCGAAGATCAGGTGCTCGTCCTGCAGCAGGCCGCGGCCGCCGGTCAGGGTGGGGTGCTTGTAGTCGTGGGTCGGCTGGTGCGGCGACGGGGCGGTCGGACGGCCGACGGAGTTCATGCTGCTCATGATCGCGGCTCCTTACGCGCAGGCCTTGGCGAGCGCGTTCGCCAGGATGGAGATGTCGGCGTCGAGCGTGGTCTCGGTCGCCGCGACCAGCAGGACGTCGTCCATGCCGGCCTCGGGGGCCAGGCGGCTGTAGGGCACGCCGGCCAGGATGCGATGCTGGGCCAGTTGTTCGACCACCTCGGCGGCGTTCTTCGGCAGCTTGATCGCGAATTCGTTGAAGAAGCGCGGGGTCAGCACCTCCACGCCCGGGATCGCCGCCAGGGCGTCGCGGGTGGCCAGGGCCTTCTCGTGGTTCAGCAGGGCCAGCTTGCGCAGGCCGGTCTCGCCCAGCAAGCTCATGTGGATGGTGAAGGCCAGGGTGCACAGGCCCGAGTTGGTGCAGATGTTCGACGTCGCCTTGTCGCGGCGGATGTGCTGCTCGCGGGTCGACAGGGTCAGGACGAAGCCACGCTCGCCGTCGGCGTCGACGGTCTCGCCGGTCAGGCGGCCCGGCATCTGACGGATCAGCTTCTCACGGCAGGCGAACAGGCCGACGTAGGGGCCGCCGAAGTTCAGGGCGTTGCCGATCGACTGGCCCTCGGCGGCGACGATGTCGGCCCCCATTTCGCCCGGCGACTTCAGCAGGCCCATCGACACGGCCTCGGTGACCACGACGATCAGCAGGGCGCCGGCGGCGTGGGCGGCCTCGGCGATCTTGGTGACGTCGGTGGCGGTCCCGAACACGTTGGGGGTCTGGACCACGACGCAGGCCGTGTCCTTGTCGATCGCGTCGATGACGGCGGCCTCGGCGTCGACCGCGGCGGCGAGGGCCTCGGTCTCGACGCCGACGGCGTGCACGACGGTCTCGGTGGCGCGGACGTAGTGCGGATGCACCCCGCCCGAGATCACCGCCTTGTTGCGGCGGGTCACGCGGGTGGCCATCAGCACGCCCTCGGCCATGGCGGTCGAGCCGTCATAGAGCGAGGCGTTGGCCACCGGCATGCCGGTCAGGTTCGCGACCTGGGTCTGGAACTCGTACAGGTACTGAAGCGTGCCCTGGGCGATTTCCGGCTGGTAGGGCGTGTAGCTGGTCAGGAACTCCGACCGCTGGATCACGTGGTCCACTGTCGCCGGCACGTGGTGTTTGTAGGCGCCCGCGCCGCAGAAGAAGGGCACCGAGCCGGCGTTGGCGTTCTTGGACGCCATGGCCGACAGGGCGCGCTCGACCTCCAGCTCGCCCGCGACGCGGGGCAGGTCGACGAAGCCGTCGCGGCGCGCCGCTTCCGGCACGTCCACGAACAGGTCGTCGATCGACTTGGCGCCGATGGCCGCCAGCATGGCGGATCGGTCGTCAGGGGTAAGCGGGAGGTAGCGCATGGGGGGAGGGTCCGTGCGTAAGAGGACTTAGAGGGTGGCCAGGAAGGCGTCGTAGGCGGCGCGGTCCATCAGGGCGTCGAGCTGCGAGGCGTCCGAGATCTTGATCTTGGCGAACCAGCCTTCGCCTTCCGGGTCGGCGTTGACGGTTTCCGGGGACGAGGCCAGGGCGGCGTTGCCCTCGACCACTTCGCCCGAGACCGGGGCGTAGACGTCCGAGGCGGCCTTGACGCTTTCGACGACGGCGAAGCTGTCGCCCTGCGACACGGCCTTGCCGGCGTCCGGGGTTTCGACGAACACCACGTCGCCCAGGGCGTCAGCGGCGTGCTTGGAGATGCCGACGGTGGCGATGTCGCCGTCGAGGCTGACCCACTCGTGATCCTTGGTGAACTTCATGACGGCCTCTCAGGCTTTGGGTTTGCGGTAATAGCGTTGCGCCACGAACGGCGTGGCGATGACTTCGGCGGCGGCGGGCTTGCCGCGCACGACGACCTTCAGGTCCGTGCCCAGCTCGGCGAAGGCCGGCGGCACGTATCCCATGGCGATGTTGCGGCCCAGGGTCGGCGACGGGCCGCCCGAGGTGACCTTGCCGATGATGTTTCCGTCGGCGTCGGCGATCTCGGCGCCTTCGCGGGCCGGGGCCCCTTCCTTGACGCTGAGGCCGACGCGGACGCGCGACGGGCCCTCGGCCAGCTCCTTCAGCACCCGCTCGGCGCCGTTGAAGTCGGCGCGCTCCTTGCGCGACTTGCTGAGGGCGAAGGTCAGGGCGCCCTCGACCGGGCTGGTCGAGGCGTCGATGTCGTGGCCGTGCAGCGGCAGGCCGGCCTCGAGGCGCAGGCTGTCGCGGGCGCCCAGGCCGATCGGCTTGACGCGTGCGTCCTGCAGCAGGGTGTTCCAGATGCGCTCGGCCTGGTCGGCCGGGACGGAGATCTCGTAGCCGTCCTCGCCGGTGTAGCCCGAGCGCGAGATGTAGCAGTCGGCGCCGAACAGCATCAGCCGGGCGCATTCCATGAAGCCCATCTCGGCCAGCAGCGGCTCGTGGGCGGCCATGACCTCGGCGGCCTCGGGGCCCTGGATGGCCAGCAGGGCGCGGTCGGCCAGGATGGTCAGCTTGGCGTCGCCGGCCAGATTGGCCTGCAGATAGGCGAAGTCGGCGTCCTTGTTGCCGGCGTTGACCACGACATAGAGGCCGTCGTGGTCGGGCTTGCCGGCCATCAGGTCGTCCATGATGCCGCCCTCGGCGTTCAGCAGCAGGCTGTACTTCTGCTTGCCGGTCTTGAGGATGGCGTAGTCGCCGGGGACGAAGCGCTCGAACTGGGCGATGGCGTCGTCGCCGGTGATCTTGCACTGGCCCATGTGGGAGACGTCGAACAGGCCGGCGTGCTCACGCGTCCAGCGGTGCTCGGCCAGCACGCCTTCGTACTGCACCGGCATGTCGTAGCCGCCGAAGCCGACCATGCGGGCGCCCGCGGCGCGGTGCGCGGCGTTCAACGGCGTGATCTTCAGGGTTTCGTCGCTCATGTCAGACTCTCGCGGTCGCGTGTTGAAGCGGATGGCTCCGCCGTCTTCGCGCCCCCGCTGTCCTGAAGCCTGAGAGATTCCGACGCCAAGTAGGCGTCTTGCTCCGTCGGCGCGCCCCCAGGACCGAGGTCCCTAGGCGACTTTCCAGCGTCCGTATGCCCTCGCGGTCCGTTTGCCTGAGCGTTTCCGGGGCGGTTGCGCCTTCGGCTCCGGACCCTCCGAGAAGGCTCCGATCTCTCCCGCGAGAGCGAGCGGACCTAGGCCCCGACTCCGCCGTGAAGTCAAGCGTGGGCGGCCGCGTAAGCCTTCGCCTCGGCGATGCGGGCGGCCTTTTCCGTCTCGTCGAGGAAGCTGCCTTCGAAGCTGTTGATGGCCATCTGGGTCACCTGCTCGCGGGTCAGGCCGACGGCCTCGGCGAGCCGGCGGTAGTTGTCGTTCACATAGCCGCCGAAATAGGCCGGATCGTCCGAGTTCAGCGTCACATGGATGCCCCGGCGCAGCATCTCGGGCACGGGGTGATCCTTCAGGTCCTTCACGACGCAGAGCTTCAGGTTCGACAGCGGGCAGACCGTCAGCGTCATCTGCGAGGCGGCCAGCCGCTGGATCAGGGCCTCGTCCTCCATCGAGCGGTTGCCGTGGTCCATGCGGTCAATGTGCAGCAGGTCCAGAGCCTCGTAGACGTAGGCAGGCGGGCCCTCCTCGCCGGCGTGAGCGACGCGCTTGAGGCCCAGCTCGCCGGCCCGGGCGAAGACGCGCTCGAACTTGGACGGCGGGTGGCCGACCTCGGAGGAGTCCAGCCCCACGCCCGCGATCTTGCCCAGCCACGGCCCGGCCTGGTGCAGGGTCTCGAAGGCGGCGTGTTCGTCCAGGTGGCGCAGGAAGCAGAGAATGAGCTCGGAGGTCACCCCCAGCTCGCTCTCCGCGCGCTTCATCCCGGCCAGCAGGCCCTCGGCGACGACGCCGAAGGGGATGCCCCGGTCGGTGTGGGTCTGGGGGTCGAAGAAGATCTCGGCGTGGCGGACATTGTCGGCCGCGGCGCGCCGGAAATAGGCCATGGCCAAGTCGTGGAAGTCGGCTTCGGTCTGCAGGACGGCGGCCCCGGCGTAATAGATGTCGAGGAAGTCCTGCAGGTTCGAGAAGTCATAGGCCGCCCGCACCGCCTCGACGCTGTCGAACGGGATGGAGACGCCGTTGCGCTGGGCAAGCTCGAACATCAGTTCGGGCTCGAGGCTGCCCTCGATATGCAGGTGCAGCTCTGCCTTGGGCAGGCCGGCGATGTAGGCGTCAAGGGACATGGGCGGGCATCCGGTCCAGGGGGGCGGCCGAGGACGGCGTCGTCCGGAGAGACTCCAGAACGCCGGCCGCCAGCCGACGGTAGGAAACGATAAGGGTGTCGGGCGAGGTGCGGAAGTCGTGCTGCAGCCACAGCCGCAGCTGGCCCACGAAGGCCCCCGCCAGGAAGGCCGCCGTCTGGCGTCGTTCCTCGGGCGGCAGTTGGGGGGCGAGGGCGTCCAGGTTCGCCTCGGCGATCTGCCGCAGCTTCCGTTCTCCCGCGCCGAGCATCACCTCCATCGACCGCGACGGCCCGACGCGGCGCGAGAAGGCCTGGTTGCCGGCGATGTGCATGACGACATGGGCGACCGGCAGGACGTCGGTCGACAGCCCTTCCCGGCGCGCCAGGGCGTCGCAGATCGAGATCATTCCCGCGAAGGACTGGCCCAGGAAGTCGTTTCGGTCCTCGAAGTGGGCGTAGAAGGTCGACCGGCCCACGCCCGCTGTCCGAACCAGGTCGCCGACGCGGATGGCGTCGATGTCCTGGGCCTGGCCGAGGGTCATCAGGGCTTGGGCCAGTCGGCCACGTGTCCGCGCCGCGCGCTGGTCCATCGTTCCCGAGCCGTTTCCGGACATTTGCGGCCTCTCTGTCCCGTATCCGCGTTTCGGCGCGGGACCCCCGCTGGTTTTCGCGCCGAACCATGCGATCGACAAGGCCGGGGAATGTTTCGGGAGGGAAGCTCATGTCCGCCAACCGCAAGGCCTGCGCCGCCGCCCTCGTGTGCGGCTGGCTGTTCTACGTCGCGCTGATGATGGTGCATCCGACGCGGATGGGCGGACCGGCGCTGGGCCATGTAACCCTGAACGACGCCGTGCACTGGACCGCCCTGCTGATCCTGCCGGCGCTGCTGTACGGCTATATCGAACTGGGCCGCAGCCTCGACCTGCGCCGTCCGATCGTGCTGCTGGCCGTCTGCACCCTCGTCGCCAGCCTGATCGCCGGCATGGGCGCCGCGACCATGAGCGGTCTGGTCATGGCCGATGTCGCCGAGGCGACGCAGGAGGGCGAGTTCGGGCCGGAGACGCTGGATGCGCTGCGCCACATCACCTTCTGGATCAACCAGGGCTTCGCCACGGTGCACTACGTCCTGCTGGCGCTCGGCATCGGCCTGTTCGCCTGGGCCTGGCCCAACCGCGCCGAGGATCGCGGCCTGAAGTACGGCGGCCTGCTGCTGGCGGCGGGATTCCTCGTCTGGTTGGCGAGCGGGCACTGGGGCGCGGACGTGCACAGCGTGCTGATCGTCGTCGCCGCCAGCGCCATCTGGAGCATCATGGCCGCGCTGGCGCAGCGCAGCCTGTCGGACGACTGCCTAGTTGCGTGATCACGGAAACGAGAGCAATCATCACGGATCCGTGATGAGGTGGTTCGGTGCGCGCTTTCGTCCTGCTGGTCTCGTTTGTGCTGCTCGGCGCCTGCACCAACATGGTGCGTTCCGAGACGCCCTGGTTCGGTCCCGCCGATGCGATTGGGGCGCCCGCCTTGCGCGACGGCGTCTGGGCCGCCGTCGATCCGGAGTGCGCCTTCGATACTCACCTGGCGCTGGAGGAATGGCCGGACTGCGCCCAGCGCCGGATTGTCCGCGGCGGTGAAGAGCTGAACCTGAACCGCAGTGGCGGCGGGGATCGGGTCGACTATAACTGGTCGAGCGAAGCCTTCGTCCTGACCGCGGGCGAGCTGCGCATCAACCAACGGGCCTGCGGTGAGCCTCATGGTCTCCGGGAGGCGGAGGAGAGCCCGGAATCGTCGGCGGTCGACGAGGCCGTCAGCCGTCTGGTCTACTGTTACGCCGCATTGCGCGCGGAGGCGCTCGACGCGGACGGGCGCATCGTCGCCTTCACTACCTGGCCGATCTGGTGCGGGCCGCAACCCGCCCAAGGCGAGGGCAACCCCAACGTGACCAACAAGCCTTTCCCCGGACTGACTGTCGTCGGCGAGTACTGCGTCGCCGACGACGTCGCCGCCCTGCGCGCCGCCGCGACGGCCACCGAGATGCTCCTGCCTGACCCGCGGCAGCGCGCCCGGTTCCGCTGGATTCGCGACGGCTGGCGCTAGCCGAGCGGCCTGACCCTACATTCGCTCCGGCGTGTCGATGCCGAGCAGGTTCAAGGCCGTCTCCAGCTGATCCAGCACCGCCTTGGACAGGGTCAGGCGCGAGCCCTTGGTCGCTTCGTCCGGCGCGACCAGCACGGGGCAGGCGGCGTAGAATTTCGAGAAGGTCTGGGCCAGCCGGTAGGCGTGCTCGGACACCAGGTGCGGCATCTTCTTGTCGTAGGCTTCCGCAACCGCTTGGGAGAAGGCGTCCAGCGTCAGGGCCAGGTCGCGTTCGGCCGGCTCAGCGATGACGACGGGGGCGAAGTCGGCGCCCTGGTCGGCGGCCTTGCGCAGCAGGGATTTGATCCGCACCGCCTGGTACAACAGGTAGGGGCCGGTCTTGCCCTCGAAGCTCATGAAGCGATCAAGGTCGAAGATGTAGCTGGTGGTCCGGGCGTTCGACAGGTCGGCGAACTTGAGGGCGGCGACGGCCACCTTGCGGGCGATGTCCTCGAACTCGGCCTCGGGCAGGGACTCGCCCAGCTTGGCCTCGTGCAGCCGTTCGCGCGCCTTGTCGGTGGCCTGGCTGATCAGGTCGTGCAGCTTCAGCACGCCGCCCGCGCGGGTCTTGAAGGGCTTGCCGTCGGGGCCGTTCATGGTGCCGAAGCCGAGGTGGTCCAGCTGGCCCTCGGCGGCGTAGCCGGCCAGATAGGCGCCGCGGAACACCTGTTCGAAATGCTCGGCCTGGCGCTCGTCGACGACATAGAGGACGAGGTCGAAGTCCTGGTCGCGGCGGCGCTGCTTGATCGTGGCCAGGTCGGTCGTGCCGTACATGGCAGACCCTTCCGACGACACCACCAGCAACGGCGGCGGGCTCGGGACCTCGGCGGTTGAGCCGTCGGGCAGCTTCTTCTTGCGCGTCTCGCCGGGGCGGGCGACGTGGATGACCTGGGCGCCGGCGTCCTCGACCAGCAGGCCCTTGGCCTTCAGCTCCTCGACCATGCCCGGGATCAGGGGATCGGCGTCGGATTCGCCGTTCCACAGATCGAAGGTGACGCCGAGGGCGCTGAACTCACGCTGCAGCGCCTTCATCGAGACGTCGTGCATATGCTTCCACAGGGCGCGGTAGCCGGGGCGGCCGCCTTGCAGCTCGGCGGTCGCCTTGCGGGCGCGGTCGCGGAAGGCGGGGTCTTCCTTGGCCTTGGCGGCGGCGGCCGGATAGAGGCGCTCGAGGTCCTCCAGCGCGACCGGGCTCTCGGCCGGGAAGGGGCCGTCGCCCGCGACCATGAAGGCGTCGGCCTTGCCCTCGTCACCCAGGGCGGTGATCAGCAGGCCCATCTGGAAGCCCCAGTCGCCGAAGTGGGCGTCGCCCCACACCTGGTCCCCGCGGAAGCGATACAGGCGCTTCAGGCTCTCGCCGATGATCGACGAGCGCAGGTGGCCGACGTGCATCGGCTTGGCCACGTTCGGCCCGGCGTAGTCGATGACCACCTTGCGCGGCTCGGCCACCAGGGCGGCGCCCGAATGATCGGCGTCGGCGGCGACCTGAGCGGCGCGCGCGGCCAGGGCGGCGTCGGCGACCTTCAGATTGATGAAGCCCGGGCCGGCGATCTCGACCGAGGCCAGGCGCGGATCGCCCTCGAGCCTGGCGGCGACCTTGGCGGCCAGTTCGCGCGGGTTGGCCTTCAGCGCCTTGGCGGCGGCCAGGGCGCCGTTCGACTGGAAGTCGGCCAGGTCCGGCCGGTCCGACGCGGTGACGCGGGCAAGCGAAGCCTCCACGCCTTCGGCGGCGAAGGCGGCCCCGACCGCTTCGCCCAGAATAGTCCTGAGATCGGTCATTACTGGGCCGGGGGCTGGGCGGCGGGCGGCTGGGTCGTGCCCGCGTTGACGCGGAAGCGGCTGCCCGATCGGTTGAAGTCGGCCATTTCCGGCGTGACGTCGAAGCCGACCAGAATCTCGAAATTATCGCCGCTGGTGGTGGCGCTGGCGCGCGGGATGACGATGGTCTGGTCCTGCGTCACCGAGGCGGTCTGGGCGCCTTCGAAATTGACCGGCAGGTCGAAATACTGCTTGGCCAGCACAGCCTTGTTCCGCTCCGTCACGGCGATCCAGTAGCGATAGGTGCGTTGATCGCCCTGGGCCTGCGGGCCGCGGCCGAGGTTGAACAGGACGCGGGTCTCGACCGTGATCGGCTGGTCGTCCTGGTAGCCGCAGTTCGACACCAGACCCTCGATCTCGCCGGTGAAGCCCACGTTCGAGGCGGCGACCCGGTCGCCGGTCAGTTCGACGTAGCGGGCGGCGTCGTAGAGAATTTTGACATAGGGGCAGGGGCCTGCCGCCGCGGCGCGGCGCAGCGGGGCGATGCGAGGGCGGCGGGCCGTGGTGTTGGCCTCGGCCCCGTCGGCGGTCTGGCCGCGCTCCTGCTGCTGCGGGCGATTCTGGGACTGGGCCTGTGCGGCCAGGGGGACCATGGCGGCCGAGACGGCGACGACGGCGGCCACCGAGGCCAGGGAAGTCTTGAAGACGCGACGCATCGAAGGATTTTTCCACGAACGGAGGAGGCGCGCCACACCCCGACGCGGCGCGCACGCTCACCGCTGATAGCGGCTAAAGCGAGGCGCGGCAAACCCGCGCGAACACCGTGTTCGTATGCACAGCGCGGTGGCGGGCGGCGGGGCGAACGACTAGGTTCCCGGCATGACCCTGCACACGCCCATCCGGCCTGACCAAAAGCGCCCCCTGACTGTCCGCTTGGCGACGCCGCGCGGCTTTTGCGCGGGCGTGGATCGGGCCATCCAGATCGTCGAGCGGGCCATCGAGAAGTACGGCGCCCCGGTCTATGTGCGGCACGAGATCGTCCACAACCGCCACGTCGTCGACCGGCTGAAGGCGATGGGGGCGGTCTTCGTCAAGGAGCTGGACGAATGCCCGGACGACCGTCCGGTGGTGTTCTCGGCGCACGGCGTGCCCAAGGCGATTCCCGCCACGGCCCGGGCCCGCGAGATGCTGTTCCTCGACGCCACCTGCCCTCTGGTCTCCAAGGTCCACGTCGAGGCCGAGCGCCACCACGCCGCCGGCCGGCACATCATCCTGATCGGCCACGCCGGCCACCCCGAGGTGATCGGCACCATGGGCCAGCTGCCCGCGGGCGCCATCAGCCTGGTCGAGACGGTCGAGGACGCCGAGGCCTTCCAGCGCCCCGGCGACGCGCCCCTGGCCTACGCCACCCAGACCACATTGTCGGTCGACGACACGGCCGAGATCCTGGCCGCCCTGAAGCGCCGCTTCCCGGAACTGCCCGACCCGCACAAGGAAGACATCTGCTACGCCACGACAAACCGCCAGGAGGCGGTGAAGCATTTGGGCGCGGGCTGCGAACTGGTGCTGGTGGTCGGATCGAAGAACTCGTCCAACTCCGCCCGGCTGGTCGAGGTCGCCCTGAGAGCCGGCGCCCGCGACGCCCGGCTCATCGATGACGCGGGGCACGTGGACTGGGCCTGGCTGGACGGGGTTCAGACGCTGGGGATCACGGCGGGGGCCTCGGCGCCCGAGAAGCTGATCCAGGACCTGATCGACGCGGTGCGCGAGCGCTTCGACGCCACGGTGGTCGAGGACGACGGCGAGCGCGAGACCGTGACCTTCAAGCTGCCGCGGGTGTTGACCGCCTAAGCGGAGCCTTTGCCGTTCGGATACGTTAGGTGGCCGACACAACAGGGGATGTCCATGCGTCTTCAGTCCGCTTGCGCCGTCGTTTCCGTTCTCGCCCTGCTCGGCGCCTGCACCCAGGAGGCTGAACCGCCCGCCGAGGCTCCCGTCGAACCGGTGGCGCCGGCAGCGACCACCCCGGCCGCGCCGCCCGTGACCTACGCCTGCGAGAGCGGCCAGTCGGTCACCGCGGTCTATGCGGACCAGTCCACCGCCCGCGTCACCTACAAGGGCCAGACCCACGACATGACCGTCGCCCGCTCGGCTTCGGGCGCGCGCTACACCGGCAATGGTCTGGAGTGGTGGACCGCCAACCGCAACGGCGTCGAGAGCGGCACGCTGAGCCGGCTGGGCCCCAACGAAGAGATCGGCACCACGGTGCTGGAGCGGTGCAGCCGGCCGTCGGCCACGCCGGACGTGCTGCCGCCGGGCGCGGTCCCCCCTGCCGGCGGCGTCAAGCCGGTGGCCGCCCCGTGCAAGGGCCCGCAGCTGCGCCTGTCGACCGACGGCGGCGACGCCGGCATGGGCCACCGGGTGACCATCGTCGGCGTCCAGAACATCGGGACCCAGGCGTGCAGCCTGACCGGCTATCCGACGGTCGCCTTGCAGGATCGCCAGAACCGCAATCTGACCACAGTCCGTTCGGACCAGAAACCCGGCAGCTACCTTCACTCAGGCGAGGCGCCCGCGCCGGTCGAACTGGCCCCGCAGGCCAAGGCCTTCTTCGACCTCGCCTGGACCGTCGTTCCGAACGAGGCGGAAGGCGAAAAGACCTGCCCGACCGCCGGCCGCATCCGCATGACCGCCCCGGGCGACACCGCGCCGGTCAGCCTCGCCCAGGTCTTCACGCCCTGCGGCGGCCGGATCGACGTGAGTCCGTTCCGCTCGGAGGCCGAACCGGCGACGTGAACCTCGGCAGGGGTTCAAACCGTCGCCAAAACGGCGTAGCGGAGCGCGCATGACAGCGACCTTCTATGACCGCGTCTCCGCGGAACTCGCCGACATCGACGCCCAGGGCCTGACCAAGCCGGAACGGGTCATCGCTTCCCGACAGGGACCGGTGATCAAGGTCGGCGGGCGCGATGTGCTCAACTTCTGCGCCAACAACTACCTCGGCCTCGCCGGCGACGAGCGGGTGACCCAGGCGGGCATCCGGGCCCAGGAAAAGTGGGGCGCGGGCACGGCCTCGGTGCGCTTCATCTGCGGCACGCTGGAGATCCACAAGGAACTCGAACGCGCGATCGCCGACTACCTCGGCTTCGAGGACACCATCCTCTTCGCCGCGGCCTTCGACGCCAACGGCGGCATCTTCGAGCCCCTGTTCGGGGCCGAGGACGCGATCATTTCGGACAGCCTGAACCACGCCTCGATCATCGACGGCGTCCGCCTGTGCAAGGCCAAGCGCTACCGCTTCGCCACCTCGGACATGGCCGACCTCGAGGCCCAGCTGAAGCAGGCCCGGGCCGACGGCGCCAAGGAGATCATCATCGCCACCGACGGCGCCTTCTCGATGGACGGCTACATCGCCAAGCTGAAGGACATCCGGGCCCTGGCCGACAAGTACTCGGCCCTGATCATGGTCGACGACTGCCACGCCACCGGCTTCCTCGGCCCGCAGGGCCGCGGCTCCTACGCCTGGAACGACGTCGAGGTCGACTTCGTCACCGGCACCTTCGGCAAGGCCCTGGGCGGGGCCATGGGCGGCTTCATCTGCGCCAAGGCCAATGTCGTCGCCCTGCTCAAGCAGCGGGCGCGCCCGTACCTGTTCTCCAACGCCCTGAGCCCCGCCGTCTGCGGTTCGTCGCTGGAGGCCATCCGCATCGCCGCGGGCGAAGAGGGCGACGCCCTGCGCAAGCAGCTGTTCGCCAACGCCGCCCGCTATCGCGCCGCCATGACCGAGGCCGGCTTCACCCTGCAGCCGGGCGAGCACCCGATCATCCCGGTCATGCTGGGCGACGCGAAGCTGGCCCAGGACATGGCCGCCCGCCTGCTGGAGCTGGGCGTCTACGTCATCGGCTTTTCGTTCCCGGTGGTGCCCCGCGGCCAGGCCCGCATCCGCACCCAGATGTCGGCGGCGCACACCTTCGAACAGATTGATCAAGCGGTCGCGGCGTTCACGACGGCCGGCAAGGAACTGGGCGTGATCGGCTAAGGCCGTTCGCGACCGGAGTTGATATGGGCCACAAGGGGCTCAGGCTTACAGAGAAAGACGCTCAGGCGATCGCTGAGGCGTATGTAGCGTCTCTCGATCTTAAGGGATGGCGCTATGAGGCTGGCGATGTTCACGACGCGTCTATGTCCCTGACTGGCGAGTACACGGTGGTCTTCGACACCTACAGTCCCGAAGGGACGTTGGTTGATGGCGCCGTTGCGGTGTTTGTGAATAAGGCGACCGGCAAGGCGCGAATGTTCGACGGGAGTATGTGATGATCGACACCATGAAGGCCCTGGCCAAGACCAAGCCCGGCGTGGGGCTGGAGCTGATCGACGCCCCCATCCCGGTCGCCGGCGACGAGGACGTGCTGATCAAGGTGCACAAGACCGCCGTCTGCGGCACCGACATCCACATCTGGAACTGGGACGAGTGGTCCCAGAAGAACGTCCCGGTGCCGATGATCACCGGCCACGAGTTCGCCGGCGAGATCGTCGCCATCGGCAAGGATGTCGACCGCCGCCTGAAGGTCGGCCAGCGCGTCTCGGCCGAAGGCCACGTCATCGACCTGAACTCGGAAGCGGCCCGCGCCGGCCATTTCCACCTCGACCCGGACACCCGCGGCATCGGCGTGAACCGCCAGGGCGCCTTCGCCGAATACGTCGTGGCCCCGGCCTTCAACGTCATCGAACTGCCCGACGACGTCCCCTATGAGATCGGCTCGATCCTCGATCCGTTCGGCAACGCCGTGCACACCGCCCAGCAGTTCGACCTGCTCGGCGAGGACGTGCTGGTCACCGGCGCGGGGCCCATCGGCATGATGGCCGCCGCCGTCGCCCGCCACGCCGGCGCCCGCACCGTCGTCCTGACCGACATCAACGACTTCCGCCTCGAGCTGGCCCAGAAGGTCGCGCCCGGCGTCCGCACGGTGAACACCACCAAGGAAGACCTTAAGGACGTCATGCACGAGCTGGGCCTCAAGGTCGGCTTCGACGTGGCGCTGGAGATGTCGGGCTCGCCGATCGCCTTCAAGCAGTGCGTCGACACCCTGATCATGGGCGGCGGCATGGCCCTGCTGGGCATTCCGTCCAAGCCGATGGAGACCGACTGGGGGACGATCATCCTCAAGGCCCTGACCATCAAGGGCGTCTACGGGCGCGAGATGTTCACCACCTGGCGCAAGATGCTGGGCCTGCTCAAGGCCGGCCTGGACCTGCAGCCGCTCATCACTCACCAGATGAGCTACCAGCGCTTCGAAGAGGGCTTCGAGGCCATGCGGTCGGGTCAGTCGGGCAAGGTCGTGCTGGACTGGAGCAAGGCGGCCTAGTCCGCCGTCTCATGACCGAACGGTCGCCCATTGTCGCCTTTCTGGAGGGGGAGGGGCCCGACTCGCGCGGGCGCACCCTGTTCCAGGTGCTGGGCATGGACAATGCGGCGCTGGAGCGGACGCACGACTTCATCCAGTGGCTGTTCCCGCTGCCGGAGCCGTCGTCGGCCGTGCCGGACGCGCCGGTCCTGAGCGCGGACGACGTGCAGGCGATCCACGACTCGGTCACGGCCCAGTGCGCCCTGGCCGCGGCCTCGGACCGGATGGACGCCTTCTATCGCATGACCCACGACTGGCTCATGCCGAACGACCACAACCACCTGCGCATCACCCGCATCATCCGTTCATTGCGGATCCTGCGCGGCGACGTGGAGGCCGAGGCCTTCAAGGCCCAGATCCTGGCGCGGGTGGAAGCGACGCGGGCGCCCGTGAGCGCCCGCAGCCGCGGTTACTGGCAGACCGCTTAAGCGGCCGCGGCTTCGTTCTTCTTCATCGTCGCCATGAAGACGATGATGACGAACAGCAACATCGAGCCGACCAGCATGACCTCCGAGACCGGCAGCAGCGGCATGAGCACCGGCTTGCCCAGCAGGATCAGGGCCAGCATTGGCATCGAGATCAGGAAGCCGAGCACCGACAGGCCGAAATGCAGCTTGGGCAGCCAGCCCTCGGCCGCGGCCGGGAACGAGCGGTAGAAGAGGCCGAACAGCATCATGGACGCGAAGCCGAGCAGGTTGATGTGGGCGTGCACCGGACGCAGCACGAAATCCTGGTTGGCGCCCATCCAGACACCGAGACTCATGCCCACCAGGGCGGACAGCACACCGAGACGCAGAAAATTATTCGATACCGACATGGTTTGGGTCCCTCCGACATTTCGGGCGGCTCGTAGACCGCCGTTCTCCCCGGGACTCAAGTTACAACAGCGTTAGCTCAATGTCTTGATCAGGGCTTTCTCGAAGCTCTGGGCCTCGGGGCCGGGCAGGGCGCCGGGAAGGTCTCCCGCCTCGAACAGCTCGAAGACCTTAGGGTGGACATAGGACGAGCGACACACCGTCGGCGTGTTGCCGAGCAGGCCGGCGACGGCCTTCACGCAGACGGTGATCTTCTTCTTCGCATCGGTGGGCGAGGTCGGCGGCTCCATTTCGCGCAAGGCCCGCGCCGCCGACACGGTGCCGGCCCAGGTGCGGAAGTCCTTGGCCGAGAACTGCTCGCCCATGGCCTCGCGGATGTAGGCGTTCACGTCGTCCGAGGTGATCGGACACAGGTCGCCGTCGGGCCCCCGATATTTGAACAGCTGCCGTCCCGGCAGTTCGTTGAGGCCGCGCACGACCGTGGCGAGCCGCCGGTCGCGCACCCGCACCTCGTGCTCAACTCCGCTCTTGCCGCGGAACGAGAAGTTCAGAGCCGTTCCGTCCATCTCCAGGTGCCGCTTGTGCAGGGTGGTCAGGCCGTAGGAGCGGTTCTGCTTGGCGTACTGGGCGTTGCCGACCCGGATCAGGCTGATCTCCAGCAGCCGCACCGCCGTGGCCAGGACCTTGTCGCGGCACGGACCTCGCTTGTTGAGGTCCGCCTCGACCCGCTTGCGAAGCTTCGGAAGAGCGCGGGCGAAGTCGGACAGGCGGTCGAACTTGGTCTCGGCGGCGTGGCTGCTCCAGCCCGGGTGGTAGCGGTACTGTTTGCGGCCCTTCACGTCCCGGCCGATGGCCTGGATGTGCCCGGTGGCGCGCGGGCAGATCCAGACGTCCGTCCACGCCGGCGGGATGGCGAGGGCGCGGATGCGGTCCAGCACCTTCTCGTCGCGGATCAGGTCGCCGTTCTTGTCGTGGTAGGCGAAGCCCTTGCCCGAGGCGGTGCGCTTGATCCCGGGCATTTCGTCGCTGCACCAGGTCAGGCCCTGGGGGATGTCGGCCGGGTCGAGGACGGTCACCCCTGCGCCTCGCGCAGCCGGGCCCTCAGGCCGTTGATCCATTCGCGGCCCGGATCGCCGCCCCACAGCAGCCAGGCGATGTAGCCCGCCGACGGTTTCTTGGGGTTGGCCCAGTCTCGGCCGTGCTTGTCGACCGCGTGGCGGGCGAAATAGCTGTACATCGACTTGATGTCGCGATCGCTGACCGTGCGCCGATCGCTCAGCTGTTCGGCCCGGCGCTCGCCGACCTCGGTGCCGCCGCGGCCGTGCTCCTCGCGCAGCGCCAGCCCGCGCGCCGCCTGGGCCGCCACGGTCGCGGGCGGGGTGCGGTCTTCGTCGGACAGGGCGGGGTGGTCGATCATCGTCGGCTCTCGTCGGGCTTGCGCAACGACAGGAGGTCCCCGCCGGTTCCGGCTTGACCCCGCGCCCGGCGCGGGGGAGAGCGACGCATGAATTATCGCCACAGCTTCCACGCCGGAAACTTCGCCGACCTGGTCAAGCACGCCCTGATGTTGTGGCTGCTGGAGCGCCGCCAGGCCTCCGGCCCGGTGACCGTCATCGACACTCATGCCGGGGCCGGCGTCTACGACCTGACCGGCGACGCCGTGCGCTCCAAGGAGGCCGAGGCGGGGGTGGCCCGCCTTATGGCCGCCGAGGGCCGTCCGCCGCTGATCGAGGCCCTGGCCGCCGAGGTCGCCAAGCTGAACCCCCGCGGCGGGGTCGGCCTCTATCCGGGCTCGCCCCTGCTGGTCGCCGGCCGTCTGCGCCGCGACGACCGCTACGTCGGCTTCGAGCTGAACCCGCCGGTGGTCGAGCTGCTGGAGGAGGCGCTGGCGCCCTTCCCGGCGGCCGAGGCGAGGGCTGGCGACGGCTATGACCAGGCCCAGGCGGAGGCGGCGCGGACCAAGGGCGGCTTCGTGCTGATCGATCCGCCGTTCGAGCGCCCCGACGACTACATGCGGGCCGCCGAGACCGGCGCCGCCATCGTCCGCGCCGACCCGCGCGCCCTGGTGGCCATCTGGACCCCGCTGAAGGACATGGAGACCTTCGACGGCTTCCTGCGCCGGCTGGACCAGCAGGGGGCCAAACGGGTGCTGGTGGCCGAGGCGCGCCTGCGGCCGCTGACCAATCCGATGAAGATGAACGGCTGCGCCATGGTGGTGCTCAATGCACCCGCCGGCGCGGAAGCGGCCGCGGCCGAGATCTGCGGCTGGGTCGCCGGTACGCTCGGCGAGTCGGGGGCGCGGTCCGAGGTCTGGACCACGGGCTAGGCCCGGCCGCCTAATCGATCACTTCGCCCGGCTCATAGAGGTGCGGTTCGAAGGTCGCGATGGCGGTTATCGGCTCCATGATCTGCATCACGGACGGATGGCGCGCCATGGCCTTCCAGTCCTCGCGCGAGCGCCAGATCGAATGCACGGCCGCCACCCGGCCGTTCAGCCCGCGGTGCACGGTGGCCGAGACGAAGCCGTCCAACGCTCTCTGGGCCTGGAGCATCTGGGTCAGGTGCTCCATCAGCGCGTCCAGCTTCTCGGGCTGGCAGCGATAGACGTTGATGAGGACGACGGGCGCAAGCTCGGCTTCGGTCATGGCGGCTCCTCTAACGGATCAGGCTTTGCGCGTCTTGTGTGACGGCCCATATCGGGGCGGATCGAGGAGCACGCCATGACCCGCATCGCCATCCTGAAGACCGGCGGACCGCCGCCCGCCCTTTCCGAGGCCCACGGCGATTACCCGGCCATGTTCCGGACCCTGCTCGGCAATGGCTTCAGCTACACCGCCTTCGACGTCCAGGCGCACGAGTGGCCGGACCCGGTGGCGTTCGACGGGGCGATCATCACCGGCTCCTCGGCGGGGGTCTACGAAAAGGACGCCTGGATCGAGGCTCTGCTGGACTGGATCCGCATGGCCCGCGGCGAGCTGCGCATGGTCGGGGTCTGCTTCGGCCACCAGGCCATGGCTCAGGCGCTGGGCGGCCGGGTCGAGAAATCCGATCTCGGTTGGGGCGTCGGCCTGCACCGCTATGAGGTGATCACCGACGAGCCATGGATGACCCCGCCGGGGATCTCGCTCGCCATGCCCGCCTCGCACCAGGACCAGGTGGTCGAGAAGCCGCCCGAGGCCCGGGTCTGGCTGACCAGCGACTTCGCGCCCCTGGCCGGGTTGGCCTGGGGCGACGACCTGATCACCATGCAGGGCCATCCGGAGTTCACGCCGGCCTATGCGTCGGCGCTGACCGGCGGGCGCCGTGATCGCATCGACCCGGCCCTGGTCGACGAGGCCCTGGCCAGCCTCAAGGAGCCGGACGACCGGGCCCTGGCCGGCGAATGGATCCGTCGCTTCCTGTCCGCGCCGCGTTGACGCCGGCGTAAACCTTACGAAACGAATGTCGTGCGACGTAGGCGGGTCAAGTCGGGCCCTTCATGTCGTTTATCCGCCGCATCGTCCTCGCGAGCCTCGCCGCCGCCGCCCTGTTCGGCCTGGCGGCGCCCGCTCTCGCCAACCACGCCGAGCCGGCCGGAGCGAACGGCGAACGGGTCGACGACGCCGCGCGCCTGGCCCTTTTCGTCGAGCGTCGCGCCGGCGCCACCACCTTCCGGGCGCTCGATACCTTTGGCCGGGCGGCGTCGTACCGCAGCGATCGCGAAGGCCTGAACCGTCTCTATCACGTCACCTGGACCATCCTGAACCAGGGCGATTTCGAAGCGGCCACCGAGTGGAACGACCGCCTCGCAGCGGGCGCACGCGCCCAGCGCGACGACCGCTACATCGACATCGCCCACCTCAATGCGCTGACCATCCGCTACGACCAGGGCGAAACCGGCGTCAGCGCCCAGATGGCCCAGATGGCGACCTCGGGCCGCGACTGGTTCGTGCGCGCCCACGCCGCCCGCCTGACCGCCCTGGGGCTGATGGACCGCGGCCGTATCGGCGAGGGCCTGGAGGTCCTGGCCCGCGCCGAGGCCGACATTCCTGACCACGACCCCTTCGCCGCCACCGCCCGGGCCGGCATCTGGGAGGTCGCCGGCATGGGGCTGAAGGACCTCAACGACGTCCAGGGCGCCGCCACCGCCTTCCGTAAGTTCGAGATCGACTATTCCAACCCGGCCTATCCCCGTCCGGACTTCGACAGCCTCTACAACCTGACCATGATGGCCGTGCAGGTCGGCGATCATCGCCGCGCCGCCGTCTATTATGACGCCCACCACCGACTGGCGCAGCGCGCCGGCCTGACGACCCTGTCGATCTACGACGCCAGCCTGTGCGCCACGGTGGCCAACGCCCGGGCCGAGCCGCGGGCCGTGCTGGCGTGTCTGGCGCCCTTCGGCGAGGACCTGGGGGAGGCAGCCTATCTGGCCGCCGAGACCCTGCCGTTGCGCGCCATCGCCCGCGCCCGCACCGGCGACCTGACCGGAGCCCGCCGCGACCTGGCCGCGCTGCGCCGCCTGCAGGACGAGGCCGCGATCCAGTCCGAGGTCAATCACGTCGAGGCCGAGGTGCTGTTCGCGGAGGGCCGCTCCGAGGAAGCCTACCGCCTGCTGCGCGCCCACATGCTGGAGAGCGAGACCGACGCGGCGCGCAGCTTCAGCACGGGCATCCACCAGGTGACCGGCAACATGCAGCAGCAGCTGACCGAGCGCCGCAGCCAGCTGGAGACCGCGCGGTCCAACACCCGCCTGCAGCAGATCGTAATCGGCATCGGGGTGATCTTCCTGCTCTCGGCCGGCGCGACCGTCGCCTGGCTGTGGCGCCAGGCCGCCCAGCTCCGCGCTGCCCGTCGCCGCGCCGAGGAGGCCAACCGCGCGAAGAGCGAGTTCCTCGCCAACATGAGCCACGAGATCCGCACCCCGCTGAACGGCGTGGTGTCGATGGCCGACGCCCTGGCCCGGCGCGAGCTCGACGCCCAGGAACACGAGATGGTCGACCTCATCCGGTCGTCCGGGGCGACTCTGGAGCGTTTGCTGTCCGACATCCTCGACAGCGCCAAGATCGAGTCCGGCCAGGTGGCGATCGAGCCGGTCGCCTTCGACCTGGAGCAGACCGTGGGCGACGTCGCCGCGCTGTGGCGGGTCAAGGCCGAGGACAAGCATGTGGCGCTCGAGGTCGACTTCGACGGAGCGCTGGCCGGCCATGTCGAGGGAGACGCCGTGCGCCTGCGCCAGGTGCTGACCAACCTGGTCAGCAATGCACTGAAGTTCACCTCCGAGGGCGCGGTGCGCCTGACGGTCTCGTCCGCCCCCGATGGGCGGGTGCAATTCCGGGTCAGCGACACCGGCTTGGGGTTCGACGGGGACACCAAGAGCCGCATCTTCGGCCGCTTCCAGCAGGCCGACGGGTCGATCACGCGGCGCTTTGGCGGCACCGGTCTGGGCCTGACCATCTCTGCGGCCCTGGTGGAGCTGATGGGTGGGACGCTGGATTGCGACAGCACCCCGGGCGAAGGCTCGACCTTCTGGTTCGACATTCCGCTGCCGGCGGCCGACGCTCCCGCGGCGCCGGTCGAGGCCGAAGCGACGACGGCCGACGTCGCCGCGGCTCCGCTGCGCATCCTGCTGGCCGATGACCATCCCGCGAACCGCAAGGTGGTTGAGATCATGCTGTCGGCCACGGCCATGGAGATGGTCGCCGTCGAGAATGGTGCGGAGGCGCTGGACGCCTTCGTCGACGGCGGCTTCGACGTGGTCCTGATGGACATGCAGATGCCGGTCATGGACGGCCTGACCGCCACCCGGAAGATCCGCGAGCACGAGGCGACCCTCGGCCTGGCGCGCACGCCGGTGCTGATGCTGACCGCCAACGCCATGGCCGAGCACGTCGAGGCCGGCCGCTTCGCCGGCGCCGACGGCCACGTCACCAAGCCGGTGACCCTGGCCAGCCTGTTCGCCGCCATCAGCAACGCCCTCGACGTCGAGGCGCGCGAGGCGGCCTAGCTCAGGGCCACTTCACCACCGGGGGCATGGAGCTGAGGATCGAATCGACGTTGCCGCCGGTCTTGAGCCCGAACATCGTGCCGCGGTCGTAGAGCAGGTTGAACTCCACGTAGCGGCCGCGCCGCACGAGCTGCTCCTCGCGCTCTTCCTGCGTCCAGGCTTCGGTCATGCGGCGGCCGACGATGGCGCTGTACGCGGCCAGGAAGGCCTCGCCGACGTCGCGGGTGAAGGCGAAGTCCCGCTGATAGTCGCCGCTGTCGTGGTGGTCGTAGAAGATGCCGCCCGTGCCGCGCGGCTCCTTGCGGTGGGCCAGCCAGAAATACTCGTCGCACCAGGCCTTGAACTTCGCATGCCAGTCCGGGTGGTGGGCGTCGCAGGCGGCCTGCAGGGCGGCGTGGAAGTCGATCGTGTCGGGCGCGTCTTGGCGGCGGTCGACGTCGAGCACCGGGGTCAGGTCGGCCCCGCCGCCGAACCAGCTCTGGGTCGTGGCGATGAAGCGGGTGTTCATATGCACGGCCGGCACGCGCGGGCTGACCGGATGGGCGATCAGGCTGATGCCGGTGGCGAAGAAGCGCGGGTCCTCGGCGGCGCCGGGCACCGACCTGGCGTAGTCCGCCGGGAAGCTGCCGTGAACGGTCGAGACGTGCACGCCGACCTTTTCGAACAGGCGGCCGTGCATCATCCCCATCACCCCGCCGCCGCCCTCAGGCCGGTCCCAGGGCGTGCGCACGAAGCGGCCGGGCTCGCCGGGGAAGAGGTCGGCGGGGGCGGCGTCCTCAAGGGCTTCGAAGCCGGCGTGGATGCGGTCGCGCAGGCTTTCGAACCAGGCCCGGGTCTCGGTCTTCTTCTGATCAAGGGTGACGGCGTCGGACATGGTCGCGCTTGAACCATGCCAGGCGCGCGCCGTCACCTCCCTGCGACGCCCCGTCGCTCACGTGTCCGCCCTAGAAGGCGAACTCGAGATAGACCGCGGGACCGCTGAACTCGTAGTCCATGCGTCCGGTCCAGTCGTCCTTGGTCACGTCCACGCCATAGTCGACGAAGCGATACATCGCCCCGATGCCGACGTTCCTGTGGAAGCGATAGGAGACCTGGACCTGGGCGTTGGTGATGTCGCCGTCGTAGTCGCCGTAGGACAGCGACATATAATCGACCCGGCCGTTGACGGTGACCTTGGGGTAGATTTCCCAGTTGGCGTAGAGGCCGACGGTCGGCAGAGGCGCGAGGAACTGCTTCTGGCGCCGTTCGGTGTTGATCGCCGCATTGCCGACGCGCGCCTCGCCCTGCAGCCGCAGGTCGAAGTCGGTGGCGTGCAGGCCCAGCGAAGCGCCGGCTTCCCAGACGTCATTCTTGACGAAGGAATAGCCGAGGGTCAGCCGGTAGACGTCGGTGTTCATCTCGCTGTCGACGGTGACCGAGGCCGGGAAGACGACGTCGTCGAAGACGAGTTCGCGGCCGATCGTGGTCGAAGCGTCCCGGTCCAGGGAATAGAAGTCCGCCCCGATGATGAAGCGGTCCGTGACGCGCCAACCTGCGCTGACCGAGGGCAGGAATTTGTTGTCGTCCATGGCGAGATCGGACTCGAAGTCGATCTCCGTGCCGACCTGCTGTCCCAGCACCGAGTTCACCCGGGCGTGGGTGTCGATATCCGCCGAATAGCCGGCGATCTGGATCCAGGCCCGGTCGTCCAGCGCCTGGGCGGCGGCAGGTTGTGCAATGCAGACGATGGCGGCCCCCGCCGCTCCGAATACGATCCCCTTGGCCAGTCTCATTGGCTCTCCTCCTTAGGCGGCGAAGCAAAGGATACGCCGCCGTCCGAACGCCGGTATCAGGCGAAACCCGGAGACAAAGGCGATGCGGTCCCGTCGTGGCTCCGATGCACAAGGCGGGTTTGACGACGCCGCCGCGTCTGCCACTGTCCCGCTTCGTTGACCGGGAGTTCCTCATGCTTCGCGCCGCCCTGCTGACCACCGCCGCCCTGCTGGCCGCCACTCCTGCGCTGGCCCAGAATTCCGACGACGCCGGTGAGGCGCGGGCTCGGCGCATCCTGGAGCGCACGCCGTTGATCGACGGCCACAACGACCTGCCCTGGGCCCTGCGCCAGACCTACGGCAACGATCCCTATCGCGTGGACCTGACCACCAATCTGGACGCCTCGACCGAGTTGCACACCGACATCCCGCGCCTGCGCGAAGGCGGCGTCGGCGGTCAGTTCTGGTCGGTCTATGTCCCGGCCACTCTGGCGCCCGTCGAGGCCGCCAAGGCCACCTTCGAACAGATCGACACGGTCAAGCGCATCGTCGCCGCCCATCCGGACGTGTTCGAACTGGCGACGACCGCGAACGACATCCAGCGCATCCACCGCCGCGGCAAGATCGCCTCGCTGATCGGCATGGAGGGCGGGTATTCGATCGACGACTCCCTGGGTCTGCTGCGCGAGTTCCACGATGCCGGGGCCCGCTACATGACCCTGACCCACTCCAAGACCACGACCTGGGCCGACAGCGCCACCGATGCGCCCAAGTGGGGCGGCCTGTCGCCCTTCGGCGAGCAGGTGGTCAAGGAGATGAACCGGCTCGGGATGATGGTCGACCTCAGTCACGTCTCCGAAGAGACCATGCTGGACGCCATGCGGGTGTCCGAGGCGCCGGTGATCTTCTCTCACTCCTCCGCGCGGGCGGTGACCGATCATCCGCGCAACGTGCCCGACAGCGTGCTGCGCCTGATGCCCGAGGACGGAGGAGTGGTCATGGTCACCTTCGTGCCCGGCTTCATCAGCGAGGAGGTCCGCGCCTGGGGCGCCGCTCGCGCCGCCGAGGACGCCCGGCTGAAGTCGCTGCACCCGGGCGACCCCAAGGCGGTCACCGACGGCGTCGCCGCCTGGACCGCCGCCCATCCGACGCCGCGCGCGTCGATCGACGACGTCGTCGCCCACATTCAGCATGTCCGCGACGTAGCCGGGGTCGACCATGTCGGCCTGGGCGGCGATTTCGACGGGGTCGGCGCCTTGCCGGTCGGGGTCGAGGGCGTCGACGCCTATCCGGGCATCCTCGCCGCCCTGCTGGCCAAGGGCTGGACCGAGGCCGACATCCGCAAACTGTCCGGCGAGAACGTCCTGCGCGTCATGCGCCAGGTCGAAGCGGTGGCGCAGGGCCAGCGCGCCGAGCGGCCGAACTTGGCGGCCCTGCCCGCCGACGGCGCGCCGGAATAGCCTTCACGCCGGGCTGGGCGCCGAATACGCCGGCCGCATCCAGCGGTCGGCCAGAGCCTGAACTTCCGCGGAGGCGGCGGCGCGCTTGGCTGCCGCGTCCGGCTGGAACGGCTGACCTGACCGTTTGGGGTCGTCGCCCGACAGCGCCTTCATGGCTTCGATCGTCTCTGGATCGGGCGTGACCCCGAAGTGGGCGGCGACCGTCGACCATGCCGCCTCGGGCAGGTCGCGGTAGTCCAGCACAAGGCCGCCGCCGAGCGCCTGATGCGCCTCTCCTGCCCGATAGATCGTTCCCAGCACCTTGGCCGCATAGGCGTCCGCGTCGGCGAGGTCCGTCTCCGTCAGGCCGAACAGGTCCGCCGGCAGCATGCCGGGGGAGACGTGCACCCCCCGACGCGCCAGGGCGCTGACCAGAACCTCGACCGGCTCGCGCCGCAGGAAGACCCAGGGCGTGTCCGTGAAGGCCTCCCGGATGAGCGGCAGCTGCAGGGTGTTCCAGGCGTCGAACTTGACGAACAGCCGGTCCTGGCCCGGCGCCCGGGCCTGGCCCAGGGCTGAAATCATCGCCCGCAGCAGCCGAACCCGCCGCGCCCGGTCCAGCCGCGACCCCGCCCGCACGACGCTGTCGACCGGGCCCGGTTCGGACAACACCAGGGCGCCAGGCAGGCGCCCGAGCAGGGCGGCCAGAAGGGTCGAGCCGCAGCGCGAGACGTGGAAGACGAAGCCGGTCGGCGAAATGCCGGGGCTGGCCTCGGCCCAGGCCTCGAGATCCGCCAAGGTCGTCGTCCGGGTGAACAGGACATTGGCCGGCCGTTGCCGCAGGCGGGCGAAGGTGTCGTCCAGAAAGGCGTCCGGAAAGTCCGGCTCGTCCGAATGAAGCCACTCCACGGTCGAGGCCTCGACGTCGGCGTCGTTCCAGAAGATGCGGCCCGGGATCCAGCCCGTCAGGTTCAGCGTAGCCATGCGGCGTTCCAGCGGCGGCGCTCGGCCGCGGCGCTCTCCGAGACGGCGCGGGCGTCGAACAGGAAGCCGTGCTCGGCGCCCAGGCGGACCGTCTCGTCGGCGAACAGGTCCCGGTCGGCGATGTCGCGCAGTTCGGCGTGCAGGTCAGGTCGGCTGGCCACCAGGGCGCGGAAGCCGGCCAGCGCCTCCGCCGCCGCGATGGGCTCGATCTCGCGGAGGGGCGGAGGCTCGGGGCCGTCGCAGGCGATAAGCTCGCGGAGCCAGTCGTCGAGCTCCGCGTCGAGCACCAGATGGATGCGGTCGCGCTCGCCGCGATTCGCCACGCGGTGCGGCTGCGACAGGTCCAGGTACCAGAGCTCGCCCTCGGCCATGTCGACGCGGCGGTTGCGCAGGCGGAAATCGACGTCGGCATGCGTGCGCACCGGCACGTGAAGGCGCACCTCGCCGCGATCCAGGCCGAGGTCGTAGTCGCGGTGCTCACGGATCACCGCGCCCGGCCCCAGCCGCAGCAGGCGCACGCTGCGCAAGGGGCAGGGGAGGGCCGCCATCACGGCGCGGAACGCCGGACAGCGGTCCAGCAGGGGCTGATCCTCGAACGCCTCGCCGCCGGAATACAGGCTCTCGCCACCGCCGACGGGGCCGCGCAGCACCAGGCCGCTCCAGTCGCCGTCGTAGCGGTCGCGGTTGAAATGAGGCAGCCAGCCCTCGGCCGACAGCCGATCCAGATCCGCCTGCAGCCCGGCGGGATCGAAGGCGAGGGGCAGCTTCAGGCGGTCGACCATCGGCCAAGCTTGCCGGGCGCGATCCCTCCCGTCCAGCGTCCGCCGGACGATGTTCGGTCAGCGGTTCTGGCGAATGGCTTCCCACAGGGCGATCCCTGCGCTGACCGACAGGTTCAGCGAGCGCGCCCCGGGTTTGAGGGGAATCACCACCCGCGCGTCCGCAGCCTCATGAACATGCTCCGGCGCGCCCGACGGCTCGCTGCCGAACAGCAACACGTCGTCGGGCTCGAACCGGAAGGAATCCAGCGGCGTCGCGCCCTTGGTGGTGAAAAGCACCAGCCGTCCGCCCGTCCGGTTCTGCTGGAAGGCGTCCCAGTCTGCGTGCCGCGTCATATGGCCCAAAGGCCCGTAATCCAGCGCTGCGCGCTTCATGGCGCGGTCGTCGAAACGGAAGCCGGTAGGCTCGATGACGTGCAGTTCCACCCCGAAACAGGCGCTTAGCCTGATGCAAGCGCCGACGTTCTGCGGAATGGCCGGTTGAAAAAGGGCGAGACGCATTCTAAGGCCCTCATACGCGTAGCCCGGAGGCTTGTCGCGGCCCGAATTGCGACCGTTTCTCAAGAGGCGGCAGCGTCTTGCGGCGATGAGCCGCAAAGCCGGGCCGGGCGACTCTGCCGGGTTTTCGCTAAAGCATCCAACCGTGATCGCCACGCTCCCTTTCGGGCGTGGAAAGCGGCGTACGAGGAGTGAGACGTGACCGAATCGGTCGTGAACGAGCACGGTGAGGGCGGCGACGCCACCCGTCGGGACTTCATCCATATTGCGGCCGGGGCGGCCGCTGTCGGCGCGGGCGTCATGGTCGCCTGGCCGCTGATCAACTCGATGAATCCGGCCGCCGACACCCTGGCGCTGTCGACCATCGAGTTCGACCTGACCAAGGTTCAGGAAGGTCAGCAAGTCGTCATCAAGTGGCAGGGCAAGCCGGTCTTCGTGCGGAACCGCACCCAGCGCGAGATCCAGGAAGCCGTCGCGACGCCGATGAGCGACCTGAAAGATCCGCAGTCGGACGCCGACCGGGTCAAGGCGGGCCACGCCCAGTTCCTGATCGTGCTCGGCTCGTGCACCCACCTGGGTTGCGTGCCGACCTTCGGCGCCGGCGAGTTCGGCGGCTGGTTCTGCCCCTGCCACGGCTCGCACTACGACACTTCGGGCCGCATCCGTAAGGGACCGGCGCCCCGGAACCTCGGCGTGCCGACCTACGAATTTGTGTCCGACACCCGCGTCAAGATCGGTTGAGGACGGACGAGAGAACGATGAGCGATCACGAATCCACCTACGTCCCCAAGACCGGCGTCGAGAAGTGGCTGGACAGCCGCCTGCCGATCGTCCGCTTCGGCGCTGACTACATGTCGCTGCCGACCCCGAAGAACCTCAACTACTGGTGGACCTTCGGCGGCATCCTGGCCCTCTGCCTCGTCGTGCAGATCGCCACGGGCGTCATCCTGGCCATGCACTATGTGCCGAACACCGCCCTGGCCTTCGCCTCGGTCGAGCGCATCATGCGCGACGTCAACGGCGGCGACCTGATCCGCTACACGCACGCCAACGGCGCCTCGATGTTCTTCATCGCGGTCTACCTGCACATGCTGCGCGGGCTGTACTACGGCTCGTACAAGGCCCCGCGCGAGATGATCTGGATCGTCGGCTGCGTGATCTTCTTCCTGATGATCGCCACTGCCTTCCTCGGCTACGTTCTGCCGTGGGGCCAGATGTCCTTCTGGGGCGCTGAGGTGATCACCAACCTGATCGGCGCCATTCCGGTCGTCGGCGAGCCGGTGCTGATCTGGCTGCGCGGCGGCCCGGCGATCGACAATGCGACGCTCAACCGCTTCTTCTCGCTGCACTACCTGCTGCCGTTCGTCATCGCCGGCTGCGTGGTCCTGCACCTGTGGGCCCTGCACCACGCAGGCCAGAACAACCCGGTCGGCATCCTGATCCCGAAGGATCGGGAGAAGAAGGACATGGTTCCGTTCCACCCGTACTTCACGGTCAAGGACGGCTTCGCCATCATCCTGTTCCTGATGCTGTTCGCCGTGTTCGTCTTCTACATGCCGAACGCCCTGGGCCACGCCGACAACTACATCCCGGCCGACCCGCTGAAGACCCCGACGCACATCGTGCCCGAGTGGTACATGCTGCCCTTCTACGCGATCCTGCGCGCCATCCCCGACAAGTTCGGCGGCGTGCTGGCGATGTTCGGCGCGATCGGCGTGCTGTTCATCCTGCCGTGGCTCGACACCTCGAAGGTGCGCTCGATGCGCTACCGCCCGACGATGCGGACCTTCTTCGTGATCTTCGTGCTGGTCGGCCTCGGCCTCGGCTGGTGCGGCGCGCAGCTGCCGGACTCGCCGGTCGTCGGGACCTTCAAGACCTTCGTCCTGCTGGACGGAGACCTGAACAGCTACCTGTGGCTGACCCGCCTGCTCACCGCCTACTACTTCGCCTTCTTCCTGATCATCATGCCGCTGCTCGGCCTGAAGGAAACGCCGAAGCCGATCCCGGCCACCATCTCGGAGCCCGTCCTGTCGGGCGGCGACGCGATGAACGCCGCGGCTCCTGCGTCCGCCGAGAAGAAGGGCTGATCGGGACCATGACCCTCAAGACGAATCTCAAGTCGATGAAAAAGACCCTGGTCCTGATCGCCGCGGCCGCCGGCCTGGCTCTCGTCGCCTCGCCGGCCCTCGCCGCGGGCGGCGCCAAACACCCGCGCAGCGGCGGCTTCAGCTTCGAAGGGCCGTTCGGCACCTTCGAACAAGGCCAGCTGCAGCGCGGCTACAAGGTCTACCGCGAGGTCTGCGCGTCCTGCCACAGCATGGACCTGCTGCACTTCCGCACCCTGGCCGAGCCGGGCGGTCCGTTCTTCGATCCGCACCAGGCCAATCCGGCCGAGAACCGCTTCGTCAAGGCGCTGGCCAAGGAAGCGCAGATCGCGGACATCGACACCGAGACCGGCGAGCCGGTCATGCGTGAAGGCGTCCCGGCCGACAAATTCCCGAACCCGTATCCGAACGCCACGGCGGCGGCTGCGGGCAACGGCGGCGCCCCGCCGCCGGACCTGTCTGTGATGGCCAAGGCCCGTCACGACGGCGCCAACTACATCTACTCGCTGCTGTCCGGCTACCGGGCTCCGCCGGCGGGCCTGAAGGTCGGCGCCGGCCAGCACTACAACCCGTACTTCGCAGGCGACCTGAGCTCCTACTGGACCGGCGAAGGCCACGTCCCGGCCGGCGGCTTCATCGCCATGCCGGCTCCGCTCCGCGACGGCCAAGTGACCTACGACGACGGCACGGTTCAGACGGTCGACCAATATTCCAAGGACGTCGCCGCCTTCATCGCCTGGGCCTCCGACCCGCGTCAGGTCCAGCGCAAGCAGACCGGCCTGGGCGTGATGATCTTCCTGGCCCTGTTCGCCGGCATCACCTATCTGAGCTACCGCCGGATCTGGAAGGGCGTCGCCCACTAAGGCGCCCCGACAACCGAGATCGAACGACCCGCCGGCGCCCAGCGCCGGCGGGTTTTTCGTGGCCGATTGCAATTTCGGAAAAGAACTTTACAACGCAAAGTAAACGTTCAGGAGGTTGTCATGTCGGTCTCTCGTCATCTGCGTCTGGCTCTTGTGACCGTCGCCCTCGCCGCCGCCCCGCCGGCGGTCCTCGCGCAGGTCCCGATGCAGCCCGCGGGGACGGCGGCCCAGCGCGAGGCGGTCGGCGCCCTCGACTTTCTGGACGGGGAATGGCGCGGCGAGGCCGTCGTGCACGGCCCTGGCGGGACGACTACCCTGACCCAGACCGAGCGCGTCGGGCCGATGCTGGGCGGTTCGATCAAGGTGATCGAGGGTCGTGGCTACGCCGCCGACGGCTCGACCCAGTTCAACGCCATGGCGACCGTGTCGTGGGACGCCCGCAACAACCGGTACGGTTTCCGCTCCTACGCCAACGGCTATTCGGGCGATTATCAGTTCGAGCGCACCGATGACGGTTTCCGTTGGGAGACACCGGCCGGGCCGGACGCCAGGATCCAGTATGTGGCGGTGGTCAAGGACGGGACCTGGCACGAGGTCGGCGACTATGTGGTCGAGGGCCAGCCTCCACGCCGCATGATCGAGATGCGCCTGACGCGGGTGGGGGATTCCGGCTGGCCGGCAGCCGATCCCGTCGCGCCCTGAAGTCGATCCGTCGCACCCCGGTCGACAGCGTGAGGACGCCGCCCTAACGTCGCGCTTCCGTTCAAGGGCCGAGGGTGATCCTGTCCATGCGTCTGTTTGTCTCCGCCGCTGCGCTCGCCGCCGGCGCCCTGCTCTCGGCCTGCGCCACGACCGAGGGCGGCGCACCTTCTCCGCAAGCGCCGCTGCCGCCGTCCTTCGAAGCGACGCGTCTGTCGGAACACACGCGCGTCCTGTCGGATGACAGCTTCCAGGGCCGCGGCATCGGCACGCCGGCCGAGGACCTGGTGGTCCGCTATCTGAGCGAACAGTACGCCGCCGCCGGCTTCGAGCCCGGCGGCCGCAACGGGTCGTGGACCCAGGACGTGACCCTGAACCGCTTCACCGCCTCCAACATCCGCGCTTCGCTGAAGGCCGGGGGCGAGACCATCCCCCTGAACCAGGGCCAGCAGATCGTCATCTCGACCCGTCTGCCGGGCAGCCACGTTTCGCTGGCCGATGCGCCGCTGGTTTTCGTCGGCTACGGCATCAAGGCGCCGGAGCGGAACTGGGACGACTTCAAGGGCCAGGACATGCGCGGCAAGATCCTGGTCGTGCTGGTCAATGACGCCGACTTCGAGGAGCCGGCGCTCGACACCTTCAACGGCCGGGCCATGACCTACTACGGTCGCTGGACCTACAAGTATGAAGAGGCCGCCCGTCAGGGCGCCGCCGGCGTCATCATCGTGCATGAGACCGCCCCGGCCTCCTACGGCTGGGCCACGGTCAACAACAGCTGGTCGGGCCCGCAGTTCGACATCGTCCGCCAGAACGCCGCCGCCGAGCGCGTGCCGGTGGAGAGCTGGATCCAGCGCGACGTCGCTGTAGACATGTTCAGAAAGTCCGGCCTCGACTTCGAGGCGCTGAAGGCCCAGGCGCGCAGCCGCGACTTCCGGCCGGTGACCTTGGCCGGCGCGAGCCTGAACGCCGAGTTCGACGTCGCCACCAGCCAGGTGACGACGCGCAACGTCATCGCCCGTCTGCCCGGCGCGACCCACCCTGACGAGACCGTTCTGTTCACCGCCCACTGGGACCACATCGGCGTGGGCGAGCCGGACGCCAACGGCGACGCGATCTTCAACGGCGCCGTCGACAACGCCACCGGCACCGCCGGCCTGCTTGAGCTGGCTCGCGTCTTCGGCGCGGGCCCGCGTCCCGAGCGCTCCATCGTCATGATCAGCTTCACCGCCGAGGAAAGCGGCCTGCTGGGCTCGGAGTACTACGCCGCCAATCCGGTCTATCCGCTGGAGACGACCGTCGCCGGCTTCAACATGGACGCCATGAACGTCTACGGCCGGGTCTCGAACCTGGGGATCATCGGCTATGGCCAGTCGGAGCTGGACGAGCGCCTCGCCGCCGCGGCCCAGCGCCAGGGCCGCACGGTCGAGCCGGACGGCAACCCCGCCGCGGGCAGCTATTTCCGCTCCGACCATTTCCCGCTCGCCAAGCGCGGCGTGCCGATGGCCTACGCCGAGGGCGGCGGCGAGTTCCGCGACGAGCCGCGCGCGGCCCGCAACGCCGCGCGCGACGAGTACGGCTCGCGCCGCTACCACCAGGCGGACGACGAATGGTCGGCGGATTGGGACCTGGCCGGTCAGGTCGAGGACCTGGAGGTCGCCTACTGGATCGGCCTGGACCTGGCCAACAGCCGCGACTGGCCGGGCTGGAAAGCCGGCTCCGAATTCGGCCCGGCCCGGGCGCCCAGCGCCGCGGCGCGCCGCTGATCCCGAGCCCGACGCTTCATGACTAAAACTTAATGGGCGGTCCTGCGGGGCCGCCCTAGAGTGCGCCACCTATCGGGATGGAGCGTCCATAAATGTTTCGTGCTTTCACCGGCGGCGTCGCGGCCGCCGCCT
Source organism: Brevundimonas sp. Root1279 (assembly GCF_001425945.1). Taxonomy (GTDB): domain Bacteria; phylum Pseudomonadota; class Alphaproteobacteria; order Caulobacterales; family Caulobacteraceae; genus Brevundimonas. The sequence continues at coordinate 328,771 of NZ_LMEB01000005.1, forward strand.
TGCTGCTCGCGGCCGGTTCGGCCCTGGCCCAGGACTTCTCGGCGGACCGGATCAGCAACGACATCCGGACCATCAGCGCCGACAGCTTCCAGGGCCGCTATCCGGGCACGGAAGGCGAGCGCCTGACCCTGGCCTGGCTGCAGGCCCAGTACGAGGCCATGGGCCTGGAGCCGGGCGGCCCGAACGGCGAATGGCTGCAGCCGGTGACCCTGAAGCGCTTCACCCCGGTCGCCGGCGGGACCGCCAGCTGGACCGGCCCGGACGGCGCCAACCACCCGCTGGCCGTCGGCTCGGACGTGACCCTTCGCGCCGTCACCAATGACGGCAAGGCGTATGTGAGCAACGCTCCGATCGTCTTTGTCGGCTACGGCATTACGGCCCCCGAGCGGAACTGGGACGACTACGGCGACATGGACGTCCGCGGCAAGGTCGTGGTCGTCGTCGCTGGCGAACCGGAAGGCGACGTCTTCAACGGGCCGTACAGCACCAACTATGAGTCCAGCGCCTACAAGGCCGACGAAGCCTTCCGCCGCGGCGCCGTGGGCATCGTCACCTTGGTCGCCCAGCCGGCCGGCTCGCCGGTGTGGCAGCGCGCCGTCGCCGGCTCGACCCGCACCCGCACCCTGACGCCGGGCGCCGCCGATCTCGAGTTCTCGATGGGCGTGAACCACGACGTCGCCCAGCAGTGGGCCGCCGCCGCCGGGCTCGACATCACCCAGTTGCCGAACATCGGTAACGGTCAGTTCAAGGCCGTCGCCCTGCCGGGCGTGACCCTGTCGGTGAACGCCGAGGAGACCGTCGAGGCCCTGGTCACCCACAACCTGCTGGCCCGCATTCCGGGGACCGAGCGCCCGAACGAGACCATCATCTATTCGGCGCACTGGGACCATGTCGGCGGCGAGGCCCAGCACCCGGAAACCCCGGGCGACGACAAGATCTTCAACGGCGCCTGGGACAACGCTTCGGGCACCGCAGGCGTCGTCGAGATGGCCCGCCAGATCAGCGCGGCGCCGCGTCCCAAGCGCTCGATCGTCTTCGCCCACATGGCGGCCGAGGAAATGGGCCTGATGGGCGCCTATGGCTACGCCGCGGACCCGGTCTGGCCGCTTGAGACGACCGTCGCGGACATCAACATCGACATGTTGCCGCTGTCGGGCCCAACCCGCGACGTGCCGATCTTCGGCAAGGGCCAGAACGACCTGGAGGACCGCCTGCAGGTCCTGGCCCAGGCTGAAGGCCGCTACGTCACTGACGACAGCATGCCCGAGCAGGGCTTCTACTACCGCTCGGACCACTTCCCCTTCGCCCGCATGGGCGTGCCGGCGATCATGCCCTGGCACGGCTGGGACTGGGTCGACGGCGGCAAGGAGGCCGGCGAGGCCGCCTGGAAGGCCAAGTTCGGCGCCGACTACCACAAGCCGTCGGATGAATGGTCGGCCGACTGGAACCTGACCTCGGCGACCGAGAACCTGACGCTGCTGTATCACCTGGGCCTGGACCTCGCGAACAGCTCGGACTGGCCGGGTTGGAAGCCGACTTCGGAGTTCGCCGTCGTGCGGGCCCGGTCGGACGCCGCGCGCCGCTGATGACGAAGATACGCCCCCTCACCGGCGACGGCTCGCCGCCGGTCGAGGGGGCCTATCCCCAGGCGGTCGAAGTGACCGCCCCGAGCCGCTGGCTCTATCTTTCCGGCCAGATCCCGGTCGCGCCCGATGGCTCCCTGGCCGCGGACTTCACCGGCCAGTGCGATCAGGTCTGGGACAATATCGAGACCCAGCTTGCCGCCGCCGGCATGACGCTGGACAACCTGGTCAAGGTGACCACCTTCCTCTCCGATCGCCGCTATGCCCTGGAGAACCGTGAGGTGCGCATCCGCCGCCTGGCCGGGCGTCAGCCGGCCCTGACCGTCATCGTCACCGGCATTTTCGACGAGGCCTGGCTGGTCGAGATCGAGGCCGTCGCGGCGGCCTGATCCCTTCGCCCCCAGGCAAGGCGCGACAGGGCGTATTGTCGCCTTGTGGCGCTCGACCAAGCGCAGCAGTGTCCGTCGATGAGCCGCTGGTCGCCGCAGCCCGCCCCCGATGAACCTGAGGGCCTGATCCTGTTCGACGGGGTCTGTGTCTTCTGTTCGCGCTGGGCGCGCTTCGTCATCGATCGCGACCCTGAGCGGCGCTTCAGCTTCACCGCCATTCAGTCCGAACTCGGCCGCGCCCTGGCCGAGCGCTTCGGCATCGATCCGGAGGCCCCGCAGACCAATGCGGTGATCTGGAACGGCCGGATCCATTTCAAGTCGGATGCGGCCCTGACCGTGCTGGCGCAGCTGCCGTCGACGCGCCGGCTGGGCGCCCTGCGCGCCGCGCCTCGTTTCCTGCGGGACGCGGCCTACGACGGGATCGCGCGGAACCGCTACCGGATCTTCGGACGCACGGACGCCTGCATGATCCCCTCCGCGGAGGACCGGGACCGCTTCCGGGCATGACCCGCGTGCTGGTGATCGGGGCCGGCGGGGTGTTCGGCTCGCGGCTGGCGGAAGGCCTGTTGCGCAGCGGCTTCGATGTCGTGGTCGCGGGGCGGCACTGGGAGCGTGCGGAAGGCGTCGCGAGTCGGCTGCGTTCGGCCTGGCCCGACCGCCGGATCGAGGTCGCCGTCCTGGACACTGCGACGCTGACGCCGGAGATGCTCAAGGCCGCCGGCTGCGCCGTCGTCGCCGACATGGCCGGGCCCTTCCAGGGCGCCGAGCCGACCACGGCCCGGGCCGCCGTCGCGGCCGGCATGCACTATGTCGACCTCGCCGACGCCCGCGACTTCGTGGCGGCCTTCCCGGCGCTGGACGCGTCGGCAAAGGCGGCGGGCGTGGTCGCCCTGACCGGTTGCAGCTCGACGCCGGCCCTTTCCAACGCCGTGCTGGATCGGCTGACCAACGGCTGGCGCGAGGTCACCGCGGTGGAGGCGGCCATCTCGCCGGGAGCGCGGGCGCCGCGCGGCCTGTCGGTGATGCAGGCCATCCTGTCCTGGCTGGGCCGCCCGGTGCGGGTGTTCGAGGGCGGCGCCTGGACGACCCGGCCCGGATGGAGCGGCCTGCATCGCCGGGACTTCGGAGCCGCAGGCCGACGGACGGTGTCGCTGTGCGAGACCCCCGACCTGGACCTGCTGCCGGCCCGCTTTGCGCCGACGGACCGGGCCCTGTTCCTCGCCGGCCTGGAGCCTCTGGTCGCGCACCTGGGCGCGTGGGGACTGGGGTTGCTGGTGCGCCTGTTCCGCCTGGATCCCGTCCCGCTGGCGCGGCTGCTGGTCGGGGTGTCCGGCTGGGCGTCGGCAACCGGATCGGATCGAGGGGCCATGCGCGTCGAGGCCTATGGCGTGAACGGCGAGGGGCGGGCGGCCCGGTCGAACTGGCGCCTGGTCGCCCAGCCAGGGGAGGGGCCGGTGACCCCGACCTTGCCGGCCCTGGCCGCCATCCGAGCGATCCTCGCCGGACAGGTTGCGGCCGGGGCGCGGGCCTGCGTCGGCGTTCTGCCGCTGGAAGCGATCGCGGAGGAGATGAGGCCGCACGGCCTGGCCACCGAGACGGCCGTGGAGCGCGGCGCGATCTACGCCCGAGCCATCGGGCCCGCCTTCGACGCCCTGCCGGCGTCGATCCGGGCGCTGCACGAAACGCCGGGGCGGTCGCTCTGGCGCGGCGAGGCGATGACCGAGGGGGCGTCCGGGCTGGTGGCGGCCCTGGTGGCGCGGGTCGTGGGTTTCCCGCCGACCCAGGCGCGCTGCCCTGCCGAGGTGGCCATCGACGCGGACGGCGAGCGGTCCATCTGGCGACGACAGATCGGCGGGCACGCCTTCGCCAGCATCCTGTCGCGGCCGAGGGCCGGCGGACGGGTCAGCGAACGGTTCGGGCCGCTGACCATGGACCTGACGCTGACGCCGGAAGGCGGTCGCCTCGTCTATCGGGTCGAGGGCTGGCGGCTCGGACCGTTACCCCTGCCCAGGGCGCTGGGCCCGTCGACCGAGGCGTTCGAGGAGATTGACGACGACGGCCGCTTCGTCTTCGACGTGACGATCTTGGTTCCCCTGCTGGGGCGGCTGGTTCGCTACCGCGGCTGGCTGACACGCCGGAACTGAAAAAGGGGAGGCCTTTGGGACCTCCCCCATCCGCATTGGACGGACGTCAGTTCGTCGGGGCGACCGTGGCCTGGGCGATCAGCGCCTGGGCCTTGGGGATCGCCTCTTCGGTCGTCAACGTGCCGGCCTGGACCTCTTCCGCCCAGTCCATCAGCGGCTTGCCGGTGACGGCGCCGCGGTTGGCTTCTTCTTCCAGCCACAGGCCGCCGGAGGCGTTGATGCGGTGGTCCCACGCGGCGCGGACGCCGGCCCAATACTCCTTCGTCGCGGCCCAGTAGTCGTCGCCCGGCTTGGGATCGTAGTTGTCGACCTTGCGGTAGGTGTTGACCACGTCCTCCTGGACGATGGCGACGGGCTCGCCCTCGTCGCCCTGGGCGGGACCCATCTTCATATTGTCCTGGATGTGCACCCAGCCGGCCGGGGTCAGGGCGTGGCGGTTCGAGCCCAGGTAGCGGTCGTAGGGCACGTCACGAATGGCGTCGCGGCGAGCCAGCGGACGCCAGGTCGCGCCCGAGGTCCACTCGGCCAGGCCATGGCCGTAGTCCCAGCGGCCGACGCCGCCGTAACGGGGGCTGTCGTCGGTCTGCCAGACAGTCTGGGCCCAGGCGCCGCGGCGTTCGGCGGCCGGCACCGGGGTCAGGGTCCACTGGTTCGGACCGGCGTAGGTCAGGACGGTCTCGGGCTCGTACGCCCAGTCCTGACGCCAGTGCTTGATGATGAAGTGGTTCCCCATGTCGTCATCCATGACGAGGATGTGCTGGAGGCTGATGCGGGTCCCGTCGTCGTAGACGACGCGGACGATCTCGTCCCCGGCCGACAGCTTCTCTTCCAGCGGCTCATAGCCTTCGCGGAAGCTGACGTTCTCGCGCATGTCGAAGCGGACGCGCCACTGGCCGGCCTGCGCCAGGATGGACTGACGGTCGCGTTCGAACCGGGCGGCTTCGGCCGAAACCGAAGCCGGAGCGGTCGGAGCCTGGGCTAGGGCCGGGACGGGGACGGCCAGGGCGGCGAGCGCCGAGGCGAGCAGAAGGGAGCTGCGCATGGGGCGGATCCTGGATATGCGATTCATTCTCGTCATCGGCTTTCTGGCTCAGTATCGCAAGGCGAGGGACAGGCCGATGTTGCGGCCGGGCTGGGTGTAGGCGTCCTTGACCGCCGAGCTGTTGGACACGCCGCGGATGTCGCTCCACCAGCTGTAGGTCTCGTCGAAGACGTTGAAGACGCCGACGCGGGCGGTGACCTGGTCGTTGACGATCCAGTAGGCGGTCAGGTCGAGCAGGACGAAGTCGTCGCCGACGGCGCAGCCGAGGGCCGGATTGGCGTTGAAGCAACTGAGGCCGTCGGTGTCGGCCGGATCCTTGGCCTGCGACCAGGTGACGATGGCCTGGCCGCCGAACCGGCCCGCCGGGTCGTCGTAGCCGACCGCGGCTACGACCTTGATGGGGTCGATGGTCTCCAGCGCCGTGGTCACGCCGGCCTCGGTCGAGGTCCCTTCAGCATAGGCGGCGGCGAAGCGGGCGCTGAAGCCGTTGGCCCACCAGATGTCAGCCTTGGCCTCGAGGCCTTCGATCTCGACGTCGGTGAAGTTGACGAACTGGAACACGGCCGGGTCGGTCGGGGTGAAGTCGCCGGCGACCTGCTGCTGGCTGATGAAGTCGGAGTAGTCGGACTGGAAGCCGACCAGTTGGCCGGCGAGGCGGCCGCCCAGCAGCGGGACCTCGCGCACGCGCAGGCCCAGTTCGAAGCTCTCGCTGGTCTCCGGCCGCAGGTCCGGGTTGGGGATCGAAAGGTAGCCGGAGGCGATGTTGGAGAAGCCGTTGTTCACCTGGCTCGGCGTCGGGGCCTTGAAGCCCTCAGCCCAGTTGGCGAACACGCCGACCTGCTCCGAACCCCACCAGACCACGCCCACCTTGGGCGAGAAGCGGTCGTCCTTCTGGTCGGCCCGGGCGCCGACGTAGAGCGGGTCGTTGGCGGTCGACAGCTCATAGGCGTCCCAGCGGGCCGCCGGGACGATCTTCAGGGCGCCGTCCAGCAGGCTGATCTCGTCCTGGATGAAGGCGCCGGCGAGGGTGTAGTCGGTGCGCGGGAAGGGGCTGGTCGGGAAGGTCTCGCCGAAGGGCGGCGCCGTGCCGTCGCGGATGCCTTCCTGGGTCGTCTCGGACCAGTCGCCGCCGAAGGTCAGGCGATGGTCGCCGAGGGTCTTCACGGCAAAGGCCGCGACGCCGAAGACCTCGTTGTTGAACTGGTTGTCGCGGATGCGGTCGGTCCCGACGCGATCCTCGAAGGTGTGCTGGCGGGTGGTCGCATCCTGGCGGAACACCGACACCTGCGCGCTGTCCAGGCCGAGGGCGTCGCCCAGGCGCCAGTCGAGGCCGATCCGCTCGCGTTCGGTGGAGTCAGTGGCGACCAGATTGAGCACGCTCGTGGCCGAAGGCGGCGGCGAGCCCACGAAGTGGGACGCGCGGCCGCTGATGACATTGGCCTGCATGTCCATTTCATAGAGGTCGTAGCTCAGACGCAGGCTCTGACCGGGCGCGAAGTCCCACATCAGCTTGGCGAGCCAGGCGTCGGAGCTGATCTCCTGCGGATTGGCCTCGGTGCGCAGGGCGTAGTTGTAGCCGGGAGCGGTGACCCCGCCGATGGCGACCGGACGGACCTCCAGGCCCGAAACGTCGCCCTGGGTCTCGGTCTCCGATGCGTCGCGGGCGGTCCAGGCCAGCATGGCCGAGATATCGCGGGTTCGACCGGCGATGACCGCCGACTTGGTCAGGCCGTCGTCGGCGGAATTGTAGCCGACACGGGCGCGGGCGCCGAAGGTCTCGCCCGCCCCGATCAGTTCGGCCGGATCCTTGGTCGTGAAGCTGACCGCGCCGGCGACGCCGTCCGAGCCGTAGAGGGCCGATGACGGGCCGCGCAGGATCTCGACGGATTTCATCAGATCCAGATCGGCGTAGCCGCCGCGGCCGACGCTTTGGGCGCCGAAAACGAAGCCGTCCGGGATGCGCGTGCCGTCGATGACCATCAGCACCCGGTCGCCGCCGAGGCCGCGAATGGTGAAGCCCTCGTTCCCGGCCCGGCCCGCCGTGCCCAGGGCGGCGCCGAAGCGGGCGGGCTGGCTGACGACGCTGACGCCCGGTTCGAAGCGGATCAGGTCCTTGATGTCGGTGACCAGGAGCTCCTCGATCTGTTCGTCGGTGAAGACAGTGACCGTGGCCGGAACCTCGTCGACGGGAGTCCGGGTCCGGGTCGTCAGAACGCTGACCGGCGGGAGCTGGGTCGCGGGGGCGATCGAAGGGGCGCCGGCCGGATCTTCGGCCAGGGCCGGGTTGGCGGCGGCCAGCGCCGACAGGCTGGCCGAGAGGAGGAGAAGACGCATGTGCTTATAGCCCCGCTTGGAGAGTCGCGGGGGCAATTACTGCGAACGATTATCAGAATCAACTGCAACTAGAGGCAACGCCGTTCGGCGGGAGCGGCATCCTGTCATCGATTTTAGCTGACAGGGTTCAGGGCCCGGTCCAGCTTGGCAGCTTAAAGGGAGGGACCCCAATGACCATCGATGTCGCGGCCGAGACCGCACGCTGGCTGGCGACGCTGTCGCCCGAAGACACGGCGCGGGCCGTCGCCTACACCCGGGGCGGCCACTGGCTACTGCTGTGGGGCGCCGTGGTCGGCGTCGTCGTGTCGTGGATCATCATCCGGCTGGGGTGGCTGAGCGCCATTCGCGACCGGTTGGAGGCCAATCGACCCCGGCCCAAGCTGGTCTCGCTGATCGTGGGCGTGGTCTACCTCGCGCTCAGCTTCGTCCTGACCCTGCCGTGGTCGATCTACGAGAGCTGGTGGCGCGAGAAACAGTACGGTCTGACCGAGCAGCCGCTGACCGGATGGCTGGGCGAGGCGGTGCTGAGCGGGGCGATCTCGATCGCCTTCACCGGCCTGCTGATCGTCGGCATCTACTTCCTGATCCGGCGGGCGCGGCGGCTGTGGTGGGCTTGGGCGTCCGGCCTGACCGCCCTGTTCGTCATCTTCGGCCTGCTGATCTCGCCGATCCTGATCGAGCCGCTGTTCAACACCTACACCCCGGCGCCCAACGGCCCGGTGCGTGACGCCGTCGTCGACCTGGCCCACAAGACCGGCACCCCGGACGACAAGATCTATATCTACGACGGCTCCAAACAGTCGGACCGCTACACGGCCAACGTCTCGGGCCTGGGCGGTTCGGCCCGGGTGGCCATGAGCGACGTCATGTTCGCCAAGGGCGCCGACATCGCCGAGGTGCGCGGCGTCGTCGGCCACGAGATGGGCCACTACGTCCACATGCACTCGCTGTGGATGACCGGCATCATCATCATCCTCAGCGCTATAGGCTTCTTCCTGGTCGACCGGCTCTATCCGGTCGCGCGCCGGCTGCTGGGCGCGAACCGGGTCGGCGAGATCGCCGATCCCGCCGGCTTGCCGGTGCTGGCGGCGATCTTCTCGGTCCTGGGTCTGCTGGGCGCGCCGGTCGTCAACACCATGGTCCGCACCGTCGAGGCCGACGCCGACCACTTCTCGCTGGTTCACGCCAACGAGCCGGACGGCCTGTCAAAGGCGCTGATCAAGACGGCCGAGTACCGGGCTCCGTCGCCCTCCGCAATCGAGGAGATCCTGTTCTACGACCATCCGTCGGTGGAGAACCGCATCCGCCGCGCCATGGAGTGGAAAGCGGCGCATCCGCCCGCGGGGACCCCGGCCCCGGCGCCTGAGGCGGCCCAGCCGCCCGCGAAGTAATCGTCGCATCCTCCCCGTCGCGGTTCGCGATGGGGAGGGGCCTGGCGGCTAGCGCTTCCTGACGAACACCGTACCCGCCGAATAGCCCGCGCCGAAGCTGCAGATCAGGCCGACCTCGCCCGGCTGGAAGCCGTCGTGGTGCAGATGGAAGGCGATGATCGAGCCGGCCGAGGAGGTGTTGGCGTACTCGTCCAGGATGATGACGTTCTCGTGCGGCTCGGGCTCGCGGCCCAGCACCTTGCGGCCGATGAACTGGTTCATGTTGATGTTGGCCTGGTGCAGCCACATCCGCTTCAGGCTCGTCGGATCGAGGCCCAGTTCGCCGGCGTGGTCGACGATCATGTCCGCGACCATCGGCACCACGTCCTTGAACACCTTGCGGCCCTGCTGGACGAACATCTTGTCGGTCAGCCCGTTGGACTGAAGCGGTTCGACCGCGTCGGTCGGCAGGGCGGCCTTGTTCAGGAAGCCGAAATTGTTGCGGATGTTGTTCGACATCACGGTCTTCAGCCGCGTGCCCAGGATCTCCCAGCCGCCCGGCGCGGCCTGATCCTCGGCCTCGACGATCACGGCCGTGGCCACGTCGCCGAAGATGAAGTGGCTGTCGCGATCCTTGAAGTTCAGATGGGCCGAGCAGACCTCGGGATTGACCATCAGCACGGCCTTGACCGAGCCCGAGGCGATGAAGTCGGCCGCCGTCTTGATGCCGAAGGTGGCCGAGGAGCAGGCCACGTTCATGTCGAAGGCGAAGCCCTCGATGCCCAGGGCCTGCTGGATCTCGATGGCCATGGCCGGGTAGGGGCGCTGCATGTTCGAGGCGGCGCACAGCACGGCGCCGATCTCCGACACCGGCTTGCCCCAGGCCTTGATCGCCTGTTCGGCGGCCTTCACGGCCATCTCGGCCAGGATCGACAGCTCGTCGTTGGAGCGCTCGGGCAGGTGCGGGACCATGCGCTCGGGGTCGAGGATGCCCGTTTTCTCGAGGACGAACCGGGACTTGATGCCCGAGGCCTTCTCGATGAACTCGACCGACGACGGGGTCAGGGCCGCGACCTCGCCCTCGGCGATCTCGGCGGCGTTCGCCGCGTTGAAACGCTCGGCGTAGGCGTTGTAGGCGGCGACCAGCTCTTCATTGGAGATGGACTGCTCCGGGGTGAACAGCCCGGTGGCGGCGATGACGGCTTTGGTCATACGTGTCTTGAGCCCCTAACGCTCGACGCGCGGCGCCTCACTGCTTGAGGGGCCTGCGTTCTGTTTCTGGACTGACTAGATAGGCGCGTCAGGCGCCCGGGTCGAGACGGGCGAGTGTTCGTTCCGCGGCGGCCAGGTGCAGGCGTTCGACCATCGCCCCGTCGACCCGGATCGCACCTTGACCGGCCGCCTCGGGCGAGGCGAAGGCGGCGACGATGGCGCGGGCCCAGGCCGCCTCTTCAGGGGAGGGGGAGAAGGCGGCGTTGGCGGCCGCGATCTGCGACGGATGGATCAGGCTCTTGCCGTCGAAGCCGTAGAGTCGCCCTTGCGCGGCCTCGGCGGCGAAGCCCTCGGCGTCTGTGAAGGCGTTGTAGACCCCGTCGATGGCCAGCAGGCCGTAGGCGCGGGCGACGGCGACGGTCTTGGCCAGCCAGGGCTTGAGCGGTTCGCGGTCGGGCGCGTGGCCGGTCAAGAGCATGGCCGACAGGTCGTTGACCCCCAGCATCAGCCCGCGCAGCGGCCCGCCGGCATGGGCGATGGCGTCCAGATGCACGACCGCCCGCGGGGTCTCGATCATGGCCCACAGGTCGGCGCCGGGGGGCGACAGCTCCCACAGGGCGAGGATGGCTTGCGGATGCTCGACCTTGGGGACCACGACCAGGTCGATGCTGGTCCCCTGTAGAGCCTGCAGGTCGGCCTCGCCCCAGGGCGTGTCCAGGCCGTTGACCCGCACGCCGAGCCGCGGCCCGAAGCCGCCGGCCTCGACCGCCGCGACGGCGGCCGCGCGGGCCTCGGCCTTGCCTTCGGGCGCGACGGCGTCCTCGAGGTCGAGGATGGCCACGTCGCAGGCCAGGCCGCGCGCCTTCTCGATCGCCCGCGGGTTGGTGGCGGGCAGGAAGAGGACGCTGCGGGCGGGCCTCATCAGACCCGGCCCGTCACCGGCACCAGGGCCCCCGTGATGGCCCGGCTCTCCGGCGAGGCGAGGAAGAGCATGACGCGCGCCAGGTCGGACGGCTGCACCCACTTCTTGGGATCGGCGTCGGGCATGTCGGCGCGGTTCTGCGCGGTGTCGAGGATCGACGGCAGGACGGCGTTGACCGTCACCGAGGTCTTCTTGAGCTCCTCGGCCAAGCCCTCGGTCAGGCGGTGCACCCCGGACTTGGCGGCGGCGTAGGCGCCCATGCCGGCGGCGGCCTTGAGCCCGCCATTGGCCCCGACGTTGACGATACGGCCTTCTTCCGACGCCTTCAGGTGGGGCAGGGCGGCGCGGCTGGCGTTGAGGGCGGTCTTCAGGTTGAGGGCGAACATCTTCTCCCACGCCGGGTCGGCGTCGTCGGTGGTCTGCCAGGTGAAGCCGCCGGCGATGTTGAGCAGGGCGTCCAGCCGACCGAAGTGCGCCACGACGGCGTCGATGGCCTTGGCGGCCGAGGCCGGGTCGGTCAGGTCGACGCCGCCCAGCTCAAGCGCACCCTCGGGGGCGGACTGGCCCGCAGCGTGATCGATGATCGCCACCTTCAGCCCGTCGGCCAGAGCGGCCTCGACCACGGCGCGGCCCAGCGCTCCATGTCCACCGGTCACTACGATCACGCGATCAGACATGGGTCGCTCCGCTCAAAACGAAAAAATCGAGTGCACTTAGTGCAGAATCGCGCGGCCGGCGCCGAGATATTTTTTCGAGTGCACTTAGGGCACTTTTCCGCCTGAAGCCCAGTCGTGGCGGGCCTGGGAGAGACACTAGGGTGCACTTTCGAGTGCACTTTAAGTGCACTTGTGGGTGCACATTTCGAACTTGGCAGGCCGCTGCGTCAGACGCGGTCGTGGCCGCTCAGGCCGCGAACACCTTGCCGAGCAGCCGCTCCAGCGCCTCGGCGTCGACAGAGTCGAAGGCGGCCTTTTCGGTGGCGTCGACGTCGAAGACGGCGATCAGGTCGCCGGAAGCGTCGAACACCGGCACGACGATCTCGCTCTCCGAGCGGCTATCGCAGGCGATGTGGCCCGGGAAGGCGTGGACGTCCTCGACCAGCTGGGTCTGACGGGTGGCGGCTGCCGCGCCGCAGACGCCGCGCCCAAAGGCGATGCGCAGGCAGCCCAGCGTGCCCTGGTAGGGTCCGACCACCAGCTCGTCGGCCTTGGCCTCGTCGACGACGTAGAAGCCGGTCCAGAAGAAGATGGGGAAGGCGTCCGCCAACATCGACGCGACCGTCGCCATGCGGGCGATCCGGTTCGATTCGCCTTCCAGTACTGCGAGAATCTCGCCTTCGACCTCGGAGTAGCGAGCGGCCTTGTCGGCGGGGCGATCGTCGCGGGCGACGTAGGACATGCGGGAAAAGACTCCGGATCGAAGGCCCGCATATAGGACGGCCTAGGCCATCAGGCGAGGGTCCGGGATTCGCCTGTCAGGGGAAAACGCAACCCTATGGTTCTGAAAGGGATTTTCGGATGCGTCACAAAATGGCACACATGCGGCAACGCTTTGTCGCAAAACGGCGTTAACCTTGACAGATGGTTAACTGGACCGGACTGTCCGGTCGCGCGAAGCTTAACGGGCGGGCCGGGGAACGCCCGCTCCAGTAGTGCGAGGGGTAGATGGTCGAGGGCGAGGGGACAACGCACGAACAGGGCCGCTTTGCGCGTTCGCGCGGGCCCGTGGCTATCGCCGCCGTCGCCGGCGTCCTGGCCGTGGCGGCCTTTGGCGTCGCCTCGTGCGGAGATCGGACGGGCTTCCAATTCTGGCAGGGCGAGAACGCGACGGCCAACACCTGCCCGCGTCCGGCGTCGCTGACCGGATCCGAATTCAACGCCCAGGAGACCGGCCTGCGCGCCCTGCGCCGCGCGGCCTTCCGTGGCGACTTCTTCGCCCAGCTCGAACTGGGCGGGCGCTACGCCGCCGTGCGCGCCACCGACAAGAACATCGAAGACCCGATTGAGAGCGCCACCTGGTACGCCATGGCCCTGGCCAACGATCAGGGATACGCCCCGATCAACCGCGTCGACCGCGGCGGCTTCGGCGGCTGGCGGCCGCTGTCGCGCTATGACGACTGCCGAGCTTATGAACGGCATCAGGCCTATCAAAAGCTTGACCGCCAGCTCGGCCAGATGACCCGCGAGGAGCAGGAGGCGGTCCGCGACCGCGTCATCTACATCCTCTCGACCCAGGACGCGGCGGGCTTCCGCACCCTGGCCAGGCTGCACGACGGCCTCTACGGCCCGTTCGGCGAGCCCGAGGACAACCGCGAGGCCCGCGAGGCCTGGGGCAAGGGCAAGGCCCCCAACGCCGGCGAGCGCACCAAGCGCGGCTATCGCGCCGCCACCAGCCTGTTCCAGCGCAACGACGTCGACGCCTATCTGTACAACTACCTGGCGGTGCAGACCGGCGACGTCGGCGCCTATGTGCTGATGAAGGATTTCGAGCGTTCCGCGCCGAGCCGTGACCAGTACAGCCGCTTCGTCGAGGCCAAGGCCCGGCAGTGGACGCCGCCGTTCGAATTCTATCCGAACAAGGCCCCGGCCTCGGGCGTGCCCTTCTCGGACGAGAGCCGCCCGCGCGGCGACGCCTATGAGTACGCGCTCAGCCGAATGAGCGGCGAGCTGCCCTTCATCCACGTCGGCCGCGCCCTGCGTTACCTCGGCGTCACCGAGACCGCCGCCCAGAGCCCCGACGAGCTGTCCAAGCGCCAGATCGAGACCCTGGAGGCCATGCTCGGCCATCCGATGGAGAGCCGGCTGTCCAATCTGGAGCGGGTCCGCGCCATCCAGCTCGCGGCCGTCAACGGCTCGTCCGAGGCCCAGCTCGTTCTGGCGGTCATGTACGCCGAGGGCATCGGCCTGCCGGCCGATTACGCCCGCGCCTTCAAGTGGTTCGACGAGGCCGCCCGCCAGGGCAGCCCGGAGGCCAAGTTCGCCATGTCGAGTTATTTCGCGCTCGGGGTCTCCGGGGTCGCCGACCAGGACAAGGCCCAGGCCGTGGCCCTGCGCATCGACTCGGCCCTGTCCGGCTTCGGCCCCTCGGCCGCCCGCCTGCAGGCCGTCCTGGCCCAGGTCTCCCGTTCCCAGCAGCGCCGTTAAGGAGGGCCTGGATATGATGACCCGTTTCCCCCTCGGTCGCTTCAGCAGCCTGCTCTGCGGGGGCGCCGCCATCGCCGCGTCGGCCTTCATCCTCAATCTCGCGGACGGGAGCGAAGCCAAGGCCCAGACCGCCGCCAAGGTCGAGAGCCAGACGCGGCCGAACTTCGGCGTCCTACTGGACCCGCCGTCGCGCGGATCGCGCAGCCGCGGGCAACACCGCCGTTATGACTACGGCCGCCATCGCCCCGACTGGGGCGGCCCGGCCTATCCGCCCTTCCGCCAGGGGACCGAAGAGGTCGTGCTGGTCGACTGCGGCGGCAATCCAGGCACCGGCGCCGTCGAGGACGCGGTGCGCCGCGTCCGTCCGGGCGGCACCCTGATCATCCGCACCCGCGCAGGCGCGTGCGTCGGCTGGCTGAACATCGACAAGCCGATGACCATCATCGGCGAGGGCGGCTTCAATCCGCGTGACTGGAACCGCTCGCCCGAGCCGACCCTGCAGGCCCCCGACGGCCTGCCGTGCATGACCGTGGCCCAAGGCGTCCGGGTCGAAATCCGCGATATGGTGTTCGCCTCGCCGCGCGCCGGCGACGCCGCCTGCATTGTCGGCTACGGGGCCGAGATCGTCATGAACCGCGTCGGCTTCCGCCACGCCGGCGACGAGGCGGCCATCTACGCCGACGGCGGCCTGCTCGACATGCGCGACACGGTCATCGAGGCCGAAACCATTGCGCCGGCCGTGGTCGCCGACGGCGCCGTGCTGAACGCCTGGGAAGTGGTGGTGAAGGGCTCGCAGTCGGGCATGGAGGTCATTCCGGGCGCCGGCCAGGCCTCGCGCATCGCCTCGACCACCCTGATGGGCACGGGCGCGCCCAACGCCTTCGGTCCGCGCTCCATCGGCCTCATCGTCCGCTCGGGCCGCGATTACGGCCGCGTGGAGGTCGAGAACTCCAACATCGTCGGCTTCATCGAGGGCGTCTCCATCGAGGGCGCCTCGGTCGAGGTCACGAACAGCCGGATCGGCCGCTCCGACAAGGGCGTGGTGCTCTACAACGGCGAGCTGCGCCTGACCGACAGCCGCATCCGCGCCGGGACGGTCGGCGTCGCGGCCGCCGCCGGCAACGCGGTGCTGAACAACAACACCTTCGCCGGCGTGCAGCAGGTGTTCTGGCAGGAAGACCGGGCCAACATCCAGGCGCGCGGCAACCGCGTCTATTCGCACCACGTGTGCCGCCCGTACTTCCGCGACCGCGGGCGCGGCCGGCATGAGCCGTACTGGCGCCCGGGCGACGGCTGGGAGTGCGCCAACGGCTCCTATCCGCGCAACTGGTGGGCGTCCGAGGACGGGCTGCTGGGCCTGGAGTACTATGACGACGGCTATTCGCTGGACGGCTGGGACCGCTTCCGCGACGGCTACGGCTGGTACGACCGCGACGGCCGCTACATCTACTCCGAACGCCCGCGCGGCGAAGACCGCTGGCGCGGCGGCTGGGGCTGGGGGAGCCGGTAGGCCCGGCAGGACTCGAACCTGCAACCAGACCGTTATGAGCGGTCGGCTCTAACCATTGAGCTACGGGCCCGCCGTGGCGGTTTGCACGGCCTAGCAGGGCCGTGCGCGGCTTGCCAAGGGTCATGCCCGCGACACCGACCTTTCGTCGATTTCACGCCGATGAATGGAACCTGCCAATGGGGCCTGAGCGTTCGTTCAGGCTCGAACGGTCAAGGTGCGTTCACGGTCCTCGCCCGAACCCGGGCCGGACGGATCGCCGCTATCAGGAGACTACCCGTATGAACCGCCCCGCCGCCCGTTTTGGCGCTCCCCGC
Organism: Brevundimonas sp. Root1279; assembly: GCF_001425945.1. Lineage (GTDB taxonomy): Bacteria > Pseudomonadota > Alphaproteobacteria > Caulobacterales > Caulobacteraceae > Brevundimonas. Next base: position 344,734 of record NZ_LMEB01000005.1, read on the forward strand.
GCCGTCGCCAAGGCCGCCAGCCTGCCGGCTCTGTCGAACCGCCTGCTGATGATGAGCGGCGCCGTGATGGTCGCCGCCGCAATCGGCCTGGCCGCGCCTGCGGCCCATGCCCAGAGCCAGCCCGGCGGCGGCGCGCCGCTGACCATCCAGGCGGTGACCGAGACTCCGGCCGTCAACCTGGGCGCCTATGGCGAGGTCAAGGCCGCGCCGGACATGGCCACGATCAGCTTCGGCGTGGTCACCGACGCCCCGACCGCCGCCGAGGCGATGGCCCAGAATGCGACCCGCATGAACCAGGTCATGGCCGCTCTGCGCCGCGCCGGCATCGCCGAGCGCGACGTCCAGACCTCCGGCCTGAACCTGTCGCCGCAGTACGACTACGTGCAGAACGAGCCGCCGCGCCTGCGCGGCTACCAGGCCAACAACCGGGTGACGGTGACCATCAACGACCTGACCAAGGTCGGCTCGACCGCTGACGCCGTGGTGGCCGCCGGGGTGAACCAGATCGACGGCATCGGCTTCGGCCTGAAGGACCCCAGCGCGGCTGAGAACCAGGCCCGCCAGCTGGCGGTGCGCAACCTGCAGGCCAAGGCGGCCCTGTACGCCGACGCTCTGGGCGTGCGCCTGGGCGGCATCCGCTCGCTGACCGAGGGCGGCGGCTACATGCCCCAGCCGCCGCGCCCGATGTACGCCCGCGCCGAGATGGCCATGGACGCCGGCAGTACCCCGGTCGCCCCCGGCGAACTGACGGTCCGGATCGACATCACCGGCGTCTACGACCTGATCCGCTGATCAGGGATGGAAGAACGAGGCTCCGGCGCGTGCGCCGGGGCCTTTTTTGGGCCGTTAGTCGTCCCCGCGGGCGAGCATCAGGCCGATGGAGACGTTCAGCACCTGGCCGACCAGCACGATCGCGAGGGTGGTGACGGAGTCGTAGTCGCTGAAGAACAGCGGCAGGGTCCAGGGCATGCCGGTGAAGGTGGCCGGGATGAAGCTGATCCGCTCCGGCGGCAGGCCCAGCAGGTCGAGGCCCGGCGTGAGCGCCATCATCATCGCCAGCGCCGACGCGACGACCCAGGCGCCGTACAGCGTCCAGCGAAGCGTCTTGAGCGCGCGGGTCCGATCCATGCTCCGAAGGGAATGCCTCTCCGGCCCGCGCGTCAAGGTTGGGTTATTCGATCTCGAAGGTGACCTCGAGGCTGGACGAGATGCTGACGGCGTCCGGGGACAGGTCCAATGACGTCTCGGGCGTGAAATAGCCCGTGGCGCCATAGTAGGCGTCAACCTCGGCCTCATTGTACAGGCCATAGATTCGCTGACGGTCGGGCGAGGCGACCTTGGCGACCCGCACGATGCGCTGCCCCGAGGCCGTGGCGATGTCCTCGGCCTGGCGCCGTGCATCGGTGAAGGCGACTCGGGCGGCCTGGCTGCGTTGCCCGGTTTCGTCGGCCAGGAAGAGGCGGGTCAGTCGGACGCTCTGCGCGCCCCGTTCGGCGGCCAGGGACACGGCGTCACCGCCGCGTTCAGCAGGCATGCCTTCGAGCGTGACCTCCAGGACGGCGACGTAGCCGGAGGGCGTGCATTTGTCGTGAGTGTCGCGGGCGCACTCCCCTGAGTAGGTCGGCGTCACGGCGGGAAGGCCGGTGGTGACTTCGGCAGCGGTCAGTCCCTGCAGTCGAGATACGGCATCGGTCACGGTGGTCTGGCTCAGCGCCAGCTGCCTGACGGCCTCGGACTGGGTCGCGCCCCGGCCGACCACCTGGGCGCTCATGGCGAAGGTGTCCGGCATGGCTTCGACCCGACCCTCGCCGCGAACCACGATCGTGGCCCGTCCGCCAGCCTGCGCCTGCGCCGCGCCGGCGAGCGCCATCGCGCCGCAGGCGGCGGCGATCATCAATGATTTCATGGCAGTTCGTCCTCCCTTTGGATGGGGAGGAGACGAGCGCTCAATTACGGTGAAGCTTGGACCCTTTGGGGTCGATCAGGCGGCGCGCTTGATGTCGTTGTTGTCGTCCAGCAGGACGACGGTCGGCGACCATTGGCGAGCCTCTTCCTGGGGCAGCTGGCCGTAGGTGACCACGATCACCTTGTCGTTCTTCTGCACCAGGCGGGCCGCGGCGCCGTTGACGCCGATCACCTTCGAGCCGCGCGGGGCTTCGATGGCGTAGGTGGTGAAGCGCGCGCCGTTGGTGATGTTCAGGACATCGACCTGCTCGTGCGGGAAGATGCCGGCTGCGTCGAGCAGGTCGGCGTCGATGGCGATGGAGCCTTCGTAATCGAGGTCGGCCTGGGTCACCGTCGCGCGGTGCAGTTTGGCCTTCATCAGGGTGACCAGCATGGGGAGTGCGGTCTCATACAATACGCGGGGCGATGCCCCCGCTCGCTGGCGCCTGATATAGGGGCTCGCCGCGTGCGCAGCAATCACGCTGTTGCAACGCACCATTCACGCCCGCGACAACTCGCCCGTTACCGGACGTTCATTTGACGGCAAAGCCTGCCGCTCTATGGTCAAAATGTGGCCATGCCTCGGCCCGCGCTCCGGACGACGACCTCCCGATGAAGCAGTTCCTCCTCACCATGCTGGGCGTCTTCGCCGGGCTGTTCCTTTTCCTGATCGTCGTGCCGGTCATCCTGATCACCCTGGCGATCAGCTCGGCCTCGTCGAAGGACTCGACCCCGGCCCATTCCGTGCTGGAGCTGGACCTGCGCGAAGGCGTCACGGACCAGGCCCCGACCAATCCGTTCGCCATCTTCGGCGGCGGCGGGCTGTCGACCATGCAGATCGTCGACACCCTGGCCCAGGCCGAGGACGATCCGCGGGTGAAGGTGCTGCTGATCCGCCTGCCGGAAGCCGGCATCACCCCGGCCGCCGCCGATGAGATCCGCCAGGCCGTGCGTCGCTTCCGTCGCGCCGGCAAGCCCGTCATCGCCCATTCCCAGGGCTTCCAGCCGGTCGGCGCCGCCATCTCCAGCTATATGATCGGCGCCTCGAGCGGCGAGCTGTGGATGCAGAACACCTCCAGCTTCCAGCTGGCGGGCTTCTCGGCCGACACCCTGTTCCTGGGCCGCGCCTTCGAGAAATACGGCGTCAACGCCCAGTTCGAGCAGCGCTACGAGTACAAGAACGCCGTCAACGAATACACCGAGAGCGACTTCACCCCGGCCCACCGCGAGGCGATGGCGGCCTGGATGAACTCGATCTACACCTCGGCCATCGCCAACGCCGCGCAGGACCGCCGCGTCACGCCCGAGGCCCTGCGCACCGCCATCGAAGCCGGCCCGCACAGCTCGGCCCAGGCCCTGCAGCGCCGCCTGATCGACAAGGTCGGCCAGGTCGAGGAGGCCGAGGCGGCCGCCAAGCGCCGCGCCGGCCGCAACGCCGAGATCATCGAATTCGACGACTACGCCTCGTCCAAGGGCGAGCGTTCGGGCTCGGGCCGCAACGCCATCGCCATCGTCGGCGGCGAGGGAGCCATCATGACCGGAACGGGCGGCGGCGCCGACCCGTTCGGCGGCGGCTCCTCGATCATGTCCGACGACGTAGCCGAAGCGATCTACGACGCCATCGAGGACAAGTCGGTGAAGGCCATCGTCTTCCGCGTCTCGTCGCCGGGCGGCTCGCCCGACGCCTCGGAGCAGATCCTGGCCGCGGTGCGCGCCGCCAAGGCCGCCGGCAAGCCGGTGGTCGTGTCCATGGGCGACTACGCCGCCTCGGGCGGTTACTGGGTCAGCTCGGAAGCCAGCTGGATCGTGGCCCAGCCCTCGACCCTGACCGGCTCGATCGGCGTGTTCGGCGGCAAGATCGTGCTGGCCGACGCCCTCGGCCGCTTCGGCCTCGACCTGCGCAACCTGTCGGTCGGCGGCGACTACGCCAACGCCTTCTCGCCGGCGCGCCCGTTCGACGCCAACGACCGCGCCGCCTTCGCCGCCGGCATCGATCGCACCTATGAGGAGTTCATCGCCCGCGTCTCGGCGGGCCGTCGTCTGCCGGCGGCTCGTGTGCGCGAGATCGCTCGCGGCCGCGTCTGGACCGGCGCCCAGGCCCGATCGCTGGGCCTCGTCGACGAACTCGGCGGTCTGGAGGAGGCCATCGCCAAGGCCCGCCAGCTGGCGAGCATTCCGGCCGATGAGTCCGTCCGCTTCAAGCGCTTCCCCGAAGCCCGCTCGCCCTTCCAGGCCCTGTCGGAGGCGTTCGGCGTCTCGGGCGAGGCCGCCCAGGTGCTGGTCGGCATCGGCGGCGTGATGAACGATCCGCAGGCCGAAGCCGCCGTCCGGCAGCTGCAGGCCGAGCGCGCCCGGGCCTCAGGAGCCACCGTTCTGGCCGACCAGCCCTACTGAGAGCGCGACCTTTGGACACTCGCCTGTGAAGCGGCCGGTCATTGACCGGCCGCTTCGATGGACCGAGATTGAAAGTTCGGCGTTGTACCGGCGCTTGAGAGGTGACGACATGACCCAGTCTGACCGCCTGATCTTTGGCCCCGGCGCGGATCGCCGCGCGGCCAACGGACTGCTTGCGCCGCTGATGTGGGTCGCCGGGCTCTTCGCCACCATGGTCGCCATGGCGGTCGGGGCTGTCCTGGCTGTCATCACCGCCGCCGCCGTGGCCGTCATCGCCGTCGTCGCCGCCGTGCTCGTCTTCTTCGCCGGTCTGGCCATGCGCGCCCGCCGCCGCGTGACGGTGCGCGCCCGCCGCAGCGACGACGTCATCGAGGCTCGCAAGGTAGACGGCGCCTGGGTCGCCTACGGCTGGGAGAAACCGGTGCGCTAAGGCGGACCGTCGCCCGTGCTCAGCGTCAGGGACGAGCCTTCCCCTAATTTCGACAGCCGGCGCGCCCCGCCGGACATGCTGGTGTTGCACTACACCGGCATGCGCACGGGCGCGGAGGCCATCGCCCGGCTGCGCGATCCCGCGGCCAAGGTCTCGGCCCACTATGTGGTCGAGGAAGACGGCTCGATCCTGCGCCTGGTGCCCGAGGAGCGCCGCGCCTGGCACGCCGGCCGCGGCTCCTGGCAGGGCGAGACCGATTGCAACGCCGCCTCGATCGGCATCGAGATCGTCAATCCGGGCCATGAGTTCGGCTACCGCGACTTCCCGGACGTCCAGATCGACTGTGTGATCAGCCTGATCACCGACATCCGGACGCGCTGGACCATTCCGGACGCCCGCATCATCGGCCACTCGGACCTCGCGCCGGACCGCAAGCAGGACCCGGGCGAGCGCTTCCCGTGGAAGAAACTGGCCGCCGTCGGCCACGGCCTGTGGTTCGAGCCCGCCGCCGAGCGGATCGAGGCCCTGGGGCCTCCGCTGTCGATGGGCGCAGACGGCCTGGGCGTCGTGGTGCTGCGCGCCGGGCTCAGCCGACTCGGCTACGGCCTGACCAAGGGCGGCCTCGAGTATGACGACGAGACCCGGCTGGCGGTCGAGGCCTTCCAACGCCACTGGCGGTCCTCGCAGGTCGACGGCGTCGCCGACGGCGAGACCCGCGCGACCCTGATGGGGGTGCTGCAGGTGGCCACGGCTGAGAGCGTGACGGGCGTGCTGGCCTGAGGACGTTGACCGTGGCGCCATGAAAGCGCACTTAGCCCCCGTCAGACGGCCGGGCGGTCGCGGCGGGGCTTGCCCTGTCGAGGAAAGTCCGGGCTCCACGGTGAAAAGGCGGCGGATAACTTCCGCCCGGGGCGACCCGAGGGATAGCGCCACAGAAAGCAAACCGCCTGCCTCGCGAGGCAGGGAAGGGTGAAAGGGTGGGGTAAGAGCCCACCGCGTCTCTGGCAACAGCGACGGCATGGCAAGCCCCGCCTGGAGCAAGACCGAATAGGGACGTCGCGCAGCTTCGGCTGCAGGGCTCACCGCCCGAGGCGTCCGGGTAGGTCGCGAGAACCGGTCAGCAATGGCCGGTCCAGAGGAATGATCGTCGCCGCGCTTCGGTGCGGAACAGAACCCGGCTTACAGGCCGTCTGACGCTTTATCTTGGTGCGCTAACGCTCGCCGCCCGGCGGCTCGCTGCTTGAGCGCGGCGAGGGTCGAGGGTTGAGGGTTGAGGGTTGAGGGTGGCTGAGGTCGCGACCCGAACATACGCCGTCGCCTGAGGCGTGGTCGCTACTGACCCCCTCAACCCTCAACCCTCGACCCTTCTACCGCCCGTTAACCCTTTGCTCCGCAACGCGCCGCAAGATCGCTCCACAGCCTGTCGATAGGTTCGATGTTCTGTGTATGTTCCGGAATTTGCGGGCGTTTCGTGATCGAAGAAGGTTAACCAGTCGGTATCAATCCCATTGAGACCCAGTTCATCCCATGCTATCCCATTACTTCGAGTTGGGGTTGTCATCGGACGCGTGGCTGCGTCCAGGGATAGAGGGCGGATCGAAGGGTCCGGTTTGGGCGCAACGTGTTTCTCTCGACCTACGAGAAACAATTGGACGGCAAACGTCGGCTCCTGATTCCTCAGGAGTTCCGGACGGCTGACAACGGCGCGGAACACGGGGTCTTCTGCTTCTTCTCGATCGAGTCTGACTGCCTCGAGGCCGGCGGCGACAAGCTGATGGCCGAATACGTCTCGATGATCGAAGAGCTGCCCTTCGGCGACGACCTGCGCACGGCTCTGGAAGAGACCTTCTATGCGGGCCAGCGTCCGCTGGCCTACGACGGCGGCGGCCGCATCACCCTGCCGGAAAGCCTGTGCCAGGAGGCTGGGCTCGGCGAGGACGTGGTCATCATCGGCCTGGGCTCCCGCTTCCAGATCTGGGACCGCGCCCGCTGGAACGCCCGTCGCGACGAGCGCCGCGCCCTGGCGCGTCAGGCTGTGCGCGAGCGCGGCGAGGCCGGGCGCAAGGCGCTTCTGGCCGGCCGTCGTCCGGGCGGGGAGGGGGTCTGATGGCTTCTCCCCACGCCCCGGTCCTGCTTGATGAGGTCCTGGAGGCCCTGGAGCCGCGCGCCGGCGATGTGATCATCGACGCCACCTTCGGCGCCGGCGGCTACACCCGCGCCATCCTGGCGGCCGGGGCCACGGTCATCGCCCTGGATCGCGACCCCACCGTCCAGCCTCACGCCGACGCGGTCGCCGCCGACTATTCCGACCGTTTCCGCCTGGTGCGCACGCCGTTCTCGGGCCTGGCCGAGGCCTTCGAGGGGACGGGTGAGGCGAAGCTTGACGGCGTGGTCTTCGACATCGGCGTCTCGTCGATGCAGCTGGACCAGGCCGAGCGCGGCTTCTCCTTCATGCGCGACGGGCCGCTGGACATGCGCATGTCGGCCAACAGCGACCACGGCGGCGAGACCGCCGCCGACATCGTCAACACCTGGGACCACGGTCCCATGGCCCACATCTTCAAGCTCTATGGCGACGAGCGTCAGTCGGGCCGCGTGGCGACCGCCATCCTGCGCCGCCGCGCGGAGCAGCCGTTCTCGCGCACGCTGGATCTCGCCCAGGTGGTCGAAAAGGCCCTGGGCGGCCGTCGCGGCGCGGCCATCCATCCGGCCACCCGTGTGTTCCAGGCCCTGCGCATCGCGGTCAACGACGAGCTGGGCGAGCTGCGCGCCGGGCTGGAGGCGGCCGAGGCGACCCTGGCCCCCGGTGGTCGGCTGGCGGTCGTCACCTTCCATTCGCTGGAAGACCGCATCGTGAAGGCCTTCCTGACCGAGCGCACGGGCAACGCCCCGGGCGGCTCGCGCCACGCTCCGGTGACGGTCGAGACCCGCAAGCCGAGCTTCACCCTGAAGTTCAAGGGCGCGGTCGAGGCCGGCGAGGCCGAACTGGCCGCCAACCCGCGCGCCCGCTCCGCCCGCCTGCGGGCCGCCGTCCGCACCGATGCTGCGCCCTGGGGGAGGATCGCCGCATGAGCGTCGCCTCCATGCCCGTCGCCGTCTTCAAGCGCGTCTTCGACTGGAAGGTGCGCGGCATCCGCTGGATCGAGATCATCGGCGTCATGCTGGTCGCGGCCATGGTCTTCTCGGTCTACCTGGCCAAGGCGGCCGCGGCCCGTGAAGGAGCGCAGATCGACAGCCTGGAGCGGCAGATCGCCGAGAACGGCCAGAGGGTCCGCCTGCTGCGGGCCGAGGTCGCCCGGCTGGAGCAGCCGGGCCGCCTGGAGGCCCTGTCGCGCGGCGCGGGCCTAGGTCCGGTCGACGTCAAACGGCAGGCCACCGAGGCCAGCTTGCCGAGCCTGGCGCCCGTTCCAGAGCCGCGCGTGATCGTCGCCCCGACAGTGCCTCAGTCCGTTCCTGCAACGCCCGCGCCTGCCGCGGGCGAAGCCGTCTCCGAACCCCCGGCGGAGGCGGCGCAATGAGCGTGCACGATCCTCACGCCGCCTGGGATCGCCCGGCGCCCGGCCGTCCCGGCGCTCGTCTGAACATGCCGTCGTGGCGCTGGCTGGCCGAGGCCATGTGGGCCATCGAGCACTCGTTCGGCCGAGCCCGCGCCGACGCCCGGCCCGAAGAGGACACGCGCGTCCGGATCTTCGTGATCCTGACTCTGTTCTCGTTCGTCTTCTGCTGCCTGGCCCTGGGCGCCGCCAACGCCGCCCTGCTGGCCCCGCGCGGCGCGGCCGGCGCTGTGCACCACCCGAACGCGGTCAGCCGCGCCGACGTCGTCGACCGCAACGGCGCCCTGCTGGCCACCAACATCACCCACTACGGCCTGTACATCGATCCGCGCGAGGTCTGGGACCGCCGCGCCGCCGCCGCGCAGATCAAGCGCGCCCTGCCGCGCGTCTCGATGGCCAAGCTGAACAAGGTGCTGAACGGCGAGCGCCGCCTGATCGTCCTGCCGGGCCTGACCCCGCAGGAGAAGGCCGCCATTCACGCCCTGGCCCTGGGCGGCGTGACCTTCGAGCCGGAAGACCGCCGCGTCTATCCGCTGGGCGGCTCGGCCAGCCATGTGCTCGGTCTGGCCGACACCGGCGGGCAGGGCATCTCGGGCGCCGAGCTGGCCTTCAACGCCGACATCCGCGCCGCCGGCGAACAGGGCCAGGACTTCCCCCTCTCGATCGACCTGCGCGTCCAGGGCGTGCTGGAGAACGAACTCGCCGCCGCCGCTCTGCAGGCCCAGGCCAAGGGCGCCGTGGGCATCATCGCCGACGTGCAGACCGGCGAGGTGCTCGGCATGGCCAGCTGGCCGACCGACCAGAGCCTGAACCGCGCCGTCTCGGCCCACTACGAGATGGGCTCGGTGTTCAAGACCTTCACCGTCGCCGCCGGCATCGACACCGGCCGGGCCGACATGGAGACCAAGTTCGACGCCTCGCAGGCCTTCATGATCGGCAATCGCCGCATCACGGACTTCCACGCCACCAACCAGATCCTGACGCTGGAAGAGGTCTTCCTGCACTCGTCCAACATCGGCACCTCGCGCCTGGCGGTCGAGATGGGGCCGAACGTGATGCGGGACTATTTCACCCGCTTCGGCCTCCTGGACGCCGCCCCGATCGAACTGCACGAGTCGGCCAAGCCTCGCCGCCCGCGCAAGTGGGACGACTCGACCCTGGCCTCGCTGTCGTTCGGCTACGGCATCATGATCACCCCGGCCCAGATGTCGGCGGCCATGGGCGCCCTGACCAACGGCGGGCGCTTCATCCCGCTGACCCTGCGCAAGGGCGGCCGGCCGGGCGTCGAGACCCGCCAGGTGGTCTCGCCGGAGACCTCCACCACCCTGCTGGACCTGCTGCGCCGCAACGTCGTGCGCGGCTCCGGCGGCTTCGCCGAGGCCCCGGGCCTGCGCGTCGGCGGCAAGACCGGTTCGGCCAACAAGCTGGTCAACGGCCGCTACGACCCGACCCACGCCGTCGGCACCTTCGCCGCCGTCTTCCCGGCCGATGGTCCGCTGAACGCGCGCCGCTACTCGATCCTGGTGCTGATCGACGAGCCGGGCGCCTATCCGCGCACCGGCGGCTACGTCGCCGCACCCGCCGTCGGCCGCATCGCCGACCGCATCGCGCCCTTCCTCGGCGTCGAGCGCCGCGCCGACCAGTACCGCACCGCGACCGGCGAGAAGGTCCCGCTGTTCGCCCCGATCGAAGAGGAAGGGCGATGAGCGCCGCCCTTCGCCTCTCGGAGCTGCTGCGTCGCGACGTCCCCGTCGACCCGGTGATCACCGGCATCACCGCCGACAGCCGCAAGGTCGCGCCGGGCGGTCTGTTCGTCGCCCTGCCGGGCACGGCCGCCGATGGCCGCGCCTTCATCCCCCAGGCTCTGTCGCAGGGCGCCGCCGCCGTCCTGGCGCCGGCCGACACCGACGCGGCCCTTGCCCCGCTGCTGGTCACCTCGGGCGATGTGCGCCGCGCCTACGCCCTGGCCGCGCGCAGCTTCTACGGCTCCCAGCCGGCCACCTGCGTCGCCGTGACCGGCACCAACGGCAAGACCTCGGTCGCCGCCTTCTGCCGCCAGATCTGGGCCGGGCTGGGCCTGACCGCGGCCAGCATGGGCACGCTCGGCGTCGTGGCGCAGGCTGGCACGATGTCCGAGGCCCTGACCGGCCCCGGCCTGACCAGCCCCGACGCCGCCGACGCCGCCCGTCTGCTGGCCCAGCTGGCCCAGGGCGGGGTGACCCACCTGGCGCTGGAGGCCTCGTCGCACGGCATCGACCAGCGCCGCCTCGACGGGGTGACGCTGAAGGCCGCGGCCTTCACCAACCTGACCCAGGACCACCTCGACTATCACGGCGACATGGACGCCTATCGCGACGCCAAGCTGCGTCTGTTCGAGACCCTGCTGCCGCGCGGCCGCACCGCCGTGCTGAACGCCGACTCCGACGCCTACTCCAGCTTCGCCGCCGCCTCGATCATGTCGGGCCTGGGCGTCATGGGCGTGGGCGAGCGCGGCCGCGACCTCAGCCTGGTCGAGCGCCACGCCGTGCCCGAAGGCCAGCGCCTGACCATCGATGTGCAGGGTCGCCTGTTTGAGGTGCTGCTGCCGCTGGCCGGCGCTTTCCAGGCCTCCAACGCCCTGGTCGCCGCGGGCCTGTGCATCGCCGGCGGCGAGAGCCCCGAGCGGGTGCTGGCCGCGCTGGAGAAGATCGAGGGCGCGCAGGGCCGCCTGCAGCGCATCGCCGGCCCAGCGGGCGTTCCCGCCCGCGGCGAAGTCTATGTCGACTACGCCCACACCCCGGACGGGCTGGAGACGGTGCTCAAGGCGCTGCGCCCGCACGCTTCGGGGCGTCTGATCGTGGTCTTCGGCGCCGGCGGCGATCGCGACCGCGCCAAACGCCCGATCATGGGCGAGATCGCCGGCCGCCTGGCCGACGTCGCCATCGTCACCGACGACAACCCCCGCTCCGAGGATCCGGCCGCCATCCGTCGCGCCGTGCGCGAGGGCTGCCCGAATGCAACCGAGATCGGTGACCGTCGCGCCGCAATCCGCCACGCAATCGAACAGATGCGCGACGGAGATGTGGTCGTCATCGCCGGAAAAGGGCATGAGCAGGGACAGATCGTCGGCGGCGTAACCCACCCCTTCGACGACGCCACCGAAGCCGCCGAAGCCCTGCTGGTCCATGCCTGACGCCGACTACCGCCCCCTCTGGACCTCCGCCGAGATTTTGGCCGCCACTGGCGGCGACCTGACGGGCGCACCGTTCGAAGCCGACGGCATCACCTACAACAGCCGTGAGATCGTCCCGGGCGACCTGTTCGTGGCCCTGAAGGGCGCGCGCGACGGGCATGAGTTCGCCGCCTCCGCCTTCGCCGCCGGGGCGACGGGGGCGATCACCGAGCGCGCGGTCGAGGGCGGCCCGGCGGTGGTCACCGGCGACACCCTGCGGGCGCTGGAGCAACTGGGCGTCTTCTCGCGCGAACGCAGCCCGCACGTCCGTCGAGGCGCGGTCACCGGCTCGGTCGGCAAGACCAGCGTCACCCAGGCCATCAAGGCCGGCCTCGACCTGGCCGGGCCCGCCCACGCCTCGATCAAGAGCTACAACAATCACATCGGCGTGCCGCTGACGCTGGCCCGGATGCCGACCACGGTCGAGCGGGCCGTGTTCGAGATCGGCATGAACGCCCCGGGCGAAATCGCCCCCCTGTCCAAATTCGTCCGCCCGCACGCCGCCTGCGTCACGACGGTCGGCCCGGTCCACATCGAGGCCTTCGCCGACGGCGAGGCCGGGGTCGCCGCCGAGAAGGCCGCCATCTTCGAGGGCCTGGTCGAGGGCGGCGCGGCCGTCCTGAACGGCGATGTCGCCTACGCCGCCGTGCTCGAAGCCGCCGCCCGCAAGGCTGGCGCCCGCGCGGTCACCTTCGGCACGGCCCAGGGTCACGACGCCCGCCTGCTGGACTTCCAGCCCTTCGAGGGCGGGGCGCGGGTCAAGGCCGAGCTGTACGGCCGTTCGATCGATTTCACCCTGGCCCAGTCCGGCTTCCATTGGGGCCTGAACAGCCTTTGCGTCCTGCTGATGCTCGACGCCCTGGATGTGCCGCTGGAGACCGGCCTGGCCGCCCTGGCCGAATTCCGCCCGCTGGCGGGCCGCGGCCAGACCACCGTGGTTCAGGCGCCCGGCGGGGCCTTCACCCTGATCGACGAGAGCTACAACGCCAATCCGCTGTCGATGGCCGCGGGCTTCCGCAGCCTGGGGGCCAAGCCGGTCACGCCGGGCGGCCGACGCATCGTGGTGCTGTCGGACATGCTGGAGCTGGGCGACCAGTCGCGCGCCCTGCACGAGGGCCTGGCCGCGCCGATCGCCGCCGCCGGCCTCGACCTTGTGCACACCGCCGGGCCGGAGATGAAGCGCCTGCATGACGCCCTGCCGGTCGAGTGCCGCGGCCTGTGGCGTGAGACCGCCGCCGAGCTGGCCGCCGAGGCGGCCGAGCTTGTCGGGCCGGGCGACGTCGTGATGGTCAAGGGATCGAACGGATCCAAGGCGTCGTTGGTCGCGAAGGCTCTTGCCGCCCTGGGAGGGGAAGCCTGATGTTTTATCTGCTGTATCTCCACTACGCCGACATCGCCCAGGACTACCCGCTGCTGAACCTGGTCCAGTACCAGACGGTGCGCGTCGCCCTGGCGATGGCCACGGCCATGATCGTCGCGGTCGCCATGGGCAGCCGCTTCATCGCCTGGATGCGGGTCAAGCAGGGCAAGGGCCAGCCGATCCGCGCCGACGGCCCGGTCTCGCACCTGTCGAAGGTCGGCACCCCGACCATGGGCGGGCTGATGATCCTGGCCGGCATCGCCGTGGCGGTGCTGCTGTGGGGCGACCTGACCAACCCCTACATTTGGATCGTCTCGTTCGTGACCGGCGCCTTCGGGGTGCTGGGCTTCATCGACGACTACGCCAAGGTGTCGAAACAGACCTCGGCCGGCCTCACCTCGAAGCAGAAGCTGGTCGCCCAGGTCATCGTCTCGATCGTCGCGGGGGCCATGACCGTGGCCTGGATGACCGTCTCGCCGACTTCGCCGGGGCTCGAGACCTCGATCGCCTTCCCCTTCTTCAAGGCGGTTCTGATCAACATCGGCTGGTTCTACGTCGCCTTCGCCGCCTTCACGATCGTAGGCTTCTCGAACGCCGTGAACCTGACCGACGGCCTCGACGGCCTGGCCATCGTGCCGGTGATGATGGCCGCCGCGGCCTTCGGCATCATCAGCTACCTGGTCGGCAACTTCATCTTCTCCCAGTATCTGGGCGTGCACCACGTGCCGGGCTCGGGCGAGCTGGCCATCTTCTGCGCCGCCATCATCGGCGGCGGCGTCGGCTTCCTCTGGTACAACGCCCCGCCGGCCAAGATCTTCATGGGCGACACCGGTTCGCTGGCCCTGGGCGGCGCGCTCGGCGCCATCGCCGTGGCCACCAAGCACGAGCTGGTGCTGGGCATCGTCGGCGGCCTGTTCGTCATCGAGGCCGCCTCGGTGATGATCCAGGTCGCCTACTTCAAGGCCACCGGCAAACGAATCTTCCTGATGGCCCCGATCCACCACCATTTCGAGAAGATGGGCTGGCCGGAATCGACCGTGGTGATCCGCTTCTGGATCGTCTCCGCCATGCTGGCCCTGGCCGGCCTCGCCACCCTCAAGCTGCGATAGAGCCATGATCCCGGCACCCGGCTTCGAAGGGCGGAGGATCGCGGTCTTCGGCCTCGGCAGGTCGGGACTGACGGCCGCGCGCGCCCTCAAGGCCGGCGGCGCCCTGCCGGTGCTGTGGGACGACAGCGTCTCCAGTCGCATGCAGGCCGAGGCCGAGGGCTTCGCCGTCGAGGATCTCACCGCCGCCGACTGGTCCGGCTTCGCCGCCCTGGTCCTCTCCCCCGGCGCGCCCCTGACCCACCCCAAGCCGCACTGGACCGTCGACAAGGCCAAGGCGGCGGGCGTCGAGGTGCTCGGCGACATCGAGCTGTTCGCGCGTGCGCTGGCGGTTCTGCCGCAGGATCAGCGGCCGAAGGTGGTCGCCATCACTGGCACCAACGGCAAGTCGACGACCACCGCTCTCATCGGCTGGGTGCTGAAGCAGGCAGGCCTGAAGGTCCACGTCGGCGGCAACATCGGCATAGGCGTGCTCGCCCTGCCGGCCCCGACGCCCGAGGCGGTCTATGTGATCGAGGTGTCGAGCTATCAGTTGGACCTGACCACGAGCTTCGCGCCGGACGTGGCGATCCTGACCAACATCTCGCCGGACCATCTCGACCGTCACGGCGGGATGGAGGGCTATGTGAAGGCCAAGACGCGGATGTTCCAACACCACGGCGAGGACAAGGTCGCTCTGGTTGGCATCGACGATGCTTGGGGCGGCGAAATCTACAAGGCGCTTCATAAGCAGGGTTCGGTCACTTCTATCCTGACCAACATCGCTGTGTTGGGGGGAGGGCGGCTCCCGGGTTTGGCGGTCGAGCGGGTCGCGGAGAGGGGGAGCGCTCGGGAAAGCGCTTTCCTGGAAGGGCGCTTCCTTTCCATGGAGGCCCTCGCCGGCGACGTGACGGCGGATGGCTTGCTTATCGCGCGACTGGATGAAGCCCGCTCGCTCCCAGGCCGCCACAACGCCCAGAACGCGGCCTTCGCTTACGCCGCCGCCCGCGCGCTCGGCGTGTCGCATGAAGCCGCCGTCCAGGGCCTCGTCACCTTCCCCGGCCTCGCCCACCGCATGGAGACCGTCGGCCAGCTCGGCCGGGTGCGCTTCATCAATGACTCCAAGGCCACCAACGCCGACGCCGCGCGGCAGGCGCTGGCCTCGTATGAGCGCAGTTACTGGATCGCCGGCGGGCGGGCCAAGGCGGGCGGGATCGACGACATCGAGGACCTGTTCCCGCGCGTGGTCGAGGCCTTCCTGATCGGCGAGGCGGCCGGGCCGTTCGCCGCCGCCCTGGGCGAGACCCCGCACCGTATCAGCGGCGACATGGCCACCGCCGTGCAGGCCGCTTACGACGCCGCCGCCGCGACCGGCCGGGACGAGGTCGTCCTGCTGTCGCCGGCCGCCGCCTCCTTCGACCAGTATCCCGACTTCGAGGCCAGGGGTGAGGCGTTCCGCGCCGCCGTCCTGGCCCTCGGCGCCACCCCTGCGAGCGCCTCATGACCCAGAGCTACAGCCCCGCCTTTTCGCGCAACGACCAGAGCCCGATCGCCAAGTGGTTCTGGACCGTCGACCGCGGCTTGCTGGCCGCCGCCCTGACCCTGATGGGCCTCGGCGTGGCGCTGAGTTTCGCGTCGAGCCCGGCCGCCATCCTCGCCGACCAGTCGATCACCGAGCCTTTCCACTATTCGTACCGGATGCTGGTCTGGGCCTCGATGGGGCTCGGCATCATGTTGACGACGTCGCTGCTGTCGCCGCGCGGGGTGCGGCGCATCGCGGTGCTGGCCCTGATCCTGGCCATCCTGACCATGATGGCCCTGCCGTTCATCGGCGACGAGGTGAAGGGCGCGGCGCGCTGGATAAACCTCGGCCCGTTCAGCCTGCAGCCGTCCGAGTTCGCCAAGCCCGGCCTGATCGTCTTCGCCGCCTGGATGTTCGCCGAGGCCCAGAAGGGGCAGGGCGTCCCGGGCGTCAGCATCGCCTTCGGCTTCTGGGCCCTGACCGTCGGCCTGCTGCTGATCCAGCCCGATATCGGCCAGACTCTCTTGGTCACCACCACCTTCATGGCCGTCTTCTTCATGGCCGGCGTGCCGCTGAAGTGGGTGGCGGTGATCGCCGCCGCGGGCATGGCGGGACTGGTGTCGCTCTATTTCGCCTTCGGCCACATGCGGGACCGCCTGAGCCGCTTCCTGTCGCCCGAGAGCACCGACACCCACCAGATCGACCGTGCGTCCGAGGCCATCCGCGCCGGCGGCCTGGTCGGTCGCGGCGTCGGCGAGGGCGTCATGAAGCGCCACGTGCCCGACCTGCACACCGACTTCATCTATTCGGTCGGCGCCGAGGAGTTCGGCCTGATGCTGTCCCTGGCGATGATCGCGCTCTACGCCTTCATCGTCCTGCGCGGCCTGAAGCGGGCCATGAAGCTGAACGACCCGTATGAGCAGACCGCCGCCGCCGGCCTGTTCATGCTGATCGGCCTGCAGGCCTGCATCAATGTGGCCGTGAACCTGAACCTGATCCCGACCAAGGGCATGACCCTGCCGTTCATCAGCTACGGCGGCTCGTCCATGCTGGCCATGGGCCTGACCATGGGTCTGGCCCTGGCCCTGACCCGTCGTCGTCCAGGCGCCTATGAGCCGGGCGCCAGCCTGCCGCAACGCCGCCGCATCCTCCCGTAAAGGCCGCCCATGTCGTCGAAAGTCTGCGTCGTCGCCGCCGGAGGCACCGGCGGCCACATGTTCCCCGCCGAGGCGCTGGCGCGTGAGCTGCAGGCGCGCGGCTGGCGCATCGTGCTGGCCACCGACGCCCGCGGCGAGAGCTACGCCCACGCCTTCCCGGCCGAGGAGCGGATCGCGCTGGACGCCGCCACCGGCAAGGGGCCGATAGGCCTGGCCAAGGCCCTGCTCGCCATCATGAAGGGCGCAAGCCGGGCCCAGGGCGCGCTGAAGGGGCTGGACGCGGCCGTGGTGGTCGGCTTCGGCGGCTATCCATCGGCGCCGGCCCTGCTGGCCGCCCTGATGCAGCGCCGCCCGACCGTGCTGCACGAGCAGAACTCGGTGCTGGGCCGCACCAACCGCTGGCTGGCCCCCTATGTCGGCGCGATCGGGGCCTCCTTCCCCAACCTGCAGCGCGTGCCCCAGGGCGTCGGTGCGCGGGTGACCCTGGTCGGCAATCCGGTGCGCCCGGACATCAAGGGCCTGCTGGACCGCCCCTACGTGGCCCCGGTCGGCGACGGGCCGATCCGCGTGCTGGTCACCGGCGGCAGCCAGGGGGCCCGCATCCTGGCCGAGACCGCGCCGCGCGCCCTGGCGGCCCTGCCCGAGGCGCTGCGCGCCCGGCTGAAGGTGCAACAGCAGGCCCGGCCCGAGACCATGGAGACGGCCCGGCAGATCTATCTCGAAGCCGGCATCGACGCCGAGGTCGCCCCCTTCTTCCGCGACATGGCCGCCAGCCTGTCGGCCGCCCACCTGGTCATCGGCCGCGCCGGGGCGTCGACCTGTTCAGAGCTGGCGGTCGCCGGCCTGCCGTCGGTGCTGATCCCGCTCAAGATCGCCACGGACGACCACCAGCGCTTCAACGCCGCCAGCCTGGTCGACGCCGGCGGGGCCGAGATGATCCTCGAAGACCACGTGACCGTGGACGGGCTGCGGGCGGTGCTGGAGCCGATCCTGTCCGACCCGGCCCGCCTGGCGGCCATGAGCGCCGGCGCCCGCTCGGCGGCCCTGCCGGACGCGACCCAGAAGCTGGCCGATATGGTCGAGGCGGCGGCGCGCTAAAGCGCCAGCTGCGCCCTTCCGTGGGCCACGGCTTCCTCCAGCGTGGCCGCGTCCGTGGCGTAGTCGCCGGGATTGCAGGCCGCGACCAGCAGCTCATGGGCGTCGCCGCCGGGGGCGGCCTCATAGGCCGGGGCTGCGTCCGCCGTGGCGGGACCCTCGGCGCCGCCCTCGCGCACCGAGGCGAAGTCCAGGCGGTCGACCGACCCGCTGTCGCAGTCGAAGGACCACCACGACCAGCCGCCCCAGTAGGCGTCGCCGCCGGCGCGGAAATCCGGCTCGACCACCTGCAGCACGCGGATGCGACCGCCCGCGCCTGCGGGATGCAGGCTGGCCAGGTCGGCGTACTGGGCGAAGCGGCCCGCGCCGAGAAAGACGAAGCGGTGCTGCTCCGGCTCGGCGGCCTGGGTGAGCAACAGCGAGAGGGCGGCGAGTATCATGCGCCGTCGTAACCGCCCGTTGACCGCGGCGCGATAGGCTCTTCGCCATGACGCGTTTCATGACGCTCGATTTCGCCGCTGGAGACCGCGCCGACCTGCGCGCGCAAGTGCGCGCCCTGGCGCGCAGGCCCTATGGCTATGTCGTGACGCCGAACGTCGACCATGTGGTCAAGCTGATGGACGGGCGGGTCTCCCGCGCGGTCTACGACGGCGCGGCGTTGAAGATCTGCGACAGCCGCATCCTGGCTCATCTGGCCCGCCTGCGCGGCGTGACCCTGCCGGTCTATCCCGGCTCGGACCTGACCGCCGACCTGCTGGCCGCGCCGGAGACCGAGGGGCTGACCATCGCCGTCTTCGGCCCCGACCGGGCCGCCTTCGACGACCTCGTCGCCCGCTATCCGCGACAGACCCTGCGTTTCCTCGAGGCGCCGATGCTGACGCCGGGCTCGGGTGAGTGGATCCAGGCCGTCGACGCCGCCGTCCGCGCCGACTGGGACGTCCTGCTGGCCTGCGTCTCCTTCCCCAAGCAGGAGCTGTTCGCCCACGCCCTCAAGGCCGCCGGCCGCGAGCGCGGCGTCGCCCTGTGCGTCGGCGCCTCGGTCGACTTCCTCACCGGCCGCCAGCAGCGGGCGCCGAAGCTGTTCCAGA
The DNA here is from genome assembly GCF_001425945.1 of Brevundimonas sp. Root1279. Lineage (GTDB taxonomy): Bacteria > Pseudomonadota > Alphaproteobacteria > Caulobacterales > Caulobacteraceae > Brevundimonas. Next base: position 363,574 of record NZ_LMEB01000005.1, read on the forward strand.
CGCTGTCACTGGAGTGGCTGCATCGATTGCTCAGCCAGCCGCGGCGGATGTTCCGGCGCTATGTGATCGAGGGGCCGGCTATCTTCGGGTGGTTCGTCAGGACTGAGGTGTTGAGCCGCTGAACGGGGTTGGTGGCGTTGAGCAGTCCTGGACGGCCGCAGGCAGCCCCATGCCCCACTCCTGCTGAGGCCCGATCCAGCGCGTTGTACCTGCGGCGGCGTCCACCGCGTCTTGAAGCTCGGTGACAGCGGATGGCATTCCCGCTTCCAAGCCGACATAGTCCAGTACGACTTTGCTCCGTCCATCGACATTGATGCCGAGCAGGTAGGTCGGGTTGTCGGTGACCTCAGTGAAGTACTCGTCGTCCAGCGAGAAGAAGTCGGCCTTGCGGAAGCGCTCGACAAGCGTGTCGAACTGTTCTCGGGTTATACGGCCTTCACGCCAGCCAGCGGCTTGAACGTAGTATCGGCCGCAGAAATAGACCGTTCCGTCGTTTCGGAGGATCGCCACATAGGCGGGGCAAGTTCCGAAGCATCCGGTGCGCTCGAGGAAAATGCTGATGGGCCTGCCGGCCGTTTCTGGGAAAGGAACGTGCCGCGTCGGTCGCTTCTCGGGCGGCAGGACGCCCGTCGAAACCCACAGGCGTACGGGTGTGGGCGAACCGTCTGCCTTGGTGAATGGGCGAAACCGCCATTGCTTCAGATTCTGAGCAACCTGTGCACGCAAGGCGGGAGACGTTTTCTCCCGGTCGAACTTTAAGGTCGTAGCTACCGTTCGACCCTGAGTGTCGACAAGAATTTCGTACACTAGGTTCAGCGCCCCGTTCGACGCTGACGGATGGCGGACCGACGACGGAACGGGCAACTCATGCGCCCGAATGTCTTCGTCGTCCGTGTAGACATGAGGCGCGCCCATCAGCCAGGCGCGTGCCTCGAACGCCAAGCCAGGCGCTCCGAAGTATAGGGCGCAGCCCGTGACGAGCACGGCCGCGATCACGAGCGAATCCGGTCGGATCCTCACGCCACCAACTGCTCGGCCTGCCCCAGATCCACGCTGACCAGCTGGCTGACCCCGCGCTCCGGCATGGTGACGCCGAACAGGCGGTCCATCCGGCTCATGGTCACCGGGTTGTGGGTGATGACGATGAAGCGGGTGTCGGTGCGGTTGCGCATCTCGTTGAGCATGCGGCAGTAGCGGTCGACGTTGGCGTCATCGAGCGGCGCGTCGACCTCGTCGAGGACGCAGACCGGGGCCGGGTTGGCCAGGAAGACGGCGAAGATCAGGGCGGCGGCGGTCAGGGCCTGCTCGCCGCCGGACATCAGGCTCATCACCGACAGCCGCTTGCCCGGCGGGCAGGCGTAGATCTCGAGGCCGGCCTCGAGCGGGTCGTCGCTCTCGACCAGCTTCAGCTCGGCCTGGCCGCCGCCGAACAGGGCCTCGAACAGGGTCCGGAAATTCTCGTTGATGATGTCGAAGGCGGCGATCAGCCGCTCGCGGCCCTCCGCGTTGAGCTCGTCGATGCCGTCGCGCAGCTTGGCGATGGCGGAGGTCAGGTCCGAGCGCTCGACCTTCATGGTCTGCAGCCGGTCGCCGTATTCGGTGGCCTCATCCTCGGCGCGCAGGTTGACCGCGCCGAGGGCCTCGCGCTCGCGCTCCAGGCCGAACAGCAGGCTTTCGGCCCCGGCGGCGTCCGGCGGGCGGGCGATGGCGTCGTCGGTCAGCTTCTGGCCGAGCTCCTCGGGCGACATTTGCGCCGTCTCGCGCACATTGGCGGTGGCCTCTTCCAGCCGTTCGGCGCCGGCCTCGGCGCGGGCGGCCAGGCCGGCGCGGGCCTCGCGGGCGGTGGAGGCGGCGGCCTCGGCGGCGCGGGCGGCGCGGTCGGCCTCGCCGGCCTGGGCTTCCGCCGTCGCCAGGGCGTCGGCGGCGGCCTTGCGGCGGGTCTCGGCGGCGGTCAGGGCGTCCAGCAGTGACGAGCGCTGGGCGGCCAGCTGCTCGGGCGCGTCCGAGGCGGCCTTCAGTTTCGCCGCCGTCTTCTCGGCGTCCTTCTCGAGCGCGCCGACGCGGACCTTGGCGTCCTTGGCGCGGACAGCCCAGCCCTCGCGGTCGCGCTTCAGGCTTTCGAGACGAGAGACGCGGGCGGCGGCGTCGCGGGCCTCGGCGTCGCGCTCGACCCGGGCGGTCGAGGCCGCGCCACGAGCGGCGTCGGCGGCCGTGCGGACGGCGGTCAGTTCGTTGCGCAGGCCTTCCAGCGTCTCCGACGGAGCCTCGGTCCCCTGGGCCTCGGCCAGGGCGGTCTCGGCGGCCTCGACCTCGGCCTTGAGGCGCACCAGGGTCTCGTCCAGCGCCTGGGCGCGGGCCTCCTTGCGCGCCTGATCGCGGCCCAGGGCCTCGACGCGGTCGCGGGCGGCGGTGACCGCCTTGTCGAGCGGGAAGGGCGCGGCGCGGGCGGTCTTCACCGTCTCCTCGGCGGCGCGGAAGGCCTCGGTGGCCGCCTTCAGGGCCGCCTGGGCGCTCTCCAGCGCCGGCTTGCCCTCGTCGATCTCGGCTTCCAGCTCGGACAGGCGGGTGCGCTGGGCCAGCCGCACGGCGGCGGGACGGGGGGCCTCGGCGCGCTGGACGAAGCCGTCCCAGCGCCACAGGTCGCCCTCTTTGGTGACCAGTCGAGCCCCGACCGGCAGGCCCTTGGCCAGACCCTCGATCTCGCCGCGCGCCGCCACGCCGCACAGGGCCAGGCGCGCCTTGAGCTGGTCCGGGGCCGAGACATGGGCCGCTAGCGGCTCGACGCCCTTGGGCCAGGTCGGGGAGGGCGCTTCCGCCCCGGCCCAGTGCGCCGCCGCGCGGGCGTCCAGCGCCGCATCCAGGTCGTCGCCCAGGGCCGCAGCCAGCGCCGCTTCGTAGCCCTTGTCGGCCTGCACCTTGTCCAGCGCCGGCGGATGCTCGCGCTTGCCCTGCACCAGCAGCTGGGCCAGGCCGCGCGCCTCGGTCTGCAGTCGGCCGAGGCGATCTTCGGCCGCCCGCGCCGCCTGACGGGCCTCCTGCTCAGTCCGGGCCTTGTCGCCCCGGTCGGCCTCAGCCGTTTCGACGGCGGCGCGGGCGGCGGCCAGCTGGGTCTGAGCGGCTTCCAGCGCCGCCTTGGCGGCCTCGATCTCGGGCGTCTCCAGCGGCCCCAGCGCCTCGCGCTCGCGCTGGGCCTGGGCCAGCTGGGCCTTGGCGCGGTCGACGCGCGCTTCGGCGTCGCGCTTGCGGGCGTTTTCGGCGGAGACCCGGGCCTCGACCGCGGCCACTGCGCCGGCGACGCGTTCGACCTCGGCGTCGGCGGCCTTGCGGGCGCTCTCGGCGGCGGTCAGGGCGGCTTCCAGCTCAGGGCCGCGCGAGGGGGCGGCGGCGATCTCGGCGCTGACCTGTTCGAAGGCCTCGGTCAGCCGGGCCAGCTCGCTCTCGGCGTCGCCGGCCATATTGGTCTCGCGCTCGATGTCGGCGGCGATGCGCTGGCCCTCGGCCTTCAGCCGGTCGACTTCGGCCCGGGCGGCCTGTTCGGCCATGTCGAGGCGGTCGCGCTCCAGGCTGGCGCGGTGCAGCAGGGCGCCGGCGACGGCGTCCTCCTCGCGGGCGGGCTTGAGCGCCTCCTGGGCGTTCAGCGAGGCGGTCTGGGCCCGGCCCGAGGCGGTCGCCGCCTCGACCACCGCCCGGTCGGCCGCGGCCAGTTCGGACGCCGCCGTCTCGGCCGCCAGCTTGGCGTCGTTCCAGCGCACGAACAGCAGGGCGGCCTGCAGGGCGCGAATCTCGGCCGAGATCTTCTTGTACTTCTCCGCCTGCCGCGCCTCGCGCTTCAGCCGGCCCAGCGCCGTCTCCAGCTCGCGGCCGATGTCGTCGAGGCGCTCGAGGTTGGACTCGGCCGCCTTCAGCCGCAGTTCGGCCTCGTGGCGGCGGGTGTGCAGACCGGCCACGCCGCCCGCCTCTTCGAGGATGCGGCGGCGGTTCTGCGGCTTGGCGGCGATCAGCTCGCTGATCTGGCCCTGTCGCACCAGGGCCGGGGAGTTGGCCCCGGTCGAGGCGTCAGCGAACAGCAGTTGGACGTCGCGGGCGCGGACTTCCTTGCCGTTGATCCGGTAGGTCGAGCCCTGGCCGCGGTCGATGCGGCGGCTGACCTCGATGATGGCGCTGTCGGTGAAGGGCTGGGGCGCCCGGCGCTGGGCGTTGTCGATGGTCAGCTGGACTTCGGCGTGGCTGCGCGGCGGGCGGTTGGCGGCGCCGGCGAAGATGACGTCGTCCATGCCCTGGCCGCGCATGGCCTTGGCCGAGTTGGCGCCCATGACCCAGCGCAGGCTCTCCAGAACGTTCGACTTGCCGCATCCGTTGGGCCCGACGATGCCCGTCAGGCCCGGCTCGATATGCACTTCGGCCGGGTCGACGAAGGACTTGAAGCCCACGAGCCGGAGGCGCTGGAACTGCATCCCGCTAGCGGATCACCGGCCCGCCAGCAGGGGCTGGATCAGCGGCTCGAAGGCGGCCACGTCGCGGGCCCCCATGGCTTCCACATCGACCTTCTCGCCGTTGATCAGGAACGACGGCGTGCTGTTGATCCCGTCGGCGACGGACTGGCCGGCGCGGGCTTCGATCTCGGCGAACCCTGCCGCATCGGACATGCAGGCGTTCATCTGCTCGAGCGTCAGCCCGCCGGCCTCACCTGCGGAACGCAGCCAGGCGACCGCCGCCGGACGCGCGCCGCCGGCGTCCCGGATCGCCTGTTGGCCCTTGAACAGGGCGTCCAGCGCCGCGTCGTAGTTGTCTTCGGGAACGCAGCGCGCCATCACGGCCCCGGCCGCCGCCAGCTGGGCCGGCGGCGTCGGGAGGTCGCGGAAGGCGACCCGCACCTGGCCGGAGTCCACGTATTTGGCGCGGAAGGCCGGGAACTCATTGGTGTGCCAATCGGCGCAGTGGCTGCAGGTGGCGGACAGGTAGACGGTCAGGGTGACGGGCGCCGTGGGCGAGCCCAGGGTCCGGTCGCCCTCACGTACGGGGGCGACCGTCTGCGCCTGGGCGAGGACCGGAAGGGCCATCGCCGCCATCAAAGGCAGAATGAAACGCGACGCCCGCCCCACGTCGGTCTCAGCCCTTGGCCAGTTCGGCGTCGATGACCTTCGACAGGTCGTCGATGCTGGCGCCTTCACCGCCCGGGGTGATGACCTGGGTCCCGTTGACGAAGAAGGCCGGCGTGGTGCTGACGCCGGCGTCGACCGCCTGCTTGGAGCGCTTGTCGGCGGCCTTCAGGGCGGCCTCGTCGGTGATGCACTGCTGCACCTGCTGCTGGTTCAGGCCGACGGCGTTGCCGACGCGGAACAGGGTGGCGCGCGGGTTGGTGACGAATTCGCGCTGGTCGGCCATCAGCTCGTGGATGACCTGGAAATACTTGGCTTCGTCGCCGGCGCAGCGGGCCAGCAGGAAGCCGGCGACGGCGGTCGGCGCCGGCGGGGTCGGCAGTTCGCGGAAGACGTAGCGGACTTTGTTGGTGTCGACGTACTTGGTCTTGAAAGCGGGCCAGGTCTCTTCCTGCCAGGCGGCGCAGTGCGGGCAGGTGACCGAGGCGTACTCGACGACGGTGACCTTGGCGCCGTCGGCGGCCCCCAGGGCCATGTCGCCTTCCGCCGGACCGCCCTTGCTGCCGCAGCCGGCCAGGGTGGCCATGGCGGCCAGGGCGGCGGCCGTGATGGCGGCGCGGCGGCTCATCGCAGCGTAACGGTTCGTGGCGCTCATGGCGTCTTCCTCTGCACGGGGTCTGGAAGCATCGCGCGATTCCCCCGGAAATGCGCGCACATGGGTTTTCGAGAACAGAAGCGGCGAAGTTTTGTCAACGGCCCGAACGGTCGCGCCCCTTCTCGGGGTCGCTGAGCACCGCGCGGCCGAGCTGCTCCAGCGAGGCTTTCAGCGACTCCGGCGCCTCGGCCAGAGTCGCCTTCAGCTCGGCCTCGGCGGCCGCGGCCAGGGGCGGCGGCTTGGGACGGGAGCGGGCCTGGGCGGGCAGGCCGACGGGCGGCTTCACGGGGCCCTGGGCGATACGCAGCTTCTCCACGCTGCCGGGCCCCAGGAACAGGTTCACGCGCTGGATGATGTCCTCGGACTGGTGCTGCACCAGCAGGGCCGCGGGGCCCGCCACGCGCAGCTCCAGCACGCCGCCCGCGCCGCCGCGACCCTTGCTCAGCTTCTGCGGCCGGGTGACGCGGGCCAGCCGGTCGCCGACGATCTCGGCCCAGCGCGGCTCCAGCGCCGAGGCGCCGCGTCCGAATTTGGCGTCCAGCTCCTTGATCAGCCCCTGCAAGGCCCGCCCGGCCCTGGGCGCGGGCCGCGGCGCCGGGCGCGTGCGGCGGCGCGACAGGATCTCCTGGACCTCGGCGTCGGTGGGCAGGGTGCGGCGCATTCCACCGTCATAGCCGTCCGGCCCGGGCTTGTCGCGCGGACCACTGGCGGCGCAGGGGACAAGGCCGGGGACTAACGCTAGGGAGGAGGGGATGAACGTCCCCGCGCTCCGCGCCGCCCTGCTGGCCTGGTACGACGCCCACGGCCGCACCCTGGCCTGGCGCAAACGGCCCGGCGAGGGCCGGCCCGACCCCTACCGGGTGTGGCTCTCCGAGGTGATGCTGCAGCAGACAACCACGCCGCACGCGACGCCCTATTTCGAGGCTTTCACCCGCCGCTGGCCCACCGTTTCGGACCTGGCGGCGGCCGCGGACGCCGAGGTCATGGCCGCCTGGGCGGGGCTCGGCTACTACGCCCGCGCCCGCAACCTGCTGGCCTGCGCCCGGGCGGTCGCCTCTGAACACGGCGGCGTCTTCCCGGATACGGAGGCGGCCCTGCTGGCCCTGCCGGGAGTCGGCGCCTATACGGCCGCGGCGGTGGCGGCCATCGCCTTTGAGCGCGCCGCCAATGTCGTGGACGGCAATGTCGAGCGGGTCACGGCCCGGCTGTTCGCCGTCGAGACGCCGGTTCCCGCCGCCCGACCCGAACTGCGTCGCCTGGCGGGTTCGCTCGTCGCCGACGACCGGCCCGGCGACTGGGCCCAAGCGCTCATGGACCTGGGGGCTACCGTATGCCGTCCGGGCAAGCCTGCGTGCGACCGCTGCCCGCTGACCGCCTGGTGCGAGGGGTACCGCTCAGGCGCGCCCGAGCGTTTTCCGGTCAAGGCTCCGAAGGCGGAGCGTCCGCACCGCGCCGGCGCGGCCTGGGTGCTGAGAGACGCGGCGGGACGGGTGGCTCTGGTTCAGCGCCCCGCCAAGGGCCTGCTCGGCGGCATGCTGGGCCTGCCGACGTCGGAGTGGGGCGCGACGCCCGCCCCGCCGGTCCCGCCGGTCGAGGCCGACTGGCGCGAGGCGGGCGCGGTTGAGCACGTCTTCACCCACTTTTCCCTGACGCTGTTGGTGCGGGCGGCGGAGGGCGAAGGCGACTTCCTGTGGATCCCCGCCGAGGAGGCGCTGACCGCCCTGCCGACGGTGTTCCGCAAGGCGCTGGAGCGCGGTCTGGCCTCGCTCTAGGTGTTCGGCGCCCGCGTCGACGGGCGATAGCGGGCGGAGCCCCAGGTCATGGTGCGCACCGAGACATTCCCCTGGCGGCGGTGCGGGACGACCACTGTATGCCGCCCCGCCTGCTCGAAGCTGATGTCGACCAGGCCGTCCCCGACCTGCAGATTGGTGATGCTCAGCCGATCGATGCCCATCGGCAGCATCGGATCGTCGATCTCGACCAGCGAGCGTGACGCATCGATGGTCAGGCCGAGCGCGCCCTGCAGCATGTGGAAGACCGATCCCGCCGCCCAGGCCTGGGGCAGGCAGGCGACCGGATAGGCGATCGGCGGCTCGCCGGTCGTCTTTTCGAAGCCGCAGAACAGTTCGGGCAGGCGCATGTGGAAATGGGTGGCGGCGGCGTAGACCTCGCCCAGCAGCAGGGCTACGGCGCGGCGCTCGCCGTAGCGGGCCATGCCCACGGCCGCCATGGCGGTATCGTGCGGCCAGACCGAACCGTCGTGATAGCTCATCGGGTTGAAGCGCGCCTGGCCGGTGGCCAGGGTGCGCACGCCCCAGCCCGAGCGGAACTCCGCCGACAGCATCCGGCGCGTCACGATCCGAGCGCGCTCAGGGGTCGGCAAGCCGGTGAACAGCAGGTGGCCGGCGTTGGATGCGATCGAGCGGCAGGGCCGGCCGTCGCCGTCCAGGGCGATGGCGTAGAACTGCTCGTCCTCCATCCAGAACCGCTCCTCGACCCGCGTCCGCATGGTTTCGGCCCGGTCCGCCCATTCCTCCGTCCGCTCGTCACCGAGCACCCGGCCCAGGTCGGCCATCGCCTGCCAAGCGGCGAAGGCGTAGCCCTGCACCTCCAGCACCGCGACCGGGCCTTTCGGGAAATGGCCATCGGCGTGGAAAATGGAGTCCTCGGAATCCTTCCAGCACTGGTTCGACAGGCCGGTGTCCGCCCCGCGCTGGTAGCTGATCATGCCGTCGCCGCGGATGTCGCCGTAGTCGCGCATCCAGCCGACCGCGGCGATCAGGTTCGGCCACAGCCTCTCGATCAGCTCGAAGTCGCCCGTCCGCCGGGCGTAGGCCCCTGCCAGGGCCACGAACAGGCAGGTGGTGTCGACGCCGCCGTAGTAGAGGCCGAACGGCACCTCGCCCAGGGCGGACATCTCGCCGCGCCGGGTCTCGTGCATGATCTTGCCGGGGGCCGAGTCCTGGAAGGCCGAGACCTCGGTGGCCTGGCGCATGGCCAGATAGGTCAGCACCCCCTTGGCCAGGCTGGGATCGAGCCACAGCATCTGCCAGGCGGTGATGATCCCGTCGCGCCCGAACGGCGTCGAGAACCAGGGAATGCCAGCATAGGGGTAGGGGCCGGTCGGCAGGTCGGTGGTCAGCAGGGCGACGTCGGCCCGGCTCTGGTCCAGCCAGTCGTTGAAGCGCGGGCTGCGCGGGCCGCGGACCGACGCCCCTCGCCGCCGGCGGCTGCGCATCGACACGCGGGCCTGCAGGGCGTGCAGGCGGAAGCGCGCTTCGTCCGGTGGCTCGCACGACTGCCCGCCGCACTCGATGTAGAGGTCGCAGCGCCGGCCCTTGGGCAGGCTGAACATGAATTCCGCCCGCGAAGCCGTTAGCCGCGCGGGAGGCTCCGAGAAGGCCAGGCAACTCATCCGGTCGACGCCGTCGAGGCCATGATAGCGGAAGGTCACCCGTCGCCCGTCCAGCACCGGCGGCTCCTGGGTCCCGTGCTTCAACCGCGGCGTGCCCCGGACCTGGAAGATGTCGACGAAGTCGGCCCCGAAATCGAAGGCCAGGGGCAGCAGCACGTCCTCGATGCCGTGGTTGGCGATGCGGACACGCTCGAACATCCGCCGGTCCCAGACGAAGCGCCGCCGCTCGATATGCAGCACGCCCGCCGGCGCCGACCGTCCGCCCATCGGCGGCAGGGGCCGGTTGGTGGTGTGGCTGATGAAGAAGACGTTGTCCTGGCTGACGCCCGAACTCAGTTTGGACGGCCGCGCCTGGCCGGCGGTCATGATGAAGCGCGACAGCAACCGGGTGTCATGGTCGAACAGGCCGTCCGCGCCGCCCTTCATGTCGCCCCAGCTGTCGGCGACCAGGAAGGTGTCGGCGTCCTTGAGCGCCATCAGCTGTTCGAGCCCGCCGACTTCCTGCGACTCGGCGGCGGTGACCTGAACGGTATAGGCGTCGTCCATGCGGAACCTCGGATCGGTTTACGACCAGGGCCTCCGGAACCTCGCACTCGAATGCGGCCGTTGAAGGCCCCTCGGTACCGAAACAGACGAAGCCGCCGGAGGTTCAGCCCCTAGGGCGGGGGCCGGATGTCAGCCGTTGGCGGCGAAGGTCTTGCCTTCCCAGGGGCGCAGCGGCGTCACCACGTCCTCCAGCGGAGCCTCGGCGAACGGGCGGCGGGCCAGCAGGTCGCCGTAAACGTCGAGATAGCGCCGGGCCATGGCCGTGGCCGAGAAGCGCAGGTCGAACCGGGCGCGGATGGCCTCGCGGTCCAGCAAATGCGCTCGCGACGCGGCGGCGATCGCCTGCTCAAGATTGTCGACCAGGAAGCCGGTCGCGCCGTCCTCGATAACCTCCGGCGTCGAGCCCGAGCGGAAGGCCACCACCGGCGTGCCGCAGGCCATAGCCTCAATCATCACCAGGCCGAAGGGCTCCGGCCAATCGATCGGGAACAGCAGGGCCTCGGCCCCGCCGAGGAAGGCCGACTTCTGGTGGTCGCCGATCTCGCCGATGAACTCGACGTTGGGATTGGCGTCCACGAGCGGCTTGATGACCGTCTCCCAGTAGGCCTTGTCCTGAGCATCCACCTTGGCCGCCATTTTCAGCGGCTTGCCCAGCTTGGCGGCGATCTCGATGGCCCGGTCGGGTCGCTTCTCCGGCGAGATGCGGCCGAGGAAGGCGAGGTAGCCCTCGGACTTCGGCGAGAAGCGGAACTGATCGGCCGGCATGCCGTGGTGCACCGTGGCCTGCCAGTTGGCGAAGGGCAGGGGCCGCCGTTGGTCGTCCGAAATCGACACCAGACCGAACTCGGCCCAGCGCTCGTAGACGCCGGGCAGGTCCTTCAGGTCCAGCCGCCCGTGCAGGGTGGTGACCGTCTTGTCCGCGTGGCGGCTGAAGAAGGGGAAGTGAAGCATGTCGGTGTGGAAATGGATCACGTCGAACTGGTCGACCCGCTCCAGCACCTCGCACAGCATGGCCATATGGGCCGCCAGATCTGACTTCAGCGGCGCCGGATCCAGCCGGATCGCCTGATCCCGCACCGGGATCAGCCGCGCCCGCGTCTCAGCGTCGGCGGAGGCGAACAGGGTCACCTCATGTCCGAGGTCGACCAGGGCGTCGGTCAGGTGCGCCACGACGCGCTCAGTCCCTCCGTAGAGCTTGGGCGGGACGGCTTCATACAACGGCGTGACCTGGGCGATCTTCATGGCAAGCAGCCTCCCGACGCGGACTCGGCGACGGATCAGCTAACCATCTCGCAGTTGCGAAGTTCCGGGAACGGCGATCTTTTTCTCTGTAAACTTAGCCGTTTACAGAGAATTACAGCGCTGGCGGTCCGTTCGGACTTTCAGGCAGGAGCGGGCGGCAACCGATTGAACCGCCGCCCCTATCGCACCCGTCGTTACTGCATCCCGGCGCGGATCTCGGCGCGCAGGGCGTCGATCGAACGCAAGCCCTGGTCCGACTTGAAGCGCCAGTAGGTCCAGCCGTTGCAGGCCGGGGCGTTCTCGAACAGGGCGCCCAGCTTGTGGATCGAGCCGCTCAGCGAGCCCGAGACCAGAGAACCGTCGGCGCGGACGCGGGCCTCGCGCTCGCCCTTGGGGCAGTACAGGCGGTCGCCCGGACGCAGCAGGCCGGCCTCGACCAGAGCACCGAACGGCACCTTGGGCTCGGACCGCTTGGAGCCCATGACCTGCAGGTCTTCCGGCGAGGCCGGGACCACCGCCTTGATCCGCTTCTCGGCGACCTTGGCATAGCCCTCGTCGCGCTCGATGCCGATGAAGTGGCGGCCCAGCCGCTTGGCCGCGGCCCCGGTGGTGCCGGTGCCGAAGAAGGGGTCCAGCACCACGTCGCCCGGCCGCGTCGCCGACAGGAGCACCCGGTGCAGCAGGGCCTCGGGCTTCTGGGTCGGGTGGGCCTTCTTGCCGTCGGCGTCCTTGATCCGTTCCTCGCCGGTGCACAGGGCGAAGGTCCAGTCAGAGCGCATCTGGGTGTCTTCGTTGAAGGCCTTCAGCGCGTCGTAGTTGAAGGTGTAGCGCTTCTGCTCGCGCGACCGGGCCGCCCAGATCAGGGTCTCGTGCGCATTGGTGAAGCGCGTGCCCTTGAAATTCGGCATCGGATTCGACTTGCGCCAGATGATGTCGTTCAGCACCCAGAAGCCGAGGTCCTGGATCGCCGTGCCGAGGCGGAAGACGTTGTGATAGCTGCCGATCACCCAGATCGAGCCTTCCGGCTTCAGAACCCGGCGGCATTCCGCCAGCCAGGCGCGGGTGAAGGCGTCATAGGCGGCGAAGCTGTCGAACTTGTCCCAGTCGTCGTCGACGGCGTCGACCATGCTGTTGTCCGGACGCAGCAGGTCACCGCCGAGCTGCAGGTTATACGGCGGGTCGGCGAAGACCATGTCCACGGACGCGTCCGGCAGGCCCTTCAGGACTTCGATGCAGTCGCCCCGAAGGACGACATCGGTCTTCAACTCGGACATGATACGCGATCCCGCTCAGCTTGAAGGGGGATTGGTGAATCATCACGGTTAAGTTCGGGTAACCAAACCGCTCACGACCGCGGCGCTTCCCTTGTGGGCGCCTCGGGCAGCAGGAAGCGATCATAGGTCGACGGAGGATGTTCGCGCATGTCGTCGCGCAGCCATTCCATCGGCCGTTGACCCTCGGTGATGCCGCCCCGGGCCGGCCGATCGATATCGATGATCAGCACGACCGCCATATTGGTCAGGAACATCAGGAAGAAGCCGGTCGCCCGGCCGCGCGGCCCGATAAGCACAAAGCCCATGACCGCCGCCGTCACGATCATGTAGACGAGCAGGACCACGAACACCTCGGTCGGTATTCGCACCAGCCGGGCCGCCTTGCGCGATCGGTCGAGGTCGATGACCTCGTTCATGCTCTCGAGGTAGGTGCTCGAGAAGTCGTAGCCGCGGATCGTGGGGAAGGCGGCCACCGTCGCCTGCCAGAGATCGGTCGCCAGACGGTCGTTCCGGGCCAGCAGGGCCGGGAGTTGGGATCGGTCGGTGGCCTTGGACAGCACCAGCCGGTTCTCGGTGTAGGCGACCAGCAGCCGGCTTAACCGCGCGCGGTGCGGCTCTTCCAGCAGCTGGGTGCGCAGATAGGCCGTGCCGATGGCGTTGGCCTCCTGGAGCACAAGCGAGCGCCGGGTCTCGAACCGGTCCACCGCCAGGGAGAAGGTGAAGCCCACCAGCAGGGCCAGGAGCCCGACCACGGCCGAGACCAGATACCCTTCCTGGGATTCCTTGAGTTCCTGCCCTGTCAGGACGGCATCCCGGTCGCTCCAGGTCCGGAGCCTCTTCCCGAGCCAACCGGCCGCTGTCATGGCCAAGAGGATGATCAGCCCCAGCACGATGGCCGGCGCGAAATCGAGCCAGGCGGCGATGGTGGTCCACATCGAACGGCGGTCCTTCAGCTGGAGCCACCATCGCGCAGCGCCGGCCGCCTGTTCATCCGGGAAAACCCTCGGTTCCCGGCGCAGATGGCCTCAGCCCGGCGCCGCAGCGCGACCCGTCACTCCGCGGGCCGCGGCGCGAGGGGAGCGGTGATCTGCATCTCGCCGTAGACGGGCTTTTTGGCCTCCAGCCCGGCGATGAACTCGAGTTCCTGCAGGGCTGTCTGGTTGCCGGGCTCCGCCACGAGCGAGGCCTCGTACGCGGCGCGCGCCTCGGGAATCCGCCCGAGTTCGACCAGGGTGTAGCCCAGGCGCCGCTGAAGATGCGCCGGCTTGGCGGTCAGGAGCGGATCCTCCGCCGCCATGGCCTCTTTGATCAGGGCGTAGGCGTCATCCCAACGCTGCTGGGCGTGCAGGACGACCAGTTTCTCGTTCAGCAGAAGGCGATCCAGCGGCTGGAGGGCGAGGCCTTGGTCGAGGAAGGTCATCGCCTGGTCGAAGTCCCGACGCTCCAACGCCTCGCTGCCGAGCAGGAAGGCGATGCGCGGATAGATATTGGGCCGCGCCACGACCTTGAGCTCGCCCCGGCCGCCCGACGCGGCGAAGTCCATGCCGATGTCCTGGGCGAGGATCATGGTTTCCTCGAAGTCGTCCGAATGGATCACCCAGCCGCCGTCGACCTGCATCACGGCCGGATAGGTCGCCGGCGCTGCGGCGAGCGCCTCGCGAAGGCCCGCCAGATGCGGGGCCAGCGCGGCGAAGCCGCCGGTGTTGAAGTCGGTAATGGCGGCTTCGTAGACGGCGTAGTGCCTCGCCTCGGACTGCGGCGCGGCCTCGCCTCCGAGGTTGATCTTCACCTGAGGGTCGGACTGGGCCGCTTCCTGCGCAGCGACCGAGGCAGCGCAGGCCAGGGGCGCCAGAATGAGCCCGGCCGCCAGCGCCGCCGTCATGACCGTGCGTTTCATCGTCTTCCCCTCAAGCTCAAGCTCGTCGAGCCTTTCCTGACGCAGCACAGGTCTCCGGCGCAAGCCGGAAGGTCGATGCGGCCTTGGCCGGCGGAACCGTCACACCCGCTCACGTTTTGTTACGCGCTCAGCCTCGCCATGGCGCCCCCGGCGCGGTAAGCGGGGCCAACACGCCGGGCGGAGCGAATCCGCTGCGGCTGGACCACGGTTCAGGGCTGTCAGATGACTCAGTGGGTGTACGGCTTCGGCGGCGGTTCGGCCGACGGCGATGCGTCGATGAAGAACCTTCTCGGCGGCAAGGGGGCCAACCTCGCCGAGATGTCCTCGCTCGGCCTGCCGGTGCCGCCGGGCTTCACCATCACCACCGAGGCCTGCGTCCACTACTATGCGAACGGCCAGGCCTATCCGGCCGAGCTCGAAGGTCAGGTGAAGTCGGCCCTCGTCCAGGTCGAGGCCGTCACCGGCAAGACCTTCGGCGATCCCGCCAACCCCCTGCTGGTCTCCGTCCGCTCGGGCGCCCGCGCCTCGATGCCGGGGATGATGGACACCGTCCTCAACCTCGGGCTCAACGACGAGACGGTCGAGGGGCTGGCGAATCTCAGCGGCGACCGCCGCTTCGCCCTCGACAGCTACCGCCGCTTCATCACCATGTATTCGAACGTCGTGCTGGGGCTCAGCCATGACGATTTCGAAGAGGTGCTGGACGACCATAAGGACCGCCTCGGCGTCACCGTCGACACCGACCTGGGAGCCAAGGACTGGGAGAAGGTCGTCGCCGACTACAAGGCGGTGGTGCAGCGCAACCTCGGCCACGCCTTCCCGCAGGAACCGCACGACCAGCTGTGGGGCGCCGTCGGCGCCGTCTTCGCCAGCTGGATGAACGACCGGGCCAAATTCTATCGCCGCATGCACGACATCCCCGAGAGCTGGGGCACGGCCGTGAACATCCAGTCGATGGTGTTCGGCAACATGGGCGAGACCTCGGCCACCGGCGTGGCCTTCACCCGCAACCCCTCGACCGGCGAGGCTCGCCTGTACGGCGAGTTCCTGATCAACGCCCAGGGCGAGGACGTCGTCGCCGGCATCCGCACCCCCCAGGCCCTGACCCGGGCCGGGCGCGAGGAGATGGGCGACATCCATCCCTCGATGGAAGAGGCGATGCCGGAGGTGTTCGGCCAGTTCGTCGAGGTCGTCGGACGGCTTGAGAGCCACTACCGCGACATGCAGGACATCGAGTTCACGGTCGAACAGGGTCGGCTCTGGATGCTGCAGACCCGCAACGGCAAGCGCACCGCCAAGTCTGCGCTGAAGATCGCCGTCGACCTGGCCGCCGAGGGCGTCATCTCCCAGGAGGAAGCGATCAGCCGCGTCGAGCCGGCGGCTCTGGACCAGTTGCTGCATCCGACCCTGGATCCGAACGCCGTCCGCAATGTCGTCGCCGCCGGTCTGCCGGCCAGTCCGGGCGCCGCCACCGGCAAGATCGTCTTCGACGCCGACGAGGCCGAGCGCCTGGCTCAGCTGGGCGAGGCGGTGATCCTGGTGCGCGAGGAGACCTCGCCCGAGGACATCCACGGCATGCACGCGGCTCGCGGCATCGTCACCGCCCGCGGCGGCATGACCAGCCATGCGGCGGTGGTCGCCCGCGGCATGGGCCGGCCCTGCGTGTCCGGGGCCGGCGAGATCCACATCGACGATCGCGCCCAGACCTTCACCGCGCGTGGCCGCACCTTCCGCGCCGGCGAGATCGTCACCATCGACGGCTCCAAGGGCGAGGTGCTGGACGGCGCTGTGCGCATGATCGAGCCCGAGCTGACCGGCGATTTCCAGACCCTGATGGCCTGGGCCGACAAGGTCCGTCGCCTGCGCGTCCGCGCCAACGCCGAGACGCCGCTGGACGCCAAGACCGCCCGCGGCTTCGGCGCCGAGGGCATCGGCCTGTGCCGCACCGAGCACATGTTCTTCGACGACACCCGCATCGCCGCCGTGCGCGAGATGATCCTCGCCGACGACGAAGCCGGCCGCCGCGCCGCCCTGGCCAAGATCGCGCCGTTCCAGAAGGCGGACTTCGTCGAGCTGTTCACCATCATGGCCGGCCTGCCGGTCACAGTCCGCCTGCTCGACCCGCCGCTGCACGAGTTCATTCCGCACACCGAGGCGGAGATGGACGCCCTGGCCAAGACTTCGGGCATCGACGCCGGCAAGCTCAAGCGCCGGGCCCGCGAACTGCACGAGACCAACCCCATGCTCGGCCACCGCGGTTGCCGCCTCGGCGTCGCCTATCCCGAGATCTACGAGATGCAGGTCCGCGCCATTATCGAGGCGGCCCTGGAGGTGCAGGCGACCTCGGGCCAGGCCCCGCTGCCGGAGATCATGCACCCGCTGGTCGCCCTGGGCCTGGAGATGAAATACCTGCGCGAGCTGACCGACCGGACCGCCCAGGCGGTGTTCGCCGAGACCGGCCAGTCGATCGACTACCTGGTCGGCACCATGATCGAACTGCCCCGCGCGGCGCTCCGCGCCGGCGACCTGGCCGAGCACGCCGAATTCTTCAGCTTCGGCACCAACGACCTGACCCAGACCACCTTCGGCATCAGCCGCGACGACTCCGGCCGCTTCCTGCAGGCCTATCTGGACAAGGGCATCTTCGAGACCGATCCCTTCGTCCGGCTGGATCGCGACGGCGTCGGCGACCTGATCCGCATCGCCGCGGAGCGGGGCGGCGCTGTGCGTCCTGGCATCAAGATGGGCATCTGCGGCGAGCACGGCGGCGACCCCGCCTCGATCGCCTTCTGCGAGGAGGCGGGCCTCAACTACGTCAGCTGCTCGCCCTACCGCGTGCCCATCGCTCGCCTCGCCGCTGCCCAGGCCGCACTGCACGCCCGGGCCGGGACGGAGCGGGAAAAAGACCGCTAGTCATCCTGCGTTCAGCCTATGGACACGATAAGGTCAAGGTTGGCGTAGCGGTGTATGTGTCCCCGCGCTCACAGGTTGATTCAGGTTTAGCATGGGCTCTGGAACGGCTCGGCTAGAGAGCCATTTGTAGACCCGCTGGATGGGGCTGGTGACCACAGAAGTCACCACATCCAAAGGGATACAGAAACTATGCGTACTATTCTACTCTCCGCCGCCGCTCTTACTCTGATCGCTGCGCCTGCGATGGCTCAGAGCGTTTCGAACCCTCAATGGACGGGTTCGCTCGGCTACACTCAACTTGATGGGGACCAAGGTGACCTGGGCGCCGTCACGGGTCGAGTCACGGCCAAGATGAGCCGTTACTTCGGCGTCGAGGGCGAAGCCTCGGTCGGCGTGAAGGACGAGGACATCTCCTTCGCCGGCGTCGACGGCAAGCTCGAGCATGATTATGACGCCGCCATCTACGGCGTCGCCAACGTGCCGGTGAGCCCGAACCTCGAACTGTTCGGTCGGGTCGGCTACGGCACGACCTCGATCAAGGCGGACGTGGCCGGCGTCACCGCCCAGGCGGACGGCGAGAGCGTCAACTACGGCGCCGGCGCCAACTGGTTCTTCGACAGCCAGAACGGCCTGCGCGCCGACTGGACCCGTCGCGACTTCCAGGACGACGGCGGCGAGCTCGACACCTACGGCCTGAGCTACGTGCGTCGCTTCTGATCGGATAGCCAGATGCACGAAGGCCCGCGACGGCGACGTCGCGGGCCTTTTCGTTTGCTCCGAGGCGCGCGGGCCTCAGGCGACCCCGGGCTGCAACGCCCAGCGCATCGAGCCTTCGCCGAACGGCTTGAAGAACAGGTCGCGATAGCGCTCGAAGACCTCGATGATCCGGTTGGCCAGATCCTGGGCGACCATCTCGCCGCGCTGTCGCTTCATGGCGGCGACGCACTGCACGACATCGCGCTGGTGGGCCGAACCGCCCATGCGCTTGAGCACCGCTGCGACGTCCTGCGCCAGCGGATCGATCTGAACTGCCCACGGATTGGTGTTCTGAGTCATTCGGGACGCCCCCTTGTTCTCGACACTGCCGAAGCGGTCGCAAAAACAAGCCGGGGATGCAAGCGTGGCCGCGAAAATCGTCATTCAGGCGAGTAAATTGCCGCGGACAAGTCCGTTTGGACCCCTCCTTGAGGCGGCGCGTTAGCTTCGCCATGGCCCCTTTGCGACTCACCCTGATCAGCCTGCTCGCCCTCTCCGCTTGCGGTCCGCAGGCGACCAATCCCCCTACCGAACCCGCTCAGCCGATCGATACGCCTCAGGCCGCGGCTCCGCCGCCGCCGCCGCCACCCGGGGTCGGCACGGTGATGCCGGGCGCCGGTCCCCGCTCATTTGTCGGCCGCTGGGCCGCCGATGTCGCCTGGTGTCTCAACCGGGAAGGCCCGGAGCGGCCGATCGAGATCACCACGACCCGGTTCGAGGGTTATGAAAACAGCTGCGCCATCGCCGCCGTCGACCAGGTGAGCCAGGGCTATGAGGCGGCCCTGACATGCACCGGCGAAGGCATGACCTCGAACGAACGCATCCGCATGGAGGTCGCCGGCCAGACCATGCGGCTGACCTGGCTGAACCGCGACAACGCGACGGTCGCCCTCACGAAATGCACGCAGCTGAACGAGACCGCCGCGAAGGGCTGAGGCGAAGCCGCGATCAGTTGAACAGGAAGTTCATCACGTCGCCGTCCTTGACGACGTAGCTCTTGCCCTCGGCGCGCAGCTTGCCGGCCTCGCGGGCCTTGGCTTCGCCCTTCAACGCGACATAGTCGTCGTAGGCGATGGTCTCGGCGCGGATGAAGCCCTTCTCGAAGTCGGTGTGGATGACGCCGGCCGCCTGGGGCGCGGTGTCGCCGACGTGGATGGTCCAGGCGCGCGCCTCCTTCGGTCCCACGGTGAAGTAGGACTGCAGGCCCAGCAGCGCATAGGCTTCGCGGATCAGGCGGTTCAGGCCCGGCTCGGCTAGGCCCAGGCTCTCCAGGAACTCGGCCTGCTCCTCGGCGTCCAGCACGGCCAGCTCGGAATCGATCTTGGCCGAGATGACCACCGACTTGGCGTTGTCGGCGGCGGCGCGCTTGGCGACTAGGTCAGACAGTTCATTGCCCTTGTCGGCCGAACCCTCGTCGACGTTGGCGACGTACAGGGCGGGCAGGGAGGTCAGCAGCTGCAGCATGTGCCACGCCTTCTCGTCCTCCTTGCTGATCTCGGCGACGCGGGCGGGCTTGCCGGCGCGCAGCTGTTCGAGGGCCAGGTTGATGAGGCGCAGGGTGCCCTGCATCTCCTTGTCGCCGGTCTTGGCGCGCTTCTCGACGTTGGGGTAGCGCTTCTCGAGGCTTTCGAGGTCGGCCAGCATCAGCTCGGTCTCGATGATCTCGAGGTCCGAGATCGGGTCGATGCGGTTCTCGACGTGGGTGATGTCGTCATCGACGAAGCAGCGGGCGACGAAGGCCACGGCGTCGCAGTCGCGGATATTGGCCAGGAACTGGTTGCCCAGGCCCTCGCCCTTCGACGCGCCGCGCACCAGGCCGGCGATGTCGACGAAGGTGATCCGCGACGGGATGATCTCTTTCGAGCCCGCGATGGCCGCCAGCACGTCGAGGCGCGGCTCGGGCACGGCCACGTCGCCGGTGTTCGGCTCGATGGTGCAGAACGGATAGTTCGCCGCCTGCGCCGCCGCCGTCTTGGTCAGGGCGTTGAACAGGGTGGACTTGCCGACGTTGGGCAGGCCGACGATCGCGACTTTCAGAGCCATGGGGGCGGGTATTCCTTGATGAGCGCGTGCCCTTAGCGGACCTGAGGCCGTTTGTCAGGCTCGCGCGTCGTCGAAGGCCTCAATGACCTGCGTGTTCGGTCCCGGGGACGGGCGGCTGGGCCACGCTCGCCTCGATCTGAACCGGCGGCGCCGAGGCGAAGGTCAGGGTCAGCGGCACGGTGTCGCCGGCCTTCAGCGGCTCCTTCACCCCCAGCAGCATGATGTGCCGATTGTTCGGCTCCAGCACGACGGCCTCGCCGGCCGGCAGGGCGAGGCCCTCGCGCAGCTCGTACATGACCATCATGTTGTTCTCCATCTTGCTCTCGTGGAGCTGCGCCCGGCCGGCGGCCTCCGAGCTGAGCGAGACCAGGCGGTCGTTCGTCGAGGCGGTCATCGTCAGATAGCAGCCGGTCACCTTCCGGCCCGGAGGCGTCGGCCGGCACAGGGCGCCGGTCACCTGCACCGTCGCGGCCTCGGCGCCGCCCGCGCTCTTGGCGCCGCCCTGGTTGCAGGCGGCCAGTCCGGCCAGAACGAAGGCCGAGGCCAGCAGGGGCAGGGTCTTCATGCGCAGTCCTTTCACGCAGAGGCAGGCCGGGGCCGCATCGCCGTCCTCACCACCCAGTCCAGCAGGAGGGCGACGAGCAGGCTCAACCCGGTGAGGGGATAGAGGATCGAGAAGGGAATGACGATTCCCAGAACCGCCGCCCGCACGCGCGGTCCCGGCGGGGCTACGGGGGCGCCGAGGCGTCCGTGAGGCCGCCGCGTCCACCACATGGCCAGGCCGCTCAGCGACAGCACCCAGATGGCGATGCAGCCGAGCAGCATGACGATCCGGTTGGCCTCGCCGTACTGCGTCCCCTGGTGGGTCGCCACGCCCCATTCGAAGGCCTTGGCGCCCCAGCCGAACTGGCCGTAGTCGATATCGCCACGGACCGCGCCGGTCACCCCGTCGACATAGAGGATGCGGGTGTCCTCCACCCGCTGCGGCTGGGTCGCCGCCGTCCAGGCCAGCCCGTCGCTCTTGGGCGCAGAGATCAGATAGGGCCGGGGCAGGCCGCGTGACTCGGGGGCCGCGACCACCTTGGCCAGGCTCGGCGTCCCCGGCGCGCCGTGCGCCATCGTCGCGTGCTCCATCGTCCAGCCCACGCCGGCCGGTTCGTCATGGTGCTCGGCGTGCGCCCAGCTCTCCGCCGCCGGGGCCGGCGGGCGTCCGATTCCGCTCTCGCGCATGACGTTCAGGATCTGGTCGCCCCACACCGCCGACCAGGGCATGCCGGTGAAGGCGAGGAAGAAGATCACCGCCCCGGCGTAGAGGCCGGTCACCGCATGGATGTCGCGCCACAGGCCGCGTCCGGCCCGGGCCCGCACGGTCAGCACCCCGGCCTCGCGCTTGCGGGGCCACCACAGGAACAGGCCGGTGGCGACCAGGATCATGGCCCAGCCGGCGACGATCTCGACGAGGATGTTGGCCCACGGGCCGGCGATGACCAGGGAGTGCAGCCGCTTGACCGTCTCCATCGGCCCGCCGCCCTCGGCCACGCCGGTCACTCGCGCGTCGTGCGGATCGACGAAGACGAAAGCCTGCCGCCCGTCCGCCCGCTCGACGGTGAAGCGCACGGCGCGATCGTCGCGCGCGGGCCTCAGCACATTGACCACCCGGCCCTCGCGGGCGGCCGCCGCGGCCCAGAGGTCGGGCGAAACCGTCTCCTTCTGAGCGCTGATCTCGGCGACCGGCCGATAGACCGCGTCCTCGATCTCGGCCCGGTACAGGTAGATTCCGCCGGTGAGCGACATCAGCATCAGCACGGGCAGGACGATCAGCCCGGCATAGAAATGCCAGCGCCAGACGGCGCGATAGGCGCCCGAGATCGGCGCGACGGCTCGCAGCTTGTCCATCAGTAGCTCACCCGCACGCCGACGTAGGCCGAGCGGCCCTCGCCGGGATAGAAGACCGCCGTCCCGGCGGTCCGCGCATCGGTGACCGCCGCGAACTCGCCGACGTAGCGCTCGTCGGTCAGGTTGCGCAGGTCGGCGTAGACCGCGACGCCCTCGCTCACGTCGAAGCCGGTGTTCAATCCCAGCAGGGCGTAGCTCGGCGCCTTCAGGGTGTTGGCGTAGTCGACCCAGACGTCCTGCGGACGCCATTCTACCGACGGACTGACGAAGGCTCCGCCGCGCCGCCAGGTCAGCTCGGCCCGGTACTGGCGCCGGGGAACCACCGGCAGGCGGTTGTCGCCCCAGCGCGGATCGTTCTCGAAGCGGAAGTCGCTGAAGGCGTATGTCTGGCGCAGCAACAGGTCGCCCCCCGTAAGCGACGGCAGCCGCCAGTCCAGCCCGGCCTCGATCCCCTGGTGCACGGTCCGACCGGCGTTGAAGGTCGCCGCCGGGATGTCCGGGCCGACGATGAAACTGAGGATCTCCCCCTCGATCTCGCTGCGATAGACGGCCAGGTCCCAGGCGAAGGCCCCGCGCCGCCCGCGCGTGCCGAGCTCGGCGGTCCAGGCGTCCTGCACCTCGACCGGGGTGAACCCCGCCAGCGGCGCCTGCACCAGCGCCCCATAGGCCGGCGGTTCGACCGAGCGGGTCAGGTTGGCGAACACCTGCGCCCCGTCCTCGGCCTCCCACAACAGGCCCAGGCGCGGCGCGAACCAGTCGTACGCGATGGCGTCGTCATTGGCCGGGTCGAGCCGGTCCGCGTAGTTGCGCGTCGCCCGTCCGAACGAACCTCCGGCGACCAGCGCCAGCTGCTCCGTCACGAACAGCCGGCCCTCGCCGAACACGTCCAGTCCGTCGGCCTGCTGATAGGCCTTGGCCGTCAGAGCTCCGCGCTGGCCGCCCACATTGACGTAGCGCAGGGCGTCCAGCCCCCCGTCGCGCCAACTGAAGCCGTAGAAGGCGTCGGCCTTCAGAGCCGCGACGGTCCCGGTCCAGTCGACGCGGGCGAAGGCGCCGCGGGTCTCGCTCTGCTGGTCCACGACCTGGAAGATCGGGTGATACAGCGCCTTGCCCCAGCCCCAGACCGCGCCCTCGAACAGGGTCTGATCGTCGAACCGCCAGCGCGTCTGCAGGGTCGCCCGCTTCAGCGTCTGGTCGCGGGCGTTGTCGTTGAGGATGTTGCTCGCCGGGGCCATGCGCGGCGTGGTCAGGGCCTGGTTCAGGGTCAGGGCGCCCGGCACGGACTGCTGGATGTCGGCCGCCTGGACGATCAGGCGCACCTCGCGGTCGTCGCCGAAGCTGTAACCGAGGTTGGCGGCGATGCGGGCCTGCGACTGGTCGCTCTGCGCCCGCCATCCGTCCGCCTCCATCGCCGTGAGCGCGACGAAGCCGTCCCAGTCGCCGCGCACGCCCCCGGCCTCGCCGTGCAGGCGGCGGAAGCCGTACGACCCGGCCTCGGCCTGCAGCCTCAGCTCGTCCTGCGCCGTCCGGCCGGTGGGCGTGACCAGATTGATCGCGCCGCCCAGCTGGGCCCCGCCGAAGCGTAGGGTGTTCGACCCCTTCCACACCTCGATATAGCGGGCGCCGAGCTGATCGACCCCCTGGAAGTCGGAGAAGCCGTCGGCGTCGGCGAAGGGTACGCCGTCCTGGGCCAGCAGCACGCCGCGCTGGTGGAAGCCCTGGGCGATGCCCGAGCCGCGGATCGAGAGGCGGCTCTCCTCGCCATAGCGTTTCTGCGCCATCACTCCGGGCACATTGCGCAGGCTGTCGGAGAAGCCCTGGGCGAAGCGGGTCTCATAGCTCTCGGCCGAGACCACGGCGACGGCGCCGGGCGTACGGGCCATCAGGGCGCGGGCGTCGGCGACGACCTGGGGATCTTCCGGATCGCGGCGACCGGTGACGATGACGCTGTCTAGCACGGCGGGGTCGTCGCTCGGCGCAGCAGGCTCATGGGCGAAGGCGGGCGCGGCCGAAGCCGCAAGCAGCAGCGCGCAGGGCGCTGCGAGGGTCCGAAGGGACATCAAATGGGTCCTGAAACAGAGAAGGGCGCCCGCCGCGCCGGTCGGCGGGCGGGGACATGCGCGCGAGGGCGCGGTTCTGCTTCAGGCGTGGGGCGGGGCGGTCGACGGCGGGCGCGGCGGCGCGCGGGCGGGCGGCGGTGGAGCCGCGGCCTGGGGAGTGTAGGCGATGGCCTCGGCCGAGGCGGGGGTGATGGTCGGCTCGGGCGTCGGCGGGGCGGGCAGGGCGGCCAGCAGCGGCATGACGCAGGCGGCGCATTTGGGCAGGTGGGTCTTGCCCGCCGGGCCGTCCATGTCGCCGCCCAGCTGGACCTCCATCGGCCCCTGGGCCGAGCAGATGATCAGCGGCTGGCCGGGCTGGACCGCGGCCAGGGCCGCGAACGGGAACAGGCTGCCGAGCGTGATCGCGAACACCGCGGCCAGGAAGGCCAGCGACTTCGAAAGCGACCAATTGTCGGCCCGGGCGTTCACGCCGCCCTCCTAGCCGGGCGCGGGCCGCTTGGGAACCGCGACCGTACGTCTCGGCTGGACTAGCCGCCGTTCCGCGCGTCCTGCGCCGCCTGGCGGGGGCTGAACTTGGGGGCCGGGGCCAGGCGCATGACCTCGGCCTGATAGCGGTCGTCGTCGCCGGCCAGGGCGAAGGGCAGGGCGTCGGCGCAGGCGTCCAGCATCGGCTGCAGCCAGGCCTGGTCGGCCTTGTGGAAGTCGCTCAGCACATGGCCGTGGACCAGCTGCGGCTCGCCCGGATGACCGATGCCCATGCGGGCGCGGCGGAAGTCGGCGCCCAGCTGGCTGATCAGGCTGCGCACGCCGTTCTGGCCGGCGGCGCCGCCGCCCAACTTCATGCGGAAGCGGCCCGGGGCCAGGTCGATCTCGTCATGGAAGACGATGACGTCGGCCGGTTGGACCTTGTAGAAGCGCGCCGCCTCGCCGACGGCCCGGCCGCTCTCGTTCATATAGGTCTGGGGCTTCATCAGCAGGACCTTGACCGGCCCCTTGACCGTGGTGACCTCGCCCTCGCGGATCACCGACTGGAATTTGGCGCGCTCCGGCCCGAACGACCAGCGGCGCGCGATCTCGTCGGCGGCCATGAAGCCGATGTTGTGGCGGTTGCCCTGGTATTTCGGACCCGGGTTGCCCAGGCCGGCGACGATGATCATGGCATGCTCCGGACAAGGAAACGGCCCCATCCGTAACCGGAAGGGGCCGCTCCAGATAACAGTCGATCGTAGGAGGCGTTAGCCTTCCGACGATTCGCCCTCGGCGGCGGCGTCTTCGCCTTCGGCCTGTTCGGTGGCCGGGACGTCCTCGGCAGCGGCCTCGGCGGCGGCGGCCTGTTCCTCGGCGATGGCTTCTTCGATCTCGTCAGCAGCCTTGGCGGCCGACGAGGCCTTGATCGAGGCGATCACGAAGTCGCGGTCGGTGATGGTCGGCTCGACCTCTTCCGTGCCCTTCAGGTCGGTCCAGCGGATGGTGTCGCCCAGCTTGTGGCCGGCCAGATCGACGATCAGGTCTTCCGGGATGTGGTCCGCGCGGACCTTCACTTCGACCGAGTGACGGACGATTTCCAGCGAGCCGCCCTGACGGAAGGCTTCGCACTGGTCCTGGTTGATGAAGTGCACCGGCACTTCGATCTTGATGGTCTGCTTTTCGTCGACGCGCATCAGGTCGAAGTGCAGCGGGCGGTCCGACACCGGGTCGAACTGCACGTCGCGGGCGATGACCGGCTGGGTTTCCTTGCCGTACTTCAGGGTCACCAGGTGGCCCAGGAGCTTGCCGGTGTAGAGGGACTTGCGGAAGTCCTTCTCGTTCACCGAAATGGCGACGGGGGCCTTGTCGCCGCCGTACAGGACGCCCGGGACCATGCCCGCACGACGCGCGGCGCGGGCGCCACCGGTGCCAACGCCGTCACGGACGTCGACGTTCAGAATGATCTCGGCCATCTGGCTCGCCTCAACAACAGAAGCGCCGCGCTGACATATACTGCCGCGCGGCGGGGTCCTCGAACCCTCGGAATTCAAGAGCGCGGGCTATTACACGCAGACGCCGCGGGACGCAACCGTCTCCGCGGCGTCTTGTGCTCCGCGATCAGCTTCGGCCGTTCAGTGCGGCCGTTGCGGTGGTCGAAGCGGCGGCCGCTCCAGCGGCGACCGACGTCTGCAGCGGCACCTCGCCCTCGCCCGGAGTCGCGTGCATCGGGACGGTCGGCGGGGCCGGGCGGACGTAGTTCGCCGTGCAGGTGGCCAGGTCACGCGCCACGTGGCGGCCGACGCAGAAGATGTCCTCATAGCTGGGGCGCGAGGCCGCCAGGCACTGGAAGAGCATCAGCTTGGACATGTTCAGGCAGAACTCGTTGGTCTGCTCGACGGTCAGGGCCTCGGTGTTGGCGCGGGCGTCCTCGCCGCCGGCCCCCAAGGCCGCCAGAGCCGCCAGGGCCAGCGAACGCACCACGGCGGGGGTGTAGGGCGGCGTGGCCTGCGCGGGAGCGACCTCGAGGCCGGCGCCGCTGTTGGCGGCGGCGAACAAGCGGGCCGATTCTTCGGCCGAGGGCAGCATCTGGTTGGCCGACAGGGTCTTGGTCGTCTGCAGGCGGACTTCGCGGTTCTGCACGTGGGCGACGGCCCAGCGGCGGCGCGGGTCCGAGCGGCCCTGGATGGTGTAGGCGTCCTGCTCGACCGCGTCGGCGATCAGCAGCATGGCGGCCGAGTCCTTGCCGATCGTTTCGACGATCAGGCCGGCGGCGGCGTCCGCCCCGGGCAGGGTGGCGGCGTAGGCTGGGTCGGCGATGATGCGCGCGATCACTTCCTGGCGGGTGGTCGGATCGGTCGCGAAGGTGCGGACGCCGTTGACGAACTCGGGCGACTGCAGAGCCAGGATCGAGCCGTACGCGATCATGCCGCGCGACAGCTGGGTCGGCTCATAGGCGGAGCCCTTGCGCAGGGCGGCCTGGATGGACTCGGCGTCCGGGAAGCCGCCCGGCGGGATGGTGCCGACGTCGCGCATGAAGGCGACGTAGATCGAGGCGGCCTGGGCCACGCCCTCGTTCATGCTCACGGCCGGCGGCGGCGGCGGCGGGGGTGGCGGCGGAGCAGGCTCCGGCTCCGGGGTGGCGCAACTGGCCAGAATGGCCGCGGCGGCAACGGCGGCGAGCGCCAGTCCCCTACGCACGTGAGCTTCAACCATGCATACCCCCAACGACCCGTGCGTCCGCTTTCAGACGCGAATGACGACCATCGCTTATATCGCGGCCAAAAGGGTTCGCCGAGCGTTAATCCAAGCGTAGCAATAAGATGCGTCGCGAGGGCGACATTTCCGTCAGCGTTCTGCGCCCGGTCCGGTGTTGAGCCGCTCGGTGATCGAACTGGCCGGCGAGGCGGGGCCCGGGGTCGGCGCGGGGGACTGGGCCGGAGTCTGCGCCGGGGTCACAGGCCGCGGCCGCGGCGTCGGGGTCTGGATGCGCGGCGCCGGCGGCGTGACGCGCGCCGGCGTCGGGGTCGGTGTCGGGGCCGGTTCGCTGCGGGCCGGCGGGTCCGGCGTGAACGGGGCAGGAGTGATCGACGGCGCCGGCACCACGTCCGAGACGGTTACGATCGCCGCGGGCATCGCCGCGCCGCGGGTGCAGGTGGCCAGGTCGCGCACGACGTGCCGCCCGACGCAGAACATGTCCTCATAGCTCGGTCGCGACGCGGCCAGGCACTGGAAGAGCATCAGTTTGGACAGGTTGAGGCAGCGCTCGCTGACGGCCTCGACCTGCAGGGCCTCGGTGTTGGCCCGGTCGCCCTCGCCGAGCGCAGCCAGAGCCGCAATGGCCAGGGCCCGTTCGATCACCGGCGGATAGGGCGGCCTGCGGCGCTGTCCTTCGCTGGACAGCTCGCGTCCGCCCTGAGCCGCCGCCAGCAGTTCGGCGGCTTCGGAGGCGGAGGGCAGCACGTCCTGCGCCGACAGGGCCTTGGTCCGGGCCAGCCGGCCCTCGCGGTCGAACACCTCGGCCACGCCCCAGCCGCGCCGCGGATCGTGCCGGGCCTGGACGGCGTAGGCGTCGTTCTCGACCGAGTTGGCGGCGCGACTCAGGGCGTCGATGTCCCGCTTCAGCATCGAGGTGACCAGCTGGGCCGCAGCGTCCGCGCCGTCGATGTACGAGGCCTGCCGGGGGTCGGCGATGATCTTGGCGACCAGCTCGCGGCGCGCATCCGGATTGAGCGTGTACTGCCGCACCCCGGCGACATACTCCGGCGACTGCAGGGCCAGGATCGAGGCGTAGGCCACCAGGCCGCGCGAAAGCTGTTCGGCATTGTAGGACGAGCCGCTGCGCAGGGCCGCCTGCACCGCTTCGGGGCTGTCGAAGCCGCCCTGCATGGCCGACATCTCGCGAGTGAAGGCGACATAGACCGCCGCGGCCTCGGCCACGCCCGCGTCCAGCCTCACCGGCGGGGGGGCAAGCGCGGCGGCCGCTTCGGCGGCGGCGCGTTCCGCGGCCGCCTGGGCCTGCAGCTCAGCCTGGGTGGTCCCGCAGCTGGCCAGCACGGCGGCGGCGACGATGGCGGCCACGGCGACGCCGCGGCGTTGGACAGCCGATCTCATACGAACTCCTCGGAATGCCGACGCCCCATCAACGCCGA
Organism: Brevundimonas sp. Root1279; assembly: GCF_001425945.1. Lineage (GTDB taxonomy): Bacteria > Pseudomonadota > Alphaproteobacteria > Caulobacterales > Caulobacteraceae > Brevundimonas. The sequence goes on from NZ_LMEB01000005.1 coordinate 391,986, forward strand.
ACCGTAGGGCGCTAATACGGCGGGCCCGAAGGCGTTCCGCGAAAACTCAGTCGAACAGCTTGGAGACCGATTCTTCGTTGGCGATGCGGCGGATGGCCTCGCCGATGAGCGGAGCGACCGAGACGCTGCGGATCTTGGCGCAGTTCAGCACCTCGTGGGGCTGCTCGATCGAGTCGGTGATGACCAGCTCCTTCAGCGGGCCGTCCGTAACCCGCTGGACCGCCGGGCCCGAGAGCACGCCGTGGCTGATGTAGGCCGAAACCTCGGTCGCGCCCTTGTCGATCAGGGCCTGGGCGGCGTTGACCAGGGTGCCGCCCGAATCGACGATGTCGTCGAACAGGATGCAGCGACGGCCTTCGACGTCGCCGATGATGTTCATGACCTCGCTCTCGCCGGCCTTGGGGCGGCGCTTGTCGACGATGGCCAGGTCCGCATCCAGGCGCTTGGCCAGCGAGCGGGCGCGCACCACGCCGCCGACGTCGGGCGAGACGATCATCAGGTCGTCGCCGCGCGGATAGTGGTCCTTGATGTCCTGGGCCAGCACCGGGGTGGCCACCAGGTTATCGGTCGGAATGTCGAAGAAGCCCTGGATCTGGCCGGCGTGCAGATCCATCGTCAGGACCCGGTCGGCGCCGGCGCGGGTGATCAGGTTGGCCACCAGCTTGGCCGAGATCGGGGTGCGGCCGCCGGTCTTCCGGTCCTGACGGGCGTAGCCGAAGTAGGGCATCACCGCCGTGATCCGCTTGGCGGAAGCCCGCACCAGGGCGTCCGTCATGATCAACAGCTCCATCAGGTTGTCGTTCGCCGGATAGCTGGTCGACTGGATGATGAAGACGTCCTCGCCGCGGACGTTCTCCTCGATGACGGCGAACACCTCGTTGTCAGCGAATCGCTTGACCTGCGCCTTGGTCAAAGGGGTGTCCAGGTGATCGGCGATCGCCTGGGACAGGGTCCGGTTGGAGTTGCCAGAGAGCAGCTTCATGTCCGGTCATCCTTTCGCCGTCATCGCCCGGCTCATTCGCCGCCGTGGCGTTGGCGCGCTACATATCAGGGGACGGCGGGGCCACAAGGCGCTGAGCGTCTTTTTGAACGACTTCTTCTCGCATTGGCGTGGACTTGTCGGCTGGTGTAGAGATCGCGTCTCGTTCCCAGGGGGCGTCGGCGGGGGGCAAACCCGTCGGCATGTCATGTTGAGGTCGTCCTTGCTCGCTTCGAAGATTCGCACTGGCCTGATCCTGTCGGCCGTGGCCGTCTCAGCCCTGACGATGGCGGCGTGCGCCGGCCGCTCCGACCGGCCCCGCCTGGCTTACGAAGAGCGCCCGGTCGAGGCCCTGTACAACACCGGCTACCAGCGCCTGGAAAGCCAGCGCTGGGCCGACGCGATCGACTATTTCCAGGAGGTCGAGCGCCAGCATCCGTATTCGGAGTGGTCGCGCCGCGCGATCCTGATGCAGATCTACGCCCACTATCAGAACAACAACTACGCCGAGGCCATCGCCGCCTCGGACCGCTTCATCCAGCTGTTCCCGGGCAATCCCAGCGCGCCGTACGCTTTTTACATGAAGGCGCTGAGCAATTTCGAGCAGATCACCGACGTCGGCCGCGACCAGGGCTACGCCCAGGCGGCGCTCGACGGCCTGCGTGACGTGGTTCGCCGCTACCCCGGGACCACCTATGCCAGCGACGCCACGGTCAAGATCGACATGGTCAACGACCAGCTCGCCGGCAAGGAAATGGCGATCGGCCGCTACTACCAGCGCGCCGGCCAGCCGCTGGCGGCGCTGAACCGCTACAAGGCGGTGATCGACAACCAGGCCTATCAGCGCACCTCGCACACGCCTGAGGCCCTGTTCCGGCTCGTCGAGGTCAATCTGATGCTCGGCCTGAAGGAAGAGGCGACCCGCAACGGCGCCGTGCTCGGTCACAACTATCCGGGCAGCCCCTGGTACGCCGAGGCCTACGCCCTGCTGACTGAAGAAGGCCAGCGTCCCGACGTGGCGCCGAGCGGTGAGCGCGAGAGCTGGCTGCGCCGGATCATCCCGGGCTGACGTTTCCGATATGTTCCGCTAACCTCGGGCTTTACCCGGGGGGCGAACAGCCAGCATTCTCCGGCGTCGCCCGAGAGATCGATTCGTCTTGCCTCATCCTGATCACCGCGTTTCCGGTCCCTTGAGCCTCGGCGGAGCAGCCCCTTGCTGACCGCCCTGTCGATCCGCGACATCGTGCTGGTGGATGTGCTCGACCTCGACGTCGAGCACGGCCTGACCGTGCTGACCGGCGAGACCGGGGCCGGCAAGTCGATCATCCTGGACGCCCTCGGCCTGGCGCTGGGCGCGCGCGCCGACGCCGGCCTGGTCCGCGCCGGGGCCAAACAGGCCTCGGCCACCGCCGTCTTCACCGCCCCTGACGACGACGCCCTGATCGAGCTGATCGCCGAGCGGGGCTTCGAGGTCACGCCGGGCGAGGAGCTTATTCTGCGCCGGACCCTGACGGCCGACGGCCGCAGCCGCGGCTTCGTCAACGACCAGCCCGCCGGCGTGGCCGCCCTGCGCGAGATCGGACAGGCCCTGGTCGAGGTCCACGGCCAGCACGAGACCGTCGGCCTGCTCGACTGGAAGACCCACCGCGCCCTGCTCGACATCTACGGCGGCCTGCAGCCCCAGCTGGCGGGCGTCGCCGCCGCCGCCGAGACGCTGAAGACCGCCGAGCGCGCGGTCGCCGAGCTCAAGGCCGCCGCCGCCGATGCGGCCGCCCACGCCGAGGAGCTGGCCCTGAACCTCGCCGAGTTGGACGCGCTGGATCCGCGCCCTGACGAGGAAACCGAACTCGCCGGCGAGCGCGCCTTGCTGGGCGCGGCCGAAAAGGCCATCGCCGACCTGTCGGACGCCCGCCAGTCGCTGGGCGGAGACAAGCTGTCGCGCAATCTGTCGGCCGCCCTGCGCGCCGTCGAACACGCCCGCCAGCGCGCGACCCAGTCGGGCGCCGAGGCCGATCACCCGCTGATCATCCGGCTGACCGCCGCCGCCGAGGCCATCGACCGCACCCTGGTGGAGGCCGAGGAGGCCATCGCTTGCGTCGACTCAGCCGCCGACGCCTTCGACTTCGAGCCGGGCCGCCTCGACAAGACCGAGGAGCGGCTGTTCGCCCTGCGCGCCGCGGCCCGTAAGCTGAACACGTCCGTCGAGATGCTGCCGACCCTGCGCGAGCGCTTCCGCGAGCAGCTGCGCCTGATCGAGGACGGGGCCGACGCCATCACCGCCGCCGAACGCGCCGCCTCGGCCGCGCGCGAGTCCTATGACGTGGCGGCTATGCTGCTCACCTCGGCGCGCGAGGCCGCCGCCGATCGTCTGACCGCCGGGGTGATGGGCGAACTCGGCCCGCTCAAGCTGGACCGCGCCCGTTTCCGCGTGGCCTTCGAGCCGGTCCCCGACGGTCGTCGCGGCCCCCTCGGCGTCGAGACCGTGCGCTTCGAGATCGCCACCAACGCCGGGACGCCCTTCGGCCCGCTGGACGCCATCGCGTCCGGTGGGGAACTGGCCCGCTTCGCCCTGGCCATGAAGGCCGCCCTGGCCGGCCGCGAGGGCCTGCGCCAGCCGGTGATGATCTTCGATGAAGTCGACCAGGGCGTCGGAGGCGCCGTGGCCGAAGCGGTCGGCTCGCGCCTGCAACGGCTGTCCAACGGGGCCCAGGTCCTGGTCGTCACCCACAGCCCCCAGGTCGCGGCCCGCGGCCACGCCCACTGGAAGGTGCGCAAGGCGGATGCGAACGGCCTGACCATGACCACGGTCGACACGCTCGACGAACAGGCCCGCGGCGAGGAGATCGCTCGCATGCTATCCGGCGCGACGATCACAGACGAGGCCCGGGCCGCGGCGCGCGCCCTGATCGGCTGACCTCGCCACAAGGCTGGCGTGCCATCCGTGGCGCCTGGCCGCCGTTTCGCGCACCGGTCGGCGCCGCCAACCGTGGCGCCAACGTCATTCAGCTAGCGGGGCTCCTGGCGCTGCTAGACTCGTCCTGTCGTCCCACGCGTCAGACGCGCGCAAGGGCGCAGGTCTTTGAAATCACGAAACAGAATCCGCCGACGGTCGACTCGCCGTGGACCGTCCTGATGCTCGATCGGGCCGGTTCAGAGCTGCCGAGAACGCCGCCAGGGCGACGATCTCAGCGTCACGACAATTTCCTGCACTCGACCGTACCAAGTCTGGCGCCTAGGCGCCGAGGATCCAGCCTTCTTCCTGCTCGACCTGGGCGATCAGGGCCTCGTCGGCGGACTTGGGCGGACCGAAGGCCTTCGACAGGTCGCCGGTCTCGTCCAGCTTGGCGAGAGCCTCGGCGGTGACGCGGACCTGGGCCTGGTCCTTGTACTCGCCGGCCTCGGGCTTGGCGTTGAACATCGACGGCCAGACCTCGACCACCAGGGCGGACAGCGGCTCGACGTCATCCGTCTTCAGCTCGCGCCAGCCGGTCCCGAACGGCCAGACGGCGCCCGACGGGCCGAGGCTCTCGAGCAGGCGGCGCACGGCCGGAATGCCGACCAGCGTCTGCCCGCCGACCGCGCCGGCGCCGTGCATCTGCCAGACCGACTTCGGCTGCAGCTTCCCCTTGCGGACGGCGTTCTCGGTGGCCCGGAACTCGGGGATGTCGGCTCCCGAGCCCGCCGGGGGCTTGGTCGTGGTCAGCCAGCGCTGGGCCTGCGACGCCGGGGCGCCCCACATGGGCCAGGCCTGGTCGGTCATCAGCCGGTTCACCTTGGCCGCCACCTGGTAGCGGTTGTTGGTGTTGTCGGGCTTGTCGACGATGTTCGAGGCGATGAATTTCCACATCGCCTGCCACGGCGTCCCGTTCAGCTTCAGCCGCTCGGCGGTGCCTGCCGGGTAGCCGAAGTTGAAGTCGAAGCCGACCAGCACCCGGTCGCCGCGCTTGCGGTGATCCGCCAGCAGGGAGGCGAGCAGGGCTTCGCCCTCTGCGCGCGTGGCGACGTTGTGGGTCTCCGAGTACAGGCGGAAGCGCACGTCGCGCTTGGCCACGCCGATCCAGACCGATTGTTCGCCGAGTTTCTTGCCCTCGGCGGCGGTCCAGTCAGCGATGATGTAGGCGTCGAACAGACGGGCCACGGCGGGCGCTCCAGGGGTACTCGGGCAACAGGGATGCGGGCTTCTAGCGCCCCCCGACGGTTCCCGGAAGGGCGTCTCAGCCTTTCAGCAACGCTTCAAGGTGAGACAACCACCGGCGCCCGAGTCGCAGGGCCTCCCCCGGTGAACCGGTCTGGACCGGCAGGGTTGCATCCCACAGGGCCAGCTCGAACTCAGAGTGGCGAGCGTCGGCGAACATCAGGCGCAGGACGACCTGCTCGGCGTCGGGCGCATTGATGTCGAGAGACTTGCGCGCCTCGCCACGCCGCACCCGGGCGACCACGTGGCCGTCGACGATGATCTCGCCGCCGTCGATCTCCTCGTAGTCATAGACCAGGCCTGCGCCGCCGCGGTTCCACAGCACCGCGACCTGGGCCCCGTCGAAGTCCAGTCCCGCGGCCCGGCCCTCGGCCGGCGACAGCGCCTCGGCCTCAGGCGCGACGCCGAGCGACTTGGTCAGCACCCGCCGCATGCGCCGCGCGGGCTCCATCCACCAGGCCAGGATCAGCGCGGCCGTTGTCAGCGCCGCCACCGCCAGCGCCACGAGCAGGATGACCCGGAGCGCATCGGCCAAGGCCTCAGTCCTCCAGCTCGACGACCACCGGCACGTGGTCGGACGGCTTGTCCATGTCGCGGGCGTCGCGATGGGTCTCGACGCCGCGGAAGCGGTCGGCGGCCTGCGGCGACAGCAGGTGGAAGTCGATGCGGATGCCGTGGTCCCGCTGCCAGGCGCCGGCCTGGTAGTCCCAGAAGGTGTAGGTCCCCGGCGGCTGGTGGCCGAGCGGCCCGGCCTCGTACAGGCCGAGGTTCTGCAAGGCCCGGAAGGCGGCGCGGCTCTCGGGCTGAAACAGGGCGTCATTGACCCAGGCCGACGGGTTCCGGGCGTCTTCCGGCGTCGGTATGACGTTGTAGTCCCCGCACAGGGTGAAGGCTTCTTCCTGCGCCAGCAGCGTCCTGGCGTGGGCCTCGAGCCGGCTCATCCAGCCGAGCTTGTAGGCGAATTTCGGACTGTCGACCGGGTTGCCGTTGGGCAGGTAGAGGCAGCCCACCCGCACCGGCCGGGGGCACTCGATCAGGGCCTCGATGTAGCGGGAGTGGACGCCCTCGACCTCGACCCCGGACTCGTCCTCGCCGGGCAGGCCGCGCCGGACGTCGGACATCGGGAATTTCGAGAGCAGGGCGACGCCGTTGTAGGTCTTCTGCCCATGGACCTCGACATTGTAGCCGAGGCTTTCGAAGGCCTCGCGGGGGAATTTCTCGTCCAGGCATTTGATCTCCTGGAAGCCGACGACATCGGGGTTCGCCGCTTCCAGCCAGGCCAGCACGGTCGGCAGGCGGGCGTTGACGGAGTTCACGTTCCAGGTGGCGATGCGCATGGCCCCTGCTTACGGCGCGTCGCCCCGGTCTGTGAAGGGCAGGGGCTGAAACGAAAAACGCCCCGGGGCGGACCCCGGGGCGTCGATCGTCCGAAATGTCGGCCCGCCTATTGCTCGCTGGTCGCGGCGGCCGGGGCGAAGGTGCTCAGGGTGCAGCCGCCTCCGATATGCGCGGCGGCGGCGCAGGGGTGGACAAGCGAGGCGGTGAAGGTGTCGCGGTTGACGCGGACGAAGTAGCCGGAGTCAGGGGCGCACTTGACCTCATAGACCACGCGACCCTCGGCATCAGCGCCCACCTTGCGGGCCTGCTGAACCGAGCACGCCGCGGCTTCGGTGCCGGCCAGCACCGTCTTCCACGCCGTCAGATTTTCGTCCGGCGTGGTGTAGCGGCAGGCGGCGCCTTCCATGGCGCGGGCCCAGCACGGAGCCTTCGACCAGCCGGTGCTCTTCTGTTCGATCTGGAAGCCGTCGGCGCCGGCGCAGCCGACCTCATAGACGATGTTGCCTTCCAGTCGGCCGATAACGGACCCTTGGTCGACGGTGCAGTCGATGCCCGCGTCACGCGCATAGGCGGCGGTGACGGCGACAGCGTTCTGGTTGGCCGGCAGCGCGCATTGCTGGCCGACTTCGGCGGCCGGGTCGCGGGCGCGGTTGGCCTCAGCCTGACTGGCGAGCTCGAGGCAGTTGAAGGTCTGCGGCGGGGTCGAGTTCACGACCATATAGCCCGGACCGGCGGCGCAGGCCGCCTCGTACATCGAGCTTTGATCGGCCGTAACGCCAAGCAGATTGGCTTCGGTGACCTGGCAGGCGAGGCCCGCTGCGGTCAGAGCGGCCTGAGCGGCCGCCTTGTTTGCTTCCGGCGTCGGACCGGCCGGTTCACGGCGTTGCTGCCGCTGCCCACGACTCAGGCGTCCCGAGGAAGGGGATTCGCTCGGGATCGTGGCCCCAGTCGCGTCGGTCCGGGTCGGCTGCGTCGACTGGGCGAATACCGGCTGCGCCGCCAGCAGGGACAGCGCCATCGCGCCGCCGAGCAGCGCGACCAACTTTTTCTTGAACACAGTGAAACTCCGGAGGGATGCCGTTCGGCGAAATCCATGGATGGCGGTTGTGGCCGGGTCAAGGCGTCGGAGCGCTGGACGCGCCCGAGGGCTTGGGCCTATGGTCCCCATAGTTTTGATTGGAGACTGACTTGGCGGACGGCTCGGTTCTGGCGGAGGAAGGCCCCGGCGCGCGCTCGGAGCGTGGCCTTGAGTATCCCTTCGCCCGCGTTCCGGGGACCGGCGAAGCCGTTGAGGTCGCGCCGGGGGTGCTGTGGATGCGCGTGAGCCTTCCGCTCGCGCTGGACCACATCAATGTCTACGCGGTCGAGGACGGCGACGGCTGGGCCCTGGTCGACACCGGCCTCGGTCTGTCGGGGACCCGCGACGAGTGGGAGGCCTTGCTGGCAGGTCCGCTGGGCGGCCGCCCGGCGACGCGGGTGGTCTGCACCCATATGCATCCGGACCACATCGGCTTGGCGGGCTGGCTGTGCGAGCGGTTCTCCGTGCCGCTGGTGATGACCCGGCTGGAGTATGTCACCGCCCGGATGCTGTTAGCCGACAGCGGCCAGCCGGCGCCCGAGAGCGGCGCCGACTTCTACCGCGCCGCCGGCTGGGACGAGCCCCAGATCGCCCGGTACCGCCGCGACTTCGGCCAGTTCGGACGGGCCGTCGACGCCCTGCCGGCGGGCTATGTCCGGATGCGCGAGGGCGACCGGCTGTCGATCGGCGGCCAAGACTGGCGGATCGTCGTCGGCGAGGGCCACAGCCCGGAACACGCCTGCCTCTGGCGCGAGGCCGACGATGTGATCCTGGGCGGCGACCAGATCCTTCCGAAGATCTCCTCGAACGTCTCCGTCTGGCCGACTGAACCGGCGGCGGACCCGCTTGGCGACTGGCTCGTCTCGCTGGAGCGGATGAAGTCCATCCTGCCGGCGAACGCCCTTGTCCTGCCGTCGCACGGGGAGCCGTTCCGCGGCGTCCATACCCGCCTGGACGCCCTGATCCGCGGTCACGTCTCCTCACTCAAGCGCCTGGAACGTGCGCTGAAGACCCCAAAGCGAGCCGTCGACGTGTTCGGCAGCCTGTTCGCACGACCGGTCGGCGACGGTGTTCGCGGCATGGCCACGGGCGAGAGCCTGGCCCACCTGAACTACCTGCTCCGACAAGGCCGGGCGTCGTGCGACCGCGACGTGGACGGCGTCGACTGGTGGACGGCCACAGACACTTCACGAGAGACGGCATGACCGAGCACATAAAGACCGAACTGGCGGGCGGCGTCCTGACCGTCACCCTGGCCCGGCCGGAGAAGAAGAACGCCATCACCCAGGCGATGTACGCGGCGCTGTCAGATGCGACCGAACGCGCCCGGACCGACGACACGGTGCGCGTGCTGGTTTTCCAGGGCGAGGGCGACAGCTTCTCGGCCGGCAATGACATCGCCGACTTCATCGCCATCGGCTCGCAGACGAATGAGCCGCTGGACATGTCGGTGTTCCGCTTCCTCAAGGCGTTGGCCGAACTGGACAAGCCGGCGGTGGCCGCGGTGCGCGGCCGCGCGGTCGGCATCGGCCTGACCCTTCTGCTTCACTGCGACATGGTGGTGGTCGCCGAGGACGCCCTGCTGTCGGCGCCGTTCATCAATCTGGCCCTGGCCCCGGAGGCGGCATCCTCCTTCCTGCTGCCGCAAGCGCTCGGGCACCAGCGCGCGTTCGAGATCTTCGCGCTCGGCGAACCCATCGACGGCCGCACCGCCCAGGCCTGGGGCCTCGCGAACCGCGCGGTTGCGGCCGATCAGGTGGAGGCGCTCGCCGCCGAGCTGGCCGCCAAATTGGCCGCTCGTGCGCCGAACTCCATCCGCAAGACCAAGGGCCTGATGCGCGACGCCGAGCGGCTCTGGGCCCTCATGCAACGCGAGGGCGAGGCCTTCGGCAGCCAGATGAAGAGTCCTGAGGCCATGGAGGCCTTCATGGCCTTTACGCAAAGGCGCGCGCCCGATTTCTCGAAAGCCGGTTGATTCGTTCAGACGTGGGGCTTAGGTCCCCGCGCCCATGACTCATTCCGCCGCCCTGTCCGAAGCCCCCGCTTGGCGCATTGAGCGCGAGACGCCTTCCGACCGCGAGGCCGTCGAGGCCCTCGTGCTGTCGGCGTTCGGCCCGGGCCGCTTCGCCAAGACGGCGGAGCGACTGCGCGAGACCGCCGGCGTCGCCGCGGGCTTCGTCATTCGCCGGGGCGACGCCGTGATCGGCTCTGTCCGGCTGTGGGATATCTGTGTGGGCGATCAGTCCGCCGTCTTTCTGGGCCCGATCGCCGTGGAGGCCTCGCTGCGCAGCGGCGGAATGGGCGCCGCCCTGGTCCAGGCCTGCCTTGAGCAGGCGGGCGAGGCCGGAATCCTGCTGGTCGGCGAGCCGCCATACTTTTCGCGGTTCGGTTTCATGCCAGCGCCCTTGGCGCGTTTGCCGGGGCCGGTGGACCAACGCAGGGTCATGTGGCGTGGGCCCGGCGAACCCTCCGGGCCGGTAACCGCTGCATAGAATCGGTTGCGGCCCGGCGTCCGACGCCTAGGTTTGAGGCATGACCCGCGCAGGCGCACCCTCTGGAACCCTGGCCGCCGTCGCCGAGGCGGCGAAGCAGACCGAGCGCGGCCTGCCGCCGGTGCATCTCTGGAATCCGCCGAGCTGCGGCGCGATCGATATCCGCATCCGTCCCGACGGTGTCTGGCTGCATGAGGGTTCGCCAATCCGTCGACCGGAGCTGGTCCGCCTGTTCTCAACGGTCCTCAGAAAGGATCCCGACGGCTACTATCTTGTCACGCCGGTGGAGAAGCTGCTGATCCAGGTCGACGACCTGCCGTTCCGTGCGGTCGCGGTGGAGACGGTCGGCAATGGCCTCAGGTTTACGACGGACACGGGCGACACTGTCGAGGCGGGGTCTGACAATCCCTTGGTCGTGGAAACAGACAGCGAAAGCGAAGAACCTTCGCCGCGGGTGCGCGTGCGTGGTGACCTGTGGGCCCGCATCGCCCGACCCGTCTTTTACGAATTGGTGGACATGGCCTCCCTCGAAGATGGACGGCTCGTCGTTCGGTCCGGTGGCGAAACCTTCGAGCTCGGTCGGGCCGGGGCCGGCTCCTCATGAACCTCATTACCTTGCGTCATACGCTCAAAGAACGCCTGACCCCGAGCGACCAGTGGACGCCCGACCTGATGGCGCCGGGCTCCGACTTTGATCTGAACCCGGACGTCCGGCGTTCGTCCCAGCCCTTGCGGCCGGCCGCAGTACTCATTCCCATCATCGCCCGACCGGAGGGCGCGACGGTCCTGATGACCCGGCGCTCCGACAGCCTGGCCAGCCACACCGGTCAGATCGCCTTCCCCGGCGGCCGCCTCGATCCGGGAGAGACGGCCGTCCAGGCCGCCCTTCGGGAGGCGTTCGAAGAGGTGGCGCTGGACCCGTCCAAGGTTGAACCGCTCGGATTCAGCGACCCCTACGAGACCGTCACCGGGTTTCTCGTCACCCCGGTCGTCGCCTGGCTCGCGCAGCCGCCCGTGACCACGCCGGCGCCGGAGGAGGTAGCCGAAGTCTTCGAAGCGCCCTGGGATTTCCTCATGGATCCCGCCAACCATCAGCGCGATTTCTATGAGCGGGACGGCCAGCCGCCGCGGTGGTTCTGGGCCATGCCGTGGGCCGATCGCTACATATGGGGCGCTACCGCTGGAATCCTGCGCGCGCTGCGTGTCCGCCTCTACGGCGACGAGGGTCAATCGCGGCAGCCGGCGAGGGGGGATGCGGCGTGATGATGCTGAGGGATCAGCCGTGGCTGCGGGCCTCCAACACCCGCGCCGTGATCGCGGTCCTCGAAGCCGCGGGCGGCTCGGGCTGCGCGCGCTTCGTCGGTGGCTGTGTGCGCAATGCGCTGATGGGGCGACCGATACAGGACGTCGATATCGCGACAGTCTTGCTGCCTGAAGAAACTGAGCGGGCCCTGAAGGCCGGCGGCTTGAAATCCGTTCCTACCGGTATCGCCCACGGTACAGTCACCGCCGTAGCTGAAGGCGTCCCCTTCGAAATTACGACGCTCCGTCGCGACGTGACGACCGATGGCCGCAACGCCACCGTCGCCTTCACGGACGATTGGTCTGAGGACGCGGCGCGGCGCGACTTCCGTCTGAACGCCCTCTACGCCGACGGCGATGGCCGGGTGTTCGACCCGACGGGCGCCGGGATCGCTGACGCCGAAGCAGGGCGCATCGTCTTCGTGGGCGACCCCGCGACGCGCATTCGGGAGGACTACCTCCGAATCCTGCGCTTTTTCCGCTTCTTCGCCTGGTACGGACGGACCGAGATCGATCAAGACGGTCTGGCGGCGTGCGGGGATCTGGCACCGGGCATGACGCGCCTGTCTGCCGAGCGGGTGTCGAGCGAATTGCTGAAGCTTCTCGGGGCGCCGGATCCGACGCCGGCGCTTCGCGCCATGGCGGAAGCCGGCGTGTTGTCCCAGGTCTTGCCCGACGCGAAACTGACCGACGTCTTCGAGCACTTGGTCAGCCTTTCCGATGATCCCGCCCTCCGACTCCTGGCGCTGTTGCCGACCGAAGAGGCCGGCCTTCGCCGCGTGTCGGCGAGCCTCAGGCTTTCGAACGCCATGCGCGATCGCCTCTTGGCTGCGGCGCAGGCCACGGCCGCGGTGCGCCTGTCGATGAGCGAGAGAGACGCTCGTGTCATCCTGTACGGACTCGGCGAAAGGGCGGTGCAGGACGCGGTGCGGCTGGCGTGGGCGCAGTCGCCGAATGACGAAGGCCCTGCGCGTCGTTTGCTAGCGCTGGCCGGCCAATGGGTCAGGCCGAAGCTGCCGGTCGGGGGCAAGGACCTCGCTGAGCTGGGCGTCGCGCCCGGCCCCGAAGCCGGCCGATTGCTGAAGGCCTTCGAGGCGGAGTGGATCGCGCAGGATTTCCCGACTGCCGGGCATGCCGAACGCCTTGCCGCGATCGCCGCCGCTGCGACCTAGGGTCGGTCGACTTGACCTGACAGGTGAACGCCCCTCCTGATCGAGCGTTACGGTCTCGCTTGGAGGGCGGCATGGCCAAACGGACGATCGGCGACATCGAGAAAATCTGGGCCAACGTCGAGGGCGTCAAGAAGCTCTCCGACCGTGTCATCGGTATTGGACCCTTCGGCATCGGCATGGATGGCCTGCTGACCTGGGTGCCGATCGTCGGCACTGCCTACACGGTCGGGGCGGCAGGCTGGCTGCTGGTCCAGGCCGGGCGCGCCAAGGCTTCTCCCGGCGCCGTGGTCCGCATGCTGAGCTACCTCGGAATCGAAAGCCTCGTCACCGCCGTCGGGGAAGTGCCCTTTCTGGACTTCGTCCCCAGCGTCGCGGACGTCTTGTTCCCGGGGCACCTCCTGGCGGCACGTGCGCTGCAGCAAGATATTGAGTCCACTCACTGGGTTGAAGCGAGCGCGCGAGACGCCCGCACCTCAGGGGCGCATGAGCGGCACGTCGCGGAAATGCGGCGGAATCCCAAGCTGAAACGCGTGGTCTATCTACACGACTGACGGTGTTCCCACTGGTCGCGTCAAACGGGATCAAGGCGAGCATTCTCTCCGCATAACTGTCTGAAATGTAACTCCTGGCAGGCTCGGCGAGCGTCATAAACGCGCCGAGGTCTCGGGTGGCGTCAGGCTGTCTCCAGCGACAATGGAGACCTGAATTGAGTGAGCAACAGAGCGCCCGGCTGGGCCTGCCGTATCTTGCCGCCGGGCAGCTGCAGAAACACATCACTGTCAACGAGGCGCTGACGCGTCTCGACGCTTTCGTGCAAGCCCGGGTCGAAAGCCGGACGGTATACGTGCAGCCGGAGTCGCCGCCAGACGGCGTCATGCATCTCATACCGTCGGGGGCGTCCGGCGATGCGTGGGCGGACTTTCCTGCCGGTTCTCTCGCACGGGCCGAGTTCGGCGCGTGGAGCGTGATTGAGCCTCCGCCTGGAATGGTTGTTTTTGTCGCCGACAGCGCCGAGCTGTTGGTGCGAAGCAGCGAAGGCTGGGCTTCGGTCGGTGATTGCCTGCACTCGCTTCAGGGGATCGATAGCTTCGGGCTCGGCCTCACCGGCGCCGCCCAGCCGTTCGCCGCCTGTCTCAACAGCGCGCTGTGGACGGCGCGGAGCGTCAGCGCCGATGGGAGCGGCGATCTGCAGATCATCCTGAACAAGGAGGCGGCCTCGAATCGGCTCGGTGTTCTGTTTCAGGCCGCGAACGCGGGACGGGCTGAACTCGCCTTGGTCGGGGACAATACCCTCCAGCTAAAAGTCAGCGACGACGGTGTGACCTGGCGGTCGGCTTGGTCGGTGGACTGCGCAACTGGTGGCATGGCCTTCGATCGCGGCGCCCATCGACGCGTCGTGACTACTATGGCCGCCAGCGGGAGCTATTCGCCGCCGGCTTGGGCGAGGACGATCGAAGTCGTGGCGGTGGGCGGCGGCGGAGGCGGCGGCGCGGGTTTCTATGGCGCATCGGGAAGTCGTTTCGGAGGCGGGGGCGGCGGCGCGGGCGGAGTCGCTAGAGCTGTCTGGAACGCGAGTGAGCTCACGGCGGGATTGTCTATCGCCGTCGGAACCGCTGGTTCCGGAGGTGCCGGGAATCCCGGAGGCGCGGGCGGTGGGTCGGCCGTTTACTCTGCGGGCATCGCCATCCTTATTTCTCCAGGCGGCGGAGGTGGCGGCCTGGGGAGCGCGACGGGTGGAGCGGCGGGCGCCGGAGGCGCCGGCGTACCGAATTCCAATGGGGGAGGCGCGTCCAGCGTGACCGCCGGCGGGGCTGCGGGGAAAGGATTTGACCGGCCCGATGCGCCGGGAGGCGGCGGCGCTGGTGGCGGCCTGGACGCGAGTTCGGTCGCGCGCAACGGAGGCGCGGGCGGCGACGGCGGAGCCTTGGCGGTCAAGGCGACGGGCGGGGCGTCCGGCGTGGGGGCCAACGGCGGATCCGGATCCGCCGCCCCTCAACCCAACCTGCATTGGGCCGGCGGCGGCGGCGGCGGCGGGGCCGCAAACGCAGCTGGCAGCGGCTTTGATGGGGCATCGGGCGGCGGCGCTGGCGGCGGCGGCGGAGGCGGAGGCGCCGGTCTGACCGGCGGCGGCGCAGGCGGGCCCGGCGCGCCCGGCGTCGTCTGGATCATCGCGGCGGGATGAGGGCCATGGCTGACGTGTCGAGAAACGCGGACGTGGCTATTCCCGAAGAGGATCTCTGGGAAGGGCCCTGGCGGATCAGTGAGGAGGAGCTTCGGCTGCACGCCGGCGAGGGACGGTCCGAATGGCGAAGTCGGTCGCAGGAGAAGGAGGAATGAGCATGGAACAGGGACGGGGGGCGAGTCTGCCCGAAGGACTCTGGCTCTGGCGTCGCCTCTACGTGTTCGCCAGCAGTGGAGGGGCCTGGCTGCTTCTGGAAAGGATCGTCAAGCGACTGCCGGACGAGGCCGTGGCGCCCCTGGCCCAAGGGCTGATGAGCCTTCTTGCCCTGACGATGGTGCTCTACCTCGTCGCGCCGACGGCTCAACAACTCGGAACCAGCTTAAGCCAGTTCTTCGGACGGGAGGGACGCTGATGGGATTTCGTCTGTCGCAGCGGTCGCTACGGAATCTCGAAGGCGTACATCCCCAGCTCGTTGCACTGGTTCGCGAGGCCCTCGCCCTGTCGCCTGTGGACTTCCTGATTACCGAAGGGTTGCGGACGCCGGAGCGCCAGGCCGCGCTTGTGCGGGCGGGGGCCAGTCGTACGCTGAACTCCCGGCACCTCACCGGCCACGCAGTGGACGTGGCGGCGTTCGTCGATGGGAGAGTGCGCTGGGATTGGCCGCTCTATCCGCGCATCGCCCGGGCGTTCAAGGCCGCAGCCGAGCGACAGGGCACGGCGATCGTCTGGGGCGGCGATTGGTCCAGACTGCGGGACGGACCGCATTTCGAGCTGGATCGGTCCGTCTTTCCCTGAACACGGCAAACAATGCCGGGCGCCCGGCAGGAATTGCCGCCCAGGCGGCGACATCTGCCGGGCGCCTGACGTGCTTAACAGGAACTAACGTAGAAAAATCAACGGAAATGTCTTTGGCATACCGTTGTCGGCCGTGGTCCTGTCCTTGCTGCGAGGGGAGCGAGCAAAATGCTCCCGGCAGCCAAAATGGCGTCGGACACCTTGAAAGAAGGACTACGTGCCATGGCGCTGAACAGCGTTAACACGAATGCGGGCGCGATGATCGCCCTCCAGAACCTGTCGGTTACCAACTCGGAACTGCAGACGGTTCAAAACCGCATCAACACCGGCAAGGCTGTTTCGTCCGCCAAGGACAACGGCGCCATCTTCGCCATCGCCCAGGGCCAGCGCGCCGAACTGGGTGCGATGAACGCGGTCAAGGACAGCCTGAACCGTGGCCAGTCGGCCGTGGACGTCGCCCTTTCGGCCGGCGAGTCGGTCTCCGACCTGCTCAGCCAGATGAAGGAAAAGGCGCTCGCCGCCACTGACAAGAGCCTGACCACCTCGGCTCGCTCCGCTCTGAACGAAGACTTCAAGGCCATCCGCGACCAGATCGCGACCGTGGTTACGAACGCCAAGTTCAACGGCGTGAACCTGCTGGACAACTCGACCGGCACCAACGGCTACAAGGCCCTGGCCAACACCTCGGGCACGACCATCAAGGTGGCGGGTGAAAACCTGTCGCTGGGTGGCGCCAACGTGACCGTCGCGGCCACCACCACCATCGGCACCTCGACCCTGGCCACCACGGCCCTGGGTCTGGTCAACGCCTCGATCGACAAGGTCTCGGCCTCCCTGGCTCGCCTGGGCACCGGCTCCAAGTCGTTCGGCACGCACCTGACCTTCGTCGGCAAGCTGCAAGACACCATCGAGTCGGGTATCGGCAACATGGTGGACGCCGACCTGGCCAAGGAAAGCGCCCGACTGCAAGCGCTGCAAACCAAGCAACAGCTCGGCGTGCAGGCTCTGTCGATCGCCAACTCCTCGACCTCCATGCTGCTCGGCCTGTTCCGCTAAGGAACGCCTGGAAGGGCGGAGCCGAAAGGCTCCGCCCGACCGAGCCTGGCCTCTCATAGGGACGCCGTTTTGCGGCGTAAGGAGAGATGCAAAACAACGCCAAAGTCATTCCGATCGGCCCCGTCGCCGTTCAGCCCGCCGCCGCGTCGACCGCGAGCGGCGATTTCCACGACTCCCGGTTCTCGCAGGAGGCCGAGCAGGCCGCTCGCTATCGTCTCGTGATCGAGGAAGGGCCTCATGCGGGATCGTTCATCTACAAGACGCTCGATCGGATAACCGGCGAGGTCGTCAAGCAGCTGCCGCGAGAACAGGTCATCGACCTGATGCAAGCCGCTCAGTACAGCGCCGGCTCGGTGATCGACACCAAGGCCTGACGCAACAGCGTGTTCAAGCGTAAGCCGCGCAGGAGGGATCCGCGCGGATTTGGCGCATGTCTTATGTCGTTAACCATACATGCACGGTTCGGCCCCTAGGTTCGCCCAAACCTTGAAGGGCTGAGTCGGATGACGAATAGCGTCCACACCAACAATTCCGCCGCGATCGCGCTGCAAAACCTGACGCGCACCAACGACCGTCTGGGCGACGTCCAGGGCCGGATCTCGACCGGCCTGAAGGTGCAGGGCGCCAAGGACAATGCGGCCATCTGGGCGATCGCCCAGAAGCAGCGCGCCGACGTGGGGGCCCTCAGCGCCGTCAAGCAGAGCCTGGATCGTGCGACCTCGATCGCCGATGTCGCCCTGTCGACCGGCGAATCGGTTTCCGACCTGCTGAACCAGCTCAAGGAAAAGGTCGTCGCGGCCAAGGACACGTCGCTGGGCACCCAGTCGCGCCAGCTCCTGAACGCCGACTTCCAGGCCCTGCTGAAGGCGATCTCCTCGGCGGTTCAGAACGCCACCTTCGATGGCGGCAACATCCTGAACGGCTCGCTGACCTCAGGGATCAAATTCCTCGCCAACGCCGACGCCTCGCAGTTCGTGACCCTATCGGCCAAGAACCTGACCCTCGGTGGCGCCATCGTGAGCGTGTCGACCGCCGACAGCCTGCTGACTGTGACTGGCGCGACCCAGGCGCTGAGCCGGCTCGACAGCTCGATCGGTCGACTGAACGCCTCGCTCGGCGAGATCGGCGCCCAAGCCAAGCAGATCGAAGCTCACAACACGTTCGTCACCAAGCTGGTGGACACGCTGGAATCGGGGATCGGCAACTTGGTCGACGCCGACCTGGCGAAGGAAAGCGCGCGCCTGCAGGCCCTGCAGGTTCAGCAGCAACTTGGCGCGCAGTCGCTGTCTATCGCCAACCAGGCGCCGCAGATCATCCTGTCGCTGTTCCGCGGCGGCTAAGCCCTCTAGGGACGCCCGATAATCACGGGCGAAGGCCGCCTCCGAACGCCGCGGTCGCCGAGACCGTATAGCGCCAGGAACGACCGGAGAGCTTGGACGAAGGCAGTCATGACGCACGTCTCCTGCTTCAGCGGCGAGCGCTCAACCCTCACCGCAAGCCATTGTTCCGTGAGTCGCGTTCGGAGTCCCGGCGCGGCTGTTAAGGGTTGGTTACGTCCGATCGGCGACACTGACGGCGGGAGCGCCGTGTGATCAGCAACAGCTACCTTCTTGGTCTCTATGGGGTGTCGACGTCGACGACGTTGGACACCACGACGACGGCTGCCCTCGCGCAGGCCGCGAAGAAGCAGCCGACGCCGCCCTGGTCGACGAGCGTCGTCGCGCCCAAGCAGGACGCGCTCGTTCGCGCCGCCATGGGCGGGCGCAGCTTCATCAATGAATCCGCCGCCCAACTCGATCTGAAGAATGCGTCGGCGGATTACCGCAAGCTTTTCGCTCTCTATCAGGGCCTCGACACCCTGAACGCCCTGGCCAACCGGGCGGCCACCAAAGGTGTGAGCGCGCTCGAACTGACCCAGCTCAACAAGCGATTCGCCGCGGGACTGGGGGAGGTCGGCTCCTGGCTTTCGTCGGCCGACTTCGATGGCGTTCGGCTGGCGCAGGGCACGGCCGTGTCCACCAGCAAGACCAGCGCGGCCGTTCCTCGCGACAGCGCCGTTTCCATCACCGCGCCGGTTCACGAGGGCTCGCCCGATGCCGTCAGCCCGGCGTTCAGCGGGGCCGTGGCGTTCGACATCACTGTGCGGCGGACGACGGGCACGACGACCGTGTCGATCGATCTGTCCGAGATGGGCGGAACGTCGCGGACGCTGACCAACGTGCTGGATCACATCAACGGCAATCTGAAGGACGCGGGGGTCGAGACCCGCATCGGGCGCGAACTGGTCAAGGCGGAGCCGAAGACGATGACCGTCGGCGGCAAGACCGTCACCCTGCCGGCCGGGCCGGACCAATGGGCCCTTGCAATCCGCGGCGTGTCGACTGAGACCGTCGGCTTCGCCGCCTCGGCCAAGAGTGATGCGGTCTATGTGGTGCAGGCTGCCGGCACGGCGGGCGGGCACCAGGTGTTGAAATTCCAGTCTGACGGCGGCGCGGCCCCGGCGGCGATCGCCCGCGCCGGCGAGACCCAGTGGGTCGACGGCCGGGCCGGCCAATCGACACTGCCACCGGGCGTCGAGACGGTGCGGGCCAGCGCGACCGGCCCGGACGGGTCGTTGTGGTTGGTCGCTGACGTCGATGCGGGCGCCGCCAACCAGCCGATCAAGGGTCAGCGCGACGTAGCCCTGATCCGCCTCGATTCGAGCGGGCGCGTGATCTCAACCAAGGCGCTGGGCGCGGCCTCGACGGCGAGCGGCTATGCGATCGCCGTCGATGCAGATGGCCGCGTCGCCGTGGCCGGTTCGGTGACCGGCGCGCTTGAGCCCGGAAAGACCGGGGATGTGGCGACCTCGGCGGACAGCTTTGTCACGGTGTTCGACGCCGAGGGGCAGGAGCTCTGGACCCAGCGTCGCGGCGCTCGCGCCGCCGACGAGGCCACGGCCGTCAGCTTCGGCCCGAACGGGACCGTCTACGTCGCCGGTCGCGCGCAGAGCGCCATCCCCGGCGCCGGGGCGATGGGCGGCTGGGACGGCTACGTCCAGGCCTTCAGCGAAAGTCAGGCGCACAAGTACGCCCCGTTGGTCGCGACCAGTGCAGGAGTCTCCCAGTTCGGCACGAGCTCGGAAGACGGCGTCGGCGCCATCGCGGTCGACGGAAACAATCTCTACTCGGCTGGGGTCGAGGCGGGCCGCCTGGTGGTCCGGCAGTTCACCCTCGACGCAGCGGGCAAGCCGACGCTGGCCGCGACGCGGGACCTGGGCGAGGCGAGCGGCGAGGTCGCCGGCCTGTCGGTCTCCGGCGGGAAGGTGATTCTCACGGGAACGACTCGGAACGACTCGCTCGACATCGATACCGTCAACACGGCCCACCATGGCGGCAAGGACGCCTTCGTGGCCGTCCTGGAAGGCGACCTGGCCGCCTCCGCCAATGAGCGCCTGACTTACATCGGCGGCGTCGGCGACGACGGGGCGGCGGACGTGAAGGTCGTCGACGGCAAGGTCTGGGTGACCGGCGTCGCGGATCGCCCGGTCGGGGCCAAGGACACTGACCCGACGAACGCCTACCTCGCGCGCCTCGACCCGGCGACGGGGGCCGTCGAATGGCGGCGCGACTGGCAGGGCGATGGCCAGAAGGCCGCGCCGCTGACGCTGGCCGTGGCTTCGGGCGGGAGCAGCGTGCTCGACCGCCTGGGCCTGCCGCAGGGCGAGATCGACCAGCAGCACTCGAAGACGCTGACCGCGGCGACCTCGCTGCGAGCCGGTGATCGGTTCTACATCTCGCCGGCCGACGGAGGCCGGCCGATCGCGGTGACGATCGACGCGCGCGATACGCTCCAGACTCTGGCGCGCAAGATCGAGCAGGCGTCGAACCGCAAGCTGAAGGTCACCATCGCCTCCGAATCGGCCACGGCCCAGAAGGGCGGGCAGGCGGCGCAGTCGCTGCTTGCGGGGGTCCAGCGGCTTTCGATCACGGCCCGGGACGGCGTTCACGGGGCCATCCTCACTGCAGGCGAGCCCGGCCGCGACGCGCTGGCCGGCCTGGGGCTGTCTCAAGGATATATCGGCCCCACGACGGGCGATGACACCGTGAAGACCTTTGGACTGGACCTGCCGCGGACGCTCAACCTCAACGACGCCGCGTCCATCAAGGCCGCCGGCGAGCGTCTGCAGGCGGCCATGAAGGCGGTCCGAGACGCCTATCGCGCCCTGGACCCGAAGACGGCCGCGACGGCCGCCGCCAGCGGGCCCGTTCCTGCGTATCTGACGAGTCAGCTGGCCAATTATCAGGCGGCGCTCTCGCGTCTTGGCGGATAGCGCGATTAGCCACGAAGTTCGTTGACGGCGCAGGCCCGAGCGGGGTTATTGGGTCTTCCACCGACGCGAGCCCTGCATGCCCAAGGACAATCGGATCCTCATCGCTATCGGCGCCGCTGTCGCCGTATTGGCGGCCGTTGCGATCGGCCTGATCTTCTCCGGGGGCAAGAAGAGCGCCGAGCCGCCGCCCGCCGCTCAAGGCGGCCTTACGGTCGACGTTGCGGATGCGCCTGAGCTGAACACGACCCGCGAGCTGCGCTGCTATGTGGATGGGCAGTTCGTGGGCATGGCGACGCTGGTTGACTGCGCCCGCCGCAACGGCCTGGCGACGGACGCCCTGGATGTCGGCGTCGACGAAACCGGCGCGCTTGTGGCAGCCCCGACCGCCTCGTTCGCCCCGCCGCCGAGCGCCCCGGGGGACCTGGCTGAAGCGGAAGCCCCTGCGGCGACCGAGGCGCCTGACGTCGCCGCGCCGGAGCCGACCACGGCGGCCGCGGCGCAATGCCTGCGCCACACCGGTTCCGACTGGCGTTCGCTGTCGTCGAGCATGAGCCTGAACGCCTGCGTCCAGGCCCTGTACGCCGGCACTTGCGTCACCCCGGGCGACGCCCTGTACGGCCGCTGGGGCAACACGACCTTGCGTCTCGTGCCCCGCCGGGTCGAGCAGTCGCAGGACAACAACCGCTTCCGCACGCTCGTCGAGCAGGATCGCAGCTGCCAGTTCCCGGATCTCCGCTGATGAAACGCGCACTTCTCCTCTCGTTCGTGGGTATCGGCCTGGCCGGCCTGGCCGCCTGTGACAAGGCCGACAAGGCGCCCTTCGATCCGGGCGTCTGCTTCGGTGTCGAACGCGGCGAGAACGGCGGACCGCCGGTGTTCAACAAGCTGGCCGAGAACCAGCCGCAGATCGAACACTGCGCCGCGCGACTGGAAGAGATGCGCCTGCGCTTCCTGCGCCAGGGCGGCACCCGCCAGGAGGTGACCGGGGCCTATCAGGGCCAGTTCATCTTCATCGATCGCGAGGGCGTGTGGATTGGCAAGTCGCTCGACGGCTCGCGATTCATCCTGCTGGCCCGAACGGGCGACGGTCGCCTGGCGGTGCCCGGCGCGATCACACGAGACGAATCGGGGCGTCCCGTGGGAGTGGCCGCGCCCGTCGAGCCGGCGAACACGGCGCCCGCCGCGGGTCAGTAGCGAACAAAACTGGAACATCGGTGCGCGATCCGCTAGGTTGCGGCCAAACCATTCCCGGCGAGGGCGCGCCTGACGCGCTTCGAGCCACAACAACAAGAACAAGGACACCCGGCGATGGCGGGCAGCGTCAACAAGGTCATTCTGGTCGGAAACCTGGGCAAGGACCCGGAAATCCGCACCCTCAACTCGGGCGAGCGCGTCGCCAACCTGTCCCTGGCGACCTCGGAGCAGTGGCGCGACAAGGCCACCGGCGAGCGCAAGGAAAAGACCGAGTGGCACCGTGTGGTGATCTTCAACGAGAACATCGTGAAGGTCGCTGAGAACTATCTGAAGAAGGGCTCGACCGTTTACATCGAGGGCTCGCTGCAGACCCGCAAATACGAGCAGAACGGCGTCGAGAAATACTCCACCGAGATCGTGCTGCAGAAGTTCCGCGGCGAACTGACCATGCTGGGCGGCCGTGACGGCGGCGGCGCCTCCTCGCCGCGTGGCGGCGACGACGACTACTCCTCGGGCTTCTCCACCGGCGGCGCCAACAAGCCGAGCGGGCCGAAGGAAAGCTACGACCTGAACGACGACATTCCGTTCTAATCGACGAGGCGGGCCTATGTCGTCCGCACGCCGCGTCCTCGTTCTGGGGGCGAACGGCTTTATCGGATCCCATGCCGCGGCCGCCCTGGCGGAAGCGGGATGGGAGGTCCGAGCCGGCGCGCGCGACCCCGGCGGCGCGGCCCTGCGCGCACCTGCGCATGAGTGGGTGGACGCGGACTTCCAACGCCTGGTCCGCGCCGAGGACTGGTCGGCGCTGTTGAGCGGGGTCGACGCAGTGGTCAACTGTGTAGGCGTCCTGCAGGATGGCGGCGGCGACAGCACCGAGATCGCCCACGTCGCTGGCCCCCGCGCCTTGATCGCCGCTTGTGAAGCGCAAGGCGTGAAGCGGCTCGTGCATCTGTCGGCGGTCGGCGCCGAGGAGGCGGCCGGCACGCACTACGCCCGCACCAAGCAACAGACAGAACTGGCCCTCGAGGCGAGCGCGCTGGATTGGCTGGTCCTGCGGCCCTCGCTGGTCGTGGCGCGGTCGGTGTTCGGCGGGACCGGGCTGATCCGGGCCATGGCGGCCTTCCCGCTGGCGATGCCGGTGATCGGCGGGGGGCAGCGCTTCCGTCCGGTGGCGATGGAGGATCTGTGCGCGGCGATCGTGGCGGGGCTGGAGGCCGGGGCGCCGTCGCGTGAGCGGTTCGATGTCGCCGGGCCCGAAAGCCTGAGCCAGGATGAACTGCTGCGGCTCTATCGCGGCTGGCTCGGCCTCAAGCCCGCGCCGATCCTGCGTATCCCTGCATTCCTGGCCGCCCCGGTGCTGGCGCTCGGCGACCTTGCGGGCCGCCTCGGCTGGCCGTCGCCCCTGCGGACGACGGCGCTGCGGCAGATGAACCACGACGTCGAGGGGGACCCTGATATCTGGGTCGAAAGGCTCGGCGTGCGGCCGCAGACGCTGGCCCGGCATCTGTCGCGCCATCCCGCCTCCGTCCAAGACGTCTGGCACGCGCGCCTGTGGTTTGTGCGGCCGATCGCCATCGTGGCGCTGAGCCTGTTCTGGACCCTGAGCGGCCTGATCACCTTCGGCGCCGGCTGGGAGCGGTCGCTGGCGGTCCTCGCCGAAGGCGGCCTGCACGGGCGTGCCGGCGTGCTGGTCGCAGGTGGCGGCGCCGTGGTGGACATCGCCCTGGGCATGGCGCTGCTGGTCCGGCCGTGGACGGCCCGGGCGGCGATGGGGATGATCACCGTCACGCTGACCTATCTCTTGGCCGGGACGGTGCTGCTGCCGCACTACTGGCTCGATCCGCTCGGGCCCTGGCTGAAGGTCGTGCCGGGCATGGCGCTGTGCCTGTTCGTGGCGGCGACGGGGGCGCGGCGATGATCGATGCGGTGGTGAAGCTGGCCCATGTTCTGTCGGGCGCCGTGCTGTTCGGCACCGGGCTGGGCATCGCCTTCTTCATGGTCTGGGCGACACGGTCGCGGAGTGCTCGGACGGTGGCCGATGTCGGCCGCATCGTCGTGGTCGCTGACTTCCTGTTCACCGCCACCGCCGTCGTGGTGCAGCCGCTGTCCGGCCTGTGGCTGATCCATGCGCAGGGCTGGAGCCTGACCGAGCCCTGGCTGCTGGCGACCTACGTTCTCTACGGCTTTACCGGCCTTTGCTGGCTGCCCGTGGTGTGGATCCAGATGCGCATGGCGCGCCTGGCCGAGGCCGCGTCCGAAGCGGGCGAAGACCTCCCGCCCGGCTATGATCGGCTGTACTGGATCTGGTTCGCCCTCGGCTGGCCAGCCTTCGCGGCGGTGATCGGCATCTACATCCTGATGCTGTTCAAGCCGGCCCTCTGAGCCACATTTGGAAATGCAAAGTGTCGCCTGTCGGCTCGCCCCGGCACGCCGCACGAGCTAAGCGGGGAGGGTGATCACTCCCGACAAGCCGCACAGTCCTCTGACCCTCGTCGAGATCGCCGCCATCGTGGCGATCGTGGTGATCTGGGGCGTCAACAACGCCGCCGCCAAGCTGGCCACAGAGACCCTGCCGCCGCTGTTGATGGGAAGCCTGAGGTTCCTCGTGGCGGCGGCCTGCCTGTTCCCGTTCGTCCGCCGGCCGTTCCCGAACTGGAAGAGCCTGTTGTTGATCGTGGTCCTGGGCGGGCCAATCCATTACGCCCTGATCTATCTGGCCTTCGCCATGGCGCAGGACGTCAGCCCGGTGTCGGTGGCGTCGCAGCTGTGGATCCCCTTCACCGCCCTCTTCGCCTTCCTGCTGTTGGGCGAGAAGCTGACCAAGCCGGCGCTGGCGGGCATGGCCGTGGCCTTCGCCGGCGTGGCGTGGATGACGCTGGACGCGCATGCGTTCGCCGACTGGAAGGCCATCCTTGTCGCCACAGCCGCGTGTTCGGCCTGGGCCATGACCACGGTGATCGCCCGGCGCACGACCTCGATCCCTCCGCTGAAGATGCAGGGCCTGCTGGCCCTGGTGGCGCTGCCCACCCTGGCGTTGGGCTCGGCCTTCTTCGAGCACGGGCAGTGGGAGGCGGTGCAGCGCGCGGACGCCCTGGTGTGGGCGTGCGTGATCTGGGCGGGGCTGGTCTCATCCGTCCTGGCCACGACCCTGGTCTTCTGGCTGGTCCAGAAGCGCGAGGCGGGGCGGGTGACGCCCTATCTGCTGGCGACTCCGGTCGTGTCGATCCTCATCGGCTGGAGCTTCATGGGCGATGTCCTGACGCCCCAGATCTTGTCCGGCGCGGCCCTGACCATGGGCGGCGTGGCGCTCGTCGCCCTGGCCGAGCGGGGCCTGAGGGCCGGGGCCGCCAAGGCCTGAAACGAAAAAGGCCCGGCCGCCGCAGCGACCGGGCCTTTCCCGATATTTCGAAACGCCTAGAGGCCCGGGAGTTTGAAGCCCGAGTCGCGGCGCGGCGCGATCGTGATGCCGGTGTTGCCGCCGGTGAGGGCCTGCATACGAGCGTACTCGCTGGCGGCGTCGATGGTCACGGCGCCCGAGGCGGTCTGGGTCGTGGTCGGCGCCTGCGAGGCGGTGTCGTCGCTGCGCCAGAACATGATCCGGTCGGCCCAGCCTTCTTCCTTGTGCGTCAGGTCGCCGAACTCGTCGTCGACGACGTAGCGAGCCAGGGGATCGGCGCGGTCGCCGCCGGCTTGGGCCACCAGCACCTGCTCGCCGGGCGAGCGGGTCACGGCCTGGCGCTGACCGAGCAGGATCTGTCGGGCGGCCGATTCCGGCGCCAGTTCTTGCGGGCGCGGCTGGCCCGGCGCCGGCGGACGCAGGCCGTACTCCGGCGGCACGGTCAGCGGAGCGGTCGAGACGGTCAGGAACTCGTCGGGAGTCACCTTGGTCAGGCCGATGTTCTGCTGGAGGCTGCTGCAGGCGCCGAGCGCGAGGCTCGAAGCGGCCAGAGTCAGAAGGACGGCGGTGCGGTTAAAGCGCATGGGCAATCTCGAATGAGCTGCGCCGTGGGGCGCACGCATAAACCTTAGAGGAAGCGGTTGATTACGACTTTTCAGCGGCGACGCCAACCTTGGCGGCGCGCTCAGCCAGCAGGCTGTCGGCGACAAGGAGAACGACGCCGACGGTGATGGCGGCGTCGGCGACATTGAACACCCAGGGGAAAACGCCGGTGCCGGAGAAGTCGAGGAAATCGACCACGAAGCCGAAACGAATGCGGTCGATCACATTACCGATGGCGCCGCCCATGACGAGGCCGATGGCCGTGATCAGCATCCGGCGGTCGGCGCGGGTCGCCCACCAGGCGAGCACGCCGGCGACGCCCAGCGAGAAGGCGCTGAGCATCCAGCGGGCCGAGCCGTCGCCGAACAGGCCGAAGCTGACGCCGCGGTTCTCGACCCAGGTGAAGTTGAAGATCGGCGGCCAGACCAGCACGCGGCCGACCTCGCGCAGGTCGATGCCGGACAGCACCCAGGCCTTGGTCAACTGGTCGATGACGATGACGAGAAGGGCGAAGCCGTAGGCGGCGTAGGCGATGCGGGGGATTTTCATTCGGTTCGCTGAAAAGTGAGTTAGCCCGGTTAGCAGTCCCGGCCCCTCGCGCGAAGGGCCTTGTTACGGTCATGGGGTCGCGGACGTCGATCCGAGGTTGCCCCGCGGGCCTCGGCGCCCCAAGTGTGACGCTTCCGCACCGCAAGGACTTCCCCGCACGCAAAGGAGCGCCGATGCCGCCTGCCGACGGCCACGCCACCACCCTGATATCGACCCTGGTCGGCGGCTTCGTGCTGGCGTTCGTGCTTGGGATGATCGCCAACAGGCTGCGGCTGTCGCCGTTGGTCGGCTATCTGCTGGCGGGAGTCGTGGTCGGCCCCTACACGGGCGGTTTCGTCGCGGATACGGAGCTGGCGCCCCAACTGGCCGAGATCGGCGTCATCCTGCTGATGTTCGGGGTCGGGCTGCATTTCTCGCCCAAGGATCTGATGCAGGTGCGCAAGGTGGCGGTGCCCGGCGCCCTGGTGCAGATCGGCGCGGCGACGGGCATGGGCTGGCTGTTGGGCCGGTTCGCCTTGGGCATGAGCGACGTCGAGGCCCTGCTGATGGGCTTCGCTCTGTCGGTTGCTTCCACCGTCGTGCTGATGCGGGCGCTCGAGGAGCGCAAGCAGAACAAGGGCGAGGTCGGGCGCATCGCGGTCGGCTGGCTGATCGTCGAGGACCTGGTGATCGTCATCGCCCTGGTCATGCTGCCCATGGTCCTGACCAAGGCCGGCGAGGTGGTCGACGGCCAGCAGGTCGCCATCAGCATCGGCTGGACCCTGCTGAAGGTCGCCGCCTTCGTCTGCGGGATGCTGGTGGTGGGCGGCAAGGTGCTGCCGTGGCTGTTGATCCGCATCGCCCATACGCGGTCGCGCGAGCTGTTCACCCTGGGCGTGCTCGCCATCGCCCTGGGCATCGCCTGGATCGCCTTCTACCTGTTCCACTCCTTCGCCCTGGGGGCGTTCCTGGCGGGACTGGTGCTGAACAGCTCGCCGCTGGGGCACAATGCGGCCGAGCGATCGCTGCCGCTGCGCGACGCCTTCGCGGTGCTGTTCTTCGTGTCGGTTGGCATGCTGTTCGATCCGACGATCCTGGTGCGCCAGCCGCTGGCGGTGCTGGGCGTTCTGGGCATCGTCATTATCGGCAAGTCAGTGGCCGCCCTGGCCATCACCGGCATGTTCAAGCTGGACAAGGCCACCGGCCTGACAGTCGCCGCGTCGCTCGCCCAGATTGGCGAGTTCAGTTTCATCCTCGCCGCCCTGGGCGTGACCGAAGGGGTGTTGAGCCGCGAGACGCATGACCTGATCCTGGCGGCGGCCCTTCTCTCGATCTCGTTGAACCCGTTCGTCTTCGCCCTGATCGATCGGATGGGGGCCAAGCCGAAGGCGGTTCCGGTCGCCGAGCGGCCGAAGGTCACCGACCTGATCTAGGGGCGGGACGACGCCAGACGAAAAAAACGGGGCGGCGGGCTCGACCCGCCGCCCCTTCTATTTTGCTCTGTCGGTGAGGTTCAGAGCACCCCGATCATCGAGGCGACCAGCGGGTGACGGACGATGTCGCGCTCGGCCAGCTTGACGACGGCGATGTCCGGCACAGCGGTCAGCCGTTCGGCGATGTCAGCCAGGCCGGAGATGCCCGGCAGCAGGTCAGACTGCTGCGGGTCGCCGGTGACCACCATGGTCGAGTGCCAGCCGAGGCGGGTCAGCAGCATCTTGAGCTGCACATAGGTGCAGTTCTGGGCCTCATCGACGACGATGAAGGCGTTGTTCAGGGTGCGGCCGCGCATGTAGCCGATGGGGGCGATCTCGATCAGGCCCTCGGCCATCAGCGCCTTGACCCGCTTCATGCTGAGGCGGTCGGACAGGGCGTCGTAGAGCGGGCGCAGGTAGGGGGCGAGCTTGTCCTCCATGTCGCCGGGCAGGAAGCCGATCGACTCGCCGGCCTCGACGGCGGGGCGGGACAGGACGATGCGTCCGACCTTGCCGGCCTCCAGGGCCTCCACCGCCTTGGCGACGGCCAGATAGGTCTTCCCGGTGCCCGCGGGACCGAGGGCGAGGACCAGGTTGTGATGATCGATCATCGTCATCAACTCGGCCTGGCCTTCCGATTTCGGCTTCAGCGTCTTGAGGTAGGCCTGGTCCCGATCGTCGTTCGAGGGGTGGGGCGACCAGCCTGCATGCTGAGGCAACCGCCGGACTTTCGAATCCTCGGTGAATTGCCGGGAATCGAGAACGCCGTGCTCGCGCGACATTTCGCGGGTCTGGCGCTTGAGGGCTGCTCGCTTGGTCATGGACGCCTCCAGGAATGACAATTCGGCGTCCGGGCAGGCCGGCCGCCTTGGGGCATGAAAAAAGGCGATGCCGGAAAAGCATCGCCTCGAACGAAGATCGAAATAGCGGAGGATGCACAGCATCCGCCCGGGTCGGAGGTGGGATCAACTGCCAGCGGAACAATCCGCCGAACCGAACGCATCACGCACGCCCCCGTGCTCTGACCGGACCGGGCTTGATCCGGCTTCCGATCCGGGGCCGAAATGGCGGCCTCGAATCGCATCAACAGGATGATGCTAGCTTGGTTTACGAGAGCTTAAAGCCCTCGTTTTCTTGAGAAATGGCGGTGTGTGGATGAATGTTTACAGCCTCGACGACAAGAAACCGCAGCTTCCGCCTGAGGGCGAATACTGGGTGGCGCCGAATGCAACGATCGTAGGAGACGTGATTCTCAAGCCCGGCGCCAGCGTCTGGTTCGGGGCGGTGCTTCGTGGCGACAACGATCCGATCACGATCGGGCGGGACACCAACATTCAGGACGGCAGCGTGCTGCATTCCGACCCGGGCGAGCCCCTGACGATCGGCGACGGCGTCACGGTCGGCCACATGGTCATGCTCCACAGCTGCGAGATCGGCGACAACTCCCTCATCGGCATCGGCGCGGTGATCCTGGGACGGGCGAAGATCGGCAAGAACTGCATTATCGGCGCGAACGCCCTGATCACCGAAGGCAAGGAGATTCCCGACGGTTCGCTGGTCATGGGCCAGCCGGGCAAGGTCGTGCGACAGCTGGAGCCGGGACAGATCGAGGCGCTGAAGGCCTCGGCGGCCCACTATGTCCAGAACTGGAAGCGCTATGTCACCGGGCTGAAACCGGCCGGCTGAGCCTCACGCCAGGCGGCGGCCCTGGACGGCGGCGAGGCTGAGGTCCGGGCGTCCCGGATCGCCGGCCGCCACCGCCAGCCGCGCGGTCAGCAGGCAGGGCATGTCGTGGTCCAGGCTCACCGGTTCGGCGGGCGCCATCAGGCCGAGGATGCGGTCGGGACGGCCGGACCGGCCTCGCAGCGGCGTCATGGTCACCTCGACGGTGGCGTCGCCTGCGCCGGCGCGGGCCACGATGACCATGGGCCGGGCCTGGCGGAGAGCTTGGGACAGGGTCTCGGCGACGAGGGGACGAGAGGCCGGCCCCCAGAGCGCCAGGAAGTCGGTTCCGCCGAGCGGGCGGTTGTGCAGGAGTTCGAGCCAGCCGCCGGCGACCCGCAGGGTGGGGCCCTCGCGACGTTGCTCGACCAGGAAGGCGCGCGGCATGCGAGCGCCCAGGGTCTCGGGACGGAAGGCCGCCCGGCGAGGGATTCCGCCACGCACGCCGGAGGCCCGGGCCAGGACAGTCCAGTCGTCGATTAGCCGTTGTGTATCAGGTTGGAACATCGTCCTCCCCTTTCGGCTACGTCCGGGCAAGGTTCGGACCGGTAGCGGACGCAACGGAAACGCAAGGCTTTTGTGGCTCAGATGCAGGTTGGAGCGGCGCGTGTCTTGCACGGCGCCGTGCATCGAAATGCTTTGGAGGTCGGCCCATGGGGGTGCGGATCGTGAACTGGATGACCGCGGCCGCGGGATTCATCATCGTGGCGGCCGTGGCCGACCCGGCTGCGGCGCAGTGCGGGACGGGCTGCCCGCCGCCGCCGCCGCCGTGTTGCGAGCCGCCGCCGCCTCCGCCGCCGCCGCCTCCGCCCCCGTGCTGCACGGCGCCGCCGCCCCCCTGTTGCAACGGCGGAGGCGACTTCAATGTGAACGTCAACGTCAATGCGAACGCCGAGGCCGGCGCCCGCAGCCGCACCGGGCTGAACGCCCGCGCCGGCGGGGCGGTCTGGGTTTCGGGCGGCGGCTCGGCCTATGTTACGGTCGACCAACCCTATCCGACGACCATCAACGGCCTGACGGTCGAAGGCGCGCGCGTGCGTCAGACGGTGCGCGTGCCCTACGAGGCGCGGCGTCGCTGGGAGAAGCGGGTGGTCATGCAGGCCGTCTGTATCGACGACCGCAACGTGCCGCACCCGGCGTCCCAGGTCCGTCCAGACCGCGACGTGGACGCGGCCTATGAGGGGGAGCTGTTCCGCTGCCTCGCCGGCACCTGGCTGCAGGCCACCTTCGCCGAGTATCAGGGTGAAATCCGCTTCGATCGCGGCGAAACCATCAGCTGCCGCAAGGGCGAGGCCCTTTGGCATGGCCGCGGCGGCGCCGTGGACTGCCGGGCCCAACGGGCGGAGCGCGACTGCAACGAGCGTTCGCTGCTGCGCCGCTACGGCGCGGGCGTGAAGATCCTGACCATGGTGCGCGAAGAGATCTACACGGCGTACCGCGAGGAGGTCGTCGAGCAGGAAGGCCTGGCGGTGTCGGGCGCTTCGATCACCCTGGACGGCGGCGTCGGCGGCCGGGTTTTCTGACGCCAACATGAACACCGGCGTTCAGTCGCCGGTCAGGCGCTGTCCGATAGGTTCTGAGCGTCGGCTCTGTCGACGATCCTGAGAAGCGACTGGCCCCGGTCCGAAAGGACCGGGGCCTCTTTTGTCACTGGGCCGGGGTTGCGGCCGGTTGGCTGGAGGTGACCGCCAGGCGCCAGGCGTGGTCCGGCGTCAGGTATTCGCGAGCGAGCCGCTGGATATCGGCCGGGGTGACCGCTTCCAGGTCGGCGAGGTTCGAGCGAATCTCGTCCAAGGCCTGCGGATCGCGACCGACGGCGGCCAACTGGCTGACCCAGTAGCCGTTGTCCGCCTGGTTGCGTCGCAGCGATTCCACCACGGGCGCCTTGGCCCGCAGCAGTTCATCGTCGCTGATCGGCGTGTCGCGCAGGCTGGCCGTGATGGCGTCGAAGGCTCCGAACAGCGTCTCCAGGTTCTCGGGTCGCGTTTCCGCGGCCATGAACAGGAAGCCGTAGTCCGGGAAGACCGACGAGGCGCTGGAAGAAGCGCCCGGCGAATAGGCGATGCCCAGCTTCTCGCGCACCTCCTCGTTCAGGCGCAGCTGAACCACGGCGGAGAGCAGCGACAGCTGTCGGGTCTCGGTGCGATCGCCGATCGAGTCCGTGGTCGGCCAGGCGACGAAGCCGAGCGCTTGTTCGGCGGGGCCGCTGTGCTTCAGCTGGATCGTCTCGCCGCCGGTCGCGGGGAAGCGGCGCTGAGCGGCCGCGGCAGTCGGCTGTTGCTGGGCGCCGCGATCCGGCAGGGCGCCGAAGGTCGAGGCGACGCTTTCAATGGCGGCGTCGACGGTGACGTCGCCGACAACGACGACGTCGATCGGGCCGTGAGCCCGACCGTCCATGACGCCCTTGCGAATTTCCTCGAGCGACATCGCCGCCACTTCCTCGGCTGTCGGCGTCGTCTGGCGCTTGTCGCCGCTGGACATCAGGCCGCCCAGGTCACGCCCGAGGACGCCGCCCGGCGTGGCCGCCAGTTGCTCCAGGGTCTGGGGGTGCTGGCTGCGAGCCAGCTCGAACGGGGCGGCGCGGAGGCCCGGGTCGACGAGGTAGGCGGTCAGGGCCTGCATCTCGAGCAGCAGGTCCTCCGGCCGGGTGGCGCCGCCGAGCGTGAAGGCGTCGTCGGTGATGCCGGCATTGACGCTGTAGGTCTTGCCGCTGAGTACACGGGTCAGTTGGTCGACGGTCAGCTTGCCCGTGCCCCCCGGGCCCATGACCGTATTGGCGAAGGCCATCGAGGTGACGCGATCGACGGGCTGCGCCAGCTCGCCGATGCCGGTGCGGACGTTGACCAGGATCTGGTTGTCGCGGAACTCTGTCGGCTTCACGAACAGGCGGACGCCGTTGGGGAAGTCGACGCGGGTGACCCCGAGGTCGGCGATCTCGGTCCGCTGGGCGGGGCGGCCGGGCGTTCCGAAGCTGGTGTACGGCCATTCCAGGGCCGCGTCCGCGGCGCGCGCGGTGACCACAGTGCGACGCGAGGCCTCGAGCGCGGCGGTGACCGCGGCCTCGCCGCCGTCGATCGGGGCGGGGGTGGTGACCAGGACGACCGGCCCCTGACCCTCGAAGACCGGGCGCACGGCGGCGTCGACCTGAGCCGGAGTCAGGCCCTCAACCGTCGCATTGAACAGCTCGAGGTTGGTCGCCGGAGCGGTGAAAACCGTCTCGGCGTTGGCGGCGCCGACCAAGCCGTTGGCCAGGGCCGGGGTCGAGCGGGTCGCCGCGGCGGTCACGGCGTTCTGCAGGCCGGTGCGAGTGTCGGTGATTTCGCGCTGCAGCTCCGCGTCTGTCACGCCGAACTGGACCAGACGGCGCTGCTCCTGCTCGATCGTCTCCAGCGCCTTGTTCAGTCCGCCCGGATTGAAGCTGGCGGACAGGGTGCCGATCTGCAGGCTGTCCAGGGCGTCGCCGGCCGAGGCGCTGGCGCCGAGGAAGGGCGGGTTGTCGCCCCGCGCCAGCTCGCCGAGCCGGCGATTGAGCACCGCTAAGCCAAGTCCGCGGACCAGGCCTTCGCGGCGTTCGGCGACCGAGTCGGCATCGAGGTCCGGCGGGCGGATCCAGTTCACCTGCACCGAGGAGCCGATGCCCGGCTCGACCAGGATGCGAGTCTCCGGCCCCCGTTGGGCGATCGTTCCCAGGTCGGGCTCGGGGCCGTTCGCAGCCTTGGGCTCCCAGCTCTCGAACGCCCCGCGGATCTTCGCTTCCATCTGGTCGACGTCGAAGTCGCCGACCGCCACGAAGGTGGCCCGTTCCGGCCGGTAATAGGCTTCATAGAATTCGACGAAGCGTTCGCGCGGAGCGTTGCGGATGATCTCAAGGTCGCCGATCGGGAAGCGGTTGGCGAGGCGTTGGCCGGGGGCGAGCAGGCCGAACGAGGCCTTGGCTACGCGCAGGCCAGGGGTGTTGCGGGTCCGCTCCTCGCCCTCGATCACGCCGCGCTCGGCGTCGACGGCGTCAGGGGCCATGAGGGCCTCGGAGACCTGTTCGCGCATGATGCGCAGGCTGGCGTCGACCGTCTCGTCGTTCGTGCGCGGCAGCTCCAGCATATAGACGGTCTGGTCGAAGCCGGTGGAGGCGTTGGTGTCCGCGCCGAAGGCCAGGCCCAGGCGTTCGAGGATGCGCAGCAGCTCGTTCTCGGGGATGTTGGTCGTCCCGTTGAAGGCCATGTGCTCCATGAAGTGGGCGAGGCCGAGCTGGTCCTCGTTCTCCATCAGCGAGCCGGCGTCGATGCGCAGGCGGAAAGAGGCCTGGCCGGGGGGCGTGGCGTTGCGCAGCACGGCGTACTGCATGCCGTTGGGCAGGACTCCGAAGCGGACGTTGGCGTCGGCCGGGATGTCGCTGGTCGCCTGGGCCCAGGGATCGGACGGCTGGACCTGGCTCTGGGCGAGCGCCGGTGCGGCGGCGACGAGCACTGCGGCGGACGCCGCGGCGAGCAGGAGCAGGCGGTGAGGGGAGCGCATTCGGCTTCTTTCGCTTGGCGCGATGATCTCCGCAGAGCCGCGCCGGACAAGGGGGCGGGGACACTCGACGATCCATCGCTACGCCCCGGACAACCTTGTGGCGACCGGCGCGAGCCTCTCAAGTTACGGAAGATTAATGTGAGGGCCGGGTGACGTGGAAGCTGGCCGCGTTGCCGACCGCGTTGGCGCCGCTGATCACCGCCCGGCCGGAGCCGGCGACGGTTGTCTGGGCGGTGGCGGAGACGTCGCCGTGGTTGACCTGACTGCTGGTGGCGTCGAGGCGGCCCTCGCACTCCGAACAGGCGTAGCCGGTGACGCTGTTGCCGACGGCCTCGGCTCCGACATAGGCGTCGTAGCCGTTGGTCCCCGAGAAGGCGGCGGTCACGTTGACGCCGCCCGTGTTGATCTGGGTCGAGTCGATCTCGACGAAGACGTCGTTGTTGCCGACCGACAGTTCGTTGCCGGCGCCCCGCGCCTGGGCCTCGGCGCGGCCGAAGTCGTAGGCGGTGGTGGTGGCGGCGGCGCGCACATAGGCCGCGTTGTCCTGATTGGCCTCGGCGACGACCGATCCGCCCTGGTTGTAGAGCTGAGCCCGGTTGCCGGAGGCGCGGGCGCGACCGGCCAGGTCCCAGGCGTTGCCGGCGTTGGCGCTGGCCTCGGCCTCGATGAAGGCGCCGGTCGAGCGCTGCTGGAGAATGACGGACTGGCCCGAGGTCTGGCCGCTGTTGATGGCGACAGCATTGGCCATGGCCTCGGCGTCGACGGCCAGTTCGGCCGGGACGTACTGCGACTCGACTCGACCATAGGCGCGCACGGTGGCGGCGTTGGCCTGGTCGACCGTTCCGTCGATGGCCGAGCCTTCGCCATAGGCGGCGACGGTGTTGGAAATGGCCGAAGCCGCGACATAGCCGCCGCCGAGCAGGCGGGCGCCGTCCTCGCCGAGCCGGGTGGTGGCGCTGACCAGACCGCCTTCGTTGATCTGGGTCGCGTCGACCGTCAGGCCGGCGTCATAGGCGCTGACCGCCAGGTAATTGCCGCCCGCCTGGGTGGTCGCCGTGACCGGCCCGGCCGTGTCGCCCCCCAGGGTCAGATCGGTCGTCGCGACGGCGTCGCCCTGCATCGACTGGTCGGACCGGACCGTGATCGCGTCGTTCTGAACCGCGCCCGAGGCGCTGTTGCCTGCGGCCGAAGTCGTGGCCGTGACCTGGTCCTGGGCGTCGACGACGTTCAGCGTCTGGCCGGCGAAGACGTCGCCCAGCTGCAGCTGTTCGTTCAGGACGATGGCGCCGCCGGTCGGCGGCGTCTGCGCAGCAGCCTCAGTAGCGGCTGCGACGCACAGCGTCGTCGCGGCGATCGTGCCAGCGAGACGGATCCGCGCGAGTTTCGCCATTGTTCGTGTCCGTGTTGGCGTAGGCCGGGTAGTAGCCGCCGGTCGGGCCGACCGTGCCGCCGAGGGGATCAGGACCGGCCGAGAGACAAACGTCCGGGCCGGGCGCGCCGTAAAGATTGGCCATGAACTCGACCGTGGCGCGCTCGATCAGGGCGCGGACGGCCAGTTGAACCGGTTCCAGCCCGCCTTCGCCGGCCGAGATGTCGAAGACGTTGCCGTTCAGGAAGTCGAAGACTCCCGCCGAGATTTCGCGGCCGATGATCTGCTTCTGGTAGCTGACCACGTCGACCACCTCGAGCGTGGTGGTCTGCACCAGCCGCAGGTCGATGGCGATGTTCATCACATAGGCCTTGCCGGCGAAGGCCGTCGACAGGGGCGTATCGCTGCTGGCCTGGCCCGCGGCGGCGTCAAAACCGCCCGACCGGATATTGTAGTTCACCTCGGTGATGCCGCCGACGATGTAGAAGTCAGAGCCCGGGACCTGTCCCGCGAGGATACGGCGGTACTGGGTGTCCTCGGGGCCGCCGGGACCCTGGTCGCCGATCAGCCGGTTGTTGGCGTAGCGCAGCTCGAGCTCGGACACGGAGGTGTCATAGCGCTCGACGATCCGGGCCCCGGCCTTGGCCAGGGCGGTGTTGGCCATCAGCGAGGCGCCGCCGGTGATCTGGCGGCCGCCGTCGGCCGAGACCGTGCCGGTGTAATCGCTGATCCGGCCGACGGCGATGCGCGGGGAGGGCAGGTCGTAGCGGCGCGCGTAATCGGCCATGCAGTACAGCGCGGCCGAATAGGGCGTCGGATTTGCGGTGACCGGCGCATTGCCGATCGGCGTCGCATAGGTCCCATTGGGCCCGGCGGAGGCGGAGATGCAGCCGCTGAGCAGGGCGGCGGCCGCGCTGGCGGCCACGGCCGCACGCAGGCGCCGGACGGTCGTGCCGTGGATCATGGAAGCCTCAGCTGGCCGTTCAGGCTGGTCCCGGCGGTGACATTGCCGTTGTTGACCTGAGTGGAGTTGACGATGACCGTGTTGTGGTTGCCCTGGACGACGACGTTCAGGCTGTTGCCGATGGCGGTCGAGCCGCCGATGGCCGTGCCGCCATTGGATCCCACGCCGCCCGCGCCGTTGTAGCTGGATGAGACGCCGCCGGTGGCGCTGGAATAGCTGCTCGCGCCCGACTGGATGATGCCGTCGACGATCAGCCGGTTGCCGTTGGCGTCGCGGGTCGAGCCGGTTTGGGGGCGGGCGGTGGTGTAGCGCGACGCGCCGTAGCCCGCCTGGTAGTTGCCCATGCTGGACGAGCCGGCCGATTGCGCGGCGGCGATCGACGGCGCAGCGGCCGGGGCGACCAGAACGGCGGCCGCCAGAATGTGAGTGGTCTTCAGCCGAACGGACACGATAGCCCCTCCACACGCGGACATGGTTGATCAATGAGCAAGCAACCCCCGTGCCAATCTGAGCCATGGATATTAAAAAGCGCTTTCCGGTCGCTATGTTGGTTAAACGACCCAGTCTGGCCCTCGAGCGCGGAACGAATCCCCTGAGCGAACATCCTCCCGAGCGCATCTTCCTCGCTCCGGCCATCACCGTGGCCGTGGCCGCTTCCATGCCGATTCTGTATCTGCTCCAGACCCGCCTTCCGGACGGGGGGCTGAGCCTGGCCTTCGTGCCGGCCACTCTGTGGGCCGGCGGCTGGTGGCCGGGCCTGCTGACCTCGATGTTCCTGCACTGGGGTTGGAGCCATGTGGCCATGAACGCCGTGGGCGCCTTCGCCTTCGGTCCGCCGATCGCCCGCCTGATGGTCGGGCCCAAGGGCGTGGCGGGCTTTCTTATCTTCTATGTCCTGTGCGGCCTGGTCGCCGCGGCGGGCTATAGCCTGGTGCACCCGGACAGCCGCAACATCCTGGTCGGCGCCTCCGGCGCGGTGTTCGGTCTGATGGGGGCGGCCATGCGCCGGCTGGGCCGCAAGAAGCTCGGCGGCCTGCGCGCCCTCGGCGACAAACGCTTCCTGACGACGGCCGGAGCGGTGATGGCGGTCAATGCCGCGACCGGCCTTGTCGGTCTGGCCCCGGGCATGACCGGGGTCCAGGTCGCCTGGGAGGCGCACGCCTTCGGCTTCATCTTCGGGGCCCTGTTGATCGGTCCCTGGGCGAGGCTGTTCGGTCCTGCACCTTCCGCATTTGATTCGCCGGACGTTCTGCGCGACCCTGAGGGCTGATAGCGGCGCGTCCGCGGCCGCACTCTATAGAGAGGGAGGAGCCGGGATGCTGGTCGCCGAAATTCTCAAGGGGAAGGGGGACG
>NZ_LMEB01000005.1:435000-436462 GCF_001425945.1 Brevundimonas sp. Root1279
AATGCGACGTATAGGGTCTGACGCCTGCCCGGTGCCTGAAGGTTAAAGGGAGATGTGAAAGCGTCGAACTGAAGCCCAGGTAAACGGCGGCCGTAACTATAACGGTCCTAAGGTAGCGAAATTCCTTGTCGGGTAAGTTCCGACCTGCACGAATGGCGTAACGACTTCCCCACTGTCTCCAGCACAGGCTCAGTGAAATTGAATTCCCCGTGAAGATGCGGGGTTCCCGCGGTCAGACGGAAAGACCCTATGAACCTTTACTATAGCTTCGCCTTGGCGTTAGCGACCGTATGTGTAGGATAGGTGGGAGACTATGAAGCCGGGGCGCCAGCTCTGGTGGAGTCATCCTTGAAATACCACCCTTACTGTCGTTGACGTCTAACCGAGGGCCGTTATCCGGTCCCGGGACATGGCGTGGTGGGTAGTTTGACTGGGGCGGTCGCCTCCTAAAGTGTAACGGAGGCGCGCGATGGTGGGCTCAGACCGGTCGGAAATCGGTCGTCGAGTGCAATGGCATAAGCCCGCCTGACTGCGAGACTGACAAGTCGAGCAGAGACGAAAGTCGGCCATAGTGATCCGGTGGTCCCGCGTGGAAGGGCCATCGCTCAACGGATAAAAGGTACTCTAGGGATAACAGGCTGATTTTGCCCAAGAGTCCATATCGACGGCAAAGTTTGGCACCTCGATGTCGGCTCATCACATCCTGGGGCTGGAGCAGGTCCCAAGGGTATGGCTGTTCGCCATTTAAAGTGGTACGTGAGCTGGGTTCAGAACGTCGTGAGACAGTTTGGTCCCTATCTGCCGTGGGTGTTCGAAGCTTGAGAGGATCTGTCCCTAGTACGAGAGGACCGGGATGGACGTACCTCTGGTGGACCTGTCGTGGCGCCAGCTGCGCAGCAGGGTAGCTATGTACGGAATAGATAACCGCTGAAAGCATCTAAGCGGGAAACTAACCTCAAAACAAGGCTTCGCTGAGGATCGTGGAAGACTACCACGTTGATAGGCCAGGTGTGGAAGTGGGGCGACCCATGAAGCTTACTGGTACTAATAATCCGATCGGCTTGATCGTTTCTCAGCAAAACTCATTCGATTACTTCGGYCRAAACCGAAGCTGACAATGTCTTCATTCATTCGTCTATCCGCCTGGTTGACCCGGTGGCTATGTCGGAGGTTCCCCACCCGATCCCATTCCGAACTCGGTCGTTAAGCCCTCCAGAGCCGATGGTACTTCGTCTTAAGGCGCGGGAGAGTAGGTCGCCGCCGGGTCTACCAGTCGGATATACGAATAACCTCGAACCGTTCTTCCTCTACGCACTACCGTTTGCCGCGGGATGGAGCAGCCCGGTAGCTCGTCAGGCTCATAACCTGAAGGTCGCAGGTTCAAATCCTGCTCCCGCACCCAAACTCAACAAAAGCCCCGCTCGGTAACAACCCGCGGGGCTTTTTGCTGGGCGGAATCCGG
>NZ_LMEB01000006.1 GCF_001425945.1 Brevundimonas sp. Root1279
CCCGAGCGGATGGCCGAGACGTTGGTCACGACCACGCCCATGGCTTCCTGCAGCTGGACGATGGCGCGGTTGAAGTCCTCCTTCAGGCGCGCGGCCTTCGGAGCGACCTCGGCGGTGAAGCGGTGGGTCAGGTTGCCGCCGGCCATGGCCGCCAGGCCCTCCCCCAGGGCGGTGATGGCGACGCGGTCTTCCTCCGCCTCGCGGGCCTTCTCGGCCTCGTTGCGGGTGCGCTCCGCCTCTTCCAGCGCGCGACGACGGTCGGCCTCGGCGGCCTCCTCGGTCATGCGTTGGACGATGAGGTTCTGCAGATCGCCGACCGCGCGGCCCACCGCGCCGATCTCGTCGCCGCGCCGGGCGCTGGCCAGGTCGACGTCGGTGCGGCCGCTGGCGAGGGCCCGCATTTCATTGGCCAGGGCGCGGATCGGGTTCACGATCACTCGGGTGGCGGCGGCGAACAGCGCCAGGCTGAACAGCAGGCCGGCGATCATGGCCGCCATCATCAGCCGCTGGCCGAACACCGACTGGGCCTCAGCCGCCAGCCGGGCCGCCTCCGCGGACGCCTCGATCTCGCCCGCCGTGGTCTCCATCCGGCCCTCGAGATCGAGGAAGGCCTGCTTGAACGCCGGCTGACCGGCGCGGGCGGCGGCCGGATCAGCGCCGGCGAGGCGGACGATCTGTTCAGCGGAGGCGATATAGGCTTGCAGCGGCGCCTCGACCTTGCCGAGGGCGGTCTTGACCTCGGGATCCGTGGCCAGGGCCTGGTTGGCCGAGATGGCGTCGCGGAAGCTCTTTACGTGATCGGCCGTCTCGGTGCGCACGTCGGCGAGGTCGACACCGGCCGAGGGATCCGTCGCGAGGATGGCCGACAACACGTCCGAGCGCAGGGCGTCGTGCATCATGTCGGCCTGCATGTGATTGCGCAGCACCTCGGCGGAGCGGCTGGATTCGCCCAGCGCTGAGGCAAGGGCCGAAGTCATCCAGAGGCCCGCGCCCGCACTGAAGGCGCACAAGACTAGAACAGCAACGCCGGCGACGACGACGCGCGAACGAATGGTCTTGAGCATGCAGGCCTCCCTATCCCACGGGATATGGTCTGCGAGACGTTGACGAAGCGCTGCCGCGACTATGCGGAAAACTACGTATGAAAGGCTTAAATCACCCGAAAGTCCGGCACCGTATCAAGATGTAGAAGCAACTGGTCAGAATCGACCGCTCGGCGAGAGCCAGATATCTTATAGTGATAAGAATGCCGGAAGTTTATATTACGACAACGCGCAAGATTAGCGCCGCCGCGATCGGTACATTTCTCGCCATCACATCAGTATCCGACCCGTGTTCCGCGCAGGAAACGACCCGCCCCTGGACGGTCGAGGCGACCTACACCGCCGACGTGACCGGCGTGGTCTCGGGCGGCCCCGTGCAGGCCGGCCGCTTCCTCGACAATCTGGACGTCATCGTCGACGGCGACCTTGAGCGGCTGATCGGCGCCAAGGGCGCGCGGCTGCATGTCTACCTGCTGAACAACAACGGCGGCGAACCCAATGCGGTCGCCGGGACCCTGCAGGGCGTCGACAACATCGAGGTCGGGGATCAGGGCGCGCGCCTGTACGAACTCTGGGTCGAGCAGGACTTCGGCGCCGACCGGGGGTCTGTGCTCGCCGGACTTTATGACGTGAACAGCGAGTTCTATTCGACCGGCGCGTCCGATCTGTTGGTCGCCCCGCCGTTCGGCATCGGCTCAGAGCTGGCGGCGACCGGGCCGAACGGGCCGTCGATCTTCCCCTCCACCGCCCTCGCCGCCCGGATCCGCTTCGGAAGCATGGAAGGGACCTATGTGCAGGCGGCGGCGGTCAACGCCTCGGCGAGCACCCTCGGCGACGTCGACGGCATCGACGCGGACTTCGACCACGGCGGACTGTTCCTGGCCGAAGCCGGATGGACGGGCCCGGTGCGGATCGCCCTCGGCGGCTGGCGCTATGGCGAACGACAGGACGACATCCGCGACCTGGACCTGGCCGGCGATCCCGTCGGCAGCATCGCCCAAGGCGCCTATGTGCTGGCGGAGGGGGAGTTTTATGCTGTGGAGGACGGCGTCAGCGCCCGCGCCTTCCTGCGCGCCGGCATCTCGGACGGCGACACCACCGATTTCAATGGCGGCTGGCAGGCCGGCGTACGGCTGGACCATCTGCTGGCGTCGCGCCCGGACAGCGCTCTTTCGCTCGGCTTCCACCAGGGCCGACTGTCCGACAAGGCCCGCGCCAATGCGCGCGACGCCGGCGGCGACCCGGCCCTGGCTGAGGAAGGCCTCGAACTGACCGCGGCCGACACCTTCGGCCGCCTGACGATCCAGCCGAGCGTGCAGTGGATTCAGAACCCGGGCGGCGACCGCGCCGCAGACGCCATCGTCGTGGCGACCCTGCGGCTTTCGGTGGCGCTGCGCTGACCCTGGTTTAGGGCGCGGCGGCGGCGGGCGGAGCCACGGCCCTGGCGGTGGCCAGGGCGGCGATGGCCACCTGCAGGGCCTGGTCACGACCCGCGCGACGATCGCCAGGGGCGGCCGAGGCGGACAGGTCAGGCGTCACGCCGCGCTTCTCCAGGCGGATGCCGCCCGAGGTGACGAAGTCGGCCCGGCTCAGGCTCAGGCTGCCGCCGTCGGGCAGGCGCGTTTCCTGCGAGATCAGCACGGCGCCGGCGGTGGGCTCGCCCACGACAACGGCGCGGCCGGCCTCCTGCAGAGCGGCGGGGGTCAGCTCCGCGGCGCTGCGACTGTTGGAATCGACCAGGACCGCGACGTCGTTGGCGGCCGGAACGGTCAGGTCGCCACAGGCGCCGCCGGTCTTCAGCACCACGGCGCGACCGGCGCGGCTGGTCCGCGTGGCCCAGGCCTGATCGCGCGGCAGGAAGCAGCTCAGCACGGCGTCGGCCTCAGTCAGGCGACCACCGGGGTTGCCGCGCAGGTCGATGATGACGTCGGTGTCGGGGGCCAGTTGGGCCAGTTCGCGGCCCATCCACTCGCCCAGGCCGGACTCGAAGCCCTCGATCCGCAGCACGACCACGCCCGGATGCGAGCGATCGGCGACGAAGGGCTGGGTCGGCTCCATGATCACGGGCGTGATCGTGACGTCGCGCAGAACCGCATCGGCGTCGCGG
Source organism: Brevundimonas sp. Root1279 (assembly GCF_001425945.1). GTDB lineage: Bacteria > Pseudomonadota > Alphaproteobacteria > Caulobacterales > Caulobacteraceae > Brevundimonas. The sequence goes on from NZ_LMEB01000006.1 coordinate 3,151, forward strand.
AAGGCCATGGTCACGGGCTGGCCGTCGACCACTTCCAGCTCCGGGTGCCAGGCGCCGGCGCCGGTGGTGTCCAGCTTCCAGCCGGCGTCGATGCCCGCGGCCTCCGCGGGCGAGCCCGCACGGACGCTTTCAACGACATACAAACCGGGCTGCGCCGGATCGACACGCAGCTTGACGCCGATCGTGGCGCGGCGCTCACGCAGCATGTCCTGGCGATTGGTGATCGCGGGCGCCGAGGCGCCGGCGTGATCGTCGTCCAGCAGGTTCAGCATCTCGCCAAGGACCGCATACAGGGCGCGATCATCGGCGGCGTTCAGGGCGCGCGGACGATAGGTCCGGCGGGCCTCGCTCCAATTCACACCGTGCAGGTGCGGATCGTAGTACTGGCTGCGGACCTCCTCCCAGACGCGATCGAACACCCGCTCGTTCATGCGGATACGCTCACGGGGCGGACGGGCTGACGCTTGCGCGGCGACAGCGGTCGGGGAAGACTCCCCAACCGGCGCCGTATTCACATCAGCTGCGAAAGAGGGTCCGGCGATGAGCGCAAAGCTCATTGCGGCTGACCCGGTCAGTCGTAAGAAAACGCGACGGAAGTTCATTGCGCCTAGCCTAAGGCGCCGAGCCGATAACGATCAAATCACGAAAATTATGGAAGTGATCACTGATCACCTTCTCTACGAGATTCAATGCGGTGGGTGAATACGTGGATGTTGCGATCCCCGCTCTGCTCACCGTCTTCGATGAAGCCGGAGTGATCAGCGTCCATGTTTCCGAAAGCTTCACGGAGCGGCGCGGTGAACTCGACTTCGCTGATCTTGCCGTCGCCGTCCTTGTCCAGCTCGGCCTTGCCGCCCTCCCCGCCGACGGTGACGACCTCGATGCGGCGTTCCCCGTCGCCGGTCCATTCGCCGCCCGGCCCGTGAATCACGATCTCGCGTTCCTCGCCTGCGCCGGGTTCGCCGCCGAGGAAGACGGCCCGTTTGCCGCCGGCCTCGCTCCAACTCGCCCCATCGCCGAAGGTTCTGACCTCGATGTTCTGTTCGCCAGGCCCACGGGGACGCCGCATGATCATGACGTCATGCTCGCCGGCCGGCCCCCGGCGGGCGGTCAGTTCCTCGGTCGACAGGCGGCCGTCGCCGTTCTTGTCGATCTGGGCGAAATGATCGTTCATCGGAGCCGTGAACTCCTCGCGCGACACTTGGCCGTCGCCGTCCTTGTCGAGCGAGCCTGGGCCGTCGGGGCCCATCACCATCACCCGGGTGTGAACCTCGGGGGGCGCAGGCGGCGGCGGAGCCGGCGGCTCCTGCATCAGGGCGGCCGAAAGGGCGATGAGGGTCAGCATGGCGGTTCTCCCCGTTTAATCCTGACGCCGTTCGACCATGCCCCCTTTGCCCCTGTATTTCAGAGGCCTTTGCATTTGTTTCAAACCTGAAATGACGGGATCAATCAGCTTCGCCAATATGGCCGGATGCAGCTCGACCCCACCCCCCGCATCCTGGTCGTCGACGACGATCCCGGCATCCGCGAGGTCCTTACCGACTACCTGGCCCAGCACGGCTATGAGACCGAAGGCGCGGCGTCGGCTGCGGAGATGGATCGCGCCCTGGCCGCCCGGCCGCCGGATCTGATCGTGCTGGATTTGATGATGCCGGGCGAGGACGGGCTGTCCGTCTGCCGTCGTCTGGCCGGCAAGGGACCGCCGATCGTCATGCTCTCAGCGATGGGCGAGGACACCGACCGGATCATCGGGCTGGAGCTCGGGGCTGACGACTACCTGCCCAAGCCCTGCAATCCGCGCGAACTGCTGGCCCGGGTTCGCGCCGTGCTGCGCCGTCCGCGCGAAGCGGCCGAGAATGAGGGCCCGGCCATGGCCTTCGCAGGGTGGAAGCTCGACCTGATGCGGCGCGAGTTGATCCGTCCCGACGGGCGCGCCATCGGTCTGTCGGCCGGAGAATTCGCCCTGTTGCGGGCCTTCGCCGAGCGCCCCGGCCGCGTGCTCAGCCGCGACCAATTGCTGGAACGGGCCCGCGGGGCCGACGCCGACGTCTTCGATCGCGCCATGGACGTGCAGATCAGCCGCCTGCGCAAGAAACTCGACGACGGCTCGGGCCTGGAGATGATCCAGACCCTGCGCGGCGAGGGCTATATGTTCGATGTGAAGGTGGAGCGTCTGAACGGCTCGGCGCGGAGCGGCGCGTGAAGGGCGCCTCGTCCATGCCGGTGCTGGTGCAGGTCGCCGCCCTGGCGGCGCTGGCCGTCGTCATGTCTCAGGCGGTGGCCTTCGCGGTGGTGCTTCTGGCTCCCGATCCGCGCCCCGCCGGGTTCAGCATTCAGGCCGCCGCTCGCGCGCTCAAGGGCGAACCGGCGGAGACCTCCGACGGACGCCCGCTGCGTCGCCGCATCACCGACCAGCCGGTCGACCAAGGCGACGATGAGACCGGCCCCGGAATCCGGATGGACCCGTTGCAGATGGCGATCACCGCCGGTCTGGCCCAGTCGCTCGGCGTCAAATCCAGCCAGGTACGCGTCGTCGTCGACAGGGAGCGCCCCCGCCGCCCGGGCCAGCGACCTTCAGGTCCCGAAGAAGGGCGGATGAATTTCGTCCTGGTCCGACCCGGATCCGACAAGCCCGGCGAGGGTACGATCGTTCGCGTTCCCGCGCCGCCCGCCCCGCCTCCGCCGCACGCGCCACCCCCGCCTCCAAAGGTCCCGGCGCGGGAAAGCGCGGAAGCCGCCTGGACACCCCGGGTGCGGATTGTCGGTGAAGGCTCGACCGAGGTCAGGACCGAACTGCACATGCGGCATGCGGTCCCGCGTGACGACAACGGGGCCTTCGTCCTGGACTCGACCACCCAAGAGTTCACCGTCCTGGCCGACCGGCTGACCTTCGCCCCCTTCTCGGCCTCGATGCGCCTCCCGGACGGGCGGTGGGCCACGGTCGAGCCGCCCCGCGACCTGCTCTCGCCCTGGCAACGCCGCCTGCTGATCGCCCTGGCGATCTCCATGCTGCTGTTGGCCCCCCTGGTGTGGTGGATGGCGCGGCGCCTGACCCGGCCGATCCGCGTCTTCGCCGAGGCCGCCGAACGCCTCGGCGCCGACCCCGACGCCGAACCCCTCGAGCCGTCCGGCCCCAGCGAGGTCCGCACAGCCATCCAGGCGTTCAACGAAATGCAGGCCTCGTTGCGCGATCACATGAGCCGCAGGGCCCAGACGATCGCCGCCATCGCGCACGACCTTCGCACGCCCCTGACCCGCCTGCGCTTCCGCGCCGAGCATGCGCCGGAAGCCGTGCGCGACCGCATGGCCGCCGATATTGAAGAGATGGATGCACTGATCAGCCAGGCCATGGCCTATGTCCGCGGCGAGGCGACGCCCGATCGAAGCGAAGCCTTCGACCTCGGAGATCTGGCCGAGGACTGCGCCGTCGGCTTCTCGGAAACCGGCGCCGAGGTGGTGTTCGACGGACAAAGCAGCCTGCCGGTCATCGGCGATCCGACCGCTCTGCGCCGGGGATTGGCGAATCTGATCACGAATGCGCTGAAATACGGCGGCGCCGCGCGCGTTCGCGCCTTCGCCGAGAACGGCCGCGCCGTTGTCGTCATCGAGGACGACGGTCCCGGCCTGAATGACGATGAGTTGGAGGCCGTGTTCGAGCCCTTCCATCGCGCCGAGCGATCGCGCAGCCGCGAAACCGGCGGCGCCGGCCTGGGCCTGACCGTGGCGCGTCAGGCGGCCCGCGCCCACGGCGGCGACGTCGTCCTGGTTCGCCGCGAAGGCGGTCTGACCGCGCGTCTCGACCTGCCTCTCGTTTCCCGCACCTGACGATATGGAGACCTGAATGCGCGTTCTGATCTGCGCCGCCGCCCTGCTCGCCGCCATGCCGGCGTCCGCCGCGCTGGCGCAAGCTCCGGCCTCCGCCGCGGAGCGAGCAACGGCGACACCCCGTGAAACAGCGGCCGCCGTGGCGGGGCGTATCCGGGAGTTCTATTTCGATCCTGCTGCGGCGGAACGGATCGCCGCAGACCTCGAGGCCGCTGCGGCCGCCGGAGCCTTCGACGAGCTGACCGACAACCGCGACCTGGCGGCGGCCCTGACGTCGCGACTGAAGCCGCAGGACGCCCACTTCGCCGTCGTCTACGACCCCGACGCTCCCCCGCCGCGCGCACGCGTCATCGGCCCGGCGCCTGCCGGCTCCGCACCGGCCCCCGCTCCCGAACCGCGGCGCGGTCCGAGCCCGGGAGAAGTCCGCAATCACTTCGGCTTCCGCAAGGTCGAAATCCTGCCCGGCAACATCGGCTACATCGACCTGCGGCAGTTCTCGGACATCGACTTCGAGAACCCGAACGACCCGGCCCGGCGGGCCGCGGACGCCGCCCTCACCTTCGTCGCCGATACGGATGCAGTGATCTTCGACCTGCGCGACAACGGCGGCGGCGCGCCCTCTATGGTGGGCTACCTGACCAGCGCCTTCACCCCCGCCGATGCGCCGATCTACAACATCTTCCACAGTCGCGAGGGTACGGAGAGCGAGGCCCCGGCGGTCTTCCATCCCTCCCCCCGCCTCGACGTCCCGGTCTATGTGCTGATCAGCGGCCGCACCGGCTCGGCCGGCGAGGCCTTCCCCTACACCCTGCAAGGGGCGAAGCGCGCGACCATCGTCGGGGAAGCTTCAGGCGGGGCCGCCAACCCGGGCGGCATGGTCCCCGCGGGCGGCGGCTTTGCAGTGTTCGTCTCCATGGGCTCTCCGAAGAACCCGGCGACCGGACGAAACTGGGAAGGCACAGGCGTGCTTCCCGACGTCGCCACGCCCTGGGACCAGGCGCTGGTCCGAGCCCAGACCCTGGCCCTGCAGGCCATCGTCTCCGCCGATCCGCAGCGCCAGGACGCCGCCTGGGCCCTTGAGGCGCTGGGTTCGACGACCCAGCCCGGCGACCTTTCGGCCTACGCCGGGACCTATGGCGAGCTGGTGGTGTCTGTCTCGGGCGACAAGCTGTCGCTGGTGCGCGGCCGCCGCCCGCCGGTGATGCTGCAGCGCCTGGACGGCGACGTCTTCACCACGGTCGGCGATCCGTCGCGCCGCATCCGCTTCAGCCGGGACCACGCCGGGCAGGTGACGGCCTTCGAGACCCAGTCTCTGGGTGGTCCGTCCACTCGCGCGCGCCGCACCGGCTGAGCTGAAGCGTTACAGTTCATCACGGCTTGTTACAGGCGCGGGGTTGAATCCCCGCGCCGACGGTTCCATTGAAGCGCCAACCTCGACACCTGCTTCTCAGGAGCCCGCCCCATGACCGTCCGCGTCGCCATCAATGGTTTCGGCCGCATCGGCCGCCTCGTCCTGCGCTCGATCGCCGAGCATGGCCGCAGCGACATCGAGGTGGTGGCGATCAACGACCTGGGCCCGGTCGAGACCAACGCCCACCTCCTCCGCTACGATTCGGTCCACGGCCGCTTCCCCGGCACGGTGACCACCGGCGCCGACTGGATCGACATCGGTACGGGCAAGATCAAGGTCACCGCCGAGCGTGACCCGGCCAAGCTCCCGCACAAGGAGCTGAATGTCGACATCGCCTTCGAGTGCACCGGCATCTTCACCTCGAAGGAAAAGGCCTCGGCCCACCTGGCCGCCGGCGCCAAGCGCGTGCTGGTCTCGGCCCCGGCTGACGGCGCCGACAAGACCATCGTCTACAAGGTCAACCATGAGACCCTGACCGCCGACGACATCATCGTCTCCAACGGCTCGTGCACCACCAACGCCCTCGCCCCGGTCGCCAAGGTCCTGCACGACCTGTTCGGCATCGAGCGGGGCTACATGACCACCATCCACAGCTACACCGGCGACCAGCCGACGCTGGATACGATGCACAAGGACCTGTACCGGGCCCGCGCCGCGGCCCTGTCGATGATCCCGACCTCGACCGGCGCCGCCAAGGCCCTCGGCCTGGTGCTGCCCGAACTGAAGGGCAAGCTCGATGGCTCCTCGATCCGCGTACCGACCCCGAACGTCTCGGTCGTCGACCTGAAGGTCGTGGCCGGCCGCGAAGTCACCGCCGAAGAGATCAACGCCGCCCTGCAGGCGGCCGCCGACGGTCCGATGAAGGGCGTCCTGGGGGTGACCACCGACCCGCTCGTCTCCACCGACCTGAACCACATCGCCGCCTCGTCGACCGCCGCCCTGCCCCAGACCCAGGTCGTCGACGGCAAGCTGGCCCGCGTCCTCACCTGGTACGACAACGAGTGGGGCTTCGCCTCGCGGATGGCCGACACCGCCATGGTGATGGCGAAGTTCCTCTGATGCGCGTGCGGCGGCGCCCCGTTTGGCTTTGGGTCGCCGCCGCCTTCGTCTGCATTACCGGCTTGATCACCGGCCCTGCCCTCTATGCTGCAGTCGAGTTCGTCTGGCTCGCGCTTCAGCCGAGGACCTTTTCGTCAGGGTTGGAGGTTGTCGTGGTCATCGGCCTCATCGGCCTCGCGTGGCTGATTGGGGTCATCCTGGTCGGCAAGCGCCTCCACGGCGTTGCTGGACGCCTCTTTGTCCTCGTGTCGATCATCGTGGCCGCCGGTTCGGTCGTTTTTGAACGGCTTCAGCCACCGACCGGGACCACCACCGTCACCATGAGCGCCGACCAGGCCGCTGTTTGGAGCACTCTTTCACAATGACCTTCCGCACTCTCGACGACGCCCCCAAGACCTTTGGCGACCTCGCCGGCAAGACCGCCCTGGTCCGCGTGGACTTCAACGTGCCGATGGAGGGGGGACAGGTCACCGACGACACCCGCCTGCGCGTCGCCCTGCCGACGATCGAGAAGCTGCGCGACGCCGGGGCCAAGGTCGCCCTTCTGGCCCACTTCGATCGGCCCAAGGGCCAGCGCGTGCCGTCGATGAGCCTGAAGCCGGTCGTGGATGACCTGGAGCGCCTGCTCGGCGCCCCGGTGCGGTTCGCCGACGACTGCGTAGGCGCCGAGGCCAAGGCGGTTCTGGCCGACCTCGACGCCGGTGGCGTGGCCCTGCTGGAGAACGTCCGCTTCCACGCCGGCGAGGAGAAGAACGACCCCGAGTTCGCCGCCCGGCTGGCCGAACTGGGCGACCTCTACGTCAACGACGCCTTCTCCGCCGCCCACCGCGCCCACGCCTCGACCGAGGGACTGGCCCGGCTGCTGCCCGCCTACGCGGGCGAGTCGATGCGCCGCGAACTCGACGCGCTCGACGCCGCCCTGGGCAATCCGAAAAAGCCGGTGCTCGGCATCGTCGGCGGGGCCAAGGTCTCGACCAAGCTGGATCTGCTGCAGAACCTGGTCAGCAAGCTCGACCGGCTGGCCATCGGAGGCGGCATGGCCAACACCTTCCTGTTCGCGCAAGGGGTCGACATCGGCGGCTCCCTGGCCGAGCGCGACATGGCTGACACCGCCCGCGAGATCATCGCCAAGGCCGAGGCCGCGGGCTGCGAACTGCTGCTGCCGATCGACGTGGTGGTGGCCACCGAGGTCAAGCCGGGCGCCGAGACCCGCACCGTCCTGGCCCGCGAAGAAATCGGCGACGACGAGAAGATTCTCGATGCCGGCCCGCTCACCGTCGAGAAGCTCGTCAAGGCCATGGCCCTGTCGCGCACCCTGATCTGGAACGGGCCGCTGGGCGTGTTCGAGGTGCCGCCGTTCGACGCCGCCACCGTCCGCGCCGCCCACGCCGCGGCCGAACTGGCCAAGTCGGGCGCCCTGATCGCCGTGGCCGGCGGCGGCGACACCGTGGCGGCGATGAACCACGCCGGCGTCGCCCGGGACATGACCTTCGTCTCGACCGCGGGCGGCGCCTTCCTCGAGTGGATGGAGGGCAAGCCCCTGCCGGGCGTTGAAGCGCTACGGGCCTGATTTCGCTCGTTAAGACTCCGGTGTCGGGTCGGCGTCTAAGGTCGCCCGGCAACCGGAGTGTCCGCCATGAAGGGCGTTGTTTTCAACCTTCTCGAAGAAGCCGTCACCCGGTCGTTCGGCCCTGACACCTGGGATGTGCTCCTGGACGCCTCGGGCGTCTCCGGGGCCTACACCTCGCTCGGCAACTACCCGGACAGCGAGATCGAGGCCTTGGTCACCGCCGCTGGACAGGCGCTGTCGCTCGATCGCGACGCGGTCCTGCGCTGGTTCGGGATCAACGCCATGCCGGTGCTGGCAGAGCTCTATCCCGCCTTCTTCACCAGCGCGGCCGACGCCCGCAGCTTCGTCGAGGGGGTGAACACCATCATCCACGCCGAGGTGCGCAAGCTCTATCCGGGCGCGGAATGCCCTCACTTCCGCATGCACGACGCCGGCGGCGACCTGGTGATGGACTACATCTCCAGCCGCAACATGTGCGCCCTGGCCCAGGGTTTCGTCGAAGGCGCCGCGGCCTGGTACGGCCAGCCGGTCGACTTCCAGCACACCGCCTGCACCACGCACGGCGACGCGCACTGCACCTTCAAGCTGGCATGGCCGCTCGCCGAAGCAGTCGCTGCGTGATCCTACCCGCACCCGAACTTGACCCGACTGATCAGCTTGCCCGCCTGGAACGCCGACTGACGCGCGAGCGCACGGCACGTTTCGCGGCCGAAGCGATCGCCGAACAGGGAATGCGCGACCTGTACCGGCAGCAGCAGCGGCTCGGCCTGGTCGAGACCATCGCCACCGCCTCCAACCTCAGCGACACGCCCGAGGCCGCCTTCGGCATGGCGCTGGACGCCATCTGCGACTTCACCGGCTGGTCTTCGGGCCACGTCTACATGTTTGCCGACGACGCCCCGGACGGCGACCTGGTCTGGTCGGGCGTCTGGCGCGGCGAAGACCAGTTCGCGGCGTTCCGTGAGGCCTCGGCCCGCATGTCGTTCGCCCGCGGCGTCGGCCTGCCCGGCCGCGTCTGGGAATCGGGCCGCGCCTGCTGGGTCGAGGACATCGAGCGCGACCTCAACTTCCCGCGTGTCCGCGTCGCCCTCGACAGCGGCCTGCGAGCCGCCTTCGCCTTCCCCGCCCTCATCGGCGAGGAGGTCGGCGCCGTCCTGGAGTTCTTCCTGCACCACCCCGCTCCGCCGGACGAGGAACTGTTGCGCACCCTCGACCAGATCGGGGGCCAGCTCGGCCGGGTGGTGGAGCGCTACCGGAACGCTCGCCGGGCCGCGGTCGACCACGAGCGCCTGGAAGCCCTCTATGCCGAAGCCCAGACCCAGCGCGTCGCCGCCGAGCAGGCCAGCCGCGCCAAGTCCGCATTCCTCGCCGTCACCAGCCACGAGGTCCGCACGCCGCTCAACGCCGTGCTCGGCCTGGCCGAGGCCCTGCGCCGCGAACCCCTGACGCCGGCCCAGCACGAACTCAACGACGGCGTCCTCGCCTCTGGGGCTATGCTGTTGCGCCTGCTTAACGCCGTGCTGGACATGTCCCGCATCGAGGCCGACCAGGCGACGGCTCAGATCGAAGCCTTCGACCTCGAGGCCAAGCTGCGCAGCATCACTTCGATCTGGACGCCGCGCGCGGCCGAGACCGGCGTCACCCTCGCCTTCCGCCTCGAAGGCGCCAATGGCCCGACCGCGATCCGTTCCGATGTCGGAAGGCTGGAGCAGACTCTGGTCAACCTGATCTCGAATGGGATCAAATTCACGCCTTCTGGCGGCCGGGTCTGCGTACGCGCCGTGTTATCGGAAGAGCGCCTGCGCCTCGAGGTTCTCGACGACGGGCCCGGCGTGCCGGACGACGCGCGCGAGCGTATCTTCAAGCCCTTCGAACAGACCGAGATCGGCCGCGACGCCGGAGGCGCCGGCCTGGGTCTGGCCATCTGCTCGGGCAACATCCGTTTGCTGGGCGGTGACATCGGCGTGGACTGCGACCCGTCCGACCGCAACCGGTTCTGGCTGGAGTGTCCGGTGGAGGTCGTTGCTCACGAGACGCCGGAGGACGCCTTGGAAGCGACCGGCCGCGAGACCGTTGGCCTGCGCGTCCTGGCGGCTGAAGACAACCCCGCCAACCGCCGAGTGCTCCAGGTCCTGCTCGCCCCCGCCGGCGTCGAGATGCGATTCGCCGAGGATGGCGTGGAGGCGGTCGAGGCCGCCCTGTCCCAACCCTTCGACCTGGTGCTCATGGACGCTAATATGCCGCGCATGGATGGCGTCGAAGCGCTGCGGCGGATCCGCGCCAGCGGCGGCGCCGTCGCGGCCACGCCGGTCTTCATGCTGACCGCCAACGCCTTCGCCGAGGACGTCGAGCGCTACCTCGCGGCCGGCGCCGACGGGGTGCTCACCAAGCCGATCCAACTCCCCGAACTGTTCGCCGTCCTGGCCGACTGCGGCGATCGCGCCACGGCCGCGCAAAGAGACGCAGCCTGACCACCGTTCGGCTGTAACAATGCGTGACTTCGAGGGCGACGGGGACTAAAGCGACCGCCAACAATCAAGCTCAGGAGGAACCCATGGATCTGTCGGCTCTCAACGCGGTGGCCAATGCGATGGTCACGCCCGGCAAGGGCATCCTCGCGGCTGACGAATCCACGGGCACGATCAAGAAGCGCTTCGACGCGATCGGCGTCGAGAACACCGAGACCAACCGCCGCGACTACCGCGAGCTCATGTTCCGCGCCGAGCAGACCATGCGCGAGCACATCTCCGGCGTGATCCTGTTTGAGGAAACCCTCTACCAGGACGCCGCCGACGGCACGCCGCTGGTCGAACTGATCAAGGCCTCAGGCTCGATCCCGGGCATCAAGGTCGACAAGGGCGCCTCCAAGATGGCCGGCTTCCCGGGCGAGACCGTAACCAAGGGCCTGGACGGCCTGTCCAAGCGCCTGCGCGCCCACTACGAGCGCGGCGCCCGCTTCGCCAAATGGCGCGGCGTCATCGACATCGCCGACGGCATACCGACGTGGGGCTGCATCAAGTCCAACGCCCACGCCCTGGCCCGCTACGCCCGCATCTGCCAGCAGGAGCAGATCGTGCCGATCGTCGAGCCGGAAGTCCTGATGGACGGCTCGCACGACATCGCCCGCTGCGACGAGGTCACCCGCTCGGTCCTTCAGGCCGTCTTCGCCGAGCTTTATGAGCAACGCGTGGCGCTCGAGGGCATCATCCTCAAGCCGAACATGGTCATCTCGGGCAAGGGCAGCGTCCGCCAGGCCCCGGCTCACGAAGTCGCCGAACGCACCATCGCCGCGCTTAAAGCCACCGTTCCATCGGCCGTGCCGGGCATCGCCTATCTCTCCGGCGGCCAGACGGACGAGCAGGCGACGGCCCACCTCGACGCCATGAACCGCATCGGCGGCTTCCCGTGGAAGATGACCTTCTCCTACGGCCGCGCCCTGCAGGCCGCGCCGCAGCGCGCCTGGGCGGGCAAGGCCGATAATGTGGCCAAAGCCCAGGCCGCCTTCCACCACCGCGCCCGCATGAACGGCCTGGCCTCGCTCGGCCAGTGGGAGAAGAAGCTGGAGAAAAAGGCGGCCTGAGCCGCCCTCTCTCCGAGGCTCACCAGGTCCCGTACTCATGGCGGAGGCGCCAGCGCACGTCGCGCAGTTCCTCCTCCGCGTCGTCGATCGCATCCTGGGCGCGACGCCAGTCGCGCTCGGTGTCCGCCCGTTCGCGCCGGATCTCTTGGATGCGGTCGCGAATGCGCTCGCGCTGCTCCTCAGTCAGGCCTTCGGCGCGCGCCTCGGCCTGCTTGGCGGTGATCTTCTCGTCCAGCTCTTCCAACCGGTTGCCCAGGCTGTCGACTTGGCTGCGTGCATCGTTCACCGCCACTTCTGCGCGGTACACGATCTGCCCATCGCGATAGGCCGGCAGGAAGTCTTCCTCCAGGTCCGACGGGCAAATGCCTGCATAGGACGACCCCGTCCGCCCCGCCTCGAAGCCGCGATCCCGCGTGCAGTAGCTGACCACGCCCTGCGACCAGCCGCTGCGATAGGCCGCGTCGTCCGGCGCCACGCCATGCTTCATGCAGGCCTCGGCGTGCTCGCCCAGCCGGCTCATCGTCAGCCCTGAGGCGCCGTCGGCATAGCCCTGACCCGACCAATCGCCCGCCAGGCACTGTTCTTCGCTCATGGTCGCGCAGCTGCCCAGCGTCAGCACCGCGCCCGCCGCCGCGGCGGCGATGATCCAAGTCTTCATTTTTCGCATATCCCCGATACCGGTTCCAAGATGACTCAGCTTGGCCATACAGCCAAGCCTGGGCTTGCCTGCGACGCCCGAGGCCGTGCTAGATCGCTTCGCGCCCGCCTCCGGGCGGCGGAGCGCCCGGTGTCCGACGAGCCCCTGATCGAAGACGAAGACGCCGAAGTGCTCGAGGCTCGACTCGACCAGGGCGGCGTCCGCCTCGACAAGGCCCTCGCCGACATCTTCCCGACCCTGTCACGCGCCCGCCTCCAGACCCTGCTGGCCGAAGGCGTCGTGACCCGCGACGGCGAACCCGTCTCCAGCGGCTCGGCCAAGGCCCAGCCGGGCCTCTACGCCGTCGCCCTCCCCCCGGTCGTCTCCGCCACGCCCCTGCCCGAGGCCATTCCCCTGACCGTCCTGTTCGAGGACGCCGACCTGATCGTGGTCGACAAGCCCGCCGGCATGGCCGCGCACCCGGCGCCCGGCAGCGAGACCGGCACGCTCGTCAACGCTCTGCTGGCCCACTGCGGCGACAGCCTGTCGGGCATCGGCGGCGTCGCCCGCCCGGGCATCGTCCACCGGTTGGACAAGGACACCTCCGGCGTCATGGTCGCCGCCAAGTCCGACCGCGCCCACGCCGGCCTCTCGGCCCTGTTCGCCACCCACGACATCGAGCGCACCTACCTCGCCCTGACCCGCGGCGCGCCTTCGCCGGTCAAGGGCCGGATCGAAACCCTGCTCGGGCGTTCGTCGTCAGATCGCAAGAAGATGGCAGTGCTGCGCTCGGGCGGACGGAACGCCATCACCGACTATGTCGTCCAGCAGGTCTACGGCATGCCCGCCAAGGCCGGGGCCGCCCCGCTGGCCGCCCGCGTCGCCTGCACCCTGCACACCGGTCGCACCCATCAGATCCGCGTCCACCTCGCGTCCAAGGGCGCGCCCATCCTCGGCGACCCGGTCTACGGCTCCGGCAGCCCGGCCGCCCCGGTGCGCGCCGCCATCGCCGCCGCCGGCCTGACCCGCCAGGCCCTGCACGCAGCGGTCCTCGGCTTCGTCCACCCTGTCACCGGCGAGCCCCTGCGCTTCGAGACCGCGCCGCCCGCCGATATGCAGGCGCTTGAAAAAGGGTTGGCCGAGCTTTGAAACGACCGACCATCGCCGCAAGCCTGTGCTTCTACTGAGGACCGCCCATGACCGACGCCGAAATCCGCGATAACTCCGAGGCCAAGCGCTACGAACTGCCGGTCGGCGCCGAGGTGGCCGTGGTCACCTATAACCTGTCGCCGGCCAATCTGATGATCACCGAAACCCTGGTGCCCCAGGCGCTCGAGGGCCAGGGCATCGCCAGCCGCCTGGCCAAACATGTCCTCGCCGACGCCCGCGAGCGCGGATTGCTGATCCTGCCGGTCTGCCCCTTCTTCGCCGCCTACCTGCAGAAACACCCGGAATGGACCGACGTCGTCCACCCGACCTACCGCCAGATTCTGGGCCTCGAATAGTCAGTCTTGAAAAAGGACGCACCTTGCGCTATATCACCGGCTACCGGCGCCGTGGTTTCGGAGCAACGGTCACGCTTCGATGTGACGATCCGCCTCTGACAAAGGCAGAAACCCGATCCTATCTCGTCGGTTGAGGGGTGAGACGTCGGCGCACATCCGGTGGCCGACGCCGCAGAGCCCGCTCGGTGTTTACGGTCGGAGGGACCAAATGGCTGTTGCTAGATCACTCGCGGTGATGTCGCCTGAACAGGGACTGTCGCGATACCTGACGGAAATCCGCAAGTTTCCGATGCTGGCGAAGGACGAGGAGTTCATGCTCGCCAAGCGCTGGACCGAGCACCAGGACCCCGAAGCCGCCCACCGCCTCGTCACCTCTCACCTTCGCCTCGTGGCCAAGATCGCCATGGGTTATCGCGGCTACGGCCTGCCGATCGGCGAAGTGATCTCCGAGGGCAACGTCGGCCTGATGCAGGCGGTCAAGAAATTCGACCCGGACAAGGGCTTCCGCCTGGCCACCTACGCCATGTGGTGGATCCGCGCCTCGATCCAGGAATACATCCTGCGCAGCTGGTCGCTCGTGAAGATGGGCACCACCGCCGCGCAGAAGAAGCTGTTCTTCAACCTGCGCAAGGCCAAGAGCCAGATCTCGGCCTTCGAGGAAGGCGACCTGCACCCGGAACACCTGTCGGCCATCGCCACCAAGCTGGGCGTGTCCGAGCAGGAGGTCACGGACATGAACCGCCGTCTCGGCGGCGACGCCTCCCTGAACGCGCCGCTGCGCGCCGACGGCGAGAGCGAATGGCAGGACTGGCTGGCGGACGACACCGCCGTCTCGCAGGAGACCCAGCTTGCTGAGGACGAGGAGAAGTCGATCCGTCGCAGCCTCCTCGAGGAAGCCATGCAGGAGCTGACCGAGCGCGAGAAGCACATTCTCACCGAACGTCGCCTCAAGGACGATCCGGTCACCCTGGAGGAGCTCGCCGGCCAGTACGGCGTGTCCCGCGAACGCGTGCGCCAGATCGAGGTCCGCGCCTTCGAGAAACTTCAGAAGGCCATGCGCGCCGCCGCCGAAGAGCGGAACCTGGTCGACGCCTGACCGCGCTCGTCGCCGCGCGGCGAGCGTTAGCGGAACAAGATGATTCAGGCGGGCGTCAGCCCGCCTTTTTCACATCTGGCGGGCACATCGCCAGCAGGGTGCCGATCGGCGCCGCCAGCGTCTCCTTACTCGGCGGACCCGACACAAGACTGACCTCGAGTGCGCCCACGGCCACGGCCAGGCGTGAGTCCGACGCCTTCATGGCGATGGATTTCAACGTCGAGGCCTGCTCGCGGATCGAGCGCGCGGCCTGCGGAGGGTCGTTGTCGAATTGGTCCAGCGCCGCCGCAAGGATGCGCATGCACTGATCCTTGGCAGCCGCGAGCGCCGCGCTGCCGGTCGCCGCCTTGTCGGCGCGCCGCTTGCGCTCGCCGGAGAACTCCCCGGAGTTGAAGCGCCGCCGGTCGGGGCCGACGTAGCCGACCGCCTCGACCCAGTCGCGCGGCTTGGTGGCGACGTTCTCGACTCGCTTCAGCAGGTCGGCGCTTGTGAAAGGCTTGCGCAGGAATTCGTGCACGCCGCAGTCGCGAGCGCCCAGGATCGAGGTCGCGGTCGCGTCGGCCGTCACCATGATGATCGGCGCGCGCCGGCAGTCCATGTTCGAGCGACGGATCTCTCTCACGAGCGACTCGCCGTCCAGGCCGTCGCCGCCGCGCTCCGTGAAGACGATGCATGGCTCCAGCGCCGCCGCCTTCTCCAGGGCTCGCTCCTCGCTCGTCTCGACCACGATCTGCGCCGCGCCCAGACCCTTGATGATCTCGACCAGCGTACGCGCGGCATGGGGGTTCGGATCGACGATCAGAACGCGCTGCAGAACGGGCTGCAACTTCGCCAGGACGCGACGATCGACAGCAAACAAGACTGAACCCTCCAGAAGAGCCCGACATGCTTAACCGCCGCGGGTTAAGGCCCCTTGAACGCTGGGGTTTTGCTCAGCCCTGGAAGGGGTCGCGCATCAGGATGGTGTCGTCGCGTTCCGGGCTGGTCGACAGCAGCGCCACGGGCGCCCCGATCAGCTCCTCGATCCGCCGCACGTACTTGATGGCGTTGGCGTTGATGTCCTTGAAGCTGCGCGATCCGGCGGTGCTCTCGCTCCAGCCTTCCAACTCCTCGAACACCGGCTCGGCTGCCGCCTGGTCCTTCAGGCTCGAGGGCAAATAGTCGACCACCTCGCCGTTGATCCGATAGCCGACGCAGATCTTCAGCGTCTTCAGGCCGTCCAGCACGTCCAGCTTGGTCAGGGCGATGCCGTCGATGCCGTTGATGGCCACCGACTGGCGCACCAGCACCGCGTCGAACCAGCCGCAGCGGCGCGCCCGGCCGGTGTTGACCCCGACCTCGCGGCCCACGGTCGCCAGATGCTGGCCGACTTCGTCATTGAGTTCGCAGGCGAACGGCCCCTCGCCGACACGGGTCGTATAGGCCTTCACAATGCCCAGCACATAGCCGACGCCGCGCGGGCCGATACCCGAACCCGCCGCGGCCTGACCGGCCACGGTGTTCGAGCTGGTCACATAGGGATAGGTGCCGTGATCCACGTCCAGGAAGGCGCCCTGGGCCCCCTCGAACAGCACGCGCTTGCCGCCCTTCTGGGCCTGGTCGAGCACCCGCCACGCCGGCTGCATATAGGGCAGGATCTTGGGCGCGATCTCGAGCAGCGACGCCAGCAGGGCCTCAGGGTCGATCGGCTCGAGGCCGAGACCGGCCCGCAGCGGATCGTGGTGGGCGCGCAGGCGATCGATCTTGACCTTCAGGTCTTCGGCGTTGGCCAGGTCACAGACCCGGATCGCACGGCGTCCGACCTTGTCCTCATAGGCCGGGCCGATGCCGCGGCCCGTGGTGCCGATCTTGGCGCCCGGCGCGCTGGCGGCGGCTTCGCGGGCCACGTCCAGCGCCGGGTGGATGGGCAGGATCAAGCAGGCGTTGTCGGCGACGATCAGCACGTCCGGGCTGATCTTGACGCCCTGAGCCTCGATCTTCTCGATCTCGCCGACCAGGTGCCAAGGGTCGACCACGACGCCGTTGCCGATGATCGAGGGCTTGCCCTGGACCACGCCCGACGGCAGCAGCGCCAGCTTGTAGACCTTGCCGTCGACGACCAGCGTATGGCCGGCGTTGTGACCGCCCTGGAACCGCACGACCATGTCGGCCCGGTTCGACAGCCAGTCGACGATCTTGCCCTTGCCCTCGTCGCCCCACTGGGCGCCGACTACTGCGACGTTCGCCAAGGTTCACTCTCCGCTGGTCCGGCTTCCGGAATGCGGGCGCAGCCTATAGCGGGGGAATCGCCGGGTGTCGTCCTAGCTGGGAGGATTATTCCGCCGGGACCGTCTCGAACGCCGCCTCGAAGGCCCAGTCCAGCCACGGGGCCAGGGCCTCGATGTCCGCCGTATCGACCGTGCACCCGCACCAGACGCGCAGGCCCGCCGGGGCGTTGCGGTGGCTCTCGATGTCGAAGGCCGCGCCGGCGTCCTCGACCAGGGCCTTCATCCGCGTCACCAGCGCCCGTCGCCCGTCGTCGTCCATCGCCGCCAGGCGCGGATCGACGATCTTCAGGCAGACCGAGGTGGTCGAGCGGATCTCCGGCGTTTCGGCCAGGTACTCAACCCAGGGAGTCCGCCGCACCCAGGCGTCCAGCGCCGCGGCGTTGGCCTCGGTGCGGGCGATCAGCGCGTCCAGTCCGCCGACCGACAGCCCCCATTCGACGCCATCGATCCAGTCCTCGATCGTCCAGACCGAGAAGGTGTTGATCATCGACCCCGACGCCAGCGTCCGGTCGAAGCCCTTGCCGTCGCGCAGGCGCAGCACCTTCGGAATGGCCCTCGGCGGCTCATACCCGTCCAGCCGCGCCACGGCCTTCGGCGAGAGCGCCGCCACACCCAGCCCGGCCTCGCCGCCCAGCGCCTTCTGGAAGCTGAACGTCACCACATCCAGCTTGTCGAACGGCAGCGGCATGGCGAAGGCCGCCGAGGTCGCGTCGCAGATGACGATCCCCTCGCGGTCGTCCGCGATCCATTCCGCCCCCGGTGCCTTCACACCCGAGGTCGTGCCATTCCAGGGGAAGACCAGGTCCTTCTTGGGATCGACCTTCGACACGTCCGGGAACTGCCCCCACGGCGCGGTCAGCACCTCGGGCTCCAGCTTCAGGTGGTCGCGTATGTCGGTGGCCCAGACCTGGCCGAAATTCTCGAAGGCCAGCACCTGCACAGGCCGTTCGCCCAGCATCGACCACAGCGCCGCTTCGACGGCTCCCGTGTCCGAGCCCGGAAGATAGACCATCTGCCAGTCCGCCGGGACCTGCAGCAGCTCCCGCGTCAGCCGCAGCCCATGGGCGAACCGCTCGACCACCTCCGGCGCGCGGATGCCGCGGCCCAGCAGCTCATGTGGAATGGCCTGGCTGGACCAGCCTGGCCGTTTGGCGGTCGGGCCGGCTGAGAACCACGGGCGGGCGGGCTTCACATTGGGCCGACCAGCCATTAGCCGCGCCCCTTGGCGCGCAGATCTTCCGCCAGTTTCGTCAACGCCTCGTCTCCCCCCTCGGGCAACATCACCATCAGCTTGGCCAGTAGGTCCCCCCGCTTGCCGCCGACCGCCGCCCCGCGCCCCTTCAGGCGCAGCACCTTGCCCGAGTTGGAACCCGCCGGAATGGTCATGTTGACCGTCCCCTCGGGCGTTCGCACCGGAACCTTGCCGCCCAGCACAGCGTCCACAAACGGGACCGGCAGGTCCATGGTCAGGTCCGCCCCGGACAGGGTGAACACCGGGTGCGGCGCGATCTTCAGGGTGATTAGGGCGTCGCCGGCCTCGCTACGCCCCGAGGCCCCCGGCGCACCCTGGCCGCGAAGGCGGATCGTCTGTCCGTCCGCCGCGCCCTTCGGGATGGTCACGTCCAGCGTGCGACCGTCCGAGAACTGGATCCGCCGCGTCGTCCCCGCGATGGCGTCCTCCAGGCTGATGTCCAGGGTCGCCTTGACGTCCTGCCCGCGGGTCATGCCTTGGCCGCCGAAGCCGCCTCGGGCCCCGCCCGGTCTCGCTCCGCCGCCGAACATGCCGCCGAACAGCTCGTCCAGGTCGATGTTCTCGAAGCCCCCGGCGCCGCCCCGACCCTGCTGGCCGAACGGATTGCCGCCGGCCCGACCGCCGCCTCCGCCGCCGAAACCGCGAAACTGCTCGCGCCCGTCGGCGTCGATCTCGCCGCGGTCGTATTTGGCGCGCTTCTCGGCGTCGCCCAGCAGGTCGAAGGCCGCGGTCACGCGCTTGAAGCGCTCGTCGGCCTCACGGTTTCCCGGGTTCTTGTCGGGATGGAGCTCCTTGGCGAGTTTGCGGAACGCCTTCTTGATCTCGTCCGCGCTCGCGCCCTTCGAAACGCCCAGTTCCTTGTAGGGATCGCCGGCCACGTTCGAGTCTGCTCCTGCCTAAGGGGTACGTTCGTCAGTTAGGCCATTCATGCCGCAGCGCAAAGGCGCACCGACCGATTTCGTCGTCACCCCAGTGGAGCAACCGCCTCCTCGCCCCAACCATGGCCCTCGCCCCACTGCGCCACGGCCACGATAGCCCCGCCGTCCGGGCCGTCCGGAAAATCCGCCTCGACCCACGCCGCCGGATATTCCGCGCCCGGCGCCTCTGCCTCGAAGACCCGCCTCACCTCCGCGCCGTCCAGCACTCGCACCCGAAAACGCATCGCATCCGACGCCGCGGGCTCCCCCTCCCACCGGTCGCCGTCGATGCGGGACCGGGGAATCCAGCTCAGCGTGCGACCCCCGCTCGCCGGCGCACGAACCCGCAGATGCGCCGGGCTCCACGGCCGCCCGTGACGTCCTGTCGGCGCATAAGATATCTCTCGCACCCCGAACCCGCCGATGGCCGCGCCCGCAGGACCCGCGCGCCAGATCAGCGGCGCGCCCACCTCGCCACCCGTCGCCTCCACCCGCGCCAGCTTCCGATCGAGGACGACCACCAGCGCGCCGTCCGTCGACCCGGCCGCCGTCGCAGCCTCGGTTCCTTGCTGTCCGCGCAGCAGGCCGCTCAGCCGCCAGCTCCCATCCGGCTCCAGCTGCGCCGTGCGGTGCTGCAGTATCTCCCAGCCCGCGGCCGTCTCCACCGCCAGGGCGTTCGCCCCGGCCAGCACCGCCGCCGTCGAGCGGCTCTCCGGCGCCGCTCCCTCGAAGCGGACGCATAGGCTGTTGGTCTCGTCCCACCGATAGACCAGCCCGGGCTCCAGCGCCCCGACCAGTCGCCCCACCGTCGCCGGTTCCCGCGCCTCGCCGCGGGGCGTCAGGGCGTCGACCGCGACCCCGGCGCTGATCGCCATGGGTCGCCACGGGTCCGCCGCGACCACGGCGATCGGCCGCGCGTCAGCCTCTGATCCCGCCAGCGGCGGCAGTTCGACGATCCTCAGGAACGGCGCGCCCGCCACGCCGACCGGCTCGCCCGCCGTCGGCCGGCTTCCATCCTCGCCGACCCGCACCCGTGACAGCGGCTCCAGCACCAGCGACGGCGCCTCGTCCAGCTCCGCCCGCGCCGCGCGCCAGTCCCGCCCGTCCAGCGAGACGACGTCGCCCGGCTCGATACGCAGCGCCTCCAGCGGCCCCAGCCGCACCGTTCGCGTCTCGCCGAAGAACTCCAGCGCCCGCTCCGCCGCCGCCCGCGCCAGGGCGTCGGCGCACACCGCCGGCAGATCGAGGTCGAGCCCGCCGCCCTCCCCGTCGCCGCGCACCGTCGCCGTGCCGGTCTGATAATCCGCCGACCCTTCGATGTAGCGCACCCGCGCCACCGCCGGTCGCGCCTCCAGCTCCCGATCCATCTGCTGGCTGGCGCCGGTGTCCGGCAGCGCCAGCGCCTCGGCATCCAGCGCGACCCGGTCCGCATCCGCGCCCACGATCGCCACCCGCCCACGGCGCTCAGCCGCCGCCAGGCCCAGCCCCGCCAGCAGCGGCTCCAACGCATCCCGGACCGGCATCGGCCGGTCGATGACATAGCCGTGGATCGCGCCGTCGACGGCCCCGATCTCGAACGCGTCTTCGCCCAGGCCGCCGCGCATCAGCACCGCCGCGATCAGATCTTCGGTCTCGCCGTCCAGCCGCCCGTTCAGCCAATGCCCGGTGCGCCAGGCCCCGGCGTCGGCCCAGACCTCCCCCCGCGCCGGAAACGCCGGCCACGGCCGCGCGTCCCAGCACCAGACGTCCGCCGCCGCCAGCATCGGCCCGCCGTAGACCTCCGACACCGGATTGTTGGCCGGCTCGGCGAAATGCCCCAGCACCGCCTCCAGCGCGCGCCGCTGCATGCGGTCATCCCGAGCCCCGGTCGAATGCGGCGGCAGGGCGCTCTCGGCGCTCTTGGGGTCCTGGAACAGGTTTGGCGCATTGGCCCCGCGATCCACCGCCGCGCAGCCGAACTCGGTGAGCCGGATCGGCTTCATGCCCGGAACCCAGGCCGTCGGCGTCGCCGTCCGTACGCCGGCGATGCGGTCGTGGTGCGCCTGGCTCCACCAACCCGTCAGGTCCTTCGAGCGATACAGCCAGTGCTCGCCATGGGCCCCGTCGCTGATCGGCGTGCGCACCTGCGCCGCCCGCTCCCCCTCGGACGCGTAGTACCAGTCGAAATTCTCGCCGCCTGCGACCTGCGCCGCCAGATAGTCCCGCGCGTCCGGCCCGGCGTACTCCGCCGCATCGACGCCGCCGTCCCCCGCCCGCCAGTCGCCCAGCGGCGCGTACCAGTCGATCCCGACGTAATCGATGGCCGGGTCGGCCCACAGCGGATCCAGGTGAAACACCACGTCCGCCCCGTCGTGCCGCCCGAAATACTCCGACCAGTCCGCTGCATAGCTCAGCTTCACATCGGGCCCGACTACCGTCCGGCACTCCCCCGCCAGCGCCCTCAGCTGCGCCACCGCCGGAAAAGCGCCGCCGGCGTCCCGTGTCCAGGTCAGCCCTCGCATCTCGGAGCCGATCAACAGCCCGTCCGCCCTGGTCTCCGCCGCCAGCGCCGCATAGTGCAGCGCCAGCCGCCGCAGCCCCCAACCGTCCGCCTCGCCGAACAGCAACGCCGCATCGCCCGCCGCGTCAGCCCCGTCGCGCCCCCGCACCCGACCGCGCCACGGATAGGGCGCCTGCTCGCCGCCGCCGTACGGATCCTCCAGCCCATTCCCGGGCGGCACGTCCATGAACAGGAACGGATAGAGCGTCACCTCCAGCCCGCGCGCTTTCAGCTCGGCCACGGCCTGCCGGACAGCCTCGTCCGAGGGCGTGCCGCCATAGGCCGGGCCGCCGCCGCTCTGCGAGATCAGATGCGCCCCGTCCCGGTCCAGCCCGGCGACCGACCAGTCCAGCGGCTCCGTGCGCTTGTCACGGCTTTCGACACCCGGCCGCACCCGGCAATACGCCGCCCTCAGGTCATCGCCGAACCAGCCGATCACCAGACTGACCCGCTTCAGGTTCGGAGCCTGGGCCTGCAGCTGGTCCAGCGAGATCACCAGATCCGTACGCCCATCGCCGCCGTTCAGGTTCTCGACCTGGCTTCCGGTCAATCCCTCGCGGCGCACCACGCCCTCGGTGGCCAGCACGAACTCGCCTGCGCCGGGGATCAGGCAGACGCCCTCCAGCCGATCCTCCAGCCGCCCCTCGCCCCGCGCTCGCCGAAACACCTCAAAACTCAGCTGCGGCACACGATTGCCGTACGGGCCCAGCGGCAGGTCCTCGAACACCACATAGGCCGTGCCGCGGTAGGCCGGCGCCGCGCCCTCGATCGCCTCGATCACCGGATCGGGCGTCTGGTCCGCCTCGCCGCGGTGCACCCGCATGGCGACCCCGGCCAGGTTCATCGGCTGCCCGTCCGCCCAGACCCGGCCGATCCCGTCGATCGCGCCCTCGCACAACGCCACGGCGAAGCTCAGGCTGTAGCCGTACTCCACCGTTCGCGGCCCGCCCTTGCCGCCCGAAGAGGTCTTGCGGCTCTCGCTGAAGCGCGCCGCCCAGATCACCTGCCCGGCCAGCCGCGCCCGTCCGAACACGCAGGCCATCGGCGCACCCTCGCCCGTGCCCTGCACCTTCAGCCCGTCCAGCCGCGGCCCCTTCTGCCGCGCCGGCTCCAGTGAAGCGACCACGCGCTGGTCGATCATGCTGCCGATGGTCGAGCCGATCACTCGCCCGATCGGCCCGCCGATGGAGCCGCCGACCTCGCTCAGAATGACCTGCGCCATCAGCCCGCCTCCGTCTCGGTCTCGGGCCAGGCGAAGGCGGCCGTCAGCCGGCGCCGCCACCAGGTCCCCATCCAACTCTCCACCACCGCCCGCCCCCAGTAGGCGTGGATCATCCGCGGCTCGCCGCCCCCAGCCAGCGCCCCCTCGCTCAGGATCGCGCAGTGCTTGGCCGGCGCGCCGGGGGCCATGCGGAACAGCAGCACGTCCCCCGGCTGCGCTCGTTCGAGCGGGATTTCCCGCAGCCAGCGCCGCGCCGCCAGCAACAGCGTCTCCTCGCCCCCGACCTCGGCCCAGTCAGGCCGGTATGGCGGCATCGTCTCCGGCTCGACCCCGACCAGCTCGCGCCAGACGCCGCGCACCAGTCCCAGGCAGTCCGCGCCTCCGGCCTTCAGACTCGCCTGGTGCCTGTAGGGCGTGCCCAGCCAGCTGCGGGCGATCTCCACGGCCCGCGCGTTCATCGCCGGCTCCCGCCGTCGTTGCGCCCGCCCTCGAGCGGCGCCGCGACGATGAAATCGTCCCCGGGAATGTCCGGAAAGCTCCGGAAATTCACGCCGTTGGCGAAGCTCCCGACACAGGTCGCCCAGCGCTTGTCGCAACTCGCGCCGGGGAAGTCGGCCAGGTCCACCCCACACCGCCCGTCGCCGAGCTGTGCATCGCAGTCGCGGCCATAGGTTCGGCCCACCACCCGCGACAGCGCCGCCAGCGGCCCCTCCAGCTCGGCGGTGAAGCCGCCGCCCTCCCGGCGGATCCGCGCCACCCGCCCGCCCCACAGCCGCACCCGCAGGTCCGGCCGCCGCCAGTCCACCCGCCACAGCGCGATCGCCGCCCGATCGTACAGACCCGCGTCGATGTCCGCCTCGGTCAGAGCCGCGTCGTCCAGCCCGCCGGCCGCCGCCGCCGTCCCCGCACTCAACCCGACCGCACCTTCCGCGGCCCCGGCGGTCCAGCCGCTCGCCGCCCGGCAGACGGTCCCCTCGATCTCCAGGTCGCAGTCGTGGTCGGTGAAGCCCAGAACCGCGCCATCGGCCCGCGTCAGCAGCCAGGCATGGCACAGGGTCGCGGCGCCGCTCTCGATGCGCGCCGCCATCTCCTCAGGAACCACCCGCATCAGACCCGCATCTCGATCAGCGGCGCGGCGGCCATGCGTCCGGCCGCGAAGCTCTCCAGCGTCACCTCGATGCGGTCGGTGTCGAAGCGCACCGGCGTGTCGAACTCGAACCCGGCCGTCACCGCCTCGCCCGCGCCCGGGGCCGCCGCCAGCGTCACCAGACCCGTCGTCGGATCGACGGAGAACACGTCCGCCGCCAGCTCGCTTCCGTCGACCGCGATCCGCACCGTCCCCTCGACGGGCTTGGCGATCACCCGTTCGGCCGCGGTCTCATCCTCGCCATACCGCTTTCTCAGCGGGAAGCTCATTCGCGTCCCGTCGCCCTCGCCCAGCACCTGATCCAGCGCCGTGGTCGCGGCGCCCGGCGCGCACGACTTGAAGTCCGCGAAGTCCCTGAACCGGAACCCGTACAGCCGCCCCCGCCGCGCCTCGAAGAAGCCGGTCAGCGCCGCCATGTCGTCCAGCGACCTCAAGTTCGCCCCGATCAGATAGCGCCGCCGCCCCGCCGCCCACGGCGTCGAGCGCCGTTCGAAGCCCGACGCCAGCGTCACCACCTCGGTGCGCCGCTCAACGCCTCCGGTCGACCCGAACGCCAGACGCGCGGGCAGCCTCACCTCGTGAAAGGCCATGATGTCTCCTTGTAGGATTTCGCCGCCGCCGCTCGTTCAGACGCCACGGCTCGGCTTGTCTTTACGTCTCCCGCCGACCACGGTGCCGCGGCATCGGGGGAGTGTGATTCATGCAGGGCGAGATCGTCAGCGTTGACGCCGTGACGGGCGACGGAAGGATTCTGGCGGCCGACGGACGGGAGCTCTCGTTCCGTGCCGCATCCTGCACCGCTCCCGTCGAGGTCGGCCAGTCGGTGGACTATGTCGAGATCGTCGGCGATGTCGCCGGGGAGATCACCCCGGCCGGCAAGGCCTTCCGCTTCGCCAAGCAGCGCCCTGCCCGCGCGCCTGGCGCCCTGGATTGGGGCTCGCTGTTCCTGACCTCCGAGGGCCGTCTTCGGCGCCTCCACTACTGGATCGGCATGGCCATTCTGCTGGTCGTCAGCCGTCTGCTCGGCCCCGTTCCGCTGATCGGCGCTGTCGTCGGCCTCGTGGCCTTCATCCTTTGCTTCGCCCTGCAGGCCCGGCGTCTGCGCGACATCGGCCAGAGCGCCTGGTGGCTGCTGATCCCGCTCGGCGTCTGGATCGCCGGCTGGTTCCTGACGATGAACGCCCTCCGCAACTTCTCTCCGGCGAGCTCACTCGGCATCCTCAGCCTCAGCTGGGCCACCCTCTTCGTCCCGGCCGTCATCGTGGTGCTCGGCCTCATCCCCGGCCAGCGAGGCCGCAACCGCTTCGGCCCGGACACCAAGCCCGCCCCGCCGGAAGCGACCGCCGCAACTTTCGCCTGAAGCCACGCTTGCCTGTTCGAGCACCCGCGGTCAGAAGGCCGGCGCTAGGGGAGTTTTCCAATGTTCGGTGAAGTCATCAGCGTCGACCCGACGACGGGCGACGGCGTGATCCTCGGCGAGGATCAGCAGCACTATCCGTTCGCCGCCTCTGCCTGCCGCGGCCGACTCAATGGCGGACAGAAGGTCGAGTTCGATGCCCTCGACGGCGTGGCCTCGGATATCTTCAAGCTCTCCGCCGCCCGCCACCGCCTCGGCATGACCCCGCCATCCTCGGCGCAGCTCAAGCGTGAGGACGCCGTCGACACCCCCCTCGGCTACGTCCGAAACAACCGCGGCTGGGGCCAACTGCTCTGGTCCCCGGACGGCCGCATCAACCGGGGTGAATTCTGGAAGGCCTTCATCGTTTTGACTGTCGCGAACGTGCTCCTGGGCTGGATCCCGTTCGCCGGCTCCTTCGTCAGCTTCGGGACCACCTGGGGCACGATCGCCATCTATTCGAAGCGACTCCACGACATGGGCCACACCGGCTGGCTGCAAATGCTTCCCATAGCGACCTGGATTGTTGCCATCATCCTCGCGATTCCGGCGTTGGCGGCCAATCCGGATAGCCTGTCCGGCGGGGTCAGCAGGATGCTTTGGATGCTCGGCCTCGTCCCACTGCTCATCGTCGGTGTCGCCAATCTCGGCTTCCTTGTCTGGGTCGGTTCCGTCGCAGGCCAGTCGGGTCCCAACCGCTTCGGCCCCGATCCCAAGGCCACGCCCGACCGCACCGCCGAAGCCTTCGCCTGACTACAGCCGCCGCGCGCCCAGCGCCGCAGCGCGAGCCAGCATCTGGGCGATCTGACCCTCGGACCGCAGCAGCGCCTGCGGCCCGCCGTCGACGGTGACGTTGACCGTCACCCCGCCGCCCGCGCCGGCCGCCTCAATGACGCCCGCCGTCTGCGGCCGGAACACCTCCGGCCCGCGCTCGCCGACCAGATAAGCCCCGCCGCCCAGCGCCAGCCCGCCCTCGGCCCGCGCGCCGGAGAAGGCCCCGCGCACCGCTTCGGCGATCGCCGTCCCCAGCCCGCCGCCGCCGTCGCTCCCTGACGCCGCCGCGTTCACCGCCGCGAGCACCGCCCGCGCCAGCTCGGCCAGGCTGACCTCGCCATCCGCCGCGGCCCGGGCCAGCGATCGCGCCAGGCCCTCGCCCGCGCGCCCGAAGGCCTCCTCGATCGAGGCCGCCGCCCGCGCCGCCGGCTCCTTCAGCGCCTCCAACGCCGCCGCCGCCTCGGCCGCCTGCCGCGGCACGTCATTCAGTCCTGTAGGCTCCATCGCATCAGTCATCCGGCCACGCCTCCGCCATCCGCTCGAACTCGTTTCGGCCCATCGGCGCGGCCTGCGCCGGCCCGGCCGTCAACATCCGCCACTCCGCCAAAGACAGCCGCCAGAAGGCCGCCGGCCTGATCCCCAGCGCCGCCGCCGTGCGCAGCATCCCGCCCCACGGCGTGCTCATCCGGCCTGACCGGAGGACGCCACAAAGGCCTTCGCGACCGCCTCCGCCGCCTCGCCCGGCGCGATCGCCGCCCGGTCCAGCTCGCCCGCCAACTCGAGCTCGCCCCCGCCGCGTAGCAGCGCCGCCAGCACCACAGTCAGGTCCCGCGCCGACAGCGTCCTCAGCCGCTCCGCCAGCGTCCCGATCCCGTCGACGCCCAGCCCCGTCTCGATCTCCGCCAGGGCTCCCAGCGTCAGGCACAACCGCCGCTCGACGCCGGCCAGCGTCGCTGTAACCTCGCCGCGCACGCCGTTGGCCGTCACGCCGCCACCCCGAACGTCACCTCGCCCGCGCTCGCCAGGCTGATCGCGAAGGTCGCTTCGCCCTCGTGCTCGCCGGCGTACTCCAGCGCCGAGACCAGGAACGGACCCTCCAACGTGCCGAAGTCCGGCACGATCAATCGCCAGGTCCGCGCTGACTGGTCGAAGAAGGCTTCCCGGATCAGGGCGTCCGAGGCGGCGTCGCGGAAGATGCCCTGCCCGGCCACCGCCGCCGACTTCACCCCCGCCCCGCCCAGCAGTTCGCGCCAGCGCCCGGCGCTGTCGCCGTCCGTTGCGTCCACCGACCGCGCGTTCAACGAAATGGTCCGCGCCCGAAGCCCAGCCACCGTCGTGAACACGCCCGGCGCGCCCTCGATCTTTAGCAGGATGTCCTTGCCCCTTTGAGCCCCCATGGTCAGATCTCCTCCGTGACGGCGCGCACCCGCAGCACCGCATAAGTCCGCGCCCGATCGGCGCTCGGAAACACGTCCGCGAACGTCGCCCTCAGGCTCGCCGTCCGCACCCCGTCGGCCTCCAGCACAGCGTCCGCCAGCCTCAGCCGCAGCGCCGCCAGGATGGCCTTGGCCTCCTCCGTCCCGTGAAAGCGCGACACGGTTGTCAGCGTCAGCAGATGCTCGACCCCGCCCCCGTCCGCCGGCAGCGGCCGGCTCTCAGCCCGCCCGATCAGCAGGTGCGGAAAGCCCGGATCCTCCGGCGCCCCGTCCCAGATCCGCGCCGGATCGCCCAACAGCGCCTGCAGCGCCGCATCGTCCTTCAGATGCGCGACCAGCGCCTTCTGCAGGGCCAGTTCATGCCCGCTCATCGCATCCGCTCCAGGTTGAGGATGGCCCGTCCGCCGACCGTCTCGCCGGTGGCGATGCGCCAGTCGGCCCCGCCGAAGCGCAGCATCCGCCCGCTCTCCAGCCGCGGGTCGGCCCTGGTCTCCGCGGCCACCGTCTCGACGGCGCGCAAGCCGCTCTCGTCGGTCCGCTCGCGACGCCTTCGCGCCCCCAGCTTCAGCCAGGCGTAGCCCAGCGGCTCCCAACTGACGGCCCGGCCGCCATAGGGCGTCTCGCTCTCAACGCCCGCGAACAATCCGGCCAGCGTCTTCACAGCCGCACCACGCGGTACGGCGCGATCCAGGCCTCGACCAGGGCGATCGGGGTCTCCGCCTCGCCCCGCTCATAGGCCTTCTCGATCAGCATCATGATGGCCAGCCGCAGCGGCGCCGGCGAGGTCGAGGTCAGGACCAGCCCGACCTCCCCCTCCACCCGCGCCCGCGCCGCATCGACCAGGGTCTGGATCAGCCCGTCCTCGGCGTCATGCTCGACGCGCAGGAACAGCTTCGCTTCCGTCAGCGAGACGGGTGCGGTCATTTGGATCTCGCTTTGCTTGAAAGTGGCGAGCGACGAGTGACGAGTGGCGAGCGCCACCGCGTCTTCTCGTCACCGACCGTTGCGCTCGGCGAGCGGCGGCGGCGATCTCGCCACTCGCCACTCGCCACTCATCACTCCGCCTCTACGAGGCGGCGAACTTCATCACCTTGATGGCGTCGAAATTCTGCACCCCGCCGCCGACGCGCTTGGTCGTGTAGAACAGCACATAGGGCTTGGCCGAATACGGATCCCTCAGCACCCGCACGCCGGCGCGGTCGACGATCAGATAGCCGCGCTGGAAGTCGCCGAAGGCGATGGCCGCGCTGTTGGCGGCCACGTCCGGCATGGTCTCGATCTCGGTCACCGGATAGCCCAGCAGGCTGGCCGTCTCGCCCGGCCGCTGTGCGGGCTGCCAGATGTAAGCCCCGTCGGCGTCCTTGAATTTGCGCACCGCCGAGACCGTCTTGCGGTTCATCACGAAGCGGCCGTTCGGGCGGTACTGGGCCTTGGGCGCATAGACCAGGTCGATCAGGCGATCGACCGGGCTGGTCGAGGCGAAGGCCCCCGCCGCCCCCGAGGCGACATAGCCGATCTCGCCCCACTCATGGTCGGCCTCAGCGACGATGTCGTAGCTGAGGAAGCCCTTCGGCTTGTTGACGCCGTTGCCGGTGACGAAGGCCGCCGTCTCCTGGGCGGCGAAGGCGTCCTCGACCTCGGCGGCCAACCACTCGTCGAGGTCGACCAGGGCGTCGTCCAGCAGCGTCTGGGTCGCCGCCGGGCTGGCGTACAGGTCCGCCGACGGGAACTCGAGCAGGCTCAGGGTGGCCGGGTCCGTCTCCGGCCGCGCCGCCGTCTCGGCGACCCAGCCCGAGGCCACCCCGGCGATCGACACCGGCTTGCGGAAGACGCCCGCGGCCACCGTGCGCACCGTGCAGATCTCGCGCATCGGCGAGCCCGCCATCAGGCGGCGCTCGATGGCCCTTTCGGTCTGCTCCGGCACGACATAGCCGGCCGAGTTCGACGCCGTCGACAGCCCCGCCTTCAGCTCCAGGCCGAAGCTGGCGCCCGTCTTCAGATAGCCGTCGAACGCCGCCTTCTCCTCCAGCGGCGCAACGCCGCTGGCTTCGCGCAGGGACGCGACGCCGATCTCCGGCCGGCGCGCCTCGCTCAGCGCCCGGTCCAGCCGAGCCTGGGCCGCGCCGACCGCCTGGTCGATGCGCGCCACCTTCTCCTCCAGCAGCGTGTCGGCGCTCGCCTTGCGCTCGATCTCGTCGAGCCGCGCATCATTGGCGCCTTTGAAGGCCTCGAACGCGGCCATCATCTCGTGCATGGCGGCGCGCGCCTCGGGGGCGCCCGAGGCGGTCTTGGTCTCTTTCATGATCTCTCCGGTTTTCAGGAGCCGCATAGTGCGGCTAGGGTCCGGGCGTGACCGCTCACTCCCGAATTTCAGTTCTGTCGATCCGTCGCGGGCGAGGCCGCGGGTGAGCGGCTACACCCGTCTCGAAAGCGTGGTCCTCGAAGCCCTCGTCTGGGACCTCTCCGAGGAGCTTCCCGCCCTCGGCGCTCAGGTCCGCGCCAGCAAGCCCGGCCGCCGACGCAACACCGGCTTCGGCCTGTTCACGGACATCGAGGCGCCCGCAGCGGCCGCCTCCAGCCCCAGCGGCGACTTCGGCACGGTCCACGTCATGGTCGGCGCCCTGCGCGACCCGATCGCCTTGAAGGTCCGCGTCCGCGACGGCCGGCTGCTCGGCCTCGTCGGCGACAGCTATCTGCAGGACACCCGCGCCATCGACTTCGAGCGCGTCGCCTTCGACCAGGTCTTCACCGTCGACGAGGACGGCCGCTCCGTGGCCTTCGTTCCATCGGTGCAGGCCTCACGCGAGCCCGAGCGCGTCGCGCCGCGCCCGGTCGCCCCGCCGCCTACGCCTGCGCCTGTGGCGCCTCAACCCAAGCCCCGGCCGCAGCTTCCCTCGGCGGTCAAGTCATCGGCGTCGCGACCCGCTGAGCCGAAGCCGCCCCAAACCACTGAGGCCAAAACCACTTTGGCCAAATCCACCGCCTACATGGACACCCTCTTCGACGGCTTCGCCAAGGATGTCGTCGTCGAGGAGCCGACCGCCTCCGAGCGGACCGGCCTGATCGTCGCTGTCTGGGCCGCGGCCTTCGGCGTCGCCACCATCCTGGTCCTCGGCTTCGAAGCGCCGCTGACGCCGGTCTTCGTCCTGGCCTTCATCGTCGCCCGCTACCTGCAGCGGCCGCGCGGCCTCGCCGCCGTCCGTCGGGGCCTGGTCGTCTGGCGCAGGCATCTCGAATCCAGCAAAGCCGCCCGTTAACCCACTGCCTGCGACGACTTGTCCACAGCCCACGGCCCGAATCGGGTCGGGAAACGCTGGCCCGGCCGCGAGCTGCGGATTAGCAATCCTCTCTTTTGTCGGACCGAGTGCTAGCGATGACCGCGACCCGCCTGCATGCCCTGACCACGGACGTCGTCGCCCTTGAGGCGGTGGTGCGCGCCCTGGTGCGGGTCGAGACGCGTCGCTCGCGCGCCGCGGGGGCTGAGCTGCTCGAAGCCCTGTCCGAAGAATCCGACCGTCTCAGCGCCGGCTCCATCCCGGGCGACCCCGACGTCGCCGCCATCCTGGACGGCCTTCAGACCTGGATCGACGAGCTCAAGTCCGACGTCCTCGACGCACCGCGTCCGACGCTGACCAGCGCCTAGGTCGGCCCATAGCGGCCCATCCGGACCGCGCTCGAGTTCATCTC
Source organism: Brevundimonas sp. Root1279 (assembly GCF_001425945.1). Taxonomy (GTDB): domain Bacteria; phylum Pseudomonadota; class Alphaproteobacteria; order Caulobacterales; family Caulobacteraceae; genus Brevundimonas. The sequence goes on from NZ_LMEB01000006.1 coordinate 34,471, forward strand.
CTGGATCACGAACCGCACGAACTCCAGGTTCCGGTTCTTCATCAAAACCCCCTCGCTCGTGCGTACGCCGCGCGGCTCGCGCGTCAGTCGGCCCGCGGCCACCAGGGCGTCGATCCGTCGTCGGACGGTTTCGCGCGGCAGACCCGTGGACTGCGCCACCGCGCGCCCGCTGATCGGTTTGTGCTGGGCGTCCGGCACGGGCTCCGTATCCATGTGCGCCAGCATCGCCGGATCGCGCAGATGGCTGCCGCTGCTCGCCGCACCGACGGTCAGCAGCACCAGAATGGTCTCTAGGTCGTCCTGCGGGTAGCAGTCCATCGCCTTGCGGGCGATGCGCAGGAGCGACTCCACCGCCACCACGGCCCTGGCTCGCTCGCCGGGCTTGACCTCCGCCTCGCCGTCCATCGTCATCGGCTCCGCTCCGCTTCGCGTCTTGCGTGCCTTTATGCCCCAGAATGGGTCGCTCCGCAGTCAGGCCTTCACCGGAGGCCGCTCACCGCACCACCTGCGTCATCAAGCGCCAGACCAGTATGCCGAGGATGATCAGCAGCCCGACCCAGTCGAACCTGCGCGACCGCGTCATCAGCATCGCCACCAGCAGGCCCAGGATCGCCGTCCGCGCGATGGTCGCGGCGTTCCACCCCGCCACGCCGGTGATCAGCGCCGTCGCCCAGGTCGACACCTGGTACAGGGCGAAGGTCAGCAGGAAGACCTCGCGCTCCTCGTCATAGTGGTGGCGCATGTCCAGGTCGGCGCCCGGCAGCACGCTGGCCATGGTCACGAACAGCAGGATGGGCGGCGCCAGCACCAGCGCGAACTGCGCCGCCGTCCGCGCGCGATCCGAGCCGTCCAGGCCCAGATACAGCGCCCACCAGTAGTTCAACGTCAGGCAGAACAGGGCGGCCACCCAGGCCAGCGGCAGGGCGTCCCACCGCACGCGGTCGCGCAGCCGGATCAGCCGGTGCAGGTTGCCGAACATCTCCGTCAGCCCGAGGCCGACGATGATCGAGATCAGCGTGATCGAGTGGGTCGCGATATCCATGTCGCGCCTCGCGTGTCGGCTCGGGACGCAAAGCTTGGAGCCAAGCCGTTCCCGCCGCAAGCTTGGCTGAACGCGGGTCGCCCAACAGGCTTGACGGCGTTTCAGCTTGAGCAGAGGGTGGCGCGGTCGGGCGGCGTTCAGAAGGGTATGCTGCCATGCGCCTCGTCGGACTCGCCCCCCTCATCCTCCTCTTCGGTTGCGCGCCTACCCAGGCGGGTGATGCCTCGTCCGGCCCGGACGGGGCCGCCCAGGAGGCGTCCGGCCGTCGTTGCCATTCTCCCGTCAGCACCCGGCTGATCGCCGTCGAGCCCGGCCGCGTCTACATCCGCACCCGCACCGGCCAGGCGCTCGAGCTGACCGGCGAGGACGTCTGCATCCAGGCCGCCAGCAACGGCGCCATCAGCCTGCGCCCGGCGGTCGGTCCCGCCACGGCCAATGTTTGCATCGGCGACGAGGCCCGCCTCGGCATCGTCTCGCACGGCTCCGGTCGGCGGTCCTGCAACGTCCGGGTCGCCCGCGTCGTGCCGAACGCCGAGATCGACGAACTCGAACGTCGCCGCAGCCCGTAAACCGGCGGACACAATCCGAAGCGTAGCCTGACTTGAGCCGCGCCCCCGCAACCGGCCATATCGGCCGGTTTCAGGAGCCTCGGCATGAAGTTGTTCTCCGGCCTGTCGGCCTTCCCCATCACGCCTGCGACGCCCGACGGCGACGTCATCGAGGCCGACCTGCGCGCCCTGATCCGCCGCATCGCCGGCGCCGGGGCCGACTCCATCGGACTGCTCGGCAGCACCGGGACCTACCTGTTCCTGACCCGCGAACAGCGCCAGCGCGCCATAGCCATCGCCGTCGACGCCGCCGAAGGCCTTCCGATCATGGCCGGCGTCGGCGCCCTGCGCACCGACGACGCCGTCGACCTGGCCCGCGACGCCGCCTTGGCGGGCGCAGCCGCCCTGCTCCTGGCCCCGGTCAGCTACAACCCCCTGTTCGAGGACGAGGTCTACGCCCACTTCGCCGCCGTGGCGGGCGCGACCGACCTGCCGATCTGCATCTACAGCAACCCGACCACCACCCAGTTCACCTTCAGCCCGGCCCTCGTCGGCCGCCTGGCCGCCGACCTGCCGACCGTCTCCGGGATCAAGCTGCCCCTGCCCCGCAACGGCGACATCGCCGCGGACCTCGCCGCCTTCCGCGCCGCCGCGCCTGAGCTCTCGATCGGCTACAGCGCCGACTGGGGGCTCAAGGACGCCCTGCTGGCCGGGGCGGACTGCTTCTACAGCGTCGCCGCCGGCCTCTTCCCCGAGCGCGCCGTCGCCCTCGCCCGCGCCGCCACGCAGGGCGACCGCGCCGAAGCCGACCGCCTCGACGCCGACTTCGCCCCGCTCTGGGACCTGTTCCGCGCCTGGGGCGGCCTCCGCGTCGCCTACGCCGCCGCCAACCGCCTGGGCCTCACGTCAGCGCAGCCGCCGAGGCCGATCCTGCCGCTCGATGAAGGGCTCGTCGGGCCGGTTGCGGAGGCGTTGGCGGGCTGACTGGACAAGCTCTGCCTTACCCTGAATGCTGGCGCGATGCGGACCGAAGTAGTCAGAACCATCGCTCTCCTGGCGATCCTCGCCGCGACGTCAGCCGCGACCAGCTCGTTTGCGCAGGACCCAGAGTGCTACGACGCCGAAGTGTCAGCCCGCATCGTCTCACAGACGCCGACCGTGATGCCCGGTTGCGACGACTGCATCATCATGCGCTGGCCCTGGATCCTCGATCTTGATGTCCGCCGGGTTCATTCCGGCGAGGTCGCTCGCGGCCGGATGACCGTGTTGACGTTCCAACACACCGACTTCCGGCGCGACCTTGGGTCCGTTCGCTGGAAGCTGCGTCGCAATACTTTGGGAGGGTTCAACGCCGTGCGGGCCTACAGCGACGACCCCGAGCGCCTGTGTTCGACGGACGAACCGCCCACGACGGCCTACGTCACGCCTCCGGACGGCCAGAGCATCGAAGACCTCCGCCGCGAAGGCCGCGAGTACTATAGCCGCGACGACTGAAACCTCGCCCCCGGCAGCATCGGAAACGTCACCAGCGACACCTCCCACAGCTCCACCTCAGTCAGCACCCTGAGCCGCCCGTCGCGCCGGGCCCGGCGGCTGCGGAAGCCGATCGACAACCCGTCCAGCGCCCCCGCCCGGGCCAGCGCCCGCGCATATCGTGCCTCCGGCGACCAGTCGAAGATCCGCCCCCCCACCCGCAGGCCGCGGTCGTCCTCGACCAGCGCGTCCCAGACCCCGACCACCGCCCGGGCCTCGTGCTGGTGCAGCATCCGCACCCCGCCCGCGCCCGTCCTGGCCAGGCTCGCCGCGAAGGCGCCCTTGGCCACGACGTCGCCGTTCAGGTCCGCCACGCCCCACAGCGACGCATAGCCCTCGATCGACAGCGCATCCGCCTTGAGGGCGGTCGCGAGCCCGCTCAATCCCGCCACTCCAGCCGGCGCTCGATCCGCTCCACGGCCTCGCGCGTGCTCTGGCTCTGTTCCTCCAGCCGGGCCAGCCGCTCGGCCACCTGCCTCTGCTCGCCGACCTTCTCCTCCAGCGAGCCGATCCGCGCCGCCGCCCCGCCCGCCCAGACCAGGCCGCCGATCGTCTGCACCACCAGGGCGACGATGATCGCCACGGGGATTTTTCTGATTTCGCTCATTTCCGTCTCCCTGTGAGGGTCGAGGGGCGAGGGTCGAGGGCGCGCGATCAGAGCCCGGTCTTGGGCGGACAACCGGGTTCCACCCCAGCCCCCGCTTCCTCGACCCTCGACCCTCGACCCTCGCCCCTCGCCCCTACTCTCCCAATCCAGCCATGCGTCGCCGCTCGGCGTCGGTCAGGAAGCTCGCCGCCTCCAGCCGCGCCCACAGCGCATCCCGTTCCGGCTGCAGCGCCGGCACCGCGTCGAGGTCCGCCTCGATGCGGCAGTCGCCCCCGAACCGCGGCGCCAGCCAGTTGCTCAGGGCCGCCGCCGTCTTGCGCGCCAAGGGCGCCACCGTGCCCCGCCAGAAGGCCGCATTGGCCTCGCGATAGTTGGCGTAGGTGGCGTCCCCCGGAATCCCCAGCAGCTGCGGCGGCACGCCGAAGGCCAGGGCGATCTCGCGCGCGGCGGCGTGCTTGCCGGCGATGAAGTCCATCTCCGCCGGCGTCCAGCTCATCGGCTTCCAGTCCAGCCCGCCCTCCAGGATCAGCGGCCGCCCGGCGTTCAGCGCGCCCGCCTGGGCCTCGCCGATCTGCGCCTTCAGCGCCTCGAACTGCTCGGCCGTCAGCCGCTCGCCGTCCTTCGAGCCATAAACCAGCGCCCCCGACGGCCGCGCCGCATTGTCCAGCAGCGCCTTGTTCCAGGCCCCCGAGGCGTTGTGCACGTCGACCGCCGCGGCCGCCGCCTCCAGCGGCGAAAAGCCGTAATGGTCGTCCGTCGGGTGGAACAGCTTGAGCTGCATCACCGGCGCCCAGCCGTCCGCCTGCCGCCCGATCCGCACCGATCGTCCGTCCACGGAATACTCCCAGGCCTCAGGCCAGCCGGCCCGTCCCGGCACGACCTTCACGCGGTCCGGCCGCAGCGTCCAAAGCTCCTCGGGCGCCGCATCGCCGACCGCCTCGGCATAGGCGTTGCCTGCCGTCTGCAGCGCCCCGTACAGCCCCTCCAGCCACTCGGCTCCCGACTGCTCGGGATTGGGCCGGGCCAGCAGCCGCGCCAGCGGATGATCGTCCCGACGCACGCCGTCCGCAAACACCGCCAGCGGCGTCGACGCCGCCGCCTCGGCCACCATCCGCACGCAGCGATAGACCACCGGGTTCCGGGCGAACCCCTCCTCGGCCAAATGCGCATAGTCCCGCGGCGTCCACCGCGCCCGCCCGCCGCCTGTCAGGGCGATCAACGGCCCTGCCCGACTGTCCTTGATCTCAGGCGCGCCCGCGCGCCGCCGAGCCCCGAAGGCCCGTCGCCAGTTCAGCATCAAACTCTCCATAGTACCTCCCCCTTTAGGGGAGGGGGACCGCCGAAGGCGGTGGAGGGGGCTGCCCGACGCCTCCGCGCCGCCCCCGCTCAATCCTCACAACACCCGCACGCTCGGCCCCGCCTTCGGCGTCGTCAGCAGCGCGCTCACCGCCCAGACCAGGGCGTCCGCCCGGTCCGGACTCGGCCCGCCGTCGGTCCCCCCCAGCGCCATCAGCTCCTCCTCCAGCGCCGGGAAGGCGCAGCAGTGGGTCACCCGGCCCTGTTCGTAGAGCGCCGCCACCGGCTCGGCCCGCACCGACTTGGACCGCGTGGCGTGCACCGGCGCGATCTTCACCGGGCACTCCGCCTGGGCCAGCACGGTGCGCACCATGTCGCCGCCCTGGTTGACCTCGGCCACCACCCGGTCGGCGCCGAACTCGCGCACCGCCTCGACCACCACCTTGGCCCAGCCCAGCGGCGACAGCCCACGCTCGGTCCGGTCGGCCAGCACATAGGCCCGCCCCTCGCGGCGGCCCGCCACGACGATGCCGCAGGCGTCGCCGCCCGCGCTCGCCGGCGGATCCACCGCCACCACGACCCGCTCCAGCTCCGCCGGCCTCGCCCCACGCGCCCGCGCCAGATCCTCGGCCCGGAACAGGGCGCCCTCGCTCTCGACGATCAGCCCCTCCAGCTCCTGAGCCTCCAGCCGCGTGCCGGCGTAAAGCGTCCGCAGATGCGCCAGGAAGCCCGGCGACAGGTTCTCCGCATTGGCCCGCGTCCCGGCCCGATCGGCCCACACCCCCGGCTCCGCCATCAGACGCCGCAGCGCCGGCAAGGGCCGGGGCGTGGTGGTGACCAGCAGCCGCGGCTCATCGCCCAGCCGCAAGCCCAGCCTAAGATTGCTCAGCACCGCCTCGGGCTTGCGCCAGGCGCAGAACTCGTCGGCCCAGGCATGATGAAACTGCGGCCCGCGCAGGCTGTCCGGATCCTCGGCCGAAAAGGCGTAGGCGACGCTGCCGGTCTTGGGCCACACCAGCCTTCGCCGTCCCGCCTCCCAGCGCGGCCGGTCGCTCTTGGCCGGCAGGGCCTTCAGCCCCGACGGCCCCTCGACCATCACCTCCCGAACGTCGTGCAGGGTCGGCCCCACCAGGGCGAAGCGCCCCGGCGACTTCATCGCCAGCGCATTGATCCACGAGGCCCCGGCGAAGGTCTTGCCCGCCCCGCGCCCGCCCAGCAGCACCCAGGTGCGCCAATCGGTGATCGGCGGGACCTGATGCTCAAGAAGGTCAAACTGGCTCGCCAGCAGCTCGCGCAGGCGGCCAGGGTCGAGGCTCGCCGTCCAGGCCCTTAGATTCAAGGACGGATCGGAGGCGGCGCAGACGGGACTCCAGCTCGTCGCGCAGTCGCTCAAGGGTTTCTGGGCTGTCGTCACGATGATCCATCTCGTCCTCTTGCTGCGGCGGCGGCGCGCACCTGCGTTCCCTGGCTTTCACATCGGCCAGGACGAACGCGGTGATCGCCTTCGTCGCCGCCATGAAGGCCACGACCGCCCGCAGCGTGCGCTGTGCCCCGATGGGGTCCTCGGGGGTCTGCTTCCTCGCGCTCAGGGCCTCGTCGCAGGCGTCGACGATCGCCACTGCATTGTCCGACTTCCCCCCCGCCCATGCGAGGATCCGCTCGGCCCTGTCCTGGTTCTCCGACATTTCCAGATCATGCGGCGCCAGCGCTCCTCGGCGGGAAGATCGCCGCCAGAAAAGCGCAAGTCATTGATTGCGAAAGCGTTCACCCCCGACAACCCGACTATAATTCCGCTTCAGGGTCGCCCCAGCGTCACGCCTCAGGCGACGGCGACCGCCGCATCCGATCCGGCCGCGTCCTGGTCCGCCAGCCGCGCCGCGATCACCCGCAGCAGCTGGCCGACCTCGATCGGCTTGCCGACATGGTCATCCATGCCCGCCGCGCGGCAACGCTCGATCTGCTCGGGCTGCACATTGGCGGTCAGGGCGATGATCGGGGTCCGGCGCGCCTCGCCCTCCAGCGCCCGGATGGCCCGGGTCGCGTCCAGCCCGTCCATCACCGGCATGTGCACGTCCATCAGGATCAGGTCGTAGCCGCCCGTCCGGGCCGCCTCGACGGCCTGCGCGCCGTCCGCCACCGCGTGCAGGGTCACCCCCATGCCGCCCAGGATCGCAGCCACCAGCTCGCGGTTCGGCGCCGCGTCGTCCGCCATCAGGATGCGCAAGCCTTCCGGGCTCGGCGCCTCACCGGCGGCCGCCGCCTGGTCCAGCGCCTCGGCGGCGCCCAGCGGAACTTCGAACCAGAAGGTCGAGCCCTCGCCGGGTCGACTCTCCGCGCCCACCTGGCCGCCCATCATCTCGATCAGCCGATGCGAGATCGCCAGCCCCAGGCCGGTCCCGCCATACACGCGCGTGGTCGAGGCGTCGGCCTGGGTGAAGCGCTCGAACACCGCGGCCAGCTTGTCCGGGGCGATGCCGATGCCGGTGTCGCTGACCGCGACCCTGAGCGACGCGCCATTCCAGCCCATTGCGACCCGGACCGCGCCCGAAGCCGTGAATTTCACCGCATTGGACAGGAAGTTCAGCGTCACCTGACGCAACCGTCCTTCGTCCCCGGTCAGCACCGCCGGCGCCGTCGGGTCCAGCGTCACCGCCAGCCTCAGCCCCTTGGCCGCGCACTGGCCCTCGACCATCGTCGCGGCCGCCTCGACCATGGCCCGCGGATCAAACGCCCGCGGCTCCAGCGACACCGCCTCGGCCTCCAGTTTGGAGTAGTCCAGAATGTCGTTGATCACCCCCAGCAGGGCCTCGCTGGCCGTGCCGATCCGGTCGGCGTAGCGCCGCTCCGCCTCCGGCAGGGCCGCGCTCGACTGCAGCAGGCCCGAGAAGCCGATGACGCTGGTCAGCGGGGTGCGCAGCTCATGGCTCATGTTGGCCAGGAACTCCGACTTGGCCCGCGCCCCGACCTCGGCCCGGTCGCGCGCCTCGGTCAGTTCCTGCTCCAGCCGCTTGGTGGCGGTAATGTCACGCACGACGTCCTGGAACTCCAGCGCCTGACCGGCGGCGTCGCGCACCAGCGTCGTCCGCGCCTCCATCCAGCGGATGTCGCCCGACCGGGTGATCACCCGATAGGTCATGCTCCGCTGCGTCGCATCGCCCCGGACGAAGGCCACCACGCCCTCCATCAGGCCCGGCACGTCCTCTGGATGGATCAGGTCGGTGACGTCCCGCCCGACGACCTCATCAGGGGTATGGCCGATGATCGCCTCGATCGCCGGCGAGACGTACAGGACCCGCTGGTCCATGCCGTAGGTGATGATGATGTCCGTCGCCCGATCGGCCAGCAGCCGGTAGCGGCGCTCGCTGTCCGCGACCCGGCGGGCGGCCATCTCCTGATCGGTGACGTCCTGGAACACCCCGAACAGCGACAGCACCCGCCCGGTCTCATCCCGATCGGTGTCGGCCTGCGCCAGCACCAGCCGCTCCGCCCCGTCCGGCCGGATGATCCTCAGCCGCAGCTTGTAGCCCTGGCCGGTCGCCAGCGCGTGCATCACCGCCGCCCGAAGCGGCCCCTGGTCGTCGGGGTGGTAGTGGCCGATGGCGTCGTCGCAGGAAGGATCGAAGGCGGTCCGTTCGACGCCGTGGATGCGATAGACCTCGTCCGACCAGGTCACCAGCATCGAGGTCGCGTCCAGCCGCCACTGCCCGACCCCGGCCATCTCCTCGGCCAGGCGCAGCAGCTCCAGCTTTTCGGCCTGGATCCGGTTCGCTTCGGCCCGTTCGACGATGTCTCCGGCCATTCGGGCCAGGACCCTCAGATTTTCGATCTCGGCCTCGTTCAGGCGCGGCCGAGGATTGACGTCCATCACCCCGATGGCGCCCACCGCCTCGCCGGCGGCGTTGCTGACGCTGGCGCCGGCGAAGAAGCGCAGATGCGGCTCCCCGACGACCATCGGGTGGTCGCAGACCCGCGGGTCCTCCAGGGCGTCCTCGATGACCAGCACCGCGTCCGCCCCCTCGGCCGTCACCAGCCGGGTGACGGAGACGCCGCGGGGCAGCTCGGTCACGCCCAAGCGGGTGCTGGCCTTGAACAGGGTCCGGTCGCCGGCGACCACGCTGATCATGGCGTGTGGGGTGCCGAACATGGCGCGGGCCAGCGCCGTCAACCGCTCGAACGGGCTGTCGAGGTTCAGGGTTTTCGACGTCTTGCTGCGCGCCATATCCGCAAGCTGCCGCAGAACAACGAAATTTCGGTTAGCGGCGCGGTTAACGCCGCGGCTCGGTCCCGCGCTCGTCCCGCCACTCCGGGGCCTCGAAGTCGAGGGCGTCCTCGGCGTCCTTGAGGGCCAGTTCCGACACGGTCTGTCCGCGCACCGATACCCCCGCCGTATGGACGGTTTCCGGGTCTCCGGAGACCAGCGGATGCCACCACGCCAGCGGCCGTCCCTCGTGGATCCGACGATAGCCGCAGGACTTGGGCATCCACTCCAGCGCCTCGATGTTGAACGGCGTCAGCTTGATGCAGTCCGGCACATGCTGTTTGCGGTTCGCATAGTCCGAGCAGGCGCATTTGTTCGGGTCGAACAGCTTGCAGTGCACCCGCGTCGGGATGACCTCGCCCGTATCCTCGTCCTCGAACCGCACCAGGCAGCAAAGCCCGCACCCGTCGCACAGGCTCTCCCACTCCTCGCGGGTCATGTCCTCGAGGGACTTGGTTTCCCAGAAGGGAGCGGTCACGGGGGCGGCGTTCGATTTCACACTGTCCCTTTACGCCGCCCCTGCGTCGAAAGCACGGCCGGCCGGCGAAATCCGCGCCGACGCCCCGCCGTGTCTCCCGCCCACTTTTCCAACCGCCCGCGCCGAGCTAGGGAGGCGGCGCAGTGCGTTCGGGGGCTACGCGTGATCATCGGCATCGATCTGGGCACGACCAACAGTGCGGTCGGCATTTTTCGCGACGGCAAGGCGGAGCTGATTCCGAACAGCCTCGGCCACGTCCTGACGCCTTCGGCGGTCAGTCTCGACGAGACGTCCGGCGACCTGCTCGTCGGCCTGGCCGCGCGCGAACGCCAGTCGACCCATCCGGAGCACACCGCCACCGCCTTCAAGCGCTACATGGGCTCCAACCGGGTCACCAAGCTCGGCGCGAAGGAGTTCAAGGCCGAGGAGCTGTCCGCCCTCGTCCTCGCGCGCCTGAAGGCCGACGCCGAGGCCTACCTGGGCCAGCCGGTGACCGAGGCCGTCATCACCGTTCCGGCCTATTTCAACGACAAGCAGCGCAAGGCCACCCGCCGCGCCGGCGAGCTGGCCGGCCTCAAGGTCGAACGCCTGCTCAACGAGCCGACCGCCGCCGCCCTCGCCTACGGCATCCATGAGCTCGGCGACGCCAGTCGCTTCCTCGTCTTCGACCTCGGCGGCGGCACCTTCGACGTCTCTGTGCTGGAGATCTTCGAGGGGATCATCGAGGTCCGCGCCTCGACCGGCGACAACCGGCTCGGCGGTGAGGACTTCAACGACATCCTGTGCGAGGAATTCCGCCGCACCGCCGGGAAGGACGTGCCGGAGAAAGACCGCGCCGATCCGGTTCTGCGCGAGCGCATCCGCCACGCCGCCGAGCGCGCCCGCCGCGCCCTCACCGACGGACCTTCAGCTTCCATGTCGGTGATCTGGAAGGAAACGACCTACGAGCGCGTCGTCACCGCCGACGATTTCGAGGCCCTGGCCGCCGGCCTGATCACCCGCCTGCGCGACCCGGTCCTGCGCTCCCTGCGCGACGCCGGCCTGCGCGCCGACGAGCTGAACGAGGTCATCCTCGTCGGCGGCTCGACCCGTATGCCGCTGGTCCGCCGGGCCATCACCCGCATGTTCGGCCGCTTCCCCGCCAACGCCGTCAATCCGGACGAGGCCGTCGCCGTCGGCGCCGCCGTCCAGGCCGGACTCAAGTCCCGCGACGTGGCGCTCAAGGAAGTCGTGATGACGGACGTCTGTCCGTACACCCTGGGCATCGCCGCCGGGGACCATGACGAGCGCGGCCGCCACCTCGGCGTCTCGTTCTCGCCGATCATCGAGCGCAACACCGTCATCCCGGCCAGCCGGATCCAGTACTACAGCAACTCCGCGGCCAATCAGCGGGTGGTCAGCGTCCCCATCTTCCAGGGCGAGTCGCGCAACCTCTCGGACAACATCGAACTGGGCCGCGTCGACGTGCCGATCCCGCCCGGCCCGGTCGGCAGCGTCCGCGTCGACGTGCGCTTCACCTACGACATCAACGGCCTGCTCGAGGTCGACGTCCACATCCCGCAGACCGGCGAAAAGCGCGAGCTGGTCATCGCCGACGACAGCGTCATGAACGACGCCGACTTCCAGAAGCGCCGCGCGGCCCTCGCCGACCTCAAGCACCACCCGCGCGACGCCGACGCCAACAAGACCGTCCTGGCCCGCGCCAACCGCTGCTACGAGGAATGCCTCGGCGACCAGCGCCGCTGGATCGCCGAGCAGATCGGGGCCTTCGAGGTGATCCTTGAGCGCCAGGACCCGCGTGATATCGAACAGGCGCGCACCCAGCTGACCGAGGTCCTCGACCGGTTCGAGGGCGAGACCTGGCTGTGAACGGCTCCATCTGGGCGACGCTCGGGATCGAACCGACCAACGACGCCATCGAGATCAAGCGCGCCTACGCCCGGCGTCTGAAGCTGGTCCATCCCGAGGACGATCCGGAGGGCTTCCAAGCCCTGCGCGAGGCCTACGACCATGCGACCCGCATGGCCCGCAACGGGTGGGCCGTCCCGCGCCCGGCCGAGCCGTCCGCAGACGAAGACGCGGACGACGGCGCCTGGACTCCCCAGGTGGTCGTCGCCGGCGCCGACGGCTGGTCCGACCGTCGGGATGACCGCTGGAGCCACGCCCAGACCGAGCCCCGCCCCGCTCCGGTCTCCGACGTTCCCGAGGACATCCGCGCCGAACTGGCCCGCGAGCGCGACCTGGCCGAGGCCCACAAGGCGCTTTGCGACCAGCTCAGCACCCTCGTCGCCAACCCGGACGGCGACCGCCACGAGGCCCTGTCGGCCATGCTGCGCATCCTGCGCTCGCCGGGCATGGACTCGCTCGACGCCTACGCCCGCACCGAGCGCTGGCTGGCCTATGTGACCGCGGTGGGCGGCCCGGTCGTGGACGACATGGTCGAGCCGCTGATCCAGTTCTTCCACTGGAACGAACAGCCGGTCGGCGTCGACCTGAGCCATGCCGTCCCGGTTCTGCGCCGACGCGACGCGGGCATCATCCTGCGCCGGCTCGAGCGCAAGATGGATCCGGACCACAAGGCCTGGATCGCCCTGCGCGACAAGCCGACCCGGCTCAGCCGCCTGCGCGAGCGTTTCGCGCCCGGTCTGGACAAGCGCGTGCTCGCCCTGCTGGAGCGCATCGACCAGGACCTGCCCGAAGTCGCCCAGCGCATGAACCCCGAGGCCGCCGCCTGGTGGCGCGAGCGGCGCCGGCGCCCCGAACTGCCGGCGCGGTTTCTCTGGGTCCTGCTGTTCGCGCCGCCGTTCGTCGGGTCGCAGGGCGTCATTTCGAATGTCTTCGGGCCGCCGAGCTGGGCGATCTTCTTCGCCCTGACCACCGTCACCGCCACCGCCTTGCTGGGGGCCGGATTGGCGTGGCTGTACGGCGTCGTCCACCTGCGCCTGCGCTGGGCCCACGAAGGGCTCGCGTGGCGCGCCCCGCCGTGGCTCCGGTTGGGCTGGGCGCCGGCGACCGCAGCCGTCGTGGTGCTGTCCAGCCTCCTTCCGGTCAGCCTGGTCGGCGCCGCCGCCTACTGGCTGTTGCTGGGTCCGCTGCTGGTCTGGACCCGGATCGTCAACGCCCACCTCGAGGCGCCCTACGACCCCCGGGGCAGCTTCTTCGCCGGCCTGCCGCTGCTCGCATGGCTGGTGATCCACACCCACAGCCCCCAGTCGGTCGGCCTGTGCTGGACCGCGGCCGGCGCGGTGCTCATCGCGCACCAGGGCCGCCCGGCGCTCGAGGAAGCCTGGCTGTCGCTGTCCGAGGCGCTCCGGCGTCAAATCGCCACCGGCCTGGCCGGCGCGGCCGTCCTCACCGGACTCGCCGTCCTCCTGACGCCGGACTGGTCCTATCGCGCCCTGCCCGCGGCGGCCGTCATCCTGCTGACCCTGGCCGCCCGCCCCATCCGCATGGCCCAGCCGCCGGCCGCGGTGACCCTGTGGCTGCAGTGGATGCGGTTCGGCTGGGTCGCCGCCTACATCCTCGCCGCCCTGGTTCCCGGCCAGGTCATCGCGGAGGCGAGCTATCGCGGCTTCGGCCTGTGGCTGGCGGCCGGAGCCCTGCTGACCGCCCTGTGCGAGGCCGCGCCGCGCCTGCAGGCCCTGTTCGCCCGCCGGGCGAGCAAGCCCGGGGCCCTGGCCTGACCGATCGACCGGGTGGCGGTCCGCCGCCGCCCGGTCTATAGCCCCCGCCTCATGGCCGCCCGTCCTCCCCTCGTCGCCCTCAAGGATGTCCGTCTGCAGGACGGTCCTCGCCCCCTGTTCGACGGCGTCGATCTGGCCATCGAGCCGCGCACCCGCGCCGCCCTGGTCGGCCGCAACGGGGCCGGCAAGTCGACCCTGATGAAGCTGGTCATGGGCCTGGTCGAGCCTGACGCCGGCGACCGCTCGGTCCAGGCGGGCGTCCGCTTCGCCTATGTCCCGCAGGAGCCGCTGATCACCGGCGAGACCCTGCTCGACTACGCCGCCTCGGGCGGCGCCGAGCGCTGGACCGCCGAGAGCTGGCTGACCGAGTTCGGCCTCGACGCCGACAAGCCCGCCGTCAACCTGTCCGGCGGCGAGACCCGCCGCGCCGCCCTCGCCAAAGCCTTCGCCGAAGAGCCCGACCTGCTGCTGCTCGACGAGCCGACCAACCACCTCGACATCCTGGCCATCGAACGCCTCGAGGAGGAGCTGCTGGCCGCCCGCTTCTCGGTCCTGGTGGTCAGCCACGACCGCGCCTTCCTGAACCGCACCACCCAGTCCGTGCACTGGCTGGAGGGCCGCCGGGTGCGCACCCTCGACAAGGGCTTCGCCGCCTTCGACGACTGGGCCGACAAGGTCATGGAGGAGGAGGCGGAGTCCCTCCGTCGCCTGACCAAGAAGATCGAGGCCGAGACCTACACCTTCTACCGCTCGATCACCGCCCAGCGGACCCGCAACGAGGGCCGCGCCCGCGCCCTCAACGCGATGCGCGCCGACCGCGCCGAGCGTGTGAAGGACCTGCCCCGCGAGCTGAACCTCGGCGTCGACGCCGGCGTCACCTCGGGCAAGCTGGTCGCCGAGCTCAAGGGCGTGACCAAGGACTTCGGCGACCGCACCGTCCTCAAACCCTTCACCACCCGGGTCATTCGCGGCGACCGGCTGGCCATCGTCGGCCCCAACGGCGCGGGCAAGACCACCCTGGTCAAGATCCTGCTCGGCGAGCTGGCCCCCGACGCCGGCACGGTCCGCCTCGGCGCCAACCTCGACCCGGTCTACCTCGACCAGTCCCGCGAGGGGCTGAAGTCCGACATGAGCCTGTGGGACGCCCTGACCCCCGGCGGCGGCGACTCCATCCTGGTGCGCGGCGTCTCCAAGCACGTCGCCGCCTACGCCAAGGACTTCCTGTTCCAGGAAAGCCAGCTCAAGCAGCCGATCTCGACCCTGTCGGGCGGCGAGCGCAACCGCCTGCTGCTGGCCCGGGCCCTGGCCAAGCCGGCCAACATGCTGGTCCTCGACGAGCCGACCAACGACCTCGACATGGACACCCTCGACAAGCTCGAGGAACTGCTGGAGCAGTACGACGGCACCCTGATCCTGGTCAGCCACGACCGCGACTTCGTCGACCGCCTGGCCACCTCGACCATCGCCATGAACGGCCGCGGCGACATCGTCGAGACCCCCGGCGGCTGGACCGACTTCGTGCGCCAGAACCCGGCCTTCCTGGCCCCGCCCCCGATCGGCGCCATCGCCAAGGCTGGGGCGCGTCGGGTCGAGAAGGCGGAGCCTTCTGACCGCGCCCCCGCCAAAAAACCCGGCAAGCTCTCCTTCAAGGACGCCCACCGGCTCAAGCAGCTGGAGGAGCTGCTCGAAACCCTCCCCGTCGAGATCGCCCGCCAGGACGCCATCCTCGCCGACCCCGAGCTCTACAGCCGCGACCCCGCCGCCTTCGACCGCGCCATGAAGGCCGCCGACAAGGCCCGCACGACCCTCGAGTCCGCCGAACTGGAATGGCTGGAGCTGGAAGAGAAGAAGGCGTCGCTGGCGGGTTGAGGCCGCGCTGACCTGTCACGCTGCCTGCCGTCCGGCTTGGCCGTAAGCTTCCCGACCATGCCGCTCACGACGCACACCCTGCCCCTGACCGACGCCGAGGCGCGGGCGGCCCTGCGGATCAATGCGGCCATGGCCCTCGCCCCGCGCCTCAAGACCAACGGCTGGCGGCTGGCCCTCGGCCAGAAGCTCAACGGGACCTTCAGCAAGGCCGCCGGCGCGGTCACCGAGGCGGCGCTCAAGCGGCGCGGCGTGCAGGTCTCGGCCGTGACCATCGACGGCCCGGCCGCCCCCCTTCCCCTGCGTCTGCTGGAACCGGGCTGCCCGCCCGAGGGCTTGGTCGTCGATCTGCACGGCGGCGGCTGGGTGGTCGGAAGCGCGGCGCTCAACGACCGGCTGACCGGCCATTTCGCCGAGGCGGGCTACGTCGTCGCCTCGGTCGACTATCGCCTGCTCGACGAGGTCCGCGGCGTCTGGATGCCGGACGCGGTCGCCGACTGCGCCGCCGCCCTGCGCTGGGCGCTCGGCGAAGGCCGCCGCCGCTTCGGGACCGATAGGGTCTTCGTCATCGGCGAGTCCGCCGGCGCCCACCTCGCCGCCTTGGCCGTACTCCAGCTTCGAGACGAGGGCGCGCTTGAGGGCCTGGCCGGTCTGATCTTCGTCCAGGGCGTCTTCGATCTCTCGGCCGGTCCCGCGGTTCGCGCCGCCGGGCCCGAGACTCTGCTGTTCGACGGCCCCAACCTGGAACGCGACCTCGGCCGCCTGACCCCCGGCCTCGACGAGGCCGCCCGCCGCGCCCCGGACCTGTCGCCGCTCTACGCCGACCTCGCCGGCCTGCCGCCGGTCCTGTTCGTGATGGGCGAATGCGATCCCTTCCGGGACGATAGCCGGGTCATGGCCGAGCGCTGGGCCAAGGTCGCGCCGGCCGCCCTGCTCGACGTCCCCACGGCCCCGCACGGCTTCCAGCATTTCGGCGCGCCCACGGCTCCGCTGGCGCAGGCCTTCATTCGCGGCTGGATCGGCGAAATTCGCGGCCAGGGCCCGCTTTCTGTGGAAAACGCAACGGCCTGATTCGCTTCCGCGAATTCCGTCCGCCCACAGATATGCACAGGGTTATGCACCGGCAGCGGGGCTGTTCCTCACAGCGGCGCTATTTCGGGCGCTTGCCGTCTAACGGATTTGGCGCGAACGTCAACAGGCCGAGGGACACGGCGGCGCGGAAAACCGGGGAGACCCGGGGCTCAAGCGGACCGGCCCGGCTCTCTGACCCAGGCGACCAGACCTCTTCGGAGGCGAGGCACGAGGGGCAGGATCCAGGCTCCCGAACGTCAAAGGCTTCGACCGGAGACGTTCACGGAGAACCAGATCGGGATCGATGGACGGCGCGGGCCAGCCTCGCGGAACGCCGGAGACCAGGAGCGCGACAGGAAACAGCTGACCATCACCGGGGTTCGCCCTGCTGATGCCGAAGCCAAGGCCCTGAACCTCAACGGCCAAGTCCAACCCGGACTTGGCGAGGGGACGAGGAAAACCGGCTTGCCGGGGCTCCTCGTCCCCTCGCTCAATTCCGGGTCCTGGTTTCGCGGGTCGCCGCCCCGTCGACAGGCCCGCCCCCCTCAAGCTAAACCGTGAAGCCTGTCTCAGGGGGATTTCGCCGTGCTCGCCATTCTTCTCGCCGCCGGTCTCGTCGCCGCGCCCCAGGCCGCCGTCGAACCGCGCGCGCCGGCCCTGACCAACGCCGAAGCCTGCCTGCGCGAGAAGGCCGACGCCGCCGTCGCCGCCGCGACCAGCGCCTCGGACGCCGCCGACTTCCTGCTGACCTACCTCTGCGCCGGTCCCGTCGACCGTGCCGCCACCTGGCAGCGCAACAGCGAAATGCTGGTGTCCATGAAGGGGATGTTCGACGGCCTGAAGGAAATGGGCCCACCCTATTCGGATGACGAAGAGTCCGACGAAGAGGCGGCCTCCGACGAAGCGCCCGAGGAAGCTGACGGAGCGGTCATGAACGACTTCTTCGGCGGCATGGAGAACATCAGCGTCGATCCGGTGACCGGCGAGTTTATCGTTCCCGAGGACGCCTCGAACGTGATGGCCTCGACCCTGCGCACCCAGACGAACGCCGTGGGCCAGTTGCTGGGCGACCAGCGCCCGGTCTTCCTGCGCGAACTGGCCGGCCAACTGGTGCTCCAGGCCCGCACGCGTCGTTAGCCTCGGGTTTCACCTCACTTCCCTTCCGACTGCCTGAGCCGTACACCAAGGCCATGAGCCGTCGAGGGAATCGCCTACAGTCGCCGGACCGCCGCGCCGTCCTCGCAGGCGCGGGCGCCCTGGCCGCGACCACCGCCCTGGCCGGCTGCGGCCGCCAGGAGGCGCCGGTCGATGACGACGGCCGCGTCCGCCTGCGCTTCGCCACCGACTGGCGCGCCCAGGCCGAACACGGCGGCTTCTACCAGGCGCTGGCCTCCGGGGCCTATGAGAAGCGCGGCCTCAACGTCCAGATCCTGCAGGGCGGTCCGACGGTCAACGTGCCCCAGCTGCTGGCCTCCGGCGCCGTCGAGCTGGGCATGGGCTCCAACAGCTTCATCCCGATGAACCTGGTCGCCGAGGGCGCGCCGGTGAAGGCCGTCGCCGCCTTCTTCCAGAAGGACCCCCAGGTCCTCATCGCCCATCCCGATCCGGCCCTGCGCACCATCGCCGACCTGGAGGGCCGCCCCTTCCTGCTCGCCGACGCCTCGCTGAACGCCTTCTGGGTCTGGCTGAAGGCCAAGTACGGCTTCACCGACGACCAGGTCCGCAAATACAACTTCAACCTGGCGCCCTTCCTGGCCGACGAGCGGGCGGTGCAGCAGGGCTATCTGACCTCCGAGCCGTTCACCATCGAGCGCGAGGCCGGCTTCGCGCCCAAGGTCTTCCTGCTGGCCGACGAGGGCTATCCCTCCTACGCCGCCATGGTCCTGGCCCCGAACGCCTTCGCCCGCGACAACGGCGCGGCCCTGCGCAACTTCATCGCCGCCTCGATCGAGGGATGGCGCGACTACATCCAGGGCGACGGCAAGGCCGCCGACGCCCTGATCCGCAAGGCCAACCCGGACATGACCCAGGCGATCCTGGACCAGGCCCGGGCCAAGCTGAAGGACAACGGCCTGGTCGACGGCGGCGACGCCGCCCTCTACGGCCTGGGGGCCATGATCGACGATCGCTGGCGCGAGTTCTTCGAGGTCACCTCCCAGGCGGGCGTCTATCCGACCAACCTGGACTGGCGGCAGGCCTTCACGACCCAGTATCTGCCCGGTCGTGGCTAAAGCCTCGGGGTCGGCCGCAGCGCTGCGCGCCGTCGTTGTCCGCTATCCGGGCCGGCCCGAACTCGGCCCGCTGAATCTGACCGTCGCCCCCGGCGAGATCGTCGCCGTCGTCGGCGCCTCGGGGGCCGGCAAGTCGACCCTGCTGCGCCTGCTCGCCGGGCTGGAGACGCCCGCGGGCGGAACGGTCCAACGTCCTGCCGGCGCCGTCGGCTTCGTCTTCCAGAGCCCGACCCTGATGCCGTGGGCGGACGCCCTGGCCAATGCCGCCCTGCCGCTGGAGCTGTGCGGGATCGCCCGCGCCGAGGCCCGCCGCCGCGCCGCCGAGGCCCTGGCCGCAGTCGGCCTCGCCGAGCGGTTGGGCGCCCGGCCGCGTCAACTGTCCGGCGGCATGGCCATGCGCGTCTCCCTGGCCCGCGCCCTGGTCGTCGACCCCGACCTGCTGCTGCTCGACGAGCCCTTCGCGGCGCTGGACAGCGTCACCCGTCGACGCCTGATCGAGGACCTGCACGCGCTGTGGGCCGCGCGCTCGCCGCGCCCGGCCCTGGTCTTCGTCACCCATGACGTCGAGGAGGCCGTCTACCTCGCCGGCCGCGCCGTCGTGCTGGACGCCGCCACGGGCCGCGTCGCCGCCGAACTCGCCCTGCCCGGCGCCCTGCCCCGCCCCGCGGGCTGGCGCTCGGCGCCCGAATGCCGCGCCGCCGTCGAGGCCCTGGCCGAAGCCCTGGCCGCCGCCATGCCGTCGCAGGACGCCGCGTGAGCCGGCTCGCCCCCTTCCTGCTCGTCGCCTTGCTGCTTGCCGGCTGGGAGACGGCCTGCCGCCTGCTGCACGTCCCGGTCTATCTGCTGCCGCCGCCCAGCGCCGTGGCCGTCGCCCTGGTCGAGCGCGCGCCGGTGCTGGCCGGCTCGGCCTGGGTCACCTTCCGCATGGCCCTTCAGGCGCTGCTCGTCGCCACGCTGGTCGGCGGCGGCCTGGCCCTGGTCGTCTCGCTCAGCGACCCGGCCGAGCGCGCCGTGCGTCCTCTGGCCGTGGCCCTGCAGGTCACCCCGGTCGTGGCCATCGCGCCGCTGGTGATCATCTGGGCCGGGCTCGACCACGCCGACCGGGCGGTCATCGCCCTGGCCGCCGCCGTGGCCTTCTTCCCGCTGTTCTCGGGCGTCCTGACCGGGCTGAAGTCCGCCGATCCGGACCTGGAGCGGCTGTTCGACCTCTACGGCGCCTCGCCCCTGCAGCGCCTCGTCCGCCTGCGCCTGCCCTCGGCCCTGCCCTTCATGCTCGAAGGCCTGCGCGTCGCCGCCGGCCTGGCGGTGATCGGGGCGGTGGTGGCCGAGTTCGTGTCGGGCTCGGGCGCCACCCAGGGCCTGGCCTGGAGGCTTCTCGAGGCCGGCAACCGCCTGCGCACCGCCGAGATGCTGGCCGCCCTCGTCTGGCTGATGGTCATGGGCGTGGCGCTGCACGCCCTGGTCGGCCTGGTGGAGCGCTTCGTGCGCCGCCGGCTGGCCTAGCTCTTGGCCTGAAGCGGTGGATAAGGACGCGGCCGTACGGCCCCGTTAGCGACGGGTTAAGCCAGACCCCTCTAGCTTCGGCTCAGTTCTCGCGTTCGGAGCCCTCCTTTGCGTCGCGCCTCGACCCTTGCCGCAGCTGCCGTAGCCGCCCTTTGCGGGGCCGGCCTCGCCCATGCGGCCTCGGCCCAGGAGGCCGCAGCGCGTCGTCCGAACACCGTCATTCCGCACGGCGGCCAGGCCTCCGCGCCGCGCGCCGGCCTGACCCAGGCCCCCGGTCCGGTCCGCCGCACCCTGACTCCGGCCAACGCCTGGCTGCAGCCCGCCCCCGCGGTCGTCCCGGCCTCCCAGCCCGCGCTCCAGCCGGTCGCCGCTGCGCCTGCGCCGCAGCCCCAGCCGGTCCGCCCCCAGCCGCAACCGCAGCCCGCGGTCGACTATCTGCCGAACCAGGGCCGCGGCCAGCCCGCGCCGGTCGAAGCCGTTTACGCTCCGGCGCCGGCCGCCGCGCCGGTCTCTGGGCCCGCTCCGGCCGACCGCGCCGCCGACCCCATGGCCCCGCGCCGCGACGCCCCGATCTTCCGCATGCAGCAGGGCGCCACGCTCCAACCCATGCCCGCGCAGGTCGCCGCCGACGCCGCCCCTCAAGCGGTAGCGACGTCCGCCGAACAGGCCCCCCGCCCCATCCGCGTCGCCACTGTGGTCAACACCGGCGAACAGCCGCCGCAGCAGGGCGCCCGCTACTATTCGGTCCACCGTCAGAACGGCCGCCAGCCGGACGCCCTGGTCATGCCGACCCCGACCTATGTCGACGCCCTCGCCGTGACCATGACCGAGACCCCGGCCTCGCAGGACCTGGCCCAGCCTGATCAGGGCCCGACCCTGATCCGCGACGGACAGGGCCGCGTCCGCGCCGCCCCCGCCGCTTCGGACGGAGACCACCAGTGAGCGAGACGGCCACCCTCTCTCGCCTGCCTGACCTGATCTCGCTCGCCGAGGAGGGGTCGAGCGAAAAGCGCCGCGCCCTGCTGCGCGAACTGACCGACCATTTCTTCGGCTCGCCCCAGCGCACCGAGACCGAGACGGCGCTGTACGACACCGTCCTGGACCGCCTCGCCGCGGACATGGAGACCGCCGTCCGGGCTGAGCTGTCGGCCCGGTTCTCGACTGCGCCGGACGCCCCGCACACCCTGATCCGCCGGCTGGCCAACGATGAAGCCGCCGTCGCCGGCGCTGTGCTCGCCGCCTCGCCGGTGCTCACCGACGACGACCTGCTCGGCGTCGTGCGTCGCCACGGCCAGGACCATCTGCGCGCCGTCTCGGCCCGCCCGACCGTCTCGGAGGCCGTCTCGGACGTCATCGTCGAGCGCGGCGACGACGAGACCCTCGGGACCCTGCTGCGCAACGACGGCGCCCGGCTGTCGCGCAAGGCCTCGGAAGCCGCCGTCGAGCGCGCCAAGAGCAACCCGGCCCTGCACGAGGCCACGGTGTCGCGCGCGACCCTGCCGCCCGACCTGCTCAACGACATGTATTTCGTGGTCGAAGCCCGCCTGCGCACCCGCATCCTGGAACAGAACGCCCGCCTCGATCCGGGTCTGCTGGAGAGCGCCCTGGCCGCCGGCCGCGCCCGCGTGGCCACGGACGACGGGGCCCTGCCGGCCGACTATTCGGAATGCCTCGCCTACGTCGAGGAGCTGAAGGCCGCCGGTCAGCTGAGCCCGCAGATGCTGGCGCGCTTCCTGCGTTCGGGCGCCAAGGGCGGGGGCCGCACGTCCTTCCTGATCGCCCTGGCCCAACTGGCCGACATCGACTTCCACACCGCCCGGCAGATCGTCGAGCGGCGCGAGCTCGACGCCCTGGCCGTGGTCTGCAAGGCCGCGGACCTGGATCGCGCCCTGTTCCTGACCTACGCGGTGGTGCTGCTCAACGACGACGGCGACGCCATGGCCAAGGCGCACTCCTACGCCCGGATGTACGCCGACCTGTCCAAAGAAGCGGCCCTGCGCACCCTGCGCTTCTGGCGCATGCGCCGCGGCGCGGTCGCCGCCTGAGCCTGCCCGCCTGAGGCGGCCCCAGCGCCTCACAGCCTGTCCCCACAAGCAAAAACGCCCGCCTTCAAGCAGAAGGCGGGCGCTTCGACTGACCTTGCGGTCGACTATTTCTTGGCGGCGCGTCCGGCGCGGGCCGGCTTACGGCCGCCCTGGCCGAGACCCATCTGCTTGGCCAGGTCCGAACGGGCCTTGGCGTAGTTCGGGGCGACCATCGGATAGTCCTTCGGCAGACCCCACTTGGCCCGGTACTCCTCGGGGCTCATGTTGTACTTGGTGCGCAGGTGACGCTTCAGCGACTTGAACTTGCGACCGTCTTCCAGGCAGACGAGGTAGTCCGGGGTGATCGACTTGCGGACCGGAACGGCCGGTTCCTTCGGCTCCGGCTCCGGCTCGACGGCGCCCGTCGAAACCTGCGACAGCGCGGCATGGATGCTGGAAATCAGGCCCGGGACCTCGGACGCCTGGACGCTATTGTTGCCGACATAGGCAGACACGATGTCAGCGGTCATTTCCAGCAGTTGGGAGTTGTCTTCCATACCAGCAGCCTCGTCTCTAAAAAGCAGGGTTTTTGACTAAACCAGTTACGTGCGGGTGCATAGATTTGTTTGTGCAGGAAAGCAATGGCGACTGACGATTCGTGACTGCCAAGCAGATGAACGGACATTGTGCGCCGCAATGTAGTGCTAGCGACCGAAGTTCTCCGCCAAGGCCAGCATCGCCGCCCGCTCCGGCGCCGAGTAATCATCGAGCGCCTCTTCCTCGCCGTCCCGGATGGCGCGCAGCAACGCCGGCGTCAGGGCCGAGGACAACGACCAGTTCCAGTAACGCAGGACGGTCTGCGCCCGATCGACAGCCAGCATGTCATAGGTGATCTGCACCCGCTCCCAGACCGGATCGACCCCGCCGTCCTCGGTGACCTCCAGCCGCCGCATCGAGCGCCACAGGCCGGTCAGGTCGCCCTTGGACAGGCCCGCCGCCTTACACAGGATGGCCAACGGCTCGCCGCCGGCGTCACCCAGGATCTTGGCTCCGGTGACCGGCTTGAGGCCGGCCAGGTAGGAGATCTCGGTCGCCGTCTCGCGCGTCAGGCCATGATGGGCGGCGGCGGCCACCGCCTGCTCGAGGTCGGCGTAGGGGCTCTTGTCTACGGCGGCGCGGTTGCGCTGGCGGCGCTCGATGAACTGCAGCGCCTTGCGCGCCACCGGGTCCTGCCAGTTCTCTTCTGCTGCGAGCGCGAAGACGTCCTCGGCGATCTCCTGCATCACTTCTCGTGACACGGCGAAGCGCTGCAGGATCGTGCGGCGATCTTCGGGTCCGCACCACCAGAACATGACGTAGGCGCCCGACGGCCTCAGCTCCGGCCGCTTGAGCAGATGCGGGCACAGGCTGCGTTCGGTGCGGCTCAGGCCCACCACGCCCTCGACCGCGACCTGGCTCAGCCGGGCGGTGTTGTTGCGCAAAACGGCCTCGATGACCTGGCTTTCGCCGAAGCTCATCAGGGTCTCGGTCACCACCTCCGACAGGGCGCGGCGGTTGGCCATCATGAAGCGGTGCTCGGTCCCGGCGTCGCGGGCGCAGGCGGTCAGGTCGGCGTCCGACAACGAGGCGCACTGCTCGATCAGCAGACCGGCGATATCCGGCTCGTCGCGAAGCAGCATCCGCGCCAGGGCGTTGGGCAGTTCGGCCAGCGGGGCCAGGCGCGCGGCCACCCGCTTGCGGTCCTCGTGCGAGGCCAGGCGCAGCATCTCGACCAGCAGATCGCCGGTCACCGCCCGCTCGAAGGCGTTGATCCGGCTGGTCGGCAGCGACACCACGTCGGCCAGGCGCTTCAGCAGCGCATGGCGGGCGCGCAGGCCGCCTTGCGGCGCGGCGTCCCCTGACGTGTGAGCGGGATCGGACATATCGAGCCCACGGTACAATCGTCGCGGTTAACCGCCTGTGACGGTGGCAGTCGAAAGCCTCCGGGCGGCCCGGGCCGCCCCAGGGATCATCGCCGCACGCCTCTCAGGCCGGCCTGGCGCCGCGCCGCGCGGGCCAGCAGCATGTCGAAATGACCACGCAGCGCAGCTACGCCCCGGTCGAAATAGGCCACGTCGCGATGGGTCCGCGCCTGCATGACGCCGCCCTCCATCGTGGTCAGGACGAACTCGCCCAGAGCCTGCTTGTCGAGGTCGTGCGGCAGGCGGTCGCCCGCCTCGTCGAGGCAGCGGACGATGGCTTGCACCCAGCCGGTGAAGTTGACCGCCAGCAGGTCGCGCACCACCGGGTCCGCCTCGTGCAGCTCCAGCGCCAGGCTGCCGATCGGGCAGCCATAGGTGCAGTCGCTCTCAAGGATCAGCCAGCGGTACCGCGCCAGGAGGGCGAAGATGCGCTCGACCGGATCGTCGACGCCCTCCCAGGCCGGGTCGACCAGGTTCTCGTACAGGCCGTCGCGATAAGCCTCGAGCACGGCGATCAGCACGTCCTGCTTGCCCGGAAACACATGATACAGGCTGCCCGCGTTCAGCTGGGTCCGGCTCAGGATGTCGGCGATCGAGGTCGAGTTGTAGCCCTT
The DNA here is from genome assembly GCF_001425945.1 of Brevundimonas sp. Root1279. Classification (GTDB taxonomy): domain Bacteria; phylum Pseudomonadota; class Alphaproteobacteria; order Caulobacterales; family Caulobacteraceae; genus Brevundimonas. Next base: position 59,186 of record NZ_LMEB01000006.1, read on the forward strand.
GGCCCAGAACAGCTCAGTGGCGGCCATCACGATCCTCGTGCGGGTGTCGGCGGCGGCGCTCATGCCCGGTCCCAGGCCTGGCGGATCCAGCCCTCGACCTCGGCGTCGACCTCCTCGGCCGAGGCGATGCGGACACGGTGGCTGACCATGCCGTTCCACGAGCCGGCCGCCTCCAGCCGCCCCGACGGCTCGACGCCCTTCAGCGCCAGGCCGAGGTCGAAGCGGTCCTTGGTCGACGGCTGCCCCAGGCCGAACTGCTTGCTGCGGCGGAAGCTGACATAGCCCTTCTTGGGCGCGAACTCCGCCCCGTCGAGACCCGAAACGATGGCCGCGACCTTGTCATAGACCGGCTTCATCGCCGCCTTGGGCCCGGCGAACATGGCCTCCATCAGGGCCTCGTCCTCGCTCGATCCGGCGTCCGAGGCGAAGGTCTTGTGGGCCACCAGATTGGCGTAGCCGTGGCCCAGGCCATGCTCGACCTTCAGCCAGTCGACCAGCCACTTGTGCTTGCCCTGGCCGCTCGAGCGGGCCAGCGCGGTCCAGGCGTCGAGCGGCTTGCCGGTCTTGGCCTCGAGGTTGGCGATCATGTTCGCCAGCTCGACTTGCGGGTCCGCCATGGCTGTCTCCTCGTCGCTTCGAGCGCAATCGACGCTCTTTCAAGAACGAGAGTCAACGAGAATTTGAACGATCGCTCAACTGATCGTCAGTCACCCAGCAGGGCGAGCAGTTCAGCCTCGGGCAGGTTGGGATCGGCCAGGGGGTTGGCGCTGACCTGGCCGTACCAGTCGGGTGAGACCCGCGGCCGCGGCCGGCCGAAGCGGATCCAGTCCGCCTCCAGGATCATGTCGACGCCGGCCTCGCGATTGACCGTCCGGTTGTCGACGTCGGCCCGCTCGGGGCCCGGCGGGACGTCGTCGCTGGTCGTGTAGGCGATCAGCCCGACCTGCATCACCGGGCTGTTCTCCATCCGGTAGAAGCGGTCGCGCACCCGCCATTCGGTCTCGCCCTCGGGCCGCGCCAAGGCGACCAGCACCATGCCCACCCGCACCAGCCGCAGCTCGACCCAGCCGCCGGGGAAGGGCCGCAGCTTGAGCGAGGAATAGCTGTTGTAGGTGCCCTTGGTCTCGGTCATCGGCTGGCCGGCGACGTGTCCGACGCCGGTGGTGATGAAGTGCCAGTTCTCGGCCCGCGGCGCCCATTGCTCGGCGCTCAGCCGGTTCGGGACCCGCGCCATCAGGCCGCCCAACGACCAGGTCCCACCCGGAATGTCGCCCTCGTGGCCCCGCACCCTCACCCGCGCCCGCACGTCGAAGTCGCCCGTAACCTCGCGGAACAGGAAGGGCGCGTTCAGGTCGCGCACCCAGGCCGAATGATAGGGCTCGATGTGCAGGGCGCCCGGCGTGGTGGCGCCCACGTCGATCGCCTTGATCTTGTCCGGCCAGCCATACGCTTGGTCGAAGCGCGTCCAGCCAGTCAGTTCGCCGCCGTCGAACTCGTCCGACAGGGCGGTCAGATCGTCCTGGGCGAGAGCCGGGGCGGCGGCGAGCAGACTGAGGCAGGCGATCAGGATGCGCATGAAGGCTCCGGCGTTGGAAGAACGCCAGTCGGCCGCGCGAAGGCCGCGCTGTAAAGTTAAGCTTCGGTCAGGTCCGCCCAGCCTCGGCCCCGCCGCTGAAACGGAGCCGAAACACCACCGAAACAATCGGCCTACAGCCCCTCGAACAGCGCCGTCGACAGGTAGCGCTCGGCGAAGCTCGGGATGATGGCGACGATGGTCTTGCCGGCGTTCTCTTCCAGCGAAGCCTGACGGAAGGCGGCGACCAGGGCGGCGCCGGACGAGATGCCGACCGGGATGCCCTCGACCTTGGCGGCCTTGCGGGCCATGTCGAAGGCGTCCTCGTTGGAGACCTGCTCGACCCCGTCGATCACCGAGCGGTCGACGTTGGCCGGGATGAAGCCGGCGCCGATGCCCTGGATCTTGTGCGGGCCGGGTTCGCCGCCCGACAGCACGGGCGAAGCCGTCGGCTCGACCGCGATCATCTTCAGCGACGGCTTGCGGGCCTTCAGGACCTGGCCGACGCCGGTGATGGTGCCGCCGGTGCCGACGCCGGCGATGACGATGTCGACCGCGCCGCCCGTGTCGTTCCAGATCTCCTCGGCCGTCGTGACGCGGTGGATGGCGGGATTGGCGGGGTTGTCGAACTGCGACGGGGTCACCGCGCCGGGCGTCCGGTCGAGCAGATCCTGGGCCATCGCGATGGCGCCCTTCATGCCCTTTTCGGCCGGGGTCAGCACGAGTTCGGCGCCGAGCAAGGCCAGCATCTTGCGGCGCTCCAGCGACATGCTCTCGGGCATGACCAGGATAAGGCGATAGCCCTTGGCGGCGGCGACGAAGGCCAGGGCGATGCCGGTGTTGCCGCTGGTCGGCTCGATCAGCACCGTGTCGGGTCCGATCTTCCCGGCCTGCTCAAGAGCCTCGATCATGGCCACGCCGATGCGGTCCTTCACCGAGGCGACCGGGTTGAAGAACTCCAGCTTGGCCAGAACCGTCGCCTTGGGCTTCAGCTCGGCCGAAAGCCGCGGCAGACCGACGACGGGCGTGTCGCCGATGGTGTCGATGATCGAGGGGTACACCTTGCCGCGCCCGGCTTTGAGGTGGCGCGACGGATCATACGCGGCGTCGGACATGGGGAGATCTCCGTACGGTGAGGCTCACAAGAGATAGGGCGGCTTACCGCGATGCAAGAGCCTCCTTAGCCGAACAGCTCAGCTTCGTCGCCATTTCTGCGTGTCGCACAATGCGCCTGCGTCAACCGGGGCGGCCGCGCTATCCGGTCAAACCCTCAGACGCTCCGCAACCTCCCCGCGTGGTGGGGCCTCAGGGCGGGTGTTAGTTTCCGTCACCGCACGCGTCGGCTCGCTCCGGGGATCCCGATGAAGTCTGAGCAGAAGCTTTCGCTCTTCACCCTGACCGCCATGGTGGTCGGCTCGATGGTCGGGGCTGGCATCTTCAACCTGCCCGCCCGCTTCGGCGCGGCCACCGGTCCCTTCGGCGCCCTGATCGCCTGGAGCATAGCGGGCGGCGGCATGTACATGCTGGCCCGGGTCTTCCAGGCCCTGGCCGAGAAGAAGCCCGAGATCGACTCCGGCGTCTTCGCCTACGCCAAGGCCGGCTTTGGCGACTACGCGGGCTTTCTGTCGGCCTTCGGCTATTGGCTGGGAAGCTGCCTCGGCAACGTCTTCTACTGGGTCCTGATCGGCTCGACCCTGGGCCGCTTCTTCCCCGAACTGTTCGGCGACGGCAGCACCCTGATCGCCATCGCCGTCTCCCTGGTCGGCATCTGGTCCTTCCACTTCATGATCCTGCGCGGCGTCGAGCAGGCGGCGGTGATCAACGGCATCGTCACCATCGCCAAGATCGTGCCCCTGGTCGTGGCCCTGCTGATCATGGTCGTGGCCTTCAACTGGGATCAGTTCTCGACCAATTTCTTCGGCGGCGCCGACATGCCCGAGAAGTCGCTGATCGCCCAGGTGCGCGACACCATGCTGATCACCGTCTTTGTCTTCCTCGGGATCGAGGGGGCCAGCGTCTATTCCCGTTTCGCCAAGACGCGCGCCGACGTCGGACGGGCGACCATCCTCGGCTTCGTCGGCGTCACCGGCCTGATGGTGGCCATCACCCTGCTGCCCTACGCCGCCCTGCCCCAGTCGACCATCGCCGGCCTGACCCAGCCGTCCCTCGCCAGCGTGCTGGAAGAGATCGTCGGCCACTGGGGCGCGGTGTTCATCTCGATCGGCGTCCTGGTCTCGGTGCTCGGCGCCTATCTGGCCTGGTCGCTGATCTGCGCCGAGGTGATGTTCGCCGCCGCCAGGTCCAAGGACATGCCCAAGCTTTTCGCAGCGGAGAACGCCCGCAAGGTGCCGGCCAACGCCCTGTGGGCGACCAATATCGTCGTCTCCCTGTTCGTCATCTCGACCTACTGGTCGGCCGACGCCTTCAACTTCATGCTCGACATGACCAGCGTCACGGCCCTGCTGCCCTATCTGCTGGTCGCGGCCTACGGCGTTCTCGTCGCCCGGCGCGGCGAGGGCTACGAGACAACGCCGAACGAGCGCGGGCGCGACCAGATCTTCGCCGGACTGGCGGTGCTCTACACCCTGTTCATGTTCGTCGCCGCGGGCGTGAAATACGTCGTCCTGCTGGCCGTCCTGCTGGTCCCTGGGACCCTGCTCTACGTCTGGGCGCGGCGCGAGCAGAACGCCCGGCTGTTCACCCCTCGCGAGCTGATCATCTTCGCCGTCGCCGCCGTGGCGGCCCTGTACGGCGTCTACGGCCTGATCAGCGGCGCCATCACCCCCTAGCGTCAGGAGACGGGCATGTCCGACACCCCATTCGGCGTTCACTCGGAGGTCGGCCAACTGCGCAAGGTCATGGTCTGCGCACCCGGCCGGGCCCACCAGCGGCTGACGCCCTCGAACTGCGACGACCTGCTGTTCGACGACGTGCTGTGGGTCGAGAACGCCAAGCGCGACCACTTCGACTTCATGACCAAGATGCGCGATCGCGGCATCGAGGTCGTCGAGATGCACAACCTGCTCGCCGAGACCGTGGCCGTGCCCGAGGCCAAGGCGTGGATCCTCGACCACCAGGTCGTGCCCAACCAGATCGGCCTGGGCCTGCTCGAAGAAGTCCGCGCCTTCCTCGAAAGCCTGTCGAACCGCGAGCTGGCCGAGACCCTGATCGGCGGCCTTTCCACCTTCGAATTCCCGGAGGACATCGGCGGCCACCAGCTGGCCCTCATCAGAGACGCCGCCGGGGTCAACGAATACCTGCTGCCGCCCCTGCCCAACACGCTCTACACGCGGGACACCACCTGCTGGATCTATGGCGGCGTGACGCTCAACGCGCTGTACTGGCCGGCCCGGCACGAGGAGACGATCCTCACCACGGCCATCTACAAATTCCACCCGGACTTCGCCGGCAAGGTGAACGTCTGGTGGGGCGACCCGACCCAGGACTGGGGCCTGGCCACGATCGAGGGCGGGGACGTGATGCCGATCGGCAAGGGCAATGTGCTCATCGGCATGAGCGAGCGCACCTCGCGCCAGGCCATCAGCCAGGTCGCCGCCGCCCTGTTCGCCAAGGGCGCAGCCGAGCGGGTCATCGTCGCCGCCATGCCCAAGCTGCGCGCGGCCATGCACCTGGACACGGTCTTCACCTTTGCGGACCGGGACTGCGTCCTGCTGTATCCGGACATCGTCAACAACATCGAGGCCTTCTCCTACCGCCCGGACGGAAACGGCGGGGTCGAGCTTCACAAGGACGAGAACGGCTTCGTCGAGACGGTGCGCGACGCCCTGGGCCTGAAGAAGATGCGTGTCGTCGAGACCGGCGGGAACGACTACATGCGCGAGCGGACCCAGTGGGACTCGGGCGCCAACCTGGTCTGCGCCTCGCCCGGCGTGGTCTACGCCTATGACCGCAACACCTACACCAACACCCTGCTGCGCAAGGAAGGCATCGAGGTGATCACCATCACCGGCGCCGAACTCGGCCGCGGCCGGGGCGGCGGCCACTGCATGACCTGCCCGATCATCCGCGATCCGGTGGACTACTGATTTCTCCTTTCGGCAAAGACGGTTGAGGCTTTTTAGCCGGTGTCGCGTTGGGTAGGGTCGCGACCAAACCTTTGCCTTGGAGAAGCATGAAACCGACCGACGGCCAGACCCGCGCGACCGCGGATTCCGCCGCCTTCCCGCAAGGCTCAGGCGAGATGGCGGCGCTGATCCGGTCGTTCGACTGGAGCGGGACGCCGCTCGGCCCGATCGCGCAGTGGCCTCAGAGCCTGAAGACCGCCACCGGCCTGCTGATCGCCTCGCCCGTCCCCATCGTCATGCTGTGGGGCCCCGACGGCGTGATGATCTACAACGACGCCTACTCGGTCTTCGCCGGCAAGCGTCATCCCGAACTGCTCGGCTCCAAGGTCCTCGAAGGCTGGCCTGAGGTGGCCGAGTTCAACGCCAACGTGATGCGCGTGGGCCTGGCCGGCGGCACTCTGGCGTACAAGGACCAGGAGCTGATCCTGCATCGCTCGGGCCGGCCCGAGCAGGTCTGGATGGATCTCGACTACTGGCCCGTGCCGGGCGATGACGGACAGCCCGCGGGGGTCATCGCCACCGTGGTCGAAACCACCGACCGAGTCCGCGCCGACCGCCGCCTGTCCGGCGAGCGGGTGCGTCAGAAGGCCTTGATCCAGCTGGGCGACGCCCTGCGCGACCTCACCGACGCCCAGGAGATCGCCTACGCCTCGTCCCGCGTCCTGGCCGAGGCCTTGGGGGTCAGCCGCGCCGGCTATGGGGTCATCGACACCGAAGCCGAGACCATCACCATCGAGCGCGACTACAACGCGCCCGGCGTGCACAGCCTCGCCGGCACCCTGCAATTCCGCGACTACGGCTCGTACATCGAGGACATCAAGCGGGGCGTCACGGTCTCGATCTCCGACGTCGACGTCGACCATCGCACCCAGGCCGGCGCCGAGGCCCTGAAGGCGATCAGCGCCGCCTCACTGATCAATATGCCGCTGATGGAGCAGGGCCGCGTGGTCGCCCTGGTCTTCGCCAACCACGCCCAGCCGCGCGCCTGGAGCCAGTCCGACATCGTGCTGATGCGCGAGATCGCCGAGCGGGTCCGCGACGCCACCGAGCGAGCCGTCGCCGCCGCCGCCCTGCGCGAGAGCGAAGCCCGGTTCCGCAACATGGCGGACAACACCCCGATGATGATGTGGGTGACCGATCCCAGCGGCTACTGCACCTACCTGAACCGGACCTGGTACGATTTCACCGGTCAGACCGAGGGCGAGGCCGAGGGCTTCGGCTGGCTCGATGCGACCCATCCCGAAGACAAGGCGCGGGCCGAAGCGATCTTCACCACGGCCAATGCGGCGCGCGAACCGTTCCGGGTCGAATATCGCCTGCGCCGCGCCGACGGGGTCTATCGCTGGGCCATCGACGCGGCGAGCCCGCGGTTTAACGAAGCGGGCGAGTATCTGGGCTACGTGGGCTCGGTCGTCGACATCGACGAGCGCCGCGAGATGGAGGACGCCCTGCGCGCCCATCGTCAGGAGCTCGAACGCCTGAACGCCCAGCTCGAGGTTCTCCTCGCCGGCAGCAAGGCGGAACGCGACCGCCTCTGGACCCTCTCGGAAGACATGCTGGCGCGCGCCAACTATGGCGGCGGAATGACCGCGGTGAACCCGGCCTGGACCAAGGTGCTGGGCTGGTCCGAGCAAGAGCTGCTCAGCAACCCCTATGCGGACATCATCCACCCGGACAACGTCCCGACCGTCGTCGCCGCCCTCGAGGAGATGGGCAGGACCGGCCAGCCGACCCGGTTCGAGAACCGCATCCTGACCAAGGACGACGAGTGGAAGCCGATCGGCTGGACCGTCTCGCCCGAAGAAGACGGGACCCACTTCATCGCCATCGGCCGCGACCTGACCGAGGACAAGGCGCGCGAGAAGGAGCTGGCCGCCACACACGAAGCGCTGCGCCAGTCCCAGAAGATGGAGGCGGTCGGTCACCTGACCGGCGGCATCGCCCATGATTTCAACAACCTGCTGGCCGGCATCAGCGGCAGCCTGGAACTGCTGGAGAAGCGCGTCGGCGAAGGCCGCCTCTCCGGCGTCGACCGCTATATCGGCGCGGCCCAGGGCGCCGCGCGCCGCGCCGCCTCCCTGACGCAGCGCCTCCTGGCCTTCTCGCGCCGCCAGACCCTCGACCCCAAGCCGACCGATGTGAACCGTCTGATCGGCGGCATGGAGGACTTGATCCGCCGCAGCGTAGGCCCGAACGTCGAGGTCGAGGTGGTCGGCGCCGGCGGTCTTTGGGCGACGCAGATCGACCAATCCCAGCTCGAAAACGCCCTGCTGAACCTGTGCATCAACAGCCGGGACGCCATGGCCCCGGACGGCGGCCGGCTGACCATCGAGACAGCCAACAAATGGCTGGACGAGCGCGGGGCGCGCGACCGCGACCTGCCGACCGGGCAGTATGTCTCGCTCTGCGTGACAGACACCGGCACGGGCATGTCGCCGGATGTCCAGGCCCAGGCCTTCGACCCGTTCTTCACCACCAAGCCGCTGGGCCAGGGCACGGGCCTCGGCCTGTCGATGATCCACGGCTTCGTGCGCCAGTCCGGCGGGCAGGTGCGGATCTATTCCGAGGTCGGCAAGGGCACCACCATGTGCCTCTACCTGCCGCGCTTCACGGGCGACCTCGACGCGGTCGACCTCCCCGCTGAAGCGGTCGGCGAGGATGGCGGTCAGGGCGAGGTCGTGCTGGTCATCGATGACGAACCGACCGTCCGCATGCTGGTGGTGGAGGTGCTGGAGGACGCCGGCTACACCGTAATCGAGGCCGTCGACGGCCCGTCCGGCCTGACCGTGCTGCGCTCCGACGCGCGCATCGACCTGCTGGTCACCGACGTCGGCCTGCCGGGCGGCATGAACGGTCGCCAGGTCGCCGACGCCGCCCGCGCGGACCGGCCCGACCTCAAGGTGCTGTTCATGACCGGCTACGCCGAGAACGCCGCCGTCGGGAACGGCCTGCTTGAACCCGGCATGCAGGTGCTGACCAAGCCCTTCGTCATGGCCGCGCTGGGGGCCAAGGTCCGCGAGATGATCGAGGCTCCCTAGAGCGAAAGCCGGCTCTAGCGCGACAGCACGGCCCGGGCCGGATCGAAGCCGACCACCTCACGGATGGTGATCATGCTCTTGAAGGCCCGGACATGGGCCTCGGCGGTCAGTTCGCGCTGGCAGAAGGCCTCGTACTCGGCCATCGACCGCACTGCGACGGTCAGCAGGAAGTCGGTCTCTCCGGTCACGTCCCAGGCGCCCTGCACCTCCGGACTGCGGACCATGGCGGCCTTGAAGGCGTCGGTGTGGGCGCGCACCTGGGTGTTCATCTCGACCTGCACGTGCAGCAGGATCCGCGGCTCGACCCGGGCCGGATCGACCATGGCCACGTCGCGCACGATCACCCCCTCGGCCCGCAGCCGCCGCAACCGCCGCAGCACCGCCGATTCCGACAGGCCGACCGCCTCGGCGGCGACCCGGGCCGGCTCCAGGTTGTTGCGTCTGGCTCGCTCAAGCAGCTTGTGGTCGAAGGCGTCGAGAGCGACGAATTCCGTCATTTCTGGATAATCCATGATGATTTCAGCCGCCCTACAGCCTGAAATCGCCGGGAAGCACAAGCCGTTCCCGCCTATGCTTTCCGCATGTCGATGACCAGCGCCCGCACCGCCCTGACCTCCCCCGCCGTGGCGCCGTTCGTTCCGTACCTGGCCCTGGTGACCGGCATGATCTCGCTGGCCATCGGCACCTCCTTCGCCAAGCATCTGTTCCCGGTGGTCGGCGCCGAGGGCACGTCGGCCTTGCGGGTGGGGCTGTCGGCCCTGGTGCTGGTCGCGATCTGGCGGCCGTGGCGATTCCGGCTGAACCGGTCGGACGCCGGTCGGGTGCTGCTGTACGGCCTCGTGCTCGGCCTGATGAACCTCAGCTTCTACATGTCGCTGCGCACCATCCCGTTGGGCCTGGCCATCGCCATCGAGTTCGGCGGCCCCCTGACCCTGGCCCTGATCCACGCCCGACGGCTGATCCATTTCGTCTGGATCGGCTGCGCCGTCATCGGCCTGGGCATGCTGCTGCCGATCTGGAGCGGCGTGCAGGCCCTGGATCCGGTCGGCGTCGCCTACGCCGCGGCGGCCGGGGTCTTCTGGGCGCTGTACATCGTCTTCGGCAAGCGGCTGTCCCACATGCACGCCGGCCAGTCGGTGGCGCTCGGCATGAGCACAGCCGCCCTGGTCATCCTGCCCTTCGGCGTCGCCGCGGCCGGGCCGGCCCTACTGGCCCCGGCGGTGCTCGGCTTCGGACTGTGCGTCGCCCTCGCCTCCAGCGCCCTGCCCTATTCGCTGGAGATGATCGCCCTGCGCCGCATTCCCAAGCGCACCTTCGGCGTCCTGCTCTCGGCCGAACCGGCCATCGGCGCCGTGGCCGGGATGGTCCTGCTGCACGAACAGCTCAGCGGCCTGCAGTGGCTGGCCATCGCCTGCATCGTCACGGCCTCGGTCGGCGCCATCCTGACCACCGGCCGCGAAGGCGCCGAGACGCCCGCAGACGCGCCCCTGCCGTCCGCCAACTGATCGCTGTCCCTCCCGACTGTCCGGACTCGGCAACCTCTGATACCCATGGGCGCCGGGAGGCCTCTCCATGACCGAAGCCGCGACGCCGACCAGCCAGTCCGACCGCATCGGGGAGGTCGACATCATCCGTGGCTTCGCCCTGTTCGGCGTGCTCTGGATGAACATCTTCGGCCACGGCGGCTTCCTGGTCCCGGCCGACAAGATTCACGGCCTGCCCGGCCTCGACCGACTCGAGAGCGTGGTCGAGTTCCTCAGCAACTGGCTGATGCACGGCAAGGCCCAGGCGTTGTTCTCGCTGCTGTTCGGCTTCGGCTTCGCCATCATGATGGCGCGGATCAGCGCCCGAGGGGGCAATGGCGCGACCATCTACCTGCGTCGCCTGACCATCCTGCTGGTGCTCGGCGTGGCCCATATGCTGCTGCTGTGGATGGGCGACATTCTCAACGCCTATGCGGCCATGGGCTTCCTTCTGCTGCTGACCCGGCGCTGGCCCGGCCGGCTGCTGCTGGGCGTCGGCCTGCTCCTCGCCATGGTCGGCCCCGCGGCCTTCGCCCTGTACATGCAGTTCACCGTGCCCGCGGGCTCGCCGCCGCCGTTCGCGGTGATCCTCGACGCCGGCGCCGCCGCCCGCTGGCCCGTCGTCATGGGCCACGACTACACGGCCTATGTCGCCGCTCTGTTCCGCGGCATGTTCATCGAGTTCTACAGTCAGCCCATCGCCCTGGTGTACCTCGGCGCCATCCTCGGCCGCTTCATGGTCGGCAGCTGGATCTTCCGCCAGGGCTGGCTGCAGGACCCCGCCGCGCACGCCCGCGCCTTTCGGCTCGGCCTCTGGCTCATCCCCGTCGGACTGGTCCTGCAGGGCGTCCGGCCGGTCATGCGCTGGATGCACTATCAGCCGATGGACTGGGCCCTCTTCCTCTTCCGAGGCATCAATCCGGTTGCGGAGCTGATCCTCGCCCTGGGCTACGGATCGCTGATCGTCGTCCTGTGCCGGAGCCCCGGTGTCCGAGCCCGGCTGTCCGGGCTCGGCGCCGTCGGCCAGATGGCCCTTACCAACTACCTGATGCAGAGCCTCGTGTTCTTCTTCGTGCTCTACGGCTTCGGCCTCGGCCTGCTGCCCTGGGCCGGTCCGACGGTCAGCCTGGGCCTGTCGCTCGTCGTCTTCGCCGCGCAGATCATGTTCAGCCGCTGGTGGCTGGCCCGCTACCGCTTCGGCCCGATGGAGTGGCTGTGGCGCTGGGGGACCTATGGCGAGCGTCCGCCGTTCCGACGTCCCGCAGCGGCGCTCGAGGTGACCGCCGGCGCCTCCGCAGGCGGGTGATGCGAGGGGGCCTTCACCCATCGTTAACCACGACGCCTCATTGGTTAACGGGCTGTTCCTGGGGCTTTTCTTGCGCAATCTCGTCGCCGCCGTCGAAGCGATCGACCCGCTGGTCGTGACCGGAAAGGTCGCGGGCGTGAACGGGCTGCTCATCGAGTCCAAGGGCGGGCTGTCGCGCCTGGCCGTCGGCGCCCGCGCCGAGATCGCCCGCGGCCGCGGCCTCCATCCCCTGCCCGCCGAGGTCGTCGGCTTCCGCGACGCCAAGGCCCTGCTGATGCCCTTCGGCGCGGTCGAGGGCGTCGCTCCCGGCGCCGACATCCGCATTATCGACCAGGCCGCCAGCGTGCGCCCGACCACCGCCTGGCTGGGCCGCATTATCGACGCCTTCGGCAATCCGATCGACGGCAAAGGCCCGCTGCCGCCCGGTCCGGCCGCCTATCCCCTGCGCGCCCCGCCGCCGCCGGCTCATTCGCGCGGCCGCGTCGGCGAGCGCCTCGATCTCGGCGTCCGCGCCATGGACGTCTTCACCACCACCTGCCGCGGCCAGCGCCTCGGCATCTTCGCCGGCTCGGGCGTCGGCAAGTCGGTGCTGATGTCGATGCTGGCCCGCCAGGCCACCTGCGACGTCGTCGTCGTCGGTCTGATCGGCGAACGGGGCCGTGAAGTCCGTGAGTTCATCGAGGAGACCCTCGGCGAAGAGGGCCTGAAGCGCGCCGTCGTCGTGGTCGCCACCTCGGACGAGCCGGCCCTCAAGCGCCGTCAGTCCGCCTATATGACCATGGCCATCGCCGAGTATTTCCGCGACCAGGACCTCGAAGTCCTGTGTCTGATGGATTCGGTCACCCGCTTCGCCATGGCCCAGCGCGAGATCGGCCTGGCCGCCGGCGAGCCGCCGACGACCAAGGGGTATACGCCGACGGTCTTCACCGAGCTGCCCAAGCTGCTCGAGCGCGCCGGCCCCGGCCCGATCCGGCCCGACGGCACGACGGCGGGGCCGATCACCGCCCTGTTCACCGTGCTGGTGGACGGCGGCGACCATGACGAGCCGATCGCCGACGCCGTGCGCGGTATTCTGGACGGCCACATCGTCATGGATCGCAAGATCGCCGAGCGCGGCCGCTTCCCGGCCATTGACGTGCTCAAGTCGGTCAGCCGGACCCTGCCGGGCTGCCAGACCATACCGGAGCGCGAGCTGAACAAGCGCGCCCGCCAGTGCCTGTCGGCCTATTCGAACATGGAAGAGCTGATCAAGATCGGCGCCTATCGCAGCGGCGCCGATCCGATCGTCGACCGCGCCATCGCGCTGAACCCTGCGCTAGAGGCCTTCCTCGGTCAGGATCAGAATGACGTGACACGACTGGCCGAATCCTTTGACCGTCTGGAAACCATTCTGAATCAAGGAATGGTGCAGTGACCGGAGACGCACGATGACTGCATGGGCCCAATCGCTGATCCGTATCTCGAACTACGAGGTCGAGACGCTGCAGAAGCGCCTCGCCGAGATCACCGCCCGTAGAGCCTCCGCGGAGATGCGCATGGCCGTGCTGGACGCCGAGGTCGAGATCGAACTCGAGCGCGCCCGCACCGATACCGACGCCGCCTCCTTGATGCAGGCCTATATGACCGGCTGGCTCCTGCGGAAGAAGACCGCCGAGGACGACGTCGCCGTCATCGGCGCCGAGGAAGAGGGCGCCCGCGACGCCCTGACCAGCGCCTTCGAGGAGCTGAAGAAGTTCGAGCACGTGGCCGAGACCACCCGCCTGAGCCGCCTCATCGCCGCCGGCAAGCGCGAGACCGCCGCCTTCGACGAGCTGGGCCTGCGCCGGCGTGCCGGCTGACCTAGCCCGCCTGAGCCGGCGCACCGTCCTCGGCTCCAGCCTCGCCCTCGCCGCCTGCGACCGCTTCGCCGCGGCTGAGCCCGCGCCCGGCCCGGAGCCGGGTCCGCTCAAGTCCCTCGCCCCCTGCCCCTTCGGCACGACCGGCATGACCGGCCAGCTGGACCAGCTCTTCTGGGTCGAACAGACCCTGCGCCACGCCTCCCAGCTGACCCCCGAGTGGGAACTGAAGATGGAGCGCACGCTCGGCGCCGACTTCACCCACGACTTCAGCGCCGCCGACCGCGTCGTGGACTTCGCCCACGGGAACGGTCTGCGCGTCCACGGCCACACCCTGATCTGGTATTCGCAGGGCGCCGAGACCTTCAACGCCTCGGTCCCGCCCGCGCGCTTCAAGGCCGAGTTCGACCGCTACATCGCCGCCGCCGTCGGCCGCTACCGGGGCCGGATGGTCGGCTGGGACGTGGTCAACGAGCCGGTGTCAGAGGACGGCTCCGGCCTGCGCGACTGCCACTGGTCCGAGGCGCTGGGCGTCGAGGGCTATATGGTCCGCGCCTTCCAGCAGGCCCGTCTTGCCGACCCGGACGCGATCCTGTTCCTCAACGAGTACAATCTCGAGAACATCCCGGCCAAGGGAACGACCTTCCTCAAACTGGTCGAGCGCCTGCTCAAGCTGGGCGCCCCGATCGGCGGCATCGGGACCCAGTCGCACCTCAACATCGAGATCCCGGCCGGGAACATCACCAACTTCTTCCGCGACGCCGCCTCGCTGGGCCTGCCCATCCACGTCTCGGAACTGGACTTCTCGCTCAAGCGCGACGGCGGCCACCTGCCCGACCTGCGCTCGTCCACGGAGAAACGCGCCCAGCAGGTCGCCCGCGTCGGCGAACTGGCCGAAGCCTTCATGGCTCTGCCGGAACGCCAGCGCTACGCCTTCACCACCTGGGGCCTGCGCGACAGCGACAGCTGGCTGCTGCGCACCGAGGGCAAGAACAACCCCGACGACAGCCCCCTGCTGCTGGATGCGCAAGGCCGCGCCAATCCGGCCTACCAGGCGGTGGTCGACGCGTTTACCTGATCAGACCCTGGCCGCCGCAATCCCGGCCGCCGCCAGCCCCGCCAGCAAGGCCTCGACCGCCGCCTCCACCGCCGCCTCGTCCCGGCCGCGCAACACCAGATTGGTCCCGATCTCGCCGTCCGAGCCGTGGCCGAACGGATAGCTGCCGAAGCTGACCTCGCGCTCGGCCCTGGCCGCCGCCGTCAGCAGGTCCGCGATCGCCCCCTCGCCCACACCGCTGACCCGGATCGTCCGTGACTGCACCACTGCTCCGGTGCGCAGCCGCGGCGCCACATCCTCCAGCATGGCCGTCATGATCTTGGGCACCCCCGCCATGACGAAGACATTGCCGACATGGAAGCCGGGCGCGTCTGTCACCGGATTGGCGATCAGCGTCCCGCCCTCGGGGATCCGCGCCATCCGCCGCCGCGCCGCATTGAACTCGCCGGGGCCGTAGCGCGTCTCGAGGATGGCCAGCGCGTCCGGATGCTCCGGCAGGGCCACACCGAAGGCCTTGGCCACCGCATCCGCGGTGATGTCGTCATGCGTCGGTCCGATGCCGCCGGTGGTGAGGACATAGTCGTGGCTGCCGCGCAGGGCGTTCAGGGCCTCGACGATCTGCGCGGTCCGGTCCCCCACGACCCGGGCCTCCAGCAGGTCGATCCCCAGCGCCGTCAGGAAGCGGGCTATGGTGTTCGTGTTGGTGTCCTGCGTCCGCCCGGACAGCACCTCGTCGCCGATGACGAGAACAGCGGCGGTGGGGTTGGCCGGATTCAACGGACCTGTTCCAGGAAGCGGCGCATCTGCTCCATGGACACATTGGTCAGCTTCCAATTAAGCGGAATGACCGGAACGAGGGTTCCTGGCTTTCCGGCACGGCCGCTCGACGCGGAAATGACCGCCGGCGGTTCGCAACCCAGCCCGAACTTGACCGGCGTCAGCACAGCGGAGGGCGAGATGCGATAGACCGTGTGTCCCCACGGCACGGTTCGCGAGATGCGGTCGCCCGCGAGGACCATGGCGGGACCGCGGGTCGCCACGGCTAGCCAAGCCGTCACCGACGCCAGTCCGAACATGATGGTCGTCAGGATGACGGTGACGGCAATGTAGACGTAGCGATCGGAGAACAGTTCGACCATCTGCGTCCGGCGGCGCGTCTCAGCGCGCGCCAGCGCGGCGGCGAAGGCTTCTGGCGAGGACCAGTCGAGCCAACCGCTCACGGCGAAGAACACGCCGATGGCCGCGAAGAGCACGACCGTGCCGATAACGCGTCCTGTGGCCAGTCGGATTTCAATCGAAGGAGGGTTGGTCATCGAGCCTCCGTACGGAAGCGCGCGCCTTCCCGCTAGGACGCCGGCGCCACAACCGGCGGCGGCCCGAGGGCGAACCGCCGCCGGTCCCCTCCCGACGACGCCGGCACTAACCATGCAGACTCCGCGGCCGGTATCGGGTCTTCGCCCCATATGACGACGCGGCGGCCCCTATCGAAGCGGGCCGCCGTGCGGCTATGAGCCGGCATGATCTTCAAGACGCCCCTCGAACGCGGGACCTTGGTTCGCCGCTACAAGCGGTTTCTGGCGGACGTCATCCTCGACGACGGGACCGCGACCACCGTCCATGTGCCCAATCCCGGGGCCATGCTCGGCCTGACCGCGCCCGGCCTGCCGGTGTGGCTGAGCCGATCACCGGATCCGAAGCGCAAGCTGCCGCTGACGCTGGAGATGGTCGAACTGCCCGACGCCGGCCTGGTGGGGGTCAACACCATGAACCCCAACCGCATCGCCGAGGCGGCGATTCCGCGCGACGCCATTCCTGAGCTAACCGGCTATCCGATCCTTCGCCGCGAGGTCCGCTACGACACCGACAGCCGTATCGACATTCTGCTGCAGAGCGACCCGGACGCCCTGCTGCGCCCGTCCTGCTGGGTCGAGATCAAGAACTGCCACTTCAATCGCACCCCAGGCCTTGCCGAGTTCCCGGACTGCAACACCGTGCGCGGCGTCAAGCACCTGAAGGCGCTGGAGCGGGTGGTCGAGGCTGGCGGGCGTGCGGTGATGCTGTTCGTCATTCAGCGCATGGATTGCGACGCCTTCACCACAGCGGACGACATCGACCGCGCCTACGGCCCCGCCCTGCGCGACGCCGCCTCCCGCGGGGTTGAGGTTCTGTGCTACAGTTGCCACCTGACGACCGAAGCCATCCGCCTGGATCGCGCCCTGCCCTGGCGCCCTTAGGGCGCGCCGAAAGAAGACCGATGTACGAAACGCCTGAACTGGACGAGGACACCTTCGTCCGCACCCACATGATCCGGGTCCACGACGCCGAAGGCTTCGAGGGCATGCGTAAGGCCGGCCGCCTGGTGGCCGAGGCGCTGGACATGATCACGCCGTATGTCGTGCCGGGCGTGACAACGGGCGAGATCGACGACCGCATCCGCGAGTTCACCCTCGACCACGGCGCCCTGCCCGCCTGCCTCGGCTACAAGGGCTATGAGAAGACCGTCTGCACCTCGATCAACCACGTCGTCTGCCACGGCATTCCCGGCGACAAGGTTCTGAAGGACGGCGATATCGTCAACATCGACCACACCGTCATCGTCGAGGGTTGGCACGGCGACTCCAGCCGCATGTACCCGGTCGGCCAGATCAATCCGCGCGCCAAGAAGCTGATCGACGTCACCTATGACTCGCTCGAGGCGGGCCTGGCCATGATCAAGCCGGGCAACACCTTCGGCGACATCGGCTACGCCATCCAGCAGGTCGTCGAGGCCAACCGCATGTCGGTGGTGCGCGACTTCTGCGGCCACGGCATCGGCCGCCTGTTCCACGACAGCCCGAACGTCCTGCACTACGGCCGCCGCGGCGAGGGCGCCGTGCTCAAGCCGGGCATGTTCTTCACCGTCGAGCCGATGGTGAACCTGGGCAAGCCGCACGTGAAGGTGCTGTCCGACGGCTGGACCGCGGTCACCCGCGACAAGTCCCTGTCCTCGCAGTGCGAACACAGCTGCGGCGTCACCGAGGACGGCGTCGAACTGTTCAGCGCCAGCCCGGCCGGGATCTTCCGGCCGAAGTTCTGATCGCGACCCGGTCAGCCGCCGCGCTGGGCCTCGGCCAGCATCCGCATCACCTCCTGGCAGAAGGGCGCTGACTTCGTCGTGTCGGCCTTGCCGCGCTGGTAGGCCTGGTCGATCAGCGACTGCAACGGCGACTGCGCAGCGCCCGGCTCCGGCTCCAGCGGCGCGCGCACAGCCCGCACCTGCTCCGGGGTGAAGTGCCGCTCGCACGAGCCCAGCACGGTGTAGACCTGCGCCATGCCCTCGATCGCCGCCTGACCCCTGGCCTGCTCCTGCTCGGGCGTCAGACGCGGCGGCGCCGCCGGAGTGGCGGCCTGGATCGCCAAAGCGAGCGCGAGGGATGTGGCGATCATGGGAGCCTCGGATGAGTTGACGGTCCACGCTCGCCCATTGCGCCATTCGCGGCAAGCGCTACGGGCGGTCGCCATGGACACTTCCGGTTGAGCGACGCCGCCGAGCGGGACCTACTTCCCCTACCGTCGTTCTGCGATAGTCTGGGCCTCTGCGGGGGCGGATGCTGGAACGACCGACCAAAACGACCAGGGCTCAGCACGCCGGCCACCGCGATCGGCTGCGCGCGCGTGCGGCTGTCGGCGGCATCGCCGCCCTTCCCGACTACGAGTTGCTGGAGCTGCTGCTGTTCCGCAGCGTGCCCTACAAGGACACCAAGCCGCTGGCGAAAGACCTGCTCGCCCGCTTCGGCGGCTTCGAGGGCATCGGCGCGGCCAGCCACGAGGCCATCGAGGACACCGTCGCCGGCGCCCTGGGTTACGCCAAGGGCAAGGCCACGCGCGCCATCGCCCTGGATCTGCAGCTGATCTTCGAGGTGACGCGCCGGGCCGCCAAGGAGCCGGCCGCCAAACGCCCCGTGATCACCTCCTGGAACGCCCTGCTCGCCTATGTCCGCGTCGCCCTCCAGCACGAGCCGCGCGAGCAGTTCCGGGTCCTCTACCTCGACAACCGCAACCAGCTGATCCTCGACGAGATCCAGAACCGCGGCACCGTCGACCACGCCCCGGTCTATCCGCGCGAGGTGGTGCGCCGGGCGCTGGAGCTGTCGGCCAAGTCCATGATCATCGTCCACAACCACCCCTCCGGCGACCCGACCCCGTCGCGCGCCGACATCGAGATGACCCGGCAGGTGGTCGAGGCGGCGAAGGCGCTGGAGCTGTCGGTGCACGACCACCTGGTGGTCGGCCGCGAGGGGGTGGCGAGCTTCAAGCAGCTGGGGTTGATGTGACGCGACTTCGGTGATGCAACGGGCGTCATGACCAGCACCCTGATCACCGAACGCCTGACCCTCACGCCCGTCGAGCTCAAGGACTACGACGAGCTTAAGGCCCTGTGGGCCGATCGTGAGTTCGTCCAGCACATCTTCCCCCAGCCGCTGACCGGCGAGGACGTCTGGTACCGCCTGCTGCGCGACATCGGCCACTGGGAGGCGCTGGGCTACGGCAACTGGACCATCCGCCTGAAGGACAGCGGCGAGCATGTCGGATCGGTCGGCATCCTCGACTTCCGCCGCGAGGTCGAACCGCGCATCGACGCGCCCGAACTGGGCTGGGGCATCCGTCCGAAATTCCAGGGTCAGGGCCTGGCCTACGAAGCCCTGTCGGCCGCCCTCACCTGGGCCGACGACGCCCTCAACGCCCCGCGCACCGTCTGCATGATCAGCCCCGGCAACGAACCGTCCCTGACCCTGGCCAAGCGCGCCGGCTACGCCCCCTACGTCGAGACGACCTACAAGGGCGAGACGGTGCTCCTGCTGGAGCGGGCGGCAGCCTGATCGGGCCGGCAGGCGTTCATGATGCAAGCCTAGGACAACCTTGGCCGTTTCACGATCCGACGTAGCCTCACATTAAGGTTTACAAGCCAGACTGCGCCGCAAATTCGGAGTATGCCTGCCTCATGCCCATGCCGATCGACGAGCTCCGCGCCCATCTCGCCGAAGCCTTTCCCGACGCTGAGATCGGGATCGACGACCTTGCGGGCGATGGCGACCACTATCGGGCGCGGATCGTGTCGTCGGCCTTCTCCGGCCTGCCGCGGGTTCGCCAGCACCAGCTCGTCTATGCGGCGTTGAAGGGCAAGATGGGCGGCGAACTGCACGCCCTGGCGCTCGAGACCTCGGCCCCCAAGGAAGACTGACGCATGCGCTACCGCCCCTTCGGCCAGGCCGGACAGGCCGTCTCGGCCCTGACCCTCAGCCTCGGTCCGCGGGACATCGCCAAAGGCCCTGAGGCCGGACGCGAGCTGATCTATTCGGCGCTGGAGGCGGGCATCAACTCCTATCGGCTGGAGACCGCCGACCCGGTCCTCGCCGAGGTTCTGGGCCAGGCCCTGCAGCACGTCGAGCGCAAGCTGGTGCAGGTGTCGCTGACCCTCGGCGCCGGCGACGGCCGCCGCGGTTCGGACCGCGACTTCTCGGCCGAGGGCATGACCTCGGCCATCGACCGAGCCCTGCAGATCTCGAACCTCGGCTGGTTCGACCTGGCCCTGCTGCACGAACCGGCGGACCACGAGTTGCCGCAGTCCTCGCTGAATGCGCTCAAGGCCCTGCGCGCCACCGAGCGGGTGCGCCTGCTGGGCGTGTCCGGCGACGGCGACGTCATGGACACCTATGTCTCGACCGGCGCCTTCGACGTGCTGGCGACGCCCTTCCACGTCAATTCGCAGTGGCAGATCCGCTCGCGCCTGCGCGTCGCTCGCGAGAGCGACATGGCCATCTTCGTCTACGACTATTTCCCGGAGAGCCTGGACACGGCCAAGAAGGCCGCCAACGCGCACCAGGAGAAGAAGGGCGGCCTGTTCGGCTTCCTGTCGCCCAAGCCCAAGGCCGGGCCGCTGGACCATGCCGGCACCTTCGCCTTCCTGCACAGCACCAACAACTGGCCGGCCGAGGCCATCTGCCTCGCCTACGCCCTGACCGATCCGGCGGTGTCGAGCGTCCTGATCAACGCCTCGGACATCGAGCGCCTGAACATGCTGGCGATGGTCCCCGATCGCGACATGCCGCCCGGCCTCGCCGCCCAGATCGAGATGGCCCGCGTCGCCGGCGCCAAGGCGGCCTAGAGCGAAATCGGCATTGTTGGACGCAGGCCAACAAGGCTCAGATTTCGCTCCACCTCGATTCTGGATCTATTTCTGCCGCGGGCTCTCCAGCCCCTCATAGGTGGTGACCAGCCGACCCTCGCGGCGCGCCTTCAGGGACCGCGCCAGCTGCTCGGCGGCGATCGTCACCTCGGCCTGGATGTCGGTGTCCTTATCCAAGGCGTCGTGGCTGGTGGCGTAGGGCTCCCAGTAGCCGATGTAGCGGTCCAGTTCGGCATCCGGCCCAGCCGGCGTCAGCTTCATGAATTTCAGCCAGTCCGAGATCGAGCGGCGCACGTTCTCGGCCCCCTCGACGTCGCCGTGCACCACCACCGAGAAGATCCGCCCCTCCAGGTGACGCGGATAGTCCCAGCCCTTGAGCTCCTCTTCCTTGGCTTTCTTCGCATCCTTGCCGTGGGTGAGCGTCGGGTCGGGGTTGCCGCCGTCGGCGCAGACCATCCGGTCCATCATCAGCTTCATCGGCGAGGACACCTGGTACCAGTTGACCGGCGTGACCAGGAACACCCCGTGCGCCTCGACCCACAACGGGTAGATGTCGTTCATCCAGTCATCGACCTGACCCAGGGAATAGTTGGGGTAGCAGCTGCACGGCCAGTGGCAGAGCGGTGCGGCGGTGGAGAAACAGGCCTTGCAGGGGTGGATCGTCCGCCCGAACTCCGAGGCCAGCCGGGACAGGTCCAGCACCGTCGTCTCGACGCCCGCCGCCTGAAGCGTCTGCTCGGCGATGGTGGCCAGCCGGAAGCTCTTGGACATCTCGCCGGGGCAGGTGTGCTCCGACCGCGACGAGCCGTTGACGACCAGGGCCCGCAGCGGGCCTGCGGGGTCCTCGTGGCGCGCCTGGGCCGCCTTCAGCGCCTCGTGGGCGTTGATCCAGTCGATCGACAGGTCGTAGGCCGGGTCGGCGTAACCGGCCCCCGCCTTTCGCGTCACCGGCGACTTGCGCCCCTCCGAATAGCCGTCCCAGGCGATGCCGGCGATCCGCTCAAGCGCGGTCTTCTCGGCCTCGAAGGCCGGGTCGGCGAAGCGGCTCAGGAAGCGGGCGGTGAAGTCCTCGCGGTTCAGCTCCGGAGATGGCATGCCCTTGCGGGGTTCCGGCGTGTCCATGGCGCGTCCTCAGCCCGGCAGGGGCGTCGTCCTAACGTGAGGAAAAGCCCCGCTGTTCCGGCCCCAGACGGCCTCGACCCTGTCAGGCGAAACCCGGGCGCGGCGGTGCGCCGCCCTTGACCCTAGGCCCCCGCGCCCCTAGCTGACGCCCTTCATCGAAAGGCCCTGCCCCGTGACCGACCAAGCCGCCGCCAGCCCCGTCCACGCCTTCATCAGCGACACGATCAAGGGCCACGACGTCGTCCTGTTCATGAAGGGCACGCCGGACGCGCCCCGCTGCGGCTTCTCTTCGCTGGCGGTGCAGATCCTCGACCACGTCGGCGCGTCGTTCGTCGGCGTCGACGTGCTGCAGGATGAAGCCCTGCGTGAGGGCATCAAGACCTTCAGCGACTGGCCGACCATCCCGCAGCTCTACATCAAGGGCGAGTTCGTGGGCGGCTCGGATATCGTGCGCGAGATGTTCAACGCCGGCGAGCTGCAGGCCCTGCTGGCCGAAAAGGGCGTGGCCCTGGGCGAAGTCGACGCCTGATGGCGAGGGCCCAGCTGGAGCCCCGGTCGGACCGCGAGATTTTCGTGCATCCGCTCGAGGTCCGGCCTGAGCACATCGACGAGAACGGCCACGTCAACAATGTGGTCTATGTCGGCTGGCTGCAGGACGCCGGCACGGCCCATTGGAACGCCCGCTTCAGCCCCGAGGACCGCGCCCGCTGGTCCTGGGTCGGGGTCCGGCACGAGATCGACTATTTCCGCCCCCTGATGCCCGACGCGACCGGCGTGAAGGCCCGCACCTGGGTGGGCGAGCCGCAAGGCCCGCGCTTCAACCGCTTCGTCCGCATCGAGGACGCCGACGGCAAGCTGTGCGCCCAGGGCGTCACGGAGTGGGTGCTGGTCGATGCGACGACCATGCGGCCCCATCGCATCCCCGCGGACATGCTGCCCGCCTTCGAGGCCGGCTGAGACCCGAACCCCGCGCCACCGGGCTCGGTCTCAGGGTTTCCCCTGATCCTCGACGGCTCCGCTTGCTGCTAAGCATTCCGGCTTCGTACCGGTGAATTCCGGCGCCGCGCGGGAGGGATCGCATGGTGTCCAGCGAGACCTGGACCGCCGCAGCCGCCTGGGTCGCCGCCGGGCTGACCGCCCTCGTCGCCGGTCCGGACCTGTGGGACCGCATCCATGGGGCCAAGATCGAGGTCAGCCCGCCGCGCCAGGTGCTGCTCTATCGCGACGGCGCCGATGAGAACTCGATCATGTGGGTGGCCCTCGACACCACCATCCTCAACCGCTCGCGTTTCCCCGACACAACCGAAAGCCTGGTGCTGAGGATCAGCGGCGCCCCGCCGGGCAAGGAGGCTGTGTTTCGGGCCGAGTCGACCGTGGAGCCGATCTTCTCCACCACGGACGACGATGTCGTCGCCTGCCCGGAAATGACCCGATGTATTCGCAAGAAACAGATGACAATCGGAGAGGAACGCGCGGACGGGATTAACATTTCGGGCGGAAACGCCCTGTCGCTCTACATCAGCTTCCCCCTGTCCATGGGGAATTGCATCTCGGAGACATCGGCCTGCGAAGCCTATGCCGATTTCAATAGTGCGTCTGGGATACTTGAGCCCAACCCTGATCTTCGATTTACGGTCGAGCTTTCCATGGCCGAAGACGGCCGCAAGTACGTGACCTGCGCCCTGTCGAACGAGACGCGGCAGGCTTGGGCCTACATCATCAAGCGAACAGGAGAGAACGGATGGGCGACCGGAAACTGCATCTGATGGCCGTGGCCGCGCCGCTTACGGCCGCGCTCTGCCTGACGGCCTGCACCCAACAGGAGGCCAAGACGCCTGCGCCCGACGAGACGACCGCAGAGACGCCGCCGCCGACTGAACTCAAGCCGCCCCAGGAAACCCCGCCTACGCCCCCGGGACAGGACCGGGAGCCGCCGAAACCGACCGACGACGAGGTGCTCCCGTCGTCGCCCCCGCCGCCGCCACCCCCGCCGCCGCTGCCCACCTGTCCGGGCGACCCTCGCTGTGAAGGCAAGGTCGTTACGCGCTGAACGAAGCCCGACAGGGCATGGACCGCGGCGTCGCTTCGAAAGGAACGGAGAAACGCCATGAGCAAGTCGAAGAACGTGACGACGCTCGTCTATGCCCTGTCGATCATCGCTGTGGTCGCCAGCCTGTCGGCCTGCCGCGATCCGGCCAGGAAGAAGCTGCCCGTCTGTCCGGGCGATCCACGCTGCGAGCAGTTGTTGTAGCGAGCCTGCGCTCAGCCGCGCGGCATCTGGTAGGGATTCTCTACCGAGACCCGCGCGCCGGGCTCCAGGCCCATCTCCTGGAAGGTCCAGCGCATCTCGACGCCCTCAGGCTTCGGATCGCGGCACAGATCTTCCTTGATGCGGCGCAGGCTGATCACCGCGCCGTCGCCGCCCCGGCGGATGATCGGGGTTAGATCGGCCTTCGCGGTGCAGCCGTTCGAACTGACCCAGAAGACGGCCTCGTTCTGGGCGATGGCCGCCGCATGCACGGGCTCGATCTGGCCCGGCAGGTCGCCGGCCGAGGGTTCTTCGACCTTGGTCAGCTGGTTCAGCTGAGCCAGGACGGGTTGGGTGGTCTGTTGAACCCAAGCGCAGCCGGATGCGGTGACGGCGAACGCGAGGATCGCGCCGAGCTTGGCGAACCGTCTCATCTCCTGCCTCCCGCAGCCGGATTCTGAACTATGGCCAGATTGCGCCTGTTCCCGTGACATTGAAAGCCCACCGTTCGGCTTAGTCCCCCGTCCGAAGACGGATCATCCCCAGCATTCGCCGCAAATAGAAAGGCCCCGGATTGCTCCGGGGCCTTTCCAGATACTCTACCGCTTTGAAAAGCGGGGCGAAACCGGCTTACGACGAGTAGTATTCGACGACCAGGTTCGGCTCCATCTTCACCGGGAACGGCACGTCGGCCAGTTCCGGCACGCGGACGTAGCGGACCGTGAAGCCGCGGTCGCCCAGCTCGAGGTAGTCCGGCACGTCACGTTCCGACGACTGCTGGGCTTCGAGCACCAGCGCCATGGCGCGCGACTTTTCCTTGACCTCGATGACCTGGCCCGGCTTCACGCGGTACGAACCGATGTCGACCTTCTTGCCGTCGACGGTCACGTGGCCGTGGCTGACGAACTGGCGAGCGGCCCAGACGGTCGGGACGAATTTGGCGCGGTAGACGATGGCGTCCAGGCGCGATTCCAGCAGGCCGATCAGGTTCTCCGAGCTGTTGCCCTTGCGACGGGTCGCTTCGGCGTAGGTCGCGGCGAACTGCTTCTCGGTGATGTTGCCGTAGTAGCCCTTCAGCTTCTGCTTGGCCTTCAGCTGCAGGCCGAAGTCCGAGACTTTCGACTTGCGGCGCTGACCGTGCTGGCCGGGGCCGTACGAGCGCTTGTTAACCGGGGACTTCGAGCGGCCCCACAGGTTTTCACCCATGGCGCGGTCGATCTTGTACTTGGCGCTGTGGCGCTTGGACATAAGTCACTCTCTATGCTGATGCGGCCCGGCATCCCCGTTAGTGGGAATGCGATCTCAACGGCGGTCCACGCATCGTCCGTCATAGGACGCGCCCCGAGCCGAGGCCTGGGACGTGAAGGCGGCGCTTATGCCCATGGAGCGGGCACGAGTCAACGCCGGCGGCGCTGTCAGGCCGCCTCGCTCTCCAGCATCCCGGCCGGAATGATCAGAACGTCGGCCCCGGCCGCCGCCTGGGTGTCGCGACCCGGCCGACCCAGCAGATAGCCCTGGGCCTCGTTGCAGCCCTGCTCGCGCAGGAAGGCCAGTTGGCCGCTGGTCTCCACGCCCTCGGCCAGGACCGGGATGTCCAGGCTCTCGCCCAGGGCCAGCACGGCGCGGATGATGGCGCGCGACTGCGGGCTGGCGTCGACCTCGGACATGAACGACCGGTCCAGCTTGATCTTGTCGAACGGGAAGGCGCGCAGGGTCGACAGCGACGAATAGCCGGTGCCGAAGTCGTCCATGGCGATCGACACGCCCAGGCCCTTCAGTTGACGCAGCACATGGGTGGTGCGGGTCAGGTCCGAGATCATCGCCGTCTCGGTGATCTCCAGCTCCAGCCGGCTCGGCGACAGTCCGCTCTCCAGCAGCACCTGATGCACGAGGCGCGGCAGGTCGGTGTGCGACAGCTGCACCGGCGACAGGTTGACCGCGATCTTGTGCGGCTCCTTCCAGGCGGCCGCCTCGGCGCAGGCGCGGCGCAGCACCCATTCGCCGATCTGCAGGATCAGGCCGGTTTCCTCGGCGATCGGAATGAAATCGGCCGGCGAGATGAATTTCCCGTCCGCCTGCGGCCAGCGCAGAAGGGCCTCGAAGCCGGTCACCTTGCCGGTCTCCAGCGAGGCCTGCACCTGGTAGTGCAGCTCGAACCGCTCGTGATCCAGCGCCTCGCGCAGGCCCTGGGTGATGCGGCGACGCTCGCGCACCGCCTCGTCCATCGCCCCTTCGTAGAAACAGATGTCGTCGGTCAGCGAGGCCTTGGCCCGGTACATGGCCAGGTCGGCGTCATTGATCAGCACCGAGGGCTCGGTCGCGTCGTCCGGCCAGACGGCGATGCCGATGCTGGCCCCGCACTGCAGCTCGGCGTGCTCGGCCTGCATCGGCGTCAGGGCTGCGGCGCGCAGGCGCTCGGCCGCCTCGAAGGCCTCGATGCGGTCGTCGATCGGCACGATGGCGACGAACTCGTCGCCGCCCAGTCGGGCCACGAACTCGCCCTCGCGCACGGCCTCCTTCATCTGGCCCGCGACGTGGACCAGCACCTGGTCGCCCACGGCGTGGCCGTAGATGTCGTTGATCTCCTTGAACCGGTCCAGGTCCATGGCCAGCAGGGCGAAGCGGCGGCCCGGCTCGGACACCGCCGCCTGACGCTCCAGCTTTTCCAGGAACGAGGCGCGGTTGGGCAGACCGGTCAGGCTGTCGTTGCGGGCCAGGTGGGCGATGCGCCTTTCCTGGGCCAGGCGGGCGCGCAGATCGCGCACGGCGAAGATTCGGGCGTCGCCGGCCACGCCGTCATCGCGCCGCTCGCGGCGCACGGCCACCTCGACCGGGATCACCGTGCCGTCGGCGGCCTTCAGCTCGCTCTGGACCAGGGCGCCGCCGAGCATGTCTTCGGCCTGGTCGACCCAGTCCGACACCCGGCGTCCCACGACGGCGGAAGCCGGAGCTCCGCACAGTTCGGCGAAGGCCGCATTGACGATCAGGACGCCCTCGTCGCCCTCGACCAGCATGCCGTCGACGCTGCCCTCGATCAGCAGGCTCAGGCGCTTCTGGGCGATCTTGCGGGTCTGGTCCTCCAGCGCCTGACTGGCCAGGGCGACGCTGAGGATCAGGAAGGCCACCGAGGCCACCGCCGCCGCCAGCAGGCCGCGGGCGGTCTCGCCCGTCGCGGCGCCGTCCAGCGGCGCCAGGGGCACGACGTCCAGCGCGCCCATGCCGGTGAAGTGCAGGGCGACGATGGTCAGCACCATGGAGCCCGGAACCATGGCCCAGCGCCGGCCCTTCAGGCCACGCCGCGCCAGGTCGAAGGTCAGGGCCCCGCCCGCGGCCGCGGCCAGCACCGAGGCGGCGACATAGGCCGCGTGCCAGCTGATCAGGGCGTCAGCCGTGAAGGCCGCCATGCCGGTGTAGTGCATGGCCGCGGTGGTCAGGCCGAACACGACGCCGCCCGCGACGGCCGCTGCGCGCGTGCGCCGCGTCCCGATTATCAGGGCCGCGCCGACTCCGACCACGGCCACGGCGAGCGAGACCCCGGTCAGGACCGGCGCATAGGTCGTCTCGGCGCCCGGCTGATAGGCCAACATGGCCACGAAGTGGGTGCACCAGATGGTCGCCCCGCCCGAGATGGCGCCCAGGAAGGTCCAGGTCATGCGCGCACCGACGGCGCTGCCGCGCAGCTTCTCGAACAGTCGCAGCGTCACCCACGACCCCAGCACGCAGATCAGCGCAGCCAGGCCGGTGAGGAAGTAGTCGTGCTGGTCGATGAGGCAGGAAAGAATACGCATCGCGGCCTTCGGGGGAGGAAACGGCAGCCTCCTCCCTACACAAAGACCTTGATCTCTCGCCTAACGCTTAGGCTTAACCAGCGTTAACGGAGGACCGGGCTCAGACGCGTCAAGTAAAGCCTCCCCCGCCCCGAGGTGAGACGCGAACATCGTTCAAGGAACCTTCCAGACGCAAGCTCAGGGAGCAGCGTTCTCTATTTCGACAAGCACCACGTCATGCACCCGCATCGGCAAGGTCAGCCGCCCGCGACCGTCAGCGCCGACCGTGATCCGGTGCGTTTCGGGCAGATCCCGGGTCAGACTCTGCAGTTGCGCCAGCTGGGCGGCGTCCAGCGTGCCCGGCGAGCCCATCTCAAGCCAGGCGGTGTAGGCGTCGTTGGCCCTGAAGCCGACCCGCCGCACCGAGACCGCATGCTCGCCCGCCGGCAGCCCGGACAGCGTGATCTCCAGCGGCCCGGCGGCCGGGGCCTCGCGCACCTGGCGGAAGAAGGGCCGGTTGCTTACCGGCTGCTCCGGCAGCTCCCAGCGCCAGGCCAGCACCTGCAGCTTGTCGCCGTCGAGCGCCGCGATGCTCTGGTCGTCGCCGGTGGACAGCTCGCGGTCGCCCAGGCTGTTCAGGTATTTGTAGGCGAACCAGGTCGGCTTCCTCACGCCCTGCGGCGTCATCAGGCCGAAGCCGCCCTCGAACGGCTTGGTCTGCGGCCCCGGCTCCTCGAACAGGTCGCTGAAGGTCCAGTAGCTCATCCCCTGAACCAGACCCTCGCTCTGGCGCAGCTTGGTCAGGATGTAGGAGGCGCCGAGGTAGTCGTCGTGGACCGGGTCGCGCGGGTTGTAGCTGCTGCTCCACTCGGTGAAGAACAGCGGCAGGTCGGGTCGCGTAGAGGCGCCGATCTGCTCACGCACCCTCCGGACGTCGCCGATGATCGAGTCAGGGCTGCGCGACAGCTTGATGTCGCTCTCGCCTTTCTCGTCCAGGAAGCCGCCGTCGACGCCGTAGGTGTGGGTGGTGATGAAGTCGACTGGCAGGTCATTGGCGTCGGCGTAGGCCAGGAACGCCGGCACCCAATCCGCCCCAGCGGTCGATGGCCCGCCGACGCGCAGCGCCGGGTCGATCGCCTTGATGGTCCGGACCGTGCGTCCGTAATATTCGAAATATGCGGCCTGGTCGGCGCCCTCCCAGAAGCCGGCCAGGTTGGGCTCGTTCCAGAACTCGAAATACCAGGTCCGCACCTCCTCGGCGCCGTAGCGGTCGATCAGGTGGCGCACGAAGGCGTCGATCAGGCCTTCCCACTTCTCCGGCTGCGGGTGGGAGGTGTTGCCCTTCCAGTAGAAGATGGTTTGGTCCGAGGTCTTCATCGCATCGGGCGTGAAGCCCAGCTCGATGAAGGGCTTGATGTTCATGCCCAGCAGGCGGTCGTAGAGCCGGTCGATCCTGCTGAAATCGTAGACCGGCCGCCCGTCGACCTCGCGGTAGACGCCCATCTCGTCATGGAAGATGTCGTGGAAGCGGATGTAGCGGAAGCCGAGCTCGTCCTGGACCGTCTCCAGCTGGGCCAGGCTGTCTTCTCGGCTCAGGGTGCCCGGATAGTCCGAACCGACGGACAGTTCGGCCATCCGGTCGCGCGGCGTGGTCGGGCCGGCCAGATCCAGGGCGATGACCCGGCTCTCAGACGGGGAGGCCTGCGCCGTCGCCAGGCCAGGCGTCGCCAGCAACAGCGCCGCCGCCATCCCGCCGATCCACTTAAACGCTCCGCCCATGCCGCATCCCCCTTGGTACAGGCGGAATTTGGTAGCGCTAACATTCGCGCCCGGCAAGCCGCTAGCGGACCTCCAGGACCACCAGCGCCTTGGCCGGCAGGGTGGCGATCAGCACCCCGTCCTCGATCCTCGCGCCCTGGAAAGCGGCGGGGGCGATGGCGTTCGGCGCCTCGAAGGTATTGTGCGCATCCATCCGGCCCGAGGTCAGGACCTGCCCGCTGACCTGGCGTCCGTGTCCGCCGTCCAACCGCAGGCGGATTTCCGCCGGCGCCGACGGATCGAGATTCACCAGCGCGACGTGAACCACGCCGTCGTCGCCGCGCGCGGCGCTGACGTCCACCCGCGAGCCTCCGCCCTCTTCCAACGTCACCGGCAGTACGGCCGCCTGCCGGAACGGCTTGTAGAGCATGAAGGCATGATAGGTCGGTGTCAGCGTCATGCGCGGCCCGTCGGTCAGGATGAGGGCCTGCAGCACATTGACCATCTGCGCCACATTGCTCATCCGCACCCGGTCAGCGTGGCGATGGAAGATGTTGAAATGGACGGCCGCGAGCAGGGCGTCCCGCAGCGAGTTCTGTTGCTTCAGATGGCCCGCCACCGTTCCCGGCGTCGGATCGTACCAAGCGCCCCACTCATCGACCGCCAACCCGACCCGCGCGGTCGGGTCGTACTCATCCATGATCGCGTCGTGCCGCTGGATCATCTCCTCGATGCGGTAGGCCTGCCGGAAAGTCGCGTCCCATTCCGTTTCATCGAAGCCGACAGATGCGCCCTTCCGCGCCCAGTCGCCCGTCGGCAGGGTATAGTAGTGCAGCGACAGGGCATCGAAGTTGTCGCGCCCGTCGCGCATCAGCGTCCGGGTCCAGTCGTAGTCCTCGGCGTTTGGTCCCGCCGCCACCGCGGTCGTGCCCGCCGGCATGACGAAGCCGACGTACTGGCGCATCAGGTCATTGTAATAGCTCGCCCGCATTCGGCCGCCGCAGCCCCAGGGCTCGTTACCCAGGCCGAGGTAGTCGATCTTCCACGGTCGCTCGCGTCCGTTGGCCCGACGCTCCTGCGCCAGGGTCGAGCGCGTGTCTGAGGTGATGTACTCCACCCACTGCGCCGCCTCGGCGGGCGTGCCCGACCCCATGTTGATGCTGAGATAGGTCTTCGCCCCGATCAGTTCGGCGAAGTCGAAGAATTCATGGGTGCCGAAGGCGTTGTCCTCTTCACTGTTGCCCCACCAGCGGTTCAGCGTCACTGGCCGGCCGCCCCTCGGGCCGATCCCGTCGCGCCAGTGATAGGTGTCGGCGTAGCAGCCGCCCGGCCAGCGCACGACCGGAACCTCCAGGGCCTTCAGCGCGGCGACCACGTCATTGCGGAAGCCCCGGGTGTTGGGGATGGCCGAGCCCTCGCCGACCCAGACGCCGCCAGTGATTCCGCTGCCCAGCTGCTCCATGAACTGGCCGTACACATCGGGATTCACCCGCGCGCCCGGCTGATCCAGTCGCACACTGCCGCGCACCTCGGCCATGGCCGGCGAGGCGGCCAGGAGCGCCGCTGCGACAAGTCCCGAAATCAACGTCCGCATCACCGCCCCGCGCTTCCCTGTTAGCGCTATCAGAACAGAAGCGCGGACGGCGGTGAAGATGCTTACGGCGCGACCGCCTCCGGAACCCAGACGAAGCCATCGTCGCGGCGCTGGATCCGGCCGAGGCCCGGGAAGGGGAAATGCACCCCGTAGACGCGCAGATTGTCCGAGGCGGCGCGGTTCAGCAGCCGCTGGCGGGTGACCTTGGCCTCGGTGTTGTCGGCATCCCAGGCGTTGGTCCAGTCGGGGCGTTGCACCGACAGGATCGCGCTGTGCATGGCGTCGCCGAAGTAGAGCAGCCGCTCCGTGCCCGAGACGATCTCATAGCCGGTATGGCCAGGGGTATGGCCGTCCAGCGAGACGGCGGTGATCGACGGGGTCACCTTCGAGCCCGGCGCGAACGGCCGCACCCGGGGCGTCATGGTCCGGATCTTCTCCTCGAACGCGTCGTCGTCGTGCATGGCCGCCCACTCAGGGATGCTGATGCGGATGGCGGCGTTCGGGAAGGCGAGCGTCCCGTCCTTGGCGAACAGGCCCCCGACGTGGTCGCCATGGCCGTGCGAGATCAGGATGTCCGTGACCTGGTCCGGCGTAACGCCCGCCGTGGCCAGCGAGGCCAGCAGACGTCCGTCGGTGCCCATCTCACCGGCGGCGCCGGTGTCGATCAGCACGATCCGGTCGCCGTCGCGGACCAGCAGCGGCTGGATCGACAGGTGGATCGCCTTGTCCGCCACGCCGTTGGCGGTCAGCAGCTGCTCAGCCTCGGCGGTGTTCGCCCACGGGCTCATCTGCGCATTGGTGGCCGGCAGGGCCATGCCGCCGTCGCGCAGGGCGGTCAGTTGCAGCTGCCCCACCTGGAAGGCCTGGACGTCCGTATTGGCGGCGACCGCCGGGGCCGGGGCCGCCGGTTCCGGAGCCTTAGCGGGCGGCTCGGCCGGTTCGGAACAGGCCGCCAGAATCACGGACAGCATCAGGCCGGCGGCGGCGAGGCGGGGGTGAAGGGTCATCGGACGCTCCCTGGAATATGGTCAAGCTAACCTGGGGCGCCGGGCGCCCCGACGCCACCCCCGCCCGGCCGGGATCAGGCCGTGGCGGCCGCGAACAGGGCGTTGGCCTTGTTCCAGTTCACCACCGTCCAGAAGGCCTTGAGGTAGTCGGCGCGGCGATTTTGGTACTTCAGGTAGTAGGCGTGCTCCCAGACGTCAGCCGCCAGGACCACGGCGCCCTTCTCGTCGGCGACGTCCATCAGGGGATTGTCCTGGTTGGGCGTCGAGGTGACCTTCAGCTTGCCGTCCTGGACGATCAGCCAGGCCCAGCCCGACCCGAACTGGCCGGCGCCGGCGGCGTTGAAGTCTTCCTTGAACTTGTCCAGGCCGCCGAGGTCGCGGTCGATGGCCGCGGCCAGTTCCGCCGAGGGCTGACCGGCCTGATCGGCGGGGGCCAGCAGCTCCCAGAACAGGCTGTGGTTCCAGTGCCCGCCGCCGTTGTTGCGCACCGCCTTGGGGGCCTTGGAGATGGTCTTGAACAGCTCCTCCAGCGACTTGCCCTGCAGGCTCGGGTCGGCGTCGACGGCCTTGTTCAGATTGTCGACGTAGGTCTGGTGATGCTTGTCGTGGTGGAAGGTCATCGTCTCCTTGTCGATGGCCGGCTCCAAAGCGTCATAGGCATAGGGCAGCGGAGGCAGGGTGAAGGCCATGGGGAGGGCTCCTTCGACAGGGGTTTGCAACGGCGCCTTATCTAGGCGCCCGCTTGCCGAACCCAAGCCGGATGGGGCCGATTTCGTTCCCGGTCCGCCCCGTGCGGGGCGGGCTCGCCTCTAGTCGCGCTTCGGGGCCACGTGTGACTTGATGCAGTCGCGCACGGCCCGGCGCAGGTCCCCGGTGGCGGACGGCTCGTCGATGCCCTCGGCCTCGAACACGGCGCGCACGGCGGCGTCCAGGCCGCGCTCCAGCGCCGCCTTCACCTTGGTCTCGGCCTTGGGATGCAGGCAGATGCCGACCTGGGTGCACAGGTCGGCGAAGAGGGCGTCGAAATCGGGGGAGGCGTCGGTCATGGTGCCCCTGTACTACGGCAGGACCCCGCTCAGCCAGTGAACGATGTTGAGGCCGAACTGCGCATTGCCCGGCGCGACGTTCATGCCGAAGCGGCGATCGGGCCGGCCATCCTCGGGCGGGAAGCGGATCAGCTGGGCCGACAGCATGCCCGCCTCGCCCAGCACCACCACCCGGCCCTCGCCGTAGTCGAAGGCCAGCCCCTGCGCCGGCAGGGCGGGCTTGGACAGCTCGGCCAGGACGGCGTCCACCGCCTCGCCGGCCTCCAGCCGCTGGGCCACCGCGCCGAGCGTCGGCCCGTCCGGGGTCTCCCGCGCGCCGATGGTGATCGGCAGCAGCACGGCCGCCGCCGGCGGCCCCTCCAGCGACTGGCCGGTGAAGGCGGTCACCTCGGAGACCCGCTCGCCCGCGTCCCGGCCGGCGATGATCGGGTGCGTCCCGAAGGCCTCGGCCGGATAGGTCAGGGTGCTGGTCGGCCGGCCGTCGACGGCGAGGGCGAAGGCGTAGCCCGTGCCCATCTTCACCCCGAACCGCGCCGCCAGCGGTTCGGCGGCGGCTCCAAATGGCGCATGGTCGGCGATCAGCAACAGCTTGCCGCCGCCGCGCACCCAGGCCTCCAGCGCCGCGATCTCGGCTTCATCGAACACCGGCCCGGTCGCCTCCTGCGACGGAAGGCCGGCGTTGGCGACGACAAGAACGTCCACGCCTTCCAGCCCGCCGGCCGCGAAGGCCTTGGTCCCGGCCCGCACGCGGTAACCGTCAGCGCGCAGCAGGGCGGCGAAGGGCGCGTACTGCCCCTCCATGCGGTGGAAATTGCGGTGCGCCTCATCGATCGAGACCACCGGCCCGGCTTCGGCCGCATAGACCGGTCGCGTCACCGTCGGGCGGAAGTCCGGATCGACCATCTGCTGCTGGGCCAGGGCCGGCGCAGCGACGGCTGCGGCCACCCCGATTGCGAGCGCCAGGATCGAATGTTTCATGCCGGTCTCCCTCTCCCGGGGAGACGCTAGCACGGCTTGTTCAAGCCTTCAGCCGCCGCGCGTGGAAGGCCACATGGTCGGCGATGAAGCTGGCCATGAAGAAGTAGGAGTGGTCGTACCCGGGCTGCATGCGCAGGGTCAGCCCCTGCCCCGCCGCCTCGGCCGCAGCCTCCAGCAACTCGGGCTTCAGCTGGTCCGCCAGGAAGGGATCGGCGTCGCCCTGGTCCACCAGGATGTCGTCGTAGCAGCCGGCCCCGACGCCGGTCTCGAGCAGGCGGGCGGCGTCGTGGGCCTCCCACGCCGCCCGGTCATCGCCGAGGTAGGCGGTGAAGGCCTTCTCGCCCCAGGGGCAGCGCGTCGGCGAACTGATCGGGGCGAAGGCCGAGACCGAGCGGAACAGGTGCGGATGGCGCAGCGCCAGGGTCAGAGCCCCATGCCCGCCCATGGAATGGCCCGAGATCGAGCGTGCGCCTGTGGTCGGGAATTCCTTGTCGATCAGCCCGATCAGCTCGCCGACCACATAGCTCTCCATGCGGAAGTGTGGCGTCCACGGCGCCTGGGTCGCGTCGACATAGAAGCCCGCGCCCTGACCGAGGTCATAGGCCGGGTCGTCGGCGACGGGCTTACCTTGCAGGTCGGGCCCGCGCGGCGAGGTGTCGGGCGCGACGATGATCAGCCCGTGCTCGGCCGCGGCGGCGTAGGCCCCCGCCTTGGTGGTGAAATTGTCCTCGGTGCAGGTCAGGCCCGATAGCCAGATCAGCACCGGGAACGGTCCCTCCCCGCCGGGAACGAAGACCGACAGCGTCATCGGCGTGCCGGTGGTCGCGCTGTCGTGGCGCAGGTAGCGCAGGGTTCCGCCGTGGACCTGATGCTGTTTGGTGATCTGCATAAACATTCCGCTCATCCCCGCGAAAGCGGGGACCCAGTTCTGTCCAGCGTGACGCCGGCGCTTCAGGAGTTCGTTCGCGGCAACCTAGACCGACCGATCACCCAAAGCACTGGGTCCCCGCTTTCGCGGGGATGAGCGGGAGAGAACAATCTCAGTTCGCCGGGCGGTGCAGGGCGCAGATCTTGTTGCCGGAGGGGTCGCGGAGATAGGCGAGCACCAGCTTGCCGAACGGGCCTTGGCGCTCGCCGGGCGGGTCCTCGATCGCGCGGCCGCCTGCGGCCACGCCGGCGTCGTGGAAGGCCTGGACGGCTTCGGCGTCGCGCGCGCCGAAGCCGATGGTGCCGCCGTTGGCGCAGCTGGCCGGCGCGCCGTCGATCGGGTTTCCGATGGCGAAGGCCCCGCGGTCCGTGCGCCACCAGTAGCGGCCCTTCGGATCTGGGCCGCTCGCGGGCGCGATGCCCAGCGCCCCCAGCGCCGCGTCATAGAATTTGCGCGACGCCTCGACGTCGTCCGCGCCGACGGTGATGTGGGTGAACATGGGCGGCCTCCCTGCCGTTGAGTCTCAAGTCAGTTTCTTTAGCGAACGCTCACGCCGGTGCAAGCCCCGCGCTCAGGTCACGGTCACGCCGGTCCCTGGATGCCTGCGATAGTGGGCCAACCGGGAGTCCAGCGTGCCGACGTGCAACTCCAGCCGATGGCCGTCCGGGTCGAGGAAGTACAGCGAGGCGCCCTCGCTGCGATCAGCCTTCCAAATCGCGGCCGCCGCGCGCACGCGGGCCGCCAAGGCCTCGAAGGCGCCGGCCTCCACGCTGAACGCGGCGTGGGTGTAGTCCGGATGGGGCTCGCGCCGGGCGGCCTCGTCCAGCGACAAGCACAGCCACAGGCTCCCCGCCTCCAGATAGGCCCCGGTCGCCCAGATCGCCTTGAGTTCGCACCCCAGCAGGTCGCGATAGAAGCCGACCGAACGATCGAGGTCGCTGACGGCGAACGTCAGGTGGTTGAGGCCGATGACCTTCGCCGCCGTCACCCCAGGCGCCCCTAGAACACCACCACGCTGCGGATGCTCTTGCCCTCATGCATTAGGTCGAAGGCCTCGTTGATGCGTTCCAGCGGCAGGGTGTGAGTGATCATCGGGTCGATCTCGATCTTCCCGTCCATGTACCAGTCGACGATCTTCGGCGTGTCGGTGCGGCCGCGCGCCCCGCCGAAGGCCGAGCCGCGCCAGACGCGTCCGGTGACCAGTTGGAACGGCCGGGTGGCGATCTCCTTGCCGGCCTCGGCCACCCCGATGATGATGCTCTCGCCCCAGCCGCGGTGGCAGGCTTCCAGCGCCTGGCGCATGACCACCGTGTTGCCGGTGCAGTCGAAGGTGTAGTCGGCGCCGCCGCCGGTCAGCTCGACCAGGTGGGCGACCACGTCCGAGACGTCTTTCGGATTGACGAAATGGGTCATGCCGAAGCGGCGGCCCCATTCCTCCTTGTCGCCGTTGATGTCGACGCCGACGATCATGTCGGCCCCGACCATCTTCAGTCCCTGGATGACGTTCAGGCCGATGCCGCCCAGGCCGAAGACGACGCAGTTGGCGCCCGGCTCGACCTTGGCCGTGTTGACCACGGCGCCGACGCCCGTGGTCACGCCGCAGCCGACGTAGCAGGCCTTGTCGAAGGGGGCGTCCTTGCGGATCTTGGCCAGGGCGATCTCGGGCAGGACGGTGAAGTTCGAGAAGGTCGAGCAGCCCATGTAGTGGGCGATGGCCTGGCCCTTATAGGAGAAGCGCGAGCTGCCGTCGGGCATCAGCCCCTTGCCCTGCGTCGCCCGGATGGCGGTGCACAGGTTGGTCTTGCGGCTCAGGCAGCTTTTACATTGCCGGCACTCGGGGGTGTACAGCGGGATGACGTGGTCGCCGACCTCGACCGAGGTCACGCCCGGCCCCACCTCGACAACCACGCCCGCGCCCTCGTGGCCGAGGATCGACGGGAAGATGCCTTCCGAGTCCAGACCGTCCAGGGTGTAGGCGTCGGTGTGGCAGATGCCCGTGGCCTTGATCTCGACCAGCACCTCTCCGGCCCGCGGCCCCTCCAGATCGACCTCGACGATCTCCAGCGGACGTTTGGCCTCGAAGGCGACGGCGGCGCGGGTTTTCATGGGAGGGCTCCAAACATCGTTCCCTCTCCCCTTGCGGGAGAGGGTGGCGGACCGGCGCAGCCGGGACGACGGGTGAGGGGTCGCACCAGAGGCGACACCTTTCAACCCCTCATCCGACCCGCTGCGCGGGCCACCTTCTCCCGCAAGGGGAGAAGGGCGTTAGCGGGCCAACACCCTCACATGCCGCCGCTCCAGCCCCTTCACGTCATTCACCCCCATCAGCGCCATCGTCAGCTCGAACTCCTTACGCAACAGCGTGAGGGCCCGGTCGGCGCCCGCCTCACCGCCCGCCGCCAGGCCGTAGAGATAGGGCCGCCCGATCGAGCAGCCGTCCGCGCCCAGCGCCAGCGCCTTGACCACGTCGGAGCCGCGCCGCACGCCGCCGTCGCAGATGATCTCCGGTCCGTCGCCCAGGGCGTCGCGGACGGGGGCGATCTGGTCGACGGGCGCCGGCGCGCTGTCCAACTGGCGCCCGCCGTGGTTGGAGAGCATGACGCCGCTCGCCCCGCTGGCGACGGCGCGGCGCGCGTCCTCGGGCGTCATCACGCCCTTGATCGACAGGGGCCCGCCCCATTCGGCGGCCAGCCACTCCACGTCCTTCCACGTCACCGACCGGTCGAACTGCGACCCGATATAGTCGAACAGGCTCATCGACTGGCCGGCCAGGGCGTCGACGCGGTGGCTGACATTGGCGAGGTCGAACTTCCTCCCGGTCAGCGCCGGCAGGGACCATTCGGGATGCACGGCGAAACTCAGCAGGCTCGACAAGGTCAGGCGCGGCGGCAGGGACAGGCCGTTGCGGTGGTCGCGCTCTCGGTTGCCCGCGACGGGCGTGTCGACCGTCAGGGCCAGGCCGTGCACTCCAGCGGCCTTGCAGCGCTGGATGAACTCGGTGGTGAGTCCGCGGTCCTTGAAGACGTAGATCTGGAAGACGCGCGGCCCGGCGAAGTCGCGGGCCCAGTCCTCGATCCGCGTCGTGCCCATGGTCGACAGGGCGTACGGCAGGCCGTGCCGCGCCGCCGCCCGGGCCACGGCCGTCTCCGCGCCGGGGTGGAACATCCGGGTCAGCCCCGTGGGCGCCAGCATCAGCGGCCAGGCCGCCGGCTGGCCGAACAGCCGCGTCTCCGTGCGGATGGCGGAGACGTCGACCAGGGTGTCCGGCAGAATCTCGTAGCGAGCGAAGGCGCCTGAGTTGTTGGCCAGGGCGATCTCGTCGTCCGCGCCGCCGTCGATGTAGTCGAAGATCGGCCGCGGCAGCCGACGCCCGGCCATCCGCCTCAGGTCGGCGATGTTGAGGGCGCGGTCGAGACGGGGCATGGGCGATCCTGATGTGGCGGCGGCCTTGCCTTTCCGTCGGAAGGCAGGACGATCCAAACATGACCTATAACAGCCTCGTCATCCTCACCGGCGCCGGCATCTCCGCGGAGTCCGGCGTGCCAACCTTTCGTGCCGATGACGGCCTATGGATGGGCCATCGGATCGAGGACGTGGCCACCCCCGAGGCCTATGCCCGCGACCCGGCGCTGGTGCAGGACTTCTACAACAAGCGCCGCCGCCAGCTGGGCGAGGTGCAGCCGAACGCGGCGCACCGCGCCCTGGCTGAACTGGCCGCCCGCTGGAAGGGCGACTTCCTGCTGGTCACCCAGAACGTCGACGACCTGCACGACCGCGCCCATGCCGAGACGCCGCCCGCGACGGGCTTCAGCCTGATCCACATGCACGGCGAACTGCTCAAGGCGCGGTGCACCGCCAGCGGCCGGGTGTGCGACTGGGTCGAGGATCTCGACGTGCGGCACGACAGCCCCTTCCACCCCGACGGCTGGCTGCGCCCGCACATCGTCTGGTTCGGGGAGATGCCGCTGGCCATGCACGTCATCGACGCGGCTCTGGAGCGCTGCGACCTGTTCGTCTCGATCGGCACCTCGGGCGCCGTCTATCCGGCGGCGGGGCTGGTGCAGCAGGCGCGCCGGGCGGGGGCCCGGACGGTGGAGATCAATCTCGAGCCGTCGCAGGGGGCGCGGCAGTTCGACGAGGGGCTGTATGGGCCGGCGACGGAGCGGGTGCCGGAGTTTGTCGAGCGGCTGCTCCAGCGCTGACCCTCTCCCGCTGGGAGAGGGCTTGAGCGCCCGAGAGCGCAGCGATCCGCCGCGCGAAAGGGTGAGGGTCGGGTGGCCGGTCGGCGTAAGCCGCGTCGCTGACGGGAACGGCGGCTCAACCGAGGGGACAAGTCGACCCTCATCCGGCCCTTCGGGCCACCTTCTCCCATCGGGAGAAGGACGAGGCCGCTAGCCCTCGCCGCCCTTCTTCGCCGCCGCCAGCTTGGCCAGCACCCGGCCGCGACCCTTCGCCAGCGCGTGGATCACCCCCCGGAAGGTCGCCACCTCCTGCTCGGAGAATTGGGCGCGGCCCAGCATGACGCGCAGGTTCTGGCTCATCGACGGCTTCTTCTCGGGCGGGTGGAAGAAACCGCCGCCGTCGAGCTCCTTCTCGAGGTGCTCGTACATGCCGACCAACAGTTCGTTCGAGGCCGGCGGGTCCTGCTCGCGGAAGCGCGGCGGCGGGGCGTCGAGGATCAGGGTGCGCCACTCATAGGCGTTGATCGCCACCGCCTGCGCCAGGTTCAGCGAATGGTGCTTCGGGTCGATCGGGATCGTCGTGATGCCCTGGGTCAGGGCAATGTCGGTGGTCTCGAGCCCGGCGCGCTCGCCGCCGAACAGAAGGCCGACGCCCAGGCCCGAGGCGCGGTCGTCATAGAGGATGCGGGCCGACTCGCGCGGGGTGCGCACGGGCATGCGGGTCTCGCGCGGGCGGGCGGTGGTCGAGAAGACGGTGTTCAGATCGGCGACCGCCTCGGCCACGCTGGCGAACACCTTCACCTCGTCCAGCACCCAGTCGGCGCCTGAGGCCGTGGCCCAGGCGCGGTCCTGGGGCCAGCCGTCGCGCGGGCTGACGAGGCGCAGCTCCGACAGGCCGAAATTGGCCATGACCCGCGCCACCGCGCCGATGTTGTCGGCCAGTTGGGGCTTGTCCAAGATTACGACTGGAGGGGATAGTTCACTCAATTCCGCTCATCCCGGCGAAAGCCGGGACCCAGTTCTGTCCAGCTTGACGCCTGCATTTCAGGACTATCGATAGGTCGGCAGTCCAAGAACCGCTCACCCAAAGCACTGGGTCCCGGCTTTCGCCGGGATGAGCGGAAAAGAAAAGGATTAACTCAGTCCTCGCCGTACATGGCCAGCCACGGGTCGGCCGCGCCCGACTCGACCTCGGCGACCTTGACCGCCGGCCAGCCGATCGAGGCGTCGGCCGAGGCGCGCCAGGCCAGGATGTAGAGGTCGCGCAACTCGCTGGCTCCGGCGGCCAGGCGGGCGTTGGTGAAGGCGGCCCCGCGCGGGTCGGCATCCTTAAAGGCGCCGGCCTTCTCAAGCACATAGAAGGGGCGGACCTCGGCCAGGGTGGTCTTCAGATAGGCGGGCACGCGGGCCTTCAGGTCGAAGCCGGTCAGGTTCGGCGCGCTCATGGCCGCCTCGATGGCGTCCAGGCGGGCGACGCGGGCGGTGAAGTCGCCCTCGAAGGCGCCGTGGGTCTGGCGCGAGGTGGTGAAGCCGTCCGGATTGGCCACGTCCCGCGACCAGCCGTTGTAGTGGATCGTCGTATGGTGCGGCTGGGCGCCGTCGCCGACGTAGTGGCCCAGCACGCCCATGTCGCGCAGGATCAGGGCCTCGCGGCGCTGGCGGTCGGTGCGGTACCAGGCGCGCTTGCCCGGATCGAGCTCGCGGGCCTCGGCGGCGTTCAGCACGCGCCAGGTCGCGAAGTCGCGCACCAACTGCTGCCAGCCGTCCATGATGGCGTAGGGCAGATAGCCGGCGTCGTTGACGTCCAGGCCGACGCCGACCAGGGCGGCGTCATACTCGGACTTCAGGTTCGGCAGAGCGTCGATCGACAGACCCTGGGCGTTGATCACCCGGCCACTGTCGTCCAGGTCGATGAAGTGGGCGGTGTCGCGCTCACGGTCGTGCGGTTGGCCGCCGCCCTTCCAGCGGTCCGGCTCGCGGGCCAGTTCGCCGATGTCGGCCACCGCGCCCGGGGTGCGCAGGAAGCCCGGCATCTCTTCCGGCAGGCCGCGGGTGGCGGCGACGCAGATCAGGCGGTGGCCGGTGTTGCCCCAGGCCTGGACAGCGGCGGGAACGGCGACGGCGGCGAGCGCACAGACGGCGGCGGCGGCGAGGGCGAAACGCTTCATGGGCAGCAGGTCCGGACTGAGGTTGGCCCGGGGGTTAAATCGACGCCGCGACGCCGTCCAGCGGCTTCTTGGCGCCGCAGCTTGACCGGAAGGGCGCGAGCCCCCTAACGCTGGCTGTCCTTGTCGGAGATCCATCGTGTTCAAGCCGTCCCTGCTGCTGGCCGCCAGCCTGCTCGTTCTCGCCCCGGTCGCCCAGGCCCAGACGATGTCCCAGCCCGCCCCCCAAGTCGCGGCGGCCCCCGTCGCGCCCCTAGTGGTCGAGCAAGCCCGGGTCGAGGCGCACCAAGCCTTCCTGGCCGGCGACGCCCTGCGCGGTCGCGGCAGCGCCACTCCGGACGAAGCCGTCGCCGCCGCCTATGTCGCCGCCCGCTTCCAGGAGTACGGCCTGACCCCGGCGCCCGGCATGACCGGCTTCCTGCAGACCGCGGGCGTGGTCCAGCGCCCGCCCAGCCAGCCGGGCCGCCGCCCGCGCTATGACGTGGTCGCCCCGGAAGGCGCCGAACGCATCACCACCAACGCCATCGGCTGGCTGCAGGGCAGCGACCCGTCGGCCGGCGTGATCATGATCAGCGCCCACCTCGATCATCTCGGCGTCCGCGACGGCGTCATCATGCACGGCGCCAATGACGACGCCTCGGGCGTGACCGCCGTACTCGAGCTGGCCCGCACCCTGGCGGGCGGCGAGCAGCCGAAGCGCAGCATCCTGTTCGTAGCCTATGGCTCGGAGGAACTGGGCCTGCTCGGGTCGCTGTGGTTCGCCAGGAACCCGCCGGTGCCGATCTCCAGCATCGTGGCCAACCTCGAGATCGAGATGATCGGCGACCAGGACCCGAACATGCCGGCCGGCATCATGATGATGACCGGCTTCGAGCGCTCCAACTTCGGCCCGTCGCTGAAGGAGCGCGGCGCCCTGATCGCCCCGGACATCTATCCGGATGAGCATTTCTTCGAGCGGTCGGACAACTACCAGCTGGCCCTGCAGGGCGTGGTCGCGCACACCATCTCGGGCTGGGCCACCATCCCGAGCTATCACTCCGCTGACGACACGAACGAGAACATCGACTTCCCCTTCATGACCCAGGCGATCCAGTCGCTGGTCGAGCCGATCCGCTGGCTGGCCACGAGCGACTTCAAGCCCGACTGGGTCGAGGGCGGGAAGCCGGAGCCGCGCCAACCGCGCTAGGGCGCGAAGGTCACCCGCTGATCCAGATCGACGACGGATAAGGCCCCGTCGTCCGATCCCGCCGCATCACAGGCAAAGGCCGAGAAGCGGAGCGTGGCCTTGGCGGCCCGTCTCTGGAGGTCGAACTTGTTCTCCAGGACGACCCTCAGCTCACGCCGTTGCCCGGCCGGGACCACATAGCTGGGGTGCGCCACCAGCCCCTTCATGCTCTCTGCGGGATCGGGGCTGAGGAAGGGGTTGGGGTCATAGGGCTCTGACGTCGTCACGACTTCTTCGGCGCCATCATAGGTGAAGACGAGCGCGCCGTTGGCGGAGTCGCCGCCGTAGACTCCGGGGACGCAGAGCGCCCTGTCGTCTCGATTCTCGACCGAGATATCCAGGACTACGAAGCGGCAGCGCTCACCGCACTGTTCCGCCTGGACCGACGTCAGGCTCGCGACATAGCCGGGCGGAACCGGGTTGGGCTCGACCGCCTCGGCGGGGCGCTGGCAAGCGGCGAGCAGCATCAAGAGCATGCAGACCGAGTAGATTCTCAATCGCTCCATTTCGCCCCCTCGCGTCCAACCCCGACCCTAGGCGATCCCGAAGGCGTCCTCCACCCGGCCGATCCAGCGCACGATGGCCGGATAGTCCATGAGGTCAAAATCCGCCTCGTGGGCGACGCGGGTGTAGGCGACCAGGGCCAGGTCGGCGAGGGTTGGCCCGTCGCCGACCAGCCAGTCCGAGGCCTCAAGCGCCTGCTCCATGCGGGCCAGGGCGGCGCGGCCCTTGTCCATCAGCTTCGGCTCGATCTCGTCCGCCCGCTTGCCCGCCAGCAGCCGCTGGAACCGCACCACGGCGATCGCCGGCTCATGGCTGTACTGCTCCCAGAACAGCCACTCGTACATGCGCGCCCGCAGGTAGGGATCGGCGGGGATGAACTCTGTTCCCTCGGCCAGGAAGCCGATGATGGCGTTCGACTGCGAAAGCGTCCGCCCATCGTCAAGTACAACCGCCGGGACCTGCCCGGCCGGGTTGGTGGCGAGGAAAACTGTGGAGCGAGTGTCACCGGAAAGGACGTCGGTTTCGACCCAGCGATAATCACGGCCGAGTCTGTCGAGCATCCACTTGACCTTCAAACAGTTCCCGGAACGAATATCTCCGTAGACAGTAAGCATCACGCCTCAGCAAAGAGTTTCTGATCTGCGAATACAGCCTAGCGCGTTGCCTGTGATTGACCAAACATGATTCGGTTTAACCACCACAAGGCGCACTTATCCACCGCATGACCGGACAGGTGGTCGCACTCGGACAATCAGGACTGGTTTTCGCCACATTTTCCGACGACAAACCCGTCGCCGGACGCGTCAGGGGCCGGTGCTTTCATGAGTTTGCGTATGTTCGGCACAACCGCTGCCCTCGCCCTTCTCTGGGCGATC
The DNA here is from genome assembly GCF_001425945.1 of Brevundimonas sp. Root1279. GTDB lineage: Bacteria > Pseudomonadota > Alphaproteobacteria > Caulobacterales > Caulobacteraceae > Brevundimonas. The sequence continues at coordinate 103,167 of NZ_LMEB01000006.1, forward strand.
GCCTTCCCCGCTGCAGGGGATCCGGTGTCCTACGAAGCCGCGGTCGCTGCCGACCCGGTCGTCGCAGAATCAACGGCTCCTGCTATCGAAGGTTCCAGCAGCGACGGCGTCGAACTTACCGACCAGCAGGAAGCGCACATGCAGGGCGAAGCCCAGTGGAGCGCCCGCGCCAACCTCTACCATGCAGGCGGCGGCGGCGCGACGGGCAACGACTCGCTCGGCTGTCGTCCGATCGCCATGCGCACCGTGGCCACTGACCCCCGCGTCATCCCGCGCCGCACCCGTCTGTTCATCAAGGAAACGGTCGGCATGCGCATGGCCGACGGCTCGATCCACGACGGCTACTGGTACGCCTCGGACACCGGCGGCGCGATCAAGGGCCAGAAGATCGACCTGTTCACCGGCAACGGCCGCGGCTCGATGCAGCCCGCCATGCGCTTCAACCAGCAGCGCCTGACCATCGTCGACGCCGGCCGCTTCGACGGCTGCCCGCCGTCGTGGGACAGCACCCCGCCGCTGATGGCCCGCTCGTCCGACAACGTCGGCGCCTCGAACTAAACCCTCCGTTCGGACGACCTCGGTTTCCTAACGCCGATTTCATGTGACTCCCTGCTACACCTGTAACATGCTACAAATGTAGCAACGCAGGAGGAGTCCGGCATGATCGAGTCCCTGCCCCGCCGCGAGCGGGAGGTGTTCGAGGTCGTCTGCGGGCTGGAGAACGCCACCGCCAGCGCCGTCCGCGCCGGCCTGACCGACCCGCCCAGCGATTCCGCCGTCCGCACCCTGCTGGGCCGCCTCGTCGCCAAGGGCCTGATCGTCCACCGCACGGTGGACCAGGCCTATGTCTATTCGCCCGCCCCTGTCGCCGCCGCCGCCGCCGAGACCGCCCTGCAAAGGGTCGTCCGCACCTTCTTCGACGGCTCGCCGGCGAGCGCCGCCACCGCGCTGTTGGGCATGGGCGAGCCGCTAAAGACGGACGAGCTCGACGCCCTCCAGCGCCTGATCGATCAGGCCCGGGAGCGGGGGCAATGAGCGCCGCCGTTCTGATCGCCGTGGTCTGCAAGACTGGCCTCGTCGCCGCCCTGGCCCTCAGCGGCGCCGCCCTGCTGCGCGCCCGCCCTGCCCGCGAGCGCGTCGTCCTGCTGCGCCTCGGCCTGGTCCTCGTCGCCGCTCTGCCGCTGATCTCGCAGCAGATCCCGTCCCTTCGCATCGAGGCCCCCGCGGCGCTCAGCCGTCCCGCCGCCGCGCCCGCGGCCCAGCCTGCGCCGGTGCTTGCCCCGCCGGCGGTCGAGGCTCCGGCTGACGCCGCCGCCCTCGCCCCGTCACCCCCGCCTGCCTCTCAGGCGATCGCGCCCGCGCCTGGCCTTCTATCTCCGTGGGTTCTTCTGGCCGCCGTCTACGCCGCCGGAGCGGGCCTGCTCCTGCTGCGCCTGGCGATCGGCGTCGCGGTCCTGATCCGCCGCACCCGCGAGGCGAGCCCGGTCGAGGACGCCCGCTGGCTCGCCGCCCTGGAGCGCGCCGCGGGAAGCGGTCCGCGCCCGCAGCTCAAGGTCTCGTCGCGCCCGCTCGCCCCGCTCAGCTGGGGCCTGCGCCCCGGCGTCATCCTGATCGGGCCGGACGCCGTGGCCCAGCCGGAGCGCGCCGACGCCGTCCTGACCCACGAGCTGGCCCATATCCGCCACGGCGACTGGCCCTTCCTGATGCTCTCGCGCCTGCTCGTCGCCGTCTTCTGGCTCAATCCGTTGGTCTGGCTGCTGGAGCGCGAACTGACACGGCAGTCCGAGCACGCCGCCGACGCCTGGGCCGTGCGCCGCGTTCCCCGCCTGGACTATGCCGGAGCCCTCGTCGCCCTGGCCCGCAGCGGCCGGACCCAGGGGCTCCCAGGCGCAGTGCATAGCGCGGCCTTGGGCATGGCTGACAGCGAACTGGCCAAGCGGGTCAAGACCGTGCTCGACGCCCGCGCCTTCGGCGGCCGCCCCTGGCCCACCGCCGCAGCCGCGATCGCCTGCGTCGGCTTCGCCGGACCTTTAGCCGCGCTCGAGCTGGCCCCCGCCGCCGCAGGCGAACCGCCGCGGCCGCAGCCGCGGCCCGCCGCTGCCGCCGCCCCGTCCGCTGCACGTGACTTCGCGCCGGGGAATGTGCAGCCTTCTGCAGTCGCCGCGCCGGTCCCGATCGCGGCGCCGGCGCCCTCGGGTTCGATCGTCCCGGGCGTCGCCAACCTCGAGAACGCCGCCGCCGCCCTCGTCGCCTCCGCGGATCGGCTTCGCGCCCAGGCCATGAATCCGAACCTGCGCCCCGACGAACGCGCCCGGCTCCAGCACGAGGCCGCCGCGGTCGAGGCGCGCGCCTCGCACATGCGCATGCAGGCCGGCTCCATCGCCGCGCGCCATGCCGTCCAGGCCCAGTCTCAGGCCCAGGCAGAGGCCCAAGTCGCGATGCGGGGCCAGCTCGACGTCACTGTCGACGTGCGCCTGGATCCGATGGCCGGGGCCTTCATCGGCGCCGCCGACATGCGCAACGCTGCGGACCAGATGCGCGCCGACGCCGCGGGCATGGACGCCCACGCCGACAACCTTGCCAGGGGCGATCGGCTCGGCGAGGGCGGCGAAGCCCAGGTCGAGGCCCTGCACGGGCAAGCCGAGGGCCTGCGCGAACAGGCCGACGAACTCGACCGACAAGCCGACGCCGTTGGGCCGCCCTAGGGCGCCCCGCCCTCCGCCCACCTGATCGCCTCCCGCTGAGCCTACCCCCGCCGCCGTCCTGAACGGCGTCACGCCCCCGGCTTGCCTCGCGCTGGCCTCATCCCCCCAGAGACTGGAGACTCCGATGCGTTCCCTCGCCATCGTGTGCGGGCTGCTGCTCGCCGCCTGCCCGACCGCCTTCGTCCCCGCCGCCGCCCTGGCCGCCCCTCATCGCAACGATCCCGCGCCCCAGGCCCGCTTCCACTACGGCGATCTGGACCTGCGCGACGCTGACGACCAGCAGGTCCTCGTCGCCCGCGTCCAGCAGGCCGCCCAGGCCTACTGCCGCGAGCACGCCGCCGTGATCACGCCGTCGAACCGCCTCGGCGATCCGCGCTACTGTCCGTCGGTGATCCGGGCCCAGCTGATGTGGGCCATGCCGGGCGAGGTGCGCCGGGCCTATGACGACGGCTGGCGTCGCAGGCCGGTCGCCCGGAGCTAGAATTTCCGTTTGCCGGCCACCGTCTCGAAGAACATCCGCCAGTCGCCCATCAGGCTCCACAGCGGGTATTTGAAGGTGGCCGGCCGGTTCTTTTCGAAGAAGAAATGCCCGACCCAGGCGAACCCGTAGCCGACCACCGGCACGGCCAGCAGCCACCACGGGTTCAGCGTGGCGACGGCCACCGCCAGGATGACCACCACCAGGCCCGTACCGACCACATGAATCCGCCGGCACGTCCGGTTGGAGTGCTCGTGAATATAATACGGATAGAACTGGCCGAACGACTGGTAGCGTTCGTCGGGCGCGGGTTGGCTGCTCATGACCGAAGGGTGCGCCCGCGATCTCGACCCGGTCAAGCCGTTCACCCTGTTCGTCAGCGATCGGTCAAGCCTGTCGGCGCCAGACTGGTCGTCCCTCCGGGAGAGACCGCATGCAGGCCTTCGCCATCGCCGCCGCCGGCATCGCCGACGCCGCCAGCCGCTTCGCCGCCAGCGCGGAACGCACCGCCCGCGCGCCGCTGGACGATCTGGCTGGCGAGACCGTCGAGCGCATGGGCGCCGAGGTGGCGCTGAAGGCTAATGTCGCCGTCCTCAAGACCGCCGACGAGATGACCGGGACCTTGCTGGATATCCTGGCCTAGCCTTCAACAGCGGGCTCCGGTCCGAGCAGGCGGCGGATCATCGGCCAGATGTTGGCCAGGGCTGAGACGAACCCGACCAGGCTCGACACCCACTGGAAGGCCATCCAGACCCAGCCGAACAGGTCGCCGTCGCCGATCGCCTCGCTGATCGGGAACAGCACCTGGGCGATGCCGATCTGGAAGGCGGCGTAGGCCTCGGAATATTCGATCGAGCGATCGGCGAAGAAGGCGATCAACACCGCAGCCGAGACCGGCGCCCACAACAGCGGCAGCAGCAGCACCAGGGCCAGCAGCAGCACCAGCAGCTTGGTCCCCAGAGTCTCGCTGGACAGGAAGCTGGCGATCAGCCCGCCGCCGAGGGCCAGGGCGACCGCCGCCAGGCCGACCGGCAGCACAAGGTCCGCCGTGTTCATCAGATCGGCGAAGAACAGCCCCGCCAGGATCGCCGCGCCGCTGACCAGGAAGCCCGCGACCCACACGGCCGCATACTGCCCGAGGCGACGCTTCACATGGGCCAGGCTGATCATCACGACTCTCCCGGAATGGTTAAGGCGGAGGATGCCGCGTCACAGAACGAGAGTCTATGAGCCTCTCAGGCTCCGCCCTCGCGGTGCGCCCGCCCTGACTGGGGCCGGAGGCTGCCGAGGTCTCCGGGTTAGACCTGATGATGCGGTCAGGACGCGGAGCGTATCGTGGCCCATCGACCACGTCCGAGGAGGTGGACATGCGTATCCCAATGGCCCTCGCCGCGGCCGCCGCCCTGGCTGCTAGCCTGGCCCCGAGCCTGGCCGCCGCCCAGACCAAGACCGCTCAGTTCGCCGTTCGCGCCTCGGTCGTCGCCGACTGCCAGATCACCGCCCAGGACCTCAATTTCGGCACCTACAGCTCGGCCTCCCCGGCCACCGCCTCGACGCCGCTGAACCTGCGCTGCACCCCGGGGTCCGCCGCGACCGTCAGCCTCGACGGCGGCTCGTCGGGCAACCCGCAAGCGCGCCACATGACCGGGCCGGCCAACCTGAACTACCAGCTGTACCGCGACGCGGCCCTGCAGGATCCGATCAACACCTCCGGCGCCGCCTTCCAGCTGCAGAGCTCAGAAAATACCGGCCAGACCGTGGTCTTCACCGTGCACGGCCAGATCCCCTCCGGCCAGAATGTCCCCGCCGGCAACTTCGTCGACACCATCCGCGTGACCGTCCAGTACTGACCGGAGCCCCCGATGCCGAGACTGAGAGCCCTCGCCGGACTGGCCCTCGCGGCCTTCCTCGTCGCCACCGCTCCCGCTGCTCCCGCCATCGCAGGCTCGCTTGAGATCGGACCGATCCGACTGCAGATGATCGGGCCGGAGCGGACCGCCACCCTGACCATCCGCAACGTCGATTCCGCCCCGGTTACGGTCCAGATCCGCACCGTCGACTGGACCCAGCCCAATGGCGAGGACGTCTACACCCCTTCGGCGCTCATGCTGGTCAGCCCGCCCCTGGTCACCCTGGCGCCCGGCGAGTCCCAGGTGGTTCGGGTGGTCATCGAAAACCTGCCCGAGGCCCCCACCGAACGAGCCTTCCGCCTGATCCTCGACGAGCTGCCGCCCGAGCCGAACGCCAATGCGACGGGGGTCCAGACCGCGATCCGGGCCCTGGTGCCGGTCTTCGTCACCCCCTCGACCGCGGCCCGCCCCAACCTCAGCTGGAGCGCGATACGGTCCGGCGACCAGCTGGTGGTCACCGCCGCCAACCGGGGCGACTCCCGGGACCGGCTGATCAATCTCTCCGTCGCCGCCGACGGCCAGGCCCTCAACCCCTACGCCCTGGACGGCTATGTCCTGGCCGGGGGCAGCCGCTCCTGGACCCTACCGGCGGGCTCGGCCCAGGCCGGCGCGATCACGATCAGCGCGGAGGGCGAGTACGGGACGGTGGAAGCCAATGTCCCGGTCACGCCGTGACCGGCGCGGTCGTCCCCTCCTCCTCCCGGTCATGGCGGTCCTGAGCCTGGCGCCGCTTCTGGCCGCCGCCGCCCCACAGGACCCGGCCGCCACTCCACCCGCCACCCCGCCCGCCAGAATGAGCGAAACGACCCTGCTCCTCGACGTCCGCGTCAACGGCTGGTCGATCGGCCTGGTCGGCCGCTTCTACGAGGCCGGCGACGCCCTCTTCCTGCCCGCCGACCAGTTCGAGGGCCTCGGCTTCCGGGTCGACGAGGCGAGCGTAATCATCGTCAGCGGTGAGCGCCGGGTCTCGCTGGCCAGCGTCCCGGGCCTCGAATGGCGCATCGACCACCCCGGTCAGACGATCGACATCACCGTCCCGTTCGAGCGGCTCACGCCCAACCAGCTTCGGGTCGCGCCGCCCCGGCCGCGGATTGCGAGCCAGGCCGACTGGGGCGCCCTCTTCACCTATGACGCCTTCGGCGAGTGGTCGCGGCGACCTGACGAGGTCGACTTCTCGCGCTCCCTGTCGGTCAACCTGGACGCCCGCATCTTCTCCCCGTGGTTCACGGCCTCGACGAGCGGCTACTATTCCCGGGCCGAGGGCGAGCCGGACGAGTTCATCCGGCTGGAGTCGCGGGTCGACATCGACTCGACCGAGGGCGTCTGGCGGCTCCGGCTGGGCGACTCCTTCACCGGCGGGCCGGTGTGGCTGCGCCCGTTCCGCTTCGGCGGCGTTCAATGGATGCGGGACTTCAGCCTTCGGCCGGACATCGTCACCACCCCTGTCCCCAGCCTGGACGGGGGGATCGGCCTGCCCTCGACCATCGACCTCTTCGTCAACGGGGTTCGGCGCTACTCCAATGCGGTGGCCCCCGGCTCGGTCCGGGTCACCGACCTGCCCATTGTCAGCGGCGTGAACGCGGTCAGCCTGATCGTCACGGACCAGGCCGGACGCCGCACCCAGGTGTTCCTGCCGCTCTATTCGTCGCCGCTGGTGCTCGCCGACGGCATGTCCCTGTTCAATTTTGAAGCCGGGGTCGCCCGCCAGAACTACTCCTTGGCCAGCGCCGACTATGAGGGCGACTTCGCCTCGGGCGCCGTCAGCTACGGCGTCAGCGACCAGCTGACCGTCACCGGCCACGCCGGCGTGGCGAAGGACTTCGGATCCCTTGGCCTGGGGGCCACCTTTCCGATCGCCGACCTGCTGCTGTTCGACGGCGCCGTGCTGTACAGCGACGGGCCGGAGGGCGGCGGCTGGGGCTACTACATCGCCGCCGAGCGGATCTCGCAGCGCTTCAGCTTCTCGGCTCAGTACACGGAAAGCCACGGCTACCGGGACCTCGCGGACCTGTTCGGCTACCTCAGCTTCCAGCGCAAGGCGATCGCCTCGGTCGGCGTCAACCTGGGCCCGGCGGGCCAGGTCAATGTCGCCTACGCCTTGCAGCGCGACTTCGACGGCGAGCAGAGCAGCGTCATCTCGGGCTCATGGGGCGTCGACCTGTTCCGCAGCCATGCCCACCTGTCGGTGACGGGCTACGGCGACTTCGAGGACGACAGCTGGGGCGCGGCGGTGTCGATCTCCTTCCCGCTCGGCTCCCACGTCGACGCCTTCGCCCAGCGCGGCGTCGAGAGCGGCGGCGAGCGTTCCAGCTTCGCCCAGTTGCGTGGCGACGCCTACAACCAGCGCCTGTCCTGGGAGCTCAACGCCTCGGAGGACGCCGAGGTCGAACGGGTCGACGCCCGCGCCGACTGGGACGGCCGTTTCGCGGACATGCACCTGGCGGCCACCGACAGCAACGGCGCGATCGCCTACCAGGCCGGCCTGGCCCAGACCTTCGTGCTGATGGACGGCCAGTTCTATACGTCCGGCCGCGTCGATGACGCCTTCACGGTGGTCGAGGTGGAGAATTCGCCCGGCGTCCGGGTGAACCTGGAGAACAGGCTGGTCGGGCGCACCAACCGGCGTGGACGACTGTTCATTCCCGATCTGCAGTCCTACACGCCCAACGCCCTGTCGATCGATCCGCTGGACCTGCCGCCGGACGCCAGCATCGGCGACCCGGCGACCCTGGTCTCGCCGCGCGAGGGCGCCGGCTTGGTCACCCGCTTCCCGGTGACCCACGCCCGCTCGGCCGTCGTCACCCTGCGGATGCCGGACGGCAGCGCCCCGCCGGTCGGGGCCCAGGTGCGCATCGCCGGCGTCGACGAGCCCGCGATCAGCGGCTTCGGCGGCGAGATCTATGTGCGCGGGATCAGCGATGGCGAGAACCGCCTGGACCTGCGCTGGCGCGACGGTGGCTGCACCGCCCGCTTCACCGCCGCCGTCGTCGGCGGCAGCCTGCCCCGGCTGGGACCCTTCACATGCGAACCCTGATCGCCGCCCCGCTGTGCGTCGCCCTCGCCGTCGCGCCCCGGCTCGCCCTGGCGCAAACGACGCCCGAGGTCAGCTGCGCCATCCGCACCACCGGTCTGAATTTCGGCGTCTACAGCGCCCTCGAACCGGCGCCCGCCACCACCGTCGGTCGCATCGACGTCGTCTGCATCCCCCCGGCCGTGACAGCAACGATGAAGGTCAGCCTGTCCACGGGCCGATCGGGCCAGTTGCAGGACCGCACGATGACGTTTCGCGACGCGCCGCTGCACTACAACCTGTATGCCGACCCGGCCCATCAGCGGATCCTGGGCGACGGCTCCAGCGGCAGCGTCGCGCCGTTCCAGTCGACCCGTCTTATCGGTCGGTCAAGTTTCCGGGTTTACGGGATCATCTGGCCCCGACAGGCCGTTCCGGCGGGAGAGTATTCCGACGCCGTGCGCATCGAAGTCGAGTTCTGAGGACGCGTCATGATCCTGGTCCCCCTGGTCCTGCTGGCCACGGCCGCCCCGCCGTCGCCCCAGACCGCGTCCACCGCCTTCGCCGTCCGGGCGCACGTGGCCCAGACCTGCCATCTGTCCAATCTCGGCGCCCGCTGCTGGGGCGCGCAGGACCGCCCGGCCGAGCGCCGCATCGTCCGCAGCGGCCTGACCACCGTCTTTGAGTTCTAGGGGCGTCACCAAGCGTGAACTGACGAACGGCGCAGCTCGGCTATCGTCGTTCCATGCGCACCCTGATCGCCCTCGCCGTCCCGCTTCTGATCAGTCTCGCCGCCGCGAGTCCGGCCATCGCCCAGCAGGCCCCGGCGCTCGCGCCTGAGGGCTATCGACTGGTCTGGTCGGATGAGTTCGACAGACCCGGCCTGCCGGACCCGGCGAAGTGGAGCTACGACACCCAGGCCAATCGCAGCGGCTGGTACAACAACGAGCTCCAGTACTATTCCGCCGCCCGCCTGGAGAACGCCCGCGTCGAGGACGGCCGGTTGATCCTCACCGCGCGCCGCGAGCGGCTGGCCGACATGGCCGACTTCGGCGGACAGGACTACAGCTCCGCCCGCCTGATCGGCCGCGACGGCGGCCAGGGCTGGACCTACGGCCTGATCGAGGCGCGGCTGAAGCTGCCCTGCTCGCGCGGCAGCTGGCCGGCCTTCTGGATGCTGCCGGACAACGCCGCCGCCTGGCCGCTGGGCGGCGAGATCGACATCATGGAGCACGTCGGCCACGACCCCGGCGTGGTCCACGGCACGGTCCACACCGGCAAGTACAACCATGTGCAGGGCACCCAGAGCGGCGGTGAGGGGCGGACGCCGCGCGCCTGCGAGCAGTTCCACACCTATCAGGCGCTGTGGACGCCCGAGGCGGTGATCTTCGCCATCGACGACCGGCCGTATCATCGCTTCGACAACGACGGCACGGGCGAGATGGCGGCCTGGCCGTTCGATCACCCGTTCCACATCCTGCTCAACGTCGCCGTCGGCGGAGACTGGGGCGGCGCCCAGGGCGTCGACGACGCGGCCCTGCCGCAGTCGATGGAAGTGGACTGGGTGCGGGTCTGGCAGGCGGCCGACTAGCCGCAAAAGAAAAGGCCCGGCGTTTCCGCCGGGCCATTCCGTATCAGCTGTCCAGGCTCCGTGGCCCGAAGGCTTACGAGTCCAGGAAGGACCGCAGCTTCCGCGACCGCGACGGGTGCTTCAGCTTGCGCAGGGCCTTGGCCTCGATCTGGCGGATCCGTTCGCGGGTGACCGAGAACTGCTGGCCGACCTCTTCTAGGGTGTGGTCGGTGTTCATGCCGATGCCGAAGCGCATGCGCAGGACGCGCTCCTCGCGCGGCGTCAGGGACGCCAGCACGCGAGTGGTCGTCTCGCGCAGGTTCGACTGGATGGCGGCGTCGATCGGCAGGACGGCGTTCTTGTCCTCGATGAAGTCGCCCAGGTGGCTGTCTTCCTCGTCGCCGATCGGGGTCTCGAGCGAGATCGGCTCCTTGGCGATCTTCAGGACCTTGCGCACCTTCTCCAGCGGCATGGCCAGCTTTTCGGCCAGCTCTTCCGGGGTCGGCTCGCGGCCGATCTCGTGCAGCATCTGGCGGCTGGTGCGGACGATCTTGTTGATCGTCTCGATCATGTGCACCGGAATGCGGATGGTGCGCGCCTGGTCGGCGATCGAGCGGGTGATCGCCTGACGGATCCACCACGTCGCATAGGTCGAGAACTTGTAGCCGCGGCGGTACTCGAACTTGTCGACCGCCTTCATCAGGCCGATGTTGCCCTCCTGGATCAGGTCCAGGAACTGCAGGCCGCGGTTGGTGTATTTCTTGGCGATGGAGATCACGAGGCGCAGGTTGGCCTCGACCATTTCCTTCTTGGCCTGACGGGCCTCGCGCTCGCCCTTCTGGACGGTCTGGACGATGCGGCGATAGTCGTCGATCGGCAGGCCGGCCTCGGTGGCCACGGCGGCGACGTCGCCGCGGATCTGGGCGATCTGCGAAGCTTCGTTGTCGCTGAACTTGGTCCAGCGCACGCCCATTTCCTTGACGTTGGCCGCCCAGTTCGGATCCAGCTCCTTGCCGAAGTAGGACTTCAGGAACTCCGGACGCGAGATGCCATAGCTGTCGGCCAGGCGCAGCAGCCGGCCTTCCAGACCCATCAGACGCTTGTTGATGGCGTACAGCTGCTCAACCAGCGCCTCGATGCGGTTGTTGTTCAGCTTCATGGTCTTCAGACGGCCCGAGATGGTCGTCGTCAGGGTGTCGTAGGCCTTCTGGTCCTTGGCGGTCAGGATCTCGCCCTTGAGGCGGGCCTCGACCAGCTTGTCCTGCAGCTTGCGGAAGGCGCCGAAGTCGGCCGCGATCGCGTCCAGCACTTCCATGACGCCGTCGCGCAGTTCGGCTTCCAGAGCCGAGATCGACATGCCGCCGCCGTCGTCGAAATCCTCGTCGTCGTCCTCTTCGCCCTCGCCCTTCGGCTCGGCGCCCTCGGCGGGCTCGGCCGGCTCAGCGCCCGCGGGCGGCTGGTTGTGCGGCAGGGACGACGGGTTCAGCACGCCGTAGGTGGCGTCAAGGTCGATGACCTCGCGCAGCAGGATGCGGTTGTTGGCCAGCTCGTCGCGCCACACCATGATGGCCTCGAAAGTCAGCGCGCTTTCGCACAGACCCGAGATCATGGCGTCGCGGCCGGCCTCGATGCGCTTGGCGATGGCGATTTCGCCCTCGCGGCTCAGCAGCTCGACCGAGCCCATCTCGCGCAGATACATGCGCACCGGGTCATCGGTGCGGTCATAAGCGGCCTTGGCCGGGGTCTCGGCGACAGACGTGTCGGCGCGCTCGGCGACTTCGCCGCCTTCGCCTTCCTTCTGCTCGGCGTCTTCCTCAGCCTCGACGACGTTGACGCCCATCTCGGACAGCATCGCCAGGGTGTCCTCGATCGCGTCGGGGGTCACCTCTTCCGACGGCAGGACCTTGTTCAGTTCCTCCATCGTGACGTAGCCGCGGGCTTTCGCCTGCTTGATGAACTTCTTTACGCCGGCGTCGGTAAGGTCGAGCAGCGGGCCGTCGCTCTGGACTTCGGCTTCCTGCGTCTCGGTCTGGGCGCTCATTCAGTCTCTTCTCCACGGGGCGGCTGATCAGGCCGTCCGCCGTTACAACGTTTGGCGGGGACGTTTGTTTACGAGCCCGCGCTATCTTCCCAAATCTCTCCGGTTTTGATCGCACGACGCAGCAGGTCTCGCTCGGCTTTGAGCCGGCGAAACGCCTCGTCCTGCCCCGGCACGCCACGTGCCGAAGTCAGGGCGTCCTCCAGCGCCGCCACGCGAGTGAGCGCGTCGAACGCCTGCGACCATCGGATCCGCGCCTCGCCGAGGGGCTTGTCTGCGGCCAGGAAGGGCGCGCCGGACTTTGCCGCCGCCTTCTCGACCTCGTGCATCAAGACGCCATGACCCGATTGCGCCAGATGGCGACGGAGCGCAGCAGAGTCAAGGTCCTGCGCCGAGAAGCGGAGCCGAACCATCTCCTGCGCCAGCCCGTCCAGCGACGCATCGCCAAAGCCATGGGCTGCGATCGCCTCCAGATGGTCATCCATCCGCTCGGGATCGTCGATCGCGCCGTGGGCCAGCGCAGCCGCCACCGGCTCGATCGAACGGGCCAGCGACTGCATCGCCTGCGCCCCTTCGGCGGTCTGTCCCAGCACCGGCGGTGGGCCGAATCGACGGCCGCCCGAATAACCGCCCTGCTGTGACCCGGACTGGGGCGCCCGGCGCTGCGGGAACAGGGCGTCGAAGCGTTCAAACAGCTCGCGCCGGTACTGCTCGGCCAGATCCTTGTCCTGGATCGCCGCCGCCGCCTGACGCAGTCGTCCCTTGAAGCCGGCCTTGCGCTCGGGGGTGTCGAGCGGCTCGACCTCGCCCTCCTTCTGGAACAGCACCTCGGCGAAGGGCCGGGTCGCGGCCATGGCCTGGCGCAGCGCCGGGGCGCCCTTGTCCCTGAGAATGTCGTCGGGGTCCTGGCCGCCCTCCAGCAGGGCGAAGCGGAACGAGCGCCCGGCCTTCAGCTGCGGCAGGGCCCGGTCGATGGCGCGGAAGGCCGCCCGCCGCCCCGCTGCGTCGCCGTCGAAGCAAAGCACCGGCTCGGACGACACCCGCCACAGCCGCTCCATCTGCTCTTCAGTCAGGGCGGTGCCCATCGGCGCCACGGCCGGGATGCCCGCCCGCTGGCAGGCGATCACATCCATGTAGCCCTCGACCACGACGATGCCCTGCTCACCCTTCGATTCCGCCCCGAGGATGCGGCGGGCCTCGGGCAGGCCGTACAGGGTCGCCCCCTTGTGGAAGAGCGGGCTCTCCGGGCCGTTCAGGTATTTGGCGCGGTCGTCCGGGTTCATGGCCCGGCCCCCGAAGCTGACGATGCGGCCGCGGGCGTCGAGGATCGGGAACATCAGCCGGTCGCGGAATCGGTCATAGGGCTGTCCGCCGCTCTCGGGCGAGATCAGCAGGCCGGCCTCGACCAGTTCGCCCGGTTTGGCCCCACGCTGAATCAACGCCGCCTTCAGCCCCTCGCGGTCGTTCGGCGCATAGCCCAGGCCGAAGCGCTCCCATTGGTCCTCGGGCAGGCCACGCTTCTCCAGATATTCCCGGGCCGCCTTGCCCGGCGAGCGGCGCAGATTGGCGGCGAACCATTTCTGGGCGAGGTCCATCCAGTCCGACAGGCCCTGCTTCTTGGCCTCGCGCTCGGCGGCGTGCGGGTCCTCGGCCGGCAGGGCCATGCCCGCCTCCCCGGCCAGCCGCTGCACCGCCTCGACGAAGCTCAGGCGCTCGGTCTCCTGCAGGAAGGAGATGACGTCGCCGTGCTTGCCGGACGAGAAGTCGTGGAAGAAACCCTTGTCATCGTTGACGAAGAAGGACGGCGACTTCTCCTTCGAGAAGGGCGACAGGCCGACATATTCGCGGCCCTGGCGCTTGAGCTTCACCGTCCGCCCGATGATGTCGGACGGGCGAAGGCGGGCCTTCAGTTCTTCCAGGAAGCGATCGTCGAAGCGCACGGCGGTCTTATAGCGCGGCTTTCGGCGAAGCGGGGCATTTACCTTTGGTTAACCACCTTGGCCGGAACGCGGCGAGGCTTGCCCGAATATACGCAAAGTTTTGTACGACACCGGATCTGTCCACAACCCCTGTGGACAATCCTCCGTTGAGCAGAAGCTTGCGGGTTCCCGCGAAGCTGGTTGAAGACCTCGCTTCACGATCAGAGTGCCGAGTTCCCCATGTCCGTCGACTTCGACGTGCCGGATGCGCCCGTCTCCCCCCGGGCGCTTCACGCCCGCCTTCTCCAGAACGCCGCCCAGCGCCGCATGCGCGGCCAGGAGCGCCGTCGCAGCAACCGCCGCGACGACGCCGACTACTGGCTGGCCGCCGCCCCGATGGCGATCCGCAAGGCCTCGGCCCTGCGCGGCGCGAGCAGCTTCACCGCCCTGCCGTAGGGCGCCGCTTCACCCGCCCGCCCGGGCGTGGTTCAGTGCCGATCCCAAGCAGCCGGAGATCGCCATGAAGTCCCTGCTCGCCGCCGCCCTCGCCGCAGCCCTGCTGGCGAGCCCGGCTCTCGCCCAGGACGCCTGGACCGCCCACAAGCCCGAGGTCGCCGCCGTCGACGCCGGGGTCCGCGCGCCGCTGGAGGCCTATCTGCGCGGGCACGCAACGGGTTCGCAGGACGCGTTCCGCGAGGCCTTCCATCCGCAGGCGCGCGTCTGGGGCATGCGCAACGGCGCGCTCGTGCAGATGACCGCCGAGGAATATATCGGCCGCGCCCCCGGAACGCCCGCCCCTGACGAGGCGCAGCGCCGCCGCTGGATCGACTCGATCGAAGTCGTCGGCGACACGGCCGTGGCCAAGATCACCCTCGACTATCCGGGGGTCCGCTTCACGGACTACATGACGCTTGCGCGGATCGATGGCCGTTGGCTCATCGTCCACAAGCAGTTCCAGGCCGAACCCAAGCCTGTTGCGACCTAGCGTAGCCTTTTCACCGTCCAGCGCCTGTGGTTGTCTGCCCCCGCATCTTTGGGGGAAGCACCATGTACCGTCTCGTCGTCGCCGCGGCCGCCGCCGCGCTCTTCGCCACGCCCGCCGCGGCCCAGGACATCGCCGGCCCGATCGCCGCCAGCCTTGACCAGTTCGGCCAGGGCGTGGCCGAGTCCATGGCCGGCGGCCAGGGCCTGTTCGTCACCGCCCAGGGCAAGGCGCGGATGCCCGACGCGGCCGGCGGCATGATGACCGTCACCGTCGAGGGCAAGGGCAAGACCGCGGTGGAGGCCGTGGCTGACCGCAACGCCCAACTGGAGCGCATCCGCTCGGTGGCGAACAATTTCTCGGTCGCCATCGAGGTCGGCGAGACCAAATACGCCATCGCCGAACAGCCCTCGTGGATGGACGACGCCGAAACGGCCTGGACCACCGACTCCGCCGCCGCCGCAGAAGCCGCGGCCGATGCGATCGAAGAAGCAGCCGTCGCCGTCGAACTGGTCCCCGCCATGGGTGCGCCGGCCGAGACGACCCGCACCGTCACCGCCTCGGTGCAGGTCAAGCTGAGCCGCCCGAACGAGACCCGCCTGCCCGCCTTCGTCGACGCCCTGGCCGACGCGGGCGTCGCCAATCTGAGCGACAGCCTGAACGGCCTCGACTTCGGTCCGATGGGCCCGTTCATCTCCCTGCTCGGCCTCGACGCCGGCCGCGATCCCGGCGAGGCGGTCTGGAACGCCGCCACCGCCGACGCCGTGTCCCGCGCCCGCGCCCAGGCCATGGCCATCGCCGACGCCTCGGGCCGCCAGCTCGGGCCCGTGCGCCACGTCAGCGTCCTGCTGCGCTCGCATGACGGCGAGCACGCCCTGGTCAGCGTCGCGGTCCGCTTTGGCTTCGCCGACTGAGCCAGCGACGGATCGTCTCGCTCCTCCGCCTGCCTTTCTCTGGTCGCGTCCGCGTGCGAAGGCCCGCGCCATGCATCGCACCCAAAGGTTCAGATGACCCGTAAGGCCATCCTCGTCACCGGCGGCGCCGGCTACATCGGCAGTCACGCCTGCAAGGCGCTGTCGCAGGCCGGTTACCTGCCCGTGACGCTCGACGACCTGTCGACCGGCAACGAAGGCGTCGTGCACTGGGGGCCGCTGGTCCGCGGCGACATCCATGAGGTCGAGCGCGTTCGCGCCACCCTGGTCGAGCACGACGTCGCGGCGGTGATGCATTTCGCCGCCTCGTCCATCGTGGGCGAGTCCGCGACCAATCCGCTGCAGTATTTCCACAACAATGTCGGCGGCACCCTGGCCCTGCTGGAAGGCATGCGTCAGGCCGGCTGTGACGACCTGGTCTTCTCCAGCACCTGCGCCGTGTACGGCGACGCCCCCGGGGGGCGGCCGATGGCCGAGGACACGCCGCGCAACCCGGTCAACACCTACGGCCGCGCCAAGCTGATGTGCGAAGAGGTGATCGCCGAGGTCGCCTCGAAGCAGTCGCTGAACCCGATCATGCTGCGGTACTTCAACGCCTGCGGCGCCGACCCCGACGGTGAGATCGGCGAGTTCAGACAGACCGAGACCCACCTGATCCCTCGCGCCATGATGGCCATCCAGGGCCACATCGACGACTTCCAGGTCTTCGGCGAGGATTTCGACACGCCCGACGGCACGGCGATCCGAGACTACATCCATGTCGCCGACCTGGCCCGGGCGCACGTCCAGGCGCTCGAGCGCCTGCTCGGCGGAGCGCCCGGACCTCAGGCCTTCAACCTCGGCACGGGCGAAGGCTATTCGGTGCGCGAGGTCTTGCAGGCCATTTCCGAGGTGTCAGGCCACAGCCTGCCCGCGCCCGCCGGCGCGCGGCGTCCCGGAGATCCGGCGCGGCTGGTCGCGGATCCGCGGAGCGCCCGCGAGGTCCTGGGCTTCACGCCCGAACTCTCTGACCTTCGTAGCATCGTTTCGAGCGCCTGGAACTGGCACCGCCACGCCCATCCGCGGGGCGCCCCGGCGACCTGTGTCAGCGCAGTTCCGGCAACCGACGTCCCGTCGACGCCGAGAGTTTCGCCAGCAGCCGATCCAGTCCTTGAGGTCCTGTCCTGACGCGATCCGGCGTCGCGCTGGCCCAGCGCTCGCGAACGGCCTGAACCAGGTTCTCATGCCGGTCGTACTGGTGCACCACCGGGCTGAAGCCGCCGTCCGGATTGACGATCAAACCATCCACCGCCCGCACGCCCTCAAGGCTGAGCCCCACCGTGGCGACACGCTTGTAGTTGTCCTGGATGTCGGCCGGGATCAGGTCGTAACCGATCGCCGCGGCCAGCGAAGCCTGGTCGATGCCGAAGCCGCCGCCGATCGCGGACTTCGGGATGGCGCCCAGCATCAGGATCAGCCGGCAGACCCGCGCGACCTCGTCAGCCGGTCCAAAGATGGTCCCGGCGCAGATGCAGCGATTGTCCTTCAGCTTGTCGGCCAGGTCGGCGCCGACGCCCGCCCGCAGGTGCTTCATCTGGAAGCCGTGGTCGGCGAGCACATGCCGCTCGTACTCGACAAACACTTCGAGACCCCTGGCCCGCGGCTCGAACGGCGTGGCCTGGAAGATCACGTCCCGGACGTCGGTCAGCAGGACGTCGCGGACAGCCGGCCGATCCTCCAGCACCCGCGCATAGTCGGCGAAGCGCGCCACCACCGGCTGCGGCGTCCACGCGTCGGACGGGGCCGGGCGCAGCGCCTCGATGTCATGTTCGGCCAGGAAGGCGGCGACCGCCGGGTCGTCGCCGACGAACAGCGCCGCCGGGCCTGAATAGACCGCGCGCAGCGAGCGCACGAAAGCCTCGATCAGGTCGACGCCGTAGCCGGTCGCATAGCCCAGCACGAGGTCCTGCGCTGCGGCGTCAACCTTGGACGAAGCCGCGACGGGCCGCATGACCCGCCCCAGCCAGTTCAGGTACGTCGAGCGGGCTATGGCCGGTTCCCCGCGCCGTTCATCGAGTCAGCGAACCGCTGGAACAGATACAGGCTGTCCGTCGGCCCGGGCGAAGCTTCCGGGTGGTGCTGGACGCTGAACACCGGCTTGTCCTTCAGGGCGATGCCGCAGTTGGTGCCGTCGAACAGGCTGACGTGGGTCTCGACCACGGCGTCCGGCAGGCTGTCGCGATCGACGGTGAAGCCGTGGTTCATCGACACGATCTCGACCTTGCCGGTCGTCAGATCCTTCACCGGGTGGTTCGCCCCGTGGTGCCCCTGGTCCATCTTGACCGTCTTGGCGCCGAGGGCGAGGGCCAGCATCTGGTGGCCCAGGCAGATGCCGAACAGCGGCTTGCCGCTCTCGACCAGCTTCTGGATCTCGGGCACCGCATAGACGCCGGTCGCGGCCGGGTCGCCCGGACCGTTCGACAGCACGACACCGTCCGGATTGCGGGCCAGGACCTCCTCGGCCGTAGTCGTCGCCGGAACGACGGTGATCTTGGCGCCGGTGGAGGCCAGGGCGCGCAGGATGTTGCGCTTCACGCCATAGTCGATGACCACCACGGTCTTGTCGGTCGCATCGACGCGCGGGTGGCCTTCCGGCCAGTCCCACAGGCCCTCGTCCCAGTCGAACGACTGCAGGGTCGAGGCGGGCTTGGCCAGGTCCAGGCCGACCAGGCCGGTCCAGGCCTTGGCCTCGGCGACCAGGGCGTCGAGGTCGAAATTGCCGTCCGGGTCATGGGCGATCACCGCGTGCGGCGCGCCGCCGTCGCGGATACGGGCGGTCAGGGCGCGGGTGTCGATCCCGGCCAGGCCGACCACGCCGCGGCGCTGCATCCAGCCGTCGAAGTCGCTTTCCGAGCGGTAGTTGGCCGGGTCGGTCGGCACGTCGCGGAAGATCGCGCCGCGCGCCGAGGCAGCCTCGCCGCCGGAGATCCCTTCCACGTCCTCGACGTTCACGCCGACGTTGCCGACGTGCGGGAAGGTGAAGGCCAGGATCTGGCTCATGTAGGACGGGTCGGTCAGGATCTCCTGGTAACCGGTCATGGCGGTGTTGAAGACCACCTCGCCCAGAGCCGAGCCGACGGCTCCGCAGCCCACGCCCTGGAAGATGGTGCCGTCCGCCAGAGCGAGAACGCCGGTGACGCCGGGAAGTAGCTTGTCGGTCATGGCAGGCTCCGTAGCACCGAATACAGGCGGGCAAACGGCGGCGTGGTTAGGCGTCGGCGGCGGTGGGGTCAACGGCGCGACGGGACTTTCTCAGGAAAGCGAACCAGATCACCGAGGTGAAGACGAAGAACCCCGCCGTCGGCAGCACATAGCCTGGGGCCGCCGCAGCGACCGCCGCGGCCGAAAAGACCATGCCCACGATGGCGATGACCCGGGCCCGACTCCACCGCGCCAGACGGAACAGAGAGGCCGAGCAGACCGCATAGACCGTCAGCGTCAGCACCGATGTGACCCCGATCAGGATGCCGAACTGGGCGCCCAGGGTCGGCTGACCCGAGATCACCGCCGCCACCGACATGATGGCCGCGCCCAGCAGGGGATTGGCGATCGGGGTCTTCTCGCCCGCGCTGAAGCCCGACGGCAGATAGCCGCTGCGCGACGCGGCGCGGGCCGTTTCCCCGCCCATCATCACCCAGCCGCTGAGGGTGCCCAGCGTCTTCACCACGGCGCAGATGGCCACGACGCCGGCGATCGAGGCGCCGAAGACCTTGGCCGCCAGATCGGCGTAGGGGCTCGACGAATGGGCCAGGTCAGCGGCCGGGATGACTCCGAACACGGCGCAACTGGCGGCCACATAGACGACAGTGGCCAGGACCACCCCGGCGATCGAGGCCCGGCCGACGTCTCGCGACGGATCCTTGACCCTGGCTGACAGCACCGCGGCGCTCTCGACCCCCAGGAAGGCCCAGAAGATGATGGCCAGGGACGCGGGCACGGTCTCGGTCAGCGGGCGGTTGTCGGGGCTCCACGAGGCCTCGAAGACGTTGGGATCAAAGGCGGCGACGCCCGCAATCACCGCGATGACGATGGGGATCAGGCCGATGACCAGGGCCAGGGCTGCGAACCGCGACGCCGTCCGGGCCCCGAGGATGTAGGCCCCGGTGGCCAGCCAGATCAGGCCAAGGTTGCAGAAGGTCGCCGGCACCGGCTCGCTCAGGACCGGGAAGAAGAAGGCGAGATAGCCGGTCGCGGCCACCGCCACGGCCACGTTGCCGATCAGGCAGGCGCTCCAGAAGGCCAGGGCCGTCTGGAAGCCGAAGAACCGCCCGAGCCCGCGCTCGGCGAAGCCGGAAAGGCCGTCGGCGTCCGGCTGAAGTCGGCCCAGGGCGGCGAACACCAGCGCCAGGGTCACGGCCCCGAATCCGGCGACCATCCAGCCGATGACGCTGGAGCTGCCGAACGGCGCCAGGGTGGCGGGCAGCAGATAGAGGCCGGAGCCGATCATATTGCCGGCGACCACCAGGGCGGCGAGGCCCCAGCCGAGCTTCTGCTTCTCGTTCATGCATGGATCTCCGCGATGCGCGACTGGAACCAGCCAACGGCCATTTCGTGCCGCGGACTCAGGACGCCGTGGTCATAGGCCCCGGCCGAGAGATTCGCCTGCACCGCCTCGCAGATGCGGGCGTCCTCGGCGGTCAGGCGGTCGGAGGCGTCCAGCGCCTCGCCCAGCGCGCCCTCCCCGCCATCGTTGAGGAACAGGTAGTCGAGACGTGTCCGCCCCGGCCCGACCGGCGTCATACGCTCGATCATGGCCCCGTCGCGATAGACGTTGATCCCGAGGTTGGGCCACAGCCAGCCCCAGACCCCGGCCTGGGGCCCGTCGTTGACCCCGACCGCCTCCTGGACGACCAGTTGCCCCTCGACGCGGACGCGGTATTCGGCCGAACCCAGCTCGTCCGACAGCACCGGATGGACGGCCCCGATGTGGTAGCCCTCGAGGTAGTTCTCGGCATAGACCTTCCAGTCGCAGGCGAGGTCATGCGAGCGGCGCAGCGCCGGGGCCGCGATCGACAGTCCCCGCTCGCTGAGCAGCGCCTCCAGCGGGGCCACGAGCTGTTCGAGCGGCGGCCCGTCGGAGTCGAGGCAGGCGAAGGCCAGCCCCCGCCAGATCTCCAGGCGGACCGGCAGCAGGCCGAAGTCGCGCGGATCGAACCCCTCGGCCGCCCCGAATCCCGTCGCCGCCCGCAGGCGGCCGTCCAGGGCGTAGCGCCAGCCGTGGTAGGCGCAGGTGAGCTCGCCTTCGCAATGGCCCCGTGGGCCCTCGACAAGCGGCCCGGCGCGGTGGCGGCAGACGTTGTGGAAGGCCCGCAGCGCGCCGTCCTTGCCGCGCACGGCGAACAGCCGATGGCCGGCGATGTCGGCGGCGATCCAGTCGCCGGGCGCGGCCGCCTCAGCCTCATGGCCCAGAAACAGCCAGGCGCGGCCGAACACGTCCGAGCGCTCGCGCGCCCAGGCGTCGGGACTGCCGTAGAGGCGGGCGGGAAGCGTAGCCTGCATGCGCCGGATCAAGGGCCTGTGCGACCCTGACGTCAACTGGTCAGACGGTGACGGCCTGCATATCGGCGAAGACGGCGTGGGTGGCCCCGGCGGTCTCGGCGGCCAGGCCGCGATCGGGGCGCAGGTTCAGCAGCAGCACCTGCGGGCAGGCCAGGCGGGCCGCGCCGATCAACTGCGCCGCCGACTGCCAGCCGCGGGCGGTCTCGTGCTCAACCCCGGCGAAGTCGATGGCCAGGCACTGGGGCCTCAGTTGGGCCATGCGCCGGGCGGCGCCGAGGTCGGGCGCGATGTGCAGCATCATGCCCAGGCCGCCGCTCTCGAACGACGGCATAGCGGCTTGCAAGGCCTCCTCCGGCGCGTGGTCGACGTTGCCGACGACCTCGACCAACAGAGCGCCGCCCTCGGTCTGGCCGCGCAGATCCTGGCACAGCAGGGCGAAATGGCCGGCGCTGGGCGCGACCGTGCGCCAGAAGGCCGGGATCACGCCGCTTTCATTGGGCGCGAGCCGCAGCAGCTCCAGGCCGCTCTTCAGCGTCTGCAGGTCGATGCGCTTGAAGTCGGCCGCCTCAAGGGCGTGGCGGATCAGGCCGGGCGCGCCGCCGGCGACGCCATTGCGCAGCGAGCGGCGGATGCGTCGCGCCACCGCCGTCGAGCGGGCGAGATCGAACACCGGCTGGGCCGACAGACTGACCGCCATCTCACGGCCGGCGCGGGTCACCATGGTGAAGGACGTGCGGCCGAACGGCTCGGCGTAGGAACGGCGCTCGGTGATCGGCGGCAGCGGACGGCCGGTCCCGATGTCCAGAACCATGGCTGCGGCGCCGGCGCTCTCCGGGCTGTTCGTCATGACCGTTACTCCTCGGCCGCCTCAACAAGCCCCCGTCGCGCCATCAAAGCCCCGAGTTCAAAAGATATCCCTGACGGACATGGTAAGGGCTTGGTTGACGGCGCCCGGCGGACGCGGTCAGGAGGGCGACGCCCCCAGGAATCGCCCCCGGACCGATCATGCCCATCACCACGGTCGGCCTCGATGCCGACGACACCCTCTGGCACAACGAGACGGTCTTCCGCCTGACCCAGGCTCGTTTCCTGGAGCTGCTGGCCGACCACGACGGCGACCTGGTCCATGCCCGGCTGGCCGAGGTCGAGCGCCGCAACCTTCGGCTCTACGGCTACGGCGTGAAGGGCTTCACCCTGTCGATGATCGAGACGGCGATGGAGCTGTGCGAAGGCGAGCCGCCGGCCGGGGCGATCCGCGAAATTCTGGCCGCCGGGCGCGAGATGCTGGCCCATCCGGTTGAGACGCTGCCCGGCGTCGACGAGGCTCTGGCGCGGTTGTCGGAGCGCTACCGTCTGGTGCTGATCACCAAGGGCGACCTGCTGGACCAGGAGCGCAAGCTCGCCGCTTCGGGTCTCGGCGACCTTTTCGCGGCGGTCGAGATCGTCTCGGAGAAGGACCAGCGCACCTATGAACGCGTCTTCGCCCGCCACGGCACCGGCGCCGAGGAGGCCGTGATGGCCGGCAATTCGATGAAGTCGGACGTCCTGCCGGCCCTGGCGGCCGGCGCCTTCGCCGTGCACATCCCCTACGCCATCACCTGGGCCCACGAACTGGCCGACGCGCCTGAGAACCATCCGCGCTACTGCGCCCTGGACCGGATCGACGACCTGCCCGACTGGATCGCCGAAGCCTCCGCTCAGGCGTAGCCGAGCAGGGCTCTCAGCCCCGGCGCGTGATAATCCACCAGCCGCCGCTGCGTCTCCGGAAGCTGATCGGGGAAGACGATGCC
The DNA here is from genome assembly GCF_001425945.1 of Brevundimonas sp. Root1279. Taxonomy (GTDB): domain Bacteria; phylum Pseudomonadota; class Alphaproteobacteria; order Caulobacterales; family Caulobacteraceae; genus Brevundimonas. The sequence continues at coordinate 126,039 of NZ_LMEB01000006.1, forward strand.
CTCGGGCAGTTTGAGGTTCTCGCGCGCGGTCCGGCTCTGCTTCCTGTCGGCGCCGACGGCCACGCGCTCGCGCCAGTCGTCGGGCCGGTCGATCCCCGCGGCGGCGAGCAGCCCCGCGAACAGGGCGTCGCTCTCCGGCGCCTCGAGGTCCTTCACCGCCCTTGCCAGATCCTCGTAGCGGACGAGGTGCGCCCCCGTGCCCAGCCAGGCGGCGGCGTTGTGGGTGTAGATGTCGATCAGCGCCGGCGACTTCTGGTGGATGCCGAAGATCATCATGTTCATCAGCGCCTCGGCCGAGAACAGGCCGGACTTCAGGTGCTGGATGTTCTCCTGGTCGAACTCGTCGGAAACGAAGAACCTCGCCCGGGCCAGGACCCAGTCATAGGGATCGCGCACCAGCAGCAGATGCCGGGCGAAGCGGATGTTGGCCAGCGACTGGTCGCTGAACAGCAGGTGGCCGCTGGACAGCATCGGCGCGTGCGGATTGAAGGCCGCCAGGTGCAGATGCATGTTCGGCACCTGCACGAAGTCCTGATCGTAATGCTGCGACGCCGGCACGAACATGCGCAGGATGTTGCGCAGCAGGTGGGTGCCCCCTTTCGGGATGCTGTTGGCCAGCACGGGTTGCTTCAGCGGCGCCGGCGCGAAGCGGGCGACCTCCTTGTCGAGGGTGTCCCTCAGACCCCTGATGATGGCCATGCAGTTTCCCGAGCGAGACGAGGTGACGCCGCCTGACTTTCACACGCCGGCGGAAAACGGCAAGGGCGGCGGCTCACGCCGCCGCCCCGCATCCGTCAGAACGACTTGCTGACCCTCAGGAAGGCCCGCCGTCCGTAGTAGGCCTCGGTGTACTGCGACGAGAACACCGAGTTGCCGACCGTGCCTGTCGCTACGGCCGAGGCCGCCGGCGGCAGTTCGTCGAACACGTTCGCAAAGCCGCCCATCAACGTCCATCCGTCCGTCTCGTAAGACAGGGAGACGCTGTGGAAGCCGGTGAACTCGGCATAGGCCTTCACCTCCGTCGTGCGGCCGTCGATGACCTGGAACGGCGAGCCGTTGGCGAGGATGTACTCCTGGGTGTCGTCCTGCGGCCCGATCCAGTCGAAGCCCCAGAAGGCGGTCCAGGGGCCGCGAGCGACGGTGAGGTTGATGTTGCCCACCAACTCCGGACTGCCGATGTCGCCGAGGAAGTCGGTCGGCGCCTCGATGAACAGAGCCTGGTTGTTCTCCAGCGTCCAGGTCGTCTGGGTGTCGAGGGTCAGGGTGCCCCAGTCGAAGTCGTGGAACCACCGGGCGGTGAAATCGAGACCCCGGTTGTTCTGCTCGGCGATGTTGATGAACTGGTCTCGGACTTCGGTCACCCCCAGCGATGGATCCCGCGTGAACTGGTTGCACAGCGGGTCGGTCGGGAAATTGTCGGAGGTGTAGCAGCCGTTGACCACATTCGGCGCGCCCAGGGCCGTGACCTCGTCCTCGATCTTGATCTCGAAGTAGTCGAGCGCAAGGCTGAGGTTGCTGTCAGGGGGTGTCAGGACGACGCCGATGACGGTGGCCACCGAGGTTTCGGGTTCGAGCAAGCCGAGCCCGCCGCCGGTGGTGATCTCCGCCGACGACACCCCGCCCGCGAAGTCGGGCGCGACGCCGCCGCCGGGTCCGGCCGCGCTGGTGCAGTTGTTGAACAGCTCCTGGCTGATCTCGCCGTCCGCCAGCCGATCGCCGACGTTGATGCAGGGATCGATGGCGCGCTGGCCCAGGAAGCTGGTCTGGTCGGCGAGGTAGAGCTCGAACAGGGCCGGAGCCCGGAACGAGGTGCCGTGGGTCGCTCGGATGCGAATGGCGTCGCTCATGGCCCAGTTCAGGCCGACCTTGTAGGTCCCCGCGTCGCCCGAGGAGTCCGTATCCGTGTATCGGCCGGACAGAGACAGATCGAGGCTCTTCACATAGGGCTGGTCAACGATCAGCGGGATGGCGAACTCCGCATAGATCTCCTTGGTGTCTTCCTTGCCTGCGGTGATGCCCGCACCCGTCAGGCCCCAGCTGTTGTCAGCAAGGGTGACGTCCCCTGGGGTGTCGACGATCTCATCCCGCCGGACATGGAAGCCCACGGCCAGGCCAAGGGGCCCCGCCGGCAGCTCCCAGAGGTTCCCGGCGATCGATCCTTCGAAATACGTCTGCTCGTAGATCGTCGTGCCGGTTTCCACATCGAACAGGAACGCCCGCTCTTCAGGCGTCAGATCGCCAGCCAGGAAGCCCGGACGGGTGAAGTCGACGTCGATACAGGGACGGCCGCTGATCGGCAGGTTGGTGCCGACGCAGGACTCGGTCTTGAAGCTGGTCGAATTGACGGCGTCATCGAGGATGACATCGCTGGTGTATTCGCCGTCCGACCGGCTGTACTGGCCGTAGACGTCCCAGTGCCAGCCTTCCATGAAGCCGCCGCTGATGTCGCCGCGAACGCCCAGCACCAGTCGGGTGTAGTCGACCTTCTGGGACGCGTCGAAGTGATCGGTCACCGGCGTCGGGCTGAGGATGTTCAGGCCCGAGAAGCCGTTCAGCGGATCGCCCCCGAAGCCCGGAGCGCCAAAATAGAGATCCAGGAAGTCGGAGGTGTAGACGTAGTTCCAGAACTGCCGGTAGCTGTCGGTGCGGCTTTCGCGACGGTTCAGCAGCAGTTCGGCATAGGCCTCGACGCCGCCGCCCAACTCATACGCCCCTTCCAGGAAGACCGTGTAGCGTTCGGTCTCCGGAATGATGGTGTTCTCGGGCTGGAAGGTCGGATGGCTCGCGTTGACCACCGCCCGGGACGCCGGGTCGTAGTTGACCAGATAGAAGCCTGGCGGCGCCTGCGGGTACAGGGCGTCGATGGCCGGATTGGCGGGCCGCGGCGGGATGAACTGACCGAGGTTGCCGTCGTAGTCGAACTGGAACCGTCCGGGGCGCGTCAGCAGGCCGCCGGTCACCGGGTTGATGCCGTAGGAGAAGACCTGGCCCCAGACGACGTCGTTGCACTGCGGCTGCCCCGTGCGCGGGTCGATACGATCGGCCCGGGTCCGGGTGCCGGGCTCGAACACGTACTGGTTCGAGCAGGTCAGGTAGTCGCGATCGCCGGCCCTGAGCTGTTCCTGCAGATACCAGTCCGCCGAGATGTTGAAGTAGCCGCGGTCGAAGGTTTTCCCCCACGCGCCGGAGATATTGTACTGCTCGCCGCCCGACTCGAAGGGCAGGCTGGCGAAGGCGCTCATCTCGCCGCCGTCGCGGCTGCGCTCGGTGATCAGGTTGACGACGCCGGCGATGGCGTCCGAGCCGTAGATGGACGAGGCGCCGTCCTTCAGCACGTCGATGCGGTTGATCGCCGACTGCGGGATGACGTTCAGGTCGAAGGCCGAGACGCCGCCGCGCGTGCCCGCCGGACCGGCGCGACGGCCGTTCAGCAGCACCAGGGTGCGATTGGCGCCGAGCCCTCGCAGGGAGATGGTCGACGCCCCCGGACCGCCGTCGGTGACGAAGGCGCTGGAGATGGTCGAGTTCACCTGCGGCGACCCGGCAGCGATGGTCGAACTCTGAAGCAGTTGCGCGGTGTCGCTGAGCCCGCGCTGTTGGCCACGCTCGGTGGTCAGCACTTGGATCGGCGACGAACTGGTGAACTCGTTTTGCGGGATGCGCGACCCGGTGACGATCACGTCGCCGACATCCTCGGCGTCGTCGTCGTCGGGTTCCTGCTGGGGTTGGGCCTGACTTTGGGGAGGGGGCGGGTCCTGCGCGAAGACCGGCGTGGCGAATAAAATGGCGGCGATCACGCCGCCGGTAAGTGCTGAGGACTCTGAGAGACGGGTACGGAAAGACATGACGACCTTTCTCGTTGGCTTTTTGGCTCGCCGGGCAGAGGTCGGGTCGCTGGAATGCCGCTTCGACGCCCCTTGGACGCAATTCCGCCCTTCAACCGACACAGTGAGACTTGGGAAAAAGGCGAGACTTTGTTCAAGCTTAACCATATCAGATGAAAGATCTGTAATAGATTACTACGGCTAAGCTTAATCCCAGATCTGTATCGCGATGGAACAGTTCTGACTGCGGCGCGGATTTCGCCTTGCCCCGCGGGGTCCCCGTCTTTAGACGGGCCGCTTAACCGACAACCCGAACCGGACCGCGCTGGCGCCCTGCCTGCGCCGGGTCCGCGCGCGCGAGGAGACCCAGCCGCCGTGTCCCATGCCGATGTGTCTCACGAAGAGCGTGACGCCATGGTGCGGGCGGCCCTGGCGGCGCAGGGTGATTCGGGCGTCACGCCGCGGCACACCCTGTTCTATTTCTACGGCGCGGGGGACCACGACGACCTCAACGAGGTCGCGCGGCGGGCCGGGTTCGTCACCCGGGGCCAGGACGATTCGACCGTCCTGGAGACGACGATGGCGGTGGACGAGGGCTCGTTCGCCCCGGTCTCCGCCATGATGCAAGCCTGGGCCGCGGCCTTCCAGCTGGACTACGACGGCTGGGAATGCGCGGTCGTCACGAACTGATTTCAAGAAGAAGAGCCTAGAGGCCCATGCCCAAGCGCACAGACATCCAGTCCATCCTGATCATCGGCGCGGGTCCGATCGTGATCGGACAGGCGTGCGAGTTCGACTATTCGGGCGTCCAGGCGTGCAAGGCGCTGAAGGCCGAGGGCTACAGGGTCATCCTGGTCAACTCCAATCCGGCCACGATCATGACCGATCCGGAGGTGGCCGACGCCACCTACATCGAGCCGATCACGCCGGAATTCGTCGAGCGCATCATCGCCAAGGAGAAGCCGGATGCCCTGCTGCCGACCATGGGCGGTCAGACGGCGCTGAACACGGCCCTGGCGCTGGACGCCTCGGGCGCGCTGAAGAAGCACGGCGTCGAGATGATCGGGGCCAAGGCCGACGTCATCGACAAGGCGGAGGACCGCCAGAAATTCCGCGACGCCATGGACAAGCTGGGCCTCGAGAGCCCGCGCTCGCGCGCCATCCACACCGTCGAGGAGGGCGACGACGCCCTCGCCTTCGTGGGCCTGCCGGCGATCATCCGCCCCAGCTTCACCCTGGCCGGCACCGGCGGCGGCATCGCCTATAATGTCGAGGAATTCAAAGAGATCGTCGAACGCGGCCTCGACCTTTCGCCGACCACCGAAGTCCTCATCGAGGAGTCGGTGCTGGGCTGGAAGGAGTATGAGATGGAGGTCGTCCGCGACAAGGCGGACAACTGCATCATCATCTGCTCGATCGAGAACATCGACCCGATGGGCGTGCACACCGGCGACTCCATCACCGTCGCCCCGGCCCTGACCCTGACCGACAAAGAGTACCAGCGCATGCGCACGGGCTCGATCAACGTCCTGCGCGAGATCGGCGTCGAGACCGGCGGCTCGAACGTGCAATGGGCGATCAACCCGGCCGACGGCCGCATGGTCGTCATCGAGATGAACCCCCGCGTGTCGCGCTCCTCGGCCCTGGCGTCGAAGGCCACCGGCTTCCCGATCGCCAAGGTCGCCGCCCGCCTGGCCGTCGGCTACACGCTGGACGAACTGACCAACGACATCACCCAGGTGACCCCGGCCTCGTTCGAGCCGTCGATCGACTATGTCGTCACCAAGATCCCGCGCTTCGCCTTCGAGAAATACCCCGGCGCCGAGGCGACCCTGTCGACCTCGATGAAGTCGGTCGGCGAGGTCATGGCCATCGGCCGCACCTTCCAGGAGTCGATGCAGAAGGCCCTGCGCGGTCTCGAGACCGGCCTGACCGGTTTCAACGAGATCGAGATCGAGGGCGTGGCGGACGTCGAGGACGACGCCTCGGCCCGCGCCGCCGTCATCCGCGCCCTGGGCCAGCCGACGCCGGACCGCATCCGCGTCATCGCCCAGGCCTTCCGCCACGGCCTGTCGGTCGAAGAGGTCAACGCGGCCTGCTCCTACGAGCCCTGGTTCCTGCGCCAGATCGCCGACATCGTCCGCACCGAGGGCCATGTGGTGGTCCAGGGCCTGCCGACGACGCCGACCGACTTCCGCAAGCTGAAAGCCAAGGGCTTCTCCGACGCCCGCCTGGCCCAGCTGACCGGCAAGACCGAGGCCGAGGTCCGCAAGGCCCGCCGCGGCCTGAACGTGCGCCCGGTGTTCAAGCGCATCGACACGTGCGCGGCCGAGTTCGCCAGCGCCACCGCCTATATGTATTCGACCTATGAGACCGGGGCCCTGGGCCAGGTTCCGCAGTGCGAAGCCCAGCCCTCGGATCGCAAGAAGGCGATCATCCTGGGCGGCGGGCCGAACCGGATCGGGCAAGGCATCGAGTTCGATTACTGCTGCTGCCACGCGGCCTTCGCCTTCGACGACATCGGCGTCGAGAGCATCATGGTCAACTGCAACCCCGAGACGGTCTCGACCGACTACGACACCTCGGACCGGCTGTATTTCGAGCCGCTGACGGCCGAGGACGTGCTGGAGCTGATCGAGGTGGAGCGCTCCAAGGGCGAGCTGATCGGCGTGGTCGTCCAGTTCGGCGGCCAGACCCCGCTGAAGCTGGCCCACGCCCTGCAGGAGGACGGCGTGCCGATCCTCGGCACCAGCGTCGACTCCATCGACCTGGCCGAGGACCGCGAGCGCTTCCAGGTCATGCTGCACGACATCGGCCTGATGCAGCCGCCCAACGGCCTGGCCCGCTCGGCCGAGGAAGCCGCCCGCAAGGCCGAGGAGGTCGGCTATCCGGTCGTCCTGCGCCCGTCCTACGTGCTGGGCGGCCGCGGCATGATGATCGTCCATGACCGTGAGCAGCTGGACCGCTACGTCGGCGAGGCGATGCGCGTCTCGGGCGACGATCCGGTGCTGATCGACCACTATCTGAACCGCGCCACCGAGGTGGACGTCGACGCCCTGTGCGACGACGAGACGGTGTTCGTGGCGGGCGTGCTGGAGCACATCGAAGAGGCCGGCGTGCACTCGGGCGACAGCGCCTGCTCCATGCCCCCCTACTCCCTCTCGGCCGCCACCATCGCCGAGCTGAAGCGCCAGACCGAGGCCATGGCCCGGGCCCTGAAGGTCCGCGGCCTGATGAACGTCCAGTTCGCCATCGAGGAGCCGCACTCGGCCGAGCCGCGCATCTTCGTGCTGGAAGTGAACCCGCGCGCCTCGCGCACGGCTCCCTTCGTGGCCAAGACCATCGGCCAGCCGATCGCCGCCATCGCCGCCAAGGTCATGGCCGGCGTGCCGCTGAAATCCTTCGGCCTTGCCGACAAGCCCTATGACCACATCGCGGTGAAGGAGGCGGTCTTCCCGTTCGCCCGTTTCGCCGGCGTGGACACCATCCTGGGCCCGGAAATGCGCTCGACCGGCGAGGTCATGGGCCTGGACTGGAAGCGTGAGGGCGAGACCGACATGGCTCCCGCCTTCGCCCGCGCCTTCGCCAAGAGCCAGATCGGCGGCGGCACCACCCTGCCGACCAGCGGCTGCGCCTTCATCTCGGTCAAGGACTCGGACAAGCCGTTCGTGATCGAGACGGCGAACACCCTGCTGGCCCAGGGCTTCAGCCTGATCGCCACGGGCGGGACGCACGAGTACCTGACCGGCCAGGGCGTGCCCGTCGGCCACGTGAAGAAGGTGCTGGAAGGCCGTCCGCACATCGTCGACGCGATGAAGAACGGCGAGGTCCAGTTGGTCATCAACACCACCGAGGGCAAGCAGTCGCTGCAGGACAGCTTCTCGCTGCGCCGCACGGCCCTGATGATGAAGATCCCCTACTACACCACCTCCTCCGCCGCACTCGCCGCCGCCCAGGCCATCGCCGCCGTCCGCGCCGGCGATCTGGATGTCCGCCCGATCCAGAGCTACGCGTAAGCGGACCGCGCCCCGAGGTGGTGAAGTCGAGCTTGTCATCCCCGACGAGCGAAGCGAAATCGGGCGACGAGGCCTGGCATCTGACGAACTCCCGGACGGCCCGAAAGGGCCGAGCCGGGAATCCGCTACCGGCTGACGGCGGTCCGCTCTGGTGAAGGGGTGTGGGGCCAGTTCGGCTCAAAGCGAAAAACGCGCTAAGCTGAGCCTTATGCGCATGCTGCTCACATTCCTCCTAACCATCGGACTGAGCGGGCCGACCGCCGCCCAAACCTGGTCCGATCCGGACCTGGGTCGAGCCGTGGTCGAGGCGGCGGCGGACGCCGAGCATCTGTGGCTCCGCGGCATGGACGGCGTCCTCGTCCGGATCGACCGGCGAACGGGCGAGCGGACGCTCCTTGGACGAGGCTTCGTCGATATGCTGCCGGACGGCGACCGGCTCTGGGCGCTACGGGGTCCCGACGAGTACGGCGCGGTCATCATCGAGGACCTGCGGGATCCGTCGCGCTCGGCGACCCTCGCTTCCTCGGACGATCAGATCGGAATGTTCACCAGCGGCGGCGCTTGGCCCGGCCTGGTGACGAGCCGACAGCTCATTCTTCACGACGCAGGCGACTGGCGCGAAGTCCCGCTCGCCGGCGAATTGTCGCCGGGCGTCCACGTGGCGGCCGACGCTGAGGGACGCGTCTACGTTGGCTATGCTCGCGGGGAGTGGGGAGGCGGCCTGCGCCGGATCGACCCCATTACGGGATCGGTAGCCTTCGTCACGGAAGCTAGCAACGAACTCTGCGGGGGACGACTCAACCCGGACTGCGACCCGGTCGTCGGCGTGTTTCCCGACCCATCCCGCACGGACTGCATTATCGTTGGGACAAGCTTGGCCCATCTGAGCCTGAAAGAGGGTGAGATCGTGCGAGTCTGCGGAGACCGGATTACGTCGGTGTTCGCCCATACCGTGCAGTCAGACCCGGGCTGGCCTCTCCCCGGACAGACCTGGCCCTTCGACGGGCTGGTCCAGACAGCCGACGGCTGGGTCGCGGTCTCGCAGAAGCAGTACGCACGCTCTCGGTCCGGCACGATCGAGATGCACCCCACGCCAGCGTTAAGGGATTGGCACGGGTTACGTATCAGCGACGAACAGGACGGGATTCTGTTCGTCATGTCGGCGTGTTGCTGGGGCTCCGCCGACGTCCCGACTGACCATCGGTTGCTTACCGTGCCGGTGATGCGAACCTCGCGCTAGCCGCCGCCCATGTTCCCTACGTTGAACCTCCTGCTGGCCGCCTGGGCGGCGGCCAGCGCCGTCGCCTTCGGCCTGTTCGCCTTCGACAAGGCGCGGGCGCGCGGCGGTGGGCGACGCCTCCCGGAGCGGACCCTGCTTCTCGCGGCGCTGCTGGGCGGACCCGGCGCCTGGCTGGGCCAGCAGTTGCTACGCCACAAGACGCGGAAACAGCCGTTCGCGACATGGCTGGGACTGGCCGTGATCGTGAACCTGGCCGCCGCAGCCGCAGGGGTTTGGCTGCTGCGCTAGTCGGGCTGCAGCAGGGCCAGCAGGGCGAAGCTGGCGAGCCAGTGCTCGCCCATATAGTCGCCGGTGACATGCGGAAGCGCGACGTCGAGGTGCCGCTGGGCCGCGGCGGCGGCGGCGGCCTTCAGCGGCTCCGAGGCCGGCAGGCTCGCGGCGATGGCGCGCCAGCACCAGCCGCGGCTCAGGTTCAGGCCATCCAGGTGCGCGATCTTGCCGTCGGTGCGGTCGCTGACCCGGGCGGGCGAGAGAAGGGTCGCCGGCTCGCCCCCGGCCAGCCGCGGCAAAAAAGCATCGAACCAGGTGCGGTAGGCGTCGGGGGCCAGGACCCGACGCATCAGCTCGGCCTCCATCAGGGCGGGGGACAGGAACTCGTCCTGCGACGGCTCCCAGGCCTGGCAGTCGCGGTCGCCCCCGTGCCAGCGCCGGGCGGCGTCGCGACAGGCGGCGGCGAGGTCGGCGTCGTGGGCGTCGGCGTAGTCGAGCGTCAGCCGCAGGGCGAAGGCGGTGTTGTAGTGGGTCCCCACGCGGACCGGGTAGTCCGCCAGGGGCAGGAAGGCCTTGAACCGGTCGGCGAAGACCTGGGCCAGGGGCCGCAGGGTTTCGAACCAGCGACGCCCCTCCTCCGTCTCGTGCCGCCCCAGCTCCGCGGCCAGCATGAGCAGCCACGCCCAGCCGTAGGGCCGCTCGAAGCCGCGCGCCTCGGGCCGGGCCAGATAGGCGGCCTCGCCGGCGACCGCGTCCGGGGTGAACAGCGTATCGGCCAGCTCGCGGATGCGCGCGGCCTCGGCCATGTCCGGGTGCAGCCGGTAGAGGGTGAACAGGGTCCACCAGCCGTGCACGCAGGAATGCCAGTCGAAGCTGCCGAAGAAGATCGGGTGCATGTCGCGCGGCGTGCGGGCGTCCTCCGGCCCCGTCAGCACATGCATGATGTGGTTCGGATACTCGCGCGTCACATGGCCGAGGGCGGTGGCGGCGAAGCGGGCTGCGAGGGCGGCGTCGACAGGCTGGGTCATGGTCAGAACCGGAAGGCGAGGAAGTACATCAGCAGCATGTTGGCCACGAGCATGACGGCGGCGGTGGGCAGCTGGGCGCGAATGACGCCGTTCAGGGGCGCGTTGCGATCCGGCAGCTCCAGCAGGTTGGCGGGCACGACGTTGAAGTTGGCGGCCATGGGCGTCATCAGCGTCCCGCAGAAGCCGGCCAGCATGCCGATGGCGCAGACGATGGCCGGATCGCCGCCGAACTGGTGGACAACGATGGGCAGGCCGATGGCCGCGGTCATGACCGGGAAGGCGGCGAAGGCGTTGCCCATGACGATGGTGAACAGGGCCATGCCGGCGCAGTAGGCGAAGACGGCGAGGAAGGCCGAGGTCATGGGAATGACCGTCGCGATCAGGTCGCCGACCACCTGGCCCACGTCCGCGGCGAGAAACACGGCGCCGAGCGAGGCCAGCATCTGGGGCAGGAGGGCGGCCCAGCCGATGGAGTCCATCAGACGGCGCCCCTCCTGCACCGGGGCCATGGCCGGCGGCCGGAACCAGACCAGGGCGGCGACCAGGGCGATGACGCAGCCGAGCCCCAGCGAGATCAGGGTGGTTTGCACCGGCGAGATCAGCCAGGCGCCGGCGGGCGTGTGCTTGGCCAGAAGGGTGCCGCCGACCGCGACCAGGGGCACGATCAGAGCCGGGATGAACAGGGCGTTGCGCCAGCGGGCGGCGCCGGCCTGGCGTTCGTCGGCGCTGGTGGTGGCGGGCTTCCCGACGCCCAGCTTGCCGATGGCGCCGATCACGACCAGGGCGATGACCAACAGTCCGTTGCCCAGATCGCCCAGCCACGAGCCGAACAGCAGCGAACCGGCGATCAGGCCCCAGAACAGCGCGCTGCGGAACCGGGTCGGGTTCAGCGGATCGCGCAGGCTGAGGATCGAGAAGGCCGCGAACATCAGGCCGGTGACGATGTAGGCGTGCTCGAGGGTGATCATCGGCCGCCCTCCCCGTCCGCCGCCGCATCGGGCACGGCCATGTCCCGCTTCACCTGCCGGTCGAACATCAGCAGTCGCGCGCCGTGAACCACCAGGGCGACAAGGGCCGTGGGGATGGCCCACAGGGAGACATGCAGGGCCTCGACGCGCACGCCGGCCTGTTCGAGGAAGCCGACGATCAGCACGATCGATCCGATGGCGATGAAGATGTCCTCGCCGAAGAACAGGCCGACGTTGTCGGTGCCGGCCGCCATGCTGCGGATGCGGAAGCGGGCCTTGTCGGTCAGCGGGCCGTGCTCCGTCTCGGCCGCGCCCTCGGCCATCGGCGCGATCAGGGGCCGGACCATCTGCGGATGACCGCCCAGCGACGTCAGGCCCAGGGCCGCCGTGCCCTGGCGCACGACGAGATAGATCAGCATCAGCCGGCCGGCGGTCACGTTCCGGACCTGGGTGACCAGATCGCGCGCGCGCTCCTGCAGCCCGGCCCGCTCGAGCAGGCCGATCACCGGCAGGACCAGCCAGGTGATGTGGAAATAGCGGTTGTCGTTGAAGGCCTTGCCGAAGCGGCTGACGGTGTCGACGGCGGCTGTCAGCAGGGCGCCGGCGTCCACGCCCGGCCCGACCGCGGCCATGACCCCGGTCGTGATCGCCGCGATGAGTATGACCACCAGCGGGTTGATCCGGGCGACGAAGCCCACGACCACGACCGCGATCCCCAGTAGCACCAGCATGGAACCCTCCCCTTCCGTGCGACAGTCGCCCAGCGCGGGCGGATCAGGAAGCGTCTTTCGCGCCGAAGCCGCCGCCGCCCGGCGTTTCGATGACGAAGACGTCGCCCGGCGCCATGGCGACCTCGGCGGTGGAGCCGAGCGGCTCGACCGCGCCGCCTGCCCGCTCGACCCGATTGACGCCGACGGCGCCGGGCTCGCCGCCCTGCGCGCCGAAGGGCGGGACACGGCGATGGTTGGACAGAATGGCCGCCGTCATCGGCTCGAGGAAGCGGACCCGCCGCACCGCGCCGTCGCCCCCGGTCCAGCGCCCCTCCCCGCCCGAGCCGCGCCGGATGGAGAAGGCCTCCAGCAACACCGGGAAGCGGGTTTCCAGGACCTCGGGGTCGGTCAGGCGGCTGTTGGTCATATGGGTCTGGACCGCGCTGGTCCCGTCGAAGCCGGGGCCCGCGCCTGAGCCGCCGGCAATGGTCTCGTAATACTGGCGGGCGTCGTCGCCGAAGGTGAAATTGTTCATCGTCCCCTGGCTGGCCGCCAGCACGCCCAGGGCGCCGTAGAGCGTATCCACGACGGCCTGGCTGGTCTCGACGTTGCCGGCGACCACGGCGGCGGGATAGCGAGGGTTCAGCATCGAACCCTCGGGCACGATCAGCCGGATCGGCTTCAGGCAGCCTTCGTTCAGCGGAATGGCGTCGTCGACCAGGGTGCGGAAGACGTAGAGGGTCGCGGCGCGGGTGATGGACAAGGGCGCATTGAAATTGGTCGGCCGCTGGTCGCTCGTGCCGGTGAAGTCGACCACGGCCGTGCGATTGGCGGCGTCGACGTCGATCTGGACCCGGATGACCGCGCCGTCGTCCATCTCGTAGGCGAAGGCGCCGGGTTTCAGCACGGCGATGGCGCGGCGGACGGCCTCTTCGGCGTTGTCCTGGATGTGGCCCATGTAGGCCGAAACGACCGGGCGGCCGAACTCGGCGGTCATGCGGATCAGCTCGTCGGCGCCCCGCTGGCAGGAGGCGATCTGGGCCTTCAGGTCGGCCAGGTTCTGATCGACGTTGCGCGAGGGATGCAAGCCCGAGGCGAACAGGGCGCGGGTCTCGGCGTCGCGCAGCCGGCCGGCGTCGACCAGCAGGAAGTCGTCGATCAGCACTCCCTCGTCCTCGACGGTGCGCGAGGAGGCGGGCATCGAGCCCGGCGTCGTTCCGCCCACGTCGGCATGGTGCCCCCGCGCCGCGACGAAGAAGGCCGGCGCATCGTCCGCCTCCAGGAACACCGGCATGATGACGGTGATGTCGGGCAGGTGGGTGCCGCCGTTGTAGGGGGCGTTCAGCATGTAGACGTCGCCGCGCCGCATGCCGCGTCCGTCAGCTGCGTCGCCGCGCGAAGCGATGACCGTGCGGATGCTCTCGCCCATCGATCCCAGGTGGACCGGGATATGGGGCGCGTTGGCGATCAGGGCGCCGGTGGCGTCGAAGATGGCGCAGGAGAAGTCGAGCCGCTCCTTGATGTTCACCGAATAGGCGGTGGCGCGCAGGGCTTCGCCCATCTGTTCGGCGCAGGCCATGAAGCGGCTGTTGAACACCTCCAGCATGATCGGATCGACCGTCGTGCCGATGGCGGCGCGGGACGGAAGCGGGACCACGCGCTCGAGCAGCAGATTGGCCTGGCCGTCGACGATCGCCCGCCAGCCGGGCTCGACCACCGTGGTGCCGGTCGCTTCCAGCAGGATGGCCGGTCCGTCGATGGCGAAGCCGGGCGCGAGGTCCTCGCGGCGATGAACGGGCGTGGGTCGATCCGCGCCGGCCATGCGCACGCTGAGCTGGGCGACGGCCTGCGGCGGGCCGGCGACGCCGTGGACCTGAGGCGCAGAGGGGGCCTGGTCCGAATGGCCGACAGCCTCCACCTCCAGGGTCTCGACCACCAGCGCCTTGTCCTCGGCGAAGAAGCCGAAGCGGCGACGGTGCAGGTCCTCGAAGGCCTCGGCCATGTCCCGGGCGGGACCAAAGGGGACGATCAGGGGCGTGTCGGAGCCGGCGAATTTGATCTCGGCGCGGGCGATCGTGGTGACGGCGTCAGGCGCGAAGCCCTGGGTCTCCAGATCGGCGCGGGCGGCTCTGGCCAGGTCGGCGATGCGGTCGCTCAGCGCCGGGTCCCGCGCCCCGTCGAGCGGGGCGGCCTCGGTCGCCTGGCGGATGGCGCGCACCTCGGCCAGGCCCATGCCGTAGGCCGACAGGACGCCGGCGAACGGGTGCAGCAGAACGCGGGTCATGCCGAGGGCGTCCGCGACCAGGCAGGCGTGCTGCCCGCCGGCGCCGCCGAAACAGTTCAGCACATAGCGGGTGACGTCATAGCCGCGCTGGATGGAGATGGCGCGCATCGCCTCGGCCATGTTCTGGACGGCGATGGTGATGAAGCCCTCAGCGAGCTCGCCGGGCGACACGGCGCGGCCGGTGGCGGCCTCGACCTCGGCCGCCAGGGCGTCAAACCGCGTCCGCACCGCCTCGGCGTCCAGCGGCTGGTCCGCGTTCGGGCCGAAGACGGCGGGGAAGAAGTCAGGGCTCAGCTTGCCGACCATGACGTTGCAGTCGGTCACCGTCAGCGGGCCGCCGCGCCGGTAGGCCGCCGGCCCCGGGACCGCGCCGGCCGATTCCGGCCCGACCCGCAGCCGTCCGCCGTCGAAACGGCAGATCGAGCCTCCGCCGGCTGCGACGGTGTGGATGCTGAGCATCGGCGCGCGCAGCCGCACCCCGGCGACCACGGCGTCCGAGGTCCGCTCATAGTCTCCGGCGAAGTGGGACAGGTCGGTCGAGGTGCCGCCCATGTCGAAGCCGATGGCGCGGTCGAAGCCGGCGGCCTTGGCGGTCTCGGCCATGGCCACCACGCCGCCGGCCGGCCCGGACAGGATGGCGTCCTTGCCCCGGAAGGCGTCAGCCGCCGTGAGCCCGCCGGACGACTGCATGAACTGCAGCGGCGTCGCCGGGCCCAGATCGGCCCCGACGCGCTCCACATAGGCGCGCAGGATCGGCGACAGATAGGCGTCGGCCACCGTGGTGTCGCCGCGCCCGACCAGCTTGATCAGCGCCCCGACCTCATGGCTGACGGAGACCTGGTCGAAGCCGATCTCGCGCGCGATCTCGGCCAGGCGCCGCTCGTGATCGGTGAACCGCCAGCCGTGCACCAGGACGATGGCCAGGGCGCGGAACCCCGCCGCATGCGCCGCGGCCAGGTCGGCGCGCGCCTGGTCCTCGTCCAGCGCCCGGTCGATGGCGCCGTCCGCCCGGACCCGTTCGTCGATCTCGACCACCCGGTCGTAGAGCTGATCGTTGAGGACGATGTGGCGCACGAACAGTTCGGGGCGGGCCTGCCAGCCGATGCGCAGGGCGTCGCCGAAGCCTGCGGTGATCGCAAGCACGGTCGGCTCGCCCTTGCGCTCCAACAGGGCGTTGGTCGCCACGGTCGTGCCCATCCGCAGGTCCTTGACCAGGCCCGCGGCCAGCGGTCCCGGCGGGGCGTCCAGGATGCGCCGGATGCCCTCCACGGCGGCGTCGGCGTACTGCTCCGGATTGGCCGACAGCAGCTTGCGCGTCTGGAGCGAACCGTCCGGAGCACGGGCGACCACGTCCGTGAAGGTGCCGCCCCGGTCGATCCAGAACCGCCAGCCCGCAATCGCCTCGCTCATGAAGATGGTCTCCGGGATCTCAGGGGCGACGCTAGCAGACCCATGGGGTCGACGCGTCGAGGATATAGCGCCCCAGGTCGACCGGCGACGGGGCGAGTTACCAGCTTAGGTCCAGTTCCCCGATCGCCGCCTCGACCACCGCCGCCAGCTTCGCCTCGTCCGCCAGGGACGGGTGCCCGTCGCAGGCCATCAGATCGAGGCCGTCGTAGGGGGCGCTGACGGCACGGCCCGGCGTTTCCGCATTCAACGCGGCGGCGACGCCCTCCACGTCAGCCGCGAAGGTCGGACCGCCCATCAGAACGAAGCGGGCCCGCGGGTGGCGGGCGTGCAGCGCGTGGACGAAGGCTCGGTAGCGGTCGCGGTAGGCGGCGCGCAGGGCGGCCTCGTCGGACCAGGCCTCGCCGGGCTTGAGCGGGGTCGAGAAGTCGTTGGTCCCGAGGTTGATCACGATGACCTGGGGGCTCCAGCCGGCGTCGGCGTCTTCGAGGGGGGCGGGAGCGCTTGGGATCAGGCGCGGGTAGATGGTCGGCAGGCTGAGGTTCGGCGCGTTGCCGGCGTAGTTGCGGACCACGCCGAAGCCGGACCAGGCGTTGATGCGGTAGTCGGCGTCGAGGCGGCGCGCGACGACCGGGCCGAAGGCCGCTTGGGTGTCGGTCAGGTCGTGGATCTGTTCGGCGGTGCAATCGCGGCCGGGGGCCGTGTTGCCGTAGCCGACGGTGAAGCTGTCGCCGATGAACTCGATGCGGCGGGCGCGGGGCCGGGGCGGCAGGGCGGCGGTGTCGCCGACGGCGCGGAAACCGAGGAAGCGGCCGGCGCCGGCCTGGTTCTCGGTCAGCTTCTCGAGGCGGACGACATGTTCGCCCGGCGACAGGTCTGCCAGGGTCAGGGCGACGCGGCCGGGCTCGCGCAGGACGGCCTTCTCCTCGCCGTCGATGAGCACGCGTAGATGGTCACGCGGGGCGTCGAGGCTGACGGTGACGCCGGTCCCCTCAAACCGGCCCTCGAAATAGACCCCCGGCCAGCCGAAGCTGAGCGAGCCGTCGGGCGCGGCGGCGACGCGGCCGCCGATGTGCAGCGGTAGGGCTTCCTGGGCGAGCGCCGGGCCTGCGAGTGCGACAACGGCGGCGGCGGCGAGGACGAGGCCCGGACGGCGCATGCTCAGATGCCCGAGGCCGCTTCCGGATCGAGATCGGCGTCGCGGCCCTCGACGATGCGAGCGGCGGCGAGGTCGGCAGTGACGTTGCCGACGGTGCGGAAGATGTCGGGCACCACCTCGACCGCCAGCAGCAGGGGCAGGACCTCGAGCGGCAGGCCCATGGCCAGGGCGATGGGGGCGATGGAGGCGAAGAAGCTGACCTGGCCCGGCAGGCCGACGGTGCCGACGCTGATGGCCAAGGCCGCCACGCCGCCGGCGAACAGGACGCCGGGCGTCAGGGGAATGCCGTACAGGTGGGCCACGAAGATGCAGACGGCCAGGTTGGCGACGGTCGAGGTGATGCGGAACACGGCCACGGCCAGCGGCAGGACCAGGCCGGCGGTGGCGGCCGAGACGCCGAGCCGGTCGCGGGCCCGCTCGACCATCACCGGCAGGCAGGCCAGCGAAGACTGGGTCGAGAAGGCCACCACCTGCGCGGGGGCGGCGGCGCGGGCGAAGCGGCCGAGGCTGACCCGACCGAAGACCACGGCCACCACATAGGTCAGCAGGATGAGGCCGATCAGCACCAGACTGACCAGGGCGATGTAGTGGCCCAGCACGCCGGCGGCGCCGAGGCCGGCGCGCAGGCCGACGCCCAGCGACAGGGCGAAGACGCCGAGCGGGGCGGCGCGCAGCACCCAGTGGACGATGACGATCATCGTCTCGGACACGGCCTCGAAGAAGACGGTCAGGGGCTGGCGCAGGCGGGCGTCGAGGCGGGTGGTGGCGAAGCCGAAGACGATGGCGAAGACGACGATGCCGAGGATGGCGTCCTCGGCGGCGGCGCGGACAGGATTGGCCGGGGCGAGGCTGGTCAGGAAGGCGGGCAGGCCCCCGCCGCCCAGGTTCTCGCGCACCACGGCGTCGCCCGCCGCGCCGGCCATGAGCAGGCGGCCGCCCTCGGGGTCGATGGGCCACAGGGCGTGCAGACCCTGGGAGGCGAAGATGCCGTAGACGGTGGCCCCGACCAGCAGCAGGGCGAAGACGATCACCGCCTTGAGCGCCAGCCGGCCGGTGGCGGCCGCGTCGGCGATGGAGGCGATGCCGGTGACCAGCAGGCTGAAGACCAGCGGGATGATGGTCATGCGCAGGGCGTTGAGCCACAGCTGGCCCAGCCCTTCGATCAGGGCGACCGAGCCCGTCCCGCCGGGGATGCCCCAGGCCTGGGCGGCGGCGCCGGCGGCGAGGCCCGCCAACAGGGCGGCGAGCACCTGCAGGCTCAGGGACGACATGACGGCGGCGGTGCGGGAGCGGCTCATGCGGCGACGCTAGATGGGCTCGCGGCTCCGGTCGAGAGCCGAGATGACGTCGGTCGCCACGGCGTCGAGGGCGGCCGGGGACAGTTCGGAGAGACGGATACGGTCGAGCAGCGTCCGCTCGCGGGTCGCGCCCTGACGGCGGTAGGCGGGGTCGTAGTGCTCGACCATCAGGGCGCGGGCCAAGGCCTCGATCTCGCCGGCGGCGGCCAGGGCGCGCCACTCGGCGACCGTGCTCTTGGCGTGGTGACGCGGCAGGCGGGTCAGGGCGGCGTCGATGGCCTCGGGATCGGCTGCGATGGAGGCGTAGGCGTCGAGGGTGAAGGCCAGACGGGCCTCGACCGGGACGTCCAGCTCGATGACCGGCGCCACGCTCATGGCGGCCCAGAGCGAGGGCGGGACGACGCGGGCCCCGATGCGGCTGCTCTCGGCCTCCACCACCACCGGGCGGGCGGGGTCGAGGCGTGACAGGGCGTCGTGGAGCCGGCTCTCGAAGGCCTTCTGCGACGGCTGGCCGTCGGGCATGGCCCCGAACAGGGAGCCCCGGTGGGCGGCGAGGGCTTCAAGGTCGAGGATCTGGACGCCCTTGGCGACGAGGGCCTGCAACAGGGCGGTCTTCCCCGATCCTGTGGGGCCGTCGATCAGGACGAGGCGATGGGCCAGGGGCGCGTCGTGCAGGGCGTGGGCGACCTGACGGCGCCAGGTCTGGTAGCCGCCCTCGAGCAGGGTCACCGGCCAGCCGACTTGGTCCATGACGGTGACCATGGCCCCCGAGCGCTGGCCGCCGCGCCAGCAGTAGACCAGTGGCTTGAAGCCCCCGCCCCGCTCGGCCAGCGCGGCCTCCAGATGGGCGGCGATGTTGCGGGCGACGAGGGCGGCGCCGCGGCGGCGGGCGAGGAATTTGGAGCCCTGGACGTATTCGGTCCCGACCGAGGCGCGCTCGGCGTCGTCGAGCACCGGCAGGTTGAGGGCGCCCGGCAGATGGTCGAGGGCGAACTCGGACGGGCTGCGGACGTCGATCAGGGCGTCGAAGCCGTCGCGGGCCGCCGGACTGAGATCGGCGGTGCGGCGGATCATGCGGCGACGCGGACCCGGGCCGGGCCCTCGACGACCCGGCCGACGACAGCGGCGCGGTCGAAGCCCTCGGCCTGCGCCAGGGCCAGCAGGGCCTCGGCCTGGTCGGCGGCGACGGCGATCAGCAGGCCGCCGGAGGTCTGGGGGTCGGTGAGCAGGTCGCGGGCGGCCTGGGAGAGGTCCGCGGGCAGGTCGACGCTCTCGCCGTAGCTGGCCCAGTTGCGGCCCGAGGCGCCGGTGCGGACGCCGGCTTCGAGCAGGGCGGCGACGCCGTCCAGCAGCGGCGGCCGGGCGGTCAGCTCGACGGTCAGGCCCGAGCCGCGCGCCATCTCCAGCGCATGACCGAGCAGGCCGAAGCCGGTGACGTCGGTGACGGCGTGCATGCCGGCGCGGCCCGCCAGCTTGGCGCCGAGGGTGTTGAGCTTGGTCGTCGAGCCGATCAGGGCGGCGTAGCCGGCGGCGTCCAGGCGCTCCTGCTTGAAGGCGGCGCTGAGCACGCCGACGCCGAGCGCCTTGGTCAGGATCAGCACGTCGCCGGCGCGGGCGCCCCGGTTGGTCAGCACCTGGTCCGGATGGACCAGGCCCAGCGCCACCAGGCCGTAGATCGGCTCGACGCTGTCGATGGAATGGCCGCCGGCCACCGGGATGCCCGCCGCGGCGCAGACGTCGGCCCCGCCCTGCAGGATCTTGCCGATGGTCTCCGTGGAGAGGGTGGCCACCGGCATGCCGACCAGGGCCAGGGCGAGGATCGGCGTCCCGCCCATGGCGTAGATGTCGGACAGGGCGTTGGTCGCGGCGATGCGGCCGAAGTCGAACGGGTCGTCGACCACCGGCATGAAGAAGTCGGTCGTGGCCACCAGGGCCTGCTGGTCGTTGAGGCGCCAGACGGCGGCGTCGTCGCTGGTCTCGGTCCCGACCATCAGATTGGCGAACGGCGCGGCCTGGGGCATGCCCTTGAGGATGTCCTGCAGCACCGCCGGGGCCAGCTTGCAGCCGCAGCCGCCGCCATGGGCGAGCGAGGTCAGGCGGGGTGTCACGTCGGTCATCCCATCGGCTTAGGTCGAAACCGCTCGTGAACTCAACAGGGGGTTCGGCGTGTTACCCCTCGGCCATGCGCCAGACCCTGCTGCTCGCCGCCGCCGCCGCCGCCGCCCTCGCCCACTCGGCCGCCGCCCAGGAGGCCCGGACCTGGGCCAATCCGGTGGACGTGGATTACAAATACAATTTCGAGCAGACCCACCGGGGGATCAGCTACCGCACCGGGGCCGACCCGGTGATCGTGCTGCACCGGGACCGCTACTTCCTGTTCCAGACCCTGGCCGACGGCTACTGGACCAGCGAGAACCTGATCGACTGGACCTATGTCCATCCGAACAAATGGCCGTTCGAGAGCAATGTCGCCCCGGCGGCGGTGTCGGACGGCGAGAAGCTGTACCTCATGCAGTCGGCCTTCGAGCCGCGGCCGCTGCTGGTCTCGGAGCATCCCGAGACCGGCCAGTGGGAGTGGCACACCCGCATCCTGCCGCCTGTGCCCGGCGCGGTCAGCCGCAACGAGGAGGGCAGTTTCGGCGAAGGCGGCCTGCCCGAGGGCAAGCTGCCGCCGGGGCCCTGGGATCCGGGCCTGTTCATCGACGATGACGGCCGCTGGTACCTCTACTGGGGCTCGTCGAACATCTATCCGCTCTATGCGGCGGAGCTGGATTCGGCGCCCCCGATGCGGTTCGTGAGCGATCCAATCAAGCTGCACGTCCTGCATCCGGACCAGCACGGCTGGGAGCGGTTCGGCCAGGACCACTCGGGGACCCTGCCCGACGGCACGGCCATCAAGCCCTATATGGAGGGCGCCTGGATGACGAAGCATGGCGGGCGCTACTACCTGCAGTACGGGGCGCCCGGGACGGAGTTCAACGCCTACGCCAACGGCGTCTACGTCGCCGACCAGCCGCTGGGACCGTTCGAATACGCGCCGTACAATCCGATCAGCTACAAGCCAGGCGGCTTCGTCGAGGGGGCCGGGCACGGCTCGACCTTCCAGGACCGGCACGGCAACTGGTGGAACACCGGCACCCCGTGGATTGGCCACAACTGGACCTTCGAGCGGCGCATCGCGATGTTCCCGGGCGGCTTCACGGCCGACGGTCAGATGCATTTCTCCAGCCGCTTCGGCGACTATCCGCAGCGCATGCCTGTCGGGAAGGTCGACGATCCGGACAGCCTGTTCACCGGCTGGTTCCCCCTCTCCTACCGCGCCCCGGCCGAGGCCTCCTCGACCACCGGCGAGTTCACCGCCGATCGGGCCACCGACGAGAACCCGCGCACCTTCTGGGTCGCGGGAGCCAACCGCCCCGGCGAGACCCTGACGCTGGACCTCGGCGGGCTGAAGACGGTGCATGCGGTGCAGGTGAACTACGCCGACTACCAGTCCGGAATCTTCGCCGAGAGCCCCGACATCCGCACCCGGTTCCGCATCCTGTGGTCCCGCGATGGCGCCGACTGGCAGGTTTTCGCCGACCTGTCGGGCTCCGAGCGCGACCGCCCGAACGCCTATGTCGAGGGCGAGCGGCCGGTGGAGGCCCGCTTCATACGCTACGAGCATGGCGAGGTGGCCGGGGCCAACCTGGCCATCTCGGACTTCCGGGTGTTCGGGACGGCGGAGGGCGCGGCTCCGGCGACCCCGGCCGCCGAGGTCTCTCGCGCCGGGGACCAGCGCAACGCCCTGGTCCGCATCCACCCGGTCGAGGGCGCGCTCGGCTACAACATCCGCTGGGGCACGGCCCCGGACCGGCTGTTCCTGACCTACCAGGTCTACGCCGACGACCTGGCGGCTCAGGGCGACCGGCAGGAGGTGCGGGCGCTCAATGTCGGGGTCGACTACTGGTTCGCGGTCGAGGCCTTCTCGGCCAGCGGGGTGTCGGAGCTGGGCGAGGTGACGGCGGTTCCGGCGGATTGACCTTTCCACGTCGCCCTCGGGCTTGTCCCGAGGGCCCATGCGCGCGGTGACCGCTCAAGGACCTGCAATCAACCACCGAGTTCTTGGGCCCTCGGGACAAGCCCGAGGGTGACGGAGGAGGGAGCGAAATGGGAGCGAAACGCCGCTCACTCCCCTTCCGGATTCCATCCTTTCGGCAGCGCGCGTCGCTTCGGCGGGTCCGGCGCTCTTGGTCTCCAGTCGCGCCAGTCGTTGTGATCGCCCTGCCAAGCCACCCCAGGGTCGATGAGTCCCGGATAGAGGTCCGCCCAGTCCGGGTTCGCGCGTTCAATGAGGTTGATCTTCCAATCGCGCAGATAGCGCTTCAGCCGCTTCTCGTGCCGGATAGCCTCGGTCATCAATTCATGGGGCTGGAACCAGACCAGGCGCTTGAGCCCGTAGGTTTTCGTGTGGCCGTCGACGCGTCCCTCGCGATGGTCTTGCACCCGAAGGATGAGATTGCCCGACACCCCGATATAGATCGCGCCGTGCCGGCGGTTTGCCATCATGTAGGCGGCGATGACGCCGTCGCGTGAGACCATCGCGTCCTCCCGGCACAGGGAGAACATTCAGCGAACATTGATTTTTGTCCAGCCTCTTTGTTCACCCGTCATCCTCGCCCTTGTGGCGAGGATCCAAGAACTGGGTGGCGGTCGTGGGCCCTGGGGCCGCCACCGAGTTCTTGGGCCCTCGGGACAAGCCCGAGGGTGACGGAGGAGGGGGCGCTGTCGATTGAACAGCCCCACCTACAGCGCGTTGTGCCTCACAGTTGAGGAGTTCGCCCATGCCCGTCCCCCGTTTCGGAACCATCCTCGGAGGCATGCTGCTGTCGCCCGCGGGGCGGCGGTTCGCCGGTAGGCATGCGGGCAAGCTGGCCCTGGCGACGCTGGCGTTCCAGCTTTGGGAGTCCCGTCGAGGCGGCAGGCCGACCGGGCCGAAACCGGCCGAGGCGCATCCGCGCAAGCGCTGGAGCGGGCGGCGGCGCTGATCGGTCCCCTCTGGACTGACCCGACGTCAAAGGCTCACAACAGCAGGGCTTCACGCAGGGGGCCCGCCATGATCACCGTCCACCATCTGAACGACTCACGCTCGCAGCGCGTGCTGTGGCTGCTCGAGGAGCTTGGCCTGCCCTATGAGGTGAAGCGCTATCAGCGCGACGCCAAGACCATGCTCGCCCCGCCGGAGCTGAAGGCGGTGCATCCGCTGGGCAAGTCGCCGGTGGTCGAGGAGGATGCGATCAAGGTCGCCGAGACCGGGGCCATCGTCGAATATCTGCTGGAGGCGCATCCGGGTTCGGGCCTGAAGCCCGCCCCCAACACCCCGGCCGGCCGCCGGTACACCTACTGGCTGCACTACGCCGAGGGCTCGGCGATGACTCCCCTGCTGCTGAAGCTGGTCTTCACCCAGATCCCCAAGCGCGCGCCGCTGCTGGCCAAGCCCGTCGCCAGCGGCATCGCCAAGAAGATCAACGCCCAGATGATCGATCCTCAGCTGGCCACCCACACGGCCTATTGGGAGGCCGAACTGGGCAAGTCCGCCTGGTTCGCCGGCGACGCGTTCTCGGCCGCCGACATCATGATGAGCTTCCCCGTCGAAGCCCTGGGCGCCCGCGTCGGTTTCGGCGGCGACAAGCCTCGGCTGAAGGCCTTCCTCGAGCGGATCCATGCCCGGCCGGCGTATCAGCGGGCCCTGGAGCGCGGCGGCCCGTACAGCTACGCCTGAACGTCGGCGGATTAGTCACAGCGCGGCCACCTTAGGGTGAAACCCTCAGTCGGACCGCAACCCCGCGGTTTCCTGACCGTTAACCGACCATGCGTCTGAAAACCGTGCAAGTGATCGCCGCCCTGGCGGCCGCCGTCTGTTTCATCCTGGCCTTCATCGCCGCCGGGATCCTGATCCTGTCGACCCTGTTCATGGCCGCAGGCCTGGCCGCCGTCGCCTGGCTGGCGTGGAGCCTGATGCGCCAGGTCCGCGACCGCGGGCGCAACCGGACGGCGACGCCTACGACCTGAGCCATCACCCATCATGGGTAGCCGAAGCCCTTGAACCTTGTGGAACGGCGCCCTACCCTCTTGGGCCGGTCGCGTGCGCCCAGCGACCTATGTGCCGAGTAAGTCTGTCCAGTCGGGCGATAGCTAAGAAATTCACGACATATGGAAAAAGTGCCGATGACGGCCGAGGGCTACCGTGTCCTCGACGATCAGTTGAAGCAATTGAAGTCGGTCGAAAGGCCGAGCGTCATCGCGGCCATTTCTGAGGCCCGCGAGCACGGCGACCTGTCCGAGAACGCCGAGTATCACGCGGCGAAGGAACGGCAGGGCTGGATTGAAGGGTCCATCGCCGACATCGAGGACAAGCTGTCGCGCGCCCAGGTGATCGACGTATCCAAGCTGTCCGGCACCCAGGTGAAGTTCGGCGCCACGGTCACCGTGGTCGACGAGGACACCGAGGAAGAGGGCCGCTACCAGATCGTCGGCGAGCACGAAGCCGACGTGAAGGCGGGCAAGATCTCCGTCTCGTCGCCCATCGCCCGCTCGCTGATCTCCAAGGAAGTCGGCGATGTGGTCGAGGTGAACACCCCCGGCGGGGTGAAGGCCTACGAGATCGTCAAGGTCGAGTGGAAATAGACTGATGACTGCACCGACCGGAACACGCCCGCCTCTGGTGTCGCATGTTTCGGTCGGCGTCACCGACGTGCACCGCGCCGGCGTCTTCTACGACGCCGTGATGGCGACGCTCGGCGCGCGCCGCGTGATGGAGCACGGCGTCGGGATCGGCTACGGCCGCACCTTCCCCGAGTTCTGGGCCGCCCAGCCGCAGGACCACAAGCGCGCCACGGCCGGCAACGGGACGCACGTCTGCTTCAATGCGCCGGATGAAAAGTCGGTCGCCGACTTCCACGCCGCCGGCCTCGCCGCGGGCGGCTTCGACGACGGCGCGCCGGGCCGCAGGCCGCAGTACGCACCGGGTTATTACGCCGCCTTCCTGCGCGACCCGGACGGCAACAAGGTCGAGGCCATGTGCTGGATCGCCCCGCCCGACCCCGACACGCCGCCCAGCGAGACGTGACACCCCCTCCCCTGAAGATCTGGGTCGTCTCGGACGGCCGCGCGGGCATCGAGAACCAGGCCCTCGGCCTCGCCGAGGCGGTGCAACGGCTGAGCCCGGCCGAGATCGCCATCAAGCGCATCCGCTGGAAGCCCGCCTTCGACAAGCTGCCGTCGGCCCTCAAGGCCCCGTGGATGCTGGAACCCGCTTCGGACGCCGTCGAGCCCCCTGCCGGCGAGGCCTGGCCCGACCTGTGGATCGCCACCGGACGGGCGACCCTGCCGCTGTCGGTGAGGGCCAAGGCCCGTTCCGGCGGCAAGACCTTCGTGGTCCAGACCCAGGACCCGCGCTGGCGGACGGGCGACTTCGACCTGGTGGTGGCCCCGAGCCACGACGGGGTCAGCGGGCCCAATGTCGTATCGATCACCGGCTCGCCGCATCGGGTGACGCCTACGCGGCTGGCGGAGGGCGCCGCCGGCTTCTCAGAGACGCTGGACGCCCTGCCCCGGCCGCGCGTGGCCGTGCTGGTCGGCGGGAAGTCGCGGGCTCACGACCTGCCCGAGGCCCAGGCGGCCGTCCTGGCGGATGACATCGCGCGCGCCGTCGAGGCGGCCGGCGGTTCGCTGATGCTGACCTTCTCGCGGCGCACCCCCGAGGCAGCCAAGGCGGCGATGACGGAGCGACTGAAGGGCCTCGCCGGCCTGATCTGGGACGGGACCGGGGCCAATCCCTATTTCGCCTTCCTGCACTACGCCGACCAGGTGCTGGTCACCGAGGACAGCGCCAACATGGCCGCCGAGGCCGCCTCGACCGGCAAGCCTGTGCAGATCCTGCCGATGGTCCCGCTGAAGTCGGCCGACAAGTTCACGCGCCTGCACGCGGACCTGCGCCAGCGGGGCGCGGCGCGGGCCTTCGACGGGTCCTTCGCAGAGACCGGCTACGCGCCGCTGGCCGAGACGGACCGGGCGGCCCGCGAAGTGCTGAGGCGGATGGGCCGGGCCTAGTCGCCGCCGCCGCCGCCGTCCGAGCCGCCGTCAGACCCGCTGTGGGTATGGGTCGCTCCGCTGTCGCCGTCGCCGCCGCCGCTGTCGCCGTCCCTGTGCCGCTTGGCGTTGGCCGCGCCCATCATCGCTACGCCGAGGCCCGAGCCGATGGCCACGCCCAGGCTGATGCCCAGCGCCAGATTGTCCATCGCCGTGCCGAGGGCCACGCCGATGGCCGTCCCCGCCCCGATCCCGATCGGCAGGAAGGCCGCACCGTTGGTCTGCTTCATCCCCGACTCCTTGCGTCACAGGCTCAACCTAGCATCGCGGAATCTGGAATCAGCCCCTAAATAGGGCCCCATGAGCACCACTCTCCGCACCGTCCGCGTCGCCATCATCGGTTCCGGCCCCGCCGGCTGGACCGCCGCCATCTACGCCGCGCGCGCGCTGCTGAGCCCGGTGGTCATCGCCGGCCTGCAGCCGGGCGGCCAGCTGACCATCACCACCGACGTGGAGAACTATCCCGGCTTCGCCGACGTCATCCAGGGCCCCTGGCTGATGGAGCAGATGCAGAAGCAGGCCGAGCACGTCGGGACCGAGGTGATCCACGACATCGTGGTCAAGGCCGACCTGTCGCAGCGGCCGTTCCGCCTGACGCTGGACAGCGGCGGCGAGATGCTGGCCGAAACGGTGATCATCTCGACCGGCGCCCAGGCCAAGTGGCTGGGGCTGGAGAGCGAGCAGAAATACCAGGGCTTCGGCGTTTCGGCCTGCGCCACCTGCGACGGCTTCTTCTATCGCGGCAAGGACGTGATCGTGGTCGGCGGGGGCAATACCGCCGTCGAGGAGGCGCTGTTCCTGACCAATTTCGCCTCGAAGGTCACCGTCGTGCACCGCCGCGACGAGTTCCGCGCCGAGCGCATCCTGCAGGATCGCCTGTTCTCGAACCCCAAGGTCGAGGTGGTCTGGGACAACGCCATCGACGAGATCCTGGGCGAGACCAACAGCTTCGGCGGCGTCAACGTCACCGGCGCGCGGATCAAGAACGTCAAGACAGGCGAGACCCGAGACATCACCGCCGACGGCGTCTTCATCGCCATCGGCCACGCGCCGTCATCGGAACTGTTCGCCGGGCAGCTGGAGACCAAGGCGGGCGGCTATCTGGTGGTCAAGCCGGGCACGGCCGCCACGGCGATCGAGGGCGTCTGGGCCGCCGGCGACGTGACCGACGACATCTACCGCCAAGCCGTCACCGCCGCAGGCATGGGCTGTATGGCGGCGCTGGAGGCGGTGCGCTTCCTGGCCGAGCAGGACCACAAGGCCGAGGGCCACCCGATCACGCACAAGGAAGCCGAGAAGATCGGCGTCTGGTAGGCGAGCGAACAGGACTACGGCCTAGGACACGCCCTGTCCGCCTTGTTCGAATCCCCGGCGCCTTGGTTTAGCCGAACAGTTGCAGCCCCGGCGGGGCGTACTGGACCGGCTCGCCTTGGCGGCGGCGCAGGGCGTAGTCGACCGCCGATTGCACGGAACGCTCGTCAGTCGGCTTGGACAGCACGCCGATGGTGCCGGCGACGCCGCTGCGCACCATGCCCGGGTTGGCGGTCATGAACAGCACAGTGACACCCAGGTCCTGACCGAGCTCGCGTCCGAGGGCCACGCCGGTCGGGCCGTCTGACAGGTGGATGTCGACAAGCGCCAGATCGACTTCCGTCTCCCGCACGATGTTTCGGGCGGTGGCCGCGTCCCCCGCAGAGCCGACCACCTCGTGACCGAGATCCTCCAGGACGAAACGGAGTTCCATCGCAACAAGGGCTTCGTCTTCGATGATCAGGATGCGGGCGGTCATTAGGCGCAATCAGGCAGGGTTCTCGGTTCCGTGGACGGGCGGAACGCGGTGAGTGTCATGGGGTTTCAGGTCCGGTCGATCATGCGACGTTTTGCGCCGCTCGACGTCTCGACAGGGCGGTGGAGGGGAGATCCGCTATGACCTGCAAACCCTCCCTGAGCCATTTGCGTTCCAGTCGTCCGCCCAATTGGTTCTCGACCGAAAGCGTAGCCAGGGACGAGCCGAAGCCAGAATGGGTGGGTTGCTCATGGATTTCCGGCCCGCCGGTTTCCGTCCAGGTGAGCACAAAGCGATCGTCGAGACGGCGGGTGTCGAGCGTGACCCGGCCGCCCTCTGCGGAGAGAGAGCCGTATTTGGCGGCGTTGGTGGCCAGTTCGTGGAACAGCAGGGCCACCGAGGTGGCGGCCTGGTCGTCGAAGGTGGCGTCGTCGCCACTGAGGATCACGCGCGGCTCGCCGGAACTGCAGCCGTAGGGCTTGAACAGGTCCTCAAGGAAGGCGTGCAGGGTCATGGTCCCGACGGTCGGGCGCGACGTCTCGGTGTGCGGGCGAACGAATTCGTGGGCGCGGGCCAGGGCGTTGATGCGGGTGCGGACCGCGGCGGCGAAGGTCTTGGCCTCGGGATACTGGCGCGCCGACAGGGCGATCAAGGCCGAGACGACGGCGAAGATGTTCTTGATCCGGTGGCTCAGCTCCTGGCTGAGCAGCTCCTTGGCCTGGTCCGACCGCTTCAGGTCGTCGATGTCGGTGCAGGTGCCGAACCAGCGTGTGATCTGGCCCGCCTCGTTGCGGATCGGCGTGGCCCGTCCCAGCGTCCAGCGATAGACGCCGTCGTGGCGGCGCAGGCGGTACTCGATCTCATACGGGTCGCCGGTCGTCAGCGAGTGCCGCCACAGGCTCCAGGCGCGATCCTGGTCCTCCGGGTGGAACATGTTGTTCCAGCCCTCGCCGTCGGTCGAACCATCGGGCACGCCGGTGAACTCGTACCAGCGGGCGTTATAATAGTCGTGGAAGCCGTCCGGCAGGGTCGACCAGACCATCTGCGGCATGGAGTCGGCGATGGCGCGGAATTTGGCCTCGCTCTCGGCCAGCTGGAGCGTGATCGAAGCGAGCTCGACGTCGCGCTGGTCGCGGCGCACGTCGTGATCGGCGCGCTCTCCGCTGGCGTCCGAGCTGCGGCGAACGAGGCGGCGCAGCTCCATCTGGGTCATGACCTGGCGGGCGAGGACCGTCAGGGCCTCGATCTGTAGGTCGTTCAGCCCGTCCGGGTGGGCCTCGCTGTCGATCACCGACAGGGCCCCGAGCGGATGGCCCTCGGGCGAGACCAAGGGGGCGGCGGCGTAGAAGCGGATATGGGGATCGCCGGTGACCAACGGATTGTCGGCGAAGCGCGGATCGAGGGTCGCGTCCGGAATGACCATCACGCCCTCGCCGCGCATGGCGTGATCACAGAAGGACACTTCGCGCGACGTGGAACAGGCGTCGATGCCGACACGGGCCTTGAACCACTGCTCGGTCTCGTCGACGAGGCTGACCAGAGCCACCGGCGTGCCGCACAGTCTCGCCGCGAGCGCGACCACCTCGTCCAGCTCTCGCTCAGGCGCGGTGTGCAGGATGCCATATTCACGCAGGGCCGCGAGCCGGATGCGTTCTGCGTGGTCGTAGTGCTGGTTCATTGCGTCGGCGCGGACCGGTCCTGTTGGGCGCCCTGCGCCTTCCCCCGGCGTCACAATGCGGATATCGCCCGGACGTTGCAATAATTCGCCGTTATCGGATCAGGTTGCCGGACGCCCGACTTCCTCGACTTCCATGGGCGTCACCCCGGCCGGGGCAGGCTCGGCCGGGGCGGCTTCCGCCGGCTTGGCCGGGGTTTCGTACGCCGCCAGGCGTTGGTTGATCTCGGCGATCTGCTCGCGCGTGGGCTGCATACGGCCGCCCAGGGAGACGACGCCGACGACGCGGGTCTGGCCATCGATCTCGACGGTGCGGACCGCCGTCTGCCCTTCGGCCGCGGCCTCGGCGAGGATGGCCTCGGCCTCTTCCGGGGTGACCAGCGGAATGCGCGGCTTGGAGAAGCGCGCCTCGTCGATGCGAGGCTCGCGGCCGGAGTAGGGCTGCCGGAAGGCGGCGGTTTCGCCGTAGATCCCCTTCCAGCGGTAGAAGATGTGGGCCCCGATCTGGTCGAGCTTGCTCAGCGTCGGCGCCCACCAGGGGTGGACGTAGTCGGCGTGGTAGTGGGTGGCGGTGCCGACGCGGACCGACACGTAACCGGCCAGCGCACGCTCGGCGACCAGGGCGGCGCGGCGCCAGTACCAGTCGACCGCACCCTGGCTGAGCGCGCCGTCGCAGGTGAAGCTGAACTGGCAGCCGGTGATGCGCTCGGCGCCCTGATAGACCACGCCGCAGACCGAGCTTGGATAGTTGGGATCGCGCACGCGGTTCAGGACGACCTGGGCCACCGCTTCCTGGCCCTCGGTCGGCTCGAGCGCAGCCTCGTAATAGATGGCCTGGGTCAGGCAGCGGACGGCGCGGCGGCGATCCTCCGCCGTGGCCGGCTTGAACACGAACGGCTTGGCCGGACGCAGCAGGGCGTGGGCGGCCGGCATGGCGGCGTTGAGCTTCTGGGCCTCGAGGCCGGAGGCGCCCAGGTCGAGCGACGGCTTGCCGCCCAGCGACAGGCTCTCCCAGCCGGGCGTCAGGCCGTACAGGGCGGCGTCGCGCAGGGCCGGGTCGTGGCGGATGGCGAGGGCGAGTTGCGACGGGTCCATACGGGCGGCGATGGCCTGCAGGCCCTTGTCGCTGAGGTCGCCCTTGGTGATCTGGCGCACGGACTCGGCGCGGCGATCGATGTCCGGACGGACGCTGGAGCTGGCGGCCATGGCCACGCCGATGGCGGCCAGCGCAGCGGGCGCGGCGGCTGCGAACCGGCGCGTCTTCTTACGCAGCGCTGTCCAGTCGACCTTGGCCATCCGTACTCCGGTTGCGACGCCCGGGCCTCCTAGCGGCAAACCCGGGCGACTTTCAGGCGCAGGCGAGCGCCGTTCGGTCAAGCATCAACGCCCGCCGAGCGTGGAACGCAACATCCAGGCGAACTTCTCATGCGCGGCGAGACGCTGGGTCAGCAGGTCCGCCGAGGCCTCGTCGCCGGCCTTGTCGGCCGCCTCGAAGGCGGTGCGGGCCGTGGCGATCAGGGTCTCGTGGTCCTTCAGCAGCTCCTTGAGCATCGGAATGGCCTCCTTCTCAGGATCGCCGTCCTTGATCGAGGTCAGGTTGCCGAAGCCGGAGAAGCTCTGCGGGGCGAGGACGCCCAGGGCGCGGATGCGCTCGGCGATCTCGTCCAGCGCGGTCCAGATGTCGCGGTACTGCTGTTCCAGCAAGTTGTGGAAGCTGAAGAACTCCGGCCCGCGGACGTTCCAGTGATAGCCGTGGGTCTTGAGATAGACCGCGAAACTGTCGGCGAGAACCTTGGTCAGCTCCTGCGCCACATCAGTGCGCTCGGCCTTGCTCAGGCCCGTGTCGACGGTCGCAGTCATGGATATCTCCTCTAAGGCTCAGCTGGCCTGATCTGCAGGTAGGTCGCCGACCCGTCCCCGCCAAGGCCCGAATTCGCCACGGCGCCCCAAGCTTGAAGGAACGTGTTGTGGGACAATACGTTGCAGCCAATTCGCGCCGGGGGGCGCCGGGGGGATTTCAGCGCGTGGTGAAGACGACTCGGACGATGGAACCGGATGGGGTGCTCGGCGCCATCGCCGGTCTGCGCCCCATGTCCTGGTGGCGGAGCGCCTTGGTCGGGCTGGGCTGCGCCGTCGCCGTCCTGACGCTGCGGGCCGCTGCGTCGGGGCTCTACGGCGAGATCACCGGCTTCATGATCCTGCTGCCCGGGGTCATCGTCGCCGCCCTGGCCGCGGGCCGGATCGGCGGCGTCGTCGCCACGGCTGCGGCCCTGCTCGGCGGCTGGATGGTCACCGGGACAGACGCGGTCGGCGCCGGCATCGACACGCCCCTGGGTCGGGTGGCGACCGTCAACTTCATCATCGTCGGCCTGTTCTGCACCTTCGTCGCGGCCTCGCTGCGCAAGACGCTCGCCGATCTGAATCACTCCCTCGCCGAGCTGTCACGCGCCGGCGCCGGCGTGCGGGCGGCCGAGGAGACGCTTCAGGAGCGCGAGTCCCTGCTGCAGGCGATGTTCGACCAGGCCTCGGCCGGCATCGCGCGGGTCGGGCTGGACGGGCGGATCGTCAGCAGCAACGCCCGCCTGGCGGAAATCCTCGGCCTGCCGCTCGACAAGCTGACGGGCCTCCGGACGGTCGACGTCACCCATCCGGACGATGTCGAGCAGACCCATCAGGCGCTGCGGACGAGCCCGTCCGGCTCCGGCGGCGGACAGCTGGAGAAGCGCTATGTGCGGCCCGACGGCTCTATCGTCTGGGCCCTGACCAGCCTGCGCCCGCTGACGGCGCCGTCGGGCGAGGTGGTGGGCCACATCGCCGTCATCGTCGACATCAGCGCCGCCAAGGCCGCCGAGGCGGCCCTGCGCGAGAGCGAGGCGCGCTTCCGCCTCATGGCCGACACCGCCCCCTCCCCGGTCTGGATGACCAACGCCGACGCTGAGGTCGAATTCGTCAATGAGGCCCTGATCGACTTCTACGGCCGTCCGCTGGAGGAAATCCTCGGCGACGTATGGCGCCAGAGCATCCATCCGGACGAGCAGGCCATGGTCCGCGCCGTCATGGAGTCGGCCCGACCCGACCGGCGGCCCTACGGCTTCGAGGCCCGCTTCAGCCGCGCCGACGGCGCGTGGCGCTGGATGCGGGTGGCGGTCAATCCGCGGTTCAACGCCGACGGCGTCTTCCTGGGCTATGTCGGCATGTCCTTCGACATCACCGAAACGCGGCGCGCCATCGACGCCCTTGCGACCCAGGAGCGGCGTCAATCGTTCCTCCTGAGCCTGACCGACCGGCTACGCGACCTGAGCACGGCCGACGACATCATGATCGAGGTCGAGCGGTCCCTGGGGTCCGAACTGGCGGCCGGCCGGGTGGGCTATGGCGAGGTCGACCAGGAACGCGGCCTGGTGTCGATGAGCCGCGACTGGACCGCCGGGGTGATCAGCGCCCAGGGCCGGTTCAGCCTGCGCGATCTTGGAGCGGACCTGATCGCGGACCTGGCCGAGGGCCGACTGATCCAGATCCCCGACGTCGAACAGGACCCGCGCACCCGTGACGCCCTGGACGTGTTCCAGCGGCTGGGGACCCGCGCCCTGATGCGGGCCCCGGTGATCAGATCGGGACAGCTGCGCGCCTTCCTGTACGCCCACAATCCGATGGTGCGGACCTGGACCGACGCGGAAATGGAGCTGCTGCAGGAGGTCGCGAGCCGCACCTGGACCGAGATCGAGCGGGCCCGAGCCGAGGGCGCGGTGCGCGAGAGCGAGGAGCGCTTCCGAGCCATCGCCGACACGGCGCCAGTGCTGATCTGGGTAACCGGCCAGGACCGGGTGCGCGAGTTCGTCAACCAAGCCTATGTAGCCTTCAATGGCGGAACCTACGAAGAGGCGCGCCTGGCCGATTGGCGGGCGATCATCCACGCCGACGATCACGAGCGGATCATCCGGGAATCCCTGGCCGGCGAAGCGACGGGCGAACCCTTCTCGATGGAGGCCCGCTACCTGCGCCACGACGGATCCTATCGCTGGCTCAAATCCTTCTCGCGTCCGCGGCTGGGCGGCGACGGCGAGGTGCTGGGCTTCGTCGGCGTGGCCTTCGACGTCACCGACATTCGCGAGAGCCAGGCGCGGCTCGAGGAATCCGAGACCCGCTTCCGCACCGTGGCCGACAGCGCGCCGGTGCAGATCTGGATGACCGACGAGGCCGGCGACCTGGCCTTCGCCAACCGGCAGTACAAGGCCTTCTTCAACCTGGCCGACGAGGGGATGGGGGGCAGCGCCCGCGCCACGGTCGCGCGCCATAGGTTGGAGACATTCCACGAAGCCTTCGTCGCCGCCGTCGCCCGGCGCGACCGCTACGAGGGGGTGATGGAGCTGGACCACCCGATCCTCGGGCCGCGCTGGCTGCGCTGCGAGGGCATCCCGCGTTTCGACGGGGCCGGGCGCTTCCAGGGCTATGTCGGGGCCAATATCGACGTCACCGAAGCCAAGCGGGCCGAGGACGGACTGAAGCAGATCAACGAACTGCTCGAGGAACGGGTCGGCGACGCCCTGGCGGAGAAGGCCAAGGCCGAGGCCGACCTGATGCACGCCCAGCGCATGGAGGCGGTCGGCCGCCTGACCGGCGGGGTGGCGCACGACTTCAACAACCTGCTGACCGTGGTCATCGGCGCGCTCGACATGATGCTGAAGTCGCCGGACAACGCCGCACGCCAGAAGAAGCTGGGCGAGGCGGCCCTGTCGGCGGCGCGGCGCGGCGAGCGGCTGACGCATCAGTTGCTGGCCTTCTCGCGCCGGCAGGCGCTGCGGCCCGAGAGCACCGACGTCAACGCCCTGATCCGCGAGAGCGAGCCCCTGCTCCGCCGCGCCCTGGGCGAGGCCATCGAGTTCGAGCTGAAGCTGCGCCGCGGCGGGGCGCGGGTCAGCGTCGACCCAGCCCAGTTCGAGGCCGCCCTGCTGAACCTGGTGGTCAACGCCCGCGACGCCTTGGGCGACCACGGGCGGGTGTCGGTGCAGACGCGGGTCTGCTCGGTCGCCGCGGGGGAGGTTCCGGAGCTGCCGCCCGGCCAGTATGTGCGGATCAGCGTCACCGACGACGGCTCGGGCATGAGCCCGGAGGTGATCGCGCGGGTGTTCGAGCCCTTCTACACCACCAAGCCGGTCGGCAAGGGCACCGGCCTGGGCCTGAGCCAGGTCTATGGCTTCGCGCGTCAGAGCGGCGGCGGCGTGCAGGCGCGCTCGAAGCCGGGCGCGGGCACGGAGATCCGGGTCTTCCTGCCGCCGCTTCTCACCCACGAGCTGCCGGAGGCGGCGGCCTCGAGCGCCGCGCCACGTCCGATGGCGGCCGGACGTCGCCTGCTGCTGGTCGAGGACGACCCGAGCGTGGCGGCGGTGGCGCGCGAGCTGCTGGAAGGTCTGGGGCTGGAGGTGCGATCGGCGGACAGCGGGCCGCACGCCCTGGAGATCCTGCGGGCGGAGCGGTTCGACCTGATGCTGACGGACGTGGTCATGCCCGGCGGCATGACGGGCATCGAGTTGGCGCACGAATGCGCGCGCCTATGGCCAGACATGCGCATCGCCCTGACCTCGGGCTATGCCGGCGAGGACGTGGACGCAGCCCTTGCGGACGCGCCGTGGCCCTTCGTGCGCAAGCCCTATTCGGGCGAGCAGCTGGCGGAGGTCTTGGGCGATCTCCCCGCCGGGGAGACCGCCGAAAGCGATTAGCGCTGGCGAGCCTTGCGGGCGGCGTAGCGCGCGTCGCGTGCAGCCTTCTGCTCTTCCTTGGTCAGCGCCTTGCGCTCCTTGCGGGCGGCGCGCTTGGCGGCCTCGACCTCGTCCTGGGCGGCCTGTTCGGCGGCCATGCGGGCGGCTTCCTTGTCGGCCTTTTCGCGGCGCTGCTCGGCCTTGGCCAGCTCGTGCTGCTGACGCAGGGCTTCCTTTTCCGCGGCGCGCTTCTCGGCGAGCTTTTCAAACTCGGGGTCGGGGGCCGCCGCCTTGGGCTTGAACTTCGCGAGCAGGGCCTTCTTGGCCTCCTGCTGGGCGGACAGGCGATCGTTGAAGCCGGTTTGTTTCAGATCTCTCATGCGAGGAGTCGTCGATATCCTTGTTGTTTATCGGATGCGCAGAAGGCGCGGGCGAGGAGAGCTCAGCCAGCGCCGGGTCGGCTAACCCCATATGGGGACGAAAAGCAAGATTTGCAGGGCGGAGAACCGTCTCCGCCCTGCATGTAGGTCCCGAAGTGTGTCAGTTCGGCTTCTGGGCCTGTCCCACAGCGGCGCCGGCCGCGCCGCCCACCGCAGCGCCAACCGGCCCGCCGACGACGGCCCCGGCGACGGCCCCGGTGGCGGCCTTCTGTTCGATGGTGGTCCCGCAGGCGGCCAAGCTGACGGCTGCGGCGGTGATCGCGAGTACGAGGACGGTGCGTTTCATGTTTCTTCTCCCTGGCGAGGTCCAGCCCTAACGTAGCTATACCCGCCCCGGTTCCGAGCCGTGCGTCAAGTTGCTGCGCCGCCATGTCGAAACGCGAACACAATAGATTTGGCCACGATCAATCATCGGATACGGCCAAGGCTCTCGGAGCCAATCTTCCGATGGTGGTTGAATACGGTATTGGGCAAATGACCTATCGCATAATGCAGCCACGCTTTCATTCTATAGTTCGCGTTACTAACACTCCCTGACAGAATGTTGCGGGTTAATGAAACCTTGCGAATCGACCACATTGCCGCCATAAACGACTGGCTTAAGGCCGCGTCCTGACTACCGGTGTCGAACATCGGTCGTCGGACACCGCGACGGGTTGGCGATCTTCTTGCATCGCCCCGTAGCGAGACTACCCGGGGGCGGCGCTGCGCCCTGCTGAACAGGTTCGAGCCTTTGTCGATTCCCTCGCGTGCGCGTGCGATGTCTCCTGCCGACCTGAGGGCCAAGATCCGGCCCGGGACGGCGGCGGCGGCGTTTGGCGCGCTGGTGGGACTGGCGATCGGCGGGGCTTACCTGGGCGGGACGGCGGCGAAGGCCACGACTGTGCGGGCCCAGGCCGAGCGCATCGACGGCGCGACAGCGGCAGGATTCACTGAGGAAGCGCTGGCGGCGGCGGCAGGCGGGCTCGACGAGAGTGCCCTGGCCATCGCCCGGCGCCATGACCCCTATACCGTCGCCGGCGGCGCCCAGCGCGACCGTCAGGCCGAACTGATGACCGCCCGCTTGGAGCAGCTGCGCGTGCAACAGGCGCAGAGCGGCCTGCGTCGCGTCAGCCTGACCGACGGCGCGGCCCGCCCGTTCCACCTCGGCGGCGCCCTCGACGCCTCGCGCGATCTCGATTGCCTGACCCAGGCCGCCTATTACGAAGCCCGCGGCGAAGGTCGCGACGGCATGCGGGCGGTGACCCAGGTGGTGCTGAACCGCGTCCGCCACCCGGCCTTCCCCAAGACCGTCTGCGGCGTCGTCTTCCAGGGAGCGGGCCGCAAGACCGGTTGCCAGTTCAGCTTCACCTGTGACGGCTCGATGCGCGGCCCGGTCAATCGCGCCGCGTGGAACCGTGCGCGCGACGTCGCCTCCGCGGCTCTGTCGGGCAGCGTCTTCAGCGGCGTGGGCAACGCCACGCACTTCCACACCACCGGCGTTTCGCCGCAATGGCGCAGTTCGCTGATCCGCGTCAGCCAGGTCGGCGACCACCTGTTCTATCGCTTCGGCGGGCGTTCAGGCTCCGGCGCGGCCTTCAGCTACGCCGCCCGTCCGTCGACCGACGCCGACGGCCCGCGCGTGATCCAGGCCAGCCTGGATCCAACGGCCACGGTCCGTGAGGCCGGAGCCATCGCCTACAATCTGCTTGTGGCCCAGGAACGCGGCGAGACACCCGCGCCGACCGAGGCCGCTCCGGCGGTCGTGGTCAGCGCGCCGGCGCCGACGGAGCCGTCCGCGCCGACGGCCCAGCCGACCACCGGGGCCGCGCCGACCGCCTGATCAGGCGTCCCGGTGGCCTTTCGACGAACGATAGCGGTCGTCGTGGCTATGTTTCAGATCGCGTTCGCCGCCGCCGCCCGAAACCTTGCTGTTGCGCGGATTGGTCGGGCCGCCGTCGCGGGGATCCTCGAACGCCGGCGGCTCCTGCTTGGCGTTCTGATGGCTTGAGCCAGGACCACCCCAGCGCTTCTCGTCGACGGGTTCGGGGGTATGGGGGTTGTTGTCGGCCATGATCAGCGGTCCTGCACCTTCCACTGGGTGGTCAGGTTCTGGCGCAGGTTGCCGAACCGGCCCTGTGTGTCGAGGTTGACGTCGGCGTCGCCGGGCTGCCCCGATTGAGCGCCGGTGGCGAGGTCGCGACGATCGGCGGCCATGGCCTGGTCGAGACTGCGGGCGCCCTTGTCGCCGAAGCTGCGCTGTTCCTTGGGAATGCGGGGGGCATGGGTCATCTGGGTCTCCTTCTGGGTGAGGAAAACCACTGGACAGGGTCGACGTTCCGTAGCGCCGTTCGCCGGCTCAGGCCGGCAGGGCGTCCAGGCCGATGTCCAACTGCGGCGCCGAATGCGTCAGCGCGCCGACGGAGATGACGTCCACGCCCGTCTCGGCGATGGCCCGGACCGTCTCCAGACTGACCCCGCCCGAGGCCTCGAGCGTGACCCGGCCGGCGGTGCGGGCGACGGCCTCACGCAAGTCGGCCAGGGGGAAATTGTCGAGCATGATGACGTCCGGGCGCTCGGCCAGGGCCTCGTCCAGCTGATCCAGGCCGTCGACCTCGACCTCGACCTTCATCAGGTGGCCGACGGCGGCGCGGGCGCGGCGGACAGCCTCCCCCACCCCGCCGCAAACGGCGACGTGATTGTCCTTGATCAGGATGGCGTCATCCAGACCGAAGCGATGGTTCGCCCCGCCGCCGCAGTGGACGGCGTGCTTCTCCAGCGCGCGCAGGCCCGGGGTGGTCTTGCGGGTGTCGGCGATGCGCGCCTGGGTCCCGGCGACGGCGTCGACGTAGGCTCGGGTCAGGGTGGCGACGCCGCACAGCCGGCCAAGCAGGTTCAGCGCCGTGCGCTCGGCGGCCAGGAACGCCCGCGCGTCGGCCTCGGCCTCGGCCAGAACGGCGCCGGCCTCGAAGGCGTCGCCGTCCTTCAGCTTGAGGTCGACCGTCGCGCCCGGGTCCAGGGCCAGCAGGCTGAGGCGGACACAGGCGATGCCGGCCAGCACGCCCGGCTTGCGGGCGACGAAGGCGGCGCGCATGCGGGCGCCCACGGGAATGCAGGCCTGGGCGGTGACGTCGCCGGCGCGGCCGAGGTCTTCGGCCAGCGAGAGGCGGACGACCGGCTCGACGAGCAGGTCGGGAAGCTGACGGATCATTCGGCTCATCCGGTGGCGGCGAGGGGCGCGGGCGCGCCCAGCCGGGTGTGGCGGGCGACGGCGTCGCGCTCCGGGAAATCGCGGCGATAGTGGCCGCCGCGGCTCTCGCGCCGGGCCAGGGCGGCCTCGGCGATCAGGCGGGCGGCGACGAGCGGCAGGGCGCCGGGGGCGTCGCGCTCGAGGGCCGCGATCAGATCGAGCGCCCGCCCCAGGCCGGCGGCGTCGCGGACCACGCCGACATGGTCGCTCATGGCCGCGCGCAGGGCCGCCAGTTGCATCGGCGACAGGTCCGGCTGGTCGGCAGGCGACAGGATTGGTCCGGAGGCGGCGGTCTCCCCGGCGGCGGCGCGGCCGGTGCGGCGGCCGAAGGCGGCGGCCTCGAGCAGGGAGTTGGAGGCCAGGCGGTTGGCCCCGTGCACGCCCGTTGCGGCGCATTCGCCGACCGCGAACAGGCCCGGCAGGCTGGTGCGGCCGTCCGGCCCGGCGGCGATCCCGCCCATGTGGTAGTGCGCCGCCGCAGCGACGGGGATCGGGCTTTCGCGAGGGTCCAGACCGGCGCGCATGCAGGCGGCGAATACGGCGGGGAATTCTTCCGGGAAGCGCTCGCCCACAGCGGCGCGGGCGTCGAGGAAGGCGCCGCGGCCGTCGGCGCGGGCGGCGTGGACAGCGCGGGCGACCACGTCGCGCGGCTGCAGGTCGGCGTCGGCGGCCTCGCCGAGCAGGAAGCGCTCTTCCCCGTCGATAAGGCGGGCGCCCTCGCCGCGCAGGGCCTCGGTGGCCAGCGGCATGGGATCGAGGCCGACGTCGATGGCGGTCGGGTGGAACTGGACGAACTCGGGGTCGAGGATTTCGGCGCCGGCCTCGAAGGCGGCGGCCATGCCTTCGCCGAGCAGGGCGGACGGCGTGGTGGTGCGGGCGTAAAGCCCCCCGGCGCCGCCGGTGGCCAGGACCACGGCCGAGGCCAGCACCTCGATCCGTCGA
The DNA here is from genome assembly GCF_001425945.1 of Brevundimonas sp. Root1279. GTDB lineage: Bacteria > Pseudomonadota > Alphaproteobacteria > Caulobacterales > Caulobacteraceae > Brevundimonas. The sequence goes on from NZ_LMEB01000006.1 coordinate 166,141, forward strand.
CCGGCGCGCTCGATCACTGCGCCCCGCACCCGCCCGGAGCCGTCGCGGATCAGGCCCCGCAGGCGGCCGTCTTCCCAGACCTCGACCTGGGGCGAGGCGCGGACGGCGGCGACCAGGGCGGACAGGATGGCGCGGCCGGCGCCGTCGCCGCCGACGCGGGCGACACGGGCGCGGGAGTGGGCGGCCTCCAGGCTGACCGCGAAGCCGCCGCCGGCCTCGCGGTCGAAGGGCGCGCCGAGCCCGGCCAGCCATTCCACGGTCTCGCGCCCATCGGCGGTGAGGCTGCGCGCCGCCTCGGTCTCGACCAGGCCCGCCCCGGCCGCGGCGGTGTCGGCGGCGTGCAGTGCGGCGTCATCGCCCGGCGCTACGGCGGCGGCGATGCCGCCTTGGGCCCAGGCGGACGAACAGGCTTCAAGCAGGGGAGCGGGGGTGACCAGCAGCACCTTGCGCGGACCGGCCTCGAGCGCCGCCGACAGGCCTGCAAGCCCGCCGCCGATGATCAAGGGCCCGTCATGCGCGACGCGTGTCACTGACCGAATCCGAAGTAGCGGCCGCCGAGGTAGAGGGCGTCGGCCAGATCGTTGCTGATCGGAATCAGGGCGGTCAGGGCGACGCCCGCGCAGGCGGCGGCGGTGAGCAGGAACAGGCCGACGCTCTTGGCCGACTCGCCGCCGGTCAGCGGACGACCCTCGGGACGCCAGGCGCCGCGGCGCAGGTGGCCGTACAGCGCGAGCGCGAGGAAGGCCGCGAAGAGGTAGCTGCCGTTGATCAGGCCCCAGGCCACGACCACCACGCCGATCAGGACCATGGCCGCCTTCTCCACCATCGGATGGATGCGGGCGAGCACGGGCCCCAGCGCCTTGGAGCCGTCCAAAGGCGGGGCCGGGGCCAGGTTCACCAGGTTGATGATGGCGATGGCGAAAATGCCCTCCAGCCAGAGCGGATGGCCCTGGATGGCGAAGCCGGCGAGGAAGGGGATGGCGGCCAGCAGGCCGAAGGCGGGTCCGGCAAGGGAGACCAGCACTCCGTGCCATTCGCTGTCCGGCAGACGCTGGCTGCGCGCCACGCCGCCGAGGAAGGGGATGATGTAGATGCGCGCCGGGCCCATGCCGAGGCGGTTCATCGCCAGCACATGGCCGTACTCATGGACCAGCAAGCCCCAGATGGCGGCGACGGCGATGACCCAGCTCTGGGTGAACACCCAGATCATGCCGCCGAGCAGGAGGGTCGAAACAACCGCCCAGACAGGGTTCTGGCCCTTGTCGAGGGGCGGTTCGGCCGCCTGCACTCTCACCGGGGCCGGGGCGGGCGCGGGCTTGTGCGAGGGCGCGACGGCGGCCTCATCGGGCTTACGATCCCAGGGACCAGGGGTGCGGGGCGTGTCGGAGTCGCTCATATCTTCGACGTGGCCTTTTCCGAGCGCAGCCACAAGGCCAGCAGGGCGAGAAGCCGCAGCGATTTCCGGTCCATGTGCGCCACGACGCGGACCGGGGCGACGTAATGCATCAGATCAGCTCCACCGCCACGTGGTGGCGGGCCTTGATGAGATCATAGCGGGCCGGGATCGCCGGCGGGGGCAGGTCGATCATGCGCTGAACCGCCAGACGGGCCCGCTCGGCCATGTCTTCCGGCACGGTGACCTCGAACTGCATGTTGAGCAGGCAGTCGCGGATATTCTCCAGCGTGATGCGCTTCATGTGCGGGCACAGGTTGCACGGGCCGATGAACTGGACGCCGGGGACATCGCCCGCGACGTTCGAGGCCATCGAGCATTCGGTGATCATCACCACCTGCTTGGGCTTCTTCGCCTCGACGAAGTCGATCATGGCCGCGGTCGAGCCGGCGAAGTCCGAGGCCGCCAGCACGTCCTCGGGGCATTCCGGGTGGGCCAGGATCTCGGCGCCCGGATAGGCGGCGCGCATGTCGGCGATGTCGGCAGCGGTGAAGCGCTCGTGCACCTCGCAGCGGCCCTTCCAAGCGATGATGCCGACCGTGGTCTGGGCGGCGACGTTGCGGGCCAGGTATTCGTCGGGGATCAGGATGACGCGGTCGACGCCCCATTCCTTCGCCGCCCACTCCACCACCTGAACGGCGTTGGCGCTGGTGCAGCAGATGTCGGTCTCGGCCTTCACGTCGGCCGTGGTGTTCACATAGGTGACCACCGGCAGGCCCGGGTAGCGCTGCTTGATCAGCCGCACGTCGGCGCCGGTGATCGAGGCGGCCAGCGAGCAGCCGGCGCGCAGGTCGGGGATCAGCACGGTCTTCTCGGGCGACAGGATCTTCGAAGTCTCGGCCATGAAGTGCACGCCCGCCTGGACGATCACCTTGGCCTTCGACTTCGCCGCTTCCTTGGCCAGGCCGAGGCTGTCGCCGACGTAGTCGCCGACGCCGTGGAAGATCTCGGGCGTCATGTAGTTGTGCGCCAGGATCACCGCGTCGCGCTCTCGCTTCAGCTGGTTGATCTCGTGGATCAGCGCGGCCTGGGTCGGCCACTCCATCGGCGTGACGTGGTCGCGGACCTTGGCCCAGACGGAGGCGGTCTCCCGCTCCAGTTCCTTGGTCAGTCCGAACGCGCCATCAGCCATTTCAACCCCCTTTTGCTCGAAATGAGCAAATCAGAGACCCGAAGAACGGCGGCCGGAAAGTCCTCCGCCGCCGACTTATGCTCAGTTTCAGCATAAGCAGGGACAATCTAGGCCGATTGCCGAGGAAAGCAAGAGGGGGAGGAAGGTTCTAGGGGTTAGGTTCTAGGGGGTAGGCGCGCGCACGCGCCGTGCAAATGCTTCCCTAGAACCTAGAACCTGGAACCTACCCCCTCGCCTCATGCGCCAGCAGCCAGCGCTTGCGCTCCAGGCCTCCGGCATAGCCCGTGAGCGTGCCGTTCGCGCCGATGACGCGGTGGCAGGGGACGATGACGGCGATGGGGTTCTGGCCGTTGGCGAGCCCCGCCGCCCGCACGGCCTTGGGCGAGCCGATCGCGGCGGCCAACTGGCCGTAGCTGCGGGTTTCGCCGGCCGGGATGGCGCGCAGGGCGGCCCAGACGGACTTCTGGAAGGCGGTGCCGCCGGTCTTGACGGTCAGGCCGTCGAGGGCCCGGACGTCGCCGGCGAAATAGGCCTCGACCGCTCGGCGAAGCGCCTCGGGCGCCCGGCCTTCGACCAGCGCCGCGCCGGGTGCGTGGCGGGCGAGCAGGCGCGTCATCCGCGCCTCGTAGCCGGCGAAGTCCAGGGCGCGCACGGCCCCCTCCCCGTCCGTGACCAGCAGCACCTCGCCGACCGGCGTAGAGACGCGGTCGAGGGTCAGGGTCTCAGGCTGCCCGTTTGGCATCGGTCTTCTCCATTAGATCGGCCGCCGACAGGCCCGCCTTGGCCAGATGCAGGGCGCCGTAGGCGCGCCAGGGCCGCCAGGCCTCGGCGCGCGTGGTCAGGGTGTCGTCTTCCAGTCGGTCGCTCGGCGTCTCGACGCCGTCGTCGACCCAGGCGCCGGGCAGGCGCAGGCCCGGCCGGGTCTCGACCACCGACGCCAGGACCGGGTCTGCGGACAGGTCCCGGGCGATGGCGTCAGGGTCGGCGGACAGGTCGAACACCCGCCGCACCCGCGCCAGCACGCCCGGCAGCGACTTGAGGTCATTGGCTTCGACCGTGACCGCGACGCGGCCGGCCTCGGCCGCCTCGACCGCGACCGAGCCCTCGGCCCCGTCGATTGCCGGATCCAGGACGCGCGACCAGCGGCGCCCCTCGACGGCGTCGCCGCGGGCGGCCAGGGCGGCGAGCATCGCCTCCCAGTCGTAGGGCGGGCGATATGGCAGGCTGAGGCTGACGCCGCCCTGGTGCTCGCGTTCGCCGCGGCGACGCAGGGCCGAGGGCGGACGGCCGTACAGCGCCTGGAAGGTCTCGTTGAAGCGTCGCACGCTGCCGAAGCCGGAGCCGAGGGCCACCTGGGCCATGGGCAGGTCGGTCTGGTGGATCAGGGCCTTGGCCAGCAGCACGCGACGGGTCTGGGCCACGCTGACCGGCGCGGCGCCGAGGTGCTGGCGGAACAGACGGCGCAGGTGGCGCTCGCCGACGCCGAGGCGTCCGGCCAGGCCGTCGACGTCGCCCTCGTCCAACGCGCCGGCCTCGATCAGGGCCAGGGCCCGGCTGACGGTGTTTGACGTCCCGCGCCAGGCGCCCATGTCCGGCGCGGTCTCGGGGCGGCAGCGCAGGCAGGCCCTGAAGCCCGCCTCTTCGGCGGCGGCGGCCGTGGGCACGAAGATCATGTTCTCGCGCTTGGGCGTGCGGGCCGGGCAGACCGGGCGGCAATAGATGCCCGTGGTCTTGACGCAGCCGAAGAAGCGGCCGTCGAAGCGCGCATCCCGCGTCAGCACCGCGCGGTAGCAGGCCTCCTGGTCGAGCTCGAGGGCGTTTTCCATGCCCCCCAAGATGGGGGAACGTCCCGCCGAAGTCTCGCGGTTTTCGGACATCGCCGTGACCGTCAGACCGCGCGCGGGTCCACCGGCAGGCCGGCCGCCTGCCTCGCCTTCATGGTGCGAAGCCAGCCGTGCAGGGCCTCGCAGTCCAGGCCGTGCATCATCAGCCGATAGCCCGACTGCAGCGTCGACAGGGCGATCATCGGGTGGCCGTTCTTGATGAAGTTCAGGTGGTAGTCCGTGCCCAGGATGCGGGCGATGTAGATGGCCACCGTCTCGTCCAGTTGCAGCGAATGTGACGCGCGGACGAAGTCGTTGCGGGGGAGCATCAGGGCGTAGAGGGGGGTGTAGAACTCGACCGCCGTCTGCACGTCGATCTTGTTCAGCGGGCCGCGCGGGAAGGGCTCGAAGGCCGGGAATTCGTCGGAGATCATCGAGAAGTCCAGCGTCTCGGCCGGCATGATCTCGCGGCCCTCGGCGCGCAGGCGCTGGTTCAGGTCGATGATGAAGTTGAAGACGTTCAGGTCATGCTGGAGGAAAAGATTGTCCTCGATGTCCTTCAGCTTCGTCGGGCGCAGCGGCCAGCTGGGAATGTCGCCTGCGCCGGCGTTGACCCGCATGAAGGCCAGCAGCTCGGTGCCGACGTGGAAGTGTCGCAGGATCAGGGTGTTGGTCTCGGGACTGCCGAAGAGGCGCAGCCCCCAGTGAATGGTCTTGTGCAGCAGGCCGTTGAGGTTGGGGAAGCGCGGCGAGATGGCGCGCAGCACCTTCACCACGCAGAACCACAGGATCACCAGCGGCCGCGACACCGGAAAGAGCCAGCGCCGCGACCACGAGCGGGCCCCGACCAGCAGGCAGCGCTTGGCCTCCGAATCGATCGGCAGACTCTGGTCGAGGTAGAGGGCCAGCCACGGATCCGGGTCCCGCGGATCGTGCGCCATGGTCGCGAAGGGATCGTGGACCGCGCTCAAGCGGCGATCTCCTCGATCTGCAGGGCATAGAGGCGGGCGGTGACCCGGGCGGTCATGACGATGCGCTCGGCGACGGGCGGGTCGGGCAGGACCATGGCCAGCATCTCGCGGAACTCCTCCATGTGCTCGACGTCGTTGTCGCCGTGATAGAGCAGGAATTTCAGCGCCTCATCGGGCAAGCCAAGTCGCTCCTTGACCTTCAGGCCCCAGGGCTTGGCCTTGATCGAACCCAGGCCCTCGATGATCCACATTGCGCCCAGCAGGCCGAACGGATCGGGCCTGGAGGCCTCATGGAACATCCAGGCCGACAGGGCCTCGGAGCCGACGTTCTTGGGGGCCGAGAGGATGTCCTCCAGCCGCCCGCCCGCGGCGACGTAGTCGGACTCCAGCAGGCGGAAGTCGCGGTGCTCGGTCACCGCGTGGCGCATCAGGGTCGAGCGCAGTTCGAGGTGGGCCTCGCCGATGTTCGAGGCCGCCCGGCTCATCCACAGCGACCCGTCCTTCACCTGCTGGCGCAGATTGACGAGGAAGGCGTGATAGTCCGCCAGCTCGAAACGGCCGCGGGTCAGCTTACGGATCAGCGGCGTGGCTTCGAGCCGCTGTTCGAAGTCGGCGAAGACCACCGCCAGCTTGCGCAGGGTGTCGGCGACCGCGTCGTCGACCATCGCACCGTCCGCCATCACACCACCTCCAGCATCATGAAGCCGATCATCGCCCGTCCGCTCTCGGGCACGATCAGCAGGACCTTGTCGCCACGCTTGGGCCGCCCGCTCTTCATGAAGGCCTCAAGCATGACCCAGATCGAGGCCGAGCCGATGTTGCCCGTGTCCGGCAGGGTGGTGAACCACTTCTCTTCCGGGATCATGGCGGCGGTGTTCCTGAGCAGGCCGACGATCTCCTCGCGCAGCGATCGCGCCGAGTAGTGGCACAGCAGGTGGTCGACTTCGTCGGGGACGATGCGCCCCTGGTCGACCTTCTCCAGCCAGACGCCGATCCAGGCGCGGATGACGATCTTGAGCAGTTCGAAATCCTGCAGCAGGGCCACGGCCCCGGCGGCGTGGGCGGCGGCCGGGCCGGCGTGGCTCCAGGCGCTGGCCATGTCGGCCCGGTCAGCCTTGGTCGAGCCGGCCCACATGCAGGGATCGAAGCGGCCCGCCAGGGACGTCAGGTCGATCCAGTCGATCTTCAGGGACAGGCCGTCGACGCGCGGACGCGGCTCCATGATCACCGCCCCCGCCCCGTCGGACAGGGTGAAGCGCAGGAAGTCGGCCTCGGTGGCCAACCGCCCTTTGGCGTCAACCAGGGCTGTGCCCTCGTAGAAGCCCGGACGGAACCAGCGCGAGGAGAACTCGCCGCCCGCGGCGGCCGCCACCTCGGCCTCGCCGGCGCGGACTTGCAGCCAGGCTCCCTTGGCGGCCATCAGGGCCGAGGCGCAGACCGACTGGTAGCTGGCGATCTCCATCGGCCCGGCGCCCAGCTCGGCCTGCACGGCGGCGGCGTGGCCGGGAACCAGGTAGTCGCCCTGGGTGGTCGCGGTGGCCAGATGGTCGAGATCGCCGACTCCCAGCCCCGCACTGTCCAGGGCCGCCGAGACCGCCCGGGCGGTCATGCCGGCGTTGGTGTCGGTGACCGTCCCGTCCGGCGCCATGGCGTAGTGGCGCGTCTCGATGCCGTTCCAGCGCAGGGCTCGACGGCCGACCACGGAGTCCCGGCCGCCGATGCGACCGATGTGGTCCTCCATGCGGTCGACCCCGACCGGATCCCCGGGGAGCCAGGCGCCCACGCCGGTGATGTACACGTCCCGCAGCGCGGGTTCGGAGGTGCTCATCGGCTGAGCTTGCCTGACAACCCTTGTCGGAAGAAGGGCGATGCGATGAACGCCGGTGTTCAGGCGATCTGGGGCCGGCGCTCGGGCTGCGCCAGGCGGAACAGATTGGTCAGCGCCTTGAAGACCATGCCGATCATCATGGCGACCAGCATCCAGGTGAAGATCACCGACAGCAGGCCGGCGACAGCCTCGAGGTCCCGGCCGACGGCGTTGAAGCGTTGCAGGCTCTCGAAATTGACCAGCGACCAGTCGCCGCCGACCCGGGCGGTTTCACCGTGCGCCGACAGGGTCAGCCAATGGCCCGCCTGGAAGAGGGTCCAGGCCAGCCAGAAGCCGACGCCGGCGATGACGATTTGGGCCGCGGCCCGCATGCGCACGGCGTAGGGCCGGGCGAGGCTGGCCAGGTCCACGGCCATCTGGGCGATCGCATAGAGCAGGATCGGGCCGTAAAGGACGGCCCAGATCGGCGCGCCGCTGACCACGGCGTCCTCGCCCCGCAGCTCGATATGCAGCAGACCCGGGAAGCGCAGGACACCCACCCACCACAGCACGAAGACGCCGACGGCCAGGAAGGAGAAGAGGTATTCGCCGCCGGGCCAATGCGGAGCCTTGGGCGCACGGGGCGCGGCCCAGGCGCTCTTGGCGCCCTGCGAGCTGGACATCGAAGCGCCCCAGGCGGCCGGATCGGACAGGCCGAAGGCGCCCAGGTCCTTGACCCGCCATTGGGTCAGGAATTTCGGCCGCACGCCGTAGTGTTCGAAGATGGCGGCGGTCAGGGTGGCGGCGCCGATCAGGGTCAGGGCCGAGCCGAAGAAGCCGTGGAAGGCCTGGGCGACCAGCTGGCCCCCCTCGGACGGTCCGCTGACCAGATTGATCAGCAGGACGACGCCCTGAATGGCCAGCATCAGCAGCAGGCCGGCCTTCACGCCGAACAGCCAGTAGGGGAACAGCTCCGGTCCAACGAGCGAGTCCGGTCCCTTGCGATAGCGGGCGGCGACGACCAGCGGATGGCCGATTTCGCGCAGGATGGCCTCCTTCTCGTCATCGGTCAGGGCGCGGCCGAGCTCGGACTCGCGGTCCTCGAAGCGGCTCAGAATGAGGTCGCGCAGCTCGGCGACGATGTCCTCGCGCTCGTTCACCGGCAACTGGGCGGCGACGGCGGTCAGGTAGCGATCGATCAGGTCCATCTCTTTTCCCCTAGAGAAGCTTGTCGAGCGAGGCCGAGATGCCTCGCCACTCGTCGGCCAGCGCCGACAGCATGGCTTCGCCTGCGGGCGACAGCCGGTAGAAACGCTTCTTGCGCTTGTCCTCTTCACGCCACTCGCTGCTCAGCAGCCCCTGCCCCTCCAGCCGGCGGAGCAGCGGGTAGAGGGTGCTTTCCTCCATCTCGAGCCCATCGCCGGCCAAGGCCTGACGCAGGGTGTAGCCGTACCGCTCCTCCCGCAGGCGGGCGAGGACGGCCAGCACCAGCGACCCGCGCCGAAGCTCGAGCCGCATCGATTCAAAAAGGTCGGCGTCGACGGTCATGAGAACCACGCAGCACATAGTGTGTGACATACAGTGTATGCGACATACTGTGCGAGGCTGTCAAGCGAACATCGTGAGGCGAGGGTTTGTGGCGAACGGGCCGCGGCCGAAAGCTTGCGGTTGTGGAGCCGCGATCTGCCGCTATCTGTTGAAGCAACAAGCCGTTAGAGTGGTGTCCCAGACGGCCCAGGGAACGACGCTTCGTGTTGAAACACCTCCTTCCGAGCAAACCCGGAACCGAACCGCTGGCCGAGGCCCTCAGGGCCTGTAAGTCCCATTTCCTGTGGGCGGCCGTGTTCTCGGCGCTGGTCAACCTGCTGTACCTGACCCCGACCATCTACATGATGCAGGTCTACGACCGCGTCGTGCCGACGGGGGGCCTGACCACCCTGGTGCTGGTCACCGCGGTCGCGGTCATGGCCCTGGCGGCGTTGGCCGGGCTCGACTGGCTGCGCGGCCGGATCATGCTGCGCGCCGGCCTGCGGCTGGACCGCCTGCTGTCGGGCAAGGTGCTGGCGCGGGTCGTCGACCTGCAGGCCAAGTCGCCGAACACCCAGGCCATGCGCGAGTTCGACAATGTGCGCGGCGCCATCAGCGGCCAGGGCATGCTGGCCCTGTTCGACGCCCCCTGGACCCCGATCTACCTGGCCTGCTGCTTCCTGCTGCACCCGGCGATCGGCGTGCTGACCCTGCTCGGCGGCATCATCCTGTTCACCCTCGCCTGGCTGAATGAGCGCGACACCCGTCCGCGCCTCGGCAAGGCGATGAACTCGCAGAACCAGGCCTACGCCTCGCAGGAGGCCGTCGCCGGCCAGGCCGAGGTCGTTCGCGCCCTCGGCATGCGCGCCTCGTCGATCGCCCGGCAGGTCGAGCAGCGCCGCCAGGCCACCGCGGCCCAGGCCGACGCCCAGCTGGCCGGCGGCCGCTACTCCGGCGCGATCAAATTCCTTCGCCTGGTCATGCAGTCCGGGGCCCTCGGCCTGGCCGCCCTGCTGGCCGTGAAGGGCGAGATATCCCAAGGCTCGATCATCGCCGCCTCGGTGCTGCTGAGCCGCTCGGTCGCCCCCATCGAGACCCTGGTCGGCGTCTGGCCGTCCCTGGTCCAGGGCGTGGCCAGCTGGAAGACCCTGACCGAACTGTTCGCCGGAACCGCCTCGGTCGAGAAAGAACGCACCACCCTGCCGGACCCGAAGGGCAAGCTGCAGGTCGAGGGCGTGTCTGTGAAATTCCCCGAGACCGAGAACCCCCAGCTGCGCGCCGTCAGCTTCGCCCTCAAGCCGGGCGAAACCCTGGGCATCGTCGGGGCCAGCGGCTCGGGCAAGACCACCCTGGCCCGCGTCATCGCCGGAGCGCTGAAGCCGCAGCAGGGCGCGGTCCGCCTGGACGGCGCGGAATACGAGTCCCGAGAGGGCGACGAGCTCGCCCGCTGGATCGGCTATCTGCCGCAGGTGCCGAGCCTGTTCGCCGGCTCGATCAAGGACAACATCTCCCGCTTCCAGTCGGCGGCGGGAACGGACCCAGAGACCGCCGATCTGGGCGCGGTCCAGGCGGCCCAGGCGGCCGGGGCCCACGAGCTGATCCTGCGCCTGCCGAACGGCTACGACACCATCCTGGGCCCGTTCGGCCAGGGCCTGTCAGCCGGCCAGGCGCAGCGCGTCGCCCTGGCGCGCGCCCTCTACAACAACCCGGTCCTGCTGGTGCTGGACGAACCCAATTCGAACCTCGACCAGGAAGGCGAAGCCGCTCTGATGCAGGCCATCCTCGGCGCCGCCGCGCGCGGCGCCGCCGTGGTCGTCATCGCCCACCGCGCCGGCGTGCTGGCCCGCGTCGACCGCCTGCTGATGATGCGCGACGGCATGGTTCAGCTGGAAGGCCCGCGCGAGGAAGTGCTGGAGAAGATGCGCGCCGCCACGCCGCCTGCCCGAGGACCAGGGGGCCCTGCTCCCGCCGGTGAAGCCCCTGCCGGGCACGCGCCGCAGGGCGGCCAGCCGCAGCAGGCCGGCGGCGTCCGCATGGCCAATCCGGCCGCCCAGCCGCAACGACGCGCCCAATGACCGAAGTCGCCGCCCCGCCCGCCAAGCCCGAGCCGGAAACCCAGCCGGAATCGTTCGGCCCGATGGCCCCGCCCGCCCCGCCGCCGGAGCCCCCGCCCCCGCCGTCTCTGGTCACCGACAATCCCCGCCGCGAGCTGATCGTCGGCGGCACCATCATCCTGCTGTTCTTCGGCCTCTTCCTCGGCTGGGCGGCCTTCGCTCCGCTCGACGCGGGCGCCTACGGCACCGGCCAGGTGGCGGTGTCCGGCAACCGACAGGCGGTGCAGCACCGCGAAGGCGGCGTCGTCAGCGCCCTGCACGTGGCCGAGGGCGACACCGTCCAGCGCGGCCAGATCCTGCTGACCCTGTCGAGCGGCGACCTGCGCGCCACCGAACGCGGCGTGTCCAGCCAGGTCTACGCCCTGATCGCCCAGCGCGCCCGTCTCACCGCCGAGCGGGACGGCCTGCGCGGCATCCCCCTGCCGGAAGACTTCAAGAACCTGCCCCCCGAGGACTCGCTCCTGGCTACCGAGTCCCTGCGCATCCAGCAGCTGCAGTTCGGCGCCCGCCGCACCGGCCGCTCGACCGAGACCGGCGTGCTGCAACAGCGCGTCGCCCAGCTGAACGAGCAGATCCTCGGCTATGAGCGCCAGATCGCGGCCAATGAAGAACAGCAGCGCCTGATCCAGGACGAACTGCTGGGCATGCGCAGCCTAGCCGAGCAGGGCTACGCCCCGCTCACCCGCGTGCGGGCCCTGGAGCGCAACGCCGCCCAGCTGGAAGGCGAACTCGGCTCGCTGCGCGCCCAGATCGCCCGCTCGCAGGAGGCCGTCGGCGAGACCCGACTGCAGATGTCGGGCGTGCGCACCAAGCTGGGCGAGGACGTCGCCGACCAGTTGCGCCAGATCGACGTGCAGCTGAACGAACTTCGCCCCCGCATGAGCGAACTGCGCTCGCAGATCGCGCGCAGCGAGGTCCGCTCCCCCGCGTCCGGCGAGGTGGTCGGCCTGACCATCTTCACCCAGGGCGGGGTGATCCAGCCCGGCCAGACGCTGATGGAGGTCGTCCCCAAGGACGCCTCGCAGGTCATCGTCGCCCAGATCAGTCCGACCGACGTCGACAACCTGCGCGTCGGTCAGCAGACCGAGATCCGCTTCCCGGGCCTGCGCGAGCGCAATCCGCCGACCATCCACGGCCGGGTGACGCGCATCTCGGCCGACAGCTTCACGGTCGAGGAGACCGGCGCGACCTACTTCCGCGCCGAGATCGTGGTGCCCGCCGAAGAGCTGACCAAGCTGGGCCGGTCGGCCGCGACCCTGCGCCCCGGCGCTCCGGTCGAGGTCATCATCCTGCTGCGCAAGCGCACGGCCCTAGCCTATCTGCTCGAGCCGCTGACCAACAACCTGTGGCGGTCGGGCAGCGAACAGTAGGCAGACGCCAGGTTCTAGGGGGCTAGGGGCTAGGGGCGCTCGCTCCGCGCCCAGCCTTCCCTAGAACCTGAAACCTAGCCCCTAGAATCTTCCTTCGCCCGCCGCCGGTACCGGTGCAGCAACGGCTCGGTGTAGCCGTTGGGCTGGGCCTCGCCCTCGAAGATCAGGGCGCGGGCCGCCTGGAAAGCGAGGCTGCCGGCCGGGTCGGACGCCATCGGACGGTAGAGAGGATCGCCGGCGTTCTGGGCGTCGACCTTGGCGGCCATGCTTAGGAGCGAAGCCTCGACTTGGGGCCGGGTGAGCACGCCGTGGCGCAGCCAGTTGGCGATGTGCTGGGACGAGATGCGCAGCGTCGCGCGGTCCTCCATCAGGCCGACGTCATGGATGTCCGGCACCTTGGAACAGCCGACGCCCTGATCGATCCAGCGCACGACGTAGCCGAGCAACCCTTGCGCATTGTTGTCGAGTTCGTCGGAGATCTCGTCGGCGCTCCAGTTGCGGCCGGTTGCAAGGGGCGCGGTCAGCAGGGCGTCGAGGCCCGGCGTGGGGCGGGCGGCGATCTCATCGCGCAGGGCGAAGACCTCGGTCTGGTGATAGTGGAGGGCGTGCAGGGTCGCCGCCGTCGGGCTGGGGACCCAGGCGGTGTTGGCCCCGGTCCTCGGATGCGCCGCCTTCTGCGCCAGCATCTCCGCCATGCGGTCCGGCGCGGCCCACATGCCCTTGCCGATCTGCGCCCGGCCAGACAGGCCGCACTGCAGGCCGATGGCGACGTTGCGCGCCTCATAGGCCGACAGCCAGGCGGCGGTCTTCATCTCGCCCTTGCGGACCACCGGCCCGGCCCGCATCGCCGTGTGGATCTCGTCACCGGTGCGGTCGAGGAAGCCGGTGTTGATGAACACCAGCCGCTGGGACACCGCACGGATGCAGGCCGCCAGATTGGCCGAGGTGCGACGCTCCTCGTCCATCACCCCGACCTTCAGGGTGTGGCGCTCCAGGCCGAGGATGGCCTCGACCCGGCTGAACAGGCCGTCGGTGAAGGCGACTTCATCGGGGCCGTGCATCTTGGGTTTGACGATGTAGATCGAGCCTTCGCGGCTGTTGCGGAACCGGCCGAGGCCACGCAGGTCGTGCATGCCGATGGCCGCGGTGACCAGGGCGTCGAGGACGCCCTCGAAGGCGTCCGAACCGTCTCCCAGGCGCACCGCGGGCGTGGTCATCAGGTGGCCGACGTTGCGCACGAACAGCAGCGACCGCCCCGGCAGGATCCCGCTGGAGCCGTCCGGCGCCGTGTACGGGAGATCCGTCGCCAGCGTGCGGGTCAGAGTCCGGCCGCCCTTGGCGAAGGTCTCCTCCAGGTCGCCGCGCATCAGGCCCAGCCAGTTGCGATAGGCCGCGACCTTGTCGGCGGCGTCGACGGCGGCGATGGAGTCCTCCAGGTCGACGATGGTCGACAGGGCCGCCTCGAGCACCACGTCGGCGATGCCCGCCGGGTCGGAGGCGCCGATCGGACTTGAACGGTCGAAGACGACCTGAATGTGCAGGCCGTTGTGGCGGAACAGGCGGCCGCGCTCGTTTTGGCCGACGTACTGGCCCGGATCGCGGATCGCGATGCCCCGCTCCGGTTCGGTCAACTCGGCCCACGATCCGTTTTCCAGCGGGACGGCCTCGTCCAGAAAGGCCTTGGCGCGGGCCACGACCCGGGCGCCGCGGGCGGCGTCGTAAGGACCGGGCGGCGGCAGGTCGCCGAGCGCGTCCGTGCCGTAGAGGGCGTCATACAGACTGCCCCAGCGCGCGTTGGCGGCGTTGAGCACGAAGCGCGCATTGAGCGCCGGCGCCACCAGTTGCGGCCCCGCCAGGGTCGCCACCTCGGCGTCGACGTTTCGCGTGCCGATGGCGAAGGGCTCGGGTTCGTCGACGAGGTAGCCGATCGACCGGAGGAACGCCTCGGTCGCTGCAGGGTCCTGGGTCTGCCCGACGCGGCTCGCATGCCAGTCGTCGATCCGGGCCTGCAGCCGGTCCCGCGTCGCCAGCAGGGCCCGGCACTCGACGGCGGTCTCCTCGAACAGCTTAGCCGCCTCGCTCCAGAACCGGTCGAGATCGATTTCCAAGCCGGGAAGCACCTCCTGTTCGAGGAAGTCTGCGAGGACCTGGTCGACCTGCAGTCCGGCGCGGGGCGTCATCGGCATGGGCGGCTCCGTGGGATGAGGCTGTAACATTCCGTGATGACGCCGGGGAAGTCGAGCGTCATTTCGCGGGTGCGAACAGGACTTGCGCGGATGGCGGCGGCGCGCACCATATGACGATGAAATCCCCTGCCTGGCTCAGCCTGCACTGGCCGCTCGCCGTCGTGGCCGCGACCGTCCTGTCGAGCCTGATCTGGCCGATCCACTACGGCTGGATGACCCGGCTGGCGCTGGGCTGGGACGTCGGCGTCGCCCTGTTCCTGATCGTCAGCTCGGTGCAGGTGTCGCGGACGCCGTCGACCGACCAGATCCGCACCCGCGCCGCCGCCCTGGACCAGGCGGGCCCGGCGGTTCTGCCGCTCGCCCTGCTGGCCGGCGCGACCAGCGTCGGCGTGGTCGTGGCCCAGGCGATCCAGCAGTCCGACAACCTGTCGGTGCTAGCCCTGGCCACGGTGGCCCTGTCCTGGCTGTTCGTGCACGTCATCTTCGCCTTCCACTACGCCCACGCCTTCTACAGCCGGGCAGCCGACGGGACGGACTGCGGCGGCCTGGAGTTCCCAGGCGAGCAGGAGCCGGACTACTGGGACTTCCTGCACTTCGCCCTGATCATCGGCGTGGCGTCTCAGACGGCGGATATCCAGATCGCCAGCCGGCGGATGCGGCGCACCGCGAGCGTGCACTGCCTGACCGCCTTCGTCTTCAATACCGTGGTCCTGGCCCTGGCGGTGAACACGGCGGTCGGTTTGCTCGGCTGAACGGCGGTCTCGGCAACAGCCGTGCCTTGACGACGCCGTATTCAAGGTCCATTTGCTGCTGCATCGCACCAATTGCGAACTCCGGCGTCTCCAGCGCGTGTGGGTCTTCCTCCCCGAAGATCTGTCTGTAGAAGCCGCCGGCCCATCAAGATTTCATTCGCTGCCCGGACACGCGGGGCGGCGCCCGATCCACCCCGACGGTCTCGGCTGAGACTTTATCGGGACTGGCGGTGCGCGGCCCTTTCGGCGTTGAGCCATGGCTGTTGCGCGTCGCCGCATGCGAAAGAAAAACGCTCCGTGAGCAACAAGACCTTCGAATCCTTCGGCCTTAACCCGGCCCTCCTTCAGGCCCTGTCGGCTGAAGGCTATACGACTCCGACCCCGATCCAGGCCCAGGCGATCCCTGACGTCATGGCCGGCAAGGACCTGCTGGGCATCGCCCAGACCGGCACCGGCAAGACGGCGGCCTTCGCCCTGCCGATCCTGCACCGCCTGGCCGCCAACCGCGTCGCCCCCCTGCCGCGCACCACGCGCTGCCTGGTCCTGTCGCCGACGCGCGAACTGGCGACCCAGATCGGCGAGAGCTTCAAGGCCTATGGCAAGCACCTGGGCTTCCGCGTCGCCGTCATCTTCGGCGGCGTGAAGTACGGCGGGCAGGAGCGCTCGCTGAACCAGGGCCTCGACATCCTGGTGGCCGCCCCCGGCCGCCTGCTGGACCACATCCAGCAGAAGAACCTTGACCTGTCGGCGACCGAGATCTTCGTCCTCGACGAGGCCGACCAGATGCTGGACCTCGGCTTCATCAAGCCGATCCGCCAGATCGTGTCGCGCATCCCGGCCAAGCGCCAGAACCTGTTCTTCTCGGCCACCATGCCGTCGGAGATCGGCAAGCTGGCCGGCGAGCTGCTAAAGGACCCGGTCAAGGTCCAGGTGACGCCGCAGTCGACCACCGTCGAGCGCATCAACCAGTCGGTCATCCACGTCGAGCAAGGCCGCAAGCGCGCCCTGCTGACCGAGATGTTCAGCGACCCCGAGTACACGCGCTGCCTGGTCTTCACCAAGACCAAGCACGGCGCCGACAAGGTTGCGGCCTATCTGGAAGCGGGCGGCGTCGAAGCCGGCGCCATCCACGGCAACAAGAGCCAGCCGCAGCGTGAACGCACCCTGGCCGCCTTCAAGGCCGGCAAGCTGCGCGTGCTGGTCGCCACCGACATCGCCGCCCGCGGCATCGACGTGGACGGCGTCTCGCACGTGGTGAACTTCGAACTGCCCTTCGTGCCGGAAGCCTATGTCCACCGCATCGGCCGGACGGCCCGCGCGGGCAAGGACGGCTCGGCCGTCAGCTTCGTCGCCGGCGACGAGATGAAGCTGCTCAAGGACATCGAGAAGGTCACCCGCCAGAAGATCCCTTCGGCCGACCGCCGCAACGACAAGTCGCTGGCCCTGCTGGACCAGTCGATCATGGCCTCGGGCGTCAAGTCCAAGGCGTCGATGCCGGATGACGGCCGCGGCGATCGCCAGCAGCAGCGCGGCCCGCGCAACCCGCGTCGCGAGGGCGTCCGCCCCGAGAGCGGCGGCCAGCCGCATCGCCAGCGCAAGGCCGGCGGCCAGCGCGACCGGACGCATCACGCCGAACGTCCGGCGGCGGCCTACAATCCGCTGGCCGGCGAACGGATCACCCCGAGCGCGCCCAAGACGACCGCCGAGGGCGAGATCAAGCGCCGTCCGCGTCGCCGCCGCCCGTCGAACGGCGGCAAGGGCTACGTCGCCAAGGCCTGAGACCTAAGGCCACACGGCTAAACGGAACGGCAAGCGGGCCCATGTCTTGAGAAAGGCATGGGCCCGCATCGTCTTCCCTCTCCGCTCCAGCGTCGCATCGAGGCCATGGCCGGGGCGCTGATGAGCGCTGACGGAATCGCCGTCGACTTCACCGCTCCCGCCGGCGCGCCGGCCCTTGTGGCGGCGGACTCGGTATCCTGGCGGCTGTTCAAGAACCCGGTGTCGCTGTTCATCGGCGGCGTCGCGGCCGTGCTGCTGGAGTTGGCAGAGCCCAAGGTCCGCGCCGGGGTCTGGGACCACACCAGCTTCAAGACCGATCCCGTCACCCGGCTGAGGCGCACCGGCCTGGCCGCCATGGTCACCGTCTACGCCCCGCGCGAAGTGGCCGAGGCCATGATCGCCGGGGTCAACCGCCGCCACGCCAAGGTGACCGGCGTGACCGAGGACGGCTCGGCCTACGCAGCCGATGATCCGGATCTCCTCGACTGGGTGCAGGCCACGGCGTCCTGGGGCTTCATCACCGCCTACGACCGGTTCGTGGAGCCGCTGCCCCCGTCCGCGCGAGACCGCGCCTGGGCCGAGGCGGCGCCGGCGGCGCGGCTCTACGGCGCGCTGAACGCCCCGGCCAGCCAGGCGGCCTGGGAAGCGACCCTGGCCGCCATGGATGCGCGGCTGGGCCCCTCGCCGGTGATCTTCGAGTTCCTGGACATCATCCGCAAAGCCCCCGCCCTGCCCGCGGCTGCGCGTCTGTCGCAGCCGCTGCTGGTCAAGGCGGCGGTCGATCTGGTCCCCGCCCCGCTCAGGGCGCGCCTCGGACTGGAGGCGGCCGGGCTGTCGCGCCTGGAGCGGCCGCTGGTCAAGGCCATGGGGAGAGCCGCGGACCGGCTGGTGCTGGAGAGCGCCCCGCCGGCCCAAGCGTCCGTTCGCATGGGGCTGCCGGCGGACTGGCTGTACCGCCCGCCGACACGCGCCTCCGCGGCCTAGATCAGAAAGCCCAGCGCACGCCGGCCGAAGCCACCACGCCGTAGCCGGTGACGTCGCCGCGCAGGTGCGAGGTCGTGGCCGCCGGCGTGCCGGAATAGAAGGTCCGGTCGCTGTGGATCTCGGTGTCCGAGAAGGCGATGTAGGTCAGGCCCAGATCGATGGTCGCGCTTTCGCTGGCCTTGATCGAGGAGCCCGCGGAGAACAGCCAGCGGTCGGCGTCCGGAATACGGGCGGTGCGCTCGTCGTCCCGGGTCGGGGTCGGGTCATAGCCGACGCCGCCGCGGACGGTGACGCGATCGGTCGCCTGATAGTCGAAGCCCACGGCGCCGGTGGTCACATCCGTGTAGTTCTGGGCGATGGTGTCGCCGCCGGTCGGATAGCTGACCCGAATGGCGTCGAACTCGGACCAGCCGATGCGGTTCACCTGGGCGTTCAGGGTCAGGCGGTCGTTGACGGCGTAGCGCGCCGAGACCGTGGCGAACCACGGGGTGTTGAAGGCCGCGACGCCCTCGGACTCGACATTGGCGCCGGCCAGCGGGCCCAGCAGGCCGGAGATGGCGATATCGCCGTCCAGTTCATGCTCGATCGACGACCGGTAGCTGAGGCCGAGGTCCAGCTTGCCGAAGTGCGCCTGGGCGCCGGCGTTCCAGCCGAAGTCCCAGCCATCGCCTTCCAGCGAGGAGTGGCCGTCCGGAAGCGCCGGCGAAAGGTTGGGCAGGGCGGAGGTCAGCTTGGCGTCGACGTGCTGTGCGTCCAGCCCGACGCCGACATCGAGCCAGTCGGTGACCTGCATCGCCGCGGTCAGGCCGGCGTCGACGGTGCGCAGCTCCGAGGTCAGGGCGTCGTATCGGGCGAAGGAGGCGGGGGCGTATTTGGTGGTGAAGTTGTAGGGCGCGGCGATGCTGAGGCCGACGGCGAAGCGGTCGCCGATCGGCGTGGCGACGGCGAAGTTCGGCGCCAGGCCGCTCTCGATCGGATCATTGGCGCGGTCCAGCCCGCGGACCGGGGCGGTGATCCCGCCCGGATAGGTGATGCTGGAGCCGGCGTTTTCGACCGTCGAACGCAGAAGCAGGCCGTGCAGGCCGACAGAGGCCTCGCGCCCGCTGCGGGCGATGGCGGCGGAGTTCCACCACATCGAGGCGACGCCGCGGTCGGCGCCCTCGCCGGAGTAGGCGCGTCCGGCGCCGCGCGCCGACTGTTCCTGGAGGTAGAAGGAGCCGGCCATGGCCGGGGCGGCGACGGCGCTCACGAGAGCGGCGACGGCGACGCCGGCGGAGACCGCGGCGCGCGACTTCGGGATGATCATGGAAACTGCTTTCAGACGCGGCCGAGGGGAGCGGCGCGGTTGAGATAAGCCCGGGGAGGCAGGGCGGAGGTGCGCCCGCGTACACGCGTACGCAACGCCTGTCAGACAGGCTCGCGGCAATGTGATCAATGATAACTTGATCGACGAACATCGTGCGGCCGAGGTGCGGCCGGGCCGGGATGCTGCGCCGGAGCCGACCGGGAAGAGCGCAGCAAACTGTCCCCGATTTCATCGAACGTTGATTCCGGAGCGATCTAGGCGCATCACCGACGCCTCGCCAGGAGGACGGCGCATGACGGTGATCGACAGGAGGGGTCTGGTCGTCGGCGGCGGCGCCCTTGGACTGGGCCTGGTTCTGCCTGGAGGCCTTTCCGCCCGGCAGGCGCGTCCACTGACCCCGCCCCAGATCGAGGGACCCTTCTATCCGTACGATCTGCCGCCGATCTACGACACCGACCTGGTGAAGGTGCGCGCCGGCGACGCCGCGGCCCTGGGCCAGGTGACGCACGTGACCGGGACGCTCTGGCGGCCCGACTCGACGCCCGTGGGCGACGCCCTGGTCGAGATCTGGCAGTGCGACGCCAACGGCCGGTACCGGCATCCCGACGACCAGGAGGCCTCGCGCACGCCGGATCCTCGCTTTCAGGGCTATGCCCGGACCACGACGGGCCCTGACGGGGCCTTTCATTTCCGCACCATCAAGCCGGTGTCGTACACGGTCACGGCGGCAAGCCCGCCGTTGGTGCGGGCGCCGCACATCCATGTCGCGGTCTCGACGCACGGCGCCCGGCGGCTGACCTCCCAACTCTACGTCGCCGGAGAGCCGCTGAACGACGCCGACATGGCGCTGGCCATGGTGACCGATCCGGTGCTGCGGGCCGGCCTGGTCCGCCCGTATGGCGACGGCTCGGCCTTCGAGGCCGGAGCCTTGGCCGCGCACTACGACCTGGTGATCCTCACCTGAGCGACGACCGCAGCGTCGGGGCGAGCCGGACGATCACCAGCAGCGCCGCCACGCTGCCGAGCGCGAGCGGCACGACGAAGCCCCAGCGACGGGCCAGGCGGCGAGCCCCGACCCGGCTGCGCAGGCGCGCCGTTCGGCCGGCCGACACGCGCGGCGTCGCGGCCGTAAAGGCCAGTCGATAGCCGATGCGCGGCACCGTCTCGATCTGAAAGCCCGCGCCCTCATGGTTCGACAGCCGCCGCAGCTTGCTGATGATCCGGCTGACCGCGTCATCGCCGACGATGACGCCGTCCCAACAGCGAATGATCAGATCGTCCCGCGACAGCACGGCGCCCTCCGCCCGCACGAGGGCGACCAGGACCCTCATCACCCGCGGTTCGAGATGTTGGGTGGCGCCGTTCGCGCCGACTTCTCCGAGCGACGGGCGGACCAGCAACTCGCCCAGATGGAAGTCCGCTTCGTGCGCCAGGACGGTCGGCTCGGAAGTCGTTGAGGTAGATGACATTTTTTTCACGTAGATGACATTTCGGTCACTCGGAAAGCATCGGGATTTCATCGGGCCTCGGCCCTATCGGTTGGGCGGCGGGGCGGTCATCCATGAAGTACGCCGGATCGCGGCGGAGCAGCGGGGGCTGCAGGAGACCGAACATGAAGACCACCCTGATGATGTTCACCCTAGCAGCAGTAGCCCTTTCGGCGCCTATGCTCGCCTCTGCACAGGGTCAAGACACGCTTCCGTCAATCCAGGTCACGCCGCGGCAAATGGTGGTCAGCTACGCGGACCTCGACACCAAGACGGATTGGGGCATGCGGTTGCTGGATCGGCGCCTGAACACGGCCACCGCGCAGGTCTGTCGCTTCTACGACAACCGCCTCGAGGACGTGCAGGTCGAGAACCGCTGCCGGCGCGGCGCCAAGGTCGACGCGATGGCCCAGTTCCGGGCCAATGAGACGCGGCGGATCGACCAGGCGTCGGCCCGATCGCCGGAGACGGCGTCCGTGACCGTCACCTCGCACTGAGCCCCGCCTGCAAATGAAAACGCCCGCCGGAGCAATCCGGCGGGCGTCTTCTTTGTCGTTTTTCGCGGGGATCAGGCGGCGGCGGTGATCGGGGCGCCGACTTCGGACGGATCGCGCAGGACGTAGCCGCGGCCCCAGACGGTCTCGATGTAATGCTTGCCGCCGGCCGCCGTGGCCAGCTTCTTGCGCAGCTTGCAGATGAAGACGTCGATGATCTTCAGCTCGGGCTCGTCCATGCCGCCGTACAGGTGGTTCAGGAACATCTCCTTGGTCAGGGTCGTGCCCTTACGCAGGGAGAGCAGCTCCAGCATCTGGTATTCCTTGCCGGTCAGGTGGACGCGGTGACCGTTCACCTCGACCGTCTTGCCGTCCAGGTTCACCGCGATCTCGCCGGTGTGGATGATCGCCTGGGCGTGGCCCTTCGAGCGGCGGACCACGGCGTGGGTGCGGGCGATCAGCTCGTCCTTGTGGAACGGCTTGGTCATGTAGTCGTCGGCGCCGCCGCCGAAGGTCTTGACCTTGGTCTCGATCTCCGAGGTGCCGGAAAGGATCATGACCGGGGTGTTCACCTTGCCCACGCGGAGCTGGCGAAGCACTTCGAGGCCGTTCATGTCAGGCAGGTTCAGGTCGAGCAGGATAAGATCGTAGTCGTAGATCTTGCCGAGATCGATGCCCTCTTCGCCGAGGTCGGTCGTGTAGACGTTGAAGCCTTCCGACTTCAGCATCAGTTCGATGCTCTGCGCGGTCGCGTGATCATCTTCGATTAGCAGGACGCGCATGAGTGCCCCTCCAGGCAAAGCTTGGCCGTAGACGTTACTGTCCCGTTTCCGGGTAACCTTGTTCGGACGTTAACCCCTCAAAAACTTAAGAAGGGTTAACGCGACTGGTTAATAGCGAATCTAGGCTGATTTGCGAATCGCCGTCGAGAGTCCCGAGTCAAGTCGCCGATATTTTTCGGCCAAGCCCCTGAATCCACGCGTGGCGGGGCCCGTGCGACCGATTTAGACGCCTCTTAGACATATATTCCTATTCGTTAACGACCGGCCGCTGCGGCCGTCGCGCGAAATGGGAGAAGAATGTGGCGGAGACGTACCAAGTGCCGGTGCGCGAGGAGGACCGCATCAAGGCGGAGCTGGCCATGCAGCTGGTGGCCGCCTCGACGGGGGTGTCGAAGGATCGGATGGAGACGCGGGCCCGGCTGGAACGGCAGGCCTGTCGGGCGCGGTGGCTGGCCATGTACCTGGCCTATGTGACCTTCGGCTGGCCCATGGACCGGGTCGGCCACGCCTTCGGCCTGAACCGGGCGACCGCAGCGGCGGCCTGCCGCTGGGCTGAAGACGGACGCGACCGTCCGGCAGTCGATGATCTACTGGATCGCCTGGAGCGCTGCGTGCGCGAGGTGATCGACTATCCGGCCTGCGAGCTGCCGGCATGACGGTCCGGGTTCAACGCCTGCTGGAGCAGAGGGACGTCTGGCTGGACGAAACGCCCGGCGGCTACGCGCTGCGACGCGGCGGCGACCGTCGCACGCGCGTGTTGACGGTCATCGACGAGGCGTTGTTTCGCACCCTCGTGGCCCAGCCCGGGCTAAGACCGCGCCCGGGCGGCGGCTGGACGTTGCGCGCAGGCGGCGCTGAGGGCGCGCCCGTCCCGCCGCCCGGACCGGGCGTAATCGCGGGCGACCGCCTGCTGGTCCAGCCGGATGGACGGATCACCCGCCACCCCGCCAACCTGGCGCACTCGCCCGTCGTCTGGCTGGCCGCACGCAAGGACGCCGACGGACGGACCTTCCTGGATCCGTCCGAGGTGGCGGCGGCGGAGCGCCTGGCGTTCGACGCCGAAACCGCGCTGAAGGGGCCGTCGCTGACGATGCGCTGGGACGCCCTCCCCCGCGCCCGAAGGGGCTCGGCGGCGAAGGCCGAACCAGGCGACCGGGCGCTGGCGGCGGCCCGTCGGGTGGAGGCCGCCCTGACCGCCTGCGGGCCGGCTCGGGCGATGATCGACCACATCTGCATCCGCGCCACGACCCTGCAGGCGGCGGAACAGGGGCTCGGCCTGCGTCGACGCGAAGGCAAGGCCCTGCTCCGCCAAGGCCTCCGGGCGCTGGCCGAATACTACCGCATCGGCTGAGCGAGCGGCTGCTAGGGGTGGGCCGACTCCAGGGCCGCGGCCTCGCGGATGCGGCCGACCATGGCGTTCAGACCGTTGGCCCGCTGGCGGGTCAGGGCAGACGGCAGGCCTAGGCGGTCCAGCGCCGCTCGGGCGTCGAAGCCGAGGATCTCCTCAGGCGTTCGATCCGAGTAGAGCTTCAGCAGCAGAGCGATATTGCCCTTGGAGAGGGCGCTGTCGCTGTCGGCCAGGAACTGCAGCCGGCCGTCGCCGCGACGCACCGCGAGCCAGACCTGCGCCGCGCACCCGGACACCTTGTTCACGTCGATCCGATCCGCCTCCGGCAGGGGAGCCAGTCCCTTGCCGAGGTCGATGACGTATTCGATCCGCCCTTCCCAGTCCCCCAGGAGGTCGAATTCCTCGACCAGTTCGGCGAGGACGGCGTCGATGGGCGGGCGGTTGGTCATGCGGGGCAGATAAGCCGGAGCGAAGCCGGGGACAACCACGCCTCCAGGCGCATTCCGTCCGGGCTCCGCCATACAATCCCCTCATACGGGTGGAGGCTTTGGACGACTCGCTGCGGGGGCTAGGCTCGCGCCCCCACTCCTGCCCCCGGATTCCGTGAACGCACCCGTCCACCTCGAAGTCTCGCCGGCCGCCGACGCCGCACCGGGCCGCCCGTCGGGCGATCGCCCGGCCTTGGCGGCATGGCATGCAGGCTGGGCCGTGACGGCGGCGCTGCTCGCCCTTGGCGGTCGCTGGGCGGGCCAGATCGACGGCACGGTCTTCTACGGCGTGCTGGCCATGATCGTCCCGGGCATGGCGGGTCTTGGCCTGCTGCAGCAGGACGGGCCGCGCGAGCGGCTGGCCCTGCTCGGGGTCTGGACCCTCGCCGCCATGCTGGCCGCGGCCCTGTCCGGCGGCATGACCGGCCCGATCGCCGGCTTCGTCTTCCTGCCCCTCGCCGCCGGCTTCGCCCTGGGCGGCGCGCGGCTGGCGCAGGTCGGAGCGGTTGCGACCGGCGCGGCGATCCTGGCCGGCCTGATTTCGGCCAGCTTCGGCGGCGGCGCCCCGGCCTCTCCGCTGATGGCCGCCGTCTCCGCCCTGATGAGCGTCGGCGGCGCGGCCTTGGCGACGCGGCTGTCGTGGCGGCAGCGCGAGAGCCGCCTCGCCGCCGCCGAAACCGAGTGCGCCCGGATCGAACAACTGATCGCGGCCCAGCCCGGCCTGACCCTGGTGCTCGAGCCCTCGGGACGCGTGCTGGCGGCCTACGGCGCGCCGCCGAGCTGCCTGCCGGTCGATCCCCTGTTCGCGCAGGGGCTGGTCGCCGCAGTGCACGCACCGGACCGTCCTCGCCTGCTGGCCGCCATCGAACAAGCCCTGCAGGGCCAGGACGCCGCCGCCCTGTTCGCGCCGCGGCTTGCCCTGGACCGGCGGGTGCAGATGCTGTTCCGCCGCTTGGACGACGCCACCGCCCCGCGCCTGATCGCCCAGGCCTACGACGCCACCGGCCAGTACGCCCGCGAGCTGGGCCTTGAGGTCGCGCGGACCGAGGCGGAGAGCCGCGAGGCCGGCAAGGCCCGTTTCCTGGCCAATATGAGCCATGAGCTGCGCACGCCGCTGAACGCCGTGCTGGGCTTCTCGGACATCATGCGCCAGCGGCTGTTCGGGCCGATGCCCGAGCGCTATGCGACCTATGTCGACAACATCCACGAGGCCGGCGGCCACCTGCTGGACCTGATCAACGACGTGCTCGACGTCTCCAAGATCGAGGCCGAGCGCTACGTCCTGACCCTGGAGCGGTTCGACGCGCGGGAAACCGTCTCGGCCGCCATCGCCCTGGTCCGGGTCGGCGCCGAGGACAAGGGCGTGACCCTGTCCGGCGTCCTGCCCGCCGATGTGCTGGAGGTCTCGGCGGATCGCCGGGCGCTGAAGCAGATGGCGCTGAACCTGATGTCCAATGCGGTGAAATTCACCCCGCCGGGCGGCTCCGTCACGGTCACGATCGAGGCGGTCGGGCCCGAGCTGGAAATGGTCGTCGCGGACACCGGCGTGGGCATCGCGCCCGAGGACGTCGCGCGGCTGGGACGTCCGTTCGAACAGGCCGGCGAGATGGAGCAACGCCGCCAGGGCACCGGCCTGGGCCTGTCGCTGGTGCGCGCCTTCGCCGAACTGCACGGCGGCCGGATGAGCATCGAGAGCACCCTCGGCGAGGGCACGGCGGTGACCGTGCGCCTGCCCGTGGCCCAGGCGCAGCGCGCGCCGGCCCCCGAAGGCGGGGCCGTGATCATCCCGCTTCCGGTGGCCGGCGGCGGCCAGGGCTAGACCCAGACCCAGACCTCAGCCGTCGACGTCGAGACCCAGGGCGACGCGGCCGGTGTAGCGCAGCTGCGGCTTGCGCTGCAGCGGGTGGAAGCGGGCGCCCTGCACGTCGCGGAAGGCGCGCTCCAGGCCCAGGGAGCGGTGGAAGGCGGGGCCGCCCGCGACCTCCATGGCCAATTCGACCGTGCGGATCGCGGCCTCGCCGGCCAGGGTGCGGCCGATCATGGCCTTGCTGGTGGTCAGCTCGCCCGGCATCGCCGTCTCGGCCTGGGCGATCATCGCCTCGACCGCATTCTCGGCGGCGGCGAAGGCGTTCTCCATCTCGCCGACCAGCTGGACCAGGCCCTCGTCGGCCGGCTTGCGCTTGGCGATCTCGATCGCCAGAGCCCGCGCCCCCTCGGCGACGCCGAGATAGGCGGAGTAGATCAGCGGGAAGGCCAGCATGGCGATGGCGTGGAAGAGCGGGTGCCACGGGCCCTGCGGGCGGCGGCCCGAGATGCCCGCGTCGGCGACGAAGACCTCGCTCAGCTCGACGTCGTGCGAGCCGGTGCCGCGCATGCCCATGACCCGCCAGGTGTCGTGGATCTTCACCCCCTCCGCCTTGAAGGGCACAGCGAAGTGCAGGACCGTCGGCCCGGCCTCGGGGTCCTCATAGACGGCGCTGGTCATCAGCAGGTCGCCGGCCAGGCAGCCGCTGGAGAAGATCTTGCGGGCGTTGATGCGGAAGCCGCCGTCGACCTTGGTCGCCGTGCCCGCACTCTTCAGCCAGTCGGTGCCGCCGCTGGAGACCAGGATCAGATCCTCGGCCGCGACGCGCTTGAGCAGGCCATCGGTGGGGGCGTTCTGGTTCCGCCAGCGCCAGGCGGCGACGGCGATCAGGTGCGAGTGCATCGAATAGGTCAGGCCGGTCGAACCGCAGGCGGCGCCGAGGCGGCGGATGACCTGCGCGATCTCGCGATACTCGGCCCCGCCGCCGCCCAGCTCGGCCGGGACATGGGCGGAGAAGAAGCCCTCGGCCTTCAGCCGGTCGTAGCTGTCGGCGACGAAGCTGTCCTCAGCGTCGTGGCGGGCGGCTTCGGCCGCGATGGAGTCGGCGAGCCGATCGGCGCGGGCCAGCCAGTCGATGGGAGCGTGAGCATCCATGGCGATCACCGGAGAAACGGACATCGGAAACCTCGTCTGGTTCAATCAGGAGAGGTCGTTCTGACGGACCGCTCCAGACCTCTCCAGTTCAGGAACTGAATCGAGGTGGTACAGGAACTGAACTGTCACTCACGATCGTTCGGACGTATCCTTCGGAGACGGAGGGTAAGATCTATGGCCCAGGGAAGCTATCGTCAGTTCTGTCCGGTCGCCATGGCGGCCGAGCTCTTGTGCACCCGCTGGACGATCGTACTGCTGCGCGAGCTGGTCGCCGGTTCGACGCGGTTCAACGACCTCAGGCGCGGGGTGCCGCGGATGTCGCCGGCTCTGCTCTCGCAGCGGCTCAAGGACCTGCAGGCCGCCGGGGTCGTGGCCAAGGTCACCGGCCAGGGCGGGACGGTCGAATACCACCTCACCGAGGCGGGCAAGGAGCTGCAGCCGATCATCGAGGCCTTCGGCATCTGGGGTCAGCGACGCATCAAGGCGGACGTCTCGCTGCAGCACCTCGATCCGCAGTTGCTGATGTGGGACATGCACCGCAACCTGAACACCACGCCCATGCCCCAGCGGCGGAGCATCGTGCAGTTCATCTATCCCGACCTGCCGCCGGCCCAGCGCCACTTCTGGCTGATCGTCGACCCGCAGGAAGGCGTCGACCTCTGCTCATCGGACCCGGGCTTCGACGTCGACCTCTATGTGACGGTCGACCTGCGGACCATGACGGCCATCTGGATGGGCTATGAAACCGTCCGACGGGCCCTGGCCGACCAGCGCATGACCCTGACCGGCGACGACCGGCTGGGCACGGAGATGCAGACCTGGCTGGGCCTGAGCCCCTTCGCCCCCTATGCGGTCAGCGCTTCGGGCGCCGCTGCATGACGAAGCCGATGACCTTGGCCGCGGCCTCGAAATGCTCACGCGGGATGATGTCGTCGACCTCGACCGCAGCGTAGAGGGCCCGGGCCAGGGGCACGTTCTCGACGATCGGCACGGAGTGCTCGCGGGCCACTTCGCGGATGCGCAGGGCCAGGGCGTCGACGCCCTTGGCGACGCAGACCGGGGCGGCGTCGCCCTCGTTCGGCTCATAGCGCAGGGCCACCGAATAGTGGGTCGGGTTGGTGACGATGACCGTGGCCTTGGGCACGTTCTGCATCATCCGCTGACGGCTGCGCTGGGCGCGGATCTGCTTCAGCTTGGCCTTGACGTGCGGGTCGCCCTCGGACTGCTTGTAGTCCTCCTTCAGCTCTTCCTTGGACATCTTCATCCGCTCGTTGAAGCGGAAGCGCTGCCACAGGTAGTCGGCGCCGGCGGTGAAGCCGAGGAAGATCAGGGCCGACATCATCAGGGCCAAGGCCAGGTCGCGGGCCATGGGCAGGATCATGGCCGGAGGCATGGCGGCCATGTTCTCGAACTCGCGCATGTGCGGCTTGAGCACCATCCAGCAGATGGCCCCGACGACCAGCAGCTTGAGGAAGGTCTTGGCGAACTGGACCAGGCCGTCCGGGCCGAAGATGCGCTTGAACCCGGCCATCGGGTTCACCTTCGACCAGTCGGGCTTCAGCTTCTCGGCGGTGAACAGCAGGCCCGACTGGGCCAGGTTGCCGCCGGCCCCGCCGATGATGGTGGCCAGCATGACCGCGCCGAGGAAGGGGGCGATGGCCCATAGGGCGTGAGCCCCGATCTCGACCCCGGCCCCGGCCTCGAGCCCCCCCGTCATGGTGTGCGGCGAGGCGATGAACGGGAGCAACTGCTCGGCGATCGAAGTGGCGAACCAGCCGCCGGCCATGAGGATCACCGCTGCGGCGCCCGCCAGCGATAAGGCAGAGCCGACATCGGCGGACTTGGCGACGTCACCCTTCTTGCGCGCGTCCGCAAGTTTTCGTGGGGTGGCCTCTTCTGTCTTCGACTCGGGATCCGCGCCTTCAGCCACCGGCGGCTCCAGCGAAGATGCGAGCCAGGTCGCGGTAGCGGTCGATGAAGACCGTCCCGAGCGCGCCCAGGCTCATGGCGAAGATCGACAGGCCGAAGATGATGCTCAGCGGCGCTGCGGCGAAGAAGACCTGGAACTGCGGCATGACGCGGCCGACCAGGCCCGAGGCCAGGTTGAAGATGAGGGCGAAGACCAGCAGGGGCGCCGACATCTGCACCCCCAGCATGAAGGCGTCGCCGAGGGTCTTCACCGCCAGGGAGGTGAAGTCGCCGGTCACCAGGGGCTTGGCGGGCGCGATCAGCTCATAGGAGCCGACCAGGCCGGCGATGAACAGGTGATGGGTGTTGGTGGCGAAGATCAGGGTCGTGCCGAACAGCATCAGGAAGGCCGAGATCGTGGTGCCCGGCTGGGCCTGCATCGGGTTGGCGGTCTGGGCGAAGCTGAGCGTGGTCTGCAGGGCGACGATCTCGCCGGCGGTGGCCAGGGCGGTCAGGAAGCTGCGCAGCAGGGCGCCGATGGCCAGGCCGACGATGACCTCCCGGATGATCCAGCCCGCCATGCCGCTGAGCGTCGCCGGCAGGGCGGGCAGCGCGTCGGAGACCACCGGCCACAGGGCCAGGGAGACGACCAGGGCCAGCGATAGGCGGATGCGCGGCGGCACGTAGCTCTCGCCGACGCCGGGCAGCATCAGCAGCACGGCCCCGATGCGGGCGAAGATCATGGCCCCCTGCCAGACCTGGTCGGATGTCGCCCAGGGGTCCAACGGTCAGATCACATGCCGGCGATGCGGGCGGCGATGGTGCGCATGAAGCCGCCCAGCAGGGCGCCCATCAGCGGCAGGAACAGCAGCAGGGAGACGAAGATGGCGATGATCTTGGGCGCATAGATCAGGGTCTGCTCCTGGATCTGGGTCAGGGCCTGGAACAGGCCGATGACCACGCCGACGATCAGGCCGACGATCAGGATCGGCGCGCACAGCTGGATGGTCAGCCACAGGGCGTCGCGGCCCACGTCCAGAACTTCCGCCCCGTTCATTCCCAACTCCGAAACCACCACGCGCGGGGCCCGCGGCGCTCCCGCCGACGCACTCCCCACTGGGCAAGGAATGCCGGGTGCGTGGTTAACGGCGCGTTAGCGAAGCCGTTAGCGGGCGCGCGAGATGGGTGTGTCGCCTCGGAAAAATTGTCGGACCGGAAAATTTGCCGCGCCGAGGCGCAGGCTGCGGCCAGAAAGCCGCGGCGCGAGGCGGACGACGATGAGAAAGACCCAGGCGCGGCGGCTATTTGAGGCTTCTGCGCGTCCAGTTGAATGTGGGAACGGCGACGCGTCCGGAAAAGCGGTCGGAGCGGCCTCTTCGGGGTGCAGGATGTCCTCGGAAGGCGCCGTAGGTGCGCGAGATGGCAGTATCGAGATGGTAGGGTTTCGGAGGCTCCAACTTGGCCGTTGGTTCGGCCCTCTGTTGAAGTGTCGGGGTCACCGACTGCCTCCCCCTCCGTGCGACTGCCGCCCTCCTTGCGGGACCGTTTCAGTCAACAATCATCCGGATCGACATCCATCGACATTGACGGCGACAGCGACGGCGTGATGGACATGTCGATCATACTCAGGGGCGTGACATCCGGGATCGGCGGGGAGGCCGTAGCGTCATGATCGGCATCAGTAGAAGTCTTCCAGTCGCCGCGTGTCTGGCGCTGGTCTCGGCCTGCTCGGTCTCACAGGGCCCGACAGCCTCAGACGACGCGCGGCCCGACGGCCAGGCAGCAGCTTCCCCAGATCCCGCGTCCAAGGAAGAGGTGATCCGGTATCTCGAAAAGGAGGCCGCCGTGCAGACGCGCGCCTATCCGGGGGTTCGACTTACACACATCCGGTTCAACTCGGATCAGTCGTTTGCATGCGGTCTAATGGAGCACCCGGGGGAGCAACCCCTCGTCTTCATGTCGGTGGACGCTAGCCCTCACTCGGTCGAGCGGTCGCTGGCGCTGGGATATCTCCATCGCGCGGGCGAATGGCGTCACGAACGGACTCAAAGCCGTCAGGACCGTGTTCGGCGCAGGTGTGAAACGGAGGGACTGCTGCCCGACGTCGCCCCCGACGTCGCCCCTGCCATCTCTCCTGCCGTCGCGGAGGCCCAATAGCTTCGCAAACAATCCCGGCCTTCCGCTGGCATAGCCATCTCATGGCGATCGGTCTGCGGCTCAACCGAACCGAGTGCACGACCAGTTCTGTTCGTCCACGACCGCTCGCCGGCCATCTGCCAGCGCGCCGAATGGGTCCCCGACGACCTCGGACTGGAACTCCCGGCCGCTTCGGGGTCTAAGGGCGCATAATCAGAACACGACCTCCGCTTCGGCGGAGCGCCCGCTACAGGATGCCGCCATGGACGACCACCGCCACTCCGCCGCCGACCACGACTGCGACGGCAGCTGGGTCGAGCGCGAGGCGCTGGCGCGGGCGGCCGGCACGCCCCTGCCCAAGCGCGGCGGGCGGCGGCCCAACCAGGACATGCCCAGCGCCGACGAAGTGCGGTCGGCCGTGCGCACCCTGATCCGCTGGACCGGCGACGATCCCGAGCGCGAAGGCCTGCTGGACACCCCTGACCGGGTGATGCGCAGCTATCGCGAGATGTACGCCGGCTACGACGTCGATCCGCGCGAATACCTGGAGCGGACCTTCGAGGAGGTCGGCGGCTACGACGAACTGGTCGTGCTCAAGGACATCCGCTTCGTCAGCGTCTGCGAGCACCACATGCTGCCGGTGATCGGCCGTGCTCACGTCGCCTACCTGCCCACCGACCGCGTCGTCGGCATCTCCAAGCTGGCCCGGGTGGTGCGCGGCTACGCCCGGCGCCTGCAGATCCAGGAGAAGATGACCGCGGAGATCGCGCGCGCCATCCAGGAAGTGCTGAAGCCCCAGGGCGTCGGCGTGGTCATCGAGGCCGAGCACAGCTGCATGACCCTGCGCGGCGTCAACGCCCCCGGCACCAGCCTGACCACCAGCCACCTGCTCGGCGTCATCCGCGACGACGCCCGCACCCGCGAGGAATTCCTGCGCTTCGTGCGGGGCTGACGCTCACTGCTGACCTCTGACCGGCGCCTTGTCATCCCGGCCGAGCGAAGCGAGAGCCGGGACCGATCGCGCGCACGAACAGACTCCCGGAAATCGCAGCGCGATTATCCGGGAGACAGCCAAGGGTCATTTCCTTCCCCCGGATAGCGGCTCGCGCCGCTTCCGGGAGGGCGAACATTGTCGGGCGCCCGGTCCCGGATCACCGCTGCGCGGTGTCCGGGATGACAAGGCTCAGCTCCGGAAGAATTCCAGCAAGTCCGCGTTCGCCACCTCGGGATGCGTCGTGCACAGGCCGTGCGGCAGGCCCGGGTAGACCTTGAGCGTGCCGTGCTTGAGCAGCTTGATCGACTTGAGGGCGGCGTCGGCGATGGGGACGATCTGGTCGTCGTCGCCGTGCATGACCAGGACGGGCACGTCGATGGCCTTGAGGTCCTCGGTGAAGTCGGTCTCGGAGAAGGCCTTGATGCACTCGTAGTGGGCGTTGGCCGCGCCCATCATCCCCTGCCGCCACCAGTTGTCGATGACGCCTTCGGAGATTTTCGCGCCCGGACGGTTATAACCATAGAAGGGCCCCGTCGGGACGTCGCGGAACAGCTGGGCGCGATTGGCGGCGAGGCCGGCGCGGAAGCCGTCGAACACCTCGATCGGCAGACCCTCCGGGTTCTTGTCCGACTTGACCATGATCGGCGGCACGGCCCCGATCAGCACCGCCTTGGCGACCCGGCCCTTGCCGTGTCGGGCGACGTAGCGGGTCACCTCGCCGCCGCCGGTGGAGTGGCCGACATGGATGGCGTCCTTCAGGTCGAGATGGCGCGCCAGGACGGCGACGTCGGCGGCGTAGGTGTCCATTTCATGCCCGCCCGAGGTCTGGCTCGAGCGACCGTGGCCGCGACGGTCATGGGCGATGACGCGGTAGCCCTGGGCCAGAAAGAACAGCATCTGCGCGTCCCAGTCGTCCGCGCTGAGGGGCCAGCCGTGGTGGAAGACGATCGGCTGACCGCTCCCCCAGTCCTTGTAGAAGATCTCGGCGCCGTCGTCGGTGGTGATGGTGGGCATCGCAGTCGGCCTTTCGAATATGGGCCGCGCGGGCCCGGACGGATCGGGGAAGCCAGCCATCCGTAGCACCGTGAGATGACATTGATCAGTCATCCAGAAGTAGGAGACGGGCGGCCCGCTGGCGGGTCAGGAGTCCCGGCGGATGGGCTCGGGGGATTCCCCGATGCCGGGTCAGCGGGGCGGCCCATACGTTGACGCCTCCCGCGCTCGCCGGAGCGCGACTCTGCCCGGAGTATCCGTAATGGCTTCCAAAGCGCCCCCCGCCAATCCCGCCAACGGCTCGACCCCCGAAATCCTGCCGCGGCCCGACTTCCACTTCACCGGCGAGGTGGGACGGACGCAGTCGGACTCCGATCCGGCCCAGTTTCCCCAGCCGGTGCAGCCGCCCGCGGGGGCGCCGAACATCGTGCTGATCCTGCTGGACGACGTCGGCTTCGGCCAGTTCTCGACCTTCGGCGGCGGGGTGCCCTCCCCGACCATGGACCGCCTGGCCAAGGAGGGACTGCGGTTCAACTGCTTCCACACCACCGCCCTGTGCAGCCCGACGCGGGCGGCCCTGATCACCGGCCGTAACCATCACTCGACCTCGTTCGCCGGCATCACCGAACTGGCCACGGGCTATGACGGCTACTGCTGCGTCCTGCCCAAGGACTGCGGCACGGTCGGCGAGGTGCTTCGCCAGAACGGCTACATGACCGCCTGGATCGGCAAGAACCACAACACTCCGACCTGGGAGACCAGCGCCGCGGGACCGTTCGATCGCTGGGCCAACGGCCTGGGCTTCGACTATTTCTATGGGTTCAACGCCGGGGACATGAACCACTGGAACCCGTTGCTGTTCGAGAACCGCGACCTGGTCCCGGCCTCGGACGATCCGGACTACCACCTGACCGAGGACTTGGCCGACAGGGCCATCGCCTGGGTGCGCAAGGTCAAGGCGATCGCGCCGGACAAGCCCTATTTCCTCTATGTCGCGCCCGGGGCCACCCACGCGCCGCACCAGGCGCCCGCGGCCTGGATCGACAAATTCAAGGGCCAGTTCGACATGGGCTGGGACGCCTATCGCGAACAGACGCTGGAGCGGCAGAAGAAGCTCGGCGTCGTGCCCAAGGACACCAAGCTGACCGAACGGTCCAAGGGGCTGCCGGCCTGGGAAGGGCTCGATCCCGAGGAGCAGCGCCTCTACGCCCGGATGATGGAGGTCTTCGCCGGCTACGGCGCCCAGGTGGACGACGCCATGGGCCGGGTCATCGACGCGGTGAAGGCCCTGCCCGACGCCGACAACACCATCATCATCTACATCGCCGGTGACAACGGCTCGAGCGCCGAAGGCGGGCTGGAGGGCTCGCTGAACGAGAACCTGTTCTTCAACGGCGTGAAGGAACGCTGGCAGGACAATCTGAAGGTCATCGACGAGCTGGGCGGGCCGAAGCATTTCAACCACTTCCCGTCGTCCTGGGCGCACGCGATGAACACGCCCTTCCAGTGGACCAAACAGGTCGCCAGCCACTTCGGCGGCACGCGCAATCCGATGATCATCAGCTGGCCTGACCGCATCAAGGACAAGGGCGGGCTGCGCGAGCAATTTCTGCACACCATCGACATCGTGCCGACCCTGTACGAGTTGTGCGGCGTCACCGCGCCGCGTGAGCTGAACGGGGTGCAGCAGAAGCCGATCGAAGGCGTCAGCTTCGCCTTCGCGTTTGACGAGGCGGCGGCGCCGAGCCGCCGCAAGACCCAGTATTTCGAGCTGGGCTGCAACCGCGGTCTCTATCATGAGGGCTGGATGGCTTCGGCGCCCGCCTTCGCCCCCTGGGAGCCGGTGCGCGACGAGAACTGGAACCCCGACAATGCGGTCTGGGAGCTCTACAAGCTGGACGAGGACTTCTCGCAGGCCAAGGACCTCGCGGACAAGGAACCGACCAAGCTGCGCGAGCTGCAGGATCTGTGGTGGATCGAGGCGGCGAAGTACAACGTCCTGCCGCTGGACCCGCGCGCCATCATCCGCATGAACGCCGAGGCCATGGGTCGGCCCAGCCTGGTCGGCAAGCGGACCCGCGCGACCTACTACGAAGGCATGGTCGGCCTGCCCGACGCGGCCTGCCTGCCCATGCTCAACAAGTCCTGGACGATCTCGGCGGAGGTCGACCTGCCCGACGACCACGCCGAAGGGATGATCGTCACCCAGGGCGGTTCGGAGGGCGGCTACGGCCTCTACCTGAAGGATGGGCGGCCGACCTTCGTCTACAACTTCCTTGGCCAGGAGCGCCCGACCTTCGCGGCCGAGGACCCGCTCCCGCCGGGCGAGCACAAGCTGGAGGTCGACTTCGCCTACGACGGCGGCGGCATGGGCAAGGGCGGCAAGGTCACCCTGAAAGCCGACGGCAAGAAGATCGCCGAGGGCCGGCTGGAGAAGACGGTGCCGATCCAGTTCTCGATCGGCGAGGGCCTGGACGTCGGCATGGACAACGGTTCGGCCGTCGACTGGACCTATCAGCTGCCCTTCGCCTTCACGGGCAAGATCGACAAGGTCGAGGTCGAGATCCGGCCCTAGCCGTCAGCGGGCGCCGACGCTGCGCAGCCACGCCGCCTGCTCGGAATCCGTCCCGGCCTTTTGCTCAACCGCGGCCAGCAGGCTGCGGCCCTGCCAGCGGGCGTTGAAGTCCATGCCGCGCGCTGAGAGCTTACGCACGAGGTCCGCTGTGATGAAACTCGGGTCGAAGACATCATTGTCGAAGCGCGCCGGAAAGAACAGCCGCCAGGATGGCGGGAGGCCGTCAGCGTCAGGCAGGTTGATGTCAGCGCCGGCCGCGATCAGCAGATCGATGATGCGCAGCGCACGCCCGTCGAAGGCATCGACTTCGCCGTCCAGCTTCAACGAGTCTATCGCCTCGCGGAGTGCGCGCTCGCGGTGAGCGATACGGTTCGGGTCGGCGCCGGCCTTGAGCAGGATGGCGATCGCCTCGGGTGAGTTGGCCCGAATGCCGTCGGCGAGGGTCGACAGTGGCGTTTCATAAGACGCCACCCGATCCGGATCGGCGCCGGACTTCAATGCAAGCCGGAGGAGGTCCAGCCGGACCTCCCCGCCATGGGCCGCCGCGACCTGCATCAAGAACTGATCCTTGAACTCCTGCGGTGCGGACCGCAGGACGCGGGCCATAATCCGCTCGGACGGGAACGGATCCGACAGGCGCTGAGCCTGGAACAGCTCGTGCGGCTGGGAGAGCATGAGGTCGAGGATGCCGACGTCGCCGCCCTCGACGGCGGCTTGGACATACTCTCGCGGCCAGACGGGCTCGGCCGGGGATCCGCCGGCGGGGACTGCCGCGAGCAACCGGCGGAAGAGGCGCCCCTGCCCCGTGGCCGCGGCCCAGTAGAGCGCCGATCGTTCCTGGCTCCACGCGTCGGACCCGGCCGTGGGATCGGCGCCGGCGGCGAGCAGCGCTCGGATGGCGGCGTCGTTGCGACGAACCACCGCCCAACTCAGCGCCGTCGTCCCGAACAGATCCGTCGCGTTGACGGGGTTGGTGCGCAACAGTCGGCCGATGTCCTCGGCGTCGCCCCGGCGCGCCGCCTCGTGAAGGGTCGTTGGCGGCGTGGCGATCACCCCCGCCGGCGTGGCCAGCCGCAGGGGAAGGTCGGAGTAGTAGACGTCGTCGCCATCGCGCCGTTCGCGGCACAGCTCCGCGTCCGGATAGCCCGGTTGCGTGACCATCGCGAGGTTATAGGCTTGGGCGTAGCCGAGCACGTCACCGAGTTCCTGAACGATGTGGTCGCCGTGGGGAATCTCGGCCAAGGCAGGCACGCGGGACCGACCTGTCGGGGTGAAGCATGTGGCTCCGCGCGGGCCGACGTCGTACTGGCCCGTGTAGATCAACCCCGCCTCGCCCCGCGCCAAGGCGGCACGAGCATCTGCGGCCGGATCGGCGCCCGCCTGAACCCGCGCGAGAATAGCGTCGTACTTCAGCGGAGGCGCTTTCGCTTGATCCACGAGTTCGGAAGCGACGGACGGTTGCGGCGAGGCTGGGGGCGTGCCTGGGCCGCAGCCTGTGTTAACGACAGCCACGATCAGGGCGAGGGCTTGGCGGCGAAGCGGCATGGCGTTCCTGCGGCGGACTTGGGCAAGGATGCGCCGCCCGGCTCTCCGACGCGTTAAGCGGCTCGGTTAAGACGCGACGGCGGCCCGCTCCTTGCGGGGAGGACCTCGAAGGAGGCCCTCCCCTTGGCCTGGACCGCGATTTCGACCCG
Source organism: Brevundimonas sp. Root1279 (assembly GCF_001425945.1). Classification (GTDB taxonomy): domain Bacteria; phylum Pseudomonadota; class Alphaproteobacteria; order Caulobacterales; family Caulobacteraceae; genus Brevundimonas. Next base: position 203,203 of record NZ_LMEB01000006.1, read on the forward strand.
GAATGAGACACCGCCCATCGTGCGCGGCGGGTGGCTCGACGCCCTGCGTTTCATTGTGGCCGGGCTGATCATCCTGCACCACTTCCAGGGCGCCGGGCCGGTTCCGCTGGCCGAGGGCCTGCATCCGGTGTTCGAGCGGGGCGGCTTCCTGCTGACCAATTTCTTCCTGATCGACAGCGGCTATGTGCTGATGCGGGTCTATGGCGGCTCGCTCGCCAAGGGTTCGATGTCGCCCGGCGACTTCCTGCTCAAGCGCCTGCTGCGCGTCTGGCCGGCCCACCTGATGATGGGCGCGGCGCTGGTGGGGCTGGTCGTGGTCAGCGGACTGCTGGGCGTCGCCCCGCGCGCGCCGGAGTGGTTCCGCTGGGCTCAGCTGCCGGCTCAAATGACCCTGACCCAGGCCTTCGGCGTGCCCGGCGGCTACGGCTGGAATGCGCCCAGCTGGTCGATCTCGGCCCTGATCGGCTGCTACCTGGCCTTCCCGTGGATCCTGCGCGGCCTGGCCCGGTTGGGGCCGTGGACAGCGCTGGCGCTGGGGGTCGGCCTGTATCTGCTGGCCAACCAGCTGACCTGGGCCCTGCTCGGCTATCCGGTCTACCAGATGCCGATGGGCTTCGGCTTCTTCCGGGCCCTGCCGCTGTTCGTCCTCGGCATGGCCTTGGCCTGGTTCGCCCAGAAGGTCTGGATCGCACCCAGGCTGGCCGGCTGGGCCGGCATCGGCGCGGCGCTCCTGCTGGCCTTCGTCCAGTTTTTCGACAAGCACGCCCTGGTCTCGCTGGCCTGCATCTCGACCATCATCCTGGCGGCCGGCGCGATCCCGACGCCGCGACCGTCGAAATGGATCGAGATGGCGGCGCAGGTCAGCTTCTCGATGTTCATCACCAACGAGGTCGTGCGCATCGCCTGGTTCGGGGTGGTGAACGTCGCCGTGGCCCGCATGGGCCTGCCCGTCGCCGTGCAGTGGGGGCTGTGGGCGGCGGGCGTGGCGGCGGCCTTCGGCTTCGCCTTCCTGTTCCACTTCACGATCGACCAGCCGCTGCAGGATCGGATCCGGGCCTGGCTGAAGAGCCGCCGGACCAAGCGCCAGGCGCGGGCCCTGCAGCCGGTGGTCTCGCTCGAAGGCTAGAGGTAGCTCGTCACGGCGGGGGCGTGGTTCCAGTCGTCGTGCGCGCCGTCCTCGTAACGGATCGGGACCCGGGCGAGCTCTTCAGGCGTGACGTCGTCGAGGCAGGCGACATTCACGCAGACGAAGTCGCCGCCCATCGGCTCGAACGAGGCCGAGGCGAAGGGATAGACTCCGCAAGTCCGGCAGAAGGCGTGGTCGATGGCCCCCGCGCCGAAGCGATAGTGAGTCAGGTTTTCCGCCCCCTGCAGCAGGCGGAAGGCTTCGTCCGGGACGTGGTTCTTCCACATGCGGGTCTTGGCGCAGAAGGAGCAGTTGCAGCGCAGGGTCGAGGCGAACCAGGCCCCGGGTCGCGGTTGGGGCGACCGCTCGCCCTCGGGCGCCAGGTCGATGTCGCATTCGAACCGGACCGCGCCGCAGTGACAGGAGCCATGGCGGGTCCGGATCATCACATGCCCTCGATCAGGTGAAGGATGTTGCCGTCCGGATCCTTGAACCAGGCCAGCTTGGCGCCGCCGCCTTCGTGGACGCCGTCGCGCCATTCCATGCCGGGGAAGTCGTAGCGCTCGAAGGTCACCCCCTTGGCGCGGAGCTCGGCGACGGTCTCCGTCAGATCGCCGTCCATCGCCCAGGTGACGGCGTTGGCCTTGTTGGTTCCGGCGTAGTCGGACTTGTAGACCGTCAGGGCGGTGGTCCCGGTGCGGTAGCCGAGCACGTCGCCGCAGTCCTCGCCCTCGTGATCCTGGACGAGTTCGAGACCGAGGGTCTCACCGTAGAACTGTCGGGCGCGGGCCAGGTCGCTGACCGCGACGATGGCAGAAGAGTTGCGTTCCCTGAGCATGGCGCTCTCCCTTTCGAATGGGAAAGCCAGCGTCCGGACGGCGGGTCGGTTCCTACGGCAGCGGTTCGGCCAGAGCCGTCACACGCCCTCGGCGAGGTGCAGGATGTTGCCGTCGGGGTCCTTGAACCAGGCGAGCTTGACCGGGCCGGAGGAATAGACGCCGTCCTTGAAGTCGAGCCCTTGCAGCTGCTCGTACTCGTGGAAGACCACGCCCTTGGCGCGCAGTTCATTTACGACCTCGATCAGGTCGCCCTTCATGGCCCAGCTGACGGCGTTGCCCTGGTTCGTGCCGGCGTAGTCGGACTTGTAGACGGTGAGGAAGGTGTCGCCGGTGCGGAAGACGAGCACGCCGGCTTCCTCGTGGCGCTCGGCCAGGCGCAGGCCGAGAACGCCCTCATAGAAGGCCAGCGCGCGCTCTATATCGGCGACGGCGACGATGGCGGAGGAATTGCGGTCCTTCAGCATGGCGTCTCTCCGGGGAGGTGAGGCCTGCAAAGTACGTAGATTAGGGTACTGACACAACCACTGCTGGTGCACCGCGCGTCGGGAAGCATAGTGGCGGCGGCGCGGCCTTCTGCCCGTGAGTCAGGCGGAGACGCCGTCAGATCGGCATCCGCATGATTTCCTGGTAGGCCGAGATGACCTGGTCGCGGACGGCCATGACGGTCTCCAGCGAAGCCTCGGCCGAGGACACGGCGGTGACCACGTCGATCAGGCTGCCCTGGCCCTGGATGGTCGAGGTCATCTGGGTCTCGGCGGCGCGCGTCGTCTGGGTCATGTCGCCCATGACGCTTTGCAGCATGCCGGCGAAGCCGGTCTCGCCGGCCGAAGCCGCGGGCGCGGTCGGCGCGGCGCCGCCCTGGATCGAGGCGTAGGCCTTGGCCGCCATCAACGGGTTCATGGCTCAGTCCTACTTCTTCAGGATGTCGAGGGTGCGCGAGTCCATCGACCGCGCCGTCTCGATGACGTTCAGGTTGGCTTCGTAGGCCCGCTGCGCCTCGCGCATGTCCATGGCCTCGACCAGGGTGTCGACGTTGGGGCGGAGGACATAGCCCTCAGCGTTGGCCGCCGGGTGGGAGGGGTCGTATTCGGAGCGGAAGTCCGACTGGTCGGGGCGCACCTCGGCCAGGGTGACGCCCGTGGCGCCGTCGATCTCGCGCGCCTGGAACACCGGCACCTGGCGGCGATAGGGCTGGCCGCCGGCGACCGGCGAGGTCGACTGGGCGTTGGCGATGTTCTCGGCGATGACGCGCATGCGCGACTGCTGCGCCTTGAGGGCGCTGGCGGCGACGGCCATGGCGCTGTTCCGCGGCGGGACGGGATCCGGCATCGTCTACTCCCCCTGCTGTCTCAGCGGCCCGGCGCGCGGGCGGCCATGCGCAGCATCTGCATGGACTTCTGGTAGATGCCGATGGCGGCGTCATAGGCCATGCGGCTCTCGGACATCTTCAGCATCTGCTCCTCGACCACGACCGAATTGCCGTCGAGGGTGGTCTCGGAATCCGGCGACGCCGCGCTTTCGAAGCGCGCCTGCTGGCCCTGCGGCGCGATGTGCATGGCGCTGGTGCGGGCCATGCGCACGCCCGCGCCGTTGCGCAGGGCGGCGGCGAAGTCCGTCGGCTGGTTCAGGTCGCGCGCCGCGTAGCCCGGGGTGTCCGAGTTGGCGACGTTCTGGGCGATGACGCGCTGGCGCTCGTCAAGCCAGTTCAGGCGGCCCTTGATCTGGCCGAGCAGCGGCAGGTCGGCGATGCCCACGGGGCGTCCAGTTCGTCTTGAGGAAACCCCGGACGCGACGCGCCCAAGGTCTGATGGGCAGAAACTGCCGCCCCCATGGTTAACGGTCGGTTATCTCAATCTGGCATTAACCATGATCATCGAGTCTGGCGCGGCCGGGCACAGAGATTCGGCGGGACCTCGGGCGCATGAATTTCCTCGATCTGCTGCGGGCCTTGTTCGCCCTGGCCTTCACCCTCGGCATCATCGGCCTGGCCGCATGGGCGGCGCGCCGCTACGCCCCGCAGCTGATGGCCAAGCTCAGCGCCGAGCGGGGCGAGCGCCGCATGTCGGTGGTCGAGACCCTGGTGCTGGACCCGGCCCGCCGCCTGGTGCTGGTGCGAATCGACGATGAGGAGCGGCTGCTGCTGCTCGGCGAGGGCAAGGAGCTGCTCGAACCGCGCGGGCCGGAGCTGCGCAAGTGACGTTCCGCGACGTCTTCGTCATGCCGACGCGCGACGAGCTGAAGCGCGCAGCGCTGCTGTCGCTGCTGACCACCGGTTTCTGCATGCTGTGGCCGCTGGGAGCCCTGGCTCAGGACATCGCCGCCGCCGGCGGTCCGGGCGCGGCGATCAACATCGACCTGGGCACCGGCTCCGGCCTGACCGAACGCGTCGTGCAGCTGGTCGGCCTGATGACCGTCCTGTCCCTGGCCCCGTCGATCGTCATCATGACCACCAGCTTCGTGCGAATCGTCGTGGTGCTCAGCCTGCTGCGCACGGCCCTGGGCATGCAGCAGGCCCCGCCCAACGCCGTCCTGGTCTCCCTGGCCCTGTTTCTGAGCGCCATCGTCATGGCTCCGACGTGGCAGGACGCCTATGATTCGGGCATCCGACCCCTGCTGGACCAGCAGATGGAGCTGCCTCAGGCCTTCGATGCGGCGTCGGAACCTGTGAAGACTTTCATGCTGTCCCAGGTGGACCGCGACGACCTCGCCCTGTTCACCCGACTGTCCCAGGTGGAGGCGGATACGGCGCTGGTCGACCTGCCCCTGCGGGTGGTCACTCCGGCCTTCATGATCAGTGAGCTGAAGCGGGCCTTTGAAATCGGATTTCTCCTTTTCGTTCCGTTCCTTGTGATCGATTTGGTGGTCGCCAGCGTGCTCATGTCGATGGGTATGATGATGCTTCCGCCGGTGGTCGTTTCCCTGCCCTTCAAGCTCATCTTCTTCGTGCTCGTGGACGGCTGGAGACTGGTCGCCGGAAGCCTCGTCGAGAGCTTCCAGCGAGCGTCCGGTAGCGGATAAATCCCCACCCCGTGGGGGTTCCAGCGGCAAAGGCGCTTGCCAAGCTGCAGAAAAGCGGCGTCAATCCGCGGGTCATCGCCCTGAAAATGGGGGGCGAGCTTCAATCGGGAAACGACCCACAATGACCACTCAAGCCGAACTCATCGCCGCCGTCGCCAAAGACGCGGGTGTTTCGCAGGCCGACGCCGGCCGCGTCCTCGACGCCATCGTGAAGAACATCCACAAGTCGCTGACCTCGGGCGGCGACGTGCGCATTTCGAACCTCGGCGTGTTCGACACCGCGGCCCGCGCCGCTCGTGAAGGCCGCAACCCGGCCACCGGCGCGACCATCAAGATCGCCGCCTCGAAGGCCGTGCGCTTCCGCGTCTCGAAGCCGCTCAAGGATTCGGTGAACAAGTAAGACCTGACGGTCTTAGGCGGCGGGCCTCGCAGGGGGCGCCGCCGCCGGAGCTTGTGAACGGGCGGGGACCGCGGGTCGGTTCCCGCCCGTTTTTTGTCTGAGCTCGGTCTTCATCGTCGAGACCCAGCCGGAGAAGGTGTCCGCCGAGGCGGTCAGCGACGCGAAGTCGCCGGCCGAAGCCCCGCCGGCGCCGCCGGTGTCCAGCGCGATCGACAGGGCGGTCTTGGACTTGGCCCCGGCGACGAACGGCCGGTAGTTGCGCGACAGGCGGCCCAGGGCGGCCCCGTCGTTGGCCAGGGAATAGCCGACCCCGGCGCGGATCAGCCGCGCCTCTTCGTCCGCCGTCAGCGGCAGGGTGTTCTTGTACCGGTCGCCCAGCCGCGCCTCGTACAGCGCGGCCGCGGCGCCCCAGTTCTGCTGCTTCCAGAACACCTCGGCGCGCACGTCGCGGCCCTCGGCCGAGGCGTCATTGCCCAGCACTTCGAGCGCGTGATCGTAGCGGCCCAGGGCGGTCAGGGCGCGGGCCTCCAGCGCCCGGCGCTCGACCTGCAGCGCCGTCGGCAGCAGGGTCGTGCGCGACGACCAAAGGGCCTGCAGCGCCGCCTCGGGCTGGCGATCCATCAGATAGACGGTGGCCAGGTCGGTGGCGACCTGGGCCTTGGCGACGCCGTCGAGACGGTTGTCGACCTGGTATTTCAGCAGCTCGGCGGCCTGGTCGAGCAGATCGACGTCGACGAGGCGTCGGGCCAGGCGACGGACCATCTCGTCGCCGTCGGCGCCGATCGGGGTCAGTTCGCGGAAGTCGTAGAACAGGCCCAGCGCCTGCACCGGCTGCAGGCCGTCGGCGCCGCCCTCGAGGAAGAGCATGCGGAAGGCCTTGCCGAGGTCGGCCTGGATCTGGTCGGCCCCCTTGAGGCGAGCCAGGTTGGGGCCGGCGCCTTTCAGGGCGGTCAGGGCCTCGCGGTACAGGCCCTGGTCGAGATAGAGGCTGCCCAGCTGGCGGATGACGGCCAGTTCGGTGCCGTCCCCGCGCCAGCGCCAGCGCAGGCCCTCCAGCGTCGCCGCGGCGGCGTCGGGCTTCATCGTGCCCTTGGCCAGCGACAGACGCACCACGCCAAGCTTGGCGGGCACCGAAAGGGCGTCCAGCGGGGCGCGGCTGACGGCGGTGTAGACGTTCAGGGCGCGGTCGGTCTGGCCCTCCAGCTCGAACACCCGGGCCTGCACGATCCGTGCGGCCAGCTGGTCGGCCGGCGGGGCGTTCTGGCTGAAGCTGTAGGCCAGCAGCGCCTTGGCCCCTTCCAGGTCGCCGGTCTCCAGCGCCGACAGGGCGTGGGCGGCGCCGAAGCGGGCGCGCCACTCGGGCGGGAAGGCGTCGACGACGCCGGCCCCGGCGGCGAAGGCGTGACGGGCGGCTTCGTGGTCGCCCTGGTTCGAAGCGATGTAGCCGCGCCAGACCGCCGAAGCGGGATCGCCGGCGACGGCGGCCGAGGCGAAGTCGCCCTGCGCCTCCTCGAAGCGGCCGATCGAGGCACGGGCCGCGCCGCGCAGGCCGCGCAGCTCGGGCTCGCCGGCCATGTTCGGCGCCTGGGCGACGATGGCGTTGAGCACGCCGATGGCCTCGTAGCCGAGTCCGGAGCCGACGAGGAAGCGGGCCAGTCCGAGGCGGGCTTCGGCCGAGGCGCGCGGATCGTCGCCGGCCGCAGCGGCCTCGGCGGCGGCGGCGTCCTGCAGCTGGCGATAACGGGCCGGGAAGCCGGCATGGCCGACATCGGCCCACTCGGGCAGGATCTGGCCTGGATAACGCGCGCGCTGCGGGGCGCCGGTTTCCGGCGCCGCGGCTTCAAGCGCCGCCGAGGGCGGCGAAAGGGTCAGGCCGCCCGGACGGCTGAGGGTGACCAGATCGCCGTCGGCATGGACGGCCAGATCGTCGGTGGGGGTCTCTACGGCCAGGCCGTGGGCGGTCGGCAGAAGCTCCAGGTCGACGGTCTTGCGGCGATCCGCGAAGCCCTTGCCCGGCGCCAGGGCGGTGATGGCGGCGAAGCGGTCGCCGGCCAGGGGATCGGTCAGCCAGACGGCCTTGGTGGCCCCGGCCATGCGGGCGACCAGGGCCGGCTCGCCGGTGTCGTCGCGCCCGACGGTGACCCCCTCGACCGCAGCGGCGTGGCCGCCGATGGTCACCGACCAGGTCGAGCCCTGGACCGTGGCCGAGACGGCGGCGCTCTCGGGCGCTTCCAGGCGGACGGCGACGTGGTCGGAGCCGGCGGTCCAGTGGGCGTCCGACGCCGGGCCCAGCTTGGTCGCCCCGGTCATGTCCAGGCGCGCCGGGGTGTCGAAGACGATCCAGACGGCCTTGCCGCGGCGGAACACGGCGGCGCCGACCGACGAGGCCCATTGGAAGTCGAGGGTGACCTTGTCCGCGGCGGCGCGTGCGACGACGGGGACGGTCTGCGTCGCGGCCGGGCGGGCGGGCTGGGCCGGAGCCTGCGGGGCGCCGGCGTAGAGGTTCAGATAGACCGCGCCGTCGGCGCTGCCGGTGCGGGCGTCAGCGCCCTCGGCCAGGGTCAGGATCAGTTCGGTGCCGCCGGAGACGGCGCGGGTCTCGACCTTGGTCACGCCCTTGGGCGGGTCGACGCGCAGGCGCGAGACGTCCGGGGCGGCGGTGGCGCCGATGCGGACGACGACCTTGTCGCCCTCACGGCGGATGCGGGCGCGCGAGCCGACGGCCCCGGCGAACTCGACGCGGGTGAAGCCGGCGTTGGCCCCGATGCGGATGACGACCGGATCCAGGGCCGCGCCGTTCTCGCGGGCCACAGCGACGGCGCCCAGCGGCGCCACCGGCGCCAACACGACAGCGCCCGCCGCGGCGGCGGCCACGGTGGTCCTGAGAATTCGCCTGGAGGGAGAGCGAGCCATTCGCGCGCGACCTTGCCCGCGGCGGCCTTTAAACACGGTTAACGGTTAATAACCGCGGTTTCGAGAAGCGTCAGCGCGACCCGCAGGCATTCGATCCGCACAGGTCCGCGGCCGATGTCGCCGAAATGGTGCTCCTCGTGCCGGGTCGGGGCGCCCTGGGCGGCGACGGCGAAATGGACAAGGCCGGGCTCGTCTTCGGGACCCGCCTTGCCGGCGAAGCCCGTGACCGCCACGGCCACGCCGGCGCCGGAGGAGCGCAGCGCTCCCTCGGCCATGCACCGGGCCACGGCCTCGGACACGGCGCCGTGCTGCCGGATCAGGCGCGCAGGAACCGCCACCTCATCGGCCTTGGCGTCGTCGCTGTAGACGACATAACCGCGATCAAAGACGTGCGAGCGGCCCTCGACGTCGGTCAGCACCGAGGCCAGCAGGCCGCCGGTGCAGCTCTCGGCCGTGGCCAGGGTCAGGCCGCGCTCATCCGCCGCCACGAGCACCCGGTCGACCAGGGCTTCGATGTCATCGGTCAGCGCTGGACTGAGCGTCTCTGTCATGAGGGCGAAACGACCGCTGTTCGCCCGTGTTCCCCGCGACAAAGAGGCCGATTGTGAAACCGGGTCCGGAGGCCGACATGCATGCCTAACAAGCGTCTGGATGACCCCCGTGTCCGATCCCGAATACCCTCCGCTGAGCACCCTCAAGACCGGCCTTCACTGCCGCTGCCCGCGCTGCGGCGAGGGGCCGTTGCTGAAGGGCTTCCTGACCATCCGCGAGGCCTGTCCCGCGTGCGGCCTGGACTACGGCTTCGCGGAGCCGGCCGACGGTCCCGCCTTCTTCGGCATGAGCCTGGTGGGCGTGATCGGCATGGCGCTGTTCATGTGGTTCGAGTTCGCCGTCCACCCGCCGGTGTGGGTGCATATGGTGGTCACCATGCCGCTGCTGGTGTTGGGCTGTCTGGCCGTGCTGAGGCCGCTGAAGGGCTGGCTGGTTTCGGAGCAGTACGTGCACAAGGCCGCCCCGCCGGAGTGGGCCAGCGTCGGCAAGCACGGCGACGGATCGAAGTGGCGCTAGGCGCCTAATCCGCCGCCGGCAGGCCGATTTCGAACACCGCGCCCTTGCCCGAGGGCACCAGGTCCAGGGTCGCCTTGTTCGCGGCCAGCAGGGCGCGGGCGATGGACAGGCCAAGGCCGGCGCCGCCTTCCTCGCGGCGGGTGGTGAAGAAGGGCTCGAAGATGCGGCGGGCGTCGGCGGGGGCGATGCCCGGGCCGTCGTCGCTGATCGACAGGATGACCGCGTCGCCGGCGCGGCGGGCGGCGATGCGCACCGCCTCGGCCCCGGCCTGCCGGCTGTTCTCCAGCATGGTGGCGACGACCATCTCGAGCGTCGCAGCGGGGGCCGCGACCGGCGGCAGGTCCTCGGGCAGGTCGAGGAAGATTCGCAGATTGGGCGGTCGCGCGTCGACGGCCTTGGCCACCGACGGACGCAGCTCGGTCGCCAACCCGGCTTCGGGCCGGGCCATGTCGGCGCGGGCCAGGTCGAGCAGACGGCTGACCAGATCGGACAGGCGGCGGCCGTCGGCGGCGATGTTGTCGAGGAAGCGCCGCCGCTGCTCCGGCTCCATGTCGTCATGGTCCTGCAGCAGCTCGACGGCTCCCTGGATGCCGGCCAGCGGCGTCTTGAACTCGTGGCTGACGGCGGCGGCGAAGTCGCGCAGGTAGCGGGAGCGACGCTCGACCGCCTCGGCCATGCGGCCGAAGTCCTCGTACAGGGTGCGGATCTCGACCGCGGCGGTGCTGGGCGGCGGCGGCACCTGCCCGCCCCCGCCGTCGGCGACCTCGCGGGTGACCCGGCTGAGGGCCTCGATCGGCTTGGCGATGCCCCGGGAGATCAGCACCGCCAGGAGAGCGATGAAGCCGAGGGTGCCGACGATGCCCAGGCCGATCTTGATGCGGTCCTGGTAGATGCCGCGGAACAGGGCGCGCGGAGAGCGCGAGGCCAGGATGACGCCCTCGACCCGGCCGTTCACCCGCACCGGCCGGGCGTGGTGAATGCGCAGGCCCGGGGCGCGACTGAGCCATTCGAAGGAATACCGCGGCTGGTAGGCGGCGTTGCGGCGCAGGACCGTGCGGGGCCGACCGCCCAACGCCGAGCGCACTTCCGGCAGCGCCGCCCAGCTGCCGCCCTGACCATAGCCGCTGATGACCACGCCGTTGCGATCGAGGAAGATGATCGAGGCCAGGGTGGTGCGGCTGGTCTCCTCCATCACCGCGTCCAGTCGGGCGCCGACGGCGACCGCCTCCGGGGCGGGCGGGCCGCCGGGGCGGACGCCGGGACGGGCCGGGAATACGGGCGTGGAGCCCAGGTCGATGGTCGCCGGTTCGGGCCGATACCAGTCGGGCGCGGCGCGCTGCAGCTGAGTCGGCGGGGCCAGGGTCGAACCGGGCCACAGCCCCTCGGCGGTCGCCGACAGGGCCACGGCCTGGGCCACCAGCTCGGCCTCGGTCTGGCGCACCAGGGTGTTCTCATAGACGCGCAGGAAGATGGCGCTGAGCCCCGGCAGGATGCCGGCGAAGATCAGCACCGACAGCAGGATGGTCCGGAGCCTCAGCGCCGGCCAGTGGGCTCGGACGAACTGACGGAAGCGGCCGCTGTAGCCCGTCACGCCGCCTCGCCGAGGCAGGGCCCGAGCTGGTAGCCGAGCCCGGCGCGGGTCTCGATCACATCGCCGCCCCCGACCGCCGCGAACTTGCCGCGCAGGTTGCGGACATGGCTGTCGATGGTGCGGTCCGTCATGGCGAAGCCGGGTCCGTGAACGCGGTCGATGATCGCGTCGCGGGTGAAGACCATGCGCGGTTGGGCGGCCAGGACGCGGACAATGGCGAATTCGGTCACCGTCAGGGGCACTTCGGTTCCGCCCCAGGCGGCGCGCCAGCCCTCGGCGTCGAGGGTCAACCGGCCGTGCGCCACGCCCCCTTCCGGCAGAGGCGCAGGCTGGCGCACGGTGCGGCGCAGGATGGCGGCGACGCGGGCCACCACTTCGCGCGGGCTGAACGGCTTGACCACATAGTCGTCGGCCCCGAGCTCGATGCCCAGCACGCGGTCGATCTCGTCGTCGCGTGAGGACAGGAACAGCACCGGGGTGTCGTCCTTGGCCCGGATGCGGCGGCAGACCTCCAGCCCGTCCATGCGCGGCATGTTGATGTCCAGCACCACCAGGTCCGACGAATGCGCCTCCAGATCGGCCAAGGCGGCTTCTCCATCCCCGGCCTCACGCACGGCCAGTCCGGCCTTGCGCAGGGCGAAGGTGAGTAGGTCGCGGATGTGGGGGTCGTCGTCGACCACCAGGACAGTACGCTGCATGAGGGCCATGTTCAGACTCCGGGGGCCGAGGTCAACGGGGGAGCCGCGAGCGGCGGGGGCGGGAGCAGCGGCGGGACGACCGGCGGCGGCGGCGCGGGCTCGAGCGTGCCGTCCCACTCGCGGCGACCGGGCCGGGGCGTGACGAGGGGGCGATCGGCGGCCAGTTCCGCGACGCGATCCAGTCGCCGAGCGTCGCGCCATGTCCAGCCGTGCCAGTCGGAGCGCCGGTTGCGCGTCTCGACGTGGATCTCGCGGCGCACCGCGGCGACGCGGTCGCGGAAGCCGCTTTCCGGCAGAGCCCGCTCCAGCTCGACCAGGGACACGAGGGCCGAGGAGTCCAGGCTGCGCAGATAACCGAGATCCAGCTCGACGCCGCGCCCGCCTACCTCGCGGGCGTGGCGGACGTTCCACCAGGCCGCCATCGAGCCGAAGTCGACGACGCTGCAGACGGCCAGGACGACCAGCAGGACCCGGATGTTGGCGTCGATCAGCCAGTGGCCGTCGTGATTGCGCAGCAGACGCCAGCAGATCAGCATCAGGCCGACCCCGACCAGCACCATCCAGATCAGGGCGGCGATGCGGAAGCGCGTCAGGGCGTAGGCCTCGACATAGTCGGCGGTGCGCAGGATCGAGGAGGCCACCAGCAGCATGTTCTGGCCGATCCAGGCGACGACCAGCCCCTTCACCAGCGGCTTGCGGGCCGTCTCCGAGCCAGGGCGCAGGAAGACCAGGACGAACAGTCCGGCCAGCAGGGCGGTGACGATCAGGGCCCAGGCGCCGCGGTGGGCATAGTCGGCCAGCCCCATGTCGCCGGGCAGGGGCGCGCCGCTCCACAGGAAGGCGACGTCGAGGGCGTTCTGGATTGCGAACAGGGCGTTGAAGACCAGCAACGACAGGGTCACCGAAGCGACGCTTCCGCCCGGAAGGGCGCGGGCCGGCAGCGACGGCAGCTCGAACAGCTTGCGGCGCCAGCGCGGCCTCAGGGTGGAGGCGACGGCCACGGCGCAGGCGCCGAAGAAGATGAAGCGGGGCACGGCGTGCTCGGGCAGCGCCGGCAGGCGCAGGCGGCCGAGGAAGTCCGAGATCAGCGGATTGGCCGCCGCGAACAGGGCCAGGAAGATCGCGCCCCCGATGATCGGCAGGGCGAGGAGGCCCAGGACGGCCCAGGGCGACCGACGAACGGCGCGCGTCGCCCGCGCCGGCAGGCTGTTGACCTTGAACAGGTCCAGGGCGGGCCCGACGGTCATCACCGCGCCGTGGACGACCAGCCTCTGCGCCCAGCGCCAGGCGGGATCGCCGGACTTCACCCGCGCCGACAGGACCGCGACGGTCAGACTGAGGGCGAACAGCAGGCAGGCCAGCGGCCCCGGCCGCTCGATCATCAGCAGGCCGAACCCGACCGCTGCGACAAGGGCGAACAGGGCGCGGCGGTCGCGCAGCAGGCCGGGGCGCACGGCCAGGACGCAGGCGGTCCAGACCAGAGCGTGGGCGCCGATCGTGGCTCCGAACTCCTGATCGAACAGCAGGCGCTCTGCGGCGACGGCGAGCAGGACGGCGACGCCGACCTTGAGCCAGAACGATGCGCGCGACAGGCGGGTGTGAAGCATGGAACCTCCCTCGATGAGGGGGTCCTTGTCGCGTACGCCGGTTCAGTCCTGGCGGAAGGCTCGGAGGAGCTTCGGCGGATGGGCCATGCAGAAGCCGTGCAGACGGGTCAGTGGGCCGTCGGACCTGTATCGCGGTCGAGATACCAGCGGGCTGTGCGCTCGATGCCCTCGTCCATCTCGACCCGGGTGCGGCCGTGCACCTGCTCGATCGGGCTGACGTCGTAGACGTACTCGGTCAGCATGTTGTCGAGGCGCTGGCTGGTCAGGGGGAAGCGGACGCCGCGGCGGGTCAGGGCGTCGCCGGTGCGGGCCAGCGACCGGGCCACCGGCGCAGGCATGGTCGGGATTGGGCGGTGGAACCGGCGGCCGAAGCCCTTCGCCCAGGCGCGCAGGTCGATCGGGTCGCTGTCGGCCAGATAGAAGGTTCGCCGGTTGACCTGGGCCTCCGGCGCGACGGCCAGGGTGACCAGTTGCTCCGCCAGGTTGTCGATATAGCTGTAGGACTTCATCAGCGGCCGCCCGCCGACGTGGAAATAGAGCCCCCGGCGGATCATGCCGAGGATGGCGGCGTAGTGGTCGCTCATGCCCGGGCCCCAGATGGTGGTCGAGCGGAAGATCACCCACTCCTTGCCGCTCCCGTCGCGGTTGCGGACCATCTTCTCCCCCAGGACCTTGCTTTCGCCGTAGCCGCCCTCGGGATCGTAGTCGGTGTCGTGCTTGGGGACCTTGCCGGGCTTGCAGACCAGCTGGGAAGAGGCCCAGACCACACGTTTGACGGACGGCGCGTAGGCCAGGGCGTCCAGCAGGTTCTTCACCCCGATCGTGTTGGCCGCATAGCCGCCCTTGGCCTGACCCTTGAGGTCGGTCTCGGCGGCGAGGTTGAAGATGACGTCAGGCCGCACGACGCGCAGGGCCTCGGCGATCGAGTGGGGGTCGAGCAGGTCGCCCTGGAGCACCCCTTCCCCGCCCTTGCGGCTGAAGCCGACGGGGATGTGGCCCTGGGCGACGAGCTCGCGCATCAGCGCCTTGCCCACGAAGCCTGAGCTTCCGGTGACCAGTACTCTCATATCCCACGCCCCGGCGCGGCCCGTCCGCGCATGCCGGGCGAGCCCTCCCGCGCTCGGCGCAGGTCAACCGGGCGGTGTTGGAAATGTTCCCGCAGAGAGCGAGTGCGTCAGCCGGTCGGTTCGGGGGCGGGCTGCGTCGCCGGCTGTTCCGGCGGCAGGACCTGGGGCTCGGCGGTTGCAGGCGTCTGGCCCTCCACCTGGGCGGCGGCGGCGTTGGCGGCCGCGGCGGCGTCCGAGGCTGCGCCCATGTCGGGTGTCTGCGGCATCTCGGCGGCGACGGTCTCGCCCTCAGGCTCGGGCCGGTCCTCGCTTCCCCCGCAGGCGGACAGGGCGGCCAGGGCGGCGACGGCGAGGCCGGTCGTGATCAGCGTCTTCATGGAATCCTCCAGCGAAGCCGGAACAACCGGCGGCAGGCGCGACCGTTCCCGGCCGGCCAGGAACCGGTTTTTCGTCCGCCCCCCGCACCGTTGAGGAATGGGCACAGCCTGCCGTTGAAATCAGGGTTTCACCGGATTCAGAGCCCGCCCTCCGTGGCGTACGTCTTCAGGTGGGATCAGCGTTTAACGAACGGGGTGAGCTGAAATGGGGGGCGATCTACCCAAGGGCGAGCGGAAGCGGCCGACGGCGCTGTGGCTCGTGTGGGCGGCGATCGCCACGGCGGCCTCCGGATCGGCCGCAGCCCAGGAACCCGACGGCTACCTGTTCAGCGACTCCCACTTCCATCTGACGAACTACGTCCAGGAAGGGACCGACATCCGGACCTACCTGGAAATCATGGGGGACAAGGTCGAGCGCTCGACCCTGTTCGGCATCCCGCTGCAGCAGACCTGGGCCTACGCAAACTCGGGCGACTATGCGCCGACCTATTACCTGCAGTCCGACGCGCCCCTGTACTATTACAGTTTCACCGACGCCTTCATCGCCCAGCAGTATCTGTCCCTGCCGCCGGAGCAGCGGGCGCGGCTGGATCCGATGATCACCGGCTTCAACCCGTCCGACATGTATGCGGCGGATCACATCAAGCGGGTGCTGAAGACCTTTCCGGGGGTGTTCACGGGGATCGGGGAGTTCTCGATCCACAAGGAGTTCGTCTCGTCGAAGGTCGCCGGCGAGACCGCCAGTCTGACCAATCCCGCGCTGGACCGCCTGCTCGAGTTCGCGGGCGAGACCGGATTGGTCGTGATCCTGCACAACGACATCAACATCCCGTTCGGGCCGCTGGACCAGGAGCCGCTCTACCTGCGTCAGGCCAAGGACGTGCTGCGCCGGCACCCGAACGCGACGATCATCTGGGCCCACACCGGCCTCGGTCGGGTCGTTCGACCGACCCAGGCCAGCGGCAGCGCCTACCATGTGGTCGAGCGCAGCGAGGCCCACACCGATCTCCTTGCGGACATGCTCGCCGACCCGTCCCTGTCCCACGTCTATTTCGACATCTCGTGGGACGAGGTCGCCAAATACGCGGTCGACAACCCGGACTCGATCCGGCGCACGGCCGAGCTGTTCAACCGCTTCCCGGATCGCTTCCTGTTCGGCACCGACAACGTCGCGCCGCGCGACCAGGCGGCGCAGCTGCGGGTCTACCACTTGTGGGATCCGGTCTTCGCCGAGCTGACGCCCGAGACCAGCCACGCGATCCGCATCGGCAACTACAGACGCATCTTCGACGGCGGACGCACGCGCGTCCGAGCCTGGGAGGCCGCCAATGTTGTTCGGTAGCCATTCGGGCCGTGGACGCTTCCGGCTGTTGGCGGCCCTGGCGCCGCTCGCCCTGGCGGCTTGGCCGGTCCTGGCCACGGCCCAGGAGCAGACGCCGATCCAGACCCAGACCGACCCGGCCGGAGCCGCCCCCGCGGTGTCCGACACCGAGCGCCAGAGCATCGAGCGTCAGCTCGAGGAGATCCGCGCCATGAAGGCGCAGATGGCGGCGCAGATGGGCGAGCTCGACGCGCGCGTCCAGGCGCTGGAGACCGAGCTGCAGGCCACGGTTCCGGGCATCACCATTCCCCCGCAGCCGGTCGCGCCGCAGCAGCAAGCCAGCGCCGCTGACGCTCCAGTCTCGATGCTCGAGCCCAAGACCGGACCGGCGGGCCGCATAGTCGACGCCATCGACGAGATCTACGACCCCAACCGCGGCATCGTCCTGGCGGCCGGCGACTGGGGCGAACTGGACATGACGGTGGTGACCTACGCCCGCTACCTGAACCAGATGGGGCTGGAGGACAGCTACACGGACAGCTTCGGCCGGACCTTCGCTATCGACCGCCGCCAGGAGGCTCAACTCCAGAAGGTCAACATCTCCTTCAAGGGCTGGCTGTTCGATCCGAAATTCCAGTGGCTTCTCTTCGCCTGGACCGCGAACACATCCCAGGGCCTGGGCGCCCAGACTGTGGTCGAGGGCTTCCTTAGGTACAGGTTCAACGACCAGATCGCCGTCGGCGGCGGCCTGATCGCCCTGCCCACGTCGCGATCGCTCCTCTACACCTACCCTCACTGGCTCAGGGTGGATGCCCGTACGATCGCGGACGACTTCTTCCGGGGCGCCTATACGTCCGGTTTCTGGGTCGAGGGCGAGATCGTCGACCGCCTCTACTACAAGGCGGTCATCGCCAATAACCTCAGCACCCTGGGGGTCGACGCCGCCGAACTGGATGACGATTTCAGCACCGTATCCGTCGCGACGTGGTGGATGCCGACAACGGGCGAGTTCGGGTACGCCAACGGCTTCGGCGACTTCGATTGGCATGAGGAAGTCGCGACCCTGTTCGGCGCCAGCTTCACCCGCAGCCCAGAGACGGCCCAAAGTCAGCCGGGCGAGGATGAGGGCTTCGACAACTCCTATATCCGGCTCTCCGACGGTACCAACATCTTCGCGCCGAACGCCTTCGGCAACGGCGTTCAGGTCGATGCTGCGACCTACCAGATGGCGGCCGTCCACGCCGGTGTGAAATATCGCGGCTGGTCCCTTGAAGCCGAATATTACGCTCGGTGGATCCGTGACTTCGAGGCCGACGGCCCGCTCCCTGTCGACGAGCTGTTTGACCAGGGCTTCCAGGTGCAGGCCTCGTTCATGCCGATCCGCGACACCCTGCAGGCCTATGTCTCGGGATCCCACATCTGGGGCGAGTTCGGCGATCCCAGCGACATCGCCTTCGGGCTCAACTGGTTCCCCCTCCACCGCCGGAACCTGCGCCTGAACACCCAGGCGCTCTACCTCGACGATTCGCCAGTGGGCGGCCTGTCCGTGCCCTATCCGGTTGGCGGGAAGGGTTGGGTCTTCACCACTGACGCCGTGCTTTCGTTCTGACGCTCACCAAAAGGACTGCCGACCATTTCCGGGGGGGAAACGCACTTAGCCAAACACTTGGAGGCTCCCGTATGCGTTACCTTTTTGCTCTCGGATGCCTGGGCGCCACCGCTCTGTCATCCCCGGCCCTCGCCGCTGATCCCGAGCCGCAGGTCGTCCAGACCGCCGCGCCCGTGACCGCCGCCGCTTCGGCCGCCCCCGACGGCGACGACGAACGACGTCGCCAGGATATCCGCGCGATGCGGGCTCAGATCGAAGAGCTCAACGCCCGGGTCGCCGCCATGGAGGCCGAGGAGGGGCTCGCCCCGCCCGAAGGCGCCTCGGTCCAAAGGCTCGTCTATGCGCCCGACGCCGGCGTACGGACGATTCCGGTGTCCGCGCCCCGCCCATGGTCGCCGATGTCGCTGCTTGCTGACGACGGCCACAAGTTCGAAGTCTACGGCTTCGCCCAGGCCGACGTCATCTATGACGTCAACCGCGTCGACCCGGCCTGGGAGGACGCTTTCCGACCTTCCAAGATTCCGACGACGGAGGACGCCTTCGGCTCGGACGGCCAGACCTCGATCTCGGTCAAACAGTCCCGCCTCGGCGTTCGCGCCAGCGGCGACGCAGGTGGGCGACCCTATGAGGGGCGGTTCGAGTTCGACCTGTTCGGCACCGGGGTCGACGCCGGCCAGACCACCTTCCGCCTGCGCCACGCCTATGGACGGTGGGGCCCCATCCTGGCCGGCCAGACCAACAGCCTGTTCATGGACGGCGACCTGTTCCCCAACACCATCGACTACTGGGGTCCGACAGGGATGGTCTTCCTGCGCAACCCGCAGGTCCGCTGGATCATCCGGGATCGGCCGGACTTCTACGCCGCCGTGGCGGTCGAGAAGCCGGGCAACGACATCGACGCCGGCCTGATCCGGCAGATCGACCCTGACCTCGGCGCGGGCCTGACCAATACCGAGAAGCTGCCCGACGTCACCGGACAGCTCCGCTACCAGGGCGACTGGGGCCACGCCCAGGTGTCCGGCATCCTGCGTCAGATCGGCTTCGAGACGGTCGGCGCGCCCAACAATGAACCGGACGGCAATGACCTCGGCTGGGGCATCAACCTCGGCACCGCCTATACGACGGGGCCGGCGACCTTCCGCCTCGGCGCGGTCTTCGGCGAAGGCATCGCCAGCTACATGAACGACGGCGGCATGGACCTGGCGCCGCAGATCACCGTCACGGTCATTCCGCCCGGCCTGATCGACATCACCGGCGAGGGCCAGGCCGTGCCCCTGTTCGGCATGACGGCCTACCTCGACTACGCCTGGAACGAGCACTGGACCTCGGCCTTCGGCTACAGCTTCACCCAGGTCGACAACACCAACTTCCAGGAGCCCGGGGCCTTCCACCGCGGGGAATACGCGTCCGCCAATATTCTCTGGGCCCCCACCCCGCGCATCATGACCGGCGCGGAGCTTCTGTGGGGCAAGCGGACCGACAATGACGGCGCCACCGGCGACGACATCCGCCTGCAGTTCAGCTTCAAGGTCAGCTTCTCCAGCAACGACTTCTTCAAGGAGTGACTGCGGTCAGCTCCCGATGAACGGAAGAACTCCAATGGAACAGATCCACACCAGCCGCCGCTCAGCCATGGGCCTGCTCGGCGCGGGCGCGCTCGCGTCCACCTTCACCGCGGGGGCCTCAACGGCCTCCGCCGCCCCGGCTTTCCAGTCGAATGTCGATGCCGCCGTCAACGCGGCCTACAATCAGTACCGAACCCTCGCCGAGGGTAAGAACGCCGACTACATCCCGGCCCTGGCCGAGGTCCCCTCCACCTTCTTCGGAGTCGCCCTCGTCGGCGCCGACGGCCAGATCCACGCGGCCGGCGACGTCGAACAGCCGTTCTCGATCCAGTCGATCTCCAAGGTCTTCAACATGGCCCTGGTGATGAAGGAGTCGGGAGTGGACCGGATCGTCGACAGCGTCGGCGTCGACGCCACCGGGCGCGTGTTCAACTCCATCGAGGCGGTCGAACAGTATCGCGGCAAGGAGATGAACCCGCTCGTCAACCCGGGCGCGATCGCCACGGTCGGCAACATCCAGGGCAACGACCCCGACGAAGTGTGGGCCAAGATCATCGGCATCCACAACGACTTCGCCGGCCGCGAACTGGAGGTGAACGAGCCGGTCTATCGCTCCGAAGCCGCCACCAACCAGCGCAACCGCGCCATCGGCTCCCTGATGTCCGCCTATGAGCGGTTTGCGATGGACCCGGCGGTGGCGACCGAGCTCTACACCAAGGGCTGCTCGATCAACGTCACGGCCAAGGATCTTGCCGTGATGGGCGCGACTCTCGCCTTCGGCGGCCGCAACCCGGTGACCGGGAAACAGGTGATCGACTCCTCGCTGGTGCCGGGCATCCTGTCGGTGATGGCCACGGCGGGCCTCTATGACGACAGCGGCAAATGGCTGTTCAAGACCGGCCTGCCCGCCAAGAGCGGCGTCGGCGGCGGCCTGATGGCGGTGGCGCCGGGCAAGTTCGGCATCGGCACCTTCGCGCCGCCGCTGGACGAGGCCGGCAACAGCGTACGCGGGCAGAGGGCGATCATCGACATCGTCAACGCCCTGCACGCCAACCCCTACGCCCAGTTCGGGCGCTAGGCCGACCCCGCCCGCCCGACCGGCGCTAGAGCCAGCGCCGGTCGGCGGTGAAGTCGATGGTCAGCCAGTGGCCGGGGGCCTCGACGGCGAGGGCTTCGGAGATGGCGTCGCGGATGGCGTCCAACTCGGCGAAGGCGCGCGCCTCCTCGCCGGACCTGGCGACCAGGGTGATCTCGATAAACAGCTGACGGCCGCTGCGCGCCACGTGCGAGCCGGATTCGACGAAGCCGTGGGCCTCGGCCGCCTCGCGGGCGACCTCGCGCACCCGGTCGCTGAGGCCGGTGGGGGCGATCTGCAGGATGTCACGTCCGGCCCGCGCCAGGGTGATCAGGGGGAAGGGCAGCAGCACCAGGGACATGATCAGCAGGACGGTCGGATCGACGAAGGGCGCCAGATGGGCGGCGCCTGAGCGGCTCACCGCCCCGGCGATCAGGAAGCTGGCGCACAGGCCGGCGCTGAGGCCCGCGCCCATCAGCCAGCCGCGCGCATCGATCACCAGAAACTCCGAGCGCAGGTCGACGGCCGAGCGGCGGATGTAGAGCCACATGGCCAGGCCGAGCGCCGCCATGACGCCGGAAAACCAGGCCCCGGGCCCGAAGTCGATCAGCCTTCCGCCCGCGCGCAGGCCCGCCAGCCCGTCAGCGAAGGCGTAGGCGCAGGCCATGGCCAGCACCGCCCCGTTGACGAAGCCGAGCAGGGGTTCGAGGTGCCAGTAGCCGAACTGGAAGCGACGATCGTCGCCGCGCGCGATCAGCCGCAGGATGATCAGAGCCAGCCAGGTCATGCCGACGTCGACGAAGCTGTAAAGGCCGTCGAAGGTGATGGCGCTGGAGCCCGACCACAGGCCGAAGGCGATGGTCGCCGTCGCCATCCCGGCCACCGCGACGATCGAGGTCAGCAGCAGCCGCTGTTCCCTGGTCGTGTCGGCGCGATCCTCGGCCGCCGAAACCACGTCCCGCAGCGTCGCCATGAGCCCTCCTGGTCCGACGGAAAGCGAAGCGTCGATCCCGAAGCGGCGCCATCCGGTGAAACCCGAGGTCTCTCGCGCCCGGCCGGAGACCCAATGGGTCATAGATTTTCCTTCTCGGAACAGCAAAGTTTATCGATTTTGCCTCCGCGGGAACGACGCCTAGGGTCCTCCTGTTGCCCGATAACGACAGGAGGAAATCATGGACGGACAAGCCGGCGGCCCGACTCCCCTCAACGATCCGAAGAAGGAGCCCGCGGCGCTCCGCACCCTGCTCGGCCGCACCAATCGCGACTGGTGGCCCAACCACCTCTCGACTGAAATCCTGCACCAGCAGGGCAAGTCGGGCGACCCGATGGGCGACGACTTCGATTACGCCGAGGCCTTCAGCAAGATCGACTACCAGGGCCTCAAGCGCGACCTGGCCGCCCTGATGACCGACAGCCAGCCCTGGTGGCCGGCGGACTACGGCCACTACGGCCCCTTCTTCATCCGCATGGCCTGGCACTCGGCCGGCACCTACCGCACCGGCGACGGCCGCGGCGGCGCCAATGCGGGCCAGCAGCGCTTTGCTCCGCTCAACTCCTGGCCGGACAACGGCAACCTGGACAAGGCGCGCCGCCTGCTCTGGCCCATCAAGGCCAAGTACGGCGCCCAGCTCAGCTGGGCCGACCTGATGATCCTGGCCGGCAACGTCGCCATCGAAAGCATGGGCGGGCCGGTGTTCGGCTTCGGCGGCGGCCGCGCCGACGTCTGGGAGCCCGAGAAGGACGTCTACTGGGGCACCGAGGAACAGTGGGTCGGCCACGCCGACAACAAGACCCGCATCATCGAGGAGGAAGGCAAGGCGCTGGAAAGCCCGCTGGCCGCCATCCAGATGGGCCTGATCTACGTCAATCCGGAAGGCCCCGGCGGCAACGCCCAGGCGCTTCAGTCGGCGCGCGACATGCGCGAGACCTTCAGCCGAATGGGCATGAATGATGAGGAGACCGTCGCCCTGACCGCCGGCGGCCACACCTTCGGCAAGGCCCACGGGGCCGGCGACGCCTCCAAGGTCGGGGTCTCGCCTGAGGGCGCGGACATCGCCCAGCAGGGCCTCGGCTGGCAGTCCGGCCACGAGAGCGGCATGGGCGACCACACCATCACCTCGGGCCTCGAAGGCGCCTGGACGCCGACGCCGACGACCTGGGACATGACCTTCTTCGAGATGCTTCTGGACCACGACTACGAACTGGTCCGCAGCCCGGCCGGCGCGAAGCAGTGGCAGCCGGTGGGCAATCCCGAAGACACCCTCGCCCCCGGCGCCCACAGCCCGCACCGGCGGGTGCCGACCATGATGACCACGGCCGACATGGCGCTGAAGGTCGACCCCGCCTATCGCGTCATCACGGAGAAATTCCGTAACGACCCGGCCGCCTTCGCCGACGCCTTCGCCCGCGCCTGGTTCAAGCTCTGCCACCGGGACATGGGGCCCAAGGCCCGCTACATCGGCCCCGAAGTGCCGGCCGAAGACCTGATCTGGCAGGATCCCATCCCGCCGCACCAAGGCCCGCTCATCGGCGTCGCCGAGATACAGGCGCTGAAGGACAGGATCGCCGCCTCGGGCCTGTCGGTCGCCGAGTTGGTGACCACGGCGTGGGCCTCGGCGGCGACTTACCGCGGCTCGGACCACCGCGGCGGCGCCAACGGCGGCCGCATCCGCCTGGCGCCGCAGAAGGACTGGGACGTCAACGAACCGGCCAAGCTGGCCAGGGTTCTGAAGGTCTATGAGGACATCAAGGCCGGGTCCGGCTTCAATGTCTCGATCGCCGACCTGGTCGTGCTCGGCGGCTCCGTCGGGATCGAGCAGGCGGCGCTGGCGGCGGGCCACAGGGTCGAGGTCCCCTTCACGCCGGGCCGCACCGACGCCAGCCAGGACCAGACCGACGTCGAGGGCTTCGCCGTGCTGGAGCCCCGCGCCGACGGCTTCCGCAACTACCTCAGCGTGGCCTTCAACGTGCCGACCGAAGAGCTGCTGATCGACCGCTCGCAGCTGTTGGGCCTGACCGCCCCGCAGATGACGGTTCTGCTGGGCGGCCTGCGCGTGCTGGGCGCCAACCACGGCGGCTCGACCCACGGCGTGCTGACCAACCGACCGGGCCAGCTGACCAACGACTTCTTCGTCAACCTGCTCGACATGGCCACGGGCTGGAAGGAAGTCGACGACCGCGGCGACGAGGTCTTCGTCGGCACGGACCGGCTGAGCGGCGAGGAGCTGTGGACCGCCACCCGGACCGACCTGGTGTTCGGCTCCAACTCACAGCTGCGCGCCCTGGCCGAAGTTTATGCCTCGGCCGATGCGGGCGGGAAGTTCGTCAAGGACTTCATCGCCGCCTGGGTGAAGGTCATGAACGCCGATCGCTACGACCTGCCGAGAGCGGCGCGGAAGGCAGCGTAAGGTTGCTTCCACACAGGCCCCGGTCTCCAGATCGGGGCCTGTTTTCTTTCGAACGGAGTACGGCATGACCGCAGCTGCAGCCTGGCCGGACCTCGGCTCCCCCGCCCTGCCGGGCACGCTCGAGACCCTGCAGCTTTGGAGCCAGATCGTCGGCAAGGTGCGGCTGGCGAATGCGCCATGGCTTAACCACGCCTGGCAGGTGACGCTGTACGTCTCGCCGCGCGGCCTTAGCACCAGCCTGATCCCGCATGGAGACAAGAGCTTCAGCCTGGAGTTCGACTTCATCGACCAGCATCTGGTCTTGCGTGCCACCGACGGCGGCGAGCGGCGCATTCCGCTGGCGAGCGGGACCGTCGCGGAATTCTACGACGCGGTGATGCAGGGCCTGACGGCGCTGGGCCTTGAGACCGACATCCACGCCGTTCCCGACGAGATGCCGGAGCCGGTTCCCTTCGCCGAGGACGACCGGCCGCGCGCCTACGATCCGGACGTCGCCCACGCCTACTGGCTGGCGCTGGTGCAGGTCGATCGCGTGCTGAACCGCTTCCGCACCCGGTTCCTGGGCAAATGCAGTCCGGTGCACCTGTTCTGGGGCGCCTTCGACATGGCGGTGACGCGCTTCTCCGGCCGCCGCGCCCCGTTGCATCCGGGCGGCGTGCCACACCTGCCGGACGCCGTGACCCGCGAGGCCTATTCGCATGAGGTCTCCAGCGCCGGCTTCTGGCCGGGCGGAAACGGCGTGCCGCCGAGCTTCTACGCCTACGCCTACCCGACCCCGAAAGGCTTCGCCGAGGCGCGGGTCCAGCCGGAGGGCGCCGCCTTCAGCGAGGCCCTGGGCGAGTTCCTGCTGCCCTATGAGGCGGTGCGGCAGGCGACCGATCCGGACGCCGCCCTGCTGGCCTTCCTGCAGTCGACCTATGAGGCGGCGGCCGATCTCGGCGGCTGGGACCGCGCCGATCTGGAGTGCGCCGAGGGCGTGCCCGGGCGGCCGCGGGCGGTGCGCTAGCCGGCGATGACCCCGCGTCGCGACTTGGCGAAGGTGTCGAAGGCCACGGCCGAGACGATGATCACCCCGATGACGATCTGCTGCAGGTAGGCCGAGACGTTCATGACCACGAGACCATTGGTCAGAACGCCGATCAGCAGGGCCCCGATGACGGTGCCGCCGATGCCGCCCATGCCGCCGAACAGGCTGGCCCCGCCGATCACCACCGAGGCGATGACGCGCAGCTCATAGCCCGAGCCGGCCACCGCCTCGGCCGAGCCGAGCCGGGCCGAAAGCAGGAAGCCGGCCAGCCCGCTGAGCAGGCCGACCAGGACATAGACCGACGACACCACCGCCTTGACGTTCAGGCCCGCCAGCCGAGCCGCTTCGGGGTTGCCGCCGACCGCATAGACGTGGCGGCCGTAGCGGGTGTGACGGAGCACGACATAGCCGGCCAGGGCGACGACGGCGAAGACCAGCACCGGCACGGGCACGCCGAAGACCTGACCCGAGCCCCACCAGCGATAGCTCTCGGACAGGCCGCTGACCGGGGCGCCGTCGTTGACCAGCAGGGTGGCGCCGCGCCACACCGTCAGGCCGCCGAGGGTGACGATGAAGGGCGGCACCGCCAGCCAGGTGACCGCCTTGCCGTGGACGAGGCCGACCGCCCCGCCGACGGCGCAGGCCACGGCCAGGGCGACGATCCAGCCGGCCCAGTGCCCATCTCCGAGCGCATTGGCCGCGATGGCGGCGACGATGCCGCTGAAGCCGACCAGCGAACCGACCGCCAGGTCGACGCCCCGGGTCAGGATGACGAAGGTCATGCCCACCGCGATGACCCCGTAGATCGACACCTCGGCGAGGATGTTCGACAGGTTGCGCGCCGAGAGGAAGCGCTCGTTCTGGCTGGCGAAGAACAGGGCCAGGGCGACCAGGACAATGGCCGAGCCGTAGCGTTCGAGGAAACGAAGCCAGTCGAAACGGGCGGCCGGGGCGGTCGCTGCGGTCATCAATGCACTGCCGGGACAGGGGTGGAGGACTGGCCCGTCATCATCTGCATAAGACGGGCTTCGGTGGCGTCGGAACGGGCGACCTCTCCGCCCAAGCGGCCTTCGTGGAGGACGACGATGCGGTCGCTGACCTCGAGCAGCTCGGGCATGTCCGAGGAGATGACGATGACGCCGACGCCGGCGTCGGCGAGGTCGAACAGGATCTGGTGCACCTCGGCCTTGGCCCCGACGTCGACGCCGCGGGTCGGCTCGTCGACGATCAGCACCTTGGGCCTCAGCGCCATGCAGCGGGCCAGCAGCACCTTCTGCTGATTGCCGCCGGACAGGGCGCCGATGGGTGTGGCGTCGGAGGGGGCGCGGATGCGCAGCCGCTTCATGAAGTCGTCGACCATGGCCGCCTCGCCGCGGTCGTCGATGAAGCCGCCGAAGCCGCGGAAACGGTCGAGGCTGGGCAGGCTGAGGTTCCAGCGCACCGAATGGGGCATGAAGCAGCCGTCGGCCTTGCGGTCCTCGGGGGCGAGGGTCAGGCCCGCGGCCATGGCCTCGGCCGGCGAGCGGAACAGGCCGGGCCGGTCGCCGCCCATCCACAGCACGCCCTCGACCGGGCCGTCCGCGCCGAAGACGGCCCGGGCCAGTTCGGTGCGTCCCGCTCCGACCAGACCGGCCAGGCCCAGCACCTCGCCGGCGCGGACGCCGAGCGCGAGATCGTGCAGGCCCGCGCCCCGCCGACGGCTGCGCGACACGCCCGAGACCCGCAGCGCCCAGTCGCCCGGCGCCCGCGGCGCCCGCTTGGCCGGGGCGATGTCGCGGCCGACCATGGCGGCGACGAGATCGGCCACCTTCACATCGGCCACGGCGCCCGTCTGGATATATCGGCCGTCGCGGAAGACGGTGTAGCGGTCGCAGATCGCCTTCACCTCGGCCAGTCGGTGCGTGACGTAGATGACGCCCACGCCGGAGGCCTTAAGGGCCAGGACGGTGCGGTGCAGGACCTCGACCTCGCGGCCGCTGAGGGCCGCCGTCGGCTCGTCCATGATGATCAGTCGGGCGTCGAGCGTCAGGGCGCGGGCGATCTCCACCATCTGTTGCAGGGCGACGCTGAGCCCGCCGACGAGCGCCGTGGGAGCCAGGTCGACGCCGAGCCGCTGAAGAACCGCCGCCGCATCGGCGTTGAGCCGCCGCCAGTCGATGAAGCCGCCGCGCCGCGGCTCGCGCCCCAGGTACAGGTTCTCGGCCACGGTCAGGGCCGGGACGAGGTTGAACTCCTGGTAGATGGTCACCACGCCGCGCGCCTGGCGGTCGGCCGGTGCGTCGCGCGGATCGAGGCGCTCGCCGGCCAGCAGGATCTCGCCCGCGTCGGGCTTGAGGGCGGCGGCGATGGCGCGCAGCAGGGTCGACTTGCCGGCCCCGTTCTCGCCGAGCAGCGCGTGCACCTCGCCGGCGGCGACCTCGAGCCGCACGTCGTCGAGCGCCAGGACGCCCGGGAAGCGTTTGGTAAGCCCGTGGACCTTGAGCAGCGGTGGGGTCACGTCGCTTCGGACAGCCGCTCGGCCGAGGACAGGGTCTCGCGGGTGATGATCACCGGCGCGATGTTGACCGAAGCCAGAGGGCTGTTCTGGCGAACCGCGGCGACCACCTGCTGAAGGGCCGAGCGGATCTGGCGGCTGGGGCTCTGCTCGACGGACAGGGCCATGGTTCCGGCCTTGATCCGCGACAGGGCCTCCGGCGTGGCGTCGAAGCCGAGCACGGAGACGCCGCTGACGCCCGCCGTACGCAGGGCCTCAATGGCGCCGAAGGCCATGTCGTCGTTCTCGGCCAGAATGACGTCAGGCTTGGTCGCGCCCAGGGCGGTGAGGATGTTCTGGGTGACCGTCAGCCCCTGGTCCCGCGACCAGTTTGCAGACTGTTCAGCGACGATCGAATAGCGTCCGCCCGCCTGGGTCAGGGCCTCGCTGACGCCGCGGGTGCGGTCGATGGCCGAGCTGCTGCCCGGCTGGCCGGTGAGCAGGACGATGCGGGCGCCCTGCGGATAGGTCCGCACGATCCACTCGACCATCATGCGGCCGCCCGCGACATTGTCGGCGCCGACGTGCGGCACCGGGGCGGTCGTACCCTCGATGCGCCGGTCGACCGTGATCACCGGCAGCGATTCCTTGAGGATGGAGTTCACCGCCGGGGCCAGGGCGTTGACGTCGGTGGGGGCCAGGATGACGCCCTTCACCCCCTGCACCAGCGCCGCCTCGATGTCGGCCGACTGCTTGGCGGAGTTGGCCTGGCCGTCGAGCACCACGACGTCGACGTCCAGCTTGGCCGCCTCGTCCATCAGCTCGCGGCGCATGACCACGAAAAAGGGCTCGGCCATGTTGTGGAAACTGACGGCGATGCGGTCGCGCCCGCCGCCGCGACTACAGCCCGCCAAACCCAGCAACGGCGCGACCGAAACAGCGGCCACCAGACGACGACGCGACAGACAGACCATCGTGCTTTCCCTCACCCAAAGCGAGCGTACGGCGCCGAACGCGGCGACGCGAGAGCCCTTGCGGGCTCAGCGCATCTCCAGATTCAGCGCCTCGGCGATGCGCCGCCACGGCACGTATTTGTAGTTCTGCAGCTCGCCCGGCAGGACGTTGCGGCCGTCCTGGGCGATCAGCGCCCCGTGCTCGAAGCCCGGCCCTAGGTTGGCGCTGGACACCTCCAGGCCGTCGGTCTCGGAGATGCCGTCGATGCCGGCCTGGGGATCGGCCACCACGGCGAAGGAGCCGAGGTATTCCTGTGCGCCCTCGCGGCGGTAGACCGCATAGGTGTTGTTGCCCTGACTGGACACGACCAGATAGCCGCGGCCTCCGCCGAGGTCGTAGAGGCCGATGCCCTCCAGATCGTCCTTGATCGCCGGATTGCCCTCGACGGTATCGACCGGGGTCATGGCCGGACCGGCGTCCGGCTCGGCGCCCATGCGCCAGATGCCGATGTCCTCCTCATCGACGAACAGCAGGCCGGCGACATCATCGGCGACGCAGCCCTCGGCCTGGGAGGCGAAGGCGAAGTCGCGCACGCGCTGGGCCCGGACGCGGCCGTTTCCGGCGTCGATCAGCTCCCACTGGCGCATCTCGCCATTGCTGTCGTTGATGAAGACGTAGGTCTTGCCGGTCCTGGCGCTGCGGTACATGCACTGGCCGTAGGGGTCGGCCTGCTCGGCCGCCTGCACGCCGTCGCTGATGTTCACCAGCCGCCGCGCCTCGGTGTCGAGCCGATAGATGGCGATCGACTTGTGGGTGCGGTCGCTGGCGGTGACGAGCACGATCGGCTGGCCGCCGAGCATGAAGTCCGTGCGCAGGTCGACGTTGTTCATCTTGCCGTCCGGCAGGTGCTGCAGCACCCGGCCCTGCATGTCGTAGAGATAGAGACCCGACTTCTTGTCGGTGGCCACCACCAGGCTGGCGGCGGGGTTCGCCGGATTGGCCCAGATGGCCGGGTCGTCGGCGGCGTCGCCGGCGCTGAGCACCGGGACCGTCTCGAAGGTCGGGGTCACGGCGACGACCGACGGAGCCGGAGCCCGGGCCGGGTCCTGGGGCGTGCCGACACTCAGGTTCAGCGCGGCCGCGAGGTCGGCGATCGAGATCACCTTATAGTTGGCCCCGCCGTCGGCATCCTCATCCGTGGCGACGAGCGCCCCTGCGGGGAAGCCCGCCCCCATGGCTGAACCCAGGATCGACAGTCCGCCCGGCTCGCCGACGGCCGCGCCGCCCTGCCCCGCCAGCGAGACCGCGCCGACCCAGGCGTCGTCCTTGCCCTGGTCATAGACATAGAGCCGGCCGCTGGAGGCGTCCGAGGCGACCAGATAGCGGGCGCCCTCGCCGCCGTCATACAGGGCGACGCCGCCCAATTCCTCGGTGATGCGGCCAAGGCGCGGGGCGTCGATCAGGGTCGGCGTGGCGTCGGTCTCCGGGTCGCCGTTGAAGCGCCACAGGCCGACGGCCTGTTCGGAGACATAGATCTTGCCGCCGACGTCGTCGCCGACGCAGTGCTCGGCCGGCGACGGCAGGCCGAGGCGACGCGACTGGCGGCTGGCGACGCGGCCCTCGCCATTGACGAAGACCATGCGCTGATCGAACTCGCCCCCGTCGCCCACGGCCACGACATATAGCCCGCCGTCGGCGGCGTTGCGGAAGAAGCAGACGCCCTCGGCCGCGAACCCGAGCGGTTCAGAGCCGGCGCCGACCTCGCTGAGCGTTCCGTTCGACAGGGCGAAGAAGCGCAGCGAGTTGTCGGTGGTGTCGGTCGTGGCCAGCAGGGCGACCGGGCGGCCGCCGAGCATGAAGCCGTGCCGGACGTCGAGGCTGCCGGCCTCGCCCGCCGGGACCGCACCCCGTCGGCGCCCCTGCAGGTCATAGATTTCGAGCCCGCCCAGCCCGGCGGTGGCGACGACGCGGCTGGCGGCGGGGTTGGCCGAGTCGAGCACGACCACCGCCTTGTTGGCTTCCCCGCGCGCGGTAGGGGCCGTGTCGACGCGGGCGGTCACCACGGTCGGATCGGGCGCGGCCGGCGCCGTCTGCGGCGCGGCGGTGGCGCAGGAGGCGACCCCCATCGATCCGGCCAGAGCCGTAGCGGCGAGCAGAATCCTGATCGAGGTCCGTTCCATGGTGGTCTCCCATTCCCCTCGGCCCGCTGCGTGGCGGACGCCTTGTCTATAGGCCCGAACGATAGCCGACGGCCTCCGTTCTGCAAGGTATATTCCAACCCTATTGCAAGATGGAACATTTGTTCGTAGCGTCTGCGACAACAAGCCGCCCTGTGTTTCCAATCTCGGTTCTGAAGAGGCGGTATCGGGGAGGAAGAAGATGCGCGCCTACCGTCGGATGGCCCTCAAGGCCGCCTTGTTGAGTACCTGCCTGATGACGCCCTACGCGGCGTTCGCCCAGGACGCCCAACCGGCACAAACCCAGCAGCCGCAAGACCAGCAGGCGACCACGCTCGACGAAGTCATCGTCACGGGCGAGATCCAGTACCGGGACCGCACCGACACGGTCGCGCCCGAGCTGGTCTACGACCAGGAGTTCTTCGCCAAATTCGAGCCGACCTCGGTCGGCGACCAGTTGCGCCGCGTCCCGGGCGTGGCCTTCACCAGCGACGTGGGCGAATCGGATGCGCCGCAGCTGCGCGGCCTCGGCCAGGGCTTCACCCAGGTGCTGGTCAACGGCCGCCCGATCCCGGGCGCCGGCAACGACCGCACCGTCTTCGTCGACCGCATCCCGGCCGAAATCATCGACCGCATCGAGATCGTCCGCTCGCCCAGCGCCGACATCGACAGTCAGGGCGTCGGCGGCACGATCAACATCATCCTCAAGGACGGCGAGAGCCTGCCGCCGGGCGTGATCGCCCGCATCGGCGCCACCTACGACGTCGACATGTCCAAGACCCGGCCCAACGCCTCGGTGTCCTGGTCGGGGCGCAACGACGCCGAGAACGTCCTGTTCTCGGTGACCCTCGACGCCCAGCAGCGCTACAACAACAAGGACGTCGTCCAGGAAGTCTTCGAGGAGGACTCCGAGGGCTTCGCCGCCGAAGTCGCCGCCCGCGGCATGGGCCGCAGCCTTGCCCGCTTCGATGATCCGACCCAGTCGGTGGCCGTCGAGCGCACCGAAGAGCAGGACAGCCGCGACTCGACCGACCTGTCCTTCAACGGCGACCTGACGTGGCTGATCAACGACAAGAGCAGCTTGCGCGTCGACGCCTTCATGCTGAGCACGGCGCGCGACGAGCACCAGGACACGGTCATCTACGAGGGCGACGGCAGCGTCGGCGGCCTCGACCTGGCCAATCCGGAGTTCGAATTCCAGGACGCCGACTTCAACCAGGACAGCATGGGCGCCTCGGCCCTGTTCAAGACCGAGATCGACGAGAACACCGAGTTCGCGGCCCAGATCCAGTTCAGCAACTTCCGCGACGACAGCACGGAAGAAACCTTCGAGGAGACGCCGACCAACCTGGTCGAGCGTGAATCAATCGACGCCGACGATACCGAATGGACAGCCGACGCGACCATCACCCAGCAGATGCCGGGCTTCGCCCAGTCGCTGGGCATTCAGGGCGTCGAGTTCAAATACGGCGTCGCGGGCAAGATCAAGGACCGCGAGTTCAACCAGGTCGTCGACGAGGACCTGGGCGATCCGGACTACGCCACCACCGACGGCCAGTTCACCTACAAGGAAGAACGCTTCGACGCCTTCCTGCGCATCGAGTGGGAGTTCAACGACGCGGTCACCCTGCAGACCGGCCTGCGCGCCGAAAGCACCAAGACCGAGATCGACTTCCTGAACCAGTTCCTGGAAGGCGGCGTCCTCGAGGACGAGATCGAGGGCAGCGCCGAGCACGACGAGTTCATGCTCAACCCGTCGGCCCACCTGGTCTGGAAGCTGACCGACAACGACCAGCTGCGCTTCAGCGCCGCCAAGACGGTGCGCCGCCCGTCGATCGACCAGCTGATCCCGGCGCTGGCGCTGGAATCGCCGGGCGACGAGGACGTCACCATCGGCAACCCGGACCTCTCGTTCGAGACTTCGCTCGGTTTCGACGTCGGCTACGAGCGGCGCTTCGCCGGTCGCGGCATCTTCGGCGTGAACCTGTTCTCGCGCTCGATCTCGGACCTGATCGCCCTGGTCAACACCGGCGAGGACGTCGATGTCGTCGGCCTGGATCCGGCCGACTACCCGGGCAACCTCTACTCGTTCCAGAACATCGGCGACGCCGACGTCTACGGCATCGAGCTGGACCTCTCCGCCCCGCTGAGCTTCATGGGCCTGGACGAGACCGGGGTGTTCGCCAACTTCACCCGCATGTGGTCCAGCCGGGCCGACCCGGCCGGCGGCGACGACGTGATGATCGATTTCCAGCCGGAGTACGTCTACAACGTCGGCCTCACCCACAACATTCCGAGCTGGGACGCCAGCCTGGGCTTCAGCTACCAGAAGCAGGGTGAATCGCGCTTCGTGACCTACGGCGAAATCGAGAGCCAGCTGTACGACGGCAACCTCGAACTGTTCCTCGAGAAGCGTCTCGGCAGCAACATGGTCCTGCGCCTGACCGGTACCAATCTGCTGGACGCCGAGAGCAACCAGGCCGAGGCCAACTTCGACGGCGACAACGGCGAAGAGATCCTCGCCAACCAGGCCGCCTTCAACGTCGACGCTTATGAGGTCGAACGCGAAGGCTCCTCGCCCAAGATCACCCTCACTCTGCGGGCCGTTTTCTAGACACTCACTCCTGAGCGTCCTGAGCGACTGGGGCGGCTTCCGAAACGGGAGCCGCCCCTTTCTTTCGCCCCGACCTGCGAAACGAAAACGCCCGGCGTCTCCGAGGAGGCGCCGGGCGCTCGGCCTTCGGCATATCGCGTCAGAGGCGGACCGGCGCTCCGCTCTTCACGGAGGCGGCGGCGGCGTCGGCCAGGGCCAGGGCGGCGACGCCGTCGGCGTAGCCCACCGAAGGCTTGGCGCCATCGAGGATGTCGGCGAAGTGCGCCATCTCGCGGCGGTAGGCCTCGGCGTAGCGGTCCAGGAAGAAATTCTGGAAGCGGTCGGCCGCAGCGCCCGCCTCGCTCCACACCTGCACCGTGCTCTCCAGCACATTGTCGGCGCGCAGCATCCCGGCCGAGGCGTAGGCCTCGATGCGCTGGTCATAGCCGAAGCCCGAGCGCCGGCTGTTGGAGATGACGCACAGCCGGCCCGAGGCGGTCTTGAGAACCGTGCGCGCGGTGTCGACGTCGCCCAGCTTGCCGATCTCCGCATCGACCAGGCAACTGCCGGCGGCATAGACCTCGACCGGCTCCTCGCCGAGCAGCCAGCGGGCCATGTCGAAGTCGTGGATGGCCATGTCCTTGAACAGTCCGCCCGAGACGGCGACGTAGGACGGGGGCGGCGGCGACGGATCGTTGGAGGTGATCTGCACCGACTCCAGCACCCCGACCTCGCCGCGGTCCAACCGCGTCTTCAGGGCCTGGAAATTCGGGTCGAAGCGGCGGTTGAAGGCCAGGAGCATCCGCGCGTCCGACAGATCTCCGGCGGCGCTGCGGGCGCGCTCCAGGTCCTGGTCGATCGGCTTCTCGCAGAAGATGGCCTTGCCCGCCCGCGCCGCGCGGACGCTGTAGTCCAGGTGGGTGTCGGTCGAGCTCGCGATGATCACCCCGGCGATCGAAGCGTCAGCCAGCACGTCGTCGAGCGAGCACACCGGGACGCTCCATTCGGCGGCCAGGGCGTCAGCGGCCTCGGCGACCGGATCGACGACTCCGGCCAGGGCGATGCGATCGCTGAGGGCGGCGTTGCGGGCGTGGATGCGGCCGATGCGGCCCGCGCCGATGACGGCGACCTTATGCATGGAAGAATTCTCCGAACTGGATCACCTGGCCGGTGCGAACCGACTCGTCGCATGCCTCGGCCAAGGCCAGGGCGACCAGGCCGTCGGCATAGCCGACCAGGGGCTTGGCGCGGCCGTGCAGGACGTCGGCGAAATGGGAAACCTCGGCGCGATAAGCCTCGGCGTAGCGCTGCATGAAGCCCGGCTGGATCGGCGCGCCCGCAGCGCCCGCCTCGGTCTGGGCGTGGACGGTGTCCAGCGCGACATTGCCGGCGGTGATCATGCCCTTTGAGCCGAAAGCCTCGATCCGCTGGTCGTAGCCATAGCCGCTGCGCCGGGTGTTGGAGATGACGCACAGCCGGCCCGAGACGGTCTTCAGCACGGTGCGGGCGGTGTCGACGTCGCCGAGACGGCCGATCTCCGGGTCCACCAGGCAGCTGGCGGCGGCGTAGACCTCGGCGATCTCCTCCTCCAGCAGCCAGCGGGCCAGGTCGAGGTCGTGGATGGTGAAGTCCTTGAACAGCCCCCCGCTGGTCGGGATAAACCCCGACGGCGGCGCGGCCGGGTCGTGGTTGATCAGGTGCAGGCTCTCGAGGCGACCCACGGCCCCGGCGTCCACCTGGGCCTTCAGCGCGGCGAAATGCGGGTCGAAGCGGCGGTTGAAGGCCAGCACCAGCCGCGCGTCGCGCAGCTGCGGTCCGGCGGCGACCACCTTGTCCAGGTCGAGGTCGAGCGGCTTCTCGCTGAACACCGCCTTGCCGGCGGCGACCGCGGCCAGGATGTGCTCCAGGTGCAGGTCGGTCGAGCTGCACACCAGCACGCCGCCGATCGACGGGTCGGCGAGGGCCTGGTCGAGGGCGACGTGGGTCGCGCCGAACGGGGCGCCGACCGCAGCGGCGGCCTGGGGGCGGGGGTCGATCACATACTTCAGGCGCAGGCCCGGATGCCGTCCGGCGTTCGGCCCGTGGATGGATCCCATCCGACCGGCGCCGATCAGCGCCACATCGATTCTACTCACTGTCTTCTCCGACCCCGAAACGCCTCTGACACAGCATGGAACCGATATTCTGTCTATGTATGAAATAGAATTTCCATCAGGAGCGCCTGTGTTCCATTGAGCGGGGGGGTCCGCCCCGCTAGGCTGGACGTTCGAAAGGCAGAGGCAATTCATGGCGCACCCCGTCCCCACCACCGCCGAGGAACTGCGCGCCGCCATCCTGGAGCGCTACGAATCGCTCAGCAAACGGCTGCAGCAGATCGCCCGTTACGTGCTGGACGAGCCGAATGCGGTGGCGCTGGAGACCCTGGCGGTGCTGGCGGAACGCAGCGGCGTGCAGCCGTCGGCCATCGTCCGCTTCGCCAAATCGTTCGGCTTCGACGGCGCCACCCAGATGCAGCGCCTGTTCCGCGACGACCTGCTGTCGGGCAACGCTCCCCTGGCCTATGGCGAGCGCGTCCGGCAGTTCAGCGAGACGGTCGACGGCAAGGCGGTGGGCGACCCCGGTCAGGTGCTGGCGGAGTTCATCGAGGGCAACACCCTGGCCCTGCAGAACCTCGGCGAGATCGTCGGCTCGCCGGACATGACCACGGCCGTGAAGCTGATGGCCGAGGCCGACACCATCTATGTCGCGGGCTTCCGGCGGTCCTTCCCCGTGGCGGCCTACATCGCCTACTCGCTGCATCAGGTCGACAAGAAGACGGTCTTCATCGACAGCATCGGCGGCATGACGCGCCAGCAGATCCACGGCATCACCAGCCGCGACCTGCTCATCGCCGTCAGTTACCACCCCTACGCCGAAGAGGCGGTGCAACTGATCGAGGCGGCCGTCGAGCGCGACGCCCCCGTCCTGTCGATCAGCGACAGCCTGGTCAGTCCGGTGGCCAAGCCGGCCACCCTGGTGCTGCAGGTGCGCGAAGCCGAGATTCGCAAATTCCGCTCGCTGTCGGCGTCGATGTGCCTGGCCCAGGCCCTGGTCATCTCCTTCGCCTTCTCGACCGCCCACACGGCCCAGAACCGCTCCACCCTGCCGCCAGCGGGAACACGCGGAAAGTTTTGAAACGATCGTTGCGAACATTCTACGGTTAGAATACACGTTACATTCTACGGGGCGCGACGGGCGACCGACAGCAGGCGGAACAGGGGTTGATGGCGCGGTCAAACGATCGACTCGATCTGATCACCATCGGCCGTTCGTGCATCGATCTCTACGGACAGCAGATCGGCGGCCGGCTGGAGGACATGAGCTCCTTCGCCAAATACGTTGGCGGCAGTCCGACCAACACCGCGGTCGGCGCGGCGCGGCTGGGCCTCAGCGCCGGCCTGCTGACCCGGGTCGGCGCCGACCATTTCGGACGGTTCATCCGTGAACAGCTGGGCCGCGAGGGCGTGGCCGTCGACGGGGTCCTGACCGACGCCGAGCGGCTGACCGCCCTGGTCTTCCTGGGCATCCGCGACCCGGACACCTTCCCGCTGATCTTCTATCGCGAGAACTGCGCCGACATGGCGCTGAACATCGACGACATCGACCCCGCCTTTATCCAGTCGGCCGGCGCGGTGCTGATCAACGGCACCCACCTGTCGCAGCCGGGCGTGTTCGACGCCTCGGTGCGCGCCTGCGAGCTGGCGCGGGCCGCCGGGGGCAAGGTGGTGTTCGACATCGACTACCGCCCGGTGCTCTGGGGCCTGACCGGCAAGGATCGCGGCGAGGACCGCTTCGTCTCCCACGGCGGCGTCACCGCCCGGCTGCAGCAGGTGCTGCCGCTGTGCGACCTGATTGTCGGCACGGAAGAGGAATTCCATATCCTCGGCGGCACGACCGACACGGTCGCCGCTCTGCGCGCGGTGCGAGCCAGGAGCGACGCCCTGCTGGTCTGCAAGCGCGGACCGGACGGCTGCTCGGCCTTCCCCGCCGCCATCCCCGACAGCCTCGATGACGGCGTGGTCGGGCGCGGTTTCCGCGTCGAAGTGTTCAATGTCCTGGGCGCCGGCGACGCCTTCATGGCGGGCTTCCTGCGCGGCTGGCTGCGCGGCGAGCCGCTGGAGACCTGCTGCGAGTTCGCCAACGCCTGCGGGGCCATCGTGGTCTCACGCCACGGCTGCGCCCCGGCCATGGCCACCTGGGAGGAGCTGCAGAGCTTCCTCGGCGGCGGCGAACGGCCCTTCCGCCTGCGCGAGGACGCCCAGCTGGAGCAGTTGCACTGGGCCACCACCCGGACCGGCGACTACGAAGAGCTGACGGTCCTGGCCATGGATCACCGCAGCCAGTTCGAGGACATCTGCCGCCGCATCGGCGCCGATCCGGCCCGCATCCCCGAGTTCAAGAAGCTCGCCCTCAAGGCCGTCGACCGCCTGGCGCAGGGCGACCCCCGCTACGGCGTCCTGCTGGACGGGCGGTTCGGCATGCGAGGCCTCGAGGCCGCCGCCGACTATCCCTACTGGATCGGCCGCCCGATCGAGCTGCCGGGCTCCTGCCCGCTCGAGTTCGAAAGCTCGGACGACGTGGCCACCGAGCTGGCGACCTGGCCGAAGAACCACGTCGTCAAATGCCTGGCCTTCTACCATCCGGACGACGCCCAGGATCTGCGCGACCGCCAGGAGCGCCAACTGCTGCGGCTGCAGGACGCCTGCCGAAAGACGGGCCACGAGCTGCTGGTCGAGATCATCGCCTCGCGCAGCGGCTCGGTCGACGACCGGACGGTTTCGCGCGCGATCGAGCGGCTCTACGATCTGGGCATGAAACCCGACTGGTGGAAGCTGGAGCCCGCCGACACGCACGCGGCCTGGGCCAATATCGAGAGCGCCATCCTGCGCAGCGATCCCAAATGTCGGGGCGTCGTCCTGCTCGGCCTGTCGGCGCCGCAGGACGAGTTGATCGCCTCCTTCGAGGCCGCGGCGTCGGCGCGGATCGTCAAGGGCTTCGCGGTTGGCCGCACCATCTTCGCCGAGACCGCCGAGCAGTGGCTGGCCGAGCGCATCGACGACGAGGCGGCCATCACCGACCTGTCCTCGCGCTTCGCCGTCCTGATCGACGCCTGGCGGACCGCCAAGGCCGCCGTGGGCGGTCCGGCCCGCGGCGCGGCGCGGCCATGAGCACGATCCGCCTGACCGCCGCCCAGGCCGCCGTTCGCTGGCTGGCGGCCCAGCACGTCGTCGTCGACGGCGTCGAGGTCCCCTATTTCGCCGGCTGCTGGGCCATCTTCGGCCACGGCAATGTCGCCGGCCTGGGCGAGGCCCTGCACGCCTCCCGCGACGCCCTGCCGACCTGGCGGGCGCACAACGAGCAGGGCATGGCCCACGCCGCCATCGCCTACGCCAAACAGATGCGCCGCCGCCGGGCCATGGTCTGCACCACCTCGATCGGGCCGGGCGCGACCAACATGGTCACCGCCGCCGCCCTGGCCCATGTGAACCGGCTGCCCGTGCTGTTCCTGCCCGGCGACGTCTACGCCAGCCGCCGCCCCGACCCGGTGCTGCAGCAGGTCGAGGACTGGGGCGACGGCACGGTCAGCGCCAACGACTGCTTCCGCCCCGTGTCGCGCTATTTTGACCGCATCACCCGGCCCGAGCAGATCCTCGACGCCCTGCCCCGCGCCCTGGCGACGATGCTGGATCCGGCGACCTGCGGCCCGGCCACCCTCGCCTTCTGCCAGGACGTCCAAGCCGAGGCCTTCGACTGCCCCACGGAATTCCTCGAGCGCCGGGTCTGGCGCGAACGCCGCCAGCCCGCCGACGCCGGTGAATTGTCCCGGCTCGTCGCGGCGCTGAAGACCGCGCACCGGCCGTTGATCGTGGCCGGCGGCGGCGTGCTCTACAGTCAGGCGGAAGCGACGCTCGCCGCCTTCGCCGAGGCGACCGGCGTCCCGGTGGCCGAGACCCAGGCCGGCAAGGGCGCCCTGGCCTGGACCCATCCGGCGGCCCTGGGCTCGATCGGGGTGACCGGCTCAGCCTCGGCCAATGCGGCGGCCGACGAGGCGGACCTGATCGTCGGCGTCGGCGCCCGCCTGCAGGACTTCACCACGGGTTCCCGCAGCCTGTTCACGAACCGCCGCCTGTTCCAGGTCAACATCCAGGCTTTCGACGCCCACAAGCACGGCGCCGAACCGGTCGTCGGCGACGCCCGCACCGTGCTGGAGGCCCTGTCCGCAGCACTCAAGGGCTGGACTGCGCCCGAGGCCGGCGCCTACGCCGAGGCCGTGACGAACTGGAACGCCGACGTCGACGCCGTCACCGCCGGCGCGCCCGACACCACCCTGCCCAGCGACGCCCAGGTGATCGGCGCCGTGCAGCGCGGCGTGGGCGAGGACGCGGTGGTGGTCTGCGCCGCCGGCGGCCTGCCGGGCGAGCTGCACAAGCTGTGGCGCACGGCGCGCCCGGGCGGCTACCACCTCGAATACGGCTTCTCCTGCATGGGCTACGAGATCGCCGGCGGCCTGGGGGTCAAGATGGCCGAGCCGGACCGCGAGGTCGTGGTCATGGTCGGCGACGGCTCCTACCTGATGCTCAACTCCGAGCTCGCCACCTCGGTGATGATGGGCAAAAAGCTGATCGTCACCGTGCTCGACAATTGCGGCTTCGGCTGCATCAACCGGCTGCAGCAGGCGACCGGCAGCCCGGGGTTCAACAATCTGCTGGCGGACGCTGCGCACGAGACCCTGCCCGAGATCGACTTCGCCGCCCACGCCCGCAGCCTCGGGGCCCTGGCCGAGCACGTCGCGAACCTCGGCGAGTTCGAGGCCGCCCTGGCCCGCGCCCGGGCCGCCGACCGGACCAGCGTCATCGTCATCGACACCGACCCGCTGAAGACCACCGAGGCCGGCGGCTGGTGGTGGGACGTGGCCGTGCCCGAGGTTTCGGACCGGCCGCAGGTCAACGCCGCCCGCCGCGACTACGAAGACCGCATCCGCCTGAAGAGAGACCTGTCATGAGTATCCGCTGGGGCGTCAGCCCGATCGCCTGGGCCAATGACGACATGCCCGAGCTGGGCGGCGACACGCCGCTGGACTCGATCCTGGCCGACATCCGCAGCGTCGGCTTCGAGGGCGTCGAACTGGGCGGCAAATTCCCGCGTGAGCCGGGCGCGCTGAAGGCGGCCCTGGCTCCCTACGGCATCGACCTGATCGGCGGTTGGTACTCGGGCTCCCTGCTGGAGCAGGACGCCGAGGCCGAGATCGCCGCCCTGCAGGACCACCTGGCCCTGCTCAAGGCCATGGGCTCGACCGTCTTCGTCTTCGCCGAGACCTCCAACGCCGTGCACGGCGACCGTTCCGTCCCCCTGGCCGGCGCGCCGCGTCTGGACGAGGGCGACTGGCCGGAGTTCGGGGCGCGGATGACGGCCGTCGCCGACTACATCGAAAGCCAGGGCCTGAAGTTCGCCTACCACCACCACCTCGGGACGGTGGTCGAGACCGCCGCCGACGTCGACGCCTTCATCGCCCACACCGGGCCGTCGGTGGGGCTGACGCTCGACACCGGCCACGCAGCGCTCGGCGGGGTGAATTCGCTGGCCATCATACGCGACCACCCGGAGCGGGTCGCCCATGTCCACTGCAAGGACGTGCGCTGGGACGTGTTCAAGGCCGAACGGGCCGGCGGCTCCAGCTTCCTCGACGGCGTCCTGGCCGGGATGTTCACCGTGCCCGGCGACGGCGGCATCGACTACGCCGAGGTCATGGCCGCCCTGAAGCGTATGAACTACTCGGGCTGGATCGTCATCGAGGCCGAGCAGGATCCGGCCAAGGCCGATCCGCGCGCCTATGCCGAACTGGGGCTCAGCACCCTGAAGACGCGCGCCGCCGAGGCGGGGCTGGTCTGATGTCCGGCCTGCGCGTCCGCCCCCACGCCCCCGACGCCGACGGCGCGGTGTTGGAGGTCACGCCGGAGAGCGCGGGCTGGGACCACGTCGGCTTCAAGGTCGTCCGCCTGACCGACGGTCAGCTGCACGGCGGCGGCGTCGCCGGACGCGAATGCTGCCTGGTGGTCGTGGCCGGGACCGCCGACATCCGCGTCGGCGAGCAGCGCTTCGAAGGCGTCGGCGGCCGCGCGACACCGTTCGAGGACAAGGCGCCTGGCGCCGTCTACGTGCCCGCCGGCATGATCTGGTTCGTCACCGCCCGCGGACCCGTGGAACTGGCCGTCTGCACGGCGCCCGGCAAGGGCCTGGGGGCGCCGCGCCTGATCGCCGACGCCGACATGTCGCGCGAGACCCGCGGGACCGGCACCAACACCCGCTACGTCCGCAACATCCTGCCCGAGACCCAGCCGGCCGAGGGCCTGCTGGTGGTCGAGGTGATCACCCCGGGCGGCCACTGGTCCAGCTATCCGCCGCACAAGCACGACACCGCCACGCCGACCGAAGAGACGGCGCTGGAGGAGACCTACTACCACCGCATCGACCCGCCGCAGGGCTTCGCCATCCAGCGCGTCTACACCGATGACCGCAGCCTTGATGAGACGGTCAGCGTCGAGGACGGCGACGTGGTCATGGTGCCGCGAGGCTACCATCCCGTCGGCGCCCCTCACGGGTACGACGTCTACTACCTGAACGTCATGGCCGGCCCGAAGCGGAACTGGATCTTCCGCAACGATCCGGCCCACGACTGGATCGTCCGCAAGACCTGACGCCTGCCTCCCCACGGAACATCCCATGCGCACCATCAGCCATTTCATCGGCGGCCAGTCGGTCGCCGGCTCCTCCGGCCGTTTCGGCGACGTCTTCGATCCCAACACCGGCGAGGTGCAGGCGCGGGTCCAGCTGGGCACGATCGACGAGCTGGACCGGGCCGTGGCCAACGCCGTGGCGGCGCAGAAGGGCTGGGCGGCGACCAATCCGCAGCGCCGGGCGCGGGTGATGTTCGACTTCAAGCGGCTGCTTGAGGTCCATATGGACGAGCTGGCCCACCTGCTGTCGTCCGAGCACGGCAAGGTCATCGCCGACTCCAAGGGCGACATCCAGCGCGGGCTTGAGGTGATCGAGTTCGCCTGCGGCATCCCCCACCTGCTGAAGGGCGAGTACACGCAAGGCGCCGGGCCGGGCATCGACGTCTGGTCGGCGCGCCAGGCGCTGGGCGTCGTCGCCGGGGTCACCCCGTTCAACTTCCCGGCCATGATCCCGATGTGGATGTTCGGCCCGGCCATCGCCTGCGGCAACGCCTTCATCCTCAAGCCGTCCGAGCGCGATCCGTCCGTGCCGGTGCGCCTGGCCGAGCTGATGATCGAGGCGGGCCTGCCCGAGGGCGTGCTCAACGTCGTTCACGGCGACAAGGACCTGGTCGAGGCCATCCTGACCCACCCGCTGATCAAGGCGGTCAGCTTCGTCGGCTCGTCCGACATCGCCCAGTCCGTCTATGCCCTGGGCGCCGCCAATGGGAAGCGGGTGCAGGCCATGGGCGGGGCCAAGAACCACGGCATCGTCCTGCCGGACGCCGACCTCGACCAGACCGTCGCCGACCTAATGGGCGCCGCCTACGGCTCGGCCGGCGAGCGATGCATGGCCCTGCCGGTGGTCGTGCCGGTCGGTGAGGACACCGCCGAACGCCTGCGCGCCAAACTGCTTCCGGCGATCGAGAAGCTGCGCGTCGGCGTCTCGACCGACGCCGAGGCCCACTACGGCCCGGTGGTCTCGGCGGCGCATAAGCAGCGCGTCGAGAGCTACATCCAGATGGGGGTCAACGAGGGCGCCGAGCTGGTCGTCGACGGCCGCGGCTTCAGCCTGCAAGGGCATGAGAACGGCTTCTTCCTGGCTCCGACCCTGTTCGACCACGTGACGCCGAACATGGCCAGCTACCGCGAGGAGATCTTCGGCCCGGTGCTGCAGATCGTCCGCGCCGCCAGCTTCGAGGAGGCCATCGCCCTGCCATCCAGGCACCAGTACGGCAACGGCGTCTGCATCTTCACCCGCGACGGCGACGCCGCGCGCGAATTCGCCGACCAGGTCGAGGTCGGCATGGTCGGCATCAACGTCCCGATCCCGGTGCCGGTGGCCTACCATTCCTTCGGCGGCTGGAAGCGTTCGGGCTTCGGCGACCTGAACCAGTATGGCCTCGACGGCGTGCGCTTCTACACCCGCACCAAGACCGTGACCCAGCGCTGGCCGCGCACCGGCCCGGTCGCGGATCAGAGTTTCGTAATTCCAAC
This sequence comes from Brevundimonas sp. Root1279, assembly GCF_001425945.1. Taxonomy (GTDB): domain Bacteria; phylum Pseudomonadota; class Alphaproteobacteria; order Caulobacterales; family Caulobacteraceae; genus Brevundimonas. Next base: position 246,358 of record NZ_LMEB01000006.1, read on the forward strand.
GATGCGGTAAATGGAATTCTTCTTCCGTTTTTGAGACGCGTGAAATAGGCTCTCTCCCAACGAGGCCGACGCCCGGACGCCGGCCCGCCAACAGGGAGGGGCTGACACATGGCGCGCGGACTTCTGGGCTTCTTCGCCACGGGACCTGACCAGCCCGAGATCACCGACAAGGCGACCATCGACACCCTGTTCCGGAGGCATCGCTTCCGGGTCATGGTCGCCATCACCCTCGGCTATGGCCTGATCTACATCTGCCGCCTGGCTATCGGGGTGGTGAAGAAGCCGCTCATCGACCAGGGCGTCTTCAGCCCGGCCGAGCTGGGCATGATCGGTTCGGCGCTGTTCTGGACCTACGCCATCGGCAAGCTGACCAACGGCTTCTTCGCCGACCACGCCAACATGCGGAAATTCCTGACCGCCTCCTTCCTGCTGTCGGGCCTGTGCTGCATCGCCATGGGCTCGGTGAACTACCTGTGGCCGGCGGTGATCATCTGGGGCCTGAACGGCTGGTTCCAGAGCTTCGGCGCCCCGGGCGGCGTGGTGGCCATGACCGCCTGGTACTCGAACAACGAGCGCGGCCGGATGTACGGCATCTGGAGCACCGCCCACTCGATCGGCGAGGGCCTGACCTTCCTGCTGGTCGGGGCGGTGGTCACCTGGATGGGCTGGCGCGCCGGCTTCTGGGTCCCCGGCCTGATCGGCATCGTGGTCGCCCTGTTCACCTGGATGCTGCTGCGCGACCGCCCGCGGACCATGGGCCTGCCGACCGTCGCCGACTGGCGTAACGACCACTACGTCGGCCCCGCCCGGGTCGAGCAGTCGACGGTGCTGCGCACCCAGCTGTCGATCCTCAAGCTGCCGGCGATCTGGATCCTCGCGGTTTCCAGCGCCCTGATCTACGTGACCCGCTACGCCATCAACTCCTGGGGCATCCTGTACCTGCAGGAGGACCGCGGCATGGACCTGCAGTCCGCCGCCGGCCTGCTGTTCATCTCGACCATCGCAGGCATCGCCGGCGCCATCAGCTACGGCTTCATCTCGGACAAGATCTTCGGCGCCCGCCGTCCGCCGGTGAACCTGATCTTCGCCATCCTCGAGCTGACCGGCCTGCTGCTGTTCTTCTTCGGCCCCAACACCATGCTGTCATTGACGATCGCCATGATCCTGTTCGGCGTCGGCCTGACCGGCCTGGTCACGGCGCTGGGCGGCCTGTTCGCCGTCGACGTCGCGCCCAAGCGGGTGGCGGGCGCGGCCATGGGGGTGATCGGGGTGTTCAGCTACATCGGCGCGGCCCTGCAGGAGAACATCTCGGGCTTCCTGATCGAGAAGCACATGACCACCATCGGCGACGACAAGGTCTATGACTTCGGCCCGGTGATCTGGGTCTGGGTCGGCGCCTCGGTCCTGTCCATGCTGCTCGCCGCCAGCCTGTGGCGCACCCGCCTGAGGGACTGACCGTGATCGACGCATCCGACGACCTGAAGGCCATGATCGAGGCGGCCAAGGCGGCCGGCGACGGGCTGGAGCGCCATTTTGGCCGCCTCGCCGACCTGGAGATCCGCTCCAAGAACGGCCCGGCCGACATGGTCTCCATCGCCGACGAGGAGGCCGAGCTGACCACCCGCGGCATCCTCGCCCGGGCCCGGCCGTCCTACGGCTTCCTCGGCGAGGAAGGCGGCTCGATCAGCGGCGGCGACGACGCCCAGACCTGGATCGTCGACCCGCTGGACGGCACCACCAACTTCCTGTTCGCCTGCCCGCTGTGGGGCGTGAACGTCGCCCTCGCCCGCGAGGACCGGGTCGTCGCCGGGGTGACCTACATCCCCATGCTGAACGAGCTCTACGTCGCCGAAGAGGGCAAGGGCTGCTGGCTCAACGGCAAGCAGGTGCGCGTCTCCAACCGCCACAGCCTGGTCGAATCCGTCCTCGCCTGCGGCATCCCCTTCGCGGGCAAGCCGGACCATCCGCTGTTCGCGCGCGAGATGGCGCTGCTGACCTCGGACGTGGCGGGCATCCGGCGCACCGGGGCCTGCGCCGTGGACATGGCCTGGGTCGCCTCCGGCCGGTGGGACGCCTACTGGGAGCGCTGCCTGAACGCCTGGGACATGGGGCCGGGGATCATCCTGGTGCAGGAGGCCGGCGGCCGCGCCACGGGCGTCGACGGCGGGCCGCTGGATCTGCACGCCGGCCACGTCTGCGTCTCCAACGGCGGCGTCCACGACCCGCTGATCGAACGCCTGAACGCCGCCCTTTCGGAGTAGAGCATGACCCGGAACCTGACCTTCGGCCGCCGCGCCTTCCTGGCCGGCGCGTCGCTGAGCGCCCTGCTCGCCGCCGCCCCGCGCGCCCTGGCCGAGGTGCTCGGCTATCCCCGGGCCCTGCAGGGCCCGATGGTCGGATCGCCGGGGCCGAGCCACTTCACCGTCTGGGTCCGCGCCAGCGGCGCCTTCCCGGTGACGCTGGAGTATTCCACGGACCGCGACTTCGAGACCTTGATCCAGGGGCCGACCGCCACCGCCCGGGCCGAGGACGACTGCTGCGTCACCCTGCGCGTCGACGGCGTCCAGCCCGACACCGACTACTGGTACCGGCTGAAGTATAACGGCGACGCCGACCGATATCAGCACTTCCCCTACCGCACCCGCACCGCCCCGGCGGGCGCGGCCGAGTTCAGCGTGGCCTTCGGCTCCTGCTGCCGCATCCAGTTCGACGCCGACCAGCCGATCTGGAACGCAGTCCGCGAGATCGACCCGGACCTGATGTTCTGGTTGGGCGACAACATCTACGGCGACAGCGACCAGCCCTCGGTGCTGGCCGACCTGTACGGGCGCGGGCGGCTGGTCGAGCGGCTGGTCCCCCTGCTCCGCTCCAAGCCGCAACTGGCCATCTGGGACGACCACGACTTCGGCTACAACAACGGCGACGGCCGCAGCCCCTACAAGGCCGCCTCGCTGAAGGTGTTCAAGGATTTCTGGGCCAACCCGAGCTACGGCGAGGCCGACAATCCGGGCGTCTATTTCAAGCAGGCCTATGGCGGGGTCGACTTCTTCTTTCTCGACGGCCGCTACCACCGCGACCCGATCGAAACGCCCGATACCGGTCGGAAGACCATGCTGGGCGCGAGGCAGAAGGCCTGGCTGAAGCGCGAGCTGGCCGCCTCGACCGCGGCCTTCAAGGTGCTGGTCGCCGGCGGCGGCTTCTCTTCGGCCGAGAACGAGGAGGGCGGCGACAGCTGGGGCGTCTTCCTGACCGAGCGCAACGAGATCTTCGACTTCATCCGCGACCGGAACATCGGCGGCGTCTTCTGCATCACCGGCGACAGCCACATGGGCGAGCTGAACTGCATCCCGCGTTCGGATGTCGGCGGCTACGACATCTACGACTTCTGCTCGTCGCCCCTGGCCCAGATGCCGGCGGTCAAGAATACCCGCCAGACGCCCGAGGTGCGCATCCGCGACACCTGGACCCGCAGCGTCAACGTCGGCCATCTGAGGTTCGACATGACCGGCCCGACCCCGACCATGACCTACACCCTGCACGACGTGATGGGCGAAGCCGTCTGGGATCCGCTGGTGCTGACCCCGGCCGACCTGACCAACGGCGTGCGCACCTGGGACAAGAAGGCTGACCCGGAAGAGCTGCAGCGGCTGGAGCGGTTCAAGCGCGGCGGCGGCTATTACGGGTACGACCCTGCCCCGGGCTGGCCCAGCCGCCCCTATTACAACGGCGAGGGCGGCTGATCCTCAGGCCAGGCCGCCCAGGGCCAGCCGGGCCGTCCGGCGAAGCTCCTCGGTGTCCGACCCGCCCCGCGCCGCGACCTTGAGCCCTGAGCGCAGGGTCAGCAGCATCCGGCTGGCCGCCTCCACGTCGAGCGAAGGCGGCAGTTCGCCTGCCTGCACGCCCTCTGCGAGGCGGTCGGCGAAGGCGGCGAGGACGGCGCGGCCCGCGTCGTCGTTGAGGGCGTTCACCTCCGGGTCGGAGCGACTGAACTCGACGATGGAGCCGACGCCGAGACACCCCGTCTCGAGGTCGTCGCAGGAGCCCAGCCCCACCAGGAGCGCCGCTTCGATCGCCTCCAACGCGGGACGGTTCGCCTCGAGGGCCGCCTGCATCTGGGCGAGGGAGCCCCCTGAATAGCGGCGCAAGGCTTCCAGGAACAGGCGACGCTTGTCGCCGAAGGCGCCGTAAAGGCTCTGGCGTCCAATGCCCATGCTCTCAAGCAGATCGCTGGTGGACGCAGCCTCATAGCCGTGACGCGCGAAAACGCGGATCGCCTTCGCCACCGCCTCGTCGCGGTCGAATTCTGCAGGTCTGGCCATGGCCGCACTGTAGCAATGTTGACCGGTCAGTCCAGAATATTCTTGACCAACCGATCCGGAATGACCAGTTGTTGACCGTTCAGTCCATAACGAGGTTTCCTGATGCAAGCCCTCCTCTCCCCTTCCACGCCGGCGCTGGTGTTCGGCGGCTCGCGCGGCATGGGCGCCGCCATAGTCCGCCGCCTGGCCTCCGAGGGTCACCCGGTGGCCTTCACCTATTCCGCCTCCCGGGAGGCGGCCCTGTCGATCGTGCGCGACATCGAACAGGCGGACGGCGCGGCCTTCGCCATCCAGGCCGACAGCTCGGATCCGGAGGCCGTGCGCGCAGCCGTCGAACTCGCCGTCGAACGCCACGGACCGCTCGGCGTGCTGGTGATCAACGCCGGCGTCCTCATCGGCGGCGCGATCGACGCCTTCGCGCTCGAGGACTTCGACCGCATGCTGGCGGTCAATGTCCGCGGGGTCTTCGCCGCCATCCGCCATGCCTCGCCTCACCTGGTGGACGGCGCTCGCATCGTCACGATTGGAAGCAATACGGCCGATCGGATCGGCTCGCCGGGATCCAGCGTCTACGCCATGACCAAGGCGGCGGTGGCCCAGCTCGTCCGCGGGGCGGCCCTCGACTTCGCCCCTCGCGGGATCACCGTCAATAACATCCAGCCGGGACCGATCGAGACCGACATGACCGCCGACCTGATGGAATACATCGCCCCTCGCCTGCCGCTGGGCCGCATCGGCACGCCGCAAGAGATCGCCGGTCTGGTGGCCTGGCTCACGGGCCCGGACGCCGGCTACATGACCGGCGCGAGTCTGACCATCGACGGAGGATGGACGGCCTAGCCGCCGAGGCTGCGACGGACCGTCAGGCTGACGTAGCCGGGCTGCTCCCAGCGGCGTCGCTCGATCTCGTCGAGCGGCGTCGTCGAGCGGGGCCCGTCGTACTTGTCGCGCGTCTCGGTGAAGTCGCGGCCGAACAGGTCGGCGACCTCGGCGCGCAGGCGCCAGTCGCCGAAGCGGCGCTCGACCCAGAGCGACCAGCTCGACGCCTCGCTGGCGCGGGTCACCTCGTCGAAGCGGTACTCGGTCGAGCGCTCTGCGATCGGATCGATCGACGCGCCCCAGCTGAGGCTCAGCGACGGCAGGTCCTGGCTCAGCTCGATCGTCCCCTCGAACGGCTCCTCGTCGGAGATGCCGCGCCGCTCGCCGGTGACCGGGTCGGTCACCTCGCTGTCGCGCCACAGCAGGGACGAGCGCAGCCGCCCGCCGCTGAGGCCGAGCCGGTCCAGCGGCGCCGACAGCTCCAGCGCCAGGGTGTCGCGGCGACCGTCGCCGATGTTGCCCGGCGCGTCGAAGACGTCGGTCGGAGTCACGATCAGGATGCGGTCGACGACGTCCTCGATCTCATCGTGGGTCCAGGTCAGGGTCAGGGCCGCGCCGCCGCCGAAGTCGTGGTCCCAGCTCAGCGCCGTGCGCCAGGTCTTGTCGGGCTCCAGGTCGGCGTTGCCGGCGGTGACCACATCCTGATCCAGCGAGGCCGAGGCGACGAAGTCCCCGAAATCCAGCTGGCCCACCTCGCGCGACACCGACAGGCGCAGCCGGTCGCGACCGCCCAGCTCGTGCGTCACCGCCACGCGCGGCTTGGGATAGAGGAAGCTGCGCTCCTGCGGGCTGTCCCCGGTCTGGATGATGGTCGAGGCCTCCAGCCGCAGGCCGCCCTCGACCTGCCAGCCCGGGGCCGGTTTCCAGGCCCCGGCTACCGACGCCTCGACCCGGCGCTCCTCGATGCGCACGTCCGAACCGGGCAGGTCGACGGGGGCGCCGTTCTCCTCGAGCCGGGCTTCGCTTTCGAGGAAGTTGAACGCGCCCTCCAGCCCGGCGCTGACCGACAGGGTCTCCGACGGCTCCCAGACCAGATCGCCCCTGACGATGGTCTCGCCGCTGTCGGAGATCTCTGTGAACCGCTCGGTCTCGCCGTCCTCGCGGGCGTCCTCGGCGGCGTCGAGTCGGCCCAGCTGCCGGCTGGCCATGACCTCGGCGGTGAGCGTGTCGGACAAGGACCGGCTGTAGCGCAGGCCCAGCTCCAGCTCATCGAAGGTCTCGCGCTCATCGACCTCTTCCCGGTCGCCGTCGGATTCCTCGATGCGGGTCGCGGCCTCGACGTCGGTGCGGCGCAGGGCCCCGGCGGCGCTGAACGTCCCGCCGGCCAGAGGCGCGCGCCAGGTCGCCCCGGCCTCGGCCAGGGTCTCGACGGTGCGCAGGCCGAGGCGGTCGGTCTCGACAGCCCCGTCGGCCTCGGTGGTCTCGATCACCCCCGGGCCGGTCTCGTCGTCCAGCTCCGGCTCGTAGTTGAAGGTCAGCTCCAGGGCGCGATCATCCCAGGCGCGGGCGTACTCGGCCTCGACCTGCGGCCGGGTCCAGCCGTCGGTATAGGCGACGACCCCGGCCGTTACCGCGCCCTCGGCGGTGGCGGCGGAGCGACGGCGCACGATGTTGGCGACCACCGGATGACCGGCCATGTCGACGCCGGCGACGCCGCCGCGGATCAGCTCGATGCGTTCGACCGAGGCCGCCGGGATGCGGTCCAGCACGTCGCCGATGTCCTGCCGCTTGCTGGCCGGTCGGACGCCGTCGATCAGCACATTGCCCAACGCCCCGGCATAGCCGCGCACATCCGCGTCGGCCTCGACGATCGTGAAGCCGGGCACGAGCGCCAGCAGATCGCCCGCCGTCTGGGGCGCGGTCCCGGCGAAGTCGGCCGGGGTGTAGGCGACGACGCCCGTCGGAGCCGTCTGGGCCGCAGCGGTCCCTGTCGCCGCCAGCCACAGGCCGGCCGCGATGACCGCAGCATTCCGGACCGACCTCGACGACGCCATGCGCATTCCCCCGTGTGGAGGTCCGGTCTAGGCCCCGCTTCCTGACATCCGCCCGCGGACGGGCGTCAGCGAAATGTCAGCGGGGCGGGCGCACCTTGGCGGCATGACCCACCGACACCCCCTCCGGCGCCTGGCGCCCTTCGCCTTCATCCTGCTGGCGGCGGCGGCGGCCCCGGCCTTCGCAGGTCAGTCCGACGACGACGACCACGTCGCCGCCCGCGAGGCCTTGCGCCGGGGCGAGATCCTGCCGCTGTCGCGCATCCTGGCCATCACCGCCCGCCACGTGCCCGGCGACGTCATCGACGTCGAGCTCGAGCGCAAGGATGGCATGTGGCGCTATGAGGTGAAGGTTCTGACCTCGACGGGACGCGTTCGCGAGGTCAAGCTGAACGCCCGCGACGGGGCGGTGCTGGAGATCGAGGACGACTGAATGCGCTGTCTCGTCGTCGAGGACGACCCCGACATCCAGGGCGACCTCAAGCGGGCCATCGAGGCGGCGGGGTTCACGGTCGACGTGGCCTCGGACGGCGACGCCGCCTGGTACCAGGGCGACGTCGAGGACTACGCCATCGCCGTGCTCGACCTCGGCCTGCCGCGGCTCGACGGCCTGTCGGTGCTGCGCCGCTGGCGGGCGGCGGGCCGCGCCTTCCCGGTGCTGATCGTCTCGGCCCGGTCGGACTGGACCGAGAAGGTCGAGGGCATCGAGGCCGGCGCCGACGACTACCTCGCCAAGCCGTTCGAGATGGGCGAGTTGGTCGCGCGCCTGCGCGGCCTGCTGCGCCGCGGCGCCGGCCGGGTGTCCAATGTCGTGGTGCTCGGCAAGCTGCGGCTCGACACGGTGCGGATGGCGGCCTCCTACGACGGCTCGCCGGCCCGGCTGTCGCCGCTGGAGTTCCGCCTGCTCGACTATCTGGCGCACCAGCCCGGCCGCGCCGTCTCGGCGGGCGAGCTGGCCGACCACCTGTACGGAACCTCCGAGACCGGCGACGCCAACGCCATTGAGGCCATCGTCGCCCGGCTGCGGCGCAAATTCGGATCCGACCTGATCACCACCCGGCGCGGCTTCGGCTATCTGATCGAAGGCGTCGCGTGATTACCCGCTCGCTGCGCCTGCGGCTGTTGCTGGGAGCGGGAGCGGCCATTCTGGTCGCCCTGCTGGTCGCCTGGATCTTCATGGGCCTGCTGTTCGAGCGGCACCTCGAGCGGCGCATGGCGGTCGAGCTGACCGGCGACGCCACCCGCTTGGCGGCGGCCCTGACCGTCGCCCCCGACGGCCGCCTCGGCCTGTCCGAGCCCCTCCCCGATCCGCGTCTGCAGACCCCGGCCAGCGGCTTCTACTGGCAGGTCTCTGGCGGCGGCCGGGTGCTGCGCTCGCGCTCGCTGTGGGACGAGACCCTGGCCGCGCCGCCGGACGCCCCGGCCGACGAATGGGGCCTGCGACGCGCCGCCGGGCCTTTCGACCAGGAGGTCTTCCTGCTGGAGCGCCAGGTCCAGCCCGACGCCGACAGCCCGCCCCTGACCATCCAGCTGGCCCAGGACGCCTCCGCCATCGCCACGGCCCAGGCCGAGTTCGGGCGCGAGCTGGCGGGCTTCCTCGCCGCCCTGTGGCTGGTCCTCATCGCCGCGGCCTGGCTGCAGGTGCACCTCGGCCTGCAACCGCTCAGAGGCCTGCGCGACCGGCTCGCTGCGCTGCGCTCCAACTCCTCGGCCCGTCTGGACGAGCCCTGGCTGAACGACGTCCGCCCCCTCACCGAGGCCATCAACGAACTGGCCGAGGCGCGCGAGGCCGATCTGCAGAAGGCCCGGGCCCGCGCCTCCGACCTGGCCCATGGCCTCAAGACCCCGCTGGCCGCTCTCAAGGCCCAGAGCCGCCGGCTGCGCGAGGCCGGCCAGACCGAGATCGCCGACGGCCTGGATCGCTCCATCGCCGCCCTCGCCGCCACCACCGAGGCCGAGCTGGCGCGCAGCCGCATCGCCGCCGCCGGCCAGGGCGGCGGGGCCGACGCCCGCGACAGCGTCGAACAGCTGATCAGCGTGCTGGAGCAGACCGACCAGGGCGAGGCCATCGCCTTCACCAACGACATCGCCGACGGCGTCGCCCCGCCGCTCAGCCGCGACGACCTGACCGAGCTGATCGGTCCGCTGCTCGAGAACGCCGTCCGCTTCGCCCGCCGTCAGGTGGTCGCCCGCGGCCGCACCGAGGACGCCGGCGTGGTGCTCTGGATCGACGATGACGGGCCGGGCATCCCGAGCACCGAGCTGACCGCCCCCACAGGCCGCGGCGTCCGCCTCGACCAGACCAGCCAGGGCCAGGGCCTGGGCCTGTCGATCGCCGCCGGCCTCGCTGAGGCCTCGGGCGGCCGGCTCACCCTCAGCCGTTCGGCCCTTGGCGGCCTGTGCGTCGAGGTGCGGTGGAATCATGATGACGCCCGCTGACCGCCCGGCGCGCCGGCCGCGGACGCTGGCCGCCTGAAGCGTCGACGACGACGGCGACTTCAGGCCGCGGAGGCCGCCCAATCCGCGACGAGGCGTTCGAGCACTTCGAGCGGGATTGCGCCGGCGGCGAGGGCGACATCGTGGAAGGCGCGAATGTCGAAGCGGTCGCCCATGCTCGCGCGCGCTGCGGCGCGCGTGCGATCCCAGACCGTGTGCCCGAGCTTGTAGCTGCAGGCCTGGCCCGGCCAGACGCAGTAGCGCTCGATCTCGGTGGTCATGGTCGACTCCGCGTCGCCGAGCGTCTCGACCATGTACCGTACGGCCTCCTCGCGGCTCCAACGCTTGTGGTGGAGCCCCGAGTCGGCCACCAGCCGCGCCGCCCGGAACATGAAGGATTGCAGGTAGCCGAGGCGGCCGAGCCGGTCATCCTCATAGACCCCCATCTCGTCGGCGAGCTGCTCGGCGTACAGGGCCCATCCCTCGGTGTAGCCCGAGAACAGCGGCATCTTGCGCAGCATCGGGATGCCGGTCGCCTCCAGGGCCACGGCGATCTGGAAGTGATGTCCCGGCGAGGCCTCGTGGTAGGTCAGTGTAGGCAGGGTGAACCGCGGGTTCTCCGCCGTATTCCGGAGATTGATGTAGTAGGCGCCGGGTCGCGAGCCGTCGAGCGAGGGCATCTGGTAGCTGCCTCCGGGAGCCCCGGCCTCGATCTCCACCGGCACCCGCCGGATCTCGACGGCGGCGCGCGGCAGTCGGCCGAACACCTCCGGCAGCCGCTGCTGCATGCGCGCCATCTGGGCATTGAGATCAGCGATGAGCTCGGCCTTGCCGGCGTCGGTGTTGGGATAGAGCTGGTCAGGGCGGCGCGCGACGGCGGCGATGCGTTCCCCCACGGACCCCTGGGTCAGGCCTTCCGCGCGCAGGATCTCATCGGCCCGCGCGCTGAGTTCAGCCACCTGGGCGAGGCCGATCTCATGGATTTCGTCGCCCCCCATGTCAGTCGTGGTCGAGCTCAGCACGCCATAGCGGTAGTAGGCCTCGCCGTCGGGCAGACGCCAGCACCCGGCCTCCGTCGGCGCGCCCGGCAGCGCCCGGGCTATGACGTCCGCCTGCCGTTGCAGCGCCGGGTAAATGGAATCGCGCACGATCGCCTCAGCGCGCGCCTCCCAGTCGCCGGCCAGGTCGGCCTGACCGGCACGGCGAACCAGCGACTGGGTCAGTCCGGACCGCGCCGGAGCGATGCCGAGTGTCGCCGCGAACTGTTCGCCGGTGCGGCGGAGCACGAAGTCCGGCGGCACGGCGCCGGCGGCGTGGTCCTTGCGGACCCGGTCCGTCTCGACATCCAGCACGGCGGCGAACGCTTGGAGACGGTCGAGGTACTGTTCCGCGTCTTCGACCGTGCGCACCTGGTGCTGGGTGTCGAGGAACTGCGGGATGCTGCTGTAGCTGCCGCCCAGTTGACTGACGAGGTAGGGATTAGCGCCGCCGACCGGCGCCTGAACGCCATAGTCGAACCGGTCCGCGCGCGCCGCCCCGTCGAGGACGAAGCGGGTCGTGTCGTAGTTGACGGCGTCCATTCCGGTCAGCGTCGTGCGATCGATGGCGGCCAGTTCGGCGTCGTACCCGCGGAAGGCTGCGAAGGTGCGGTCGACGAAGTCCTGTGACCGATCGTCCAGGCGGCTCCGCACCGCCGCATTCGCACCCGTGTCCAACCCGAGGGCCGTCATGAACTCAGGCGACTGTGACAGGTATTCCTGCATCATCCGGTCGAGCAGCGCCGTAACCCGCCGCCCGCCCTCGGAGGCGGCGGCCTGCGGCGCGCCGGCCAGGACAGGCGACGCGGCGAGCGCACCCACGCCGGCGGCGGACGACAACAGAAAGCGACGACGGTCGAGCATGGCGAATCTCCGGAAAGAACCTTGGCAAGGGGATGGCGCCAACGCACCGCTTGCAAGCGGACCGGGAGGGGCCATCGATCAGCCCCTCGGCGGGGCCGTCGAGGCGCGGGCGATCAGGTCGAAGGGAAGGATCTGCTGCTCGGGGATGTCGGCCTCGCCGGCCTTGGCGCGCATCAGGGCGCTGGCGGCGGCGGCGGTCATGGGCGCGATCGGCTGACGGATGGCGGTCAGCGGCGGATGGCTGAAGCGGACGATCGGCGTGTCGTCGAAGCTGACGATGGAGAAGGCGTCCGGCACGGCGAGACCGGCGTCGTTGGCGCATTTCAGCGCGGCCAGGGCCGTCTGATCGTTGCTGGCCACCACCGCCGTGGGCGGGTTGGCGCGCGCCAACAGCGACTGCATGGCGCGGATCGCCGTGTCGTAGGTGAAGTCGCCCGGCGCCACCAGGTCGGGATCGAACAGGCCGCGCGCCTCCAGGGCCTCGCGGTAGCCGTCGGTCCGGGCGGCGCTCAGCGCGTATTCGTCGCTGCCGGTGATGAAGCCGACGCGGCGGTGGCCCAGGTCCAGCAGATGTTCGGTCGCGGCGTGGGCGGCGGCGCGGTCGTCCATGGCGATGGCGAAGCCGGGACCCTCGATCTGCGAACCGATGCGCGCGAAGGGCAGGCCCTGCTTGGCCAGCAGCTCCGTGATCTGGTCGTTGTCCGAGTGCGGCGGCGTCAGGATGATGCCGTCGGGGTGCAGGGCCGAAATGGCCCCCAGGACTTCCCGCTCCACGTGGCTGGAATGGGTGTCGATCAGCTCGAAGATCATCCGGTAGCCGTGCTTGGCGCACTCCAGCATCCCGCCCATCAGCATCTGGTCGACCCAGTCGGTGCCCTCGCCGGACTTCCAGCCGTCGATGGTGCGGTCGCGGTCGTTGAGCGCCAGCAGAAGGAAGGAGCGCGAGCCGCCCATGCGGCGCGCCGCCAGGCTGGGCGTATAGCCGAGACGGGCCACGGCCGCGTTGACCCGGTCCTTCACCTCGGGGCGCACATTGGGCCCGTTGTTGATGACGCGCGAGACGGTCTGCAGCGAGACCCCGGCCTCCGCCGCCACATCCCTGATCGTTATCGAGCGGCTCAAGGACGGTGACCTTCCCGGGTTCGGCGAAGATCATCCAACCTTGGCGTTATCGCTGCAAGCCGCATCGGCGCCGCACCTTCAGACAGCCGCGAGCTCCGCGATCGGCAGCTCCACCGGCGGCGCCGCGCAGTGGGCGTCCAGGAAGGCCTGGAGCATGGGCTGATCCTCGGCCGCGCGGCGCACCAGATCGGCGGCCTTGTCGAGCTCAGCCGGCACGCCCTCGAACGGAATGCGCTCGACCAGCGGATGCCAGGTGCGAGGGACCACGCCCATGCCGTCCATCACCGACTGCCAGCTGGCGTTGCGGAACAGGGCGTCCAGGCCCTCCGCCAGCGAACCGTTGGCGCGGAACAGGTCGATCTTGGCCTGCAGGCTCTCCGGCGGGACCATGTCCCGGCAGGCGCGCCAGAAGGCCGTGTCGTCGCGCTGGGTCAGGCAGTAGTGCAGCACCACGAAGTCGCGGATTTCCTCATAGTCCGCGGTCATGCGGCGATTGTACTCGTCCGCCAGGGCCGGGGCGCAGTCGAGGTCCGGCAGATAGCGGAAGAAGAAGTCCATGCCGCGGTAGATCAGGTGGATCGCGGTCGACTCCAGGGGCTCGATGAAGCCGCTGGCGAGGCCGAGCGAGAGCACGTTCTTGGACCAGATGCGGTCGCGCACGCCGGTCTTGAACGGCACCGCCATCGGCTTGACCACCGGCCGCCCCTCGACCTTGGACATCAGCACCGCGGTCGCCTCGTCGTCGCTCAGATGGGCGCTCGAGAAGACGTAGCCGTTGCCGGTGCGGTGCTGCAGCGGGATCTGCCACCGCCAGCCGAAATCCTCGGCGTGGGCCTGGGTATAGGGATGCGGCGGGCTGACGTTCTCGGTCTGCACCGCGATGGCCCGGTCGCACAGCAGCCAGTGGGACCAGTCCGTGTAGGCGACCTGCAAGGCCTTGCCGATGAGCAGGGCGCGGAAGCCGGAGCAGTCGATGAAGAAGTCCGCCTCGACGACCTGCCCGGACTTCAGCCGCAGCGACTGGACGAAACCGTCGGGCCGGGTCGCGACGTCCTCGACAATGCCTTCGGTGCGCTTGACGCCGCGCGCCTCGGCATAGGTGCGCAGGAAGCGGGCGACCCGCTTGGCGTCGACGTGCAGGGCGTAGGACGCGCCCGCCAGCGGGGTGCGGGGCGCCTTGAAAGGCAGCATGAACCGGTCCGCCTGGGCCATCACATTGGCCGGCGCGAAGTCCTGCAGCGGGCGCGGGTAGCCGTTCAGATGGGCCTTGAGCCAGACCTGGTAGAAGTCGCTGACATCCACCTGGGCGCCGATCGCGCCGAACGGGTGGAAGTAGCGTTCGCCCTTCTGCTTCCAGTCGCTGAACTCGATGCCGAGCTTGAAGCTGGCCTGGGTCTCGCGGATGAACTCGGGCTCGTCGACGCCGAGGCGGGCGAGCAGTTGCAGGAAGGGCGGGACAGTGGATTCGCCGACGCCGATGGTGCCGATGTCGTCGGACTCGACCAGCTCGATCTCGCACAGCCTGCCCTTGAAATGTTCGGCCATCAGGGCCGCGGCGATCCAGCCGGCGGTGCCCCCGCCGACAACGCAGATCTTCTTCAGGGGGCGGCGAGGTTGGTCCATGTCGGGGCTCATGCGGCGCGGGCGGGATCGAGGGCGGCGAGGAAGCGGGCGTGGTCGGGGGTCTCGGCGACGAGGCGGCTGAGGTTTTCGCGCATCTCTTTCAGGCTGCGTTCGAGATAGGCCGGATCCAGCGCATCGACGGCCGGGTCATAGTCGCCGGGGAAGACGTCGAAGCCGGCGTAGATGGCCAGCCAGCTGGCCGGGTGGAACATCTCCCAGCGATAGCGGACGAACTGGCCGCGGGCCTTCCACAGCGCCAGCTTGCGCTCCAGGGTCTCCGGGATTTCGCCCTCCCGGCAGTCGCGCCAGAAGGGCTCGTCGCGGCGGTTGAGCTTGTAGTGAAGGACGATGAAGTCGCGCACCCGCTCCATCTCGCGGGCGGACTGATCGTTGAACTCGTCCAGCACCGGTCCGGCGAAGTCGCGGTCCGGGAACAGCGACTTCAGCCGCTCGATGCCGTTCTCGATCAGGGCGATGCTGGTGCTTTCCAGCGGCTCCAGGAAGCCGGCCGAGAGCCCGATGGCGACGCAGTTCTTCTCCCAGGCGCGGGCGCGGCGGCCCGGTCGGAAGCCGATGCGGCGCGGCTCCATCAGCGGCCGCCCCATCAGATTGGCCGACAGCTCGGCCAGGGCGTCCTCGTCGCTGGTGTGCGCGCTGGAGAAAACGACCCCGTTGCCGGCGCGATGCTGCAGCGGAATGCCCCACTGCCAGCCGGCCGTGCGGGCGGTGACGCGGGTGAAGGGGTCGGGGTTGGCCGAGGAAGCGTTCTCGCTCTGCACCGCCCAGGCCGCGTCGCAGCGCAGCCAGCGGCCCCAGTCCTCATAGGGAACGCCCAGGGCCTCGCCGATGAGCAGCCCGCGGAAGCCCGAGCAGTCGACGAACAGGTCGCCCTCGACCTCCCGCCCGTCGTCCAGCACCAGGGCCCGCACGAAGCCGTCCTCGGGCCGCAGGGCGCCCGAGCCGATGCGGGCGTCGATCCGTTGGCAGCCGCCCGCCTCGGCGTAGCGCCGCAGGTATTGGGCGAACAGGGCGGCGTCGAAATGCAGCGCCCAGTCGAACACCGACAGCGAGGACGGCGGATTGGGCGACGGAAGGGTGAACTTGCCCGCCGCAGCCAGGCTGGCGCCGAGCGAATAGTCGCCCATCGGCCCCGGGTCGGAGGCGGCGCGCTGCTTGAGCCAGTAGTGGTGGAAGCCCACGCCCTTCAGATCCTGACCGAACAGGCCGAAGGGGTGGATGAAATCGGGGCCGGCGCCGGACCAGCCCTGGAACCGGATGCCCAGCTTGCAGGTGGCCTGGGTGGCCTGCATCACCTCGGCGTCGCGCAGGCCCAGCTGGGCGTAGAAGCGGCGGATGGTGGGGATGGTCGCCTCGCCCACGCCGATCGT
The DNA here is from genome assembly GCF_001425945.1 of Brevundimonas sp. Root1279. Lineage (GTDB taxonomy): Bacteria > Pseudomonadota > Alphaproteobacteria > Caulobacterales > Caulobacteraceae > Brevundimonas. The sequence continues at coordinate 262,017 of NZ_LMEB01000006.1, forward strand.
GCCGATCTCGGAGGATTCGACGACGGTGATGCTGACGGGCGCGCCCCGAAAATGCTGCACCAGGGCCGCGGCGGTCATCCAGCCAGCGGTGCCTCCGCCGACGATGACGACTGATCGGATTCGCCGAGCCTGGCCTTGGTCCATAACGCTCACGTTAGGCGGAAAAATCGGCCGGCGACACCAGGAGGAAGTGTCGCCGGCCAAGGCGCTTCAGGAAGAAGTCAGAAGCGGGCGCGAACGCCGATCGAGTAGCGCGGCTCGAACTGGTTGCGGCTGTGGAACTGCTGATGCCCCGGTTCGAACTCGACGTAGTACTCCTCGATCTCGCCCAGGATGTTCGAGCCGTTGAAGTAAACCGCCACCAGATCGTTGACGTCGTAGGTGACGTTCAGGTCCACGTACTGTGCGGTGTCCTGATAGATCGGGATCGAGCCGAAGGTGCCCGACAGGCGCGGCGTCCGGTAGTTCCACGCCACACGCGCCTGCAGCTTGGCGTCCTGGTACCAGAGCGCGGCGTTCAGCGAGTGCTTGGAGTTGTCGGGGAACGGCAGGTCGTCGCCGGCCAGGCTCTTGGCGTTCTGCGAGCTGTCCGACAGCGTGTAGCTGCCGTCGAAGCCGAAGTTCGACCAGATCGGCGTGTCGATGAAGTCGGCCAGACCGACCTTGACCCCGACTTCCAGGCCCTGGAGTTGGCCGCCCTCGCCCTGGACCGGGCGATTGACGTCGACCAGTCGACGGGTGACGCCGTCGCCGTCCGGATAGGAGCCGCTCTGCGGAACCGTGGCCCGGGTGACGAAGCTGTCGATGTCGAGGCGGAAGACGCCGATGTTGAACAGCGTCTCGCGGCCCAGATAGTACTCCAGGGCGAGATCGAAGTTCGAGGCGCGCCACGGATCCAGGTCGGGGCTGCCGGCCAGGGTCGCACCGGTGACCCGACGGATGCCGACCGGCGGAGCGGTCGGATCGGCCGGCGTCGGCCCGAGCGAGTCGGCGGTGGTGATGGTGACGCCGCCGCCGTAGTTGCCCAGGTCGAGCGGGATCATGGTCTTGGACCAGGCGCCGCGCAGACGAAGCTCGTCCGTGAGGTCGTAGGACAAGTTCACCGACGGCAGCCAGTCCTGGTAGCTGCGGCTCGAGATGGTGTCGCCGACGTCGAGGTTGGTGTCGCCGTAGGCGCGGGTGTCGCCGGTCTGGTTCTGGCGCACACGCAGCTCGGTGTGGACCATGCGCAGGCCGATGTCGCCGCTGAGCTGACCGTACTCGATCCCGGTGTTCACATAGGCGCTGTCCTCATAGAGGTCGACGTCATAGCTGTTGCCCGGGATGATCACCTCGAAGGCGTTGCCGAACACCCGCTCCTGGAAGGCGACCACGTCGTCGAAGTCGCGCGGATCGGCCACCCACACGCCCGGCAGGCCGGTGGTGATCGAGCCGTAGTCGGTCATGAAGAAGGTGTTGTTGTTCTCCCGCAGCAGGGTCGGCCGGTTGACCGTATAGCCCTGGAAGCAGGTCGGGGCGTTGACCGCCGTGCCGCAGTTGCCAGGCGTCGGCGCCAGCGGCAGCAGGGGATCGTAGCCCGGGTTGGAGACGAACTCGCCGGAGCGGCACTGCGGGTTGTCCATGACCACGTCGATGGCCTTCCACTGCGCCGCGCAGCCTTCCTGGTTGCCGTCGCCGACCCCCGCATAGAAGTTCGAGAACAGGTGGAAGTTGGAGATCTCGACCTCACGCGCGCCGTGACGCAGACCGGCGTCGACACGGGTGATGAAGCCCAGGGCCGGGTTGTCGAACTCGTAGGAGCCGTCGGCGCGGAAGACCGTCAGGTCGGACTCGTTGCGCTGGTTGCCCTCGGACGAGTAGGCGCCGACCGTGTAGCTGTCGAGGTTCGACATGTAGTCGGTCAGCGGCCGCATCCCGCCCAGGCCGCCCGGCAGCAGATTGTCGAAGCCGCTCCAGGCGAGGGAGCCGCCGCCGATGTCGATGTGGAGCTGCGGATCGGCCCCGTAACCCTGCGGGTTCGGGCTGATGTAGCGACCGCCCTGGCTGCCGATCACGCCGTTCGAGAACTGCGAGGCCGGATACTGGGAGGCGATCGCCGCGGGATAGAAGGGCCCGCGCGTCCGGTCGGCCGCGTTGCGGAACAGGGTGAAGGTCCGGTCGGGGCCGTACTCCCAGTTCGACAGGTCGCCCTGGACCTGACCGTTCATGCTGAGCAACGAGGCGTCGGCCTTGATCGCGCGGACGTTGAAGGTGAACGGCCCGCCCTTGTCGTAGTCGAGCTCGAGATTGAAGTTGGTCGACTCGTTCTCGGTGGTGCGGTTGACCGTGAAGGAGTTCATCCACCAGACGTCGAGGTCGTACTCGGTGACGTCCAGCCACGGATTGCCGTTGCCGCCGTTGACCCCGGTGACCTCGAACTCGGTCGGATTGGTCCAGGTCAGGCCGCTCCAGCGGTTGGAGATGTTCAGGCCGGCGGCGCGGTTGTGCTCCACCTGGTGGGTGTAGAAGACCTCGCCGGTCAGGCGGATGCCGTCCTCGATGTCGAACTGGAAGGCCGCGTTGACGCTCTCGCGCTTGCGCTCGACGACGCGCTGGAAGCTGTCGTAGCCGTGCGGCGCGATCCAGTTGTCGGCAGAGCCGCCCCAGTCGTTGTTCCCGAACAGACCGCCCGAGATGCCCGAGTAGTTGTTGCCCAGGTTGGACTCGCTGAGCACGCCGGCGACCATCACCCCGAAGCGGTCGTTCCGCCAGTTGATCAGGCCGTTCAGCAGGTAGTCGTCTTCACGCGTGCGTTCACCGGTCTGGTACTCGGCGAGGGCAGCGATCGTGGAGCCCTCGTCGAAGTCGAACGGCCGGCGGGTGCGCAGGTCGATGGTGCCGGAGATGCCGGACAGGGCGTTGGTCACGTCCTGCGACTTGAACACGACGATCGAGCTCATCAGCTGGGCCGGAACGTCGTTCAGGTTCGGCTGGGCCGTCCCCAGGTTCCCCGGGCTGAGGTACTGCTCGCCGTTCATCAGGGTGACGACCTGCGGCATGCCGCGGACGTTGACGGTCGCGCCCTCCCCGGCGCTCCGCTGGATCTGGACGCCCGGGATGCGTTGAAGGGCGTCGGCCACGGTGACGTCGGGCAGCTTGCCGATGTCTTCCGCCGAAATGGCGTCGACGAGGGCGGCGTTGTCCCGCTTGATGTCGATGGATTGCGCCTGCGAGGCGCGAATGCCGGTGACGATGACCTCCTCGACCTCGTCGGGATCGGCCGCCGGAGCCGGAGCCGGAGCGGTCTGGGCCCAGGCCGGCGCAACAATGGCTGAACTGGCCAACAGGGCCGGCAGCAACGCTCTCTTGTACACCCTCATTCGTCCCTCCTCAGGTGCGCCGCGTTTGTTTTGCGGCATTGGTCTCAGGGTCTGATCGTCGACCCCGACAGCGAGATTTCCGTAGTCGGCCCGTCCGCGACGGCGTCGCGAGCGACGACGATGCGGTAGGGGCCGGATGCAATGCGCCACCCCGGCAGGGCGACGTCGTACTCAGCGACAATCCGCGGCTCGGCGGTGATCGTGACGCGTCGCGTCTCGCCGGGCTGCAGGGCGACCCGCGCCCATCCGGCCAGCCGCCGGGGGCCGCCGCCTGCGGGCGTGACATACAACTGGGGCGTCTCTATCCCGGCCCGATCGCCGGTGTTGGTCACGTCCACCGCGACCTTCAGCCCGTCGCCGTCAGGCTCGGCCGCGAGCCCGGCGTAGGCGAAGGTGGTGTAGGACAGGCCATGGCCGAACGGGAACAGCGGCTTCAGCCCCTCGCGGGCGTACCAGCGGTAGCCGACGTCCGAGCCCTCGACATAGTCCACCGGGAAGCCGGCCATGCCCTCGGCGCGCGGCGCTCCGGGGTTGGAGGCGGCGGCCGCGGCGGCGGCGTCGGCGCGCTTCAGGGCGTCCATGCCGGGCACGATCGGACGCGGCGGCTGGTCGGCCGAGGCCGGGAAGGTGATCGGCAGGCGTCCGGACGGATTGACCTCGCCGAACAGGATGCGGGCGATGGCCTCGCCGCCGCGCTGGCCCGGATACCAGGCCTGCACCACCGCCGGGACCTCTTCGATCCACGGCATCAGCACCGGCCCGCCGGTCTCCAGCACCACGACGGTGCGCGCATTGGCGGCGGCCACGGCCTGGATCAGGGCGTCCTGGCCGTCTGGCAGCGAGATGTCTTCGACGTCCTGGGCCTCGGTCGTCCACTGGGTGGCGAAGACCACGACGACGTCAGCCTGCTGGGCCGCGGCGGCCGCGGCGGCCGGGTCGCGCCCGTCGATGTAGGTCACCGTCGCCGACGGGCTCGTCGCGCGGATCGCGGTCAGCGGCGACGACGCGTGCCAGGTGGTGCGGGCGAAGGACGAAGCGGCCCCCGAGGTCAGCGGGATCTCGACCGGCGCGCCGCCCACCGACCGGACCTGCGAGGAGCCGCCGCCGGACAGCACGCCGACGTCGGCATGCCCGCCGACCAGCAGGATGCGTTTCGCCGTCCGCGCCAGCGGCAGGGCGCCGCCCTCGTTCTTCAGCAGGACGATGCCGTTCTCGGCGGCGCGCTGGGCCACCTCGGCGTTGCGGGCGTAGTCGATCGGCTGGGCGGTCGTGACCGGCGGCGTATCGAGCAGGTCGTTCTCGATCATCCCGACCAGGATGCGCCGGACCATGTCGTCCAGCCGCGCCTCGGGGATTTCGCCGGCGGCCAGGGCGGCCTCGAACGGCGCGCTGAAGAACGGGCCGCTGTCCAGCTCCTGGCCGGACTGCTGGTCCAGGCCGGCCAGCGCCGCCTTGGCCGTCGAGTGGACGGCGCCCCAGTCGGACATCACCCAGCCGTCATAGCCCCAGTCGCGCTTCAGCACCTGGTTGAGCAGGAAGTCGTTCTCGCAGGCCCAGTCGCCGTTGATCTTGTTGTAGGCGCACATCACCGAGCCCGGGTCGCCCCGCTCGATGGCGATCTGGAAGGCCAGCAGGTCGCTCTCGCGCAGCGCCGCCTCGTCCAGGCGGGCGTCCATGATGGTCCGGCCCGTCTCCTGCGAGTTGAAGGCGTAGTGCTTGATCGTCGACACGATCGGATTGGTCTGCACGCCGCGGATGTGCTCGCCGGCCATGACGCCGGCCAGCAGCGGGTCCTCGCCCAGATACTCGAAATTCCGCCCGCCCCAGGGGTCGCGGGTCAGGTTGACCCCGCCGGCCAGCAGGACGTTGAAGGTCTTGGCGCGCGCCTCGCCGCCGATCATCTCGCCGCCGGCGAAGGCGATCTCCGAATCGAAGGTGGCGGCGGTGGCCAGGCTGGACGGCAGGGCGGTGGCGACGTCGCCCTTGCGCTGCTCGACCTGGTTGGCGACGCCCAGGCTGGCGTCGGATTCGCGCAGGTCCGGAATGCCCAGGCGCGGCACGCCGGGGATATAGCCGGCCGAGGGGATCATGGCGCTGAGCGGCGCGCCCGGCGTGCGGTCCGCCATCGGCGGGAAATAGCCGTGGATCAGCCGCAGCTTCTCCTCGCGGGTCATGCGGGCGACCAGGTCGTTGGCGCGGTCGGTCGGAGAGGCCGACGTCGCCGACGACGGGGTTTCGCTCACCTCGGCGACCACCGGGCACGCCACGGCGAGCCCCGCCGAAAGGGCGAGGGCCGCCAGGCCGGTCGCGCTACGCCAACGCCGCATCGATCACTCCCCTTGCCTCGCCGCTGGCGAGGTTGGCTTTCGCTCGGAAGGGGGACCGGAAGGGCCGTGGCCGCATCCGCGAGCGGACGCCGCGCCATCACTGGCGCTCGCTCCGCATGGCCGAAGATCCAGGGGACCTTCCGGCGTCTCGACTCCCGTTCGATGAAGGTCTTCGCCCTCTAAGCGGGAATGAAACACGGATTGTGAACGTTCACAATCAGAAAATGTGACCGAATGTCGGCCCTCCTTTCGGGGCCGGGGGATTGCCGCTCGCCCGGTTTGCCTCGACAGTTCCGTCCGGGGCGGACGAGGGTCAGCATGGAATCGCAGGACGGGCCGGAAGCGGCGGGCGGCAAGCGACGCGTGCGCGACCTGGCCCTCATCGGCCTCGCCTACGCCGGCGGGGTGACGGCCTATGTGCCGCTCCTGACCCTGCTGCTGCCCGACAAGATCTCGGCCATTGCGGGGGCCGAGGCCCGGCTTGACGTCCTGGGCCTGTGCACGCTGCTGGGCGCCCTGACCGCCAGCGTCAGCAACATCCTCGCCGGCCACCTCAGCGATCGGACGGCCCGCAGCCGTTTTGGGCGGCGCGGCTGGATGGTCCTTGGCCTGGCCGCGGTGCTGGCGGCCTACGCCGGCATCGCCGCAGCCACGACGGCCCCGACCCTGGTGGCCTGGGTGGTGGTCTTCCAGGCCGGCGTGAACTTCCTGCTTTCTCCGATGATGGCGGCCCTGGCCGAAGAGGTCCCGGCGGCGCAGCGAGGCGTCCTGGGGGGCGTGCTGGGCGTAGGCTATCCGTTCGGAGCCCTGCTCGGCATCGCCGCCACCACCCCGGCCGTGGCCTCCGCCGGACTGGGCCTGGCCCTGGCGGGCGGCGTAGCCACGACGCTGATCCTGCCCTTCATCCTGATCCGGCCGCAGCCGGTGGCCGAGAGTCCAGCCGCCGCCCCGGGCGGACTTCGCCTGTCGGCGGGATTCGCCGGCGCGGCCCTGTCCCGCCTGTTCCTGCAGATCGCGGGCGCCGCCATCTTCGTCTACCTGGTCTATTTCTTCGAAAGCCTGTCGCCGGCCGGGCCCGTCGCCAAGGGCGCCCTGACCGGCCGGCTCGCCTGGCTGTGCGCCGCCGTGACCCTGGCCAGCGCCCCGCTGGCCCTGATCGTCGGCAAGGCGGTCGACCAGTACGGCGGCGCCCGCGCCTGGCTCGCCGCCTGCGCCTTCGTCTGCGCCGCAGGCCTGGCCGCCATGAGCCTTCACCAGGGCGTCGTCGTCGCCATCGTGGGCTATGCGGCCTTCGGCTGCGCCGTCGCGGTCTTCATGGCCATCCACGCCGCCTGGGCCATGAACCTGCTCCCCTCCCCAGCCCACCGCGGCCGCGACCTGGGCCTGCTCAACCTGGCCAACACCGCCCCGTCCGTGATCGCCCCCCTGCTCGCCGCCGCCCTGGTCTGGGGCGACGACTTCTCGCCGCTGCTGCTGGTGCTGGCGACGCTGTCGCTGGCGTCGGGCGCCCTGATCGTCTGGATCGGCGCCAGCGCCCGGGCGGCAGCGCGGACGGCCCCTTCGACGCCGTAGAGGAATCCGGACTGACGGCCTATTGCGGGCCTTCCGTACCTGGACCAGGCTCACGGCAACGCTTCCGGATTGGCCTGAGGCGAACCGGAAATTTGAGCACATGTCGCCGCTGCGTCTCGCCACCCTCGTTGTCGCGGCCCTACCGCTGATCGGGGCCGCAAAGGGACAGGGGGAGCTCTGGGACGACTGGCGCTACGTGCCCGCCGCCGCCGACCGCGGCGCTGCGGCCGAGCTGGGCGAAACGGGCACTCTGTTTCGCATCCAGTGCGACCCGGCGCGCCACGTCTTGGCCTTCGAGTACTTCCCCGACGAGGGCGGCCCGGCCGACTGGACGGAAGAGGCCCGCAACCGCGGCATCGAGCTGATCCTCTATTATCCGGCCTCCGACACCGAGACGACCTTCGTGGTCCACGGCCCGGCGACCGCCGACAGCCTGACCGGAACCTTGCCCCTGACCGCCGACCTGTCCGACGAGATCGCCGACGCGCCGGAAATCCAGCTCTACGGCGAGAACGGGCCGAGCAACCGGACCTTCGGCGGCGCCGCCGCGGCTGTCCGCCGGGTCGCAACGGAATGCGCCCCTCCCCGCACCGGCCCGAAGCCGCCCAAGGTCGAGCACGGCCGCGAGAAGAGCGACTGGTGATCGACGCCATCGCGCCGGCTGAGGGCCGGCCGGATTGAAACAATCGTGCGCACCGGAGTTGGGTCTCAGGATTCGACTTCGGAGGCGCACAGGATGGAACAAGTCAACGGCGGCTGCCTGTGTGGAGCCGTCCGGATAGTCGCCACGGGCCGGCCGAACGCGTCGGCCTCTGCCACTGCCTCGACTGTCGAAAGCACCACGGCGCCCTCTTCTACGCCGCCGCCATCTTCCCGCAGGGCTCAGTGGTCATCACCGGCGAGACCGGCGACTACAACGGCCGCCATTTTTGCGCCCGCTGCGGGTCCTCGGTCTTCGCCTGTAGCGGCGACGAGATCGAGGTTCACCTGGGCGCGTTCGACGCGCCCGACCAGTTTCTCCCCACCTACGAAAACTGGACACTCCGCCGCGAACACTGGCTGCCGGCGTTCCCGGAGATGAAGCGGTTCGAGCGGAACCGGGAAAGCGTAGGGCGGCGGGAGGACTAGCTCTCCGCGCGGGCTCAGGCCGCCGCCGGCCGCGCCTCGCTCCAGTCATCGAGGTTCGGCTCCCGGCCGATCAGCGCCAGGCCCGAGGCGATGGACTCGAACTCGCCGCCGGTCTCGATCGGCACGCCGCCGAACCGTCTCTGGAAAATGGCCCGGACGGCGGGGACGAAGGAGGTCCCGCCGGTCAGGAAGATGCGATCGATCTGGCCGGCGCCCAGGCCCGAGCGCGCCACGGCGTCCTCGACGGCCGCTTCGATGGCCGCCAGCTCGGGCGCGATCCATCCCTCGAACTCCTGGCGGGTGACCGTCTTTTCGATCCGGATCGACCCGGCGACGAAGGCGAAGTCCGCCACCTCGTGTTCCGACAGATCCAGCTTCAGCGCCGACACGGCCTGGTACAGGGCGTAGCCATGGTTGTCGTCGAGGATCTCGACCAGCCGGTCGAGCTTGTCCGGCTCCTCCGCAGTGCGCGCCAGGGCGCGGATGTCGCGCATGTCCTTCGACGCCCTGAGCAGGGCCAGCTGGTCCCAGCGGGCGAAGGCGGCGTAGTAGCGCTGCGGGATGGGCAGCGTCTTGTCGAAGGTGCGGTATCGCCCGCCCTTGCCCAGCTGGGGCGACACCAGCTGGTCAATGATGCGGTAGTCGAAGGCGTCGCCGGCCACGCCCACCCCGGACCGCGACAGGGCGGTCGACTTCAGGCCGTCCGCTGACCGCTCGAAGCGGATGACGGAGAAGTCGCTGGTCCCGCCGCCGAAGTCGGCGACGAGCACGGTGGCGTCCGCCTCGAGCGTGCGGGCGAAGAAGAAGGCCGCGCCCACCGGTTCATAGGCGTAGCGGATGTCGCTGAAGCCCAGGCGGGCGAAGGCCGCCTGGTAGCGGTCCAGCGCCAGTTGCTCGTCCGGCGCGCCGCCGGCGAAGGTCACGGGCCGTCCGACGATCACGCGGGCGGGCAAGGCGGCCATCGTCTCCCCGCCATGGGCGCGGACGCGCAGCAGGAAGGCGCCGAGCAGGTCCTCGAATTTGTAGCGTCGGTTGTCGATGACGGTTTCGGTGAAGGCGGCGCTGGCCGCGAAAGTCTTGAAGGACTGGATGAAGCGGGTGTCGTGCGCATCCTCGACATAGGCGTCGATGGCCCAGGGACCGGCCTCCACGATCCGTTGCGGCGTCCGGTCGCCCGCGCCGTGCCGCATCTGGAAGCTGAGCGTCGAGCGGAAGGCCGTCACCTCGCCCGACGGCGCCTCGAAACGCAGCACCATCGCCTCGCCGTCAGACCCCGCGATGGCGACGACGGTGTTGGTGGTGCCGAAGTCGATGCCGACGGTCGGCCCGGTCGCAGAGGTCATGCTGGGGCTCCGAGCGGTGGGCGGCGTTCCTAGCAAGCATTTGGCGACCCCGGCAGGACTCCAACCTGCGACCTCGGCTTTAGGAAAGCCTTGCTCTATGCAGCTGAGCTACGGGGCCACGCAGGGGCTGACCTAGCGGCTCGGAGCGCGCGGGGGAAGCGGGCGCGGCAGCGAAATCGGAGCGCCAGGAGCGACGGAGGGCGGAACGCCCCGTCCTCGTCTCCGCCGACACCTGTGGATCGTTGTGGTTAATCGTCCTTAAGATACAACATCTTGTAGGGAACAAAGGCCGAATCGCGGCATGTAAGTGATTCGATCCTGATTCGTTTCGCCCCTGTTCCGGCGCCCAAGCTGCGCTGTTTACGGCTCTCGCGCGCGACGGATCGACCCGCCCCCGACACGCCGTGATCCGAACCGGGAGGCCTTGTCCCGACCGCGCGCCGGAACTGCTCTGGCTTGCGGTTAATAGATCTTAAGATACAATATCTTGTAGGGAACAAATCCCGAATCGGGCCGTGTCGGCGATTCGGTCCTGATTCGTTTCGCCCCCGTTCCGGCGCCTCAAGCTGAGCTGTTTACGACTCGCGGAAATGCGCAGGCGGCGCTTGAGGAACCCGGTGGGAACAGCCACCTTTTCAGCATCATGAGTGATCGCGGCGCCGGCCTGGCCCCGTCCCGCGTCGTTGCGGTGCTGGGCCCCACCAACACGGGCAAGACCCACCTCGCCGTCGAGCGGATGCTCGGCCACGCCTCCGGCATGATCGGCCTGCCGCTGCGGCTGCTGGCGCGCGAGATCTACGACAGGATCGTCAAGCGGCGCGGGGCCGCCGCCGTGGCCCTGGTCACCGGCGAGGAGAAGATCGTCCCGCCGCGGGCCCACTATTTCGTCTGCACCGTCGAGGCGATGCCGATGGAGCGGCAGGTCGAGTTCCTGGCCGTCGACGAGATCCAGCTGGTCGCCGACCCCGAGCGCGGCCACGTCTTCACCCAGCGGCTGCTGCACGCCCGCGGCCGCGCCGAGACCATGTTCCTGGGCGCCGGCACCATGGCGCCGCTGGTTCGGCGGCTGGTCGAGGACGTCGAGATCGTCCAGCGCGAGCGGCTGTCCACCCTCAGCTACGCCGGCTCCAAGAAGCTGACCCGCCTGCCCCGCCGCTCGGCCATCGTCGCCTTCTCGACGGACCAGGTCTACGCCATCGCCGAGCTGATCCGCCGCCAGCGGGGCGGGGCGGCGGTGGTCATGGGCTCGCTCAGCCCCCGCACGCGCAACGCCCAGGTCGAGCTGTTCCAGTCCGGCGAAGTGGACTTCCTGGTCGCCACCGACGCCATCGGCATGGGGCTGAACATGGAGGTCGACCACGTCGCCTTCGCGGGCCTCAGGAAGTTCGACGGCCGCCGCACCCGCTGGCTGCACGCCCACGAGATCGGCCAGATCGCCGGCCGGGCCGGGCGGCACCTCAAGGACGGCACGTTCGGGGTGACGGGCGAGGCGCTGGAGCTGGATCCGGACCTGGTCGAGCAGGTCGTCGAGCACCGCTTCGATCCGGTCGAGGCGGCCGAGTGGCGCAACGCCCGGCTGGACTTCGACACCCTCAACGACCTGCTGCGCTCTCTGACGGTGACGCCGGGGCGCAGCGGTCTGAACCTGACCCAGCCGGCGCTGGACGAGACCCTGCTGCGCCGTCTGATCAAGGACGAGGAGGTGGCCCGCATCGGCCGCTCGCGCGGGGCCATCATGCGCCTGTGGGAGGCCTGCCAGCTGCCGGACTTCCAGAAGACGACGCTGGACGAGCACGGCCGCCTGTCGAAGGAGATCTTCCAGGCCCTGACGGGCAAGCGCGGCCGGCTGACCGAGGACTGGGTTGCGCCGCGTTTCGCCGAACTGGACCGCGACGACGGCCAGATCGACCAGCTGTCGGCCCGGCTGAGCGGGGTGCGCACCCTCAGCTACATCGCCAACCGCCCCGACTGGCTGGACCAGGCCCAGGGCTGGCGCGACAGGACCAAGGCGCTGGAGGAGCGGCTCTCCGACGTGCTGCACGAGCGGCTGACGGCCCGCTTCGTCGACCGGCGCACCACCGCCCTGATGCGGGCCCTGAACGTGCGCGAGGACGCCACAGCCGACGTCGACGCCGAGGGCGCGGTGGTGGTCGAGGGCCATGCGGTCGGGCGGCTGCAGGGCGTCGACTTCCAGCTCGACAAGGGCTCCAGCGCGCTTGAGGACAAGGCCCTGCGCCATGCCGCGCGGCAGGCGGTGACGCCGGAGATCGCCCGGCGCCTCGGCAGGCTCGCAGCCGACGGCGACGACGCCTTCGCGGTGACGCCCGCGGGCGCGGTGCTCTGGCAGGGCGTCCAGGCCGGGCAGATCACCGGCGGCGACTGGTTCGCCCCGCGGGTGCGGCTGTTGGGCGAGCTGGGATCGGTCGCGGCGCGCGAGCGGGCCCAGCGGCGGCTCGAGGCCTGGCTGGCCGGCGAGTCCGGCCGGGCGCTGCGGTCGCTGCGGCGACTGAAGGGCGCCGGCGAGAGCGGGGCGCTGAAGGGCCTGCCGCGCGGCCTGGCCTGGCGGCTGGTCGAGGCGGGCGGCGTCATCGACCGGCGCGAGGTCGAGCGCGACCTGGCCGCTCTCAGCCAGGTCGAGCGGCGCACCCTCAAGGAGTTCGGCGTCCGGCTGGGCGCCCATTCGGTCTGGCTGCCGGCCCTGCTCAAGGGCCGCGGCAAGACGGTGGCGCAGGCCTTCGTCGCCGGCGCGCCCTTCCGGCCCAAGCCGGAGGGGCTGACCCTGCTGCCCGAACCGCCGCCGTCGGCGCGCGTGCTGTCCGCCTTCGGCCTGCGCGCCGTGGGCCGGTTCGGCGCACCGGTGGAGCTGCTTGAGGCCTTGAGCGAGCGCCGGTCGAAGCACGGCGGGCGGCTCAGCGATGAGGACCTGGCCGAGCTGAAACTTACCGCCGAGGAAGCCAAGGCCCTGATCGCCGGGCTGAAGACCACCCGCGCGCAACAGCCGGATCACCCCGAACGGGCCGCCCGGCCGGTGAAGGACTCGCCGTTCGCGGCCCTGTCGGCGCTGACCCAGCCCGCCGCCCCCGCGCCGGAGCGCCGCAAGCGGCCGCGTCGCAGGACCGCCGCCAAATGAGCGAGGCGGGCTGCCGCATCGACGTCTGGCTGTGGCGGGCGCGGTTCGCCAAGACCCGTTCCCTGGCCGCGGCCATGGTCGAGCGCGGGACGGTGCGGCTGACCCATCACGGGGCCCAGACCCGGCTCGACAAGCCCAGCCGCAGCGTCCACGTCGGCGATCGGCTGGTCTTCGCCCTCGGCGGGCGGCTGGTCGACATCGAGGTGCTCGCCCTGGGCGAACGGCGCGGGCCCGCCGAAGAGGCCCGCGCCCTCTATTCAGCCCTTACGGCTGGCGGATGAACTCGCCCTCGATGTGCAGCTCGACCTCGTCGCCCAGGCCCATGGGCAGGCCATAGTCGATGCCGAACTCCGAGCGCTTGATGGTCGCCTCGCCGTCGAAGCCGGCCTTGTAGGTATCGCCCATCGACGGACCGGCCTGATTGAAGTCGACCTCCATGGTCACCGGCCGGGTGACGCCGCGCAGGGTCAGGTCGCCGACCACGGTCGCCTCGGTCGGATCGTCGGCGTCGACGGTGACCGAGCGCGACACGAAGGTCGCGGTCGGGTGGTTGGCGGTGTCGAAGAAGTCCGCCGTCTGCAGGTGGCGGTTCAGGGCGTCATTGCCCGAATGCACAGAGGTCAGCGGAATGGTCGCGGTCAGCGAAGACCCAGCCGGGTTGGCCGGGTCCAGTTTCAGCTCCGCCTGCACATCCACGAATTGGCCGGTGTAGGTCGAAAAGCCGAGATGGCTGACCGACCAGGTGATCTTGCCGTGATCCGGGTCCAGCTTGTACGCGCCCGCCTGCACCTCCGCCGGGTTTTGGGTGAGGACGGCCTGGGCGCCGACGGCGCCGGCGGTGGCGAGGGCCATGGCGGCGAGACCGAAGGCGGCGGTGCGAAGAAGGGGACGCATGAGGGCTCCGACAAACTGAAACAGTGACGGATACCAAATAGGCCGCTCCAGCCTGGCCGCAACCCCTCCAGGTCGCTTCGGTTGACAGTTGGCGCCGGCGGGGTCATCTGCGCGTCCCGCGCCCCTCAACCCAGCGCCCTCAACAAGCCCGCCGTTCCTCCAGCTACTGGCCCATGACCTACATCGTCACCGACGCCTGCGTGCGCTGCAAATTCATGGACTGCGTGGAAGTGTGTCCGGTGGACTGCTTCTATGAGGGCGAGAACTTCCTGGTCATCGCCCCGGACGAGTGCATCGACTGCGGCGTCTGCGAGCCCGAGTGCCCGGTCGACGCCATCAAGCCGGACACCGAGGACGAGCCGGACGGCAAGTGGCTGCAGGTCAACGCCGAATACGCCAAGGTCTGGCCGAACATCACGGTCAAGGGCAAGCCGCCCGCCGACGCCGAGCAGTTCGAGCGCGAGACCGGCAAGTACGAGAAGTATTTCTCCGAGAAGCCCGGCAAGGGTTCCTGACGCCGAAACCGGGCCAGCGCGTCCGAGCTTGGCGGCGGTTATTCCTGATCAGTGTTCACGTCCGGCGGCGAGGATTCCCGGCAGGGTCAAGCCTGACGCTGTGCACGTTTTGAAATTTTCCTTTTTTGTGATAGGTTCCTGTCATTGGGTCGGGCGGTCTGCGAAATCTCGCGCCGCCCGCGTTTGCGACAGAATCCCATCCACGCAGGTGGGATCGGCCAGAGGTTTGGTGATCCGTTTCCGTTTCGACAACTGACGCACTCGCGACCGACGGACTTTGTTCGCCGGTCCGTTGCACTGTTGCTTACGCGTATGCGTCTCGCCCTGCCCTTTTGCGCCGGGAAAGGAATGACATGACGAACAAGACTGGTCTGGAATTCAAGGTTGGCGACGCGGTCGTCTATCCGGCGCACGGCGTCGGCAAGGTGGCGGCGGTCGAGACCCAGGAAGTCGCGGGCATGTCGCTGGAAGTCTATGTCGTGACCTTCGATCACGAGAAGATGACGCTGCGCGTCCCCACCAAGAAAGCCAAGACCGCTGGTCTGCGTTCGCTGGCCGCCGACGACGTCGTCACCAAGGCCCTGACCACGCTCAAGGGCCGCGCCCGCATCAAGCGCACCATGTGGTCGCGCCGGGCCCAGGAATACGAAGCCAAAATCAACTCGGGCGACCTGATCTCGATCGCCGAGGTCGTCCGCGACCTGCACCGCGCCGACAGCCAGCCGGAACAGTCCTACTCGGAGCGTCAGCTCTATGAGTCGGCCCTGGATCGCATGGCCCGTGAAGTCGCCGCGGCCAACCGCATCGACAAGGACGCCGCCGTCGAGCTGCTCGGCAAGTCGCTGAGCGCCAAGAAGGCCGCCGCCCCGGCCGTGGCCGAGGAAGAAGCCGAAGCCGCCTGATCGGGCGACATCGCTGAAAGACAGAAGGCCCGGGAGCGATCCCGGGCCTTTTCTGTTGGCGGCTACGGTTTCCCGGCCCGCTCGGATTGGAAGTGGGGTCGAAACAGTTTCGTTCAAGAATTGCGCAGCGGCTTTCTATGCGCAGAGTCCGGGACCCTCAGCTGAAACGGGGGTGACCGAATGCGGGTGTTGTTGTCGACCTATGGCTCGCGCGGCGACGTGGAGCCGATGGCGGGGCTGGCCGTGGCGCTGCAGGCGCTGGGCGTCGAAACCGTGGTCAGCGCGCCGCCGGACCAGGAGTTCATCGACCTTCTGAAGCGCGCCGGGGTCGCCTTCGTCCCGGCCTTCATGGGCGTGCGGGACTGGATCGCGACAGCGGGCAAGCCGCCGGTCGACCTCCCCCGGCGCGCGGCGGAGATGGCCAGGGGCCAGTTCCCGGCGATCGACGCGGCGGCGGAGGGCTGCGACCTCATCGTCGCCACCGGCCTGATGCCCTCGGCGGCGGCGGCGCGGGCCGTGGCCGAGCGACGTGGCGTCGCCTACGCCCACGCGACCTTCTGTCCGCTGTTCCTGCCGTCGGAGCATCACGCCCCCTTCCCCTACCCCGGCCATCCGCACCCGCCCGGCGTGACCGACCCGCGGGCGCTGTGGGACCACAACATCGAGGCGATGAACGCCCTGTTCGGCGCGGCGGTGAACGACTTGCGGGCGCGACAATGTGCGCGACCACGTCTTCACCGACCGCCCCCTGCTGGCCTCGGACCCGACCCTGTGGCCCTGGGCTCCGACCGAGCTGTGCGACGCGGTGCAGACGGGCGCCTGGATCCTGCCGGACCCTCGCCCCCTGTCAGCGGAACTGGAGGCCTTCCTCGAGGCGGGAGCGCCGCCGGTCTATGTCGGCTTCGGCAGCATGGGCATGGCGGCGTCGCATGACGCGGCGCAGGCGGCCGTGGAGGCGGCCCGGAGCCATGGACGGCGGGTCGTGCTCGCCCAGGGCTGGGCGGGCTTTGAGCCGATTGACGACGGCGCCGACTGCTTCACCGTCGGCGACGTCAACCAGCAGGCTCTGTTCCCGCGTGTCGCCGCCGCCATCCACCATGGCGGAGCCGGCACGACCACCGCCGCCGCGCGCGCCGGCGCGCCCCAGATCGTCGTCCCCCAGATCGTCGACCAGCCTTTCTGGGCTGGGCGGATCGCCGCTCTCGGCGCCGGCGTGTCGCATGACGCCGCGACGCCGACGGTCGAATCGCTGACCAACGCGCTGCAGACGGCGCTGTCGCCCGAGGTGAGCGCCCGGGCCGCCGGCCTGGCCGCCGAGGTGCGCGCCGACGGGGCCGTCCTTGCCGCCCGGCGGCTGATCGAGAGCGCGTCCGGTCCCTCCTGATCGTCGCCGACGGCGCAGGCGAGGGACCCAAGCGCGGCCTTGGCGGTTTCACCCGTGGCCATGAGGCGCCCGGATCGACACCCGGCCCCTCATGGCCTAGCTGTGCCGCTTCTCCTCCCCCTGACCTGGACCGCCCATGCCCTCCGGACTTATGGCCCTGCTCGACGACGTGGCCGGGATCGCCAAGCTCGCCGCTGCGTCGGTCGACGATATCGGCGCGGCCTCGGGCAAGGCGGCGACCAAGGCGGCGGGGGTGGTGGTCGACGACGCGGCGGTGACGCCGAAATACGTCACCGGCCTGGATCCGAGCCGGGAGCTGCCGATCATCGGCAAGATCGCCAAGGGCTCCCTACGCAACAAGCTGCTGCTGATCCTGCCGGTCGCCCTGCTCCTGACGGCCTTCGCGCCATGGGCCATCACGCCCCTGCTTATGATCGGCGGCGCCTACCTCTGTTTCGAGGGGGCCGAGAAGCTGATGGAGGCGTTCGGCGGCGGTCACGGCCACGACGAAGGCCCGGTCTCGGACGATCCCGCCCACCTGGAGAAGTCGACCGTCGCGGGCGCGGTCCGCACCGACCTGATCCTGTCGGCCGAAATCATGGCCATCGCCCTGGCCGATGTGGCCCACCAGCCGCTGCTCAACCAGGCCGGGGTGCTGATCGTCGTCGGCCTGGGCATGACCGTCGTGGTCTATGGCGCGGTGGCCCTGATCGTGAAGATGGACGACATCGGCCTGCACCTGGTCGAGAAACCGTCCCGCACCGCCAAGGCCGTCGGCCGCGGCCTGGTCAAGGGCATGAACTGGGTCATGGCCTCTCTGTCGGTCATCGGCACCGCGGCCATGCTGTGGGTCGGCGGCGGCATCCTGCTGCACGGCTCCCACACCCTGGGCCTGGCCTGGCCGGCCGAGCCGGTCGAGCACCTGGCCCATGCGGTGGCCGGCGCGACCGGCCCGCTCGGCGGCGTGCTCGGTTGGCTGACCTCGGCCGTGCTGGCGGCCGTGCTGGGGATCATCATCGGCGGCCTGATCGCCGTCGCCGTGCACCAGGTCGCCAAGCTCAAGCGCGGCAAGGCCGCGCACTAGGCTCCGGCCGCTGCCTTCCGAGCCCGCCATTCGTCGGCGGTGATCTCCCACAGTTCGGTCTGGGCCGTCCCCGAGACGTAGCTCTGCTGGCCCGTCCGGACGACGCGCATGCCCTGCTTCTCGGAGATGCGGCGCTAAGCGGCGTTGTCGATCGCCTTGGGCACGCGCAGCACCGGCTGGCCCAGCGTGTCGAACCAGAAGTCGGTGACGGCCTCGCTGGCCTCGGCCATCAGCCCCTGCCCCTGCCAGTCGAGATCCAGCCAGAAGCCGCGGTTGTTATCCGGCTTGGCCATCAGGCTGATGATGCCAATCAGGCGGTCAGGCTCGCTCTTCGGGCGGAGCGACCAGTTCCACTCCTCGCCGCGCGCCATAGCGGGCAGGCACAGGTCGCGAATGAACCGCTCGGCCCCGTCGCTCGGATAGGGCCAGGGGACGTGCGCCGCCAGAAAGCGAACGATCTCCCAGCGCGGGAACAACCGCTGCACCGCCGGCGCGTCGGCCAGGGTCAGAGGTCGCAGGTGAAGCCGCGGAGTCTGGATGTCGGTCTGGACGGAGGCGCTCCCATCCGCCCAGCATGGCTTGGCCGACGGGAGGCGCGCAATCAGAGGATCAGAAATACTCGGCGCCGGCCGGGCACTGGGCGGCCAGGCGGCGCGCCGTGATCGAGGCCGGCAGGAAGGGCGTGCCGCGGGCCAGCTGGGCCCCGCCGCGGAACGAGAAGCTCTCCTGCTGGTAGGTGCCGTTCAGGCGCACGTTGACGCGGCGGCCCTTCTTGTCCGTGCAGGTGCCCTCGAAGCGGGCGTTGCCGTTGCCCACCTGGCGCACCGGATAGGTGCACTGCCAGCGGCGCGTCGACAGGCCGCCGAAGAAGCGGTTGATCTCGGACGGACGGACGCACTTCGTCTCGGTGTCGCTCACGCCCACGGCGCTGGTCGTATATTGCCAGTAGCCCGGCAGGACGGTGTCTGCGCTGGCTTGCTGCGGCGTCATGGCCGCCTGTGGCGTCGACGGCGCGCCCAGAAACAGGGTCGCGGCCAGCACAGGCACGGCGACAGCGGCGGCGCGGATCGAGATGGTCTTCATGCTTGCCCCTAATGCGGAACGTTCACTCTAATGACTATTGGCGATATAGGGCCGGAATTGAACGGCCGCTGAACGGCTTCACGCCTTGACGCGCCGCGGACTCTTCCTCTATACGCCCCACCTCTCGCGCGGGACGACCTCCCGCGCCGCACCAGTTTCATGCGTCTGCCGCTCGGCGGACCGCTCCGAAGGATAGTCAGATGTCGCGTCGTTGCGAACTCACCGGTATCGGCCCGATGGTCGGTCACTCGGTCAGCCACTCGAACATCAAGACCAAGCGCCGCTTCCTGCCGTCGCTGAAGGCCGTCAAGGTGACCTCGGACGCCCTGGGTCAGACCTTCTCGCTGCGCATCTCGAACGCCGCGCTGCGCACCCTGGACTTCAAGGGCGGCCTGGACGCCTTCATCGTCAAGGCTCGCGACGAGCAGCTCTCGATCGCCGCCCAGCGCATCAAGCGCCAGGTGAAGGCCAAGCTGGCCGAACAAGCCGCCGCCGCCTGATCGGCGACCGCAGCAAGATCTGAAGGGGCCGGTGGAAACACCGGCCCTTTTGCTATGCGGCGGCATGCCCCCTCAGCGACCGCGGAGGTGCACGGGCTGTCGGGATAAGGGTATCATCAACTTGATGGCCATCGGCGCGGTAGCGTCGGCCCCCAGGAAGCAGCCGATGTCAGCACCTGACTACAAGGATCCTGAGTCCAAGCTGCGCCTACGGTATCGGCCGATGCCGGGATCTGGATCGATTTCGGCTTTGGCGGCCGGCATCGGAGCGCTCGGCGCCACTGTATGCATAATCGTTTTTGCGGCGACCTTCCTGCCGGGCACGCAAGGTGACGGCAGGTTCTGGTTACTCGCTCTCGGCGCAGCCTTCGCTGCGGCAAGCGCCGCCTTCTATGGAATTCACAAGCTCGTGCGCCGTCTGCGCTCGACTCGATTTCCGCCCCGCTAGCGGAAACCGCCCATGACCCGCGACGAGATGTTCGCCTACGCCCTGACCCAGCCGGGCGCCGAGGACTCCACCCTGCACGGCGGACGCTGCGTGCGGGTGCGCGGGCACTGGATCGTCAACGACAACGCCGACCCCACCGCCCTGGCCCTGGCGCTCGACCGGGAGACGGTGGACTTCCTGATGGCGACCGAGCCGCAGACCTATTTCCAGACGCCGCATTTTGAAGGCTGGCCGGCGGTGCTGGTGCGCTTCGAGGCGGCGGACGACGGGCGGCTGCGCGAGCAGATCGACAAGGCCTGGGCCCGCCGCGCCACAAGGGCGCAGAGAAAGGCGCGGGGGCTGGACGACTGAGCGGCGGAACAGTTGCGCGTACGGCGGCGCGCTTTAGGTTGGCCCATCCTTCGTGGGGAGCTTCCGTTGTCCAAATCCGCCTGCCGCGCCGCCCTGATGGGCGTTTCCCTTCTCGCCCTGGCCGCCTGCGCCACGACCCCGACGGCTGCGCCGACCGCGGACGCCGCCGCTTCGCAGCCGACGACCCTGCCGGACACGCCGCCCCAGACGCCCGCCCGCGAGTCGACCGCCTTCACCCTCGGCACCGACCAGCCGCGCACCCCGGAGCAACTGGCGCTGAAGCTCGACAAGGCTGACCTGTCGATCAAGGTCATCCCCGCCGACAAGGCGATCGACGCCGTCGCCGTGCTGGACTTCACCGCCACGGCCCCGGTCGAGCGGCTGGTGGTCGAGCTGGACACCCTCCTGACCGTCTCCGAGGTCTCGGTCGACGGCGTGGCCGTCCCGGCCGGCCAGTGGACCAATCCGGAAGGCCGGATGACCATCCCGCTGCCGCGCCCGCTGGCCGGCGGCGGCAAGGCCCAGCTGCGCATCGCCTACGCCGGCCAGCCCCGCGTCGCCCCCATGGCCCCGTGGGACGGCGGCTTCGTCTGGGCCACGGATCCGGACGGCAACCCGTGGATCGCCACGGCGGTCCAGCCGGAAGGCTGCGACATCTTCTGGCCCTGCATCGACCATCCTCTGGCCGAGCCGGGCCAGGTCGACCTGCACATCAAGGTCCCGTCGGACCTGTCGGCGCCCTCGAACGGCAAATTCCTCGGCAAGGTCGACCACGGCGACGGCTGGACCACCTGGAACTGGTCGGCGGCCAATCCGAACACCTACGCCATCGCCTTGAACATCGGCCGCTACACCGAGCTCAACGACACCTACCAGAGCCGTTTCGGCAACAGCTATCCGATTCAGTACTGGCACTTGTCCTCGGACGATCCGGTGAAGGCCCAGGCCCTGTTCGACGAGATCCGGCCGATGCTGGACTTCTATGAAGCGACCGTCGGCCCCTACCCGTTCGGCGACGAGAAGATGGGCGTGGTCGAGACCCCGCACCTGGGCATGGAGCACCAGACGATCAACGCCTACGGCAACGAGTACAAGCTGGACGGCCGTGGCTGGGACTGGCTGCTGCACCACGAGCTGTCGCACGAGTGGTTCGGCAACCAGCTGACCAACCGCAACGCCGACGACATGTGGCTGCACGAGGGCCTCGGCAGCTATATGCAGCCGCTCTACGATCGCTGGCTGCATGGCGACCGCTACATGGAGGCCGCCCTGCTCAAGCAGCGCAACGGCCTGGCCAACAAATTCCCGGTCGTCTCGGGGACCGACAAGACCGAGGACGAGGTCTACAAGGGCGATGTCGGCCCGGGGAACGACATCTACTCCAAGGGCTCGCTGATCGCGCACTCGCTGCGCCTGCTGATCGGCGACGAGGACTTCTTCCGCTCGGTCACCCGGCTGGTTTACGGCACGGCCGACCCGCGGCCGGGCAATTTCGAGCCGCGCTACGGCACGACCAATGAGTTCCTGGCCATCGTCAACGAGGAGACCGGCCGCGACCTGACCTGGTTCTTCCGCGGCTACCTCTACAACGCCGCCCTGCCCGACCTACGCCAGACTCGCGAGGGCGGACACCTGTCGCTCGAATGGGTGACCGGCGACGGCGGCGTCTTCCCGATGCCGGTCGAGATCGAGATCGACGGCCGCCGCCAGACCGTGCCGATGACCGGCGGCCGCGGCCGCATCGCCGTGCCGGCGGGCGCCCATGTCCTGATCGACCCGGAGAACAAGGTGCTGCGCCGCGAGGTCTTCATCGAGACCTGGGAAGCCCGCAAGGCGGCGGAATAGGACGACCAGACGGCCCGGGGAGACCCGGGCCGTTTTCGCATCAGCCCTCGCGCGCCTCAGCGGTGATCGCCTGGCGCACGTGCTGGCAGCCGCCCTGGGTGGTCAGGAAGGCGATGTCGGCGGCGTCCCGGCCGCAGGCGATGCGGACCAGGCCCTCGACCGGGGCCAGACCGGTCGGATCGACCAGCCACCAGCCGTTCGACAGCCAGACCTCGAAGATGGCGTGGAAGTCCGGCGGCGTCAGCTGGTGGGCATAGGCGCTGACCGCGCGCGCCGGGATGCCCGAGGCGCGGCACAAGGTGATGCCCAGGTGGGTGAAATCGCGGCACACGCCGGCGCGGTCGATGAAGGTGCGAGCCGCCGTGGTCTCGGTGTCAGAGGAGCCCGGCTCGTACTCGATGTTGACCTTCAGCCACTCGAGGATGGCCAGCACCCGCGCGCCGCCCTCGGTGTCGGGGAAGGTTCGCGACACGAAGCGGCCGAACTGGTCCGATGGGCAATAGCGGCTGGGCGACAGGTAGATCAGCACCTCAGCGGGCAGGTCGCCCCAATCGTGCTGGACGGTCACCGGCGGCAGGCCCTTGAGCGAGCCGTTGTCCACCACCGCCTCATAGACAAGGGCCACTTCGCCGGACAGGTGGGCGCGCAACGTCCGCGCGCCGAACTCGGCGTCCTCGTCCTCATGGAAGTCAACCGGCGGCACAGTGCTCAGCCGCTCTTCGAGCAGCACCTGCCCCGGCCAGTGCGCGACCTGGATCTTGTAGATGGCGTCCGTCGGGGGATCGAAGCGGTAGACGAGCTCTGCGCGGACGTGAATCTTCATCGGGCTGGACTGGTCCAGCCTCGCACGTCCGTCAATGGCTCAAGCCGACGATGGCGCAGCGGATCAGTCGCTGTCCGAGTCGTCGCCCGACACCACCACGATCAGAGCCGCCAGCACCCCGGCGGCGGCGATCAGGCCGACGATGGGAATGCCGTTGAACTCGCTGGCCGCTTCGGCCTGCGGTCCAACCCGGTCGCCGACCCGGGCGGTGGCCTGGGCCTGGCTGGTCGCCGCGGCTTGTCCCGCAACGAGCAAGAGGCCGGCAGTGACGGCTGCAATGGTCTTCTTCATAGGATATCTCCCGCTGACGGTCGGGTAACCGGCCATCGAGCGGTTATGTTCCCGCCTTAGGCGAACGTCGCCGCAGGAAGCGGAACCGCTCTCGATGACCGACGTTTCTCCATTGAGCGCCCGCGACAGCGCCTGAGACTTCTCGGCCCCGCCCCCCCTTCGGCGGGGCCTTTCGTTGCCACGGGGTCGCAAGGCCTGCCTTGAAAACCAATGACCCCCGCCGCGGGGGACCACGACGGGGGGCAAAGGATACGTCGCAGGTCGGACGGACGGCGCGTCTCCGCACAGCCGCCCTTCCGGCGCCGAACCCCGAATGGCCCGCCAAAGCAAAGGTTCCCTTGTTGCGCGAATGTTTTTTCGTCGTGGCGAAGAGCCCACGAAACGGCGCCTCTCAGGGCTCCAGCTCGATGTCCCAGTACAGGTAGTCGAGCCAGCTCTGGTGCAGGTAGTGCGGCGGGAAACGCCGGCCGAGATCCTGCAACTGCCAGGCGCTGGGCCGATGCGGCGCGCGGCGCATGGGCATGCCGGCCTGCTCCGGCGTGCGGCCGCCCTTGCGCAGGTTACAGGGGCTGCAGGCGGCGACGATGTTCTCCCATGTGGTGCGGCCGCCGCGGCTGCGCGGCACCACATGGTCGAAGGTCAGCTCCGCGCTCTCGCCGCAGTACTGGCAGGCGAAGCCGTCGCGCAGGAAGACGTTGAAGCGGGTGAAGGCGGGCTGCCGGTCCTGATCGACGTAGCTCTTCAGGGCGATCACGCTGGGCAGCACGATCTCCATCGACGGGCTGCGCACGACCTTGTCGTAGGTCGAGACCACGTCCACCCGTTCCTGATAGACCGCCTTGACGACCTCCTCCCACGGCCAGATCGACAGCGGATAGTAGGACAGAGGTCGGAAGTCGGCGTTCAGCACGAGGGCCGGCCAGCCGGACGGGGGACGGTTCAGGATCTGCATCAGATCCTCGCCGTCTGCAGACGGATCATGGACGCCAAAGGACTGAAGACACGTCTCCTTCCCTAGTCTGGTGAAGGAAGCCTAGTCCTGATTCGTACCCTTGGCGATGACAACGGGACGACGTTTCGGCGACAGGATCAGGCCCAGGATCAGCCGCAGGATCAGGCCCTGGCGCGACCGCCCCGGAAGGCCGGCAGGCTCCAGCCCCATTGCAACGCCCCTGCGCGCAGGACGAAGCCGCAGGCGGCGCCGACGAAGGCGGCGGGCCAGGCTTCCAGCCCGGCGGCGCGACCGACGACGTAGACGGTGGCGGCCAGCAGGGCGGCGGACACGGTGATCTCGCGGCGCAGCAGGATCGACGGCTGTCCCGCCAGCAGGTCCCGCACGATGCCGCCGAAGCAGGCGGTCAGAGCCCCCATGACGATGCAGATCAGCGCCGGCACTCCGGCCGCCTCGGCCTTGGCGGCGCCCAGCACGCCGTAGGCGGCCAGGCCGACCGCATCGAGCCATAGCAGGGCCCGGAAGCGCCACGGCCGCGCCCCCAGCAGCCAGACGGCGACCGAGGCGGCAAGGCAGACGGCGATATAGCGCCAGTCCTGCACCCAGAAGACCGGATTGCCGATCAGCAGGTCGCGCAGGGTGCCGCCCCCGACGCCGGTGATGGCCCCGAAGAAGGCGAAGGTGACCAGGTCATGCTTCTCGCGCGCGGCGGCCAGGGCGCCGGTGGCGGCGAACACGGCCACGCCGGCGAAGTCGAGCGCGCCCAGGACGGTCTCGGGCGTGGCGATGTTCGGATCGACGATGGGCGTCACGCGGGCAGGTCCTCCAGCACGACCTCGCCGCGCTTCACCGCGCCATACCACCCCCAGAGGAGATGCGCCGCAACGCTTCTGTGGGGTTTCCACCGTTCGGAGCGGAGGTAGGCCTCCTTCTCGCGCGGCCGCAGCGCCGCTCCGTCGGCCCAACGCATCGCCTCCTGCAGGGCGATATCGCCCGCCGGAAAGACATCGGTGCGGCCCTCGCAGAACATCAGGAAGGTCTCGGCGGTCCAGCGCCCCACGCCCTTGATGGCCGTCAGCCGCGCCACGGCCTCGGCGTCGTCCAGCTGCTCCAGATGATCGAAATCGATGTCCCCCTCCACGTGAGCGCGGGCGATTTCGTGAGCGTAGCGCGCCTTCTGGCCGGAAAGGCCGAGCCCCCGCAGAGCCTCAACGTCGCGCGCCAGCACCGAGGCGGGCGTGATTTCGCTGTCCAGACCCTCGACCACCCGACGCCAGATGGCGGCCGCTGCGGCAACGGACACCTGCTGCTCGACGATCATCCGGAACAGCCCCTCGAATCCGCCGGTGCGCAGCCGCCATTCGAAGTCCGGGACCTGCGCATGGGCTCGGCCCAGCGCCGGATCGAGCAGGGCCAGAGCGGCGCGTGCAGCGGCGATCTCGGCAGGGGTCGGAGCGGCGGGCATGGGTCCTCATCGACAGTCACGGGCGGCCACACTAATCGTTCCGCATGGCCAGCTTGGACGATCTCCCGCCCTCGATCACCCCCGGACGGCCAGAGGCCGCGTATGAGGGCCGGAAACCGCTGGCCTTGCAGCGCTGCTGATGCCCCGGTTCGCCACCCGCTTCGCGCCGTCGCCGACGGGCCGCCTCCACAAGGGCCACGCCTTCTCGGCCCTGACCGCCTGGAGCGCGGCCCAGGCGCAGGGCGGGCGGTTCGTGCTTCGCATCGAGGACATCGACCCCACTCGCTGCCGGCCTGAATTCGACGCCGGCATCCTGGAGGACCTGGCCTGGTTGGGGCTGGACTGGGAAACGCCCGTGCGCCGTCAATCGGAACACCTCGCCGACTACGCCGCCGCGGTTGCGGCGCTGGACGCCGGCGGCCTGCTGTACCGCTGTTTCCGCACCCGCAAGGAGATCCTGGACAGCATCGGCGACGCGCCGCACGGGGCGGCCGAGGCGGTTCGGCCGGGACCGCACCCGTCGGACGAAGAGGCCCGGCTGCTGGCCGAGGGACGCCCCTTCGCCTGGCGGCTGTCGCTGGACCGCGCCCGTGAGGCGCTCGGCGACGCGACCTGGCGCGACCTGGCCTTCCGCGAAGAGGGCGAGGGCCCGGGCGGAGAGCACAGCCTGATCCGCGCCCGGCCGGAGACCGCCGGCGACGTGGTGGTCGCCCGCAAGGACGCCGGGACCGCCTATCATGTGGCCGTAACCCATGACGACCGGCTGCAGGGCATCAGCCACGTCATCCGCGGCCAGGACCTGTTCGAAGCGACCCACATCCAGGTGCTGATCCAGGCGTTGATGAGCTGGGAGACGCCGACCTATCGCCACCATGCCCTGCTGGCGGGTCCGGATGGCCGTCGTTTCGCCAAGCGCGATCAGTCGGTGACGTTGAAGGAGTTGCGCGAAGGCGGGCTGACCGCCGCGGCGCTCAGGGCCGAACTCGGCTTCTGATCAGCGGAACAGCCGGTCGCCGGCCTTGTCGGCGGGGAAGACCACGTCCTTGTCCGGTCTCTCGTCCTCGCAACCCGGCGCGCCGATCCGTTGCAGCGCGTGGCGGATGACATTCAGACGGGCGGTCTTCTTGCGATCGGTGGCGATCACCGTCCAGGGCGCATGGGCAGTGTGGGTGTCGGCCAGCATCCTGTCGCGCGCGAGAGAATAGGCGTCCCAGCGCGTTTGCGCCTCGGCGTCGAGCGCCGAGATCTTGAACCGCTTCAAAGGATCGGTGGTGCGCTTCTTCAGCCGCGCAGCCTGCTCGTCCTTGGAGATGTCGAACCACAGCTTGATCAGCAGGATGTCGGAATCCGTCAGCATCCGTTCGAAGCGCGGCGCGTCCTTGAGGAAATGCTCGTGCTGGTCCGGCGTGCAGAAACCCATCACCGGCTCGACCACGGCGCGGTTGTACCAGGATCGATTGAACATCACGGTCTCGCCCGCGGCGGGCAGCCACGGCACGTAGCGCTGGAAATACCACTGGCTGCTTTCGCGCTCGCCTGGCTTCGACAGGGCGACGACCCGGGTCTGGCGCGGCGACATGTTTTCGGTCAGCCGCTTGATCGAGCCGTCCTTGCCGGCGGCGTCGCGGCCCTCGAACAGGATCAGGATCTTCTTGCCGCGATCGATCGCCCAGGCCTGGGCCTCGACCAGCTTGATCTGCAGCCGGACGAGCTCTTCGTCGTAGTTTTCCGAGGCCTTGCCCATGACCGCATCCTGCGCCGCGTGACCGCAACGGCCAAGCCGGGATAGAAAGGTCCGCCGCCCTGATGGAGTTCCCAATGCGCCTTGACCGACGCGCCGTTCTCGCCGGCCTGACCGTCGTGCCCCTGGCGGGGGCCGCCCGCGCCGCGGGCTCGGCTCGGTCGGAAGGCGGCGCCGACGCGATTCTGGACTCGGTGTTCGCGACGCACGGGCCGCCGGCGCTGGCAGGCGGGATCGTCACCCGCGACGGCCTGATCTGGTCCGGCGTGCGTGGCGTCCGGCGGCAGGGAACGGACACGCCGGCGACCCTGCAGGACCGCTGGCACCTCGGCTCGAACACCAAGGCGATGACCGCCGCGACCTGGGCCCGGCTTGTCGAGGCTGGCCGCGCGCGCTGGGACCAACCGCTGACCGAGGTCTTCCCCGAGATCGCCGCCGATCCGGCCTGGGCCGGCGTGACTCTCGAGACGGTGATGGCCCACCGCTCCGGGCTGCGCGACGAGGACGTCATCACACTGCCGGTCCTGTTGGCGGCGGGCGGCGACGTCCGGCCCCTTCCAGAGCAACGGCTCGACCTGGTCCGCACGGCCCTGTCGAAGGCGCCCGGCTGGACGCAGGGGGAGTACGGCTACGCCAACATCAACTTTGTCCTCGCCGGCGCGGCCATCGAACGCCTGACCGGCCAGGCCTGGGAGACGGCGATCGCCGAGCGGCTGTTCGAGCCTCTGGGAATCACCGCCTTCGGCTTCGGCGCGCCCGAAGGAGACCAGCCATGGGGCCATCGCCCCTTCGGCGAGACGCTCATCGCCCTCGATCCGGCGACGAAGCCGGACAATCCGGCCTTCATGGGACCGGCCGGAACCTGCCACATGAGCCTGCCGGACTACGCCCGGTTCGTGCAGATGTATCTGACCGAGGGCGGCGGCGTGCTGTCGCCCGCGACCATGGCCCGGATCACCACGGCGCCCGAGGGACCGGGCCGCCCCTACGGCTTCGGTTGGCTGATCCAGCCCAGCGCGCCTTGGGCCAAGGGGCCGGTGCTGGCGCACGAAGGATCCAACACCCTCTGGCACGCGACCACGATCATCGATTCCGCCGCCGGCGTCGGGGCGATCGCCCTGTCGAACGCCCACGCCAAGGGCGGTCCGGCGACCCAGCAACTGGCCCAGCGACTGATCATCGAACGCCCCGGCGCCTGAACGGCGTTTGCCTTGCCACCCGGTCCGGTCAAGACTGAACGCACATGAAGCGCGACTTCGCCGATTTCTGGAACCTTTTGTGGGAGTTGGGTCTCGGCCTCTGCGCCGGATTCGCCCTGCTCAATTTCTTCGTGCCGGCCCAGGACCTGCCGTGGAAGCCGCTGGACCTCAGCCGACCGATCGGCGCGGCCACCGCCGCCAAGGTCGCCGACTTCGAACTGACCGGCGCCGCCGCGCCCGAGGAGATCACCGCCGTCACCGACGCCTGCATCCAGATGCTGCGCGAGGCCGGGGTCCAGGTCGAGCGCGCGCCTGACAAGGACGACGGCGGCTTCTGCGTCGTGCGCGGGGCGGTGCGCATCACCGGCGGCGCGGTCACGCCCCTGGCCCCCAAGGACGTCGTCATGCAGTGCCCGCTGGCGGTGCGCTACGTCATCTGGGACCGCCAGGTGCTGCAACCGGCGGCCGAAGCCGCCTTCGGCTCGCGGGTCGCGCGCGTCGAGAACATGGGGACCTATTCCTGCCGCCGCATCTACGGCCAGACCGACGCCTCGGCCCGGCCCAGCGAGCACGCGCGGGCCAACGCCCTGGACATCGCCGGGGTCGTCCTCGAGGACGGCCGCCGCGTCTCTGTCGCCGCGGACTGGGCCGGAACGGGGCCCGCCGGCCCCGAGTCCAAGACCTTCCTGCAGCGGGCGCGCGGCGGCGCCTGCCGGGTCTTCGCCACCGTCCTCAGCCCGGACTACAACGCCGCCCACCACGATCACCTGCACCTCGACGGCTCGGCGACCGGTCTCTGCCGCTGACCTCGTAACCATGTTCGCCCGGCAGGCGATTCGGTTTGCGGTTGACCGGCCCCGCTTTTTCGCGAGAGAAAGTCGGCGCAGTCCGGATTTCGCGCGGCTTCCACACCCGTGCATCGCTCCTTCGCCTGAACGAGCTTGTCCAGATGGGCTGACGGGCGCCCCCGAAGGGACGTCTGCCTGGAAAGCGCGTTTACGGAGACGCAAACATGGCGACCGGCACGGTCAAGTGGTTCAATCCCACCAAGGGCTACGGCTTCATCCAGCCCGATGGCGGCGGTCAGGACGTGTTCGTTCACGTCACCGCCGTTCAAAAGGCTGGCCTGCAGGGCCTCGATGAGAACGCCAAGGTCGAATACGAGCTGGAATCCCAGCGCGGCAAGACCTCGGCCGTGGAACTGAAGCTCCTCTGAGCTAGGTTCACCTCGAACTAACTACGGGATGGGCGCGGCGGCTTCGGCTTCCGCGCCCTTCTTGTTTCTGGCGGCCGCGCTCCACTGCGCCAGCACGATCGCCGAGAGCACCACCGCGCCGCCGATCATCTGCACCGGGGTCATGGTCTCGCCGAAGACCAGCCAGCCCAGCAGGGCGGCGACCACCGGCTGGATCAGGATGGTGACCGCCGTCAGCGAGGCCGGCAGGCGGCCCAGCGCCCAGGCCACCCCGCCCTGCCCGACCACGTGCATCACCCCCATGGCGGCGCAGGCGGCCCAGCCGGCGGCGCTGGCCGGGATCAGGTCCTCGCCCAGGGCCAGCGACACAATCCCCAGCAGCGGCAGGCCCAGGCCGGTCGACCACAGCATCACCCGCATCGCCCCCGCTGTCGCCCGCGCCGCCTTCACCGCCAGGAAATAGCCCGCGTACCAGAGCGCCACCGACAGCGAGAACAGGTCGCCCAGCCGCGGGTTGGTCCCCTGGTTCCCGTCCGCCCCCGCCGACATGGCGAAGGCGCCGGCCAGGGCCAGGCCGATGGCGACCACGAACAGCCGCTGCGGCCGCTCCTTGAAGGCGACCCAGGCGAACAGGGTCACCACCACCGGCGTCAGGTTGCAGAGCACGGTGGCGTTGGCCACCGAGGTCATGACGATGCCGTAGTGCCAGAACGACAGGTCCAGCACGAAGAACAGCGCCGCCAGCCCCATCCATTTCGACGGCCTGCCGAAGCCCTCCCCGCCCCCGCCCCAGGACTCGGGCCGCCCCACGAGCAGCAGCAGGATCGGCATGGCGAAGGCGAAGCGCCAGAAGCCCGCCGCCGCGGGCCCCGTCTCGGTCAGCCGCACCAGGATCGGGGCCAGGCCCAGCACGCAGGCGGCGACCAGCAGGACGAGGACGGCGCGGGTGCGGGAGGCGGCGGGGGTGCGCGAGGCGGGCATCCGCCCCCTATAGTCCGCCCTGACGCGGGTCGCGAACCCCGCAAAAAGCTGGACGCGAATCCGAGACTTGCCCTTAATCTGCCCGGCCAGGCGGAGGGGTCCCATGGGCGGCGCATTGACGGAACGGCAGCTGCAGTGCCTGCGCCTCAGCGCCACCATGACCGACAAGGACATCGCCCGCCACCTCGGCCTGTCCCCGCACACCGTCAGCCTGCACATCCGCGAGGCCAACCGGAAGCTCGGCGTCACCGACCGCCGCAGCGCCCTGCGGCGCCTAGCGGAGAATCCGCTATACGCCTCGTCCGCTATGGCCGAGCCGAGCTTCACGGCGCCTCCTGTCCCCGTCGCCGAGGTCGGGCCGATCAGCCCCTCGGACGGACAGAAGCCGGGGCGTCGGTCGCCGTATGACCTGTACGTCTCCCTGGGCGACTGGAGGACGCCGCCGCGCATCGCCGGCAGCCGTCTTCCGGTGATCGTCATCTGGGCCTGCGTCTGGCTCGGCGTGGCGGCCGCCCTGGCCATGGCCCAGTCCGTCATGGAATCGATCGGCCAGCTGCGGTGACCCAACGCAACGGGGTCTCCATCATGGACACGAAACACGCCTTCGCCAGCATCGTCGCGGCGAACCTCAACGCCAGCGAGCTGGCCGCCGACCGGCAGCTGGCCCAGCTCGGCATCACCCTGACCGACCTGGCCTCCGGCCGGGCCGCCGCCGGCTTCGCGGCCGGACCGGGCCAGGCCGGGCTCGACCACCTGGCCGAGGCCATCGCCCTGACCATCACCGCCCGCCGCAGCCTGGTGGCGGCGCACGACAGCCTGGCCCGCGACGCCCGCCGCATGCGGGTCACCTGGACCGAGCCCAAGGCGCCCAACGGGGGCCCGCACGCCGGCCCGCTCGAGAAGGATCCCGAGGGCACCGGCGGGGGCGAGACCACCAAGCCCACGGGCCGGCTCGCCACCGTCGCCAACTGAGCCTCCGCGCCTTGCTCTACGCCGTGACCCTCATGTGCCTGAACCTTCTGGCCTTCGGCCTGATGGTCTGGCGCGGGTCGTGGCCCGAGCGCGCGGCGGCGGCGCTGATCCTCGCCTGCATCCTCGTCGAGGGCCTGGCCCAGACGATCATGCTGAACAACTGGCGGGTCGGGGTGGCGGGGGTGAACCTCGTCCTGTTCCTCGGCCTCTGGCTGATCTGCGAGCGCGCCAACCGTTGGTGGCTGGTGTTCGTCGCGGGGTTCCAGTTCATGGCCCTGCTGACCCACATCCTGCCGTTGATCACGGACCAGAACACGGTCCTCACCGGCGTCCTCGCCCGTCGCGGCGTGTGGATCGCCATCTCCATCATCCTGTTCCTCGCGCCCTGGGAAGCCTGGGCCGACCGGAAATTCCGCTCGGGAGAGCACGCCAATGACCTTCTCCGACGCCGTGGAGCTGCATAGGGCGCTGATGCGCCGGCCCCAGCTGACCGACACCGAAGACCGCGCCCTTTGCCGCGCCGAAGCCGCCATCCTCTCACGCAAACCCCAGTCGATGATCGAGGTCATCGAGATGCTGGACCTGCTCAGCGACAGCCTCAACCTCGGCCCCCGCTCCGACGGCCTGGACCTGCGGGCCGTGAAGAACCTGAAGCAGTGGGTCCGCGAACTAGCCTGGTCGCGGGCGTAGGAGGGGAGGCATGTCTCCTCCCCGTTCGCGCTTCGAATGGGGAGGTGGCGCGGCGCGGATACGCGCCGTGACGGAGGGGGGCTTTCCGACGCACGACCGTGCGGCCGTGTCGCCCCTCCACCGCTTCGCGGTCCCCCTCCCCATCGCTGCGCGACAGGGAGGAGACGCGACCAAGGGTGTGAGAGTGTCGGTTGGTGCTGTCCTTGTGAGAAATCACCGGGCGCCATCACGACACCTTCGCGCAGGTCGGCGCACCAATTGAGGTTTGAGCGTCACGACGCCCCCTCCCCTACGGCCACCCCTCCGCCGCCCCCTTCGGCAGCCCGACGTCCTCCCGCCAGGCGTCCCGCTTGGCCTCCAGGGTGATCTCGTCCAGCCGCGCCGTCGGCCTCAGCGTCCCCGCCTCGTTCCAGAACGCCGCCGTCCACCCCGCCCGCGCCGTCACCTCTTCCCGATCCCGCGCAGCCGCCTCAGCGCCCAGCCGCTCCGCCCGCCAGGCCAGCACGAAGCCCGCATGCCACAGCGGCACGCCGGCCAGCGCCCCGCCCTGCATCGCCGCCGCCAGCGTCTCCGCCAGCGCCCGCGTCTCCGCCAGCTTCAGCTCGAACGCCTCCATCGCCCGCGCCGCATGTCGCTCCCAGCCCTCGACCGGCTCCGGCGGCGGATCCTCTCCCCGTAGCCGCCGCCACCCCTCCGAGGCCCGCCGCCGCCACAGGTTGGCCAGCCCGACATTGTAGCGATGCGCCAGCGACGCCCCGGTCTCCCCGGCCTCCCACGCCCGCCGCACCTCGTCCCAGGTCTCGTCCGAACGGATCTTCGGCCGCCGCACCTCCCAATCGAGCGCCCCGCTCATTGCAGCGCGGCCTGCTTGCCGCTCCGGCGCGTCCGGCGCGGCGGCGGGGGCGGCGTCACCTCCGGCGCCGCCAGCAGCCCCTCCGCCTCGATCTGCGCCAACAGCGTGTCCGCGGTCCGCATCAACCACTCCGCCACGCGCGACTCCGGGTGGCGCTTCGCCGCGACGGCCAGCTTCGCGATCTGATCGACGGCCCGCAGCCGCGCCTCGATGGCGTCGAAGATGGCGTGCTCGGGATCAGTCTTCGTCCTCATGCTCGGCTCCCTGCCGGTGAATGGACCGGAGAGTCTGGCGCGGTTGGAGCGGTGGTCTGGAAGGTCGCGGGCGAGCGACGCTCAGCGTCACGACAAGCGGTTGGAATCGCTAGGTTCGGCGCGCGGCGAGCGTCATGTGCGCGACTAACTTGGCGCGGGATGGGAGGGGTGAGAGCGATGGGACGGGAGGGTCGGGGCGGCCCTCACCTTTCGTCATCCCGGCGAAGGCCGGGACCCAGCGGCGCCGAAGGCGATCTGATCAATCAAGGCGTCCGCGAACCGCTTAGCGCGCCCGTGCCCTCGACGGGCCCGTATACTCGACTCCTAGGGCGCTGGGCGGCTCGAGGCCTCCAGCGCTGAATGCGACCGTTCGCGTCGGCAAACGCCAACTGCAGAGCATCATCATCAAGACGCACTCCGGCGGTCGACCAAGCTCGGCCTGGATTTTTTCGATGACCATCTGGTTGGATTGCTGGGTCAGATCTTGTGGCTCGACGAAGAGACGCACCGTCGTGAGCCTGTTCCGCTCGAAGTAAAATTCCGCGCGGCCGGAATGGTCGAAGACATCCACGCCCGGCATGGCGACCAGCAGTTCGCCGAACGAGGCCTTGTTGGACGGATCGGACGTGGCCTGCGCGCCGGGGAGGACCCTGAGCACTTCGCGCGGCGTCATGCCTAGGGCCACGCCGTTCCAGAGCTCCTGGGCCTGCGCCGAGCCAGCGGCCACGCTCGCCCATGAGATCAGGGCGACTAGGGCGATCTTCATCGTAACTTTCATGGCCCCTTCATAGACGAGAGAGTTGAGCAGGACGGAGTGAAAATTCGCTGTCCGATAGGCCCTGGAATCGGTGCGACCGCGCCTCGGGCGATCAGGACCGCCTTCCCTGCACTTCGCGGTCCCCCTCCCCATCGCCTCGCGACGGAAGCTAGGCCAGTGCCGCCAGCGCGCGGCGGCGTAAGCGGCTGAGTCCGTCTCCTCCCCGTTCGCGCTGCGAATGGGGAGGGGGACCATCCGAAGCCGCAGGCGAGGATGGTGGAGGGGCGGAACGGCCGCGCGGTCGCGTGTCGGAAAGCGCCCCTCCGTCACGGCGCGTATTCGCGCCGCGCCACCTCCCCATCGCTGCGCGACAGGGAGGAGACCGTCCCCCTTGCCCTCCCGCTTCAGCTTGACCATACAGCCCGCCGGGCTCCTTGGGGGGAGCGACCAGGGGAGCTATCCAATGACCATTCGGACCGCGCTGGTGCGCGCCGCGGCGATCGCCGCGCTCGGCCTGACCACCTCGGGCTGCGTGGCGAAGTATGTGCCCGTTGAGGCGGGTCAGCCGGCCGCCGAAGTGACTGTCCACAAGAGCTACTCAGGCACGAACCTGTGGATTGGCGGGATGCAGTCCTACAATCTCGGGCCGGACGAATTCTGCGACACGACCAAGCTCGGCGCTGTGCTCTCGATGTTGACCGAGGACTCCAAGGCGCTGCGCGTCGCGCCGGGCAAGCCGATCGTGCTCTCGGTCACCACCACCTACATGTGGGGCACCGGGGCGTACAGCTCGGCGAGCAGCACCTGCTTCAACGCGGTGCGCTTCACCCCGGAGCAGGACCAGCAGTACGACGTCAGGCATACGTTCGACGTCGACGACAAATACTGCCGCCTGATCATCACCGACCGCGCCACCGGCAAGAGGGTCCGGGACGCTGAGCCCTTGCCGCTGAGCGAGTGCCGGAAGCGGGCGCGGCGGTAGGAGCGGCTGAGGTCGTCTCCTCCCCGTTGCGGAGCAATGGGGAGGTGGCGCGGCGCGAATACGCGCCGTGACGGAGGGGGGGCCGGTGCGCCGATGGGCGGCGGTTTCGCCCCTCCACCGCTTCGCGGTCCCCCTCCCCATCGCGACGCGACGGGGAGGAGACACCCAAATTTCCGCTCATCCCCGCGAAGGCGGGGACCCAGTTCTGTCCAGCGTGACGCCGGCGTTTCAGGTCTTGGGCCGGCGGGTCCCGGGCATCACCGATCACCAAAAGGACTGGGTCCCCGCTTTCGCGGGGATGAGCGGGATGGGGTGGTCCTGATGGACCGGCGTCCGCCCCCTACCGCCCCTTCCTAAACGCCTCCGCCTTTTCCGCCGCCGCCTCGGCGCGCCAGCGCTTCGGCGCCGACTTGTCGACCTCCTCCCCCGCCCCGGTCAGGGCCTCATTCGCGAACTCGAGGTCGAGGAGCTTCATCTTCTTGATCTCGTCGCGCAGGCGAGCGGCTTCCTCGAACTCGAGGTTGGCGGCGGCCTCGCGCATGCGGCCTTCCAGGTCCTTGAGGGCGGCCTGGAAGTTGGAGCCGATGAAGGGCTTGGCGTTTTCGGCGACGCCGGGGCGGGTCAGGCGGTCGATCTCGCGGCTCTCGTAGGGCGAGGCCATGATCTCCTTGATGTCGCGCTTGACCGACTCGGGCGTGATGCCGTGCTCGGCGTTGTAGGCCTCCTGCTTCTCGCGGCGGCGGTTGGTCTCGGCGATGGCGCGCTCCATCGAGCCGGTCATGCGGTCGGCGTAGAGGATGACGCGGCCGTCGACGTTGCGGGCGGCGCGGCCGATGGTCTGGATCAGGGAGGTCTCGGAGCGCAGGAAGCCCTCCTTGTCGGCGTCGAGGATGGCCACCAGGCCGCACTCGGGGATGTCGAGGCCCTCCCTGAGCAGGTTGATGCCGATCAGGACGTCGAATGAGCCCAGGCGCAGGTCGCGCAGGATCTCGATCCGCTCCAGGGTGTCGACGTCGGAGTGCATGTAGCGGACGCGGACGCCCTGCTCGTGCATGTATTCGGTCAGGTCCTCGGCCATCTTCTTGGTCAGGGTGGTGACCAGGGAGCGGTAGCCCTGGCGGGCCACGGCCTTGACCTCGTCGATGACGTCGTCGACCTGGTTTCGGGTGGCGCCGGAGACCGGGCGGATCTCGACCGGGGGGTCGATCAGGCCGGTGGGGCGGATGACCTGTTCGGTGAAGACGCCGCCGGTCTTCTCCATCTCCCACGGGCCGGGGGTGGCGGAGACGAACATCGTCTGCGGGCGCATGGCGTCCCACTCGTCGAACTTCAGCGGGCGGTTGTCGATGGCGCTGGGCAGGCGGAAGCCGTACTCGGCCAGGGTCGATTTGCGGCGGTAGTCGCCGCGGTACATGGCGCTGATCTGGCCGACGGTGACGTGGCTCTCGTCGACGAACAGCAGGGCGTTGTCGGGGATGTATTCGAAGAAGGTCGGCGGCGGCTCGCCGGGGGCGCGGCCGGTCAGCCAGCGGCTGTAGTTCTCGATGCCGGCGCAGGAGCCGGTGGCCTCCATCATCTCCAGGTCGAAGCGGGTGCGCTGTTCGAGGCGCTGGGCCTCCAGCAGCTTGCCGTTCTCGACCATCCAGTCGAGCGTCTCCTTGAGCTCGGCCTTGATGCCGTTGACGGCCTGGTTGAGCGTCGGCCGGGGCGTGACGTAGTGGCTGGCGGCGTAGACGGTGACCTCCGTGAGGTCGGCGGTCTTCTTGCCGGTCAGGGGGTCGAACTCCTGGATGCCCTCGACCTCGTCGCCGAACAGGCTGATGCGCCAGGCGCGGTCCTCCAGGTGGACCGGGAAGATCTCCAAGGTGTCGCCGCGCTTGCGGAACATGCCGCGCTCGAACGCCGCGTCGTTGCGCTTGTACTGCAGCGCGATCAGGTCGGCCCGCAGCTTGCTCTCGTCGATCTGGTCCCCGACCTTCAGGGTGAAGGTCATGGCGGTATAGGTCTCCACCGACCCGATGCCGTAGATGCAGCTGACCGAGGCCACGACAATCACATCGTCCCGCTCCAGGATCGCCCGCGTCGCCGAGTGCCGCATGCGATCGATCTGCTCGTTTATGGACGAGTCTTTTTCGATGTAAGTGTCTGTTCTGGGTACATAAGCTTCCGGTTGGTAGTAGTCGTAGTACGAGACGAAATACTCGACCGCATTGTCCGGGAAGAAGGCCTTGAACTCGGAGTAGAGCTGGGCCGCGAGGGTCTTGTTGTGGGCCAGGATCAGGGCGGGGCGCTGGGTCTGTTCGATCACCTTGGCCATGGTGAAGGTCTTGCCCGAGCCGGTGACGCCGAGCAGGACCTGGTCGCGCTCGCCGGCCTCGGCGGTGGCGACGAGCTCGGCGATGGCCGCGGGCTGGTCGCCGGCGGGGGTGTATTTGGTCTCCAGCCGGAACGGGATGCGCTTCTTGTCGGTGGGCCGGTCGGGGCGGTGCGGGACCCAGTCTGCAGGGGCGCCGGGGGCCTCCTCGGGCGTCAGCCGGGGGCCGGTGACGGGGGCGAACATCGGCATGGCGCCGCGGGCGCCTTTCGGACCGTCCTGGATGAAGGGCGCCTGGGCCTCCGCCATGCCGGGGACGTGGACCGGCTTGCCGGACTTCGAGGGGGAACGGGCCATGAACGCAATCTAGGGGCGGGAGGGGGTCTGCGCCAGTCAACGCGCGGCCTGCGGACAGACTGCTGACAACCGATGGCAGCAGGGCGGCTGACGCGGTCCGGAAACCGCGAGCGAAGGGCGGCCGGGGTTCCTAGATCGGAGCAAACACGGGAGCTGAGCCATGACCGCCTTTCACGACCTGCACCGATCTGGCCTGCTGATCCTGCCCAACGCCTGGGACGCGGGCAGCGCGGCGGTGATGCGCTCGCTGGGCGCCCGGGCCATCGCCACGACCAGCGCCGGCGTGGCTTGGGCCCTGGGCTGGCCCGACGGCGACGCGCTGCCGCCGGAGCGGGCGGTGCAGGCGGCGCGCGACATCGTGCGGGCGGCGGGCGACCTGCCGGTCAGCGTCGATTTCGAGGGCGGCTACTCCGACGACCCGGACGCGGTGGCGGAGACGGCGAAACAGCTGGTCAAGGCCGGGGCGCAGGGGATCAATATCGAGGACGGCGGCGCCGCGCCCGAGATCCTGGCGGCCAAGATCGCCGCCATCCGCGCGGCGGTCGGCGACGCCTTGTTCATCAACGCCCGCTGCGACGTCTGGCTGAGGGGCGTGGGCGAGGCTGACGGGCGGGTCAACGAGGCGCTGCGGCGGGGCGCGCTCTATCGCGGCGTCGGGGCCGACGGCCTGTTCGCGCCAGGGCTCACGGACCGCGATGGGATCGCGGAGCTGGTCGCAGGCACGCCCCTGCCGATCAATCTTCTGGCCTGGCCCGGCCTGCCGGGCGCCGCCGAGCTGGAGCGGCTGGGCGTGCGGCGGCTGAGCGCCGGCTCGGGCATCGCCAGCGCGGTCTATGGGCAAGCGGCCCTCCTGGCCCGAGGCTTCCTGACCGACGGATTGCAGGAGCCGATGCAGGCGGATGCGCTGAACTGGGGCGAGATGAACGCCCTGATGCCTCAGGTCTGAGGCGGCGGCGATCGCGCCGGAGCCGGCTCATCCGGCTCGTGGTCGGGCGACAGCAGGTCGTCGGCGGCGTCATTGACCGAGGCTGCAAAGACCTCGGCCGAGGCCGCCCCCGCCCGGCGGCTGCGGCGGCTCTGGCGCGCGCCGACCAGGGCCAGAGCCTCATCGCCCTCCTTGCCGAACACCGAGCGGATGCGCAGCTCGGCCTGCGGCACGGGCGGCCCGATCCGCACCGCCCGCAGCGCGTCGGCGATGGCCCAGTTGTAGGCCGCCAGCATGGCCGCCGGCCGCTTGACTGCGTCGGGCGTCGGCCAAACCAGCAGTTCGAAATTGAGCCCTGAATCGCCGAAACTGACCAGCCAGACCTGGCTCTTGCGCAAGGGGTTTTCGGGCAGGGTGAAGGGGCTGGCGCGGGCGGCGGCGAGCACCGCGTCGCGGACCAGGGCGCGGTCGCAGCCGTAGTTGACGGAAAAGGGAATGTGGATGCGCCGGGTGTCGCCCCGCAGCGTCGTATTGGTCAGCGGCCGCTCTATCAGATGCGAGTTGGGGATCAGGATGTGGAGGTTGTCATTGGTGCGGATCCGGGTGGCGCGCGGCCCGATTTCGACGATGACCCCCTTGGCCCCGCCCTCGACCTCGACATAGTCGCCGACCGAGACCGTCGGGTCGAACACCAGGATCAGGCCGGAAACGAACTCCTTGACCACCCCCTGCAGGCCGAGGCCGATGCCGATCCCCGTCGCGCCGGCGAAGAGGCTGAAGGAGGACAGGTCCAACCCGGCCGTCGACAGCCCGGCCACGGCGCCGATAACGATCAGGCCGTAGGTGAGGACCTTCTCCAGCACATAGACGGAGGAGACGTCGTGCACGCCCCGTCGGCGCACCTTTTTCAGGAAACTTCCGACCAGGTGCGACAGCAGGCATGCGACCACGAACAGCGCCAGCCCGGCGGCGACGCTGCCTAGGGTCACGACCGATCCGCCGACCCGGAACAGCTGACCCTCGGCGAGATCACCGAACGGTAGCATCAAGGCGTGAGCGCGCTTCGGGCGTTGCGGTTCCGGCGCGGCCGGAGACGCGGGCGCGTCTCCGGGTCTTCAGCCCTAGCGCCGGCTGACGCGGGCGCGGACCTCCAACTCGCCGAGACGGCGGGTCAGATAGGCGCTCTCGTCCGCCGACGGACTGGTCCGGGCGTAGGCGGCTTCGAGGTAGGCGAGGTCGCGGTGCTCGGTTCGCAGCTGGGTCGCCTCGGCGCGGGCGATGGCGCCCGAGCGCTCGCCGGCCGCGATGGCGGTCTCGATGTTGGCGAGGCGGGTGCGGTTGTCGAGATAGCCGCCCCCGCCGCTGGCAGCACCGTCGCCGACGCGCACGTCGAGAGCGTCGAGGCGGGCGTCGAGGTCGTCACGTTCCTGGGCCGTCAAACGGCCATCGCGCAGATAGTCGGTCTCGGCGCGGATCAGGGACTGATAGTCGGTCTTCAGTCGGTTGCCCTCGGTGCGGCTGATGCGGCGGGCGCGGACGGAGGCGTCGACGCGGGTGTTGAACTCGGTGCGGCCGTCGGCGACCGACGTACGGCCTTCCGAATAGTCCGAACCGCCGGCCTCGACCCGCTGCGAAAACTCGCGGTACTGAGCGGCGAGATCGCTGCGCTCGGCCGTGGTGACCCGGCCGTCCGAGGTGTAACGCGCCTCCAGCTGGACCAGATCGTCATATTCGTAGCGCAGCCGCTCGGCCTCGCTGCTCGACAGGACGCCCGAGCGCACATCGGCGTTCAGCCGGGTCTCAAAGCTCGAGCGCTGGGTGGCCAGCGGGCGGCGGCCGCGGCTCCATTCGGTCTCCAGGTTAGTGGAGACGCCGTAGCGATCGCCGAACAGGGCGCCGAGAATCTGACCGAAGGGATCCTGTGGCTGGCTCTGGCCATAGGGGTTTTGTGTCGAGCCGTAAGGCGTCTGGGCCGCAGCTTCGCCCGCGATCGGGAGGAGCAGGGCGCCCGCTGCGAGCGCCGAAAGAGTCCGTGAGGTCGTCATGAAGCGTGTCCGCAGTGAATGGGGCGGAGTAACGGGGTTCGACGCCGGATGGTTGCCTGAAGGTCCGAAAGCCGCGAGCGGCGGGGACGGATCGGGTTAGACTGCCGACATGATCCTGACCCTCTCCGCCCTATCATCGCCGATCGGCGAACTGGAACTGGCCTGCGACGCGGACGGTCGGCTGCGCGGCGTGTCCTTCGGCGGCGGGGCCTCTCGGGCCATGCGGCGCGAGTATCCGGGCGTCGAGCAGGTTAGGGGCGAGACGCCTCAAGCGGTGCGCGAGGGCCTGGAAGCTTATTTCGCCGGCGACCTGAGCGCGCTGAACCGCATCCCGTGGAGCCTCGACGGCGCCGTCGCCGCCGACGGCTTCCAGGCGCGGGTGTGGCGGGCTCTGGCGGAAGTCCCGCCCGGCGTGACGATCAGCTACGGCGAAATGGCCAAACGCGTCGGCGAGCCGGGCGCCGCCCAGGCGGCAGGGGTGGCGCTGAACCGCAACCCGATCCCGGTGGTCCTGGCCTGCCACCGCGTGGTCGGCGCCGACGGAGCGATGGTCGGCTTCGGCGGCGGGCTGGAGCGGAAGACCTGGCTGCTGCGGCACGAGGGGGCGTTGCTGATCTGAGGGGTCAGCTGGCATCCAGCTTGGATCAGGCCGCGCGACGGGCGGCGTAGGTCCCGTCCGGCAACGCAGTGATCTCGGCATAGCGAACCAGGGTGTTGAGAGCCTGGAGCACCCGTTGCTCGATCGCCTTGCCACCCCGCTTGAAGGCGCGGGAAACGGCGGCGGCGTCCATCGGCTTGCCGGCGGCTTGCAGCACGGCGCGGATAGCCATGACCTGTTCGCCCTTGTCCTTCGGGAAGGCGGGCAGCCCCTTGTCGATGGCGACGACGCTGTCGGCCAGATCGAGTTCGCCGGACTTCGCCTTCGTCGCGCCCTTTGCGAAGCGAGGGATCTGGTAGTCGGGGCGGAGCCAGCGGACATGACCCGCGGCTTCCTCCGCCGCACGCTCGGCGTTCAGGGCGACCAGCTTTTCCAGAATCTGCTCGTCGGTCAGGTCGTGCCGCCAGCCGTAGGCGTCAGCTGTCGCGCGGTCGATCTGGTCATGCAGGTCCTTGAGGATCAGGACGCGGCCACGATCTTTGACGTCCTCGTCCTTCGGGTCGAGTGGCGTCCCGGCGCGGACCTTCTCCAGCACATTGTAGAGGCCGGTGAGGGTCAGGTCGGGATGTTCGGCCTGGACCGTCTTGCGGGTAGCGTCGAGTTCCTCGCCGAGTTCGCGGAGGCGAGCGCGGACAGCATCGGATGGGTCTGGGAAGGGGAAGGGGTCGAAGCCCTTCGATTTTGTATAGATCGGGCGATCTTCGAGTAGACCGCCAGTCGCCAAGGCCCAGATTACATGCCCCCGTGACGAAAGCACTGCCAAGAAGGCAGCATCGTCCCAAGCGAAACAAACCAGCCGATTGTCCGGAAGGATTGATGCATCGAGAAATTGAAAAGTGCGATGCTGCGCGGTTTCCACCGTGGCAACGTAACGAGGGAGCCCCTCCAACGCCGGCCGCAACTCCGTGCGCGGTTTTCCAAACTGCCACCACTGCTCCGCATAGGCTTGTGCGTCTTTCGTTGGTGATTTCGCTACTTGCGCCAGTCGGTCCACGCGCACGGTATCATACAGGTGCTGATACACCTCCGGGTATTGCATCCGCACCTCCGTGGCAGAAAGGCCGAACAGGTCAATGACCATGACCCCGCGCGGACGCGCCGTCAGATCACGACCGTTGCGATAATGACGAATGTGACGTTCCAGTCCCTGTCGGTGCCCGAGGCCGATGAGTTCGGCTTCGCTTGACGTGACGATGAACCCCGCTCCGTGCAGCTTCACCCCCGGCGACGAGACCCCTTGGTTGGCAAGCAGAGGCAATGCACGCGTGACATCAACTCCAGCAGTCAGGTCCGGATTAATCTTTCCGTCGCGAGCGATGAACGTCAGCGTCGGGTCGTCAGTGTCCAGCGCAGCTTCTGCCTCGACCTTGAGCAATTCTCCGTCCTTTGAACCCGGCACGCATACAGTCATCGCAATCCGCACCGCGGCGCTGTCCTTCGTGGCCTTGGTCCATGGGTGATCGGGCACCGCAAAGATGAGGGACAACGGCGTCTTGGCGTTCAGGTGGCGCTCCATCACCTTGCGCTGGAACATTTGGCTAATTGAGTTGGTGGTAACGAAACCGAAACGGCGCAGTGGGGTCTTCTTGCGGGTCAGGAGTTCTGCCGCCCGGTCCCACCAGTACATGACAAAATCGGCGCTCTCGTTCATGTGCCGATGGGCGCGCCACAGGGCCTCCGCATAGCCAAATTCCATGCGCGAGCGCAGGTCCTTGCCGCCAATAAACGGCGGGTTCCCCACGATGAACTCCGCCTCCGGCCAGTCCGGCCGCCGCGCATTCGGGTAGACCTGCACCGCCTTGCCCTCGACCATCTCGAACTGCAGCTCGGGATAGCCGTCCCAGGTCAGGACCGCGTCCTTCTGCTGAATGTTGCCGAAGGCCTTGAGGATGGGCTCGGCGGGATGTTCGCGGCTGTTGCGGTAGTGCTGTTGCAGATAGCCGATCCACAGCACCAGTTCGGCGATTGCCGCGGCGCGGACGTTCAGCTCGATGCCGAGGAACTGGTGCGGGTCGACGGTCTCGAAGCCGATGCCTTCGGTCTCGCCCAGCTCGGCCAGCGCCTCCAGCACCTCGCCCTCCAGCCGCTTCATCAGCTCCAGCGAGACGTAGAGGAAGTTGCCGGTGCCGCAGGCCGGATCGAGCACCCGCGTCGCGCAGAGCTGGTGGTGGAAGGCGCGGATGGCGGCGACGGCCTCCTTTGGCGCGCCACGCTCACGCGCGTCGCCGGCCTTCATCAGGGCCGCGTTCCAGTCCGCACGAAGCGGCTCCATGACGGTGACTTCCACCAACCGCTCGACGTAGGAGCGCGGCGTATAGTGGGCGCCGAGGGCGCGGCGCTCTTTGGGGTCGAGCGCCTGCTCGACCAGGGTGCCGAAGATGGCCGGTTCGACGTATCGCCAGTCGTGCCGTGAAGCGGCGAGGAGTTCGCCGATTTCCTCACGTGTCATCGGGAAGGCGCGAGCGTCCTTGAACAGGCTGCCGTTGAAGTGGCGCAGATGGGTCTTGAAGCCCGAGAAGAAGCGGTTGTCGTAAACCGGGT
This sequence comes from Brevundimonas sp. Root1279, assembly GCF_001425945.1. Lineage (GTDB taxonomy): Bacteria > Pseudomonadota > Alphaproteobacteria > Caulobacterales > Caulobacteraceae > Brevundimonas. Next base: position 305,877 of record NZ_LMEB01000006.1, read on the forward strand.
CGTCCATCCGCCGCCACAGGTCGCGCAGCAGGGGGGCGAAGCTGTCGGGCCCCTCCAGGCATTCGTTCAGCAATTCGGTGAACTTGCCCTTGGGCAGCAGGTCCACGTCCTCGGCGAACATGGTGAAGATGCAGCGCATCAGGAAATGGGCGACTTCCTCGGCCGGGTGGTTGCGTTCCAGCCGACGCGAAACGGCTGCGAGGCGTTCGGCGATCTGACGCGTGACGCGGGCGGATTCACGCGTCGGGTCGAGCGACTGCGGGTCGGTCCAGATCGCCCGGAGACGTTCGACGACCTTGTCGTCGCGCAGGTCTTCGAGCCGGACGCGGAAGCCCTTCCGATCGGGGAAATGGGTGTAGGCGCGGCCGCTGCCCGAGAAGTCGGCGTAGATCTCGAACACATAGCCGACGTCGCAGACGATGATGAACGGCGGGGCGGCGTGGTCGGCAGGCAGGCGGAAGACATAGTCCTCGGCCTGCTTGCGCGCGTTGCGCATCAGGGTGTCCCACCGCCCCTCGCCAGCAGCGGTGGAGTTCGCCTCGGCCTCAGAGAACAGACGGGGCTGGTCGTCGCGCTGGGCGGCGCGCGACTGCTTGGCCTCAAGGATGAAGCAGCCGCGCTTGTAGAGGTCGATCCGCAGGGTCGAGGCGAAGCCTTCCGACTCCCGCCGCTTCACTCCGCGCTCGAACACGTAATCGTTGGTGCGGGTATCATCGCTCGCTGGATCGGGACGCGGAAGCTCCAGCGCCTCACAGAGTTCCGACAGGAACATCTGGTAGTTTGCGCGCTCGGCTCCGCCCCGGGCGTGGCTCCAGCGGTCGATGAAGGCGTTGATATCCAAGCGTGGTCTCCCCTACGCCGCACCTGACCCGCTTCGTCTGACTGTTGCAAGGCCCCAGGCCCTCCCCCTGCGGGGGAGGAATGACTAAGGCTTGAGCCATGACGTCCCTCCCCCTGCCCGAGCTCCTGACCCTGCTGGCGGCCCTGGTCGCGGCGGGGTTGGCGGGCGGGCTTGTCGCCGGGCTGTTCGGGGTAGGCGGGGGCACGGTGATCGTGCCGGCGCTGTTCTACGCGTTTGAGGTGCTCGGGGTCGGCGGCGAGGGCAATCTGCACACGGCGATCGGGACCTCGCTGCTGACCATCGTGGCGACGAGCTGGCGATCGCTGAAGGCGCACCGGGAGCACGGGGCGGTTGACGAGGTCGTGCTGAAGACTTGGACGCCCTGGGTCGGATTCGGCGGGCTGGTCGGGGCGGCGGTGGCGGGCTTCACCTCGATGGAGGGGCTGGCCATCGTCTACGGCGTCTGCCTGGCGGCGATCGGGCTGCAGCTGGGCCTGATGCCGGAGCGTTTCACACTCAGGTCCGACCTGCCGACCGGCTGGGGACGGCGCGTGGTCGGGACCGGGATCGGCGGCCTGTCGGCGATGATGGGCATCGGCGGGGGCAGCTTCGGCGGCCTGACCATGACCCTCTGCGGCCGACCGATCCATCAGGCGGTGGCCACGGCCAGCGGCTTCGGCGTGGCCATCGGGGCGGCCGCGATGGCCGGCTTCATGGTGTTCGGCTGGGGCGCGGACGGCCGGCCGCCGTTCTCGATCGGCTACGTCAATGTGCCCGCGGCGCTGATCATGGGGGTGCTGACCACCGCCGTGGCGCCCTGGGGCGCCAAACTGGCCCACAGCCTGGACCGTCGCGTCCTGCGCAAAGCCTTCGCCGTCTATCTGGTGGCGACGGCGCTGTCGGTGGTGGTGAAGGCTTTGTAGGGGAGAGGGTCGAGGGACGAGGGTCGAGGCGACGGCGGAAGCTGAGTGGCTGGTGGCTAGAGATTCAGCCTCCCTCGCCCCTCGCCCCTCGACCCTACTGCCGCAGGCGCAGCTCGCCGCGAGTGGCCTCAAACCCCGACAGCCGCGCCAGATAGCTCATTCCGAGCAGGGAGTGCGGCAGGCCGTCGGCGACGACGATGGCCTCGACGCGGTCGACGCGGGCCCCGGCGACGGCGACGCGGGGGAGTTCGACGCGCGCAGCGCGGACCGGGCCGGAGGCCGTGGCCAGCTCGGTCGTGAAATCGGCGGGCTGAAGCTCCAGCCCCAGACGCGCGGCGTCGGCAGGCGTCAGGGTGACCAGGCTGGCGCCGGTGTCGACCATCAGACGGACGGGACGGCCGTCGATCACAGCCTCGGCCCAGTAGTGGCCGTCAGGGCCGCGCAGGATCCGTTCGGCGACGACGGCATGGCTTTCGGCGGCGTGGGCTTCGCCGCGCAGACCGGCGCGGTCCATCCACCACAGCACGCTGAGCGAGGAAGCGACGGCCAGGGCGAGAACGCCGGCGGAGGAGAGATCGAACCGCATGCCCCCTTGTCCCACGGCCGCGTTGGAATGCGGTGAAGAGGCGTGGTGGACGCGGGGTTAAGCTTGGCGGCGGCTGAGTGGCGGTCGCTCTTCTTCTTTCGTCATCCTCCGGCGAGGCGAAGGCGCCCCTAGAGCCCCAGCTTGGCCGGGTCGATCCGCCCCCGCCGTTCCGGCAGCTCCGTCATGATCTCGGCGCGGCGTTCGTCGGTCAGGGCGCTCCAGCCGCCGATCTCGCCGAGGGTGCGGAAACAGCCCAGGCACAGGCCGGTGGGGCCGTCGACGATGCATACCTTGATGCAGGGCGTGGCGACGGCTTTCGGCGGGCCGGGCGGGCGCGGCTGTGGCGCTTGGGATACGGTCGATGACATCAGTGCGAAATATGGTCCGCTAGCGGAGTAAAAACAGTTGCCTTGCCGGGTCGGGGCGCCTACCTTGACCATGACGCGAAACGACTATGACGGTGAGATTCCCGATCAGCACGACGTGTCTCTTTTCATCGTTCAACGAAAGGAGACATCAAAGATGAACGACAAGGACCGTAACCTCCAGCACGCCATGATGAGCTTCGCGCTCTGGGGCGGGATGCTGGTGAACACGAAGCACACCAACGGCGCCGGCGATCGCGTGATCAGCCACCCGTCCAACTTCGTACCCATCAAGATCGACAAGCCGCGCCGCTAGGGCGAGACCCGATCGACAGTGACGAGCCCCGACCGCAAGGCCGGGGCTTTTTTGTTGCGCCGGTTGCGGTGACGCCGCGTCACGCTTTAGGCCTCGGGGAGCCGCCAGAGGAGCCTTCCATGACCGACCTGATCCAGCGCGAGCGCCACGGCGCCGTGGAGCTTTGGACCCTCTCCCGGCCGGACCGGCTGAACGCCCTGCCCGACCTGGCGGACGGCGAGGCCTTCGCCAGTGCCTGCGAGGCGGTGAACGCGGACCCGGGCGTGCGTTGCGTGGTCATGACCGGCGCCGGCCGGGCCTTCTCGGCCGGCGGCGACCTGAGGGCGATGAAGGGCAAGAGCGACCTGTTCGCCGGCTCTGGGGCCGAGATCCGCGAGCGCTATCGCCGGGTGGTGCACCGGATCGTGCGCTCGCTGTACGGGCTGGAGGTTCCGCTGGTGTCGGCGGTGAACGGGCCGGCCATGGGGCTGGGCTGCGACATCGCCGGGCTGGGGGACGTGCGGCTGGCCTCGGACAAGGCCAGCTTCGGCGTGCCGTTCCTGAAGCTGGGCATCGTGCCGGGCGACGGCGGGGCCTGGCTGCTGCCGAGGAACGTCGGCTATGCGCGAGCGGCCGAGATGCTGTTCACCGGCCGGGCCATCGACGCGGCCACGGCCGAGCGCTGGGGGATGGTCAATCGGGTCGTGCCGGCCGAGCGGCTGATGGAGGAGGCCATGGCGACGGCGCAGGAGATCGCCGCCCAGGCCCCGCACGCCCTGCGCATGGCCAAGGCCCTGCTGCGCCAGGGCCGGGACGTGAATTTCGACCAGATGCTCGAGATGACCGCCGCCATGCAGGCGCTGGCGCACCTGACCGAGGACCACCTCGAGGGCGTCAATGCGGCGCTGGAGAAGCGGCCGGCGCGGTTCGAGGGGAAGTGAGGTTCCAGGGGCTAGGTTTTAGGTTCCAGGGAAGAACCGGCCGCTGCCGCCCCCTAGAACCTAACCCCTAGAACCTATGCCGTTCCTAGCTCGCCTTGCGCGCAGGGGCCTGCATCGAGCGATCGGCGGGGACGCCGGCGGTAGCGGTGCGCGGGGCGCCGGCGGTCTGGCCGGGTTTCATGAATTTGACCAGCACGCGCTGGCCGATCAGCAGCGGGGCGTCGCCGGCGGTGACCACCACCTCGACCACGCGCTCGTCGGAACGCTGCGACGGGTCGTCCGAAGCCAGCTTGCGGGCCCCGAAGACAGCGGCGCGGCGCAGCACGGCGCCGACATAGACCTTGGACGGGTCGCCTTCCGGGGTGATCTCGACAGCCTGGCCGACGGTGATGTTCGGGATGTCCGACTCGACGATCTCGGCGCGGGCGATGCGCGGGGCCTCGGGCTCGAGGTCGAACATGTTCGAGACGTTCAGGGTCGAGGCGCCGGCGCCCGGGTTGGCGTAGCGGCGCACGATGCGGCCGTTGGCGGGCGAGCGGATGACGGTCAGCTCGACATTGTAGGCGGCCTGGTCGCGACGGGCGCGGGCGGTCTGCACGGCGGCCTGCTGCGAGCCGAGGCGAGCCTGGGCGGAGGCGATGGCGTCGCGGGCCTGGTCGAGGCGCTGGGCGGCGACGAAATTGGTGTCGACCAGCTTCTGCAGTCGCTCGTACTCGCGCTGGGCGGTGCGGATGTCGACCTGGATCAGGCGCAGCTGGCTTTCGGCCGCGGCGAGGTCGGCGGCGGCGGTCTGCAGGGCCAGGCGGGGCTCGTCGTCCTCCTGGCGGGCGAGGATCTGGCCGGCGACGACCTGGTCGCCTTCCTGGACCAGGACTTCACGCACGACGCCGCCGCGGCGGGCCGCGATCTGGATGATGCCCCCCTCGACATCCACCTTGCCGTTGGCGATGGCCGCATAGGGGCTCTCGACCTTGGAGGCGGCGGCCTTCTCGTCGTCCGCCTTCTTCTTCGTCGCCGCGCCCGACATCATCGACCAGCCGACGAGGGCGAGGACGACGAGGATCAGGCCGATCCAGAGCCATTTGTTTTTCAGAAAGCGCATGTCGGTCTTGGTCCTAGGGCAGGCGTTCAGTGCGACGCCAGGGAGGCGTCGGGATTGGGGATGCGGCGCTGATCGTCCCGGATCACGCCGTCTTCGATGTGGATGACCCGGTCAGCCCAGGCCTCGAGGCGCGGGTCGTGGGTCACGCAGATGACGGCGGCGCCGTGTTCGGTGGCGGCGCGGCGCAGCAGGCGGATGACGACCTGGCCGTTCTCGCCGTCGAGGGCGGAGGTCGGTTCGTCGGCGAACAGGATCTGCGGGTTCTTGGCCAGGGCGCGGGCGATGGCGACCCGTTGCTTCTCGCCGCCGGACAGGGCCGAGGGCTTCTGGTTGAGGCGGTGGCCGAGGCCGACCTCCTCGAGGGTGATCTGGGCCTGGCGACGGGCGTCGGACTTGGACAGGCCCTGGAATTTCAGCACCACCTCGACCTGCTGCAGCGCCGTCAGGGCGGGGAACAGGTTGAAGCCCTGGAAGATGAAGCCGCAGTGATCCAGGCGGAACCGGTCGATACGGCCCGAGGAGAGCTTCCACAGGTCATCCACGTCGAGCGTGTCCACCCGGCCTTCTTCGGGCCGGAGCAGGCCCGACAGGGCGGCGATCAGGGTCGACTTGCCCGAGCCGGACGGGCCCATGACCATGGTCAGGTCGCCGTGGCGGGCGTCGAAATCCACGCCCTTGAGCACCTCGACGTAGCTCTTGCCGGACTTGAACCGCTTGACCAGGCCCTTGGCCTCGATCGCGAAGTCGCCGTGCTTGCCGTGCACCTTGGTATGGCCGGTCATCGCAGCAGGTCCGCGGGTTGGCTGTTCTTGAGGATGCCGAGCGACAGCAGGCCGGACAGCATGGCGATGAGGATCAGGCCGCCGCCGACGATGATCAGCAGCAGGGGCGGCAGGGCGATGATCACCGCGTTGGACATGGCCAGCAGTTGGACCAGCCAGGTCAGGACGATGGCGGCGATGACGCCGACGCAGCCGACCCAGAAGCTCAGCTCCATGACGATCCGCTGCAGCGAGCCCATGCCGACTCCCAGCGCCCGCAGCGAGGCGAACTCCTTGATGTTGGCCATGATGGCGCCGCGCAGGGTCTGCCAGGTGATGGCCACGCCGATGATCGTGCCCAGCACCACGCAGCCGCCGATGATGATGACCAGGATGCCCTCTTCGAACATGGCGCCGGCGTTGGCGTCGGCGAGCTGCTGACGGGTCCAGGCCTTCCACTGACCATCGCCCTGGGCGTTGAGTTCGGCGGCGACACGTTCCGCCTGGGACGGATCGCTGAGCTTGACCATTAGAGGGCCGACGCGCGGGCCGGTGTCGGCCTGTCCGACCATGCGCAGGGTGTCGCGCGACATGATGATCGTGGCCTGCATCATGTTCGGATAGCCGCGGGTGATGCCGACGACGGTGACGGTCTGGCCATTGTAGAGGGCCTTGTCGCCGAGCTTGACGCCCAGCTTCTTGGTGGCCGTCTCGTCGATGGCGACGGTGTAGGGCTGACGCAGGGCGTCGACCAGTTCCTGGGAATAGTCGGTCGGGATCGTCACGGACCCGGGGGTCGTGTCGATGATGCTGGTCTGGACGAACTCCTGACGCGGCGCGCCCATCTTGGCGCGATCCGCCTGGGACATGGTCGGGTCGACGTTCTTCACCGACTGGAAGGAGCCGCCGGCGCCGTCCAGGGGCTGGACCTCGACCACCGCCGGGTTGCGATAGGCCAGTGGGATGAATCGTCGCGGCACGCCCGACGGTCCGCCCATCAGGCTCTTGGCCCCGGGCTGCATGATGATGATATCGGCGCTCGACCGCTCGATGGTGGCGGTGAAGCCCTTGCCGATGCCGATGAAGACGCCGGTCATGGCCAGCACCAGCAGGCCGGACAGGGCAAGCGCCATGACGGCCGCCATGTAGCGGCGCCACTCGTAGAGCAGGGTGGAAAGTGCAAGCGACATGAAAGCGGTTGGCCCCCGGGTTCACCGTTATCTGACGACAGCAACGGTTTGGGCCAAGTTAAATCGGATTAAGGCCGTGTGGACGGCCTTCATTCATCTGGTCTAGGTACTGTGCCAGTTCGGGACGGTCTTCCCCCGCCGTCCGCTGGAGACGCTTACCAGATGATTCTTCGCTCGCTCCGCGCCGCCCTGTCGGCCACCGCCTCGATCGCCGCCGTCGCCGGCGTCGTGACCATGACCTTGGCCGCCGGCCCCGCCCGCGCCGACGAGGGCATGTGGACCTTCGACAATTTCCCGATCCAGACGGTCAACGACAAGTACGGCACCCGCATCGACCAGGCGTGGCTGGACCGCGTGCGCAACGCCTCGGTGCGGATCCAGGGCTGTTCGGCCTCGTTCGTCTCGCCGGACGGCCTGATCCTGACCAACTGGCACTGCGTGGTCGGCTGCGTGCAGGACCTGTCGAGCCCCGAGAACGACTTCGTCACCCACGGCTGGATGACCGCCTCGCGTGAGGACGAGAAGCGCTGCCCGGGCCAGACCGCCGAGGTGCTGACCGATATCGTCGACGTCACGGACCGCGTCCTGGGCGCAGGCGAGGGCCTGGAAGGCGCGGCCTTCAACGCCGCCCGCACCGCCGAGATCAACAAGATCCAGCAGGAAGCCTGCCTCGACGACCCGCGCATGAACTGCCAGGTCATCAGCTTCTACCGCGGCGGTAAATACGCCCTGTACAAGTTCCGCAAGTACGACGACGTCCGCCTGGTGTTCGCGCCCGAGAAGCAGGCGGCCTTCTTCGGCGGCGATCCGGACAACTTCAACTTCCCGCGCTACGCCCTCGATGTCGGCTTCCTGCGCGCCTACGAGGACGGCAAGCCGGTCTCGAGCCCCACCTTCCTGAAGTGGAACCCGGAAGCGCCGAAGGAAGGCGACGTGACCTTCGTGGCCGGCAACCCCGGCTCGACCTCGCGCCTGCTGACCATGAGCCAGTTGGAGCGACTGCGCGACCAGCAGCTGCCGGTGACCCTGATCCAGGCCTCGGAGCTGCGCGGCCGACTGCTCGAGTATTCGCTGACCGGCGACGAGGCGGCGCGGGTGTCCTTCGACCCGATCTTCGGGCTCGAGAACAGCTTCAAGGTCTATTACGGCCAGCAGGGCGCCCTGACCGACCCGGCCTTCATGCAGGTGAAGCGCGACGCCGAGGAGGAGCTGCGCGACCGCGTCGCCGCCGATCCGGCGCTCCAGCAGCGCATCGGCGATCCGTGGGCCGATCTGGAGCGGGTGCAGACCGTGGCTCGCGATCAGTACCTGCCCTACCGCCAGCTGGAGCAGGCAGCGGGCGGCGGCTCGACCCTGTACCAGTACGCCAAGGCGCTGGTGCGCGCGGCCAAGGACGGAGCCAAGCCGGCCGACCAGCGCCGCATGAACGATACGCAGCGCGCCGCCCTCGCCACTCGCCTGGGCGAAGAGACCCCGATCTCGATCGAGATGGAGGAAATCTACCTGCGCTACTGGCTGTCCAAGACCCGCGAATACCTGACCGTCGACCATCCGGCGGTGAAGGCCATGCTGGGCAAGGAGAGCCCGGAGGCCCTGGCCGACCGGCTGATCAGCGGCACCAAGCTGGCCGACCCGGCCTTCCGCGCCCAGGCCCTGGCCATGACGCCGGAACAGCTGGCCGCGGCCGATCCGCTGCTGGCCTTCGTCCTGGCCAATGACGCCACGGCCCAGACCACCGGCGACCAGTGGGCCGCCTCGGTCACCGCCCCGACCTCGCGCGCCGCCGAAAAGGTCGCCCAGGCCCGCTTCGCGGTCTATGGCGACAACCTCTATCCGGACGCCACCTTCTCGCTGCGCCTGTCCTACGGCCAGGTGAAGGGCTGGAGCTACCGCGGCGTGGATGTCCCGGCCTTCACCAAGATCGGCGGGCTGTACGAGCGCGGCACCGGATCGGCGCCGTTCAACGTGGCCGAGGACTGGGCGGCCGCAGAAGGCCGGATCAACAAGGACGTGGTCTACGACTTCACCTCGACCAACGACATCATCGGCGGCAACTCCGGCTCGCCGGTGATCAACGCCCAGGGCGAGGTGATCGGCGCCGCCTTCGACGGCAACATCCACTCGCTGGGCGGCTCGTTCGGTTATGACGGGACGCTGAACCGGACGGTGACGGTCTCTACGGCGGCCATCACGGAAGCCCTGCGGACGGTGTATCGCCAGCCGCGTCTGCTCGAAGAGCTGGGGGTTAAATAACCTCCTTCTCCCCTTGCGGGAGACGGTGTCATGCGCAGCATGACGGATGAGGGGTCGCACCGGTCTTGCCGGGCGACCCCTTCGTCATCCATGGTCCCGCTACCTGATCGGCAGCCGCCGGCGAGACCCCTCATCCGACCCGCTTCGCGGGCCACCTTCTCCCGCAAGGGGAGAAGGACAGGAGACCTTGATGCGTAACCTCCAGATCACCCTGACCGCGATCGCGCTCACCCTCGCCGCCGGCGCCGCGCGCGCCGAAGAGGGCATGTGGACCTACGACAACTTCCCGATCGCGCGGGCCAACGCGACCCTGGGCACCAACATCGACCAGGCGTGGCTGGACAAGGTGCGGCTGTCGTCGGTGAAGTTCGGCGGCTGCTCGGCGGGCCTGGTCTCGGGCGAGGGCCTGGTGATGACCAACAACCACTGCGTCGCCACCTGCGTGGCCAACCTGTCGACGCAGGCGACCAATTTCGCCGAGACCGGCTTCACCCCGCGCAGCCGCGAGGAAGAGCTGAAATGCCCCGGGGGCTCGGCCGAGATCCTGACCCAGATCACCGACGTCACCGAGCGGATGCATGCCGCCGGCGCCGGGCTGGAAGGCCAGGCCTTCACCCGCGCGCGTGACGCCGAAGCCGGCAAGATCGAGCAGGAAGCCTGCGGCGGCGCCGCCGACAAGCGCTGCCAGGTGGTGAGCCTGTACCGCGGCGGCCAGTTCAAGCTCTACACCTACAAGAAGTTCTCCGACGTGCGCCTGGCCTGGGCGCCCGAGGATCGCGCCGCGACCTTCGGCGGCGACCTGGACAACTTCAGCTTCCCCCGCTTCGCCATCGATGCGGCCTTCATCCGCCTGTACGAGAACGGCCAGCCGGCCGTGACGCCGACCCACTTCACCTGGAACGCCGACAAGCCGGTCGAGGGCACGCCGGTGTTCGTGACGGGCAGCCCGGGCGCGACCCAGCGCCTGCTGACCCAGGACCAGCTGATGACGGTGCGCGACGTGGTCCTGCCGATGGACCAGCTGATCGCGTCGGAGCTGCGCGGCCGCCTGATCCGCTACTCCGAGGAGGGCGAGCGCCAGGCCTTCGAGGCCATGGATCCGATCGTCGGCCTTGAGAACACCTACAAGCGCGGCTTGGGCCGCATGCGCGCGCTGACCGACCCGTCGTTCATGGCCATGAAGGCCGAACAGGAAGCCGACTTCCGCAGCCGCGCCGGCGCCGTGGACGGCGATCCGTGGACCGCCCTGAGCGCGATCCAGCCCGTCGTGCGCGAAAACTACGCCGCCATGGCCCTGCTGGAAGGCGGCACGGGCATGGGCACCACGCCCGTCGCCGGCGGCTCGCAGCTGTTCTCCTGGGCCCGGACCCTGGTGCGCGGGGCGCAGGAACGAGGCAAGCCGTCGGCCGAGCGCCTGCCCGAGTTCGCCGACAGCCGCCTGGCGGCGGTGCAGTCGGGCCTGTTCGCCGAGCGTCCGGTCTATCCGGAGCTGGAGCAGGTGCGGATGGAGTGGTGGCTGTCCAAGACCCGGGAATGGCTGACCGTCGATGATCCCCGCGTGCGCGGCCTGCTGGGCGATGAGTCGCCGGAACAGCTGTCGGCCCGCCTGATCGAAGGCACGACCCTGGCCGATCCGGCCGTTCGCAAGGCGCTGTGGGAAGGCGGACTCGCGGCCGTCGAGGCCTCGAGCGACCCGCTGATCCAGTACCTCCTGTCGATCCAGGACGAGACCCGCGCCGTGCGCGCCGACTGGGAGGCCCGGGTCGACGCCCCGACCGCCCGCGCTTCGGAGCAGCTGGCGAAGGCCCGCTTCCAGGCCTACGGCGACAGCGTCTATCCGGACGCGACCGGCACCCTGCGCCTGACCTACGGCAAGATCGAGGGGTCGGACGTTCCGGGCCAGCGCTGGGGCGCCTTCACCACCTTCGACGGCCTGTGGGACCGGGCGACCGGCGCCGCGCCGTTCGACGTCGCGCCCAAGCTGCTCGCCGCCAGGGACCGCATCCCGGCCGGCACCGTGCTGAACATGGCCGTGTCCTCGGACACCATCGGCGGCTCGTCGGGATCGCCCGTCGTCAATGAGAAGGGCGAGATTCTGGGGGCGAATTTCGACTCCACCGTCCTGACCCAGCGCAACGCCTACGGCTACGACCGCAACACCAACCGCTCGGTGATCGTGACCACCGGCGCGGTGACCGCCGCCCTGCGCGATGTCTACGGCATGGATCACCTGGTGCGTGAGCTGGGGGTCGCGCGCTAAGGCGGCGGCCGCCGAGCTCCCGAAGTGGCTAGTGGCTAGTGGCTGGCCACCGCCAGCGAGTCCGCCGGCGTGGCGCCGCCCCCCGTGGGCAGTCGACGACGGCGGCCGCAGTGGCTGCAAGGCGGCGGCCGCCGAGCTCCCGAAGTGGCTAGTGGCTAGTGGATGGCCACCGCCAGCGAGTCCGCCGGCGTGGCGCCGCCCCCCGTGGGCAGTCGACGACGGCGGCCGCAGTGGCGGCATCGATACAACTTTCCAATCAGCAGACTCGCCCTGCCCCAGGACAACCTGTTGAGGCTAAACAACTAGCCACTAGCCACTAGTCACTTTCCTGACCCACGGTGGGCCAGGGGCCCTCAGACCGCCTTTACAGCGCCCCAGATCAGGCGGACGCTCCTCCGTGCGAAGCGGACCGGCAAACAGTCGCCGGGCGCTGTCGGGGAAGAGTAAAATGGCTTTTGATAGCGTTCGGGGGAGTGATCCCCGGGGGCCCTGGTGCCCGAAATGCCAGCAGCCCGTGCGGAAGGGGCAGCCGGCGACCAAGATGCATTTCGACAAGGACCCGGACGGCGAGCTCGGCCTGTCCGGCCTCTGGCACGGCGAATGCGCCCGTCCCTACTGGGACACGGTCACGCCGGTGCTGGAGCGGCTGAAGAAGTGGGGAGCGGGCGGCTGAGGCCGGGGGGCGCTGCCGGCCGCGGCGCTCTCTGTTCGACGCATCCAGGCGGGCAAGTGATTAGCGGCTAGTGATTAGTGGCTGGCCGCCGCTGGTGCAGCGGTCGCCGTCGCGCTGCCCCCCCGCAGAGAGACGATAACTACACACCGGCGCGTCGGCGCTTGGGCTGCCCACGGGGGGCAGCGCGGTCCATGCGGCGCCACCGGCTGTGGCCAGCCACTAATCACTAGCCACTAGCCACTTGCCAGACCGCGGCGGCTGCCGATGCGCGCCGCCGCCGATGCCAGAGCCTAGATCTGGCTCATCTTCTGCTGGGCCTTGGCGAAATACTGCCAGCCGGTCCAGACGGTGACGATGGCGGCGACCCAGATCAGCACGTAGCTGAAGGTCTGGAAGTGCGGCTGCCACTCCAGCGGCAGGCCGAAGCCGTCCCACAGCAGGACCAGTTGCAGGCAGCCGAGGGCGACCATCTGCAGGACGGTCTTCCACTTGGCCAGCAGGGTGACCGGCAGTTTGACCTTGCCGGCGACGGTCTCGCGCAGGGCCGAGACGGCGAACTCGCGGAACAGGATCAGGCCGCAGGGGATGGCGATCTGCGGCACCGAGCCCCAGGCCAGAACGCCCAGAATGGCGCCGGTGATCAGCACCTTGTCGGCGATCGGGTCGAGGATGGCGCCCCAGCGGGTCGTGGCGTGCCAGCGACGGGCCAGATAGCCGTCGACCCAGTCGGTCGAGGCGGCGACCACGAAGATGATGAAGGCCGTGCGGCCGAAGCGGAACTGGTCGTCCGGCGACAGATACTCGGACAGGTACGGAATGCCCTGTGGCGCGGCCCCCGCCAGAATCAGGAACATCACCACCCCGGCGATCAGGCGCAGGCCGGTGAGGATGTTCGGGATGGGATTGGCGTGGTGGGTCGGGGTCATTCGGTCTCGCTTCCGAAGTCTCGCTTCGGAGACCTCAACGGGGATTTGCCACGCTTCGTTGCGTGAGGCGAGTTCAGTCGAGCGCTTCGAACCGGCCGGGGCCGCTGAGGGCGCGCAGCACGCCGTCGGCGATGCCGAAATGCAGGCCGGTCAGGGTCAGTTCGCCGGCGGCCTCGCGCTCCGCGATCCACGGGAAGGTGCGCAGGTTGCGCAGCGACAGCCGCACGACGGCCTCCTCGGCGGCCTGTTCAGCTTCTTCGGGCGCGGTCTCCTCGCAGACGTGGCGCACGATCGGCGCGGCCTGCTCGACCCAGGGGGCGACGAAGTCCTGGCAGTTCTCGGGCGCGCCGTTGCGCATGGCGCTGACCCCGCCGCAGTGGGCGTGCCCCATGACCACGATGCGCGAGACGTTCAGCACCTTGACCCCGAACTCGAGCGCCGCCGAGACGCCGTGCAGGTGGCCGTCGGGCTCGTAGGGCGGCACCAGGTTGGCGACGTTGCGGACCACGAACAGCTGCCCGGGGGCGGCGTCGAAGATCAGGGCCGGGTCGGCGCGGCTGTCCGAACAGGCGACGATCAGGGTGTGCGGCTTCTGGCCGGCGGCGAGGGCCTCATATTCGGCCTTGGCCTCCGCCCAGTGGCCTTCGCGGAAACGGCGGTAGCCCGACAGCAGGGCGTCAGCGGATTCGTTCGACATGCAGCCGGTATAGGCGCTCGCTCCCGCGAGGGGGAAGAGGGGGACAGTCCGGCGGGGACGCCCGAGCGAAGAACGTGGGTCGTTCAAGCGGGGCCGCTCGGGATTCCACCGGATATCGGGCGCCCGAGCTTGAGCCTAGGCCCTACGCAGGGAAGGCTCGTCCCGAGCCGCCCTCGCATGAGGACAGGAATATGAAGAGGTTCATGACAGCCATCGCTGCGGCAGCGGCCCTCGCGGCGGGCGCCGTCGCGACGGACGACGCCCTCGCCCAGGCGAGGATCACCGGCACGATCACGGCCAATCATGGCGACAGCCTGACGGTGCGGGGCAGCGCCGGCGACACGCCGGTGTCTCTGACCCCGGCGACCGAGATCCGGGGCACGTCGGGCGTGCTCGGGGTACGCGGTGAGGAACACCCCGCGAGCGACCTGATCCCGGGCCTGATCGTCGACATCGACATCGTGCCCGGCGCGCCGGTGCTGACCGCCGAGAAGGTCACCTTCAAGAACAGCGACCTCCGGACGGCCGAACAGATCTCCGCCGGCCTGGTCGGCACGGAAGGGCGCGTCGCGGAGAACACCGCCCGGATCGACAATTTCGGCACCCTGACTTCGGCCGGGCGGACGTCGGTCTATTTCAACGTCGGCAGCGCCGCCCTGTCTGACGAGGGCCGTCGAAGCCTGGATGACATCGCGGCCCAGGCGAAGGCTCTGAACACCCCCTTCCGGCTGGCCGTCGTCGGCCGCGCCGACCCCACCGGCAACGCCGAAGCCAATCGCCGGCTCAGCGAGCGCCGGGCCCAGGCGGTGACCGATTATCTGATGCACAACGCCGGCGTCACCCCGGAGAAGTTCATCCCGACCGCCTCACTTGGCGAGGCCCCGATCGCCAACGACCCCGACCCGCCGCGCACCGACGCCGAAGCGCGCCGGGTGACCGTCACCATCGGGGTGACCCCGCGCTGACTCCCTGCCCGCCGCTCAGCGGGCGGGGTGGAAGAAGCCGTGAATGCGTTCGGCCAGGGCCTGGCTGACGCCCTCGACCTTGACCAGGTCGACGACGGAGGCCCGGCCGACGCCCTTGGCCGAGCCGAAGGCGTGCAGCAGGGCCCGCTTGCGGCCGGGCCCGACGCCTTCGATCTCGTCGAGCGGGTTCTTCTTGATGTCCATCGAGCGCCGCTTGGCGTGGGCGCCGTTGGCGAAGCGGTGCGCCTCGTCGCGCAGGCGCTGGATGTAGTAGAGGGCCGGCGACTTCAGGGGCAGCATGAAGGGCGGCTTGCCGGGCACGAAGAAATGCTCCTTGCCGGCGTCGCGGTCAGGTCCCTTGGCCACGCCGACGGCGAGTATGTCGTCCAGCCCCAGATCGGCGAGCACCGCCAGCACCTCGGCCAGTTGGCCCGCGCCGCCGTCGATCAGCAGCAGGTCGGGGCGGATCACCTCCTCGCCTTCGTCCTCATCCTTGACCAGTCGGCTGAAGCGCCGGCGCATGACCTCGCGCATCATGCCGTAGTCGTCGCCGGGCGCGAGATCCTCGCCCTTGATGTTGAACTTCCGGTACTGCGACTTCTGGAAGCCCTCGGGGCCGGCGACGATCATGCCGCCGACCGCATTGGTCCCCTGGATGTGGGCGTTGTCGTAGACCTCGATACGCTCGGGGCGGCCGTCCAGGCCGAAGGCCTCGCAGACCTCGTCGAGGATCTTCCCTTGCGCCGAGCTCTCGGCCAGGCGGCGGCCGAGCGCCTCGCGGGCGTTGGTCAGGGCGTGGTCGACCAGGCCGGCCTTCTCGCCCCGCCGCGGCAGTTCGATCGAGACCACGCGGCGGCCGTCGACGGTCTTGGCCTTCAGCGAGAAGGCCTCCTCCAGCAACTCCTTCTCGAACGGCAGGACGTTGGCCAGGATCAGCCGCGGAACCGGCTTGTCCTCGTAGAACTGGCCCAGGAAGGCCGCGAGAATTTCGGGGTCGGTGTCGGTCTTGTCGACGCGCGGGAAATAGGCGCGGCCGCCCCAGTTCTGGCCGCCGCGGTAGAAGAAGACCTGGACGCAGGCCTGGCCGCCGTCGGAGTACAGGGCGAAGACGTCGGCCTCGGGGACGCTATCGGCGCTGACGGAGTTCTCCATCGAGATGGCCGACAGGGCGCGGATGCGGTCACGCACGCGGGCGGCCTGTTCGAAGTCCATCTCATCCGAGGCGGCCTGCATCTCCTTGGACAGCCGGCCGATGACGGCCCGCGACTTGCCGCGCAGGAACTGTTCCGCCTCAGTGACCAGCTCGCCGTAGTCCTCCAGCGAGATCAGGCCGGTGCACGGGGCCGAGCAGCGCTTGATCTGGTGCAGCATGCACGGCCGGGTGCGGGTCTCGTAGACGCTGTCGGAGCACGATCGGAGGAGAAACGCCTTCTGCAGGGTGGTCAGGGTCCGGTTGACCGCCCAGGTCGAGGCGAAGGGGCCGAAATAGTCGCCCGGCGTGGTGTGGGCCCCGCGATGCTTGCGCACCTGGGGGGCGCGATGATCGCGGCGGATCATCAGCTCGGCGAACGACTTGTCGTCGCGCAGCACCACGTTGAAGCGCGGCTTCAGCTTCTTGATGAAGTTGGATTCGAGCAGCAGGGCCTCGGTCTCGGAGGCCGTGACCACCAACTCCATCGAGCGGGTCAGGGAGACCATCAGGCCGATGCGCTGGGTATGGAAGCGGCCCTGCGCGTACTGGACGATGCGCTTCTTCAGCGACCGCGCCTTGCCGACGTAGAGGCAGGTCCCGTCCTCGCCGTACATGCGGTAAACGCCTGGCTTGTCGGGCGCGCGCCGCGACTCGTCGAGGATCAGGTCGGCGGCGACCAGCGGCAGGGGCGGCGAATCGGCGGGCAGGGTCTCCTCGGTCATTGCCGCCAATATAGGCATCCGCGGCGCGCGGCGAAGGTCAGAACTTTCGCACCATCAGCACGCCGGCGACGACCAGGCCGACGCCGGCGACGCGGCCGAGGCTGAGCGGCGCGCGCGGCATGCCCATGGCCCCGAAATGATCGAGGATCAGGCCGATCAGCAGCTGGCCGGCCACCATCAGGGTGATGGTCAGCGCCACCCCCAGCCGCGGCACGCCCCAGGCCGCGGCCACGACGAAGCAGGCCCCATACAGCCCGCCGATCCACGCCCACCACGGCAACCCCCGCACCGCCGTCATGTCCGGCCGGGTGTGCAGCGCGGCGGCGGCCATGGCGAGCGCGATCGTGCCCACCGCGAACGAGACGAAGGCCGCATTGACCGGCGAGTTCACCGCCGTCGCCAGCCGCGCATTGGTCGGCGCCTGCAAGGCCGTCGCGCCGCCCGCGAGGACGACCAGGATCATGACGAGGGCGGAGGGGTTCATGCGGGAGAGCGTAACGGCAAACGGGAGCGCCGCGCCACCTTCTGCCGGTTCATAGGCGCTTGGCGCAACGAGTTCCGACGGCGGCGTCGACGCCAATGATGTCATCTTGCCCGCGCCGCCATCCGATCGGGGCGGGCGTGCGTATTGCTCGACAACGCCGGGAGCAGAAGATGAACGTCGTCGTCGCCTACGCCGCCACCCTGATTATCTTCGCCGTGATCGACACCGTCTGGCTCGGGGCCATGGGAGGCCGGCTCTACCGGCCGCTGGTCGGGGAGATGCTGGCCGAGAAATTCCGCCTTGTCCCGGCCATCGCCTTCTATGCGCTCTATGCCGCCGGCCTGACCTTCTTCGCGGTATTGCCGGGGCTGGCCGACCAGAACTGGAAGCGAGCGCTGCTGTGGGGCGGGCTATTCGGCCTGTTCGCCTATGGCACGTATGACCTGACCAACCTGGCGACGCTCAAGACCTGGAGTCTCAAGCTGTCGCTGATCGACATGGCCTGGGGGGTGGTGGTCAGCGGGAGCGCGGCCGGCTTGGCCTGCGCCGCGGTGATGCGCCTGCTGCGCGGGCCGGCTTGATCTACAGCTTCACGAACGGCTGAATCAGCCGGCCGAGCCAGCCGTCCAGCTCGATTTGACCGTCCAGCGCCGCGACGCACAGGCACGGCTCGTCGGAGACGACCCGCGGCTGGTGCAGCACCTCGTCGTCGGCTTCCTCGAAGTCGCCGACCTCGAAGCGTTCGGTTTCGGTGGCGTAGGCCCCCTTGAGGACGCAGGTCAGTTCGACGCCTCGATGGGTGTGCCGGGGCGTCTTCTGACCGGGGGCGATCTCGAGGAGGATGACGCGGCAGTCGCCGTCTCGCGGCGCCAGCACGTCGCGGACCCGGATGCCCGGCCCGGCCCAGCGCCACGGGCCGAGCGCATAGCGCCGCAGCGGCTCGGGCAGATCGGCCATGTCATTGGTCATCGGCGCCGCCGCGGCTTCACCGGCGTCGGCGTCGATCCGGGCCAGCGCCCGGGTCAGGGCGGCGTCGGACAGCGCAGCAGGCGGCGTCTCCTCCAGCAAGACGCCGCCGACGGCCTGCAGCCGGCGCACCCAGGCGTCATTGGCCGGGCGCAGCGCCAGATGGGCCGCGACGACCACCGCCTCGGGCGGGCTCAGGGTTCCGGCGGCATAGGCCAGCAGACGGTCTTCGGACGGATTGCGGGCGGGGTTCATCGGGTCGTCTCCTCCGGCGGTCCGAGGATCGTTCGGAGCTTGATCATGGCGTTGCGGATGCGCGACTTGACGGTGCCGAGCGGCAGGCCGAGCCGGTTCGCGATTTCGGAGTGCGGGCGCTCGAGGAAGAAGGCCAGGCGCAGAACCTCGACCTGATCGGCGCTGAGTCGGGACAGGGCGTCGCGGACCCGACGGGCGTCCTCCTGCATGGAGACGATCTCGTCAGGGCGAGGCACGCCGTCGCCGGCCGGGTCGATCTCGGGCGTCGGCAGGGGCCGCGCATCGCGGCGCAGCATGTCGAGGCGGCGATTTCGGGCGATGGCGAAGATCCATGTCGCCGCCCCGGCGCGCCGCGCGTCGAACAGATCAGCCTTTCTCCACACCGTGAGCATGGCGTCTTGCGCGAAGTCCTCGGCCGCATTGGGGGTCGCGCCCGACCGGATGAGCCACGTCTTCAGCCGCGGCGCGAAATAGGCGAACAGCTCGGCGAACGCCTCGCGGTCACGCCGCAGCGCCACGGCCTCGATCAGCCGGTCGTGCGCCTGAGGGTCCGCCTCCGGATGCTTCATACGGATCGACCGTCTCGCTTCGGGCGCGGCATCCTGGACATGCATGAACCCTACTACGCTTTGCGGCGATGTCTGGATCACCGACGATCCAATGACGAACGTCCGACGTACTTCGACACGCCTGCACACCGCAGGCGTCAGTCCTCGGAGCCGTCATGTCGCCTGATTCCGACACCCCCTTGAAGGTCGCGGTCGTCGGCTCGGGCGTGGCCGGCCTGTCCGCCGCCTGGCTGCTGTCGCAGCGCCATCGCGTGACCCTCTACGAAAAGGCGGACCGGTTGGGAGGCCATTCCCATACGGTCACCGCCGCGCTGTCGTCGGGGACCGTCGCCGTCGACACCGGCTTCATCTGCTTCAATGACGCGACCTATCCCAACCTGATCGCGCTGTTCGACCATCTTGGGATCCGGAGCCGGGCGACCGATATGTCGTTTGCGGTGTCCATGGACCAGGGCCGGTTCGAATACGCCGCGCCCGGCCTCTTCGCCCAGCGCCGCAACGCCCTCAGGCCCAGGTTCTGGGCGATGCTCGGCGAAATCATCCGCTTCTACCGCGATGCGCCCGGCGCGCTGTCGGCGGGCATCGATCCCGGCCTCACCCTCGGCGCCTACCTCAAGCGAGAAGGGTTCAGCGAGGCCTTCCGCGATGATCACCTGCTGCCCATGGCGGCGGCCATCTGGTCGTCGCCGGCGCAGCTGCTGATGGACTACCCGGCGGAGGCCTTCATCCGCTTCTTCGGCAATCACGGCCTGATGAACCTGACCAAACGCCCCCTGTGGCGGACGGTCGAGGGCGGCAGTCGGACCTACGTCGAACGGATGGCCGCCGGCATCACCGACATCCGTCTCAATCGAGGCGTCACGGCCATTCACCGGGCCGAAGGCGGTGTCGTCCTGCAGGACAACCACGGCGCTGTCGAGCGCTTCCACCACGTGATCATCGCCGCCCATGCCGACAAGGCGCTGACGATGCTGGCCGAGCCGACCGAGCAGGAGACCGAACTCCTCGGAGCCTTCCGCTACAGCCGCAACCTCACCCTGCTGCATACGGACGCCGGCCTGATGCCGCGGCGGCGCCGGGCCTGGGCGAGCTGGAACTATATCGGCGTCGACGACGGATTGTGCGTCACCTACTGGATGAACAAGCTGCAGGGGCTGCCCGGTCAGGACGTCTTCGTGACCCTGAACCCGCCGCGGCCGCCGCGGCCCGACACCCTGCTGCGCAGCGAGATCTACGAGCACCCTGTCTTCAACCCGCAGGCGCTGCAGGCCCAGAAGCGGCTGTGGGACCTGCAGGGGCATGGCGGGGTCTGGTACTGCGGGGCTTATTTCGGCGCAGGCTTCCATGAAGACGGTTTGCAGGCCGGCCTCGCCGTGGCGGAGCAACTCGGGGGCGTGCGCCGTCCGTGGTCGGTCGCCGACGAGAGCGGCCGCATCGCGCTGCCGGCCCTACGTCTCCGAGAGCCGGGGGTCGCCGCTTGACCGAGGCGTCCGCCCTCTATCGCGGCGAGGTTCGGCATCATCGCCTGCGGCCGCGCGAACACCGGCTTCGGTACCGCGTATTCTGGCTTCTGCTCGATCTCGCGGAGATCGACAGGCTGGACCGGCGCCTGCGGCTGTTTTCGCGCAATCGGTTCAACGTGCTGGCCCTCTACGACCGGGACCACGGCGATCGCTCCGGCGGCGACCTGCGCAGCCATGTCACGGCCTGCCTGGCCCGCGGCGGAGTCGACATCGGCGGGGGCCCGATACGGCTGCTGACCATGCCGCGGGTGCTCGGCTACGTCTTCAATCCGATCAGCGTCTACTACTGCCACCTGCCGGACGGGGCGCTGGCGGCGATGGTCTATGAGGTCGCCAACACCTTCGGCGAGCACCACGCCTACGTCATTCCGATCGCGGAGGCCGACCGGGCCAGCGGCCGGATCCGGCAGGGCGCGGCCAAGGCGCTCTACGTCTCCCCCTTCCTCGGCATGGACATGGACTATCAGTTCAGGGTCCATGCGCCCGGCGGGCGCCTTGACCTGGCCATCCTCGCCGCCGACGACCAAGGGCCGCTGCTGACCGCCTCGCTGGCGGCCCATCGACGATCGCTGACCGACCGCCAACTGGCGCTCGCAGTCGCCGCCATGCCGTTGCTCACCCTCAAGGTCATCGTCGCCATCCATTGGGAGGCGCTGAAGCTATGGCTCAAGGGCGTGCGGCTGACCCATCGGCCGCCGCCTGGGCCCGAGGCCGTCACGGTCGGCGGGGCTCCCGCGACCGACAGGGCGGATTAGCTTCGACGCCGGCCCTCACCACGCCGGATCGCACGCCTGCCCGCCGAACACCTCCGCCAGCCGCGCCCGGGTCGCGCGGTGGGTGTCCTCGGGCAGCGCCGCGGGGTCGAACCAGCCGATCTCGGCGATCTCGTTCAGGTGGGTGCGGTCGGTCAGGCTGAAGCGGTCGATGCGGTAGACCAGGACGTGGTCGCCGCGGAAATGGCGCTCGCTGGAGTGGATGCTGACCAGGGTCGGGCGGCCCTCGATGAGCAGTCCAGCCTCCTGGCGCATCTCGTCGGCCAAGGCCTGCTCGGCGGTCTGGCCGCGCTCGACGCCGCCGCCGGGCAGCCACCAGCCGTGCAGATAGGTGTGCTTGACCAGCAGCACCCGGCCCTCGCCGTCGACGGCGATCCCGCGCACGCCCAGGGTCATGCCCCGGCTGATCCGCACATAGGTGAAGAACAGGGGCCGGATCAGGGGCTCGATGCGGGCGCGCCAGGTGGTCATGGGATGAACGATAGGGCCTGC
The DNA here is from genome assembly GCF_001425945.1 of Brevundimonas sp. Root1279. Classification (GTDB taxonomy): domain Bacteria; phylum Pseudomonadota; class Alphaproteobacteria; order Caulobacterales; family Caulobacteraceae; genus Brevundimonas. The sequence continues at coordinate 327,631 of NZ_LMEB01000006.1, forward strand.
CGCCCGCTTGAACAGCCGCGCCCGCCGCTTTATCAGCGGGCGCAACAAGGAGCATTCGATGCTGGCCCTCTACATCATCCTCGGTTTCGTCGCCGTCCTCGGCCTGATCAACTACCTCGAGTTCGGCCGGGTTGACTGAGTCCATCCGTCGCGGAGCCGCGCTGGTCACCGGCGGCGGCAAGCGCATCGGCCGGTCGATCGTCCTTGAGCTGGCGCGGGCCGGCTTCGACGTCGTCATCCATCACCGTGAGTCCGCCGCCGAGGCCGAGGCCGTGGCGGAGCAGGCGCGCGCGCTGGGCGTTCGCGCCGCGACCGTGGCCGCCGACCTGTCCGACGAGGGCGAGGTGCGCGGCCTGATCCCGGCCGCCGTCCTGGCCATCGGCGGGCCGCTGGCCGTGCTGGTCAACAACGCCTCGGTGTTCGAGGACGACCGCGTCGGCGGTCTCGGCCGTCACACCTGGGACGCCCACATCGAGACCAATCTGCGCGCGCCGATCGTGCTGGCCGAAGACTTCGCGGCCCAGGCGCCGGACGGCTCGTCGATCGTCAACCTGCTGGACCAGCGGGTCCTCAAGCCCGATCCGCGCTTCGTCTCCTACGCCCTGTCGCGCAACGGCCTGTGGTGGGCGACGCGCACCCTGGCCCAGGCCCTGGCGCCGCGCATCCGGGTGAACGGCGTCGGCCCCGGTCCCACCCTGCCCTCGACCCACCAGACCCAGGCCGATTTCGACGCCGAGGCGCGCAACACCCTGCTGGCCCGGCCCGGCAGCCCGCAGGCGGTCGCAGGGGCGGTGCGCTGGCTGATCGACGCCGAACTGGTGACCGGCCAGATGATCGCCGTCGACGGCGGCCAGCACCTGGCCTGGAAGACCCCGGACATCGTGGAGTAAGTCGTGGTCTCGTCCTCCCCCCTGCCCTTCCCGTCCAGCGAAGCGCCCCGTCGCGAAGGCCTGACCGTGTTCGTACGCGGGCTCGACGTGCACGCCGGCATCGGCGTCTACGACCATGAGCACGGCCGCCGGCAGCAGCTGGTCATCGACGCGACCCTGGAGCTGGAGCCGGCGCCGGTCGAGCGGCTGGCCGACACCATCAACTATGAGACGGTGGGCGAGGCCGCTCGGGCCATCGCCGACGAGGGCCATGTCGGCCTGGTCGAAACCTTCGCCGAACGCCTGGCCCTGGCCCTGCTGGCCGACCCGCGGGTGCGTCGGTGCACGGTGCGGATCGAGAAGCCGGGCGCCCTGGGCGACGCCGCCGCCGCCGGCTGCGAGATCGTACTCGCGCGCTGAGCCGTTCCCGGTTGCACGCCCGCCGCCGGGCCGTCATTCTGATCCCGGACTCGAAGGACCCCCGATGGCCGAACACGGCGATCCCCATGCGCCCGACGATCTCGACGACCTGATCGGCTTCGCCACCCCGGCGTCGCTGCAAGGCCGTACGCGCGCGCCCGAACCGGCTCCGGCCGCCCCCGAGATCGCCCGTGCGGATGCCCGGGACGAGCGCGAGCCCGACCTGTTCGACCAGCGCCCGGCGGCCGCCCCGGCGATGACCCGCCCCGAATCGGAGCTCGTCAACGATCCCCGGCCGCGCCCGGTCGAAGCGGGATCGATCGTCGAACCTTCGGCGGCCTTCCGCGACCGGCCGCCGCGCCGCGCCGAGTCCAAGCTTATCACCGGAGGCGGCATGAGCCTGTACGCTGTCTACGCCCTGATCCTGTTCGCCGTGCCGACCCTGGGGGTCTCGGCGGTGATCGGCCTGCTGGCCGTGACCGGCCGCGACGGTCCAGAGGATCCGGCGGCGCAATCGCACTTCATCTACCAGCAGCGGACGCTGTGGACCGCGGCCGTCGCAGCGGCGGCGGGCGTCATCCTGCTGGCCGCGCCGTTCGCGCTCGGCGTGCCGGTCCTGTTCGCCGCCGCCCTGTGGACCCTTGCGCGCGGCGCCGCCGGCGTCTGGGCCCTGCAACAGGGCAAGGCGATCAAGGATCCGCGCGGCTGGTGGATCCAATACTGAGGAGATCGAGATGACCGAGACCGCCCCCGAAGACCGCCGCGAGCCCAAATTCGCCGCCGGCCATGAAGAAGAAGGCAAGGTCGCCGCGGTCATCGCCTGGGCGCTCTACATCCTGTCCCTGCCTAGCGCGAACCTGCTGGTGCTGGTCGGGCTGATCGTCGCCTACGCAGGAAAGGGCGCCGCCACCGGCCTCCCGCGTCAGCACATCGAGGCGCAGATCAGCCTGTTCTGGTCGGTGTTCTGGTGGACGATCGGCCTGTGGATCGTGGCCATCGGCAGCTTCATCTCGATCATCCTGATCCCGCTCGGCTTCCTCTGCCTGTTCGCCCTCTTCCTGCTGACCGTCTGGTTCACCGTGAAGAGCGTCCTGGGCCTGCTCAATCTGCTCGGCGGCCGGGCCCCCTGATGCGCCGCGGCGACACGGTCAGACCAAATCTGACCTCACGCTGACCGGCGAGGAACAACCCGGGGTCGAAGGGGTTGGCGTAATGTCCGCCAACCGACACTTCACAGTAGCATCATGACCGACCTCCGCGACGTCATCGCCCGCCAGCGTTTCGAACAAGGGTTCACCGACGAGGAGGGCCAGACGCGCACCGTCTGGGCCGACTATGCGGTTCAGGGCGACGCTCGAATCATCCTGCACGTGGAAGCCGAACCTTCACTGCGCGGAACGGGCGCGGCGGCGAGCTTCATGCAGGCCCTGGCGGAGCATGCGCGGGCCGAGCGGCTGAAGCTGGTCCCGCGCTGCAGCTATGCGGTGGCCTGGCTGAAGCGTCACAACGAATTTCGCGACGTGGCCGCCTGACACTAGCGCTCGGCGGCGTCTCCGTGGTGAGTTGCACCCCTCGGGGGTGCTTATGTCCAATCTGTTCAAATCCATCGCAATCGCGGCTGTCGTCCTGCTCGCGCCCGGCGTCGCCGCGGCCCAGACCTGGACCGAGTTCACCGAGACCCAGGGCCGCGCGCTGGTCGACGTCGAGAACGGCGTGGTCAACGAGGTCAGCTACGACAATGACGGCCTGCAGCTGTGGGTCACCTTCGACGACTGGATGCAGGTCGTACTGATCGGCACGGACTGCGAGGGCGAAGGCGCCAAGCAGAAGTGCAAGTCGCTGGGCGTCAACGGCCTGTTCGAGGTCGATGACGTGGTCCACTCGCGGGAGCTGGAGAGCCGGCTGTCCTATCAGTACGTGGCCGATGCGGTGGAGGGCGACGACTATGTCATTCACCGCCAGATCGAGCTGGAGGGCGGCGCTTCCTTGGCCAACATCCGGGCGCAGCTGACCGGCTTCATCATCGTCGGCGAGAAGGTCTACCAGGACATCTGGCCGTCGAAGGACAGCCCGACCGCCGCGCCGCCCGCGCCGTCGAAGAGCCGCTAGGTCAGCCGCCGCCGTAGCCGCCGATGATCGGCAGCACCTCGCCGGTGATGTAGCTGGAGCACTGGGGCGAGGCGAGGAAGACGAAGGCCGGCGCAATCTCCTCGGGCTGGGCCGGACGTTTCATCACCGTCTGCGAGCCGAATTTGGACGTCGCCTCGGCGTCCTTGTCGGCGGGATTGAGCGGGGTCCAGACCGGGCCGGGCGCCACGACGTTCACGCGGATGCCGCGTGGGGCCAGGTGCGTGCCCAGCGAGCGGGCGAAGGCGTGGATGCCGCCCTTGGTCAGCGAATAGTCGAGCAGGTTCTCATTGCCCATGATGCCGGTGACCGAGCCGGTCATGACGATCGATCCGCCCGCCTTCAGGTGGGGCACGGCCGCCTTCACCAGGTTGAAGTAGCCGTAGAGGTTGGTCTTCAGCGTGCGATCGAAATGCTCGAGGGTCAGGTCCTCCAACGCCTCGACATGCTCCTGGAAGGCGGCGTTGGGCACCACCACATCGAGCCGGCCGAACGCGTCCAGCGTCGCCTTGACCGCCGCCTCCGAGAAGGTCGGGTCGGCGACGTCGCCTTTGAAGATGATCGCCTTGCGCCCTTCGGCCTCGACAGCCGCCTTCGTCGCTTCGGCGTCCTTCTCCTCGTCGAGATGGCAGATCGCGACGTCACAGCCTTCGCGGGCGAACAGCACGGCGACGGCGCGACCGATGCCGCTGTCGCCGCCGGTGACGATCGCCGCCATTCCGTCCAGCTTCCCCGAGCCCTTCCAGAAGGGGGCGTCGTACATCGGCGCGGGGTCCAGCGCCGCCTCATCGCCGGGCTTCCTCTGGTGTTGCTTGGGGAAGGGCGGTTCGGGGTATTTGCGGGCCCCGGCCTGGACCGCGCCCCCATCCTTTTCGCCTTCGTGCTTGTCGCCCCCGCCCTTGGAGTCCTTGGCGTCGATACCAGCCTGAATCTTCCGCTCCTGATCGGCGATCTTCTCGGCGCGGTCTTCGAAACGGTCGTCCATGGTCAGCTCCTCAAGGTCGGGGAGTGCTGAAAGCCGATGGAGCGGACCGGTGTTCCGCGCATTATCGCCACGCTGATTCAGGAGGGAGCCATGCCCGAGGTCGATCTGGAGTCCCTCAAGGCGGCGGCCGGGCCGCTGCAGATGTGGGTGCTGCCCGCCCTGTTGGGCCTGGGCCTGGCCTCGGCGACGGGGCTGCGCACCTTCCTGCCGCTGCTGATGCTGGCCCTGGCGGCGCGGTTCGAGATGTTCGGCGTGCGGCTGATCGAGCAGATGGACTGGATCGTCTCCTGGCCGGCCATCGCGGCCTTGGGCGTGGCGACGGTGGTGGAGTTCGCCGGCGACAAGATCCCGGCGGTGGACCACGCCCTGAACGCAGCCGGCTATGTGACGCGACCGTTGGCCGGGGCGGTGGCGGCGGGAAGCGTGTTCTGGGCGGTCGACCCGACGATGGCGGCGGTGGCCGGGCTGATTGTCGGCGCGCCGGCGGCCCTGGCCTTCAATGCGGCCCAGACGGGCGTGCGGGTCGGCTCTACGGCGACCACGGGCGGACTGGGCAATCCGGTGGTGTCCTTCATCGAGGACGTGCTGGCCTTCGTGACCGTTCTGATCGCCTTCCTGGCGCCAATCCTGATCCCGATCGCCCTGGTGCTTCTGGCCATCGTGGTCTTCCGCCTGGCCAAACGCCTTCGCACCGGGCGCGAGACGCGGCCCGCCTAGTCTTCGGCGTCCGGCCAGCCCCGGCCGGACGGGATCGCCTCCGCCCCTGTCAGAGCGTGCGGTTGACGATGACCTTCAGCGTCTCGGACTTGGCCGGCAGGTCCGAGGCGAGACGACCGGCGATCTCCCGGGCGCCGATCGGATAGGCGTCGCCCCCATCGGCGATCTCCTTGGCCAGGCGGGCGGCCTCGAGCAGAACGCGCTCAAGCGCCTCGACCTGTTCGACGGCCAGGGCGCGGGCTTCCATCTGCAAGCGACGGACCCGATCGGCGGTGGTTTCCGGGGTACGCATCAGATCGTAGACCTCCGCGTCGGTCGACACGATGCGCAGTCCGGGCTGGGCGGGTGGACGTTTAGGCATGACAAGCTCTCCTCCACCTGAGCCAATGCAAGGTCCGCGCCCCGCGTTCCCGTCCCGAACCCGGGTTTTGCGACTAATGCCGCGCTGTGGCGCCGTCGCCTCAGGGGGAACCCTGTCAGGTGGCTACTTGCCATTGTATCAAAACGGGAATTCTCGCCCAACGAGTCGCGATTTCGGGCCCATTCCGTCAGGCGGCGACCGTCCGTTCGGCGGCCCTTTGGGCGGCCTGTAGCTCGGCTTCGCGGACGGCCTCGACCGCCCGGTCGACGACCTCCAGTCCCGCCCCGGGACGGACGCCTTCGACGGTGAGGATGCGACGGTAGGCGCGGGCGCCAGCGCGGCCGTGCATCAGGCCGAGCATGTGGCGGGTCATGGCGGGCAGGTGGACGCCCTCCGCCAGCCGCGCGGCGAGGTAGGGCCGGTAGCGGTCCAGCGCCAGGAACGGATCGACGTCAGCGCTGTCCGCGCCATAGAGGCGGCGGTCCGCCTGACCCAGGATGGCCGGCTCGTGGTAGGCGGCGCGGCCCAGCATGACCCCGTCCAGCTGCGCCCCGTCCGCGGCGTCGAGATGCGCCTCGGCCTCATCGAGCGAGGCGATGCCGCCGTTGATGCTGATCGACAGGTGCGGCCGCTCGCGCTTCAGGCGGCGGACCAGGGCGTAGTCGAGCGGCGGGACGTCGCGGTTCTCCTTGGGCGACAGCCCCTGCAGCCAGGCCTTGCGGGCGTGGATGATGAACACCGAGACGCCGGCGGCGGCCGAGGCGTCGACCGTCTCGAACAGGCTGACCGCGGGATCCTGGTCGTCCACGCCGATGCGGCATTTGACCGTGGCGGGGACGGAGACCGCCTCGCGAATAGCGGCCATGCACTCGCCGACCAGAGACGGCTCGCGCATCAGGCAGGCGCCGAAGCGGCCCGACTGCACCCGGTCGGACGGGCAGCCGACGTTGAGGTTGATCTCGTCATAGCCGAAGGCGGCGCCGATACGCGCCGCCTCGGCTAGCTGGGCCGGGTCCGAGCCGCCGAGTTGCAGGGCCACCGGGTGCTCGAGCGCGTCGAAGCCCAGAAGGCGCTCGTGGTCGCCGTGGATGACCGCCGGGGCCGTGACCATCTCGGTGTAGAGCAGGGCCTTGGACGTCAGGGCGCGATGGAAGGCCCGGCAGTGCCGGTCGGTCCAGTCCATCATCGGCGCGACGGACAGGCGGCGGGCGGTGGCGAGCGGATCGGACAAGGACGGGCCGGAGCGGTGATCGAAGGCTGGGCCTCATACGCGAAACCGGCCGGGAAGGCGAACTCGGGGCTTGAGCGAGCGGCGCAAGCCGCTGAAGCTGCGGGGCGAACAGGAGACGCCGGATGTCGAACTGCGGCCATGGGACCACCGTGAACCGGGTCACGCCCGGCTCGAAGGGCTGCCAGGAATGCCTGGAGACGGGCGGCTGGTGGGTGCATCTGCGGCTCTGCCGGAGTTGCGGCCACGTCGGCTGCTGCGACGACTCGCCCAGCCGCCACGCGACGGCGCACTTCCGGGCGACGCACCACCCGATCATCGAGGGCTACGATCCGCCCGAGGGTTGGGGCTGGTGCTTTGTCGACGAGGAATTCGTCGATCTGCCCGACAGACGCCGCAACTGGGGCCGATCCCGCGCTTCGTCTGAGCTCGCCCGGGGGAACCGCGGCCTGCACCGCTCGGTTTCCCGTCCTCAATACGGAGGACCCCCGATGTTGAGACTCCTTCTCGCAGGCGCAGCCTGCACCATGCTGCTGGCCGCCTGCAATCAGCCAGAGACGGCCCCCGAACCCGTCGACAAGGCGCAGGACATGGCCTCCGCCGCAGTCGGGCAGGCGTCAGCCGTCGCCGACGCGACCACCGTCACCGGCTACGCGACCGGCACGGGCACGGGCGACCTGTACGAAATCCAGTCGGCCCAGATCGCCATCGAGCAGTCCAAGAATGATCGCCTCCAGCGCCTGGCCAAGGCCATCCTGACCGAGCACACCGCATCGAACACGGCGCTGAGGGCGGCGCTCAACCAGGTCGCGCCGGACACGCCTGCGCCGACCACGCTCGACGAGCGACGTCAGGGCCTGATCGACAATCTGCGCTCGGCCGCGCCGGCCAATTTCGACACCACCTGGCTGGACCAGCAGATCGCCGCCCACCGCGAGGCCCTGGCGCTGCAGCGCGCCTTCGCCAACCAGGACTCGCCGCTCGCCGCTCACGCCCGCGCCGAGATCCCCAAGATCGAGGCCCATCTGCGCGAAGCCGAGGCGATCAAGGCGGGCCAGCCCGCCAACTGACCGGCGATCAGCTCCCGGCCTGTTCCCGCTCTTCCTCGGCCTCGCGTTCGAGGGCGGCGTCGGCCTCTTCGTTGAGCGCCTGCCCCTTGTGGCGAGGCTTGATGTAGGGCTCGGGAGCGGTTGTGCGGATGTTGCCGCGCATCAGCGAGCGGCCACCGGTGATGCCCTCCACCAGCTGGATCGAGAGGCGCTTCTCGTCGCGCTTGCGCACGTCGTCGATGGTCTCCTCCGCCTCCTGGTGGCTGAAGCCCAGGTCGATGAGCACCTGATAGCCGAACACCAGGGCGCTCTCGAAGGTCTCGCGGATCTGGTACTCGACCCCGGCCTGGACCAGGCGGATGGCGTGGCCGCGGTCGTAGGCGCGGACGAACAGCTTGGTCAGGGGGAACTCGGACTTGACCAGTTCGACGATGCGGTCGGCGACCTCCTGCTTGTCGACGCAGACCAGGATGGTTTCGGCCTCGCCGGCGCCTGAGGCGCGCAGCACGTCCAGCCGCTGGCCGTCGCCGTAGTAGACCTTGAAGCCGAAATTGCCGGCGGCCTGGATCATCTCGACGTCCATGTCGATGATCGAGACGTCCACGTCGCGCGCCAGCAGCGGCTGGGACACCACCTGGGCGAAGCGGCCGAAGCCGATGATCAGCACCCGCTCGCGCAGGTTCTTGGCCCGATCCACGCCGTCGGCGTCGTCGGGGTTCAGGGTCGAGGCCGGCATGAACCGGCCGACCGCCAGGGTGGTCAGCGGGGTCAGGGCCATCGACAGGATGACGATGGCGGTCATCGAGGCCGAGATGCGGGCGTCGAAGATGCCGACCGCCAGGGCCGCGGCGTAGAGGACGAAGGCGAACTCGCCGCCCTGGGCGAACAACACGGCCCGCTCGACCGCCTCGCGCTCGCTGGCCTTGAAGATGCGGGCGATGCCGTAGATGGCCACCGCCTTGACCGCCATGAAGGCGATGACGCCGCCGACGATGACCTGCCAGTCGGTCAGCACTACGGTCAGGTCCAGCGACATGCCGACGCTGAGGAAGAACAGACCCAGCAGGATGTTGCGGAACGGCTCGACGTCGGCCTCCAGCTGGTGGCGGAAGGTCGACTCCGACAGCAGCACCCCGGCCAGGAAGGCGCCCATGGCCATGGACAGGCCGCCGAGGTCCATCAGCCAGGCGGCGCCGACCACGACCAGCAGGGCGGCGGCGGTCATCACCTCGCGGCCGCCGTACTGGGCCAGGACGCGGAAGATCGGATTGATCAGATAGCGGCCCGCCAGATAGACGCCCGCGACCGCGGCGATGGCCAAGGCGGCGGTGCGCCACAGCGGCGGGGCGGTGTCGCCGCCCAGGCCCATGGCCCCGGCCATGACCGCCACCACCGCCAGCAGCGGCACGATGGCCAGGTCCTCGAGCAGCAGGATGGAGACGGCGCGCTGGCCCTGGGGCGTGCCCATCTCGCCGCGCTCGTCGACCATCTGCATGATCACGGCGGTGGAGCTGAGCACGAAGCCCATGGCGGCGATGAAGGCCACCGGCAGGCTGAGGCCGCCGGCCATGCCGGTCAGGGTCAGCAGGCCGCCCGCCGCCGCCACCTGGGCCGCGCCGAGACCGAAAATCTCCTTGCGCAGGCTCCACAATCGCGTCGGCCGCATCTCCAGGCCGATGATGAACAGGAAGATGACCACGCCGAACTCGGCGACGTGGAGAATGACCTCGGGCTCGCGGAACAGGCCGAAGCCGAACGGGCCGATGGCCAGGCCGGCGGCGAGATAGCCGAGCACCGAGCCGAGCTTGAGCCGACGGAACAGGGGCACGGCCACCACGCCCGCGGCGAGCAGGGCGGCGATATGGCCCAGTTCGAGTCCGCCCGTCGGTTCCGCCATCTCGATTCCCTGTCAGCCTGGCCGTTCATAGTGGGGACGGCGGCCGCGAAGCGCCACCCCGCAAGATCAGGGTTCGTCAGGGGACGCGGGCGGCGATCGGCGGGAAGGTGCAGGATACGCAGGATAGAGGGACCCTCGCATGACCGCCCACCCGATGAGACGCACATTGGCCGCCGTGCTGGCCGCCTCGATCGCCGCCCCCATGGCGCCCGTTCCGGCCCTGGCCGCTGCGGCGCCCGACCGGATCGTCGACGGGGAGGTCTCCTACGAGGCCTGCGCCGCTGTCGGGGTCCCGCTGCGTCCGGAGCTCCGGCCGGAAGCGAACTACCGCGCCCGTCCGATCGGCGGCGCCGCGACCATGGCGCCGAACATGCCCGTCCCCGCGCCGCCGCCTCCGCCTCCGCCTCCGCCTCCGCCGCCTCCTCCCCCTCCCCCGCCGATGAGCGCCCCGGCGCGCGCCGAGCAGGAGATGTCGATCGACGAAGTCGTGGTCAGCGGCAATCGGATCGACCGCGGGGCCGTCTACTCGGCAGCGCCGCCGCAGGCCGACATGGCCGGCAAGCGGGCGCCGACGCCGATATCGCCGCCGATGCCGATCCCCGCCGACACCGAGCGCTATCTGGACGCCACCCCCAATCCCGTGCGGCGCGTGGCCGAGGAGCCGGTCTCGACCTTCTCGATCGACGTCGACACCGCCAGCTACGCCAACGTCCGCCGCTTCATCGACGAGCGCCACGCGCCGCCGGCCGACGCTGTGCGGGTCGAGGAAATGGTGAATTACTTCGACTACGGCTACGCCCGGCCGCGCTCGGCGGACGAGCCGTTCGCCATCACCACCGAGGTGGTCGACTCGCCGTGGGCCCAGGGGCGGCAGATCGTGCACGTGGCCCTGCAGGGCTATGAGCTGCCCGAGGCCCAGCGCAAGCCGCTGAACCTGACCTTCATGGTCGACGTCTCCGGCTCGATGATGAGCGACGACAAGCTGGCTCTCGCCAAGCGCTCGATGAACCTGATCATCGACCGGCTGCGTCCGCAGGACACGGTGGCGGTGACCTATTACGCCTCAGCCGTCGGCACTGCCGTGGGTCCGACGCCGGGGACGCAGAAGCTGAAGCTGCGCTGCGCTGTCGAGGCCCTCGACGCCGGCGGCTCGACCGCCGGGGCGCAGGGCATGGTCAACGCCTACGCCCAGGCCGAGGCGGCCTTCGGACGCGACAAGGTCAACCGGATCCTGATGTTCACCGACGGCGACTTCAACGTCGGCGTCACCGACAACCAGCGGCTGGAGGACTATGTCGCCGCCAAACGCCAGACGGGCATCTATCTGTCGGTCTACGGCTACGGCCGCGGCAACTACCAGGATGCGCGGATGCAGGCGATCAGCCAGGCCGGCAACGGCGTGGCGGCCTATGTTGACGACCTGAACGAGGCCCGCCGCCTGTTCGGCCCGGCCTTCGACCGGGGGGCCTTCCCGATCGCCGACGACGTCAAGATCCAGGTCGAGTTCAACCCGGCCCGCGTCGCCGAGTACCGGCTGATCGGCTACGAGACCCGCGCCCTGAACGAGGAAGACTTCAACAACGACCGCGTCGACGCCGGCGAGGTCGGCTCGGGCGCCTCGGTGACGGCCCTGTACGAGATCACCCCGGTCGGCGGTCCGAGCCAGATGCCCGAGCGCCGCTACAACGACAACCGCATCGGCGTCGGGGGCGGTGATCCGACGGGCGAGATCGGCTTTGTCCAGGTCCGCTACAAACTGCCCGGCCAGGACCGCTCGCGCCTGATGCAGCGGACCGTGGCCAGCGGGACCAGCCGCCCCTCGGAGAGCACGCGCTGGGCCCTGGCCGTCGCCGCCTTCGGCCAGAAGCTGCGCAACGATCCGTGGCTGCCGGCGGACTACGGCTGGGCCTCGATCCTGTCGCAGGCGCAGGGCGCGCAGGGGGCCGACCCCTACGGCGAGCGGGCCCAGTTCGCCCAGATGGTGCAGGCGGTGCAGGGGCTCCCGGCGCAGGGTCAGCCGTAGTACGAATGCGGGGATGATCCCCGCCCTTCGAGCCCGGCCTTGGTGACAGAGACGCTCTCGGCCAAGGCCGCCCGCCGCATCGCATTGTCCGCTCAAGGCTTCGGCCGGGCCCGCCCTGCGGCGCCCGGCCGAACGCATGTCCGCGACCTGGTTCGCAAGCTGGGCGTGGTCCAGATCGACAGCGTCAACGTGGTGACGCGGACCCACTACCTGCCCGCCTTCTCGCGGCTCGGGGCCTATCCGAGAGAGGCGCTGGAGGCCGAGGCCTGGGGGCCGAAGCGCAACCTGTTCGAATACTGGGGCCACGAGGCCTCGCTGCTGCCGATGGAGCTGCAGCCGCTGTTCCGCTGGCGCATGGAGCGGGCCCGCGAGGGAGCGATGTGGACCGGACTGGCGCGCTTCGGGCGCGAGAAGCGCGACTACATCGACGGCATCCTGGAGCAGATCGAGCAGCGCGGCCCGGTGACCGGCGGCGACTTCGCGGAGGGGCCCCGAGGGCAACCCGGCTGGTGGTCCTGGTCGGACGGCAAGCGGGCCCTGGAGTGGCTGTTCTGGGCCGGGCTGATCACAACCAAGACGCGGCGCGGCTTCGAGCGCATCTACGACCTGACCGAACGCGCCCTGCCCGCCCGCATCCTCGACCTGCCCACGCCCACCGAGGCCGACGCACAGCGCGAGCTGGTGCGCATCGCCGCCCGGGCCATGGGCGTTGCGACGGAGGCGGACCTGCGGGACTATTTCCGGCTGCCGCTGGCCGACGCGCGGGCGCGGATCGCCGAACTGGCCGAGGCCGGGGAGCTGACCCCGGTCAAGGTCGAGGGCTGGGGCCGCAAGGCCTGGCTGGCGGAGGGCGCCAAACAGCCGCGCAAGATCGAGGGGGCGGCCCTGTTGTCGCCGTTCGACAACCTGATCTGGGCCCGCGACCGCACCGAGGAACTGTTCGGCGTGCGCGTGCGGCTGGAGATCTACACCCCGGCCCCCAAGCGGACGCACGGCTACTACGTCCTGCCCTTCCTCGAGAACGAGACGATCACGGCGCGGGTCGACCTGAAGTCGGACCGCAAAGCGGGGGTGCTGCTGGTGCAGGCGGCGTGGCGCGAGCCGGACACCGGGCCGGATACGGCGGCGCGGCTGGCGACGGAGCTGCGGCTGATGGCGGGCTGGCTGGGGCTGGAAGGCGTCGAGGTCGTCGGCAAGGGGGATCTGGCGGAGGCGCTGGAGCAGGCGCTCTAACCGGTCTTGTCATCCCCGACGCCGCGCAGCGGCGATCGGGGACGTTGCAGTTCAACATTCTCACCCTCCCGGAAGCTGCGCAGCAGCTGTCCGGGAGCCGGGACGGTCTAGCCGTCTCCCGGATAATCGCGCCGCGATTTCCGGGAGCTCTCAAACGATCAGCCGACCCGTCCCCGATCGCCGCTACGCGGCGTCGGGGATGACAACTGAGCAAAATCTGAGACCGCCTCTTGAACAAGTGGACACCACTGTCCACTTACGCGCCATCATGGATCGTCCGCTGAGAAAAGACGCCGCCGACCGGCGCGCCGCCCTGCTCCAGGCGGCGCGGGCCGTGTTCGCGGAAGAGGGCATCGACGCCCCGCTTGACCACATCGCCGAGCGGGCGGGCGTGGGCCGCGCGACCCTGTACCGGAACTTCCCCGGCCGCACCGAGATCGCCCTGGCCGTTCTGCTCGACGACGTCGCCGAGCTGGGAGAGCGCTTCGCCGCCCCCGCCGAGCCCGACGCCTTCCTGGACTTCATCACCGCCCTGTCCGAGCGGCTGGTCCGCAACACGGCCCTGGGCGGCGTGGTTCGCGCCGCGCCGTCGGCGGAAATCCTGACCCCGTTGCGGGCCGCCATGATCGAGGCGGCTACGCCGTCGCTGAAGCTTTCGCAGGCGGCCGGGACGGTGCGGGGCGACCTGGAGGCGTCGGACATCCGCGTCCTGGCCTCGATGTTGGGCGCCGGCCTGCACAACGCCGCGCCCGACGAACGGAACGCCATGGCCCGCCGCACGCTGGAGCTTGTGCTGGACGCCGTGAGGGCGCGCTGATGAGCCGCCGGAACTTCCACCTGCCGTGGTCGGACTATGTCGAGACCCTGAAGCCGCATGAGCGGCCGATGATGCCCGGCTCGCCGGCCACGCCCGACCACACCCTGCGCTACCGGCTGGCCTATGCCGCCGTCGGCCTGCTGGTCACCGCCACGGGCGGCATCGGCTCGGCCATGATCAGCGCCAACACCCAGCAGGTGGCCGGCGCGCTCGGCGCCTCCGTGGTCGAGGCGGCCTGGCTGCCGGTCGTCTTCGTGATGACCAACGCCTGCATGAACCTGTTGCTGATCAAGTTCCGCCAGCAGTACGGGCTGCGGCTGTTCGCCCAGATCTTCCTGGTCGCCTACGCCGTGATCGGCGTCTTCGCCCTGTTCTTCGAGGACTATCAGTCGACGCTGGTCCTGCGGGCCTTCGCCGGCATGGCCTCGGCGGCCCTGACCTCGCTGGGCATCCTCTACCTGATCCAGGCCTTCCCGGCCGCCCACCGGCTCAAGGGACTGGTGCTCGGCATCGGCGCCTCCAGCCTGGCCATCCCTGCGGTGCGGTTGTTCTCGAACCACCTGGTCGAGCTGTCCGAATGGCGCGGTTTCCACGTGTTCGAGCTGGGCCTTTCGCTGATCTCGCTCGCCGCCGTCCTGGCCCTGCGCCTGCCGCCGTCGGAGAAGTTCAAGACCTTCGAGAAGCTGGACTTCGTCACCTTCGCCCTGTTCGCCCCGGGCATCGCCCTGCTGTGCGCCGTGCTCGGCCTCGGCCGGGTCGTCTGGTGGACGGAAGCCGCCTGGATCGGCTGGGCCCTGATCGGCGCCATCGTGCTCCTGACCGCCGCCCTGGTCGTCGAGTACAACCGCGAAACGCCGCTGATAAACCTGAAATGGATGGCCGGTCCGGACATCGTCCGCCTGGCCTTGGCCATCGTCGGCGTGCGCATCGTGCTGTCGGAACAGACCGCCGGCGCCGTGGGCCTGATGACCATCCTGGGCGTCGGCCCGGACCAGATGCACGGTCTGTTCCTGCTGATCCTCGTGGCCACCGCCGCCGGCACCCTGACCAGCGCCTTCACCCTCAACATGGCCAAGCTGAACAAGCCGATCGCCATCGCGCTGGGTCTGATCGCTATCGGGGCCTTCATGGACGCCCATGCCACCGTGCTGACCCGCCCGGCCCAGCTTTACTTCAGCCAGGCGCTGATGGCCTTCGCCGCCGCCTTCTTCATCGGCCCGGCGATGCTGCAGGGCGTGGTCCAGGTGCTCCAGAAGGGCGCCCAGAACATGGTCAGCTTCATCGTCGTCTTCGGCCTCGGCCAGAACCTCGGCGGCCTGCTCGGCTCGGCCCTGATCGGCACCATCCAGACGGTGCGCGAGCGCTATCACTTCAGCCAACTGTCGGAGGGCATCAACCTCGGCGATCCCGACGTCGTCCTGCGCCTGCAACAGCTGTCCGGGGCCTATGCCCGCGTCATCGGCGACCCGGCCCTGCGCGCCCAGCAGGGTCAGGCGCTGCTGCAGCAGCAGATCACCCAGCAGGCCCATGTGCTGGCCTACAACGACGTCTTCCTGCTGATCGGCGTGTTCGCCTCGATCGGCTGCCTGTGGGTGACCTTCAACCACTTCCGGCCGCGACTGGCCGCCCGCCGCGCTGCACGCGCCGCAGCGGACAACGACGCCGCCTCGGCGGCGGCGGCCGTCGACTGAACCTTCTCCTCCCCCCTCCGCTCGAACCGTAGCCATGACCGACACCGTCGCCCCCGTTCCTCCCGCAGATCCGGCCCCCGCCGGACCGCCCGCGCCCCAGCCCGCGCCGACCCCGACCCCGGCCGGGCCGCCGCGCAAGCGAGTGCTGTTCAGCGTCGTGCTGGCGCTGGCGGCCATCATCGGCGTGGTGCTGGTGCTGTGGGCCTGGCGCCTGCCGCCCTTCGCCTCGGGCGTGCAGCACACGGACAACGCCTATGTCCGCGGTCAGGTGACGGTGATCGCCCCGCAGGTGACCGGCTATGTCACCTCGGTCGAGGTGCAGGACTTCCAGACCGTGAAGCAGGGCCAGCTGCTGGCCACGATCGACGACCGCATCTACCGCCAGAAGCTGGAGCAGGCCCGGGCGCAACTGCACGCCGCCCAGGCCGCCCTGGCCAATTCGGCCCAGAGCCAGACCTCGGCCCGCGGCTCGGTGGCCCAGACCGAGGCCTCGATCGCCGCCGCCCGCGCGGCCGTGGCCAAGGCCCAGGCCGACCACGAGCGCGCCCGCACCCTGTTCGAGGGCGGCTGGGTGGCCCAGGCCCAGGTCGACGTCACCCGCAACGCCCTGCAGGCCGCCCAGGCCCAGCTGGCCGCCGCACGCGCCGCCGAGGGCATCGCCGAGACCGGCGTGACCAGCGCCGTGGTCAGCCGCGGCTCGCTGGAGGCGGCTGTCGAGAACGCCCGCGCCCTGGTTCATCTGGCCGAGATCGACCTGGCCAACACCCGCATCGTCGCGCCCCGCGACGGTCGTCTGGGCGAGGTCAGCGTACGCGAGGGTCAGCAGGTCGCCGTCGGCGCCCAGCTGATGGCCCTGGTCCCCGACCGCATCTGGGTGACGGCCAACTTCAAGGAGAACCAGCTCAAGGACATCCGCGTCGGCCAGAAGGCCGAGCTGTCGGTCGACGCCTTGGGCGGGCAGGTGCTGACCGGAACGGTCGAGCAGATCGCCCCGGCGACGGGCTCCGAGTTCAGCGTCATCCGCCCCGACAACGCCACCGGCAACTTCACCAAGGTCGCACAGCGCGTGCCCGTGCGGATCGCGCTCGATCCCGGCCAGGAGGGACTGGACCGGTTGCGGCCGGGGCTGTCGGTGGTGGCGCGGGTGGATACCCGGGAGAGGGGTTAGGTTCTAGGGGCTAGGTTCTAGGGAAGGATGGTCCGAGGGCAGCGCGCAACTGCCGTCTTCCCTAGAACCTAAAACCTAGCCCCTAGCACCTCCCGTCAGACGTCGAACTTCACCCCCTGCGCAAGCGGCAGGTTGCGGCTGAAATTCACCGTCTGGGTCTGGCGGCGCATATAGGCCTTCCAGGCGTCGGAGCCGGATTCGCGGCCGCCGCCGGTGTCCTTTTCGCCGCCGAAGGCCCCGCCGATCTCGGCGCCCGAAGGGCCGATATTGACGTTGGCGATGCCGCAGTCCGAGCCCCAGGCCGAGAGGAAGGCTTCCGCCTCGCGGACGCTGTCGGTGAAGACGCAGGACGACAGGCCCTGCGGCACGGCGTTCTGGACGGCCACGGCCTCGTCGAAGTCGGACCAGGTCAGGACGTAGAGGATCGGTGCGAAGGTCTCGTGCTCGACCACCGCCGTCTGGGCCGGCATGCGCACGATGGCGGGGGTGACATAGACGCCGTCGCGTTCGACGCGGGTCCCGCCGACGACGATCTCGCCGCCCTGCTCTGCCGCCTGTTTCAGGGCGGCCTCGAATCCTTGGGCGCTGGCCTCGTCGATCAGCGGGCCGACCAGGGTGCCGCTCTCGCGCGGGTCGCCGATCGGCAGGGTGGCGTAGGCCTTCTGCAGGCGGGCGATCAGGGCGTCCGCCACGCTCTCATGGACCAGCAGGCGGCGCAGGGTGGTGCAGCGTTGGCCGCAGGTGCCGACCGCCGAGAAGGCGATGGCGCGCACGGCCATTTCCAGGTCCGCGGAGGGGGTGACGATCATGGCGTTGTTGCCGCCCAGCTCGAGCAGCGAGCGGCCGAGGCGGGCGGCGACGGTCTGGGCCACGGCCTTGCCCATGCGGGTCGAGCCGGTGGCCGAGACCAGCGGGATGCGGGCGTCAGCGGCCAGGGCCTCGCCGACGTCGCGACCGCCGATGACCACCTGCGACAGGCCGGCCGGGGCCTCCTCGCCGAAGCGGGCTAGGGCGCGCTCGAACACGGCCTGGGTGGCCAGGGCGGTCAGCGGGGTCTTCTCCGACGGCTTCCAGATCACCGGATCGCCGCAGACCAGGGCCAGACAGGCGTTCCAGGCCCAGACCGCGACCGGGAAGTTGAACGCCGAAATGACCAGCACCGGACCCAACGGCTGCCACGTCTCGCGCATGTGATGCCCCGGCCGCTCCGAGGCCAGCGTCAGTCCATACAGCTGGCGCGACAGGCCGACCGCGAAATCACAGATATCGATCATCTCCTGGACCTCGCCGAGGCCCTCCGAGACGATCTTGCCGGCTTCGAGGGTGACCACGCGGGCCAGGTCGTCCTTGGACGCGCGCAGCTCCTCGCCGAACAGGCGGACCAGCTCGCCGCGACGCGGGGCCGGGAGGCGCTTCCAGGCGTGGAAGGCCTCGACCGAGCGGGCGGCGACGGCGTCCAGCTCGGCGGCGGCCGTCTCGCGCACCGCAGCGCCGGCGGAGCCGTCGATCGGCGAGCGGGTGGCGAGACCCTTGTCCGCGAAGGCGGCGTCGGTCACGCCGAGGCGGGCGAGAATGTCACGGGTTTCGGCGGCGGCGGTCATGGTCGGGCTCCGGGCAGGTCCGCCGCGACTTACCGGGGCCGAGCGCAAAGAGAAAGGCCGCCGCGTCGCCGCGACGGCCCTTCCGTCAGGTCACCAGCGCGACCAGGGGTCGCTGCGCAGGCTGTACTCGATCCGGTCAAGCCGGGCGTCCAGGTCGCGGGCCTCGCGGGACGACAGGCCGTTTCGGGCGTAGCGCCATTCGAGGTTGCGATACTGGTTCATGGCCGCCGACAGGTTACGCGCCTCGCCACGGCTCAGGCGGCCGCTGTAGGCCAGCCGCTCGATGTGGTTGTTCAGCGCAGCGGCGCGGTACTGCAGGTCGCGGCCATAGGCGTTGCTGTAGCCGCGGTCGTAGCCGTAGCCGTTACCGTAGCCATAGCCGTTACCGTAGCCATAGCCCTGCTGATAGCCCGCCGAGCCGATGCTGATGCTGAAGCTCTGGGCTAGGGCGGGCGTCGTCGCCGCAAGGGCCGCGGTCGCGACCAGGGCGGGAAGCATCGCCTTGCGAAGGGCGGTCTTCATGGTTTCTCTCCTCGTTCGCGGCCACGAGATGGGCCGTTATCCGCAAGAGACCACGGTCGGGCTGACCCTCACCTGATGGGCTCGTTGTCTGAGCGTCAGGTTTATGGCCGGAACCCGCCCCCGGGCCGGGGGTTCTGGAAGCCGACAGTCAAGATGGAGAGTCCCGATGAAGGTACGTGACGTGATGAGCAAGGACGTGCAGGTGGCGCGCCCCGGGGACAGCCTGCAGGAGGTCGCCGGACGGATGGCGACCGGCGATTTCGGCTTCATGCCGGTCGCCGACGGGGACAAGCTGATCGGCACGATCACTGACCGGGACATCGCCGTGCGCGCGGTCGCCGGCGGCGCTTCGCCGACCTCCCCGGTGATCGAATACATCACCCGGGACGCCCACACCGCCCACGCCGACGACGATCTGAAGACCGTCCTGGACGCCATGGGCACCCGCCAGATCCGCCGCCTTCCGGTGCTGGACAAGCACGACCGCCTGGTCGGCGTCGTGTCGCTCGGCGACCTCTCGACCCGGGTCAAGGAGCGCTATGCCGGTGAAGCGCTGGAGGACATCTCGCGCAGCTGACGCCCGCCCGGCCGGGGTACGGTTAAGCGCCGTTCACCCTATCGCCAAACCGAGCGTTCACACGCGCCCGCCATCCTGCCCGTCCGAGACGGGAGAAGCTGATGGCGCGCGCGCAATTCCAGAAGGGCCAAAAGGTCTGGGTCGAGTGCGTGGGCGCATGGGCCCAGATCGAAAAGGTCCAGCCCGTCTGGGCCAAGGGCTTCGAAGAGCCCGTGCGCGTCACCTACGACGTCGGCCTGGGCCGGGAATTCCTGGGCCACGAACTGCTGCTGCCGACCGAGGACCCGGCGGTCAACGCGGGCGACAGCTGGCGGCTGATGCGGGCGCGGAACAAGTGGCAATCAGCCGACGACTGCCCGCACCACCCGTTCCCGGGCACCTATCCGGTGGTGGTGACGGACAAGGCGGACTGGGGCGGCTGGCGCGTGCCGGGCGCGGAATACGACCGCGACCCGGACCAGATCGAATTCCAGGCCCGCCTGATCGCCTCGGCGCCCCGGCTGATGGCGCTGGCCCAGCGCATGGCGGCGGCGGTCGAGGACTCCCCGGAAGACGCGCCGCCGGAGATGCAGCTTCTGGCGCGCGACGCCCGGGCCCTGCTGAAGGCCGTGACGGATGTGCTGGCCGCGCCGAACGAAGGCGGTCTTTCGGGACCGGCGGCCAGCCGCGCAGCCTGACGCCCCGATCCCCAGGGACCGAAAGCGACCGCTACGGCCAAGCAAGCCTCGACAGTAATCCGCGACGCAGCCTAGATTCGGCCAACGTCGTCGAATCGTCCGGGAGAGCGCCTTGCGGGGCAATGAGCGCCGCCTAACGTCGCAAGGACGGCGCGCGGGCGACCGGCGCAAGGGCGCGCCCGCGTGGGTGCGCATCGCCATCCTCGCGGTTACGCTCGCTCTTGCCGCCTACGTGCTGCTGTTCGCCCGTGAAGCGGCCCGCCCGGGCCAGGAGGCCGACGCCCTTCGCTCGGTCGCCGTCGACCGCGAAGCCCGGCTGCTGGCGCTGGAGCTGGAATCCCGCCTCGCCCCCGTCGAAGCCGCCGTCCGCGCCGCCGCCGGCGCGCCGGATCAGGCTGAAGCCCTGCGCCGCGCCCGCGCCGCCGCCCCGGGTCAAGCCTTCGCTGTGATCGACGCCGACGGCGGCGTTCTGGCCGCCAACGGCGCCCCGCCCCAGGCCTTCGCCCCCGCCCCCGGCAAGCCGCGTCTGGCCGCGGACGGCAGCGGCCTGTTGATCTTCGAACCGCTCGCCGACGGGACCCAGCTGGCCGGTCGCGCGCCGATGCCCCCTCTGCAGAGCCGCGACGGCATCGACCTGTGGGTGTTGTCGGGCCCCAGCACGGTGCTGGCCGGCGGTGCGGGCGCCGATCCGGCGGCGCTGTCGCTGGCGCGCGAACCCGCCGACGGTCGCGGCCAGGGCCAGACGCTGACCGCAAACGGGTCGGCCATCCAGCGCAGCACGGCGGCCGTCGGCGAGACCGGACTGATCGCCGCGGCCTCGATGCCGGTCAAGCGCGGGGCCGGGGCCCTGTTGGACGACGTCTGGGTGCTGTCGGCGCCGTTCGCCCTCTTCGTCCTGGTCGCTCTGCTGGTGCTGCTGATGCAGCGCCGCCAGCAGGGCATCAGCCGCGAATGGGCGGCGTCGGAACGGCGCTTCCGCGGGGCGGTCGAGGCGGCCAAATGCGGCGTCTGGGATTGGGACCTGGAAGCCGACCAGATCATGATCTCGGACTATATGGCCGACCTGATGGGCCTGCCCCGCACCGGATTGGTGACCTCCGAGGCCCTGATGGAGCGGATCCACCCGCGCTACCGCCAGGCGGTGGCTCATGCGGTGCGGCAGGCCGAGACCTTCGGCGACTTCGAGGTCAGCTTCCCGGTGCCGGACGAAAACGGCCGGGCCCGCTGGATGGACGTGCGCGGCCAGGCTCGCGGCGAACGCGGGACGCAGGGCTACACCTCGATCGTCGGGGTGGCGCTGGACACGACCGAAGCGCGGCGCGCCAAGGCCCAGGCTCAGGCCGCCGAGAGCCGCCTGCGTGACGGCATCGAGAGCGTCTCGGACGCCTTCGTCCTGTTCGACAAGCACGGCCGCCTGATCCTGTCGAACCAGGCCTTCGAGGACGCCTTCAACTTCGCGCCGGGCCTGGTGCGCAAGGGAGCCATGAAGCAGGAGCTGAACCGCATCGCCGGCCTGGCCATCAAGTCCGAACAGCCGGCGCCGGGCGGTCGGGCGGGCGCGCGCGAGGTCGAGCTGCACGACGGTCGCTGGCTGCAGCTGGTCGAGCGCTTCACCTCAGACGGCGGCTCAGTGGTCTCGGCCGCCGACATCACGGCGATCAAGAATAAAGAGGCCGAACGCCAGCGCGCCACCGAACGACTGCACCTGACGATCACCGAGCTGGAGAAGCGCGAGGAGCAGCTGTCGCAGTTGGCCCGGAAGTACGAGATCGCCATGATCCGGGCCGAGGCGGCGAACCAGGCCAAGTCCGAGTTCCTGGCCAATATGAGCCATGAGCTGCGCACCCCGCTGAACGCCATCAACGGCTTCTCGGAGATCATGCAGGGCGAGATGTTCGGCCCGCTGGGGGATCAGCGCTACAAGGGCTATGCCGGCGACATCCTCAAGTCCGGACAGCATCTGCTCAGCCTGATCAACGACATCCTGGACATGGCCAAGATTGAGGCCGGCAAGGCGACGCTGCACTACGAGCCGGTCTCGGTGAAGGAGGTCGTCGAGGACGCCGCCCGCCTGATGCGCGGCCGGGTCGAGGAAGCGGGCCTGCGTCTCCTGGTCGACGCGCCCGAGCTGCCGCCGATCGAGGCCGACCATCGCGGCCTGAAGCAGGTGGTGCTGAACCTGCTGTCGAATGCAGTGAAGTTCACGCCCGTGGGCGGCCAGATCGTGGTCTCGGTGTCGCGCCGGGACGGCGACCGGGTTCGCGTGGCGGTGACCGACACGGGCATCGGCATCGCCCATGAGGACCTGCCGCGTCTGGCCCGTCCGTTCGAGCAGGTCGAAGGCCAGCATTCCAAGACCACCCAGGGCACCGGCCTGGGCCTGGCCCTGTCCAAGTCGCTGATCGAGCTGCACGGCGGCGCCCTGGACATCCAGAGCGAGCCGGGACGGGGCACCACCGTCAGCTTCGACGTGCCGGTCCGCCGCCCGGCGGAGACGACCGCGACGGCCGCACGCGCGGCCTGATCCGGCTCAGACGGTCAGACAGTCGGAAGATCAGGGGCGCGGCTGCGGCGGCGCTTCCGGACGCGGCGCCCGGGGTTCGCCGGCGGCGGCAGTGCGGCCGCGACGGGTCAGGATCACGGCCAGCGCCTTGCGGTCATCCGCCTCCAACGTGCCGAGCAGGGCCACGGCGTCGGTCTCCATCCGGGTCCGACCGCGCATTTCCGCGGCGGTGGATTCGTCCAGCAGGGTGCGGATGCGCACCGGGTCCAAAGGACCGGTCTCGGCGAGGCTGACAGCCTCGCGGCGCTTCTGGCGGGCTTCATCGAAGTCCGGCTTGGCGGCCAGCGCCGAGGCCCGGATCGAAGTGCGGACGCGCTGGCGCACCTCCGGATCGACGTGACTGACCAGCGTCATCATCGAGGCGTCACGGGGTGCCCCGCGCTGGTCCTCGACCCGTTGCTCGACTCGATCCCGGCCGATCAGAAGGGTGGCGCCGGCGGCGACGGCGAACAGGTTCAGGGCCACCGAGGCGGCCAGGGCGATCTTCAGCGCGCGCGGGCTCAACCCAGCACCTCCGTGTCGTCCATGCCCAGCAACGAAGCCTGATAGAGCACCGCATCGGCCTGGACGTCGGCGGTCAGGTGTCCGGTCAGAACCACGCCCGCGACCACCCCTGCGGCCGCGGCCGCGGCCCAGCCGGCGCCGAAGGCGAGGCCGAGGCGGTTGGCCCACCGGCGACCGGCCCGCGGCGCTGCGCCGGCGGCGGCGATGACCCGGTCGCGCAGGGCGATGGAGACCTGGGGCGTCGGCGAGCGATGCAACAGGGCGTCCAGGTCGTCGGCCTCGGCCAGCGCCGGCCCTGCGACCTCGGGGTGGGCAGTTGCAAACGCCTCGGCCGAGGCGCGGTCGGTCTCCGGCCAGCGGCGCCGATCGGCTCCGTAGGCTTCGACCAGGGCGATGAAGCGTTCGGGCGTCATCTCGATCATACTCCCTCGGCGCCCGGCCGATGCTCGGCCAGCGCCAGTCTCAACGCCCGCCGTCCTCTGGACAGCAGGCTCTCCAGGGCCTCGACGCTGACGTCCATCAACGCGGCGGCCTCGATGTTGGATAGTTCCTGATAGTGACACAGCACGATGGCCTCGCGCTGGCGATCCGGCAAGGCGGCCAGGGCTCGATTGACCGCTGCGCCGGTGTCGGCGGCGAGCAGGCCGCGATCGGGTGCAGGGCCGTCGTCGGGCCGCTCGGGCACGGCGTCGGTCAGGGTCTCGCGTTTTCGACGCAGGCGGTCATAGCAAAGGTTCAGGCCCACGCGGTGCAGCCAGGTGTCGAACTTGGCCTTGCCCGGCGCCCAGCGCGGGGCCTGACGCCAGGCCCGGACCAGGGCTTCCTGGGCGACATCCTCGGCCTCGACCGAGTCCCCGAGCATGCGCTGGGCGAGCGCCAGCATGCGCGGCAGCTTGCGCGCGACCATGGCCTGAATGGCCGCGGGGTCGCCTTGACCCACGCGGCGCACCAGATCCTCGTCGGGGTCGGCGAAAGTCGCCATCCGGCCTCGTGCGAACGTTCCCTGGAGGCCGAGATGGTCGAGGACCGCGGCGCCCATCATCTGCTTACTCCGAAGCGGGCGCCGGAAGCGACGGTTGCGATGCTTGTCCGGCCACGCGACGTTCGCGGCGATGCTCGCGCATCTCCTGTCGGCCGGCGCGGCGCTCTTCAGCGGTCAGATAGCCGTCGCGATCGGCGTCCAGGCGGGTGAAAGCCTCGGCGGCCTTGGCCTGAGCCTCGGCGATGTCCACCGGTCCGCGTGCGTCCATGCGGGCGCCCATCCGCTCCGGACCACCGCGTCGGTGGGCGCGATGCCCGCGCTGGCCGCGATGCTCGCCCCGAGCCTCGCCCCGAGCCTCGCCCCCGGCATCGCCACGCGCTTCACGGGCGGCGTCGAACTCAGCGCGGGTGACCGAGCCGTCGTCATTGGCGTCCATGCGATCAAAGCGCAGGGCGGCGTGTTCCGCGCGGCGAGCCTCGCCGGCGGCCCGGAACTCCGCCGGGGTCACCGAGCCGTCGCGGTCGACGTCGGCGACCGCCAGACGATCGACCCGGGCCTGGACGAACTCCGCCTGGCTGAGGCGCTGGTCGCCGTCGGCGTCTGCGCGCACGCGGTCCGGACGATCCTGAGCGACGGCGGTCGACGCGGGCTCGGCCCGAGCGAACGCAAGACCGCCCGCCACGGCGGCGATGAGGGCGGCGGCGCCGCCAGCCAGAATGGCCTTGTTCATTCGTTGATCTCCACAGCCGCCGAACGCGGCCAGTCACGTCCCTGTCGAAGATCAAACGCCGGTCGCTTCACTCTCCGTCGCTGCCCGGAACCGGGGCGGGCGGGAGCGCTGTCTCGAAGGCGGTGCGGGCGGCCGTGCGCACCTCGCTCAGGCGGGCGCGCAGGGCGTCGAAGTCATCGAGGCCGGCGGCCTGGGCCAGCCGGTCGCGGAAGCGCTCGGGCTCGTCTTCCGGATTGGGCCGGTCGTCGAAGGCGGCGCCGAGGATCTGGCTCAGCGACTGCTGCAGCCGCCAGGCCTCCGCCAGATCCGGGTCATCGGCCAGGGCCTCAAGGGTGGACACGGTCAGGGGGCCGCCCGTCGCGGCCTTGGCCAACTGGCCGACCTGGGCCACGAATTCGGCGTCCACCTGACCGCCGGGGGCCAGCTTCAGGTCCCAGTCGCCCTGCCCCGGCCGCTCGCGGGCCATCAGGTCGCGCATGCGGCGGGCGTCGGCGGCGACGTCCACGCCGGGCCTCGGACGGCGCAGGATGCCCTCGAGCGCCGCGGCGGCGCGGGCCCCGAAGGCGGGATCGTCAGCCCAGACGATGCGGGCCCGTGTCAGGGCCATAAACTCCCAGGTGTCGGCCTCCTGGGCGTAATACTCCTCGACCGCCGAAAGCCGCAGCGACACCGGCCCCTTGGCCGCGCCGGGACGCAGCCGCATGTCGACCTCGTAGAGGCCGCCCTCGGCCGTGTGCGCCGAAAGGGCCGCGATCAGCCGCTGGGTGAAGCGGGAATAGAACACCCCGGGGGCCCAGCCCTTGCCGTCGGAGACGACGTCGGCCGGGGCGTCGTAGACGGTCATCAGGTCGAGGTCGGAGCTGGCCGTCATCTCGCGCGAGCCGGCCTTGCCGAGGGCCACCACGGCGACGGCGCCGCCCGGCAGGGCCCCGCCCTGGCGCACGGTCTCGGCCATGGCGGCGGGGGCCAGGGCGGCCAGGCAGGCGTCGGCGATGGCCGTGTAGGCCCGGCCGGCGGCCTCGGGCCCGGCGCGGCCGGTCAGGGTCTGGACGCCGATGCGGAACATCTGCTCGCGGTGAACGCGGCGCACGACGTTGAGGGCCGCCTCGAAGTCCGGGGCGGCGGCCGTATCCTCCAGCATCTGGTCGGTGACGCCGGAGTCTTCCTCGATGCCTCGGGCGAAGCGGGCGTCGAGCATGCTGTCCAGCGCCGCCGGATAACGGCCCAGCGTCCGGGCCAGGCGCGGGGCGAAAGCCATGACCCCGACGACGAGGTCGAACAGCTTCGGCTGGGCCAGGAACAGGGCCTGGACCTGCACGCCGGCGCTGAGGCCTGAAAAGAAGACGGCGAAGCGGCGGAAGGCGGCGTCCGCGGCGCCGGTCTCGGCCACGGCGGTCAGCAGGCGCGGCGCCAGACGGGTGAACAGCTCGCGTCCCCGCGCCGTCCGGGTGGCGGGGATGCGGCCGTGGTGCCAGCTGCGGATGGTGTCGGCGGCCATGGCCGGGTCGGAGAAACCCATCCGCTCCAAGGTGGCCAGGGTCTCCGGATCGTTCTCGACGCCGGTGAAGACCAGCGAGCCGTAGGGCGAAGACAGCGCCTCCTCACCCTCGAAGAGCTCGCCGTAGCGCCGGTTGACCCCCACCAGCACAGCCTCGACGCCGGCGTCGAAGGCGGCCAGGTCGCCCTCGCCGGCCAGGGCGGCGACGGCGGCCCGACGGACGGGATCGGCGGGGAGGATGTGGGTCTGCTCATCGTCGAGCATCTGCACCCGGTGCTCCAGCCCGCGCAGCTCGACATAGGCGGCGGTCAGCTCGGCGCAGGCCTCGGCGGTCACATGGCCGGCGTCGCGCAGCAGGGCCAAGGCCTCGATGGTGCGCGGGTTGCGCAGGGCCGGGTCGCGGCCGCCGAGGATCAGCTGCTGGGTCTGGGCGAAGAACTCGATCTCGCGGATGCCGCCGCGCCCGAGCTTGAGGTTGGCGCCGGCCGCCTCCAGGCCCTCGCCCGTCTTGTGGACATGGATCTGGCGCTTGATCGACTGGATGTCGAGGATGGCCGGGAAGTCGAGGCTGCGCCGCCAGATGAAGGGGGTCAGGGCCTTGAGGAAGTCGGCGCCCGCCGCCGCGTCGCCGACCACCGGTCGGGCCTTGATGAAGGCGGCGCGCTCCCAGTTCTGGCCCACGCCCTCGTAGTAGGCGAGCGCAAAGGGCACGGCGACGACGGGCGGGGTCGAGGACGGGTCCGGGCGCAGCCGCAGGTCGACGCGGAAGACATAGCCGTCGCCGGTGCGCTCCTGCATCAAGGTAGCGAAGGCCTGGGCGGCGCGGTCGGCGAAGCGCTGCGGCTCGATGCCCTCGGCCAGGGCCGGGATCAGCGCGTCCGGCTCCCAGAACAGGCTGATGTCGATGTCGGAGGAGTAGTTGAGCTCGAAAGCGCCGTGCTTGCCCATGGCGAGGCCGAACAGGCCGGGAATGGGGCCGCGCGGATCGTCGGCGAGGCTCAGCAGCTTGCCGCGCTCGCGCTGATCGTGGGCGACGGCGCGCAGAGCGGCCTGGGCCGAGGCGTCGGCGAAGCGGCTGAGGGCGCCGGTGACCTGATCGAGGTCCCAGCCGCCGCCGAGATCGGCCAGCGCGGTCAGCAGGTGCAGCTCGCCCTTCAGCCGGCGCAGCGGGACCCTGGCGTCGTCGACGCCGCCCTCCAGGCCGTCGGTGTCGGCGAGCACGGCGGTCAAACGGGCGTCGGGCCCCTCTTCGAGGAGGGCGCGCAGCCGGTCGGGCCAGCGGCGGGCGAGGCCGAACAGATAGGGCGAAGCGGCGAACACCGGCGCGAGGGCGGGCCAATGGGCGTCGAGCAGCGGCGACCAGCCCCCCTCCCCGGCCGCCTCGGACAGGCGTTCGCGGGCGCGCTCGGCGGCGTTGGCGTCGACCACGGGCCCGCACGGTTGAAGCGCGCTCATGGCGCCCGCCGCATGTGGATCAGCGGATAGGGTCGCCCTGCGTCGTCGAGCGGCGAGCGGCCGAACGGGGCGAAGCCGAGCCGCACGTAGAAGCCGATGGCCCTGGGGTTCTGCTCGTTGACGTCGACGGTCAGGCCACCCGGATGTTGCGAGGCCGCCTTTTCGATCAAGCTGCGCCCGACGCCGCGGCCGTGGGCCTCCGGATCGACGAACAGGGCCGCGACGTGGCCGCCGTTCATCGCCATGAAGCCCAGCGGACGGTCGGCTTCGTCCACCGCCACCCAGGTGATCAGCGACGGCAGGTGGCGCTGCACCTGGACGTCGATGGCGGTCAGGTCGGCGACGCTGAGGAACTCATGGGTGGCGTGGACCGCGGCGCGCCAGATCGCCAGATTGCGGGCGTCGTCGTCAGGGCGCGGCCGGCGGATCATCCCGCGGCCGGGGGAATGACCAGCGCCACCCGCAGGCCGGGGCCGAACCCGCCGTAGGCGCCGGGGCCCTCGTCCAGCTGGACGCGGCCGCCATGGGCCTCGAGCACGGCTACGACCAGCGACAGGCCGAGTCCCGAGCCGGCCTCGGAGCGGCTGTTGTCGAGGCGGACGAAGCGCTGGATGACGCGGTCGCGGTCGGCCTCGGGCACGCCGGGGCCGGTGTCGGTGACCGAGAACTCGATCTCGCCCGAGCTACGGCGGCGGGCGCGCAGCATGACCGCCCCGCCGGCGGGCGTGTACTTGATCGCGTTGTCGATGACGTTTGCGAGCGCCTGGGCCAGGAAGGGCTGGTTGGCCTCGACCATCAGGCCGCGCTCGATCTCGGCCGAGAATTCGATGCCCTTGTCCTCGGACGCCGGCTCGTAGAGCTCGGCCATGTCGGCGGCGAGATCCGCGGCGTCGAACAGAGCCGGATCGGGCGTGTGGCCCGCCGCCGCCTGGAGCCGGGCGATGGCCAGGACGGTGTTGAAGGTCTTCAGCAGGTTGTCGGCTTCGTCGAGCGCGATCTGCAGGGCGTCGACGCCGTTGATCTTGCCCGCTTCGGCGTCGATCAGCGCCACCTCCAGCTTGGCCCGCATGCGGGTCAGCGGCGAGCGCAGGTCGTGAGCGATGGCGTCGCCGGCGTGGCGGATCGAGGCCATCGAGCCTTCCAGCCGGTCCAGCATGGTGTTCAACCCCTGGCCCAGCTCGTCCAGTTCGTCGCCGGAGCCGCGCACCGGGGCCCGCGCCTTGAGGTCGCCGTCCTGCACCGCCGTGACCACCCGGTTGAGCCGGCCCATCGAGCGTTCGAGGTTGCGGCTGACCAGCAGACCGCCGCCCAGTCCGAGCAGCAGGACGATGCCCATCGAACCCCAGAGCGCCTGCGTCAGGCGGCCGAGGTAGCGCTCGGTGTCGCCCAGCGAGCGGCCGACGAACAGCATCTCGCCGCCGGACAGCTTCACCTGCACCCCACGCACCTGCGGTCGCGTCACCCGCCCCTCGGCGTCGGTGTCGGTGAAGGGGAAGGTGATCCACTGCCGTTGACCGGACATGGTCTCGATCGGCGACTGGCTGAGGCTGCCCGTGGTGGTGCGCCCCTGCTTGTCGAGCAGCAGGTACAGGAAGGTGCTGCGCGTCAGCGAGCGGTCGATCAAGGCCCGGTTCAGGGCGTCGAAGCCGCGTGCGTCATAGATGCCGACGAGATCCTGCATCTCGCCGCGCACCTCGCGCTCGGCGTTGACCCGCGCCTCGGAGGCGGAGGCGAAATAGACATAGGCCAGGATGGCGCTGGCCGCGGCGGCGAACAGCGCAAGGAAGAGCAGCGTCAGCCGGAAGGGCGTTCGGCGGAGGAGAGAGGGCAGGCGCATCGCTTAGGCTTCTAAGCGATACCCCGCCCCGCGCACCGTCTGCAGCATGGCCTTGTCGAAGCCCTTGTCGATCTTGGCGCGCAGGCGGCTGATGTGGACGTCGATGACGTTGGTCTGAGGGTCGAAGTGATACTCCCAGACCTTCTCCAGCAGCATGGTGCGGGTCACCGACTGGCCGGCGTGGCGCATCAGGAACTCGAGCAGCTGGAACTCGCGCGGCTGGAGGTCGATCTCCTTGCCTTCGCGGTGCACGGTGCGGGCGATGAGGTTCATCTCCAGGTCGCCGACCTTGAGCATGGTGGCGACCGAGCCGGTTTCGCGGCGGCGGGCGAGGGCCTCGACGCGGGCGATCAGCTCGGAAAAGGCGTAGGGCTTGACGAGGTAGTCGTCGGCGCCGGCCTTGAGACCCATGACACGGTCCTCGACCTCGCCCAGGGCGGACAGGAACAGCACCGGGGTCTGGTCGCCGTCCTTGCGCAGGGTCTCGACCATGCCGATGCCGTCCAGGCGGGGCATCATGCGGTCGACCACATAGACGTCGTAGCCCCCCTTTTGGGCCTCCAGCAGACCAAAGGCGCCGTCGACGGCGTGGGTCGGCTCGTGACCGGCCTCGGTCAGGCCCCGGACCATGGCGGTCGCGGCTTCAGCGTCGTCCTCGACCACCAGAATTCGCATCGATCAGTCCCCCATAACGAGAATCGCCGCCGATGTTAGCGCATCGGCGGCGATCAAGGCAGTTAAGCGTTGTTCAGGTTCAGAAAGCTCATTCGTCGAACTTTAGCGGCACCACGACCGTGCCCTGAGGGGTGCGGACGAAGAGGCCCACGCTGGGTCGGCCCGAGCGCTTGACCGCCTCGACGGCGGCGCGGACGTCGGCCGGGGTCGAGACATTGCGGTTGTCGACGCGGGTGATCACCAGGCCCGGCACGAGGCCCAGGCTGGAGGCGGGGGTGCCACGCTCGACGCCGGTGACGAGGACGCCGGTGACGTCCTCCGGCACATCGTAGCGAGAGCGCAGCGCCGGGGTCAGGGCGGAGACCGTCAGACCCTCGACCGTCTCGCCCTGCGGCGTGGCCGGCTGGCCCGGAACGCGCGGCGTGGCGCCGCCATCCTGCTGGGCGTTGAGTTCGGTTTCCGACGGGCGGGTGCCCGAGCGGACCTCCAGGTTGCGGCGGCGGCCGTCGCGGAGGACCTCTAGGCGGATGGTGTCGCCGGGGCGGGCGCGGCCGACCTCACGGGTGGCTTCCGTGCTGTTCTCGACGGCGCGGCCGTTGACCGACACCAGCAGGTCGCCGATCTCGACGCCGGCGCGATCCGCCGGGCCGTCGGGGGTGATGGTGTCGACGTAGGCGCCCTTGAAGTCGCGCGGCTGGCCGAGCGATTCCCAGACCTCCGGCGAGAAGGTGCGCAGGCCCAGGCCGACGTAGCCGCGGGCGATGCTTTCGCCGCGCATCAGCCGGTCGGTGATCGGCTTGGCGACCGAAGCCGGGATGGCGAAGCCGATGCCGACCGAGCCGCCGGTCTCGGAATAGATCGACGAGTTCACGCCGATGACGCGACCGTAGATGTCGAAGGTCGGGCCGCCCGAGTTGCCGCGGTTGATGGCGGCGTCGATCTG
Source organism: Brevundimonas sp. Root1279 (assembly GCF_001425945.1). GTDB lineage: Bacteria > Pseudomonadota > Alphaproteobacteria > Caulobacterales > Caulobacteraceae > Brevundimonas. Next base: position 358,780 of record NZ_LMEB01000006.1, read on the forward strand.
CAGATAGTCGACATAGGCGCTGTCGACGCCGCGGCCCATGGCCGAGACGATGCCCGCTGTGGCCGTGCCGCCGAGGCCGAACGGATTGCCGACGGCGATGACCCAGTCGCCGACGCGGGGCTGGGCCTGTTCCTCGAAGGAGACGAACGGGAAGTCCGTGCCCTCGACCTTGATTACGGCCAGGTCGGTGGCCTCGTCGCGGCCGACGACGCGAGCCGGCAGCTCGCGCTCGTCCGCCAGGCGGACGGTGATTTCGACCGCGTCGGCGACCACGTGGTTGTTGGTGACGATGTAGCCGTCGGCGGAAACGAAGAAGCCGGAGCCGGCGCCCAGGGCGGTGGCGCCTTCGTCCTCCTCGGCGCCCTCCTCGCCTTCCGGCAGCGGGATGGCGGGCAGGCCGGGGATCAACTGCATCGAGCGCGGGCGCTGGATGCGCGACTTGACGTCGATCTGCACCACGGCCGGGGCGACCTGCTGGAAGATGTCGGCGAAGCTGAGCGGCGCGCCCTGCGGCGGAGCGAAGGCGAGGCCGCCGTTGTTCGGGGTCAGGCGGCCCGAGGCGCCGGCCACGGGGCCGGCCTCGGCCGCAGGCCAGTCGATCACGCCTCCGGCCGTCGCGGCCGCGGCCACGGTGAGGCCGGCGACGGCCCCGAGCATGAACTCCTTGCGCTTCAGCATGGGCGTCGAATGATCCTTTTGTCGGATGCGGCGCATCCGGTGAGTCCGTTCAATATAAGGGTCTGAACGGCCATGACCAACGCTGATGCGCGATCAAGGCTCCAGCCGGACGTCAGTCGTCAGACGGCTTTGCGTCAGCATCGGGGCGATGCGCGCTTCCGGACACGATATCGGCGAGCCGGGCCTCTTCCTCGGCCGTCAGGGGCTCGGTTTCGACCCGGCGGCGACGGGCGAGCAGCAGCAGAAAGGCGCCCACGGCCAGCAGAGCGGCCAGGGGGCCGAACCACAGCAGCCAGGTGCCGGCGCGGACCGGAGGCTTGAACAGCACGAAGTCGCCGTAGCGGCGCACGAGGTCCTGTTTGATCTCCGCGTCGCTGCGGCCGGTGGCGATTTCCTCGCGGACGAGCCGGCGCATGTCGGCGGCGATCATCGCCGGGCTGTCGGCGATGGCCTCGTGCTGGCAGACGACGCAGCGGATGTCGGCGAACAGGGCCTTGGCGCGCGCCTCCTGGGCGGCGTCGGGCAGCGGCCGGTCTGCGATCGGCGCCGGTTCGGCGGCCATCAGGCCGACGGCGGCAAGGGCGATCAGCAAGGCGCGCTTCACGAGGCCGCTCCCTTGCGGCCGGCGGCGAGGCGCAGGCGGCGGTCGAACAGGCTGAGCGCCCCGCCCAGGGCCATGATGGCCGGTCCCAGGAAGATCAACCGCGCCCAGGGATTCCACCACACGCGCACGCTCCACGCCGGGGCGCCGGCCTCGGTGCGGCCGCGCTCGCCCAACACGACGTAGACGTCGTCCAGGCCGCGGAAATCGAGGCCGACTTCGGTGGTCGTCTGGCCGCCGGCCGGGAAGAAACGGCGCTCCGCGGTGACCTGGCGCGGCGCGGCGCCGTCGACCGTATCGATGGTCAGGCGGCCCTGTTCGGCCAGGTAGTTCGGGCCCTCGACGATCTTCACCTCATCCAACCGCACGACCCACTGGCCGGCCTGGACGCTTTCGCCGACCGCCAGCGGACGGGCCGCCTCGACGCGGTAGCCGGTCTCGACCACGGCTCCGAGCACGAAGACGCCCAGCCCGGCGTGGGCCAGAGTCGTGCCCCAGGCGCCGAGCGGCAGGCCCTTGGCGCGGCGCAGGACCTCGGCGAAGGGCGCGCGGAACAGACGGACGCGGTCGGCGGTCTCGCTCAGCGCCCCGAGGATCAGCCAGGCGCCGAGGCCGAGGCCGGCGGCCGACAGCGCGTGGCGCGGCTCGACCAGCGCCCAAGCGGCCAGGGCGGCGACGACGGCGAGGCCGAAGGCGACGGACAGGCGCTGGCCGACGCCCTTGAGGTCCCCGCGCTTCCAGGCCAGCAGCGGCCCGGCCGGCAGGATCAGCAGGGCCACGGCCATCAGCGGCACGAAGGTCAGGGCGAAATAGGGCGGGCCGACCGAAATGGTCGCGCCCTGCGCGGCCTCGAGTATCAGCGGATAGAGGGTGCCCAGCAACACCGTCGCACAGGCGGCGGTGAGGAACAGATTGTTCAACACCAGGGCGCCTTCACGGCTGACCGGGGCGAACAGGCCGCCGCCCTTCAGCTGGGGCGCGCGCCAGGCGAACAGGGCGAAGGCCAGGCCGGCCGTGACGCCGAGAATGGCCAGCAGCATCAAGCCGCGCTGCGGGTCGACGGCGAAGGCGTGGACGCTGGTCAGCACGCCCGAGCGAACCAGGAAGGCGCCCAGCATGGAGAAGGTGAAGGCCAGCAGCGCCAGGAAGGTGGTCCAGCCGGCCAGCGCCCCGCGCCGCTCGGTGACCACGGCCGAGTGCAGCAGGGCCGCCCCGGCCAGCCAGGGCATGAAGCTGGCGTTCTCGACCGGGTCCCAGAACCACCAGCCGCCCCAGCCCAGCTCATAGTAGGCCCAGAAGGCGCCGAGGGTGATGCCGACGGTCAGGAAGGCCCAGCTAGCCAGGGCCCAGGGGCGCACCCAGCGGCCCCAGGCGGGCCAGAAGGCGGCGTTGGCCCGGCCTTCGATCAGGGCGGCGACGGCCAGGGAGAAACAGACCGAGAAGCCGACGTAGCCGGCGTAGAGCAGGGGCGGATGGAAGGCGAGCGCCGGGTCCTGAAGCAGCGGGTTCAGCGACGCGCCCTGCAGCGGGGCGGGGTCGAGGCGGGCGAACGGATTGGAAGTGAAGACGGCGAAGGCCAGGAACATCACGCCGAGCAGGCCCTGCACCGCCACGGCGCTGGTCTTCAGTCCGAAGGGCAGGCCGCGGGCGCGCGACAGGACGGCGCCGAAGCCGGTCATGACCAGACACCACAGCACCAGGGAGCCCTCGTGGCTGCCCCAGGCGCCGGCCACCTTGTAGAGCATCGGCTTGTCGGTGTGGCTGTTGGCGGCGACGTTGGCGACCGAGAAGTCGGACACCGCGAAGGCGAAGATCAGCACCAGGAAGGCCACGCCCACGGCGATGGCGGCGGCCAGCGCGGCGCCCTCGGCGGCGCCGGCCAGCACCGGGCTGCGGCGCAGCCGGCCGACCGTGGCCGCGACGGCCTGCAGCGCCGACAGCGCCAGGGCGAGGATCAGGGCGAAGGCCCCCAGTTCGACGATCACGTAGCGGGGCCCTCAGCGGGCCGCCACTCGCCCTTTTCCTTCAGGCGGTCGGCGACTTCGCGCGGCATATAGGTCTCGTCGTGCTTGGCCAGCACCTGGGTGGCGCGGAAGCTGCGGTCGGGCTGGAAGGCGCCTTGGGCCACGATCCCCTGCCCTTCGCGGAACAGGTCGGGCAGGTCGCCGCTGTAGGTCACGCGGGTGGTCGCCGCATTGTCGGTGACGGTGAACGCCACGTCCGAGCCGTGGCGCACCACGCTGCCGACCTCGACCAGGCCGCCCAGGCGGACCACGCGACCCGCCGGAGCCTTGTCGGGCGTGGCCTCCGACGGCGAGAAGAAGAAGGTGACGCTGTCGCGCATGGCGTAGAGCGACAGGCCCACGGCCAGGGCGAGCACCGGCGCCACGGCGAGCAGGATCCACAGTCGGCGGCGCGCCTTGGGCGACTTCGGCAGCCAGCTCATTGCGCACCCCCCGGCATGCGGGCGACCAGGTCGGCGCGGCGCGGATCGTCGGCGGCCAGCGCAGCGATCAGCGGGGTCCACATTTCGCGCACCGTCGCCGCGTCGCCGCGGGCGAGGGCGGCCTCACCCAGGAAGTAGCGGGCGCCGAGCTGCTCCGGGTCGCGCTTCAGGGCTTCGCGGAAGGCGGCCTCGGCGTCGCCGTCGACGGCGCCGTCGCTCATACGGACCAGGCTCTCGCCCAGATGCGACCAGGTGGTGGCGTCGCCGGGTTCGATGGCCAGGACGCGGCGGAAGGCCGAGACGGCCCCGACCGGATCGCCGGCCATGAAGCGGGCGGCGCCGAGCTGGCGCAGGGCCTCGACGTTGTCAGGCTGCTCCTCGACGACACGGCCGATGACGGCGGCCAGCTGCGGGGCCTCCAGCATCTCCGGCGGCATCGTCGTCCATTCGTCGACGCGGCCCTCCCACGGCTGATCGGGCAGGCCCACCTGACCGACGACGGCGTAAAGGCCCAGGGCCGCGGCGACCGTGGCGACGATCCCGCCCAGCACGACCCAGCGGTCACGGCCGCCGGCGCGAACCGGGGCGGAGTCGCGCTGGCCGGCGAGGATGCGGCGGCCGGCCTCCGCGCGCGCGGCGGTCCAGCCGGCTTCGTCGAGCAGGCCGCGAGCCTTTAGCCGATCCAGCTCGGCCAGTTCAGCGGCCGCGGCGGCGGCGGGCACAGGCTCGCCCGCATCCACGCCCTTGCGCGCGCCGGTGAGCACGAGCAGGCCCGCGAGGGCGGCGAGCAGCCCCGTCATGATCCAGAAAACCGTCATCGCCGCGCGATGTAGCCGATCAGGCCGCCCGCGACGAGGGGTTGGGGTCCCCGTTCGGGGCGCCGGCGACCGCGGCGCGGCGACGCACCGTCCGCGCCGCGTCCTTCGCGTCAATCAGATCGAGGCAACGCGCGGCCAGCTCGACGAGGCGCAGGGCGTTGGTCTCGTCCTCGGCCTCGCCGTCGTTGATCATCGACAGGGCCTGGTCGGCGTAGTCGGCGAGGCGGCCGGTCAGGGACTCGACCAGCTTCTTGCGGTCGGACTCGGCGCCGAAGATCGAGGCCGGGCCGCGCACGGCCCCGACCAGCTTGAGCAGGTGGCGCACGGCCTGGACGCTCTCGCCCTGGACCGGCGCGCTGAGCAAGGGCGCCTTGCGGGTCATGCGGCCGACAATCTGGACCCGCTCCAGCGGCAGGGCCTTCTCGACCGAGCGGTCGGCGGCGCGCAGGAAGGCGCTGAGCTGGCCCGCGATGGTCGCCCGCCCGTCACGCACCGACTTGCCCCAGACGCTGAGCGGATTCAGCGTCAGCGTCATGTCGAGCTCGTTGAGCACGTTCGAACACCAGATCAGGTCCTCGATCACCGGATCGACCCCGGCGTTGTCGTCACCCGGCTTGAAGGCGGCGATGCGCGCCACGCGTGCGTCGACGCCGACGATCAGTCGTTCGACGAAGCCGGCCAGCTCGGAGGCGCTCAGGAAGCCCTCACGCCCCGATGAGCCGGAGGTCTGGGTGACGATGCGCAGGATCAGCACCGCGTCGTCGAGGTGCGCGAACAGGATCTCCAGCACCCGCTGGGCGCCGTCGGCGCGCACGGCGGCGCTGTCCTTGAGCAGCAGGCGCAGCTCGGCGATCTGGTCGGCGTCGGGGCGTTTGAGCCAGATCTCGATCGACGGCAGGCCTCGGCGGGCGATGTGGGCCAGGTCGAGGCAGGCGGCCAGCTCGGCCAGGCCGCGCTCGCGCGCGGCGGCGTCGACCGAGGGCGGCCAGACCTCGTCCGGGCGGTCGCGAACGGCGGCGGAGGCGGCCAGGCAGATGCGATCGGCGACAGCGGTCTGATCCGGGCCCTTCTTGTCCAGCCGGGGCAGCAGGTGCGGCTCGCGCGCGGCGGCCAGCTTCCACAGCCGGCGCAGCACCTGCGCGGGGAAGGTGACGCCCTCGACGAAGTCGGCGCGGGGCCGGAACATCGGGATCAGGGGGGCCAGGACGGTGCGGCGGCGGGCGCGGTCGAGGCTCGCCTCGGCCAGCAGGGCTTTCAGCTCGCCCACCCGCTCGCCCTTGAGCCCGCCGATGGCCGCCGTCAGGGTTCCGAGCATGGCGTCAGGCGCCTGCTCGATGAGAGCAGTCATGGCGACACGATGGGCGACAGTCAGCCCGGCCATTCAAAAACCTCTGGGCCGGCGAAACGGGCCGGACAGGCTATGCTGCCTCAGCTGGGTTAACATCCGCTATCCAAAGACTTTTATCAGATCTCGGCGGTCGGCAGCTCGAGCACGGCCTTGAGCCCGCCCAGTTCGCTGTCGGCCAGGGAGACCCGGCCGCCGTACGCGCGGGTCAGCTCGACCACAATGGACAGGCCCAGACCCGATCCGGGCGTGCTTTCGTCCATCCGGGCGCCGCGCTCCAGGGCGGCCTCGCGCAGTTCCTCGGCCAGGCCGGGACCGTCGTCCTCGACCACCACCACCATCTGGCCCAGCCCCGTCGCACCGGCGGAGACGCGGACGCGCCGCCTGGCCCATTTGCAGGCGTTCTCCATCAAATTGCCGAGGATCTCCTGCAGGTCCTGCCGCTCGCCGCGGAAACCGAGATCGTCGGGCGCGCGCCAGTCGATCTCGACGCCCTTGGACTCGAAGACCCGCTCCAGCATCACCGCCATCTCGTCGATGACCTCGGGCATGGAGGTGCGCTCTCCCAGCAGCTGGGCGCGGGCGGCGGCGCGGGCGCGGCGCAGGTGGTGATCGACCTGGGCCTTCATCACCTCGGTCTGTTTGCGCACGGCGTCGGGCAGCGGTCCCTTCTGGGTCCCGGCCTCGGCCAGCATGACCGACAGCGGCGTCTTCAGCGCGTGGGCGAGGTTGCCGACATGGGTGCGCTGGCGCTCGACGGTCTCCTGGTTGTGGTCCAGCAGGCGGTTGACCTGCTCGGCCAGGGGCCGGATTTCGAGCGGATAGACGCCGGCGATGCGGGCCGCCTTGCCCTTGCGGACATCGGCGATCTCATTGCGCAGGCCGTAGAGAGGCCGCAGGCCGATCTGCACCTGCAGGAAGACCGCGATGACCAGGCCCAGGCCGAGGATCAGCAGGGCCGTCCAGGTGAAGGTGGCGAACTGGCGGGTGTCGGCGTCGATGTTGGACCGGTCCAGCCCAGCCAGGAAGACCAGCGGCTCCGCCCGGCCAGGCAGGTGTTTCATGCTGGCGGCGACGCGCAACGGCTTGCCGAGCGGCCCTTCGCCGTTCGGACGCAGTCCGTCGAGGTCGTTGTAGCTGATCGTCTCGCCCAAGGCGTCGCGGAGACGGCCCGGCAGGTCGTTCGGAATGGTCAGGTTCTCGCTCGCAAGCGAGGGCGAGCGGACCAGCACGCGCAGGCTTCCGTCCGGCCGCGGCTCGGCCACCGCCCAGTATTTGCCCGACAGCGGACGCAGGGTCCGGGCGTCCTTGATCTCGGCGACGGTGACGCCGTCGGGTCCGGCGTTGGTGGCGATGACCACCTCGTCGATGGTGTCGGCCAGGACGTTGCCGAGCCGTCTCAGGGCGGTTTCCTGGTACTGGGTGGTCAGCGCCCAGCCGGTCAGGACCAGGGCCACGATGATCCACGCCGAGGCCAGCCAGATCAGACGGCGCGTCAGGCTGCGGCCCGGACGGCCGAACCAGCGGCCCCAGGTGCGCGGCTCGTCGTTCGCCGCCGCCGGCTCCAGTTCGGAAACGCCCCCCGCCGGCTCGGTCACGCCGCCTGGGACTCCCCGGCCAGCGGCGTCAGCCGATAGCCCAGGCCCCGCACGGTTTCGATCCGGTCAGGGCCGATCTTCTTGCGCAGGCGGCCGACGAAGACCTCGATGGTGTTGGAGTCGCGGTCGAAGTCCTGGTCGTACAGGTGCTCGACCAGCTCGGTCCGGCTGATCACCCGGCCCTGGTGCATCATCAGATAGTGCAGCAGGCGGTATTCCAGCGAGGTCAGGCGCAGGGGCTCTCCGTTGACGTTGGCGCGCGCCGCACGGGGATCGAGGCGCAGTCCGCCGCACGACAGCGTGGCCGAGGCGATGCCGGCCGAGCGGCGCAGCAGGGCGCGCAGGCGGGCCAGCAGCTCTTCGGTGTGGAAGGGCTTGGTCAGATAGTCGTCGGCGCCCGCGTCGAAGCCCGAGACCTTGTCCGACCAGGCCCCGCGGGCGGTCAGGATCAGAACGGGCGTGGTCTTGCCGTCACGGCGCCAGCGCTCAAGCACCGAGACGCCGTCGATCTTGGGCAGGCCCAGATCGAGCACGATGACGTCATAGGGCTCGTTGTCGCCGAGGTAGTGCGCCTCCTCGCCGTCGGCGGCGTGGTCGACGGCATAGCCGGCGTCGCCCAGCGCGCCCTTCAGCTGGCGGGACAGGTCCGCATCATCCTCGACAAGCAATACGCGCATTCAGCGTTCTCCAATGACGCGGCCGCGGCCGTCGACCATAATGTCGGCCACCCGGCCGCCGGGATACTCCCAACGCACGACAACGCCGTCGCCGCTGTTTCGGGCGCCCAGAAAACGACCGGGACGACCGGCCGAGGCGCGCTGGACGGCCTCGCCCATGTCCACGCGCGGGCGGTCGTCCTGCGTCTCGCGACGGTCCACGCCTCGGCCGCCCTGCTCCTGCGGCCCGGCTGTACGGGGACGGCCGGCCGAGGGGCGCTGCGAGGCTTCGCCCCCGCCTGCGCGGGGACGGTCTTGCTGCATCTCGCGACGCGGGCGACCGTCGCGGCCGTCCTGGTCCTGAGCCGCGACCGAGAGGGGCGCAGCTGCGAGGACGGCGGCCAGAAGGTATGCGGGCATCCGGTTCATGACGGTCGGTCTAGTCCCCAGGCTCTGAACGCGGGCTGAACGGCGAGCATAGTCGGATTTCACCGTCATGCGACGCCCGCCAGCGCATCTCCCTCTTACGCGCGCGAGAGGCGGCATGGATGCGATTTCATCGACATGAACGCAAGCTGCACAGCCTCGTTCAGATCAGGCTCAGCCGTGGGGTGGTCTTTTGCAGTCAACGCAGCCGAACCGGCCGCGTCGAACGCGAAGGAAAACGACCATGATGAAGAAAGCCCTCATCCCCGTCCTGGCCCTCGCCGCGGCTGCCGTCGCGGTCCCGGCCGCGGCCCAGAACTACGATCGCAACGACCGCAACGACCGCTATGAGCGCCAGCACGATCGCGACGACTATCGTAACTGGCAGTCGATCAGCCAGCGCAAGTATCAGCTCGATCGCCGGATCGACAACGGCATGCGCAACGGCTCGCTGAGCCGCCGCGAAGCCGGCCGCCTGAAGACCGAGCTGAACAGCCTGGTCCGTCTGGAGCGCAGCTACCTGCGCGGCGGTCTGACCCGTTGGGAACGGAGCGACCTCGACCGTCGTTATGATCGTCTCGCCTATCAGGTGCGATCGGAACGCCGCGACCGCGATGATCGCCGCTACTAAGGTTTGACTTTCCTCCCCGAAGGTCCGAGGGCGCCGTCCGAAAGGGCGGCGCCCTTTCCTTTGCGCGCATCCGATGGATCAGAGGCGCAGCCGACTCTCGATCACGGTCACGGCCCGCCCGCGCAGCAACACCCGGTCGCCGCGGGTCTCGGTCTCGAGGTCGCCCCCGCGGCCCGGGAAGACCTGGCGGAAGCGCACCGTCGATCGGCCCAGCCTGTCGGCGTAGAGCGGTCCCAAAATGCAGTGGGCCGAGCCTGTGGCCGGGTCTTCGTCGACGCCGCAGCCGGGGGCGAAGAAGCGGTCCACGACATCGACTGCGTCGGCCGGATCGGCGGCGGCGCAGACGATCACCTGGCCGAGTTCGCCCGCCTCGCCCTGGATCGCCGCCACGGCCCGCAGGTCGGGCCGCACCGCATGCACAGCGGCCGCATCGGTCAGCACGGCGACCAGATAGCGCCCGGCCCAGACCTCGACCGGTTCGACGCCCAGGGCCTCGGCCAGGCCGGCGACGGGGCCGGTGCGGCGCGGCGGATCGGCGGGGAAGTCCATCTCATAGCCGTCGCCCGCCCGCCGCACGATCAGCGGACCGGAGCGGCTGTCGAAGGTCACGGCCCCGGCCTCGAGGCCCAGCTCGGACAGCAACACATGGGCCGAGCCCAGGGTGGCGTGGCCGCACAGGTCGACCTCCATGCCCGGCGTGAACCAGCGCAGGCCGAAGCGAGCCGGCTCGGCGGTCCTGAGCAGGAAGGCGGTCTCCGCCTGGTTGTTCTCCTTGGCCAGCGACTGCATCCAGCCGGCGTCGGGCCATTCATCGAACGGCTCGACCACGCAGGCCGGATTGCCCATGAAGGGGGCGGATGCGAAGGCGTCGACGGTCCACTGGCGCATGGTTTCGCTGGTACGCTTCCTTGGCCCCGCGCGCTATATCCGACCCATGGCAGAGCTTCGCACCGAACTGACCGACGACGAGTTGCGCACCGCCTGGCGGTGGATCGCGCAGGAGAGCTACTGGGCCAAGGGCATCTCCTGGCCCCTGTTCGAGCGCGCCTGCCGCGGCTCCTATTGCTTCGGTCTGGTCGAGGACGGGACGCTCGAGGCCTTCGCCCGCGTGGTCAGCGACGGCGCCACCTTCGCCTGGCTCTGCGATGTCTTCGTCAGCAAAGACGCCCGGGGCAAGGGCCACGGCAAGGCGCTGATGGACGCCGCGATGGCCGATCCGCGGCTGCAGGACCTGCGCCGCTGGAGCCTGGCCACCGCGGACGCGCATGGGCTGTACCGCCAGTACGGCTTCGAGCCGGCCAATGCGGCGACGCACATGGAACGGCTTGAGCCGGGCGTCTATGCGCGGCTGGCCGATCAGGCCTGAGCGGGGTCAACCACCGCCAGCTCCGGCCACCGGCCGAGCGCATTGGTCACCGCCTTGTCCCAGCCCTTGGCCACCGGCCGGGTCGGGTTGGGCCGCAGCACCAGGTCGAAGACGTCCTCCAGGCCGAACGGCGCGACGACGCTGATCGAGTCGTCATCCTCCAGCCGCACGCCGACGGCGAAGGCGGGGGACACGAAGCGCGCCGGAGCCTCGTCGGTATTTGCCAGGGCCGTATAGGGCTCGCCGAACTTGCCCTCGAACCACAGGTGGACGCGGGCCTGGTTGCGCATCTCGACCATGTCGCGCAAAGGCGGGTCGAAGGCGGCGGCGACGCGCTTGATGACGACGTCCTCGGCGTCCCAGCTGGTGTCCGGGTCGAAATAGCCGACGTCGTAGTCGCGGATGCCGTAGCCGGCCGGGCGACCAGTCTGGGCGTTCCAGACGCTCTGGTAGACGGCGCCCGAGAAGACGCGCCAATCGGGAATGTCCAGCGACCGCAGGGTGGTCATCACCTGCATCAGGCCGGGATCGGCGCGGACGATTTCGGAGAGGCGGGCTTCGAGATCCGCCATCAACCCTGCCTCAGCGGCCAGCCGTGGTCGAGCGGGCCGTGGCCCTGGCCCAGGCCGGGGGCGCGGCGCAGGGCCTCGGCGACATAGGCCCAGGCCTCGGCCACCGCGATCTCGAGCGTCTGGCCCTTGGCGATGCCGGCGGCGCAGGCGCTGGCCAGGGTGCAGCCGGTGCCATGGGTGTGACGGGTGTCGATCCGCTCGCTCTCCAGCACGGTCTCGCCGTGGGGGGTGATCAGCAGGTCGATGACCATGTCGCCCGGGACGTGGCCGCCCTTCATCAGCACCGCGCGAGCGCCCAGTTCGAGCAGGGCCTCGCCGGCGCGGCGTTGGCCGTCGAGGTCGGCGACCGGCAGGCCGGTCAGGGCCTCGGCCTCGGGGGCGTTGGGGGTCAGCAGCAGGGCGCGTGGGATCATCAGGCTGCGCACGGCCTGGACCGCCTCGTCGGGCAGCAGCGGATGACCGCCCTTGGCCACCATGACCGGGTCGACCACAGCCGGGGCGGTCGTACTGTCGAGGATGGCGGCGACCCGTTCGACCACCTCGGTCGAGCCGAGCATGCCGGTCTTGATCGCGTCGGCGCCGATGTCATCGAGCACGGCCCGCGCCTGGGCCTCGATGACGTCGAGCGGCACCGGATGCACGCCGTGAACGCCGAGGGTGTTCTGCACCGTGATCGCCGTGATCGCCGTGGCCGCATAGCCCCCGAGCATGGTCACGGCCTTGATGTCGGCCTGGATTCCGGCCCCGCCGCCCGAGTCCGAGCCGGCGATGATCAGCACGCGTCCGAGGGGGGAGGTCATGGCCGCCGAAATGACCCGTTCCGCCCGCTGGAGCAAGCGGGGCGCATTGATATTGCCATATAGCTATATTGCTAATATAGCATATTCATGCACGCCGCCCTGCAAGCCCTCGCCGAACCCCACCGCATGGCCATCCTGTCCATGCTGGCCGACGGCGAACGCCCGGCCGGCGACTTCGTCGACGCCCTGCCCATCGCCCAGCCGACCGTGTCGAAACACCTGTCGGTGTTGCGCGAGGCCGGGTTGGTGACCGTCCGTAAGGACGCGCAGCGCCGTCTCTACAGCCTCAACCCCGCCCCCCTGGCCGAACTGGACGCCTGGCTGGCCGGTTACCGTCGCTTCTGGACGGATCGGCTCGACGCCCTGGAGGCCCATCTGGACAAGGAGTTCCCGCAATGACCGAGACCCTGACCCCAACCTCGCCCCTTGACCGCCTCGGACCGGACGCCGGCGAAATCCGCACCGTCGAGGGCGGCTGGGAGGTGCGCTTCGAGCGCCGCCTGCGCCATTCACCCGAGCGGGTCTGGAGGGCCCTGACCACCGGCGCGGGCCTGGCCTGCTGGCTGGCCGAGGCCGAGATCGACCTGGTCCCGGGCGGCCGCATGGAGCTCAACTTCCGCCAGCCGGACCACGAGTTCATGCCCGACACGCCGGACAGGCGCCGCCAGTCCAACGAGGTGCTGACGGTCCGTCCCTACAGCCGGTTCGAGCACACCTTCGGGAGCAATCCGGAGTCCGTCGTCTCCTGGCGGCTCGAGCCCGACGGCGACGGGACGCATCTGGTGCTGCTGCACAAGCTGCCTGAGTCCTGGGCCGGCGGCCGTAAGAACGTGCTCAGCGGCTGGCACCACCATATGGAAGGGCTGGAGGACGCCATCCACGGCGTGCGCCACCCGTGGGAATGGGACCGCTGGTTCGCCCTGCGCGACGCCTATGTGGCGCGCGACGAGGATCTCGCGTGACGTCGCCGGTCGCCTCGGCCGGCATGCTGATCCGCCGGTCGAACGACGAAGTCTTCGAGGCCTTCATCGACCCGGCGATCACCTGCCGCTTCTGGTTCAGCCGCGGCTCGGGCCGGCTGGCGCCAGGAGCGGAGGTGCGCTGGGACTGGGACATGTACGGCGTCGGCACGGACGTGAAGGTCAAGGCGATCGAGCCCGGCCGTCGCATCCTGATCGACTGGGACAACCGCTCGAATCCGACCGAGGTCGAGTGGCGCTTCGAGCCGCGCGGCGAGCATACGTTCGTGACCGTCGAGAACCGCGGCTTCCACGGGACGGCGGACGAGCAGGTCGCCACGGCGCTGGACTCGACCGGCGGCTTCGCCCTGGTCCTGGCCGGGGCCAAGATCTGGCTGGAGCACGGCCTCGACCCGCGCTTCGTGCCCGACCGCCATCCCGACCACCACGTCCCCGGCTGGAAGGACCCGGCATGACCGTCGAAGTCCGCGTCGAGAAGCGCTTCCGCCATCCGCGCGAACGGGTGTTCGACGCCTTCCTCGATCCGACCCGCGTCGGCGAATGGCTTTTCCATACCCCTGCTGGCGTGATGGAGCGAACCGACTACGACCCCCGCCTCGGCGGCGCCTTCGCCATCTTCGAGAGGCGGGGGGAAGACCTGGCGCGCCATTTCGGCCGGTTCGTGGAAATCGAACGCCCGGCGCGGATCGTCTTCGACTTCTGGGTCGACGAGGCTCCCGAAGCGCCGACACGCGTGACCGTGACCTTCGAGCCCGACGGCGCCGGGTGTGTCGTGGTCCTGTCTCACGACCTGGCCCCGGCCTGGGCCGCCTACGCGGACCGCTCGGCCGCCGGCTGGACCATGATCCTCGACAGCCTCGAACGGACGATCTGACCGCGCATTCCGGCCCGCACATCCCTATTTGGGGTGGAAGCGAGACAGGAGCCGTCAATGGCGCGCAGGACTGTGGTGATCGTGGGAGCCGGCTTCGGAGGCCTGGCCGCCGCCAAGGCGCTGAAGCACGCCAACGTAGACGTGGTGCTGATCGACCGCACCAACCACCACCTGTTCCAGCCCTTGCTCTACCAGGTCGCCACCGCCGCCCTGTCCCCGGCCGACATCGCCACGGCGAGCCGCACCCTGCTGCGAGGGCAGGCCAACGCCACCGTCCTGATGGGCGAGGTGGTCGCGGTCGATGCGGCGGCCAAGGTCGTGCGTTGCGCCGACGGAAAGGCCATCGCCTACGACTGGCTGATCCTGGCCACCGGCGCCGCCTACAGCTTCTTCGGCCACCCCGAGTGGGCCCAGGAGGCGCAGGTGCTGAAGACGCTGGACGACGCGCTGGACATCCGCGCCCGCCTGCTGGGCGCCTTCGAGCGGGCAGAGCTGTCCGGCGATCCCGCAGAGGCGCGCAAGCTGACCACCTTCGTGGTCGTCGGCGCCGGGCCGACCGGGGTCGAGACCGCCGGCACCATCGCCGAAATGGCGCGCATGACCCTGCGCCGCGACTTCCGCCGCATCGATCCGACCCAGGCGCGGGTCATCCTGTTCGAGGCCGGGCCGCGGGTGCTGGGCGCCTTCACCGAGCCGCTGTCGGCCTACGCCAAGAAGGCGCTGGAGGAGCTGGGCGTCGATGTCCGAACCGACACGATGGTCGAGCAGATCTCCGACGGCGTTGTGCAGGCCGGCGGCGAGATCATCGAGGCCGGGGCGGTGCTGTGGAGCGCCGGCGTCGCCGCCCGTCCGGCCGCCGCCTGGCTCGGCGCCGAGGCGGCGCGCAACGGGGCCGTGGTGGTGGGCCCGGACTGCGCGGTGGCGGGGGTCGAGAACGTCTTCGCCATCGGCGACGTGGCCAGCTACGCCATGAACGGCGCGCCCCTGCCCGGCCTGGCGCCCGTGGCCAAGCAGCAGGGCGACTGGGTCGGCAGGCTGATCCGGGCGCGGCTGGAGGGCCGGCCCGACCCGGTCCCGTTCCGCTACAAGGACTGGGGCACGATGGCGGTGATCGGCCGCTCGCGGGCCGTGGCCATGCTGGGCGGCCTGCGCATGACCGGCCTCCTCGCCTGGCTGGCCTGGTCGATGGTCCACCTGATGCTGCTGATCGACTTCCGCAGCCGGCTGATCGTCTACGTCAACTGGACCTGGGCCTGGTTCACCAAAGGCCGCGGCGCGCGCCTGCTCACCCGGCTGCCGTGACCGCCGCCTGCACCGCCAGGGCCTGAACGGTCTCGCGCACGTCGTGGACGCGGATGACGCCTGCCCCACGACGCGCCGCCTCCAGCGCCAGGGCGAGCGAGCCGCCGAGCCGGTCGCCGGAGTCGAAGGCCGTCGCATCGACGGCGGCGACCAGCCGCTTGCGGCTGGCCCCGTAGAGCACGCGGAAGCCGGTCGCGGCCAGCCGATCAAGGTGCGCGGTCAGCGCCAGGTTGTGGGCCGGCGTCTTGCCGAAGCCGATGCCCGGATCCAGCCAGATGCGCTCGCGCGCCACCCCCGCGACCATGGCCATCTCCGCGCGGGCCAACAGCCAGCGGGTGACCTCGGCCACCACGTCGTCATAGCGGGGGTTGGCCTGCATGGTGCGCGGCTCGCCCTTCATGTGCATCAGCACCACGTCGCAGCCGAGTTCGGCGGCGGTTTCGGGCGCGTCATGTGAACCGCCGAGGGCGGCCACGTCGTTCCAGATCGTCGCCCCGGCGGCGACGGCGGCGCGGGCCACCTCGGCCTTCATGGTGTCGATGCTGATCGGGCCGGGCCAATGGGCGCGCAGGCCCTCGATCACCGGGACGACGCGGGCGATCTCGTCCGCGGCCGAGACCGGCTCGGCGCCCGGGCGAGTGCTTTCGCCGCCGATGTCGAGGATGTCGGCCCCCTCGCCCACCAGCCGGATGCCGTGAGCCACCGCCGCGTCGACGTCGGATAGCCGGCCGCCGTCGGAGAAGCTGTCCGGCGTGACGTTGACGATGCCCATGACGCGAGGTCGCACGCGGTGCTCCTGACGGGCCGATGATTTGACTTCCGCCGAGGCCCGGCCCAGCTTTCAGCCGTCATGAACCGGTTGGTCAACCTCGCACGCAAGTGCAATCACGCGGGACGCCTCGTCGCAGGAGGCTGACCCGGGGCGACGGCGCGCATGCCCGACGTCCCGGGCGCGACGTGCTTTTCCCTATTCCCTGATCCCATTCGGCCCGACCCGCTGTGGCGGCGCGCGGCCGTGCGAGACTGTCATGACCCTGTACGAAACCACGCCCGCCCTGCAGGCGGACTTGCCTGAGATCTATCTCGACCCCGCCGACCACGAGGCCCTGTCACGGCTGATCGGGAACCACGACGGCGTCGCCGCCACCGCCCTGCTGCGCCATGAGCTGGATCGGGCGACGCTATGCGAGGGCCGCGATCTGCCCGGCGACGCGGTGGGCCTCAACCGCTGGGTCCACTATGTCGACGACCGCCACGTCTCGTCGCTGCGGCGGGTGCGGCTGGTGCTGCCTTGGGAGGCCGACATCGACGCCGGCTGCATTTCGGTGCTGTCGCACGTCGGAGCCGGGCTGATCGGCCTGCGCGAGGGCCAGGCCATCGACTGGCCGGATCCGGCCGGTTCGCTGCGGCGGCTGACGCCGGTGCTCGTCGAGGACCCGGAAGACCTGGTCTAGGTCAGCCCTTGCCCCCGATCAGGCTGCCGATGGCCTCAAGATAGGCGGCGAAGGCGCGGCGGCCTTCGGGGGTGATCGAGGCCTGGGTCAGGGGCTTGCTGTCCTTGAAGCTCTTCTCGATCGAGACATAGCCTGCTTCCTCGAGCTTCTTCAGGTGCACCGAAAGATTGCCCTGGGTGGCCTCCAGGACGGTCTTCAGCTCGGTGAAGTCGGCGGTCTCGACGTCGGCCAGATAGACCATGATCCCCAGCCGCATGCGGCCGTGGATGACGTCGTCGATCCGTCCGAGATCGGCCAGTCCCATGGGTCAGGCCGCCTTCCGGGCCCGGAGCGCGCCGCGCAGCATGATCCAGCCAGGAAGGGCGAACAGGCCGAACAGCGCCAGGGTGCAGACCATGAGATAGGCCGCGGGCTCGCGCACCAGCAGGCCCAGCGCCACCGCGGTCAGCCAGCCGCCCAGCGACATGAACAACATCCACAGCTTCTTGCGCAGCGACCAGGCGACGAACCAGGCCGCCGACTGCAGGGCGAAGATGATTGCGGGATAGTAGAGCCAGACGGCGAAGTCGTTGTCTCGCGCCGAGCCCACCCCGAAAATGATGATGACCGCCAGATTGCACATGCCTGTGGCGCTGAAGGCGGCGTTCATGGTGCGGGTGACCATGGCCCCGCGGGCGGCGCCGCCGACCTTCCGGTCCTCGAGAATGGCCCAGGTCATCACCACCAGGAAGGCGACGGTCACGCCGACCACGAAGGCCAGGCTGGCCGGGCCCGACCAACGGATCACGCCGACGATCTGACCCACATGGAACAGGCACTGCAGGCCGTAGAGCAGGCCGCCGGCGAGGTAGAGGGCGCCCATGGTGAGCATGCCCTTGCCGCTGTCGCCGCCGCCGCCTTCGACGATCGAGCGAAGGTAGGCGAGGTCCTGCTCGGCGGACGGGGGACGGGACTTAGTCGGCATGGGTGAGTCTCCGGGACCGGCTCGTCCGTGGGTGGACGAGCCGGCTTGGCTTGGCAAGTTATTCAGCGGGGACGGCGGCGGCGGCCGCGGGGGCCTTGCGCCAGGGGATGCGGCGGCCGTTGAGGCCCTTGCCGATGAAGGTGTGCCGGACCAGCAGTTCGTAGGTGATCAGGGCGACAGCCATCACCGAGGCGACGACGACGCTCATCTTGACCCACCAGGCCCAGGGGGCGTCCAGCAGCAGCACCTGGGCGACCAGGACCAGCGGCAGGTGGACGATATAGACCCAGTAGGAGGCGTCGGCGAGGTAGCGACGCACGGCGCTGTAGCCGGACATGAAGCGCAGCGACAGGGCGATGACGGCGAAGGTCGAGGCAAACGCAGCGAAGGCGTAGACGCAGGCCGCGAAAGCCTTGGTCGACGGATCGGTCATCGGCTCGAGCACCGGGACCGGGCCGCCGGCGACGGCCATGGCCCCCGCCCCGGCGCCGAGGGCGACGACGGTGAACATCGGCCACAGACGCTCGATCCGGCCCAGCAAGTCACGCCGGCGGTCGAGCAGGAAGCCGATCGTGAAGGCCGTGCCGAAGGCGGTCAGGGCGGTGAAGTTCGGGACCAGGCCGTAGTCCGGCGTGGGGATGCCGAAGAAGGCGATCCAGTTGGGCGTGAACCAGAAGGCGACGGCCAGGGGCGCGCCGATCAGGGCTGGGCTCCACGGGCCGATCAGCGCGCCGGTCAGGCGGTCGACCATCCGGCCCCAGGCGCCGTTGCGGTCCAGCAGGGCGAAGGGCGCGCGCAGGATCAATATGCCCGTGTAGAGGATCAGCAGCATCCACAGGAACCAAAGGTGGGTCAGCGGCAGGTTCTGCAGCGTCAGCGGCGGCGGCGGCGGAGCGTCAGCGGGCAGGCTGCCGCCGTTGTTGATGGCGGCCATCCAGATCATCACGGCGACGATGGAGGGGAAGATCACCCACCAGAGGCCGAACAGCGGGCTGGCGATGCGGGCTAGGCGGTCCTTGATCAAGCCCCCCGGGCCCTTGCGGCTCAGCATCATGTGGCCGAACAGGCCGGCCAGCAGGAAGAAGGTGGTCATCCGGAACAGGTGGATGACGAACAGGATGCCGCTGGCGACCGGCGAGCCGGCGGTATCTGGCACGATCCACAGCGGGAATGGGAAGTAGGCGAGGCTGGCGTGCAGGACGACGCCGAGCAGCAGGGCGCCGCCGCGCAGGGCGTCGAGGCCGTGAAGGCGCTCGCCAAGGCGCTCGGATGAGTGGTCGGAAGCGGAAAGCGTGTGCGGGGACATGGCGGTTCTCCTCCTGTCTGCGAAAGCGATATACGCCAGACTTGTTTGTAATGCAAACTAGTCTGTCAGCACATCGCCATGAGAAGGAACCTTCGCGGCTGAAATCGATTCTCACGCGTCAGCCGCGAGTGCGCATGCAGTACGAAAACACGTTCGATGAAGGCGTCCCGCGGCCCGAAAAGGCCGAGTTGGAAGCCAAGGTCCTGGCGGCCGAGCGCGTCGCGCTGGAAGCAGTGCGGGCGTCCATTCCGCTGGCGAGCGCCTTCCACTTCGGCGCCTACCATATCGATCCCCAGCACATGGCCTTCTGGATCATGACCGAGACGGACGCGGAGCGGGACGCCGTCCTGGCCGAGGGCGTCGCCGACTCGGTCTTCCGCAAGGCGTTGGGCGAGCAGGGCTATCCCCGCAAGGCGATCCCCCTCATCGCCGTCACCGCCGAGTCGCAGGAAACCGTCGATCGCGACTTCGGCGGCAACTGGTGGCACGCGGTCAAATAACCCCCGACCAGACGTGAAAAGGCCCTGCCGGACGGACGTCCGACAGGGCCTTGGTTCAAATCAGCGACCAGGTCAGTGGACCGTCGGCTGCTCCGCCTCGACGCCTTCCGACACCGGGGTGATCGGCACCGATACCGACGGGCCCGAGTTGGGGAAGTTGTTCTCGTCGCGGTTCGGGGCCAGCCCCTTCTCCAGCAGGTCCTTGATCTCCTCACCGGACAGGGTCTCGTACTCGAGCAGGGCCTGAGCCAGCTTCTCCCAATCGTCGTTCTTCTCGGCCAGGATTTCACGGGCGCGGGTCTCGCCGGCCTCGATCAGCTTGCGCACCTCGGCGTCGATGAGCTTCGCCGTCTCCTGGGAGATGTTGGTGCTCTGCGACACGGAATGACCCAGGAAGACCTCTTGCTGGTTGCTCTGGTAGCGGACCCGGCCAAGCGTCTCGGACATCCCCCATTCCATGATCATGGCGCGGGCCAGACCGGTGGCGCTCTGGATATCGCCCGTTGCGCCGTTGGTGACCTTCTCAGGGCCGAACTTGCGGATCTCGGCCTCGCGGCCGCCGAACATCATGGCCAGCTTAGAAATGCACCACTCGCGAGTGTAGGAGTAGCGGTCGCCTTCCGGCAGCGACATCACCATGCCCAGGGCGCGACCGCGCGGGATGATCGTGGCTTTGTGGATCGGGTCGTGGCTCGGCATGTTCAGCCCGACGATGGCGTGGCCCGCCTCATGGTAGGCGGTCATCTGCTTCTCTTCCTCGCTCATGACCATCGACTTGCGCTCAGCGCCCATCATGACCTTGTCCTTGGCGTCCTCGAAGTCGCGGTGGGTGACCATGCGACGGTCCTTGCGGGCCGCCATCAGGGCCGCCTCATTGACCAGGTTGGCCAGGTCGGCGCCCGAGAAGCCGGGGGTGCCGCGGGCGATGGTCTTGACGTTGACGTCGGCCGCCAGCGGCACGTCCTTCATATGCACGCGCAGGATCTTTTCGCGGCCGCCCACGTCGGGGTTCGGCACCACCACCTGGCGGTCGAAGCGGCCGGGACGCAGCAGGGCCGGGTCCAGAACGTCGGGACGGTTGGTGGCGGCGATCAGGATGATGCCCTCGTTGGACTCGAAGCCGTCCATCTCGACCAGCAGCTGGTTGAGGGTCTGTTCGCGCTCGTCGTTGCCCCCGCCCAGACCGGCGCCGCGGTGACGGCCGACAGCGTCGATTTCATCGATGAAGATGATGCAGGGGGCGTTTTTCTTGGCCTGTTCGAACATGTCGCGGACGCGGCTGGCGCCGACGCCGACGAACATCTCGACGAAGTCCGAGCCGGAGATCGAGAAGAAGGGCACGCCGGCTTCACCTGCGACGGCGCGGGCCAGCAGCGTCTTGCCGGTGCCGGGAGGGCCGACCAGCAGGGCGCCCTTGGGGATCTTGCCGCCCAGGCGCTGGAATTTGGCCGGGTCCTTGAGGAAGTCGACGACCTCCTGCAGCTCTTCCTTGGCCTCGTCCACGCCGGCGACGTCGTCGAAGGTCTTGCGACCCTTGTGCTCGGTCAGGAGCTTGGCCTTGGACTTGCCGAAGCCCATGGCCCCGCGCGCGCCGCCCTGCATCTGACGCATGATCAGGATCCACAGGCCGATGATCAGCAGGAAGGGCAGCAGGCCGATGATGGCCGTCACCCACATCGGCTGGGCCGGATCCTCGACATCCACGGTCGCGCCGGTGGCGTTGATGGAGTCCAGCAGCGGCTGGTTCGGCTGAGGCACGAAGGCGGTGAAGGCTTTGCCGTCCTTCAGTTCGCCGGTCACCTTGGAGCCGCGGACGCTGACGGTCTTGATCTCTTGGGCGTCGCGGTGGCGAAGCAGCTGCGAATAGGTCATCTCGACCGGGCGCGCACTGGCGGCCTTCTGACCCGGAGTGGCGAGCGTGCCGCCGCGGCCGGCGGCCACGTAGATCGCCAGCAGGCCGAGAATGACAGCGCCGCAGATGGCCAGATTACGAAGATTCATGCGTCTCTCGATCCCTCGGGGCGCGGCGCGCCCCGGACTTCTGTGATGTCAGCGTCACAAAATAGGTGGTTCCGGGGCGTTGCGCCATGCGCGCGCGACTCCGTCTCCGCCTCCTGCGTCACTCCGCCCAACGCCCGCGCCAGTCTGTCTTCGACCAGCGAGCGCGCTCGGACCCCGTCCCCTGCAAGAACCGTCGCAGCCAGTTCGTTCCGGATCAGCACAGGCCGCCCCCCCCGCGACGCCGCTGGTTCGCCCGCCAGACGCGCCCGGTCGGCCGGTGACAGGGCGGCCATCCGTCCCGCAGCGGGAAGCACGAACCAGCCCGGCTCCGTCGCTGTAAGCGCCCAGCGCCCATCCCAGATCGTCTCGTCGCCCGGCGGCAGAGCCAAGGGCGCCGGCGGGCGACGCAGGAATTCCCCGGCCTCGCGGGTCACGCGGACTTGATCACCGCGGGCCTCGATCCTGGCCCCGCTGAGCGCCGCCGTGAACGTCTCGCCCCCGGCGAGCCGGGCGCGCAGCCGCTCCAGCCGCTCGCCGCGCGGGGGCCGGTCGCCGCCGCCAGCGCAGACCAGGACGGCGGAGAGAACGCGGGTGCCGATGTCGCGCCGGATCAGGATCACGCCCTCGCACGCCGCGACTACCCCGCCCTGCCCCGGCTGGACGTCCGGTTCCGGCTCTGACGCCGCGCCCTCCGCAAGAGCCACGCGCGCGCGGCTGCGGGCGTAGCGGGGATCGGCGTTGGCGGGATCCTCGATCCAGGTCCGCCCGCGCGCCCGGAGCGCGTCGCGCAGATCGGACCGATGGACGTCGAGCAGGGGTCGCAACAGCATCAGTCCCCGCCCCTCCGGCCAGACCGGCGAGGGCCCCCATTCGCGCAGGCGGCCGAGGGTCGAGCCGTTCCGGCGCATCCAGGCCTCTTCCTCGCGGTCGTCGGCGGTGTGGGCGAACAGGATGACCTCGGCCCCGGCCTGGCGGGCGGCGTCGGCCAGCAGACGATGGCGGGCGAGGCGGGCGGCGGCGGGCAGGCCGGAGGCGGGCTTCGCCCCGCTCCAGTCCAGACCACGCCACGCCGCCCCGGCGGCGCGTGCTGCTTCCGCTGCAAAGGCGGTCCAGCGGGCGCTATCAGGGCTGAGGCCGTGGTCGACGGTCAGGGCCAGCAGGGGGCGGTCGCGGACGCGGGCCCAGTCCGCGGCCAGGTCCAGCAGGGCGACCGAGTCGCCCCCGCCGGACAGGGCCAGGGCGACGGGCGCTCTGGACGAGGCCGACAGTCGGGCGTCGATCCGCGCCTCGACCCGGCTGACCCAGGTCGGAGCGGTCTGGGTCAGCCGCCTCTCCGCGGGGCGGCCGGGCGCGCCGCCGCCGGCGCTGCGCAGGCGTAGCGGGTGCGCAGTTCGGTCGCCCGGGTGCGCAGGGTGGCGCTGGCGGTCGGGCCATAGCGGCGAGTGAAGGCGTCGAGGGCTCCGCAGGCGTCCGACTTCTGGTTCAGGGACTGCAGCGCTGTGGCGAAATTCACCGTGGCTTCCGCCGCCCAGATGGTCTGGGGCCAATCGACCAGGGCATCGGCGTAGAAGCTCTTGGCGTTCTCGTAGTCGCCGGCCGAAAGACGCAGGTTGCCGAGGCGGGCGCTGGCTTCTTGCGCCTGGATCGTATCCGGCCATGCCAGGGTCACGGTCTGCAGGGCGCGGTCGCCCATTTCCGGATCGCTGGCGGCCAGGCGCACGGCGGCGGTCAGGTCGCGCGCGGGGTCGCCGGTCGGGGACTCGTCGCTCACCGACGAGCTGAGGATGGCCTCGCGCTGGGCGGCGGCTTCCAGGTCGCGCACCTTGCCCTCGGCGTCACGGACGCGGGTGTTCAGGGTGGCGTTGGAGCGCTTGGCTTCATCGAGTTCGAAATTCAGGCGTTCCAGGTCGCCATTCACATTGCGGAGCGTGGACTCCATGTCCTCAAGCCGACGATCCATGTTGCCAACCCGGCCCTGCAGGGCGACGACCTCGGGGTCCGGCTCAACGAGCACCGGCTGCCCGGCGGCGTTGCGCTGGGTCAGGGCGCGCTCGAGGCGGCGGACGTTGCGGTCCAGCTGCTCCAGGCGGCGCTTGTCCCATTGGATCGGCTCCATCGGCGTGGTCTGCGCCACAACCGTCGTCGCACCGACGATCAGGCTGACGCCGAGCGCGGTGACCAGGAAATTCTTCGAGCGGAACATGGTTTGAAGCTTAGGCATGGCGAAGTCGTCCCACCGATTTGAGGCCGTCGCAAGGCGTCAGCCGGTCAGGCCCAGGGTGATGATGGCGAGCAGGAAGAGGGTGAAGGCGAAGATGCAGAAGTTGAGCAGCACGAAGGTACGCCACCCGGCGGAAAACCACGACAGGCTGTAGGCCCCTTTCAGCTGGGCGAACATGTGCACCGGCACGCCGAAGAGGAAGGCGCACGCGCCGAGCACGGCGAAGCCGCTCCACAACGGGCCGAGGATCATCGTCAGCATCGACAGGATGGAGATGGCCGTCAGCGAATAGAGGACGAAGACCCCGTGGTCGTAGAGGGTGAAACCGCGCCGCCACAGGAAAAGCAAAGCCACGAACGGGATCGAGATCGGGATCAGCAGGAAGCTGAATTTATAGGCCGTCTGCTGGATCTTGTAGACCGCCAGGTCGGGGTTCAGCAGCTTCTTGGTGATCTTCTCGTTCAGGTGCTCGTTGCCAAAGTTCGGCTTGAGCTGGCCGGAGGCCGCCGAGTCGTGGACCGCCGCCTGCCAGCTGCCGTCCTTGAAGCCATCGGTGCGCTTGGTCTTGGCGACCGGGGCGCTGGGGATCACGCCGAGGCCCTTTTCGACAGCGGTGATCGCGGCGCCGCCGACCTTTTCGGCCGAGCCGTCCGACTCCGGCCCCGCCGAGGCGGCGATCTCGTCTCGCGCAGTCTGCAGGTCGGCGGCCAGCGCCGCGCGATCGGCTTCGGACATATTGCTCGTGACGTCAGTCCCGCCGCCGCCCACGCCGAAGCTGATGACGAAGAACATCAGGAAGACGGTGAAAAGGAACATCGCCAGCGGCGAGACATAGCGGGTGCGCTTGCCCTCGACCCACTCGCGGGTCAGTCGGCCGGGATTGAGGGCCAGCAGCGGCAGCGTGCGCCAGATGCGGGCGTCGAAATGCAGCACGCCGTGCAGCATCTCCTCGCCCAGGTGCAGGAGCGATCGGTGCACGTGCGTCGGCTGGCCGCAGTTGGAGCAGAATTTGCCCTCCACCGCCTGACCGCAGTCGGTGCAGTTGCCGTGGGCGTCGCCGGCGTGACCGGTCGGGCGCTCAAGGGCGCCGGCCAGTAGGCCGCCGGTCGCCGCCCCGCCTGCTGCATCGATATCCATGGCAATCCCCCTCGTTCGCCTGAATTTACTCGCCCGGCGGGAGTCCGGTCAAAAGGAAAGGGGCGGCCGTTGCGGGCCGCCCCTTCCCCGGACGTTCAGATCGGTCGTCTTAGCGCGTCGCGCCCGAAACGATGGCGGTGTGGGCGTTGCGGTTGCGGGCCCAGGCTTCCTCGTTCGAACCTTCAGCAATCGGGCGCTCCTTGCCGAAGCTGATGGTGTCGATGCGGCCGGCCGGGATGCCGCGCTCGATCAGATAGGTGCGGACCGACTCGGCGCGGCGGGCGCCCAGGGCCAGGTTGTATTCGCGGGTGCCGCGTTCGTCGGCGTTGCCCTCGATGCGGACGGTGACCGACGGATAGCGCTGCAGCCAGGCGACCTGGGCGTCGAGACGCGGATAGGCGTCCTGACGGACCGAATAGCTGTCGAGGTCGAAGTAGATGCGGTCGCCGACGTTGACGACGAAGTCCTGCTCCGAACCCGGGGCCGCGGCGCCGAGATTGCCGCCGTCGACCGGACCCGAGGGGGCGGTCGGATAGGCAGGGCCGGACGGCGGGGTCACGTCGCCGGTCGGCGTCGTCGGCGGGGTGCGCGGGGTGCAGGCGGCCATAGCAGCGGCGGCGACGCCCACGAGAGCCAGTCGGGCCAGGGTCGAGGTCTTCATCATCAGTTCGTCTCCGTGCGGGTGGAGGCCTACGCCTCAAGCTTGGCTATAAATATCGGGTACCGTCGCGCCAGCCTTTTCGCCAGTCGCGATAACGCGGATTTGAGCCGAAAGGCTCCGCTTGCGATCAGGCAGGGCAGCTGTCGGGGCCGCCGCCGCCCAGGTTGGTGGGCTGTTCATCAAGCAGGGGCGACCAGGCGGGATCGGTGCCGCGGCCGCCGTAACCGGCCTGGCTGACCACCCGGCCGGAGAGATCGACGGTCCAGAGACGCGTGTCGCCACCCGGGGACTGGCGCGCAAACATGATGTAGCGGCCGTTGGGGGCCCAGGACGGGCCTTCCTCGAAATAGCTCGACGACAGGATGCGCTCGCCTGAGCCGTCCGGAGCCATGACCCCGGTCGAGAAGCGGCCGCCGCCCTGTTTGGTGAAGGCGATCAGGTCGCCGCGCGGGCTCCAGTTCGGGGCGGTGTAGATGCCGCCGCCGCGCGAGATGGCGCGTTGGCCCGAGCCGTCGGCGCGCATGACATAAAGCCGGGCCGAGCCCGAGCGGTCGGAGGTGAAGACCAGTTGGCTGTTGTCCGGGCTGAACGAGGGCGAGGTGTCGATGCCCGGATCGGAGGTCAGGCGGCGCACCTGGCGGGTGGCCAGGTCCATCACATAGACGTCGGTGTTGCCGCCCCGGATGATCGAGAAGGCCATCTTGGTGCCGTCGTTCGAGAAGCGCGGCGCGAGCACCTGGCCGTCGAACTCGCCCAGAGACTCGCGGCGCTGGGTCGAAAGGTTGAACAGGTAGATGCGGCTGTAGTCCTTGCCGAGCGCCACATAGGTGATCTCGTTCGGGTCGCTGAGCGAGAACCGCGGCGACATGATCACCTCGTCCCCCTGGGTCAGGTAGAACGGGTTGAAGCCGTCCTGGTCCGAGATGGCCAGGCGCGACAGGCGGTTCAGCTGGGTGCCGCTCTCCGCCACAAACAGCACGCGGCTGTCGAAGAAGCCCGCCTCGCCGGTCATGCGCTGATAGACCAGGTCAGCGATCTTGTGACCGATGCGGCGCCACTGCTCGGGCGTGGCGGTGAAGCGGTAGGCCACGAGCTGGCACTGGCGGTACGGATCGTACAGGCGGAAGCCGAAGTCGTTGCGGCCGTCCGGACGCGGCGTCACCGAGCCGTACAGCACCGCCTGGGCGCCGATCGACGTCCACTGGGGGAAGTTCGGCGCATTGGCCAGGCTCAGCCCGGTCTCGACGAAGCTGTTCGGATCCAGCGGCTCGAAATAGCCCGAGCGGCGCAGGTCGGCGCGGATCACCGAGCCCAGGTCCGCGCCGTTCTGACCCTCGAAATTGACCACCGCGACCGGGAAGGGGCGCAGGTTGGCCTCGTTGATCTCATAGACCTGATCCGGCGCCGGTTGCGCCGGTTGCGTCTGCGCCATCAGCGGCGTGGCCGCGACGGTGCAGGCCAGGGCGACGACGAACTTCAGAGCGGTCATGGTCTTCATCAGGCTATCGATCCGTTTCGTATCTCTGAGCTTTGCAGATGGTCGTCCGCAATAAGGCGACTTTCAGGCTAAGCCGTCCTGACGGCTACTGATTTGCGCAAACGCGGTCGGCCCGGAAGCGCAAGGTGATCTGGGAAGGTTCCCAGTCGTCGGGCAGGCGGAAGGGCTGCGCCGCGGCGATTGCGCGCCGCATCGTGTCCGTGGCGCTTCGCCAGGCGGCGCCCGAGCCCTGGTCGAGGAAGGTCGGGCCCGAGGTGACGCGGCCGTTCTCACCGACGGTCATGCGGACCGTCACGATCAATTCGCGCGCGCCCGGCAGGTCGCACTGGAAGTCCCAGCGGTCCTGCACCTGGCCGCTGATGGCCTGCAGCTGCGGACCGGTCGCCCGGGCGGCCGCGCCGGCGCCCCGTTCGCCGGCGGGCGGCTGAGTGCTCGGATTGCGCGGCGGGCGCGGGTTGCGGGGGCCCTGCTTCTGGAAGCGGCGCGGATCGAACTCCGGCTCGGGCGGCGTGACCGGGCCCTTTTTGGCCGGCGGCGGACGGGTCGCCGGGGGCGGGGGCGGCGTGCGCGGGGTGTTCGGACGAGGCGCGACAGCCTTCTCGGGGGGACGCGGGGTCGGCGGCGTCGGGACGGGCTCGGGTTCCGGCGGGGGCGGCTCCGGCAGGGTCGGCTCCGGCGCCGTGACCGGATCAGACGCAGTCAGGTCGTCGGTCGGATTGTCGGCCGGGCCGGCCTCGATGACCGTGCTGGAAATGATCGACACCGGCACCGAGTTGATCATCGGGCGCGAGGGCGCCTGCCCGACCTTCCACAAAAGGGCGAGCGCGAAACATCCGACCACCACTGCGTGGACGACGATCGAAACGATCAGCGAGACGCCGGGACGATCCAAGCGATCAGCCCTCCGCGCCGGACGCCGAAGTGTCCGTGATCAGGTTCAGCTTGGTGAAGCCGGCGCCGGACAGGCGCGCCATCACCCGGGCCACGGCCTGATACGGCGCGCGGCCGTCGGCGCGCACGAAGACCGGGGTCTCGCGCGAGCCCTCGCTCGCCTCCTGGCTGACGCGCTCGACCAGCCGTTCCCAGGCGACCAAACCGTCAGCGACGTAGATGCCGCCGTCCTTGTCGATCGAGACGGTGACCGGCTCCTGAGAGACGTCGACCGCGCTGGCCTCGGTCTTGGGCAGTTCGACCTCGACGCCGGTGGTCAGCAGGGGGGCCGAGATCATGAAGATGATCAGCAGCACCAGCATGACGTCGACCAGCGGGGTGACGTTGATCTCGCTCAGCGGACGCTTGCGCGCCCGGCGCCGGCCGCGGACGTGTCCGCCGCCGCCGGCCGCTCCTCCGAGGGCCATGGCTCAGACCTCCCGCGCCGACGAACCGACCGACCCGCCCAGGCGGCGCGCGACGGCGGCCTGCAGGTCGTCGGCGAAGCTCTCCAGGCGGCCGGTGAACTTGCCCGCGTCGATCGAGAACTTGTTGTAGGCGATGTAGGCCGGGATGGCCGCGGCCAGACCGATGGCGGTGGCGAACAGGGCCTCGGCGATGGCCGGGGCGACCGTCGTCAGGTTGGTGTTGCCCGCCTCGGCGATGCGGCCGAACGCGTTCATGATGCCCCACACCGTGCCGAACAGGCCGATGAAGGGCGAAGAGGTGGCGACCACCGACAGCACGCCCAGCCCGGCCTCGACGCGCTGGCTCTCGCGGGCGATCAGGCTGTCCAGGGCGCGGTCGATGCGGGCCATCAGCATATTGCCCTGGTTCTCCGTCAGGGCGCCGCGGCCGCGAGCCTCGCGCCAGTCGGTCAGGGCGATCAGCAGCATGCGCGGCAGCGGGTGGGCCGGATCCGGCCCGGCCTGGGCGGCGATCTCCTCCAGAGACCGGCCCGAGCCGACGGCGCGCTCGAAGGCGGTGGCCTGGCTGTTCAGGCCTGCGAATTTGATCGCCTTGTCGATGATCACCGCCCACGACCAGAGCGAAGCGATGGCCAGGCCGATCATGATCGCCTTCACGACCAGGTCGGCCTCCATGAACAGGCTCACGGGGTTCATCATCGAGGCGTCGGCGGTCATCCAGTCGTCCTTTGCGTCCGTCCATCCCTGTGCATCGGACAGGCGTGGCCGTTGTGTGGCGATGTCAGCCGGGTCTAGCGGGGCGCGCCGCTCGCGTCACCCGTCTGCATCTGACAGGTGTGTGAACGGTCAAGCTTGGGGCGGCAACCAGGGCGTGATCCGCTCGACCAGCGCCCGCGTCGGACGCCGCGGACGGCCATCCATGTGGATGCAGACCGCTTCGACCTCGGCCCGGCACAGCTCGACCTCGCCGCGCCAGATCGACTGCCCGATGAGCAGACGCGGCCCCTTGACGGCCCTGTACTGGGTGCGCACCACCAGCTCGTCGTCGATACGGGCCGGCTTGAGGTAGGCGATCTCCAGCTTCGAGACGACGAAGGCCATCGGCTCGTCGCCATCCAGCAGCTCGGCGTGGCCGACGCCCATCAGGCGCAGCGCATCCGACCGGCCGCGCTCGAAATAGCGCACATAGTTGGCGTGATAGACGAGGCCAGTGAAGTCGGTGTCCTCATAGTAGACCCGCACCGGCAGCCGGTGCTCGGTCCCCTCGAAACGGCCGGCGGTGGGTCGGTCGGTCATGCGGCCTCCAAACGACGGCGCAGGTAGGCCAGGATCACCGCCTCGTCGTCGCGCGCCAGATAGCGGCAACCCGTGACGAGGGCGAAGCCGAACAGGAACATGCCGCCAGGCACGAGGACAAAGTATATCCAGTCCCCTTCGACCGGCGACCCGCCAGCCACGCCCTGGAGGGCGAGGCTGCAAAAGAGGAGAAGGAAGCCGAACCAGGCCAGCATGAGGATCCGCACGGGCATCGAGACTCCGGCGACGGTCTGAACGATGGCGTTGCCCCGGTTGTCGGCGACGCTGACGCTTACGACGGTGCGGAAGCTGTTTTGATAGAAGATTCGGCGCACGACCCTGGCCTCGCGGCCCAACATCCGGCCCCTCACGGCGCCGACCTCGCCGCCGAACAATCCGCTGAAATCCTCCTGGAGCCGGACCAAACACTCTTCAGCGCTCAGGTCCGACCTGAACTGCGTCCGCCGATCGCGCCATCCCGACTGGAACAGGGTCCAGATCGCGCCACCAATCACGAACGTCCCCGCGCGACATTGGCCCGGACCAGGAAGCCCGGGCACAGGTCCCTCAGCATCTCGTCGAACTCGGCCTTCAGCGGATCCGTCTCCAGCAGAATGCGGTTCGGGCGCGAGATGAAGACGGTCAGCTGGCCGCTGTGGGAGACATAGCCGCAGACCGCGCGGCGGCGGCCGGTCTCGGTGTAGCGGATCACCGCATGGCGGCCGATCAGGTCGCGCAGCTGCTCCTGGGCCCGCGCCTCGGGATCGACCTTCTGCGCGCCGAGCGCTCCTCCCTGACTGACGATCCAGAGCACCCCGACGCCGAGAAGCAGCACAGCTCCGCCCAACACGGTGATCAACCGGTCCGCCCTGATGACCCGACGCGTCATGTTCGCTCCCTCGACCGAACGACCATGACGGGGTTTCACGGCGAGGTGAAGGCGTTGATCACTTGCCGCCGAACAGATCGCCGGCCTGGGGCGCCTTGGGCGGCTCGGTCAGGCCGAGGTGGGCGTAGGCCCGCGCGCAGGCCATCCGGCCGCGGGGCGTGCGCTGGATGAAGCCCTGCTGCAGCAGATAGGGCTCGATCACGTCCTCGACGGCGTCGCGCGCCTCGGCGATGGCGGCGGCGAGCGTGTCCATGCCGACCGGCCCGCCGCCGTAATTCTCGATCAGGGCCTTGAGGAAGCGGCGGTCGTTCGAGTCCAG
Source organism: Brevundimonas sp. Root1279 (assembly GCF_001425945.1). Taxonomy (GTDB): domain Bacteria; phylum Pseudomonadota; class Alphaproteobacteria; order Caulobacterales; family Caulobacteraceae; genus Brevundimonas. The sequence continues at coordinate 389,477 of NZ_LMEB01000006.1, forward strand.
GCCGACCTCGTCGATCTCCAGCCGGGCCAGGGCCCGCGCCGCCTCCAGCTTGCCTATCGAGGCCGCCCCGTCCGCCGAGGCGAAGTCGCGCACGCGGCGGAGCAGCCGCCCGGCCACGCGCGGCGTGCCCCGCGACCGCGAGGCGATCTCCAGAGCCCCCTCCTCCGTCAGGGGCGCGCCGAGCTTGCGGGCCGCCCCCATGACCACCCGGGTCAGCTCCTGCGGCGTGTAGAACTCCAGCCGCAGCGGGATGCCGAAACGGTCGCGCAGCGGCGTGGCCAGCAAACCGGCCCGCGTCGTCGCCCCGACCAGGGTGAAGGGCGCCAGGTCGATGCGCACCGAGCGCGCCGACGGCCCCTCGCCGATGATCAGATCCAGCACATGGTCCTCCATGGCCGGATAGAGGATCTCCTCGACCGCCGGGGCGAGGCGGTGGATCTCGTCGATGAAGAGGACGTCGCGCGGCTCGAGATTGGTCAGGATGGCCGCCAGGTCCCCCGCCTTGGCCAGGATCGGGCCCGAGGTGGCGCGAAAGCCGACGCCCAGTTCGCGCGACACGATCTGCGCCAGGGTGGTCTTGCCCAGTCCCGGCGGGCCGAACAGGAGGACGTGGTCCAAGGCCTCCTGACGATGCCGGGCGGCGTCGATGAAGACCTTCAGATTGCCCTTGGCCTGCTCCTGGCCGACGAACTCCGACAGGGTCTGCGGGCGCAGCGCCTTGTCGTGGACTTCGCCGGGGGCGGGCTGTCCCGATACGAGCCTGTCCTCAGTCATGCTCATATCCGCTCATCCCCGCGAAAGCGGGGACCCAGTCCTGTCCAGCGTGACGCCTGCGCCTCAGGACTAACGACTGACGTCCAATCGGACAACGGTCGTCACCCAAAGCACTGGGTCCCCGCTTTCGCGGGGATGAGCGGGAGAGAAAAATCACCGCCCCAACTCCTGAAGCGCCGCGCGGATCACGGCCGACAGCTCGGCCTCGTCGCCCAGGCGGATCAGCGCCTGGTCGACGGCGCGGCGGGCGTTGACCTCGGCCACGCCGAGCCCGAGCAGGGCCGACACGGCCTCGCCGGTGATGCTGGGAACGGGCGCGGCCGCCTCGACGTGCACGCCCGGCGCGCTCGGCGTGAAGGAGGTGTCGCCCAGCGACTTTCCCTTCAACTCGGTGACGATGCGCAGGGCCAGCTTGGGACCGACGCCGTTGGCGCGGCCGACCGCGGCCTTGTCGTCGCGCGCCACCGCCGAGGCCAGTTCGTCGGGCGGCAGCACGTCGAGTACGCCGAGCGCGGCCTTGGGCCCGACGCCCTGGATGGCCAGCAGGGTGGTGAAGGCGCGGCGCTCGTCGCGGGTCAGGAAGCCGTACAGTCGCGGCCCGGCGTCCTCGCTCCACTGTGAATGGACGTGCACCGTGGCCTCGTCGCCCGGCGCCGGCAGGCGCTGCAGGGTGCGGGCGCCGCAGGACACCACATAGCCGACCCCGGCGCAGTCGATCAGGCAGTGGTCCTGCTCGACCTCGGCCAGCACCCCCCTCAGTCGACCGATCATGCCGCGCCTTTCAGGGTTTCGAGCAGGGCCCGCTTGCGCAGCTGGGCATGGGTGATGGCCACAGCCAGGGCGTCCGCGGCGTCGGCCTTGGCGTCGCCGGACTGGGGCAGCAGGCGTTTGACCATGAAGGCGATCTGGCCCTTGTCTGCGTGGCCGGCCCCGACCACCGCCTTCTTGATCAGGGTCGGCGAATACTCCGCGACCGGCAGGCCGCATTTGGCGGGCGCCAGCATGACGGCGGCGCGGGCGTGGCCCAGCTTGAGGGTCGATGACGGGTTCACGTTGACGAACACCTCCTCGATCGCCGCCTCGTCGCAGCCGTAGTCGGCGCAGACGGCGCCGACGGCGTCGAGAAGATGCAGCAGCCGCTCGCTGAACGGAGCGATCTCCGAGGGCGTCACCACCCCGTGCGCGATCCAACGCAGGCGCGAACCCTCGGCCTCGATCACGCCCCATCCGGTGCGCCGCAGACCGGGGTCCAGCCCCAGGATTCGAGTCGCTTCGTTCGCCATCCGTTCCGTTATTGCCGATAGATGGCTAACGGACAATGACTAGGCCGGCTGGTGGGCCTCCACGCTTCAAACAGTCGCGACGCGGACCAGCCAATTGGCCAGCGAAAAACCGATCGTCGTGAACGTAAAGGCCAGCGCTAATCCATAGACGACTACCGTTGAAACTCCCTCCCAGATCCAAAAGGAAAACCATCGATCCCGGTACATGCGCTTGTTCAGCCGAATCCGATCCGCGGCCCTCAACGCATACGTTTGAAGGTCTTTGGAATGACGGTTGAGCGCGTTCTGGGATGCTTCGACCCTATCTAGGTCGCGAGAAACCCCAGCAATCTTCTCAAGTGCGGCCATTCGAAACTTGTTCTGCTGATCCGCGACCATCGCCGCGAACTCCTCATCGACTCCTTGCCGTATCGCGGGATCAGGATGATTCCGGCGGATCGCCGTTTGCGACGAGAAATTCTCGTAGTGCCCCGCCATGAGGGCCTCTCCACGACTTGGATCGGCGACATCCAAAAACGCATCGTTCAAACGATCTGGTAGCGCAGAAACGAGCTCAGCGAAGTCCTTTTGGTTCGCGTCCAACGCTTCCGAATGATCTTGGAGCGCTTGCGCCACCGAGCGCACTTGGACTTCGTAACTGGCGAGCTTGGAGGCATCCATCAGGTCGGCATTGGAACGATGGGCGGCCCAGAATTGATGAACAAAGCCCCAGAAGTAATAGGTGGCTGCCGCGAATAATGCGGCTCGAAGCATGATTGGCGACGCCCCTTCCAAGCCAGCGGCACCCTTTACCGCGTCAATCGCTTCAGCCAGGCCGGTGGTCGAGCCCAAGACAACCAGCGAGCCTGAAAGCAGCATCACCGTGCGCTTGATGCGGTGGAAGGCGTCACTCAGCTCGAGTTCGACCGGTGTCGGCTTGTTCTCAGCACTCACTGCGTCCCGCTCCGACCGAATCGTCCACCCGATTTCAATCAGCTTGGATAGTGACGCTCCGTCAAGCAACGCATTGCATATGCAACAAGCGAGGCGTATTGCATATGCAATGTCCGACGATCTCCCCTGCGTCTGCGGTCGGTTGCGCCGCACCTCCCGCGCCCTCACCCGCCTCTACGACGAGGCCCTGGCGCCGACCGGCCTGACCGTCACCCAGTTCTCGGTGATGCGCACCCTCGGCCGCCTTGAGCACCCGAACCTGGCCGAGCTGGCCGAGGCTACGGCGCACGAGAAAAGCGCCCTGTGGCGTACCCTTCAGCCGCTGGTGAAGAAGGGCTGGGTCGCCTCCGCGCCGGTCGCCGGCAAGCGCGGCGGGCGGCTGGCGGTCACAGACGTCGGCCGCGGCAAGCTGGAGGAGGCCATGCCCGGCTGGCGCGCCGCCCAGGCCCGGGTCAGCGAGACCCTCGGCCCGCGCGAGGCCGCCCTGATCGAACTGCTGTCGGAGGTCGAGGCCCATGTCTGACGCCGCTATCATTCCGCCCGCCAAGCTCTCCAACCGCGCCTGGATCATGATCCTGGCGGGGGCCTTCATCGTCACCCTGTCGATGGGCGTGCGGCAGGCCTTCGGCCTGTTCCTGACTCCGTTGGGGCTGGACCTGGAGGTCGACCGCCAGACCTTCGGCCTGATCGTGGCCGCCCAGAACCTGCTGTTCGGGGTGATGCAGCCCTTCGTCGGCGCCTGGGCGGACAAGCATGGGGCGGGCAAGGTCGCCGTCGTCGGCGCGGCGGTCTACGCGGCCGGCCTGCTGATCGCCGCCACCGCCGCCAGCGCGCTCGGCCTGGCCATCGGCTTCGGCGCCCTGGTCGGCCTGGCCATGGCGGGCTGCACCTTCACCGTCATCCTCGGCGCCGTCGGCAAGATCGTGCCCGCCGAGAAGCGCACCCTGGCCTTCGGCTTGGTCACCGCCGGCGGCTCGCTCGGCCAGTTCCTGGTCGTGCCCGCCGCGCAGGGCCTGCTCGACGCGCTGGACTGGCGCCTGACCCTGTTCGCCCTCGCCGGCCTGATCGCCCTGATCGCGCCCCTGGCCCTCGGCGTCGCCGGCAAGCCGCCTGCCGCCCTCGGTCAGGACGACGGTCCGCCGATCCGCGAGGCCCTGCGCGAGGCCTTCGCCCACCCGTCCTTCTGGCTGCTCAACGCCGGCTTCTTCGTCTGCGGCTTCCACATCGCCTTCGTCGGCACCCACCTGCCCGCCTACATCCGCGACGAGGGCCTGCCGGCGCAGACCGGCGCCTACGCCCTGGCCCTGATCGGACTGTTCAACATCGCCGGCTCCTGGCTGTGGGGCGCCTGGGGTTCGAAGCGGTCGAAGAAGGGCCTGCTGGGCCTGCTCTACGCCCTGCGCGGCGTTGCCATCGCCATCTTCCTGGTCGTTCCGCTTTCGTCGATGAGCGTGCTGATCTTCGCCGCCGCCTTCGGCTTCCTGTGGCTCGGGACCGTGCCCCTGACCAACGGCCTGGTCGCCCAGATCTACGGCCTCAGGCACCTGTCGGCCCTCGGCGGCATCGTCTTCCTGAGCCATCAGGTGGGAGCCTTCCTCGGCGCCTGGCTGGCGGGCCTGGCCTTCGACGCCACAGGCTCCTACGGCCCGATCTGGATCGCCTCGATCGCGCTCGGCTTCATGGCCGCGGCGGTCAATCTGCCGATCCGCGAGGCCCCGATCAGCCGCGCCGCGCCTGTTCCGGTCGCCGCCGAATGACCCGAAAACTGGCCATCGGCGCTGCGATCGCCGCCGTCCTCGGCCTGGGCCTGTGGTTATGGAGCCGGCACGGGCTGGCGGTGTTCGTCGACGCCGCCATCGCCTTCTGCACCTGACGTCAGATCAGCGGCCGCAGCCCTTCAACCGCTCGTCGCGCAGATCCGGATCGATCGGCCCGATGCCGAGGCAGGTCACGGTCGGCTCCTCGAAACGGCCAGCGCCTCGCGGCGGACGACGCAGTACAGCTCAGATCGGCTGCGGCCGCCCCCTTATTCGTCGCGCGGCATGACCGCGAACCCGGCCAACCCCTCCTCAGAGCCCAGTCGCCCGACCAGGCCGTCGATATCCATGGGCATCTGGCCCTTCACCTTCATGTGGTGCTCGTGCAGGGCGCCCTCCTGGGTGATGACGTGGCCGATGCGGACCGCCCTCATGCCCTCGGCGTGCAGCAGGTCGCGCAGGCGCGCCTCGCCCGGCGCCTGGCCGCGCTTCCACTTCAGGGTCACGTCGACCACGCCGACGTGCGGCAGTTTGGCGTCGAGCAGGCGCAGCACGGCCAGCACCGCCAGGGTCGCACCCGCCCCGATCAGCGCCAGCTGCAGCATGCCGACCCCGAACAGCACCCCGATCGCCGAGGTCACCCACAACGAGGCCGCGGTGGTCAGGCCGTGGACCGAGAAGCCCTCCCGGAAGATGACCCCGGCGCAGAGGAAGCCGATGCCGGTCAGCAGGCCGTGCGACATCCGGGTCGGGTCGATGACCACGTTCTGGCCGGTCAGCGCGTAGAAGGCCCAGGTCGCCTGATGCATCGCCGCCAGCATCAGGAGGCAGGAGGTCAGGCAGACCAGGATGTGGGTCCGGAAGCCTGCGGGATGACCATGGTAGGTGCGCTCGACCCCGATTAGCCCGCCCGCCGTCATGGCCGCGGCCACCGGCCAGACCAGGTCCCAGTTGATCACAAAATTCGCTCCGCCGACTGATCGAATCAGGAGCGTAGGCCCGGCTCCGCCGGCGGATCAAGCAAAGCTCAGTCGTCGCGGGGGTCCAGGGCGTAGCCGATCACCCCGTCGATGGTGCGGAGGCGCGCCGCCAAGGCCTTCATCGCCGCCTCGTCGGCCAGCTTCAGACGGAAGCAGCGACGCACCGCGGCCCCCGCCTCGATCAGCTCGATCCGATCGGCGCGGCGGGCGGGGTCAAACGCGGCGAGCGCCGCCTCGACCGCCGCCTCGGCCTCCACGGCCTCGCGCCGCCAGGTCACTTCAGCATCGACCACCGCCTCCTGCGGCAACCGTTTGCTGACCAACCGCAAGGCCACCAGAATGGCCACGGTCAGCAGCGTGCCGGTCGCGCCGAGCAAGAACAGCCCGGCTCCGAACAGCAGGCCGAGCGCAGACGTGATCCACAGGCTCGCCGCCGTGGTCAGGCCATGGATCGAGAAACCGGCGCGGAAGATCACCCCGGCGCACAGGAAGCCGATGCCGGTCAGCACCCCGTGCGCCAATCGCGCCGGGTCGGTCACGATGTTGGCCCCGTCCAGGACGCTGAAGCGCCACGCCCCCTGCGACACCGCCGCCTCCATCAGCAGGGCCGAGGCCAGGCAGACCAGGATGTGGGTGCGCAAGCCGGCGGCGCGGCCCCGCCACTCGCGCTCGAAGCCGATCAGGCCGCCCGCCACCATGGCGGCGAGCAACGGCAGGACGAAACCGGGCAGGTCGTTCAGATCCATGCCCGACCAACGACAGCCAGGCTTGGCGGTTCCGGTTCAGGCGGCTGGGGGCTCCGGTTCGACCGGGTCCGGATCGGTGAAGGGCTCTGACGGCGGCGCCGACGCCTCGGCCGGCGGAACGCCCGTCGGGATCGAAGGCGTCTGCGTTCCGGGCTTCGGTCGGAAGTCGAATTCCAGGCTGAATCCCACCGGGACCTCCTGGTACTCGTCGCCGACCTGCATGGGCCGCAGCCTGACGCGATCCAGCTGCGGCAGTATCGCCCGCGCCAGGCCGGACCCGGCGGGCCGCTCGGTCGCCTTGCAGTCATGAAGCCGGCCGTCGATCCCCGCCGTGCACCGGAACTCGACCTCAAGGCGCCGATCGTGGAAGCCCGGTGCGAGCTCGGTGCGTGAAATCGTATACGTCGGCTCCGACAACCATTCGACTGAACGGTAGGCCAGGCTGGTCGGCGCGACGGTCTCGCCCACAGGCCGCGTCTTCGGCGTCGGGGCCACAGCGACCGGCAAGGCTCGCTCCGCCGCCTCCCGCGCCAGCCGCGCAGACTCCCGGGCAGCCCGGACCGGCGCCTGCACCCGCCACTGCTCGGCGAGATACGCCAGCGACACCGCGCTGCCCGCGACCATCACCAGAGCCAGCACGAGGCCGGGCGCCAGCCTGCGCCAATCGCGATGCTGCTCCACCTCAGGCGCTGTGTGTCGATAGTCGTGCATGTGGTCCCCCGCCCCCAATTCCGCGCCTCGGCCTCCGATTGCAACAGAGGCGACAGGGCCGCGGCGTCGCGCTAGCCTCCTTCGCTGTCGGGAGGAAGCCCAATGTCGAAATCCACCGCCCTCGCAGGCCTCGTCCTGCTCGCCGTCGCCACGCCTGCGCTCGCCGAGGACCCTTCGCCCCGCGCGGATCAGCTGGCGTTCCGCGACCTCTATGAGGAGTTGATCGAGACCAACACCACCCTGTCCGAGGGGAGCTGCACCCTGGCCTCCGAGCGCATGGCCGCCCGCCTGCTCGACGCCGGCCTGCCCGCCGCCGACGTGCGCGTGCTGGCCAGTCCGGACCGGCCCAAGGACGGCAATCTGGCCGCCGTGCTGCATGGCTCGGACCCGACCGCCGAGCCGATCCTGCTGCTGGCCCACATCGACGTGGTCGAGGCGCGCCGCGAGGACTGGGACCGCGACCCCTTCACCCTGGTCGAGGAGGGCGGCTATTTCTACGCCCGTGGCGCCCATGACGACAAAGCCCAGGCGGCAATCTGGGTCGACACCTTGGCGCGGCTGAAACAGCAGGGCTTCACGCCCCGTCGCGACATCAAGATCGCCCTGACCTGCGGAGAAGAGACCTCCGACACCTGGAACGGCGTCGAATGGCTGCTCGAACATCACCCCGACGCTCTGCGCGCCGGCTTCGCGCTGAACGAAGGCGCGCGCGGGCGGCTCGACACCGAGGGCGACCGCGTCGCCCTGGACGTCCAGGCCGGTGAGAAAATCTACCAGGACTACCGGCTCGAGGTGACGAATCCCGGCGGGCACTCCTCGCGTCCCTTGCCGGACAACGCCATCTATCGGCTGTCCAACGCCCTGACCCGCCTTGAGGCCTACAGCTTTCCGACCGAGCCGAATCCGGCCGTGCAGGCCTATTTCACGGCCATGGCCGACGCCACGCCGGCCCACGCCGCTGACATGCGCCTGATCGCCGCCGCCGGGTCGCCCGACGTCCGTGAGGCGGCGGCGCAACGCCTGTCGGCCGCCGATCCGGCCTGGAACGCCGTCCTGCGCACCACCTGCGTGGCCACCATGGTCGACGCCGGCCACGCGCCCAACGCCCTGCCCCAGCGCGCCGTCGCCAACGTAAACTGCCGCATCCTGCCGGGTCATGACCCGCACGACGTCCGCGCCGATCTCGAGCGCGTCCTGGCCGACCCCGGCGTCGTCGTCACCATGCCGGGCAAGATCGACCCGACCTCGCCGCCCCCGCCCCTCACGCCCGCCATCATGGAGCCGATCACCCGCGTCGCCGGCCAGATCTGGCCCGGCGTGCCGGTCGTCCCGTCCATGAGCCCGGGCGCCACCGACGGCCGCTTCACCAACGCGGCCGGGATTCCGACCTATGGCATCCAGGGTCTGTTCGTCGACCCCGACGGCGCGGGCGTCCACGGCCTGAACGAGCGCATCCGCGTTCGTTCGCTCTACGAGGGCCGCGACTTCCTGTTCGAACTGGTGAAGGCGTACGCCGAATAGCCAACAGCCAAGCTTTTCAACGGCTTCGCTTCTACCACCGACGGCCTAGGGTGTTTCCCCTAGGTCCCTAGCTCTGATGACCTAGACCGTCGAAACCCCTGAACAGCGGCTGATTCGCACGGCTATGCTTCGTCTGCGTGGAGGGATGCCGCATGTCTGGAACCAAGGGCAACGTCAGGCTCGCCGGGGTGGCCTACGGCGCGCTCAAGACCGAGGTCGTCAGGGCCTGTTCGGGCCTGAGCAGCGACCAGATCACCGATCTGACCGAGAGCCTGCAGGCCATCCTGCGCCTGCGCCGACCCCGGGCGGCTGCGATGAGCGAGGGCGACAGCTGGCTGGGCATGGGCCAAGCCGCTGAATAAGGGCGCCGAGGCGCTGTTCAACCGGCCGGCGGCGAGACATCGTCCGGCATGCGGAAGCGGATGGTGAACCGGATCGTCCCGCGCTCCGCCCGGCCGTCGACCACGCGCGGATAGACTCGCGAACGGTTGCCCGCCCGTACGGCCGCGCGCCCGAAGCCGTACCCCTCCGGCGTTTCGCGCACGACTTCGCATTTCGAGACGTTGCCGCTCCGGCGGGTGACGCACATCAGGGTAACGTCCGCGCTTTCGACACCTGCGCGCACGGCGCGGCGCGGGAAGTCCGGCGCGGGCTGCCGACGCCAGCGCGGCGGGCCGTCGACGAGGGGCGTGTCCGCCGCCCGATCGGGAAACAACTGGACGCTGTCCACCTGGCGCAGCTCGAACCGGGCATTGGACCCGACCCAGGCGATCGCCGCTGCCAGCAGCAAGACGACGGCGGCCGCCGTCAGCCAGGCGGCGACGACGACGGGGCCGCCCCGGTCTCCCTCAGGCGGCCCAGGCTCGCTCAACCGGCGTACTTCGCCGCGTCTTCGTCCGAGATGTCCTCGTTCGAATAGACGTTCTGGACGTCGTCCTCGGCGTCGAGGGCGTCGAGCAGCTTCATCAGCGTGCCCACGGTCTCGCCGGTCACCTGGACCTCCGACTGCGGGCGCCACACGAGGGCGGTCGATTTCGGATCGCCCAGCACCTTGGACATGGCGTCGGCGACCTCGTTGAGGTCCTCGAACTTGGTCCAGATGGTGTGGCCCGGCGCGTCCTCATAGATGTCCGGCTTGACCAGGTCGCTCTCGACGTCCTGGGCGCCCGCCTCGATGGCGGCCTCCATGACGGCGTCCTCGGTGCCCGCCTCGGCCTTGTAGATGATCTGGCCGACGCGATCCCACATGAAGGCGACCGAGTTGATCTCGCCCAGGGCTCCGCCGTTCTTCGAGAAGGCGGCGCGGATGTTGGAGCCGGCGCGGTTGCGGTTGTCGGTCAGGGCCTCGACGATGATGCCGACGCCGCCGGGGCCGCGGCCCTCGTAGCGGATCTCTTCCATCGTATCGACATCGCCCGACGAGGCCTTGTTGATGGCCCGCTGGATCACGTCCTTGGGCAGGCTCTCGGCCTTGGCGTTGTTCACCGCCAGGCGCAGGCGCGGGTTCATGGCCGGGTCGGGCATGCCCGACTTGGCGGCCACGGTGATGTCGCGCGACAATTTGGAGAACAGCTTGGAGCGCTGCGCATCGGCGCGCCCCTTGCGGTGCATGATGTTCTTGAATTTGGAATGGCCGGCCATGGGTCTTCGTCTGCTCGAGGCGAGAAAAGTCGGAGCCGGGCTCTAGCCGATGGCGCGGCGACTGTCACCACACCCGCCAATTCACCGGCATGCGGTGCTATACTAGACTCAGGAACCAGCGAGGCTGGCCGGGCATTTCCCGAGTGGGCTCCGCAGGCCCGGCCCAAGGAGCATGGCATGACCGTCGAAGACACCCTCTACGACTCGGACCTCTACCGCGATGACGACCTCGAGGAAGGCCCCGCCGATATCGTCGAGTGGTACGAAGCCCGACCGGTCACCGTCCCCTTGGCCATCGCCACCGGCTCGATCGTCGGCGCCTTCGCCCTCGGCGTCGTCGCGACCGTCGGCGCCCTGGCTCTGATGGGGCGCTTGGAAGACTAGCCTCCGAAGTCACCCTCCCGCGGACGGGAGGGCAAGTCTGCGTCCTACGCCTTCAGGCTCTCCAGGAACCCGCGCATCTTGTCGTCCACCGACACCGGCCGCTTGGTCTCGCGGTCGACGTAGACGTGCACGAAGTGACCGACCGCGGCCGCCTCGTCCTCGTTGTTCTTGAACAGGCCAATCTCGTAGCGGACCGAGCTGGTGCCGACGTGGGCCACCCGCACCCCGGCCTGGATCTCGTCCGGAAAGGCCGTCGGGGCGAAGTAGCGGCAGCCGGTCTCGACCACCAGGCCGATGGTTTTGCCGTTGTGGATGTCGAGCACGCCGTTGACGACCAGCAGCCGGTTCACAGCCGTGTCGAACCACGAATAATAGACCACATTGTTCACATGGCCGTAGACGTCGTTGTCCATCCAGCGGGTGGAGATGGCCTGGAAGCGCCGATAATCGCTCCGTTTCGTACGCTCGATGGTACCCGTCACGCGCAGCCTCCCATTTATTGTTGAGGGGGAGCCTTCAGCCTGCGTCGGCTTCCGTCAAGGCCGCCCGACTTGCCATGCCGGCGTCGCCGACCGATGGTACGGCCAAGCTCGGAACGCCGGGCAAGGGGGGATCCATGAAACGCTTCACCGTCGCGGCCTTGGCCGCCCTGCTTTTCGCCACGCCCGTCGCCGCCCAGTCGCTGGACGAGCGCATGGCCCACTTCGATCGCGCCGCCGAGTCCGCCGGCTTCGGCTTCGCCGCCGGACCGTTCAACGGCAGCCTCGACAATGACGAGACGACCCGGTTCGGGTTCCCCATCGTGCCGGGCGCGGACTTCTCCGTCGTGGCGGTCTGTGACGGCGACTGCAGCGACCTCGACTTGCGCGCCTACGACGCTTCGGGCCGGCTGGTCGTCGAGAACGTCCAGATAGACGCCCTGCCCGAGGTGGTGATCAGCACGACCGAGAACGAGATCGCCTTCATCGAGGTGGTCATGGCCAACTGCAGCCAGGCGCCGTGCTATTGGCAGGCCAAGGCCTTCTTCAAGAACAGCGTAGAGAACGCGGGCGGCAAATAGCGCGCGTCGCCGGGGGCTTGGCGGACGCAGCGTCAAGCGCCTAGCGTCCCGGCCATGACCTCGCCGATGCAGACCACCGCCGCCGTCCTGCGCGCCATGGGCGCCGCCCGGCCCTATGCCGACAGCCGTCCGCTGGCGATCGAGGTGGTGACCCTGGACGCGCCCGGCGCCGGCGAGGTGCGGGTGGCGATCAAGGCGGCGGGCCTGTGCCACTCGGACCTCAGCGTCATCAACGGCGACCGGCCGAGGCCCATGCCGATGGCCCTGGGTCATGAAGCGGCCGGCGTGGTCGAGGCGGTCGGCCCGGGCGTCGACGACCTGGTTCCAGGCGACCACGTGGTTATGGTCTTCATGCCCAGCTGCGGCCACTGCGATCCCTGCGCCGGCGGCCGTCCGGCCCTGTGCGAGCCGGGCGCGGCGGCCAACGGCAAGGGCGAGCTGCTGGGCGGCGGACGCCGCATCCACGACGAGCAGGGCGACCTGAACCACCACCTCGGCTGCTCGGCCTTCGCCGCCCACGCCGTGGTTTCGCGCCGCTCGCTGGTGAAGGTCGACCGCGACCTGCCATTCGAACACGCCGCCCTGTTCGGCTGCGCCGTCCTGACCGGCGTCGGGGCCGTGGTGAACACCGCCCAGGTGCGCGCGGGCCAGTCGGTCGCCGTGGTCGGCCTCGGCGGCGTCGGCCTGTCCTCGGTGCTCGGCGCCCTGGCCGCGGGGGCCTCGCCCGTCGTCGCCGTCGACCTGTCCGAAGACAAGCTGGCCCTGGCCCGCTCCCTCGGCGCTGTGCAGACCGTCAACGCGGCCGACCCCGACGCCGTCGACCAGGTCCGCGCCCTGACGGGCGGCGGGGCCGACTATGTGTTCGAGATGGCCGGCAGCGTCCGCGCCCTGGAGTCCGCCTGGAAAATGACGCGCCGCGGCGGAACCACCGTCACTGCCGGCCTGCCCCCGCCCGAGGCCGCCCTGGCGGTCAACGTCGTCTCCCTCGTCGCCGAGGAGCGCACCCTCAAGGGCTCCTACATCGGCACTTGCGTGCCGAGCCGCGACATTCCCCGCTACGTCGCCCTGTTCCGCCAGGGCCGCCTGCCGGTCGACCGGCTGCTGACCGGGACCATAGCGCTCGACGACATCAACGCCGCCTTCGACGACCTTCACGAAGGCAACGCCGTCCGCACGGTCGTGACCTTCCCGTAGCGCTTGGCTACAAGGGCGGCCTCAACTCGCAGGAGAGACCGCCATGGCCACAGAACTCTACGACCTGACGGTCCCCGCCTTCAGCCGCGGCCTGAACGCCCTGAACGGGCTGCTCGACAAGGCGGTGGCCCACGCCGCCGAGACCGGCGCCGATCCGGAGGCCTACCTCTCGAAGCGGCTGATCGACGACATGCACCCGCTGATCAAGCAGGTGCAGATCGCCTGCGACAGCCCCAAGCTGTGCATCGCCCGCCTATCCGGCGTCGAGGCCCCCGTCAACGACGACAGCGAGGTGACCATCGCCGACCTCAAGACGCGCATCGCCGGCACCTTGGACTATGTCCGCTCCGTCCCGCGCGAGGCGATCGACGGCCAGGAGGGCAAGGACGTGGTGCTGAAATTCCCGGGCGGCGAGCTGCCCTTCAAGGGCGTCGCCTACGTCACCGGCTTCGCCCTGCCGAACTTCTACTTCCACCTGACCACGGCCTACGGCCTGCTGCGTCAGGCCGGCGTGCCGCTCGGCAAGCGCGACTTCATGGGCGGCCTGGCCTAGGCCTTGTCCCGGATTCGCATCGCCCCGCCCGAGCCCGTCTGGACCTCGAAGCGGCCGGTGGCGCGGATCAGGTCCGACAGCTTGGCGTGGCCGTAGGTGCGCTGGTCGAAATCCGGATAGGTGTTGCGCAGCCGGTCGCCGATGCCGCTGACCGTGACCCAGCCGTCGCCGTCCTCGTCCATGTCGGCGATGACGGTGGCGATCAGGCGCGACGCCTCGGACGGCTTGCGCTTGCCGCTGGCCGCGCGTGAACCCCGCGCCGCCGCCCCCTCGCCGTCGCCGGCCGGGGCGGTCAAATTCTCGGTGTAGATGAACCGGGTGCACGCCTGGCGGAAGCTCTCCGGCGTCTTCTGCTCGCCGAAGCCGTAGACGTCGACGCCCTCCTCGCGGATGCGCGACGCCAGCCGGGTGAAGTCGGCGTCCGACGAGACCAGGCAGAAGCCGTCGAACCGGCCGGAGTGCAGCAGGTCCATGCCGTCGATGACCAGGGCGATATCGCCCGAGTTCTTGCCCTTGGTGTTGGCGAAATTCTGCTGCGGTTGGATGGCGAACCGGGCCAAGACCTTGGTCCAGCCGGCCAGCTGCGGGCTGGAGAAGTCGCCGTAGATGCGCCGCGCCGAGGCTTCACCCAGGGTGGCGATCTCGGTGAACAGGGCCTCGGCGATGCGGGCTGAGGCGTTCTCCGCATCGATCAGCACGGCGAGGCGCGGGGCCTTGGGGTCGACAGAGGTCATGGGCAGGCTCCCGTTGCGGATTCGCGGCTCCTGCGATGGGCCTGACCGCGCCCCGGGTCAACGGGCCCAGATGCGGTGGAGATGCGAGGACGGGCCCGATGCGCTACATCCACGCCATGACCCAAGCCCCCCTCCGCCGCCTGATCGACCTGCCCGGCGTCGACGACCTCGAGCTAAAGGCGCTGATGACGCCGCGCATCGCCGATCCGGACGAGCGCCATGAATTCCCCGAGGTGGACGCCGCCGTCGTCGCCGCACTCAAACTCACTCCCGACGAAGCGGAAGCCGTCGCCCTCCCCGCCGACTGGGACCGCATCGAGCGCCTCGACCCGGCCGACATGGTCGACGCCTTCGCCGCCGAGGGCTGGGACGTCACTGACAACCGCCGCAAGCCCCTGCGCACCCTGCGCCACTTCGCGCTCCCGCTGGCCTTGGCGATGCGGGGGCTGGCCGGCGAACTGCCCTTCGTCGCCGAGCCCGACCAGCCGACGACGAGCTGGGGGAGCAGTCTGAAAGCCGAGGCCAGCCGGTTCAGGAAGCGGTAGGGGCCTGGCGCATCCGCCAGGTTGTCGCCTAACCTCCAGTTGGTGGAGGGGCCGTGGCATACCAATCAAAAGTAGGAACCGACTGGACGGTCGACGAACTCGACCTGATCGTCGCGGAGTATTTCTCCATCCTCGGCGCCCAGTTCGCCGACGCGCCCGTCGTCAAGGCGCACCGAGCCCGCGCCCTCGATGAGCAGATCGGCCGAGGGCACAAGTCGATCGAGTTCAAGCACATGAACATCTCGGCGGTCCTCGCCGAGCTGGGCTTGCCGAACATCCGCGGCTACCGGCCAATGGCCAACTACCAGCAGGCGATCTTCCCGGCCGTCGAGCGCTACCTCGACGCCCACCCCGACGCCTGGGAGATCGGCGAGCCTGCCCATCTCCTCCCGGTGGGGGAGCGATGGGGAGGCGGAGCGCGAAGCGGCGGAGGGGCGGAGCCGTTCGCACCTTCCTCCGGCCTGCAGGCCCGCGGCCGCCCCTTCGCCGACAGGCCGACCATTGATGCGCCTTCGATCGAACCGCCAACCGAGATCCGCCCGCTCATCATCGAGCCGGCCCCGCCGCCGGGCGCGCCGCGCAAGCCCCGACCCGAAGGCCTCGAACGGCTCGTGCGCAAATACAATCCGGCCGCGCGAGACCACCGCAACCGCCTCCTCGGGCGCCTCGGCGAGGAGCATGTCTTCCGTCATGAGGTCGACCGCCTCATCGCCGCCGACCGCATGGACCTGGCCAAGAAGGTCGAGTGGACCTCGCAGGAGCGCGGTGACGGCGCCGGCTACGACATCCGCAGCTTCTCCTCGGCCGGCGACGAACGGCTGATCGAGGTCAAGGCGACCCGCGGCGCCCGCTCGACACCCTTCTTCGTGACCCGCACCGAGCGCGAAGTCAGCCGCGAACGCCCCGACCACTGGCGCCTGCACCGCCTGTATGACCTCTCGGTCGAGCCCAAACTGTTCCGGCTGAAGCCGCCCCTGGAGGTCGCTGTGACGCTCGAACCAGAGACCTGGCGCGCGACGGTAGGGTAGCCCTTACCTTCTCCCCACCACCGCCAGCCCCGTCCCGTCCGGCTCGGCCGGCGAGCCGACCACCACGTCCAGCCGGCGGTCCAGCGGGACGCCTTCCAGGGCGCGGTTGATCAGGGCGGGGATGGCGACCTCTGACGGGTCGGCGCGCAGGTCGAGCACGAAGCCGTTCTCGCCGCCCTCCCATTGGGCCGCGGCCAACCACACGGCGCGAATGGTCGGCTCGGCGGTCAGCTCGCGGGTCAGCCCCTCGACCAGGCCGGCGGGCAGGTCGGTCGGGACGGCCATGTCGGTCGGCATCGGGCGGGTGCGGCCCTGGGCGAGCAGGCGGCTCAGGGCGTCCGGCGTCCAGCGCACGCCCAGGCCATGGCCGGCGTTGAGGATCACCGGATTGCGGCGCACCGTCTCCAGCAGCGCGCGGCCGGGCCAGGAGCGCGGCTCTACCTCGGCGCCGCAGGTCGCCACGACGCGCTCGCGGGAGGTGAACAGGGCGGTGGCGGTCTTGCCGTCAGACTGGGTCACGCTGCGCAGGCGGATGACGTCCTCCGCATCGCCCGGCTCCGGGGTCAGGGCCGCCCACAGCGGATGGGTCATCAGCGCCTGCTCGAAGGCGGCGCGCTCGGCGGCGCCGCCCGAGGTGGTGGCGCTCAGCAGCCGCTCCAGCGCGTTCTGCGGCTCGAAGTCGGTTGAGGGCGGCACGGGGCGGTTGTCGGAATCGGTCATCGGGGTGCAGTCCTCGCACAGTGTCGGAACCGCCTTGATAGCATTCCCTCAGCCGCCGAACAGACGCCCCATCAGCCCCTTCTTCCCCTTGCCGGCCGCCCGCACCGCCACCACCGGCAAGCCGACGCCGTCCTCGCCGCCCGGCGCATTGAGGATCAGCTCCAGCTTGCGGTCGGTCGGCAACGGGCTGGATCCCAGGGCGCGCCGGATCGGCTCGGCGTCGCCGTCGCAGCGCACGTCCAGATGCCAGACGGTGTTCGTCGCCCCCGGCCAGTAGGCCAGGGCCAGCCATGCCGCGCGCACCTGCGGCAACGGATCCAGCAGGGCCTTCAGCCGCGCCATCAGCTCGGTCGGGACTTCGGCCGGCGCGCCGAGCAGCACCTGGGGCTCCTGCTGCCCCCCCGGAGCAGGCTGCGGCGCGGCCGTCGGCTCAACCAGCCGCCGGGCCGGCAGCCCGGCCAAGGCCTCCAGCGACGCAGGCTCCCACATCACCCCATAGGGCTGGCCCGGGTTCAGCACCGCCGGGTCGGCTCGGATCATCTCGAACAGCTTGCGCCCGGGCAGGGCCAGGCAACCCACCCCCTCGCCGAAGGCCGCCAGCATGCGCTCGGGCGCGGTGAACACCGCCGTCGCCCGCCGCCCGTCCTTCAGTTCGATCGACAACACCCGCATCGGCGTCGAGGCCTGCAACGTCCCCTCAGGGACCTTGTCGAGCGTCCCGACGTAGAGGGTTTCGTCCGGCAGCGTCTGGGCGAAGGCGGCCTGGGCCGCGGGGTCGCCCCGCGACGCGGCGACCAGCCGTTCCTCCAGCGGGTTGGCGGGGCGGAACAGATAGGCGGCGGCGTCTGTCATCGGCTCATCCCGGAGGGTTTGCGGCGTCGCTGATGACGCGCCCGACGAACGCCGTTGTCAAACCTGGGGGTGGAATGCACCCGGCGCCTGCTCTGCACGCAAAATCCACATGACGGCGCAGCAGTTCAGGTTCAGGTTGTCCTGAAATCATGCTCGGACCGGGAGACAGAGCCATGGACACCACGACGAAGGCTGGAGGGCGCGGCGCCCCGATCAGACTGTTGGCCTGGGGCGCGGCAGGGGCTCTGTTCCTGCTGCCGCTGGTCGCGATGCAATTCACGTCAGAGGTGAACTGGACAACTCTCGATTTCCTCTTCTGGGGCGGGCTGATCGGCGTCACCGGCGCGCTGATCGAGCTTGCGGTCAAGGTGCTGCACACGCCGCTCTACCGCCTGATGGCGGTCGGCGCGATCCTGGCCTTCGCCCTGCTGGTCTGGGCCGACGCCGCCGTTCAGATCTTCTAGCGCGCCACCCGTGTGTTCTCCGCCGTGCCGACGACCCGGACTCGGTCGTCGACACGGAAGTCCCGGATGTCGCCCTGCTGCACCACGGCGATGGTCTCGCCGCTTTCCAGCCGCACCGTCAGCTCGACGCCCTGGGTCACCCGCGAGCCTTGGGCGGCGCTGCCGACGGCCCCGCCCGCCACGGCGCCGACCACGGCCCCGGCCGTATTGGCCGCCGTACCGCTGCCGAGCTGCGAGCCGGCCAAGCCGCCCAACACCGCCCCGGTTCCGGTACCCAGCCGCGTCTGACCGGGCCGGATCTCGACCGGTCGCACCGCCAACACATGGCCGAAGGTCACCGGCTGCGCCCGCTGCGCCTCGTTCGAGGAGAAGGAGTTCGGCGTCTGCGTCGGCGTACAGGCCGCCAGTCCCAGCACCGCGGCGGACAGGGCGAGCGGAAGGGTGAGGGTCTTCATGATCGGGCTCCCTGGTTTCAGACCACCAGATGGGCCAGTCGCCCCGCCCGGGCCATCGGGTCATCACCCGAGGCCCGAAACGCTGACACCTAGCGTGTCACAGGAGGAGACCGGAGGGATGGACGATGAGCCGGGCGACCGTCGATCCCTCCCGTCGTCAGCTCAGCCAGTCGTCGTTCGACACCCCGGCATTGAAGCCGTCGTGGTTGAAGCCGGACAGCCCGCCATCGTGGTGCGCCATCCGGGCTTCCAGCCCGAGGAACAGCCGATCGGCGAGGCCCGGCGCCACGTCGAAGCCGTCGAACGCGTCGGCGAAGGTCAGGCTGGGCAGGACCTGCGCCTGATCCGAGGCCAGCGCCGGGAGGACGAAGGAATCCGCATCGGCCGCCATCAGCGGACTGACCTCCGGACCGCCCTTGCCTTCGGACTCGCCGATCGAGGCCGCCACCGGCGGATAGCTAAGCGTGCGCACCTGGTTGTTCACCCAGCGGATCACCTCGATCGAGGTGACGAAGGTCGAGCCGTCGCGACCGGCGACGCTGTCTGTGATGCGCCAGCCCGAGCCGTCCGCGACAACGGTGTAGTCCGCGGCCAGCCCGCGCATCTGGATCTCGTCCTTGCCGAGCCCGCCGTTGATCGTGTCGCTGCCGCCGCGGCCGCGCAGGATGTCGTTGCCGTTCCCGCCGGTGATGATGTTGTCCAGCGNGTAGTCCGCCGCAAGGCCACGCATCTGGATCTCGTCCTTGCCGAGCCCGCCGTTGATCGTGTCGCTGCCGCCGCGGCCGCGCAGGATGTCGTTGCCGTTCCCGCCGGTGATGATGTTGTCCAGCGCATTGCCGGTCCCGACGAAGGTGCCGGTGCCGCCGACGTACAGCAGGTTCTCGATGTTGGCGCCCATGGTGTACGAGCCGATGCGGGCCTCGACGGTGTCGATGCCTTCGCCGGCCAGCTCGACGCAGGTGTCGAAGGCGTCCAGCACGTAATAAGCCCAGCAGGGTGTCGGTGCCGATGCCGCCGTGCAGGACGTTGTTGGAGGCGTTGCCGATCAGCAGGTCGTTGTAGACCGAGCCGGTCAGGTTCTCGACGCCGGTGAAGGTGTCGGTGGCGCCGTCGCCGTCGTTGGTCGCGCGCATCAGGTCGAGGCGGGCGGTGACCCCAGCGGCGGCCAGGCTGTAGTCGACGGTGTCGACGCCGGCTCCGCCGTTGAGCACGTCCACGCCGCCACGGCCGCGCAGGTTGTCGTCGCCGTTGCCGCCGGTGATGGTGTTGGCCTGGGCGTTGCCGGTGGCGGCGAAGTTCCCGGTCCCGCCGAAGACGAGGTTCCGCCGGTGATGGTGTTGGCCTGGGCGTTGCCGGTGGCGGCGAAGTTCCCGGTCCCGCCGAAGACGAGGTTCTCGACGTTCAGGGCCAGGACATAGGCGCTGATGCGGGCCTCGATGGTGTCATTGCCTTCGCCCGCGACCTCCACGACCGAGTCGTTGGCGTCCAGCACATAGCGGTCGTCGCCGAGCCCGCCTTGCAGGGTGTTAGACACGCCCGCGCCGCCCCAGATCACATCGGCGCCGGCCAGCCCGAGAAGGGTGTCGGCGCCCAGGCCGCCGCGCAGGATGTTGGCGTTCGCGTCGCCGATCAGGGTGTCGTTGAAGGCCGAGCCGGTCAGGTTTTCGATCGACGAGAAGGTGTCCGTGCCGCCGTCGCCATCGTTGCTGGAGCTGTTCGAGTTGAGCTGCGCCCGCATGCCGGCCGCGGCGGCGGAATAGTCCGACGTGTCGATGCCTGCGCCGCCGTTCAAAACGTCTACCCCCGCGCCGCCGGAGAGGATGTCGTCGCCGCCGTCGCCGTTGAGGATGTCGTTTCCGCCCAGGCCGAACAGGCCCTCGGCGGCGGCGGTCCCGGCCACCGTGTCGCCGGCGGCTGTGCCGACTCGGTTCGCGGCCAGCAGGGCGCCGACGGCAAGCTCGGTCGACCCGAACCGCAGGCGCTCGATCGACGTCAGGGTGTCGATCCCGTCGGGCCCGGTCACCGTCACCGTTCCGCCCGACACGGTGACAACCGCCGTCCCGTCGGTGAAGACCGCAGTATCAACGCCGTCGCCCCCGTCCAAGGCGTCAGCGCCGGCGCCGCCGCGGAGCAGGTCGCCGCCCGCCCGGCCGAACAGGGCGTCCGCCCCGGCCCCGCCTTCCAACCGATTGGCTTCGGCATCGCCGTGGATGGCGTCGGCGAAGGCCGATCCGACAACCGCCTCGATCCCGCTCAGGCTGTCGACCGAGCCGTCCCCATCGTTCGAAGCCGAGTTCGTTGCGAGGTCGACGGTTACGCCGCCGGCGGCTCCGGCGTAGTCGACGGCATCCGTCCCCTCCCCGCCGATCAAGACGTCCGCGCCGGCGCCGCCGATCAGAACATCGTCGCCCGCCCCGCCCTGCAGTTCATCATTTCCGGCCAGACCGGACAGGCTGTCGGCGCCGAGTTCGCCGAGCATGATGTCATTCGTCGAGGTGCCGGTCAGGGTGTCGTTGTTCGGCGTCCCCTGGATCGGGGGCGGGCCCAGGAAGAGGGTCTGGTTCGCGAATTGAATGCGCTCGGCGTTGACGATCGTATCGGTCCAGATCCCCCGCGAAACGCGAGTGACGCCGTTGACGGTCGTCACCGTATAATCCGACTGCGGCCCCATGTAGCGCACGATATCGAGGCCTTCCCCGCCGTCGATCGTATCCCCGCCGCCCCAGCCGCTGATCGTGTCGTCGCCCGCGCCGCCGCTCAGCAGGTCGCTGCCGTACCCGGCTTCCAGACGGTCGTTTCCGTCTTCGCCGTAAACCTTGTTGGCGCCCTGGTCGGCATTGATGGCGTCGTCCCCGGCGCCGCCGTGAAGCTCGTCGGCGTTCCAGCCGGCGCCGATGACGTCGTTCCCGTCCCCGCCGTCGATGAAGACGCCTAACGAGACCGACGGCTGCACGGCATGGCCGGACACCGAGACATGAAGCGAATAGGTCTCGCCCGCCGCCGGCGGACTGGTCACCATCGACGCGCCTTCGCCACCGCCCCATTCGCCGATCTCGACGTAAATGACGCCGCTCGTGACGGCCGTATAGGTCAGGTTGGCGTCCCATCCGCGACTGCCTCGGTCGAGCCGGTAGCCGTCGTCGTTCGAAGCGAGGACCGCGCCCGAGGCGCTCAGCAGGCGCGCGGTGCTGTCGAAGGAGCCGTTGTCTATGTCGATGACGATCGTCTCGCCCGCCGCGACGGTGACCGCATAATACTCCTTGCCGCCGTGCGTCACGGCGCGAACGGTGGCGCGCGGCCCGATGCCGTCCACGTCGAGGTCGTTGTCCGTGTCGAAGGACCCGTCCAGCGACAGGGCCGTGCCGATCGCCCCGTTCGTGGTTGTCGCCGCCTTGATGACGTCCGGGGCGCCCTCGATCGTGCCGCCGTTGCCCCCGCCCAGCCGGTCGTCGCCGCCGAAGCCGTATATTCGATCCGCTCCAGCCTGCCCCCCGGACAGTTCGTTGGCGTTGTCATCGCCCCTCATGATGTCGGCGTAGTTGCCGCCCTCGATGATCTCGACATTGACGAGCGTGTCTGAGCCGTAGCCGCCGGTCACCGTGCCCGCCGCCACATCGACCTCGATCCCGCCGACAGCGCCGCCGTAGGTGACCCGGTCGATGCCGGCCCCGCCGTCGATGACGTCGTCCCCTTCGCCGCCGTCGATGTAGTCGTCGCCGCCGTCGCCATGGATGAGGTCGTCGCCGGCGCCGCCGATGAGTCTGTCCATCCCGTCGCCGGCGTAGATCTCGTCATCGCCGCGGCCGCCGCGGAGCTGGTCGACCGTATTCGTGCCGTCCATTCGGTCGTCGGTGATGTCGCCGTCGACGATGAGGCCGTTCGGCATCGTGAAGGCGATCGTCTGGTCGCTGAAGCGCAGGAACTCGATGTTGCTGATCTCGTCCGAGCCGTCCGGACCGATGACGAAGGCGGTGTTGGCGAGGAAATGGAAGGTGTAGGCGGAACGCGGTCCCGAGAGCACCAGGGTGTCCACGCCGAGGCCGCCGTCGATCCGGTCGTTGCCAAGGCCGCCGGTGATGACGTTGTTGCCCGAACCGCCGTAAATCCTGTCCGCGCCGGAGCCGCCGATGGCGTTCTCGATGATCGCGCCGACGGCGATGCCCACGTTGTTGCCCAGGCCGCCGACACTGGAGAAGGAACCCTGCCGCAGGTCGATGGTCTGGTCCTGGGCGTACCCGGAGAAGTCGAGGGTATCGACGCCGCCGGCGTCCCAGATTGCGAAGATCACCTGCTCGGAGGCGCTATCGGCCGAGAACCAGGTGCGATCGGCGTTCGAGTTGAAACCGTAGACCGTGTCGCCGGTGCGGGTGTTCATGTTGGCGCCATAGAGGCGTTGTGCGGCCGCGATGTCGTCCATCATCGGCGTCGCTGCGTAGCCGCTGCCTTCCGGCGCGCCTCGCCACTGTGGCGAGAGGTAGCTCATCAGCGTGTAGTGGGCGGCGTCTTCCTGATATTCGGGGTACCAGACGAAGGTCGCGTCGCCGTTCGGCACGGTGCGGTAGTCGCCCGGGTGATTCAGGCCGATCGCATGGCCGATCTCGTGCGCCAGGATGTGCGGGCCGGACTGAAGGACGCCCAAGGCCCCATTGGCCGGATTCCCGATATTGACCCAGACGTCGCCCGCCGAAGCGCCGGCCGCCGCATCCCCGGGCAGATAGGCGAAGGCATCCGCCCCCTCCATGCCCGAGCCGTAGTTGCCGAACAGCATCGAGGCGTTGTTGGAATAGCCCTGCCCGTCATCCACGCGGACGAAGGTGATGTTGGCGACGTCGGCCCAGGCCGCCAGGGCTCCGAGGGTCGCCGAGATCTGTGCGTCAGTGAAGCGGGTGAAGCCGGTCGTGCCTTCCGGAGTCGTTCCGGAAGCTCGGAAAGCGAAGGTGACGACCGCCCCCTGACCCATGGCGCCTGACCAACTCAACCCCGTGTCCGTCAGCCGCGCTGCGGCCTGATCTGAGGTGAATGACGGCAGATGCCCCTCACGACCCGGCCCGCGGTCGTTGGCGTTGGTGTAGAACAACGGCCCGGTCCGGCCGGCGCCGCTCATCTGAATGGTCATGTACGCCCCCTACTGTACACCGCCCGTCTACAGGACGAGCCGGCTCGCGCCAAACGTGCGAGGCTGCACACTCGCGGTGGATACGGCTCGGCGCAAGGCCGCCACGCGCGCTCCCGTCAGGCGGGCGCGAACCCGAAGGCGTTCGCCAGCTTCTCCGCCAGTTCCGCCTGCTCGAACGGCTTGAGGATGACCCGGTCTTCCGGGGTGGCGGCGAGCGCTTCCGCGTCGGCGTATCCCGTTGCGAAGAGGATGGGCATGCTCGGCCGCCGCCCCTGGATCTCACGGGCCAGGCTGGCGCCGTTCATGCCGGGCATGGCGAAATCGAGGATGACGGCCTCGATGTCCGCCCGCGAATCCAGCGCCTCCAGGGCCGCGCCGCCGCTGCCCGCCTCAACCACGGTGTAGCCCAGGTCCGCCAACGATTCCGCCGTCACCTCGCGCACGGCAGCGTCGTCGTCGACCACCAGGATCACCACATGTTCGGCATGGGCGGGCCGCGGACTGACGACGGGCTCGCTCGTCCGGGCCGGGGGCGTCTCGGCGACGGGCAGGAAGAGCCGGATCGTTGTCCCATGTCCCAGCTCGGTGTCGATCTTGACGTCGCCCCCGGACTGCTTGGCCAGGCCGAAGACCTGGCTCAGGCCAAGGCCGGACCCCTTGCCCACCTCCTTGGTGGTGAAGAAGGGCTCGAAGGCCCGAGCGAGAACCTCTTCGGTCATGCCGGAGCCGTTGTCCGCCACCGACACCACGACGAACCTGCCGGCCGGCGGATCGTCGGCGGACTGCGGCGGCCCGGCTTCCAGATTCTCGGTGCGGATCAGCAGGGTGCCGCCCACCTCCATCGCGTCCCGGGCGTTGATCGCCAGGTTCAGGATGACCAGCTCGATCTGGGTCGGATCGACCATCGCCGGCCACAGGTCCTCGGCCAGCTCCGGCTCCCGGATCTGGACGCTGCCGCCGATGGTGCTCTGCAGGAGATCCCGCATCCCCTGCACGGTTTCGTTGAGGTTGATCGCCCGCGGCTCAAGCTTCTGGCGTCGGGAGAAGGCCAGCATCTGCGCTGTGAGCCGGGCGCCGCGCCGGGACGCCTCGCCCATCATCTGAAGGCGGCGGATCAGGGCGGGATCGCTCACCCGCTTCTGCATCTGTTCGACGTTGCCCAGCACGACGGTGAGCAGGTTGTTGAAGTCGTGCGCCACCCCTGACGTCAGCTGGCCCACCGCCTCCAGCCGCTGCGCCTGGCGCAGGGCGGTCTCGACCTTCTCCCGCTCGAGGATCTGGTTGGCGAGCTGGCGATTGGCGGCCTCGAGTTCAGCGGTGCGTTCCTGGACGCGCTTTTCCAGCAGGGCCTCGCCGCGACGGATTTCCTCGATGCGTTCGCGGGCCTCGTACTGGCGGCTTCGCGCCCGCAAGGCCGTGTTCACCGCGCTGACCAGGGTCGTCGGATGGAAGGGGCGCTCCAGGAAGCTGACGTTCCCGAGCGTCGCGGACAGCCGCTGGGCGACCGGATTGCGCTCGACGCTGCCGCCCCGCTGGGTCAGCAGCAGGAACGGGAAGTCCGACCATGAGGGCTGGTTCTCGACCCAGGCCGCGAGCGGCGCCAGGTCGCTGCTGCGCAGGGCGTCGTCGACGATGACCGCCAGGCCCGCGCCGCCTTCCATCGCGGCCTGGAGATCCGGCAGATCCCGGCAGACGAGCGCGGGCACGCCCGCGTCCTCCAGGATCGACGCCGCGATGGTTCCGTCGCGCCCAGACGGCGCGAGAACGAGTGCTCGCTGGGATAGGGAGCCGCCTGCGATCATGCTCCGGGGTCGCCCATGAGGCCGCTGCCCTGGCCGACGAAATTGGGCACGCCGCGCAGGACGCCCTGGAAGCCGGACAGCGGCTCTCCGAGGGTCAGGCCCTCATCGCCGATGTTGAACTCGCGGATGGTCTTCTCATGCCGCCCCGAGCGCTTCTTGATCACGGAGACGGCGCGCCGGACGTTGCCCAGGGCCTCGAAATAGCGAAGCAGGATCACCGTGTCCGCCAGATAGGTGACATCGACGGGGGCCTTCATCTCGCCGACCAGACCGTGTTGCGCGACGGTCAGGAAGGTCGAGGCGCCCTGACGGTTCAGGTACTGCAGCAGCTCGTGGATGTGCAGGATCAGGAACTGTTCCTGCGGCATGGCGGCCTGATAGCCGTTCAAACTGTCGATGACGACGGTCTGGATCTTCTGCTCGGTCACGCAGCGCCGGACCCGCGCCGCGAACTCGCCAGGCGACAGCTCGGCGGCGTCGATCTGTTCGATGACCAGATGGCCCGCGTCGCGCAGGCCCTCCAAGTCGATGCCCAGCTTGCCCATGCGGTCGTAGAGCAGGCCCAGCTCCTCGTCGAAGATGAACAGGGCGGCCCGCTCGCCCCGGTCGATCGCGGCGATGGCGAAATTGATGGCGAAGAGCGACTTGCCGGTTCCCGCCGGCCCCAGGATGAGGCAGCTGGAGCCGCGCTCGATACCGCCGCCAAGCAGTTCGTCGAGCTCGATCACGCCGCTCGAGACGGCCGTGCGGCTGAAATGGCTGCGGTGTTCGGACGCCACGATGCGGGGGTAGATCTCGAGCCCGCCGGTCTTGATGGTGAAGTCGTGGTAGCCGCCACGGAATCGCCGGCCGCGGTATTTGATGATGCGCACCCGACGGCGTTCGGCCCCGTATTCGGGCGCCAGTTCCTGAAGCTGGATCACGCCGTGCGCGACGCTGTGCACCGTCTTGTCGTTGACGTCGGTCGTCAGGTCGTCGAGCAGCAGCACCGTGGCCCCGTGCTTGGCGAAATAGTGCTTCAGCGCCAGCACCTGGCGCCGGTAGCGCAGTGAGCTCTGCGCCAGCAGGCGGATCTCGGACAGGCTGTCGATGACCACGCGCCGGGGCTTCTTGGCCTCCACGGACTCGAAGATCATCCGCGTCGTCTCCCCGAGCTCAAGGTCCGACGAATAGAGCAGGCTCTGCTGCTGCTGCTCGTCGAGCAGGCTCTCGGGCGGCACCAGTTCGAAGATGTCGACGCCTTCGAGCGACCAGCCATGCGAGGTGGCGGTGCCGCGGAGCTCCTCCTCGGTCTCCGACAGAGTGATGTACAGTCCCGCCTCGCCGCGCCGCGCGCCTTCGAGCAGGAAGCTCATTGCTGCGGTCGTCTTGCCGGTGCCCGGCGCGCCCTCCAGCAGATAGACGCGATCGCGGGCCAGCCCGCCCGCCAGGATGTCGTCCAGGCCCTGAATGCCAAATCCAGCCTGTCGGTCGTCGCTTTCCACGTTTTTGCCAGTCATCGGGTTCTCGTCGTTACAGCTCAGCCGTAACGCTCGGACCTCGACTTGGTTACGCGGGCTGTGGGTGGCTTCATCGCCGACAGGGCCAGATCGCTCCGAAGACCCTCAGTCCTCGTCCATCTTCAGCGCGGCGATGAAGGCCTCCTGCGGGATCTCCACCTTGCCGAACTGGCGCATGCGCTTCTTGCCGGCCTTCTGCTTCTCAAGCAGCTTCTTCTTCCGCGTCGCGTCGCCGCCATAGCATTTGGAGGTCACGTCCTTGCGCAGGGCGCGGACGGTTTCACGGGCGATGATCTTGCCGCCGATGGCCGCCTGGATCGGGATCTGGAACAGGTGCGGAGGGATCAGCTCCTTCATCTTCTCGACCATGCCGCGACCGCGGGTTTCGGCGCGGGCGCGGTGGACCAGCATGGACAGGGCGTCGACGGGCTCCGCGTTGACGAGGATGCTCATCTTGACCAGGTCGCCGGCCTTGTAGTCGGTCAGCTCGTAGTCGAACGAGGCGTAGCCCTTCGAGATCGACTTCAGCCGGTCGTAGAAGTCGAACACGACCTCGTTCAGCGGCAGCTCGTAGATCACCAGGGCGCGCGAGCCGACGTAGGACAGTTCGACCTGCGAACCGCGGCGGTCCTGGCACAGCTTGATGACGCCGCCGAGGTATTCGTCGGGGGTCAGGATGGTCGCCTTGATCCACGGCTCGCTGATTTCCATGATCTGCATCACGTCCGGCAGATCGGCCGGGTTGTGCAGGTCGATCTGGGAGCCGTCGCGCAGGTCGATCTTGTAGACCACGCTCGGGGCCGTCGCGATCAGGTCGAGGTTGAACTCGCGGCTCAGGCGCTCCTGGATGATCTCCAGATGCAGCAGGCCGAGGAAGCCGCAGCGGAAGCCGAAGCCCAGGGCGGCGCTGGATTCCATCTCATAGGTGAAGCTGGCGTCGTTCAGACGCAGGCGGCCGATGGCGGCGCGCAGGTCCTCGAAGTCGGCGGCGTCGACCGGGAATAGGCCGCAGAACACCACCGACTGGACTTCCTTGAAGCCCTTCAGCGGTTCGGCGGTCGGCTTCTTCTCGTCGGTGATGGTGTCGCCGACGGCGGCGTGGGCGACTTCCTTGATCTGGGCGGTGATGAAGCCGACCTCGCCCGGGCCGAGCGCCTCGACCGGGGTGTTCTTGGGCAGGAAGACGCCGACGCGGTCGACCAGATGGGTCGAGCCGGACTGCATCATCTTGATGCGCATGCCGGCCTTGAGCACGCCGTCGAAGACGCGGACCAGCAGCACGACGCCGAGGTAGGGGTCGTACCAGGCGTCGACCAGCATGGCCTTCAGCGGCGCGGCGATGTCGCCCTTCGGGGCCGGCAGGCGGGTGACGATGGCCTCCAGCACGTCCTCAATGCCGATGCCCGACTTGGCGCTGGCCATGACCGCCTCGGAAGCGTCGATGCCGATGACGTCCTCGATCTGGGTGCGCACGCGCTCGGGCTCGGCGGCGGGGAGGTCGATCTTGTTGAGGACCGGGACGATCTCGTGGTTGTTGTCGATCGCCTGATAAACGTTCGCCAGCGTCTGCGCCTCGACGCCCTGCGAGGCGTCCACGACCAGCAGAGAGCCTTCGCAGGCGGCCAGCGAACGACTGACCTCATAGGCGAAGTCCACGTGCCCCGGCGTGTCCATCAGGTTCAGCACATAGTCCAGGCCGTCCTTGGCCTTGTAGTGCAGGCGCACGGTCTGCGCCTTGATGGTGATCCCGCGCTCCTTCTCGATGTCCATATTATCAAGAACTTGCGCCGACATTTCGCGCGCGGTCAGCCCGCCCGTGACCTGAATCAGCCGGTCGGAGAGCGTCGACTTGCCGTGGTCGATGTGGGCCACGACGGAGAAGTTGCGGATGCGTTCGATGGGAGGGGTGGACATGGGCCGGGCCGGTAGCACGGCGGAACGGAATTCGCCAATGCGGGCGGCATTTTCCACCGTTGCGAAACCAATTCGGTGACGCATTACTTCGACGTAAGGCGAGGCTTTCGCGTTTGAGAACGGGTCGAGAACTCGTTATGAGCGCAAGATGTATTGCGACGCGTCCGCAACCGGACGCAGCGGCCCGCAGGCTCCTCCCCCGCGGGTCAGGACAGGGGATGACGGCGTGCCGATGACCAAGCGTACCAGCCTGACGGCCGCCACGATCGCACTGGGACTGGCGTTGGCCGCCTGCGGAGCCGGCGACGGCGACGCCAAGAAGAAGGCCGAAACCAAGGCCGGCGCAGGCGGTTCCAGCGCGAGCAGCCAGACCGTCACCGTCGCGATCGCCAGCTTGCAGAACCTTCCGCGCACCGTGACCGCCTCGGGCACCGTCTCGGCCTGGGAAGAGGTGCCGGTGGGCGCCGAGACCGGCGGACTGACCGCCACCGGCGTCTTCGCCGATGAAGGAACCTATGTCCGCCAGGGCCAGACCCTGGTGCAGCTCAACGACGCCCTGTTGAAGGCCCAACTGCGCCAGCAGCAGGCCTCGGTCCAGTCGGCCCAGGCCAATGCCGCCCGCGACCAGGCCGCGCTCGACCGCGCCGAAGAGCTGAAGGCCCGCGGCTTCCTGAGCCAGGCCTCGCTGGACACGGCCCTGGCCAACAAGCGCGCCTCGGACGCCAACCTCGCCGCCGCCCAGGCCGCCCTGTCGGAGACGCGCACCCGCGTCGCCCAGGCGACCATCAAGGCCCCCGTCTCCGGCCTGATCATCAGCCGCAGCGTCACGCGCGGCCAGATCGTCAGCGCCGGGACCGAGCTGTTCCGCATCGTCCGCGACGGCCGCCTCGAACTCGACGCCCAGGTGCCGGAAACCGAACTGAGCATGGTCCGCGCCGGCCAGCCGGCGACGATCTCGTCCGACCGGGTCGGCGAGACGACCGGGACGGTTCGGATCGTCACCCCGGAGGTGAACGCCGACAATCGTCTCGGCATCGCCCGCATCTCGCTGAGCGGCAGCGGCGGCTTCCGCCCCGGCATGTTCGCCCGCGCCCGGATCGAGGTGGGGGCCCAACCGGCCGTCACCGTGCCGACGGCGGCGGTCCTCTACCGTGAGAACCGCGCCGGCGTTTACGTCATGGGCGCGGACAACCGGGCCCATTTCCAGGCGGTGACCGTGCTGTCGCGCGGCGCCGACCAGACCGCGGTCAGCGGCCTGCAGGCGGGCGCGCGCGTCGTGGTTGAGGGCGCCGGCTTCCTTGGCGACGGGGATCGTGTGCGGGTGGCTCCGGCCGCCGCTCCGGCTCCCGCGCCCCGCGCCCCGGCCGCAGCCAAGAAGTAGGGTTGGACGATGCGTAATATCTCGTCCTGGTCGATCCGGAATCCGATCCCCATCATCCTGATGTTCGTGCTGCTGACGCTTGCGGGCGTCAACGGCTTCATGGGCATGCGGATCAACAACAACCCCGACATCGACTTCCCGCTCGTGCACGTCTACGCGGGCCGCCCCGGCGCCGCGCCGAGCGAGATGGAGGTCCAGGTCACCCGGCTGATCGAGGACTCGCTGTCCGGCCTGTCGGGCGTCCGCCACATCAACTCGACCATCGCCGACGGCTCGTCCCAGACGGTCATCGAGTTCGAGCTGGGCACCGACACCGAGCGGGCCACCAACGATGTCCGCAACGCGATGAGCGGCCTGCGCGCCGACCTGCCGCAGGACATGCAGGAACCCAGCGTCCAGCGCATCGACATCACCGGCGACTCCCTGATCACCTGGGTGGTCCGCTCCTCCACGATGACGCCTGAGGAGATCAGCTGGTTCATCGATAACGAGGTCAGCCGTTCTCTGCTGTCGATCAGCGGCGTCGGCGAGGTCAACCGCTCGGGCGGCGTGGACCGCGAGATCCGCGTCGAGCTCGACCCCGACCGCCTGGCAGCCAACGGCCTGACTGCCGCTACGGTCAGTCAGGCCCTTCGCGGAGTGAACAGCGACCTGCCCGGGGGGCGCGTCACCATCTCCGGATCGGAACAATCGATCCGCACCCTCGGAGCCGCCGGCTCGATCGAGCAGCTGCGCGAGACCCTTATCCCTCTGGGCGGCGACCGGTCGGTCCGCCTGGGAGACCTGGGCCAGGTCGAGGACCACTGGAGCGAACCGCGCCGTCTGGCCCGCTACAACGGTCAGGAGGCCGTGACCTTCAGCTTCCTGCGCTCGCGCAGCGCCAGCGAGGTCAAGGTCGCCGACAAGGTGCGTGAACGGGTCGCCGAGATCGACGCCGCCCATCCGGAGCTGTCGATCGAACAGGTCACTGCCAGCGTCGAATATATCGAGGAGAGTTACATCGCCTCGCTCGAGGCCCTGCTGCTGGGCGCTGTCCTGGCGGTCATCGTGGTGTTCGTCTTCCTGCGCGACTGGCGGGCCACCTTCATCACCGCCACGGCCATGCCGCTGTCGCTGATCCCCGCCTTCGCCATCCTCGGGCCGCTCGACCAGTCGCTCAACGTGGTCACTCTGCTGGCCCTGTCGCTGACCGTCGGCATCCTCGTCGACGACGCGATCGTCGAGATCGAGAACATCGTCCGGCACATGCGCGACGGGAAGGCGCCCTATCACGCCTCAATGGAGGCGGCCGACGAGATCGGCCTCGCCGTCGTGGCCACGACCGCCACCATTCTGGCGGTGTTCGCGCCCGTCGGTTTCATGCCGGGCATCATCGGCCAGTTCTTCAAGGCCTTCGCCCTAGCGGCCTGCGTCTCCGTGGCCTTCTCCCTCGTCGTAGCGCGGACCCTGACGCCGCTGATGGCCGCCTACCTGCTCAAGCACACCAAGCACGAGGACTCCGACCCCTTCTGGATGGGCGCCTATCTGAAGGCCCTCAGCTGGTCGCTGGCCAACCGCTGGAAGGTCTTCGCCATGGGGACGGTGGCCTTCGTCGCCTGCGGATACCTCGCCACCAAGGTGCCGTTCGAATTCTCGCCCTCGGGCGACCAGTCTCGCGCCGCCTTCTCGGTCGAACTGCCGCCTGGCGCGACGCTGCGCCAGACCGACGCCATCGTGCAGCGGATCACCCGCGACCTGCAGGCTCGGGAAGAGGTGACCTCGGTCTACGCCTCGGTCGGCTCCGGCGAGGTCAACACCGCCACCGTCTATGCGGACATGGTCGACAAGGGTGATCGCAAGCTGAGCCAGCAAGAGTTCCAGCGCGTCATGGTCGACGCCTGGAAGGCCATTCCGGGGGCTCGCATCGGCTCCGGCGCAGGCCAGGGCGGCGGCGGCCCCTCGGACGGCACGAGCTACACCTTCGCCATCCTCAGCGACGATCCGGTCGCGCTGCAGGCGGCGGCGCGCAAGATCGAGGCCGAGATGCGAGGCGTCGAGGGCCTGGCCAATGTCGTCAACACCGCCTCGATCGCACGCCCCGAGATCCTCGTCACCCCGCGCCCTGACCAAGCCGCCCTGATGGGCGTCTCGGCCAGCGACATTTCGCAGACCATCCGCGTGGCCACGATCGGCGACGTCGATCAGAACCTCCCCAAATACAATCTCGGCGACCGTCAGGTGCCGATCCGGCTGCAACTGACGCCAGAGGCTCGCGAGGACCTGTCGGTGCTCGAGACCCTGCGGGTGCCGACCGCCACCGGCGGGGCCGTACCGCTCAGCGCCGTAGCCGATATCCGCTTCGGCGCCGGGCCGTCGCAGGTTCAGCGCCAGGACCGCGCCCGGATCGCCTCGATCACGGCCGAGCTCGACGGGATCAAGACCGGCGAAGCCGCCCAGCGCGTGCAGCAGCTACCGACTGTAAAGAACCTGCCCGCCGGCGTCCGTCAGGTGCCGGCCGGCGACGCCGAGTTCATCGCCGAGATGATCCGCGGTTTCGCCATCGCCTTCCTGACCGGCATCCTGCTGATGTACGCCGTGCTGGTGCTGCTGTTCCGCAGCTTCGCCTATCCGATCACCATCATGGCCTCGCTGCCGCTGGCCATCGGCGGCGCCTTCATCGGCCTGGCGGTGGCCGGATCGAGCTTCTCGATCTCCTCCCTGATCGGCGTGCTGATGCTGATGGGCATCGCCGCCAAGAACTCGATCCTGCTGGTCGACTACATCGTCATGGCCGAGAAGGACGGGATGAAGCGCTGGGACGCCATCATGGACGCCGCCCACAAGCGGGCGCGGCCGATCCTGATGACCACCTTCGCCATGGGCGCCGGCATGCTGCCGGTGGCCATCGGCTGGGGCGCCGACGTCGAGTTCCGCCAACCCATGGCCATCGCCGTGGTCGGCGGCCTGATCTCGTCGACCTTCCTGTCGCTGCTGTTCATCCCGCCGATCTTCACGATCATCGACGACATCGCCGGCTTCTTCTCGCGCCGGATGAGCAAGATGTTCGCGGGCCAGCGCCATCTGCCGGGCCAGGAGCCTAAGCCGGCGCCGTCCCTGGCGGAGTAGGGGTTCAGCCGCCGGTGCGACTCGCCCGGTAGCCTTCGACAAACGCCAGGGGACCTGCCGTCGACGGCCCCCCTGGCGGCGCGCCGTCACAAAGCGCCTTAGCCAGGGCGGCGAGCGGCGTTTGCGGCGGGACCGGCCCCCAATGCTGGTCCTCTTTGCGGAGGTCGAGAGGATGGTCCTGGCCATCCAGCAGCATCAGCATCGTGCGGATCCGCTGGCGCTCGGCCTCGCAATCGATTTCGATCTCCGAAACGAGTGGCGCATTGCGGACCCCGTCGGTCACCGCGACGGCCTGGAAGGTCAGCAGCCGGGCCCTGCGCGCGCCTTCGACCGTTGCGATCGAGTCCACATCGACCGCGGCGACCACGTCGCCCTTCTTGAACAGAAACCGCCAATCCTCGGCGCACGCCGGCCCGGCCGCCGCGCAGGCGGCGAGGCCGACGGATGCGAACAACGCGCTGGGCTTCATGGTCAGTCTCCCCCCAAAACAAAACCGGCCGGGGTCGCCCCCGGCCGGCTCGTTCGATCCGCCTTGCGGCGAAGCGATCAGTACTGGAAGCGCAGGGTGGCGCCGTAGGTGCGCGGCTGGCCCATGAAGGCGTTGTAGGTCTGGGTGTCGCGCGCCGGGTCGTAGTAGGTGCCGGCGTACGGGCCCGAGGCGGTCTGGGTCGTCTGGAAGGCCGTGCCCTGCAGCGGGGCGTTGAAGCCCACCTGCATGTACTGCTCGTCCGTCAGGTTCTGACCCCAAACCTCGAGGGTCCAGCCTTCATCCTCGGCCCCAACCATGATGCGGCCGTTGAGCGTGGTGAAGGCGTCCTGCAGCTTGAAGGGCAGCAGGTCGGAGCCGGTGTTGTATTCCGACATGTACTTGCCGGCGAGGCTGAAGCCGGCGCGCAGGCCGTGGCCGATCGAGCGGTCGAAGTTGACCGACATCGAGGCCGACCATTCCGGCGCGAACGACGGACGCGAGCCCGGCAGCAGCGAGGCGGCCGGGAAGTTGGCCGGAACCTGGAGATCGGCGGCGGTGAAGTTGCCGTACTCCGCGTCGGTCCAGGTCACGCCGCCCTGCAGGCTCAGGCCCTCGACAGGGGTGAACCACATCATGTCGGCGTCGATGCCGCGCGAAGTCAGCTCCGGGATCGGCTCGACCGTGAAGCCCACGCCGTTGAAGGTGTTGAGCTGGAAGTCCTGGAAGGTCTGGTCGAAGTAGGTGGCGTTCAGCAGCAGGGTGCGGTCGACCAGCGTCATCTTCACGCCGGCTTCGTAGCTGTCGACGGTTTCCGACGGGAAGAACAGCGAGGCGACCGGCACGTTGGCGACCTGCACGCGGTCCATGTTGAAGCCGAAGCTCTTGTAGCCGCGGGCGTACGACACATAGGCCAGGATCGAGTCGTTGATCCGGTAGGCGGCCTTGACGGTGCCGCTCAGTTCGCCGTCGTCGTGGCTTTCAGCAACCGTGCGGTTGTTGAAGGCGGCGTTGGTGAAGGGCAGGCAGAAGGCGCCGAGGATGCCGGGCACCGCGCCGGCGCCCAGGGCCCCGCCGATGACCGCAGCGTTGCCGACAGCCGCGGCGCAGGTGTTGCCGCTGTTGTTGGTGTTCTGCTGGTGACCGTCCAGGGACTTCTCGTCCATGGTGTAGCGAAGGCCCAGGGTCAGATCGAGCTGCTCGGTGACGTGCCAGGTGTTGTTGGTGAAGATCGCGAACGAGTCAGAAGTCTGCTCGTAGGTGTCGCGATACGACTGGCCATTGACGAAGCCGATACCGGTCGGCGGCGTCGCCGGGTTGCCGTACAGGCAGCCCTGCAGTTGCGGAACGGTCTGGCCCGGAGCGGTGAAGCAGCCGATGCGGGCCGGGCTGATCGGGATCGCCCCCGGAGGCGTCGGCAGGCCGGCGGTGGCGGCGTTCAGTTGGGCCGTCAGCAGGAACGAGATGTACGAGCCGTAGTCAGCGCCCGTGTAGAAGGTGTCGCGACGGTCGATGGTCTCGGTGGTCGCGAACAGGCCGAACAGCCAGTCGAAGCTGTCATTCTGACCGGCCAGGCGGAATTCCTGGGTCAGGTTCTCGACGCCGTAGCCGTTTTCGCCGTCCTGACGGCGATAGGCGATGTCCGCGCCCGTGTAGTCGATGTCCTGGGCGAGTTCGGAGTTCCAGTCGCGCCACGAGGTGACCGAGGTCAGGGTCGCACCGCCCAGGCTCGGCAGATCGATGTTCGCCTCGAGCGAGACGCCCATGTCATCGATGTCCTGGCTGGTCGGACGGTTCGAATAGGCCTGACGCGAGAACGGCAGCGCGCCGAAGCCCGGGGCCGGCGGGGTGATGCCGGGGCCGGTCGCCAGCAGGTCGATGAAGGCGGCCGTCGGGCCGCTGCGGATCTGCACGCCCACGCAGCAGTACTCGTCGCGTTGCGAATAGTCGGCGATCAGACGAACCGAGGTGTTGTCGTTCGGCAGCCACAGCAGTTGGCCGCGCAGGGTGGTGAAGTTCTGGTTCTGGTCGTCGGTCTCGGCGCGCGGGCCGTCGCCGATGTTCACGTCATAGAAGCCGTCGCGCTCGCGGCGAGCGCCGTACAGGCGGAACGCCAGTTGGTCGGTAATCGGGCCGGTGAGCGAGCCCGAAATGCCCACGGCGCCGTAGTTGCCGAGGGTGATTTCGCCATTGGCGCCCGGGGTGAACGACGGGGCCTCGGTGATGATGTTGATGACGCCGGCCGAAGTGTTCTTGCCGAACAGGGTGCCCTGCGGGCCCTTCAGCACTTCGATGCGCGACATTTCGCCGAGGTCGCCGAAGCCGACCGAGTTGCGCGAGCGGTAGACGCCGTCGATCACGACGCCGACCGAGCTTTCCAGACCGGGGTTGTCGCCGACGGTGCCGACGCCGCGGATACGCGCGGTGGTCGAGGCTTCCGACGAGGTCGAGGTGACGGTCATGCCCGGGGTCAGGATCTGCAGATCCTTGATGTCGCGCACGCCGGCGTCCTGAAGGGTCTCAGCCGCCAGGCTGGTGACCACGATCGGCACGTCCTGCAGGTTCTGCTCGCGCTTCTGGGCGGTGACGATGATGTCGTCGATCGTCGTCGGGCCCTGGCTGTCCTGAGCGGCGGCCACGCCGGCGAAGCCGAAGGCGACAGCGCCGACGACAGCGGCCGACGCAGTGGTGCGAAGAATGTTGTTAAGGCGCATGCACGGCTCCCCGACATTGCGGCGGCGCCGTTTCACGGTCGACCGCGGCGTTTCCTGATCCCTGGCCCCGAGCTCTTCTCGTGGAGCGCGGAAATTCCAGTATTCGGCGTAACCTAGGCCGGACTCAGCGACAAGGAGCCGCAACCGATCACGCCTCATTTCAGCCATGGCCGGAGATCGACTGTGACGCAAAAGCGACAGAAACCGGTGACCCTAGGTCAATATTCGCCTGTTATTTGGCTGTATCCGGCGGGTTCTCGGCCAATTCCTTGCGCCGACGCGCGGCGACAGCGAGCACAAGCGCGCCGGAAACCGCCGATAACAGGGAGCCGGCCAGAACGCCGAGCTTGACCTCAACCTGCAACGTAGAGTCGATCGCACCCGGGAAGGCCAGAGCCCCGATGAACAGGCTCATGGTGAATCCCACCCCGCACAGGAGGCTGACGCCGTAGAGCTCCAGCCAGGTCGAGTCGCTCGGGCGGCGCCCGATCTTCAGCGCCGAGGCCAGGGCGGCCGCCCCGAACACGCCGGCCTGCTTGCCCACGAACAGGCCCAGGGCGATGCCGACCACCAGCGGCGCGAAGGCCAGCTCGAGCGGCAGGGCGGCAAAGTTGACCCCCGCCTTGGCGAAGGCGAACAGAGGCAGGACCAGGAAGGCGACATAGGGGTGCAGGTCGTGCATCGCCTCCTGCAGCGGACTCTGGCCATCCCATAGCCGCTCGCGCACCGGCACGATGGCGGCGAAGGCGACCGCCGTCAGCGAGGTCGACAGGCCGGCCTTGACGCTGAGATACCAGACAGCCGCAAAGCCCAGCACCCAGAAGGGAGCCGGGATCTTGCGCCAGCGCGCCGCGACGGCCCCGGCCGCCAGCAGGCCGACGATCCAGACCAGCAGCATCAGGTTGACGCCCTTGGAGAAGAGCACCGCGATCAGGGCGATGGCCCCGAGATCGTCGACAATGGCCAGGGTGAGCAGGAAAATTCGCAGCGAGGACGGCAGGCCGCGCGCCGCGATCGCAAACACGGCCAGGGCGAAGGCGATGTCCGTCGCCAGCGGAATGGGCCAGCCTTCGTGCGGCCCGCCGAGCAGGCCCGCGATCACCAGGTAGACGACGGCAGGCCCGACCATCCCACCCAACGCGGCCAGCACCGGGGTGGCCAGCTTGCGCAGATCGCTGAGCTCGCCGCGCAGGATTTCGTATTTGATCTCCAGGCCGACGACGAGAAAGAAGACCGCCATCAGGCCTTCCTTGATCCACTCGGAGGTCGTCAGGGCCAGGGCGAGCGGGCCGATCTGGACGACATGCTCGCTCTTGAGAAAGCCGAAATAGGCCGACGACAGCGGCGAGTTGGCGACCGCCAGCGCCGTGAGCGCCGCGAGCCCCAGTAGGACGCCGGAGCCGGCTTCGGTCTTGAGGAAGTCGAGAGTCAGTCTGCGCGCCACGGCGGCCTCCACATCGGAAGAACGGTCGTGGCGCCAGGTTATCGACGGACGCCGGACCGGATTCGCCCCTGTCCGAGCGCCGGCCTGACCGGGAGCGAACCCGGCCTGATCTCTGTCCCTAGAATACGATCGGGACGCGCCCGTTCAAGACGCCGGTTGCGCCGGAGCCGGGAAGACCGCATCTCGGCGCCATG
This sequence comes from Brevundimonas sp. Root1279, assembly GCF_001425945.1. GTDB lineage: Bacteria > Pseudomonadota > Alphaproteobacteria > Caulobacterales > Caulobacteraceae > Brevundimonas. The sequence continues at coordinate 427,447 of NZ_LMEB01000006.1, forward strand.
CCGCCCTCCCCCGCCTACCGTCCCGAGCCCCGCTTCTTCGACCTCGGCGAGGACTATGGCGACGCCGTCCAGTCCGCTGAGTTTCCCCAGGCCATCCTGCGCTTCCGCAACGACCGCGCGGCTGCGACCGTAGGGCTGGAGAGCCTGACGGACGCCGAATGGATCGCCCATTTCGGCCGCTTCGAGCCCCTGCCTGGCCAGCCCGGGCCGGTGGCGATGCGCTATCACGGCCATCAGTTCCGCACCTACAATCCCGACCTGGGCGACGGCCGCGGTTTCCTGGCCGGCCAGCTGAGGGACGACCTGGGCCGCCTGCTGGATCTTGGCACCAAGGGCTCCGGCCAGACACCGTGGTCGCGGGGCGCCGACGGCAGGCTGACGCTCAAGGGCGGGGTGCGGGAGATCCTCGCCGCCGCCATGCTCGAGAGCCAGGGCGTGCCGACCAGCCGGGCCTTCAGCCTGATCGAGACCGGCGAGGACCTGGAACGCGGCGACGAGCCCTCGCCCACCCGGTCGGCCGTGCTGGTCCGGTTGTCGCACAGCCACATCCGGTTCGGGACCTTCCAGCGCGCCGCCTTCTTTCAGCGCGCCGACATGGTCGAAACGCTCGTCGAGCACGCGCGCGCCCTCTACCACCCGCAGGTTGCGGCGGGGGATGCGCCCGGCTTCCTCAAGGCCGTCGTCGAAGCCTCTGCGCGGCTGACCGCCCGCTGGATCGCCGCCGGCTTCGTCCACGGCGTGTTGAATACCGACAATCTGAACGTCACCGGCGAGAGCTTCGACTACGGGCCGTGGCGCTTCCTTCCGCTCTACGAGCCCGGCTTCACCGCCGCCTATTTCGACCAGTTCGGCCTCTACGCCTTCGCCCGCCAGCCGGAGGCGGTGTTCTGGGCCCTGACCCAGCTGGCCGGCGCCTTGAAGCTGGTCGCCGAGGCCGAGCCGCTGACCGAGGCCCTGAACGGCTTCGGACCGGCCTACATCCGCGAACTGCGCGCCGCCTTCCTGGACCGGCTCGGCGTGAAAAGCCTCGGTGAAGCGGCGGACCAGCGGCTGCTCGACACGACCCTGGCCCTGCTGCGCGAAGGCGGCGAGGCGCTGCGCTGGGAGCCGCTCTTCTTCGACTGGTTCGGCGGTTTCGCCTCCTCGGCGCGCGCGCTCGGCGGGACCCGCGGCAAGCTCTACCAGGGCGAGGCCTTCGACGCCTTCCGCTTCGCCCTGTTCGAGCACGAACCCGACCGGCCGGAGCGGCTGGAGCATCCGGTGTTCGCCGCGCCCGAACCGGAGGAGATGCTGATCGACGAGGTCGAGGCGATCTGGGCCGCCATCGATACAGCAGACGACTGGACCCCGCTGTACGCCAAGCTGGCTCGGCTGGAGTCCGCCCGACAAGCTTTGGCCGGCGGACGCTGACGACCTGCTGCTGACAGCAAGCTGGCAGGAGGGTGGCGGTAACTTGAAGGCGTTCCTTGGAGCCTTCTCGATGCCGAGTTCGACCGACGCCCTTAACCGCTGCTCAACGCCCTCCAGATTACAGAGATTTATGAATGCGGCCACGCTTTGGCCGCGGGGGTCTCGCAGAAGGCGGTCACGGATGGTTACGGGCTCGATTCGCGCTCTTGCGGAACGGATCCACCGAACCGACATCGCTGCTGTTACCAATAGAATGAGCGCTCCTCCCCGGGCGTCGAACAAAATGACTTCTCAGGTCCTCACCCCCGCCCGCTCGCGGCTCAACGCGAGCCGCCGCAATCTGACGCTCTGGACGCTCCAGGGCTGGCTGGCGATGTTCTTCGTCGCCGCCGGCTACGCCAAGCTGAGCGAACCTATGACCAATCTGGTCGAGTTGATGCGCTGGCCGGCCTTCGTCGCCGACGAGATGGTCCGCGGGCTCGGCCTGGCCGAAATCATCCTGGCCGTCCTGATCCTGGCGCCCCTGGCGTCCTGGAAGCACGGACGCCCGCTGCTGGTGGTCGCCGCCGCCGGCCTGCTGGCGCTGGAAGTCGCCATGCTGGCGATCCACACCTACGGCCTGAACGTCGGCCCGGCCGTGACCAATGTGGTCCTGATCGCCATGACCGCCCCCGTGCTGTGGATGCGGGCGCGCGAGACGCGCTGACCCCGACGTCAACGGAACGGATCGACGGCCGCCGGAGCCCCCGGCGGCCGTCTCCAATTTCGGCCCGACGTGAAGGCTTCCCTTTACGTGCGCGTCAAGTTTGAGTTAGGTAGCGGTCATGGCGACCGCCGACGATCACCGCACCTATTCGATCCGCCAGCTCTGCCGAGAGTTCGGAGCCACGGCGCGCGCTTTGCGCTTCTATGAGGACAAGGGCCTGCTGACCCCGGCCCGCAAGGGCCAGACGCGGGTCTATGACGCCCGCGACCGCGCCCGGCTGAAGCTCATCCTGCGCGGCCGCCGCATCGGGTTCTCGCTGCAGGATATCCAGGACATGCTGGATCTGTACGACCGCAAGGACCACAACGCCCATCAGATGGCCGTCGCCCTGCGTCGGCACCGCGCCCAGATCGCGGCGCTCAAGCAGCAGCTCGAGGACATTGAAGGCGCCATTCAGACGGCCGAGGACGCCTGTCAGTGGATGGAGCTGAAGCTCAGCGAACACCGCCCCGACCTGCTTCCCGGCGCCGACGAGTACGCGAACCTGATGGATGCGCGGCTCAACAGCGACCACCTCCACCACCAGCCCTTTAAAGCGAGAGCCTGATCATGGCCTACAAGGCGCCCGTCCGCGATCTGACGTTCATCCTGAGCGAAGTGCTGGAAATCGACCGTTACACCAACCAGCCGGGCTTCCAGGACGTATCGTCGGAGTTGGCCCAGCAGATCCTCGAAGAAGCCGGCAAATTCGCTGACGAAGTCATCGCCCCGATCAACAACCCGGGCGACAAGGAAGGCTGCCACTGGGCCGAGGGCGGCGTGGTCACCACGCCCAAGGGCTGGAAGGAAGCCTATCACCAGATGGTCGAGGCCGGCTGGCCCTCGCTGATGATGGATCCGGCCTACGGCGGCCAGGGCATGCCGTCGGTCATCGGCTCGGCCGTGGGCCAGTTCACGGCGGGCGCCTCGGCGGCCTTCTCGATGTATCCGGGCCTGACCGCCGGCGCCTGGGCGGGCATCCACGCCAACGCCTCGGAAGAGCTCAAGCAGAAATACCTGCCCAAGATGTCGACCGGCGAATGGACCGGCACGATGAACCTGACCGAGCCGCAGTGCGGCACCGATCTGGGCATGGTTCGCACCAAGGCCGTGCCGAACGGCGACGGCAGCTATTCGATCACCGGCCAGAAGATCTGGATCTCGGCGGGCGAGCACGACTTCGCCGACAACATCATCCACACCGTGCTGGCCCGCGTCGAAGGCGCGGTCCCGGGCATCAAGGGCCTGTCGCTGTTCGTGGTGCCGAAATTCCTCGTCAACGAGGACGGCTCGCTGGGCGAGCGCAACACGCTCGAATGCGCCGGCCTCGAGCACAAGATGGGCATCCACGGCAACGCCACCGCCGTCATGCAGTACGACGGCGCCAAGGGCTGGCTGATCGGCGAAGAAGGCCGGGGCATGAACAATATGTTCGTGGTCATGAACGAGGCCCGCCTCGGCACCGGCCTACAGGGCCTGGCCATCGGCACCGCCGCCTACCAGGCCGCCGCCGAGTTCGCCAAGGACCGCCTGCAGGGCCGCAGCCTGACCGGCCCGAAGAACCCGGACGGCCCCGCCGACCCGATCATCGTCCACCCCGACGTGCGCCGCATGCTTCTGGAGGCCCGCGCCTTCGTCGAAGGCGGCCAGGCCTTCATCCTGTGGACCGCCCTGCAGGCCGACCTCGAGAAGTCCGAGGACGAGGCCGTGGCGACCAAGGCCAAGGACTACATGGGCCTGCTGACCCCGGTGCTGAAAGCCTATCTGACCGACAAGGGCTTCCACGCCGCCAGCCTGGCCATGCAGGTGCACGGCGGTTCGGGCTACACCGAGCATTTCCCGGCCTCGCAGTATCTGCGTGATGCGCGCATCACCATGATCTACGAGGGCACGAACGGCATCCAGGCCCTCGACCTGGTCGGCCGCAAACTGCCCGCCCAGGGCGGCCGCGCCATCATGACCTGGTTCGGTGAGATCGACGCCTTCGTAGCGGAGCACGGCTCGAACGAGGCCGTGAAGCCCTTCATCGACGGCCTGGCCGACGTGAAAAAGAAGCTGCAGGAAGGCACGATGTGGCTGATGCAGAACGGCATGGCCAATCCGGACAACGCCGGCGCCGCCTCCACCGACTACCTGAACATCTTCGGCCTCACCGCCCTGGCCTATGCCTGGTCGCAGATGGCCATCGCCGCCCAGAAGCAGATCGAGGCCGGATCGACCGACCCGTTCTACGTCGCCAAGCTGCAGACCGGCCGCTACTTCGTCGAGCGCATCCTGCCCGACGCCGCGGCGCACCTGACCAAGCTGAAGACCGGCGCGGACGTCCTGATGAGCATGCCGGTGGAGGCGTTTTAACGACCCCTCTCCCCTCGGGAGAGGGAGGGGCCCGCTCGCGCCAGCGAGCGGGAGGGTGAGGGCGTCCAACGGATGACGTCCTGCCGTAGCCCCTCACCCTTTCGCGCAAGGACGATCGCTGGCGCGATCATGCGCTCAAGCCCTCTCCCGCCGGGAGAGGGATCAGTGAAGCGGAACCGACCATGCTCAACGTCCTCAACGTCCCCGAACCCGCCTTCATGCAGGAAGAGGAGATCGTCCTCTTCTCCGACTCGGTCGCCAAATGGATCGACGAGCACGGCTCGCCGGAGCAGGTGCAGACCTGGCTGGCCAACTCGTCGGTGCCGCGCGAGCTGTGGAGCCAGGCGGGCGAGGCGGGGCTGCTCGGCCTGTCCATGCCCGAGGGCGACGGCGGCTTCGGCGGCGACTACCGCCATGAGGTGGTGCTGATGCGCCAGCTGGGCTGGAAGGGCGCAGACCACTTCGGCATCTCGCTGCACAATGCGATCGTCATGCCCTACATCTGGCACTACGGCACCGAGGAGCAGAAGCAGCGCTGGCTGCCCCGCCTGCAGTCCGGCGAGCTGGTCGGCGCCATCGCCATGACCGAGCCCGGCGCAGGCTCCGACCTGCAGGGCGTCAAGACCACCGCCCGCAAGGACGGAAACGGCTATGTGGTGAACGGCTCCAAGACCTTCATCACCAATGGCCAGCTGGCCAATTTCATCATCGTCGTGGCCAAGACCGACCCGACCGAGGGCGCCAAGGGCACCAGCCTGATCGTGGTCGAGACCGACGGCGCCGAGGGCTTCGAGCGCGGCCGGAACCTGCACAAGATCGGCATGGAGGGGAACGACACCTCCGAGCTGTTCTTCAACGACGTCCGCGTCCCCGCCGACAACGTCATCGGCGGCGGCGAGGGCCAGGGCTTTATCCAGCTGATGCAGCAGCTGCCCCAGGAGCGGCTCAACATCGCCATCCAGGGCGTGGCCGCGGCCGAGCGCGGCCTCCAGGAGACCCTGGCCTACGTCAAGGAGCGCAAGGCCTTCGGCAAGCGGGTGATCGACTTCCAGAACACCCAGTTCAAGCTGGCCGAGGTGAAGACCAAGCTGACCGTGGCCAAGGTCTTCGTCGACCACTGCCTGGGCCTGCACCTGCAGGGCAAGCTCGACGCCGCCACCGCCTCGATGGCCAAATACTGGGTCACCGACATCCAGGGCGAGGTCATCGACGAGATGCTGCAGCTCCACGGCGGCTACGGCTACATGAACGAGTACCCGATCGCCCAGCTGTACAAGGACGCCCGCGTCCAGCGCATCTACGGCGGCACGAATGAGATCATGAAGCTGCTGATCGCACGGACGCTGTAGGGATAAGCGCACCGGACCTTGTCATCCCCGACGCCGCGCAGCGGCGATCGGGGACGCCATCACGAACCCAATCCCAAGGCCCGGTCGGCTTGCCGAACCGGGCCTCATGCTGACCGGCCAGCGACCGACCCGCCTCCCGGCTCAACCCTCGCGGGTCGTCCGGGAGGACCTGTAGGTGGGCCAACCCGTCCCGGATCTCGCTTCGCTCGTCCGGGATGACAAGGCCGCCGGGCAGGCTATGAGAGTGTCATGATCCGCCTCCACCTGCCCCAGCCCCTGTCCCCCGGCGCGGCCCTCGCGCCGACGCTCGACCAGTCGCGCTACCTGGCCCAGGTGATGCGGCTGAAGGTCGGCGACGAACTGCTGGTGTTCAACGGCGAGCACGGCGAATGGCGCGCGACCATCGCCGAGGTGCTCAAGAAGGGCGTCATCCTCCGGGCCGAGGAGAAGGTCCGCGACCAGATCAACCCGCCCGACGTCGAACTGCTGATCGCCACGGTCAAGAAAGCCGCCCTGGAGTTCGCGGTCGAGAAGGCCACCGAGCTGGGCGCCGCGCGCATCCGGCTGGTGACCACCGCCCGGACCCAGTCCCAGCACCTGCGCCTCGACCGCCTCGACGCCATCGCAGAGGAGAGCGCGGAACAGACTGGGCGGCTGGACGTGCCCCCGGTCGACGATCCCGTGAAGCTGGAACGGATCCTCGACGGCTGGGACCCGACGCGCCGGCTGATGTTCTGCGACGAGACCGGCGGCGCGCCGGCGATCGCCGCGGTCCAGGCCGCGGGCGCCGGCCCCTGGGCCATACTGATCGGCCCGGAGGGCGGCTTCTCGCCCGAGGAGCGCGACCGCCTGCGGGCCCTGCCCTTCACCACCGCTGTTTCCCTGGGCCCTAGAGTGCTTCGCGCGGACACGGCGGCGACAACGGCCCTGACCCTGTGGCAGGCGGCGGTCGGCGACTGGGAACGCTGACGCCCCGGCGGGTGTAGGGGCCGGGTAAACCCGGATTGCGGGAGCGCCGGTCGGGCTAGAATATCCACGCTCATGACCGGTGAGCTGGCCGTCTCAACGCTGATGATCCTGATGACGGTCGCCGTGCACGGCACCGGCCTGGTCTACATGACCAGTTTCCTGCAATGGCTCGACCGGGGCGGGTTCGGCGTCTTGCCGCGGTCCTTGCGCTGGCGGCGCGGAATTCTGGCGGGCACGACCTCGGTGGCGCTGACTGCGCTCCATGGGCTCGAGATCGCCCTGTACGCCCTGCTGTTCTACTGGCTGGGCGCTGTGCCCGACCCGCGCGACGCGATCTATTTCTCCGCCATCAGCTACGCGACCATCGGCTACAGCGGCGGCCTGATCTCGGAATCCTGGCGCCTGCTGGGTGCGATCGAAGGGGTGAACGGCACCCTGTTGATGGGCTGGTCCGTCGCCTTCTTCGTCACGGTGATCGCCCGGCTGTTTCCGGATGTTCACGACCTTCCGGACGAACACGAACACTGACCCCCCTTGAGCGGCGCCGCTTGGTCGCCCATCTAGCCGCGACGCGACCATTTTCGCTTCGGATCGTTCCGATCCGACTCCAGACGATGGTCCACGCAAAAAGGTGAGCGAAATCTGAGCCTCGATGGCCGCGCCATCGGGACCGATTTGGCTCTGAGGGGTTACAGATCCGCATGGCCGACGCCGCACCGCTTTCCCGGGAAGACCTGATCGGGGCCATGTCCAAGGGCGAGAAACCCAAGGACCAGTGGCGCATCGGGGCCGAGCACGAGAAGTTCGGCTTCGACAAGTCGACCCTGCGTCGTCCGGCCTATGACGGCCCGAATGGCATCAAGGCCATGCTCGACGGCCTGACCCGCTTCGGCTGGAAGCCGGTGCTGGAGGGCGACCACGTCATCGCCCTGGAGCGCGACAACGCCGAGGGCTTCACCGCCTCGATCAGCCTCGAGCCCGGCGGCCAGTTCGAACTGTCCGGCGCCCCGCTAAAGGACATCCACGACATCTGCACCGAGACCGGCCAGCACCTGATGGAGGTCAAGCAGGTCGCCGACCAGTTGAACCTCGGCTTCCTCGGCGTCGGCTTCGATCCGCAATGGCGGCGCGAGGACGTGCCGGTCATGCCCAAGGGCCGCTACGACATCATGCGCGCCTACATGCCCAAGGTCGGCAACCTCGGCCTCGACATGATGCTGCGCACCTGCACCATCCAGGCGAACCTCGACTTCGAGAGCGAGGCGGACATGGTGGCCAAGTTCCGGACCTCGCTGGCGCTGCAGCCGATCGCCACCGCCCTGTTCGCCTGTTCGCCCTTCACCGAGGGCAAGCCGAACGGCTTCCTGACCGCCCGCGCCAACGTCTGGACCGACACCGATCCGGACCGCACCGGCATGCTCGACTTCGTTTTCCAGGACGGCTTCGGCTACGAGCGCTACGCCGACTACGCGCTTGATACGCCGATGTATTTCGTCAAGCGCGATGGGAAGTACGTCGACGCCTCGGGCCAGTCGTTCCGCGCCTTCCTGGACGGCAAGCTGCCGGCCCTGCCGGGCGACCTGCCCAACAAGAAGGACTGGATGGATCACCTGACCACCCTGTTCCCCGAGGTGCGGCTGAAGTCCTATCTCGAGATGCGCGGGGCCGACGGCGGGCCGTGGAGCCGCATCTGCGGCCTGCCCGCCCTGTGGGCCGGGGTGCTGTACGACGCGCCCTCGCTGGCCGCCGCCTGGGACCTGGTCAAGGACTGGGAGGTCGAGGACCACGAACGCCTGCGCCGCGACGTCACCCGCCTGGGCCTCAAGGCCGAGGTCGCCGGCCGCACCGTCCAGGACGTGGCCAAGGACCTGGTTCACATCGCCCGCGAGGGTCTCAAGAACCGCGCCCGTTTCTCGGGCGGCATGGTCGACGAGCGGGGCTACCTGTCCGAGCTCGAAGACATCGCCGACAGCGGCATGACCCCCGCGGATCGCCTGCTCGACCTGTACCATGGCGAGTGGAAGGGCGACCTGAGCCGGCTCTATCGCGACTTCGCCTACTGACGCCGCAACCCGGGGTCGAGCGAAACGGCCGCGTCTGATAGAACGGGCCCATGGCTCTGGAGCTGGCGATCGCAACGGTGATGGTGCTGCTGACGGTCGCGATGCACGCGAGCGGCCTGCTGGTGATGGCGCGCGGCATCACGCACCACGACCAACGCACCGGCCGGGTGCGGATGAACGCGGTGTCGGTCGAAGCCGCCCTGCTGACGGTTCTGATCATCCTCGGCCTGTTCGTGCTGCATGGGCTGCAGATCTGGGTCTACGCCCTGCTCTTCCATGGACTCGGGGCGGTCGAGACCCTGCGCGACGCCATCTATTTCTCGACCATCAGCTATGGCGCGATCGGCTATGGCGACGCCGAGATCGCCGAGAAGTGGAAGCTGTTGGGAGCAATCGAGGGGATCAACGGGGTGATCCTGCTCGGCTGGTCGGTGGCCTTCTTCGTCACCGTCATGGCGCGCATCGTGCCCGCGCCGCACCACCGCCGCGCGCGCGGCGGGGGCGGCTGAGGCCGGTCAGAGCGACGGCTGGCGCCCGGCGCGGACCAGGCTGTCGGAGTTGCACTGGCCGATCTCGGCTTCGGTCAGGGCCAGGCCTTCGCGGCTGTAGGCCGAAACCGGGCCGAAGCGGGTTACGAAGCGGCGGCATTCGCGCATGAGCGGCTGGGTCGTACCGCCGCCGCGTCCGACGCATTCGCCGCCGCCGTTGCAGTTCCAGCTGCGGCCATCGAGGCTCTGACGAACCTCGCGCGGCTGGGTCAGGGTGGCGCTGGCGCCCCCGGACTGGACGGGTTGCGCCGGTTGGGCGACCGCCAGGGCGGCGGCCATCAGGGTCATGAGAAGCATCTTGCCCTCCTGGGCTGTTCATTCCGGCCGGTTCGTGCGAAAGTGACCGACCGTGCACATATGAGTGACCGACCGGTCACTTCGAGTCAATCGGAAAAGTCTCCGACCGGTCACTTTTTATGGAGAGACCCATGCCGCCCAAAGGCGCCGCGACCCACGCCCGACTGCTTGACGAAGCCATGCGCCAGGTCACTGTGCGCGGTCTGGCCGCCGTCAGCCTGCAGGACGTGGCCGGCGCTGCGGGCGTCTCCAAGAGCGCCGTCCTCAAGCATTTCCAGTCCAAGGAAGCGCTGCAGACCCGACTGGTCGACGCCATGATCGATCGCTTCAAGGTCGCCGTCTGGGACCCGGCCGAGCCGCTGGAGCCGGGGCGCGCACGTCTGGACAAGATCATTGAGGGGGAGCTCGACTGGATCGACGGCGAGGACCGTCCCGGCGGCTGCCCGCTCATGGCCGCCGCCGCCGAGCTGGACGACCAGCCGGGCCCGCTGCGGGACGCGCTGAAGAGCAGCCAGATCCGCTGGGCCAAGGTGCTGCGCCGCGAGTTCCGGACCCTCTACCCGGAGCGCGACGAGGCCGCCCTCGACACCCTGGTGTTCCAGTTCAAGGGCCTGGTCCTGGCCTACAGCCACTCCCGCCGGCTGCTCGACGACGAGACCGCGCGCAACCAGGCCATGGCGGCCTACCGGATGCTGGTCGGGTGACCACCGCCGTCACTGCCTTCTACGGCATGCGCGAGTTCATCATCCGCGACCCGAACGGCGTCTGGATCACCTTTGGACAGGCGATCGCGGTTTCGGGCTAGAAAGCCCCATGCCGACCGAGAACGAGCGCAAATACGTCCTGTCCGATCCAACGGCCGTCCTCGCCCTGTGGGACCGGGCGACCTGGAGCGAGATCCGCCAGGGCTATCTGCCCGGCGACGCCCGCATCCGTCGGCGCATCGACAACGACCGCCGCGAAGACAGCTTCACCTACAAGATCGCCGCGGCCGGCCGACTGATCGAGATCGAGACGGCCATCGCCGAGCCGCGCGACTTCGACGACCTCTGGCCGCTGACCAGCCGACGCATCCACAAGCTGCGGCGGACCGCGGTCGATCGGCATGGCCTGCAGTGGGACGTCGACCTGCTGATGGACGACGCCGGCGACATCTATTTCGCCCTGGCCGAATGCGAGATGCCCGAGGCCATGGACACGCCGCCTGAAATCCTCCCTGAACTGGCGCCCTTCATCCGATTCGAGGTGCCCCGCGACCGTCAGGCCGAGTTCGTCAACGCCCGGCTGGCCGATCCGGCCTACGCCGCCTTGCTGGTCTTCTAGCGGCGGGCGCGCCGGTGCTTCAGCGGGTTCCAGCTTCCTACGTCCCACCCCGATGGAGCTCGCGACTGGCAGCTCCGCCTGGCTGCGATGTCCGCTTCCCGCCCATCGCCGACTTCCGCCGCGTCGGCTCCTGAGCTAGCTGTGACGCACGTTGCGGTTGGAGGTCACCATGAGCGGAAACATCCACGTCGGCGTCGGAGGCTGGACCTTCGAACCATGGCGCGGCGTCTTCTATCCGGAGAAGCTGAGCCAGAAAAAGGAGCTGGAGTTCGCCTCCCGCGCCCTGACCTCGATCGAGATCAACGGCACCTATTATTCGACCTTCAAGATCGACAGCTGGATGAAGTGGCGCGACGAGACGCCCGACGGCTTCGTTTTTTCGGTCAAGGCCAGCCGCTACTGCACCAATCGGAAAGTCCTGTCCGAGATGGGCGAGTCGATGGAGCGCTTCATCGGCCAGGGTCTGACGGCGCTGGGCGACAAGCTGGGGCCGATCAATTGGCAGTTCATGGGCACCAAGAAGTTCGACCCCGAGGACTTCGAAGGTTTCCTCAAACTGCTGCCCAAGGAGCAGGACGGGGTCCGGCTGCGCCACGCCCTGGAGGTGCGCAACCCGACCTTCGACGTCCCGCAGTTCTATGATCTGGCCGCGAAATATGGCGTGGCCATCGTCTATGCCGAGGACGACGAGGAGCCGAACTGGCCGAAGATCGACCAGCCGACCGCCGACTTCACCTACGCCCGGCTGATGTCGAGCCGCGAGGACGAGCCGACCGGGATGACCGCGGACGAGTTGGACCGCATCGCCGACCAGGCCGGCGTCTGGGCCAAGCGCGGCGAGGTCTTCGCCTACTTCATCTCCGGGGCCAAGGTGCGCAACCCCGCGGCGGCGCAGGCGCTGATCGCACGGCTCAGCTGAGCCGTTTCGACGGAAATGTGAAACCCTGTCCGCATGAGGCTCAATCGACGCAAAGGCGCCGCTGAAGTCGCATGAATCATTGATCGGCAGGTGATCCAGCCGACACACGACCTCCCTAGCGTCCCCCGACCTGAACGGGGGACTTCATGCACAACCAAACTCGTCTTCGCACCTGCCTGCTGGCAGGCAGCGCCCTGGCGCTCGTCGCCGCTTCGCCCGCCCTGGCCCAGAGCGGCCCGTCCGATCCGGGCGTCGAGGATCCGGCCGGCGCAACCCGGCTCGGCGACATCGTGGTCACCGCCACCAAGCGCGAGACCAACCTGCAGGACACGCCGATCTCGATCTCGGTGGTCAATTCGGAAGATCTGACCGACCGGCACGTCCAGAGCCTGATGGACCTGGCTGACGGCGCGGTGCCCAGCCTGCGCGTCGCCACCTTCGAGGCTCGCCAGTCGGCTCTGACCATCGGCATCCGCGGCATCGTCCCGCTCGACGCCAACCAGCCGGCTCGCGAGCAGGGCGTCGGCGTCTACATCGACGGCGTCTACCTGGGTCGCCAACACGGCCTTGGCGCCGCCCTGCTCGACATCGAGCGCATCGAGGTCCTGAAGGGCCCGCAAGGCACGCTGTTCGGCCGCAACACCGAAGGCGGCGCCCTGTCGCTGATCACGCGCCGGCCCTCGGGCGAGTTCGACATGCGCGCCATCGCCGGCGTCGGCAACCAGGAGTCCTACAACTCGGAACTGCACGTCAATTTCGGCGCGGTCGGCGACTTCGCGTTCAAGATCGACGGCGTCATCCAGGTGCAGGGTCCGGCGACCAGCAACCCGCTTCCGGGAGAGGAAGGCTTCGGCCAGTTCGACCGTCGCGGCCTCCGCGCCCAGGTGCGCTGGACCCCCACCGACACCTTCACCGCCGATCTCGCCGCTGACACCGGCGTCGACAAGAACACGCCCTTCTACAGCCAACTGCTGAACTTCAACCCGCTGGGCCGGCTGGTCGTGCCGTGGACCTCGCCCAGCGTCCCGTCGGGCAGCATCCGCGACCTGGCCCCGATCGTCATCGTCGAGGGCGAGGACCGCATGACGGTCGCCGACATCGGCGTGCCCCAGCAGTGGAGCACGGATGAGACCCAGGGGACCGACCTGCACCTGTCGTGGCGGCCGAACGACGCGCTGGAGCTGCGCTCGATCACGGCCTATCGCGAGGTCGACGTCGAGCAGTACGACAATATCGCCGGCGCACACCGGCCGCCGGTCGTCGGCCCGAACGGCAACTTCAGCCGCTACTCGCTGGCCGGCTTCTGGCAACACCAGTTCAGCCAGGAGATCCAGGCGCTCGGCTCGCTGGGCGACCGGATCGACTACGTCGGCGGCCTCTACTACTTCAAGGAAACCGTCTCGGACGACGCGGCGACGCCGTCGACCAACCGCTGGAACGCCGACGGCACGGGCTACACCATCCTCGACCCGACCCCGACCATCCGCGGCCATCGCTTCCTGGATCGCGCCTCGACGGCGCACTCGGAATCCAAGGCCGTCTACGGCCAGGCGACCTTCACCCCGGACATCCTGGGCGACAGCCTGCACATCACCGCGGGGGGTCGATTCACCTGGGACGACAAGGACGGCAGACTCGAGATCGTCAACAACGTCGCGACGAACTTCACCTTCGACACCTCGACGGACCGGTTCGACCCGCTGGTCACCGTGGCCTGGGACGCGTCCGACCAAGTCAACGTCTACGCCAAATATTCGACCGGCTACCGGGCCGGCGGCGCCAGCTCGCGCTCGCTGACCTACCGCTCGTTCGACGCGGAGGAGGTCACGGCCTACGAGATCGGCCTGAAGAGCGACCTGTTCGACAACCGGCTTCGCTTGAACGCCGCCGTCTACGCCATGGATCGCGAGAACAGCCAGATCGACTTCAGCCTGGTCACGGTCGTCGGCGCCTCGACCCGCAACACGCTGGAAACCGTCAACGCGCCCGGCACCACGAAAATCCGCGGCATCGAGCTGGAGGGCCAGTTCCAGGCGACGGACAATCTGCGCCTGTCGGCCTCCTACGCCTACACCGACACCGAAATCCCGCCGACCGAGAACCCGTTCACGGGCGTGATCCAGCCCGTGTTCATCGTCTTCACCCCGCCGAACGCCGCCAGCGTGGCCGCCGACTGGGAATCGCAGCTGATGAACGCGACGCTGAAGGCCCACCTGGACGCCAACTACGCCGACGCGACCCAGACGTTCGACCAGTCCGCGGTGAAGAACGACTCCTCGTTCATCGTCAACGGCCGGGTCGCGATCGCCGACATCCCCACCAACCCGGGCGGTCCGACGCTGGAAGTGGCCCTGTGGTCGCGCAACCTGCTGGACGAGGCCCACGTCTATCGCCGCGACCCGGCCAACCGCACCACCCTGGGCGATTACGGCAACTTCAATCCGCCGCGCACCTTCGGCGTGCAGCTGACCGCCCGCTACTGACACCGGCGGCTGCGGCGTCCCCGGGCGCCGCAGCCGACCATCGCCGTTGATCCGCGCCCCGCCGGCGGGTCATGATGTCGGCGTGATGATCCGCGGACGATGCCATTGCGGGGCCCAGCGCTTCAGCGCCCCGGCCCCGGACAGCGTGACCGAGTGCGACTGCTCGATCTGTTCCCGTCGCGGCGGGCTCTGGGCCTATTACGACCCGGCCGAGGTGACCCTGGAGACGACGCCCGAGACCCTGGCGGCCTACCAGTGGGGCGACCGGATGATGACCTTCCATCACTGCCAAACCTGTGGCTGCTCGGTGTTCAACGATGCCCCGGCCTGGACCCGCGAAGACGGCGTCGACATGCCGGCGCGGATCATTCTGAACGCTCGGCTGTTCGAGGATTTCGACCTGGCCGCCGCGCCGGTGCGACGCATCGACGGCCGGAGCCCGCCACCCCTTGCGAGCTGACCCGCGAGGGCGCAACTGACGTCCGCCGCCAAGCTTCAGGAGCCTCCCATGCCCATCGCCACCCGCGCCTTCGCCGCCGTCGCCTCGGACAAGCCCCTGGAGCCCTACAGCTTCAATCGCCGCGACCCCGGCCCGGACGATGTGGCGATCGAGATCCAGTACGCCGGCATCTGCCACTCGGACCTGCACATCGTGCATAACGACCTGGGCAACACCCGCTATCCGATCGTGCCCGGCCACGAGATCGCCGGCGTGGTCACCGCCGTCGGGGCCAACGTGAGCCGCTTCAAGGAGGGCGACCGGGTGGGCGTCGGCTGCATGGTCGACAGCTGCCGCACCTGCGCCTCGTGCCGCGAGGGCGAGGAGCAGTACTGCGTCCCCGGCATGACCCAGACCTACGGCTCTCCCGACCCCAAGGGCGCCGACGTCGGCCAGAAGATCACCCAGGGCGGCTATTCGACCGCCATCGTCGTCGACCAGAACTACGTCCTTCGCATCCCGGACAGCATCCCCCTCGACGCCGCCGCCCCCCTGCTGTGCGCCGGCATCACCACCTACAGCCCCCTCAAGCACTGGAAGATCAAGCCCGGCTCCAAAGTCGCCGTGATCGGCCTGGGCGGCCTGGGCCACATGGCGGTCAAACAGGCTGCGGCCATGGGCGCCGAGGTCACCGTCCTGTCGACCTCCGACCGCAAGAAGGCCGACGCCGAGCGGATGGGCGCCAAACATTTCCTGATCAACTCGGACAAGGCCGCCATGGCCGCGGCCGCCGAGAAGTTCGACCTGATCATCAACACCGTCTCGGCCACCCACGAGATCGCCAGCCACGTGCAGTTGCTGGCCCGCGACGGCACCATGGTCATGCTGGGCCTGACCACCGAGGGTCTGCCCGTCTACGCCATGGGCCTGCTGTGGCGGCGCCGCGCCGTCGCCGGCTCGCTGATCGGCGGCATCCGCGAGACCCAGGAGATGCTCGACTTCTGCGCCGAGCACGGGATCGCCAGCGACATCGAAGTCATCGCCCCGGCCCAGATCAACGAGGCCTACGACCGGCTGGAGAAGTCGGACGTCCGCTACCGCTTCGTCATCGACATGGCAAAGATCTAGGGACGAGGGGCGACGGGCGAGGGGCGCTGCTTCGACCCTCGCCCCTCGACCCTAGCCCCTCTCGTCGCTACACCGTTAGATTGAAGGCCCTCCACCAGAGAGGGCGCTCCAGGGACAAGGAATCGCACATGGCTCGCGTGGCATTGGTGACCGGCGGCACCCGCGGCATCGGCAAGGCGATCGTTCAGCGGCTCAAGGAGGACGGCATGGCCGTCGCCGCCGGCTACTCCGGCAATACCGAGGCCGCCGAGGCGACCGCCCGCGAACTGGACGTCATGGTCGTCAAGGGCAACGTCGGCAGCTTCGAGGACTGCGCCCGCGCCGTGGCCGAGATCGAGGCCAAGCTGGGCCCGATCGACGTGCTGGTGAACAACGCCGGCATCACCCGCGACGGCTTCTTCCACAAGATGAGCTCGGAGCAGTGGTCCGACGTCATCCGGGTGAACATGGACAGCGTCTTCAACATGACGCGTCAGGTCATCAACGGCATGCGCGACCGCAGCTTCGGCCGCATCGTCAACATCAGTTCGATCAACGGCCAGAAGGGCCAGATCGGCCAGACCAACTACTCGGCCGCCAAGGCCGGCATGATCGGCTTCACCAAGGCCCTGGCGCTGGAGAACGCCCGCAAGGGCGTGACCGTGAACTGCATCGCGCCCGGTTATATCGACACGGAAATGGTGGGGGCGATGGACGAGAAGGTGCTGGCCGGCATCGTCGCCCAGATTCCCGTCGGTCGCCTCGGCAAGGGCGAGGAGATCGCCGACATGGTGTCCTGGCTGGCGGGCGAGCGTGCCGGATATGTCACAGGCTGTACGCTGTCGCTGAACGGCGGTCAGTATCTGGTCGGCTGAGGTCCACCTGCCCAAAATCCGCCGCGTGGCGATTCCTACTAGGCCGCTATGGAGTTGACGGCGAGGGTCAGAACGGCGCTAACGCCGCTTCAGGCCGCGATGGCGATCGCCCTCGCGGTTACGGCCCTTTTGTCTCTGCTGTTCGCCGCCCCGGCCCTGGCCCAGAGCCGCGGCAACGCCCAGGCGGAACAGAGCCAGTCGCTCCGCGAACGCCGTCCATCCCCGCCGACGCCGCCGCCCGTGGGCCGCTACATGGCGGAATCGGGCGAGGGCTTCATCCTCGACCGATCTGGGCGGCACCCCCTGCTGCGCTTCGACCGCCGCGCCGAAACCTGGGTGCTGCGCCCCAGCGCCGCCCCGCGCGGCGACGTCATCTACCGCAACGATGCGGGGGATGAGGTCCTACGGGTGACCCCCGGCGGCGGCATGACCGTCTACACGCCGCGGGCGCCCGGCGGCTCGCCCGCCTCGTTCGCCGGCGCCGGCCAGAGCCTGACGCCGCCGACCCTCGGCCCGGTGCTGCTGTTCCGCCTGATGGCCCAGCGCAGCGCCATGGTGAGCCAGGCGCTCGGCCGGCTGGTCGAGGTCAATCTGAGCGGACAACGCTCGGAATCGCTTTGCGTGGAGGCCCTGATCGTGACGACCGAGGCGGTCATCCGCATCGCCCGCTCGCCGACCGCGCGCGAATACGTCGAGGATCTGCGCAGCATCACCATTGTCGAGGGCCGCCGCTCAGGGGTGACCTATTCGCGCGGTCGCCTGACCGTCACGGTCAATCCGGACGAGGGCATGGCCGGCCGCCCATCCTCGGCCCGCGTCATCCGCGCCATCCTGCCTCAGACCTGAGCCGCTAGCCCGCAAAGCTGTCCTTGGCCGCGCGGCGCGCCGCGAAGTCGCTGGCGTCCCTGGCCCGCAGGAAAGGGTTGAAGGCCTTCTCCGCCCCGATCGTCGTCGGCACCGTCGGCTGGCCGCGCTCACGGGCCGCGAACACCGCCGCCGCTCGCGCCGCCATTTCGGGGCGATCATCCAGGCTCAGGGTGAAGCGGGCGTTGGCCGCGGTGTATTCGTGGGCGCACCAGATCACCGTCTCGTCCGGCCAGGCCGCCAGCGTCGACAGGCTGGTCCACATCTGCTCGGCCGTGCCTTCGAACAGCCGACCGCAACCCATGACGAACAGGGTGTCGCCGACGAAGGCCTGGCCGCTCGCCGCGTCGCGATAGACGATGTGGCCGAGGGTGTGGCCGGGCGTCTCGGTCACCGCCAGCGTCGTCTCGCCCAGTTGCACGACGTCGCCGCCGCGGACCACCCGGTCCAGCGAGGCGGCGCGGCGCACCTCCTCCGGACCGACGATCTCGCAGCCGGTCGCCGCCTTGAGGCGCGCGTTGCCCTGGGTGTGGTCCGGGTGCCAATGGGTGTTCAGGATCAGGTCCAGCCGCCCCCAGCCCGACCGCTCCAACTCGGCCAGCACGGCCTCGGCGTCAGGCGTATCGACCGTCGCCACCTGTCCGGTCGCCGCATCGCGCAGCAGGAAGCCGTAGTTGTCGTTGAGGCAGGGGAACAGTCGGACGTCCAGGGTCATGACCCGATCCTAGCAGCCGGGCCCCCATGCGCCTATGATGGGGTCATGCGCCGCAGTATCGAAGAGCTCCGGGACTTCTACGGCGAACCGGCCGGGACCCTGGCGCGTCGGCTGCTCGCGCGCCGGCTGGAGGACGCCTGGGGCGAGGCGAACGGGACCGACGTCCTCGGCATCGGCTACGCCACGCCCTGGCTGGACGCCTTCGTCGGCGCCCGCCGCGTCGTCGCCGCCATGCCCAGCGGTCAGGGAGTCGAGCTGTGGCCCGCCGCCGGCCGCAACCGTACGGTCCTGGTCGACGACCGCCGCCTGCCCTTCGCCGCCGGCGCCTTCGACCGCATCCTGCTGGTCCACGCCCTGGAAGAGGCCGACGACGCCCAAGCCCTGCTGCTCGAGGCGGTGCGCGCCCTAGCCCCGGCGGGACGGATCATCCTCGTCGCCGCCGCCCGCGGCGGGCTCTGGTCGCGGGTCGAGGCGACGCCTTTCGGCCACGGCCGCCCCTTCACCCGCCGCCAGCTTGAGCGACTGGTGCGCGAGGCCGGGCTGGAGCCGACGGCCTGGTCCCAGACCCTTTACGTGCCGCCATGGCGTCCGCTGCTGCCCTTCGCCGACGGCTTCGAACAGATCGGCCGTCA
The DNA here is from genome assembly GCF_001425945.1 of Brevundimonas sp. Root1279. Classification (GTDB taxonomy): domain Bacteria; phylum Pseudomonadota; class Alphaproteobacteria; order Caulobacterales; family Caulobacteraceae; genus Brevundimonas. The sequence continues at coordinate 446,540 of NZ_LMEB01000006.1, forward strand.
CATCATGCCCGGCGCAGCCGGCGTCATTCTGCTCGAGGCCACGCGCCAGGCCTATGCGCGGGTTCATCCCGGCGGGGCCGCCGCCACCGCCCCGCTGCTGACCCCGGCCCTGCACCCGCAACCGGCGTCCCGGGCGCGCCGCAGCCATCCGTGAACCCTTCGCCGGCGGTTCCATTTGTCACGGTCAGGCCCTAAAGGCCGGAGCATGCAGAGACTGATCCTGATGCGGCACGCCGAGGCCGAACGGGCCGCCGGCTCCGGGCGCGACCGCGACCGGGCCCTGTCCGCCCGCGGCCGCGAAGACGCCGCCGCCATGGGCCGCGCCCTGGCCGCCCGCGGACTCAAGCCTGACCTGGCCCTGGTTTCGCCGTCCAAGCGCACCACCCAGACCTGGGAGTTGGCTCACGACGCCTTCGGCGACGTCGAGGTGCACGACCACGATCCGCTCTACAACGGTCCCGCCGACATCCTGCGTCGCTACATCGAGGACGCCGAGGATGCGGCCGGCTGCCTGATGGTGGTGGCGCACAATCCGGGCGTCCATGTCCTGGCCGTAGAATATCTGATCGAAAGCGCCGCTTCGCCGGCCATCCTGGACCGCATGACGGGCGGCTTCCCGCCGGGCGCCGCGGCGGTGTTCGGCGTCGACCCGGCCGGCCGCTGCACCCTGGAAGGCTTCCTCCAGCCGCGTGACCTGACCGCATGAGCGAAGTCGCCTACAAGCTGGTCGATCGCGCCGAATGGGAGGCCGCGCGCCCCTCGGGCGCCTACGGCGGCTCCGCCGTCGATCTCGCCGACGGCTACATCCACATGTCGACCTCGGCCCAACTGGCCGAGACGGCGCGCCGCCACTATGCGGGCCGCAGCGACCTGGTGCTGGTGACGGTGGACTGCACTTGGCTCAGCGAGACCCTGAAGTGGGAGGCGTCGCGCGGCGGCGACCTGTTCCCGCACCTCTACGCCCCCCTGCCCTTCGCCGCGGCGGTCGCCGAGCGCGGCCTGTCCGTCGACGCCGAAGGGACCCTGAAGTTCGAGGACGGAGCCGCCGGATGGCCCTGAGCGACATCGGCGCGGCCGTGCTGCGCAAGATCGACCCCGAGGCCGCCCACGGCTTGGCCATCAAGGCCCTGAAGACCCTGCCGCTCCCCTCGGCCCCGGTCGACGATCCCGTGCTGCACACGACCCTGGCCGGCCTCAGCCTGGCCAACCCGGTCGGCCTCGCCGCCGGTCTCGACAAGAACGGCGAGGCGTTGCACGGCCTGGCCCGCCTCGGCTTCGGCTTCGTCGAATGCGGCTCGGTGACGCCGCGCGCCCAGCCCGGCAATCCGAAGCCGCGCCTGTTTCGCCTGAGCGAGGACCGGGCGGTCATCAACCGCATGGGCTTCAACAACCAGGGACTGGAGGCCTTCGCCGCCAATCTGGCGCGCCGCCCCACTGAGACCGTCATCGGGGCCAACCTCGGCGCCAACAAGGACACCGAGGACAAGGCGGCGGACTACGTCACAGGGCTGGTTCGCCTGAAGGGTCTGGCCGACTACGTCACCGTCAATGTCTCCTCGCCCAATACGCCGGGTCTGCGCGACCTGCAGGGGCGGGCCGCGTTGGACGACCTGCTCGGCCGGCTGGCGGAGGCCCGCGGCGATGACCCGACGCCGGTCTTCCTCAAGATCGCGCCTGACCTCACCGCGGCCGAGATCGCCCTGACTGTCGAGGCCGCGATCGACCATCGCATCGACGCCCTGATCGTCTCGAACACCACCCTCGATCGCCCGGAAAGCCTGCGCGCACCGGACCGCGGAGAGGCCGGCGGCCTGTCGGGCGCGCCGCTCAAGGCCAAGGCCATGGCCGCTCTTCGGGCCGCCGCCGAAGCGGCCGCCGGCAAACTGCCGCTGATCGCGGTCGGCGGCATCGACTCCGGCGAAGAGGCCTACGCCCGCATCCGCGCCGGCGCCGCCGCGATCCAGCTCTATTCCGCCCTGGTGTTCGCCGGGCCGGGGCTGGTCGGCCACATCAAGCGCGATCTGGCCGCCCGCCTGCGCGCCGACGGTTTCTCCAGCGTGGTCGAGGCCGTCGCAACCGCGCGTTGACGGAGCGTTAGGGCAAGCTGTGCATGGTGGCGGGAAGGGCGGACTACGCCCGCCTCCCGGGGGATGCATGGCGAACGCCAAAGCCGATATGCCTGCCGCCGCGTCCGATAGCTGGGCCGGCGCCATCCGTCAGCGGCGCAAGGCGCTGCTGCAGCGGTTGGGCATGGCTGCGGCCAGCGCCCTGGTGTTCAGCCCGCTGCTGGGCTGGGACCTCAGCGTCGCCTGGGTGCTCGGCTATTTCGTTATCCAATTGGTCGACCTGTGGATCTTCGGGCCCGTCAACCAGGGCAAGACCGAGCGGCTGCGCGGCCCACGCGGCCTGGCCGGCGATGCGATCCTGTTCGTCAACGCAAGCTATTTTGGCAGTCTGGCCATTCCGCTGTGGCAGGCTGGCGGCCCAATGGGCGGCATCTGCGCGGCCATGTTGCTCTCCGCCGGCGCCATCTATTCGATGATCAACGCCCCACGCTCGACCTCGGTGCTGGTGCTGACGGTGACGCCGCAGTTCCTCTACCTGGCCTCGACGCCCTTCTTCATGTTCGCCTTCCACGCGTCGCCGGCCTTCGTGACCGCCGCCTCGATCGCCGTGGGCGTCTTCATCACCTACTGCCTGTCGACCTGGCAGCGCATGAACCAGTCGCGCATCGCCGAAAGCGCCGCCCGTGTAGAGGCGGAAGAGAAGCGCGCCGACGCCGAACGGATCATGGAGGGCCGCAGCGCCTTCCTCGCCGCTGTGGGCCACGACCTGCGCACCCCGATCAGCGCCATCCTGACCGGCTCGGCCGAGCTGGAGCGCGGGGCTGGCGACAGCGCCGCCCGCGCCCAGGCGCGCCTGATCAGCGACGCCGGCTTCATGATGAAGGCCCTGCTCGACGATCTGCTCGACCACGCCAAGCTCGAAGCCGGGCACATGACGGTCGAGAGCGCCGACTTCAACCTGCGCGACCTGCTCAACCAGTCGGCCCGGCTGTGGCGCGGCCCGGCCCGCGCCAAGGGCCTGAAGCTGCGCATCGAGGGCGCCTCGCGCGTGCCGATGTCGGTGCGCGGCGATCCGATGCGGCTGCGTCAGATCCTCAACAACCTGATCTCCAACGCCATGAAATTCACGGCCGAGGGCTCGATCACCCTGCGCTTCAACGCTTGGGCCGAGGACACCGGCGGCCACGCCGTCCTGATCGAAGTGGCCGACACCGGCCCGGGGATGACCCCCGACCAGCTGTCGCGCCTGTTCACCCCATTCGACCAGACCATCGCCGGCGTCAGCGCCCAGTACGGCGGCACCGGGCTGGGCTTGGCCATCAGCCGCCAGCTCGCTGAGCTGATGGGCGGCCGCCTGACCGCGCGCAGCGCCGTCGGCAAGGGCGCGAGCTTCACCCTCGCCCTGCGCCTCGACGACGGCCAGGTGATCGCCGCCCCGACCCAGGTCCTTGATCAGGAGAGCCGAGACGCCGTCGCCCGCGCCCTGTCGACCCGCGTCTCGACCCGCCCGTCGGCCCCGGCCTCGCCGGCGCCGCTGGCCCAGTCTCTGACCGCCGAAGCCCCGGCCGCGACCCCCGCCGTCCTGGCCGTCCTCGCTCAGGTCGACCCGAGCGCCGTCGGGCCCCATCCCGAACCGGCCCCCGCGCCCGAGCCCGTCGCAGCCGAGGGCGCCGAAGACGAGGACGAAGGCCGTCCGATGCGCGTGCTGGTCGTCGACGACCACGACATCAACCGCCGCGCCATCCAGCTGATCCTTCAGCCGTTGGGCTGCGATATCGCCACCGCCGCCGACGGCATGGCCGCCCTGAAGATCTGCGAGAGCTCCAGCTTCGACCTGATCTTCATGGACGTCCGCATGCCCGAGCTGGACGGTCGCGAGACCACCCGCCGCATCCGAGCCGGCGGCGGTCCCAACGCCCTGGTCCCGGTCATCGCCGTGACCGCCGACACCTCGGCCGAGGACATCGCCGCCTGCACCGACGCCGGCATGACCTATTTCGTGCCCAAGCCGATCACCCCGCCCATGCTGCTGGGGGCCATCACCCATGTGATGACCATGGCTCAGGACGACGTCGCCCCCCCGGCCTCCGCCGCCGCCTGACCGCGCACCTCGGCGACCAGCCGGTCGCCGAAGTCGGGCGCCTTCATCGCGCACTCCCAGACCGTGACGACCCGCCATCCGGCCCCGTCCAGCGCCGCTTCCGCCTCGGCGTCGCGTCGCCGATTGCGGTCGATCTTGGCGATCCAGTAGTCGGCGTTGGCCTTGGGCTGGCGTGCGCCGCGCGGGCAGTCGTGCCCGTGCCAGAAGCAGCCGTGCACGAACAGGGCGACCCGCCGCCCCTTCATCACCAAGTCCGGACGGCCGGGCAGGCCTGCGCCGCCCAGCCGATAGCCGATGCCCGCCTCGCGAAGGATACGACGCACGGCCAGTTCCGGCCGCGTGTCGCGTCCCTTCACCCGCCGCATCACGGCGCTGCGTTGCTCGGGACTGAAGACGTCGGTGCTCATCAGCTCAGGAACGCGGGAACGCCCTCGCTCAGCGAGCGATAGCGCCCCGCGCTCAAGCAGCGAGCCGCCGCGCGGCGAGCGTTAGCGCCCTTTAGAGAGTGGCCAGCAGATGCTCGGCCGAGGACACCTTGAACTCGCCCGGCTGCTCGATGTTCAGCTGCGCCACGACGCCGTCCTTGACGATCATCGAATAGCGCTGCGAGCGCTCGCCCATGCCGAAGCCCTTGGCGTCGAGCGAAAGGCCCAGCTGGCGGGTGAAGTCGCCGTTGCCGTCGCCCAGCATCAGGATGTCTTCCTTGCCGATGCCCTGGCTGTCGGCCCAGGCGCCCATGACGAAGGCGTCGTTGACCGAGACGCAGGCGATCGTGTCGACGCCCTTGGCGGCCAGGTCCGCGCGGTGATCCTTGAAGCCCGGCAGGTGGCGGGCCGAGCAGGTCGGGGTGAAGGCGCCGGGCACGGCGAACAGGGCCACGGTCTTGCCGGCGAAGATCTCATCCGTCGAAACCGGCTTCGGACCGTCGTCGGTGGCGCGGGTCAGGGTGGCCGAAGGAATGCGGTCGCCGATCTGGATGGTCATGAGGGGGCTCCGGGCTGGGCTTGGGCTGGACGGGCTCGTCTGCGCCCCAGATAAGGCCGACCGCCGTTCTCGCCAAGCCCGCGACGCTTCCGCGCCTTGCGCCTGCCCCCCGGCGATCCGATGATAGGAGGTATGGACGGCTTCGAATCCCTCGTCGGACGGCTGCTGGTGGCCATGCCCGGCATCAGCGACACCCGCTTCGAGCACGCGGTCATCCTGGTCTGCGCCCACGGTCCCGATCACGCCATGGGCCTGCGGCTGGACCGCCCCGCGCCGGGCGTCGACCTGAAGAGCGTCCTGGCCAAGCTGGAGACCCCCGCCCCCGACGCCGCCGCTCAGCGCGCCGTCCTGGTCGGCGGCCCGGTCGAGCGCGAGCGCGGCTTCGTCCTTCACACCGACGACTGGATGGCCCCGGACGCCTCCATGGCCTTCGGCGACGGCCTGGCCATGACCGGCACGCGTGAGGCCCTGGCGGCCATGGTCGACCCCTTCGCCGGCCCGCGCCGCGCCGTGCTGCTGCTCGGCTACGCGGGCTGGGGCGAGGGTCAACTGGAGGATGAGCTGGGCGAGAACGTGTGGCTGACGGCCGAACCCGACCCCGACCTGATCTTCGACCCCGACTACGCCGGCAAGTGGAGCCGCGCCATCCACGCCCTCGGCATCGACCCGGCCCAGCTCTCAGGGCAAAGCGGACGGGCCTGAGCAGGGGCTAGGTTCTAGGGGCTGGGGGCTGGGGGCTGGGGCGATGGACGCGGATCAGGAGGGCTGCTCGACCGCGGCTCCCCTAGAACCTAGAACCTAGAACCTAGAACCTAGACCCTACCTACGCCGATCGTTGCTTCAGCGGCGCCACGCCGTCGGCCAGGGACTCGTTGAGATAGACCTCGGCCTCCTGGGCCGGCAGGGCGGCGGCGTAGCCGAAGCCCTGACCATAGTGACACTGGGCGTCCAGCAGCAGAGCCGCCAGGCCGGCGTTCTCGACCCCCTCGGCGACGACCTCCAGCGACAGGTCGCGGCCCAGGTTGACGACCGATTTGACGATCTTCGCCGAGCCCTCGTCCTTGTCCATGGTCAGCACGAAATAGCGGTCGATCTTCAGCGTATCGAACGGCAGCTTCGCCAGGTAGCTGAGCGACGAGAAGCCGGTGCCGAAGTCGTCCAGCGCCAGCGAGGCGCCGGCGTCCCGCAGTTGTTTGAGAGTGTCGGCGGCGCGCGTGGTGTCGCGCATGATGTCGCCCTCGGTGACCTCCAGCTTCAGCGCCCCGCGCGGCAGGCCCGACTCGACGATGATGCGCCGCACGTCGTCGACCAGGTTGGCCCGCTCGATCTCGCCGACCGACAGGTTGACGCTGCAGAACAGGCGGCCCGCGGTCGGATGGCGCGCCAGCCACTCGGCCAGCTGCCGGGCCGACTGGCGCATCATCAGCAGGCCCAGATCATTCATCAGGCCCATCTCGTCCGCCAGGCCGAGGAACTCGTCCGGGGGCACCAGGCCGCGCTGCGGATGGCGCCAGCGGGCCAGCGCCTCGAAGCCGGCGACGGCGCCCGAGGTCAGGTTCACGATCGGCTGGTAGAAGGGCTCGATCTCGCCGCGCAGGAAGGCGTTGCGCAGGTCCGCCTCGAGCGCCAGACGCGATAGGCTGTCGGACTCCAGGGCGCGGCCATAGGCGGCGGCCCCGCCGCGGCCCGCGGTTTTGGCCTGCTCCACGGCCAGTTCGGCCCGGCGCAGAAGTTCGGCGGGATCCGGCGCATCCGGCCCGCCCTCGGCGACGACCGCGCCGATCGAGACCGTCGGATAGATATCGAAGCCGGCCACGCGCAGCGGCTGCTCCAGCGCCGCGCGCAGGCGCTCGGCGGTGTTTCCCGAGCCGCGCGACACGATGATGGCGAACTCGTCCTCGCCAATGCGCGCCGCGCCGGCTTCGTGCGCGAAGGCGGCGTTCAGACGCGACCCGAGCGCGGCCAGCACCAGGTCGGCGCGCTCATGGCCCAGGGCCTCGTTGAGGCGGCGCAGACGGTCGAGGTCGGCCACCACCAGCTCATAGTCGCCCGGCTGGACCAAGGTCTCGCTGATGCGCGCCAGGAAGGTGCGGCGGTCTAGCAGGCCCGTCAGGTGATCGCGGTGCGAGGCGGCGAATTTGGTTTCCAACGCCACCACGCCGGCGGCGCGCAGCCCGTCTTCCAGCCAGACGCCGCGCCAGATGCAGGTCTCGGCGTCGCGCATGCGCAGGCGCACGGCGACCTCGGTCCCCTCCTCCTGCGGCTTGAGGATCTTTTCGGCCAGGGCGCGGTCCTGCGGGATGGCCACGGCGGTGAAGGCCGCGCCCGAGCATTCCGGCGCGAGGGGGCCCAAACCCAGGGCCCGGGTCGCCCCGGTGAAGCGCATCTGATCGTCGGCGGGGGTCCACACCCACAGGGCGGCGTCTGCAGCCGCGAGCGCCTCAATGGCGGTCGTCGCGTCCCAGGCCAGACTTCTGGAGCGTGTGTTCAAAGCGCGTGACCGGTCCTGACAGGACGGCCTGACTAGCCGCCGCGCCCGACCGCGTCATTGACGATGCCGAACAGCAGATGATCTGCCCAAGCGCCGTTAATTTTGAGATAAGCACGAGCCCGCCCCTCGTGCGCGAAGCCGGCCTTTTCGAGCACCCGCCGGGAGGCCGTGTTGCTCGGCACGCAGGCCGCCTCGACCCGGTGCAGCGCCAGTTCATCGAACGCGTATTCGACCATCGCCCGCACCGCCGCGGTGGCGTGTCCCTGCCCGGCATGGCCCTGGCCGATCCAGTAGCCGAGGGTGCCGGATTCGGCGACGCCGCGACGCACGTTCGACAGGGTGATGGCTCCCAGCAGCGACTGGTCGCCTTCTGCGAAAATGAAGAAGGGCCAAGCGTTCCCCGCCTCCATCTCGCGAGCGTAGATCGACAGCCGGCGGCGGAAGGCGGCGCGGGTCAGGTCGTCCTCAGGCCAGGTCGGCTCCCAGGGCTGCAGGTAGCGGTAGGACGCCTGCCGAAGGCCGGCCCAGGCCTCGTGATCGGACGCGCGTGGGGGCCGCAGGCAGACACCGTGGCCCCGGACGATCGGCCCGCTTACCTCGTTGATCCAGTCCAGCAGGGCCATCGGCGAAGGATAGTCTTCGAGGCGTCAGGCGAAAAGAGCGTAGCGGAAGGCGGCGCCGGCCGGAGCCGCCGTTTTCGGGCCGAGCACGGCGGTCGCCGCGAGACCGGCGGACAGGGTCACGGCGGCGGCGGCGCGCACGTCCTCGGCGGTCTGGGCCAGCACCCGGTCGGCCATGGTCTGCGAGCCGATCGGGGCGCCGAAGATCAGTACCTGGGCGGCCGCTCGACCGGCGCGCGCCGCCGGGCTTTCGTCCGACATCCAAAGGCCGGCGTTCAACACGGCCTTGGACCGCGACAGCTCGACGTCGGTCGGGCCGTGCTCGGCCAGGGCCTTCAGTTCAGCGGCGCAGACCTTGGCCAGCTCGACCGAGCGATCGGCCGCGGCGCCGGCGTAGATGCCCAGCAGGCCCGCATCCTCATACGGCTCGTGATAGGCGTCGATGGCGTAGGCCAGGCCGCGCGCTTCGCGGGCGCTCTGGAACAGCCGCGAAGCCATGCCGCCGCCGAGGATCTCGGTCATCAGCCGGGCGGCCGGATATGCCGGATCCACCGCGGACGGCGCGGGCAGGAGGAAGACCACATTGGCCTGCTCGATGCGGCGGGTGAGGGTCGCATCGCCGCCGGTGAAGACAGGCGCCGCCGGGGCGTCCGCCGGGGTCGCCGCCTCGCCGCCGAACCAGCGCTCCGCCAGGGCCAGAAGCTCCGTCTCATCGACCGCGCCCGAGGCCGATACGACCATGCGATCCGGCGAGTAGAGGCGCGCACGCCATTCGCCAATTCCCGCTCGCTTGATCGGCTTCAGGCTGGCCACCGAACCGAGGATCGGGCGGCCCAGCGGCTGATCGCCATAGGCCCGGGTCTGGGCCATTTCGAAGACGTGGTCGTCGGGCGTGTCGAAGGCCTCGGCGATCTCCTGGGCGACGACATCCTTCTCGCGCTCGATCTCATCGGGATCGAGGGTCGGACGAAACACCAGGTCCGAGACCACCTGCATCGCCAGACCGAGCGATCCCTGCAGCGCCCGCACCTCGAAGCTGGTGCGCTCATAGCCCGTCGCCGCATTGAGCGAGCCGCCCTCGGCCTCGATACGCTCGACGATCTCGCGCGCGCTCATCTCGCCGGCGCCCTTGAACACCAGGTGCTCGAGGCAATGAGACCAGCCCGAGCGGGACGCATCCTCCCACTTGGCCCCGCCGCGCACGGCGACGGTCAGGGCCAGCGTGCGCAGGCCCGGCATCGGATCGCAGACGACCCGCAGGCCGTTCGACAGGGTGTGCAAGCGGGCGGTCAGAGGGGCTCCTTCGTCGTCCTATTGCCCCGCTCGCTTGGCGTGGCTGATTGAGGGCTGAGCTTTCGGCGCAGCAGGGCGATGTAGAAGGCGATCAGGGCCAGCGCCAGACCGAACCAGGTCAGGGCGTAGCCGAGGTGGTTGTTTGAAAAGGCCGCCGGCGGGGCGGACGGATGAAGGGCCTGCCACTCGGGATTGGAGGAGGTCAGGGCGAACAGGGTCCAGGGCGAGACCTCGCCGACCTGCAGGGCCTCGGCCATCGCGGCCGAGTCGCGGGCGTAGAAGCGTCCCTGCTGCGGCGGGGGTGCCATGGCGCCCGGCGGGGGAGTCTGCCGGAGCTCTACGGCGACCGTCATCGGGACCGTCGACGACGCCACGGGCGGCCGGGCCGAAATCTCGTCCGCGACAAAGCCCCGGTCGACCAGGAAGGCGCGCTCCTGCCCGGCCGGCCGGCAGGCGGAGATGAGGCGCACGCCGGCCTGGCCGTCGTGGATCGACTGCAACTCGACATAGGGCGCCGAGGCCAGGCCCGGGCAGTCGATGGACGCCTTGCGGAACTCCGGCGAGCCCGAGGCCAGAACGGTCGCCAGGGGCGCGGGCGGCCGGGCGACGGCGGTCTCCGCCTGGGTGATCAGGCCTTGCTTCCAGTGCAGCCGCTGAACCTGCCAGACGCCGAGCGACAGCAGCAGGGCGAGCGCGAGGGCCGCGACGACGGTCAGTCCCCACGGGAAACGACGGCGAGCGGCCTCAGTCATGGCTGGTCCGGTTGCGCATCTGCAGGGCTATCATGACCCCCTTGCCCGGCCGCATCAGGCCGATCGACAGGGTCGCGACCAGCGGCAGGGCGATGAGCAGCAGAAGCCAGATCGGCGGATCGTAGGCGATCATCACGAACAGGGCGCTGAACACCACGATCCCGCCGGCGATCTGCATGATGAAGATGGCCGCCCCGTCGCCGGTGTTCAGGCGGCTGAAGTCGAAACCGCAGGCGGCGCAGCGGTCGACCACCTTGAGAAAGCCCTCGAACAGCGGCCCCTGCCCGCAATGGGGGCAGCGGCAAAGCAGACCGGCGCGGATCGGGTCGATCCGCGCCGGTGCAGCGTCTTTGAGTTCAGAGGACATTCGTCACCCCGGCGAAGGCCGGGGTCACCCGAAGGTGACGTAGACGAAGGCGAACAGGAACAGCCAGACCACGTCCACGAAATGCCAGTACCAGGCGGCCGCCTCGAAGCCGAAATGCTTCTGCGGGGTCATGCCGCCGCCCATGATGCGGAGCAGGCAGACGATCAGGAAGATGGTGCCGACGAGGACGTGGAAACCGTGGAAGCCGGTCGCCATGAAGAAGATCGAGCCGTACAGGCCGGAGTTGGCCGCCGCTTCGTTGAAGAAGAGGTGCTCGTGGATGATGTGCTGGTACTCGTAGGCCTGCACCGCGGTGAACAGGATGCCGAGCGCGACGGTGATGGCCAGGCCGATCTTGGTCGCCTTGCGGTCGCCGTTGGCCAGGGCGTGGTGAGCCCAGGTGACGGTCGTGCCCGAGAGCAGCAGGATGATGGTGTTCAGCAGCGGCAGCTGCCAGGCGTCCAGGACCTCGACGCCCTTCGGCGGCCAGGTCGACCAGGCGGCGGCGGTGTCGGCCCAGGAGGCGACCTGCGGGATGTGAGCGCGCGCTTCATTGAAGATCGCCATCTCGAAGAACATCCAGAAGAAGGCGGCGAAGAACATCACTTCCGAAGCGATGAACAGGATCATGCCGTAGCGCAGGCCGATCGAGACGACCGGGGTATGGTCGCCCGCCTTGGCTTCCTTGATGACGTCCGACCACCAGCCGAACATCGAGACCAGCACGCCGGCCAGACCGGCGAAGAACAGGGCCATCTTGCCTTCCGACAGCAGGGCCGAGGCGACCGGGCCGGAATCAGCCGGAACCAGGCCCTTCATCCACACCACGGCGCCGATCAGCATGATCGTCGCCGCGATCGACGAAACCAGCGGCCAGGGGCTTGGATTCACCAGGTGGTAGTCGTGGTGCGGGGTCGCGTGGGCGTCGGCCATCTAGGTCTCTTGGAACGGTCGAGAGTCGTTGGGTGGAGGCTATAGCGTCCGCTATCCGGCGGCGCCAGTGGGTGCGGCAGCGTTTGGGGCCTCTTCGAAGCCCTTGGTCGGATAGAAGGTGTAGCTGAGGGTGATTTCGCGCACGCCGTTGGCCTCGCGATCGGTCGCGATCTCGGGGGCGACGAAGTACTGCACGGGGAATTTCATGGTGGCGCCGGGCTGGATCACCTGACCCTCGAAACAGAAGCACTGCAGCTTCTGGAAGTACGGTCCGGCGCGCTCGGGCACGACGTTGTAGGCGGCCGTGGCGTGAATCGGATGGTCCGAGGTGTTGGTCACGTCGAAATAGGCCATGCCCGTCTCGCCGATCCGCACCCGCTGGCTGATCTGCTCGGCCTTGAAGACCATCGGCAGGCCGCGGACATTGGTGTCGAACCGGATCAGCACCGTCTCATCGAGGATGGTGTCCGGGGCCTTCTCGGCCTTCTTCACCGTGCCGTCGAAACCGGTCACCTGGCAGAACAGGCGATAGAGCGGCACGGCGGCGAAGGCGGCGCCGGTCATGGCCATGACGCCGAATGCGCAGGCGATCGCGATCAGATTCTTGCGGTTCACGGCGCCGGCCTCAGTTCGCGTAGCCGACCGGTTGGCCCGCGGCCATGGCGGCCTCGCGGGCGTCGAGGTTGCGCTTGAGGTTCAGCACGGTGACGCCGAACACCAGGATGATGAACACCACCAGAGCGCCGGCGATGGCCAGGTTGCGCTTCTTGCGGGCGGCGAGTTCTTCGGGGGTCAGGCGCATGGGTTACAGGCTCACGGACGACGTCACGCTCTCGACCAGCAGGGCCGCGAACAGCGCCATCAGATAGAGGATGGAGAAGGCGAACAGGTTGCGCGCCGGTTTGGCCTCCGCGCGCACGTCATACAATGCGGCCTCTCGCCCCACGGCCTCGGCCTTGTCCGGCTGGTCGCCGGCGCGCGAGCGCCACAGGCGGAGGGCCAGCCACAGGAAGCCGAGCCCGCCCACGATCGAGACGCCCAGATAGATCGGGCCGCCCAGACCGGTGAAGCCCGGCGCGATCGCCGCCGGCACGAACACCAGGGTGTAGAGCAGGATCTGCAGGCGGGTGCTCTTGGCCCCGCGCGCCACGGGCATCATCGGGATGCCCGCCTTGGCGTAGTCGCCGGCCGAATACAGGGCCAGGGCCCAGCTGTGCGGCGGCGTCCAAAGGAAGATGATCAGGAACAGCAGCCAGGCCTGCCATGGCGCCTGGCCGGTCGCGGCGGCCCAGCCGATCACCGGCGGGAAGGCCCCCGCGGCGCCGCCGATGACGATGTTCTGGGGCGTCCGGCGCTTCAGCAGCAGGGTGTAGAAGACGGCGTAGTAGAGGATGGTCATCAGCAGCAGGCCGCCGGCCAGCCAGTTGGTCGCCATGCCGAGCAGCATCACCGAGAAGATCGACAGGATGACGCCGAAGGCCATGGCGTCGTTCTTCTTCACCCGGCCTGCGGCCACCGGCCGGCCGCGCGTGCGCCGCATCAGGGCGTCGGTGTCGCCCTCCAGCGCCATGTTCAGCGCCCCCGCCGCGCCTGCGCCGACGGCGATGCACAGGATCGCGATGGCGGCGGAGATCCAGTCGAGGTCGCCGCGTGCGACCACCAGGCCGGTGACGGCGGTGAAGATCACCAGCGACATCACGCGCGGCTTCAACAGCTGGAAGAAGTCCTCCGGCTGGGCGAGCGATACGGCGGGCGGGGCGGCGGGTTCGGTCATGGGTCTCTTGCGCTCGGGTGGCGCGACGCGCGTTAGCGCCTGAAAAAGGCCGAAGGCCGCCCTTTCGTTCGAAAGAGCGGCCCCCGTAGGTCGTTCCGGCCGGAGCCGGTCGTCTTAATGCTCGTCGTTCTTGACCACGGGCAGTTCGTTGAACTGGTGGTGCGGCGGCGGCGAGGACAGGGTCCATTCCAGCGTCGTGGCGCCTTCGCCCCACGGGTTGGCGACGCCCTTGCGGCGACGGATCGCGGCTTCCAGCAGCATGATCAGGAAGACGACGACGCCGACGACGGTGATGGCGTAGCCCACCGACGAAACATGGTTCCAGAGGGTGAAGGCTTCCGGATAGTCGACGTAGCGACGCGGCATGCCCTGCAGACCGAGGAAGTGCTGCGGGAAGAACACCAGGTTCACGCCGATGAACATGATCCAGAAGTGCGCACAGCCGAGGAACTCGTTGTACTTCACGCCGAACATCTTCTCGAACCAGTAGTAGAAGCCCGCGAAGATGGCGAAGACGGCGCCCAGCGACAGCACGTAGTGGAAGTGCGCCACGACGTAGTAGGTGTCGTGCAGGCTGTAATCGATGCCGGCGTTCGACAGGACCACGCCGGTGACGCCGCCCAGGGTGAACAGGAAGATGAAGCCGATCGCCCACAGCATGGGCGTCTTGAAGCTGATCGACCCGCCCCACATCGTCGCGATCCACGAGAAGATCTTAACGCCGGTGGGCACTGCGATGATCATGGTCGCGGCCACGAAGTAGGCGCGCAGGTTCACCGACATGCCGACGGTGTACATGTGGTGCGCCCACACGATGAAGCCGATGAAGCCGATGGCGACCATGGCGTAGGCCATGGCGAGGTAGCCGAAGACAGGCTTCTTCGAGAAGGTCGAGACGATGTGGCTGACGATGCCGAAGCCCGGCAGGATCAGGATGTACACCTCGGGGTGGCCGAAGAACCAGAACAGGTGCTGGAACATGACGGGGTCGCCGCCGCCGGCCGGATTGAAGAAGCTGGTGCCGAAGTTGCGGTCGGCCAGCAGCATGGTGATGGCGCCGGCCAGGACGGGCAGCGACAGCAGCAGCAGGAAGGCGGTGATCAGCACCGACCAGGCGAACAGCGGCATCCGGTGCAGGGTCATGCCCGGCGCGCGCATGTTGAAGATGGTGGTGATGAAGTTGATGGCGCCGAGGATCGACGAGGCGCCGGCGATGTGCAGCGAGAAGATCGCCAGATCCATGGCCGGGCCGGTGTGGCCGGTCGTGGACAGCGGCGGATAGATCGTCCAGCCGCCGCCGAAGCCGCGGCCCGGACCGCCGTCGACGAACATCGACAGGATCAGCAGCACCCAGGCCGAGACCAGCAGCCAGAACGAGATGTTGTTCATGCGCGGGAAGGCCATGTCCGGCGCGCCGATCATGATCGGCACGAACCAGTTGCCGAAGCCGCCGATCATCGCCGGCATGACCATGAAGAAGATCATGATCAGGGCGTGGGCGGTGACCACGGCGTTGTAGCCGTGCTTCGACTGCTCGATCAGGCCCAGCAGGCTGACCGACGAGTTGGCGGCGAAGATCTGGATGCCCGGCTCGGCCAGTTCCCAGCGGATCAGGCCGGACAGGGCGCCGCCGACGATGCCCGCCATGATGGCGAACATCAGATACAGCGTGCCGATGTCCTTGTGGTTGGTCGACAGGAACCAGCGGGTGAAGAAGCCCGGCTTGTGGTCGTGATCGTCATGACCGTCGTGGTCATAGGCGAGATTTTCGGCTGCGGTGGCCATGGTCTTTGGGGCTCTCGCGGTTCGTTACTGGGCGGCCGGAGCGGCGGCGGGCGCGGCCGGCGCGGCGGCGCCGGTCGGCTGGGCGGTCGGGGTGGTGGCTTCCTGGGCCGTCGGGATGGCGTTGGCGCCTTGCGAGACGGTCAGGGCGCCCGTGGTGCCGGCGGCGACCTGGGCGGCGGTGCCGCCCGGAGCCTGTTCCGGAGTCTTCGGCGTCATCGAGCCGCCCTTGGAGGCGACCCAGGCTTCGAACTGGGCCTTGGAGACGACGTTGATCTGGATCGGCATGAAGGCGTGGTCGACGCCGCACAGTTCCGAGCACTGGCCGTAGAAGGTGCCGACGCGGTCGGCGCGGAACCAGGTCTCGTTGACGCGGCCCGGGACGGCGTCGGTCTTCAGACCGAAGGCCGGCAGGGCGACGGCGTGGATGACGTCGGTGGCGGTGACCAGCAGGCGGACGTTGGTGCCGACCGGAACGACCATCGGCTCGTCAGCGGCCAGACGATACAGGCTCGTCGGCATGCCGCGCGAGGCGACCTCGTCTTCCGGCAGCATGTTCGAGATGTACTCGCCGATGCCCTGGTCCGGATATTCGTAGGCCCAGTTCCACTGGTTGCCGGTGACCTTAACCGTCAGGCCGGGCTCCGGCATGTCGTGGTAGGCGAACAGCAGGCGGAACGAGAACAGCGAGATGAAGACCAGGATCAGGACCGGCAGGACCGTCCAGATGATCTCGATCAGGGTGTTGTGGCTCCACTTGGCCGGAACCGGGTTGGCCTTCTTGTTGTAGCGGATGCAGATCCACACGATCAGGCCGAGCACCAGCAGGGTGATCGCCGTGATGATCGGCATCAGGATCAGGTCGTGGAAATGGTGCGCCTGCTCCTTGAGCGGCGAAGCCGCCGGCTGCAGGCCGAGGCCGCCCGGCGTGGGCTGACCCATCAGGTCCTGCGCCGCGACCGGCGCGGCGAAAAGAGCCAGGGCCAGGGCGGTCATGCCGCCGCCGATCAGACCCCGGGCCCGCGTGCCCATCCCCATGCGAGACATCCTCATTAAATTCGTTTCGTCGCAATCGTTTGCGAGTGGATCGCAAACAACCGCCGGAGCGCGCTGCCCGCGGCGGTACTTCGCGGGGGTCCATATCGCCCCCTCCCGCGCTTGCCAAGCGATAGGACGCAACCGCGACGTTCGGGCGCCGGATTAAATCGCATTCATGTTTCGCCAGCTACCTTGTAGCGCAAGATACCTTGCGATATCCCATCTCCATCACAGGAGACGCCGAGGTGCCTGAAACCATTGAAATCCAACTCAAGAAGGGAGTGCTCACATTGTGTGTGCTGGCCCTTCTGAACCGGCGCGACAGCTACGCCTACGAGATCGCTTCGACACTTTCCGACGCGATCGACATGGGCGAGGGGACGATCTACCCGCTGATGCGCCGCATGCAGTCTGACGGGCAGGTCGAGACCTATCTGGTCGAATCGACGGCCGGACCGTCCCGCAAATATTACCGCCTGACCGACGGGGGCCGCCGCGCCCTGGAGACCCAGACCGCCGAATGGCGCGCCTTCGTCACCGCCGTCGAAGGCGTCATGACCGCCGAGGCGCCCGCAGAGCCGGCCGCCGTCGCTACTGAAAGGGGAGCCGAACAATGACCCGCGCCGAATTCATGGCCCGGCTGAAACAGGGCCTCATCGGCCTGCCGATGACGACCGCCGCCGAGATCGCCGCCGACTACGAGGCGCATTTCGACGAAGGCGTGGAGGCCGGCCGCACCGAGGCCGAGATCGCCGGCGCCCTTGGCGACCCCGGTCGCCTGGCCCGCGAACTGCGCGCCGAGGCCAGCGCCCGCCGCTGGACCCAGGAACAAAATCCGTCGGCCGCCGCCGGCGCCATCTTCGGCCTCATCGGCCTGGGCGCCATCGACATCCTGATCCTGCTGCCGATCGCCCTGCCGCTGTTCGGCACCGTCCTCGGCTTCCTGGTGGCCGGCATCGCCATCTTCTTCGCCGGCGGGATCATCCTCGTCGTCGGCCCGCTGATGGGCGCGCCGGGCGGCGTAGCGGCCGCCATCCTGATGGGCATCGGCTTCATGGGGCTGGGCCTGTTCATGAGCGGCCTGATGGCCGTCCTGACCAAGTGGCTGATCGACGCCACCGTCTGGTACGCCCGTCTCCACTATCGCGTGCTCAAGCCCGCGATCGACAACCAAGTTCAGGCCTGAGGGAGGACCTGACATGATCCGCAATCTACTGGTCATCACCGGGGTCGGCTTCCTGCTCGCCCTTGTCGGTCTCGGCGGCGGCATGGCGCTCGTCCGGAACGACGTCCAACGCAACGACTGGACCTGGATCGTCGAGGACGGCGGCACGGGCGGCGACAGCATCCGCTTCGAGCGCGGCCGCAGCGATCCCGAGGCCACCCGCGACATCGCCTGGGGCGGCGGCGAGCGCCTGTCCATCGACCTCCCCGCCCAGGTCACCTACGTCCAGGGCACGACGCCGGGGGTGCACATCACCGGGCCCAAGACCGTCATCGACCGCGTCCGCTTCCAGGACGGTCGCCTGACCCTCGACAGCGATAACGTCGGCGATCGTGGCTACATCCGCTGGAGCGGCCGGGGCATCCGCGCCTGGAGCGAGTACGACGACCTGCGCGTCGTGGTCACCGCCCCGAAGGTCACCACCTTCGACGTCGGTGATGACGGTCACCTGTCTATCCGCGACTACGACCAGCCGACCCTGACCCTGCGCCTCAACGGCGAGGGCGACGCCGACGCCCGCGGCGCGACCGAGCGTCTGGATCTCAAGGTGTACGGCGACGGCGACGCCGACCTGCACCGCCTCGAGGTCACGGATGCGGTCATCGAATCCTCGGGCGACGGCGACACCCGCGCCGGACCGACCGGAAACGTCCAGATCGACATCACCGGCGACGGCGACGTCAACCTGTCCCGCCGCCCGGCCCAGCTGCGCCAGTCGACCAGCGGCTGGGGCGAGGTCGAGCAGGAATAGCGCCTGCGAAGGTGACGCGGGGACGGTCAGCGCCTATCTGGGCTCCATGACCGTCCCCGTTTCGCCGCCCGCCATCCTCGACACCGCCGACGTCGCCCCCGAGGAGGCGCTCGGCATCCTTCAGGCGGCGCTGGCCGGCGCCGACGACGGCGAACTCTTCCTCGAACGCTCCGAATCCGAATCCCTCGTCTTCGACGACGGCCGCTTGAAGTCCTCGGCCTGGGACGCGGGCGAAGGCTTCGGCCTTCGCGTCGTGGCGGGCGAGACCGCCGGCTACGCCCACGCCAACGAGATCAGCGCGCCCGCCCTGCGCCGCGCCGCCGACAGCGCCGCCCTGGCCAAGGCCGGGCACGCCGGGACCGCCGCCGAGGCGCCCCGCGCCACCAACCAGAAGCTCTATGAGGCGGTCGACCCCCTCGCCTCCCCGGCCTTCGCCGACAAGATCGACCTGCTGCGCGAGATCGACGCCTGGGCCCGCGCCCGCGACCCGCGGGTGGTCCAGGTCTCGGCCAGCCTGATCGGCGAGCGCCGCCAGATCGAGATCCTGCGCGGCGACGGTCGCCGCGTCTCCGACTTCCGCCCGCTGGTTCGCCTGAACGTCTCGGTCACCGTCGAGAAGGACGGCCGCCGCGAGGGCGCCTCCGCCGGCGCCGGCGGCCGCTCGGGGTTCGAGACCTGGATTGCGCCCGACCGCTGGCAGGGCCAGGTCGACGAAGCCCTGCGCCAGGCCCTGGTCAATCTCGACGCCGTCGACTGCCCGGCCGGCGAGATGGACGTGGTGCTGGGCGCCGGCTGGCCCGGCGTCCTGCTGCACGAGGCGATCGGGCACGGCTTCGAAGGCGACTTCCACCGCAAGGGCTCATCGGTCTTCACCGGCATGATGGGCAAGCGCGTCGCCGCCCCGGGCGTGACAGTCGTCGACGACGGCTCCATCGCCGGCCGCCGAGGCTCCCTGACCATCGACGACGAGGGCACCCCGACCTCGCGCACCGTCCTGATCGAGGACGGCATCATGGTCGGGCTGATGCACGACCGCCTCTCGGCCCGCCAACTGAACACCCACGCCACCGGCAACGGCCGGCGCCAGTCCTTCGCCCACATGCCGATGCCGCGCATGACCAACACCTTCATGGAAGGGGGCAAGGACAAGCAGGCCGATATGATCGCCTCGACCAAGCGCGGCCTCTACGCCGCCAATTTCGGCGGCGGCCAGGTGGACATCACCAACGGCAAATTCGTCTTCCAGTGCACCGAGGCCTACCTGATCGAGGACGGGCGCATCACCGCCCCGGTGCGCGGCGCGACCCTGATCGGCGACGGTGCCACGGCGCTGCAGCGGGTCGAGATGATCGGCGACGACTTCGCCTTCGACCCCGGCGTCGGCGTCTGCGGCAAGGCCGGCCAGGGCGTCCCCGTCGGCATCGGCCAACCCAGCCTCAAGATCCTCGGGCTGACCGTGGGCGGCACGGCCGTTTGATCAGGTTCTAGGTTCTCGGGGTTAGGTTCTAGGGAAGAAAGGTCACCTGCGCCTGAGCTCGCGCCGGAGCCCGCGACAGCGTCACTAGAACCTAGCCCCTAGTACCTAAAACCTCACTTCCACTCCGGCCCGTCGATCTCGAAGCCGCGGGCCTCGAGGTCGTCCAGCACCCCGCCCTCTTCGGCCAGCAGGCGGACCGGGGCGACGCCCATGGTCACGCCGGGCGAGAACAGGGCCGTCTCGATGGCGGCGGCCCACTGCGAGTGCAGTTGCGGCGCGATCTCCGGGTCGCCCCACGGCCAGCACTGGGCCAGAGCCTTGTCGAGCGGCGAGTCGATCACCTCGGGCACGCGCAGCGCGCGCCAGGCCTCAGCCCGCTGGCGGGCGGCGTCCGGGCCGATCTCGGCGGCGGCGACGGCGGCCTGCACACAGGCGACGTGAGACGACTGCGGAGCGGTGATCAGGCTGTCGATCAGTTCATCGCCGCGGACCGTGCCGACGGGGCGGATATCCACCCGGGCGCGGCGCCCGGCGCGCTCGATCACGTCCAGGGCGTCATCCCGGCCGCCGCGACCGGTATAGCCGGCCTTGTCCTTCATCAGGTCGAAGCCGAGAATCAGCAGGCTCTTCTCACGCCAGTCCTGATTCCGCTCGCCGGCCATGACGGCGTCGAGCCGGGTCTGCCACTCAAGCGTCAGATAGTCGGCGCTGGTCTGCCCCTGCGGCATCCGGGCGATGGTGCGGATCCGCCAGAGCACCCGCAGCACGTCGGTGATCGAGGCGCGCCCGACCTGGGGCGTCAGGATCAGGTCCGAGCGGGCGGCGGCGGCCTCCAGATCGTCCGGCCGCCATTCCAGGTCCCGCGGCAGGCCGGTGATGGCGCCGACCAGGATGAGGGTGCTGTCGCCCTTGGTCACCGTCCACATCGGCGCCCCCGAGCGCCGGGCCAGGACGATGATCTCGCCCAGTTCGTCCGCCTGTTGCGTCGACGCCGTGACCGGAGACGGGGCCTCCTGCGCCACGGCGGGCGCACCGGCCAGAAGGGTCGCGACGGCAAGGAAAGTAACGGCGGTCTTCATGGCTATACCTGTTCCCTTGAGTAAAACGCCGTGGTGGGCGGCCCATTTCAGAACACGAGGATGACAGCTCCGTAATGCTGTCACCGATTTAATCCACCTGTCCGTCTTGTAACTGGAGACGGGGGCGCAGGATCGGCACAGCTTCGTCACACGACGAGGGGAATCCTGCAATGACGAAGACCATCCTGCTGGCGACGACGGCCATGCTTCTGACCGCCGGTGCGGCCCAGGCCCAGAGCGCCAACGGCGCGCCGAGCACGGCCCCAGCCACGCCGCCGCAGGTGGCCGAGGCGCCGGTCCCGACCGGCCCGACCCAGAACTCGCCCGAGGTCGATACGGCCCAGCAGGGCGTCCTGGTCTTCACTCCCGACTTCTTCGCCGAGCAGCGCCCGAACACCGCCCTGGACATGGTGGTCCGGGTGCCCGGCTTCTCGGTCAACGACGGCTCGGGCAACCGCGGCTTCGAGGGCGCGGTCGGCAATGTGCTGATCAACAACGCTCGCCCCGCCTCCAAGAACGACACCGGCTCCAACGTCCTGTCCCGCACGCCGGCCAATCAGGTCGAGCGCATCGAACTGATCCGCGGCGGCGCGCCGGGCATCGACATGCAGGGCTATTCGGTCGTCGCCAACGTCATCCTCAAGACCGAGAACACCCGCCAGTCGATCGTCACCTTCAACGCCAACCTGTTCGAGGGCGGCCAGGACCTGTTCGGCGGCTCCTACCAGTTCACGGCCCGCGAGGGCGAACGGACCTGGGGCGTCACGCTCAGCGACGGCATCTCGTCGAGCGACTCCAACGGCGTCGGCACGGTCGTGCGCACTGACGCCAACGGGAACGTCATCCGCCAGGAAGACTGGTTCAACGACCAGTACGGCGGCGGCACCGCGATCCGCGGCAACTTCGCCACCCCCCTGTTCGGCGGCAAGATCGACCTGACGGCGCGCTACGGCGTCAACGACTTCCACAGCGTGAGCCTGCAGACGGCCACCGATGTCCGGCGCGAGAACCTCTACGATGACGACGGCGACAGCGGCGAGTTCGGGGCCGTGTACACCCGGCCGCTGAGCCCGCGGCTGAACCTCGAGACCCGCCTGATCCACGAGTGGAGCACCTTCGACAACGCCTCGACCTCCCGCACGCGGCTCGGCGCGATCGACAATCCGGAGCAGCGGTTCGCCTCGGAGGGCGACGCCTCGGAAAGCATCCTGCGCGGCCTGGTCCGCTTCGAGCACTCGCCGGCCCTGACCTTCGAGACGGGGGCCGAGGTCGCCTACAACATGCTGGAGACCAATCAGGCCTTCACCGTCGGCGGCGTGCCGGTTCCCCTGCCCTCGGCCTCGGTCAAGGTCGAGGAGATCCGCGGCGAGATGTTCGGCAAGGGCACCTGGCGGATCGACCCCAAGCTGACCCTCGAAGGCGGCCTGCGTGTCGAGGCCTCGACCATCAGCCAGTCCGGCGACGCCGACCAGGAAGAGAGCTTCTTCTTCCCGAAGCCGCGCTTCCTCGCCACCTGGACCCCGATGGCCGACAACCAGCTGCGCGTGCGCTTCGAGCGCGAGGTGGGCCAGCTGGACTTCGGCGACTTCGCCGCCTCGGCCGACCTGGACGACGAGAACGTGCTGGGCGGCAACGTCGACCTGGTGCCGGAACAGCGCTGGATCAGCGAAGCCATCTACGAGCGCCGCTTCTGGGGCGAGGGCATCATCAGCATCGGCCTGCGGCACGATGCGATCGTCGACGCCATCGACGTGATCCCGCTCGACGACGGCCTGTCGGCGGTGGGCAACATCGGCGACGGCACCCTGGACCAGCTGAACGTCAACTTCACCCTGCCGTTCGACAAGCTGGGCGTGCCGGGCGGCACCTTCCGCTTCCGCAACACCTGGAACAAGACCGAGGTCACCGACCCGACCACCGGCGAGAAGCGGCCGATCTCCAACGTCCGCCCGACCCAGGCCGTCATCTCCTGGGAGCACGACATCACCACCTGGAAGTTCCAGTACGGCGGCGCCTGGCTGCCGCTGCTGGGCCAGAAGAGCTTCGATCCGGACCAGTCCTCGTCCTGGCGCGGCTCCGACTATTTCGAGCTCTGGGCCGAGTACAAGCCGACCGCGACCCTCTCGATCCGGACCCAGGTCAACATCTGGAACGACTTCGACCAGGAGCGGATCGTCTACGCCGACCGCACCACCCGGGACATCCTGTTCATCGAGGAGCGCTTCATCGATCCGCGCACCTTCTGGCAGATCCGCCTGCGGAAGACCTTCTAAGCGAAGGACGCCCCCTCCCGCAGGGCAGGACGGCCCCGTCGGCGACAGCCGGCGGGGCCTCTTTTCTAATCGGCGCGGTAGACGACCTCGCCGTCCACCACGGTCAGAACCGCCTTGCCCTTGGGGATGTCGGCGAAGGGGGCGGTCATCAGGTCGACGTCGAAGGCGGTGAAGTCGGCCCGCTTGCCGACCTCGATGGTGCCCAGCTCGGCCTCGCGGAAGCTGGCGTAGGCCGGCCAGAGGGTGAACATCTTCAGGGCCGTGGCGCGGTCGACGGCCTCCTGCGGGCGCCAGTCGGGGCCCTGGAAGCCGTTCAGGTCGCGGCGTGCGACAGCGGCGTAGAACTCGATCAGAGGCGCGCCGCGCTCGACTGGAGCGTCCGAGCCCCCGACCACGATGACGCCGCGGTCGACCAGACTGTGCCAGGCGTAGGCGCCGTCGAGGCGGGCGTCGCCGAGCCGCGCCGGGGCGAAATGCAGATCGCCGATGGCGTGGCTGGGCTGCATGGAGGCGATGATCGGCAGGGTCTCGAAGTCGGCGTAGTCCGCCGGGCGAAGGATCTGGGCGTGCTCGATGCGCCAGCGCACATCAGCGCCGTTTGGCCGCTCGCTCGCCGGGACCTTGGCCAGGGCCTCGGCGTACCAGTCCGCCACCGAGGCGTTGCCGCGGTCGCCGATGGCGTGGGTGGCCACCTGGATGCCGCCCTTCAGCGCCGACTCGTAGAGCGGCACGATCTCGGCCTCGGTGATCTGCATCAGACCCGTCGTGTCGGGCCGGTCGGCGTAGGGCTCGAACAGGGCCGCGCCGCGCGAGCCCAGGGCCCCGTCGGCGTAGTATTTGATCGCCCGGGTGATGATCCGGCCGTCGGCCACGCTGCGCGGGCCGCCCGCGATCAGCGCCGCGGCGCCGTCGGGGGTGACGCTGTTGTAGATGCGCAGGGGCGCCTCGCCGCCGGCGGCCATGGCCTCCAGCAGGGGGATGTCCCTCCACGGGGCGCTCATGAAGTGGACGCCGGTCCAGCCGTAGGCGGCCTCGACGCGGAAGCCGGCGCGATAGGCCTCGCGGGTGGCGTCGGGATCGGCCTGGGGCATCAGGCCCGAGACCAGCTGTTCGGCGGCGTCGACCAGCATGCCGGTGGGCTTGCCGTCGGCGCCCTTGAGGATCTCGCCGCCCGAGGGCGCGACCGTCGAGGCGTCGATGTGGGCCGCCGCGAGCGCCGGGGTCGAGGCGACCACCGCATGGCCGTCGGCCCGGCTCAGCAGCACGACGCGGCCGGGCGCGGCGGCGTCGAGGTCGGCGGCGGTCAGGAAGCGGCCTTCCGGCCAATGCGTCTCGATCCAGCCGCGGCCGACGATGGGGCCCTCCGGATGGGTCGCGGCCCAGGCCTTGAGCCGGTCCATGGCCTCGGCGACCGAGGCCGAGCCCTCGAGGTTCAGGGTCAGCTCGCGCCAGCCGATGCCGTCCAGGTGGGCGTGGCCGTCGGTGAAGCCGGGGAAGAGGGCCGCGCCCTTGAGGTCGACGGTCGCCACGGTCGCCGGCACGGCGGGCTGGTCGGCGAGGCGGCCGACCCAGGCGATGCGGCCGTCGCGGACCAGCACGGCCTCGGCGGCCGGAGCCCCGTCCACACCGGTGTAGATCGGCCCGCCCTTGATCAGCAGATCCTGGGCCTGGGCCGAGGCGGCGGTCCCGGCGAGCAGCAGGGCGAGGCAGAGGCGGCGGATCATGGGCAGGCTCCGGGGATTGGCAGGCGAGCGGCGGCGGCGGGAACGGTGAAGGTGAAATCAGGGTCTGAAAAGTCTGAATCGTCTGAACCGGCGGCGCGGCCAGGTCCTGAAAAAACAGAGTCTGAATCGTCTGAATAGTCTGAAATCGACGAGGGGACCGGCGCGGAAATACAGAGTCTGAATCGTCTGAATGGTCTGAAATCGCCCCCGCGAGGCCGAGGAGAAAACACAGTCTGAAGAGTCTGAATCGTCTGAATTCGGCCCCCAAGGACGCAGGATGGCATGGCGGTGCGCCGGAAACGGACGTGGGCTGGCCATCCAGGGACGGCTCGGCCAATCTGGTCGGAAACGGAGAACGCCCGCGTGATCGCCCTCGCCCTGACCCTGCTCGTCGCCGAGCCCGAGCCCGCCCGGGCCGAGCTGTGCCGCGCACACATGAACGCGATGATCGCCGAGGCCATGAAGGAGACCGGCCGCGTCGCCGGCCCGAGCTGGTTCATCCGCGACTGGTGGACCGCCCGACTGCCCGAGGCCGGCGCGCCCGGCGCCCTGACGGCGGAACAGAGGGCGGCGCTGGAGGCTTCCATGCCGGCGCGGAAGGCGGCCGATCCCGACAAGCACCGGGCCGAGCTCGGCAGCTGCGTGAACGAGGCCATGGACGCGGGCGCCGTGCCCTAGGAGGACCGGATGAAGGTGTTCACCGTCGGCTACGAGGGCGAGCCGCAGGCCGCCGTGATCGACAAGCTGAAGGCCGCAGGGGTCGAGGTGGTCGCCGACGTGCGCGCCGTGGCTTCTTCGCGCCGGGCCGGCTTCTCCAAGACGATCCTCGGGAACAGCCTCAAGGACGCCGGCATCGACTACGTCCACCTGCGCCCGCTGGGCACGCCCAAGGCCGGGCGCGACGCCGCCCGCAAGGGCCACATATCCGAGATGCGCGAGATTTTCGCCGAGCACATGCAGGAGCCGCCGTCGCAGCTGGCCTTCGAGGAGCTGCGCGAGCTGGCGGGGAAGAAGAAGACCGCCCTGCTGTGCTTCGAGGCGGATCACGCGGGGTGTCACCGTTCTGCGCTGGCCGAGCGGCTGAAGGCGGAGGACGGGTTCGAGGTGGTGAACCTGTAACTCAAAGCCCTTCTCCCCTTGCGGGAGAAGGTGGCCCGCGAAGCGGGTCGGATGAGGGGTCGAGCGGTGTGACCCCTCACCCGACCGCACAAGAACGATCGCAACGCGATCGTGTGCGGTCTCCCTCTCCCGCAGGGGGAGAGGGAGCAGTTTTTACGCCGCCGCCTTCTGCTTGCCGGCGAAGTCGCCGTAGAAGGTGCGGCCTTGGGCGGCCATGTCGCGCAGGAGCTGGGGCGGCGAGAAGCGGGGGCCGTACTGGGCGGCGTATTTGTCCGCCTGCTCGACGAAGGCCTTCAGGCCGGTCTGGTCGATCAGGGTGATCGGGCCGCCGGTCCAGGGGGCGAAGCCCCAGGCCAGGATGGCGCCGACGTCGGCCTCGCGCGGGTCGTCGATGACGCCCTCTTCCCAGCAACGCGCGACCTCGACCGCCTGGCGGTACAGCAGGCGCTGCTTCTGGTCCTCGACCAGCTCCGGGGTGGAGTCGTTGATCTTGACCGGCGCCAGCTCCGAGAGGCCGGACCACAGCTTCTTGGGCTTGGTTTCGTAGTCGTAGAAGCCCTTGCCGTTCTTGCGACCGTAGCGGCCCAGGTCCTCGACCATGGTCTGGACGACCTGCCAGCCGGCCATCGGCTCATAGGCGTCGCCGAGGTCTTCCTTGGTCTGTTTGGCGATCTTGACCGACAGGTCGAGCGCGACGTCGTCGTGCATCTCCAGCGGGCCGCGCGGCATGCCGGTCATGCGGCCGATGTTGTCGATCAGGGCCGGGGCGTAGCCTTCCTCGAGCATGGCGAGGCCCTCGGCCACATAGGTGCCGAAGCAGCGCGAGGTGTAGAAGCCGCGGCCGTCGTTGACGACGATCGGGGTCTTCTTGATCTTCATGATGTAGTCCAGCGACTTGGCGATCGCCGCCTCGCCGGTCTTCTCGCCGAGGATGACCTCGACCAGCATCATCTTGTCGACCGGCGAGAAGAAGTGGATGCCGATGAAGTCGTCGGGGCGCACCGAGGCCTCGGCCAGGCCGGTGATCGGCAGGGTCGAGGTGTTGGAGCCGAAGATGGCGCCGGCCTCCAGCTGGGCCTCGGCGCGCTTGGTCACCTCGGCCTTGATCTCGCGGTTCTCGAACACCGCCTCGATGACCAGGTCCGAACCCTTGATCAGGTCGTAGTCGGTCGTCGCGGTGACCGAGCCGAGCAGGGCATCAAACTTGGCCTGATCGATCTGGCCGCGCGAGAGCCGCTTCTTGAGCAGCTCCTCGACGTGGGCCTTGCCCTTGTCGGCGGCCTCCTGGTCGCGGTCGATCAGGATGGTCTCGATGCCGGCCAGGGCCTGCACATAGGCGATGCCCGCGCCCATCATGCCGGCGCCCAGGACGGTGACCTTCTTGGGATCCGACTTGGGCTGGTTGGCCGGACGCACGGCGCCCTTGTCGAGCTCCTGCTTGGACAGGAACAGCGAGCGGATCATGGCCTGGGCCTGCGGCGTCATCAGGGTCTTGATGAAGTAGCGGGTCTCGATGCGCAGCGCCGCGTCCATGGGAACCTGGACGCCCTCGTAGACGGCCTTCATCAGGTTCAGGACGGCCGGGTAGTTGCCGTAGGACTGCTTGCGCAGCATGGCGTTGCCGACGAGGAAATTCTGGATGCCGGCCGGGTGGTAGGGCCCGCCGCCGGGCAGTTTGAAGGACTTGTCGTCCCACGGCTGCACGGCCTTGCCGCCGCCCTTGATCCAGGCCTTGGCGGCCTCGACCTCGCTGCCGACCGGCACGACCTCATGGACGATGCCCGCGCCCTTGGCGTCGTTCGGGCGGAAGGACTTGCCCTCGCTCATGGCGGTCATCGCCGCCATCACGCCGACCAGGCGCGTCAGGCGCTGGGTGCCGCCGCCGCCGGGGAAGAGGCCGACCTTGATCTCGGGCAGGCCGAGCTGGATCTTCGGGCTGTCGCCGACCACGCGGTAGTGGCAGGCCAGGGTCAGCTCGAGGCCGCCGCCCAGGGCCAGGCCGTTGATCGCCGCGGCGACCGGCTTGCCGCAGGTCTCCAGGGCGCGCAGGGCGCCGTTCAGCTTCCAGCCCGCATCATAGGCGTCCTGCAGCGAACCGCCGGCCAGCATGCCGCCGGCCATGTCGCCCAGGTCGGCGCCGGCGCAGAAGCCCGACGCCTTGCCCGAGGTCAGGACCGCGCCCTTGATGGCGTCGTCGGTCTTGATGCGCTCGACCCACTCGGGGATCTCCTTCATCACGCCCGAGGTCAGGGTGTTCATCGACCGTCCCGGGACGTCGAAGGTGATCAGGGCGATGCCGTCGGCGTCGACGTCGATCTTGAAGTTTTCCATCGGCCTAAGGCCCTTATTCTGAAACGTCGGCGCTTGAAGCCGACTGTTGATGGTTCGTCACGAAGACCACGAAGGAGGCACGAAGGACACGAAGGGCCCGGTGTGAGCGCCGCAGGCGACTATTCCGGATGTTCGGCGGCGCTGCGCGCGGCGATGAGGCGCTGCCTCTTGGTGCACTTCGCGCCTCCTTCGTGTCCTTAGTGATGAACCTCCGAACTCAGACGCGTTCGATGACGGTGGCGGTGCCCATGCCGCCGCCGATGCACAGGGTGATGAGGGCGGTCTCCTTGTTGGAGCGCTCCAGCTCGTCGAGGACCACGCCGGTGATCATGGCGCCGGTGGCGCCGAGCGGGTGGCCCATGGCGATGGCGCCGCCGCAGACGTTGATCTGGTCATGCGGGATGTCGAGCGCCTGCATGAAGCGCAGGACGACGGCGGCGAAGGCCTCGTTCAGCTCCCACAGGTCGATGTCGTTCTTCGACATGCCCAGCTTGCCGAGCAGCTTGTTGGCCACGAACTCCGGGCCGGTCAGCATGATCGACGGCTCGGAGCCGATCGAGGCGGCGCCGCGGATCCTGGCGCGCGGCTTGAGGCCGAGGGCCTTGCCGGCCTCCAGCGAGCCGATCAGCACGCCGGCCGAACCGTCTACGATGCCCGAGGAGTTGCCCGGGGTGTGGACGTGGTTGACGCGCTCGACCTCGGGGTAGCGCTGGTTGATCACGCTGTCGAAGGCCATTTCGCCCATCATGGCGAAGGACGGGTTCAGGGCGCCCAGGGTCTGCATGTCGGTGTTGGGGCGGATGGTCTCGTCATGGTCGAGGCGGACCAGGCCGAGCTGGTCGAGCACCGGGATGACCGAGCCCTTGAAGCGGCCCTCGGCCCAGGACCGGGCCGAGCGCTTGTGGCTCTCGACCGAATAGGCGTCGACGTCGTCGCGGCTGAAGCCCCATTTGGAGGCGATCATGTCGGCCGAGACGCCCTGCGGCACGAAATAGGTCGGGAAGGCCGAGGACGGGTCGACCGGCCAGGCGCCGCCGTCCGAGCCCATCGGCACGCGGCTCATCGCCTCGACGCCGCCGCCGACCGCGAAGTCGGCCTCGCCGGACTTCACCTTGGCCGCGGCCATGTTCACGGCTTCCAGGCCCGAGGCGCAGAAGCGGTTGATCTGGACGCCGGCGGTGGTCTGGGCCCAGCCCGAGTTCAGGACGGCGGTGCGGGCGATGTCGGCGCCCTGCTCGCCCACCGGCGAGACGCAGCCGAGGATGACGTCGTCGACCTTGGAGGTGTCCAGGTCGTTGCGGTCGCGCAGCGCCTGCAGGACCTGGGTGGCCAGCGACAGGGCGGTGATCTCGTGCAGCGAGCCGTCCTTCTTGCCCTTGCCGCGGGGGGTGCGCACGGCGTCGTAGATATAGGCGTCGCCCATGAGGATCTCTCTCTTGAGTGTCCCTACCGCTCGCGACGCGGTCGCTCGCTGCTTGAGGGAGGAGGGTGCGGAATCGAAACTCGCAGGTCAAAAGCCCTACGTTTACGTCAACGTCAAGTATTCACTTTTCAGCGATCCGCCAGAGGGCGCGGTCACTCCGCCGCATGGCAGACCGCCTCGATGTTGAAGCCGTCCGGATCGAGCACGAAGGCGGCGTAATAGGTCGGTCCATAGTGCTCGCGCAGGCCCGGCGCGCCGTGGTCTGTCCCCCCCGCCGCCAGGGCCGCGGCGTGGAAGGCCTCGACCTGGTCGCGCGTGCCGGCGCGGAAGGCGACGTGGTTGCCTTCGCCCGGCCGCTCGTTGTCGGCGATGACGAAGGTGACGCCCTCGGCCCCGCCGAACATCACCGCCGTGCCGCCGGTCTCGGTCCGGTCGGGCGGGATCGTCGCCAGGACGTGCATGCCCAACGGCGCCAGGGCCTTCTCATAGAAGGCCCGCGAGCGGGCGATGTCGGAGACGGCGAGTCCGATGTGGTCGATCATGGCGCGGCCCTGTTCTGTGTCGAGGCCCTTCCCCCGCGCCAACGCGCAACCGCGCGAAAAGGCGCCATTCCGGTACGGCGCCGGACACGACCTGGCCAAACCGCAGCGAACGACTCTCACCTAGCTAAGCCGTTGGAACGTGTGGGGAACTCCGGGCTTTCTCCGGCTCGCCATTGCCTGAGGAGGAAATTTCCATGGCCCAGAATTACGAAGAGATGGACGCCATCGCCATGCTGAAGGCCGACCACCGCAAGGTGGAAGAGATCTTCGCCGCCTTCGAATCCGCCCGTAGCCGCGACAAGAAGCAGGCCCTCGCCGAGCAGGCCTGCCTGGAGCTGAAGGTCCATACGGTGATCGAGGAGGAGATCTTCTACCCGGCCTGCAAGGGCAATATCGAAGAGGACCTGCTGAAGGAGGCCTATGTCGAGCACGACGGGGCCAAGCAGCTGATCAACGAGATCGAGGCGGGCGGGCCCGAGGACGACTTCTACGACGCCAAGGTCAAGGTGCTGTCCGAGATGATCGAGCACCACGTCGAGGAAGAAGAGAAGCGCTCGGAAGGCATGTTCGCCCAGGCCCGCGCCGCCGGCCTGGACATGGATCTGCTCGCCGACCAGATGCGCGAGCGCAAGCGGACCGCGATGGAGGAGTTCCAGGCCGGCAAGCCGGCGGAGCCGCTGACCCTGCGCGAGGAAAACGGCGGCCAGGAGCCGACGCTGAACGAACTGACCGGCGACACGGCGCGCTGAGGCGGGGCCTAGCTGACGTAGCCCGCCTGCATCAGTTCGGCGATGTGGACGATCGCCATCGGGCGATCGTCCTCGACCACCAGCAGGGTGGCGATCTTGTTCTGGGTCATCAGGTCGATGGCGTCGCTCATGCGCGCGTCCGGCCCGATGACCTTGGGACGGGGGCTCATGACATCGGCGGCGGTCAGGCCCGAGAGGTCGCCGCGGGAGAAGGCGCGGCGGACGTCGCCGTCGGTGACGATCCCGGCCAGGGTCCCGTCCGGATTGACCACGGCGGTCGCGCCCTTTCGGCCCTCGGTGATGGCCGAGACCACCTCGGCGAAGGTCGCGGTCAGCGGCACGGTCGAGGGGACCGGCGGGCGGTCGCCCATCCAGTCGCGCACGCTCTGCAGGCTCATGCCCAGCTTGCCGCCCGGGTGATGCAGGCCGAAGTCCTCGGCGGTGAAGCCGCGGCGGCCCATCAGCACCATGGCCAGGGCGTCGCCCATGGCCAGGGTCATCAGGGTCGAGGTGGTCGGGGCCAGGCCGTTGGGGCAGGCCTCGGGCGCATTGGGCAGGGTCAGGCAGACCGCCGAGGAGCGACCGAGGAAGCTGTTCGGGCGCTGGGTGATGCCGATCACCGGAATGCCCTGGCGCTGGCAGTAGAGCAGCGGGTCGCGCAGCTCCCGGGACTCGCCCGAGTTGGAGATGGCCAGCAGGGTGACGTCGTTGCGCAGCATGCCCAGGTCGCCGTGGCTCATCTCGGCGGGGTGGACGAAGAAGGCGTTGGTGCCGGTCGAGGCCAGGGTGGCGGCGATCTTTCCGCCGATGTGGCCGGACTTGCCCATGCCGGTGACGACCAGATAGCCGGGTCGCGACAGGATCACCTCGACGGCGCGGGCCAGGCTGTCGTCCAGGCCGGCCTCCATCGCCTGCAGGGCCGCGATGTTCAGCTGGATGACCTCGCGGGCGCGGGCGGTCATGGCGGCGGTGTCGGCGGGGAGCGGAGCGTCGGTCATCTGCGGGAATTGGCGCATCCGCAGCGGTTGTACAACTCAGCGCGGGCGACCGCCTCGGATGCTGCGATGCGGAAGAAAGCGAAGATTTCCCGGAAACCCGGCGGGCCTTGAGCGTTAGGACGCCCATGGGGACGTCAGACCTGATCATCGACGCCGCGGATGCGGCGGCCGACACGCCGACGCGTTTGCCCGCGCCGCCGCCTTCCCTTCCGCGCCCGGCCCTGTTCCTCGACCTCGACGGCGTGCTGGCCGAACTGGCCGAGACGCCGGACGCCGTGGTGCCGCATCCGCGGCGCACGGCGGTGCTGAAGGGGCTGATCCCGCGGCTGGACGGCCGGGTGGCCATCATCAGCGGCCGGACCATCGCCGAGATCGACCGTATCGCCGAGGACAGCATGGCGTCCGCCTCGGGCGTGCACGGGCTGGAGCGACGGCGCGCCGACGGCTCCTTCCTGCGCGCCGAGGCGTCCGAGACCGTGCGCCACGCCATCGCCGCCTTCGAGGACTTCGCCCGCACCCGCCCCGGCGTGACGGTCGAGGACAAGGCGGTCGCCGCGGGCCTCCACTATCGCGGCGCGCCGGACGCCGCTCCGGCCGCCGAGGCGCTGGTCCATCGGCTCGCCGCAGAGACCGGGCTGTCGGTGCAGCCGGGCAATATGGTCATCGAGCTGAAGACGCCCGGCGCCAGCAAGGGCACGGCGCTGAAGGCCTTCATGGCCGAGGCCCCCTTCGCCGGCGCCACGCCCGTCATGCTGGGCGACGATCTGACCGACGAGGACGGCTTCAAGGCCGCGGCCGAACTGGGCGGCTTCGGCGTGCTGGTCGGCCCGCCGCGCGAGACCGCGGCCCGCTTCGCCCTGCCCGACGTCGACGCGGTCCTAGCCTGGCTCGAAACCCTGCAGGAGTGCGAATGACCCCGAACCTGGACCTCGCCCCGATCGGCAACTGCTCGATCAGCGCCCTGATCGACCGCAACGGGCGGTTCGTCTGGGCCTGCGCCCCGCGCGTCGACGGCGAGCCGGTGTTCTCGGCCCTGATGGACGGTTTCGACCCCGAGCACGGCTTCTGGGACTTCGAACTGGAGGGGCTGAGGCAGGTCTCGCAGGCCTATGTGCGCAACACGCCGGTGCTGCGGACGGTGCTGACCGCGGAGGATGGAGCGGGGGTCGAGATCCTGGACTTCGCCCCACGTCATCCGAAGCACGCCCGCACCTACCGGCCGCTGGCCTTCGCCCGCATCGTCCGCCCGCTGGAGGGCTCGCCGCGCATCCGCGTGCGGTTGCGGCCCGCCGCCGACTGGGGCGCGCGCCGCGCCGAGACCACCAGCGGTTCGAACCATATCCGCTACCTGTGCAGCGACGTCACCTTCCGCCTGACCACCAACTGCCCGGTCTCGCATATTCTGAACGAGCGGACGTTCCGGCTGGAGAAGCCGCTGGCCTTCTTCTTCGGGCCCGACGAGGGCTACGACCAGGACGTCATGCCGGGGGTCTCGGCGGCGCTCGACCAGACCGTCGCCTATTGGCAGGACTGGGTGCGCACCCTCTACCTCCCGCTCGACTGGCAGGAGGCGGTGATCCGCGCCGCCATCACCCTGAAGCTGTGCGCCTACGAGGAGACCGGGGCCATCGTCGCGGCCCTGACCACCTCGGTGCCGGAATTCCCGGAGAGCGGCCGCAACTGGGACTACCGCTACTGCTGGATCCGCGACGCCTATTACGTCGTGCGGGCCCTGAACCGACTGGGCGCGGTCGACATCCTGGAGAACTACCTGGGCTACCTCAGGAATCTTGTCGACGCCTCGGGCGGCGGTCACGTGCAGCCCGTCTACGGCGTCGGGCTGGAAGAGGATATCGACGAGCGGATCACCGAGACGGTCGCCGGCTATCGCGGCATGAAGCCGGTGCGGGTCGGCAACCAGGCGCGCGAGCACCTGCAGCACGACGTCTACGGGCAGATCGTCCTGCCTCTGGTGCAGGCCTTCTATGACCACCGCCTGCTGCGGCCGGCGACGATCGACGACTTCTACGCGCTGGAGAAGGTCGGCGAACGGGCCTTCGCCATGCACGACCAGACCGACGCCGGCCTGTGGGAGTTCCGCACCATCGCCCGGGTTCACACCTATTCCTCGGTGATGTGCTGGGCCGCCTGCGATCGCCTGGCCAAGGCCGCCGATCACCTGGGCCTGCCCGCCCGGGCCGAGGCCTGGCATGAACGCGCAGGGATCATCCGCGAGCGAATCGAGCGCGAAGCCTTCGTCGAGGACGAGGGCCGATTCGCCGCCAGCTTCGGCAACCGCGAGCTCGACGCCTCCCTGCTGCAGATGACCGACCTGGGCTTTCTCGACGCCCTGGACCCGCGCCAGGTGAAGACCTTCGAGGCCATCGAGCGGGACCTGAAGAAGGGTCCCTACCTGTTCCGCTACATCGAGCCGGACGACTTCGGCGAGCCCGAGACCGCGTTCAACTTCTGCACCTTCTGGTTCATCGAGGCCCTGCACATCAACGGCCGCACCGAGGAGGCGAGGGAGATCTTCGAGCAGATGCTGAGCCGGCGGACCCACGCGGGCCTGCTGAGCGAGGACCTCTCGCTGGGCGACAACGAGCTGTGGGGCAACTACCCGCAGACCTATTCGCTGGTCGGCATCATCAACTGCGCGGTGCTGCTGAGCCGCTCGTGGACGGACGCCCGATGAGACGTCTCACGACATTGCGTTGCGACCATGCGGCGAACGGAGCGGTTCTGCATCCATGAGTCGCCTGATTGTCGTTTCGAACAGGGTGTCGGCCCCCATGGACCCCGCCGCGGGTTCGGTGGGCGGCCTCGCCATGGCCCTGTCCTCGGCGCTGCGGAAGTACGACGGCTTGTGGTTCGGCTGGTCGGGCGAGACGGTCGAGAAATTCGTGCCCGAGGCCAAGATCGAGGACCGCGCCGGCGTCACCGTCGCCCTGGTCGACCTCGAGCCGCAGGATGTGGACGAGTACTATAACGGCTACGCCAACAAGACCCTGTGGCCCCTGTTCCACCACCGGGTCGACCTGACGGCCTACGAGCGGTCGTACGGCGAGGGCTATGAGCGGACCAATGCGCGGTTCGCCGAGGTGCTGGCGCCCCTGATCCGGCCCGACGACGTCATCTGGATCCACGACTATCACATGATCCCGCTGGCCCGGGACCTGCGCCGCCGGGGCATCAAGAACCGCATCGGCTTCTTCCTGCACACGCCCTGGCCGGCGCGGCAGCTGCTGGTCACCCTGCCCCACCACCGGCGGCTGGTGGAGTCGATGTTCAGCTACGACCTGATCGGCTTCCACACCCGCGAGTGGCTGGACCTGTTCCGGGACTATGTCGCTTCGGAGCCCGAGGTGCGCGGCAAGCTGCTGCCGAACGACGCCCTGGAGGCGTTCGGGCGGACGGTGCAGGCCGGCGTCTTCCCGATCGGCATCGACGTCGAGGGCTTCCTGAGGGCGCGCAACTCGGTCTTCGGGCGGCGCACCTACGACCGCATGGCCGCGTCCTCGGCCTTCCGCACGATGATGGTCGGGGTCGACCGGCTCGACTACTCCAAGGGCCTGGAGCAGCGGCTGCTCGGATATGAGCAGTTCCTGACCGACAATCCGGACATGCGCGGCGACGTCTTCCTGCTGCAGGTGACGCCGATCAGTCGCGACGAGGTCGATACCTATCAGGACATCCGTTCACGGCTTGAAGGCCTGGCCGGGCGGATCAACGGCGAGTTCGCCGACATGGATTGGCAGCCGATCCGCTACCTCAACCGCACCTACCGCCGCGACCAGCTGGCCGGCATCTATCGGGCGGCCAAGGTCGGTCTGGTGACGCCGCTGCGCGACGGCATGAACCTGGTGGCCAAGGAATATGTGGCGGCCCAGAACCCCGAGGATCCGGGCGTCCTGGTGCTGTCGCGCTTCGCCGGGGCGGCCGAACAGATGGGCGAGGCCCTGCTGGTCAATCCGTTCAGCCGCGAGGAACTGTCCGACGCCATCAAGCGGGCCCTGACCATGCCGCTGGCGGAACGGCGGCGTAAGTGGGAGTGCCTGATGGAGTGCGTGCGGGAAACCGACGTCAGCATCTGGCGCGACGACTTCGTCGCCTCGCTGCGGGCGATCGACAGGCCGGCGGACGGGGACAGCGATCCCGCCGCCCGCGCGGCCTGATCAAGCCTCAGGCCACCTGTGCGTCCGCCGGCGGCGTTCCGTCCTTGGCGGCGGCCGCCGCATTGGCCGGGCTGGCCATGATCCGCTCCAGCCATGCGTCGAGCAGCGGGCTCTCGGGGGCGAACTCGCGGCCCCAGGCCATGGCGGCGCCGACCATGACGTCGACGGCGGTGAATCGGTCGCCCATCAGATAGGGCCCGGCCTCAAGCGCTTTGAGGATACGGTCGTTGGCGGCGTCGTAGCGGGCCTTGGCGACCGGATCGCCTTCGGTCTGGCCGCTGATCCGGCCCCAGTAGGCGGGCTCCATCTCGCCGGCGGTCCAGCTCAGCCAGGTGACATAGGCGGCGCGTTCGGACGAGCCGACCGGGGCGCCGAGGCCCGCGTGGGGGAAGAGGTCTGTCAGATAAAGGGCGATGGCCGCCGACTCGGTGACCAGAGCTCCGTCATGCACCAGCGCCGGGACCTTGCCGTCCGGGTGCGGATTGGCCGCGTCGCGCCCGCCGCTCTGGGTCTGGGCGCGGAAGATGTCGACGTAGCGGATCTCGTACGGCGCGCCGATCTCCTCCAGCAGCCAGACGATGCGGCTCGAACGCGACCAGGGGGCGTGGAAAAGGGTCAGCATGGTCTTTCTCCGGAGTGAGGGCGCTATCGCTCGCCGCGCGGCGCCTCGCTGCTCGAGCGCGTCGCCGCCGACCCGGATTGATCTACTGCCACCCTGCTGCCAGCATGTTGTCAGCAGGCGTACGGCAGGATGCAGACATGAGACGCGCGGACCGCCTATTCCAGATCATCCAGGTGCTGAGACGCTCGTCGAAGCCGGTGACGGCGGACGCCATGGCGACCGAGCTGGAGACCTCGAAGCGCTCCATCTATCGCGACATCGCCACCCTGATGGGCCAGCGGGTGCCGATCCGCGGCGAGGCGGGGATCGGCTATGTGCTCGACGGCGGCTTCGACATGCCGCCGCTGATGCTGACCTCGGACGAGGTCGAGGCGGCGGTGCTGGGCGCGCAGTGGGTGGCCGGGCGCGGCGACCCGGCCCTGGCCCGGGCGGCGCGCGACCTGGTGGCCAAGATCGCGGCGACGGTTCCCGAAAAGCTGCGGCCTGTGCTGCTCGAGCCCGCGGTCGCGTCGGCGCCGACGTGGAAACGCGAGGTGGAGACCCTGGACATGTCGCGGGTGCGGGCCTCGATCCACGCCGGGCGCAAGCTGCGGCTCCATTATTCCGACGAACAGGGCCGCGAGACCCTGCGGGTCATCTGGCCCTGCCTGGTCGGTTATCGCGAGACCACCCGGCTGCTGGTCGGCTGGTGCGAGACCCGCGACGACTTCCGCACCTTCCGCACCGACCGGGTGGTCGAGGCGGAGTTCCTGGACGACCGCTATCCGGGCCGGCCGGCGGTGCTGCGCGCCCGATGGTTCGCCCAGATGGAGGCGGAGCGGGCGGAGTGGCTCAACCGGCAGGGGGACGGAACCAACTAACCCGCTCATCCCGGCGAAAGCCGGGACCCAGTGCTGTCCAGCGAAGCACCTGCGCCGAAGGACTACCGTTCATGGGAGCGTCCAACCAGCCGTCACCCAAAGAACTGGGTCCCGGCTTTCGCCGGGATGAGCGGATTTGAGGGTCCTCAGTAGATCTCGAACAGCCCGGCGGCGCCCATGCCGCCGCCGACGCACATGGTGACGACGCCGTATTTGGCGCCGCGGCGCTTGCCCTCGATGAGGACGTGGCCGGTCATGCGGGCGCCCGACATGCCGTAGGGGTGGCCGATGGAGATGGCGCCGCCCGAGACGTTGAGGCGGTCGTTGGGAATGCCCAGCCTGTCGCGGCAGTAGAGCACCTGCACGGCGAAGGCCTCGTTCAGCTCCCAGATGCCGATGTCGTCGACGGTCAGGCCGTGGCGCTTCAGCAGCTTGGGCACGGCGAAGACCGGGCCGATGCCCATCTCGTCAGGCTCGCAACCGACCACGGCCATGCCGCGATAGGCGCCGAGCGGCTGCAGGCCGTGACGCACGGCCTCGCCGGCCTCCATGATGACGCTGGCCGAGGCGCCGTCCGACAGCTGGCTGGCGTTGCCGGCGGTGATGAACTCGCCCTGCTGGATCTCCTCGCCCGAGCCGAACACCGGCTTCAGCGACTTCAGGCCTTCCAGGGTGGTGTCGGCGCGGTTGCCCTCGTCCTTGGACAGCGTGACCTCCTTCTTCGAGGTCTCGCCGGTGGACTTGTCGACGACCAGCATGGTCGAGGTCATCGGTACGATCTCGGCGTCGAGGCGGCCCTCGGCCTGGGCCTGGGCGGTGCGCTGCTGCGACTGAAGGGCGTATTCGTCCTGGGCGTCGCGGCTGATGCCGTAGCGGCGCGACACGACCTCGGCGGTCTCGAGCATCGACATATAGATGTGCGGCGCGAGCTTGAGCAGCTCCTCATCCTTGCCGCGGTACAGGTTCATGTTCTGGTTCTGGACCAGGGAGATGGACTCCAGGCCGCCGCCGACGACGACCTTCTGCTGGTCGAAGATCACCTGTTTGGCGGCGGTGGCGATGGCCATCAGGCCCGAGGCGCACTGGCGGTCCAGGCTCATGCCGGCGGTCGTGACCGGCAGGCCGGCGGCGAGGGCCGCCTGACGGCCGATGTTGGTGCCGGTCGAGCCCTGCTGCAGGGCCGCGCCGATGACCACGTCCTCGACCTCGGCCGGATCGATCCCCGCCCGCGCAACGGCATGGCGGATGGCGTGGGCGCCCAGCTGCTGGGCCTGGGTGTCGTTGAAGGCGCCGCGGTAGGCGCGGCCGATGGGGGTCCGGGCGGTGGAGACGATAACGGCTTCGCGGGACATCCGGGCACTCCTGTATGGGATGCCTGTGATCTAGGCCCATACCGTGGCGTCAGCCAAGGGTGGTTCGGTCCAGCAAGGAAACGGGCCGGCCTTCGCTAGCGACCGGCCCGCGACAAGGCCGCCTATTTGGCCTGGGCCGCCTGAGCCTTGCCCAGTTCGATGAAGCCTTGGGCCGCGCCCATTTCGGGGATGATCTCGCCCGTGCGGTCCGAAATCTCCTCGAAGCGAGCGGCGACCTGCTCGGGGGCGTCCTCGCCGGCGATCCAGGCGCCCTGGGTCAGGGTGACGTAGGCGCGCTCGAAGCCGCCGGCCCCGGCGGTCAGGATGCAACGGCTGGGCGCGTCCTCGCTGACCAGGTGCAGCAGCCCCGGCGTGACCATGTCGGGGCCCAGCAGCTCGAGCGGCAGGCGGGCGCCGAGGTCCTCGGTCATGCGGGTGTGGGCGGTCGGGGCCAGACAGTTGACGCGGATGTCGTTCTTGGCCCCCTCGATCGACAGGGTCTGCATCAGGCCGACCAGGGCCATCTTGGCGGCGCCGTAGTTGGACTGGCCGAAATTGCCGAACAGGCCCGAGGACGAGGTCGTCATCACGATGCGGCCGTAGTTCTGCTCGCGCATGATGTCCCACACCGCCTTGGTGCAGTTGACCGCTCCCATCAGGTGCACGTCGACGACGAAGCGGAAGTCCTCCAGCTCCATCTTGGCGAAGGTCTTGTCGCGCAGGACGCCGGCGTTGTTGACCAGGATGTCGACCCGACCCCATTGGGCCATCGCCGCCGCAACCATGGCCTGGACCGCCGCCGGGTCGGTGACCGAGGCCGCATTGGCCATGGCCTCGCCGCCGGCCGCCACAATCTCTGCAACCACAGCTTCAGCCGCCGTGGCCGAGCCGCCGGAGCCGTCGCGGGCGCCGCCCAGATCATTTACGACCACCTTTGCGCCACGCTTCGCCAGCCCGAGCGCGTGTTCACGGCCAAGGCCGCCGCCGGCTCCCGTCACGATCGCCACGCGGCCTTCAAACCCCATAGCCATGCCCATTCTCCTTCGTTGCGCGTTGTCCTGTTAGCAGGCGTTTCAGTTTCGGACAGCCCGTCCGAATGTGTTGGAATGGCGCCACACTCGCCGTATTCCGAGCGAAAACCAAGGAACCGGAACCGTACAATGCCGTTCGGCTCCGGAGCGTCCCGTTTCAAAGCGTGGGCATTCGGGCAACCTTGAGTGTGAGGGATATCATGAAGGTGAAACTTCTCGCCGGCGTCGCAATGGCGGGGCTGTTCGCAGCCGGCGCAGCGGCGGCCGAGCCAAATGGCTGGTACGGGGCAATCGATGTGGGTTACCACACGATCTCCGACCAGGAACTGGTGTCGCAAACCACCGGTCCGGAATGGGACATTGAACTGAAAGACGACTGGGCGGCCTTCGCCCGTCTCGGCTATCGGTTCACCCCGAACTGGCGCGTGGAGCTGGAAGGCGGCTACCGCACCAACGACATCGAAGGCATTACCAATCCGAACGGCAACGTTCCGACCGGCGTCTGTAACTCGACCCCGGCCCTCGGCGCGTGCGAATCCCCGGACGGTGAGATCCAGGCCACCACCCTGATGGCCAACGTGATCTACGACTTCGGTGATGAGACCTGGGGCTTCCGTCCCTTCATCGGCCTCGGCGCGGGCGTCGCTCGCATCGACACCGAGTTCACCGGCACCCTGGGCGGTCAACGCACCACGGCCGTGGGCGCCGACGACAGCTCGACCAAGCTGGCTTCGCAGTTCCTCGCCGGCGTCGCCTGGGCCATCAGCGACCGCGCCAACGTCGACCTGACGTACCGCTACCTGATGACCAACATGGAGTTCGACACCTTCGTGTCCGCTCCGGCTGCTGTGCCGCTGACCGGTCCGTTCGCGGGCCGCTACGACCAGAGCCACACCATCACGCTGGGCCTGCGCTATGCGTTCGGCGCCGACGAGCCGGTCTACGTGCCGCCGCCGCCGCCGCCGCCGCCGCCGCCGCCCCCGCCGCCGCCTCCCCCGCCGCCGCCGCCGCCGCCTGCTCCGGCTGCGCGTGAGTTCGTGGTGTACTTCGACTGGGATCGTTACGACCTGACGCCGGAAGCCCAGGCCGTCGTGACCCAGGCGGTCAACCACGCCAAGACCGGTCGTCCGACGCGGATCCTGATTGTCGGTCACACCGACACCTCGGGTTCGGCCGAGTACAACATGGGTCTGTCCATGCGCCGCGCCCGCACCGTGGGTGACGCCATGGTCGCCGGTGGCGTCAACGGCGGCGTGATCTCGCTGGACGGCAAGGGTGAAACCCAGCTGGCCAAGCCGACCGCCGACGGCGTTCGCGAGCCGCTCAACCGTCGCGCATCGCTCCCCGGCCTTCGGGCCGGGAAGCGGACGGCAAGCTGAACTACCGGAACCGCCGGTCCCTCACGGGGCCGGCGGTTTTGTTTGGCCCGGCATTTGGCCCGCCCCCGGGGTGGCCAAAGGCGGGGACGGCCGCTATCTCCGGCCCACTATTGGAAGAGGCGAAACCGCATGCGCGTCGCAATGATCGGAACCGGCTACGTCGGCCTGGTGTCTGGAGCCTGTTTCGCCGACTTCGGCCATGAGGTGACCTGCGTCGACAAGGACGCCTCCAAGATCGAGCGCCTTGAGCGCGGCGAGATTCCGATCTTCGAACCGGGCCTGGACGACCTGGTCGCGTCCAACGTCCGCGGCGGCCGCCTGAGCTTCGCCCTGGACGGCGCCGAGGCGATCCGCGCCGCCGACGCCGTGTTCATCGCCGTGGGCACGCCGTCGCGCCGGGGCGACGGCCATGCCGACCTGTCCTACGTCTACGCCGCCGCCGAGGAGATCGCCGGCCTGATCGAGGGCTTCACCGTCGTCGTGACCAAATCGACCGTGCCGGTCGGCACCGGCGACGAGATCGAGAAGATCATCCGCGCCCGTCGCCCGGACGCCGACTTCGCCGTGGTCTCCAACCCGGAGTTCCTGCGCGAGGGCGCGGCCATCGAGGACTTCAAGCGTCCGGACCGCGTCGTAGTCGGCGCCGAGGACCCGCGCGCCCAGGAGGTGATGCGTGAGCTGTACCGGCCGCTGAACTTGAACGAGACGCCGATCCTGTTCACCGGACGGCGCACCTCGGAGCTGATCAAATATGCGGCCAACGCCTTCCTGGCGATGAAGATCACCTTCATCAACGAGATGGCGGACCTGTGCGAGAAGGTCGGGGCCGACGTGCAGCAGGTCGCCCGCGGCATCGGCCTGGACAAGCGGATCGGCGGCAAATTCCTCCACGCGGGGCCGGGCTACGGCGGCTCGTGCTTCCCCAAGGACACCCTGGCCCTGGTGCGCACCGCCACCGACGCCGGCGCGCCGGTGCGGCTGATCGAGACCACGGTGGAGATCAACGACGCGCGCAAGAAGGCCATGGCCTCGCGCGTCGAGACGGCGCTGGACGGCGACCTCAAGGGCAAGACCGTCGCCCTGCTGGGCCTGACCTTCAAGCCGAACACGGATGATATGCGCGACGCGCCGTCGCTCGACGTCGCCCCCGCCCTGATCGCCATGGGCGCCACGGTCCAGGCCTTCGACCCGGAGGGCATGCACGAGGCCTCGCGGATGCTGGACGGCGTGGTGTTCAAGGACGGCCCGTACGACGCCGTCGCCGGCGCCGATGTGGTGGTGATCCTGACCGAATGGGACCAGTTCCGCGCCCTCGACCTGGACCGCGTCAAACTGCTTCTGCGTCAGCCGGTGATGGTCGACTTGCGCAACGTCTATCGTCCGGACGACATGCGGGCGCGCGGCTTCCGCTACGCCTCGATCGGTCGCGCCTAGGGGCGGTCGACCGTCCTGACGACCCGCACCTCGGCGGCGTGAGCCGAAGCCGCTTGCGCCTGGGCTTCATGGCCGTGGGGCATGA
Source organism: Brevundimonas sp. Root1279 (assembly GCF_001425945.1). Lineage (GTDB taxonomy): Bacteria > Pseudomonadota > Alphaproteobacteria > Caulobacterales > Caulobacteraceae > Brevundimonas. The sequence goes on from NZ_LMEB01000006.1 coordinate 489,370, forward strand.
GCGCGCGGCCGGCGCCGATCACCAGAGTCGCCGTCACCACCGCCGAAACGACGGCGATGGCGCCCATGCGGATGCTCTCAGTGATTTCGTGTTCCGACCGCACGCGTTTCCCCGATTCAGACGCACGTCGTTAACAGCATCCGGATCGGCCAGCCGCAAGTCACGGAACGGTGTCCCGCGACAAAAAAGGCGGGGCTGAAGCCCCGCCCTTCTTTCTGATCGCTGGATCAGCCCTTGAACGGGCGGATCGTGATCTCGACGCGACGGTTCTGGGCCTTGCCCTCGGCCGTGGCGTTGGTGGCGATCGGGGCGCTCTCGCCGCGACCTTCCACGTACAGACGATCCGGCAGCACCTGATGGCTGACCAGGTACTGGGCGACCGACGAGGCGCGCTGGCGCGACAGGTTCAGGTTGAAATCGTCCGCGCCATCGGCGTCGGCATGGCCGACGATGTCGATGACCGACTGGTCATAGCGGTTCAGCACCCGGGCCACGTCGTCCAGGGTCGAATAGAAGCGCGGGTCGATGCTCGACTGGGCGGTGGCGAAGGTGACGTCCGACGGCATGCGCAGGACCAGGACTTCGCCCTGGCGGGCGACGCCGACGCCCGAGCCCGACAGCTCGGCCTCGAGCTCGCGCTGCTGGCGATCCATGTACTGGCCGACGGCCGCGCCGCCGAGGGCGCCGATGCCGGCCCCGATCAGGGCGTTCTTGCGGCCCTGTTCCGAGTCCGAGGTGTTGGTCAGGTAGCCGAGCAGCGCCCCGCCGACGGCGCCGGCGATGGCGCCCGTGCCGGTGTTGTTGCGGTTCGGGGTCGAGCTGTAGGGGTCGGTCGTGGTGCAGGCGCCCAGCAGGGCGGCGAGGCTGAGACCGGTGATGAGGAGTTTGGCGCGCATGGGAGAGAGAGCCTTCTGAGTTTCTGATTGCGGGCGGAAACGCGCCCTTACCGTCAAGGTTCCAGGCTGTACGGGGGGTGAACGCCCTCGCTTTGCCAAGATCGGTCCTGAGGGCGTATGGGAGAGCCCGCGTTACCGATTGAGGTCCCCCAATGGCCGACGGCCTGAACACCACCACCGCCCGCCGCGCCATCGAGCCCGTCTCGATGAAGCTGTACGACACCGACTTCCAGGCCTTCGCCGACGCCCTGGGCGGGTCGTTCAAGCGCTACGGCTTTGCGGTCATCGCCGACCACGGGCTGGACGAGGCGGTGATCGACAGCGCCCTCGACGACGCCAAGGCCTTCTTCGCCCTGCCGGAAGAGACCAAGCGCCAGTACCACCAGCCGGGCACCGGCGGCGCGCGCGGCCTGACCCCGTTCGGCGTCGAGGCCGCCAAGGGCGCGGCAACGGTCGACCTGAAGGAATTCTGGCACGTCGGCCGCGAGCTGCCGGAGGGCCACCCCTATCGCAAATACATGCGCGACAACGTCTGGCCGACCGAAGTCGAGGGCTTCCAGGAACACCTCTACGGCATGTTCACCGCCATGGACGCGCTGGGCGCCAAGATCCTGCGCGCCATCGCCCGCTACATGGAGCTGGGCGACGACTTCTTCGAGGACAAGGTCCAGCTGGGCAACAGCATCCTGCGCATGCTGCACTATCCGCCGGTCGCCGCGGGCAGCTCTGGCGTCCGCGCCGGCGCCCATGAAGACATCAACGTCATCACCCTGCTGCTGGGCGCCGAAGAGGCCGGCCTGCAGCTGAAGGACGCCGACGGCGAATGGCTGGACATCGCCCCGCCCCCGGGCGCCCTGGTGGTCAACATCGGCGACATGCTGCAGCGCCTGACCAACCACGTCCTCCCGTCCACCAGCCACCGGGTGATCAACCCGACGCCGGAGCGGGCCAGCTTCGCCCGCTATTCGACGCCCTTCTTCCTGCACTTCAACCCGGACTTCGTGATCAAGACCCTGCCGTCGACGATCACCCCGGAGAACCCGGACCGCTATGTCGACAAGTCGATCATGGCCGAGGACTTCCTGACCGAGCGGCTCAAGGAAATCCGGCTTATCTAAGAGGGGCGCTAACGCTCGGCCCGCGGGGCCTCGCTGCTTGAGCGAGGGGAAGCGCTAACGCTCGGCCCGCGGGGCCTCCCTGCTTGAGCGAGGGGAAGCGCTAACGCTCGGCCCGCGGGGCCTCGCTGCTTGAGCGCGGGGAGGCGCTAACGCTCGCGCGGCAGGCGCTCGCTGCTTTAGGGCGGGATCTGGGAGGGCCGAAGCCCTCCCAGGGCGCTACTTGGTGATCCGCAGCTTGGTGATGTCGCGACCGATGGCGGCGAAGACTTCGCTGAGGTCGCCGCCGGTGGCCGGCAGGAAGAATTTGTCCTTCGAGGAGGCGCAGTCCTCGAGCAGCGCGGCCGCATCGCCGCCGGAGGCGATCTGGAAGCCGACGGTGTAGACGATCACGCCTTCGGCCTTCATCGCCGAACAGATGGACCGACTCTGGGCGAAGGGATCGCCGTTGTCGGCGTCGCAGTCGATGCGAACGCTGCCGCTGCCCGACCCCGCGTTCCGCGCCAGGACGCCGGTGCAGTAGGGGGTGTTGAACTCCCCGTCGGTCATGATCACCACCGCCTTGAGCGTGCGGCCCACGTTGTAGGCGCCGGCCTGGCCGGAGCCCCCCCAGAGGGCGCTGAAGGTCGGCGAGACCATGTACCAGCCCCAGCCGATGCCGATCTGGCCCGCCGTACCGCCCGTCGCGACGAAGTTGTCGATGCGGGACTTGAGGGTGGTCTTGTCCGTCGACAGCGGCACCACGGCGTTGCCGAGGCATTCGCCGGTGGCGCTCGGGTAGTGTCGTCCGACCTTTCCGGCCCCGACGGAAGCGTCGGTGTAGCGTTCGTTGCCGGTGCGCTCCGTCACACATGAACTGACCTGGAAGGTCTGCAGGTCGCCCGCGGTGTCCTCGAAGGCGTACCAGGTACATCCGGCCTGGGCGCACCACGTCCGACCGCCCGAGGCGTAGGGCGTGATCGACTGACCGTCAGGCGGTTCGATGGTGAAGGTGGTCGAGGTGACGTTGCCGACCAGGAAGCTCTTGCCGTTGACGACGCTGTTGTTGCTGCTGTCGCGCAGACCGCTGACATCGGTGAAGTAGACGTAGTCGTTGTTGCTAAGGCCGTGATTCGACGAGGTGGTGAAGGTGATCGAGCAGTCGTTGTTCTGGCAACGCTGAATCCGGCCGGCGGTGCCCGTATAGGCGTTGTAGTTCTCGCCGTTCACGCGGCTGCCCGACAGGGTGTAGAGCTCGAAGGTGTTGGTGGTCTTGTTCTTGACCACATAGGGCTTGTTGTTCAGCTGGGTCATGCCGGTGGCGCCGGTGATCCAGACGACGTCGTTGTTGGCGAAGCCGTGGCTGGCCGAGGTGATGACCACCGGCCGGGCCTTGGTCGCGCCCGTGATGGTCTTGGCGGTCCCGACCAGGTTCATCACCGCATTCGACACCGGCGTCGATCCGACCACGGAGCCGCGGACGCTGGTCAGGTAGCTGCTGCCCGGGTTGACCGAGTTCGACCACGGCACCAGCGCAACCTTGGAATAGTAGGGGGTCTGGATCGGCTGCACGACCAGGTCGACCAGCTGTTTGGCCGCCGCCTTCAGGTCGGTCAGCTTCTGGCCGGCCATCGAGCCGGTGATGTCGAGCGCCAGCGCCACCTCGATGTTGCGCGAGGCGCGGTCGACTTCCGAGTGTCCCTTGACCGGCAGGGTGTCGTCCAGGAGCTTCCCGTAGGGCGGCAGGACGATGTTGGCGACCAGGGTCTTCACCTCGACCTTGGCGTCGGCCACGACCACGTCGCCGACCAGGGTGAATTTGGTCTGGTCGCGGATCAGGACGATGTCGGGATAGTTCTGCAGGTTGGCGTCCAGCGCCGCCAGGCCGATCCGCTTGAGGTCGGCGTCGGAGGTGTAGGGCGAACGCGCGGCCGCCAGGGTCGCGGCGTCCAGCGCGTCCTGCAGGTTCACCCGCACCGTCGAGATGCGGTGAATGTCGACCCCGCCGAAGGTCATCATGATGAGCACGGGCATGGCGAGGCAGAACAGCATCGCCACATTGCCGCCGATGTCGTCGGCCGTTCGCCGCGCGAACTTCAGAACGCCGTCACTCCAGACCTTGAGCCGCATCGCTGTCCCCGCCGTCTGACGCGGGCGCACGCCGCCCACGGTCATCCGGTCGAGACTGGCGCATCTCGGTTAAGAGAAGCGCCAACAGCAAAAGTTAACGGCCCACGATCGGTTCAGGCCCCCCAGCCGCAGTCCTTGCCGCGGTTCTGCTCGGTCAGCCAGACATTCAGCGGAGCGAAGTAGTCCGCCACGGCCGAGGCGTCGTTGCCCGACTCGCCGGTGAAGGCGGCCATGGCCTCGGGCCAGGGACGGGACTGACCCATCTCGAGCATGGCGTTGAAGCGCTCGCCGACTTCCTTGTTGTCGTAGATCGAGCAGCGATGCAGCGGTCCGGTCCAGCCGGCCTGCTGGCAGGCAGCGCGGTGGAACTGGAACTGGTAGATGCCGGCCAGGAAGTAGCGGGTGTACGGGGTGTTGCCCGGGATATGGTATTTCGCGCCCGGGTCGAAGGCGTTGGCCGGACGCGGTCCCGGCGGGACCAGACCCTGGTATTTCAGCATGTTGGCGGTCCAGGCGTCGTTGTACTGGGCCGGGGCCGTACCGCCGTCGAACACATCCCAGCGCCAGCGGTCGACCATCAGGCCGAAGGGCAGGAAGGCGATCTTGTCGAGCGCCATCTTGAGCAGGAAGGGAATGTCCTCCTCCGCCCCCGGGGCCTCATCGAGCAGGCCGATCTGGTTGAGGTAGGTGGGCGTCAGGGCCGACAGGCCGACGAAGTCGCCGATCGCCTCGTGGAAGCCGTCGTTCGCCCCGTTCTTGAACAGGAAGGGCTGATCCTTGTACGCGCGCTGGTAGTAGTTGTGCCCGAGTTCGTGGTGGACGGTGTAGAAATCGTCCGCATTGACCTGGGTGCACATCTTGATGCGCACGTCCTCGAGGTTGTCGAGGTTCCAGGCGGAGGCGTGGCAGACCACCTCGCGGTCGCGCGGGCGGGTGATCATCGACCGCTCCCAGAAGGTCGGGGGCAGCGGGTCCAGGCCCATCGAGACGTAGAAATTCTCTCCGGTCTTCACCATCCGCGTGGCGTCGTAGTTCTGGGCCACGAGCAGCTTGGTCAGGTCGTAGGAGGACTCGCCGCCCCGCGCCGGAGCGACGACGTCATAGATGTTGCCCCACTGCTGCGACCACATATTGCCGAGCAGGTCGGCGCGGATCGGGCCGCGATCCGGCTGGACCGCGTCGCCGTATTTGGCGTTCAGGCGGTTGCGGACGTAGCAGTGCAGGTTCTCGTAGAAGGGCTTCACCTGCTCCCAGAGCCGGTCGGTCTCGGCGGCGAAGGCGTCGGGCTCCATGTCGTAGCCGGCGCGCCACATGGCCCCGGTGTCGGCGAAGCCGAGCTCGCGGCTGCCCTCGTTGGCGATCTCGACCATGCGGGTGTAATCGGCGGCCATGACCGGCGAGATGGTGCGCCAGCCCTCGTACAGCGCCTTGGTCACGGCCGGGTCACGGCTCTCGGCGAGCAGCACGCTGGCGTCGTCGAGGGTGATCTGGCGACCCTGGAACTCGAACTTGCCGGTGGCGTAGGTCGAATCGAGCCGAGTGGTGATCTCGGACAGCTCGGCGGCCGCGCCCGGGCGGTTCGGCGCGGGCAGGACGATGCCGAGGCGGAGCAGGTTCAGCTTGCGGCGGACGTCGTCAGGGACCTGGACGTCATTGAAGCGAGCCGCGCCGTTGGCCAGCTCGACCTGCAGCTCGGTGTACTCGGCGTTGATGCGGCTCTCGAGCCACATGGTGTCGTGGGTGATGTTGGTCGCCCGGGTCCACTGGATGCGGGCGGCCTCCTCGCCGAGGTCGGCGAGGCGTTTCTCGGCGTCGGCGACGAAGGTCGAGGCGTCCTGGGCGGTGGGCGGCGCGGCTTGCGCGGCCGGGGCCGCCGGGGCTGCGGGGTCGACGGGGTCCGCCATCGAGGCGCAGGCGGCCAGGCCGAAGGTGAGGGCGCAGGCGGCCGACGCCGCCATCAGGGAACGCTTCATGGGAGTCCTCCTCCGCGCGGGTTGCTCCCGCGTCCATGGGCGGCACAGGAAGCCTCCCAACGGCAGAGGTCAAGCGTAGCCTTGCGGGCGACCCTTCAGCGCAGGACGCAGGCGGCCAGGCCGTCGTTGCGGACCGTGCCCATGGCGGCCTGGATGCGGGCGGCGCGGCGGCGGACGTAGGGCCCCGGCGAACCGGCGTTGTAGCGGCGCGGCGAGGGCAGGATGGCGGCCAGGCGGGCGGCCTCGCGCGGACTGAGCTCGTCGGCGTCTTTGCCGAACCAGTGGCGGGACGCGGCCTGGGCGCCGAAGACGCCGGGGCCCATCTCGGCGACGTTGAGGTACATCTCCATGATCCGCCGCTTGCCCCAGACGGTCTCGATCAGGACGGTGTAGCCGGCCTCCAGCCCCTTGCGGACCCAGTCGCGGCCAGGCCAGAGGAAGACGTTCTTGGCGGTCTGCTGGCTGATGGTCGAGCCGCCGCGGATGCGGCCGGACTTGCGCTTCTCGGCCTTGGCGTTGGCCTTCAGGGCCTGTTCGATGGCCTTCATGTCGAAGCCGCGGTGAGCGCAGAAGGTCGAGTCCTCGGCGGCGATGGCGGCCTCGACCAGGCGGGGCGAGATGTCGTCGATCGAGCGCCACTTGTAGTTCATGCCGTCGCCGGCGACGGCGCGGCTGATCATCAGGAAGGTGGCGGCGGGCGGCAGGAAGCGATGGATGATCACGCCGCCCAGCACGAAGCAGGCGGCGGCCATGACGACCGTCAGGAGCGTCCGCCGGATCTTCTTGAACTTCGATTGCCCCGCCATGCGGCGAGGTTGGCGCGGCTTTGCGGTCTTAGGCAAGGGGCGGGCCTCAGAGGGTGAAGACGCCGGCCTGGCCGTCCTCGTCGGCCCAGGCGACGCGGCCGGCGTCCGGGCTCATGGCCAGGGCGGTGATGGGGGCGCCCTTGTCGGCCTTGAGGAAGTTGAGCCCCTGCCCGGCCGGATCGGCCAGCCAGACGCGGCCGTCGTTGAGGCCGGCGGCCAACAGGCCGTGCCTGGGCTGGGAGGCGACGAGGGCGACCAGGGTGCTGTCGTCGAAGCCGATCTCATTGGCCTCGCGCCCCATCGGCCCGTTGGAGCCGACGAAGGGCCACAGCACGGCGCCCTGCGCCCCCGAGGTGGCCAGCAGCTGGCCGTTGGCCAGGAAGCTCATGGCGCGGACCTTCGACGGATAGCCGCCCATGCGCAGGTTCTTCTGGTCCTTCACCCGCCAGCCGTGCAGCTGGTTGTCCTGCATGGCGGTGACGACGAAGGCGCCGTCGGGCGACCAGGCGACCGCGGTGTGCGAACCGGCCCACTTCAGAAAGGTCGGCTTCTGCACGGCGATGCGGGCGAACCACAGGGCCGCGCCGCCGTAGGTCGAGGTCGCGATGCGCCGGCCCTTGGGATCGAAGGCCACGCCGGAGACGGTGCGCTCGTGGACGAAGTCGCGGCGGAAACCGGCGTCGACAGCGTCGATCACCGACAGGGTCTTGCCGGCGGAGAAGGCGATCAGCTTGCTCTCGGCCGAGGCGTCGATGGCGTCGATCCACTGGCCCTTTGCCGTGGCCAGGACGCCCGCCTCGCCGCGGCGGTGCCAGATGACGCGGCCGTCGTCGCCGCCGGTGACCACGCCGTCGCCGGAGGGGTGGACGACGGCGCAGAGGACGGCGCCGTCGTGGGCGGCGCTGAACTCGCCGGTGTCGAAGCGGACCGAGCCGTCGCCCAGGGCGAAGATCGCCCCGGTCGCATCGAACAGGGCGGCGGTGATCTGGGCGTCGAAACTGGCTTTCATGGGCCCCGATGTAGAGCCCGGGGCCGGGGCGTCAACGGCCGATCAGGCCGCCGCGCGCGCCGCATGCTCCGCGAGGATCGCGGCCCACAGGGTGGAGACCTCGCCGAGGCCGTCCTCGAAGGCCTGGCGCTCGGCCTTGAGCCGGGCCGCCTCGATGGCGTCCTCGCTGCCCCAGATGTTGGAGCGCTGGTCGCCGGTCGCCGTGGTCTCGCCCGTGCCGTAGATGAAGCCGGTGCGCACATCGACGATCATGAAGGCGCAGGTGGCGACCACCACCGCCTTCTTGGTCGGCAGGAAGCCGAGGGCGATGGTCTGCAGCGGCCCGACATCCGTGGTGTCGGTGCGGAAGCGGGTGTCGATCGTATAGACGAGCATGACATCCGCCTTCAGCTGGGCCGCGGCGGCGCGCAGGTCGCGGGTGTTGCGCAGCTGGGCCGGAAGGAGCAGCCGGCTGACCGGGGCGACGGCGGCGACCTGGGGCATGCGGGCGAGGCGCGCGAGGCTCTCGTCGCTCTCGATGTCCCGCGTCGTCACGATGGCGAAGGCGCCGGAGCCGTAGGCGCTGTTGTTGGAGTAGCTGCGGTAGCCCGCGGACGCGACCCGGATTACGGCCATGCGGGCCGGGAATGTGACGGCGGCCTCGCGCTGGAAGGCGGCGCTGATGTCCTTGTCGCCTTCGGAGATGGCCCCCAGGGAGACGCCGGCGCCGGGCGTGGTGTAGGTCGAGCCGCAGCCGGCGAGCATGGTGGCCAGGCACGCGGCCAGGATCAGTCTCTTCATCGCTTCCTCCCTCGAACGGGCCGAAGCTGCGCAGTGAGTGGGGCCGAATAGTGACGCTCGGCGAGGTTGGCCTCGCACGGCGTTGACGAAGCGAAGGCGGCGGGAGCTTCCCCAAGAGGGGGACCATCGACATGCACCATCGCCTTGCGCGCGCAGTAGCGACGGCCGTCATCGGCCTGGCCGGCGCGGCCTCGGCCCAGACGCTGCCGCACCGGGACGATCCGACTTGGGAGCCGATCGGCGCCGACGGGGCCCGGTACGCCATCCTGCCAGCCCTGACGTCTCAGGCGCACGCCACCGTCTTGCTGACCCTGAAGGCGACCGTCGCCCCGGCCTCGGACGGAACGCCCAATACGGTGGTGGCGCGCGTCACAGTGGACTGCGAGCGGTCGGAGATTGGCGTGGTAACGTCGGAATTCTACAACGAGACCCAGCGCTTCCTGCGCACAGTCGAGGGGCCGGAGCATCCGCCCCTCAAGCCCGCCACGGAACCGGGCCAGCTGCTGGTCGTCCGGCACATGTGCGCCGCCGAGTGAGCGGACCGTACCGACCTAGCGGCGCTCCCTCATCCGCAGGGTCCCCACAAGCCAAGTGTCTGGGCGGGAAAATAGAAGAAGTCCGCGGACTGACCTGTCCGCGCGAGCCCCGGCAGCCCTTCCGCCCTCGCCACGGCGATCAGATCCTCCTTGCCGAGCGGGTCCCAGTACAGGCCCTGCATGCCGTACCGCGAGAAGACGTAGACCACATTCGGACGCGCAGAGTTGCCGAGCAGGAACATCGGGCTGTTCGGAAGGTCGGCGTCGAGGCGGGCGCGAACTTCCGGCCCCTCTTCGACACGGAGGACCTCAGTCTTCAGCTCGCCTTCCCCGAAGGCGCCCTGCGCGTAGCCGTTGCACAGGCGCGGCGTCGTCAGCCTGAGCATGCCGCCGTCGAGACATTTGTTGTCGCTGTCGGAGCAATCCCGGATGGCGAACGTCTGGCCGGCGCGGCCGCGGCCGGCCTCCAGATCGATGGCGATCGAGCCCCAGACGTAGACCCGCGGCGAGCCGTCCGGGACTTGCGCCGCCGAGACAGCTGGCATGGCGAACAGCGCGGCGGCTACCGCGAGAGCCTGGATTAAACGACAAACCATCATTGAGGCGCACTTCCGTAGGGTATCGAAGAGCCAGAATAGGACTGGGCCACCACGCCGCCGGTCATCGTAGCGAGCCCCTGACCAAATGCAGTGGCTCGCTGCTGATCCAGAATGGCCGCTGAGCTAGTCGGCCAAGCTGCGGCAGCCTGCGCTGGGGTCATATTGTTCGGTGGTCCAAGTTGGGCGGTGTACCAGCCTTGAAATCGTGCTGTCGTCTCCACCCTCAGTGCAGCATGTCCGAGTTCATGATAGAGAATAGTCGTGGCGCTGCCCGCGTCAGTGAGGTTGGCACTGCCAAAATAACCGGACACCATCGATGGCCAAATCGTAATGGTTGTTCGCGGCCCATTGATGTCCGTTTCGCCTGCCGCGCCGCGCGGATTGGTGCCTCCCATCAAGACCAGGTCCACCGTTTGCATCAGAGAGAACCAGTCTCTTGCCGTCACGTCGGCAGTGTCAGGGCCATTTATCAGCGCATCAGGATTTGACATCGCCTGATAAACGGTGGCGATGAGATCATTCTTTACGGTGTCGACCGCCGCCTTTTGCTTAGGGTCATTTAGATTCACCGATGTATCAACCCTAACATGCTGATTGACCCCAACTTGGGCACCGCCAGCAATCCCCATTTGCTGTGAGTAGTACATGTTTACTTGAATGGCTATCTGACCGTAGTCAGGAACACTCGGATTCTGCTGACTGCGCAGGTCTGCCTCAAATGCTGCCGCCTTCACTCTGACCGCTTCGACGACCACGTCGGGCAGAGTGGGAACCGGAGGGGGAGGAGTTGTTTGAGTGCTGGCGGCCGATTGCGATCCCTCGATTGCAACTCTCGCCTCAGGCGATAGATCCAAGACATACGCTGGGTTTGAATCAGCTTGACCTTTGGCTTCCGAAGGCACTTTGGCTGCTAGGGGATTGGAAATACTCGACGCTGTTCCGCTCAAGGCTCGGACGTCCATATGATCCCCCGGATGGACTAGATTTAAACTCGGTTAGCTTCTTGAACGCTGTCTCCCCATCTGACCGAGCGACTTGGACTCGCTAGACGGGAGCTGAGGAGCCTAGACACAGAATGCGGATTCGCACAACCTCAGCGAGAGCCACTGTCTAGCTCTGTCCGCCCGTGCGTCTCGACCCACCGCTGCGTCATGAAAGCGGCGGTGGCGTAGGCCTCCTGAAACTCGACGCTCCAGTAGGTCAGCAGGTCCAGCGAGATGAGCTTGCCCGAGACGGCGCAGACGACGTGATCGCCGGGCTGGAGGATTTCGATGTCCGGCGTGGCGTAGCGGACGACGGCGGCGCGCCGGGGCGTGGGCGGCGGGTTCACCAGGGCAGCTCCCGACCGTTCCAGCCGACGAAGCGATGCCCGCCTGAGCCGGCCTGGGCCTCGATCTGGTCGGCGATGCCGCGGGCGCTGGTGGGCACGTCGATAGTGGCGCCCGACCCGCCCATGTCGGTCTGGACCCAGCCCGGATTGACCGACAGCACGGTCAGGCCGCGGGCCTGGCCGGGGCCGATCCAAAGGCTGCGGGCCAGCATGTTCTGGGCGACCTTGGAGGCGCGGTAGACGTCATAGCCGCCCATGGTGTTGTCGGCGATCGAGGCCATGCCGGTCGACATCAGGGCGACCACGCCGGTCTTCTCGCGGATGCGGTCGACCAGGAACCAGGCCAGGCGGGCGGGGCCGAAGGCGTTGGTGTGCATGACCCGGTCAATCTCTTCCGGCAGGGCCTCGAGCATGTCCTTCGGACCCATGACGCCGGCGTTCACGAACAGCAGGTCGAGCGGGCTGTCGATGCGCTCGACCAGGCCCTGGATGTCGGCGTCGCGCGTGACGTCGGCGCGGTAGACGGTCAGGCGGCCGCCCCTGTCCAGCGCGTCGAGGACGGCCTCGCCGTCGCCGTCGCGGACGGTGGCGACCACCGTCCAGCCGCGCGACAGATACTCCTCGACCAGGCCGAGGCCGATGCCGCGCGAGGCTCCCACGATCAGGGCGATCCTAGCTGCATCGGCCATGGCGAGCTCCTTCAGGGTGTCAGGCGGCGCAAGCCTCGAAGCCGCGCTTCAGTTCCGCCTCGTCGAGATCGCGGCCGATGAAGACGGCGCGAGACCAGCGGCGTTCGTTGGCCCCCCAGGGCTTCTGCAGATCGCCCTCGAGGATCATGTGCACGGCCTGGAAGACCAAGCGGCGATCCTCGCCCTGGACGTCGATGATGCCCTTGGCGCGCAGGATGTTCTGGCCCTGCTCGCCGAGCAGCCGGTCCAGCCAGGCGGTGAACTTCTGCCCATCCATCGGCCCGTCGATCGACAGTGAGACGCCCTTGATGTCGTCCTCGTGGGCGTGACCGCGCGCGCCGCCATGGGCGTGCTCGTGCTCGTGGGCGTGGTGATGATGATCATGGTCGTGGCCGTGATGATCATGGCCGCAGTGCTCGTCGTGGACATGGCCTTCCTCGCCGTGGGCGGGGTTGGCGAACTGCGGGTTGATGTCGAGGATCCGCTCGAGGTCGAAGCCGCCGAGGCCCAGCACCTGGTCCAGCGGCACGTCGGCGCGGGTGGCGCGGGTGATGGGGGCCAGCGGATTGAGCTTGCGCAGGCGGCGCTCCACCTCGGCCAGCTCGATGTCCGAAGCCAGGTCGACCTTGTTGAGGATGATGCGGTCGGCGAAGGCGACCTGTTCGCGGGCCTCCTTGGAGTCGTCGAGGCGGGCCATGACGTGCTTGGCGTCGACCAGGGCGGTGACGCTGTCCAGCTCGGTCTTGGCCTTGACGTCCTCGTCGACGAAGAAGGTCTGCGCCACCGGGCCGGGGTCGGCCAGGCCCGTGGTCTCGACGATGATGGCGTCGAAGGCGGGCTTGCCCGGGCGCTGGCGCTTCATCAGGCCGGCGACGACACGGATCAGGTCGCCGCGCACGGTGCAGCAGACGCAGCCGTTGTTCATCTCGAACACGTCCTCGTCGGCGCCGACCACCAGGTCGTTGTCGATGCCGATCTCGCCGAACTCGTTGACGATGACGGCGTAGCGCTTGCCGTGGTCCTCGGTGAGGATGCGGTTGAGCAGGGTGGTCTTGCCGGCGCCGAGGTAGCCGGTGAGGACGGTGACGGGGATCTTGCCGGAAGCGGTATCGGTCATGGCGCTCATCTAGGGGCGGGAGAGGCCGAGCGCCAGACCGGGCTGCGCGTGGGGTTTGGGTCTGGCAGTTCTGGTTCGTCACGAAGGACACCAAGGGAGCACGAAGAACACGAAGGGAGCGGGGGCGCGTCGCGCGAAGCGCCTCAAATCCTTGAGGGGATGGACGCGTGCCGCGTCGTTCGCGGGCGCACGGTCCCTTCGTGTCCTTTGTGAAGCCTTGGTGCCCTTCGTGACGAACCAGCCGACGCCCGCGGCGCGCTCAGCAGTCGGGACAGTCCGGGAGGGCGCCTGCCTCGAGCTGCAGCGTCGTGTGGCCGATCTTGAAGCGGGTGCGGGCGAGGCCTTGCGCCTCTTCCAGCAGGGCGCCGGCGTCGGGGCGGTCGTGGACCAGGTGGGCGGTCAGGGCGGTTTCGGTGGTCGACAGGCCCCAGACGTGCAGGTCGTGCACGGCGCTGACGCCCGGCAGGGCCAGGAAGGCGGTGCGGATGGCGTCGACGTCGACGCCGCGCGGGGCCGCGTCCAGGGCCAGGTTGACCGAGTCCTTGAGCAGGCCCCAGGTGCCGATCAGGATCACTGCCACGATGACCAGGCTGACCAGCGGGTCGATGATCGACCAGCCGGTGAACAGGATCACCGCCCCGGCGATGACCACGCCGATGGAGACGGCGGCGTCGGCCAGCATGTGCAGATAGGCCCCGCGGGCGTTCAGGTCCGAGTGCTGGTCGCGCATGAACAGCAGGGCGGTGCCCAGGTTGATGACGAAGCCGACGCCGGCGACGATCATGACCGTGGCCGAGTGGACCTCGGCGTCGCTGTTGAGGCGGCGGACGGCCTCCAGGGCGATGGCCCCGCAGGCGAAGATCAGCAGGATGGCGTTGGCCAGGGCGGCCAGGACGGTGGCCTTGCCGAAGCCGTAGGTGTGGTGCGTCCCGCCGCTGCGCCGGGCCAGCCAGGCCGCTCCACCGGCCATGGCCAGGCCGAGCACGTCGGACAGGTTGTGGCCCGCATCGGCCAGCAGGGCGGTCGAGCCGCTCCACAGGCCGGCGCCGACCTCGACGCCGACGAAGGCGAGATTGACCAGCAGACCGACGGCGTAGCGCCAGTCGCCGGTGTCGACCGGACCGTGGTGGTGATGGCCGTGGGCGTGCGAGTGGTCGTGCCCGTGGTCATGACCATGGTCGTCATGATCGGGGTGATCATGGCCGTCGTGGCCGTGCGGATGCCCGTGGTCGTGCGCCATGTCCCCTCCTAGGCCCCGCGCGGCGAGGGGTCAACGCCGCCGCGAACTAAGTCTTTGATTGTTAATATATAACCTATCAGCCTAGTGCTGATTGAGGACCACCAGCACGCCGACGGCGATCAGGGCCAGGCCGAGCACGGCGCCCTCGTAGCGGGCCCAGCGCTCCAGGCGCAGCACCGACCAGCCGGCCCGCGCCAGCAGGGTGAACACGGCCATGCCGGCGATGGTGCCGACGGCGAAGATCAGGGTCAGCAGCGCCAGCATGCCGGCGCCGGCCTCGGCCTGGGTCAGGTAGAAGGGCAGCAGCACCTCGCCCGGCGACAAGGCCATCATCGCGACAAGCCCGCCGAAGGCGGCGGCGTGGGACACCGAGGGCTCGGCCAGATCGAGCTGGGGCCCGCCGGCCAACTGGGGCCCGCGGATCAGGGCGCGGACCAGATAGAAGCCGCCGAACAGGAAGAGGAAGACCGCCGACAGGTGCGGCAGGATGCCGGCGATCCACTGGTCGAGCGCCAGCCCGGCCAGAACGATCAGGCCGCCGACGAAGGCGGTGGCGGCGATGTGGGCGAGGCCGGCGGCGACCACGGCCGCCATGACGCGGGCCAGGCTCCAGCGCTGGGCGCGGCCGACGAGGACGAAGGGCAGCCAGTGGGTCGGCAGGGCGGCGTGCAGGAAGGCTGTCGCCAGGCCACCTCCGAGCACGGAAAGCAGGATCGGTTGCTGAAGGTCGGGCGGGGCCATCGCCCGACCCTGTAGCGTGTTACTTTATAACAGTCGAGAGGTTTGTTGCGCGTCAGGCCGGCAGAGGGGCGAACCAGAGCGTGATGACGGCAAGACATCCGACGACCAGGCCGAGGCGCGCCGCCCAGACGGGGATCCAGAGAAGGCCGAGGTTGCTGTACTGGTGGCCGAACAGGCCGCGCAGATGGTCGGACGCGTTCGTCGGCGTCCAGAGGATGATCGGGAAGGCGAAGCCGCTGATGCCAGAACGGGCGGCGATGACCCCCGCATTGAAGTGCATCACCACGATCGCAGCCCAGTAGACGAAGACGCAGATCGCCGCGACGGCTAGGCCGATCGTAAACATAGCGGGCCCTACTCCGACTCGGTGAACTCCAGCGGCGTGCCGGGGGCCGGCAGGCAGCTGCGGTCGACCGGCTTGGACGGATCGCGCAGGAAGTCGCGGGCCATCTTCTGGGTGCAGACGCTGGCGCCGATGACGCCGTGGGTGGCGTTGGTGACGATGACCACCTGGCTGTTCGAATAGCCCTTGGCGGCGGCCTCGGTCAGCGGCGGCGGGCAGCCCGGGTCGATCTCGGCGGCGACGAACAGGGTCGGGATGTCCGTCGTCACCGGCTGGTTCTCGATCGGATCGGCCGGGCCGGAGTCGACCGCCTTGCAGACATCGAAAAGGCGGTTGAGCGAAGGGACCAGCACCTCGGCCACCGGGTCGCCCTTGGCGCCGGCGGCCACGCGCTCGGCCGACTCGAAGGGCAACTCCTCCTTGCAGATGTAGGCCAGCTGCTGACCCTCGAAATAGTAGGTCCGGTTCTCGGCCACACCGGCCACGGGCGACAGGTCGCCGGCGATGATCTTCTCCAGGTCCGCCGGCAGGCTGGGCACGCCGGTGCGCGAGTAGAGGGTGTCCATCAGGAAGGCCGACAGGTCGTCGACGGTGAAGGTCCGGCCGTCCTTGCCGGTCTGGGGGCCGGCCAGCCACAGGCGGGCGTTCGCCTCGAAGCGGGCCTGCAGGTCAGGGTGGCGGGCGGCGCAGGCCGGCTGGGCCTGGCATTTGGCGAGGAGGATCTTCACCGCGGCGGAGACCTGCTCGGGCGTGCCGACGGCCCAGTTGCCCTCGGGCGGCCAGGGGCTGTCCATGACGGCGACGCGAACGATCTCGGGCGCGTGGGTGATGACGGCGGCCTCGACCCGCGGGCCGTAGGAGCCGCCGTAGAGGTCGATCTTCGGCAGGTTCAGCACCTTGGCCAGGTCGCGCATGTCCTGGGCCACGGCGGCGACGTTGTAGTGGGCGAAGTTCACGCCCTGGTCCTGGAAGCCCTTGAGGCACGCCTTGAGCAGCTCGGCGTCCTCGTCCGAGGGCGGGCCCGCATCGGTGATCTCGGCGCCGGGGCAGTCCATCGACGGACTGGAGAGGCCGCCGCCGCGCTGGTCGAAGAAGATCCAGTCCTGGTCGACGGCCATCAGCAGGTTGGCGTCCGGCTGGGCTTCGAGACGCTGCACGATGCGGCCGACGTTGGAGACCGAGGCGCCGCCCGGGCCGCCGTGGAAGACCACCACCGGCGGCAAGGCCTGGCCGGAAGCGTCCTTGTGGGGGTTGCTGGCGCGGACGATGGCGACGGCGATGTCGATGCGGCGGCTGGACGAGCCGTCGCGCGCTTCGTCGACGGTCAGGGTCCCGCACTCGACCCGGCTCGTGGGCCAGTCGGCCGGACACGCCTTGGCCGTGAAGACCGGTTCGGCGGCGGAGACGGCCGTGGGCGCGGTCACGAAGGCCGCGAGCGCGAGGACCGCGCCGGTCAGAATACGCGTCAGCATGAGGAGCCTTTCCTGGATCGCGATCCGTTCAAGCTCCACGCCGGATTTTCCGCAAGTCCTCGATCAGGGGCGAACCTCGAAGATCAGGTTGAATGGAGTTTCGGCCACACGGCGGAAGCGGGTGAAGCCCGCCTCGGTGCAGACCGACCGGAGCCGCGCCTCGCCCGCCTGGGCCCCGAGGCCGAGGCCGACCTCCTGGCTCAACGAGGCCGGGGTGCAGATCATGGTCGAGGCTGAATAGAAGATGCGGCCGACCGGGTTGTGGTTGTCCTCGGCCCGGTCGTGGGCGAAGGGCTCGACCAGCAGCCAGGTCCCGTCCGGCTTGAGCGCCTGACGGATGTGTGCGGCGGCGCCGACCGGGTCGCCCATGTCGTGCAGGGCGTCGAAGATGCAGGCCAGGTCGAAGCCCTCGCCCTCGAACCCCTTGGCCGAAGCGACCGAGAAATGGGTGTTGGCGGCGACGCCCTCTTCCTCGGCGATCGCCGCGGCGCGCTCGATCGAGGGGCCGTGGTAGTCGAAGCCGAAGAACTCGGACTTGGGGAAGGCCTTGGCCATGATCACGGTCGAGGCCCCGTGGCCGCAGCCGATGTCGGCGACGCGGGCGCCCGTCTTCAGCTTGTCGACGACGCCCTCGAGCGCGGGCAGCCAGGCGTCCACCAGATAGGCGTTGTAGCCGGCGCGGAAGAAACGCTCGGTGCCGCGGAACAGGCATTTGTCGTGCTCGTGCCAGCCGACGCCCTCGCCCGATTTGAAGGCCTCGGTGATGCGCGGCTCGTCGCGGAACAGGGAGGCGACGATCTCGAAGCCGCCGGCCATGAAGGTCGGCTCGCCCTCACGGGCGAAGACCATGGCCTGTTCGTCGTTGAGGCTGTAGGCGCCGCTGGCCGCATCATAGTCGACATAGCCCGAGGCGGCCTGGGCGTTCAGCCATTCGCGGACGTAGCGTTCGCGGGCGCCGGCGCGCTCGGCGAGCTGGGCCGGGGTCTGCGGGCCGCCCTCAGCCAGGGATTTGTAGAGGCCGAGCTTGTCGCCGACGACGACCAGGGCGGCCGAAACCGCGGCCCCGAGGTCGCCGACCATCTTGCCCATGAATTGATCGAGACGCTGCTGATCCATGATCCCTCTCCGACGGCGCGCGTCCGCAGACAGCCGGCGGAGCCCGGCCGGCGGGCAACGCGGAAAAATGGAGGCGCCTGCTTACACCCGACGGGAGAGGCCCGCCATCGGAGGAAGGTCATAGGACCGCCCCCCGACAGCGGAGGCCGTCACATCAGCCAGTCGTCGTCGAAGACAGCTTCGTGATGCACGTTGAGAGCGGCGTGCAGCATTCCGGAGTCGGCAAGGCCGGCGGTAGCCTCGCTGGCCAGGGCGAAGACCGGTCCGTCGAACGCCGGGGCGGCGAAGGGGTCGAACGCGTCCGGAAGGATCTGCGGCAGGTCGAGGTCCTTCGGCAGGAAGAAGCCGTCGTCCATCAGCGGCGATACGGCCGCCGCCATCTCCTTGGCAGACAGGACCGGCGCGCCGGCGCCGCCCAGAACGCTGATCTGATCCGAGAAGCGGAGCTGCTCGATGCCGTCGACGATGTCCACGCCATCTCGACCGGCGACCGTGTCCGTGACGCGGTACTGGCCGCCGCCGAGGCTTTCGATCGTGTACTGCGAGAGCGTGCCCGCGTACTGGGCGGTGTCGTAGCCGTCGCCGCCGTTGAGGGTGTCATTGCCCTGGCCGCCCCTCAGGGTGTCCCGGCCTACGCCGCCGGTGATGACGTTGTTCAGGGCGTTGCCGACGCCGGCGAAGTCGCCGTCATCGTCATACTCGAGGTTCTCGATATTGGCCGCGAGCGCATAGTAGGCGCGGTCCGTCTGGACCGTGTCGGTGCCTTCGCCGGCCAGCTCGTGGATCGTGTCGTTGGCGCTGACCACATAGAAATCGTCGCCCGCGCCGCCGTACAGGGTGTTGGCCGCGCCCGATCCGCCGATCAGGGTGTCGTTGCCGTCACGGCCGATCAGGACGTCGGCCCCTTCGCCGCCGCTGAGGGAATTGGCTCCGGCGTTGCCGATGATCAGGTCGTTGAAGGCCGAGCCCCAGATACGCTCGATCGACGAGAGGGTGTCGACGCCCCCGTCGCCGTCCTGGGCCGTCGACAGGTCGAGGCGGACCACTACGCCGGATGCGGCGTCCTGGTAGTCGACGGTGTCCACGCCGAGGCCGCCCTGCAGCACGTCATTGCCGCCGCGGCCGGTGAGGAAGTCGTCGCCCGCACCGCCGGACAGCCGATTGGCGTTGGCGTCGCCCGCGATCACGTCGTTGCTGGACGAGCCGATCACATTCTCGATGCTGATCAGCGTGTCCGTGCCGAGGAAGCCGGCCGCGATGTTGTTGGCCAGGTTGACGAACACGGCCAGGCCCGTGGCGGCGTAGGAGACGGTGTCGCTGCCGCCCGTGCCGCCGTTCAGGATGTCGTTTCCGAAGCCGCCGACCAGGGTGTCGTCGAACACGCCGCCGACGATGGTGTTGTCCAGGTCGTTGCCGATGCCGGTGAAGGGTCCGGCGCCGGTGAAGTGCAGTTCCTCGACGTTCGCCACCAGCGTCATGTTGTTTCGGCTGGTGAAGATGCGGTCGTGGCCTTGGTTCTCAAGCTCGACCACCGTGTCGTTGGCCTCGACGAAATAGGTGTCGTCGCCCTGACCGCCCTGCAGCTGGTTGGCCGCGCCGGCGCCGCCGACCAGGAGGTCGTCGCCGTCCAGGCCGATCAGGACGTCCGACCCCGCGCCGCCCGACAGGAGATTACCGCCAGCGGCGCCGATCAGGATGTCGTTGTTGGCCGAGCCGATCAGGTTCTCGATGTTGGTGAGCGTGTCGGTGCCGCCCTCGCCGTCGCTGCCGAAGCCGCCGTTCAGGCGGATGTGCACGCCGCCGGTCGAGCCGGAGTAGTCGGCGGTGTCTTCGCCGTCGCCGCCGTCGAGAGCGTCGTTGCCGCCGCCGCCGACCAGGGTGTCCTCGCCGTCGCCGGCGGTCAGGGTGTTATCGCCGCTGTCGCCCTGCACCGAATCGCCCGGGCTGTCCTCGCCGACGATGGTGACCGTGACCGTGGCGGTGTTCCCGTTGGTCAGGGTGTAGGTGAAGGTGTCCGTGGCGGTCAGGTTGGTGCCGCCCGAAGCCGGGCCAGACAGGGCGTTGAAGGCGTCGTTCGGATCGTAGCTGTAGGTGCCGTCGGCGTTGACGGTCAGCAGGGCGCCCGAGGCCAGGGAGATCTGGCTTCCGACCGCGGCGGCCGAACCGTTGACCTCGCTGATCTCGAGGGCCGGGCCGTCGACGTCGGAGTCGTTGCCGAACACGGAGCCGTTGAGCACGACGCTCTCGAGGGTCGAGTCGGAGTCATCCCCCGCCACCGGCGCATCATCTGCGGCCACGACGGTGATGGTCGCGGTCTCATTGACCGCGCTGGTGTTGACGCCGCCGTTCGCGGTGCCGCCGTTGTCGGTGATCGAAACGACGGTGATCTGGCGGTCCCCGGCCGTCGGATTGTCGCCGGTGACCTGATACGACATCCCGTTGAGGACCTGCTCCAGGTGGGAGGTCGAGGTCATCCCGACGATGGTCAGGATCAGTTCCCCCGGCAGGGCGCCGGCGGTGATCTGGTACATGACGGCGCCGCCCGGCGCCGGCTGGATGTCCGGGCTGCCGGGGATCAGGAGCATGGGTACGCCGGAAAGGACGATGCTCTCGTTCGCCCCGTCGACCACGCCGGTGATGCTCAGTCGCACCGACAGTTCCTGGCCCGACTCGATGTTCGCGGCGCTCAGGCCGGAGAACAGGTCAACCGCGGCGTCGCCTTCGGTGAAGGTCGCGGTGGCGGCCGTGAGGCTGAGCGTCGGAGCGTCGTTGACGTTGGCGATGGCCGCGGTGCCGGCGCTGGTCGCCGATTCCACCGTGCCGCCGGCGTCGGTGTAGTAGATCACCACGCGGACCACGCCGCCGACGTCGGCGTCGCCGAGGGTGTAGGTGGCCTGGTCAGACCCGACGTTGACGTAGCCCGCGCCGGTGTCGCGCTGCCACTGGTAGTGCAGCGTCCCGAGACCGTCTGCGTCCGCGATGGTGGAGACGGCGGTCAGGACCTGGTCTTCGGTCGCCGTACCGGTGATCGAGGCGCCGCCGGTGTGCGGGTCGTTGACCCCGGCGATGGCCGCCGTTCCGGCGCTGGTCGCCGATTCCGCGAACCCCTGGCCGTCGGTGTAGCTGATGACCACGCGGACCACGCCCCCCACGTCGGCGTCGCCGAGGGTGTAGGTCGCTTGGTCGGCCGCTCCGATTGAGACGAAGCCCGCGCCGGTGTCGCGCTGCCAATCGTAGTGAAGGGTCCCGAGACCGTCGGCGTCAGCCAGGGTCGAGACGGCGGTCAGGACCTGGTTCTCGGTCGCCGTGCCGGTGAGCGCGGCGCCGCCGGTGTGCGGGTCGTTGGTGGCTGCGATGGCCGCCGTGGATGCGCTGGTCGCCGATTCCACCGTGCCGCCGGCGTCGGTGTAGTAGATCACCGTGCGGATTACGCCGCCGACGTCGGCGTCGCCGAGCGTGTAGGTCGCTTGGTCGGACCCGACGTTGACGAAGCCGCCGCCGGTGTCGCGCTGCCACTGATAGTGCAGGGTCCCCAGGCCATCGGGATCGGCGATGGTCGAGACGGCGGTGAGGACCTGGTTCTCGGTCGCCGTGCCGGTGATCGAGGCGCCGCCGGTGTGGGGGTCGTTGGCGGCGGAAAGGGTTACAGTGGTGGTCTGGGTCGCGCTGGTTCCGCCCGCTCCGTCGGTGAGGACGGTCGTGATGGTGCGCGTCGCCGAGGTCGGCGCGTCGGAGGTGTTGTTGTACTGCAGCGCCCGGACCAGGGCCTGGGTCGCGGCGGGAGTGGCGTCGGCGTCAAGGGTGATGGTCAGAGCGGCGCCGGCGGTCCCGCCGGTGAAGGTGGCGATCTGGACGCCCTGATAGCTGATGTTTGCGCCCGAGACGCTGATCTGACCCGCGCCCGTGCCGATGTTGGCGACGCTGAGCACGTCCTGGGCGGCGACGCCGTTGGCGGTGATCGTAACGGTCAAGGCGCCGCCGTTGAAGTTCGCCTGTTCGGCGTCGGCGACGGTCGCATTCTGGCCCATGTCGAGCCGCACGGCGCCCGACACGTTCTCCGTGAAGCCGGCCGTGTCGCCGTTCAGGTTGGTGAAGGTCGGGGCGGTGTTCGCCGCCGCCGTGGTGAAGTTCAGCGTGATGGCGTCGCTGATGCCCGCGAAGATCGAGCCGTCGGCGTCGGCGAAGATGCCGTCGTCGGTGAGAACGTAATAGTTGGTCAGGCCCGCGAGGGTCACCGACGGATCAATTGTCCAGGTCGTGCCCGAGCCCGTGACCTGGGCCGAACCGACGCTGATCGTCTCGATCAGGGTCCCGTCGCCGCGATAGATGTAGATGTTGCCCGAGCCCTTCACGACGGACTCGTCGAAGGTCAGGACGATGTTGGCGCCGACGGCGACGCCCGTGCCGTTGTCGGACGGGGTCGAACTGACGATCTCGGGCGGCTTGCCGTTGGCCAGGTAAAACTCGCCCTGGGTGCTGTTGAGCACGCCCAGAACGTCGTGGTCGCCGTCGCCGTCAACGTCGCCGGCGATGAAATTCGACCCATTGTGGTTGACCAGGGTCACGCCGGCGAAGGGCGACGACGCCTGCGACAGGATGGTCATCGTGCCGTCGCCGTTGGAGCGGGCGTACTGCCAGGCCGAGCCGTCGCCGGCGGTCTGGTAGAGAATGTCGGCGTCGCCGTCGGAATCGAAGTCGCCGACGACAATGCGCGTGATCGCGGCCGGAGCCGGGAAGGTGGCCGAAGACTGGCTCGAGAACGTCCCGCCGTCATTGCGGAAATAGGCGCCGGTGGTGCTCGCCTGGGTGTTCCAAAGGTCGAGGTCGCCGTCGCCGTCGAAGTCGGCGGCGACGTGCGTGCCGCCGCTGTTGTCCAGCAGCGTCACGCCGGCGAAGGGCGAGGCGGCTTGGGCCAGCAGGGTGTAAGTCCCGTCGCCGTTGGACTGGGCGTACTGGAAGGCCGTGCCGTTGCCCACCGTCTGGTAGAGCATGTCGGCGTCGCCATCGCCGTCGAAATCAGCCATGACCACGCGGGACGAGGCGCCCGGCTGCGGGTACGTGGCCGACGACTGGGAGGTGAACGTCCCGTTGTCGTTGCGGAAATAGCTGCCCGTGCCCGCACCGGTCGATTGGCCGGCCCACAGATCCATGTCGCCGTCGCCGTCGATGTCGCCGACGTGGAAATTGCCGCCGTTGTGGTCCGGAATGGTCAGGCCCGCGAAGGGCGAGGAGCCCAGGGCCAGAATGGTGTAGGTGCCGTCGCCGTTCGAGCGGGCGTACTGGAAGGCCGTGCCGTTGGCGCCGGTCTGGTACAGGATGTCCAGATCACCGTCGCTGTCAGCGTCGATGAAGCTCATCCGGCCGCCGGCGGCGGGCTGCGGAAAGGTGGCGGTGGATTGTTCGCTGAAAGTGACCGGCATGCTGCTTCCCCTGCCATCGCGCGCGGCGACAGGGGCCGGCACGGGCGCGCCCCTCCGGACGCCCTACCCGCTTACCTAAACCTTAAAGGCGCGCAAAATTCAACCTGACAGGCCCTGAGGAGGATTCTGCGCCCATACCGCGAATCGAGAAGACCCGGGTTACGCGTATCTACGGCAGCCATTCGTGTGGTGAAGGCGCCGTTTGAGCCAGGACTGCCGCCGCGAAGATCAGCCCTGCAGCCAGTCGTCCGGATCGAAGCCGCGGCGCGCCAGGGCGTCGTCCTCCAGGCCCGGGAGGACGAAGGGCGCGCCGACATCCTTGGCGAGCAGGGCCGCGGGAACCGCGGGCGCCGGGACAGCCATGACGACTCCGTCGGAAAAGCGCACCGACTCGACGCTCACCAGGGTGTCGACCCCGTCCCGCCCGGCGACGCGGTCGGCGATGCGAATGCGGCCGTCGCCGAGGTCGACAAAGAAGTAGTCGGTGCTGAGCCCCAGCATCACCGCCGTATCCTGGCCCTCGCCGCCGGCCAGGCTGTCGTTGCCGAGTCCGCCCGCGAGGGTGTCCGCCCCCGCCCCGCCGGTCAGCACATTGGCCTGACCATTGCCGGTCAAGGTCGCCGCGCCGGCGCCAAGGTAGGCGGCGTTCTCGAGATTGGCCCCGAGGAAGAAGCGGTCGAGGGTCGTGCGGACGGTGTCGGTCCCCTCGCCGGCCGCCTCGACGATCGAGTCGCCGACGGCCTCGACTATATAGACGTCGTCGCCGGTCCCCCCGATCAACTGGTTGGCGACGCCCTGGCCGCCCGAAAGCACGTCGGCGCCGGCCAGACCGACCAGCACGTCGCGGCCGGCCCCGCCAGACAGGGCGTTGCCCAGGGCGTTGCCGTACAGCAGGTCGTCGAAGGCCGAGCCGATCAGGTTCTCGATCGAGTCGAACGCATCCGCTCCGCCGTCGCCATCCGTCGTCGCCAGCCCGGTCTGCAGGGAGGCCGAGACACGCGCGGCGGCCGCGGCGTAGTCGGCCGTGTCGATCCCGCCGCCGCCCGACAGGATGTCCGCCCCGCCGCGCCCGGCCAGGACATCGGCCCCCGCCTGCCCTTCCAGCCTGTTGGCGCCGGCGTCGCCGCCCAGGCGGTCGGCGAAGGCGGAGCCCCGCAGATCCTCGAGGCCGAACAGTTGATCCGTGGAGCCATCCCCGTCGGCCGAGGCTGAAGCGGCCAGGAGGCTGGCGATGACGCCAGCCGCGGCGGTGGAATAGTCGGCCCGGTCGACCCCCGCTCCGCCGATCAGGATATCGCGCCCGGCCCCGCCGCTGAGGCTGTCGGCCCCGCCCGCGCCGGCGATGAAGTTATCCAGCGCATTGCCCCGGCCGGTGAAGGCGCCGAGGCCAGTGTAGACCAGCTCCTCGACATTGGCCGTCAGGGTGAAGGTCAGGCGGTCGGTCAGGACCCGGTCGCGCCCCTGTCCGGCGAGCTCGATGACCGAGTCGTTGGCGGTGACGAAATACTGGTCGTCGCCGTCGCCGCCGATCAGCTGGTTGGCGGCGCCCGCCCCGCCGATCAGCACATCCGCCCCGCCGAGGCCGACCAAGGTGTCCGCGCCTGCGCCGCCGACCAGCCGGTTGGCCGAGCCGGAGGCCACCAGCACGTCGTCGAAGGCCGAGCCGGTGACGTTCTCGAAGTTCGACAAGCTGTCAGCGCCGCCCTGGCCGTCATTGGTCGCGCGGCCGGCGGCGAGGTTGACGGACACGCCGGCGGTCGAGTCGGCGTAGACGAGAACGTCGGTCCCCTCGCCGCCATCCAGCAAGTCGTCGCCGGCGCTCCCCCGGACCTGATCGTCCCCGACGCCGCCGTCCATGTCGTCTGCTCCGGCGCTGCCGAGCAGGAGGTCGAGCTCGCCGTCCTCGCCATTGACGGTGACGGTCACGGTCGCCGTCTCACCCGTGGTCAGGGCGTAGGTGAAGGTCTCGCTGAAGGCGGTGTTGGCCGCGCCCGAGAGCGGGCCGCCCAGGCCCGTGAACAGCGTCCCGTGGTTGTAGGTGAAGGTCCCGTCGGCATTGACCGTCAGGACGGCTCCCGAGGCCAGGAGGATCGGCTGGCCGACGTTCAAGGCGGAGCCGTTGACCGAGCCGACCGCGATGGCCGGGCCGTCGAAATCATTGTCGGCGCCCGAGCCGTTGTCAGCGAAGACGCTGCCGGCGAGGACGCCAGTCTCGGGGGCGGCGACGGCGTCGTCGAAGGCCTGGGGCAGGTCCTCCACCGCGGTGATGTTGACGCTGATCACGCCCGACACCGACTGGGGCAGGTCCGGATCGCCGTCGTTGAAGACGATCTCGATGTCCACAGAGGCGGGCGGCGTGTGCGATAGGTTGGCGTAGGTGATGGCCCGCAGCACGCCGTCGGACAGGGTCGAGGTCGCCGCCGCGCCGAAGGCGATGACCAGTTGGCCGCCTTCCTGGACGTAGGTCCCGATGGTCACGCCCGATACGATCAGGTCGCCATCGACCAGGCTGACCGCGCCGGACCCGGCGAAGAAGTCGTCCACACTGGGCTCGCCCACCCGGGAGAGGGTCAGGGTGGCGCCGGCGTAGCTGTTGGCGAAGTCGAGCTCGGCGTCGGCCAGGGCGACGTCATTGTCGAGGAGGACGCCGGGATCGTGCTCGGTGAAGGCCACGAGGCCGCCCAGCCCGCCGGAGAACTGCGACAGGAACACCCGCGCCGCCCCCGAGACCAGGCCGTTGGTTCCGACGTCGTCAGCGCCGACGATGACGTCCGCGAAACCGTCGCCGTTCAGGTCGCCGGCCGTCGAGACGGAGAAGCCGAAATTGTCGCCGCTGGCGTCTCCGGTGAACAGGGCGAGCGTGCCGCCCGTGGCGCCGGAGACCAGCCGGGCCGAGCCGAAGGTGGCGTTATCCTCGGGCGCGCCGATGATCAGGTCATCGACTCCGTCGCCGTCGACGTCGCCGGCGTTGGCGATCGAAGTCCCGAACTGGTCCGCCCCGCTGGAGCCGTTGATCGACCACAGGACGGCGCCGGTCGCGCCCGAGAAGGCGGTCACGCTGCCGGAGTTCGGCCCCATGTTGTCGTCGAGGTTGGCCCCGACGGCCAGGTCCGCCAGGCCGTCGCCGTCGATGTCGCCGAGCGAGGCCACGGAGACTCCGAACTGATCAGCCGCCGCGCTGCCGGTGAAGGTATGCAGGAGGAGACCGGTCGCTCCGGAGTAGACCTGGGCCAGCCCGGCATTGGCCCCCGCCCCGTTGGCTTGCCAGGCGCCGATGATCAGGTCCGCCCGGCCATCGCCGTCGACATCGCCGGCGGAGGCCACGGAGGTGCCGAAATTGTCCGCCGGCTCGGCGCCGTGGAAGGTCCACAGAACCGCGCCCGTGGCGCCGGAGAAGACCCGGGCGCTGCCGGCGTTGAGACCGCCGTCATCGTCGAGACTGGCCCCGACGATGATGTCGGCCGCGCCGTCGCCGTCCACGTCCCCGGCCGAGGCGACCGCGGTTCCCATGCGGTCCGAGATGGAGTCGCCGACGAAGGTGCGAAGGATCGTACCGTCAGCGCCGGACAGGATGCGGGCGAAACCCGAGTCCGTACCGTTGGCGTCCCCGACCCAGGCGCCGACCAGCAGATCATCGAAGCCGTCGCCGTTGACGTCCCCTGCGCCCGCCACCGAGTGGCCGAAGAAGTCGCCGGCGGCGTCTCCGAGGAAGGTATAGAGAGTGGCGCCGTCGACGCCCGAGACCACCCGGGCGCTGCCGCGGTTCATGCCGCCGACGTCATCGAGGTCCGCGCCGATGATCAGGTCGGCGACGCCGTCATTGTTCACATCGCCCGCAGAGGCGACCGAGACCCCGAAATTCTCGTTGAAGTCGACGCCGAGGTAGGTTGCACCGGGAGTATGAGTAACGGTGCCGAAACGCGGTGCGCCAGGCATGAGGGAGCCCTCCGAAGCCCGCCCCGACCACATTACCGCCACAAAGGATGCACCCAATCGCCCTATTCGGATACTGGATGAAATGGCTAGCCGAGGGCGCCTAGTCCTTCCGGTGGGGATGCCGTGGCCAAATCGCCCCCGCCGGGGCTTTTTCGCCCGTCCGCGTTGACTCGGCCGACCCCTTCCGTATATGTCGCCGCTCTTCGCCCGCCGGGGTCCCCCGACGGGCGCTTATCTTTTTGCGTTTACGCTGAGGCTTCAACATGTACGCGGTGATCAAGACCGGCGGCAAGCAGTACCGGGTCCAACCGGGTGATGTGATCGTCGTCGAAAAGCTCGATGGCGACGCCGGTTCGGACGTGTCGTTCGGCGACGTGCTGATGCTCGGCGGCGACAAGGGCGTGACCCTGGGCGCCCCGACGATCGCCGGCGCCACGGTCGCCGCGACCCTCGTCGAAACCCGCAAGGGTGAGAAGATCAAGATCTTCAAGAAGATCCGTCGTCAGGGCTATCGCCGCACGAACGGCCATCGCCAGATGGAATCGGTCCTGCGCATCACCGGCATCGAAGGCGCCGGCGAGAAGGCCAAGTGGGACGGCGAAACCTCGCTGATGACCAAGGCCGAAATGAACCTGCGCGCTCGCGGCCTCGCCCCGCGCGTTGAGGAAACGGAAGCCAAGCCCGCCAAGAAGGCCGCCGCCCCGAAGGCTGAAGCCGCTGCTGAAAAGCCGGCCGCCGCCAAGAAGGCTCCGGCCAAGAAGGCCGCCGCCAAGTCGACCGAAGCGTAAGAATTTAACAGAGCGCCCGCAGCCGGCGCGCTGAAGGAACAAGGAGCAAACCCATGGCTCACAAAAAATCCGGTGGTTCGTCGCGCAACGGTCGCGACTCCGAGTCGAAGCGCCTTGGCGTGAAGAAGTTCGGCGGCGAGCGCGTGCTGGCCGGCAACATCCTCGTGCGTCAGCGCGGCACCACCTTCCACCCGGGTGACAACGTCGGCCTCGGCCGCGACCACACCCTGTTCGCCACCGCCGAAGGCTCGGTCAAATTCACCACCAAACGTGGTGGCCGTTGTTACGTGTCGATTCTTCCGGCCAACGACACCCAGGCTATGGCCGCCGAGTAAGCGCGAACGGAACACCTCCCGGATCGCGCAAGGCTCAAGAGCCGCGATCCGGACCAAGGGAAATTTTCCGCGGGGAGTCTGGATCACCAGGCTCCCCGTTTTCGTTTCCCCGCCTCGAAGCCGTCCGAGCCCTCCAAGGAGGCGGCGCGAACCGAACGAGGCAGCGTCATGTGCGTGATCGAACCCTCCCCCGTCGTCGAGACGCGGCGCCTGCTGCTGCGTTCGCCGGGACCGCAGGACATCAGCCGCCTGGCCGCCCTGGCCAATGACTCCGACATCGCCCGCATGACCCTGCGCATGCCGCACCCCTTCTCGGCGGACGACGCCGAGGACTTCATCGTCGGGGTCGCCGGCCAGGATCCGGCCAAGGCCCGCACCTTCCTGATCGAGCACGAGGACCACGGCGCGGTCGGGGTCATCGGCCTGTTCGAGGACCGGGACCCGGCCCCCGAGGTCGGCTACTGGATCGGACGTCCCTTCTGGGGCCGGGGCTTCGCCACAGAGGCTCTGGAAGGCGCGGTGGTCTGGGCCTCGCGCCAGTGGCGGCGCCGCGCCCTCGTCGCCGGCCACTTCTCCGACAACCCCGCCTCCGGCCGTGTGCTGGAAAAGGCGGGCTTCCTGTACACCGGCGAGGTCCGCCAGGGCTTCAGCCGGGCGCGAGGCGCCGAAACCGATACGCGCCGGATGGTGTGGTTGGCTTAGTTCAGGGCGCTAGCGCTCGCGCCGCGGGCGCTCGCTGCTTGAGCGCGGGGTTAGGGCGCTAGCGCTCGCTGCTTGAGCGCGGCTGTTTGATGCCCCCTCCACCGTGCATCCCGGCGAATGCCGGGATCCAGATGCGATGTCTCTAAGTCCGGCCCTCCAGCACAGGGGCCTTCTGCCGCCCCGTGCGCCTTATGATCTGGATCCCGGCATTCGCCGGGATGAGCGGTGAGAGGGGCAGCGGCGAACAAGCGTCACCATTCGCGTCCAGACATGCGACAGCCCGGCCTGAGGGAAGGGCCGGGCTGCCAAAGGCTTCGAAGACTCGGGGCCGTCGGGCGGCGACCCCGGCCGTAAGCCTAACCGAAGAGGGTCGGTCCGAAGATAGCCGCCAGGGCGACCGCCCCGCCGGCCACGGCCACGATGGCTCCGGCGACGAAGGCCACCCACGGCTTGCCCGCGCGCTTACGGCGCAGGCTGCCGCCGACCGACCGGAGCATGACTCCGGGTCGCGGCCCGAAAACTTCCGAGCCGGAAATATTATGCTGGGACATGTACGCGCTCCCTGATCCACCGCCCCATGCGGGTCGGATGTCAGCCAAGCGGGCGTGTCAGGGCGAAACAATGGCGAACGCTGCTCGCACACTCTTCCGTGATCGAGTGACCGACGTTCTGCCTCAGCCGCAGAAGATCAAACGGCCGCTGTAGCCGCGATAATAACCGCTGTACGGGTCGTAGGAGCGGTAGTTGGCGCGGCACCAGTCGACGCGGCCAGGATCGCGGCCGGCGCTGTACGACCCGCCTCGCCCGCCGCCGGGGAAGACATGGTCCGGACGTCCGTAGGCGCCCTCATAGGTCGTCGAGCCGGCCGAGTGGCCGTAGTTGCGCCCGTAATCGTAATCGCGGCGACGCCCGGACTCGTGGCCGTAACCGTAGCCGCGATCGTAGTCGCTGTAGCCGTAACGATAGCTCGAGTTCCACGGCGCGTAGCCCGAGCGGCCGCGCTGGTCGCGCCAGCGGGCGCCGCAATCGGTGCGGTTGGCGTCCCAGAAGGCGTCGCAGCGATAGTCGCCGGGCCGGTCCAGCTGGCTGCGCCAGTCGAAGGCCGAGGGCGCGGCGTTGGAGTAGCCCCCGCTCCGCTCGTACCGGTCATACCGGTCGTGGCCCCAGGACTGGGCGGAGGCGCTTCCCGCCGCCAGGGCGAGGCCGGCGGCGAGCAGCAGGGCGGTCGGGATCGGGCGGGTCATGGTTAACTCTCCAGAGCGGCCCGATACGCGGCCTGGGACTACAGGGTTGGGACCTTAGGGCAGGGTGACGGCGACGCGTCCGTTGCGGGTGTCGACGTGGCGCATCAGGACGACGCGGTCGCCTCCAGCGCTGACCGGGGCGATGATGAACCAGCCGCCCGAGGGCAGGCCGCTGAAGCTGAAACGGCCATCCTGGCAGGTCGCCGACCGCACGAAGGAGCGGTAGTCGGCGTTGGGATCAGCCACGGTGCGCGCGCGAACGACGGCTTCCGGCAGGGCGGCGCTTTCGGTCGAGCCGTACAGGGTGCGGAATCGGGCGCGGGTGTAGGGGGTGTCCGGCGTCAGACCGACGGAGCCGCAGGTGAAGGTTTGGCCGTCCTGGCGGAAGTCGACCCGGCCATCGATCGAAGCGGGGCCGGAGTTGGTCGACCAGGCGAAGTCCGCGGCGTTGAAGGGGCTCGCGCCGCCGCTCAGCCCGCCCGAAGGCACAGTCTCGCAGCCGGCGAGGACGCCGGCGGCAGCGATGGCCGCGACGACGGCGAGGGGCTTCAAAAGATTCATCCGAGCTGCCATGGGCTCTCTCCGTCGAGCGGCGGGTAGAACATCTGATCAGACGCTCAACGCCGCCATAAGGTCAAGGTTGCGGCATATCGGGCGGTGGGCCAAAAGCGCGCATCAAGCCGGCGCGAGACCGGCTATAGGAACGCCCATGACAGTCACGTTTGACGACATTCTGGCGGCGCGCGACCGCATCGCCGGCCAGGTCGACCGCACGCCCGTCCGCTACTCCCGCCGCCTGTCGCAGCTGACCGGGGCCGAGGTCTGGGTCAAGTTCGACAACCTGCATTTCACCGGCAGCTTCAAGGAGCGCGGAGCGCTGAACCGCCTGCTGCAGCTCACGCCCGAGGAGCGCAAGCGCGGCGTGGTCGCGGCCAGCGCCGGCAACCACGCCCAGGCCCTGGCCTATCACGGCGGCCGTTTGGGCGTGCCCGTGACGATCGTCATGCCCGAGGGCACCCCCTTCGTGAAGGCCGACGGCACGCGCGCGCACGGCGCCACCGTGGTCATCAAGGGCGCCGACTTCTCCGGCTCGACGGAGGAGGCCCACCGGCTGCGCGACGAGAAGGGCTATGTCTTCGTCTCGGCCTTCGACGATCTGGGCATCGTGGCCGGCCAGGGCGTTTGCGGCCTGGAGTTCCTGGAGGACGTTCCGGACCTCGACATCCTGATCATCCCGATCGGCGGCGGCGGCTTGATCGCCGGCTCGGCGGTGGCGGCCAAACACCTGAAGCCGGACCTGAGGGTGATCGGCGTCGAGGCGGCCATGTACCCCTCCTTCACCGCCAAGCGCCGCGGCGAGACTCCGAAGTGCGGCGGCCAGACCATCGCCGAGGGCATCGCCATCAAGGCCGTGGGCGACATCCCCTTCGCCATCGCGGATCCGCTGATCGACGAGGTTCTGGTCTGCGAGGAGGCCGATTTCGAAAAGGGCGTCGCCTTCCTGGCCACCCTGGAGAAGACCGTCGCCGAGGGTGCCGGGGCCGGCGGGCTGGCGGCCATGCTGGCCTATCCCGACAAGTTCAGGGGCAAGAAGGTCGGCATCGAACTGACCGGCGGCAACATCGACGCCCGCATGCTGGCCGTGGTGCTGAACCGCGAGCTGGTGCGCGAGAAGAAGCTGATCGTCTACCGGATCCTCGGCGACGACCGGCCCGGCATGCTGTCCAAGATGAGCGCCGTGATCGGCGGCCTGGGCGGCAACATCATCGATGTGGTGCACAACCGCCTGGCGCTGGACGTGCCGGCCAAGGGCGCAGAGTTCGACATCATGGTCGAGACGCGGGGCGGCGCCCACGCGGACGAAATCAGGCAGGCGTTGGAAGAGGCGGGCTATGCGCTACGGATGGGCTAAGGGCGTCACGGCGCTGATGATGGCGGCGGCGCTGGGCGGAAGCCTGGCGGCCTGTAACCGCGGGGGGGCCTCGGGCGATGACCCGCGGCTGGCCGAGAACCTGCGTGCGGCGGAGGAATTCATGGCCTCCAACGCCAAGGCCGAGGGAGTTCAGACCCTGCCTTCGGGAATCCAGTACAAGGTCATCCAATCGGGCCCGCCCGGCGGGGAGATCCCGGACGGCAACGACCTGGTGCGCATCGACTATGAGGGCGCCCTGCTGGACGGGACGGTGTTCGACAGCTCCTTCCAGGCGGGCAAGCCGACCGTCTTCACCGTCGACCAGGTGGTGCCGGGCTTCCGCGACGCCCTGCAGCACATGCGGGTCGGGGACGAGTGGTACGTCTACATCCCGCCGGCGATGGGCTACGGCGAACAGGACAAGGGCGACATCCCGCCCAACAGCGCCCTGGTCTTCCGCCTGAAGCTGCACGAGCTGGCCCGCAACCCGGGCGGCGACTCGGGCGTGGACACGGCCGTCGGCTGATGGGCGCGCCCGCGAACACGGCGGAAGCCTTCGCCACCATGACCGGCCGCGAGCTGCTGCAGGCCGTGATCGACGGCGTGCTGCCGCCAGTCGGCATGGGCGTGACGCTAGGCTTCGCCCTGGTCGAGGTCGGCGAAGGCTTCGCCGTCTTCGAGGGCGACACGGGTCCGCACCTGCTCAATCCGGCGGGCGCCGTGCACGGCGGCTGGGCCCTGTCGCTGATCGACAGCGCCACGGCGTGCGCGGGTCACTCGCTGCTGCCTGCCGGGACCGGCTACGCCACGGTCGAGACCAAGGGCAATCTGAGCCGGCCGATCCTGGTCGACACCGGCCGGGTCCGCTGCGAGGGCCGGGTGGTCAACGCCGGGCGTCAGATCATCAGCTGCGAAGCGGTGCTGCGCGACACGGCCGGGCGGGTGCTGGCCCACGGCACCTCGACCCTGATGGTGCTGCCGCCGCGCGGCTAGTCCTCGACCAAGGGCGCGGGCATCAAGTTTCCGAACGGGGCGGCGTCCTCCAGGGCGCGCACGAAGGACGGCCGCGCCATCAGTCGCGCGTGCCAGGCCCTCAGGTGCGGGCGATCGCCGAACGGGACCAGCCGGCGGGCGTAGGTCAGGATCGGGGCGGCGGCGCAGTCGGCCAGGGTGAAGGTCTCGCCCGCGCCCCAGGTCCGGCCGTCCGACAGCTTCTGCTCCAGCAGATCCCAGGCGGACTCCAGCTCCTGGGCGTCCTGCGTCAGGGCCGTCTCGTTCGGCGTGCCCGCGCGGCCCAGCCGGTTGAAGACGATGCGGTTCATCGGCCCGCCGACGTAGTTGTCGACGATGCGGTCGATCAGCCGCGCCTCCAGCGCCGCCTCGGGATCGGCGGGGATCAGTCGCCCCCCGCCAGCCAGGCGATCCAGGTATTCGATGACGATGCTCGACTCGATCACCGTTCGCCCCGTCGAGTCGTCCTGGAGCACCGGCATCTTGGCGAAGGGCGAGACCTGGGCGAAGCCGGCCGTGATCTCGGGAGACCCGTCCACCAGCTTCAGCTCATAGGGCAGGCCCAGCTCATTCAGAGCGATGGCGGCCTTCTGACCGTATGCGGCGTAGGGGTGCGACCAGAGGGTCAGGGACATCAGGCGGTTTCCTTTGCGGAGGCGAGCCACAGGGCCAGTTGGTCCATGCCGAAGGCCGTGCCCTCCTCCCGCTCGGCCCAGCCGTCCTCGCCGAAATAGACGCCCTGCTCGTTGAAGATCAGGCGAGCGCCGTCGCCGTCCGGCAGGATCTCGACGGAGGCGATGGAGGCGGACAGCTTCCGGCCGCCGACGTGCATGACGAAGGCGAACACGAAGCGGCGGCCGTCGACGATGTCGAGGTACTGACCCTCGAACAGGTGCTCGGCCCCGCCCTGCCCGCCGCCGCGACTGACCTCGCGGCCGCCGATGCGGAAGTCGAGCTGTTCGATCGCCGGGGCGCTCACCGCCTCGCAGCCGAGCCAGGCCTGCTTGACGGCGCGGTCGGTGAAGGCGCGGAAGACCCGTTCGGGCCGGGCGTCAAAGCGCCGGTCGATGGTGAAGGATCCGAAGAAGAGGCGGCCGTCGGTCATGCCGCGCCTCCCTGGCCGGTCCGGACGATCTCCAGATGGGTAGCGCGCTCGCCGGCGGTCGACCGAGCGATTTCATAGCCCAGCGCCGGCAGGTCCAGCCCGTCCCAGAAGGGCTCGCCGCGGCCCAGCAACACCGGCGAGATGGCGATGTGCAACTCGTCGATCAGCCCGGCCTGCAGGTATTGGCGGATCGTCTCAGTCCCGCCGCCGATGCGGATGTCCTTGTCGCCGGCGGCGGCGCGGGCCCGCTCGAGCGCCGCCTCGACGCCGCCGGTCTCGAAGTGAAAGACGGTGCCGCCCTTCATCTCGAACGACGGACGCGGGTGGTGGGTGAGCACGAAGACCGGCACGTGATAGGGCGGCTCGTCGCCCCACCAGCCCTTCCACGCCTCGTCGGGCCAGTCGCCGCGGATGGGGCCGAACATGTTCCGGCCCAGGATCCAGGCGCCCATGCCTTGCATGCTGCGTTCGGCGAATCCGTTGTCGGTCCCCTCCGCGCCCTCGCCCTGGCCGAACATCGTCTGGAAGGTCTTGGTCGGATAGAACCAATGATGAAGTCGCTCCCCGCCCACGCCCAGAGGCGCCTCGCGGCTCTGGGCGGGGCCGGCGCCGAAGCCGTCGGCGGAGACCGCGAAGCTGCTGACGCGAACCTTGCCGGCCATCAGGCGTGCGCCTCAAGTTCGCGCGCCAGGGCCTCGAACAGCTCGGTGCAGCCCTGTTCGCGCAGGCGGATGTCGCCGGCGTTCTCCAGGAAGGCGCCCTGCTCGGTGTAGATCAGCCGCGTGCCCGCCCCGTCCG
Source organism: Brevundimonas sp. Root1279 (assembly GCF_001425945.1). Taxonomy (GTDB): domain Bacteria; phylum Pseudomonadota; class Alphaproteobacteria; order Caulobacterales; family Caulobacteraceae; genus Brevundimonas. The sequence continues at coordinate 524,492 of NZ_LMEB01000006.1, forward strand.
GGACGATCTCGGTCGTTGCCAGGGAGGCGGAGTTTCGGATGCGCCCGACCGGATGCTCGCGGCCCATGACGTAGGAGAAGACGATCCGGCTGTTTTCCACGATGTCGAGGTATTCGGCCTCGTTGAACCAGGTGTCGTTGCCCTCGTCGCCGAAGCGGAAGCTGCCGCTGAGGCGGCCGCCGACGCGGAAATCGTGCTCCCAGTGATGGATGGTCCATTCCTCGCCTTCGGCGAACCAGCGACGGAAGGCGACCGGGTCGGCATGGGCGGCGAAGACCCGCGCCGGCGAGGCGTCGTAGCGGCGCTCGACGGTGAAGGTTCCGTGCGCAACGGACGGCTGGGGGTTCGCTGTCATTTCGTCTTCTCCTCTTCGGGCTTGGTCGCGTCCAGGTAGGCCCCGAGGCGGTCGAGGCTGCGCTCGACCGAGCGGCGGCGCTCGTTGATCCAGCGCTCGGCGGCGCTGAGCGCCTCGGGCTCGACGCGGCAGGTGCGGACACGGCCGACCTTCTCAGACGAGACCAGGCCGGCGGCCTCGAGGATCTTGAGATGCTGCACCACCGCCGACATGGACATCGGCAACGGCTCGGCCAGCTCGCTGACCGAGGCGGGGCCGCGCGACAGCCGCTCGACCATGCCGCGCCGGGTGGCGTCCGACAGGGCCTGGAAGGCGAGATCGAGGGGCGCCTGATGCTGAAGCATTCACTTAAGTATCAAGCGAACCTGGTGGGCGCAACCCCTCGTTAATCGACGCAGCGCAGCCTCGCTTCAGACAGCCTTGCGGAGCGCGCGATGTCGACGATCCAGACCTCCTCCTATCGCCGCCAGCGCGACCATTTCGAGCCGCAGGACATCGACCCGCAGGAGCAGCGTCGGCTGCGCGGCCTGCTGGAGCAGATCGACTACGCGGCTTTCGTGGCCAATCGCGAGGTCATCGGCCACGCCCTGCCCAAGCTGGATCCGGCCATGTTCCAGCGGCTGGCCGTGATGACCGCCGGGGCGCGGGCGAAATGGGTGTCAGAGGCGCTGCGACAGTCGGAATCGGGCGCGCCGGCCACCCCTGACCAGATCGCGCGCCTGACTGCGGCCCGCACCGCCTATGAGGAGCTGGCCGAGGCCTACGAAGGCCTGCGCCGCATGGTCGAGCGCGGCTATCTGAGCATCAAGACCTAGTCCAGCGGCTGTGGCCGGGTCGAGATCGGCGCGTCCGGATCGACGCTCGGGCGTTCGGCTGCGGTCGGCGGCGGGCCCGCCGGACGGGCCGGGGCCACCTCCACGAGCGGTTCGGGGGCGATCGCCGGCGCAGGCGGCGGCGCCACGGGCTGCGCCTGGACCGGAGCGGGCGCGGGCGTTGCGGCGGCCGGAGTCGGACGCGTCGCCGAGGGACTCGCGGGCTGTCGGGCGGTCGCCGGAGCGGTCGCGGCAGGGACGGTCGTGCGAGCAGCCGCCGTCGAAGGCGCTGGAGTCGTCGGCGCAACGGCGGCTTCGCTTACAGGAACCGCATCGACGGGCGCGGCCGGCGCAGTCTCGACCGACGCCGACGCCGTCGTGGCCAGGGCCGCCGTGGGCGCGGCCTCGACCGGCGGGTTGGCTGGCGAGCGGGTCATCATCCAGCCGCCGACAGCCAGGGCGGCCACAGCCGCCGCGGCGACGCCGGCGTAGAGCGGCGTGCGGTTCGCGGCCTTGCGAGCCGGGCGGGACAGGGTCTCGGATGCGGCGAGCGGCTTCACCAACGGCGCAGCGACGGGAGCGGCGGCGCGGGCCGCGACAGGCTCCGCCTTGGGCTCGGCGGGCGGCAGCGGGCGGACGGCGAGGTCGGGCTCGGGCGCGCGGCTGCGGGCCACGACCGGCGCGGTCTTGGGCCGTTCTGGCGGCGCTGACGGCGCGGCCACGGACGGCGCGGGCGTAGGCTCGGGCGTCGGAGCCGGCGCGGGCTCAGGGGCCGGAGCGGGCTTCGGCTGGGGCGCGGCGCGGGGGATCATCGAGCCGCTGAAGAAGTTGGCGGCAGCAGCCGCGGACGGCGTCGGACGCTGGGGCGGCGGCTCCGGGAGCGGCGGCAGGGCCTCGCCCTTCGGCAACGGTCCGGCCCGGAAGGTGGTCGCAGGCGGCCGGCCCCAGGTCACCTGACGACGGGCGAAGGGCTGGTCGGAACCGTTGAGGGGCGGACGATCGTCGGACATGGACACTCCCGCGCCGGCAGGCGGCGCGCTTCAGGAACGCGAAGAGCGGACGAAAGTGCGGACCGATCTGGCCCGTTTCGTGACGCAGTCAGGCCTTGAGGCGATAGCCGGTGCGGAACATCCAGCCGACAATGCCCAGGCAGAGGAAGAAGAAGCCGAGGGTCGCCGTCAGGCTGACGCCGATGCCGACGTCCGAGGTCCCGAAGAAGGCCCAGCGGAATCCGGAGATCAGGTAGACCACCGGGTTGAACAACGTGACCGTCCGCCACGGCTCCGGCAATTCGGTGACCGGGTAGAAGGCCCCGCCGAGGAAGGTCAGCGGCGTCACGATCAGCATCGGGATGAACTGCAGCTGCTCGAAGCTCTGCGCCCAGATGCCGATGATGAAGCCGAACAGGCTGAAGGTGGTCGAGACCAGGATCAGGAAGGCCAGCATCCAGAACGGGTGCAGGATCTCCAGCGGCACGAAGAAATAGGCCGTTCCCAGGATGATCAGACCGAGCACCGCCGACTTGGTCGCCGCCGCCCCGACGTAGGCCAGGACGATCTCGAGCGGCGACACCGGCGCGGACAGGATCTCGTAGATCGTGCCGGTGAATTTGGGGAAGTAGATGCCGAAGGAGGCGTTGAAGATCGACTGGGTGAACAGGCTGAGCATGATCAGCCCGGGCACGATGAAGGCGCCGTAGGGGACGCCGTTGATCTCTTCGATGCGGCCGCCGATGGCGGTGCCGAAGACCACGAAATACAGGGCCGTGGTGATCACCGGGGTGACGATCGACTGCCACAGGGTGCGCAGGGCGCGGGCCATCTCGAAGCGGTAGATGGCCCAGACGCCGTATCCGTTGAAGGCGAGCGAGCTCATGCGGCGCGGTCCTGGTGAACGAGACTGACGAAGATGTCTTCGAGCGAACTCTGGCGGGTGTTCAGGTCCTTGAAGGCGACGCCCAGGTCGGACATCCGGCGCAGCAGGGACGGCACGCCGGTCTTCTCCGCGGTGGAGTCGAAGACGTATTCGATCTCGTGCCCCTCGGCCTTGAGGGTCAGCGGCCATTCGGCCAGTTCGGGCGGCAGAGCGTCGAGCGGGTCCTGCAGGTTCAGCGTCAGGGTCTTCTTGCCCAGCTTCTTCATCAGCTCGGCCTTTTCCTCGACGAGGATCAGCTCGCCCTTGAGGATGACGCCCACCCGATCGGCCATCTCTTCGGCCTCTTCAATGTAGTGGGTGGTCAGGATGATGGTGACGCCCTGTTCGCGCAGCTGGCGGACCATGTTCCACATGTCGCGGCGCAGCTCGACGTCGACGCCGGCGGTGGGCTCGTCGAGGAACAGGATATCCGGCTCGTGGCTGAGCGCCTTGGCGATCATCACCCGTCGCTTCATGCCGCCCGACAGGGTCATGATCTTGGCGTCGCGCTTGTCCCACAGGCTGAGGTCGCGCAGCACCCGTTCGATGTACGCGGGGTTCGGCGCCTTGCCGAACAGGCCGCGGCTGAAAGTCACCGTGGCCCAGACCGTCTCGAAGGCGTCCGTGGTCAGCTCCTGCGGCACCAGGCCGATGGCGCGCCGGGCGCGGCGGTAATCCCTCTGGATATCGTGGCCGTCCGCGACGACGGTCCCGGTGCTGGGCGTGACGATGCCGCAGACGATCGAGATCAGGGTCGTCTTGCCCGCCCCGTTCGGGCCCAGCAGGGCGAAGATTTCGCCCTTGCCGATGGTCAGGTCGATGGGCTTGAGGGCCTGGAGCCCGGATTTGTAGGTCTTTGTCAGACCCTCGATGGCGATGACCGGCTGCATGCGCGCCCCTCCCGTGGCGTTGGCAGATATGCGTCCGACCGCCGCACCTCAAGACCGCAGTTCGCCGGCGCAGCCATATCGGCCGTCGCGGGTTATGCGCCCCGTGTCCAATCCCCTTCACGCCCTTCGAACCCGCCTCGCCGACCTGGGAGACCGCGGCCGCAAGCGTTCGCCCCTGCTGCGCCAGATTCCCGAGCGGGCGGTGCTGCTCGAATGGGCGGCGCGCATAGGCTACGGCGCCCGCGGCTTCGTCTTCCTGTCGGCCGGCCTGCTGATCTTGTTCTCGGCCTTCGACTGGGCCGGAGAGGCGGTGGGCACGCGGGGGGCCATCGCCTGGCTGGGCGAACAGGCCCTGGGCCGGGTCTGGCTGCTGCTGCTGGCGCTGGGCCTGTGCGCCTTCGTGATGTGGCGGGTGCTGCAGGCGGTGTTCGACGCCGACCACGAGGGCACCAGCGCGCGCGGATGGGGCGTACGGGCCAGCCAGGCCTTCAGCGGCTTCGCCTATGCGGCCCTGGCCTTCACCGCCTTCCGCCTGCTGGTCGGCGAGCCGGAGGCGCAGGCGAGCGCCGAGGTGACCCACAGCCGGGAACAGGCGGCCAAGGTGCTGGAGCTGCCGTTCGGCGATCTGCTGCTGGTCGGGGCCGGGCTGGCCGTGCTGGGCCTGGGGATCACCAACATGGTGCGGGCCTGGCGCGAGGACTTCACCGAATACCTGGACTGCTCGCACGACCTGTGCCGCCGCGTCTCGCCGCTGGCTCGGGCGGGATATATGGCGCGCGGAGCCGCCTACCTGCCGCTGGCCGCACTCGTCGTGATCGCGGGTCTGCGCTCCGATCCGACGGAGGTGACCAGTTTCGCCAAGGCGCTGGAGGCCATGGAGCGCCAGCCGGCGGGGCCGTGGCTGCTGGCCCTGACGGCGCTGGGCTTCATCGCCTTCGGCGTCTTCTCCTTCATCGAGGCCCGTTTCCGGAAGATCCGGCCGCCGCGCAAGTTGAAGCCCGTCGTCTGAAGACTTCGGAACGCTGATCGGTCAAATGATCCAGCCCCTGTTTCGCGCGTTAGGCGGGCGACTGATGGCTGGAGGGTCTCGATGTCTCGTTCGCCCCGTTTGTCCCCGCGTCTCACCCTGTTCCTCGCGCCCATGCTCGTCCTGGCGCTCACCGATTGCGGCAGCGGGCCCGCCCTCGATCCAGCGGTAGGCTACGGCCCCACTCCGACCCTGCCGGCGCCGCAGAGCTCGGCGATCCCTGTGGTCAATGTCGCCGATGCAGTCGGCTGGCCCGAGGGTCGCACCCCGGTCCCCGCGGCCGGCTTCCGGGTGCAGCCGTTCGCGACCGGCCTGGACCATCCGCGCTGGCTCTACCGCCTGCCCAACGGCGACATCCTGGTGGCCGAGACCAACGCCCCGCCGAAACCGGAGGGCCTGGAGGGCGGCGCACGCAGCTGGTTCCAGAAGCTGTTCATGGCCAAGGCCGGCGCGGCGGTGCCCAGTCCAAACCGAATTACCCTGCTGCGCGACGCCGATGGCGACGGGACCGCCGAGACGCGAACGGCCTTCCTGGAGAACCTGATGTCGCCCTTCGGAATGGCCCTGGTCGGAGACACCCTCTACGTGGCCAACGCCGACGCGGTAGTGGCCTTCCCCTACCAGACCGGCCAGACCCGCATCGACGCCGCGCCGCGCAAGGTCGCCGACCTGCCCGCCCAGCGGAACCACCACTGGACCAAGAGCCTGGTGGCCAGCGCCGACGGGTCGAAGCTCTATGTCGGGGTCGGCTCGAACTCGAACATCGGCGAGAACGGCTTGGACGAAGAGGTGGACCGCGCCGCCATCTTGGAGATCGACCCGGCGACGGGTGCGCGGCGCACCTACGCCTCGGGTCTGCGCAATCCGGTCGGCATGGCCTGGCAGCCCGACAGCCGCAAACTCTGGGTGGCGGTGAATGAAAGGGACGAGATCGGCAACGATCTGGTGCCGGACTACATGACCTCGGTGACCCCGGGCGCCTTCTACGGCTGGCCATGGAGCTACTATGGACAGACGGTCGATACGCGGGTGGAGCCGGCCAATTCGGACATGGTCGCGCGGGCGATCCGGCCGGACTATGCGCTTGGGGCCCACACCGCCTCGCTCGGCCTGACCTTCGGCGAGGGCGGCCTGTTCCCGGCCCGCTACCGAGGCGGCGCCTTCGTGGGCCAGCACGGCTCGTGGAACCGCAAGCCGCGCAACGGCTACCGGGTGATCTTCGTGCCCTTCTCAGGCGGAACGCCCGCCGGTCCGCCGGAAGACATCCTGACCGGCTTCGTCAACGAACAGGACCAGGCGATGGGTCGCCCCGTCGGGGTGCAGTTCGACCGCACCGGAGCGCTGCTGGTTGCCGACGACGTCGGCAACGTCATCTGGCGGGTCAGCCCGGCGGCCTGACTGCACGCAAAGAAAAGGCCCCCGCCGGATGACGGGGGCCTTCAGGGCCTGGGCGGCCTCTTCTTGTTTCGGGCAGCGCTTTAGTTCAGCGGCTCAACCACGATGGCCGGCGGCGGCGGTTCAGCCGCAGCGGGGGCGATCGGAGCGGGCGCCGGGGTCGAAGGCGCGGCGTTCAGGGTCGCGGTCGAAGGCGCGGGCGGCGGGGTTTCACGGACGGTCGGCGTCGAAGCGGGCGCGGCGCGACGGGCCGGCGCGGCCTCGCGGCGAGCCACGGGGGCCGGAGCCGGAGCTGGCGTGGCCTCGATCGGCGCGGCGACCGGCGCGGCCGGGGCGGCGGCGAGCGGAGCCGCGGCGGTGGCCGGGACGACCGGGGCCGTAGCGGCGGGCTCCAGCACCGGGGCCGGGGCGGCGTCCTCCCCGTTGTAGCTCATCATAGCCATGGCGCCGCCGCCGAGGACCAGCACCGCGACGGGGGCCAGGATCATCCAGGTGCGCACACCGCCCTTGCGGCTGCGGACGCGGCCGGTGCGGGCATAGACCGGCACGAACGGCGCCTCGTCGCGGGCGTCTGGGAAGACCGGCGGATCGAAACGGCCGATCGGGGGCGTAGGTCGATTGTCGGTATAGGTGATGGACATGCTGATTCCTTCCAAACGTTGGATCATCAAACCAATCCGCCAGACCACGGTTCCGTAGAATCGCCCCGGCCCACAAGAAACACTGATACGGCCACAGTTTCGTCGCGGACGGGCCAGCATTGCGGCATTCGCTATACTGAACGAGCTTCGCCGCATCTTTTCAGATTTCTTTAGGACGCCTTCGGCACAGTGCGGACGCAGGAATCGGGTTGACGCAGGGGAACCGCCGCTTCGGCGCCACGCCTCACGGCAAACCGGCGCAGAGCGGCCACTAATGCCGTTCCGGATTCCCCTGCCGGTTGACCGGGCCCCGGCGGTTGTCCATCACCGGTGAGACGCGAACGACTGCTGTCAGGGAGTGGCTGAACGATGGGTCTGGTGGCGAATATCCGGCGCGATATGAAGTTCGCGAAGGGGCTGCGCCGCCTGCTCGCTCGCATCAAGCCCATCGAACTCGACAGCACCGATCTGGTCTGTGACGACTGGGAAGAGGCCGTCGACAAATTCGCCGACCACGTCGCCGTGCAGGATGATCGCGGCAGCGTGACCTATCGCGAGCTCGACGCCATGGCCAACCGCTTCGGCCACTGGGCCCAGAGCCGGCGCCTGAAGCGCGGGGACACCATCGCCCTGGTGATGCTCAACCGGGTCGAATACCTCGCCGCCTGGATCGGCTTCTCCAAGGTCGGCGTCGCCACCGCCCTGATCAACACGAATCTCAGCGGCCACGCCCTGGCCCACTGCCTGTCGATCTCCAACGCTTCGCAGGTGGTCACCGACGCCGACTGCTGGCGCAAGATCGAAGAGGCGCGCCCGTACGCCGGCCGCAACCTGATGCTCTGGGTCCTGGGCCTGGCCGACGAGGACGAGGCCGACGAACGCCGCGGCCTGGACAAGCCGGTGCGCGGCGGCTCCTCGGTTCGTCCGGCCCGCTCGGCGCGCGCCGGCCTGACCAACCGCGACACGGCCCTGTACATCTACACCTCGGGCACCACCGGCCTGCCGAAGGCCGCGCGGATCACCCACGCCCGCGCCCGCACCTATATGCGCGCCTTCGCCGGCGCCACGACAGCGACGGACAAGGACATCACCTTCAACGTCCTGCCGCTGTACCACTCGACCGGCGGCCTGGTCGGCATCGGCCCGGCGCTGCTGAACGGCGGCAAGCTGATCCTGCGCAAGCGTTTCTCGGCGACCAATTTCTGGCCCGACGTGAAGGCCTCGGGCGCGACCCTGTTCGTCTATATCGGCGAGCTGTGCCGCTATCTGGTCAACTGCCCGGAACACGCCGACGAGCGGTCGCACAAGCTGCGCCTGGCCTTCGGCAACGGCCTGCGGCCCGATGTCTGGGACGACTTCCAGAAGCGCTTCGGCGTGCCGGACATCCTCGAATTCTACGGCTCGACCGAGGGCAACGTCTCGCTGTTCAATTTCGACGGCAAGCCGGGCGCCATCGGCCGCGCGCCGAACTTCCTGAAGAAGCAGATCAATTTCCGACTGGTCCGCTTCGACATCGACACCGAACTGCCCTCGCGCGGCGCCAACGGCCTGTGCGAACTGGCCCGGCCCGGCGAGGTCGGCGAGGCGATCGGCCAGATCGGCGACGACATCCGCCACGCCTTCTCCGGCTACGCCGACAAGGCCGCCTCGGAGAAGAAGATCCTGCGCGACGTCTTCGTGCGCGGCGACCGCTGGTTCCGCACTGGCGACCTGATGAAACAGGACGCCGAGGGCTACGTCTATTTCATCGACCGGATCGGCGACACCTACCGCTGGAAGGGCGAGAACGTCTCGACCGCCGAGGTCGAGCAGCGCCTCGCCGACGCGCCCGGCGTGCTGGAAGTCATCGCCTACGGGGTGCCGGTGCCGGGCCACGAGGGCAAGGCGGGCATGGTCGCCCTGGTCGTCGACGGCAAATTCGGTGCCCGCGTCTTCGCCGATTGGGTCGAGCAGGAACTGCCGATCTACGCCCGTCCGGCCTTCGTACGGCTGATCAAGTCGGCCGAAACGACCGGAACGTTCAAGTATCGCAAGATCGACCTGGTAGCCGACGGCTTCGACCCCGAAAAGGTCGACGGCCCGCTGTATGTGCGCGGCGGCAAGAGCGGCTACACCAAGCTGAGCGACGTCGCACGGCAAGCGATCCTGGACGGCGAAACGCGACTTTAGCGCGCAGGAGTTGCCGGGGGCGGGGTTCGCAACCCGCCCTTAAGCATTAACGGCGATGGTTGAGGCCTCTCGCGTCGGGGTCTCCGCCTTCCATGTTCCAGATTATCGGCATTGTGCTGCTGTTCGCCCTGGTGTTCGGCAGCTACGTCATCTCGGGCGGCAAGTTCGAGGTGATCCTGCACGCCCTGCCTCACGAGATGATGGCCATCGGCGGCGCGGGCTTCGCGGCCTTCCTGATCTCGAACTCGACCCCGGTGCTGAAGTCGACGATCGGCGGCCTGGGCAAGGCCTTCGCCGGCCCGAAGTGGAAGAAGCAGGACTACAAGGACCTGCTGTCGCTGTTGTTCCAGCTGACCAAGACGATGAAGTCCAAGGGCGTCATCGCCCTCGAGAGCCATATCGAAAAGCCGGCCGAGAGCACCATCTTCCAGAAGTATCCGAAGGTGCTGAAGGACCACTTCGCCACCGACTTCATCTGCGACACCCTGCGCATGATGACCATGAACCTCGAGGATCCGCACCAGATCGAGGACGCCATGGAGAAGCAGCTCGAGAAGCACCACCACGAACACCTCGGCGCGCCGCACGCGCTGCAGAACCTCGCCGACGCCCTGCCCGCCCTGGGCATCGTCGCGGCCGTGCTGGGCGTCATCAAGACCATGGGCTCGATCACCGAGCCGCCGGAGATCCTCGGCGGCATGATCGGCGGCGCGCTGGTCGGCACCTTCCTGGGCGTGTTCCTGGCCTACGGCCTGGTCGGCCCGCTGGCCGCCCGCCTCAAGTCGATCGTCGACGAGGAGTCGGCCTTCTACAAGATCATCCAGTCGGTGCTGGTCGCGCACCTGCACGGCAATGCTGCGCAGATCTCGGTCGAGATCGGTCGCGGCGACATCCCCTCGTCGGCCCAGCCGTCCTTCCTCGAGATGGAAGAGACCCTGCAGGGCGCCGAGACCGCCTGATTTTCACGACGCCTCACGGTTCCGTCACGCCGGCTCAAGGTCGATCACGGCTTCGGGAACAGCGGGGCGCCTTCGCCGGTTACCCGCTCGACCGATCGTGCACGCGGGCGGCTTTCCGCCCGGGCGATCGCTCGGAGGAGCTCGCATGAAGCTGATGATCATCACCGCCGCGGTCGCCGGCGCCCTGGCCCTGGCCGCCTGCACTCCGGCCGAAGAAAAGGCCGAGACCCCGCCCGTCACCGATGTCGACGTGACCACGGTGGCTCCGCCCGCCGATCCGGCCGCCCCGCCGGCCGCGACCACCCCGCCGGCGACCGCGCCCGCGGATGGCGCGACGGCTCCCGGCACGACGCCGCCGACCCTGCCGCCGGAAACCACGCCGACCTCGCCGGCGACCACTCCGCCGGCTCAATAGCAAAGGCGCGACAATTTCGCCTTTCAGGGGAAGGGGCCGTTGAAAGACGGCCCCTTTTTCGCGTCGGATGACAACAGTTCACGAACCCGTGAGAATTTCGCTTGCTTACGGGCTCACGAACCCGTTATCTCGCCAATGCGAGGATTCATGACCTCGTATGACCCTTCTGAAGGAACAAACTCATGCGCATCACCGCTCTGATCGCCGCTTCGGCCGCCGCTCTGGCCCTGGCCGCCTGCACCCCGGCTGAAAAGACCGAAGAAGCTCCGGCCGCCGACGCCGCCGCCACTGAAGCCGCTGCTCCGGAAGCCGCTCCGGCTGCCGACGCCGCTGCCGCTCCGGCTGCCGACGCCGCTGCTGCTGCTCCGGCCGCTGACGCCGCTGCTGCTCCGGCCGCCCCGGCTGCTGAAGCCCCGGCTGCTCACTAAGAGCATTTGACGCCAGCCCTTCGGGGCTGTGTCGAAGGAAAGGGTCGCCCTCACGGGCGGCCCTTTTTTCGTTGCGCTTCAAGGCGCGGCCTTCGGGAGCGTTGCGCCAAATTCACTTGCGGCGTCCGCGAAAGCGTCGGTATTTCGGCCCTACCGGGACAATACCCCGCCTTTTGGAAGGACCACGCCATGCGCCTCGTCGCCCTGATCGCCGCCTCGGCCGCCGCCCTGGCCCTCACCGCCTGCAACAACGCCGAGGAAAAGGCCCCCGCCGGCTCGACCGAGGCCGTCGAAGCCTCGGGCATCACCGACCCGAACGCGGTGACCGTCACCGAGGAACAGGCCGCCGCCGACGCAAAGGCCGCCGCTGACGCCGCCGCGGCCAGCGAAGTCGCTCAGACCAACGCCCCGGCGGAAGCCGCCGCCGTTGCCCCGGCCGCCGCGCCGGCCGCCCCGGCCAAGGCGCACTGAGCCCAGGCCCGGCCCAATCGACTGGACGGGGGCCGCTCGCAAGGGCGGCCCCTTTTCGTCGTCCGACGCCCGAGCTCGGCAAAAATGGTCTAGAGCCACGCCGATGACCGAGGACCGCTCCCCCCGACTTGTCTGGACTGAAGAGGGCGCGCCGCGCTCGGGACGGTTCGACGACGTCTATTTCTCGCGCGAGGACGGGCTGACCGAGACGCGCGCCGTCTTCCTGACCGGCTGCGGCCTGCCGGAAGCCTGGGGCGAGCGGCGCCGCTTCACCGTCGCGGAACTCGGCTTCGGCACCGGCCTGAACATCGCCGCCCTGCTCGACCTGTGGCGGCGCACACGGCCCGCGGGGGCCAGGCTGCACATCTTTTCGGTCGAGGGCTTCCCTTTGAGCCGCGACGAGGCCGCCCGCGCCCTGTCCAACTGGCCGGAGATCGCCGAGGCGTCGCAAGCCCTGCTCGACGCCTGGCCCGCGAACGCGCCCGGCTTCCACCGCCTCGATCTGCCCGGCTTTGACGCCGTGCTGGATCTCGCCATCGGCGAAGCCGCCGACATGCTGAACCAGTGGTCGGGCCGGGCCGACGCCTGGTTCCTCGACGGCTTTGCGCCATCGACCAACCCCGGCATGTGGTCCGACGCGGTGCTTGACGCCGTCGCCGCCCGCTCCGCGCCGGGCGCGCGGATCGCGACCTTCACCGTGGCCGGGATGGTCCGCCGGGGCCTGGCCGACCGAGGCTTCGCGGTCGAAAAGCGGCCCGGCCATGGCCGCAAGCGCGAGCGGCTGGAGGCCCGCCTCCCGGGCGCAGTTACAGAGACCGAACCGCGCGTCGCCATCGTGGGGGCCGGGATCGCCGGCGCCGCCCTCGCAAGGGCCTTCGCCGCCCAGGGGGTGAGGCCGAGGGTCATCGAGGCAGACCGGCCCGGCGCGGGCGGCTCCGGCTTTCCCGCCGCCCTGGTCACCCCGCGTCTCGACGCGGGCGACGCAGCCATCGCCGGCCTCTACGCCCAGACGCTCGAGCGCGCGGCGACCCTCTATGACGCCCTGCCCGGCGCCGTCACCGCGCGCGGCGTGCTGCAGCTGGAGCAGGCGCCCCGCGACGCCGCCCGCTTCGTAAAGATCGCCGCCCAATCGCTGTGGCCGGAGGGCGCCATGGCCGTGTTCGACGCCTCCGCCTGTTCGGCCCGGCTGGGCGAGACCGTCGCCAGCGGCGGTCTCTGGATGGAGGGAGCCCGTGCGATCCGGCCCGCCGCCGTTCTGACCGCCTGGCTGGCGCAGGCAGACAAAACCCCGGCCCAGGTCGCCCGTCTCGAACCGGCGGACGACGGCTGGCGGCTGCTGGACGAGGCCGGCGAACCGATCGCCGAGGCGGAGGTCGTGATCCTCGCCGGCGGCTGGGGCGCCGCAGGCCTGCAGCCGGACCTCGGCCTCGCGCCGGTGCGCGGACAGGCCGACTGGGTCGAGGGCGCCACGCCCCAGCCCGCCACCGCCTGGGGCGGTTATGCGGCGCCGACCGGAGACGGCCTGTTGTACGGCGCGACCCATGAGCGGGGCGAAACCGTCGTCGAGACCAGCGACGCCGCCTCAGAGCGGAACCTCGACACCGTCGCCGCCCGTCTGCCCGCGCTGGCCGCCCGGATCACGGCCGCCGGGCCCTCCCGAAAGCGCGCCGCCGTCCGGGCCACGACGGCTGACCGACTGCCTCTGGCGGGCGAGATCGCGCCCGGCCTTTACGTTCTGGGCGGTCTCGGGTCGCGGGGCTTCTGCGTCGCGCCCCTGCTGGCCGAGCACATCGCCGCCCGAGCGCTGGGGACGCCTTCGCCCTTGCCGGAAGGCTTCGCCGCCCGGGTCACGCCCGCGCGGCGGGCGCTGGCGCAACCTTTGCCGCAAACAGACGCTTCTGATTGAAGACGGAGCGCGCCCTGCGCCCCACCGCTCGGAGAGCCCCCATGATCCGCTCGCTTCCGTTGCTTGCCGTCGCCGCCTCCTGCAGCCTCCTGGCCGCCTCCTGCGCCCCGACCACCGAGGGCGCGGCAGCCGACGGATCCGCCCCGGCGTCCGCCGCCGGCTCGGGCCGCCAATGCTTCACGCCGGACCGGGTGCGGAACTTCCGCCAGGGACCGCAGGTCGGACAGATCTTCGTCCGTAGCGACACCAATCAGGTGTTCGAGCTGAACTCCGCCGGCGGCTGCACCAACCTCGACTTCGCCGTCCGGATGAGCATCGTGGCGGAAGGCGCCGGCCTGGCCGGCGGACGCACCTGCGTCGGCGACTCGGTCCGCATCGTGACGCCGGGGCGCACGGCCGCGACCAGCACCTGTCGCGCCCGCGTCACCCGCATTCTGACGGCAGAAGAGGTCGCGGCCCTGCCGGCCAACCAGCGTCCCTGAGACGTCCCCGGGGCGTCAGCCCTTCTGGGCGTAGCCGAGACGCTGGTTCAGCTTCTCGATCAGGTCGATGGCCGTGTCGGCGATCACCGAGCCGGGCGGATAGACGGCGGCCACGCCGGCGTCGATCAGCGGCTGCACGTCAGCGGGAGGGATCACCCCGCCGACGACGACGGTGATGTCCTCGCGACCCAGCTTCTTGAGCTCGGCGATCAGCTCGGGCGCCAGGGTCAGGTGGCCGGCGGCCAGCGATGAGGCCCCGACGGCGTGGACGTTCTTCTCCACCGCCTCCTTGGCCGCCTCAGCGGGAGTCTGGAACAGCGAGCCGGCGGTGACGTCGAGGCCGAGATCGCCATAGGCCGTGGCGATGACCTTCTGGCCGCGGTCGTGACCGTCCTGACCCAGTTTGGCGATCAGGATGCGCGGCGGCCCGCCGTCGTTCTCGACGAAGGCGGCGACCATGTCGCGGGCGCGGCTGATCTTCGGATCCTTGCCGGCCTCTTTCGCATAGACGCCCGAGACGGTCTTCACTGTCGCCACGTGGCGGCCGAAGGCGGCTTCCAGCGCGTCGGAGATCTCGCCGACGGTGGCGTAGGCGCGGGCGGCCTCCACGGCCAGTTGCAGCAGGTTCGCATCGCCCCTGGCGCCGGCGGTGAGGGCGTCGAGCGCGGCCTGGGTCTTCGCCGCATCGCGTTCGGCGCGCAGGCGCTTCAGCTTGTCGAGCTGGGACGCCAGCACGGCGGCGTTGTCGACCTTGAGCACCGGGATGTCGTCGACCTGGTCGTTGAGGTAGCGGTTCACGCCGACGACGGTCTGCTGGCCGGTGTCGATGCGGGCCTGGGTGCGGGCCGCCGATTCCTCGATGCGCAGCTTGGGCACGCCGGCCTCGATGGCCTTGGCCATGCCGCCCAGGGCCTCGACCTCGGCCATGTGGGCGCGGGCCTTCTCGGCCAGCTCATGGGTCAGGCGCTCGACGTAGAAGCTGCCGCCCCACGGGTCGATGACCTTGGTCAGACCGGTCTCCATCTGCAGCAGCAGCTGGGTGTTGCGCGCGATCCGGGCCGAGAAGTCGGTCGGCAGGGCCAGGGCCTCATCGAGCGAATTGGTGTGCAGGCTCTGCGTCTGGCCGCCCGCCGCCGCCATGGCCTCGACCATGGTGCGGCTGACGTTGTTGAACACGTCCTGGGCCGCCAGCGACCAGCCGGACGTCTGGCAGTGGGCACGCAGGGACAGGGAGCGTTGGTCCTTGGCCCCGAACTTGGACACGGCCTCGGCCCACAGCAGGCGGCCGGCGCGCATCTTGGCCACCTCCATGAAGTAGTTCATCCCGATGGCCCAGAAGAAGCTGAGGCGCGGCGCGAAGCGGTCGATGTCGAGGCCCGACTCGACACCGGCCTTCAGGTATTCGACGCCGTCGGCGAGGGTGTAGGCCAGCTCCAGGTCCGCCGAGGCTCCGGCCTCCTGCATGTGGTAGCCGCTGATCGAGATCGAGTTGAATTTCGGCGCATGCTCGGCGGTCCAGCCGAAGATGTCCGAGATGATCCGCATGCTCGGCGCCGGGGGGTAGATGTAGGTGTTGCGGACCATGAACTCCTTGAGGATGTCGTTCTGGATGGTCCCGGTCAGGGCGCTGTGCGGCACGCCCTGCTCCTCGGCCGCGACGATGTAGAGCGCCAGCACCGGCAGGACGGCGCCGTTCATGGTCATGGACACGCTCATCTGGTCGAGCGGGATGCCGTCGAACAGGGTGCGCATGTCGTAGATGCTGTCGATGGCCACGCCGGCCATGCCGACGTCGCCCTTCACCCGCGGGTGGTCGCTGTCGTAGCCGCGATGGGTGGCCAGGTCGAAGGCGATCGACAGGCCCTTCTGACCGGCGGCGAGGTTGCGGCGGTAGAAGGCGTTGGATTCCTCGGCGGTCGAGAAGCCGGCGTACTGGCGGATGGTCCAGGGGTTGGACGCATACATCGTCGGATAGGGGCCGCGGTGATAGGGCGCGATGCCGGGCAGGCCGTGGATGAAGTCCAGCCCGTCCAGCGCCTTGGCGCCATAGGCGGGAGCCACGTCGACGCCCTCGGGCGTGCGCCACGGCTTGCGAGCCGGGCCGGTTCCGGTGGCGGTCAGGTCGAGGGCGACCTTGGAGAAGTCGGGGAAGCTCATTTGGCCGCTCCTTCAGCTTCGAAGGGGGCGGCGAGGCGGATGGGGGTCAGGGGCACGCAGGCGTCGCCGCCGCCAACGGGCGCGGTCGTCGGGACGGGTTCGAAGGCGGTCGGACGCGGATCTGGATCGACGAATTTGGTGACGCCGACGAGCTGGGCCGAGCCCTTGGCCAGGGCGGTCTCCAGGCTCTCGCGGGAGCGGGCGATGCGGGGCTGAACCAGGTGGCCGCGTAGGGCCTCGACCAGGCCGCCCTCGGCCTCGATCAGCTGGAACTCGGTCCAGGCGGCCTCGGCCAATTCGCGCGTTCGCTGGTCGAGATACCAGGAGCCGGCGGCGGGGTCGTCGACCCGGCCGATGTAGGCCTCCTCCATCAGCACCAGCTGGGTGTTGCGCGCCTGGCGGCGGGCGAAGGCGTCCGGGCGGCCCTCGGCGCGGGTGAAACCGTCCAGCACCACTGCATCGGCCCCGCCGACCGCGCCGGCGAAGCCCGCGGCGGTCAGACGCAGCAGGTTCGGCCACGGGTCGCGCGCCGCCAGCATGCGGCGCGACGACCGCGCCTCGATGACGGCGGGCGTCTCGACTCCGAAGGCGCCGCATAGGGTGTTCCAGATCAGGCGCAGGGCGCGGACCTTGGCCAGGCCGTCGAAATACTCCTGGTCGACCGAGACGCCGAGGACCATGCCCTTGAACGCCTGTTCGGCGGTCATGCCCGCCTCGACGGCGGCGCGGACCAGGGCGGTGGCATTGGCGGCGACGAAGGCCAGCTCCTGGGCGATCGAGCCGCCGGCCTCATGCGCGACGCGGCCCGAGGCGAGGAAGAAGCTGGCCTCTGGATAGGCGCCGGCGTGTCGGGCGGCGGTATTGGCCGCCAGCGACAGGTGCTCCTCCAGCGAACGCGGGGCCTCGCCGGTCTCGGCGAAGGCGGAGATCGGGTCGAGGTGGAACATCAGTCTCGCGCGCGGCGACCCCTTGGCGGCCACGGCCAGGGCGTTGGCGGCGTCCGGACCGTCGAGGCCGGCGTCCAGGCCCACGGCGGCCAGTTCCAGGGCGACGCCATCGAGAGCCCGGGCCAAAGGAGCGGAATCGGCGAGAATGGCGCCGGCTAGCACGGCCGAGGCGGCCCCGCCTTCGAGGTCGGCCAGCAGGGCCTTGTTGACCGCCTCGGGGTCGTCGCCCTCGACCAGGGTGCGCAGGTCCCAGGCGCGGCCTTCGGCGTCGGACGGCCGCGGCGCGAAGACCGGGTCGACCCCGGTGGCGGCGCCGTACAGCGGCCGGGTCACCAGGCCGTCGGCGTCCATATGGAGCAGGCTCTCGATCGGCCGGTCCTTCAGCGCCTTCTCGGCGAGAGGCCGCCACTGCGCGGGCGTCGGGGTCGGGAACAGGTCTGACATGGCGCCTCCAATGCCCCGATGGCGCGGCGGGGTCCAGAGCCGGGGGGGACCGCTATCGCTAGGGTTGCACCTATCATTGTTCCGTGAAAACTCTCACGAAACGAGGGGACGCGATGCGCACGACCATTCTTGCTAGCTTAGGGCTATTCTTTGTCGCTGGCTGTGCGAGCGCACCGCCGACGTCCGGTCCCGACTGTCGGCCCTTCGTCGCCTCCGTGAGCCTTCAGTGCTGGTATGGTGGCGCAGACTCTCCGATGAGCCAGTGCCAAGTCGGCCGCGAGAGCCCTCAAGGCTGCAAGATCGGCCCGGCGGCGATCGCCTATTTTAACAGCGGGCTCGATCTCTCACCCGTCTTCAGCCCCGACGGGTTCGAGAAGCCGGCGCACGGCGCTCGCTGGGTTCAATTCGAGGTCTACCGAGACGAGGCCGGCACGGTGGGGCGGCTGTATGCAGATCGAAATGGCGTGAAGTCGGTGCTCCGTGAGCGCACGTTCGCGCCTAAAAGTGGCGATTAACCACACTCGCCGGTTGTATCGATAACAATGTTATGTACCTGATATTCGCCCATTGGGGGTATCAGGAGTTCATCCATGCTGAAGACCAACGTTGCCGCGCTATTCGCCATCAATGCCGTCGTCGCGCCGCTTCTCGCCCCGGGCACCTTGACGGTCGCCACGCCGGCATTCGCCTAGGACCCCATCCCCTGTTCGTGATCGACATCGTCTGCGACCGAACCGGCCACTGCACGGTGTCCCAGCCGCAGATCGATTCGGACTGCGACGGTACCCCGGACTAACTGGCTGAAGCGGGGACGGTTTGCCGTCCCCGTACTTCCCGCCCCGGCGAAGGCGTGCCAGCTTCGCCGCATGCAACCTCTACAGCCTCTCCAAGCGGCGGCAGGAGAAGGCTGCCGGGCTTTTCCGCCACCCGGTCCGTTGCAGTTCCGGCGACGCGCCCCACATCGGGTCATCCCCTCCCGGAGCCCTCCCCATGACCGACCTGTCCGCCTTCCCGATCACCCGGCGCTGGCCCGCGCAGCATCCCGAGCGGCTGCAGCTGTATTCGCTGAACACGCCCAACGGGGTGAAGGCGTCGATCCTGCTGGAGGAGCTGGGCATCCCCTATGAGGCGCACCTGGTCGACATCGGCAGGGATGAGAGCCACCTGCCGGAATTCCTGTCGCTGAACCCCAACGGCAAGATCCCGGCCATCATCGATCCGGACGGCCCGGGCGGAAAGCCGCTGGCCCTGTTCGAGTCGGGCGCCATCCTCTTCTACCTGGCGGAGAAGACCGGCCGGTTCATCCCGGCGGATGCGGCGGGCCGCTACGAGACCCTGCAGTGGGTCATGTTCCAGATGGGCGGCATCGGACCGATGTTCGGGCAGGTCGGCTTCTTCAACAAATTCGCCGGCAAGGCCTTCGAGGACAAGCGGCCGCTGCAGCGCTACGTCGCCGAGTCCAGGCGGCTGCTGGGCGTGCTCGACGAACGGCTCGAGGGCCGCGACTGGATCATGGGCGACGCGTACTCCATCGCCGACATCTCCATGCTGGGCTGGGTGCGCAACCTGATCGGCTTCTACGAGGCGCGCGACCTGGTCGAGTTCGACAGCCTGAAGAACGTCCCGGCCTGGCTGGAGCGCGGCCTGGCCCGCCCGGCGGTGCAGCGCGGGCTGGAGATCCCGAAGCGGGCCTAAGCGCCTGAGCCGGCCGGCAGGGCCCAGGCGATGACCTGGTCGCCGGCCGGAGTCTCCATGAAGTGATGGCCGCCGGTCATCAGCACCAGATACTGGCGGCCGTCCTGCTCATAGACCATTGGATTGGCCTGGCCGCCCGCCGGCAGGCTGTCCGACCACACCGTCTTGCCGGTCTCGATGTCGATCGCTCGGATCAGGTCGTCGGTGGCGGCGGCGATGAAGATCAGGCCGCCGGCGGTGACCACCGAGCCGCCGTTGTTCGGCGTGCCGATATCGATCGGCAGCATTGACGGAATGCCGAACGGTCCGTTCTTGCGCGCCGTGCCGAGGGGACGGTCCCAGACGGTCTGACCGGTGCGGATGTCGATGGCCCGGATGCCGCCGTAGGGCGGCTGCTTGCACAGCATGCCGGTGAATTTCTGCCGCCAGCCGGCGTTGACGTCGATGGCGTAGGGCACGCCGGCCTGCGGATCGCCTGCGCCTTCGGGCTTGGCCTTGCCCTGGGCGCGCGGGTCGCCGCGGGGGAACCAGCCCTTCTTGTCCGCCTCGGCGCGCGGGACCAGCCGATTGTAGTTCGGCATGTCGTTGTAGTTGGCGATGATCCAGCCGCGCTGGGGATCAACGGCGACGCCGCCCCAGTCCGAGCCGCCATTGTAGCCGGGGTACTGGATCGAGCGCCTGTCGCTGGTCGGCGGCGTGAAGAAGCCGTCGTAGGCCGCCTTCCGGAAGCCGATGCGGCAGACCATCTGGTCGATCGGGCTCATGCCCCACATGTCGCGCTCGGTCAGGTCTTTCGCCGGGCGCAGGGTGTGGAACAGGGAGTGCGGCTGGGTGCGGGCGCGCTGCTGCGGCTCGACCCCGCCCTGCGGCGCCGGGCGCTCTTCGACCCGGGTCAGCGGCTGGCCGGTGCGACGATCCAGGATGTAGAGGTCGCCCTGCTTGCTGGGCAGGACCAGGGCCGGGACCGCGCCGGTCGCCGTCGGAAAGTCGATCAGGCTGGCCTGCGAGCCGAGGTCATAGTCCCAGACATCCTTGTGCACCGTCTGGAACGACCAGACCGGCCGGCCGGTCGTGACGTCCAGCGCCACCAGGCTGGTGGCGAAGCGGTTCTCGGCCTCTGAGCGGTCGGCGCTGTAGTAGTCGGCCGCCGAGTTGCCCATCGGCAGATAGACCAGTCCCAAGCGGTCGTCGCCGGTGGCCGTGGTCCACATGTTCGGCGTGCCGCGGGTGTAGCTCTCGCCAGGCTGCAGTGGGGCCGAGTTGGGGCGGGTCATGTCCCAGGCCCAAAGCAGCTGGCCGGTGCGGGCGTCGAAGCCCTGGATCACGCCCGAGGGGGCCGTGTTGGTCTGGCCGTCCAGCACCTGGTGGCCGGTGACGACGACGCCACGCACGATGGTCGGGGCCGCGGTGATCGAGACCATGCCGGGCACGACCTCGCCCATGCCCTGCTTGATGTCGACCTGACCGTTGACGCCGAAGTCGGCGCACGGGCGGCCGGTCCGGGCGTCGACGGCGATGAGCCGGCCGTCCAGCGTGCCCTCGATGATGCGGGCCGAACAGGGCGCAGGCGGAAGCGGCTGAAGCGTGGTCGGCGGCGGCGGGATCGCCGCACCGATCGGTAGTGTCGCCTGTCCCGCCGCTGCGACCGGCGCCGGGGCGCCGACGGTGTCGGCGGTCTCATAGTAAGCCACCCCGCGGCAGGCGGCGGTGTAGGGAATCCAGTCCTTCGACACCCGCGGGTCGAAGCGCCAGCGCTCCTTGCCGTTGCGCGCGTCCAGGGCGATCAGCTTGTTCATCGCCGAACACAGATAGATCGTGTCCCCGACCTTCAGCGGCGTGGTCTCGGCGCCCCATTTCTCGTCGGGAATGTCGCCGGTGCGGAAGGTCCATGCGCGCTCCAGCTGCCCGACATTGTCGCGATTGATCTGCGTCAGCGGTGAGAAGCGCCGGGCGCTGGAGGCGCCCCCATAGGCCGGCCAGTCGGCCCCCGTGTCGCGCAGCGAGGCCTCGGTCATGCCGGCGGCGCGCGGGGCGCCGGTGATGGTCGGCGGCTCGGGCCGGTTGGCCTGGGCGACCACGAGGCCGGAAATCAGGGCGCCGAGGAAGAAGGCCGCCACGCCGCCCAGCACGGCTCGCCCACCGCCGCGCCGCACCAATGCAGGTATGACCAGTATGGCCAACAGCAGCAGCACCGCCGGAGCGAACACGCGCGGGACCAGGGCCCAGCCGTTCAATCCGACCTCCCACAGCGCCCAGACGAGCGTGAGGGCGAAGATCAGGATGTAGATCCACACGCCGACCAGGCTGAGCCGGAACAGCATGACGCCGGAGGCTATCAGCCCCAGGCCGGCCACCAGGTAGTAGAAGGAGCCGCCCAGAAACAGCAGATAGCCGCCGCCGATGGCCAGCACGGCGCCGAGCAAGACGAATAGCGCGCCCAGCGCCTGCGCGAGGAACGCGATCAAGCCTCCGCCCCGTTCGATCCTGGCCATCTCCGCTCCGGGCTAGGGCTGGACTATGGGGGCCAAATGACCGGGTTGCGGTCGGGGTTCCGGAATCCTGTCGCCGAGAGATCCGAGCCCTGTCGGACCGCGTCCGCCAAGGCCGGGTTCGCCCTAGGTCGTCGCGTCTGTGACCGCGCCGAGGGCCCGGCGGCGGATGGCCGCCAGGCCTTCCAGCAGGACGATGGAGTTGGCGCTCTCGCGGCAGTCCTCGCGCAGGATCAGGCGCAAGGCGCGGACGTGCACCTCGACCGACGGCCAGTCCCAGGCGCCGGCCATCCGGTCGCTGACCTCGCACAGGCTGAACACCGCCTGGTGGAAGGGGCCGGTGTCAAAGAAGCCGGCCATGTCGAGCAGCGAGGCCGCCTGGTCGTAGATCGGCTCGGCGGTCCGCGCCGCGCACGCCGCCTCCAGCTCGGTCAGAGTCCGGTCCAGCGCCTGCATAGCCGCCTCGCGATGACCCTCGACGGCGCCGTCGGCCGCGGCCAGGGCCGCGTCGATCGTCACCCCCCCCGGCGCGGACATCTTGCGCGCGAGGTTGGTCTTGTACTTGAAGATCTTCACATCACTCATATCGCCACCCGACGAACCTTCATCAGACTATCGATGTCGGCCTGTTCCATATTCGCTTCGGTCGCCTCGCCGATGTGGTTCGACAGGTCGCCGGCCCGGCGCCCGTTCATGCCCAGCGGCGGTCCGAAATTGCGCACCCGGCGGTCGGGTCCGACATAGTTGGGCGCCTTGACGAACTCGCGCTCGTCATTGGCGAGCCAGAGGATGCGCTGCAGCAGCACCCCGGGCGTCAGCGGCTTGGTGACCACGAAGCTGGCGCCGCAATCACGGCTCTTGTGCACCTTTGACGGCGCCGCGTGGCCGGTCAGCATGATCACCGGAGTCATGCACGTCGGGGCCGGGGTTTCGCGCCGCAGCCACTTCACGAAGTCGTAGCCGTCCATCTCGGGCATGGCGCAGTCGACCAGGATGAGGTCGACCATCCGGCGCTTCAGGATCTCGGTCGCGTCCAGGGCCGAGGCGCAGCGGATCTGCTCGCGCACGCCGAAGCCCTGGACAATCGACGCCAGGATATCCAGCGCCTGCGGGTTGTCGTCGACGAGCAGCACCGAGGCCTGCTCGAGGTTGACCTTCGACGACCTGGACGGGGCGCGGGCCATCAGTCGAACAGCAACAGGTCGCCGTCAGACGGCTCAGCGGCGCGTGCGCGAGCGCGCTGCAGGACGGCGGAAGACAGGCGGTCGACAAGTTCGGCCAGCGGCAGGGCGTCGATCGCCGTCTCGACCGGCTGCCCCTCGGACAGGGCGTCGGCCAGGGCGGAAAGGGCCGCCAGTTTCTGCACCAGCAGATCGACCGCCTGCGCCTGCACGACGACAGGGCCGCGTTCAGCGGCGGGCAGGCCGCGCGCGTGTTCGAACACGACGGTCGACAGGCCTTCGGCGGCGTCGGCCATCTCGGCGCATTCGGCGGACAGGGCGGACAGCAGGGCGCGGGTCTGGGACGGGGTCATCAGAACAGCTCCAGGGCGCCGGCGTCGACGACGGGGGCCGCACGGCGCGGCGGCGGCGCGACCTGGGCATGGGCGTCGGCCACGGCGCGCTGCAGGGCGCGCCCGGTGACCGGCCAGTACTGCACCCGGCGTCCGCCGTTTCCGCGCAGGCTGCCGCCGACCAGGGCGATGCCCTCGTCGCGCAGGAAGCGCTCGGCGAAGTCGGCGTTGGCCCGACCCACGTCGCGCAGGGAATCGAACATCCGTCCGCCGCCGAACAGCTTGGCCTCCATCCGATCGCGCCGGGCGCCGGCCTTGAGACAGTCGTTGATCAGGACTTCCATGGCGTAGGCGCCATACCGCCGGCCGGCGTCGAGGCCCCCGGCGTCGCCTTCGGGGAGGAGGAAATGGTTCATGCCGCCGACGCCGGCCGTCGGATCGCGCAGGCACATGGCCACGCAGCTGCCGAGAATGGTCGTCAGCATGACCGACGGATCGTCGGTCACGTGATGCTCACCCTGGCCCACGTGGATGCGCGTGTAGGATTCCATGGCGGCGGCGGCGTTGGTCATCAGGTCAGCGGCCCGAAGACGCCTTCCAGCTTGTCCTTCAGCTGGGCGACGGTGAACGGCTTGACCAGGTAGTTGTTGACCCCGAACTGCACGGCGCGCTGCACCAGCTCGCGGTCGGCGCGGCCGGTCAGCATGATGAAGGCCGCGCCCGCCGTCGGCGGGTGGGCGCGCACGGCGCGCAGCAGGCCGAGGCCGTCCAGGTTCGGCATGTTGAAGTCCGAGATCACCAGGTGGGCCGGACGGGTGATCATCTCGCGCAGGCCGGCCTCGCCGTCCGCGGCTTCGCGGAACTCGCGGAAGCCGAGCTGCTGCAGGCTGGTGCGGATCAGCGAACGCATCGAGGCCTGGTCGTCGACGATGAGCGTGTGGATGGCGGCGGCGGAAGGCATGTCGTGAACCTCAGGCGGCGGCGGCGGGCGGGGCCGCGCACAGATCGAGAATGGCGGTGGAGAGACGGGAGAGCGGCAGCTGGCGCTCGACGGCGCCGAGGTCGAAGGCGGCGCGGGGCATGCCGTAGACGACGCAGCTGGCCTCGTCCTGGCCGAGGGTCGAGCCGCCGGCCTGGCGCATCTCGAGCAGGCCTTGCGCGCCGTCGCGGCCCATGCCGGTCAGGATGACGCCGGTCATCGGACCGCGTCGCCGGGCCAGCGAGCGGAACAGCACGTCGACCGACGGCCGGTGACCGCTGACGGTCTCGCCGCGCACCAGGCGACAGCGCGGCGACGGGCCGCCGGTGACCTCCAGATGGGCCTCGCCGCCGGGAGCGATGTAGATGCGGCCGCGCTCCAGCGGGGCGCCGTCGGTCGCCTCCTCGACGTGCGCCGCCGAGGCGCGGTCGAGCCGGGCGGCGAAGCTGCGCGTGAAGGTGGCCGGCATGTGCTGGGTCACCACCGTCGGCGGACAGTCGGCGGGGAAGGCCGAAAGGATGGTCAGCAGGGCCTCGACGCCGCCGGTCGAGGCGCCGATCCCGAGAATGTGGTCCCGGGCGGCGCGGTACTCGGTCGGCCGCTGGACCGGGGCGGCGGGAGCGGCGGCGCGGACGCGTGAGCGGGCGGCGACCTTCACCTTGGCGGCCAGGTCGGCGAAGGCCTCCTGGGCGGTGACGCCCGCGCCCGGCTTGCCGACCGCGTCGACCGCGCCGAGCTCCAGCGCCGCCAGGGTCACCTCGGCGCCGGCCTGGGTCAGGGTCGAGACCATGACCACCGGCATCGGCCGCAGGCGCATGATCTTCTCGAGGAATTCCAGCCCGTTCATATTGGGCATCTCGACGTCGAGGGTGATGACGTCGGGATTCAGCCGCTTGATCGCCTCGCGCGCCTCCAGCGGGTCGCAGGCCGAGCCCAGCACCTCGATCTCGGGATCGCGGCGCAGGGCGGCGGTGATCAAGCCGCGCATGGTCGGGCTGTCGTCCACGACGAGGACGGTGACCTTGTTGGTGACGGGCGCGGTCATGCGGCGAGCCGGTAGGTGGTCAGGCCGCTGGTCGCGAAGCGGGCCGTGGCGGGGCCGCTGACGCGCTCGGAATGGCCGATGTAGAGGGTGCCGCCCGGGTTCATGACCGGAGCGAACCGGCTCCAGACGCGCTCCTGGGTCTGGTCGTCGAAATAGATCACGACGTTGCGGCAGAAGACGACGTCGAAGCGGCCGCGCATCGGCCAGTCGCCGATCAGGTTCAGCTCGCGGAACGACACCAGCCGACGCAGGGTCTCATTGGCGCGCAGGCGATCGCCGGGAGCCTTCTCGAAGAAGCGGTGGCGCAAGAGCGACGGGGCCGGGTCGAGCGCCTCTTCGGAATAGACCCCGGCGGCGCCCTCGGCGACCATGTTGGGATCGATGTCGGTGGCCAGGATGCGCACGTCCAGGTCGGCCGCCTCGGGCAGGACCGACAGCACCGTCATGGCCATCGAATAGGGCTCCTGCCCGTTCGAGCAGGCCGCCGACCACAGTCGCACCCGCCCCCCGGCGCGGGCCCGCTCGGCCAGCTCCGGCATGACCACGTCGCGCAGGTGATCGAAGTGGTGCGGCTCGCGATAGAAGCGGGTGACGTTGGTCGTCAGGGCGGCCGTCATCGCCTGCCGCTCGTCGACGCCGTTCACGTCCTCGATCAGGGCGCAGTAGTCGCGGAAGCTGCGCAGGCCCAGCGCGCGCAGTCGCTTGGCCAGACGGGAATAGACCAGCGCCGCCTTGCCCTCGTTCAGGGCGATGCCGGCATGGGCGTGCAGCACATGGGCGATGTGACGGAAGTCCTCGGCGGTGAAGACGAATTCGCCTTCGACCAGGGACTCGCGCCCGGCGACGACGGTCATGCGGCTTCCGCCTCGCTTTCGGGCAGCAGCCAGGCCAGTTCGAGCAGGCTGATCATGCGGCCGTCGACGGCGAAGATGCCCTTCACGAAGGTGCGCACCTGATCACTGGCCACGTCCGGCGTCGCCTGCACGGCGTCGTCGGTCAGCTCGATGATGTCCGACACGGC
The DNA here is from genome assembly GCF_001425945.1 of Brevundimonas sp. Root1279. Taxonomy (GTDB): domain Bacteria; phylum Pseudomonadota; class Alphaproteobacteria; order Caulobacterales; family Caulobacteraceae; genus Brevundimonas. The sequence continues at coordinate 550,646 of NZ_LMEB01000006.1, forward strand.
GTCGACCAGCAGGCCGACGGTGCGGCCGCCGATATGGGCGACCATGATGACGTGGCGGGCGGTCGGATCGGAGACGCCGAGGCCCAGACGGGCGCCCAGGTCGATGATCGGCAGCACGGCGCCGCGCAGGTTGATGACACCCTTCATATAGGCCGGCGCGCGCGGCAGGGGCGTCGCCGGGGTCCAGCCGCGGATCTCCCGCACCGACATGATGTCGACGCAGAATTCCTGCCGGCCGATCCGGAAGGTGATCAGTTCTCGGGCCGCGACGGCGGCGGTTTGCTCGGACATGGTCAGCTCGCGAGTTTCAATTCGGGGCGCGCCGGGCGGCGGCGCGCGGTGGCGACGATGGCGTCGACGTCGAGGATCAGGGCGACCCGGCCGTCGCCGAGGATGGTGGCCGCGGCCACGCCTTCGACCTGGCGGTAGTTGGTCTCCAGGCTCTTGATGACGACCTGGCGCTGGCCCTGGATGGCGTCGACCAGCAGGGCGGCGCGGGCCCCGCTCTCGGTTTCGACGACAACGGCCACGCCGGCCGACGGATCGAGGCGCTCGGTGCGGAAGCCCATCACCATCCCGACGTCGATCAGCGGAACGAAACGCTCGCGGAACAGGATCACGGCGTCGTGGCCGCCGACATAGTCGACGTCCTCGCGGCGCGGGGTCAGGCTCTCGACGATGGCGCTCAGCGGCGCGACCAGGGTCTGTTCGGCGGCGGAGACGACCATGCCGTCCAGCACCGCCAGGGTCAGCGGCAGACTGAGGGTGAAGGTCGAACCCTTGCCCGGGATCGAGGCGATCGAGATACGGCCGCCCAGCGCCTGGATCGAGCGCTTGACCACGTCCATGCCGACGCCGCGACCGGAGACGTCGGTGATCGTCTCGGCGGTGGAGAAGCCGGGTAGGAAGATCAGGTTGTCGACTTCGTCGTCGGTCAGGACGGCGTCCTCGGCGATCAGGCCACGCGAGACGGCGATGCCGCGCACCCGCTCGCGGTTGATGCCTTTGCCGTCGTCGCTGATCTCGATGACGATGCGGCCCGAGCGGTGCAGGGCGGCCAGGCGCACCGTCCCCTCCTCCGGCTTGCCGGCGGCGGCGCGATCGGACGGGGTTTCCAGCCCGTGGTCGATGGCGTTGCGGATCATGTGGGTGATCGGCTCGGCCAGGCGCTCGACGACCGTCTTGTCGACCTCGGTGTCCTCACCGGCGGTGACCAGGCGAACGCGCTTGCCGGTCATGTCGGCCACTTCGCGAACCAGGCGCGGCATGCGCTGGAACACCGACTTCACCGGCTGGGCGCGGATGGCCATGACGCTGTCCTGGATCTCGCGCGTCAGCAGCTCGAGATCCTCGAGCCCGACCGAGATGCCGGACGAGCGGGCCAGGCCGCTCTCGATTACGCGCTGGGCCAGCATGGCCTGCTGGATGACCAGTTCGCCGACGACATTGATCAGGCGATCGACGCGGTCGAGGTCGACGCGGATGGTGACGGCGGGCGGCGCGGGGGGCGCAGCCGGGGCGACCGGCGCAGCGGCAGGCGACACCACAGGGGTCGGCTTCGGCGCCGCGGCGGCGACGGCGGCCGGGACCGGCTCAGGCGCGAGGGCGACGACCGGCGCGGGCTCCGGGATGGCCACGGCGATCGGCTTGAACTCCGGCATGAAGTCGTCGGCGGTCGGAGCCGTCGCGGTCGCCTTGGCCAGCAGGGCGGCGATGTCCAGGTCCGGCGCGGCGGCGGGCGTCGCGGCGGCCTCGACCGCAGCGGCCAGCGCCGTCACCGACAGGTCGCAGTCGGTCTCGACGAAGTCGAATACGTCGCGCACATCCGCTTCCGAGGCGGCGGCGTCGAGCGTCAGGGTCCAGGCGAAATAGGATTCCTCCGGCTCCAGCTCGGCCAGGTCCGGCAGGGCGGACGTGTCGAGCTCGGCGGTCACCGGGCCGAGGCGGGCCAGTTCGCGCAGCAGCAGGCCGGTCTCATTGGCCTTGGCGTACATCTGGGCGTGCGGTCGCAGCACGATGCGCCAACCGGTGGCCGCGGCCGGCGCCGGCGCCAGATCGGCCAGGTTGAAGGCGATCGGCTTGAAGCCGAACTCGTCGGCCTCGATCTCGGGCATGGGGGCCGCGACGACAACGGGCGCGGCGGCCGGGGCGGCCTCGCCGTGGGTCAGGGCCTCCAGTTCGGCGACCAGGCCGGCGGAGCGCGCGGCGTCGACCGGCGCGGCCTGGCCGCGGGCGGCCGAAACGTGGTCGTTGAGCACGTCCGAGGCGCGCAGCAGGGTCTTCACCGTGACGTCGTCGCAGGCCTTGCGGCCCGAGCGCAACTCGTCGAGCAGGGTCTCGAAGACGTGGGCGAAGCGCACCAGGTCGTCGAGGCCGAAGGCTCCGGCCCCGCCCTTCACCGAGTGAACGGCGCGGAACACGGCGTTGATGGTCTCGTCATCGGCCGTGCCGGCCTCGATGGCCAGCAGGCCCGACTCGAGGTCAGCCAGCAGTTCGTCGCATTCCTGGAAGAAGACGACCTTGATGGCTTCGAAGGGATCGGCCGCGTCGCTCATGATCAGGCGGCCACCCGGCGCACGGCGTCGACCAGCTTGGCCGGGTCGAACGGCTTGACGATCCAGCCGGTGGCCCCGGCGTCGCGAGCGCGCTGCTTCTTGGCGGTGTCGCTCTCGGTGGTCAGCACCAGCACCGGAGTCGACCGATGCTTCGGATCGGCGCGGACGCCCTCGATGACGCCGAAGCCGTCGAGGCGCGGCATGTTGATGTCGGTGATGACCACATCGGCCCCTTCGGCGCTGAGGGTCTCGAGACCGTCGACGCCGTCGACCGCCTGGATCACGCGATAGCCGGCGTCGACCAGCGCGATCATGAGCATGTCGCGCATCGTCCGGCTGTCGTCGATGGTGAGGACGGTCTTGGTCACGCGGCTTCTCCCTGGCCGGAGGCCACGGCGGGCGCTCCGAAGGCGTTCCATTGGTCGGCGAAGGCTTCCGAGGCCCGGTCGATGACCAGGCTCAGCCCGTCCCGGGCCCAGGTCTGCTGGGCCGAGATCAAGACCTGCAGGCATAGGGCGCCGAGCCGCTCGACGGCCGAGCCGTCGACAATCACGGCCTGGCCCCGGAGGCCGAGCAGTTGCTCCCGCAGGGGCCCCGCCTGCTGGATGTCCAGCACGGCGGGCAGTTGAACGGAGGCGGTCATCAGAACTCTTCCCAGCCGTCCTCGGCCGCCACGGCGTGGGGCTTGAGGGCGGCGCCGCCGCGACCGACGGTCTTGAGGGCGGCGACGGTGCGTTGCGCCGCGCGGGCCGGGATCCGCACCGGCTCGGCGACGGCGCCGATCTGGAAGCGGCTGACCGAGGCGGACAGGCTTTCGGCCTCCTGCGACAGCGAGTGGCTGGCGGCGGTCNTGGAGATGCGGATGCGGGTTCGGCGTCCCTGACGCGAGCGGATCCGCACCGGCTCGGCGACGGCGCCGATCTGGAAGCGGCTGACCGAGGCGGACAGGCTTTCGGCCTCCTGCGACAGCGAGTGGCTGGCGGCGGTCGACTCTTCGACCATCGCCGCGTTCTGCTGGGTCACCTGGTCCATCTGGTTGACGGCGGTGTTGACCTGCTGGAGGCCGGTCGCCTGCTCCTGGGCGGAGGCGGCGATYTCGGAGACCAGGCCGTCGATCTCGGCCACGCGGCTGACGATGCGGTTCAGCGCTTCGCCGGTCTGGCCCACCAGGCTGACGCCCGAGTTGACCTGGGTCGAGGAGGCCGAGATCAGCACCTTGATCTCCTTGGCCGCCTCGGCCGAKCGCTGGGCCAGGGCCCGSACYTCSGAGGCCACCACCGCGAAACCGCGGCCGGCGTCGCCCGCACGGGCCGCCTCGACGCCGGCGTTGAGCGCCAGCAGGTTGGTCTGGAAGGCGATCTCGTCGATGACGCCGATGATCTGGCTGATCTCCTGGGCCGACTTCTCGATCGCGCCCATGGCGCYGACCGCGTCGCGGACGATCATGCCCGAGGTCTCGGCGTCGCCCTTGGCGGCCTTGACSGTCTCCGARGCCTGRCGCGCGCCCGAGGCGGTGCGGTTGACCGTGGCGGTGATCTCGTCGAGCGCCGCGGCGGTCTCCTCCAGCGAGGCGGCCTGCTGCTCGGTGCGGCGCGACAGGTCGTCSGCGGCCTGGCTGATCTCGCCGGCCCCCGAGCGGATGGCCGAGACGTTGGTCACGACCACGCCCATGGCTTCCTGCAGCTGGACGATGGCGCGGTTGAAGTCCTCCTTCAGGCGCGCGGCCTT
>NZ_LMEB01000007.1 GCF_001425945.1 Brevundimonas sp. Root1279
CCCGAGCGGATGGCCGAGACGTTGGTCACGACCACGCCCATGGCTTCCTGCAGCTGGACGATGGCGCGGTTGAAGTCCTCCTTCAGGCGCGCGGCCTTGGGAGCGACCTCGGCGGTGAAGCGGTGGGTCAGGTTGCCGCCGGCCATGGCCGCCAGGCCCTCSCCCAGGGCGGTGATGGCGACGCGGTCTTCCTCCGCCTCGCGGGCCTTCTCGGCCTCGTTGCGGGCGCGTTCGGCGTCGGCGGCGGCGCGGGCGGCGACGGCCTCGTTCTCCAGGCGCACCTTCTCGATGGCGGCGTCGCGGAAGGCGATGATCGCGCGGCCCATCTCGCCGAACTCGTCCTTGCGGGCGACGCAGGGCACTTCGAAGCTGGTGTCGCCGCCGATCAGGCGACGCATGTAGGCGATCATGTTGCCGACCGGGCCGTTGATGCCGCGGGTCAGCACCCATCCGGCGCCGAGGGCGATCAGGATGGCGGCGGCGAGGCCGATGAAGACCGCGATCATCGCCGCGGAGGCCGTGCTGGCCTGGGCTTCACGTGTGGCGTCCAGGCGCTTCATGGTGTCGGCCTTGATGGCCTCCAGCGGCTCCTCGACGGCGCCGATGTATTCGTCGGCGGCGCCCGACTGGCCGATCATGGCCACGGCCTGGTCCCGGGTGGCCGGGTTGGCGGCCAGGGCAGTGCCGGCCACAACGACCTTCTCGTGCCAGACGTCGATGGCGGCCTCGACCTGGTCGACGCGAGCCTGGTCCTCCTGCGGCGCGTCCTTGCGCAGCTCGTCCAGCGCCGCCTTGAAGTCGGTCTGGTGAGCCTTCAGGCGCTCCAGGTAGTAGGGGTCGTTGGAGACCAGGAAGCCGCGGTAGCTGTTCTCCTGGCGAGCGAGCTTGAGGTCGAGCGTGGCCAGGGTCCGCACGTCGCGGTTGGCCTCGCTGCGCGCCTCGCCGGCCTTATTGAGGGCGTCGAGCTTGTAGAAGACGACCCCGCCCATGGCGGCGATGGCCACGAGCACGGCGGCGAATGCGACGGCCAGCTTACGGCCGATGGGCATGTCAGAGAGCTTCACGGGCATTTCCTTTGCAGTCCGGGCCGCAGATCAGAACGAGAGGGAGAGGGAGCCGACGAGACGGCCTTCGTAGGCCTCGCCGTAGGAGTGGCCGTCGGTGTCGTACCAGCGCACGTCCAGCGCCACGCGATCGGTCAGCTTGTGCTTCACGCCCGCATTCCAGGCGACATATTCGGCGCCGCCGTCGGCGCTGCGGTCGGCGATCGCCGCCGAGGCCTTGGTCGCCTTGCTCAGCGCGACCGTGCCCTGGGCTTCGATCCACCAGGCCTCACGGGTCGCCCCGTTGCCGTCCGGCGTGTAGTTGACGCGCAGGCGGGTCGAGACCGGGCCGATCTTGCGTGAGGCGTCGGCCTGGTACTCCCAGTAGTTGGAATCGGTGCCGGGGCGCGCGCCGGGCAGGTCGCGGTTCTGGACCGAGAAATCGAAGTTGAAGCCGGCCGCCTCAGGGCGCCAGCCGGCGGTGACGATGACTTCGGCGTCCGCGCCGTTGGACAGCTTTGCGGTGGAGGCGAAGGCGCTAGCGTAGAAGCCGTTGGCCTCGACTTCGACCGTGCCGTTGACGCTGGGATCGCCGTTGCTCTTGCCGATGCCCTTGCCGACATATTCGGAAGCGACGCCGACCTGGCCGCTGAATTCCTGGGCGTTCGCGGCGGAGGCGATGGAGGCCGAAGCGAAGAGGGCGGCGGCGAGGAGGATGGCTTTCGCCGGGGAGAAGGTACGCATTCTGCGAGACTGAATCCGGGGGGTGGATGATGATCCCGAACGTCGGTCGCCGGCTGATATTATTTATGAATCCGGGACTACGTAGGATTACCTATCGAGCTAGGCCGCAACCCGGACGGGACGATCGGCCTCGGCCACGGCGGCCGTCGACGACCGGCTCCAGGCCACCGCCTCGACCAGACGCATCAGAGATTCACGGCAGAGGGGCTTGGCCAGCCAGCCGTGAATTTCGGCCTCGGCCATGACCGCGCGGGCCTCGGCCGTGGCGGCGGATATGGTGAAGATGAAGGCGTCGGCGACACGCGCGTGCTCCCTCAGCCGACGCACCACCTCGGCGCCGCCCATATCGGGAAGCTCGGCCTCGACCAGGATCAGATCCGGGGTCTGGCTGCCCAGCAGTTCGACGGCCGTCGCGCCGTCTTCGGCCAGGACAACGCTGTGTCCCGCCGTCCGGACCAGGGTCGCCACCACGGATCGTGTGGCGGCGCAGGCGTCTATCAGGAGGATGTTCAAGGGGAGGGTCATCGGCTTTCTGCTCGATGGCCATCCTCGAACCCGAAGTCCGAAAACAGGGTAATGCAACGGCTACGTACTAATTCTTAGGTAGAAATCCCTATCGGTCCATTCAGCGCCACAAATCGGCGTTACGGCGCGGCCGCCTCAAAAGAGGTTATCGCCGCTCCCAGCCGAAACCACGCTTTGCCGTTATCTTTCAAATCCTTGTCGCCCAGCATCACCGGAAGGGGATGGAGGGGCTATCTGATCGCAGTGCTGGCGGTCGGCTGCGCCCTGCTGGCCCGGCAGGCGCTGGAGCTGGTCGGACACTTCTACTACCTGCCCTTCATCCCTGCGGTGATGGCCACCGCCATGCTCGCCCGCCGCGGCGCGACCGCCGCGGCCGTCGCCCTGTCGATCGCCGCCAATGTCGCCCTGGTGCCGCGCGAGAGCCATGCCGACACCGTCGCCAACGCCCTGCTCTTCACCGTCGTCGCCTGGTTCGTCGCCGAAATGTGCTGGCGCCAGCGCGCCGCCGGGGCCCGGGCCCGGGCCCTGTCGCGCAGCCTGGCCCAGCGCAACCAGATGCTCGACGCCATCCTCGCATCCGCCCCCATCGTCACCGTCGACGCGACCGGCGGCGTCCGCTTCATGAGCGAGAGCGCCCGCCTCATCCTCGGCGCTCCGTCCGGGCGGGGCCCCGATGCGTCCGACCGACCGATGGCCGACTTCGTCCCCGGCTTCAACCTGGCGGAGGCCGGCGAGGACGGCGGCGACAGGATCTGGACCGGCCGGCGGCCCGATGGGACCAGCTATCCCCTGCGCATCCAGCTGGGCGTCATGCCGGACAATCCCGACGGCGACCACGCCACCCTCAGCCTCACCGACCTGACCCAGGCCCAGGCCGCCGACGCCCGGGCCCGCGAACTGCACACCCAACTGAACCGGGTCTGGCGTCTCAACTCGCTGGGCGAGATGGCCGCGTCCCTGGCGCATGAACTGAACCAGCCGCTCAGCGCCGCCGCCACCTATCTGCACGCCAGCCAATCGGAGATGGAGCGAGCCGGACTTATGGGCCAGAGCGTCGCCCGCTCGATCGACCTGGCCAAGTCCCAACTGCTGCGCGCCGGGGCCATCATCAAACGGATGCGCGAGCTGCTCGCCCACGAGAGCCGCAGCCTCGGCGTCGAGAGCGTCGGGGCCATGCTCGCCGACATGCACGGCGTCCTCGGCATGCTTCAGCGCGAGGGCAAGGTGATCATCGAGATCGACATCGATGAAGCGGACGACCACGTCCGCGCCGAACGCATCCAGTTCCAGCAAGCCGTCCTCAACCTCGTGCGCAACGCCGTCGAGGCCCTGAAAGGCCAGGCGGACGGCCGCGTTCGCATCACCGGCCGGCCCGTCTCCGACGACCTGTTCGAGATGTGCGTCGAGGACAGCGGCCCCGGCATCGACGCCGGCGAGCTCGACACCATCTTCCGCCCCCTGATGACGACAAAGGCGTCCGGCATGGGCCTCGGCCTGTCGGTGACGCGCACCATCGTCGAGAGCCACGGCGGAACTCTGAACGTCGCACGCAGCGAACTCGGCGGCGCGGCATTCTCCTTCTCTCTGATGCGCGAGGGAGCGCTCGAGGACGTATGAACGAACAGACCGTATTCGTGATCGACGACGACGACGCCGTCCGGGATTCCTTGCTGACCCTGCTGCGCGGCGAAGGCATCCGCGCGCGCGGCTTCACCAGCGGCGCCGACTTCTTCGCCCGTCTGCCCGATACGGAGTCGGCCTGCGTCGTCACCGACGTGCGGATGCCCGACATGGACGGCGCCGAAGTGGTCCGCCGCCTGGCCGAGGAGAAGGGTCATGCCTGGCCCGTCATCGTCCTGACCGGCCACGCCGAGGTGCCACTGGCGGTGCAGATGATGAAGGCCGGCGTGCTCGACTTCATCGAGAAGCCGTTCGACCCGCGGCGTCTGATGGAAACCATCATGGGCTGCCTCAACGCCCTCAGCGGTCGTCAGGCGGCCCAGGACGCCGCTCGGCGCACCGAAGACCGCCTCGCCGCCCTCACGCCGCGCGAAGCCCAGGTCTTCGAAGCCCTGGTCGAGGGCAAGTCCAACAAGCAGATCGCCCTGGACCTTGAGATCAGCCCCCGCACCGTCGAAATCTTCCGCGCCAAGGTCATGACCAAGATGCAGGCGGAAAGCCTGTCGGCCCTGGTGCGCATGGGACTGGCGCGACAGTAGACCCAGACCTCCGCACAGCAAAAAGCCCCGGCGAACCGGGGCTTCTTGGCGGAGAAAATGGTGGACGCGACAGGGATTGAACCTGTGACCCCTACGATGTCAACGTAGTGCTCTCCCGCTGAGCTACGCGTCCGCCGTGGCGGCCCTGGGGAAGCCCCGGGGCGGGAAGGCGCGGTCTATAACCCGGTGGGCTCGCCGACCGCAAGGGCGAAAAAGCATTGCGGCGAAAGCGCCACGTTTCGGCCGTTGCTTAGGCCGCCGCCACCATCCGTTCGACCTCGCCGACGAGATCGCGCAGGTGGACCGGCTTGGCCAGGACCTTGGCCTGGGGGCTGGCCGCAGCGGCGCTGAGGGCCACAGCGGCGAAGCCGGTGATGAACATGATGCGGATGCCGGGCTGGCGGGCTGCGGCCACGCGGGCCACTTCGATGCCGTCGGCGCCGGGCATGACGATGTCGGTCAGCAGCAGGTCCCACGGGCCCTGATCGAGCGAGTCGATGGCGTCGTCGCCGTTTTCACAGTCGACGACGGAGTGGCCGGCGCGTTCCAACGCCCGGGTCAGAAAGCCCCGTAGCGAGTGATCGTCCTCGGCAAGAAGAATGCGCGCCATATTCGGAAGTGTCCGCCCGTCCCGTGATTGGTCCTGACGCTACGCCCGCACTGGTAAACCCGCCATGAAAGTCCCCGGCCGCGCGAACCGTCGCCGGCGCACGACCTGTGGATCAACGCCCGAAACAGGGTAAGGCTTCACCATGGCCGAGGGCGTCGATCACAGGGAGGCGGAGACGGGACCGGCCTACCGGCGGGTGCGCCCCGCCCAGGCGGGACGCTTCGTTTTCGCGTCGCCGCATTCCGGCGACCTCTATCCCGACGACATGCAGGCCGCGCAAGGGTTGGCCGAGACCAGTCTGCGCAGCGCCGAGGACGCCCTCGTCGACCGGCTGATCGCCCCGGGAGCGAACCTGGGCGCCGTGTTGGTGCTGGGCCGGGCGGGCCGGGCCTATGTCGATCTCAATCGGGATCCGCGCGACCTCGACCCCCTGCTGATCGACGGACTGGACGGCCAGCCCGGCTCGGCGCGCAGCCAGGCCGGGTATGGCGTCATCCCCCGCCTGTGCGGCGACGGCCAGCCGCTCTACGACCGCCGCCTGCCGTTGGCCGAAGCGCAGGCCCGGATCGCGGCCCGCCACGCGCCGTATCACCGGGCCCTGGCGGAGGAGATGGAGGCCGCGCGCGCGCGGGCCGGCGAGGCGGTGCTGGTCGACTGGCATTCCATGCCGGCGCGGGCGACGCAGGGCGTCGGCGGGGCGCGCGGTCCGGACGTGGTGCTGGGCGACCGACACGGTTCGTCCTGCTCGGCGGAGCTGACGCGGCGGTTGCGGCGGTCGTTCGAGGCGCTGGGCTGGCGGGTGGCGCTGAACCGTCCGTACGCCGGCGGCTGGACCACCCAGTCATGGGGGCGACCGGAGGACGGCTTCCACGCCGTGCAGGTCGAACTGAACCGCGCCCTGTACCTGGATGAGGCGACCCTGCAGCCGGGCGCGGGCTGGTCGCGCTGCGCACGCGGCGTGGAACGGGTCATCGCCGACCTGCTGGCCGAGCCGGCCTGATCCCTCGGCCGGGACCAAAAAAAAGCCGCGCCCGAAGGCGCGGCATTTAAAGTCTTTAGGGAGGAAACGCCCAGGAAGGGCATGACGCCGCGAGGCGTCGAAGATCAAGCTAGTGTGCGGTGCACAACGCGTCAACAGGATATTTCGCACCTGCGTTCACGCCGTGTAACGGCACATCGCACCGGTCCGCCGTCGCCGTAACCGTTTTCAGAGGAAATTTTCGCCCCGCGGTGTGCGCGCCTGCACAAAAGCTTCACCGACCGGGGAGATGCGGCTCCAGCAACCGGCGCGCGCTGCGCACGGCGCGGGCCGCCGGCGAGGCCGCCTGACGCCAGACCAGCAGGCAGAAGGCGGCGATCACGCCCCCGGCCAGCCACAGCGGGCCGAACAGCCAGGCCCCGGCGGCAAGGGCGAAATAATACCCCCTCACCCCCTGGCTGAAGGCGCTGAGCGCCGGATTGAGCAGGCCGGCCGCGGCTTCGCCCAGCGCCACCCGGTCGGCCTCGACATGCAGCTCGGGCGCGGCGCCGATCAGGGCCAGGGCGTAGTTCATCTGCCGGATCGACCAGATGAAATCGAGCAGGCCGCGGGCCAGGCAGACCAGCACCAGCGCCAATTTGGCCTCCAGCAGCTTCATCGACACCGTCTCGGCGCCGACATCGGCGATGCCGCGGATCGCCTGCTCGCCGCCGAACAGGATGCTCGCCACGGCGGCGATCAGCAGCATGTTGGTCGAGGCGAAGAAGCCGCCGGAATTGATGGTGTGGCCCATCAGCTGGCTGTCGACCAGGCGGATCTCGCGATGAGCCATGGCCGTCATCCAGACCCGACGGACCACCAGCATGTCGTCGTTTATCGAGCCGCTGCGCTTGGCCAGCACCGCCAGCAGGGGGCCATAACCGAGCCAGCAGATGAAAAAGAGCGTCAGCGCAACGCCGTCGAGAATCGTCATGACCGCTCCCGTTTCAACAGCGGGAATCGTGGCCCCGACGGCCCCTAAGGGCAAGAGCCGCCTTGCTTCGGGCGCCGTGCGAGCCTATCACGCCGCCCTCCCCGTACCGCAGTGCACCATCAGAGCTCGTTATGAATATCGACGCCATCCCCGCCGGCCCGAACCCGCCCTGGGACGTCAACGTGGTCATCGAGATCCCGCAGGGCGGCCTGCCGGTGAAGTACGAGATGGACAAGGCCTCCGGCGCCCTGTTCGTCGACCGCTTCCTGCACACCGCCATGTACTATCCGGGCAACTACGGCTTCATCCCGCACACCCTGTCGGACGACGGCGACCCGTGCGACGTGATCGTGCTGAACCCGACGCCGGTGGTGCCGGGCTGCATCATCCGCTCGCGCCCGATCGGCGTGCTGAAGATGGAAGACGAGGCCGGCGGCGACGAGAAGATCCTCGCCGTGCCGGTCGACAAGCTGAATCCCTACTACACCGACATCGCCAGCTACCGGCAGCTGCCTGCCATCCTGGTCGAGCAGATCGAGCACTTCTTCACCCGCTACAAGGATCTGGAGAAGGGCAAGTCGGTCACGGTGAAGGGCTGGGGCGACGCCGGCGAGGCCGCCGAGCTGATCGCCGCGGGCATGCGCGCCCACCAGGAAAAGCTGAAGGCCAAGGCCGCCAACGCCGCCTGATTCAAGGTCGAAGCGCGGACCTGGCGAGGCCGGGTCCGCGACTTCAAGACTCCCTGCTTTACGCAGCGTCCGCCTAAGTCGATTTTCGACGGACGGACCGCCGAGCTTTCGCCTAATCGGCGGACATGCCTTCGGTCACGCTTCGCAACCATTTGATTGATCGGCTGTCTCCGGAAGACCGGGACGCGCTGATCACGGCTTCCACACCCTTCGAATTCGATCTCGGCCATGTCTTCGCCGAGGCCGGCGACACAGTCGCCTACGTCTATTTCGTCCAAAGCGGGATCATTTCCGCCGTCGCCGGGACCCAGGACGGACGCACCGTCGAGACGTTCATGATCGGCCGCGAGGGCGTGACCACACCCGTCGCCCTCGGCTTTCCGGTCCAGACCTATTCCCGCCTGGTCGGTCAGTCGGCCGGCGAGGCCCGACGCGTCGAGATCGGCAGGCTGCGCCAACTGTGCGACGAGCGCCCCGGCCTGCGGGCGGTGCTGGCGTTGTACGCAGCGGGCCTGCAGGGCGAATTGGAGCAATCGGGGGCCTGCAACGCCCTGCACCGCGCCGACCAGCGCTTCGCCAAATGGCTGTTGCGCTGCCACGATCGCCTCGACGGCGACACCCTGCAGCTGACCCAGGAATACCTCGCCAGCCTGCTCGGCGCGCAGCGGACCACGGTCAATGAGGCCGCCCAGGGCCTGCAGAAGTCCGGGGCCATCACCTATTCGCGCGGCAAGGTGACCATCGTCGACCGCGGCGCGCTCGAGCGGGCCGCCTGCGAATGTTACACGACCGGCCCGCGGCCGCAGTCGGCCTGAGGGCTCAGTCCCGCTGGACGCACATGGCCACGCCCATGCCGCCCCCGATGCACAGGGTGGCCAGGCCCCTCTTGGCGTCGCGGCGCTTCATCTCGTGCAGCAGGGTGGTCAGGATGCGCGCGCCCGAGGCCCCGATCGGGTGACCGATGGCGATGGCGCCGCCGTTGACGTTGACCTTCTCCGGGTCGAGGCCGAGCTCCTTGACCACGCAAAGCGACTGAGCGGCGAAGGCCTCGTTGGACTCGATCAGGTCGAGGTCGGCGACGGTCCAGCCCGCCTTCTCCAGCGCCTTCTTCGAGGCCGGGATCGGGCCCGTGCCCATCACCGACGGATCGACGCCGGCCGTGGCCGAGGAGACGATGCGGGCGAGCGGAGTCAGGCCGCGAGCCCGGGCTTCGTCGGCGCTCATCAGCACCAGGGCGGCCGCGCCGTCGTTGAGGCCCGAGGCGTTAGCGGCCGTGACCGAACCCTCCTTGGTGAAGGCCGGACGCAGCTTCTCCATGGCCTCGATCGTGGCGCCGTGGCGGATGTATTCGTCGGTATCGACGACCACGTCGCCCTTCTTCGAGGGGATGGTCACCGGCGCGATCTCGTCGACGAAGCGACCGGCTTTCTGGGCCGCCTCGGCCTTGTGCTGGCTGGCGACGGCGAAGGCGTCCTGGTCGGCGCGGCCGATCTGGAACTGCTCGGCGATATTCTCGGCCGTCTGGCCCATGTGATAGCCGTTGAAGGCGTCCCACAGGCCGTCCTTGATCATGGTGTCGGTCAGGCTGACGTCACCCATCTTGGAGCCGGTGCGCAACTGCTGGGCGTGCGGCGCCTGGCTCATGCTCTCCTGGCCGCCGGCCACCACGATCTTCGCATCGCCGAGGGCGATTTGCTGAGCGCCGATGGCCACGGCGCGCAGGCCCGAGCCACAGATCTGGTTGAGGCTCCAGGCGGCCGCCTCCTTGGGCACCCCGGCGCCGATGGCCGCCTGGCGGGCCGGGCCCTGGCCGGCGGCGGCCTGAAGCACATGGCCGAGGATGACTTCGTCGACATCGGCGGCGGCGACGCCGGCGCGCTCCAGTGCGGCCTTGATCGCCACTTCGCCCAGCTTGGACGCCGGCAGGGAAGACAGGGCGCCCAGGAACGACCCCACAGGGGTGCGGGCGGCGGAAACGATGACGACGTCGGTCATGGGAGAGGCTCGCGATCCAGGTCAGTCTCGGGGAGAGCCCGTACCTAATCCCCCCGACGGCTCGCCGCCAGCCTGTGTCCGTTGCGCCGCAGCATCGGGCATTCTTCGCCCAACCTTTGCCGTATCTGGAACGCTCACTGGCGCCGACCTGTTTTTCCCGGGAACGATAGCGGTGTCCGGGGTTTTTGGAGCCATGCTCGTGCGGATGAAGAAAGCGTTTGGTCGGATTTGCGTACCCGACGAGCTCGACATGGCCGAGCACTACCGAACCTTCGCTGAGAAACAGGCCGATTTGATCGTCCACGTCGTCGGCCTCACCCTGGCCGCCGTGGGCGGGGTCGTGCTGGCGGTGTTGGCGGCGATCTATTCGGGAGTCGGCGCCGTGGTCGCCACCGCCGTCTACGCCCTGTGCCTGGTGGCCATGCTGACCGTCTCGACCATCTACAACCAGATCCGCCCCTGCGCCGCGCGGCCGATCCTGCGCCGCATGGACGAGGCGGCCATCTTCCTGATGATCGCCGGCAGCTACACGCCCTTCACAACCCAGCGCTTCGAAGGCGCCTGGGCGCTCGGCTTCACCCTGCTGGTCTGGAGCGTGGGCCTGGCCGGGGTGGTCGCCAAGCTGTTCGCGCCCCGCATCTCGGACGCCTTCTGGGCCGGGGTCTATGTGCTGTTCGGCTGGCTGGCGGTGATCGCCCTGAAACCGATGATGGACACCGTCCACCCTGTGGCCCTGGGCCTGCTGGTCGCGGGCGGCCTGATCTACACGGCCGGGGTTCTGGTCTTCATCAGCCCGAAGGTGAAATTCCGCCGGGCGATCTGGCACGGATTCGTCGTTACTGGCGCGACTGTGCATTGGACGGCGGTGCTTGTGGGCGTCGTGCTGGCCCCCGCGGCGGTCGGCTAGACATCGCTGCGTGGGCAGCGCAGCATGGTCCCGCGTTGCAACAGGATCGGGGACCACGCGTGGCCGACAAGAAGCCCGGAGCCGGCGAGACCGTCGTCATCAAGAAGTACGCCAACCGGCGCCTCTACAATACCGCCACCTCGGCCTATGTGACCCTGGAGGACCTGGCCCGGATGGTGCGTGAGGGCACCGAGTTCGTGGTCTTCGACGCCAAGACCAATGAGGATCTCACCCGTCAGATCCTGACCCAGATCATCTTCGAGGAAGAGAGCCGCGGCGAGGCCCTGCTGCCGGTGCAGTTCCTGCGTCAGCTGATCGGCTTCTACGGCGGCCAGATGCAGGGTGTCCTGCCCAGCTATCTCGAGATGTCGCTCGACAATTTCTCGCGTCAGCAGGAGCAGATCCGCGGCCAGTTCTCCAAGGCCTTCGGGGCGGCGCCCGGCGCCGGCCTGATGGAGGAGGCGGTCAAGCGCAACATGGTCATGTTCGCCGAGGCGATGAAGATGTGGCCGGGCTTCTCGGCTCCCGGCGGCCTCGTCGCCGCCCAGGCCTCGCGTCCCGCCCCCGAGACCGCCCCGACGGCCGCCGATCCGCTGGCCGAAATGCGCCGCCAGATGGACGAGATGCGCGCCCAGCTCGACAAGCTGTCGCAGCCGCCGAAGGCCGGCTGAGAGCGATGACCGACGAGGTCGGCCCCGTCGGACCCGTCCAGCGCCGCGACGAACGGCGCGAAGGCGAGCGCCGCGCGGCCCAGCGCCGGACTCCGCCCGTCTCGACCTCTCGCGCCCTCGTACCGACCGAGTTCAAGGCCGAAGCTGCCGAGCCCCCGGCAAGACCTGCCCCCACCGCCGGCGCCGACGCCGCCGCGGCCGCCTTTGCGGCCCAGGTCATGGGCCAGACCGGCCAACGCCGCGGCCTGAAGGGCGGCCCGCCCGTCCTGGACGCGGCCCGCGCCACCTACCTCGGCACCGCCTATTCCGGCGCCGCCGAACGTCGTCCCAAACCGGGCAAGGCGACCGACACCGACGTCTAGGAAAGCGGCACGGTCCTTGCTGACGGAGGTCTCAAACGCCTCCGATCGGGACCGCCATGTTGAACCTCCTCGCCCGCACCGTCGACGTCACCGTCGTGGCCCTGATCTTCGTCGCGTTCAGCTGATCGGGCAGCTGACTTGCGCATGACGGCGCGCGCCGCTAAGCACGCCGCCGTCATCGGGGAGTAGCCGCCCGCGCCTATCAGCGGGGCCCGCGTCAACACACTTCCTCTCCCGGAGAGGATGGCGCGAGAAGGAGTCGGGTCCATCGGACCGGGCGCCACGGCAAGACCGCTGGCATTCACAGGGGATTTCCACGCGGGGCCCGGCTGTGAACGCCACAGGTCTGTCCGCCGAGGCCCCGCGCACGAAGACGTCTTGGAAGCCTTTCTGATTTCTGCCGGCCTCGTCTCCATCGCGGAGATCGGGGACAAGACCATGTTGCTGGCCATCGTCCTGGCCGCCGCCTGGCGCCGCCCCCTGCCCATCATCCTCGGCATCCTCGCCGCCACCCTGGCCAACCACGCCTTCGCCGCAGGGGCCGGCACGGTGCTGGGCCACTTCATGCATGGCGAGTGGGTGCGCTGGGTGGTCGGGATCGCCTTCCTCGGCTTCGCCGTCTGGGCCCTGATCCCCGACAAGTTCGACGAGGTGCCGGACGTCACCGAGAAGACCTTCGCCGGCGTCTTCTGGACCACCACCGCCGCCTTCTTCGTCATCGAGATGGGCGACAAGACCCAGGTCGCCACCGCCATGCTGGCCGCCCAGTTCCAGAACATCCTGCTGGTCGTCGCCGGCTCGACCCTGGGTATGATGATCGTGAACGTACCGGCCGTGCTGCTCGGCGAGGCGGCGGCCAAGCGGCTGCCGCTGAAGTGGATCAGGATGGCGGCGGCGGCGGGTTTCGCGGCGACGGGGCTGTGGGTGCTGCTGGCGGGGTAGGCGGTCGAGTTCACCTCCCCATGAGCGTAGGCGAATGGGGAGGACAGGCGCGGCACGCGCCAGGAGGGGGCGGCTCGGCGCTTGCCGATTAGCCTTCCCGTCGTTCCCTCACCACCGAGAGGATGAACTCCAGCACGCCCTCGATTTCATCCCGGACCTGCCAGGCCCGCAGCCGCACGACGCGGATGCCCTGGGTTCTGCCGAGCCACGCCGTCCGCCGCCGGTCGTGCGCCATCTGATCGGGGTTGTCATGAACTGCGCCGTCGACCTCGATCGCGAGCCGGGCGTCGGCGCAGTAGAAGTCGAGGATGTAAGGCCCGACCGGATGCTGCCGGCGAAACTTCAACCTATTCAGCCGGCCCGCGCGAAGTCGCTCCCAGAGGCGCACCTCAGGCGGGGACATGTCGCGGCGAAAGGCCTTGGCGCGGGTGCAGCTCAGACCATCTGGCATAACGTCAGTATTTCAGAGATCGCCCGGCGCCGTCGAGCCGCCCCCTCCTGATCGCTGCGCGGTCTGTCCTCCCCATTCGCCTACGCTCATGGGGAGGTGAAGCGAGATCTAAACCTCAAACACCCGATACGGCGTATCCCCCAAGGTCCGCAGCACCGGCAGGGCGACATTGTAGACCGGCACCCCCTTGTGCGTGCGGCCTTCGGGCGCGCCGCGGTGGGCGTGGCCGTGAACCACCAGGCTGACGTTGTCGTAGCGGTCGATGGTTTCGCCCAGGCGCGAGGAGCCCAGGAAGGCGTGGATCTCGGGCGGTTCGCCCATCACCGTGTCGACCACCGGCGAATAGTGAAGCACCACCACGCTGCGCTCGGTGCGCAGGGTGCGGATCGAGTTTTCGATGGCGTTGGCGTCTTCGATCGCCTCCTGCACGAAGGCCTTGATCGAGGCCTCGCCGAAGGGGCTGAGCATGTAACGGCCGAAGCCGCCGACGAACCCCTTGCCGCCGGCGAAGCCGACTCCCTCGATCTCATAGGCTTCGCCCGAGAGCATCTTCACGCCCGCCTCGCACAGCGCGTGGTGGACCGCTTCGGGGTGGCCGCACTCGTGCTCGTGGTTGCCCAGCACCCCGACGATCGGGATGCGGCAGTCGGCGATGTCCTCGAGCAGGATCTCGACCTCGCGGCGGGTGCCGTGGTTGGTCAGGTCCCCGCACAGGCACAGGACGTCGGCGTCCTCGTGCACAGCCTGGAACAGCTCCCGGTGCGGACGGACGTGGGCCTCGGCCACGTGCAGGTCGCCCACGGCGGCGACGCGCAACAGCTTCTTGGGTCCCGGTTCGAGCCCCGGTTGCGGCGTCTGCGGATCGGCGTGGTCGCCGCCGTTGGTCGGCGGCGCTTCAGTGGATGGGCTCATGGCGTTCCTCCAGCCCCTTGCCCACGATATCGCCGAAGCCCCATTCGGTGATGTCGGCGATATAGTCGCGCGGACTGAACAGTCGGCCGCGGCAGACCTTCACGCGCGGCGCCGGCAGGTCGACCTGGGCCAGCAGCCGCTGGGTCAGCTCGGTCATCAGCCAGGTCGGGACCTTGTCCCGCTCGGTCGGGTAGGCGAACCGGAAATTCAGCAGGTGCGACAGCAGCACCTCCCAGTAGAGGTCCATCTGATCGAGCAGGGATTTCCAGTCGATCGCCTCGGACTGCTTGAGGATGACGTGGTTCACGTCGGCGCCGTCGAAGCGGTAACGGTCCTGGATGAAGACCTTGGACAGGATCAGGGCGGTCGGCGGCGTGATCGCCACACTGTGCCCATAAACCTCGATCCGGTCCTCGCCGAACCAGCTGTCATTCACCGCGATGGTGCCGTTCGACATGGCGAAGATCACATCGAAGAAATAGTGATCGTCCTTCCAGACCTTGGCGATCCAGCGCTCATCCTCGACATCGGTGCGGTACCCGCGCGCCTGGAAGTAGGCGAGGATGCGCGGGTAGTCGCCCGGCTTGCAGAAGACGTCCAGGTCCTTCGTCGGACGCCGGATACCCGTGTAGGCGGTGACCGCATAGGTTCCCGAGAGCAGGAACGGGATTCCGCTCTCCTTCAGCAGGCCCAAGGCCTCGTCATAGAAGGCGACCGCTTCTTCCGGCGGATGAAAGCTGGGATCGGAGACTGTGTCCGACATGGTTCCGACCCTTGTTTGAGAGGGTGCTGAAACGGTCGCGGTTGCGGGGCGGTTCCTCCGCTCTCAGTCGGGCCGTGGTCCCGATTTGTTTACAGGTCTCGAGCTATGCTCAAATTTCAGTACTGGCCGGAGGGGACCGGTTGAAAGGTCGTTGGCGTCTGTTCAGGCATGACGCGGGTCGCACAGCCGGCCCGCCCGCCTGGGCCTATGTAGCTTTGTTTGTCGCCTGCCAGCTGCTCGGTCACTGGAGCGTGGCGACCTATGGCTCGGTCACCGTCTGGCTTTCCAACGGCGTGATGACCGCGGCCCTGCTGCAGCTGCACCGCCGCCAGGCCATTCCGGTCATCGCCGCCTGCTTCATCATCAACCTGGGCAGCAACGTCGTGCGCGGCGACCCGGGCGTCTTCCTCTGGCTGAACGCCCTGCTCAACCTGGTCGAGGCCTTCGTCGCCGCGGTGCTGGCGCGGCGCGTCTGCGGCGCGGCGCTGGACATGCGCCGCCCGAAGCGCCTGGCCAATTTCGCCCTGCTGGCGGCGGCGCCCGCCGTCGCCTTGTCGACGATCATCGCCCACGTCATCGCCTTCGCCCTCAGCCCGCGGCCGCCGGCCATGGTGCTGTTCCGGCTGCTCAACTACTTCACCATCGAGCAACTCGGCCTGTTGCTTATGACGCCGATCCTGCTGCTGCTGGCGCGGGGCCATCGCTTCCAAGGCACGGCCCAGGCCCGCCTGCCGGAGGCCATCGGCCTGATCCTTCTGATGCTCGGAGCGACCTTCATCGTCTTCTGGCAGAACGACGCCCCGCTCATGTTTGCGGCCGTTCTACCCATGGTCCTGATAGGCCTGCGCCTGTCTCCGACCTGGGCCGCCGCAGCCCTGCTGGGCATGGCCTTCGTCAGCGGCGCCGCGACGCTGCTGGGCCACGGGCCGGTGCATTTGACCCGGCTGCCGCCCGTACCCGAGCTGGTCGACGTTCCGCCCATGGTCCGTCGCCTCGGCGTCTACAACCTGTTCCTGCTGGCCATGGTCGCCACCGTCCTGCCGATGAGCACAGTGATGACCGAGCGCCGCCGCCTCGTGGCTCGCCTGCGCGCCCGCACCCTGGCCGCCCAGGAGGCGCGCCGCACCGCCGAGCACGCCGCCGCCGCTCGTTCGCGCTTCCTGGCCATGATGAGCCATGAGATGCGCACCCCGCTGAACGGCGTCGCCGGCTTCGCCGATCTGCTGGCCGCCCGACCCGGCCTGGACGCCGAGGCCGTTCGCCAGGCGCGACAGATCCGCGAATCCTCCGACGGCCTGCTGATGCTGGTCGAGGACATCCTCGATTTCGCGCGTGGCGACTGCATCGTCTCGCCAGAGCCGCTCGACCTGTCCGCGGTGGCCCGCGAGGCCGCCACGCCCAGCCGCGCCGCCGCCGACGCCCAGGGGCTGAGCCTGACCATCGACGATCGCCTGCCGTCACGCTCGCGCTTCGTCGCCGACCGCCGCGCCCTGCGCCAGGCCCTGCACCCGCTGATCGCCAATGCGGTGAAATTCACCAGCCGGGGCGGAGTCGACGTCCGCCTCGAGCGCGCCGCCGACGGCGTCGTCATCCGCGTCTCCGATACTGGTTGCGGCATCGACCCGTCACGCCACCCCGCCCTGTTCGAGGCCTTCTATCAGGGCGACGACTCCGTCAGCCGCAACCACGACGGAGCCGGACTGGGCCTGGCCCTGGCTGCGCGCCATGTTCGTCGCCTGGGCGGCCGGATCGAGGTGGAAAGCGCACCGGGCGAGGGCTCGACGTTCATCCTCAGCCTGCCCCTGCCCCGGACCGCCGACGCCGAGCCCGAGATTGTCCGCGAGGCCGTCGCCCTGGTCGAGGGCGACGATCAAGGCTTGGCCCGGACGCCCACCATCCTGGTCGTCGACGACCACCCGGTGAATCGCGAAGTCGCCCGCATCATGCTGCAGGCCTTCGGCCTGGAGGTGGTCGAAGCCGCCGACGGCAAGGAAGCGGTCGCCCTGGCGTCCGAGCAGGCCTTCGATCTGGTGTTGATGGACGTGCGCATGCCGCGCATGGACGGCTTGGAGGCGACGCGCCACATCCGGCGGCTGGCCGACGCCGCCGGTCGCGTGCCGATCGTGGCCATGACCGCCGACGCCATGCCCGAGGACGTCGCCCGCTGTCTCGCCGCCGGCATGAACGCTCACATGGCCAAGCCGATCAGCCAGGCGACCCTCTGCTCGGTGGTCTCGCGCGCCCTGTCCGGCGACCTGCCGGTCACGGCGGAGACGGCCGCCGCCTAGGCCTGACCGGTATCGGCGGATCAGGCTCCGGCAGGGCCGATCTCGCTCTAGCCGACGTAGTTCCCTTCGAAGGGAAAGCGCTCGGCCCAGAAAGCCTTCAGCTCCGGCAGGGCGTCGACGCGGCGCATCACCTGACCTATGCGCGGCGCGACCTCGTGGAAGCGCCGGCGGTGGGGATTGAACCGGCTGACCGTCGCTACATACAGGTCCAGCACCGTCGGCTCGTCACCCAGAAGAAAGCGGCCCGGCGTGATCTGGCTTTCCATCTTCGCCCAGCAGTCGGCGATGCGTTCCGAGGTCCGCCGGCCGATCTCCGCCTGGGCCTTCGGATCGTCGCCGGCCAGGCGCGACGGCGTGTCCCGGACCCAGTACATGGCGTAGATCGCCGCTGGCACGAAGGCCATCCAGCGCAGGAACTGCGCCCGAAGCGGATCGCCCGGTTCGGGGCCCAGAGCGGCTTCCGGGTGTCGCTCGGCCAGCCAGATGAGGATGGCGGCGCTTTCGGTCATCACCTCGCCGTCGGGCAGGACCAAGGCTGGGATCTGCCGCATCGGATTGACCTCCGCGACCTTGTCGCGCTCGGCCTCGCCTTCCCAGGTCGCAGCCTCGACGACGCGATAGGGGACGCCGATCAGGGTCAGGGCCGCCTCGACCGGGACCGAGCCCGATCCGGCGGCGCCGTAGACGGTGTAGGACATGACGGTCTCCACTGCTGGCGGGCCGACGCTATCGCACCCGCGTCCGCCCCGCGCCCAAGACCTGTCGCGCCCGCCATAGGCGGAGCTTGGGCTTGCCCACAGGCGCGTCCCCAGCCGATTGCGCCCCGCCTACCACATGTAGCGCTCCGCTGAAAAAGTGATCGCAATATAGCCGCATTTCGGCTTGGCGCCGGAGCCTCCCGGCCGCATGTTGGAAGCCACTTCCGGATTCGTCGACAGAGCTCCCAGATGAACGCGCACGCCCCGATCTCGCCGATCCTCGGAGCCTCCACTCCCGGGCTGCTGACGCCCTCGGCGGCCTACAAGCCGTTCCGGTACCCGTGGGCCTTCGACATGTGGAAGAAGCAGCAGCAAGTCCACTGGATGCCCGAGGAAGTGCCGCTGGGCGAGGACATGAAGGACTGGGCGGTCAATCTGACCGACAGCGAGCGCAACCTGCTGACGCAGATCTTCCGCTTCTTCACCCAGGCCGACATCGAGGTCCAGGACAACTACATGGAGCGCTACGGTCGGGTGTTCAAACCGACCGAGGTCAAGATGATGCTGGCGAGCTTCGCCAACATGGAGACCATCCACATCGCGGCCTACGCCCTGCTGCTCGAGACCATCGGCATGCCCGAGGCCGAGTTCGGCGCCTTCATGGAATACGAGGCCATGCGGGACAAGCACGACTACATGGGGCAGTTCGGGGTGGATTCGAACGCCGACATCTGCCGGACCCTGGCCATGTTCGGCGGCTTCGCCGAGGGACTTCAGCTGTTCGCCTCGTTCGCGATGCTGATGAATTTCCCGCGCCAGAACAAGATGAAGGGCATGGGCCAGATCGTCAGTTGGTCGGTGCGCGACGAGAGCCTGCACTGCGAGGGCATCATCAAGCTGTACCACGCCTTCAACAAGGAGACCGGCGCGGTCACCAAGGCTGTGGCCGACGACATCATCGACTGCTGCAAGACCGTGGTGACGATGGAGGACAAATTCATCGACCTGGCCTTCGAGCAGGGCCCGGTGAACGGCATGACCCCGGCCGACATCAAGGCCTACATCCGCTTCATCGCCGACTGGCGCCTGCGCCAGCTGCAGCTGCCCGAGGTCTACGGCATCAAGGAAAACCCGCTGCCCTGGCTGCAGTCGCTGCTGTCTGGCGTCGAGCACGCCAACTTCTTCGAGGCTCGGGCCACTGAATACTCCAAGGCCGCGACCAAGGGCTCCTGGCACGGCGCCGAAGGCGTCTGGGGCAGCTTCGACGCCCTGATGAAGAAGCGCAACGACGAGGCGGCCGGGGCCTGAGCCCCGACCGCGCCCGGTCGTCCTACTGGGCGGCCGGGGTCGCCGGCAGGGTCGCGTCGCACGAATAGGCGGCGCAGTATTCCGTGCGAATCCGCTCGGCCATCCCCTCGTAGACCGCCAGATCCGCGCCCGTCGCCGGGCCCTTATCCGGCGACAGCTGTTCGCCCATCATTTCGCGGTCGTGCTTGGTCATGGACATGACCATGGTGGTGACCAGGATGTCGAACCGGCGTTCAGGGCGAAGGGCGCGCTGCACCAGGGCGTCGACGGCCTTGCGACGCTCCGTCTCGTCGACCGAGATGGCGGCCTGGCCGGCGATGACGCCGCGCAGATAGGCGTTGTCGTAAGGCTGCATGCCCGGGCCGACCGACGGAGCGGGCGGCGCCGGCGGGGTGAAGTCGATCACGAACTCGAACGGCGCCGGGGCCGGCCGGCCGTCCATCAGCTGCGGTTTGACGGCGTATTCGTTGACCAGCCGACGCACGCCGTTTTCGAACTGCAGCCCGGCCGGAGCGACCGCCAGGGTCTCGCAGTTCTGGAGCTTGCCCTCCATCGTATACTCGCAGCGCACCTTCACCTTGCCGGGAATGCGCGCGAGGCGGGCGAAGGTCGGATAGGCGTCGGCCATGGCCTGGGCGCTCGGCTGCTTGTTCAAGGCCGCCGGGGTGATCTCCGGTCCGGAATCGCAGCCGGCGAGACCCGCCAGGGCGACGACGGCGAGCAGTGGCCCGGTGAACTTGTTCAACATTGGTAGTCCCCAAATCGCTCCGCTTCCCGGACGCCGCGTCCGCGCGTAGAGCCTCGCCATATCGCCCCGCCCGGCGTCGGGTGGCAAGCCGCCGGGACCACCGGCCCCCTGATGCGTTGGAGCCCGGTCATGTCCGCCACCCCCACGCCCTTCAATGTCGCCCTGGTTGGATTCGGCTACGCCGGCCGCACCTTTCACGCGCCGTTGATCGACGCCTGCCCTGGCCTGGTCCTGCACAGCATAGTCTCCAGCCGCCCGGACGAGGTCCGCGCCGCCTGGCCCGAGGCGCGCCCCGCGAGGTTCGAGGAGGCCCTGGGCGATCCGGCCATCGCCCTGGTCGTCCTGGCCACCCCGAACGCCCTGCACGCGCCCCAGGCCGTTGCAGCCCTGAACGCCGGCAAGGCGGTCGTCATCGACAAGCCCTTCGCCCTGTCCCTCGCCGAGGCGGAAGCGGTGGCCGCCGTCGCGCGGGACCGAGGCCGTCTGTTGTCCGTCTTCCACAACCGGCGCTGGGACGCCGACTTTCTGGCGCTGCAGGCGGAAATCGCCGCCGGGACGCTGGGGCCGATCCGCACCTTTGAAAGCCATTTCGACCGCTTCCGACCCGAGGTGCGCGATCGCTGGCGGGAGCGCGACGAGCCCGGCGGCGGCATCTGGAACGACCTCGGCCCGCACCTGATCGATCAGGCCCTGGTGCTGTTCGGCCGCCCTCTCGGCGTGACCTGCGACCTCGCCGTCCTGCGCGACGGCGGCCAGGCGACCGACTGGGCCCACGCCGTACTGCGCTACGTCGACAGGCGCGTGATCCTGCACGCCGACATGACCACGCCCGCGCCCGACCTGCGCTTCGCCGTCCACGGCGCGCGGGCCAGTTGGCTGAAGTCGGGTCTGGACGTGCAGGAGGACCAGCTGAAGGGCGGACGACCGGTCGGCGGAGAGGGCTGGGGCGTCGATCCCCTGCCCGCGACGATCGTCGAGGGCGAGACCGGCGCGCGCCGCCCGTCGCCGGGCCCTGCGGGCGACTACCGCGCCTTCTACGACGGCGTCGCCGCCGCTCTCGCCGGAACCGGCGCCAACCCAGTCCCGCCCGAGGAGGCGCTGGCGGTCATGGAGGTGCTGGAAGCCGGTCTGGAGAGCCATGACCGCGGCGCCGAGATCGTGCTCGAACCAGCCCCCTGAACCCTGCCGCCCCGCCTCTCCCCCGGCGCTACATGCGCGACATCGGGACCGCTATATTTCGCCAAGACATGCGCGACATTTCCGGCGTCGACATGCGCGACATTCGTCGAGACATGCACGACATCGACGACATCGTTCCGAGCGGGGTCAGGTCCCGGGCTGAACGTAGGGGATCCGGCCGAAGAAGCGGCGTTCGTCGCCGCGCGGATCGTCGGCCATCTGCGGCGGCAGGTCGAACAGCATCGTCTCGCGCCGCGCCAGGGAATAGGGCGTCCAGCGCGGCAGGCCGGCGTGGTTGGGGTCGCCGGTGCGGGCGAAGGCCAGCAGGGCGTCGCTCATCCGGTCGGCCATGGCCTGGGCGTCGGCGCCGACCGCGCCCGAGCCCTCGGCCCTGACATTGTCCAGCATCAGCGGGATGTCGGAGGTGTGGTAGGCGCCGGTGCGGCCGTTGGGCAGGCGGCTGGCCCAGTCCAGCTGATAGACCCAGGCGGGCGAGCCCTGCGCCGCCCGCGCCTCCGCCTCGATCACCGCCGCTCGCCAGGAACGCGCCGCCGTCGTGGCGCGGATCAACACTTGATCGGGGTTCATCTCCGGGTGTTCGCGGCGATACCAGCCGCCGACCTCCGCGGGATCGATGTCGATGCGCATCTGCGCCGGAGTCAGTCGCCCGGGCAGGGCCTCCCAGGTCAGACCGGCGTTGGCCGGGTCATTGCCGAGGAAGGCCAGGGTCTCTTCGCGAGTGTTGCCGATCATCATCGGGATGGCCGCCGACTGCGCCGGGGCGTCGGGCCAGAACGGGTGGCGCGGCAGGCTGCGCCCATCGAGCACCGGACCGAAATAGAGCGAGCCGCCGAGGATCGCGTCGGTCGCGCCCGCCGCCTCGAGCAGGCGCTCGACCGGCATGGTCCGCACCTCGTCCGCGCGCGACGGGGTGAGACCGAGGGCCGCCAGCCAGGCCTCGGCGCGCCTTGCTGCATTCAGCGGACCGGACGCGGTCACCTGCTGGCCGCTCATTGTCACAGCCCTGTGAAACAGGCCCGAAGCCATCGGCATGGCCATCAGGGTGGCGATCTTGGCTCCGCCGCCGGACTGGCCGACCAATGTCACATTGACGGGATCACCGCCGAAAGCAGCAATGTTGTCGCGCACCCACTCCAGCGACAGGATGAGGTCCAGCTGACCGAGGTTGCCGCTGTCCTCGAACCCGGCCGCAAGTCTCGCCAGCGAGGCATAGCCCAGCGGCCCGAGCCGATGATTGACCGTGACGACGACGACGTCGCCCCGGGCCGAGAGTCGCGCCCCGTCTGTCAGCGGGCTCGATCCCGAGCCGGTCGAATAGGCCCCGCCGTGAATGTAGACGACCACCGGCCGGCGCCCGATCTGAGCGGGCGTCCAGACGTTCAGCCTCAGGCAGTCCTCGGACTGATTGGGTTCGCCCCCGCGCTGCGGACAGGCCGGACCGAAGGCGTCCGCCTCGAGCACCCCGCTCCACGGCGCGGGCGGGAGCGGCGGCTGGA
Organism: Brevundimonas sp. Root1279; assembly: GCF_001425945.1. Taxonomy (GTDB): domain Bacteria; phylum Pseudomonadota; class Alphaproteobacteria; order Caulobacterales; family Caulobacteraceae; genus Brevundimonas. The sequence goes on from NZ_LMEB01000007.1 coordinate 22,524, forward strand.
AGCGCCGCGGCCCGGTGTCGGCGCCGTAGGGAATTCCCAGAGCACGCAGGACGGGACTTCGGCCCTCCGCCTGGGCGCGCGCCACATCCCATTGAAGCCGGACGCGACCTGAGCGGGTCTCGACCACCACGGCCCCGTATTTCTCACGGGCTCGCACAAGCGTCGACGAGGCCACAGCCGCGGCCGCCGCCAGCGTCAATCCGCGCCGGGTCAGTGTTCCGCCTGCCACGCCATGTCCCCCAAGGTCCGCAGACTGCGTCGAGATCAGCCTTGCGGCGCGCCCGTCACGCAAACCCGGCCGGACCGCTGGCAGGCGGCGACCTGGGCTTCCCAAGCGGCCTTGTCGCGTTCGTACTGGGCCTTGGCGGCGTCGGCGGCGGCCTTGTTCGCTTCCCACTGGGCCTGTTCGGTGGCGAGGCGGGCGGTCTCTTCACGCCAGCGGGTGTTGCTGATTTCGAATGCGGCCTGGCTGGCGGCCTCGGTCTCGGCGGCGGCGTCGTTCCGCGACGCGATGCGCTGGTTCAGGCTGGCCGTGGCGGCGAGCTCGGCCGGGTCCTGCTCTTCGTCCGTACCCTGGGGCGCCGCCTGGGTCATCTCCGCGACGGCCGGAGTCGAAGCCGTGGCGTGACCGTGCGCGGTCTGGGGCGCGGCGCTCTGGGGCGTGGCGATCTGGGCGAAGGCCGTCGGCGCGAGGGCGAGAAACGATACGGCGGCGATCAGAGTCAGTCGGGACATGCAGGGCTCCAACGATAGATCCGCGAAGCTTCGCGGTAGAATGCGATCAGATAACGGCGGTTGAGTGCGACAACACAAATTCAGTTCGGCAGCCGCAGTTCGAAGGTCGTACCGCGCGGCCCGGTGTCGACCAGCGCCAGCGCCCCGCCATGGCTGGCGGCAAGTTCACGCGAGATGGTCAGGCCCAGCCCGGTCCCTTCGGAGGCCCGACCACTGACGAAGGGCTCGAACAGTTTTTCCGACAGTCGCGGCGGGATCCCGGGCCCGTCGTCGGAGATGCGGATCACTGCGTCTCCGTTTTCATGGTCGGCGACGACCTTCACCTGGCCGGGTCGGCCGGAGCGGGTGGCGTCGCCCTCGATCGCCTCACGGGCGTTGCGCATCAGATTGACCAGGATGCGGTGCAGTTGCTCAGGGTCGGCGTGGACCGTGAAGCGGGCCGGGATCGCCTTGGCCAGCCGCACCCCTTCCGGCGACAGGCCCGCATCCTCGGCCGCCGACTGCAGCGCCGGCGTCAGGGCGACGCGCACGCGCTGCGGCTCCGGCTCCTCGCTGCGGCCGTACTCCAGCACATTGCGCGACAGGGCGGCGGCGCGGCTCAGGGCCCGCTCCAGCCGCGGCAGCGCCTTGGCCACCTGCGGATCGGGCGAGTCCGCCAGACGCTCGGACGCAATCTGGGCCGAGGTCAGCATGTTGCGCAGGTCGTGGTTGATCTTGGCCACCGCCTCGCCGAGCGCCACCAGCCGGGCGCGCGAACGCAGCGACAGGCGCACTTCTTCCTGCATCCGCGCCAGTTCGCGCTCGACGCGGCCGATCTCGTCCTGGCGATGGCTGGGCGGATCGCCCTCGGCCTCGGGATCGGCGGCGAAACGCTCGATCGAGCGGGTCACCCGCCGCAGCGGCTGCAGCACCAGCAGGGCCAGGCCGCCGTACAGCAGGGCCCCGGCGACCAGCGACACCAACAGCGAGGTCAGCAGACTGTTGAGCAGGAAGGCCCTCAGCTCCAGCTTCAACGGCTCGGCCGGGGCCAGGACCTCGATGAAGTCGCCGGAGCGATAGCGCGGCCGCGCCTGCACCCGGATGGCGCGGTCGGGGTGGCCGACCAAGGTCCGCCACGGGTCGGCCAGACGGGCGATCGTACGCGCGCGGCGCATATCGATCAGGTCCGGCGTGCGGGGCAGGTTCGGGGCCTGCAGCAGCAGACGCCGCACGCCCTGGTCGCCGACCACCACCGCCTGCACGCCGCCGATGGCCAGCAGCTGTTCGGCGACGTCGTCCTCGACCGCCGAATACGGCAGGGCCTCGACCCCGACGGAGGCGAGCTCGGCCGACTGCAGCCGGTCCAGCAGCCAGCGCTCATGGAAGTTGGCGGCGCTGGGCGCGATGATCAGGATCTCGACCACCACGGCGAAGGCGAAGGTCAGCAGCAGCAGTCGCCAGGACAGGGCGTCGGGGGCGTGAAAACGCAGGCGTTCGCGCCACTCGGCAGGCAAGCGCAAGCGCCGCTTCGCCGCCTCCACCCATGTCGTCGCCGCGCTCATGGGCCACTTAACGCAAAGCTTGGGGAAATCGCTGCGTCACTCACGCGCCTTTCCGCCGATTCAGCGCCCCCTGCAGGGCCTTCATGGCGAACGGCAGGACCACGGCGAGGACGAAGACCCCCGTCATCGGAGCCCAGAACTGGCTGAACAGGGACTGCAGGTCCGGATCCGGGTCGGTCAGCAGCAGGTCGTTCAGCTGCGCGCCGATCCAGCAATAGATGATGTGGGCGGGCAGCAGGCCGATCACCGTGGCGATGGTGTAGGGCGCCAGGCGCACCGCCATCAGGCCCGCCGCGACATTGATCATGTGGAAGGGCACCACCACGGCCAGCCGCGAAGCGAGCACATACCAGAAGGTGTCCTTGTCGATGGCGACGCATACGGCCTGCATCAGGCCCTGATTGCGCTCCGCCCGGCGGCGCAGGGCCTCGCCCATGGCCGAGCGTGCCACGCCGTAGACAATGAGGGCTCCCAGGGTGGCGGCGATCGAGGTCGCCACGCCGCCGACCCACGGGCCGAACAGATAGCCGGCGGTCACCGTCACCAGGAAGACGCCCGGCACCACGCTTGCCGTCAGGAGGGTGAAGACCGCCATCAGGATCAGCAGACTGAGCAGATAGTTGTCGGCGGTGAAGGCGCGGAACTGCTCGCCATGGTCCTTGAGCGTGTCCAGGGACAGATACCGGTTCCAGCCCATGCCGAAGACCAGCGCGATCAGCCCCGCCATGACCATCAGGGGCAGGAAGCGTTTCAGCCGGTCCATCATCACTCCGTGGAAAGCTCCGTCGGCGTTGACTCCGCTGAGCCCTCCGCTTATACGCCCGCCCTCCTGCGGCGGACGTGTCCGTCGCCTCACCAGTAGTTTTTCAGGAGCCGACCGTGAAGCGGACCTATCAGCCGTCGCGACTCGTGCGCAAGCGCCGTCACGGCTTCCGTTCGCGGATGGCCACGACGAACGGGCAGAAGATCGTTGCGCGTCGCCGCGCCAAGGGCCGCAAGCGCCTGACGGCCTAACCCGTCCGGCCCTGCGCCAGCGCATGGCCGAACCGTTCAAAATCGAACGCCTGACCTCGCGGCCCCAGTTTCTGGCGGCCGCGAAAGGCGTTTCCGAGGCCCGCGGCGCGGTGGTCGTTCAGCGCCTCGATCGCAAGGACGACGACACCGCCGTCCGCCTCGGCTTCACCGCCACTCGGAAGATCGGCGGCGCGGTCGTGCGCAACCGCGCCAAGCGCCGTCTGCGCGAGGCCGCCCGCGCGCTTGCGCCGCAGTTCGCCCTACCGGGCAGCGACTATGTCTTCATCGCCCGGATGGGCACGGTGGACCGTCCCTGGGACCGTCTGCTTGACGATGTGAAATCGGCGCTTACAAGGCTCGCGACCCCGCGGCCGGCGCCCCAAGTCGCGCCCCGAGCCCCCAACGCGCCCGCCGGCCAGGATTCCTGACTCCATGCAGCCCCAAGACAACAGCCGCAACACCGTCATCTTCATGGTGATCGCGGCGATCTTCCTGATCGGCTACAGCTTCTTCGTGTGGCAGCCGCAGGAGCAGCGCCGCGCCGCTGAAGCCAAGCGGACCGTCGCGGAGCAGAAGCTGCAGACCGCCCCGGCCGCCCCGAGCGCCCCGGTCTTCACCACCGACCGCCGCGTCGCCCTCGCCGCCGGCGGAGCGCGCGTGCCGATCCGCACCGAGACCATGACCGGCTCGCTGTCGCTGAACGGCGGTCGCATCGACGACCTGTTCCTGACCCGCTACCGCGAGACCATCGACAAGGATTCGCCCGCGGTCGAGCTGTTCCGCCCCGAGGGCATGCGTCATGCCTACTTCGCCCAGTTCGGCTGGAGCGGCCAGAACGTGCCCGGCGGCGTGCCCGGCCCGAACACCCCGTGGCGCCTGACCCAGGGGGCCACCCTGACCCCGACCGCCCCGATCACCCTGGTCTGGGACAACGGCGCCGGCCTGCGCTTCACGCGCCGCATCAGCGTCGACGAACAGTATATGTTCACGGTCTCGGACACGGTGGCCAACCTCAGCACCCAGGCGATCACCATCGCGCCGGGCGCCATCGTCCAGCGCCAGGGCGTGCCGGATGACCTGGGCCGCAATCAGATCCTGCACGAAGGCGCCATCGGCACCTTCGGCGACGGCACGGCCTTCTCGACCCAGCAGCTGAAGTACAAGGCCTGGGCCAAGAAGGAGGTCCAGGAGCACGAGTCGACCGGCGGCTGGCTCGGCATCACCGACAAATACTGGATGGCCGCCCTGATCCCGGCCCAGGACGAGAAGATCCAGGCCGAGTTCCGTGTCCGCGACCAGGACCACTACGACATCCACTCGGCGACGATGATCGGCGAAGCCCGCACCATCCAGCCGAACACCCAGATCACCGAGACCCAGAGCCTGTTCGCCGGCGCCAAGCGCAACGAGATCCTGCGCGGCTACGAGCGCAGCCACGGCATCCCGCGCTTCATCTACGCCATCGACTGGGGCTTCCTGTTCTTCCTGACCCGACCGATCTTCATGGTCGTCGAGTTTTTCTACGGCATCCTGGGCAATTTCGGCCTGGCCATCCTGGCCCTGACCCTGACCGTCCGCCTGATCATGTTCCCGCTCGCCAACAAGAGCTACGAGAGCATGTCGAAGATGCGGAACCTCCAGCCCAAGATGGAGGATATCAAGAAGAAGCACCCGGAGGACCCGCAGAAGCAGCAGGTCGAGATCATGGCGCTGTACCAGCGCGAGAAGATCAATCCGCTCGCCGGCTGCCTGCCGCTGCTGCTCCAGATCCCGGTCTTCTACGCCGTCTACAAGATGCTGTTCGTGACCATCGAAATGCGTCACGCGCCCTTCTTCGGATGGATCCGCGACCTGTCCGCGCCGGACCCGACGACGATCTGGAACCTGTTCGGCCTGCTCCCCTGGGATCCGTCGTCGGTTCCGATGATCGGCGGCTACCTGACCGGCACCTTCGCCCTGAGCGTCCTGGCCATCTTCTACGGCCTGACCATGTGGCTGCAGATGGCGATGAGCCCGCAGGCGCCGGATCCGATGCAGCGCCGCCTGTTCCAGTTCATGCCGATCGTCTTCACCTTCATCATGGCCACCTTCCCGGCCGGCCTGCTGATCTACTGGGCCTGGTCGAACATCCTGACCATTTTCCAGCAGTACATCATCATGCACCGCTTCAAGGCCGAGAACCCGATCGACACCTTCCTGGCCCGGTTCCAGAAGGCGAAGGCGTAGTTGGACGAGTTCACCCCCGAGGACCTGGAATCGGCGCGTATCCTCTTCGCGCGCCCGGCCACCTTCATCATGGGCTGCGCCAAGATCGAGCAACTGCCTGAGCCGGACCTCCCGGAAATCGCCTTCGCCGGGCGTTCGAACGTCGGCAAGTCCAGCCTGATCAACGGGCTGGTGGGCATGCACAAGCTGGCCCGCGCCTCGAACGAGCCGGGTCGCACCCGCGAGGTCAATTTCTTCGACCTCGACGGCAAGATGCGACTGGTCGACCTGCCCGGCTACGGCTGGGCCAAGGCGTCCAAGTCGACGGTCAAGAAGTTCCAGGACCTCGGCCGCGACTACCTGCGCGGCCGGGTGACCCTGAAGCGGGTCTATCTGCTGATCGACGCCCGCCACGGGCTCAAGAAGGTCGATGACGAGGCGCTCGACGCGCTCGACCTGGCCGCCGTCAGCTATCAGATCATCCTGACCAAGGCTGACAAGCTGAAGAAGGGCGAGGGCGAGAAGGTCGCCGCCGCCACCCTCAAGGCCATCTCCAAGCGCCCCGCCGCCTTCCCGGCGGTGATCCTGACCTCGGCCGAGAAGGGCGAGGGCCTGCCGGAGCTGCGGGCGGAGATCATGCGGACGACGGGCGTCGAGCTTTAATCCCCGCGAAAGCGGGGACCCAGTCCTGTCCAGCTTGGCGCTTGCGTTTCAGGACGACTGGCCGCGTGATGCCTCCTCCAGCTTTCATGAGCGGGAGGGAAAAATTGCAGCGGCGCCTCGTCCAGACCGACGGCATCACCCAGTCCATCCTCGAGGCCGGTTCGGGCCCGCTCGTCCTGCTGATCCACGGCTTCCCCGAGCTCGGCGTCAGCTGGCGGGCGCAAGTGGAGGCGCTGGCGGCGGCGGGGTATCGCGCTGTTGCTCCGGACATGCGCGGCTACGGCGGGACCGACAGGCCCGACGCCCGAGAGGCCTACGGCATGCTCAACCTGGTCGGCGACATGGTCGATCTGGTCCGGGCCCTGGGCGAGACCTCGTGCGTGGTGGTCGGCCACGACTGGGGCGCGCCGGTGGCCTGGCACTGCGCCCTGCTGCGCCCCGACGTGTTCCGCGCCGTCATGGGGCTGTCGGTGCCGTTCCAGCCGCGCCGCCCCAAGGGTCCGCCGACGGCGGCCATGGCGGTGCTGGCCAAGCGCGGCGGCCTGGGCGAGTTCTACATGAACCGCTTCCAGTCGGACGACGCGCACCTGGAGTTCGACGCCGACCCGGCGACGGCCCTGCGCAAGATGTTCTACGCCTATGACGGGGCCACGCCTGAGGGGCGCCAGTCGACCGGCTTCATGCCCGAGGGCGTCAGCCTGACCGCCTCCATCGCCGACGACGCGAACCTGCCGCCGTGGCTGAGCGAGGCGCATTTCTCGGAGTACGTCGAGGCCTTCACACGCGGCGGCTTCCGGGCGCCGCTGGACTGGTACCGCAACCTCGACCGCAATTGGGCGCAGACGGCCTTCCTGCAGGACGCCCGCATCCGGACCCCCGGCGCCTTTGTGGTCGGCGAGCGCGACCCGGTCCGCCACTACGCCGGCGCGCACGAGGCCGGCCTGCGCGACTGGGTTCCCGACCTGCGCGTACAGGTGGTCATCCCCGGCGCCGGCCACTGGCTTCAACAGGAGCGCCCCGCGGAAGTGAACCGCCTCCTGCTCCACTTCCTGGGGACGCTCTAGGCCGCGCCCCTAGAGCCCCTCGGCCGCCCGGGCCGTGATCTCGAGACTATGCAGGCGTGGCTCCAGGTCGAAGATCATGCCGGTGACCATGACCTCGTCGACGCCGGTCAGGGCGATGAACTCCTTCAGCTTCGCGCGCACTGTCGCCTCGCCTCCGATGGCCGCATAGGTCAGCCGGCTCTCGACCGCGGCCAGCTGGCGGGCGTCGAGCACGGCGTTGATGTCGTCGACCGGCGCCTTCAGCCGCCCCGGCTTGCCGGTGACCACCGCCGCAAACGCCTGCTGCATGGAGGTCGACAGGTATTGCGCCTCGGCGTCGGTCTCTGCGGCGAACACGTTGAAGGCGGCCATGGCGTAGGGCTGGGCCAGCTGGGCGGAGGGCCGGAAGCCGGCGCGGTAGGTCTGCAGCGCTTGCAGCAGCAGTTCGGGTGCGAAATGGCTGGCGAAGGCGAAGGGCAGGCCCAAATGGGCCGCCAGCTCGGCGCTGAACAGGCTGGAGCCGAGCAGCCAGAGCGGCACCTTCGACCCGGCGCCCGGCCAGGCGGTGACCCTTTGGCCCTCGACCGGATCGGCCAGGAAAGCCTGCAACTCCATCACGTCGCGCGGAAACTGGTCGGCCGCCTCGAAATAGCGGCGCAGCGCGCGCGCCGTCTCGCCGTCGGTGCCCGGCGCCCGGCCCAGGCCCAGGTCGATGCGGCCGGGGAAGAGCGCCTCCAGGGTCCCGAACTGCTCGGCCACCACCAGGGGCGCGTGGTTGGGCAGCATGACCCCGCCCGAACCGACCCGGATGGTCTCGGTCGCGCCCGCCACGTGGGCCAGCGCGACCGCCGTAGCGGCGCTGGCGATGCCGGGCATGTTGTGGTGCTCGGCCATCCAGAAGCGGGTGAATCCCAGCCGCTCGGCGGCCTTGGCCAGTTCGGCGGATTCCAGCAGGGCGCGACGCATGTCGCCGCCCTCAACGACAGGCGACAGGTCGAGCACGGAAAAGAAGGTCATGTCGGTCTAGATCGGCGGGCCTAGGCCGAATTCAAGGATTCCACCTGATTGTCCGTCGTCCAAATAGGGCGGACATTGGTCGTCGGTACCTAGGAGATCGTCATGCCACGGTTTGCATCTGTCGGGCTCGCAATCGCCGCTGTCCTCGCCACCACCGTGCCGGTGGCTGCACAGCACGCGCGCCCGGCCTCCGTCACCGGCCCCCGTCCGCCGGCCATTCGCATCGACCAGCCGCAGGCCCGCGGCGGCGTCGGCTTCCGCAACGACTACGACAACTGGATCGCCACCTCGGACGGCAGCAACATTCCGCCGCAGACCCTCGAGCGGGTCGACCTGGCCAACCGGGTCAGCACCCTGATCGAGCTGGGTCGGTGTCGCGACGCGCGTCAGATGGCTAACGAGGCCGGCGAGCTGCAGATGGCCCTCAGTGTGCGGCAGCTGTGTCGTCCGGGAGCCCGGCCGCAGTACTGACGGGCCGCATACGGCGGGTTACAGTCGAGCTCGCCAAGAGGTTGCATAACGGCGCTTTATGACGGACACTTCGGTTTCACCGAGGAGAACGTCCATGAGCCGTCTCGCGTCCATCGCCCTGATCGCCGCCGTCGCCATCGCCATCCCCGCCACGGTCGGAGCCACCCCCCAGTCGGGCCCCACCCACAACACGAATGGGAACCCGATCTCCTACCCTTCGACGCGCGCGCCGCATGCCGGCATGCGCGGCGAATACGAAACCTTCATCGACGGGTCCACGGGATCGAACCTGGGCGCGCAATCGCTCGACCGCATCGATCGCGCCAACCGTATCAGCACCCTGATCGAACTGCGGCGCTGCGATGAGGCGCTCGCCCTGGCCCGCGACGCCGGCGACCGCCAGATGGCGCTGCGAACCCGCCAGATCTGCCGCCCCACCGGCGACGGCTTCTGATCCGTCGGCTCAGACCGGATGGGTCGGTTCCGGCTTGGCCGGAGCCTCGGCCGCCGGCGCCGGCTCCGGCGTCGACGGCACGTCCGGCAGGGGGATGAACTCGACGTCGTCCCCCATCGGCAGAGCCATGCGCCCGGCCTTCCAGTCCGCCTTGGCCGCGTCGATCCGCTCCTGGCTGGAGGCGACGAAATTCCACCAGATCAGGCGGGGCCCGACCGGCTCGCCGCCCAAGACCATCACGGTCGACGGCTTGATCGCCCGCACGGTCGGCTCGGCCGTCGGCTCCAGCACGATCATCTGGCCCTCGTGGAAGGTGCGGTCGCCGACCTCGATCTCGCCCTTGGCGACATAGAGGGCCCGCTCGCTGTAGCCGCCCGCGACCCCTTTGCCGGGGGGCGGCGCCGTGCGCACCCCCTCAGCCAGCTCCCAGTGGACGTAGAACAGCGGCGACGAGATCGACACGCCGGCTTTGGCTCCATAGGCCTCGCCGGCCACCAGCCGTGCGAACAGGCCGCCGTTTTCATAGGCCGGCTGATCCGCCTCGCCGTGGTGGTGGAAGGCCGGGTCGGCGTCCTCGGACTCGTTCGGCAGGGCCACCCAGGCCTGCATGCCGTGCATCGGCCCGCCCTGGCCGCGCTTCAGCGGGTCGGTCCGCTCGGAGTGGACGATGCCCTTGCCGGCGGTCATCCAGTTGACCTCGCCGGGGCGGATAGCCTGGGTCACGCCGGTGTTGTCCCGGTGCATGATTTCGCCCTCGAACAGATAGGTCAGGGTCGAAAGGCCGATGTGCGGGTGCGGGCGGACGTTGATCGCCTCTGCTCCGGCGGCGAACTCGGCCGGGCCCATCTGGTCAAGGAAGATGAAGGGCCCGACCATGCGGCGGGCGTGGAACGGCAGGATGCGGCCGACGTCAAAGCCTCCGAGATCCTTGCGGCGGGCGTCGATGACCATCTCGATCATGGCTGGGGCTCCAGGGGAATCAGGAATCGGCTGACGACGGCGGGCGCCGGCGTCTCGGAGGTGGGGCGACCCGCGCGGTCGAAATCGGTCCACTGGCTGCGCGAAACGAAGATCAGCTGGTCGCCGCCCTCGATGTATCCAGTGGTGGGTTCGCTGAGAGCGCCGCCCTCCAGCAGGGCTTCGCGCCGCGACACCTCGCTCCAGTCGGGCGCGAGGCGCAGGCGCAGAACCCGCGGCGTCTGGGTCCCGTTCTGGATGGCGATCAGGCCATCGGTCTCCCAGCCCATCAGGCCGTCGATGCCGCGCAGCTCGACCCCCTCGGGGCCGGCCAGGGGAGCGAACGCGCCGGTGCTGAAATCGCGCAAGGCCAGGCCCTCGGCCAGGTCGATACGGTGCAGGCCGGTCCCATAGTTGGCGAACACCAGCCAGCGGCCGTCCGGCGACACGACCATGCCCTGGGGCGAGCCGCGCTCAGGCAACTGGACCAGGGGCTGCAGGCGAGACTGGCCGGGCCGCAGCACGAGGATCTGCCGCGTTCCGCCGTCGGCGACGTAGACGGCCCCGTCGGGACCGAGGGCGATGTCGCCGAACACATGGCCCTCGCCGTCTGCGCCGAAGGTCCCGATCAGCTCGCCGCTGTTGATCTCGATCTGCAGCAGCTCGGCCGGCCGGTCTTCGCGGTCGTCGTTCGGCGAGGGGGAGGACGTCACCCAGATCGAGCTTCGGCCCATCTCGGAGACCAGCCCGAACATGGCCTGTCGGTCGGTCGGACCGAACGGAACCAGGGCGGCGTTCTCGGCGACGGTGAACAGGCCCGCGCGATGGACCGACGAGACGACCAGAATGCCGGAGGCGACCCGGCCGGCGGATTCGATCAGCCAGGGCTCGGCGGGGGTCGAGGCGACGGCGTCGAGCGACTGGGCGCAGACGGCAGGAGTCCAAGCGGTCGCGGCGCAGGCCAGCGTCGCCACTCCCGCCATCGTCGCCGTCCAGCCGTGCATGCGCGCCCTCCTAGGAGAGCGCCACTATCCGACGTGCGGGGTCACAATGCCAAGTGGCAGACTGGTCACATTCTTCACGCCTCGGGTGACGATGTGGCTCTCGCAGTCCGAAACGATGCCCAGGCTGAGCAGTTTCTCGCGCAGGAATTTGTCGAAGGCGTGCATGTCGGAGGTGATGATGCGCAGCACATAGTCCTCGCGACCGGTGATGGTGGCGCACTGCACCACCTCAGGCCAGTTGGCGACGGCGGCGTCGAAGATCTCGAGATTCTCGGTCGACGGCAGGCTCAGCTTGACGATGGCGTAGACCTCGAAGTCCAGGCCGAGCTTGGTGGCGTCCAGCAGGGTGACGCGCTTGCGGATGAGCCCGGTATCCTCCAGTCTCTTGATCCGGCGCCAGCACGGCGAGGCTGACAGGCCCACCCGATCGGCGACCTCCGCCACCGAGAGCCCGGCGTCCTGTTGCAGGATGTCGAGGATGCGGGCATCGACGGGATCGAGTTCGTCGGCCAAGGCGTTTCTCCTGTTCTTATTATTGCGCAATAAAATACCGCAAAAACCGCAAAGGCAAGGTCGAAATCGAGCGAGCCTTCGCACGCAGCCCGTGCTAGATCGCGGGCTGAGGAAACACGGTCGGAACAACCGAACGGCAGGACGGAATGAAGAAGCCCAACACGCAACCGTTGTCGCTGCGCGTGCCCGAGCCTTCGGGCCGTCCGGGCGACGCCCCGGACTTCAGCCATCTCCAATTCGACCCCGCCGGGTCGGTGGATCGCCCGGCCGTCTCGACGACGCCGTTCGAGATGCGCGACCACGCCTTCAAGCTGGTCCGGGTCCTCGATGACGACGGCAAGGCCGTCGGCCCGTGGAACCCGATGCTGGACGCCGAGACCCTGCGTCGCGGCCTCAAGGCGATGATCCTGACGCGCGCCTTCGACGACCGGATGCACCGCGCCCACCGCCAGGGAAAGACCAGCTTCTATATGAAGTGCACCGGCGAGGAGGCCATCGCGGTCGCCCAGGGCATGATCCTCAACCGCGAGGACATGGGCTTCCCGACTTATCGCCAGCAGGGTTTGCTGATCGCGCGCGGCTATCCGCTCGTCGAGATGATGAACCAGATCTATTCGAACGCCTCGGACCCGATCAAAGGCCGCCAGCTGCCGATCATGTACTCGTCCAAGGAGTACGGCTTCTTCACCATCTCGGGGAACCTCGGCACCCAGGTGCCCCAGGCCGTCGGCTGGGCCATGGCCAGCGCCTACAAGGGCGACGACAAGATCGCCATCAGCTGGATCGGCGACGGCGCCACGGCCGAAGGCGACTTCCACAACGCCCTGACCTTCGCCGCCGTCTACCGCGCCCCGGTGATCCTGAACGTCGTCAACAACCAGTGGGCCATCTCGTCCTTCATGGGCATCGCCGGCGGGCTCGAGACCACCTTCGCCTCCAAGGCCATCGGCTACGGCCTGCCGGCCCTGCGCGTCGACGGCAACGACTTCCTCGCCGTCTGGGCCGCGACCCAGTGGGCCGAGGAGCGCGCCCGCACCAACCAGGGCGCCACCGTCATCGAGCTGTTCACCTACCGCGGCGCCCCGCACTCGACCTCGGACGACCCGAGCCGCTATCGCCCCGGCGACGAGCACGAGAAGTGGCCGCTGGGCGATCCGATCGCCCGCCTGAAGCAGCACCTGATCGCCCTGGGCGAATGGTCCGACGAGCAGCAGACGGCCGCCGAGGCCGAGGCCGTCGAACAGGTCCGCGCCGCCGGCAAGGAGTCCGAGGCCATCGGCACCCTGGGCCAGTCGCGCCCGTCGGTGAAGACGATGTTCGAGGAGGTCTTCGCGACCGAGGACTGGCGCCTGGTCGAACAGCGCCGCGAAGTGGGGGTCTGATCATGAGCGAGCAAAGCACCTTCACCGACGCCGACCGCAACGACGGCATCGAGCCGGACGCCGTGGACGCCAAGCACCCGCCGAAGTCGGAAGCGCCGACCAACGGCGTGCAGCCGATGAACATGATCCAGGCGCTGAACTCGGCCATCGACGTCAAGATGTCCGAGGACCCGAACGTCCTGTCGTTCGGCGAGGACGCGGGCTATTTCGGCGGCGTCTTCCGGGTCACCGACCACCTGCAGAAGAAGCACGGCCTGACCCGCAGCTTCGACGCCCCGATCTCGGAGTGCGGCATCGTCGCCGCCGCCATCGGCATGGGCGCCTACGGCCTGCGCCCGGTCGTCGAGATCCAGTTCGCCGACTACATCTACCCGGCCTACGACCAGATCGTCTCGGAAGCGGCCAAGCTGCGCTACCGCTCGGGCGGCCAGTTCACCTCGCCGATCACGGTGCGCAGCCCCTACGGCGGCGGCATCTTCGGCGGCCAGACGCACAGCCAGTCGCCGGAAAGCCTGTTCACCCACATCGCCGGCCTGAAGGTCGTCATCCCGTCCAACCCCTATGACGCCAAGGGCCTGCTGACCGCGGCCATCGAGGACGACGACCCGGTCATCTTCTTCGAGCCCAAGCGCCTCTACAACGGCCCGTTCGACGGCTGGCACGAGAAGCCGGTGTCGCCCTGGAAGGCCCAGGAGCTGGCCCAGGTCCCGACCGGGAAATACGCCCTGCCGATCGGCAAGGCGCGCATCATGAAGGAAGGCGCCGACGTCACCATCCTGGCCTGGGGCACCATGGTCTGGGTGTCGCTGGCGGGCGCCGAGCACGCCGGTGTCGACGCCGAGGTCATCGACCTGCGCACCCTGGTGCCGCTCGACATCGAGGCCATCGAGGCCTCGGTGAAGAAGACCGGTCGCTGCGTCATCGTCCACGAGGCGCCCAAGACCTCGGGCTACGGCGCCGAGCTGAGCGCCCTGGTCCAGGAGCGCTGCTTCTATCATCTGGAGGCGCCGATCGCGCGCGTGACCGGCTGGGACACGCCCTATCCGCACGCCTTCGAGTGGGAATATTTCCCGGGGCCCGAGCGGGTCGCCACGGCCCTCAAGGCTGTCATGAGCGGGGGTCGCTGAGATGGGTCGTTTCGTCTTCAAACTGCCCGACGTGGGTGAAGGCACCGCCGAGGCCGAGCTCGTCGGCTGGCACGTCCAGGTCGGCGACGTCGTCGCCGAGGACCAGATCGTCGCCGACGTCATGACCGACAAGGCCACCGTCGAGATCACCGCCCCCGTCTCCGGCAAGGTCATCGCCATCCACGGCGAGCCCGGCCAGATGGTCCCCGTCCGCGGCCCCCTGGTCGAGTTCGAGGTCGAAGGCGCGGGCAATGCGTCCGACGCACCCGCCCCCACGCTCCAGGCTGCGCCCAAGGTCGACGCCGCCCCGGCTCCGGTCGAGACCCCCAAGGCCGTCCCGGCGCCCGCCGCGGCGGCTCCGGCCGCCGCCGGCGCCAACTACGTCTTCAAGCTCCCCGACGTCGGCGAAGGGACGGCCGAGGCCGAGCTCGTCGGCTGGCACGTCAAGGTCGGCGACGCCGTCTCCGAGGACCAGATCCTCGCCGACATCATGACCGACAAGGCCACCGTCGAGATCACCTCGCCGGTGTCCGGCGTCGTCGTCGCCCTGCATGGCGAGGCGGGCCAGCAGGTCCCCGTCGGCGGCCCCCTGGTCAGCTTCCAGGTCGAGGGCAAGGGCAATCAGGCCGCCCCCGCTTTTGTCGCTGCGCCCGCGTCCAAGACCGAGGCCGCCCCGGCGCCGGTCGCCAAGGCCTCCGCTCCGGCGCCCGCGCCGAAAGCCGCCGCCGCCGCCGCCAAGCCGCGCGCCCTCTCCGACCGCAACCAACGCCCCCTCGCCTCCCCGGCCGTGCGCAACCGCGCCCGCGACCTCGGGATCGAGCTGCAGTTCGTGCCCGGCTCCGGCCCGGCCGGCCGCATCGAGCACGCGGACCTGGACACCTATGTCGCCTCCGGCGGACGTGGATCGTCCGCAGGCGGATCGTCGGGCTCCTCGACCTACGCCCAGGCCGAAGGGACCACCGAGGTCCGCATCATCGGCCTGCGCCGCAAGATCGCGGAGAAGATGGCCGAGAGCGTCCGTCGCATCCCGCACATCACCTATGTGGAAGAGATCGACGTCACGGCGCTGGAGGAGCTGCGCGCTCACCTGAACGCCCAGAACAAGGGCTCGGACAAGCCCAAGCTCAACGTCCTGCCCTTCATCGCCCGCGCCATCGTCGTGGCCCTGCGCGACCAGCCGCAGATCAACGCCTGGTACGACGACGAGGCCGGCGTCCTGACCCAGCACGCCCCGGTCCACCTGGGCATCGCCGCCCAGACGCCGAACGGCCTGATGGTCCCGGTCGTCCGCCACGCCGAGGCCCGCGATCCCTACGACACGGCTGCCGAGATCGCCCGCGTCTCGTCAGCGGCCAAGTCCGGCAAGGCGTCGCGCGAGGAGCTCTCCGGCTCGACCATCACCATCACCTCGCTGGGCACCCTGGGCGGCATCACCCACACCCCCATCATCAACCACCCCGAGGTCGCCATCGTCGGCCCCAACAAGATCCAGGAACGGGTCGTGGTGAAGGACGGCCAGATGGTCGTGCGCAAGATGATGAACCTGTCCTCGTCCTTCGATCACCGCATCGTCGACGGGCATGACGCCGCCGTCTTCGTCCAGCGCATCAAGGGCCTGCTGGAGAACCCGGCGACGTTGTGGATGTGACCTTCACTTCCCTTCTCCCCTAGGGAGAAGGTGGCCCGAAGGGCCGGATGAGGGGTTACGGCGCCAAGACCTCCTGGCGCCGGTCCCCCACTCCCTCCCACCCGCTTCGCGGGCGGGCCCCTCCCTCTCCCGACGGGAGAGGGGACAGACCGTGAGCAAGACATGACCCAGACCCTGAAAACCAAAGTCCTGATCATCGGCGCCGGCACCGGCGGCTATGTCGCCGGCATCCGTTGCGGCCAGCTCGGCCTGGACACCGTGCTGGTGGACGGCGGCGACGGCCTGGGCGGCACCTGCCTGAACGTCGGCTGCATTCCGTCCAAGGCGATCATCCACGCCGCGGGCAAGTACGAGACCGTCGCCAAGGCGGCCGACGGAGGGACGCTGGGCATCACCACCGCCACGCCTGCCATCGACCTGTCGCAGACGGTCGCGTGGAAGGACGGCATCGTCAAAAAGCTGAACAACGGCGTCGCCGCCCTGCTCAAGAAGGCCAAGGTCAAGGTCATCAAGGGCTGGGCCGAGTTCTCCGACGCCAAGACCTGCACGGTGAAGACCGCCGACGGCGACATCGTCATCTCGGCCGAGCACGTCATCCTCGCCACCGGCTCGGAGCCGGTCGAGCTGCCGTTCCTGAAGTTCGGCGGCGACGTCATCTCCTCGACCGAGGCCCTGTCGCTGGACGCGGTCCCCGGCAAGCTGGTCGTGGTCGGCGGCGGCTATATCGGGCTGGAGCTCGGCATCGCCTTCCGCAAGCTCGGCGCCGAGGTGGCCATCGTCGAAATGGCCGATCGCCTGCTGCCGCTCTACGACAAGGCCCTGACCGATCCGGTCGCCAAATGGCTCGAGAAGCACGGCGTCGAACTGCACCTCGGCGCCAAGGCCGGGTCGTTCGAGAACGGGGCCCTGAACGTCACCGGCGCCGACGGCCAGGCCATGAAGATCAAGGCCGACAAGGTCCTCGTCACCGTCGGCCGCAAGCCGCGCACCCAGGGCTGGGGCCTGGAGAACATGGGCGTGGCCATGGCCGGTCCGTTCGTGAAGATCGACGACCGCTGCGCCACCTCGATGAAGAACGTCTGGGCCGTCGGCGACCTGACCGGCGAACCGATGTTGGCGCACAAGGGCTCGGCCCAGGGCGAGGTCGTGGCCGAGATTATCGCCGGCCATGACCGTCGCTTCGATCCCGTCACCATCGCCGCGGTCTGCTTCACCGAGCCCGAGATCGTCTCCGCCGGCCTCGGCCCGCAGGACGTCGCCGGCCGCGACGACGTCATCCAGGCGGTCTTCCCGCTGATGGCCATCGGCCGCGCCCTGGCCATCGAGGCCGGCGAGGACGGCGGCTTCGTGCGCGTCATCGCGTCGAAGACCGACCATCGCCTGCTCGGCGTCCAGGCCGTCGGCCAGCACGTCTCGGAGATGTCCAACAGCTTCGCCCAGATGCTGGAGATGGGCGCGGTGCTGGAAGACGTCGCCGGCGTCATCCACGTCCACCCGACCCTCGGCGAAGCCTTCCACGAGGCGACGCTGCGGGCGCTGGGGCATGCGATTCACATCTAGGGGCGAGGGGCGAGGGTCGAGGGTCGAGGGAGGAACGAGCCTGTGACGGCGCCCGCCGGGGCGCGATGGGGGCGGGCTTCGGCATCTTCTTACTCGCCCCTCGACCCTCAACCCTCGCCCCTGCCTTCCGTCGTCGAACCGTCATCATCCGACACGCCGGACCGTCACAAACCTCTGGTCTAAGCGCCTCACCTTGGCATTTGTCCGGAAACTGATGATGACCCGCATCCTTCTCGCCGCCGCCTCCGCCGCCGCCCTGCTGGGCCTCGGCGCCTGCGGCGACAACGCCGGCGCGCCCGGCTCCCAGGCCCCGCGCGCGGGCATCTACGCCGCCGGCTCCTCGACGGTCTTCCCCTTCGCCACCCGCGTAGCCGAGAATTTCGCCCGCACCGCCGGCGGCGCGGCGCCGCGCGTCGAGTCGCTGGGCACCGGCGGCGGCATCCAGCAGTTCTGCTCGGGCGTCGGCCCGTCGACCCCGGACATCGCCAACGCCTCGCGGCCGATGAAGAAGGCGGAGTTCGAGCTGTGCCAGAAGAACGGCGTCACCGACATCGTCGAGATCAAGATCGGCTATGACGGCATCGTCGTCGCCACGGCCCGCTCCGGCGGCAGCTTCAACCTGCGCCTGCAGGACCTCTACCTCGGGCTGGCCAAGGAGGTCCCGGGGGCCGGCGGCGCCTTCGTCGCCAACCCGGCCACGACCTGGAACCAGGTCAACCCGGCCCTGCCGAACCAGCGCATCCAGGTCTACGGCCCGCCGCCGACCTCGGGCACCCGCGACGCCTTCCTGGAGCTGGGCATGGCCCCCGGCGCCGCCCTGATCCCGGCGCTCAAGGCCCTCAAGGACAGCGACGGCGACCGCTTCGAGTCGCTGGCCCACACCCTGCGCGAGGACAACAGCTGGATCGACTCCGGCGAGAACGACAACGCCATCGTCCAGACCCTGACCCGCACCCCGGGCTCGTTGGGCGTGTTCGGCTTCTCCTTCCTCGAGCAGAACATGGACACGGTGAAGGCCGAGACCATCGACGGCGTCGCCCCCTCGGTCGACACCATCGCCGACGGCTCCTATCCGCTGGCCCGCAGCCTCTACATCTACGTCAAGAAGCAGCACGTGGGCGTGACCCCGGGCCTCGAGCAGTTCGTCATGGAGTTCATGTCGGACGCCTCGGCCGGCCGCGGCGGCTACCTGCAGGACCGCGGCCTGGTGCCGCTGCCCGCTGACCAGCTGACCGCCCAGCGCGCCATCGCCCAGAACCTGACCCTGATGACGGCGCCGGCGAAGTAAGGGACGAGGTTTTAGGTTCTAGGGACTAGGGTTCTGAATACGAAGAAGGCCCCGGAGCGATCCGGGGCCTTTTTCGTGCGTCGGTCATCGTCTCCTCCCCGTCGGCGTCGCCGATGGGGAGGGGGACCGCGAAGCGGTGGAGGGGCGAAAGGGCCGCACAGCTGTGAGGTGGAAAGCGCCCCTCCGTCACGGCGCGTATTCGCGCCGCGCCACCTCCCCATTCGCGAAGCGAACGGGGAGGAGACGAACAGGTCTTAAGCCGCCGCCTTCCGGCGCAGCCGCGCGATCCGGCGCAGCCGCCGCCAGAAGCGGCCGCGATCCGGCTCGGGATAGGGCTGCAGGTTCTCGACGAACTGCTCGGCGGAGGCGCGCCAGCTGAATTTCTCGGCATAGGCGCGGACCGCCTTGCGGTCGCATTTCAGCGCCTCGAGGCAGGCGGTCTTCAGGTCCTTGTCGATGGCCCCGGCGTTGGAGCCCGGGATGATGTCGATCGGGCCGTGGGCCGGATAGGCGGCCACCGGCGTGCCCGTGGCCATGGCCTCCAGGATCACCAGGCCGAAGGTGTCGGTCCAGCTCGGGAAGACGAAGACGTCGGCGTCCTTGAAGCAGCGCGCCAACTCCTCGCCGAAGCGGGCGCCGAGGAATTTGGCCTCAGGATATTTGAGCTCCAGCTCGGCCCGGGCCGGGCCGTCGCCGACGACGATCTTGGTGCCCGGCAGGTCCTGCTCGAGGAAGGATTCGATGTTCTTCTCGACCGCCACCCGGCCTACGTTCAGCCAGAACGGCCGCGGCCAGTTCTCGCCGCCCAGCTCGTCATAGATGCCCGGCAGGTCCGGGTTGAACTGTTCCGTGTCGACGCCGCGCGACCACGGCGAGACATTGCGGAAGCCGCGCTCCAGCAGTTCGTCGCGCAGGGTCGGGGTGGCGACCATCAGCCGTCCCGACGGCTTGTGGAACCACTTCATATAGGCGTAGCCGACCTGCACCGGGACGGGGAAGCGGGCCGAAATATATTCCGGGAATTTCGTATGATAGCTGGTCGTGAAGGGCAGCTTCCATTCCACGCAGATGCGCCGCGTGGCGATGCCGATGGGCCCCTCGGTGGCGATGTGCACGGCCTCGGGCTCGATCGCCCGCAGACGCTCGCGGATCTCTTCCTCGGCCCCCAGCGCCAGCCGGATCTCCGGATAGGTCGGGGCGGGAATGGTCTTGAACTGGCTCGGCTCGATGACCTCGACCTCGTGACCCATGGCGCGGCATTCCGCGATGGTCCGGGTCAGGGTGCGGACGACTCCGTTGACCTGGGGCTCCCAGGCGTCGGTTGCCAGAACGATGCGCATGTGGGCCGAAAGGCTCCGCCGTTGGTCGGGGAACCGATCTAGCGGTTTGCGAGTGAGTTGGCGAGATGCGCCTACAGCGGCAACGCCGTCGTCGCCTTCACCTCTTCGAGAACGGCATAGGTTCGCGTCTCGCGCACACCCGGCATCTTCACCAGCACATCCCCGAGGAAGGCGCGGTAGGCGTCCATGTCGCCGACGCGAGCCTTGATCAGATAGTCGAAGCCGCCGGCCACCATGTGGCACTCCAGCACCTCGGGCTGGCGGCGCACGGCCTCGGCGAAGGCCTCGAAGACGTCGCCCGTGGTGCGGTCCAGGTGGACCTCGACGAAGATCAGCAGGCCGCGCCCGACCTTGGCCGGGTCGATCAGGGCGGCGTAGCCGGTGATCACCCGCCGCTCGCGCAGCCGGCGGATGCGCTCGAAACAAGCGGCGGCGGACAGGTTGCAGCGCCGGGCCAGCTCGGCGTTCGACAGGCGGCCGTCCTCCTGCAGGGCGCGGAGCAGGCGGCGGTCGACGGCGTCCAGAGTTTCCATCGGTGAAGCCTCATTCTCACCGAACGATCTTCGGCGCTGCAGGGGATCATACGATACACATTCGGCAAGGTCCGCCATATATGCCCGGGGCAATCAGGATCGAACGCCCATGACGAACGCCTTCTCCCCATCGAGCGTCGCCCACTGGGACACGCTGGACGAAGGCAAGTTCGCCGACGAAACGGCCACGGTTCAGGGCCTGCTGGCCCGCATTCCCCTCGATTCCGCCGAGCGCGGCGCCGTCCTGGCCTCGGCCACCGACCTGGTCGAACGGGCCCGGGCCAGCGTCAAGAAACAGGGTGTGGTCGAGAGCTTCCTGCAGGAGTTTTCGCTCGGCACCCGCGAGGGTCTGGCGCTGATGTGCCTGGCCGAGGCCCTGCTGCGGACCCCGGACGAAGAGACCCGCGACAAGCTGATCGCCGAGAAGATCGGCTCAGCCGACTGGGCCTCGCACCTGGGCCAGTCCGACAGCCTGTTCGTCAACGCCTCGACCTGGGGCCTGATGCTGACCGGCAAGCTGGTCGACGTCGATGAGGAGGCCCGCACCGACCTGCCCGGCTTCCTCAAGCGCATCGTCGGCCGCCTGGGCGAACCGGTCATCCGCGAGGCCGTCGCCGCCGCCGTGCGCATCATGGGCGAGCAGTTCGTGGTCGGCCGCACCATCGAGGCGGCCCTCAAGCGCTCCAACAAGGAAGGCTGGCTCTGCTCGTTCGACATGCTCGGCGAGGGCGCCCGCACCGCCCACGACGCCGAGCGTTACGAGAAGATCTACGCCGACGCCATCGAGGCCGTCGGCAAGACGGCCAAGGGCCAGGGTCCCGAGGTCGGCCACGGCGTCTCGGTCAAGCTGTCGGCCCTGTCGCCGCGCTACGAGGCCACCCACGAGGCGCGCGTCTGGGACGAGCTCTATCCCCGCGTCCTGCGCCTCGCGAAGATCGCGGCCAAATACGACATCAACTTCACCATGGATGCCGAAGAGGCCGACCGCCTCGCCCTGTCGCTGAAGCTGCTGGACCGCCTGGCCCGCGAGCCGGACCTGGGCGAGTGGAAGGGCCTCGGCCTGGCCGTCCAGGCCTACCAGAAGCGCTGCCCCGAGGTGATCCGCCGCGTCGCCGACCTGGCCAGGGACTCGGGTCGCCGCCTGATGGTCCGCCTGGTCAAGGGCGCCTACTGGGACACCGAGGTCAAACGGGCCCAGGTCTTCGGCCGCACCGACTATCCGGTCTTCACCACCAAGGCCGCCACCGATCTCAACTACCTGGTCTGCGCCCGCCTGATGATCGAGGCCGCGCCGCACGTCTATTCGCAGTTCGCGACCCACAACGCCCACTCCCTGGCCGCCGTGCACAAGATGGCGACCGACCGCGGCGTGAAGATCGAGTTCCAGCGCCTGCACGGCATGGGCGAGGCCCTCTACGATTCCGCCAAGGCCGCCTTCGGCCCGGTGACGGTGCGCGCCTACGCCCCCGTCGGCGGCCATGAGGACCTGCTGCCCTACCTGGTCCGCCGCCTGCTCGAGAACGGCGCCAACTCCTCCTTCGTCCACGCCCTGCTGGACGAGCGCGTCCCGGCCGCCGCCGTCGCCGCCGACCCCATCTCCGCCGTCGAGGCCCACCCCGACCGCCACGCCAAGATCCCGACCCCGAAGGACATGTACATGGACCGCCAGAACTCGCTCGGCCGCGACTACTCCCAGGCCGCCGACCGCGAACGCCATGTGCTCGCGCTGGAGAAGGTCGACAGCGAGAAGCTGACCGCCGGCCCGATCATCGGCGGCAAGCTGCGCGCCGGGACCCACGCCCAGGACGTCACCAACCCCTTCGACACGACCCAGGTGCTGGGCCACGTCTCGGAAGCGACCGAGGCCGACATCGACGCGGCGATCGACGCCGCCGCCCGCGCCCAGGTCGCCTGGGACCGCAAGGGCGGCGCCGGCCGCGCTCCGGTGCTGCGCGCCATGGCCGACGCGCTGGAAGCCGACATGGACCGCCTGGTCGCCCTGCTGTCGCGGGAAGCCGGCAAGACCCTCAACGACGCCGTCGCCGAGATCCGCGAGGCGGCCGACTTCTGCCGCTACTACGCCATGCTGGCCGAGCGCGACTTCGGCGGCCGTTCGGAGCTCAAGGGCCCGGTCGGCGAGATCAATCAGCTGGTCCTGCACGGCCGCGGCGTCTTCGCCTGCATCAGCCCGTGGAACTTCCCCTTGGCCATCTTCACCGGCCAGATCGCCGCCGCCCTGGCCGCCGGCAACGCCGTCCTGGCCAAGCCCGCCGAACAGACCCCGCTGATCGCCGCCGAAGCCGTGCGCCTCTACTACAAGGCCGGCCTCGACGCCGACCTGCTGGCCCTCGTCCCCGGCCGAGGCGAGACCGTCGGCGCCCGCCTGGTCTCGCACCCGGGCATCGACGGCGTCGCCTTCACCGGCGGCACCGACACGGCCACCGCCATCAACAAGGCCCTGGCCGCCCGCCCGGGCGCCATCATCCCCTTCATCGCCGAGACCGGCGGCCTGAACGGCATGTTCGTCGACACCACCGCCCTCAAGGAGCAGGTCATCGACGACGTCATCCTGTCGGCCTTCGGCTCCTCGGGCCAGCGCTGCTCGGCCCTGCGCCTGCTCTACGTCCCCAACGACTCGGCGGACGCCCTGATCGAGGGCCTCAAGGGCGCCCTGGCCGCCCAGGTGGTGGGCGACCCCGCCGACCCGGCCACCGACATCGGCCCGGTCATCGACGCCGACGCCAAGGCCATGCTGGAGGCCCACCTGACCCGCCTCGGCGGCGACGCCAAGATCGTCGCCCGCGCCCAGCTGCCGGCCGGCGCCGAAAAGGGCCACCTGTTCGCCCCGACCATCGCCGAGATCCCGACCCCGGACTATCTTGAGCGCGAAGTCTTCGGCCCGATCCTGCACGTCTGCCGCTACGAGCCGTCCAAGCTCAAGGAGACGGCGGCCAAGCTGGCCCAGCGCGGCTACGGCCTGACCCTGGGCGTGCACAGCCGCATCGAGGCCTTCGCCGAGGAGGTCGTCCGCCTGGTCCCGGCCGGCAACGTCTACATCAACCGTTCGATCATCGGCGCGGTCGTCGGCGTCCAGCCCTTCGGCGGCGAGGGCCTCAGCGGCACCGGCCCCAAGGCCGGCGGCCCCTACAGCCTGATCCGCTACGCCTCCGAAAAGGCCATCAGCAACAACATCTCCGCCCAGGGCGGCGACCCGGCGCTGCTGAACCTGTAAGTCTGGGCTTTCCGGTCTCCAGGGAGGGTGGCGTCCTCGCCGCTCTCCCCTTTGTGAAGCGGCCCTCGGAACGGGGCAGTCTCCTCTCGGTTCAGGTCTCCCCAACCGAAGGAGACCCCGAATGCACACCGACAACGATCGCGCCGTGAAGGTCCTTAACAGCCTGATCGAGACGACGATGGACAGCGCCCACGGCTACCGCAGCGCCGCCGAGGGGGCGGACAATCCTGAGTTCAAGGCGATGTTCAGCGACCGCGCTGGCAAGCGGGAGGCGCTGTGCCGCCGCCTGCAGCAGGAGGTCCGGACCTTCGGCGGCGAGCCCGAGGACGATCAGTCGCTGCTGGGTCGGATCCACAACAAATTCGCCGAAATCCGCGGCGAGGTGATGGGTCGCGACGACAAGGGCGTCATCGACGAGGTCGAGCGCGGCGAGGACGTCATCAAGGCCAAGTTCGAAAAGGCGGCCCAGGACGCCGACCTGCCCGAACCGGCCCGCCAGTTGGTCACCGCCGCCTACGCCGAGGTCAAGGCGGACCACGACACGATCAGCCAACTCAAGCACCGCATGCACTGACGCCGGAACCGGCTCCGCCGATGCGGCGGGGCCGGTCTGGATCTTGCGCGTCGAACGCGCGGCAGCCCGTCGGTTCCGTCCACGCGCCGAATCGAGCGCGGCGCCGCTCTGACTTGAGCTGCTCTCGGAACCTCCGCGCTTCCTGACGCTTTTCGCAGCCGCTTCATTGGAAGGGCTGTAACCATGACCGACACGACCATCGCAGGCGTCCATCGCCCGCATACCCTCATCTCCTGGCAGGCGATCCTGATCGGCGCGCTCGTCGCCGCGGCGGTCGGCGCCATGCTGAACCTGCTCGGCGTCGCCCTCGGGGCGGCCTCGTTCAACCCGTATGACCTGGACTCCAACGACCTCGGCGACTTCTCGGCCGCGGCCGGGATGTGGATGGCCCTGGCCAACGCCATCGCCCTGTTCGTCGGCGCTGCCGTCGCCAGCCGCGCCGCCAAGCACTCGGATCATCACAAGGGCGGCCTGACCGGCGTCGGCGTCTGGGCCGTCGCCTTCATGATCGCCCTGGTCATCGCCTCGGCCAGCGCGGCCGGCGGCGCGGCCGCGGTCGCGGGCGGCGAAGCCGCTGATCCGACCGACTCGAGCATCATCGTCAGCGACACCGGCGCCCGCAGCCGCGTCATCGCCGGCGAGCTGGCCCCCATCGCCCCGGCCCCGGTCGTGCGCGAGGCGGCCGACGACGCCGCTGACGCCACCGCCACCCTGGCGCTGTGGGGCTTCCTGACCATGCTGATCGGCGCCGTCGCGGCGATCGCCGGCGGCCTGTACGGCGCGCGCGGCCATCGCTGGATGGCCAAGGCCGGCCTGGAGCAGCGCCACGAGGTGCGCGACCACGACCACGTCGGCGACGTCTACCACCCGGCCGCCGGCGAACCGGTCGCCGCCACCCCGCACAAGGTCTATCCGACCCCGCGGACCTGATCGACAAGGCGGGGCGCCCGTGCGGCGCCCCGCCGGCCGACTTAGCGAATAGGACGGCATCCCTGGCCAGCGTCTTCGAGCACTGACATCAGCGCCCCGGAGCGGGTCACCACGCGCCCGACCTTCATCGGTCGTTCACCGGGACTGAGGCGCAATGGGCCCATGTCCCGTTTCCAGTCCGCCGACGTCGTCGAGTGCATTGACGACACCCCCGTCCACCCCGAGTCCCGGGCCATGCCCCGGCTCGGCGAACGCTACACCGTCACCCGCACCCGCGCGGTCGGCGGCGGCTGGAGCGTACGACTGCTAGAGCTCCACCCCACCTGCCACCTGGGCGGCCCTTGCCGCTGCGGCGACTGCGGCTGGGACTCCTCGCGCTTCCGCAAATGCGAGCCGGACGAGGTGATCGGGCGGACGGCCGAGAAGGGCGTGGCCGAGCCGGTCTGAACCGACCCCGCTCCGCACGCGACCCTTCGCCCCTTGCGAACCTCCCGCCGGGGCGGACGTTCTCCCTGCCATGCCCCACCCCGTCCGTCCGCCGCTGACCCGCGAGCCCCTGGCCAAGCGCCTCGGCCGCCCCGTGCAGCGGGCCATCGCCGGGCGGGTCGTGGCCATGTTCAACGATCCCGCCAAGGGCGAGCGGCCGGTGGCGCGGCGGCCCGATGGACTATTCGGACCGCAATCGGTGGCCTGGCGGGTACACGGGGACGTCACCGGCATGCTGGTCGGCGGGGTCTCGGGTCTGCTGCTGCAGATGCTGCACGCGGCGGTGCTGGCCGGGGTCTGGGACCACTCCAATTTCCGCGCCGATATGCACGGCCGGCTGCGGCGCACCGCGCGCTTCATCGCCGTCACCACCTACGGCGGCCCGGACGAGGCCCAGGCGACCATCGACCGGGTGCGGCGCATCCATGAACAGGTCGTCGGCGTCCTGCCCGACGGGACGCCCTACCAGGCCGCCGATCCGAGCCTGCTGGCCTGGGTGCACGTCACCGAGGCGACCAGCTTCCTGGCCGGCTGGCGGCGCTACGCCGAGCCCGGCATGAGCCGCGCCGACCAGGACCGCTATTTCGCCGAGATGGCCGTCGTCGGCGAGGCGCTGGGGGCCGACCCCCTGCCCCGCACCCTGGCCGAGGCGCGGGCCCTGATCGAGGCGATGCGCGGCGAACTGCGCGTCGACGAGCGGACACGCGAGGTGGCCCGGCTGATCCTCGAACAGCCCTCGTCCTCCCCCGCAGCGGCGGCGGCGCGGCGCCTGACCCTGCAGGCCGGCATCGACCTGCTGCCCGCCTGGGCGCGGTGGATGCACGGGCTCGACAATCCGCTGGTCGCGCGGCCGCTGGTGCGGGCCGGGACCTTCGGCATGGCCGGCGCGGTCCGCTGGGCCTTCGAGACGCCGTATCGAGCCTAGGCGCCTGCACCGATTTCCCGCTCATCCCCGCGAAGGTGGGGATGAGCGGGTGATTTGAGCGCTAGCTTCTCGGCCAACCGCCGGCGCGGCTGAGCGCGCTCGGCGCCGGGCGGCCGATGCGCTCGCCGATCCAGCGGGCGGTCTCGATCAGGCCGTCGAGGTCGTAGCCGGTCTCGAAGCCGGCGCGCTCGAGCATGTAGACGAGGTCCTCGGTGGCGATGTTGCCGGTGGCGCCGGGGGCGAAGGGGCATCCGCCGATGCCGCCGACCGAGGCGTCCAGCACATCGACCCCGGCCTCGACGCCGGCATAGGCGTTGGCCAGGCCGGTGTTGCGGGTGTCGTGGAAATGCAGGCGCAGGACCGCCTCCGGCGCGGCCTTTCGGGCGGCTTCGACCTTGCGGGTGACGCTCCACGGATCGCCGACGCCGATGGTGTCGGCCAGGGCGATCTCCTCGACGCCGAGTTGGGCGATGCGGCCGACCAGATCGCTGACCTGATCCACCGAGACCTCGCCGTCGAAGGGGCAGCCCCAGACGCAGCTGAGTGTGGCGGACAGGGACGGCGTCGCGCCGGGCGCGCCCTCGGCGTTGGCCCGCCCGGCCAGGATGTCGGCCAGCATCTGGACCTGCTGCTCGACGTTCAGGCCCTGGTTCTTGAGGCCGAAGCCGTCGGTGGCGGACATGGCGATGTTGACCTCGTCCACCGCCGTCCCGAGCGCACGATCGTACCCCTTGCCGTTCAGCACGAGGCCGATGCGGCTGCGCCCGGCCTCGGCGGGAAGGGCGGCCATGACCTCCTCTGCGCCGGCCATCTGGGGCACGTATTTCGGGTGGACGAAGCTGACCGCCTCGATGCGCCGCGCGCCGGCGGCTTCGAGCCGGCGGACCAGGTCGACGCGGACGGCGGGCTCGAGGACCGTCTTCTCGTTCTGCAGCCCGTCGCGGGGACCGACCTCGACGATGGTGATGCGGCGGCTCACCGGGCGGGCTCCGACGGCTGCGCCGAGCCGGCGGGGGCGTAGATCGTCAGGCGCACGTCGTCGCCCTGCGAATAGTTGTGGCCCGTGACCACGCCGACCGAGCGGCCGGTGACGCCGAGCGCGGCCGAGGCCTCGCGGAAGGCGTCGGCGTCGCGATCCTCAACGATGACCGGGCGGCCCTCGGCAAGCGCCTGGGCGGCTTCCTGGGCATTGGCCAGCTCGGTTTCGCGGCCGGTCAGGAAGACGAAGCTGGGCTCATGGAAGCCGGTGATGGCCACGGGGCCGGGGCGGCCCTGGCGGGGATGCAGGTCGGCGTCGAGCAGGGCCTTCTCCAGCCGCGGAGCGATCGCCAGCGGGCGCAGCTGGCGCAGGGTGCCGGCCAGGGCGCCGTGGGCCACGACGCCCAGGCAGATGGCCGTCAGCACCGCGGTCACAGCCGCGCGGTGCAGCAGCAGGAAGGCCCCGATCAGGGCGGCCAGGACGGCGAAGACGATGGCGATCGCGCCCCAGGTCTGGGCCGTCGACTTGCCGTACTCGGTCAGCAGGACCACCACGAGGGCCGCCAGGGCGACGCCGACCAGGACCGACAGGATCGCGCCGAAGACACGCGAGAATTTGCCGATCGGCTGGGTCAGGGCCGCCGCGGCCAGGAGGGCGATCGCGCCGTAGGTCGGCAGGGTGTAGTGGGCCAGCTTGGTCGGCGTCAGCTCGAAGATCAGCCAGGCCGGGACCAGCCAGCAGACCAGGAAGCGCACCGCCGGCTCGGCCCGCCGGTGCCAGCCGGTCGACAGGGCGGCGGGCAGCATCAGGGTCGCCGGGAAGAACATCACCAGCAGACCCAGCAGGAAGTAGCCGGGAGGGGCGCCGTGGCTCTCGTGCCCGCCGGTCAGCTTGGGCGCCAGGTCGCCGCCGATGGCCTCGCGCCAGAAGCCGCCGTCGGTGGCGATTGTGATGGCGATGGCCCAGGGGCCGACGATCAAGGCGACCAGCGGCAGGCCCCAGCCCCAGCCCAGCCGGGCCATCCATTTGATGTCGCGATCCCAGATCGACAGCAGGATCATGGCGGGCGCCACGACGACCAGGCCGATCGGCCCCTTGATCAGGATCGACAGGCCCAGCCCGCCCCAGAACAGAAGCTTGTGCAGCCTCTGCGGCGCCTCGCCGGCCCTTGTCGCCAGATAGATTCGCGCCAGGGCGCACATGGCCAGGGTCACCGCCCCGCACAGCATGGCGTCGGTCTTGGCGATGCCCGCCTCGGTGGAGAGCAGGAAGGTTGCGCCCAGCATGGCCCCCGCCAGGAAGCCCGCCCTCTGGCCGAACATGGCGGCCCCCGCCCAGGCGCAGGCGGCAGCGGCCAGCATGGCCCCGAGGATGGAGGGGAGGCGATACGCCTGGATGTCCCGCGCCTCGACCTTGGATGTCGTCGCCACGGCGATGGCCTGCATCCAGTATATGCCGACCGGCTTCTTCCAGCGCGGCTCGTCCTGGTAGCGGATATCGACGTAGTCGCCGCTCTCCAGCATCTGCGACGTGGCCTGGGCGTAGCGGCTCTCGTCGCGGTCCAGCGGCGGGATCAGCGTCAGCACCGGCAGGCCGGCCAAAAGGGCGATCAGGGCCGCCAGCGCGGGACCCCGCCAGCCTGCGATGAATCGGTCGAGATCGGGGCGCGTCATGTTCATCTTCCTAACACGGCGTTTCGCGCCCCGTCATGCGGCCCTGTTATGCAGCTCAGGCGGGTCCCTCCCGCTGGCCTCCGAAACCGGCTAGGGCGACATCGGTCTTGATGGGCCGCGACCATCAAGACTCAAATTTCGCTCCAGTTTGAATCTGGACCATTTATTGGATTCAGGCCGATTCCGGCCTGAAGCAAAAATGGTCTAGACAGCCGGAATGATCGAAGCCGTTCCCGACATCTCCGTCGTCGTTCCTGTCCATGATGAAGAGGGCGCCGCCGGTCCCCTGGCCCGCGAGATCGCCGCCGCCTTCGCCGGCCGCAATTTCGAGATGGTGTTCGTCGACGACGCCTCGAAGGACGGCACCCTGGGTGAGCTGCGGACCCTGATGGCCGAGCTGCCGCAGCTGCGCGTGCTCAGCCACGGCTCCAACGCGGGCCAGAGCCGGGCGGTGCGCACCGGCGTTCTGGCGGCCCGCGCCCCGATCGTGGTCACCCTCGACGGCGACGGCCAGAACCCGCCCGCCGACGCGCCGCGCCTGGTCGACCTGCTCGCCGCCTCGCCCTCGACCGTCGGCCTGGTCGGCGGCGTCCGCGCCAAGCGCCAGGACACCGAGGCCAAGCGCTGGGCCTCGCGCTGGGCCAACCGCATCCGCAAGAAGCTGCTGAGCGACGACGCCGACGACACCGGCTGCGGCCTGAAGGCCTTCCGCCGCGAGATCTTCCTGCGGCTCCCCTACTTCGACCACATCCACCGCTACCTGCCGGCGCTGATGATCCGCGAGGGCTACGAGAACCGCTACCTCGACGTCGACCACCGCCACCGCGAAACCGGGCGGTCGAAGTACACCAACTGGGGCCGGCTGATGGCGTCGTTCTCGGACCTGGTGGGGGTGATGTGGCTGAAATCCCGCTCGCGCCGCCCGGGCGCCATCAGCGAGTTCTGACCCCGATTCCCCTCTCGCGCGAGCCAGCGTAGCGGTATGGAGCGAACTGCGGTATGCATGGTTAACAAGCGCGGCCGTTAGGGCCGGTTCGTTGGAGCTCCAGCCATGCTGATCGCCCTGCCGCTGCTGATGATCCCGGTGGTGTTCTACAACATCGTGGTGCTCTCCACCCTGTTCACGGGCGGGGACAGGCTGGCCGCCGCGGCCGGCGCCGACGCCATCCTGCGGGATCCGATGTTCTCGATCCCCATGGCTTCGGGGACCAGCTGGAACGTGGGCGTCGGCGACGTGATCCTGCTGCTGTCGCTGATCCTTCTCTTCTTCGAACTGCTGAAGTCGACCTCAAGCCAGAAGGTCGCGATCGTCAATCACGCCCTGTCGATGATCCTGTTCGTGATCTGCCTGGTCGAATTTCTGCTGATCAAGGGCTTCGCCACCTCGACCTTCTTCCTGATCGTGACCATGGTCATGCTCGACGTGCTGGCCGGCTTCATCGTCACCATCATCTCGGCCCGCAAGGACCTGGACTTCGGCGCGACCACCTGAAGAGGTTCTAGGGACAAGGTTCTAGGGCGCGCCGCCGGGTCCGGTGTCGCCGCCCCACGACCTGCCGCTTCCCTAAAACCTAGCCCCTAGAACCTAGCCCCTACGCCTCGTCGACCGGCAACGTATGCGGCTCCGCGGGCCGCGCAGCCTGGCGCCTCTGGATCGCGTAGGCGACCAGCCAGAGGGCCATGGCCCAGGCCGCACCCACGCTCCACCCGGCCAGGACATCGGTGGCCCAATGCGCCGCCAGATAGACCCGCGTCAGCCCGACCAGCAGGGCGAGGAGCAAAGCCACGCCCATGACGTAGGCCTTGAAACGCTTCTGCGGGAAGGCGCGGGTCAGCATGACCCCGATGCTCAGATAGAAGACCGCCGACAGCAGGCTGTGCCCCGACGGGAAGCTGGCGTTGATGGTCTCCACCGCCTGGTAGGCGGCGGGCGGTCGGTCGCGCTCGAACACCGCCTTCAGCCCCTCGCTGAGCACCACGCCGCCGGCCAGGGCCAGCACGAGCAGCAGGGCCGACAGCCGCTTTCTCTGCAGCAGCAGGAAGCCGACCACGATCAGGGCGAACAGGGTCAACACCGCCACCCCGCCCAGCGCCGTCAGGTCGAGCGCGGACTCCTCGAGCCACCACGGGCCCCACGGATCGCCCGGATCGACCGTCGAGGGGTGAGTCGCGAGCAGGACGGCCTGGTCGAAGGCCCGCCCGTCGGCCTCGGTCATGTCATCGGCCAGTTCGACGAAGGTCATCACGCCCAGGGCCACGATGAACAGGGCGCTGACCGCGGCGATCTCGGTTCGCGCGATGCGCAGGGCCCGGCGGCCGAAGGCGATGATCTGGTCAGAGGTCATCGGTCCGAAACGGTCACGCTTGCGGGACGTTCCGATCACGCGTTCGTGATCAGAATCCCAGCTCGGCCGTCATGCCCTCGTCGCGGCCTGTCCACAGGCTCATCCCCCGTCCTGAAGGCGATTCGCCCAGAAAGTGATCGTCAAGCCCGTTGACGGTTGGTTAGCCATCTGCGCCCCATATGTGGGCTTGGGGAACGGTTAGGCCACTAGATGATGTGGTCGAGCCGAGGCACAGATCTAAACTATCTTGTTCAGGGCAGTGACCATTATGGCTGGCGGCGAAGCGTTGAAGACGACGGAATTCCAGTCGGTTGCGACCACGGACGCCGCTGAGCGGCCCCATCTCAAGGTCGTGCCTTCCATCCAGATCGACCGGTCGCGCGACGAACTGCTG
Organism: Brevundimonas sp. Root1279; assembly: GCF_001425945.1. Lineage (GTDB taxonomy): Bacteria > Pseudomonadota > Alphaproteobacteria > Caulobacterales > Caulobacteraceae > Brevundimonas. The sequence goes on from NZ_LMEB01000007.1 coordinate 54,557, forward strand.
ACCGACTTCGGCAAGAAGACGCTGGAGGACCGGTACCTGCTGGCCGGCGAGAGCTACCAGGACATGTTCGCCCGGGTGGCCACGGCCTTCTCGGACGACGCCGAGCACGCCCAGCGCGTCTACGACTACATGTCGAAGCTGTGGTTCATGCCGGCGACCCCGGTCCTGTCCAACGGCGGCGCCGATCGCGGCCTGCCGATCTCCTGCTTCCTGAACTCGGTCGGCGACTCGCTCGACGGCATCCAGTCGGTCTGGAACGAGAACGTCGCCCTGGCCTCGAACGGCGGCGGCATCGGCACCTACTGGGGCGGCGTCCGCTCGATCGGCGAGAAGGTCAAGGGCGCGGGCCAGACCTCGGGCATCATCCCCTTCATCCGCGTCATGGACTCGCTGACCCTGGCCATCTCGCAGGGCTCGCTGCGCCGCGGTTCGGCGGCCGTCTACCTCGACATCCACCACCCGGAGATCGAGGAGTTCCTCGAGATCCGCAAGCCGTCGGGCGACTTCAACCGCAAGTCCCTGAACCTGCACCACGGCATCTCGATCACCGACGCCTTCATGGAGGCGGTGCGCGACGGCAAGACCTTCGACCTGCTCTCCCCGAAGAACAAGGAGGTCATGAAGACGGTCGACGCGCGCGCCCTGTGGCAGAAGATCCTCGAGATCCGCCTGCAGACCGGCGAGCCCTATCTGATCTTCTCGGACACGGTGAACCGGCAGATGCCGCAGCACCAGAAGGACCTCGGCCTGTCGGTCAAGCAGTCCAACCTGTGCGCCGAGATCATGCTGCACACCGGCCGCGACCACCTGGGCGTCGACCGCACCGCGGTCTGCTGCCTGTCCTCGGTCAACGCCGAGACCTTCCTGGAATGGCGGGAAGAGCCGAAATTCATCGAGGACGTGATGCGCTTCCTCGACAACGTCCTCGAGGACTTCATCCGCCGCGCCCCGCCGGCGATGTCGCAGGCCGTCTACTCGGCCAAGCGCGAGCGCTCGGTCGGCCTGGGCCTGATGGGCTTCCACTCCTTCCTGCAGGGACAGGGCGTGGCCTTCGAAAGCGCCATGGCCAAGTCGTGGAACATGCGTCTGTTCAAGCACCTGCGCCGCGAGGCCGACAAGGCCAGCCGTCTGCTGGCTGAAGAGAAGGGCGCCTGCGAGGACGCCGCCGAGCGCGGCGTCATGGAGCGCTTCTCACACAAGCTGGCCATCGCCCCGACCGCCTCGATCTCGATCATCTGCGGCGGCACCTCGGCCGGCATCGAGCCGATCCCGGCCAACATCTACACTCACAAGACCCTGTCGGGCTCGTTCGCGGTCAAGAACCCCTACCTTCAGCGTCTGCTGGGCGAGAAGGGCATCGACACCGAGGCCGTCTGGTCCTCGATCCTCGAGCACGAAGGCTCGGTGCAGCACCTCGATCAGCTGACCGAGGACGAGAAGGGCGTGTTCAAGACCGCCTTCGAACTGGACCAGCGCTGGGTCGTCGAACTGTCGGCCGACCGCGCGCCGGAGATCTGCCAGGCCCAGTCGATCAACCTGTTCATCCCGGGCGACGTCGACAAGTGGGACCTGCACATGCTGCACTGGCGCGCCTGGGAGACCGGCGTGAAGTCGCTCTACTACCTGCGCTCCAAGTCGGTGCAGCGCGCCTCGTTCGCGGGCGCCGAGGACAAGGCCGAGGTCGAAGCCGACCCGAACCAGCCCGACCTCTTCGCCGCCGCCCGCACCGACTACGACGAGTGCCTGGCCTGTCAGTAGTCTGCGGTCCGCGCTGACCTGCGCCATCATTGGCGGCGGCTGAGTGGCTAGTGGCTAGTGGCTAGTGAGGGTGACCCGTAGATGATCCAGCTCAACCGCAGTCTGCGGGGAGCAGCTCGATGACTGCGCCGCCCAAGACGGCGGCCAGCCACTAATCACTAGCCACTAGCCACTCAGCCGCCGCCAGCGCCCGAACCCGGCCCTCAACTGAGCCGATCCGCCTTCCTCAGGCTCGGGAACAGCTTGGCCCAGACGCCGGTCGCGGCCAGGGCGCCGAAGCCGCCGAACACCGCCGCGCCGATCGGGCCGAGGATGCGCACGACCACGCCCGAGTAGGCCTCGCCCAGTTCGTTGGAGGCGCCGATGAACAGCATCGACACCGAGCTGACCCGGCCGCGCATGTGGTCGGGGGTGGCCAGCTGGATCAGGGTCTGGCGGATGTTGACGCTGATCATGTCCGCCGCGCCGCCGACCAGCAGGGCCAGGCCGGACAGCCAGACCGTCTTGGACAGGCCGAAGGTCAGGGTGCACAGGCCGAACACCGCCACCGCCGCGAACATCCAGCGGCCGCCGTTGCGGGTGATCGGGTAGCGGCTGAGGTAGACCGCCATGCCCAGGGCCCCGACCCCGAAGGAGGCGCGCAACAGGCCGAAGCCCTCAGGTCCCACATGCAGGATATCGCGCGCGAAGATCGGGGTCAGCAGTGCGACACCGGCCAACAGGACGACCACCAGGTCCAGCGAGATGGCCCCAAGCACGATCTTGGTCTTCCAGACATAGGCCAGGCCCTCCTTCACTGCCTCGAGCGGGGGCAGCTTGTTGTCCGGATTGCGCGGCTTGCCGCTGGTCCGGATCAGCAGGAAGCAACTGACGCCGAGCAGGAACAGCCCCATGGCCACGGCATAGGCCAGCGGGACGTTGATCCCGACGATGACGCCGCCCAGCGCCGGGCCCGCGATGGCGCCGGTCTGGAAGGCGATCGACTGGGCCGCGATGGCCGGCGGCAGGGCCTTGCGGCCGACCACCATGGGCAGGAAGGCCTGGCTGGCGGGGGCGAGGAAGGCGCGGGCCGCGCCGAACAGGGCGGCGACGGCCAGCAGGCCCCAGAGCGGCGGCGAGCCATGCAGGGCCATCGCCAGGAAGCCGGCGGCGCAGAAGGCCTCGACCACGATCGACAGGGCCACGGTGCGCTTGCGGTCGCGTCGGTCGGCCATGGCCCCGGCGGGCAGGGTGAAGGCCAGCAGCGGCAGGAACTGGCACAGGCCGACGAGGCCCAGATAGAGGCTGGCCTCCTGGATCGGGTGGTCGCGGCGGGCGATCTCATAGACCTGCCAGAGCAGGGCCGAGGACTGGATCTGGATGCCCAGCACCGCGACGACGCGGCCGAACCACAGCAGGCGGAAGTCGCGGAGCCCCCAGGGACTGGCGGGTCCGCCGTCGTCGGTCGGGGGCGGGGTCGGCGGGGTCGGCGACCCGGTGTCGAGGCTCTCAACGGTCACGTGCGGCGATCAACCTTCGGATAGGGCGTTCCATCGCGGTGGAAATAGCGGTCGCCGCCGACGGGCAGGACCATGTCGATGTCGGGATAGTCGGCCCCGTCGCCGCCGGGCGCGCGGGTCCCGACTTCCAGCAGAACGGCCTCGCTGTCGGATCGGTTCTCGATCTTGTGGCCGTTCGGCGCCCCGGCCTTGAAGCCCGCGCAATCGCCGGCGCGAAGGACCGTCTCGCCCTCGTCCTCGACCAGCACGACCTCGCCGGAAACCACCCAGACGAACTCGTCCTCCTTCACATGCCAGTGGCGCTGGCTCGACCACGCCCCGGCGGGCAGGCGCAGGAGGTTGACCCCGAACTGGTCCAGGCCGACGGCGTCGCCCAGCTTCCAGCGGCGGCGCGGCTTGCACGGCGCGGCGAATTCCTCGGGGTAGCCCGTGCCGTGGGCGGTCGGGGCGGCGTCGATGTCGATCTTCGGCATGGGGAGAAGCCTTCTCGCAATCGTCCGAAACCCGTAAAGCACAGCCTCATGAGCGCCGCATCACATCCCGTTATCGATCCTGTCGAACTGACCCGCGACCTGATCCGCATTCCCTCCGTCACCCCGGCCGACGAGGGGGCGATGGACGTGCTGGAGCGGACCCTGACCGAGCTCGGCTTCCACTGTCGGCGGCTGGCCTTCGGGGAGGTCGGCGGCGTGGGCGCCGATGCGCGGATCGAAAACCTGTACGCCCGGCGCGGGACGGCCTGGCCCAACCTCTGCTTCGCGGGACACACCGACGTGGTGCCGACCGGCGCGACCGAGGCCTGGTCCTCCGGTCCGTTCGCGGCCGAGGTCAAGGACGGCGTCCTCTACGGCCGCGGCGCGGTCGACATGAAGGGCGGCATCGCGGCCTGGGTCGCGGCGGTCTCGCACATCCTCGCCGAGGGCGACGTCCCCGGCTCCCTGTCCTTCCTGATCACCGGCGACGAGGAGGGCCCCGCCCTGCACGGCACCAAGAAGGTGGTCGAGGCCCTGATGGCCGAGGGCGAGGTGATCGACGCCTGCGTGGTCGGCGAGCCATCGTCGCAACACCGGCTGGGCGACATGATCAAGATCGGCCGCCGCGGCTCGCTCAACACCTGGATCACCGTCCACGGCAAGCAGGGCCACGTGGCCTATCCGGACCGCGCCGCCAATCCGGTGCCGGTGCTGGCCAGGCTGGCGGCCCGCCTGGCCGACCACCGGCTCGACGACGGCTATGAAGCCTTCCAGCCGTCGAACCTGGAGCTGACCACCCTGGACGTCGGCAATACGGCGACCAACCTGATCCCGGCCGAGGCGCGCGGGCGGCTGAACATCCGCTTCAATCCCTCGCACACCGGCGAAAGCCTGATGGCCTGGCTGAACGCCGAGGCCGGCAAGGCCCAGGCCGAAAGCGGCCTGCGCATCGAGCTGGAGCACCTGCATTCGGGCGACGCCTTCCTGACCCAGGCCGGCGTCTTCGTCGAGGCCGTGCAGGACGCGGTGGAGGCCCAGGCGGGCGTCCGGCCCGAGGCCTCGACCACCGGCGGCACCTCGGACGCCCGTTTCATCCGGGCCATGTGTCCGGTGCTGGAGCTGGGCCTGGTCGGCCAGACCATGCACCAGGTCGACGAGCGGGCGCCGGTGGCCGAGATCGAGGCGCTGGCGGACGTCTACCGCCGGGTCATCGCCACCTATTTCGAGCGGACGTCGGCCTAGAAGAGGACGTCGAGCGCCAGCAGCGCGCCGCCGAACATCGCCCCGAAAGCGAGCAGGAAGTGGAGCACTTCCTTCACGGGCCCGCCGCGACGGTGCAGCGTCGGCGGCGGCAGTTCAACTCCGAGCTTTCTCATCACGCGCTCCTGCTTACTCAGCGAGGATGCGGGAACGTCGTATAGCGAACCTTGCCAGGCGTGGTTTCGCGATTTTTACCAAGATCAGTGTGGCCGGCGATCTACGACCCGGTCCGGGGCGCCTGCTCCAGGAAGCGCAGCGCGCTCAGCACGTGCGCCTTCACCCCGAGCGGCAGGACCTTCTCGTTGACGTCGAACGAGGGCGAGTGGTTCGGGGCGGCGGTGGCCGGATCAACGCCGTCGGGGCTGCCGCCAAGGTGATAGAAGACGCCCGGCACCTCCTGCGACAGGTAGGAGAAGTCCTCGGCCACCGTGGTCGGCGGAGCGGCCGGATTGACGTTCCCCTCGCCCGCCGCCTCCTCCAGCACCGGGGCGAGCCAGGCCGAAAGCGCCTCGTTGTTGAACACCAGGGCGGCGTTCTGGCGGACCGAGAAGTCGGCGGTGGCGCCATAGGTCTCGGCGACGTTGTCGACCGCCGCTTCGGCGCGCCGCACGAGGTCGTCGCGCTGAGCGATGTCGAAGGTGCGCAGGGTCCCGGACAGGACCGACTTGTCCGGGATGATGTTGTAGCGAACCCCGGCGTCGAGCGTGGAGATGGTGAAGACTGTCGGGGTCGTCGTCGGGTCCAGCGTGCGCGCCGTCAGATTGTTAATGGTCTGGACCACATCGGCCGAGGCGGTGATGACGTCGACGCCCTTCCATGGCCAGGCGCCGTGGGTCTGGCGGCCGTGCAGGGTGATGTCGACCCGGTCCGAGGCGGCCATGAAGCCACGCGATCGATACCACAGAGTCCCCGGGCGGCCGGGCACCACATGCAGGCCGAAGATCGCGTCCGGACGCGGGTTGGCCAACGCGCCCTGCTCGATCATCAGGGCCGCGCCGCCCTTGGGTTCGCCGGGAGGGGCGCCCTCCTCGGCCGGCTGGAAGATGAAGACGATGGTGCCGGAGATCTCGTCCTTCATCCCGGCCAGCACCTCGGCGGCGCCCATGAGCATGGCGACGTGAGCGTCGTGGCCGCAGGCGTGGGCCACCGGCACGGTCTGGCCCATGTAGGTCCCGGTCGCGCTTGAGGCGAAAGGCAGACCGGTCGCCTCCTGCACCGGCAGGGCGTCCATGTCGGCGCGCAGCGCCACCACCGGGCCCGGACGGCCGCCGCGAAGGATGCCCACGACGCCGGTCTTGCCGACCTCGGTGCGCACCTCGAGGCCCAGCGACCTGAGGTGGTCGGCGACGACGCCGGCGGTGCGGACCTCGGCGAAGCCGAGCTCAGGGTTCTGATGCAGGTCGCGCCGCCAGGCCACGACCTTGGGCGTCACGGCGTCGACGGCGGCGGCGACCGCGGCCGGATCGGCCTGGGCCATCGCCGGGACGGCGGCGCCCGCGGACAGAACGGCGGCGAGCGCCGTGGCGGCGAACAGGCGGCGAATGGTCATGGCGATCCCCTGATGGAAGCGCCACCGTCGCGGAGGTCGCACGCTCTGGCAAGGGATTGGCGGGGAGCGGCCCAGGCGGTTCGCGCCGGATCATCCGCAAGCCGCGCATTGCGCCGACCTAAGCCGCTGGATTCTCGACGGACTCATTCCCGCCCAGCGTCATTTTCGCACCGCCGCGAACGCCCCTGCCATAATACGCTCGCGCCGCCCGGCCGGGTGACGGCGCATCCGGGTCTTTGACACGACGTCGCTCGCCGGCTCCGAGCGGTTTCAGACGATTCAGACGATTCAGACTCCGTTTTTTCGCGCGCCCCGGACGCTCCGGTTTCAGACGATTCAGACGTTTCAGACTCTGTTTTTCGGGCGCGCCGGGCGCTCCGGTTTCAGACGATTCAGACTCTGTGTTTCGTCGACTCGCACTCGCCGCGTGGAGCCGACAGGAGGCGGGTGACGCGGGCCGATGCCGGGGCTAGGCTCGGCTGGTGAACCTCAGATCGCCCGCCTTCGCCCTTCTGTTCGCGGTCAGCCTGATCGCGGCGGCCGGCAATATGGCGCTGCAGTCGGTGCTGCCGGCGATCGGGCGCGAGTTCGGGCTGCGGGACAGCCTCGTCGCGGGCGCCTTCGCCATCTCGGCCCTGATGTGGACCTTCACCTCGGTATTCTGGGCGCGGCTGTCCGACACTCTCGGGCGCAAGCGGGTCATCCTGATCGGCCTGTCCGGCTTCGTCGCCTCCATGACAGGCTTCGGCCTGGCCGCGACCTCCGGGCTGGAGCATTGGCTCGGCCCGGTCCTCGCCTTCACCCTGATGGCGGTGGCGCGCACCATCTACGGCGTGTTCGGCTCGGCGGCGCCGATCGCGTCCCAGGCCTATGTCGCCGACCGCACCACGCCGGAGCAACGCACCCAGGCCATGTCGCTGCTGGCCTCGGCGCAAGGGCTGGGCACAGTGATCGGCCCGGCGTTGGCGCCGTTTTTCGTCCTGCCGCTCGTGGGTCTGGCCGGGCCCATGTACGCCTTCGCCCTGTGCGCCGGCGTGGTCCTGCTGGTCGTCTGGCGCCGCCTGCCCAGCGGGGAGGTTGTGCGCATTCCCTCGCCCAGCGGTCATCGCGGCAAGAGCGAGAAGGGACTGTGGCGCGACCGGCGCGTCCGCGACTACCTGCTGTACGGTCTGTTGGTCACCGGGGCGCAGGCGATCAACATCTCGGTGCTCGGCTTCCACATCATCGACGAGATGGCGGCGACGGGCGTGGCGGCGCGCGATTCCCAGCCCTTCATCGGCATCGCCATGCTGGCCGGCGCCGCCGCGACGCTGATGGCCCAGTGGGGCCTGATCCCTCTGCTGAAACTGCAGCCCCGCGACCTGATGCGCTGGGGCGGCGGCCTGGCCCTGGCCGGCAATCTGATGAGCATCGCCTCACCCGGCTACTATGGCGTCGTGATCGGCTACGCCGTGGTGTCGATGGGCGTCGGTTTCGCACGGCCCGGCTTCACCGCCGGGTCGTCCCTGTCCGTCGAAGCGCATGAGCAAGGAGCGGTGGCGGGCCTGATGATGGCGCTTGCGGGGCTCAGCTTCCTGCTGCCGCCCGTCGTCGGCGTCCTGCTCTACGAGTGGGCGGAACCCGCCCCCTTCATCGCCAATGCGGCGCTGCTGGCCGGGGCGGCTGTGCTCTGCTTCGTCAGCCCGCAACTACGCGCCGGGCCGCCGGACCTGCCCGATCGCGATGAGACGCCCTCGCCCGAGACCCCGCCGGCGTCGCAGCCCGGACCAGAAGGCAACCGCTGACACAGCAACGCCTTTTCTCGGACGGAAAGCCGTGCCAGAGCGAAAGGCATGGAAACAGCCCGTATCGAAAAGCGTATCGGCATTCGCGCCTCGACCGACCGCATCTGGGAGGTGATCCACGACCTGGGCTTCTGGGATCGGTGGAACCCGGTCGAGAAGAGCGTCGAGGGCGCCATCGCATTCGGCGGCGAGATCGCCTTGACCGAGGCGATCGAGGGCCTGCCTGAGCGGCGGGTCGTGGCCAAGGTCGGCGAATGGCAGCCCTACGCCCAGCTGGTCTGGGCCGAAAACCGCGGCCTGTGGTTCCGCTCGATGCGCTATTTCGAGATCGAGCAACTGGAGCCGGGCAGCTGCATCGCGTCGAACGGCTTCATCTTCAGCGGCCTGCGCGGCGAGATGTTCTTCGACAAGCACCGCAAGCATCTGCGCCATGCGGCCGATGCGGTGGCCGAGGCCTGGAAGGCCGCGGCCGAAGGCTGATCAGCCCTTCATCGTATCCTGGATGGTGATGATCGCCGGCGTCAGGATGACGATGAACAGCACCGGCAGGAAGAACAGGATCATCGGCACGGTCAGCTTGGCCGGAAGCGCCGCCGCCTTCTTTTCGGCGGCTGACAGGCGCAGCTCGCGGTTTTCCTTGGCCATGGTCCGCAGGGCCGTCCCCAGCGGGGTGCCGTAGGTCTCGGCCTGCGTCATGGCGGTGGCCACCGACTTCACGCCCGGGTGGTTCGTCCGCTTGGCCAGGCCGTCGTAGGCCATGCGGCGATCAGGCAGATAGCTCAGCTCGGCCGAAAGCAGGGTCATCTCCTCGGCCAGGTCGATGGACGAGCCGCCGATCTCCTGGCTGACCTTCTGGATCGCCGCCTCGATCGACATGCCGGCCTCGACGCAGATCAGCAGCAGGTCCAGCGCGTCCGGGAAGGCCTGCATGATCGAGGTGCGGCGCTTGGAGATGCGGTTCTCGAGATAGATGTTCGGCGCATAGAAGCCGATCATCGTCGCCACCATGATGGCGACCACCCGCATCATCAGCGTCAGGCCGAAATCGTTGACGGCGAACAGGTAGACCGCCGTCGTCGCGAAGAAGACGAACGGCATCGAGAAGCGGAAGAAATAGAAGGTGGTCAGCGGCTTCGGGCCACGGAGGCCGGCCTGGGCCATCTTGTCGGCGACCTTGGGGTCCTCCAGAAGCTTGGTCAGGTTGAGGCGCTCGACGACGTCCTTCTTGAAGCCTTCGTCAGAGTGCCGCAGGTTCTGCGACCCTTGGGCGGCGATAGCCTGCCGGGAGCGGCGCTTGAGCTCCTCGCGCCGGTCGGCCACGGCCTTCATTCGGGTTTCGAGCTTGGCCCCGCTGCCGAACGAGCTGAGCAGGGTCACCAGGGTCGCGAACACCAGCGCGCCCACGCCCAGGCTGAGCAGGTTCTGCATGTCGGTGAAGAAGTCGATCATCGCGCGCGCCCGCCCCTAGAACTTGAACGAGATCATCTTCTTCATCACGAACACCCCGAAGCTCATCATCGCCACGGCGACGATGAGCATGAACTGGCCACGGGGGTCGGTGAAGAGCTTGGCCATGTAGGCCGGGGTCGTGATGCTGACGAGGATCATCACCACCGGCGGCAGGGAGCCGATGATGCCGGCGGAGGCGGTCGCCTCTGACGACAGCGCCTTGATCTTCTCGCTCATCATGCGGCGGGCGCGCAGCACGGTCGTGAGGTTGCCGAGAGCCTCGGCGAGGTTGCCGCCGGTCTTCTGCTGGATGCCGATGACGATGGCGAAGAACTTCAGCTCCGGCGTCGGCATGCGCTCGTACATCTTGTCCAGCGCCTGGGGCAGGGTCAGGCCCACGCCCATGCCCTCGACCAGCGTCTGGAACTCGGGGCCCAGCGGCGCCGGGCTCTCCTTGGCGATGATCTTGAAACAGTCGTGAACCGGCAGGCCAGACTTGATGCCGCGCACGATGACATCGACGGCGTCGGCGAAGTGGCTGGAGAACTGCTTGCGGCGCCGCGCGCCGAGGAAGCCGACGATCCAGCGCGGCAGGCCGAGGCCGAAGGCGACCGAGGCGCCCAGCGGGATCAGGATATTCAGGCGGAAGACCAGCGGCACGATGAAGGCGATGACGCCGAGCACGGCGCTCATGATCCAGAAGCTGCGCACGCTGGTGTTCAGGCCGGCCTGCTTGAGCTGGGCGGCCAGGCTGATGCGCGCCTTGCGCGACGCCCGCTCGGATTCCTGCAGCTGCATCAGGATCTGCTTGCGGCGGGCCTCGGGCGTGTTGGCTGCCGCGGCCTTCTTGGCGGCGGCGGCCGACTGCTTCGGCCCGCTGAAGGTCTGGGCGCGCTTGATCGCCGCCTCGCTGGAATCGCCGCCGCCGACGAAGGCCCAGCCGAGACCGCCGATGGTGATAAAAGCCAGGACCGCCGCGAGGATGGGAAGCATGGCGACTACTCCGCCGCGTCGAGGGCTTCGGCCAGCTCACGCTCGAGGCCGTAATAGCGGGCGCGATCCCAGAAACGCGGGCGCGCAATGCCGGTGGAGCGATGACGGCCGACGATCTTGCCGTTCTCGTCCTCGCCGGTGATCTCGTAGACGAACAGGTCCTGGGTGACGATGACGTCGCCTTCCAGACCGACCACCTCGGTGATGTGGGTGATGCGGCGCGAACCGTCGCGCAGACGGGCGGCCTGGACGATGACGTCGACCGAGCCGACGATCATCTCGCGGATGGTCTTCGAGGGCAGGCCGTAGCCGCCCATGGTGATCATCGACTCCATCCGGCTGATGGCTTCGCGCGGGCTGTTGGCGTGCAGCGTGCCCATCGAGCCGTCGTGGCCGGTGTTCATGGCCTGCAGCAGATCGAAGGCTTCCGGGCCGCGGACCTCGCCGACGATGATCCGCTCGGGACGCATCCGCAGACAGTTCTTCACCAGGTCGCGCATGGAGATCATGCCCTGGCCTTCGAGGTTCGGCGGACGCGTCTCCAGACGCACCACGTGCGGTTGCTGCAGCTGCAGTTCGGCGGCGTCTTCGCAGGTGATGACGCGCTCGGTCGGGTCGATGAAGGCGGTCAGGGTGTTCAGAAGCGTCGTCTTGCCCGAACCCGTGCCGCCCGAAATGACCAGGTTGCAGCGCGAGGCGCCGATGACGCCCAGAACGCGCGCGCCCTCGGGGCTGATGGAGGCGTACTCCACCAGGTTCTTCATCGTCAGCTTGTCTTTTTTGAACTTCCGGATCGTCAGCGTCGGGCCGTCGATGGCCAGCGGCGGAGCGATGACGTTGACGCGCGAACCGTCCGGCAGGCGGGCGTCGCAGATCGGGGAGCTTTCATCGACGCGGCGGCCGACCTGCGACACGATCCGCTGGCAGATGTTCATCAGCTGGGCGTTGTCGCGGAAGCGGACGTTGGTCAGCTGCACCTTGCCGCCGACTTCGATGAACACCCGGCCGGCGCCGTTGACCATGATGTCGGCGATGTCGTCGCGCGCCAGCAGCGGCTCCAACGGGCCATAGCCGAGGACGTCGTTGACGATGTCCTGGACCAGGTGCTCCTGCTCGGCCACCGACATGGAGACGTTCTTGATCGCCACCAGCTCGGCGACGATGTCGCGGATTTCCTCGGCCGCAGCCTTCGGATCGAGCCCGGCCAGCTGGGCCAGGTCGATGGTGTTCATCAGGGCGTTGAAGATCGTCGTCTTCGTCGCGTGGTAGTAGTCCGACTGCTCGCGGACGATCTCGGCGACCGCCTGGGCCTTTTTCAGCTGCTCGAAGCCGGGGGTCGACTTGGGCCCGGGAGCGTTCTTCGGCTTTGGCGGCTCGGCCGGCTGCGGCTTGGGTCGCGAGGCGAGCGCGTCGAGCCGGTCGGCGGCGTCCGACGCGCCCTTGGCGGCGTAGGACTCCGCCCGGCGCTCCTCGCGCGTCATCTCGGCGGTGTCGCCGCCGTAGGCGAAGGCCTGGGTCTGAACGCCCTGGTCAGGCTGCGGGAAGGGCTGGGGCGCGGGCGCAGGTCCGGGCTGAGGCCGCGGGGCCGCAGCTCCGGGGATGCCTGGCTGACCTGTGCGCTTCCCGAACACCCGTCAGCTCTTCTTCTTGAACAGGCCGGAGAACATCGACTTGCCGGCGGCCTTGGCGGGCTTGCCGCCGGGGCCGGCGATCATCGGCAGTTCGCGGCGAGAGACGATCTGGGCCAGCATCTGGAAGGCGTCGGCCGCCTTCGACTTGGCCCCGGAATCGAGGATCATCTGGCCGTTGTTGGCCGCCGCCCCGAAGACCTTGGGGTCGAACGGGATGATCAGGCTGGGGTGGACGCCCAGGGCGGCGCCGAACTCCTTGGCCGGGATTTCCGGACGGCCGGGCACGCCGACCTGGTTGAGCACCAGCCGCGGCGGGGCGTCGTTCGGACGGCCCTGGCGGATCAGGTCGATCATGTTCTTGGCGTTACGCAGCGAGGCCAGGTCCGGCGTGGCCACGACGACCACCTCGTCGGCCGAGATCAGCGTGTTGCGCATCCAGCTCGACCACATGTGCGGCAGGTCGAGGACGACGAAGGGCGCAGTGGAGCGGATCTGGCTGGTGACCTCCTCGAAGGCCTCCGGACTGATGTCCCAGTCGACGTCCAACGTGGCCGGGGCGGCGAACAGGCTCAGCTTGTCGGTGCAGCGGACCATCATGCGGTCGAGCAGCACAGGGTCGAGGCGGTCCGGCTGGGTCAGGGCATCGGCGACGCCGTTCAGCGGGTCCTGGTTGAAGTCGAGTCCGGCGGTGCCGAACGGCAGGTCGTAGTCGACGATGACCGTATTGGCGCCGATCCGCTCGGACATCGCATAGGCGGTGTTGTGCGCGACCGAGCTGGAGCCCGAACCGCCTCGGGCGCCGACGAAGGCGATCGAGCGGCCGACGAAGGGCTGGGCCGGGTCGGCGAACAGATTGCCGATGGCGCTGATCAGCTGCAGCGGCTGCAGCGGGGCGACCAAATATTCGCTGACCCCACGACGCATCAGCTCGCGGAACAGCAGGATGTCGTTGGTGGCGCCGATGACGACCACCTTGGTGCCGGCGTCGCAGACCTCGGCGAGTTGATCGACTTCCCACAGCAGGGTCTGCGGGTCCTTGAGGCATTCGACGATGATCAGCGGCGGGGTCGGCTCGTGCTGATAGGCCTCGACCGCGGCGGCGACGCCGCCGATGCGGATCTGGGTCGTGGCGCGCGACAGGCGGCGGTCCTGGCCGGCGCGCTCGGCGGCGGCCAGCGTGTCCTGGCGCTCGGCGAAGACGTGGATGGCGATGCGCGGCACCGACACCTCGGTCGCCTGGCCTCCAATGGCCGGGGGCGAGAAGGCGGCGGCGGCGCCGGCGACGAGTTCGCCGACCGGATTGAAGCCGGCCACGGTCGGAACCTGCTCGGCCGCGTTCGGATGCGGATAGGCGGCGGCCGGCGCGGGGACTGAGGCCGGTGCCGCAGCGGCGGCCGAGGCTCGGACCGGGGCCGGGATGGGGGCGGAGACGGGGGCTGGCGTGGTGAACTGAAGAGGCGGCCGACCGGCGGGATCCGCACCCTGGTCGTAGGCGGGGTCCGAACCGGCATAGGGCGGCTCGTAGCCGTAGTCGGGACCGGCCTCCGGGACCGGAGCGGCGGCGTAACCGGCCTGATAATCCAGCTGGTAGTCGGGCTGATAGCCGGCGGGTTCCGCGGGCCGATACTCAGGCTCGGGAGCGGCGGGACGTGCGGCGTAGGTCGCTGCAGGCTGGGCGCCCGCCATCGGACCGGCGGCGACATAGCCCATGTCGAGGTCGAACTCGTCCTCGAACTCGTCCACGGGGCGGGGGAAGGCGTTGGTCATGTCACCTATTCCACAGCCCGGGAAATGCGGCCATCGACCAGCTGCTCTTGAGCGGCGGCGGTGTTCTGGCCCTTACGGTAGTTGTCGAAGACCACGGCGGCGCGACCGGAGTCGGCCGGGCTCATGGTGCGCGGCGCGCCGATGTCGCGCGGATCGGCGATCTGGGCGGCCATGTTCGCCGTGATGGCGCAGCCGAGACCGAGCGAGCCCTGGTTCGAGAAGCGGTTGTCCATGGCGCGACGTTCGCGGCTGCAGTCGGTGACCACGGCCTGGACGGTGTCGAAGCCGGCGAGGACCGGCGCGCGGCCGTCCGGCGCGGCGTAGGAGGCGACCACCACGCGATCACCGGGCACGCCGGCTTCCATCAGGGCGTTGCGCACATCCCAGCTCTGGCGGGTCGCGACCGGATCGTCACCCGACGGGGCCTCGACGCGAACCATGCCGACGCCGCCGTTGCGATAGCGGGCGACCAGGGCGCGCAGGGCCGCATGCTGGGTGGCCGACAGGCCATCGTCGTGGACCGCCAGGGCGATCCGGTCGAGTCCGGGCTCGACCTGCAGCGAGTAGCGGGCCAGCGGGTTGATCGGCGGCGGGGTGTCGGTCGTCGTCGTCGTGCAGGCGCCGAGCAGGGCGGCGGCGGAACAAGCGAGGATCAGGGCGCGCATCACAGGGGGCCTCATTCGATCACATAGCCGACCGGGCCGGCCCAGCCGGCGCCGGGGGCGGCCGACTCGGCGTCGGGACGGGAGAAATGCTGGTTCAGCTGGCCGAACAGAATGGTCTGCGCGTCATTGGCGATCTGCAGGCCGTCGGCCGGGGTCTGCATGCGGTTCGGCGAGGTCGGCGAGACGATGTAGGCCTCGACGATGATCACCAGTTCGGTCTCGCCCGACAGATAGTCGCGCGAGCGGAACAAGGAGCCGAGGACCGGCAGGTCGCCGAGAGCCGGCAGCTGGTCGACGTTCTGGCGCGTGTCCTCGCGCAGCAGGCCGGCGATCATCAGCGAGCCGCCCGACGGCAGTTCGACGGTGTTTGACGCGCGGCGCACGTTCAGGCCGGGAATGACCAGCGCGGTGCTGCCCGGGGTCGTGCCGCCCAGGGTGAAGGCCCCGACCGAGGTCAGTTCCGACACTTCGGTCGACAGCTGCAGCGAGATGCGGCCCGGCGACAGGACGATCGGACGGACCGCGAGACGGACGCCGTAGGGCTTGAACTCGACCGTGACCTTGGTGCTGTCGCTGTCCGACTCCTGGCCGACGGGGACCGGGAATTCGCCGCCCGCCAGGAACTCGGCCGACTCACCGTTGGCGGTGGTGATGTTCGGCTCGGCCAGGATGCGGACCAGGCCGGCGCGCTCGAAGGCGCGCAGCGAGGTGTTGAGGTTGGAGCCGTCGCCGGCGGAATCCCGATAGTTGAGGATGCCGCCGCCGAGCTGATTGCCGGAGACCGCGAAGGTCGCGACCTGGGTCAGGCGCAGGCCGTCGCCGACGCTGGCGAGGAAGGCGTTGGCGTCGACGCCCAGCTGCTTCACGGCGCTGCGCTGGACTTCCACGATGCGGGCCTTGACCATCACCTGGTCCGAACCGGCGATGGTCATCATGTTGATGACCTTGTCCGGGCTGGCGACGAAAGCGCGGGCCACCTGGCTGGCGCGATCCGCCTCACCGGGGCTGTAGACGGTGCCGGTGAGGATGACGCTGTCGTTGACCGCCTCGGCGCGGATGTCGGCGCCCGGCATCACCCGGCTGAGCGTGTCCTGCAGGGCCGAGACGCCGGCGTCGACGCGGACCCGCAGCGACAGGATGGTGCGGCCGGCGCTGTCGAGCACGACGGCGTCGGTCTCGCCCGGCGCCAGACCGATGATGGTGATGCGGCGCGGCGAGTGCAGCATGGCCTCGGCCACGGTAGGGTTCGGCACGATCACGTCACGGGCGTCGGCCGGCAGGTCGACGGCCATGGACGAGCCGCGCGGCAGGCTGATCAGCTGCGCCTGCGAACCCATCGAAACGGCGGCGCGGGTCTGCGCCTGCACCGGGGAGATCGGCGACGTGGCGACGACCATCAGGCCGGCGAGTACGACGGCGCCGAGACGCTTCATCGAGCGCTTCATTGAACCACCACCACTTCAGGCTCGCCGCCGCGGAAGACGCGGACGGCGGAAGATTGACGCTGGGCCGAGCTGGCCGAGGTCGTCCGACCGGACGGACCAGCGGTGTCGGCGTAGGACCTCAGGCTGAGGCTCAGCTTGCCTTCGCTGGCCGCCAGGGCGAGCAGCTCGGCGTCGGTCGGGCGAACCTCGAGAGTCGCGGTGGCGCCGTCGGCGGTCTGGGCGTCGTCGGCGGCGCGGGTCGCGCTGCCGATGGCCAGGACCTTGATGTTGCTGAGCACGGTGCCCGAGGCGAATTTCGGTCGGTCGGCGGTGTCGGCGCCGGCGTTGCTGAGGTTGGTCTCGCGGGTCAGGACCACGTCCACGCGGTCGCCCGGGAGGATGAACCCGCCGGCCAGCGTCTCGGCCTCGACCTTGATCGCCATGGCGCGCATGCCGGGCTCCAGGTAGGCGGCCAGGAAGCCGCCGTCGCCGGCGCGGACGATCTTGCGGCCGACGATGGGTTCACCCGCGAGGATCGGCTCGCGCACGACCGAGCCGACGTAGTCGGCCTTGGCGCCGCCGGTGGCGAGCTCGGTCGCGGCGCGGGTCACGGAGGCCACGGCGCCCTCAGGTTTCTTCTTGCCTTCTTCTTCGGCCTCGGCGGGCTCGCCGCGGGCCGGGATCGGCACGGTTCCGTCCGTGATGAAGGCCGGGTTGACCTCGTCGACCGGCCATTCCTTCCAGTCGAGGTCGGCTTCGGTGAGGCGCTGGCCGGGTTGAAGATCCTTGGCGGCGACCAACACCTTGGCCATCGGCTTGGCCGGTTCAGCGGCGGCCGCGGCGGCGGCGGGCTGCTTCGAGGGCGATCCCATGGCGCGCACGACAAGGGCCAGGCCGATGGCGGCCACGGCGGCGACGCAGATCACGATGATACGGGCAGGCTTCATCCGCGCTCTCCGGCAGAGCCGGGCCGGATCCGCGACTACGGTCCTTCGCCCCCCTACCGTTAACGACCATGCCGGTTCCGGGTTAACGTGGACCTAAGTGGAACGTCTCGTTTCGGAACAGTCTGAGGCCGCTCGGGTGAAACCCTCAGGCCCCCGCCAGCCAGGCTGCGACGAGGGGCGAGGCCGGGAAGGCGGTCAGGGCGCCGCCGGCGATGGCCACGCCGTACGGGATGCGATTCTTCGGCGTCATCAGGGTCGAGGCCCAACCCGGCATGGCGGCCAGATAGGGCTGGGTGCGGGCCCGCGCGATCAGGATGACCAGGGCGAAGGCGCCGCCGATCACCGCGGTCCAGAGCACGAACATGCCGGCGGACAGACCGAACCAAAGGCTGACCGCGGCGATCAGCTTGGCGTCGCCGCCGCCCATCTGCCCCAGGGCGAACAGGCCGATGGTGATCGCCAGGGCCAGGATCCCGATCCCTGCGTGGACGGCCACGGCGAGCGGCGTCAGCCCGATCAACAGCGCCGCCGGGAAGAAGGCGACGACGAGGGCGGCCGAGATCCAGTTGCGGATCTTCATCGAGGTCAGGTCCTGGAGCCCGGCGACGATGACCAGGGCGGGAAGGACGGCGAGGGCGATGAGTTGCACGACTTGCATGGCGGCACCCTGCCTCGTCGATGCTTAAGGCGAGGTTGCCCGTAGACGACGGGCGCAGGACAAAAGGAAAGGGGCCGGAGCGTTTCCGCTCCGGCCCCCGGCCTTCGGTTCAAGACGGTGTCGCGGCTTAAGCGCCGGCGATAGCGCCCGAAACTTCGAGGAAGGCGGCTTCAATGTTGGTGCCCAGCGCGGTGACGGCCGCGATGATGACAACGGCGATGAGGGCGGCGATCAGGCCATACTCGATGGCGGTGGCGCCCGACTCGTCCGAAACGAACTTCGAAATGAACTTGGTCATGGTCTTGCTTCCCTAGCAGGAGAGGTTTGCGAGCTACTGGTCTATGGGGGGAGCCGGTAGCCCGCTTGACCCCCAAACGCACTGTGGTTATCGCCCGGATGGGTTAAGACCATGTCGCCGGGCGTGGTTACCGGGAGATTTACTTCGAATTGGCGCATGTTTTCGCCTTAAGTGCTGCTTTTGTTGCCTTCTACACTGCGACCATCGGTATTCCGTGCTCGGTTTCAAACTTTATTGAGGATTCACGAGTCAGGTTCGCGTCACGCTTCGCGCGCGCTCGCCATATGGACCTGACGCCATGATCCGCACCTCCCGTCTGCTCACCGCCATCGCCCTCGCCGCGACCGTCGCCGGTCCGGGTCTGGCCGTCGCCCAGTCGGCGCGGCTGAACGTCGAAATCGATCAGGCCCAGCGCGTCCAGATGCAGGGGCAGGCCAGCTCTGTGATCGTCGGCAATCCCAAGATCGCGGATGTCACGGTCGTCGACGCCAACACGCTCTACATCACCGGCAGGGGCTACGGCGTGACCGAGGTCGTCGCCGTCGACGCGGTCGGCCGCACGGTGTTCCAGAGCCAGGTGGTGGTCAGCGCCGGCGCCGGCTCCGGCCAGGTGCGCGTGTGGCGCGGCGCCCAGTCGACCGAAATGGCGTGCGGGTCGTCCTGCTCGCCGTCGGTGCGGCCCACCGAATCCGGCGCAGAGTAAGCGCCGTGGCCGGGCGTGTTTCCTGGCCGGGCGCGGGTGCGCGCCGCCGCCTGCGGCGCTTCGCAGGCGATCAGGACGGGTCGACCTTGGTCGAGTTCGCCTTTGTCATCTTTCCCTTCTTCTTCATGGTCTTCGCCATCCTTGAGGTGGCGCTGATCTTCACCGTCAATTCGGTGCTGGAGAACGCGACCATTGAAACCGGCCGCCTGGTGCGCACCGGACAGGCTCGCGCGGCCGACATGGGCGCGGTCGAGTTCGAGAACAGCCTGTGCTCGCGCATGAGCATCTTCGCCGGCGAGTGCCCCGATCGTGTCAGCATCGATGTCCGCGTGATTCCGCAGTTCAAGGCGGTGCCGCCGGACCCGACCTCGGGCGGCGCCTTCGACCCGAGCGGCCTGAGCTACGCCAACGGCCTGCCGGGCGACCTGATCCTGGTGCGAGTCTGGTACAAACACCCGCTGGTCACCGCCTTCATGTCCCCGGCCCTGTCGCGAATGTCAGACGGCACGGCCCTGCTGACCTCCACCACCGCCTTCCGCAACGAGCCGCCATAGATGACCAGACCCAGCCTGTTCAGGCGCCTGGCGCGCGATGAAGGCGGCATTTCCGCCGTCGAATTCGCTGTCGTCGCGCCGGTGCTGATCTTCTTCTACATGGGCATGAACGAGTTCTGCCAAGGCTTCATGGCCCAGAAGCGGATGAGCCATGTGACGTCCATGGTCGCGGACCTGGTGGCGCAGGAGAAGTCGGTGACGCCGGCCAACATCGGCGACATCTTCGACATCGGGGGGCTGATCATGAAGCCCTTCCCGGACAGCACCCTGCACCTGCGGGTCACCAGCGTCACCCAGACGGCGGGGGTGGCCAAGGTCGACTGGAGTTGGGGCGAGGGCATGACCCCCCGGCAGAAGGGCGGCGCCATAACCATACCCACCGGCCTGATCTCAGACGGCCAAAGCCTGATCATCTCGGAATCGACCTACGACTACGACTCGCCCTCGGACTATCTGATGCCCGGGCTGACGCGGTTTTCGCGCTCCTACTATCTACGGCCGCGCCACGTCGACACGGTCGGCTGCGCCACCTGCTAGGCGGCCTCCGCTAGCCGGAGAGCGCCTCACGCAGGGCGCGGATCTTGGCGTCCGTCTCCTCCAGCTCGGCCTGCGGGTCGCTGTCCGCCACGATGCCGGCGCCGGCCAGGGCGCGGAACCGCCAGCGGCCGTCCGAGCGCTCGAACGAGGCCGTGCGGATCAGCACCGAAGCGGTCAGCTCGCCCCCCTCCCCGACGTGAAACAGGCTGCCGCACCAGGGCCCGCGCGGCGGCTCGTGGCGGGCGATGACCTTCATCGCCTGGTGCTTGGGCGCGCCGGTGATCGAGCCCGGCGGGAAGGTCGCCTCCAGCAAGTCGGCCACGCCGGCCCCTTCCCTCGCAGTCGCCGTCACGGTTGAGACCAGGTGGTGAACGGTCGGATGGGACTCGACCTGAAAGAGACGCTCGGCCACCACCGTGCCAGGCTCGGCCACACGGGCCAGGTCGTTGCGCATCAGATCGACGATCATCAGGTTCTCGGCCCGGTCCTTGGCGCTGGCGGCCAGTTCGGCGGCGAGCGCGGCGTCCCGGGCGGGGTCGACGCCGCGCGATCGGGTCCCCTTGATCGGCCGGGTCTCGATGCGCCGGCCATCGGGCTGGAAGGTCAGGAACAGTTCCGGCGAATTGGACACCAGGGCACGTTCACCCAGCCTCCAGAAAGCGCCGTAGGCGGCGGCGCGGCCGGCGAGGCGCAGCATGACGTCGAAGGGATCGGCCGCTTCGCGCAGCTCGCCCGACCAGGCGCGGGCGATATTGGCCTGGAACAGCTCGCCGGCGGCGATGCGAGCGACGACGTCGGCGACAGCGGCCGTATAGGCTTCGGGCGGCGCTTCAGCCTCCAGCTCAAGAGCCGGCGGCGGCGGGACGACAGGCTCGCGCGCGCCGGCCAGCCAGGCCTCGGCGTGGTCGGCGGCTGCGCGGGCCCCGGCAGGGTCGGCGCCCCGCCCGATCACGCTGACCGTCCGGGCCTGGTGGTCGAACGCCAGCATGGCGGGATAGCGCGCCAGCATCAGATCGGGCCAGACGCGCGGCCGCGGCCCGGTCGCGGCGCGGGCCCCGGCGTCATAGGCGAGCAGTCCGACCACGCCGGCCGCCAGCGCCGGATGCCTGAGCGGGGCGAGGCCGTCTTCCCCGATCGCACCGGAGCCGACCCAGTCGGGATCCGCCGCCACGAAGGAGCGCCGCCCCAGCTCGCCGCCGTCGGACAGCAGGGCCAGGGCGCCGTCGCGATCCTGCAGACCTGCCGCGACCGCCAGCGGCTCGCGCCAGGGCCGGACCCGCCGCTCGACCGCCTGGAAGGGAGTGATCACGTCGACAACCGCTCGCCGATCCGGTCGCGCAGGGCGGCGTCGACGCCGAGCGCCTGCTCCAGATAGGCCTCCACCGAGCCGTGGCGGGCGACGATCTCGGACAGGGCGGTCTCGAGGAAGACCGGCTCGACGCCGAGGAAGGCCACCACCGCCCCGTGCGACGCCTTGCGGCCCGTCATGGTTTCCAGCTGGCGCGCGATGCTCGGGGCGCGGCGCTCCAGGTCGACCGCGGCGTTGGTCAGCAGATAGTCCTCGACCATGTCGTCGCGATGCACGCCCAGCAGGCTGTGGGTCAGGGCGGCCAGCATTCCGGTGCGGTCCTTGCCCGCCGCGCAGTGGATCAGCACCGGCCCGTCCGCCTCGCCCAGAGCCCGGAAATAGCGGCCAAACAGATCCAGGTGCGCGGGTTCGAACGGCAGGGCGCGGTAGACGCCGGTCATGAAGCGACGGCCCGACTCCTCGGTCAGGTCGGCGTTTTTGAGGAAGGTGATGTGCGGGGCCTCTCCGCCGTCGTCATGGCCGCTCTCGATGACCTGGGCGGCGAAGCCGGCGGGACGGCGCGACGGCTGGTCGCGACGCTCGCTCGGGCGGCGCAGGTCGACCACCGCGGCCAGGCCCAGCCCGCCCAACCGCTCCAGGTCGGCCTCAGAGGCGCGGGCGTGATGGGCCGAGCGGTACAGCCGACCGGGGACCACGCGCCGGCCGGCGGCCGAGGCGTAGTCCCCGTAGTCGCGGAAATTATCGAGGGCGTCGAACTGCTGGATGCGGCCGGTCATGCCGCCTCTCTAGCCGAGGCGAGCGCCGGGGTCAGCCCGCCCCGATCAGCCGGCCTTTCCGACCAATCCCTGCATGGCGTCGAGGTAGGCCACGAAGGCGCGGCGGCCCTGGGGCGTCATGGCCGCTTCGGTCAGGGGCTTGCGCCCCTCGAACCGCTTGTTGACGCTGACGAAGCCGGCGTCCTCCAGCTTGCGCAGGTGGACCGAGAGGTTGCCGTCGGTGGTCTGAAGCCGCGCCTTCAGGGTGTTGAAGTCGGCGCTCTCCGCCCCCGACAGCACCGCCATGATGCCCAGGCGTACGCGACCGTGGATGACCTCGTCGATGCGGTTGATGTCGAAGTCGTCGGCCATGGTCAGGCCTGCTTCGCGGCGCGCATCAGGAGGTAGCCCGGCAGAGCCATGAGCAGGAACAGCGCTACGGCATAGGCGAGATACTGCTCGGACTGGCCGGCGAACAGGGCCAGCAGCGGAGCGGCGCCGAAGCTGGCGAGCGACAGGGTCCACAGCATGCGCGAGCGCTGCATGGCCGCGTTCACGGCCCAGCCGACCCCATAGAAGACCATGATGATCGACGGGATCAGGGCGAACATGGCGTTCAGCGCGGCCTCGTCGGCCAGGCGCCAGCCCAGCACGGCCATGGCGAGGAACATGGCGAAGATGCCCCAGCCCATGCCGCTCCAGGCGATGCCGGCGGCGCGGTTGGCGGTCGTGCTGACGCCGGCGTTTCGACGCAGGCGGGGAATGGTCACGGCCAGGATGATCCAGTAGCCGACGGTGGCTACGACCCAGCCGATCCAGAGCTGGTTCTCGGCGAGCGGCAGGACGCCCGCGACCACGGCCCAGTGAAACAGGCTGGCCAGCCCGTAGAGCAGTCCGCCGAACATCAGCAGCGAGTTGCCCTGCATCGGGGCCTGGGCGCCCTCCTCGGCGAGCCGGCGCATCCAGGCAATGTCGGCGGCGGTGTCTTCGACCTTGTCGATCATGAGGGTCTCTCCTTTCAGAGTCGGCGGCCGAGGGCCAGCCACAGTCCGGGCAAAAGGGCGATGAGAGCCAGGGTCAGGGCCTGGAACACATACTGGTCCGGCGTGCCGGCGGTGAGGAGTTGCAGGGCCGAACCGGCGAAGGCGATCAGGGCGATGACGCCGGTGTTGGGTCGGCCCGTGCGCCCCAGGGCGACCAACCAGGCCATGCCGTAGAGACCGAGGGTGGCGACGGAGGTCAGCCGCATCAGCGCCCAGTCGCCCGTCGCCGCCGAGACGGCGGCCAGCAGCAGGGCCGCCCCGACCATGGCGCCGACACCAAGCCGCGACCAGCCGGCGACCCGGCGGGCCGCCTCCCCACCCAGACGGCGCAGGCGGAACAGGCCGCTGAAAAACACGCCGACGGCGACCGGCCAGCTCAGCGCCAGGGCGGCCGGGTGCAGGCCCAGCGCGCCCGACTGCACGCCCCACTGGAACAGGTTGGCGGCGCCGAAGCAGACGCCGGCCAGAAGCAGGACCCGGCCCGCACAGACGGCGACGTCGGCCTGCGGGCGGTCGGTTTCATAAGCGAGGGCGACGGTGGTCATGGTTGGGCTCTCCTTGAGCGTCGTTATGAGCCAAGGACTTTATGTTGTAAAGTTCTTTCTACGAACTTGCGGACCCGCCGATCTCCTTGATTGACCGGCCGCCTTTCGCCTAAGCGAACGAAGACTCCACTCGGCCGACGCTAACGAGCTCCGCAAGATTGGGCGGGTCGCAGGCCACCCCGACCCACAGATCGTCGAAGTCGCCGATGAAGTCGGAGCCGCCCGTGCCGATCCAGAATTGCCCGCCGCTTGTCTCGTGCCGGACCGCCACGACGTTCCGTTCCGGGTCATCTGACAGGGCGAAGGATTCGGCGGCCGTCAGGACGGCGCTTTGCAGGTCACCCCAGGGCGGCTCAAGGGACATCTGGATGCGATCCAGCGCGTGCGGCTGCCAGGCCCTCTGCTCGATTGTCGCCAGCGTGTAGCGGTCGCCCTTCCAGTTCCAGGTCAAGTCGATGGCGGCCGCACCTTCAAAGCGAAGGTGCACCGCACCCGAAAACGAGAAGGACGGTGTGGCAAGCTCGGAAACCAGGTGCGACGTGTCGGCCGTGATCGGCATCCACACGAGGCTCACAAGTGCCTTACCCAGTCGAGGACGATAGAGTTCAGCCCAGTTCATCATGCGTCGCGCCCTCTCAACCCGTCCGGATCACCCCACCCTCGACCCTGACCGGCCAAGGCGTCAGCCGAGCGCCCGCACACGGCCCGCCGGTGCATTCGCCGGTCAGGGGCTCGAAAACCGCCCCGTGCCAACCGCACAGGATCAGCGAGCCGTCCGGCGTCAGGTACTGGTCCAGCTCGATGGCCAGGGGGAAGCCCTGATGCGGGCAACGGTCGACGAAGCCCGCGAACTGACCGTCCTTGTGCACCACGAAGCCGTGGAAGAAGGCCTCGCCGATCTGCAGCACGAAGGCGCGCGAGCCGGGGTCGGCGATGTCGGCCGCGGCGCACAGGGCCACGCCCGCGGGGGTGGACCAGACGCGTTTCCGCTCGGTCTGGGGGATGTCGGTCATGCGGGCGAGTTTACTCGCGCTCGGCCTTGAGCGGACGGGACAGCAGGCTGTCGATGACGCCCTGGACCGTGCATTCGCCGTTCAGCAGGGCGGCGACGGCCAGCGAGATCGGCATGTCGACGCCGGTCTTCTGGGCCAGTTCACGCACGGCGGGGGCGGACTCGTAGCCTTCCGCGACCGAACGCTTGCCGGCCAGGGCCTGCTCCACCGTCTGCCCCTGACCGAGGGCCAGGCCGAGGCTCATGTTGCGCGACTGCGGGCTGGAGCAGGTGAGCACCAGATCGCCCAGGCCGCACAGGCCGGCGACGGTCTCGGCCTGGCCGCCGAGGGCGACGCCCATGCGGGTCATCTCGGCGAAGCCGCGGGTGATCAGGGCGGCGTGGGCGCTACGCCCCAGGCCGCGGCCTTCGGCCATGCCGCAGGCGATCGCCAGGACGTTCTTGATCGCCCCGCCGACCTCGGCGCCGACGAGATCGGTGGCCAGGTAGGGGCGGAAGGCGGGGGCCGACAGGGTCTCCATCAGGGCCTCGCCGAGCGCCTCGTCGGCGCAGGCCAGGGTGACGGCGCTGGGCAGGCCGCGCGCCACCTCGGCGGCGAAGCTGGGGCCCGACAGGACGGCCGCGGGCGCGGCCGGAATGGTCTCGGCCAGGACGTCGGTCATCAGCTTCAGCGAGCCGCGCTCGATGCCCTTGGAGCAGAGGATGATCGGCACGCCGGCGCGGTGATGCGGAGCGAAGGCCGCCAGCGTCGAGCGCATGTGCTGCGCCGGCGGCACCGCCAGGATCAGGTCGCAGCCGGCCAGGTCGGCCAGGTCGGTGGTGACCTGCACATGGTCGTCCAGGGTGACGCCAGGCAGGAAGGCTTCGTTGACGCGCCGTTCCCGGATGCTCTCGACCACGTCAGCCTCGCGCGCCTGAAGCAGGACATCCAGCCCGGCCCAGCCCGCGACCTGCGCCAGGGCCGTGCCCCAGGCGCCGCCGCCGATCACCCCTGCGGTGCGAAATTCCATGCGCGTTTCCTAAGCCTTGGCGCCCTTGCGGCCCGGCTTGTGTGCCGGGTCGGCGAGCGCGCTTTTTTCGTCCAGCGGCCAGCGAGGCCGCGCCGCGGCATCGATGTCCGAGGTCCAACCCTTCTGCAACCGCTCGGCTCCCGCCAGGGCGATCATCGCCGCATTATCCGTGCAGTAGGCCATAGGCGGGGCCAGGAAGGCGAATCCGTTCTTCTCGGCCGTCGCTTCGAGGGTCGCTCGGATGGTCCGGTTGGCCGCCACCCCGCCAGCCACCACCAGCAGGCGATGATCGTGACGCTCGGCATAGTCCCTCATGGCCCGGTCCGACCGCTCGCTGAGCTGGCGGGCGATGGCCTTCTGCACGGCGTCGGCGAGGTCGGCCTTGTCCTGCTCGGTCTCGCAGGCCTGCGCCAGGCGCGAGGCGGCCGTCTTCAGGCCCGAGAAGGAGAAATCGCAGTCCTTGCGGCCGAGCAGGGCGCGCGGCAGGTCGTAGCGCGAGCCGTCGCCCGTCGCCGCCAGCTTCTCCAGCGCCGGCCCGCCCGGGTAGCCGAGGCCCAGGGCCTTGGCGATCTTGTCGAAGGCCTCGCCGGCGGCGTCGTCGATGGTGGTGCCGAGCCGGGTCATGTCGCCGACCCCGCGAACCTCCAGCAGCTGGCAGTGGCCGCCGGAAACCAGGAGCAGCAGGAAGGGATAGGCCACGCGCGCGCCCAGCCGGGCCGAGACCGCATGGCCCTCCAGATGGTTCACCGCCATGAGCGGCAGGTCGCGCGCCAGCGCCACGGCCTTGCCGAAGCTGAGGCCCACCATGACCCCGCCGACCAGGCCCGGTCCCGCCGTCGCGGCGACGCCGTCGAGGGCGTCATAGCCCAGCCCGGCCTCGGCCATGGCCCGGCGGGTGACGCCGTCGATCATCTCCACATGGCTGCGCGCCGCGATTTCCGGAACGACGCCGCCATAGGCCGCATGGTCGTCGATCTGGCTGTGCACCACCGACGACAGCACGGTCGCCTCGCCGTCGGCCGTCAGCCGCACCACCGAGGCGGCGGTTTCGTCGCAGCTGGTTTCAAGGCCGAGCACGGTGAGGCCAGCGGCTTCGGTTGCCCGGCTCCCTTCCCTGCTATAGTCGGCGGCATTGTCCATGGGGCCGAGGTAGCGGCCCCGTCTTCGCGGCGCAACGACTCATGGCCCCACTTGTCCGCATCGGCACGCGCCGCTCCAAACTGGCTCTGACCCAGTCGGGCATGATGCAGCGCGCCATCGGCCGGGCCCTGGGCGTCGCCGAGGCCGACATCCCTGAAGCCGTGCCCCTGGTCGAGATCGTCACCACCGGCGACCGGGTGCAGGACCGTCGCCTGATGGAGATCGGCGGCAAGGCGCTGTTCACCAAGGAGATCGAGGAAGCCCTGCTGGAAGGCCGCGTCGACGTCGCCGTGCATTCGATGAAGGACGTCCCGGCCGAACAGCCGCACGGCCTGTGCATCGCCGCCGTCCCGCCGCGCGAGGACGCCCGCGACGCCTTCGTCAGCGAAGCCTTCGCCAACTTCGCCGACCTGCCCGCCGGAGCCCGGCTCGGCACCGCGTCGCTGCGGCGCCAGGCCCAGGCCCTGGCCCTGCGCCCGGACCTGCAGATCGAGATGCTGCGCGGCAATGTCGACACCCGGCTGCGCAAGCTGGCCGACGGGGAGTTCGACGCCATCCTGCTGGCCGTTTCTGGCCTGAACCGCCTCGGCTTCGACGGCGTGATCCGCGAGCGGCTGTCGCTCAACGACTTCCTGCCCGCCCCGGGCCAGGGCGCCCTGGCGCTGCAGACCCGGGCCGACGACCGCTTCGCCGCCTGGGTCGGCGCGCTCAATGATCCCGACACCGCCCTGTGCGTCGAGGCCGAGCGCGGGGCGATGACGGCGCTGGAGGGCTCGTGCCGCACCGCCATCGGGGCGCACGCCCTGATCGCCGAAGGCCGGCTGCGCCTGACCGCCGAGCAGCTGGACCCCAACGGCTCGGTGCGCTGGCGGCGGTCGGGCGAGATCGACGTCGGAGCGGGCGCCGACGAGGCCCGGGCCCTCGGCTTGCGCATCGGCGCCGAGGTCCACGCCGAGGTCGGCCAGACGGAGACGGTTGCGTGAGCCCGATCCGCCGGGTCTGGGTCACTCGAACCCAGCCGGGCGCCGCCCGCACGGCCCTGCGCCTTGCCGATATGGGCTTTGAACCCGTCGTCGCCCCCGTGCTGGCGGTGCGGCCAATCCCCCAGCCGCCGCCGGACCTGACCGGTTTCAAGACCCTGGCCTTCACCAGCCCGAACGGGGTGGCGGCCTTCACCGCCCTGACCGGCGACCGTGACCTGCCGGTGTTCACGGTCGGCGACGCCACGGCCGAGCGGGCGCGCCAGGCGGGATTCTCGGACGTGACCTCGGCCAACGGGGCCCTGTCGGATCTGGCCTGGCTGCTGGCGGGCTCGGCCACCGGGCCGGTGCTGGCCCCGGGCCCGCGCGAGCCCGCGGGCGACCTCGACGCCCTGCTCAGCGGCGCCGTCGAGATCATGCCCCTGCCCGTCTACGAGGCCGTGGAGACCGGCGCGGCCCCGCCGCAGGACTTCGACGCCGTGCTGCTGCACTCGCCGCGCGCCGCCTGGGCCGCCTCCGGCCTGCTGGGGCCGAACGGCGGTGAAGGCCGGGTCGCTGTGGCCATCTCGCCCAACGCCGCCACCGCCCTGGGGGGCGCCGCCTTCGACCAGATCCGCATCGCCGGCGCCCCAACGGACGCCGCCGTGCTTCAGGCGCTTGGCAAGCCCGCCCCTCGCGTATAAAGAGCCCTCCTCGCGCGGGCCCTGAGCCCGGCGCCAGAGGCCGCTTTAGCTCAGCTGGTAGAGCATCGCATTCGTAATGCGGGGGTCAGGTGTTCGAGTCACCTAAGCGGCACCACTTTTCTCTTTGTTTTCAGTAGGTTGTGTCCAGTCGGGGTTGGGCGCGGGATAGCGCCCGACCCCGTGGAAGCAATGTGGAAGCATAGAGGCCCGAAGGCCGTTATCCACAGGTATCAGGCTGCGGCTGCCTGAGCGGTGTTCATGAACGAGTTTCGGTCCATGAAGTCCAACAGGTCGCTAAGCCGATACCGGACCAGTCGCCCTAGCTTCACGAAGCGGGGCCCACGGTTCGACAGCCGCCAGTCCTCAAGCGTCCGATGCGAGACTCCGAGTTTGCGGGCGGCTTCCTTGTTGGTCAGCACGATGCGAGCGTCCGCGCTGTCGCGGCTGCTCGAGGCAACGTAGGTCATGTGTAGGTCTCTCGGGACGGAACTCACGTCCCCGGCGCGCCGATGGCGGGCCTAGCGGCGAACCGCTGATTTGTTGGTCGGCCTAAGCCGACGCAGGCCGTATCTCGCCGATTTAGGGCGGGATTTCGACGGTGCAACAACCTTCCGCAATTTGCGGCGGACACTTGGGCGAAGTTCGCATTGGGGTGAAAGGACCTCCCGCGTTCAGAGGCCGAACTAGGACGCTCCGGTCGTTGTGAGAGTGACGGCTCGCCTATAGGGTGAACAGCAGGGGGAGCACTGAATGGCTGAACAGACCATCTGGGGGATTCACGCGGGTAAGACCGGGGACGCGGAGTCGCTGTTCACCCATCAGAACTGCGTTGCCGTCGGTTGGCCTGCTATGGGCGATCTTTCAGGGCTCAAACTCACTCGCGAAGCCTTCAAGGCCCGATACTCCGAAATCTTCCCCACCAAGAGCGCCGGGCATGTTCCGGTCGCGGCGGGCCAGCTGTTTCGCTTCGTCCAAGAGATTAAGCCGGGGGACTTGGTCGTGTTTCCTGCCAAGCTCGACCGGACCGTGAGAATCGGACGCGTGACGGGCGGGTATATTCATCGCCCCGATGCTTCGAAGGCTTATCCGAACCAGCGATCTGTGGAGTGGCTGAAGTCTTTTCCCCGGACCAAGTTCAGCCAAGGCGCGCTTTATGAGATCGGGTCCGCCCTCTCGCTATTTCAGGTCAAGAACTTCGCAGACGAGTTTCGTGCCGCGCTGACTGGCGAGGCCTTCGTCGCTCCGGTGAGCGAGGACGAAGCGGTCGCAGCAGTAGTGATGGAGAGCGAGCAGAGCACGGAGGATTTCGTGCTGAAGCGTCTCGCCCACGAGTTCAAAGGGCATGCGCTCGAACACTTTGTCGCGCACCTCCTCGAAGCAATGGGGTTCCGCGCTCGGGTTACCAAGAAGTCGGGCGACGGCGGCGTGGACATCATCGCCCACAAGGACGCGCTCGGTCTGGAGCCACCCATCATCAAGGTGCAGGTGAAGAGCACGGAGGGCTCCATCGGAGAACCCGAGGTCAAGCAGCTCAAGGGCAATCTGTCGGGCGGTGAAAAGGGATTGCTGGTGACGCTGGGCACCATCAGCCCGAAGGCTGAGTTGTTCGCCCGCACGGTTCCGGACATTCGTCTGATCGACGGCGAGAACCTCGTGAAGCTCATTCTGGAGCACTACGAACAGTTCGATAGCCGCTACCGCGCAGCGGTTCCGTTGAAGCGCGTATATCTCCCCGCCCCGCCCGAGGGTGAGGGCGCCTGACCCCATGATCGGCACCAGAACTCTCGCGGATTTGGACGGAGGCCAGCCTTGAAGGCGAAGGAGGCGTCCGCTCGCATCAAGATCAATCGGCTCTTGGAGGCGTCCGGTTGGCGCTTCTTTGACGATGATAGCGGCCCGGCCAACATCGTCCTGGAGCCGAACACCAAGATCACCGAAAAGCAGATCGATGGGCTCGGGGAGGACTTCGAGACCGTCAAGAACGGCTACATCGACTTCCTTTTGCTTGATCGCGGTGGTCGGCCCCTAATCGTTCTGGAGGCCAAGTCCGAGGACAAGAACCCTCTGTCCGCCAAGGAGCAGGCTCGCCGGTACGCACGCGAGCAGGATGCTCGGTTCGTCATCCTCTCCAACGGCAACGTCCACTACCTCTGGGATTTGAAGCAGGGCAATCCGAGCCTCATCACCAAATTCCCCAGTCCCGACGACATCAAGGACCACGAGGCCTTTCAGCCTGATGCTGACAGGCTCGCGAATGAGGTCGTCGATAAGGACTACATCGCCCTCACGCAGATGCCGGCTTATGCCAGCGAGGCGGGCTGGAAGAACGAGGAAGAGCGGCCCTCATTCCTCGACAAAAACAAGCTCCGGTTCCTGCGGGAGTATCAGAAGCGCGCCGTCCAATCCGTCCAGCGAGCGGCGAAGAAGGGCGCGGCTCGCTTCCTCTTCGAAATGGCGACCGGCACCGGAAAGACGCTGACATCGGCTGCGCTCATCAAGCTGTTCCTGAAGACGGGCAACGCCAGGCGGGTCCTGTTCCTCGTAGACCGGATCGAGTTGGAGATTCAGGCTGACAAGGCGTTCAAGGCGCTTCTGAAGAACGACTTCACCAGCGTCATCTACAAGGCGCAGAAGGATGATTGGCGGAAGGCAGACATCGTCGTCACCACCGTCCAGTCGCTCCTGTTCAACGACAAGTTCCGCCGCGCCTTCGCCCCGACTGACTTCGATCTGGTCATTTCGGACGAAGCGCACCGTTCCATCGGCGGCAATGCGCGCGCCGTGTTCGAGTATTTCGTTGGCTACAAGCTGGGCCTGACCGCGACCCCCAAGGACTATCTCAAACTGTCCAAGGGCGCGGCGCGGGACCCCCGCGAGACTGAGCGCCGGATGATGCTCGATACCTACCGCATCTTCGGCTGTGAGAGTGGGGAGCCCACGTTCCGCTACTCCTTGCTCGACGGGGTCCGCGACGGGTTCCTCATCAATCCCTACGTCGTTGATGCCCGCACGGAGATCACGACCCAGCTTCTTTCCAACGAGGGGTTCGTCGTCGAGACCACCGACGAGAACGGCGTCGAGGTGAAGGAGGCGTTCGGTGGTCG
This sequence comes from Brevundimonas sp. Root1279, assembly GCF_001425945.1. GTDB lineage: Bacteria > Pseudomonadota > Alphaproteobacteria > Caulobacterales > Caulobacteraceae > Brevundimonas. The sequence continues at coordinate 86,087 of NZ_LMEB01000007.1, forward strand.
GGACTTCGAGAAGAGGTTCTTCGCAGAAGCTACCAACGAGGTCTTCTGCCAGACCTTCCTGAAGCACGGCCTGCGCGACCCGGTCACCGGGGAGTTCGGCAAGGCGATCGTCTTCGCGGTCAGCCAGAACCATGCGGCGAAGCTGACCCAGATTCTGAATGTCATGGCCGCTGTGATGTGGCCCGGCAAATATCAGTCGGACTTCGCTTCCCAGGTCACCAGCGAGGTCATGAACGCGCAGAACATGACCGTGCAGTTCGCCAACAACAATCTCGGCGGGCGCAGCCCGTTTGACGAGAGCTATGTCACGAGCAAGACGCGGGTCTGCGTAACCGTGGGGATGATGACCACGGGCTACGACTGCCCGGACATCCTCAATCTCGCGCTCATGCGCCCGATCTTCAGCCCTTCTGAGTTTGTGCAGATGAAGGGGCGTGGCACGCGCAAGCATCGGTTCGCCGACGAGATGCGCGATCCAGCTCGCAAGGCCGAGTTGGCCGATGTCGAAAAGACCCAGTTCCGGCTGTTCGACTTCTTCGCGAACTGTGAGTTCTTCGAGGAACGCTTCAACTACGATGGGGAGCTGAAGCTTCCCAAGCCGTCGGCCCAGCCGCTCCTGAGTCATGTCGAGTCTCCGGGGCGGACGTTCGATGGCTTCGAGACGCCGCAGCCCGATGCCATCGCTCTCCAGACCGAGCAGCAGATCGGTGCGGAGGGAATGCGGGTCGACCGCGAGTTCTTCCAGAAGTTCGAAAGCGCGATCCGGGAGGACGCCGCTCTGGCTGAAATGGTCGAGCAGCAGAACTGGGAGGCGGCGGTGCGCCATATCGTGGAGGACGTGTTCGACAAGCCGAACGAGTTCTTCAGCCTCGAAAAGCTGCGCCGGGCCGCAGGACTGGACCGCCGCCTGAGCGTGCGCGAGCTGATCGAGAAGGCCTTCGGCCATATTCCCAAGCTCAGGACCCGGGCGGAACTGATAGACGACGAGTTTCAGAAGTTCCTGCTGGACCAGAAGCCGGAGCAGGCCGACCGCATTGCCCAGATGCGCTACTACTTTGCGGCCTATCTGACCGACGCCAACGTGCGCCGCATAATCGACGAAGGCAGTGTCGCCGATCTGAACGTCAACCCGGTCTTCAGCATGGCCGACCTGAAGGCCGTGCCCAAGGAATGGGTCCGGGGCATCCCCGAATATGTGAAGGACTACGTGTCCTTGAACCCCTTCCTCCCCTAGAAGCGCACGATGCTCGATTCAGATACCAAGCGCCGCATCAACACCTGCCGAGACATCCTTGTCGGCAAGGTCCCCGACCCCAAGAGCCAGGTCGAACAGATCACCATCGCCCTGATCTACAAGTTCATGGACGACATGGATCTGGAGGCGGAAGAGCTAGGCTTCGACCGGAAATTCTTCACCGGCGAGTTCGAACGCTATCGCTGGTCAAAGCTCGTCGCGCCCGGTGTCGGCGGGCAGGAAATGTTGAACATGTATGCCGAGGCTCTGACCAAGATGGTCGAGAACCCGGACTTGCCGGAGCTGTTCCGCAGCATCTTCCGCAACGCCTATCTGCCCTATCGCGACCCGGAAACTCTCCGGAGCTTCCTCCGCGAGATCAACGGCTTCACCTATGACCACAGCGAACGGCTGGGTGATGCCTTCGAATATCTGCTGTCCGTGCTCGGCAGCCAGGGCGACGCCGGCCAGTTCCGGACACCGCGCCACATCATCGATTTCATGGTTGAGATCATCGATCCGCATAAGAACGAGGTGATCCTCGACCCTGCGTGCGGCACGGCGGGCTTCCTAATTTCGGCCTACAAACACATCCTGAAGCAGAACACGACCGGGGTCGTGAATGGCAACGGCACCGATCTCGGAGTTGACGCGGCAGAGCAGGCCTTGGAAAGCCCCAAGCGTTACAAGGGCGACCTGCTCTCCCCCGAAGAACGAGGACGTCTCGCCCGAAACATCAAAGGCTATGACATCTCTCCCGACATGGTCCGCCTAAGTCGCGTCAACATGTTCCTCCACGATTTCAAGGAGCCTTTAGTCGAGGAATACGACACCCTGACGAGCGATGATAAGTGGGGCGAAACGGCTGATGTCATTCTCGCTAATCCCCCCTTCATGTCGCCAAAGGGTGGGATCATCCCCCACAATCGCTTTCAGGTGCCGTCGAAGCGCAGTGAAGTCCTTTTCGTGGACTACATAGCTGAGCACCTGACGCCGAACGGGCGCGCCGCCGTTGTTGTGCCGGAAGGGATCATCTTCCAAAGCCAGAGCGCCTATGTCGCGCTTCGGAAAAGGCTGGTGGAAAACCACCTCGCCGCCGTCATCTCGCTACCCGCCGGCGTGTTCAACCCATACTCGGGTGTAAAGACGTCCATCCTCATCTTTGATCGGGCAGTCGCCAAGGCCTGTAAACATATCGCCTTCTTCAAGGTGGAGAATGACGGCTTCGCACTAGGCACTCAGAGAAAGGCGGTGAAGGGATCACAACTGGCCCAGGTGAAGGCCGCGCTTGCAGAATGGCTGCATGCCGCGCGCGCGGGTGGCGGCACCGATCTGGATGTCGGCTTGGGATTCTCGGTCTCACGGAAGGCAATCACTGACGGTGGAGACTACAATCTAAGCGCCGAAAGACACCGGCCAACTGAAGAAGCGAAGTCACGTTGGCCGATCGTCAAAATCGGCGAAGTCTGCGAAATTTCTCGAGGCGCATCTCCTCGACCGATCCATGACTTTATCACTGATGCGTCAGACGGCGTGAACTGGGTGAAGATCGGTGACGCCCCCTTGGGAGCAAAGTTCATTACTGCAACCAAAGAAAAGGTTACGCCCGCTGGCGCTGCCAAGTCGCGCTACGTTCAGCCTGGGGACTTTATTCTTTCGAACTCCATGAGCTTCGGACGCCCATACATAATGGCTACCGACGGCTGCATTCACGATGGATGGTTGTTGCTGCGGCTCAAAGATCGTTCATTACTAGATCAGGATTACTTGTACCATGTTCTCGGCTCTTCCGTTGTCTACGAGCAGTTCGTTAGGCAAGCGACAGGTGGCGTGGTCAACAACCTGAACAGCGGGATTGTCGCTGCTGTAGAAATTCCCCTTCCGCCGCTTGAGATGCAGCAGGAAATTGTGGCGGAGATTGATTGTTACCAGCGGGTAATCGACGGCGCTCGCGCCGTTATCGACAGTTACCGACCCCTCATACCGGCTAATCCTGAGTGGCCGGAGGTGCCAATTGGAGAGGTCTGCGCAATGGGCGGAAAGATAACCACCGACATAGATCTTTCGAAGCCTTATTTCGGTGCGGACAGCTTAGAGGCAAACACCGGGCGGCTCCTCAAGGTCGAGAGCGCTGAGGAACAGCGAGTGAACGGTCCAGTTTACCAGTTCAACGGCAAGCGGCTGCTCTATAGTAAAATCCGCCCCTATCTGAACAAGCTGACCGTTATCGATATTGACGCCTACTGCAGTTCGGACATGTACCCGCTCGCAATCAATGAGGCAGTCGCCGACATCACGTTCATTGAAAAGACGCTCTTGTCGGAGCGGTTTCAAAGCTCAATCCGTGGCTTCTACGAACGAGCCAGTATCCCAAAAATCAACCGTGACCAACTGTTCAGCACGAAGATCGCGCTTCCACCTCTTGAGGTCCAACGGGCTATCGTGGCCGAAATCGAGGCCGAGCAAGCCTTGGTAACTGGCAACCGCGATTTGATCGCCCGTTTCGAGAGAAAGGTCGACGCCGCCATTGCCCGGGTCTGGGGTGAAGCGAGCGAGCAGGAGGCGGCATGATCGAAGAGGCCGGCCAGCTGGAAGGGTTCCTTCCGCTGTCGTACCGAACGCCGAAGGAGGGCGATTATGTCCGCTTTCTCTGGCAGGCATTCGAAACGAACGTAGAGCACGGCAAATATCAGTTCGCCTTCCTCGCCTACCATATGCTCGTGATGAGCTTCGTCTACTTCAACATCTGGCAGATCAAGCAGATCAAGCCGGAGGAGTTCGCGACCGCCTTGATCGGCTTCGGCAAGGACATGGAGAGGAGCCTCCTCGAAGCGACCAGCCCCTTCACCTTCCATGTCGTGAACGAGAGCCATGTGATGCGCTTCCTGAAGCTCATCCAGTGCGACAACGGCAAGATCGGCGCCTACACGAAGCTGGTGAAGGACCGGAACGAGACCGCCCATTCCAACGGCAATATCTTCTTCAGCACCGAGGCCGAGCTCGTCATCAAGGTCCGCGAGATCATCCGCGCCGTCACCGAAATCCAGGGGCACAGCGAGAGCATTATCATGGAGGGCTACAGGCGCTTCCTTCTCGACTCCGCCGACCCGGAAGTCAGGGAGCACGCCGAGGTCGCAGATCAGGTCCGCGAGGTCCTTATCCACGGCAGCTACATGTCCCTCATCGATCTCGACTTCTGCGCCCAGTTTGATGTCGCCGCCTTGGCAGACAATGCGCATTTCGAGGAAATCGAAGCCCTCCACGCCGAAGTGCGGAGGCGGGTCGATGGCGACGATGCATTCGCTGCCTGACCGCCGGAAACACTAAACGACAGGGCGTGATAGCCCTGACCCAATTCCAAAGAAGGTCTAACGGAGCGAGCTTGTGGCAACGCTATTTCAGGGGCTCGGCTTCAACGTCCACGGTTACGACTATGGTCGGAGCCTGATGGTTCTCGAAGACACCCTGGCCGAGGCGGAGCGCGGGCTTTCTGACAAGCGTGAGCGAATTGTCGCTGAAGCCGCTGAGTACGAGGCGGGCGGGAAGAGAATCGGCGAATGGGCTGACGACGGGCGGAAGATTTGGGACCAGTCTGATGCCTACAGCTTTGATCTGGAACTCATCGACGAGGGTCTCGCCAACATCCGCAAAGCCTTCGTGATCGCGCTATATCATTCGTGGGAGCGGATGGTCGGTCAGTGGGCCGAAGTCGGAGCCAGGGCCGATCACGCGGAGCTACGGGGAGGGGTCGAGAAAAAAGGGGTCACCCCGCACGCGCGGCTGAACGCGGTCAGAGACCTGAACAACGCCCTCAAGCACAACAGCCGCCAGTATGGCGCCGATCTGCTGGACTCATGGCCCGAACTAACGCCTGAAGGGTTTGCCCTGCCCGACGGCTACCGGAATGGAAACGGGTCGGTGGACTGGTTCTCCGTCATCACCATCGACGACAAGCAGATGCGCGAGATTATCTCCGCCCTCAGAGCTTCCGGGCCGGAAGCGTTCCCCCGCACGGCGGAACCGGTCGTGCAGGAGACGGGGCAGGCCTAATCGCCACGCCGGTTCTAGTTCACGAGATAGCCGACGGATTCCAGGCGGCGCTTCGCGGCCTCCACCACCTCGGGTGCAAACTCATCAGGATGCCGAATGACAATGGCCTCCCCGGAGAGGTCAAGCATTTCACGATCCTGGAGCATCTGGAAGCCCTCCGTCACCTGATTGCTGGTCGCCCAGCCCGCAAGTGTCGCGACCACGCCGTCCTTGAGCGCCTTGGGCCGCGTCCGTCCAAGTCGCGTTGTCTTGCCCCTCTCTTCGGTCAGGACATATTCGAAGGCCTGCACCATGCTCCAGAAGTCATGGTCAATGCTGCCCGGCTCGCATTCCGGGTGCAGCGAGATCAGCCGTCTGAAAGCCGCCTCTTCGACTTTGGGATATCCGAGGCGCTTTGCGTTCTGGATCAGTCTCTCCAGCCCCTTCTTGTCGTCGGTCCCGTTCACGTAGGCCAAGGCGGTTTCTTCGCGTGTCATGGTGATCGTTCCTGTCGGTTGAAGTTGGGGTTCAGGCGAGGGGCTGTTTCTCGCGATCGGGGCCGCCCTCTTTCTCCCATGCGCCGTAGCGGTAGGTTGCGGCGCCGTAGGAAATGCCCATCGCCTCGGATACCGCGTAACGGGTCTTCCCCGCATCGAAGAGCCGGTAGCAGACCTCCACACCCCGGGGGGTGAGTTTGCCGTCGGGCAGCTTGTTGCGGGCGTCTTTCGGATCGGGCGTGGCCTGACTGGTTTGGACGAGGGCCTTAAGACGATCCAGCTGCGTCTGAATGCTGGCGATCAGCGCGATGGCCGGCGCGGGGTCGTATTGGGTCATGAAGCTGCTCCTTGGGTAGAGGTGTGCCTATATAGGCTACCCTCTACCCAAGACGCAAGGCGTATGTGTAGATATTTACCTAACGTGACTCGCGGACAGGGCATGAAGGTCGCGGAGCGACCAAAGTCCCGTGGGGCGCGGCGTGTGTCTCAACTGGCTACTTCGAGCCTGCTGCCTTCTTCCTCACCGTTCCGCTGGAGGTCGGGCCGCCGGGGCGAGGGGGTCTCGGGGCATCGTGCGGGTCTTCGACATGCATATCGGGTCCAGAGGGGCGGCGACGGCGCGTTTTCCACGACTGGCCGATGACCCCATCGACTTCCTCAATAACGCAGCGTCCAAACTCACTCGCTTCGTCGAACACGCCGCTTTCCGGCGTCGCGTCCAGACGCCATTCCGAGCTGAGATAAGCGGCCCGGTCACGCCCGATAGATCCTTCGATGAAACCTCTCGCGAACCAGAGCGCGTCATGATCAGACGGGGCCGTAAAAGGCTGCGGCATTGGAACGCCGAAAGTGATGATGGATAGAACGTATTGCTTCATTGTCGAACTCCTGTTGTCCGACGTTGATAGTTTTTCGATCCGTCTTTGAACAATGGGAAATATATCTTCGCGATAATCTGTCGCGTATTACATTTACTGTGATTATTTATTTAGGCACACTTGAACATTGGGGGTCGGATCGCGAATCCAGCCTCCAATGCTCTAGCGTGCTCTTCACTGGTGATCAGCCAGTTCCCGTGCCCATTTCGGCTTTTACCCATGTCGGGCCGGGGCTGTGCGCGGTGGGGCCACGCTTCTCCCGTATGTCGTCAGACGGCTATGGACACGGCCACCACCGACAAACCCTGCGCCCCGTCGTACGCCGGGGCCGACCGCAGGGGTTTCGTCAAAATCTTGAGTCGTTGGTCAGAGTTTCAGAAGTTCGAGGTGCGTGATGATGTCCGCTGTGATGCTTTGCTTGACCACGTAGTGGGCAGCTCGCCTCCAGTCGCTTGAAAGAGGTTGGAGGTCGAAAGTCGGGGTCGCGTCTCGACGCCTGATGAGAGGCCTTGTCGGGCGAGCCAGGATGGAAACTTCGGTCGGAAAGAGGAACTGGCGCATTTCCGCCGGGAGGCCCGCTGGATAAGTCAGCGCCTTCAGGCCGCCCGCTCCCTCGGTGCAGTCCCGCCCGAAGCGCGACCTGAGAAAGCCGCGATAGCGGGGTTCTTCATCGGGCCGCAGACGGACGAAATAGTGAAGGTGGGGATCGAGCGATCCTGCCCGGTCGTAGCGTTCTGCCACACCAACCAAAAACGGCAGGTGATCGGCCTTGAGGGTGGAGCGGTTGGGTAGATGAGAGCGGTCGTACCCGTAGGTGCGGAGGACCACCGCCAAGGGCTTCAGCAACTCGCGGTGGAGATCGATTTTCGACCGCCCGACTAGGCCCAACTTCAACGTTCCAAAGTGTGTGACCCCATTTGTCTCTGCGAGGTCATAGAGAGCGTCGGCGATTGCGGCACGTCGATATTTTGAGGGCAAGAGGGGTCAGTCCGGGGCGCGTCTCGCGTTGTTTTCTGGAGCGCATATTGTAGCGCGAGCTGCGTTAAATCGTAAGCGAGAACGCCCTTATAGGGAGCCGTTCCGAACGCGGCGGACTACGGAGAAGCGTTGATTGTCTCGCCCACTACCGATGACCAACGTCACTTCCGATCCCGGACCGTCGCCGGCCATTAGGATTTGTCAGGTTGACCATTCAGGTTCGCAATCTGGTCAGCTTCACCAATCCCTTGCCATGACAGGGTTTGGGCCGGACGCGCCGGATCAAGGTGCATCTGTATAAGGGCTAACCAAACAGCTGGAGCCGATTATTGTTAGGTTTCATCAGGTAGATTTCGACCCGCGAATATAAGGCCCCAAACCTTATACCCCCGAATGAACAGGGCCCCCCGGTCCATTAAGCGGTCGAAATCTCTAAGACTTCCGATTTCAGCGGCCCGCTCGCATCAGTTCTGTTGCCCTCGTGATGCCGTCCTTCTGGACCGTGTGGAAGAGCGAGGCATACCCGAGGGTGGTCGAAGCTTGCGTGTGTCCGAGGCTCTTTCCGACGGTCATCAGGTCGGACCCGGTGGACAGCATGAAGCTGGCGTTCGTGCGCCGCAGATCGTGTCGCCGGTGGTGTCCAATGTCCGCGCTTTCGAGAATGCACTGCCAAGGCCGCTTTAGATCAACACGCGGCTTGGTCCCGTCCCTTCCGGGAAACAGGAAAGGCGTGTCCGGACGTTCTGATCGCATCCGGTGCAGCATTTCCACGGTCGCTGGCGCGAGCGGGAGGCGGTGAACAATCTTGGTCTTGGTGTGGCTCGACGGCTTTACCCAGAAACCTTGATCTAGGTCGAACTGGTCCCACGTCGCTTTTGTCACTTCCCGAAGCCGCGCGCCGGTGAACAGGAGGAGTCTGACGCCGTCGGCTGCGTGTTGATCGCGATAGCTGTCACAGGCGTCGAGAAGCGCGGTGACTTGGGCAGGAGAGAGGTAGTTCCACCGGCGGTCCTCCTGGAACTTCTCCACCCCTCGGCACGGGTTGTCGCTTCGCCATTCATTCTGGATGGCAAGCGTGAACATCCGACTCAGCACGGCGCGGAGCTTGTTCGCTTGGTAACGGCTGACCTTTTCGCGAGTGTCATTGTGAATGCACCGGATGTCGCCGACCGTGATCTCGATGACTTTCCGTCGTCCAAAGCGAGGCAGGGCGTAGCGGTCCAGCAGGCGGCGCGCGTCGCTGATCGTCTGTGCCTTCAGGCCCCGCTGCGGCCCATAGACCTCGCAGTAGTGAGTTGCGAGTTCGGATAGCGTGACCGCTTCCCGCGACCCTTTCCTGTCTCGGCTCGGGTTGCCTCCTTGATCGACAGAAACTCGATATGCTCGGGCGATCTTGCGGGCCTGCTCCACGCTCATCGCCGGATACCGACCGACGGTGAGGCGGCCTTGTTCCGAGCGGCTAGATCGGAACTGAAATACAAAGCTGCGACTTCCAGCGGGGGTCACGCGCAGGCCGAAGCCCGGCACCTCCGCGTCCCAAACAACGGAGTCGTTGGCGGCGTTATCAATGAGGGTCTTGGTCAGTCGTTGGCTGGTTCTACGGGGCAAGTCGATCTCCTTTCCTCAGGAGCTACGGCGGGCCTTTCGTGGAAGCAATATGGAAGCAAGCGAACCCGTTTTCGGCAGTTGTGCCCCGTAGGTCGTCGTGCGATCAGCCGCTACCGAACTGTATTTTCGTACCTTTCCGTCTGCCCCCGTCGAACCCCGTATATTTGACGCGGCATTCGTAATGCGGGGGTCAGGTGTTCGAGTCACCTAAGCGGCACCACTCTTTTCCTCAGTTCAGTTGAACACCGCATGGTACGCCCGGCGCGGGCCCGGAGGGGTCTGGGTCGGGATGAGGTGCACCGACAGCGGCGGGCCGTCGCCGCGGGCGCGCATGACGTAGTGGCCCTCGCTGAGCAGGGCGTCCCAGGGCGTCGAGAAGGTCAGGATGAAGGGCTCGGCGGCGCCGAGGCCGTTCGGTTTCAGCCGGTCGGCCGAGTCGAGGCGGACCGCGATCGGCTGGGGGGTGGCGTCGACCAGCCAGGGATGGCCGACCTGGGACTCGAAGTCGGCCAGCGTCAGCTTCCGCGCGATGACATCCATGATTTCGTCCCCGTCCATGCGACCGCCCCATGGTGCATGTCCCGGCGACGTGCGCAATCTGCGGTCATGAAGCCGAGCCGTATCGACCCCGCCGAGATCGACCTACGCCCCGAGACGCCCGCCGACGCCGATGCCGTCGCCCGGATCGTCCGCGAACATTTGAGCGAGGCGCTCGCCGGCTTGCCGCCCGAGATGCGCGACGGGCCGCTGCTGGACATCCAGGTGCGCGGTCGCGAGGCCGGGCTGACCGCCTTCCCGGACCTGTTCCGGCGCGTCGCGGTCGTGGGCGGCCAGGTGGCGGGCCTGCTGCTGCTGGATCCCCGGCCCGAGACCCTGCACGTCGTCGAGATCGCCGTGGCCGGCGTCTGGCGGCGGCGCGGCCTGGCCTCAGCCCTGCTGGCTCGGGTCGTCGACGAAGCCCGAGCGACGGGGCGGCCGGCGACGGCGTCCATATTCCCCGGCAACGCCGCCTCCCTGGCCCTGTTCGGAGCGGTCGGGTTCCAGCTTGAGACGAGCCCGGACGCCGCCCAGGTCCGTGCACGGATAGGTTAACCGAACGTTGTTCTACATTCTTGTGGTGACGGTCGGCCGAACAGGCTAGGCAGTATGCGCGCGACATCCCGTCGCCATTGAAAGCCAACCTACGGAGACGTCGATGGCGGAGCCCTTTATCGGTACGATCCAAGCTTACGGTTTCAACTTCGCGCCCCGCGGCTGGGCGACATGCCAGGGCCAGGTCCTGGCGATCGCGCAGAACTCCGCGCTGTTCTCGCTGCTCGGCACGACCTACGGCGGCAACGGCCAGACCACCTTCCAACTGCCCAATCTGGGCGGCCGGGTCCCCAACGGGCAGGGCCAGTCTCCGGGCCTCAGCCCGTACAGCATGGGCCAGATTTCGGGGACCGAGACGGTCACCCTGACCACCCAGCAGATGCCGGCCCACAACCACTCCCTGAACGCCTCGACCACGGTCGGCGCCACCTCTGCGCCGGCGGCAGGCAATGTCCTCGGCTGCCCGACCGGCCAGGACGAGACGTCGCTCAACCCGGTGGCGGTGACCATCTACGCCCCGGCTCCGGCCACGCCGACGATCGCCTTGGCGCCCGCGTCGATCGGCGCGAACGGCGGCAACCAGCCCTTCTCGATCATGCAGCCGTACCTGACCATCAACTGGTCAATCGCTCTGGAAGGCATCTTCCCGAGCCGCAACTGACGCACGGCCCGCGGAGGCTCCGGATCGCCTCGTTCGACGAGGGTCGATCTGGACGCCTCCGCCGGATCGTCCTAGCTAGGATCGCCTGTATCGGAGCGATCGATGTCGCCAAGTCTCAGCGCGCGTCAGGAACAATGCCTGCGTCTGACCGCCTTCCTGACCGACAAGGAGATCGCCGTCCGGCTGGGCCTGTCCGAGGCCACCGTCAAGAAGCACGTGCACGAGGCCTGTCGCCGTCTGGGCGTCAACCGCCGCAAGGCCGCCCTCGCCCTCCTGGAACGAAACGTACCAGAGTCTACGAAAGACCCCATTGGCTCGGGTGAAACCCTGACTTCTGATCCCGTCCTCGACAGGGAGTCAGACCATGGCATCAGACAGTACGCCGCTTCCCCACTGGACCTGGGAGGACCTGGAGGCGGCGCTGGACGCGTTCAGTCCGGCGGGGGAGGGCGATCCGGTGCGAGCGCACCTGATGCGGGGCCTGGCGGACGACGCGAAGCTGGCGACGCCCCGGGAGTTGCTGCGCCAGGTGCTGAGCGCGGGCTGGGTGATGGCCCAGGTCGGCGCCCGCCACCCCACCGGCGGTTCGGCTATGTCGCTCCGCCCCGCGGCTGGGCCCTCCGTCTCCTGATCCTCGCCGTCGCCGTCGTCCTCGGCGCCGTAATGGTGAAGGCTGTGGCCGACATGGTCGCCGACTTCACCAGCCAGGCCCAGGTCATCGACCGACACACCGTCGCCCAGCCGGCGACTCAAGGCTGAGTCGCCGCGGGCTGCGACCCATTCAATCAATCCCGTCGCCGGGGCGGAGCCGTCCATGACGCCCTTCTCGATCTTCCTGCTCGTTCTGAGCCTGGCGGTCTTCCTGATCGCCTGGCTGAAAGGCGGACACGCCGAGCGAAAGGGCGTGCTGATCTGCATCCTCGCCTACCTGTCGTCCTACGCCGGCCGGGGGCTGAGGATCGACGATCTCCAAATCGGAGACGCGATCGCGGATCTGATCGTCACCGGGGCCTTCGCCTGGCTGGCCCTGCGGAGCAACCGCTGGTGGCCGTTCGCGGCCACCGCCTCGATGATCCTCATGTTGGTGGTCCACGCCTCTATGGTTCTGGTGCCCGAGTTGACCGTGCGAGGCGACATGGCGGCGCGGATGGGGCTCAGCGTGGTGCTGGTGCTGTCGATCTTCGGCGGCGTCGTCGAGCGATGGCTGGCGGGCGAACGCCCCGTCAGCGAGACCGCTACATGGACGCGTCGTCGCCCAGCGACTTGAACATATAAACATATCTTTATATGTCTGTCGGACATTGCCTCTCGAGGAGTCCGCCTTGGCCCGTTCGTCCTTCCTGTTCACTTCCGAAAGCGTTTCCGAAGGACACCCGGACAAGGTCGCCGACCGCATCTCAGACACAGTCGTCGACGCCTTCCTGGCCCAGGATCCGGAGGCGCGCGTCGCCTGCGAAACCCTGGTGACCACCAACCGCATCATCCTCGCGGGCGAGGTGCGCGCCACCAAGCCGGGGAACACCAAGGAAGAGAACGAGGCCTTCACCCAGGCGATCATCGACAGCCTTGAGCCCTTGGTCCGCGCTGCGGTGAAGGACATCGGCTACGAGCAAGACGGCTTCCACTGGGCCAAGGCCAATTACGAATGCTGGCTGCACGCCCAGTCGGCGGACATCGCCGTCGGGGTCGACGCCACCAACGAGAAGGACGAGGGCGCGGGCGACCAGGGCATCATGTTCGGCTACGCCTCGAACGAGACGCCGGAGCTGATGCCGGCCACCCTTCAGTACAGCCACAACATCCTGAAGGCCTTGGCCGAAGCTCGCCATTCGGGTCGCGAGCCCAACCTGGAGCCGGACGCCAAGAGCCAGGTCACCCTGCGCTACGAGAACGGCAAGCCGGTGGCGGCCACCGCCATCGTCGTCTCCACCCAGCACAAGCCGGGCCTGACCCAGGCGGACGTCGCCGCCATCGTCAAACCGATCGTCCAGTCGGTCCTGCCGGCCGCGCTGATCACCGACCAGACCGTCTGGCACATCAACCCGACGGGCGTGTTCGAGATCGGCGGCCCGGACGGCGACTCCGGCCTGACCGGGCGCAAGATCATCGTCGACACCTACGGCGGCGCGGCCCCGCACGGCGGCGGCGCCTTCTCGGGCAAGGATCCGACCAAGGTCGACCGTTCGGCCGCCTACGCCTGCCGCTACCTGGCCAAGAACGTGGTCGCCGCCGGCCTGGCCGAGCGCTGCACCATCCAGCTCAGCTACGCCATCGGCGTCGCCGAGCCGCTCAGCGTCCACGTCGACCTGCACCGCACCGGCAAGATCGACGAGCATGTGCTGGAAGCCGAACTGCCCAAGCTGATCGGCGGCGCCAGCCCGCGCGCCATCCGCCAGCACCTCGGCCTCAACCGGCCCATCTACGCCCGCACCGCCGCCTACGGCCACTTCGGCCGCGAGCCGGACGCGGACGGCGGCTTCGGCTGGGAGAAGACCGACCTGGCCGAGAAGTTGCAGGCGCTGCTCTAGGGTTCGTCGTCGAGTTCGGGTTCACCGGTCTCCGGCGAGCCCTTCGGCGCCTCGTCCTTGGCTTCGGCCACGTGGCGCTGGGGCGGATCGAGCACGGCCCCGAAGCCGAACAGCATGGCCGCCACCATCTGGAACCCGCCCTTGCGGCGCGAGGCCGCACGGCCGCGCCCGCCGGCCGTCGCCAGCGTCGCCCAGATCACCAGTCCGATCAGCGCCAGGCCCGCGGCCCAGCCGATGATGTCCGCCATGCGCCGACCCTCCTCCCCGCAGATGGGGAACCGGCTCCGCTTGTGAAGGACTCGCGCCTTTCGCGCGACCGCCTATAAGGCGCGCCATGTCCTCCCCCTCCGACACCTCGTCCGCCCCGACCTGGGGCCCCCTCCGCTCGTTCGGCCGCATCAAGTCGCGCACGCTGAAGCCGCGCCAGGCGGCCCTGTTCGACACCCTGCTGCCGACCATCGCGGTGCCCGCCCCCGCCGCCGGCCCGATCGACCCGCAGGCCCTGATGCCGGGCGCCGAGGAAGTCTGGCTCGAGATCGGCTTCGGCGGCGGCGAACACCTGGCCGCACAGGCCTCGCGCCATCCGACCGCCCTGATGATCGGCTGCGAGCCCTTCCTGAACGGCGTAGGATCGGCGCTGCGCCATATCGACGAGCAGCAGCTGAAGAACGTGCGCCTGCACGCCGGCGACGGCCGCGATGTGATGAACGCCCTGCCCGCCGGCTCGCTGGACCGGGTGATGATCCTCTTTCCCGACCCCTGGCAGAAGGCCCGCCACAACAAGCGCCGCCTGATCCAGGACGAGAGCTGCGCCGAGATCGTCCGCCTGCTGAAGCCGGGCGGCCGGCTGCGCTTCGTCACCGACTGGAAGGACTACGCCGACTGGGCCCTGGAGCGGTTCGAGCGCACCCCGGGCCTGGCCTGGATCGCCGAGCGCGCCGACGACTGGCGCACGGCGCCGGCCGACCACGTGGTCACCCGCTACGAGGAAAAGAAGCTGGGCGACACCCCGCCGATCTTCCTGGAGTTCACCCGCGTTTGACGCGGCGGCCGGAGGCCCGGCGCAGGGCGAGGAAGCCGATCAGAGCGACCATCGCCGACTTCACCGCGGCTCCGATCAGGAAGGGCGTCACGCCGTGCTCGATGGCGGCCTCGACGCCGATCTTCGTCGCCAGCCAGCCCGCGCCCAGGGCGAGGATCAGCAGGTGCAGGCCGAACAATCCGGCCGTGAGGGCGACAAGGCCCTTCGTCCGTTGCGCCAGCAGGCCGGCGAGCGCGGCGGCGATCGGGAAGGCGACCAGATAGCCCGCCGTCGGGCCGCTGAACGACGCAAGCCCTCCGGCGCCGTCCGACAGCACCGGAAGACCCGCCGCGGCCATGGCCAGATAGATCAGCGCGGCGCCGCCGCCCCAGACCGGCCCCAGCAGCACCCCGCCCATCAGGATGGCGAAGGTCTGCAGCGTCATCGGCACCGGAGCCATGGGCACGGCGACCTGGGCGCAAAGCGCGGTCAGCAGGGCGAAGGCGACCGCCGGGAACAGGCCGGCAGCCTTCACAGCTCCCCCGCCGCGAAGGCTTTCAGAAACTCGTACTGCTCGTCGGTCTCAGGCACCGGCCGACCGCGGGCGCGGCCGACGCGGAGGATGGCTTCGTCGGGATTCATGCCGCCGCAGATCAGGGCGCTGATGGCCATGGACGGGGCCCGCCCCAGGCCGGCGCGGCAGTGGATGACCAGCGACTGACCGGATCGCAACCGCTTGTCGATGGCGGCGGCGGCGCGGCGGTAGTGCCCGACGTTCGGGGGCACGCCATGGTCCGGGATCGGGAAGTTGTAGAAGCCCAGGCCGTGCCGATGGGCGGCCTCGCGCTCCCCACCCAGTCCGAGCATCTCGGCCTCGGCGGTCTCGAGCATGCTGACCACCTGGTCGACCATGCCGTGCGCCAGGGCCGACATTTCCCCGTCCAGGTGATCGCCGCCGTCGGGACGTCGCGAAACGCCCAGGCGGCCGGGGTGATCGAGCGGGATCCAGTGGACGTTCATCGAAGCCGTTTCTGGAGCGCGCCGCAGCGGTTGGCAATGAGGGGCTGACAAACCTGTTCGGCGGGTCTATATGCCGCCTCACATCGTTAGACCGGCGTCCGACGGCGCCGTTTGAAGCGGCGGCCCGGACGGCCAGCCGCTTTTGTTTTGTCTGGGACTACCCTTGAAGGCCAAGACCGCCGAAGACCGCGCTCTGCTGGAGCTGATCGAACCCGTGGCCGAGAGCCTGGGCCTCGACATCGTGCGCGTGCGTCTGATGGGCGGCACCCAGCGTCGTCGACTCCAGATCATGGCCGAGCGTCCCGAGGACCACGACATCGCCGTCGAGGAATGCGCCCGCCTGAGCCGGGCCGTCTCGGAAGTGTTCGACGCCGCCGACCCGATCGCCGGCGAATATCTGCTGGAAGTCTCGTCGCCGGGCGTCGACCGCCCGCTGACGCGCCTGTCCGACTTCGACCTGTTCGAGGGCTACGAGGCGCGGCTGGAGACCGACCGCATGATCGAGGGCCGCAAGCGCTTCAAAGGCGTGGTGGCCGGAATCGACGGCGACAGCGTGGCGATGGATCTGGAAGGGGAGGAGGACACCGCCCTCATCCCGTTCGAATGGCTGGTCGACGCCAAGCTGGTGCTGACCGACGAACTGATGAAGGCGGGCGCCGAGAAGCGCGCCGCCCGTAACGACAACAACTCTGTTGAGACCGAGGACTAATCATGGCTGTCGCTGGCGTTTCCGCGAACCGTCTTGAGCTGCTGCAGATCGCCGACGCGGTCGCGCGCGAGAAGAATATCGACAAGGAGATCGTCGTCGAGGCGATCGAGGAAGCGATCCAGAAGGGCGCCAAGTCGCGCTACGGCGCGCATCACGACATCCGCGCCAAGATCGACATCAAGTCGGGCGAACTGGCTCTGACCCGTCACGTGACCATCGTCGAGGACGACTGGCAGCCGGAAGACGAACTGGAAGAGTTCAACGACAGCGCCATGGTGCGCCTCAAGGACGCGATGAAGCGCGATCCGGAGGCCGTCGTCGGCAAGGAATACATCGAGCACCTGCCGCCGTTCGAGTTCGGCCGGGTGCAGACCCAGATGGCTCGCCAGGTCGTCATGGGCAAGGTTCGCGACGCCGAGCGCGCCAACCAGTACGAAGAGTTCAAGGACCGCGTCGGCGAGATCGTCAACGGCACCGTCAAGCGTGTCGAATACGGCAACACCATCGTCGACCTGGGCCGTGGCGAAGGCATCATGCGCCGCAACGACTCGATCCCGCGCGAAGTGTTCAACATCGGCGACCGGATCCGCACCTACATCTACGACGTGCGCCCCGAGGCGAAGGGCCCGCAGGTCATGCTGTCGCGCTCGCACCCGGGCTTCATGGCCAAGCTGTTCGCGCAGGAAGTTCCGGAAGTCTACGACGGCGTGATCGAGATCCGCGCCGCCGCCCGCGACGCCGGCTCGCGCGCCAAGATGGCCGTGCTGTCGAATGACTCCTCGATCGACCCGGTCGGCGCCTGTGTCGGCATGCGCGGCTCGCGCGTGCAGGCGGTCGTCGCCGAACTGCAGGGCGAGAAGATCGACATCATCCAGTGGAACCAGGACGAGCCGACCTTCATCGTCAACGCCCTGGCCCCGGCCGAAGTGTCCAAGGTCGTGCTCGACGAAGAAGCCGACCGCGTTGAAGTCGTGGTGCCGGACGAGCAGCTGTCGCTGGCCATCGGCCGCCGCGGCCAGAACGTCCGCCTCGCCTCGCAGCTGACCGGCTGGCAGATCGACATCATCACCGAGTCGCAGGACTCGGAGCGCCGCCAGAAGGAATTCACCGAGCGCACCGCCCTGTTCCAGGAAGCCCTGGACGTCGACGAAGTCATCGCCCAGCTGCTGGTCACCGAAGGCTTCGCCACGGTGGAAGACCTGGCCTTCGTCGAGCCCTACGAAATCTCGGACATCGAAGGCTTCGATGAAGAGACCGCCGAGGAGCTGCAGGCCCGCGCCCGCGACTTCCTCGACCGTCAGGCCGCCGAGCAGGACGGCAAGCGCAAGGCGCTGGGCGTCGAGGACGGCGTTCTCGAGGTTCCGGGCGTCACCCTGCCGATCGCCGTCGCCCTCGGCGAAGGCGGCGTGAAGACCGTCGAAGACCTGGCCGACCTGGCCACCGACGAAATCCGCGGCGGCTACGAAGTCCGCGGCGGCGAGCGGGTGAAGGTCCCGGGCGTGCTGGAAAGCTTCAGCCTGAGCCAGGAAGACGCCGAGATGCTGATCCTCCAGGCCCGTGTGGCCGCCGGCTGGATCGACGCCTCGGAGCTGCCGCAGCCTGAGCCGGAGCCGGAGTACGAAGAAGAGTTCGCGGAGGGCGAATACGACGCCGAGTCCGTGTTCTCGGGCGCCGCTTCGGAAGGCGAGGCCGTCGAAGAGGCCGCGCCGGAAGGCGACGACGCGGAGGTCTTCGCCGAAGACTCCGACGAATCCCAAGACGCGTGATGGGAGCCCCGACCGTCCATGAGTCTGCGCGAAGCGACGATCGATAGGGAACGCCGCGACCTGGTCACCCACCAGGTCATGGACGAATCTCGCCTGATCCGCTTCGTCGCCGCTCCGGACGGCACGGTCGCCCCCGACCTGGCGCGCAAGCTGCCCGGCCGCGGCCTCTGGGTCGCGGCCGACCGCGCCTCGATCGAGGCGGCGGTGAAAAAGAATCTGTTCTCGCGCGCCGCCAAGGCGCCGCTGAAACCGGCCGCTGACCTGGCGGACCTGGTCGAGACCCTGCTGGTGCGCCGCTGCCTCGAACAGTTGGGACTTGCCCGGCGCGAAGGCGTTCTTATCTCAGGCTACGAAAAATCGGCCGCCGCGATCCGATCCGGCCGGGCCGTATGGCTGATCGAGGCGGCGGACGGGTCCGCCGACGGGCGGGGCAAGCTTCTGGCGCTGGCCAGACATCAGTCTCCCGAGCCTAAAGTCTGCGGCGCTTTCAGCGCGGACGATTTGAGTTTGGCCCTCGGGCTGGAAAATGCGATACACGCCGTCCTGCTTGAGGGCGGGCGGGCCGATCGCTGGACCTTCGAGGTCGAACGACTGGCGGGATTTCGACCGCTTCAGCCCACCGGGTGGGCCCTGAAGGCGGCTGAGGACCCGGACAAGGATTTGAGCGGGCGGGGTTCCGCTCCCTGAGGGGGGCGGGCGCCGCACGACTTTTTGTGTTTGGACGAGACGGTGGCGGACTTCCCGCCATCCCGAGTAAAGCGACCGGATGACTGACGAAAACGACAAGACCAACGACGGCCAGCAAAACCCGAACGGGACGCCCTCCCAGTCGGGTCCGCGCGCGCCGCTGAGCCTGAAGCCTCGGCAGGCGGGATCGGTTTCGACCGGCACCGTTCGCCAGAGCTTCAGCCACGGCCGCACCAAGACCGTGGTGGTCGAAACCAAGCGCCGCGTCGGCGCCGGACCGGGCCATCAGCGCCCGCAAGGCTTCGATGTCGCGCGTCCGCGCACCGACACGCCGGCCGCCCAGGCGCCGCGCCCGGCCGGCGGACCGCGCGACACCGGCAACCTGTCGGCCTCCGAGCAGGAAGCCCGTCGCCGCGCCATCGAACTGGCCACAGCCCAGAACGTAGAGCGTGAAGCCGCCGCCGCCGCCGAACGCGCCCGCAAGGACGCCGCCGCTCGCGAACAGGCCGCCGCCGCCGAGCAGGCCGCCAACGCCGCCCAGGCAGAGGCCGCCGCCGCTCGCGCAGCCGCCGAGGCCGCCCGCAACGAGGCCGCCAAGCTGGCCGCCGCCGCGCCGCCGAAGCCGGCTCCGAAGGCCGCCGCTCCGGCCGCCCCGGCGGCTCCGACCCCGGCGCCCGCGCCGACCGAGGCCGCCGCTCCGGCCCCGACGCCTGCTCCGGCCGCCCCCGCGGCGCCGGCTCGTCCGGCTGCTCCGGCGCGTCCGACGGTCAATTTCGGCCAGCGCACGCCCAAGCCCGGCAATCCGGCCCGCGCCCCGGCTGAACGCCCCGCCTTCGGCGGCCGCTCGGCTCGTGAAACCGCCATGGGCGGCGGCGAGCGCAGCTATTCGGATCGTCCGCAGCCGGCCGCCGGCCGCCCGCAAGGCGCAGCCGGTCGTCCGCAAGGCGGCGCCGGCCGTCCGGCCGAGCCGGTCCGCTATTCGGCCCTGACCCCGCGTCCGGCTCCCGGCGCCGCCCGTCCGGGCGGTCCGCGCACCGGCCCCGGCGGCCGTCCGGCCCCCAACGCCCCGCCGGCCACCCCTGAGGTCGCCCGCCCCGCGCGCGCCGGCTTCGGCCGTCCCGCCGGCAGCAAGGCCGAGGAAGATCGCGACAAGCGTTTCAGCGACGCCGGTCCGGGCAAGGCCGTCAGCCGCACCCGCGGCGAGCCGAAGCGCCGTGAAGGCCGACTGACCATCCAGGCCGTGGCCGGTGGCGACGAGGACGCCGCCGAGCGCATGCGCTCGCTGGCCTCGGTTCGCCGGGCTCGTGAACGCGAAAAGGAAAAGCGCAAGGGCGGCTCGACCGACGCGCCCAACCGTCCGCGCGAAGTGGTCATCCCCGACACCATCACGGTCGGTGAACTGGCCAACCGGATGGCCGTCCGCGGCGTCGACATCATCAAATTCCTGATGCGTCAGGGCATGATGATGAAGATCAACGACGTCATCGATTCCGACACCGCCGAACTGGTCGCCGAAGAGTACGGCATGGCCGTGCGCCGCGTGTCCGAGTCCGACGTTGAAACCGGCTTCCTGTCTGACGCCGACGCGGCCGACTCCGAGGCGACGACGCCGCGTGCGCCAGTCGTGGCTATCATGGGCCACGTCGACCACGGCAAGACCTCGCTGCTCGACGCCCTGCGCACCACGGACGTGGCGGGCGGCGAAGCAGGCGGCATCACCCAGCACATCGGCGCCTATCAGGTTCGCCTGGAAAACGGCCAGCGGGTCACCTTCCTGGACACCCCGGGCCACGCCGCCTTCTCGGCGATGCGGGCGCGCGGCGCCAACGTCACCGACATCGTGGTGCTGGTCGTGGCCGCCGACGACGGCGTCATGCCGCAGACCATAGAGGCCATCCAGCACGCCCGGGCGGCCAATGCGCCGCTGATCGTGGCGGTCAACAAGATCGACAAGCCGGGCGCCGACTCGACCAAGGTGGTCAACGAGCTGCTGCAGTACGAAGTCATCGCTGAAAGCCTCGGCGGCGAAACCCAGATCATCGAGGTGTCGGCCAAGAACCGCACCAACCTCGAAGGCCTGATCGACGCCATCCTGGTGCAGGCCGAGGTCATGGACCTCAAGGCCGATCCGGATCGCTCGGCTGAAGGCGTGGTCATCGAGGCCAAGCTCGACAAGGGCCGCGGCCCGGTCGCGACCATCCTGGTCAAGCGCGGCACGCTGAAGCGCGGCGACATCGTCGTGGCCGGCTCCGCCTGGGGCAAGGTCCGCGCCCTGCTCAACGAGCGCAACGAACAGCTGACCGAAGCCGGTCCCTCCGTCCCCGTCGAGATCCTCGGCCTGGACGAGGCGCCGTCGCCGGGCGAGCCGCTCGCCGTGGTCGAGAGCGAGGCCCGCGCCCGCGAACTGACCGAGTACCGCGCCCGCGTGAAGCGCGAAAAGGCCACCGGCGGCATCAACCAGGTCTCGCTGGCCGACATGATGTCCAAGCTGGGCGCCAAGAAGATCTCGGAACTGCCCGTGGTCATCAAGGCGGACGTGCAGGGTTCGGCCGAAGCCATCGTCGGCTCGCTCGACAAGATGGGCAACGACGAGGTCCGCGCCCGCACCGTCATGTCGGGCGCCGGCGGCATCACCGAGAGCGACGTGCAGTTGGCCAAGTCGGCCGGCGCGCCGATCCTCGGCTTCAACGTCCGCGCCTCGAAACAGGCCCGCGACCTCGCCGACCGCGAGGGCGTGGAGATCCGCTACTACTCGATCATCTACGACCTGCTCGACGACATGAAGGGCGTGCTCTCGGGCATGCTGGCGCCGCTGCAGCGCGAAACCTTCCTGGGCAACGCCCAGGTGCTCCAGGTCTTCGACATCTCGAAGACCGGCAAGATCGCCGGTTGCCGCGTGTCCGAAGGCGTGGTGCGCAAGGGCGCCAAGGTCCGCATCATCCGCGACGACGTGGTGGTGCTGGAGCTGGGCACGCTCACGACGCTCAAGCGCTTCAAGGACGAGGTCAACGAGGTCCCGTCGGGCCAGGAGTGCGGCATGCACTTCCAGGGCTTCCAGGACATCAAGGCCGGCGACTACATCGAGTGCTTCACGGTCGAAGAGATCAAGCGGACCCTCGACTAGGTCCGGGTCGATACGAAAACAGAAGGGCGGCGTCTTCGGGCGCCGCCTTTTTGCCTTACGGGTTGAGGATCACAGTTCCATGCGTCGTTTCCTGATCGCCTCCCTCGCCTTCGCCTCCATCGCCGGCCCGGCCGCCGCCGAGACCCGCTACCTGGCGTTCGACGCCTCGGACCGGATCACCCAGGCGATGACCCGCGGCATCACCCTGGAAGCCGACCGCGGCCTGTTCGGCTCGATCAGCGTGCGCCGGATCATCTCGACCTCGCAGCGCGGTTCGGCCGAAATCCGCCGCGGCGGCCCGAGCGAGGTCCGCGGCGTCCTGCCCGAAGGCGCCACCGAAACCTCGATCTACACCGTTCCCGGGGAAGGCGACGGACGCGGCCTGTCGCGCGCCCTGTGTCCGACCGCCGACGAGGTGTGGCTGGTGCTGGGTCGGGTGCGCCTGGGTCGTCCGCTGACCGCTCATGCCGTGGGTCGCTGGTCTGACGGAACCTACCGCCACTGCGTCCAGCTGTCCTACGACTGGCGCGGCGAATGGTCGGCGCCGCCCGTCGGGGGTCCCGGCGAGGATGGCGGCGCCCCAATCGCGCGATAGTCGTTCACCGACTCCGAACACCCCGCTACGGTTGCGGCATGCCCGCAGCCACCGCCTCCAATCAGACAGCGCTCAGGCGCCTGGCCGGCGCCCTCGGCGTGCTGTGCCTGGTGTTGTTCCTGCTGGCCATCGAGCAGCGGCACACGGTCGCCGCCTGGGCGGCGCTGCGCGAAGGGGTCGGCCAGTTGCGGGCCCGCGCTCTGGACGAACCCCCGCCGCTTCCCGCCGCGCCCGCGCCTAACCACATCGTCCTGACCGGTGAATACGCCCCGGCCGACGAGGCGGCGCGGACCGCGACCGGCGCGCTGACCTTCACAGGCGCCCAACTGCGCTTCGAGAGTGGCGAAAGCCTGCGCACCCGCCCGCTGCGCATCGCGCTGGCGGGCGAGCCCTGGGCGGCGGGCCACAGCTACGCCGGCCACCTGCTCCTTCCCCAGGACTCTCAGGTCGAGCTGCGCGAAGTCACCGCCTCCACCGCCGATCGACTGTGCGACGGCGCCCCGGTGAACGCCGCGGCCCTGCTGCACCTGGGGCCGACGGTCACGCTGATGTTGTTCCGCGGCCAGCCCGAATCGCACGCATCCTCCGACATCCTCTGCGGCGTCTGGAGCTACTCCGCCCGATGAAACGCTTTCGGATCCGCCTGCCTTTCGGCGCCTGGCTCGCAGTCGCCGCGGCCTTCGGCTGGCTCCTGGCCGTGCTGACCTGGACCGCCCCCGGCGACCCGGCGCTATGGCGGGCTTCGCCGGACGTCGAAGGCTTCGACGTCCACCTGCTCGACAACGGCTTCCACACCGACCTGGCGGTGCCCCGCGACGCCCTGGAGTTCCGCCCCGGCCCCCTGGCCGACGCGGTCCGGAGCCTGCCGCCCGGCGACTGGATTCTGATCGGTTGGGGCGACGCCAAATTCTACGTTGACCAGAGTCCGATCTCCGACCGCCTCCTGGACGGCGCCCGCGCCTTCTTCCGGCCCGGCAACGCCTCGGTGATCATGCTCGATCCGGCCCAGAAGAACCCCATCGACCTGTTCGCCGACGAGGGCCGCCGCTCGTTCCGGATGTCCCCCGAAGGCTTCGAACGCATGGCCGCCCACATCGAAGCGTCGCTGGACCTCTCCACCGGAGCCCCTCGCGTCGCCGCCGCGCGCCCGAACGACGACGCCCGCTTCTTCGCCAGCCATGAGCATTTCTGGATCGGGCGCCTGTGCAACCACTGGACAGCCGACGTGCTTAACGCCGGCGGCCTGCCGGTCCGACCGTTCCGCTCCATCGTCTCATCCGAGCTGCTCGCCGCCATCGACCGCGACGCCGCGCCCGAGACCCGCGCTTTCCAGGCCGCCTGGGGTCGCTCGCCCCCCTTCCGGGACGCGCCGGAAGAGATCTGCGCCAGGGACTGCTTCTTGTGGGAGCCGGGCGCTCTCATCCCCATCGAAGGCGACCGCCTCGCCCTCGTCTCCACCGGCCGCGGCCTGTGGAGCGAGACTTCGCCCGGGGCGCTCGCCATCCATTATGTGGAGCGAACGCGAACCGGGTTTCGCCGCCTTGCCGCCCCACCGTTGAAGCTCAAGTCGGGCTGGCTGGGCAAGCCGCCCGCGTGGACCGTGCGCCGGGACCTGATGGCCTCGCCGACCCTCGTCGCCGAAGGCGAATATCAGAGCCGCGGCTATCAATGGGCCTGGGCCTCGCTCGTCGAACTGACCCCGGAAGGGCCCCGCCTGAGGGCCGACGAAGTGACCACCTTCAAGGACAACGGCAACATTCCGAACCGCGCCCGGGACTGCCGGATCGAGGCGACTCTGGAACCCGGCGCGTCCCGCCGCGATTTCCGGGTGCGGCATGTCGGCTCGGCCTCGGCGCTGGTGACCTGGCGTCAGGGAGCGGACGGCGTGTATCGGCCTGTCGACGCCCCCGCCGGTCTGTTGACGTGCTGATGCTGGACTTCCCCCGCGGCGAGGCTTAGACCCCGCCGCTCATTTATCGGCCGCGTTCGAAGGGCTCCATCGCCCTCGTTCCGACGCGGCTTCGCTTTAGAACCGGGTCCGAGCCCCGGCGGGCGACGAGGACAGAGTCATGAGCAACCGCAAACCCAACAAGTCCGGCGCCGGCGCGGGGCCGAGCCAGCGCCAGCTGCGCGCCGCCGAGCTGATCCGCCACGCCCTCGTCGAGGTGCTGCGCGAGGAAGAGATCCACGACCCCGCCCTCAAGGACGTGTCGATCACCGTCACCGAGGTGCGCCTGTCGCCCGACCTCAAGCACGCCACCTGCTTCGTCGAACCGCTCGGCGCGGGCGTAGACAGCGCCCCCACCGCCGGCCACGTCGGCGAGATCGTCAAGGCGCTGAACGCCCACGCCAAATTCCTGCGCGGCGTGCTGGGCCGTCACATCGATATGCGCTTCACCCCGGACCTGCGCTTCCGTCACGACGAAAGCTTCGAGGCCGCTGAGCGCCTGAACCGCCTGCTCGACGACCCGCGCGTCCAGGCCGACCTCGCTCGCCCCGACGAAGACCTCTGATGGCGCGCCGGAAGAAGGGCGAAGTCGTCAACGGCTGGGTCTGCCTGGACAAGCCGCTGGAGATGGGTTCGACCGAGGCGGTCTCGAAGATCCGCCGCCTGTTCAACGCCCAGAAGGCCGGCCACGCCGGAACGCTGGATCCTCTCGCCTCCGGCATGCTGCCGATCGCCTTGGGCGAGGCGACCAAGACCGTGCCCTTCATGGTCGACGCCGAGAAGGTCTACCGCTTCACCATCAACTGGGGCATCGCGACCGACAGCATCGACCGCGAGGGCGAGATCATCGCCCGCTCGGACGTGCGGCCGACGCTCGAACAGGTGACCGCCGCCCTGCCCGCCTTCGTCGGCGAGATCGATCAGGTGCCGCCGCAGTTCTCGGCCATCAAGGTCGACGGCCAACGCGCCTACGACCTGGCCCGCGAGGGCGCCGAGTTCGAGCTGGCCGCCCGCCGGGTGACCATCCACGAGGCCGCGGTGACCGCCGCGCCCGACGCCGACCACGTCGAACTGACCATCCGCACCGGCAAGGGCGTCTATGTCCGCTCGTTGGCTCGCGACCTGGCTGCAGCCCTCGGGGCCGAGGGTCACGTCTCGGCCCTGCGCCGCGAACGGGTCGGCCCGTTCTCGGCCGAAAACGCCGTGACACTGGATTTTCTCGAAGATCTGGTGCATAGGGGCGCCGCCTCGGAAGGCTTGCTTCCCGTCGCGACCGCCCTGGACGACATCCCGGAGCTGGCCGTGACGGATCAAGACGCCTTCTCGCTTCGGCAGGGACGGCCGATCGTTCTGCTCCCCAGACAGGTCGAAACGCTCAAGAGCCGCCTTCGGGAGGGCTCCAGGATCGTTTCAGCCTTTCAGGGCCAGACCCTCGTCGCTCTCGGTCAGTTGCGGGCCGGCCGGCTAGAACCCGACCGCGTTTTTAATCTCCCCTGACGGGGACTCCAGCTGGAGACTACCCGATGTCGATTACTGCCGATCGTAAGCACGAAGTCATCGCCGACAACGCCCGCACCGCTGGCGACACCGGTTCGGCCGAGGTCCAGGTCGCGATCCTCTCGGAACGCATCGCCAACCTCACCGAGCACTTCAAGACCCACAAGAAGGACAACCACTCGCGCCGCGGCCTGCTCAAGATGGTCTCGCAGCGTCGTCGCCTTCTTGACCACCTGAACAAGGTCGATCGCGAGCGCTACACCGCTCTGATCACCAAGCTGAACCTGCGCCGCTAAGGCGAAGGCGAAGACCGGATAGAGATTTTCGAGGCGCGGGCGTCATGTCCGCGCCTCGTTCCGCATCCAGAGACTGCCCGAGCGCCGCGGGATGTACCGGCGCAGGGAACCCGACACCGGGTTCCGACGACAGACGCGAGGGCTGCAACGCCGGTCCTCATATTCCCGGGTCTTCCGCGATGGCGCGGCGGCCCATGGACCGAAGGACTGAACGCCCGACGCTCCACCCACTGATGGGACCCCGCGCGGAATCCGCCCGCGGGATACGAAAGACGAGACATGTTCGATATCAAACGCAAGACGATCGACTGGGCCGGCCGCCCGCTGACGCTGGAAACCGGCCGCATCGCCCGTCAAGCCGACGGCGCCGTGCTGGCGACCTACGGCGAGACCGTGGTCCTGGCCACCGTCGTCTACGGCCGCGCGCCCAAGCCGGGCCTGGATTTCTTCCCGCTGACCGTGAACTACCAGGAAAAGACCTTCGCCGCCGGCAAGATCCCGGGCGGCTACTTCAAGCGTGAAGGCCGTCCGACCGAGAAGGAGACCCTGGTCTCCCGCCTGATCGACCGCCCGATCCGCCCGCTGTTCGTCAAGGGCTTCAAGAACGAGACCCAGGTCGTCATCACCGTGCTGCAGCACGACCTCGAGAACGATCCGGACATCGTCGGCATGGTCGCCGCCTCGGCCGCCCTAACCATCTCGGGCGTTCCGTTCATGGGCCCGATCGGCGCCGCCCGCGTCGGCTACATCGACGGCGAGTACGTCCTGAACCCGACCCTCGACCAGCTCCCGGACAGCCAGCTCGACCTCGTCGTCGCCGGCACCCAGGACGCCCTGATGATGGTCGAGTCCGAAGCCAAGGAGCTGTCGGAAGAGATCATGCTCAACGCCCTGATGTTCGCGCATCGCGGCATGCAGCCGGTGATCGACGCGATCATCGACCTGGCCGAGCACGCCGCCAAGGAGCCCTTCGACTTCCAAGCCGACGACGTCTCGGACATCGTCGCCTCGATCCAGGGTCTGGTCGGCGAAGACATCAAGGCCGCCTACACCCACGCCGGCAAGTACGAGCGCCGCACCGGCGTCGACGTGGCCAAGAAGAAGGCCGCCGAAGCCCTGGTGAAGACGGAAGAGAAGCCGGAAGGCGTCGACTCCGCCAAGTTCGCCACCGCCTTCAAGGAATGCGAAGCCCACGTCCTGCGTCGCGACATCATCGACAACGGTCACCGCGTCGACGGCCGCGCCCTCGACAAGGTCCGCTCGATCGTCTCGGAAGTCGGCGTCTTCCCGCGCACCCACGGCTCGGCCCTGTTCACCCGCGGTGAGACCCAGGCCATCGTGGTCGCCACCCTCGGCACCGGTGAAGACGAACAGTACGTCGACGCCCTGAGCGGGACCTACAAAGAGAAGTTCCTGCTGCACTACAACTTCCCTCCCTATTCGGTCGGCGAGACCGGTCGGATGGGCGGCGCGGGCCGTCGGGAAATCGGTCACGGCAAGCTGGCCTGGCGGGCGATCCGTCCGATGCTGCCGACCTCGGAAGAATTCCCCTACACCATCCGTCTGGTGTCGGAGATCACCGAGTCCAACGGCTCCTCGTCGATGGCCACGGTCTGCGGTTCGTCGCTGGCCCTGATGGACGCCGGCGTGCCGCTGAAGCGTCCGGTCTCGGGCATCGCCATGGGCCTGATCCTGGAGCCCTCGGGCGAGTTCGCCATCCTGTCCGACATCCTGGGTGACGAAGATCACCTCGGCGACATGGACTTCAAGGTGGCCGGCACGCGCGAAGGCATCACCTCGCTGCAGATGGACATCAAGGTCGCGGGCATCACTGAAGAGATCATGCGCAAGGCGATCGCCCAGGCTTCGGCCGGCCGCCTGCACATCCTCGACGAGATGGACAAGGCCATCGACGGCGCCCGCACCGAGCTGGGCGAGTACGCGCCCAAGATCGAGCAGATCAAGGTTCCGACCGACAAGATCCGCGACATCATCGGCACCGGCGGCAAGATCATCCGCGAAATCGTCGAAAAGACCGGCGCCAAGATCAACATCGAGGACGACGGCACGGTGAAGATCGCCGCCTCGGAACAAGAGAAGATCGACGCCGCCAAGAACTGGATCTCGTCGATCGTCTCGGAGCCGGAAGTCGGCACCATCTACACCGGCAAGGTCGTGAAGGTCGTCGACTTCGGCGCCTTCGTGAACTTCTTCGGCGCCAAGGACGGCCTCGTCCACGTGTCGCAGATGGCTCTCGAGCGCGTCGCCAACCCGGCCGACGTCGTTTCGGAAGGCCAGGAGGTCAAGGTCAAATTCCTGGGCCTGGACGACCGCGGCAAGACCAAGCTGTCGATGAAGGTCGTCGATCAGGCGACCGGTGAAGACCTCACCGACAAGATCAACGCCGAACGCGCCGAGCGCGGCGAAGCCCCGCTGTCGGACGACACCGGCGGCCGCCCGAAGCGCGAAGGCGGCGATCGTGACCGCGGCGGCGACCGCGGCCGTCGTCGTCGCGACTAAGGTCGAGCGACTGCTGAACTGAAGAAGGCCCCGCTGGAGACAGCGGGGCCTTTTTTGGTGGCCCGCGGTCGGAAGGCTCCGCCTTCTCGACCCGACGCGGGCTCGATCAGTCCGGCCGGGCCGCCAGGGTCGCTAGCGCAGCCGGGGCGCCCTTCCCGCACGCGACCTTGTCCTTGCGGCCCCAGGCCAGGCTCGAGGCGGCGGAGTAGTTCCACACCGCGGCCAGCAGGGCCCCAGCCACCCCGGCTAGGAGAGTCGGCACGTGCAGCGCATGCAGGGACATCCCCGCGATCTGGTTGATCAGCGCCCCGGCCCCGCAGGCCAGGTAGAAGGCCAGCAGCCCCTTCCAGAAGGCGGCCCCGGTCAGTCGCCGGTCGCGGAAGGTCAGCAGATTGTTGAGCACGAAATTGCTGCTCATCGCCGCCGCCACCGCCCCGGCCTGGGCGGCCCAGAACGGCGCGCCGACGGCTTCGAGCACGGCCAGCAGGCCGACGTTGACGACCACGCCCGAGGCGCCGACCGCTCCGAACATCACGAACCGCGCCGACAGCAGCCCCTTGGTGCGCTTTTCGACCAGCTGGGCGCCGAGCTCGGCGATGACCCGCAGGTCCAGCTTGGACTCGCCGCCCAGGCGCGAGCGCAGGGCCGTCGGGGTCTCGAACACCTTCGGCGTCCGCCGGCCGGACAGGGCCAGGTCCAGCAGGACCTTGTAGCCGACCGGCGACATGCGCGGCCCGGCCTCGTCCAGCCACTCGCGGCGGAACAGGAACAGGCCGGCCATCGGGTCGGTCGTCGGCGTGCCGGTGACCAGCTTGGCCAGCAGCGTCCCGCCCTGGCTCAGCCGGTGGCGGAAACCGGTCAGGCCGGTGTGGGCGCCGGGCGCGTAGCGGCTGGCCACGGCGATGTCCGCGCCCTCGGCCTGCAGCCCCGCCAGCAGCTTCGGCAGGGTCGCCGGGTCGTGCTGGCCGTCGCCGTCCATCAGCCCCAGGACGCGGCCTCGGGCCTGGGCCCAGCCGGCGGCGGCGGCGGCGGCCAGGCCGCGCTCGCCCTGACGGCGCACCAACCGGATGCGGCGGTCCTCGCGGGCGCAGGCGCGGACCACGTCAGCGGTGCGCTCGTCGGCGGAATCGTCGACCACCAGGATCTCGACGTCGACATGCGCTAGATGCCCCAGCGCCTCGCGCAGCACCGGGCCGATCGACTCGGATTCGTCGAGGGTGCAGATCACCAGAGAAAGTTCGGGAGCCATCAGGGCCTCGCCATCGAAAGGGTAGCGGCGTCAGGAAGGTTCGCTTCGACCGTCTCGGCCGTCCGGGCGCGACGCACCAGACAGGCCAGCAGGCCCAGGACCACAAGCGGCGCGACCGGCAGGCCGGCGGCCATGGCCAGCGACCGGGACACGACCGGCAGGACGAAGCCGGCGACCAGCGCCGCCTTCTCCCAATCACGCCAGCCGTCACGGCCAGGGTCCTTCGTCGCCTCGCGGAACAGCCAGGCCAGCGGCACGGCCAGCAGCAGCAGGTCGTAGTCGAGCAGGAAGGGGGTCGCGAGCAGGGTCGCGGCGGCCAGCACCGCGCCGCGCGCCCGCGCATCCGCCTTGCGGGTCATCCAGACGGAGGCCCCGGCGGCGACCAGCGCCAGCCCTTGCAGGGCCCAGGCGACTGCGCCCGGGGCGCCCAGCAGCCGGGCCCCGGCATAGGCGCTCTGCATCTTGGCGTAGCCGACGAGGTTCTGCTCCAGCGTCTGCCGGGCCAGGGCCGAGGTCTCGAAGAATCCCTGCCAGGCCTCCGGTCCGAGCACGACCAGCGACAGGGCGCACAGGCCGACGGCGGTCGCGCCGGCGGCGATGAAGCCGCGCCAGTTGCCGGTGGCGATCATGAACAGCGGGACCAGGACGGCCAGGTGCGGCTTGATGACCAGGCAGCCGAACAGCACGCCGGACAGCCACGGCCGCTTCGACGCGATCAGGGCCCCGGCCCCGAACAGGGCGGCGGTCAGGAAGGCGTTCTGACCATGGCCGGCGTTGACCAACACGGCGGGGAAGGCGGCGATCGGCAACCAGCCGGACTCACGGCCCAGCCACCGTCGCGCCATGGCGGCGAAGGCCGCGCCGGTCGCGCCCAGCCACACCGCCAGCGAGGCGGCGTAGGGCAGGAGCGCGAGCGGCAGGCAGAGCAGCAGATAGGGGGGCGGGTAGAAGAAGGCGGCATAGCCCGCGCCCGGCCCGAATATCGCCGTCTGGGCGGCGCGGTGCGCTTCGACATCCCACGGCGAGCCGCCGGCCAGGGCCAGCTGCGAGGCAGTCCAGAAGCTGGCGAAGTCGGTGCCCAGCGCCTTGCCCTGCGGATCCAGCAGGGGCGACGAGAGATACAGATAGCCGACGGCGACGATCGCCGACAGCACCGCCAGGATGGCCAGATAGCCCTTGGCTCGCGCGGCGTCGAACCAATCGGCGCGGCGGATCAGGTCCAGGGTCTGGGCGGCGCGCGGCCCCATGCATCCTCCGACGGGTGAAGGATCAGCCTCGCCCGAAGATGCTTAAGGCCGCATGCAGCGACAGGGTTGATGGGGTCTTAAGCGCCCAGGCGGCTCAGCTCCGGCGGTCGCCCAGCCAGCGCAGGACGAAGGCCAGGGTGGCGGTGAAGAAGCCCAGGGTCGCCGACAGGGCCGCGCCGGCATAGCTCGGGGCGGTGATCTCGAAACTGACGCCGCCCATGCGCGCCGCGATCTGCTGGGTCGTCATCACCGTATAGCCTGCGCCCAGCAGCCCGAACCCGATCGCGGCGAGCCCCACGAGGAAGAGCGGCGTGTTCATCCGCCCCCGGCCCATGATCACCGCTGCGAGGCCTAGGCCGAGCACCGCGAACTGCAGCAGCAGGATCAGCAGCATGAACATCTTGGCCAGGATGTCAGCGTCCAGGAAGACATAGGCCGCCGTCAGCCCCTCGACGCTCGACATCAGCCATTGCAGCAGGCCGCCCGAGACGGCCAGGCCGACCGCCGCGATGAACAGCCAGATCGCGTGCTTCTTCATGGGAGCCCCCTCCAGGTTCGCCCGCAGGCTGGCCGGAGGCGGCTCTACGGTCAAGCTCAGCGCGGCGCGCGCTTGGCCAGGATGCGCTGCAGGGTGCGGCGGTGCATGCCGAGACGGCGGGCCGTCTCGGAGACGTTGTGGTCGCACAGCTCGTAGACGCGCTGGATATGCTCCCAGCGCACCCGGTCGGCGCTCATCGGATTGTCCGGCGGCTCGGGGGCCTCGCCGGTCATCAGCAGGGCCTTGACCACGTCGTCGGCGTCGGCCGGCTTCTGCAGATAGTCGACCGCCCCCGCCTTCACCGCCGCGACGGCGGTGGCGATGGCGCCGTAGCCGGTCAGCATGACGATGCGGGCGTCCTCGCGCCGGTCGCGGATGGCTTCGACCACCTTCAGCCCGTTGCCGTCCTCCAGCCGCATGTCCAGCACCGCGAAGGCAGGCAGGCCGCTGCGCAGCGCCTCATTGGCCTCCGCGACCGAACCGGCTGTGGTCACGGTGAATCCCCGGCTCTCCAGCGCGCGCCCCAGGCGTGTGCGCAGGGCGTTGTCGTCGTCGAGCAGGAGGAGGGTCTTGTCCTCGAGGGCGGCGATCCGGTCTTCGATCTCGGTCATGGGCGTCTCCTGGGCCTCAAGTCGGTAACGGCTCGCCGTCGGTCAAGGTCCCTGGCGAGGGTGCGACACTACAGCAGCGCTTAGGCGGGAACCTCCAGGGCGGGACGCGGCCAGCGGATGGCGACGCGGGCGCCCTTGGGCAGGCCCTTGCCGCCGTCGCCGAGGCCGACGGTGACCTTGCCGCCGGTGCGCTCAAGCAGGGTGCGGGCGATGAAGAAGCCCAGGCCCATGCCGCCCTGGCTCGGCGCAATGGCCTCGGGCTGGGGCGCGACCTTGCCGCCCTTGCCGCCCTTGGCCTTGCGCCCCGGGCCCGCCGACGAGACGGAGTGGGCGATCTGGGCCGCCAGGGCCCTGCGCGCCTTGCCCTGCGGGCGGCTGGTCACATAGGGCTCGCCGAGGCGGGGCAGGATGTCGGCCGGGAAGCCGGGACCGTCGTCGACCACCTCGATCTCGATGAAGCCGGCGTCGACCAGGGCCTGGACGCGCACCTTGCTGTTGGCGAAGTCGGCGGCGTTCTCGACCAGGGTCGACAGGCCGTGGATCACCTCGGGCAGGCGACGAACGCGCGGCGCAGGCTCGCCTGAGGCCGTGCGGACGGCGACGGTGAAGGCCAGGTCGAAGCCCCGGTGGGGCTCGACCACCTCCTCCAGCAGGGCCTTCAGCCCGACATTGGCGAACGCCTCGTCGCCCTCCTCCGGCTGCTGTGACAGGCGTTTGAGGATGTCCCGGCAGCGTTCGGCCTGCTGCAGGATCAGGCCGGCGTCCTCGGCGGCCGGCCCGTCGGGCGCGGCGCGCAGCATCTCCTTGGCGACCACTTGGATGGTGGCCAGGGGCGTGCCCAGCTCGTGCGCCGCCGCCGCCGCCAGCCCGCCCAGGGCCGCCAGCCGCTGCTCGCGCTGCAGCACGTCCTGGGTCGTCGCCAGAGCGAGTTCCAGCTTCTCAGCGTCGGCCGCCACCCGCCACGCATAGGCCGAGGTGAAGACCACGCCGGTGATCAGGGCCAGGCCGATGCCGAAACGGTAGAGGACGGGCAGATCCAGTTCGGTGCCCGCCTGCCATGGCAGGGGCATGGAGAAGAAGAACAGGCCGACGGTGGCCAGCAGCACCAGCAGCCCCATCATCGCCGCCTGCCGCCCCGGCAGGGAGGCGGCCGCCACCGTCACCGGCGCCACCAGCAGCAGGCAGAAGGGGTTCTGCAGCCCGCCGGTCAGCGCCAGCAGTAGGCTGAGCTGCAGGATGTCAAAGCCCAGATGCGCCGCGGTCAGCGCCCCGTCGGGCATGGCCACGTCGCTGCGCTGCAACCGGGCGGTGGCGTTCAGATTGACTGCGATGCTGGCGGCGATCACCGCCAGACAGCCCCACAGGGGCAGGTCGAAGTGGAAATAGGCCGTGGCCACGAAGATGGTGGCGCTCTGCCCGGCGATGGCCATCCAGCGCAGGATGACCAGGGTGCGCAGACTCAGCCCCCGGCTGCGCCGCGGCAGGTTGCGAAAGCCGGCGAAGCGGCCCTGGCCGTCCGGCGGCAGAAGGCCCAGAGGCTGCGACGAAGGAGGGTCTTGGGTCGGGTTCACGGCTCTTCTATAGACCGGCCACGCCCAAAGGGCGCGTTTTCGACGAGGGGGCCATGCCGCGCCGTTCCATCCTGCTGTTCGCCGGCGCCTGCGCGGCCCTGGCCGTCGCGGTGATCATCGCCACCGTCTTCATGCTCGGCCGCAGCGGACCCGCCGCCCTGCCCGGGACGGTCGTCTCCACCGGCGAGGCCAAGGTCGGCGGACCGTTCCAACTGGTCAACCAGGACGGCCAGACCGTCGATCAGTCGCTGCTCGCGGGCAAGTGGTCGGTGGTCTTCTTCGGCTTCACCTACTGCCCGGACTTCTGCCCCGGGACGCTGCAGATGCTCGAGGCGACCAAGCGCGAACTGGGGCCGCAGGCCGAGAATCTGCAGATCGTCTTCGTCACCGTCGATCCCGAGCGCGACACGCCGCAGGCGCTGAAGGACTACCTCTCGGCCGACGGCTTCCCGCAGGGCGTGGTCGGCCTGACCGGGACGCCGCAGCAGGTGAAGGCCGCCGCCGACGCCTACCGCGCCTATTACCAAAAGGTCGGGACGGGCGAGGATTACACCATGAACCACTCGCTCACGATCTACCTGATGGGCCCGGACGGGAAGTTCCGCTCAGCCCTGACCCACGACCTGGGCCCGCAGCGCGGCGCGCAGGTGATCCGCAATGTGATGGCGCGGGGGTGACAGGCCGCGTCGGGTCGAGAAGGCGCAGCCTTCTGACCGCGGCCCACTCCAAAAGCCGCGTCGGGTCGAGAAGGCGGAGCCTTCTGACCGCGGCCCACTCCAAAGCCGCGTCGGGTCGAGAAGGCGGAGCCTTCTGACCGCGGCCCACCAAGAGTTGATCGCCCCCCGACCCGATCCGGGCCGGAGAGGCCTCCCCAGACAACAGCGTGATCGCTGATAATCCTTTTGCAGTGCAGTGCGTTCTATGCTGCCCTGCCGCATCGGCGGGGGCCGCCTCCAAGGATTCCATGCTCTATTCGCTTCACGAGCTCGCCTATCACTCGGCGACGCCGTTCCGGATCGGGGCCCAGATGGCCCGACAGTTCTGGAGCTCACCGCTGAACCCGGCCGCCGACACCGCCATCGGACGGACGGCCTTCGCTTCGGCCGGCCTGTTCGAGAGCGTCACCCGGCGCTACGGCAAGCCCGCCTGGGGCCTGGAGAACGTCGCCATCGGCGGCCTGCCCGTGCGGACCACCGAGCAGGTGGTCTGGTCCTCGCCTTGGTGCCGCCTGGTCCGCTTCGCCCGGCACATCGGCGACCTCAAGCGGGCCGGCAAGCCCGCCGCCGCCCCGGCGGTCCTGATCGTCGCCCCCCTGTCGGGCCACTACGCCACCCTGCTGCGCGGCACGGTCGAGGCCTTCCTGCAGGACCACGACGTCTACGTCACCGACTGGGCCAACGCCCGCCAGGTGCCGATGCTCGAGGGCCGGTTCGACTTCTTCGACTACATCGACCACGTCCGCACCATGCTGGGCGTCATCGGCCCGCGCGCCCACGTCGTCGGCGTCTGCCAGCCGGGTCCGCCGGTGCTCGCCGCCTGCGCCCTGATGGCCGAGGACGAGGATCCAAACCGCCCGGCCTCGATGACCTTCATGGGCTCGCCGATCGACGCCCGCCTGTCGCCGACGGTGACCAACGAACTGGCCGAGGAGAAACCCTTCGCCTGGTTCAAGTCGAACATGATCCACACCGTGCCCTGGCCCTATCCGGGCTTTGGGCGGCGGGTCTATCCGGGCTTCGTGCAGCTCTACAGCTTCATGTCGATGAACGAGGAGAAGCACACCGACGCCCACTGGCGCTACTTCCAGGACCTGGTGTCCGGCGACGGCGACGGGGCGCAGAAGCATGAGGAATTCTACGACGAGTACCTCTCGGTGCTGGACCTGTCGGAAGAGTTCTATCTCCAGACCATCGACATCGTCTTCCAGCAGCACCTGCTCCCGCGCGGCCTGCTGGAGCACCGCGGGCGCAAGGTCGATCTGACGAAGATCACCGACATCGGCCTGATGACGGTCGAGGGCGAGAAGGACGACATCTCCGGCGTCGGACAGACCCAGGCCGCCCATGGCCTCTGCTCGAACCTGCCCGAGAACCGGCGGGTGCTCTACGTCCAGCCCGAGGTCGGCCACTACGGCGTCTTCAACGGCCGCCGCTTCCGCGACGACATCTACCCCCGGGTGCGCGACTTCATCGCCACCAACGAGAGCCTCTGTGCAGTACCGGAACGGCCAGCGGCTGCCGCCTGACGCCCTGGGCGTCGCCGCCCGCCTGTCGGTTAATCCGCGCGCCCGCCGGCTGTCGATCCGCATCGACGGCCGCGCCGGCGAAGCCGTCCTGGTCGCCCCTTCCGAGCGCAAGCTGGCCGAGGTTGTCGCCTTCGCCCGCACCAAGGCCGCCTGGATGCGCGAGCGCCTGGCCGAGCGGCCTGACAGCGCCCCGCTTGAGCCCGGCGCCGTGGTGCCCCTGTACGGCCGCCCGACCCGGCTGGTCGCGGTCGGCGGCGCCGGCGCGGCGCGGCTGATCGACGGCCCCGACGGACCCTTCATCCAGTCCGGCGGCGAGGGCGAGGCCTTCGCCCGCCGGGTCGAGAACCTGTTCAAGCGGCTGGCCCGCCAGGTGCTGCTCGAACGCACCGAGCACCACCTGCGCACGCTCGGCCAGCGTCCGGTCAAGATGTCGATCGCCGACACCAAGTCCCGCTGGGGGTCGTGCAGCCCGCACAACCGGTCGATCCGTTACAGCTGGCGCGTCATCCTGGCCCCGCCAGCCGTGGCCGACTATCTGGCCGCTCACGAAGTCGCCCACCTGGTCCACGCCGACCACAGCCCGGCCTACTGGTCCGTCGTCCAGCGACTCATCGGCGACCACCGCCCGTACCGCAAATGGCTCCGCGAGAACGGCGCGGCGCTGCACGCGGTCGGCAGATAGCTCGCGTCCCTTCTCCCGCAAGGGCAGAGGACGCCCCGTTCAGAAGAACAGCGGATCGCCCTTCTTCTCCGTCGGCGGACCCGGCTGAGCCGGTTCCGGGCGGGGAGGCTGCGGCTGGGTCGGACGCACCACCGGCTGCTGCGGCTGCGGCGCCGGCGGACGATCGCGGTCGGGCGCGATCGGGCGTTGCGCCGGCGGCGGATCGATCAGGCCTTCGTCGAGCGGATCGGTCGGTCCTTCAGCCGGGGGATTGTCGCCGAACAGGTCGCCGATCTGGCCGATTAGGCTCTCGACCGGGTTCGGCGGCTGCCAGCCCTCGGGCATCGGCGGTCCGTTGGGAATGGCCGGGGCGTTCAGGCGCGGCAGGGCCGCCTCCATGAAGCCGCGCCAGATGGCGGCCGGCGACGAGCCGCCGGTGACGCCGCGCATGGGAGTGTTGTCGTCCTTGCCGACCCACACCGCCGTAGCGAAACCGCCGGTGTAGCCGACGAACCAGGCGTCCTTGTAGTCCGAGGTCGTGCCCGTCTTGCCGGCGATGTCGCGGCCCGGAATGGCCGCCGAGCGGCCGGTGCCCGAGGTGATGACGCCGCGCAGCATCTGGTTCTGGTAGAACAGATACGGGTTCGAAATGGCCTGCAACGGGCCGTCGGCGCGGGCGGCCTTCTGATAGACCACGCGCCCCTGCGGGGTGCGGATGCGGCTGATGCCATAGGCCTTCACCCGCTTGCCGCCGTTGGCGAAGGCCGCATAGGCCTGGGCCATCTCGATCGGCGAGACCTCGACGGCGCCCAGGGCCATGGCCGGCTCCAGGCCGATGCGCGAGGTGATGCCGAGTCGACGCGCCGTGCGGGCGACGTTGTCGCGGCCCACCTGGTCGGCCATGCCCGCGGCCACGGTGTTGATCGACTGGGCCACGGCCTGGGACAGGGTCATCTCGCCGGCGAAGCCGCCGGAATAGTTCTTGGGCGACCAGTTGCCGATCTTGATCGGGGCGTCGTTGACCCGCGTCTCCGGGGTGAAGCCGCTCTCCAGCGCCGTCAGATAGACGAACGGCTTGAAGGCTGAGCCGGCCTGCCGCTTGGCGTCGGTGGCGCGGTTGAACTGGCTGTCGGCGTAGGAGGCTCCGCCGATCATGGCCCGCACCCGGCCGTCGCCGTCGACGGCGACGAGCGCCGCCTGCTGCACGCCCTTGGAGCGGTCGCGGTCGAGGATGCGCCGCACCGACCGTTCGGCCGAGGTCTGCAGGGTCAGGTCGAGCGTGGTCTCGACGATCATGTCCTCGGTCGGCTCGCCGACCAGTTCGCGGATCTGCTTGTCGAGCCAGTCGATGAAATACTGGGCGTGCTGGCTGGCCAGGGTGCGCGACACCCGCACCGGCTCGGTCACGGCCTGGGCGCGTTGCTCGGGCGTGATCACCCCGGCGTCGACCATTTCGTTGAGCACGACGGTGGCGCGGGTCGCCGCCCGCTCGCTCTCGGACACCGGCGAGTAGCGCGACGGGGCCTTCAGCAGGCCGGCCAGCAGGGCCGCCTCGCCGACGGTCAGCTCCTTGGCGCTCTTGTCGAAATAGCGCTGCGAGGCCGCCTCGATGCCATAGGCCCCGGCGCCGAAATAGACCCGGTTCAGATACAGGGCGAGGATCTCGTCCTTGGAGAATTTCATCTCCAGCCACACGGCCAGCATCAGCTCCTGGACCTTGCGCTTCATGTTCTGGTCCGGGGACAGGAACAGGTTCTTGGCCAGCTGCTGGGTCAGGGTCGAGCCGCCCTGGACGACGCGGCCGGCGCGCATGTTGGAGACCATGGCCCGGCTCATGCCGATCGGGTCGAAGCCGGGGTGGTGGTAGAAGCGCCGGTCCTCGATGGCGATGAAGGCGGCCGGCACATAGTCCGGCAACGAGCTGAGGTCGGCCGGCGGGGCCTGTTGGGTGCCGCGCACCGCGATCAGGGCGCCGTTGCGGTCCAGGTAGGTGATCGAGGGCTGGCGGTCGACGTTGTACAGCGTCGAGGTGTCGGGCAGGTCTCGCGCGAAGACGGCGAAGAAGACGACCAGGAAGATCAGGCCCCAGACGCCCAGGACCATGCCCCAGTACATCAGCCGCTGCAGGGGCGTCCGCTTGGGCTTCGGCGAACCGCCGTCACCGTCGCCGCCGCGGTTGAAGAAGCCGCCCATCAACGCCATCAAGTTCCTCACAAGCTGAGCCTTGCCGGTCTTAGCCGGTTACGCTCGCGTACGGAAACGCCCCCAACGAAACCCGACTTGGGTCCGTAACAGGATCGTGAAGGACGTTTCCGCCGAAAGCATGACCCTGAAACGGCCTATTCTAAAAAGGCGTTCACCTCGGCGGCGAACACGGCCGGCTGGTCCAGCATGATGAAGTGGGCGCTGTCATCGATCCGCTTCAGCTCGGCGCCCGGCAGATTGGCGTAGGAGGCGCGGTAAATCCCGTCGGTGATCTCATTGGTCATACGCGGGTCGTTGAACTTCACATACAGCACCTCGACCGGGGCGGTGATCTTGCCCAGCTCGGGACGCAGGTCGGTGACGATCAGCTCGCGGAACGACGCCGCCGAGGTCTGCTGGTCGCTGGCCTCCATGTCCGCGAGGGGACCGGCGCGCAGCGACTCCGTCTTGATCATGCCGTTGATCGAGGCCGCCGCCTGGGTGTTGTAGGTCTCGCGCGGGCTGTTCGCCATGCCGGCGTAGATCTGGTCCGCGGTGGCCGTGATCTGCTCGACCGAGGCGCCCGGCTGGCCGAACATCGCGCCCATGAATGGCACCATGTCGACGACCATCAGCTTGCCGACGCTGTCGGGGTGACGGGCGGCCAGCATCAGGCCGATGGTGCCGCCCATCGAGTGGCCGATCACCGCCGGCTTGGTCAGCCCCTGCTCGGCGATGTAGCGCGCCAGGTCCTCGGCCACCGGCGCGGCCACCGGGCCGGAGGCGTTGTCCTCGGCCGGCGCGCCGGCGAAGCCCTGCACATGCACCCGGTGCACGCGGTAGCGGCCCTTCAGCTGCTCGGTCAGGCCGTCCCAGACCTCCGGCGACGAGCTCAGGCCCGGGATCAGAATGACGTCGCCGACCGGATTGGCCGGGCCGTCGATGCGGACGTGGAAGCGGCCCGACTCGAAGTCGGCGTGCGCATGGCCGTGGCCGGCCTGGCCGTGCTGGGCGTGCGACCCGTGGGCCCCGTGGTCTTGGGCCAAGGCCGGGGCGCCCAGCGACAGGGCGGCGATCAGGGCGGCGGCGGCGGTCAGGGTCTTGAAGCTCATGTCGTCGGTTCCCGTTGGACGGGCGCGGCGCCCGTTTTCATCCCCTAGTCGTCGCAGAGGGCGCGAATGGATGCAGCCGGTCAAGACTTCGCGAAAGCAGGCCGCTAGACTGACCCCATGACGCCTGCCGACAGCGCCCCTTCGCCCACCTCGTCCACGCCCGAAGCCAAGGCCCCGCCCACCGCCTTCGGCAAGGGCTTCGTCCAGGACGCCTGGTATTTCGTGGCCCTGGCCCGCGACGTGAAGCCGACTTCGCTGAAGCGCTACGAGCTGCTCGGCGAGCCGGTCCTGATCGGCCGCACCAAGGCCGGCCAGGTCTTCGCCATGCGCGACATCTGCCCGCACCGCGCCGCCCCTCTGTCGGCCGGCCGCGTCGTCGACAAGCCCGGCGAGGGCGAGACGGTCGAGTGCTGCTACCACGGTTGGCGTTTCCGCCCCGACGGCGTCTGCGCCGCCATTCCCTCCCTGGTCGAGGACCAGGCCTATGAACCCGAGCGGATCCGCGTCCGCGCCTATCCGGTGCGCGAGAGCCAGGGGATGGTTTTCGCCTGGGTCGCCTCGGACCCGCGCAATCCCTCCGAGCCCGACCATGAGCCGCCGCAGTTCCCCGGCGTGGTCGGCGGCGACGCCAAACTGGTCGAGTGGATGGATTTCGAGAGCCACATCGACCACGCCGTCGTCGGCCTCATGGACCCGGCCCACGGCCCCTTCGTGCACCAGCAGTGGTGGTGGCGCTCGGCGCATTCCATGCACGAGAAGGCCAAGGCCTTCGAGCCGCGCGAGCAGGGCTTCTCCATGGTCCGCCACGCCCCGTCCTCGAACAGCCGGGCCTACAAGCTGCTGGGCGGCGCCCCGGCCACCGAGATCACCTTCCGCCTGCCCGGCTACCGGTGGGAGCACATCCAGGTCGGCCCGAAGCAGGTCCTGGCCCTGACCTGCCTGACCCCGATCACCGAGACCAGGACCCGGATCACCCAGATCTTCTGGTCCGACCACTGGATCTTCAACGTCGCCAAGCCCTTCCTGCGCATGGGCGTGGTCGCCTTCCTCAAGCAGGACGGCGGCATGGTGAACCTGCAGAACGAAGGCCTGCGCTACGACCCGGCCCTGATCTGGATCGACGACGCCGACAAACAGGCCAAATGGTACCAGCAGCTGAAGCGCGAATGGATCAAGGCGCGGACGGAGGGTCGCCCGTTCGCGAACCCGGTCAAGGCGACGACGCTGCGGTGGAAGAGCTGAGGCGGGCGAACAGTCGCCAGATCAGAAAGTGACGCGCGCCCGCACGCTGAGGACGGTCATGGAATCCCTCGTCGGGTAGAGCGTTGGATTCAGCACGACCTGCAGGACCGGAGTCAGGGCCAGGTTCTCGGTCAGATGATACCGATAGAAGACCTCGGTGGTGTACTGACTGTCGAGGAAGTCGGCCGCAGGGCTGGTCCAACCGCCGGCGAAACCAAACAGGTCAGACGGGGCGTTGGGATGCCGCCAGCCGAAGCCGGCGCTCAGATTCCGGTCCGCCAGCCAGCCGTCTGACCAGCCGCCGCGCACAAACCACATGAAGTCCTCCCCCGCCATGAAGTTGGCGTTGAAGGCGAAACCGTAGGCGCGCGGGCTGCCGTCATTCAGGGCGTCCCGGTACCAACTGGTGATATGGAAATTATTCCGGTCCATCGGCCCGCGCGCATGGATCGGCGCACCGCGTCCCGACAGGCCGCTCCAACCGGTTTCGAAGAAGTAGAATTTGGCGTCCTCGCCAAAGAAGTCGTCGATAGTCCAGCCCGTGTCGCTGCTGTAGGGCGTGAAGACGCCGCCCTTCAGGTAGAGTCCGCCCTCGGTGGGGAAGGCGGCCGCGACGCCGCCGAATCCGCGCAGCGGCACGGCGATGGTCGGACTGGTCGAGAACTGCAGGCTGAGGAATTGCCGGTTGTCGTCAAAGAACGGATAGGCGTTGACGAAGTTGGGCGCGAAGAGCTTGCCTACGGCGTACTGGAAGCGGTTGTCGGCAAGGTTCTGCCGGACGTACGCCTGGGTGATCCCGAGGCTGAAGTCGCCCCAGGTCGCCGCCGTGGGCACTGCCGACCCCGCGCCGATTCCGGCCTGCAGGGGCGCCAGGTCCGTGAACAGCGGCCGCCGGTCCTCGACCGCCATGTCGAACGTCAGTGCGTTGGGCTGGCCGCGGTTCGTCAGCGCGTAGGACAGGTTGAAGGTGAATTTGCTGCCGACGGCGTTGTGTTCGTCGATCCGGCTGTCCGAATAGTTCTGCCAGAGCATGCCCCACGACCCGCCGATGGTCAGGCCGTGCCGCTCGGTCAGTCCCTGTTTCCAGGTGAACCACGGTGCAAGCGCTGTGGCTCGCCGCGGCCCCGGCGGTCCATCGGGTTCAAGATCCCCCTCGACCGACATCGTCGACTCGAGAAGTTCGGGATAGAGGGGCTCGTCCTCGGGATCCTGGACGGAAGGAAGGTGGGGAGCCACCGCGGTCGGATCAGGCGGAGGCCCCGGTTCCGGTTGCGTGACTACCGGAAGGTCAGCACCACCATCTGCGAGCCCGACGATGTCCTGGGCCCGCGCCGGCGCCGCGGGCGCCAGCACGGCCAGCGCCAAGGCGAGGCAGGAGGCGACCTCCGCCACGCTGCCGATCGCCGCCGGGTGATGTCGTGAGCCCGTCACGCCCAGGCCACCGCATCGCCTCCGCGCACCGCCACGAGCGGCGTGCGCCAGCGCCCCGGTGTGCGTTCGAGCTTCACCTGTGGCCCAAGGCGCCGCACTTCGCCGTATGGGGTCTGGGCCACCAGGATTTCGGGCGAGATCAGTCGATTGTCGGGCCCCGACAGGTCAAATGCCGTGTCTGGGAAACGGCCGAGGCTGGCGTACCACATGGCTGCCCGCGTCAGGCTGACCCGGACGTGATAGCTGCCGCCCTCGCGTGCGCGCCGACGCAGTGCGGCGATCACGCCGCAAGCGCCGAGGTAGCCGGCGATATAGTCGTTCATGACGAGCGTCGGGGGGAAACGCGGCACGCCTCCGCCGCCGCCCTCCTCCAGCGTGAAGCCTGACACGGACAGGCCTTCCATGTCGAAGCCGCCACGGGTCGCCCAGGGGCCGCTCGCGCTGTTGGGATTGCCGGAAAGGTAGACCAGTCCGCGGTGACCGGCAGCGAGTTCCTCCGCGCCGAAGCCCAAACGATCGAGGGCGCCGACACGGAAATTCTCAACGAACACGTCGGCCTGCGGCACCAGACCCTTGAGCCGCTTGTTCTGGTCGGGATTGCGAAGGTCGACAAAGGTCGACCGCATGCCGACGTTGACGTCGACGACCATCGCCTCGTGCTCGAACGCCTGGTCGCGAGCGACATGCAGAACCTGCGCCCCGTATTCGGCCAGCGTGCGCGACGCGCATGTGCCGGCGATGACGTGGGTGTTGGAAAGCACCCGCAGACCCGACAGCGGCTGGGCCGGGTTGGGCGACCAGGGGACCGGCTCGCCGTCAGCGATCTTGATGATCTCGATAAGGGGCGTGCGCGCCAGCACCTGGCCTTCCGGATGCGCCAGCCATTCCTCCCGC
This sequence comes from Brevundimonas sp. Root1279, assembly GCF_001425945.1. Taxonomy (GTDB): domain Bacteria; phylum Pseudomonadota; class Alphaproteobacteria; order Caulobacterales; family Caulobacteraceae; genus Brevundimonas. The sequence goes on from NZ_LMEB01000007.1 coordinate 129,760, forward strand.
GTCCGGTGCACCACCCCGACACCGCCGGCGGCGTTCAGCTCTTCTTCGAACTCGAACGCGTCGACCTGCTTCAGCGCCCGGACGATGTTGTCGCGCCCCGGGAGGGACTTCATCGTCGTGAGGGCGCGCTCATTGAGGTGCGGATAGGCGCCGGTCACGTTCAGGAACCGGCCGTCGCGCGTTTCGAAGGGCACGAAGGTCAGCGGATTGCCGAGCCCCAGCGGCGCCTGGAGCATGAGCCCGTTCACCGTGGGGATCACGAAATCACGGGGGATGGCGTCCGCGGCCGGGACGGTGCCGTCGCGCTGCGCCATCAACAGGATCGCGCCGATGAGCGGGTTCACATTGTAGACGGATTCCCGCAGGTCGACCGTCAGGTCCTGCGCCTCGCCGGTTCTCTCACGCCAGATGGCGGCCGCGCCCAGTCCTGCGCCCATGGCGGCGATCGCCATGCAGGAGCCGACGCGGAAATGGCTTCGGATGATCGGATCGGCGCCTGTGAACGTGACCTTCCCGCCGGCGTCGGAGGCCCCACCGCCGATGTCGCGCATGAACCCGGCGAACACCTGATCGATATCGAAGTCGGCCTGAACCGCTGCGTGCGCCGGCAGCGAATCCGCAAGCAGGCCGCCCGCAACGGCCAGACCGCCCGTCTGGATCACAGTGCGCCGCGTGAATTGGTCTGACCCGATCATCCGCTTTCCACCCATCTGCGCTGTTGGGGGAGCAATCCTCGGAAGCCAATCGAAGGTCCATCAGGTGTTCACCCGAGGACGCCCGCGATCAGCCGCCATTGGCCTAGCGGCGATCATCAAGCCACATGGCGAAAAAATAGGCCGCGACGGGGGCGTCGCGGCCTTGGCAGTGGTGGTGGTTTCAGGACCGTTGCAAGAAGCGCGCCGGAACGGCTCCGCTTGCCGCCGCGGGTTACTGGCGCGCCAGCGCCCCGGCGAGGATCACGTCGATCTGCTTGCCCATGCGCTCGGCCAGCTGGTCGCTGGTCCAGCCGTCGTAGGCGGCCTGGCGGTAGTTCGACAGATAGGCGCCGTAGATCAGCTCGCTGAGCAGGCGCACGTCGGCGTCCTGGCGCAGCTCGCCCTCGCGGACGCCGGCCTGCAGGGCGTCGGTGACGACCGAAACCAGCGGCTTGATGGCGGCGCGGACGCGCATTTCGGCGGCGACCGGCTGGAACCACGAGCGGGCGATGACCGCCTGCACCAGCGGCAGCTGCTCGAGCGACGAGTGATAGGCGGCGCTCAGCGCGGCCAGCAGACGCGTGCGGACCGAGCCTTCGGTCTGGGCGGCCGCCTTCATGACCTCGGCCAGGGCGACCATGTCGGTCGCCAGCACGGCTTCGAACAGCTCGGCCTTGTCCTGGAAGTTCGCGAAGACCGCGCCGGTCGACATGCCGGCGCCCTTGGCGATGTCGCGAATGGTGGCGGGCTCATAGCCGCGCTCGGCGAACAGCTGGCGGGCGGCGTCCAGAACCTTCTGGCGCGTGCGGACCTTGGCCGCCTGACGGCGGTTCAGGCGCGGGGCCTGGGTTTCGGTTTCGGTTTCGGGGGTAGGCAGGGCGATGTCTCGCATGAAAACGGTTACTCGACTAACGGCGGGACAACAGGCCCGCTATCGAAAAACGACCGCCGAAGCGATGGGGAGGGGAAACGGACGGGGAGGTCCGCGGCGTCTTACGACTAATGGATCAGTCATCACGCAACGATGACCAAAATGGGGTAGGCAGGTTAACGGACCTGTCTGAAAGGATGATAACTTCGCCTTTGTGTCCCGGACCGGGTCACGAACCGGCGGTCGGCGCGTCATGAGCGCTGGGTCGAGCGCAGGGCGCGCGGGCGTCTGGCGGGTGCGTCGTCGGGCATGGCCTCCTGGAACAGTTTGCGGAAACGGTCACGGCGTTCGTGGATCGAGGCCAGGACCAGGCCCATCGGCACGCCCAGATCGACCAGGGTGTTCTCGGCCAGCTGCAGGCTGGCCTCCGTCGTCTCGGGCACCGCGTCGGTGACGCCCAGACGATACAGCCGCTCGGCGTGGCGCGAGTCGCGGGCGCGCGCGATCAGGATGACCTCGGGGCGGGCCGAGCGCACCGCCGCCACCACCTCGTCGACCTTGGTCGGGGCGTCCATGGTCACCACCACCGCCCGCACCGACTCGATGCCGCACTTGTCCAACATGTCGGCCCGGGCCGCATCGCCATAGAAGACGTTGGAGCCCTCGGCCCGGCCCTTGGCCACGGTCACTGCGTTGGCGTCCAGGGCCATGAAGGACTGGCCGTGCTCATGGAGCATCTCGCCGACCAGCCGGCCGACCCGGCCGAAACCGACGATCAGCACCTCGCCGTGGGCCCCGGACGGAACCAGGGCCTCGGGGGGCAGGTCCGGCTGCGCCGGGGCGACCTTACGCAGCAGCCGATCCGCGATCAGGGCCATCAGCGGCACGCTGAACATGCTGATCGTCGCCGCCACCAGAATGGTCTGGGTGAAGGCCGGCGACGCGATGCCCTCGACCAGGCCGGCCCCCAGGATGACGAAGGCGAACTCCCCGGCCGGACCGAGGACCAAGGCCGTCTCGATGGCGTTGCGGTTCTTCACGCCCCAGGCCCGCGCCGCGCCGTAGATGATCCCGGCCTTGAGCAGGGTCAGCCCCGCCGCCAGGCCGAACACCGCCGCCGGATCGGCGGCCACGGCGTCGAGGTCCAGGGCGATGCCGACGCCCACGAAGAAGACCCCCAGCAGCAGCCCCTTGAAGGGCTCGATCGAGACCTCGACCTCGCGGCGGAATTCGGTCTCGGCCAGCAGCAGGCCGGCGACCAGGGCGCCCAGGCTCATCGACAGGCCCGCCGCCTGCGCCGCCAGGCCGGCCCCGACCACCACCAGCAGGCTGGCGGCCACGAACAGCTCCTGCCCCTGCCCCTTGGAGCGCGCCTTGGCCACGGAGCGGAACATCGGCCGCAGCACCAGCCGGCCGAGGACGACGATCAGGGCCAGGCCGATGGCCGCGGGCACCAGGGTGAACAGGGCCGGGCCCAGCACCGAGGGGTCGAACTCCCCGGCCGGCGTCACCCCTTCCTGGGCCATCGCGGCCAGCACGGTGACGGTGATCAGGATCGGCGCCACGGCCAGGTCCTGGGCCAGCAGAATGGAGAAGGTCGCCCGGCCCGTCGCGCCCCCCAGCCGCCCGCGCTCGGCCATCACCGGCATGACCACGGCGGTCGACGACAGCGCCAGGCCCATGCCCAGCACCGCCGCCGAGACCAGCGGCTGGCCCATCAGCATCAACACGGCGGCGATGCCCACCGTGCACAGCACGACCTGGGTCAGCCCCAGGCCGAAAACCATCTTGCGCATGGCCTTGAGCCGCTCCCACGACAGCTCCAGCCCGATCATGAACAGCAGGAAGGCGACGCCCAGTTCGGACAGCGACCGGATCTGCTGGGCGTCGGAAATGGTCAGCGTGCCGAGCCAGGGCGCGCGATCTGCGAAGCGCGCCAGCCCGTCCGGACCCAGCAGCACCCCGGCGGCCAGGAAGCCCAGCACGGGGCTGATCTTCAACCGATTGAACAGCGGCACGACCACCCCGGCCGCAGCCAGGAAGACGATCAGGTCCTTGTACTCGCCGCCGCCGTGCGCTGCCATCCGAACTCCCGTGGGTCACGATCGCAGCCGACCCCGCGGCCTGTGCCGTGAAGCGCTCACCTGTCGATCGTGATTATATGGGGAGCCTAATGGCTGCGGTTTCCGCACTGCAAGCGTTTCGCAACAGCGATCTTCAAAGATGCGTGCGCAGGGTCGTGAGCCCCGCCTGCTTCAGCCTTTGGCTGAAACGACGCGCGCGCGGGAAGTCCGTCGCTTCATGACAAAAAATTCAGACGACAGGCCGGGTCCGCGGCGTAAGGGTCGCCGCCGGCCCGTCCAAAGCGACGGAAAGTCGAGGGAAACTGAATGAAGAAGCTGCTCATCGGCGCCGCGGTCGGCGCCCTGCTCCTGCCTGCCGCGCCCGCCCTGGCTCAGCATTTCGCCGACGACGGCCATGACCACGCCTGCGTGGACGAGGCCTGCACCGTGTTCGAACTGTTCCAAGCCCCGGGCGAAGGCGCCACCGTCCTGGGCTATCAGGGCACCGACGCGCCGAAGTACGGAACTTGGGGCTTCGACCTCAACGGGCGCGACACCTCGGTGAACCCGGGCGACAGCTTCATGCGCTACGCCAACGGCGCTGCGCTGGATCGTCTGCAGATCCCGTCGGACAAGACCTCCTACGGCTCCTTCAACCTGCTGCGCGAATTGTCCGACAACCGCGTCAAAGGCATGATCGAAGGCCTGGTGGCCCGCACCGATCTGGCCGCCGGCTCCGATGAGCAGAAGATCGCCGACGCCTACCGCGCCTATATGGACGAGGCCCGCATCGAGCAGTTGGACGCCCAGCCGCTGCAGCCCTACCTGGCCGCCATCCGCGCCGCCGACACCCACGACAAGGCCGCGCTCTACATGGGTCAGACCCAGGGCCGCTTCGGCGGTTCGATCTTCGGCACCGGCATCACGACCGACCAGAAGGCCCCGACCCGCTACGTCGTCTCGACCGGCCAGTCGGGCCTCGGTCTGCCGAACCGCGACTACTATCTGGACGCCCGTTTCGCGGACAAGAAAGAGAAGTACCAGGCCTACGTCGCCCGCATGCTGACCATGGTCGGCTGGGAGAACCCCGAGCAGTCGGCCGCCGACATCGTCGCCTTCGAGACCAAGATCGCCGAAGCCCACTGGACCCCGATCCAGAACCGCAACCGCGACGAGACCTACAACGAGTACACCATCGCCCAGCTGGCGTCGGAGGCTCCGGGCTTCGCATGGCAGGACTACTACTCGGCCATCGGCGTCGGCGACGTGCCGCGCCTGATCGTCCGTCAGGACACGGCCATGCCGAAGATCGCGGCCGTCTATGCCGACACCCCGATCGCCACCATCCAGGCCTGGCAGGCCTTCCACACCACCGACGACGCCGCCGGGGTGATGTCCAAGCGCTTCTCGGACGCCCAGTGGGAGTTCCGCTCGCGGGACCTCAACGGCCAGCCGATGCAGCGTCCGCGCGACAAGCGCGGCATCAGCTTCGCCGAAGGCATGCTCGGTGAAGCCGTCGGCCGCCAGTACGTGGCCGAATACTTCCCGGCCGAGTCCAAGGCCAAGATGGAAGAGCTGGTCGCCAACCTGCGCATCGCGCTCGGCCACCGCATCGAGAACTACAGCTGGATGAGCGCCGAGACCAAGGCGGCGGCCCAGGAGAAGCTGGCCAAATTCACCGTCAAGATCGGCTATCCGAACAAGTGGCGTGACTACTCGGCCCTGCAGATCCGCGCCGACGACCTGTTCGGCAACGCCGAACGCGCCGGCCTCTTCCAGTGGAACTACCAGCTGAACCGCCTGAACCAGCCGGTCGACAAGGCCGAGTGGGGCATGACCCCGCAGACGGTCAACGCCTACTACAACTCGACCAACAACGAGATCGTCTTCCCGGCCGCCATCCTGCAGCCGCCCTTCTTCGATCCGAACGCAGACCCGGCCGTGAACTACGGCGGCATCGGCGGCGTCATCGGCCACGAGATCGGCCACGGCTTCGACGACCAGGGCTCCAAGTCGGACGGCGACGGCGTGCTGCGCAACTGGTGGACCGATGCCGACAAGGCCAATTTCCAGGCCCTGACGACCCGCCTCGGCGCCCAGTACGACGCCTTCGAGCCGATCCCGGGCCACCCGGTCCAGGGCGGCCTGACCATGGGCGAGAACATCGGCGACGCCGCCGGCACGGCGGTCGGCCTTGAGGCCTATCACCTGTCGCTGAACGGCCAGCCTTCGCCGGTCATCGACGGCACCACCGGCGACCAGCGCTTCTTCTACGGCTGGGCCCAGGTGTGGCAGTCGAAATACCGCGAGGACGCGCTGAAGAACCAGATCGCGACCGACCCGCACTCGCCGGCGGAATTCCGCGTCATCGGCCCGCTGCGCAACGTCGACGCCTGGTACGACGCGTTCAACGTCCAGCCCGGTTCGAAATACTACCTGGCGCCGGAAGACCGCGTCCGCATCTGGTAAGCGGACCTCATCGCCGAACGAACGAGGGCCGGAGCGGCGACGCTCTGGCCCTTTTTCATGACTGGCGGAGAGGGCTAGTCGAAAGGACTAGTCCTTCTGGCTGCGTTGCCGTGAAGCTTGAAGCTAAGCAGTGTGAGGACACGAGGCTTTGCTGTTCCGCGGTTCAGCGCCCTCGTCATCCCCGGCGCGCACGCCACCCCGGGGTTGGCGGTCTGGCGTTCGGGCCCCCCTACCATCCGGGCTCCAGACCGCCCTCTTTTTTGCGTTCGTTTCTTGAGTTCAGTTTCGCGTTCGGACGGGGCCGCATCCTGGTCCCATCGGCATCGTCCGGGCACGAAAAAGCCCGCCGCGGGGGATACATCGCGGCGGGCTTTCTTTCGCTCTCTACGGAGCGGACGTTTCCTCCCCGAAACGCCTCCGAAAGGCCGCTGCGTCAGAACGCCGCGTCTTCCGAGTGTCCGCAGAATGACGACATTCCGCCGATCAAGTCAATCAAGCGCCAGGCGAAACGCTTGAAATTCATGACTGATCACTGATCAGTTGGCGTTTTCGACCATGGCGCGAACCGTGGCCACAAGGTCGCCGCGGGCGACCGTCACCTGACCCGGACGCTCGGCCTTCCAGGCCTGGTTATCGGTGATGTCGGCGGCCCGCGCGCGGCCCGCATCGAGATCCTTGATGGTCACCTGGCCGGCCGCGATCTCGTCGCCGCCGAGGATTACGGCGGCAGGAGCATTACGCCGATCGGCGTACTTCATCTGCGCCTTCATCCCGGCCCGGCCGAGGTAGAGCTCGGCGGCCAGACCGGCGCCGCGCAGCTCGGCGACCGCGTTCAGATAGTGCTGCATGTCGGCTTCCGAGAAGACGATCACCACGACCGGGCCGCGAACCGCCTCGCCCATCTCCCGACCCGCGGCGCGCAGGGCCGAGGCAAGGCGCGAGACGCCGAACGAGAAGCCCGTCGCCGGCAGCCGCTCGCCGGTGAAGCGCGCCACCAGGTCATCATAGCGCCCGCCGCCGCCGATCGAGCCGAAGCGCACGGCCCGGCCCTTGTCATCGGTGGTCTCGAGCAGCAGTTCGGCCTCGAACACGGCGCCGGTGTAGTACTCCAGCCCGCGCACGATGGTCGGGTCGAAGCGCACCGCGGCCTCGGGGACCTTCATGGCGTTCAGGGCTCGGTCGATGGCCGCCAGCTCCTCCAGCGCCCCCTCGCCGACCGCGCCCAGGCCCCCGGCCCGCGCCACGGCCTCCAGCGTCCCCGCCCGCGACAGGCCGGCGTCCCCGGCCGAGGCCAGGAAGGCCTCGATGGTCGCGGCCACGCCGATCGGCAGGTTGGCGCCCTTGGTATAGTCGCCGGACTCGTCCATGCGGCCTTCGCCGAGCAGGGCCGAGACCCCGGCCCAGCCCAGGCGGTCGAACTTGTCGATGGCGCGCAGGGCGGTCAGTTTCTGGACCGGATCGGTCACGCCGCCGGCCTCGAACAGGCCGTCGAACAGCTTGCGGTTCGAGACCCGGATCACCGCCTGGTCGGCCGCCAGGCCCGCGGCCTGCAGGCCCTCGCAGGCCATGGCGATGATCTCGGCGTCCGCCTCGGGCCGGTCCGAACCGACGGTGTCGGCGTCGCACTGGACGAACTCGCGGAACCGCCCCGGCCCCGGCTTCTCGTTGCGCCACACCGGCCCGAAGGCGTAGCGGCGGAACGGCTTGGGCAGGGTCTCCCAGTTCTGCGCCGCAAACCGCGCCAGGGGCGCGGTCAGGTCGTAGCGCAGCGCCATCCACTCGCCATTGCCCTCTTCGTCGGGATCGTCCTGCAGGGCGAAGACGCCCTCGTTGGGACGGTCGGCGTCGGGCAGGAATTTGCCCAGGGCGTCGGCGTATTCGAAGGCCCCCGTATCGAGCGGCTCGAAGCCCCAGCGCTCATAGACCTCGGACACACGCTGCACGAGGCGACGCTCGGCGATCAGGTCGCGGCCGCGACGGTCGGCGAACCCCCGGGGGCTGCGGGCTTCGGGGCGGATGGGGGAGGCGGGAGCGGCGGCGTCAGTCATAGGCGGCTTCTAGAGGGACTAGGGGCTAGGTTCTAGGTGCTAGGGAATGCCTGACGGCCAAGTCCGCCTCACGCCCCCTAGAACCTAACCCCTAGAACCTGGAACCTCACTTCCTCAGCGGCACCATCCGCCCATACGTCAGGCAGCGCCACAGCCACTCCAGCGGCCCCATCTGGAACACCGACAGCCACAACGGCGACCAGATCAGCTGGGCGATCCAGATCGCGCCGACGATCATCCAGAGCCCGCCCGGTCCCCACTGCGGATCGCCGAACCAATGCGGCCCCCAAGGCATGTAGAACAGGCTGGTCATGATCAGCGTCTGGGTCAGGTAGTTGGTGAAGGCCATCCGCCCCACCGGGGCCAGGCGCGCGGTCAGGAAGCGCAGGCCGAAGCGGGTCATCAGGATCAGCATGCTGGCGTAGCCCAGGGTGATGACCCAGGCGAAGCTGGCGCCCACCCCGGCCAGACCTCCCGAGGGCGCCGGCGCACCGTGCGGCGCATTGGCGTCCATCCACTCGAACCAGCCCAGGAAGGCCAGGTTTCCCGCCCCCAGGGCGAAGACCAGCAGATAGACCCAGGTCGGCGACCGACCGGCCAGGAAGCCCGCCTTGAACAGGCCCATGCCCAGCATCATCAGGCCCATGGTGATGGGCAGCAGGCCGATGCTGAACACCTGCAGGAACAGCCAGGCCTTGGCGTTCTCGATGTGCGCGGCGGGGAAGCCGGACCGGTAGAGCTCGATGGTCGCCGCCAGCTGGTCGGCGGTCACCGCCATGGGATTGCCGCCGCCGCCGTCGGCTCCCGCGCCGGCGAACAGGGCCTGGGCCATCATCGCGGCCGCCGCGAACAGGCCGGCGACCAGATTGATGCTCAGCCCGATCCAGATCAGGCGCCGGGCCGACCACGAGCGCATCAGCATCACGATCAGGCCGCAGTAGGCGTAGTGCAGCAGGATGTCGCCGAACCAGAAGGCCAGGCCGTGGATCAGGCCGAACAGGCCCAGGAACAGCAGGCGGCGGAGCAGCAGGCCGCTGCGCGCCTCATCGCCCCGCTCGCCGCCGATCAGGAAGATCGACACCCCGAACAGCATCGAGAACAGCGAGCGGAACTTGTCCTGGAAGAACACCGCCTCGACCCAATGGCCCAGGATGTTGGCCGGGTCATGCGGCCAGGGCGGCGGGATCTCGGTCGCCATCTCCAGCGAGAACGGCCAGGCGAACATCAGGGCGTTGACCGCCAGGATGCCCAGGATGGCCCAGCCACGCAGCACGTCGAGCGTGAAGATGCGATCCTTGGGCGCCACGGGCGCCAACGGCGTCCGGGTCTCGATATCGGTTGCAGTCACGCGGCTCCCCCTGCTGGCGTCACAGCGGGGAGCTTGGCCGAACGGAGTCCGGCCTCAAAGTGAATTCGGGGTCAGTCGCGGTCGGCGTCGCCGGCCCGGTCCGGGTCGCCCTCGCGCTCGCCCATCAGGCCGAGGCGATCGCGCACCTCCGGCTGCGGGGTGAAGGCGATGAAGGCGGCGCAGAAACCGGCCCAAAGGGCGTAGCTGACGCCGATCACCACCGCGATCGGCAGGCCGCCGACGCCGAAGATCAGCAGCGAGGTCTCGCTGCCGCCGATGGCCTCGCCGACGCTCGCGGCGCTGAACCACTGGCGCACCGACTGGAAGATCGCGAACAGGGCCGCCAGACCGGCCGAAAACAGGCCGCCGTAGAACATGAAGCGCCAGATCACGCCCAGTCGGGTCGACGGACGGCCGGTGCGCTTGCGTTCCTTGTCCAGCACCCAAAGGCCCGCCGGCACGATCAGCAGGCCGAGGAACAGCACCCGCAGGCGCCAGTCGACCTCCAGGCCCGGCAGCCAGTTGACCGGCGGCCAGATCGGCAGGGTCAGGACCAGCGGCGGCCACAGCGCTCCGGCGATGGCGGCCAGCGCCAACCGGTGCGGCTCGCGGCGCCACACGACCCGCTCCTGGCCGGGGAAGTCCTCGGGCTTTTCGAGCGTCGGCAGCTGGATCATCGCGTCGGGACCGGGGTCTCGCCGGAATAGTCGTAGAAGCCGCGGCCCGACTTGCGGCCCAGCCAGCCGGCCTCGACGTATTTCACCAGCAGCGGACAGGGCCGGTATTTGCTGTCGGCCAGGCCGTCGTACAGCACGTTCATGATGGCCAGGACGACGTCCAGCCCCATGAAATCGGCCAGCTCCAGCGGGCCCATCGGATGGTTGGCGCCCAGGGTCAGCGCCTTGTCGATCGAACTGACGTTCCCGACGCCCTCGTACAGGGTGTAGATCGCCTCGTTGATCATCGGCACCAGGATGCGGTTGACGATGAAGGCGGGGAAGTCCTCGGCGTTGGTGGTGGTCTTGCCCAGGCTCTCGGCGAAGGCGACCGCGGTCTCGTAGGTCTCGGCCGAAGTGGCGATGCCGCGGATGATCTCGACCAGCTGCATGACCGGCGCCGGCTTCATGAAATGCAGGCCGATGAAGCGCTCCGGCCGGTCCGTCGCGGACGCCAGGCGGGTGATCGAGATCGACGAGGTGTTCGAGGCCAGAAGGGTCTCGGCGCGCAGGTGCGGCACCAGTTCGATCAGGATCGACTTCTTGACCACCTCGTCCTCGACGGCGGCCTCGATGACTAGGTCCGCCTGGCCCGCCTCGGCCAGGTTCCTCGCCGGTCGGATGCGGGCGAGCGTCGCGTCGGCCTCGGCCTGGGTGGTCAGGCCGCGCTGGATGTGCCGGGCCAGGCTGGCGGCGACCGCGGCCTGGGCCTGGGGCACGCGCTCGGCGGCGGCGTCGAAGAGCAGCACCTCATAGCCGCCGGCGGCGACGGTCTGGGCGATGCCCGCCCCCATCTGGCCGGCGCCGATGATGGCGACTGATCGGATCGTAGTCATGAAGTCCGGAAAGCTGGCAGGCGCTCGGCCCGATCGGACCGGCACCCTAGACGGCCTGCGGGCCGGCGCAAGCGTCGAACGGCGCCGGACGCTGCACTGCGGCGCCGCTGTCGCCCGACGGTCACTCTAGCCCAGCACGCCGATCAGGAACGGCGCGCTCAGCCGGTTGAAGATGATCTGCAGGAACTGGATCGCCAGGATCGCCACGACCGGGCTGATGTCGATGCCGCCCAGCGGCGGAATGATCCGGCGGAACGGCGCCAGGATCGGACCGGTGATCGCGTCCAGGAAGCTCGCCACCTGGTTCACGAACCGGTTGCGGTGATTGATGACGTCAAAGGCGAACAGCCAGCTGATGATCGCCGACAGGATGATGGCCCAGGTCATGAGCTGGAGGATGGTGTTGACCAGCCAGACGATGGCGTAGCCCATGAATCAGCGCTCCCGGAGTTGAGCTTCGCTTCTACCCCGCCCGCACCGACAGTCCAAGGACAGACGGACGGCCACGCCCCGACCGCGGCGATCGGGCGCAAAGGTCGTTGACACCCCCGCCCCGCCCCTCGTATGTCGCGCCACCCGGATAAGGGGCCGTAGCTCAGTTGGTAGAGCGCGTCGTTCGCAATGACGAGGTCAGGGGTTCGACTCCCCTCGGCTCCACCATCCTGCTTCGCGCTGGCGCGCTTCGCAGGACGGATCGGCCACCCCCGCACGCCGCGCTACGGTGACATGAGCACTGAGGCCCCTCCCCGTCCTGCCTGCGTCGCCGCCCTGTACCGGTTCGCGCGGATCGACGACCGCGAGGCCGTGCGCGATCGGCTCGAGGCGCTGTGCCGGCCCGAGGTCCGCGGCACCCTGCTGGTCGCCCACGAGGGGCTGAACGGCACCATCGCCGGGCCGCCCGAGGCGATCCAGCGCGTGCTCGACGGCATCCGCGCCCTGCCCGGCTTCGCCGAGCTGGACGTCAAATTCTCCGAGGCGGCGGCCATGCCCTTCTACCGCATGAAGGTGCGCATCAAGGCCGAGATCGTGACCATGGGCGAGCCGGACCTGGATCCGGCGACCGAGGCGGGGACCTATGTCTCGCCGGCCGAGTGGAACGCCCTGATAGCCGATCCCGACACCATCGTCATCGACACCCGCAACGACTACGAGGCCGACGTCGGCGCTTTCGCAGGCGCAATCCAGCCTAACACCCGCAGCTTCCGCGACTTTCCCGACTGGTTCCGCAGCGAGGGCCGCGCCCTGCTGGACCGGCCCAGAGACGGATCGGGCCCGCCCAAGGTCGCCATGTACTGCACCGGCGGCATCCGCTGCGAGAAGGCCACCGCCTTCCTCAAGGCCGAGGGCGTCCAGGACGTCCACCACCTCGAGGGCGGCATCCTGCGCTACCTCGAGACCACGCCCGAGGCCGACAGCCTGTGGCGCGGCGAATGCTTCGTCTTCGACGAGCGGGTCGCCGTCGGCCACGGCCTGAGCGAAGGCAGCCACACCCTGTGCCGCGGCTGCCGCATGCCCGTCAGCGAAGCCGGCCGCGCCTCCCCGCGCTATGTCGAGGGGGTCTGCTGCGAGCGCTGCCACGACGCCCGCTCCGAGGAGCAGCGGGGCCGCTATCTGGAACGGGCCCGCCAGATGGAGATCGCCGCCCAGCTGGGCATCGACCACGTCGGCGCGGTCCTGCCGGACCGGTCGAAGACCTGAAGCGCACGGACGCCACACCGGCCACACGAAATCTGACGACGGCGTTCGCTGAACTTGACGGACGACCGGCTTGGGATACTGCTTGGGGCGGGCTGTTAACGATTTGGATCTGGGGAAATACCGATGAACCGCATCATGCTGAGCGCACTGGCGCTCGTCGCCGTGGCGGCTGCGCCCGGCGTGTCGGCCGCGCAGACGGCCAGTCGCACCGCCAACTATGGCGAAGTCTATCTGAGCGCCGGCTTCACGCCGGATCCGCACGCGATCAACCTGACCGCCGGCGGCTCGATCGACGCCTATACCGACACCGACCTGCCGGGCGCCTGCGTCGGCAACATCTCGGACGCGCCGGACTATGAGGTGACCTACAGCGCCGGTTCGCTGCCGCTGGTGTTCCGCACCCTGTCCTCGACCGACACCACCCTGATCATCAATGCGCCGAACGGCTCGTGGTACTGCGACGACGACAGCTGGGGCGACGGCGACGCCGAGGTGCGCTTCAACAAGCCCCAGAGCGGCACCTACGACGTCTGGATCGGCACCTTCGGCGGCGGCACCGCCTCGGCCCGCCTGATCGTCACCGAAACGCCGTAGGGCCCGCGCCTCACGCCAGGATCGAACAGCGCCCCGACGGTCCGCCGTCGGGGCGTTTTCGCGCTCAGTTCTCTTCGTCGAAGCGGCGTGCGACCAGATCGGTCAGGGCGGCCACGGCGGCCTCGGCCTCAGGCCCTTCGGCCTCGATCTCGATGGCGCAGCCGTTGCCGGCCCCGAGCATCAGCAGGCCCATGATCGACAGGGCGTCGACGGTGACCCCGTCGCGGGTGACCTTGATCTCGGCGTCGAAGCTCGAGGCGGTCTTGACGAATTTGGCGCTGGCCCGGGCGTGTAGGCCGCGGCTGTTGCAGATGTCGGCCGTCGCCGCCGTCTTCCCTGCGACCGCGCTCATTTCTCGCCCTGCAGGACCCAGCTGGCGACCGAGATGTATTTCCGGCCGGCGTCCTGGGCGTGCGCCACACAGGTCTCCAGCGGTTCGCGGCCGCGGACGCTGGCCAGTTTGATCAGCATAGGCAGGTTCAGGCCCGCGATCACCTCGGCGTGGGTCTCCTCCATCACCGAGATGGCCAGGTTCGAGGGTGTTCCGCCGAACATGTCGGTCAGCAGGATGACGCCCTCGCCGTCGTCGACGGCGCGCGCGGCGTCGACGATGTCGCGCCGGCGGCGCTCCATGTCGTCCTCGGGACCGATGCAGATCGCGGCCACGCCGCGCTGCGGGCCGACCACGTGCTCCATGGCCGACAGAAATTCGGAGGCCAGGCCTCCGTGGGTGACGATCACCAGCCCGATCATGAAGGCATCACCAAGACTCGCGCCCCCGCGTGTCGTCCGTCCATTGGACAGGCCGCAAGCCGGGCGAGATAGCCCAACTCCGCCTCCGGTTAAAGCCGGGCGAGGGCGACCGCGACCTTTTCGACCGTGGATACCTCGAACCCGTTGAGCCGCAGCAGCGGCAGGCGCACCCCCTCGATGTCCCGCCACGCGGGCTCAGGCAGGCGTTCGACCGGTCCGTCGACGGGCTCCACCTCCATCCACAGGCGTGTGACGCCAAGAGCGCGCTCGGCGACGATTCCGACCCCGCGGACCTCCATCCGGCCGGCGATGGTCTCCGGCGCGACCGCGTAGAGCGCTCCGCCCGAGGCGAAGACATGGGTGTAGTCGTCCGACACCAGGGACCAGCCCCGACCGATCAGGCGCAGGGCCAGATCGCTCTTGCCCGCCCCGGCCGGTCCGGTGATCAGCACCGCGCGCCAGCCGAAACCGGGCAGCCACTGCGCCACTGTGGTGCCGTGCAGGGGCTGGCGGCCGCTCATGGCCGACGGCTCACGGGAATGACGGCGGGCAGGGCGACCTCGAAGCGGGCGCCGGTGATCTCGCCGTCCGCACGCTGCATGTTCTGGGCCCAGACTCGGCCGCCGTGCGCCTCGACGATCTGGCGCACGATGGACAGGCCCAGCCCGGAGTTGCCGCCGAAGGCCGCCCCCTTGGGCCGCGAGGTGTAGAAGCGCTCGAACACCGTCTCCAGGTTCTCGGCCGGAATGCCCGGCCCGGCGTCCTCGACCCGCACGTGCACCGGCCGGTCGAAGTCCAGCTCGTCGCGGAAGAGGCTGACCTTCACCGTGCCGCCCGGCGCGCTGAACGAGCGGGCGTTGTCGATCAGATTACGGAACACCTGCCCCAACGGCCCGTCGCGGCCGCGCACGAAGGCGTGCTCCAGCGCCTCGGACGAGAAGGTCACATGCGCCCCGTCTGGCTTGATGCCCGCCTCATACACCCCGACGATCTCGTTCAGCAGCACGGTCAGGTCGATGATCCGCGGCCGCTCGCGGTTCAGTTCGGCGTCGAGGCGCGAGGCGTTGGAGATGTCGGTGATCAGACGATCGAGGCGCCGTACGTCGTTCTGCAGCAGGGCGGTCAGTCGCTCGCGCTGCTCGTCGGTCTTGACCAGCGGCAGGGTTTCCAGCGCAGAACGGATCGAGGTCAGCGGATTCTTGATCTCGTGGCTGACGTCGGCGGCGAAGCGTTCGATGGCGTCCATCCGGTCCGACAGGGTCTCGGTCATGGTCTCCAGAGAACGCGCGAGATCGCCGATCTCGTCCTTGCGACCCTCCAGATCCGGCAGGGAGATGGCCCGCGACCGCTGCAGGCGAACCTCGTCGGCCGCCGCCGACAGCCGCATCACCGGCCGCGCCACGAACAGGTGCAGCAGCAGGGACGACAGCAGGGACACGAACAGAGCCACCAGGGCGAAGGGCATCAGCGCCCGGCGCTGCGCCGCCAGGGTCTCGTCGACGTCCCCGGCCTCCAGCGTCAGCACGCCCAGCACCTGCTCGACGTGACGCACCGGGATCGACACCGAGACCACCCGGTCGCCGTTTTCGGACAGGCGGACGCCCGCCTGCTGCACCCCGTCCAGCGCGGCCTCGACCTCGGCGGCCAGCGCCGCATGGGCCTTGTCCAGCTGCTCGGCGTCCTCCTTGTCGGCCTCGGGATCGACCGCGCGCGGCGGCGTGCCGGCGGGCAGGGCCGGCGGCAGGGGCTCGCCCGGGATGGCCTCTGTGACCTCATAGCTGTCGGCGACGGGAATGCCGTCGACGTCGAACAGCCGCGCCCGCTGCCCTGCCGGGATGAAGTTGTCGCGCAGCCAGCGGCTGGCCTCGATGGAGTCGAGATAGGGCGTCGGCGCCCCGCGGGTGACGCCGATCTGTTCCTCGCCCAGCACCTGGACCAGCAGCTCGCCCTGCGCCGTCAGCGTCTCCTGTCGCGCCTCGATCAGGCCGCGCCGCCATTCGTTCAGCAGCAGGGCGCCGACGAACAGGATCAGCAGGCTGAGCAGATTCAGCGCGAGGATCAGCCCGCCGAGCCGCGAGCCCCCGAAACGCCGGACGCGCCGCGGACGGTCGTCGTCGGCGGGTTCAGCTCTCGCGGTAACGGTATCCAACGCCATACAGGGTCTCGATGGCGTCGAACTCGGGGTCGACCACCCGGAATTTCTTCCGCATGCGCTTCACGTGGCTGTCGATGGTGCGGTCGTCGACATACACCTGATCGTCGTAGGCGGCGTCCATCAGGTTGTCGCGGCTCTTCACGAAGCCGGGGCGCTGGGCCAGGGCCTGCAGCAGCAGGAATTCGGTCACCGTCAGCTTCACCGGACGGCCGTCCCAGGTGCATTCGTGGCGGGCCGGGTCCATCGACAGCTTGCCGCGCTTGATCGCCTTGGAGGCGCTCTCCCCCAGGGCCTCGGGCTCGCCGCCGTCGATGCCGCTGCGGCGCAGCAGGGCCTTCACCCGCTCGATCAGCAGGCGCTGGCTGAACGGCTTGTGGATGTAGTCGTCGGCGCCGAGGTTGAAGCCGAGGATCTCGTCGATCTCCTCGTCCTTGGACGTCAGCATGATGACCGGGATGGCGGAGGTCTGGCGCAGGCGGCGCAGCACCTCCATCCCGTCCATGCGGGGCATCTTCACATCAAGGATGGCCAGGTCCGGCGGGCTGGCCTCCAGCGCCTCCAGACCCGCGGCCCCGTCATGGTAGGCCGTGATCTTGTGCCCATGGCTTTCCAGGGCGAGCGACACGGAAGCGACGATGTTCTCGTCGTCGTCGACCAGGGTGATATTGGCCAAGGCGGTCTCCTCGCAGGCTTCGTTCGGATGCTCAACGCATCACAAGCGCCACCGTTCTAGATGATCGGGGTAAGAATACGGCAGCGAACATGGGTTGCCATCGCAAAATGCGCAACGAAACCCGGCCTTAAAGCCTTGGCCCCATCCTGACCGCTCAAGAGTGCGAGCGTTTCATGGCCGGCCCCGTCCACTACGAGCTTTATATCCGCAAGACGGCCCCCGCGCCGTGGACCCTGCAGATGGCCACGGAGGACCGGTCGCACGCCATAGCCTCGGCGGAGGAAATGCTCGCCGACGACCGCGCTGCGGCGGTCCGGGTGACCAAGGAAACCCTCGATCCCGACACCATGGAGTTTAACAGCGTCACGGTCCTGACCCGCGGCGCACCCGAGGTGGCGCGCAAGCGCGTCGTCCCCGACGACCAGGCCGGCCCGCGCTGCGGCGCGCCCCAGGACCTCTACGCCCCGACCGCCCGCGAACTGGTGGCCCGGGTGCTGGAGGACTGGCTCAACCGCCAGGGGGTCACGGCCTTCGAACTGTTGCACCGTCCGGACCTGGCCGAAAAGCTCGACGCCTCGGGGGTCGAGCTGCAGCACGCCATCCAGAAGGTCGCCGTGCCCGAGAGCCAGGCCGTCGGCCAGCCGGTCCACGACCTGGTCCGCCACTATCAAAAGCTCGCCGACCGGGCGATCGAGCGCGTCGTCTCGGCCGGGCGGCGGAGCCAGTTCCCGTCGCTCGAACACCACTCCATCGCCGACCTGGCCCACCGCCTGTCGGGCCAGCCGGACCGCGCCTTCATCATGGGCGGAGTCGTCGCCGGCTCGCTGAAGGGCGTGCGCGGGGGCCGGGCCCGCCTCGACCGGCTGATGGACCTCGCCGACCGCGCCCCCATGGACGGCCCGCCGCTGGCCCTGGTGCTCGTCCCTATCGAACAACTGCTGTGCGAGCTGTTCTCGGCCCGCACCAATCTCGCCGACGTGCTCGGCCCGGCCCTCGACCAGGGCGCCTCGCTGGCCGCCGTGGTGCGCATGGTCGCCCCGCGCGAGGTCTCCGCCCTGATCGCCCAGGACGCCCGCCTGGCCCTGCAGGTGCCGGTCGTCGAAGGCCCCGCCGCCCGCCTCGGCGAGCGCGTCGCCGCCGGCCAGTTCCCGCTGCTCTCCGCCTCCTTGGCCCGCATGGTCGTCCGTGAACTGATGAGCCCGCGCCGGCTGCGCCCGAACGACGCCGCCGGCGAGATCGACATCCTGCGCACCCTGGCCACGACCCTGACCGCCACGGCCGGCCGCCTGCTCACCCTCGAGGAGGTGCAGACCGCCTTCAACGAGCGCTCCAAATCCCTGGTCACCGCCGACTTCGTCGCCGCCTACGTCAAGGACTGCGGCACCGTGCTCAGCGAGGCCGAGGCCCTGACCCGGCTGTGCGAGAACGTCACCGGCACGGCCAACAAACGCTCCGCGGCCCGGTGGTTGGCCGCCTGCGTCGGCTCCCTGCGCTTCGAGGGCGAGATGCGCGCCGCCGGCGCCCAGACCGCGGCCCAGAAGCTCGGCGTCCTGGCCTCACTGGCCCGCGCGTTGAAGGCCTGCGGCCTGACTGAGCGCGACGAGACCGAGATCGTCTCCGCCATCGGCGCCGTCGGCGGCACGGTCGAGGCCGAGGCCAGGATCGTCGCCATGCTGGCCCGCTCGCCCGCGCCCCTGCCGCAAAAACTGGCGGTGCTGCTGCGCATGGCCTCGGGCGACACCGCCCCGCCGGGCCCCGCCGCCGAGCGCGCCAAGGCTGAGGCCGTCAAACTGGTCCGCGCGCCTCAGAACCGCGCCGCCCTGGCCGCTTCGCCGGAAGCGCTTGGGCCGCTGAAGGGCCTGATGCGAGCGGCGGGGTTGGCGGCTTAAGGCCGCGCCCCAGTTCCGCTCATCCCCGCGAAGGCGGGGCCCAAGGCTTTTGCACAGCAAAGAGTTCGCGCCCACTGTTCGGACACGCCTGGCCAACTTGGAACATTTGCAGAACATTGTTATGCAGACGCATGGCGTTCTTCGTCTACATCGTGGCCAGCCGGCGCAACGGCACCCTCTACGTCGGTTCCACCGACGACCTGATCCGCCGCGTCTATGAGCACCGTGAAAAGCTTCGGCCAGACAGCTTCACCGCCCGATACGATGTCGGCCGCCTGGTCTGGTACGAGCTCCACGAGACTCGGGACTCGGCCTTCAAGCGCGAGCGACGACTCAAGAAGTGGACCCGCATCTGGAAGCTGCGGATGATCGAGGAAATGAACCCCGGCTGGCGTGACCTGACGGACCAACTCACCGGATAATTCAAATCCCGCTCATCCCCGCGAAGGCGGGGACCCAGTCCTGTCCAGATTGACGCAGTGGGGTCCGAACGGCGTGTGCGAACCCACGCCTGTTCAAAAACCTGGGTCCCCGCCTTCGCGGGGATGAGCGGAAATATTTGGCTTTGAAATGCCGCGCTCTGACCTCAGTCAAAGATATCGAAGATGCTGTCCCGCTTCTTCTTCTTGTACTTGTACTCGTCGTCCCGGTAGCGCTCGTCCTTGTAGCGCGGCGGCTCGCGATAGCCCTGCTGCCCGCCCCACGGCTGCGGCGCGGGCTGCTGCGGCGGATAGGACGGCTGCGGCGGCGGGGCGGCCTGGGGCGCCGAGGCGCGGCCCTCGCTGGCGGCCGACTCCATCAGCTTCTCCAGCTCGCCGCGGTCCAGCCACACGCCGCGACAGGTCGGGCACATGTCGAACTGCACGCCATGGCGATCCATGGTCTGCATCGGGGCGTTGTCGTTGGGGCACATCAGCAGGGGCATCGGGCGGGTCTCCTCAGTGGATCCAGTAAGGGTCGGACGCCCCGGCGCCGAACGGATTGGGCCGGGATCGAACGCAGGGGCGCCCGAAGCGGTCCGACATCACGCACCCACGGCCGGCAAGGGGGAAAACCGGCCGGGAGCGCGCCAGAGGGGCCCGTCCCGCAGCCTTCAAGGTGGAGCCCCCGTCCGCGCCCCGCAAGGGACGGAACGTCGCGGTCTAGCACACCTGCCCGGCGGCCCAGCCCGACGACCAGGCCCACTGGAAATTATAGCCGCCCAGCCAGCCGGTGACGTCGACCGCCTCACCGATGACGAACAGGCCCGGCACCGCCCTCGCCTCCATCGTCTGCTGGTCCAGCCCCTCGGTCGCCACCCCGCCCAGGGTGACCTCGGCGGTGCGATAGCCCTCCGAACCCACCGGCTTGACGGTCCAGCCGTTGACCGCCTCGTCCAGCC
The DNA here is from genome assembly GCF_001425945.1 of Brevundimonas sp. Root1279. Taxonomy (GTDB): domain Bacteria; phylum Pseudomonadota; class Alphaproteobacteria; order Caulobacterales; family Caulobacteraceae; genus Brevundimonas. The sequence continues at coordinate 149,949 of NZ_LMEB01000007.1, forward strand.
GCCGCAGCACCTTGTCCCCGACCTCGGCCAGCTTGCCCTTGATCCCCTCGCGCTCGCAGACGCTCTCCGCCAGGCGGCGCGGGACGATATGGCCCAGCGCCGTGTGCACCATCTGCTTGCCGTTCTCCTCCTTGGCCGCCTTCAGCAGGGCGTAGACGTCCTCGCCCGGCGCCATGCGCACGGTGATCGCCTCGCCCTCGCGCCAGTAGGAGCTGATCTGCAGGATCGAAGGCCCCGACAGGCCGCGGTGGGTGAACAGCAGGCCCTCGGCGAAGCGGGTCGTTTCAACGGGGCGCCCGGGCGCGCCGCCGGTGGACGGAACCTTGTGGCTGACCACCGCCTCGACCGACAGGCCGGCCAGCGGGGCCAGCTTCTCCAGCAGGCCCGGCTCGAACGTCAGCGGAACCAGCGCCGGCCGCGTCTCCGTCACCCGCAGGCCGAACTGGCGCGACGTCTCGTAGGCCCAGCCGGTGGCGCCCATCTTGGGGATCGACTTGCCGCCCGTGGCCAGCACCAGGGACCTCGCCTTCGCCACCGTCCCGTCCGACAGCCGCGCCTCGAACAGCTCGCCGTCGCGGCTCACCCCGTCCACCGCCAACCCCATCGACAGCGTCACGCCCGCCGCGCGCATGTCGTCCGTCAGCATACGGATGATCTGCTTGGCGCTGTCGTCGCAGAACAGCTGCCCCAGGGTCTTCTCGTGCCAGGCGATGCCCGCCTTATCGACCCGTTTGATGAAGTCGTGCTGGGTGTAGCGCTTCAGGGCCGAGGTCGCGAAGCGCGGGTTCTCCCCCAGAAAGTTGGCCGGCCCGGTCCCCAGGTTGGTGAAGTTGCAGCGCCCGCCGCCCGAGATGCGGATCTTCTCCCCCGGCGCCCGGGCATGGTCGATCACCCGCACGGACCGCCCCCGCCGGCCCGCCTCGATCGCGCACATCATCCCCGCCGCGCCCGCGCCGACGATCAGAACATCCAGGGTCTCGCTCATGGCCGCCCTCTACCACACCCCTCGGCTAAGCCCACTCACCGCGGCGCAGCCGCCCGCGCGCCGCCCGCGGCCTCTGATCCTCGGGTCAAGCTCGAGGATGACGGCAGAGAAACACCACCTCCCCTCGCCGAGCCCGTCTCCTCCCCGCCCTCCGAAGCCGCAGGCGAAGGAGGGTGGAGGGGCGAACCGCCGCACAGCCCATCCAGGGAACCGTCACCCTCGGGCTTGACCCGAGGGCCAGACCCGCCGCCGCAGCGTCAGGGAAGATCGCGCCCCCGCCGCCCCGGCCGCCCCGTCGCGCCTCGCCCGACGCAGGGCCGCCCAACCTCTGGCCCTCGGGTCAAGCCCGAGGGTGACGGCTTTGTATGACGCGGCGTCCGACCCACCCCCGTCCCTGTGAACAACCAGAACAAACCCGGAACATTTCCATTGCCCGCCCGGTTCCTCCGGCCTAGACCAAAGCCCTGCGCCGGAGGACGCCATGACCGAGATCGACCCGACCGCCCGCCTCCTCGCCGCCCTGGAGGGGATCGACCTGATGAGCGCCGACGGCCGCGCCGGCCTCGGCGTCGTCCTGGCCGAGATCGGCCGCCGTTCCCCCGACGCCGTCCTGCGCCAGGCCGCCTACATCGACCTGCGCCGCATCGGCTGGCCCGCCCCCGCCCCTGCTCCCCAAGTTCCTCCCCATCTGGGGGAGGTCGGCTGTCGCGCAGCGACAGGCGGGAGGGGGCCGCTCAGCCCCCCGCCCATGGACCCCCATGGGCCGGCGTAACCCCTACCGCTACACCACCGAGGACTGGAAGCAGGCCGGCGCCACCGTCGGCGCCATCCTGGCCAACCGCTGGCTGGTCTACACCGAGTGCGACCTGTGCGACCTGCGCATCCGCGCCGACCTCCGCCGCATCGCCCGCGAGCGCGGCGACCGCTTCAGCCTGTGGGGGCGGTCAACGACCTGCCGGCGCATGGGGTGTCCGGGAAGGGTGACGTTCTGGGTAAGGCCGCACGGGGCGGGGAAGGATGTGGCGATGGTGTGAGGGGGCGGCGCAAAGCTTTTGGCTTGTGATCCAAGTGGCGATTGGGACAATCGGATCTACAGAAATGCCATGCACGATGTGCAAGACTTCTGGCCAAATACCGGGCGGTGCACCAGACCCACCACTCCGGCCCCGCTCCAAAGCTGATTAATGATTTTCAACGCCGTCGGTACTGTAATGCCTGTGTGGCAGGTTCGCCGTGTCGATCCCGGCTACCTCTACGTCATTGAGGACAATGGCCGCTTCAAAATCGGCAAGACCACATCTACGAAAGAACGTCTGAAAGCCGCAAAAACTTGGCTGCCCGATATGAAGCTTGTCGGCTTCAAGCCGTTCTGGGGCATGTCGTACCATGAGCGTCTTTTACACACAGGTCTTGCTCAGTTTTGGTACTTCGGGGAATGGTTCCGCTTTGAAGGCGAGGACGAGATCCGTGAATGGTTCGTCGATAATTTCACTGCCTTCAGCGACGACGATCCGGACATGAATTCCGTGAACTTCATCTACTGGTGTCACGACGGCATGATCGAATTTCAGATCGATATGGATCGCCAGAAGCTCAGCTTGCCGAAATTCCAGCGGCAGGAATCCGTTCAAAAAAAATCCGATTAGGCTTTAAGAAGCTCTACGATCACGTCGGCCAAGCTGTCCCACATTGACATTAGGTGCTCGGGCGAGGGTGCGAAGTTGGGTGAGTGGACGTAGCGATTAAGTGTGTCCGCCGACACGAGCTTGTCGCCCTGCTTGAATTTCTTGAGCACCTCAAGTTGCTTGGCGTCGATCTTTCCAGCTGCCTTTAGGTGAAGTCCTGCCTTCTCTAGGCGACCCGCCAGCTTGTCGCCGTCCTGCACAGCGACGCCCGAACTTTGGATATAGTTGTCGAGCGCAAGCTCGATCAGCACGCGGAGCAGAACTGAAATCGCGTTCGGATGCCTGTGAACGTCGAGATGAAACTGAAGCTCTTCCCAAATCTGATGATGGCGTTGTAGCCGACCTGGCCAAACAAGCCCGAACTCCTTTTGGGGAATGAGCGTCGTGCGGAGAGTAGGCGACGCCTTAGCAGTCGGCTTTACCTTTGCCGGTTGCGATCCGGACCTTGTGGCTGCGTCCTTGCTTGCTGGCTTCGCCGGGTCGGGCAGCATTCCATCGCTCTGCAGCTTATCGAGGTAGGCCTGCTTGCCAGCGATGTCCCAAACGTCATTGAGTACAAGGTCGCGCTCAGTGAGATCTCTAGCGATTTTCGCGAGCGCAGCGAGCGACTTCTTTTCGTCTAACGTAAAGTGGAAGCGACCACCCTTCATGCTGATCCCGACGCGCTGGCGGAACGGTTCTGAAGATAGAAGTCGGTTAAGCGTCGACCGAGGCAACTTACGCCGGGAAGGCAGAAGGCCAGCCTCTGCCAACCGCTTTTCAATCTCATCGGCAACGCTAGGGCCGTTACCCTTGCCCGTTCGATTGACGAACGTGGACGTCATCCGATCGTCCCAAGTACTCTGGCCCACGCCCTTCTGCGTACCGGTATGGCGACGGAAGAGGATATCGTCGATGCGCTCACGGTCAGTCTCGACCTGACAGCTTATCGCCGAGGGGAATGGGCCCTTCCAAAGCGCTCGCTGCTCACGAAAGAACTTCTGCAATTCCGTTGTCGGAGCCCGCCTCGGATCGTCGAGCAACTTCAGACAGGTCACGCGTCTATTGCCGTCAAACACGACGAACTTCGCCTGATCCGGCCACACCAGCGGATACTCGTAGATCTCGCCTTCGGCGACGATATCCTTTGCCAGATTCCGCATATGGATTTCGCGCTCGTTGAAGAGCCATGCGATGGCAGCAGTTTCGTTTTCTAGCTCGCCATGCCGGTCGTTAGCGCGGTTTACGACAAGCGCCTTCAGCGGAATGTTTCGTATCGCCATCGATCGCCCCCCCCCAACTCGAACGATACCACCTAGGCGGAGCACCACAAGTCGGAGCACAAGCGGGCTGAATCAGCGCAACATGATATCTTCTCGAATTATTTGATCGGTGCAGCGTGCCAAATGCTAGGTCCACAAAGAAACCCGTAAAAATCAGTACGCTCCACCTTGGCGAGTTTCCGCCAGCGCCGAAGCGGGCCCGGGCTCAATTCTACGTTCGACACATCCTGCCCTCGGACGACCATTCGTTCGTTGGCCGGATCTTTGATCTCGGAATCGTGGCCTATCACTTCGACTCATATGAAGCCTTGGCGCAGCATCCTGACTGTAAATACGCCTATGACGTGCATGGTGAGATCTCAAATCTTACCAGGCGGGTCGAGTCATTGAACCTAGTTGGCGACATGCTCTGGCCAGTGCCCCTGCCAGATTTCACGACGTTCCCAATGTCGCGTTATGAATGGCTGACGGTGTCCGCCGACGTCTTCCTGATGCGCTTCATATCTGTCGTCGACTGCGCCATGCTGGTGATTAATGAGGTTTTTGAGTGCAAACTCGATGCTTCTAAGTGCTCGATCGGCAACCTGCGCAAATCAGAAGTCCCTAACTCCGTGACCGACCTTCTGGGAGCCATGATGGTGGCCCAGGGATCACTTCGACCGGAGCGCAATCGACGATTTCACCACGGCGCTGAACGCGGATTCACTCAAGACGACATGATTTTCCGAACAGCTGCGCTGATGGAGCACCGCGGGGGCGTAGCTGGCACCGACTCATTTGGACGGCCGCTCAACATGGAGCGGTCGTTTCGGGAGGGATTAGTGGAGCTACAGAAAGAATTTAACGCCGCTTCGCGCAAACTCGTTCGACAGCTCAATAATCTCTACGATCTGCTGGAGCCGGAATTCGAACGACGATTTGCGCCGCGGTTCAAAGCCGGACCTTTTGCACGCTCGCCAGAAGTGACGGCGTCGGAATAGTTCGGTGAAGATAGGCTGTGCCGAGCCCCTGGGAAAGCCAACGCCTGAATCAGGCCGACGTCAAGCCATTCACGGAGCGGCCGCTCGTTCGGCCGCACGCCTAACAAAGGCGAACAGGTCGCCGTAGTGCTCTTCATAAATATGCTGAATACGAAGCGCCGATATCACTTCATCCCAGACCAACTCCGTCGGAGGTTCAGCGGTTTCGCGCCTAGCATAAGGAAATGCGCTGGAGGCGAATGCGTAGACCTTCGCCGCATTCATCAAGTAGGCGTCTAAATTCAGCACACCCAAGTCTTGAGCTTCGTCCGGCAGCGCACTCATTCGCGAATTGAGCACCTGCATTTCCGATATTAGATCTGAAAGAAACCCAGCGAAGCCATCGCTGTCTGTGGCCTCAATAACGGCTTCAAGCGCCAGGACTGATGGATCAGGCAAGATCGGCCTTGGCAGCTCCGCCAGCATAGGAACGGGCTGGTTGGCCCCAACAGCATCACGCAAGCGCCTCAGGAACACTATGGCGTCGCTCCCGTAGTGGCTGATGGTGCTTAGCGTCATTTGCAGCCGTGATCTTGCGGCGGCAAGCCGTCGCTTCCGCCGATGGTCTTCGGCTGACTCAGCTTGCTCGATCTGCTTTCGGACAAAATAGACGCTAACACCTGCCGCTATTAGCGCAGCGATACCAGTCAGCATTGTTTGCCATCGGTCCAACCAACCGACCAAACAGTTGAAATCACCGCACACCGACCAAACGAGATTAATCCCACAGGCTTCGGTCATATGCCCCCCTAATGCGCCTCGTCCCAGTTCCCCGCCGCCCGCGCATCGACCACCAGCGGCACCGACAGCGCGACGGCCGGCAGGGCCGCCCCCTCCATCACCCGCTTGATCACGGCGATGGCCTGATCAGCGAGCTCAGCCGGCGCCTCGAACACCAGTTCGTCGTGCACCTGCAGCAGCATCTTCACCTCTGACAGGCCGGCGGCCGCCAGTTCGCCGGGCATGCGGATCATGGCGCGGCGGATGATGTCGGCGGCGGCGCCCTGGATGGGGGCGTTGATGGCGGCGCGTTCGCCGAACTGGCGCTCGGCGCCGGACTTGGAATGGATGGCCGGGATGTGGATGCGGCGGCCGAAGACGGTGGAGACGTGGCCGCGCTCGCGGACCTCGGCCTTGGTGGCGTCCATGTAGGACCGGATGCCGGGGAAGCGCTCGAAATAGGTCTTGATGTAGGCCCCGGCCTCGCCCTGGTCGATGCCCAGCTGGGCGGCCAGGCCGAAGGCGCTGATGCCGTAGACGATGCCGAAATTGATCGCCTTGGCGCGCCGACGCGTCTCCGCGTCCATCTGCTCCAACGGCACGTTGAACATCTCGCTCGCCGTGGCCGCGTGGATGTCGAGCCCGGCCTTGAAGGCGCGCTTCAGCTCGGGGATGTCGCCGATGTGGGCCAGCAGGCGCAGCTCGATCTGGCTGTAGTCGGCGCTGATCAGGACGTTGCCCGGGCCGGCGATGAAGGCCTGGCGGATCTGGCGGCCGGTCTCGGTGCGGATCGGGATGTTCTGCAGGTTGGGGTCGGAGCTGGCCAGGCGGCCGGTGGTGGCGGCGGCCAGCTGGTAGGAGGTGTGGACGCGGTCGGTCTGGGCGTCCATGGCCTCGATCAGGGCGTCGGTGTAGGTGCCCTTGAGCTTGGAGAGCTGGCGCCAGTCCAGCAGGACGCGCGGCAGTTCGTGCGTCTGGGCCAGTGCCTCGAGGGTGGCGGCGCCGGTCTCCCACTGGCCCGAGGCGGTCTTCTTGCCGCCGGTCATGTTCAGCTCGCCGAACAGGATGTCGCCGATCTGGCGCGGCGAGCCGACGTTGAAGGGGCGGCCGGCCAGCTGGTGGGCCTGGGTCTCCAGCTCGGCCATGCGCATGCCGAACTCCGAGGAGAGCCGGCGCAGGCGGGCGGGGTCGACGCGGATGCCGATCCGCTCCATGCCGGCCAGGGTGGCGGGCATGCCGCGCTCGAGGGTCTCATAGACCGTGGCCAGGCCCTGCTCGGCCAGGCGCGGCTTGAGGATGCGCCACAGCCGCAGGGTGACGTCGGCGTCCTCGGCGGCGTAGCAGGTGGCGTGCTTGAGCTCGACGTGGCGGAAGGATTTCTGCGCCTTGCCCGTGCCCGCCACCTGTTTGAACGGGATCGGCTCGTGCCCCAGGTGCAGCCGGGCCAGCTCGTCCATCCCATGCCCGTGCAGCCCGCCCTCCAGCACGTAGCTGATCAGCATGGTGTCGTCATACGGCGCCACCACGACGCCCCGCTTGGCCATGACCGCGAGGTCGTACTTGATGTTCTGCCCGACCTTGAGGACCGACGGATCCTCCAGCAGGGTCTTGAGCCGGGCCAGGGCGGTCGCCTTGTCGATCTGGGCGATGGCCTCGCGGGTGTCCGCGGGCGCGTCGCCGAAGTCGAAGCCGCCGGAGCCCTCGACGGGCGGATGCTCATGCGTCAGCGGCACATAGCAGGCCTCGTTCGGCCCGATCGCCAGGGAGACGCCGCACAGCCCCGCATGGGTGGCGCTGAGCGCGTCGGTCTCGACGTCGAACCCAACCACGCCGGCCGCGGTCGCCTTGGCGATCCAGGCGTCGAGCGCCTCGATCGTCTGTACACAGACATACCGCTCCAGGTCGAAGCTGTGGTCGCCGTTGGGCGTGACGGACTGGGGGGCGTAGCGGGGCGTGACGACGGGCGCGCTCAGCGGCTTGGGCCGGGCGGCGAAGGCCGAGCCGTCCTTGGCCGGGGCCTTGCCGTCGCCGACGCGGGCGCGCAGCCCGCGGAACTCCATCTTGTCGAGGAAGGCGCCGAGGACTTCCGGGTCGGGGTCGCGGACGGCGAAGTCGTCGATGGCCTCGGGGGCCGGGGCGTCGCAGGTCAGGCGCACCAGTTCGCGGCTGAGGCGGATCTGGTCGGCGAAATTGATCAGGGTCTCGCGGCGCTTGGGCTGTTTGATCTCGCCCGCGCGGGCCAGCAGGGTGTCGAGGTCGCCGTATTCGTCGAGCAGCTGGGCCGCCGTCTTGGGGCCGATGCCGGGGGCGCCGGGGACGTTGTCGACGCTGTCGCCGATCAGGGCCTGCAGGTCGACCATCTTCTCGGGGCCGACGCCGAACTTCTCGTAGACGGCTTCCTCGGCCAGCTTGCGGTCCTTCATCGGGTCCCACATGACCACGCCGCCGCCGATCAGCTGCATCAGGTCCTTGTCGGACGAGACGATGACCGCCTCCCCGCCTGCGTCCCGGGCCTTGCAGGCATAGGTCGCGATCAGGTCGTCGGCCTCATAGCCGGGCAGCTCCAGGCAATGCACCCCGAACGCCGCCGTGGCCTCGCGGACCAGCGGAAACTGCGGAACCAGATCCTCCGGCGCCGGCGGCCGATGCGCCTTGTACTGGTCGTACAGATCGTTCCGGAACGTCTTCTCCGAATGATCGAAGATCGCCACCAGATGCGTCGGCCCGTCCGCCCCCTTCAGGTCCCGGATCAGCTTCCACAGCATGTTGCAGTACCCCTGCACCGCCCCGACGGGCAGACCGTCCGACTTGCGGGTCAACGGCGGCAGGGCGTGGTAGGCGCGGAAGATGTAGGCCGAGGCGTCGATCATCCACAGCCGCAGCGCGGGGCCGTCCTGGGTGAGGGGGCGGTCGGCGGTGTCGGCGGTGCTGTCGGTCATGGGCGGAACATAGGGGCGGTCGCGGCCCCCGTCACCGCCCCTGATCTAGGAGATCCAGGTGTTCTTGCACTCGGTGACCGTCCAGCCCGCGAAGCCGGAGCGGACGCGGCATTCGACGCCCATGCCGGCCAGCGGCCCGTGCAGGATGCCGGCGTCGACCAGGGCCCCCTGGCCGTCATAGCGCGGGCGCTTGAACGACACCCACTGCACCCGCTCGCCGGGCTGGTGGGGCCGGTCCGGGTCGTAGGTCGAGGGGAAGCTGACGCCGTAGCGGGCCCAGTCGCAGTTCGGCGACCAGGTCGTGTCCTCGGCGTCCAGCCACAGCGGCGGAGCGACGTTGTCGGTGCTGTTGAAGCGGTAGTGCTCCTTGGCCACCGCCGCGATCACCGCGCAGTCGTTGCCGTTCTGGGCCATCGGCGGCGGAACGTCGGGCCCGGAGGGCGCGGGCGTGGCGCAGGCGGCGACACTGAGGGCGGCGGCGACAACGGCGAGACGGCGCATGGCGGCTCCGGGCTAGCGGCTTCGAAGGCCGGTGATCGTGCGGTTGGGCGCGATGTCCTCGGCCGAGGTGAGCAGGTGAACGAGCGCCGGGCGGCCCGCGTTCCGCGCCGCCTCAAGAGCCGCCGGGAAGTCCTCGGTCCGCTCACAGCGCACGCCGAAAGCCCCGAAGGCCTCGGCGTATTTGACGAAATCGGGGTTCTTCAGGTCGGTGGCGATGGTCCGCGGCGCGCCCGGATAGTGGGTTTCCTGGTGCATGCGGATGGTGCCGTAGGTGCCGTTGTCGACGACCACCACGATGGCGTTGATGCCGTACTGGACGGCGGTGGCGATCTCCTGGCCGGTCATCAGGTAGTCGCCGTCGCCGGCGATGCAGATCACCTCGCGCTCGGGCGCCGCCGACTTGGCCGCGATGGCCGCCGGATAGCCGTAGCCCATGGCGCCCGAGGTCGGGGCCAGCTGGGTGCGGCGGGCCATGTGGCGATGGAAGCGGTGCAGCCAGGCGGCGAAATTGCCCGCGCCATTGGTCAGGATGGCGTCGGCCGGCAGGACCTCGCCGAGGTGGCGGATGACCTCGCTCATGTTCACCGCGCCGGTGACTTCGACCGGCTGTATGAAGGCCTCGTAGTCGGCGTGGGCGGCCGCCGCCTGGTCATGCCAGGTCCGGCCCGGCTCGATCGTCGACAGGGCCAGGGCGGCCAGGGAGTTGTCGGCGGTGGCGCTCAGCAGCGGTGTCCAGACCCGGCCCAGCTCCTCGGCGCCGGGATGGATGTGAACCAGCTTGGCCGCGGTCTGCTCGCGGGTGAAGAGGGTATAGCCCTGGGTCGGATTCTCGCCGAGGCGGGCGCCGACGGCGATGACCAGGTCGGCGTCCTTTACCCGGGCGATCAGCTTCGGATTGGGACCGAGGCCCAAGTCGCCGGCGTAGCTGGGCCGGTCGTTGGAGATCAGGTCCTTGCGGCGGAAGGACAGGGCGACCGGCAGACCGAGCCGCTCGGCCCAGTCGCCGATGGCGGTCGTCGCCTCGTCGCTCCAGCCCGAGCCCCCCAGCACCAGCAGCGGGCGCTCCGCCTTGGACAGGCGTTCGCGCACAGCCTCGGCGAAGGCCGGGTCCAGCGCCGCCCGGGCGGGGACCACCGGCTTCAGCGGCGCGGGGCCGCCCTCCTCGTGCAGGATGTCCTCCGGCAGGGCGATGACCACCGGGCCCATCCGCCCCTGCAGAGCGGTGGCGAAGGCGCGCTCCACCACCTCGACCGTGCGCTCCGGGCTCTCGATCTCGGTCGCCCACTTGGCCAGGCCCCCGAAGACCTCGCGATAGTCGACCTCCTGGAAGGCCCCGCGGCCGCGGTCGGTCAGGGCGATCTGGCCGACGAACAGGATCATAGGGGTGGAGTCCTGGTGCGCCGTGTGCACCCCGATCGAGGCGTGGGTCGCTCCGGGCCCACGGGTGACCATGCAGACCCCCGGCTTGCCGGTCAGCTTGCCATAGGCCTCCGCCATGTTGGCGGCGCCGGCCTCGTGGCGGCAGGCGATGACCTGGATCTTGTCGCGGACATCGGCCAGGGCGTCGAGCACGGCGAGATAGCTCTCGCCCGGGACGCAGAAGACACGGTCGATCCCATTCATGACCAGGGTCTCGACAAGGCGACGGGCGGCGGTATTGAGCGGCTGGGTCATGGTCGCGGGTTAGCAGACGCCTCCCGCCTTGGCCATGCAACCCCACGGCCACGCTTGGCGTTTCACGGCCAAGCTTCAATCGAACTCCTGGACCTACCCATGCGCAAGATCGCCGCCCTCGCCCTCGTAGCCGCCGCCCTGGCGGTCTCGGCCTGCAACACCGTCGCCGGCGTCGGCCGTGACGTCTCCGCCGTCGGATCGGCCGTCGCCGGCGCCGCGGAAGACGCCAAGAACTAGTAGCGCACGCCCGTCAGATACAGGCCGTCCGACGGCGCCACCGGGCCGCAGCGCGCGCGGTTGCGCGCCGCCAGGGCCTCGGCCACGTCCCCGACGGCCCAGCGGCCCTGCCCGACCTCGGCCAAGGTGCCGGTCATTGAGCGCACTTGCCTGTGCAGGAAGCTGCGCGCCTCGAACACCAGGTGCACCTCGTCGCCGACGCGGCTGACCTGGGCCACGTCGAGCGTCTTCTCCGGCGACTTCGACTGGCAGCCGACGTCGCGGAAGGTCGTGAAGTCATGCAGCCCGACCAGGCTCTGGGCGGCCTCGTGCATGGCCTCGGCGTCCAGCGGCTTTTTGACGTGCCAGACCCGGCCGCGGTCCAGGGCCGGCCGGCCCGGGCGGTTGAGGATGCGGTACAGATAGCTGCGCCCGGTCGCCGAGAAGCGCGCGTGCCACTCCGCATCCACCTCGGCGCAGTCCAGCACGGACACCGCCTCCTCGACCATGTGGGCGTTCAGCGCGTTCATCACCGTCTTGGCGGGCCAGGCCTTTTCGAGGTCGACACTGATCACCTGGCCGGTGGCGTGGACGCCGGTGTCAGTGCGGCCCGCGGCGGCGATGCGCACCGTCTGGCCGCAGAAAGCGGTGATCGCCGTCTCGACCGCGCCCTGCACCGTCGGCTGCCCGGCCTGGGCCTGGAAGCCGTTGTAGCCCGAGCCGTCGTATTCGAGCGTCAGCCGGTAGCGCGGCATCAGCCCAGCTTCACGCCGGCGGCGATCGGGAACCCGCGCAGCATCTCCTCCGCCGGCTGGGCCGCCTTGCCCGGACGCTGCACGGTCACGAGGCGCACCGCGCCATCGCCACAAGCCACGGTCAGTTGGTCGTCCAGCACCTCGCCCGCCGCGCCCACCCCGTCCGCTACCCGCGACATCAGCGACTTGATGCGCACCGGTCCCTCGGCCGAGGGGGCTTCGAACCAGGCGCCCGGGAAGGGCGACAGGCCCCGGATGTGGGCGTCGATCTCGGCGGCGGGGCGCGACCAGTCGATGCGCGCCTCGGCCGGGGTGATCTTCTTGGCGTAGGTCGGTTCGCCGGTCTGGGGCGTGCCCTCGACCGCGCCGCGCTCGATCGCCGCCAGAGCCCGCGGCCACAGGCTGGCGCCGATGTGCGACATGCGCTCGCCCAGGCTCGCGGCGGTGTCGTCGGGGCGGATGTCCATTCGCTCGGACAGCAGGATGGCGCCCTCGTCGAGGCCCTCGCTCATGCGCATGATCTGCACGCCGGTATGGTCGTCGCCGGCCATGATGGCGCGCTGGATCGGGGCGGCGCCGCGCCAGCGGGGCAGCAGGGAGCCGTGCAGGTTGAAACAGCCGAGACGGGGCGCCTCCAGCACCTCGGTCTTGAGGATCTGGCCGTAGGCGACGACGCAGGCGGCGTCGACGTCCAGGCTCCTGAACGTCTCAATCGCCTCGGCGGCCTTCATCGACTCCGGGGTGAACACCGGCAGGCCCATGGTCTCGGCGAAGGCGTGCACCGGCGACGGCGTCAACTTCTGGCCCCGGCCCTTGGGCCGCGGCGGCTGGGAATAGACGGCCACGACCTCATGGCCGGAGGCGATCACCTCGGCCAGCGAGGCGACGGCGAATTCGGGGGTTCCCATGAAGGCGATGCGCATGGGCGACGCTTTAGCGGTTGAAGCGGCCGCCGACTACCAGCGCGTATGAACGCCGCCGCCCTCGTCCCACTCGCCGCCCGCGTCGAGCGCGTCATCGAAATCGAGCAGACGGTCCAGCAGCAGGCCGGCGACCACGCCGACCGCCGCCATGCCCAGCAGGGTGACGACGCTGGCCACGCCGACCTTTTCGTTGCGCGTCATCCGGCGACGCCCGCGGGTGTCGACGATGCGATCGCGGCGGCGCTTGATCCGGGCCATCAGGCAGCCAACCTCGCGTTCTTCTTGACCTTGGCGATGGCCCGGTCGCGGCGCAGGCGCGAAAGATGGTCGATGAACAGGACGCCCTCGAGGTGGTCCATCTCATGCTGGATGCAGACGGCGTAGAGGCCGTCGACCTCTTCCTCGACCTTCTCGCCGGCGTAGTTCAGGTAGCCGATGCGGACCCGGGCCGGCCGCTCGACGGCGTCGAACACGTCGGGCACCGACAGGCAGCCTTCCTCGTATTGGAACAGCTCGTCCGAGGACCACAGGATCTCGGGATTCACGAAATAGCGCGGGTTGCGACGCGCGGCCTCGGCTTCCTCGCCCTCGGCCTCTTCGTCCGCGCCCGGCTTGTCGCCCAGGTCCATGACGATGACCCGGCGGACATCGCCGATCTGCACCGCGGCCAGGCCGATGCCCGGCGCGGCGTACATGGTCTCCAGCATGTCATCCATCAGACCGCGCAGTTCGTCGGTCACTCCGCCTTCGACGGGCTTGGAGATCTGCTTCAGCACCGCCGTATCGGCAGCGTTATCGACGGTCAGGATGCGACGGATGGCCATGGCCGGGACGTAGGCGGCGAGGGCCGGAACGTCAAGATTTCCCAGTGTCGCGGTGGGTTAATGGAGGCGGTCGGCCTTCAGCCCTGGCCGGGCAGCATCCGCGGCTTCTTGTCCGGCCCGATGGCGACATAGGTGAAGACGCCCTCGGTCACCCGGACGACCTCCGGGCTGGGCGCATTGCGGCTGCGCTTCCAGGCTTCGACATGAACGCGCACCGAGGTGCGGCCGGTCTTGAGCACGGTGGCGAACAGGGAGACCTCGTCGCCGACCGAGACCGGCTGGTGGAAGACCATGGCGTCGAGCGCGACCGTGGCGCAGCGGCCCTGGGCCAACTCGAAGGCCGGGGTGGCGCCGGCCAGGTCCATGTGGGCCAGCAGCCAGCCGCCGAAGATGTCGCCCTCGGGGTTGGTGTCCGCCGGCATGGCGATGACCCGCCCCACCAGCCGCCCCTGCGGGGCCGTCGGCTCCGCCGCTGCGGTGGCGTCGCTCATCAGAAGGCGCTCTGGCCGGTGATCGCCCGGCCCAGGATCAGGGCGTGGACGTCGTGGGCGCCCTCGTAAGTGTTGACCGTCTCGAGGTTCATGGCGTGGCGCATGACGTGCATCTCGCCGGTGATGCCGGCGCCGCCGTGCATGTCGCGGGCCTCGCGGGCGATGGCCAGGGCCTTGCCGCAGTTGTTGCGCTTCATCATCGAAATGGCTTCCGGGACCCAGTCGCCGGCGTCGAGGCGACGGCCCAGGGCCAGCGCGCCCTCGAAGCCGAGGAAGATCTCGGTCTGCATGTCGGCCAGCTTCTTCTGCACCAGCTGGCGCGACGACAGCGGGCGGCCGAACAGCATGCGCTCGCCGACGTAGTCGCGGGTCAGGTGGAAGCAGGCCTCGGCGGCCCCCATGGCGCCCCAGCTGATGCCGTAGCGGGCCTTGTTAAGGCAGGAGAACGGCCCGCGCAGGCCCTTCACGCCCGGCAGCAGGTTCTCTTCCGGCACGAAGACGTCGTTCAGGCCGATGTCGCCGGTGATCGAGGCGCGCAGGGACAGCTTGTCGCCGATCTTGTCCGTGGTGAAGCCGTCGAAGCCGCGCTCGACGATGAAGCCGCGAATCTCGCCGTCCAGCTTGGCCCAGACGATGGCCAGGTCGGCGATCGGGCTGTTGGTGATCCAGTATTTGGCGCCGTTCAGCTTGTAGCCGCCGTCGACCTTGTCGGCCTTCGTCTTCATCGAGGCCGGATCCGAGCCGCCGTCGGCCTCGGTCAGGCCGAAGCAGCCGACCAGTTCGCCCGCGGCCATCTTCGGGAGGAAGCGCATCTTCTGCTCCTCCGAACCGAAGGCGTAGATCGGGTACATGGCCAGCGAGCTCTGCACCGACATCGCCGAGCGATAGCCGCTGTCTACCGCCTCGATCTCGCGCGCGATCAGGCCGTAGGCCACGTGGCTGACGCCCGCGCCGCCGTATTGCTCGGGCAGGGTGGCGCCGAGGAAGCCCATCTCGCCCATCTCGGTCATGATGGCGCGGTCGAAGGTCTCGTCACGGAAGGCGGCGACGATGCGCGGCAGCAGCTTCTCGCGGGCATAGCCGCGGGCCGCCTCCTGGATCATCCGCTCCTCGTCGGTCAGCCGTCCGTCGAGATCCAGCGGGTCCTCCCACTTGAAGGTCTTGTGCGGAGCGGTGGAGCCGTCGGCCATCGGTCGTCTTCCCTGAGCTTCTCCGGGGGCTCTTGGGCTCGTCACGCATTGGTGACGGGCGCCCCCTGTTCTGGCGGGCGGTTTAGGCCAAAATGGCGGCGCCGGGTAGTGGGAGCGCCCGAGGCAAGCTATTCAGGGGACCATGAGCCGCACGCTGAAACGCCTGTTCGTCGACCATCCGCGCGAGGTCGAGGAGTCCTATCTGGAGCACATGGCCGCCTCCGGACGGTTCGGCTTCAAGCTGCTGCGCCTGGCGGCCTGCGCCTTCTGCCACGCCGTCGTGCCCGGCGTGTTCAAGTCCACCGTCTCCGACGAGATCAAGGCCACCGCCCGCACCATGGGCAAGCGCGCCGAGGAAGCCCGCGACACCCGCATGCGCGACGCCGGCGTGTGGGATCCGGGTCTTTGACAGGGGCGAGGGTCGAGGGGCGAGGGGCGAGCGAGGTCGCCCGACGCAGCCGGCTGCGGGATGCTGGCCCTGCTCGATGACCGATAACACCTCTTCCCTCGACCCTCGCCCCTCGACCCTCGCCCCTCCTTCCGGCCCCCTCTCCGGCGTCCGCGTCCTCGATCTCAGCCGCGTCCTGGCCGGCCCCTGGGCCACCCAGATGTTGGCCGACCTCGGGGCCGAGGTGATCAAGGTCGAGCGGCCCGGCGCCGGCGACGACACCCGTCTGTGGGGTCCGCCGTTCACGACCAAGGCTGACGGCTCGCGCGGCGACGCCGCCTATTTCCTCTGCGCCAACCGGGGCAAGAAGTCGGTCGAGCTGGACATCGCCTCGCCGGAGGGCGCCGCCGCCGTGCGCGAGCTGGCCAAGAGCTGCGACGTGGTGGTCGAGAACTTCAAGACCGGCGGACTTAAGAAGTACGGCCTCGACCACGCCGCCCTGTCCGCGATCAACCCGAAGCTGGTCTACTGCTCGATCACCGGCTTCGGCCAGGACGGGCCGGACGCCCACCGCGCCGGCTACGACTACATGATCCAGGCCATGGGCGGACTGATGTCGATCACCGGCCAGCCCGACGGCGCGGCCGGGGCCGAGCCGATGAAGGTGGGCGTAGCCGTCGTCGACCTGTTCACCGGCCTCTACGCCTCCAACGCCATCCTCGCCGCCCTGCTGCACGCGCGCGCCACCGGCGAGGGCCAGGCCATCGACATCGCCCTGTTCGACGTCCAGGCGGCCATGCTGGCCAACCAGGCGACCAACTATTTCGTCTCCGGCAAGGCGCCGACGCGGATGGGCAACGCCCACCCCAACCTGGCTCCCTACCAGCCCTTCCCGTGCACGGACGGCATGGTGGTCATCGCCGTCGGCAACGACGGCCAGTTCCGCCAGCTGGCCCAGGCCCTGGGCGCGCCCGGCCTCGGCGCCGACCCGCGCTTCGCGACCAACGCCTTGCGCATCGAGCACCGCGCCGTCCTGACCGCCGAGCTCTCGGCCCTGACCGCGGGCCACGAAATGCACAGGCTGATGGCGGCGCTGGAGGCGGCCGGCGTGCCCTGCGGTCCGGTCAACACCGTCGACCAGGTCTTCGCCGAGCCGCAGGCGAAGCACCGCGGCCTCGAGATCGAGCAGACCCGCGCCGACCTGTCCGCGCCCATCCGCACCGTCGCCTCGCCGATCCGGCTGTCGAAGACGCCGATCCGCTATGACCTGCCGCCGCCGGCGCTAGGCCAGGACAATGACGAGGTATTGAGCCGTCTCGGTCGCGAGGCGGACTAGTCCAGAGGCCCCAACCAGATCGGGGGCGTGGGCAGGTACTCGATCCCCTTGAGCACCGCCAGAATGCCGAGCCCGGCGGCAACCAGGATCCAAAGCGGCTTCGCCCCGCGCGCGGACTTCGCCGCGATGCTATCACCGTCCTCGATGCGCTCGGCGCCGCTCCGCAGGCTTTCGAGCAGCCGCCGACCGGCGTCGGCCTGGTCGTTCGGGAGCGACAGGTTCACGCCCCCAAGCGCCTGCAGCACCAAGGGATTGGCTTTCACGTGCTCTGCGCCGCCCAGCACCGGGTCAAAGCCGTCCGCACGCAGGCGGGCCGCCGCGATCTCGGCCTCATAGACATCTGCGAAGCGGGCGATTTCGGTCATGGTCATCACGCTCAAGTAGTGACGATTACCGTCCCGGACACCCCCGCCGCAGCCTTGGTAAAACCGTTGGACCAACCACCCCGCGTCAGGAGTAGGCCGGCTTGTCCAGCAAGAGGTACACGCCCGCCCATAACAGGCCAGATCGCCGACGCCCGGGCGCTTCTGTCGAGGGCTCGAACGGGCGAGTGATCTCGCGCAGGCTCATACGGCGCAGCTTCGCACAGGTCGAAGCCGCGCCCCAGAGACCCGCCGAGGATCAGAGATCCAGTAGCGCGCGCGCCGGGTCTTCCAGCAGTTCCTTGACGCGCACCAGGAAGGTCACGGCTTCCTTGCCGTCGACGATGCGGTGGTCGTAGCTCAGCGCCAGGTACATCATCGGGCGGATCAGGACTTCGCCGTTCACGGCCATCGGGCGCTGCACGATGTTGTGCATGCCCAGGATGCCCGACTGCGGCGAGTTCAGGATCGGCGTCGACATCAGCGAGCCGTAGGTGCCGCCGTTGGTGATGGTGAAGGTGCCGCCCTGCAGCTGGTCCAGGGTCAGGGCGCCGTCGCGGGCGGCCTTGCCCAGGGCGCCGATGCCCTTCTCGATGCCGGCCAGGGTCAGCGTGTCCGCGTCGCGCAGCACCGGCACGACCAGGCCCTTGTCGGTGCCGACGGCGACGCCGATGTCGTAGTGGTTCTTGTAGATGATGTCGGTGCCGTCGATCTCGGCGTTGACCGCCGGAATCTCGTGCAGGGCCTGGACCACGGCCTTGGTGAAGAAGCTCATGAAGCCGAGCTTCACGCCGTGGCGCTTCTCGAACACCTCTTTGTACTGGGCGCGCAGGGCCATGACGTTGGTCATGTCCACCTCGTTGAAGGTGGTCAGCTGGGCGGCGGTGTTCTGCGATTCCTTCAGCCGGCGGGCGATGGTCTGACGCAGGCGCGTCATCTTCACCCGCTCTTCGCGCGGCTGGTCGGCGCGCGGGGCGGCCGGGGCGGCGGCCTTCGGCGCGGCGGCCGGGGCAGCAGCAGGGGCGGCGTTGATGGCCGCCAGGGCGTCGCCCTTGGTGATGTTGCCCTTCGGACCGGTGGCGGCGATCGCCTTCGGATCGAGGGCGTTCTCGGTAACCACGCGCTGCACGGCGGGCGACAGGTGCGGCGCGTCCGCCGACACCTGGGCGGAGCCGGCGTTGGCCGGGGCGGCGGCCGGCGCGGGAGCGGCGGCGGCGCCCGAGGCTGCAATGCTGCCGATCTGCTGGCCCGGGGTCACGCTGTCGCCGGCGTCGGCGAGGATGGTCAGCACGCCGGCGGCCGGAGCCGACACTTCGACGGCCACCTTGTCGGTCTCGATCTCGACCAGCAGTTCGTCCTTGACGACCGTGTCGCCCGACTTCTTCAGCCAGGTCCCCATCGAGCCCTCGGCGACGCTCTCGCCCATGGTCGGAACGTTGATGGCGACGGCGCCGCCGGAAGCGGCGGCGGAAGCGGCTTCGGGGGCCGCGGCAGGCGCAGCGGCGGGAGCTGGCGCGGCTTCAGCCTTGGCGGCCGGGGCGGCGGCCGGCGCAGCCGCGGCGGCGGCGCCTTCCGACACCACGCCCAGGACGGCGCCCGGGGTCACGGTCTCGCCGTCGGCGAACTTGATCTCGGCCAGCACGCCGTCGGCCGGGGCCACGACTTCCAGCGAGACCTTGTCGGTCTCCAGCTCGACCAGGACCTCGTCCTTCTTCACCGGGTCGCCGGCCTTCTTGGTCCACTTGCCGATGGTGGCTTCAGTGACGGATTCGCCGAGGGCGGGGGTCAGGATGTCGGCCATGGGAGGGTCCGGGTCTCTGTCAGGTCAGTGTTTGTGCGGTTCAGGCGAAGGCGTCGGTCAGGAAGGCGTCGAGTTCCTTCAGGTGTCGGCTCATCAGGCCGGCGGCGGTCGAGGCCGAGGCCGGGCGGCCGACGTAGCGGGCGCGCTTGGATTTCACGCTCAGCTTCTCGAGCGTCAGCTCGATCCACGGATCGACGAAGGTCCAGCCGCCCATGTTCTTCGGCTCTTCCTGACACCAGACCAGTTCGGCGTTGGGGAAGCGGGCGAGCTCGGTCATCAGCGACTTCATCGGCCACGGATAGAACTGCTCGAGGCGCATCAGGTAGACGTCCTCGCCGCCCTTGCCCTCGGCCACGTTCTTCTCACGGCGGTCCAGCAGGTCGTAATAGACCTTGCCCGAACACAGCACGACGCGGCGGATATCCTTGTCTGCGCGCAGCTTGACGCCGGCGACGTCGGGCCGGGTCTGGGCGTCGTCGTGCAGCACGCGGTGGAAGGACGAGCCTTCCGCCAGATCGGCCAGCGACGAGACCGCCTTCTTGTGACGCAGCAGCGACTTCGGCGTCATGATGATCAGCGGCTTGCGGAACGGCCGCTGCATCTGCCGACGCAGGATGTGGAAATAGTTCGCCGGCGTGGTGCAGTTGGCGACCTGGATGTTGTCCTCGGCGCAGGCCTGCAGGAAGCGCTCCAGTCGGGCCGAGGAGTGCTCGGGACCCTGCCCCTCGTAGCCGTGCGGCAGCAGCATGGTCAGGCCGCTCATGCGCAGCCATTTGCGCTCGCCCGAGGTGATGAATTGGTCGATGACCACCTGGGCGCCGTTCACGAAGTCGCCGAACTGGCCTTCCCACATCACCAGGCTGTTCGGATCGGCCAGGGAGTAGCCGTACTCGAAGCCCAGCACCGCCTCTTCCGACAGGGCCGAGTCGATGACCTCGAACTGGGCCTGTTTGTCCGACAGGTTGTTGAGCGGGACGTAGCGCTTCTCGGTGGTCTGATCGACGATGCCCGAATGGCGTTGCGAGAAGGTGCCGCGCACCGAGTCCTGGCCCGACAGGCGGACCGGGAAGCCCTCTTCCAGCAGCGAGCCGAAGGCCAGGCTCTCGGCAGTGGCCCAGTCCAGGTTCTGGCCGGTCGTGATCATCTCGCGACGGCCCTCGTAGACGCGCTTCAGCGTCTTGTGGACGTCGACGGCGTTTGGAATGGTCGTCAGGCGGTGGCCGATGTCGGTCAGGCGGGCCAGAGGCACGGCGGTGTTGCCGCGGCGCTCTTCACCTTCGGCCAGGCCGATGCCGGTCCACTGGCCGTCCAACCAGTCGGCCTTCTTGGCCTCGAAGGCCTTGCCGGCGTCGAACTCGGCGTCAAGGAAGGCCTCGAAGCGGGCGACTTCGGCGTCGACCTCGGCCTGGCTGATGACGCCTTCCTTGACCAGGCGCTCGGTGTAGATCTCGCGCGTCGACTTCTGGGCGCGGATCTTCGAGTACATCAGCGGCTGGGTGAAGGTCGGATCGTCGCCCTCGTTGTGGCCGAAGCGGCGGTAGCAGAACATGTCCACCACCGCGTCCTTATGGAATTTCTGGCGGTATTCGGTCGCCACTTTCGAGGCGAAGACGACCGCTTCCGGATCGTCCCCGTTCACGTGGAAGATCGGCGCCTGAACCATCAGGGCCACGTCCGACGGATAGGGCGACGAACGGCTGTTCCGCGGCGAGGTGGTGAAGCCGATCTGGTTGTTGATGACGAAATGCAGGGTGCCGCCGGTGCGGTAGCCCTTCAGTCCCATCAGGGCGAAGCACTCGGCCACCACGCCCTGGCCGGCGAAGGCGGCGTCGCCGTGGATCAGCAGCGGAGCGACCTTGGTGCGGTCCAGCGCCCACTGCTCTTCCGGCACGCCGGCGTTGGCCTCGCGGATGTCGAAGGCCTGCTTGGCGCGCGCCTTGCCCAGCACCACCGGGTTGACGATCTCGAGGTGCGACGGGTTGGCGGTCAGCGACAGGTGGACGGTGTTGCCGTCGAAGGCGCGGTCCGAGGACGCGCCCATGTGATACTTCACATCGCCCGAACCCTCGATGTCCGAGGGGACGGTCGAGCCGCCCTGGAACTCGTGGAAGATGGCGCGGTAGGGCTTGCCCATCACCGCCGCCAGCACGTTCAGGCGGCCGCGGTGGGCCATGCCCAGCACGATCTCGTCGACGCCGAGCGCGCCGCCCCGCTTGATCACCTGCTCCAGCGCCGGGACCATGGCCTCGCCGCCATCCAGGCCGAAGCGCTTGGTGCCGGGGAAGCGCTTGTGCAGGAAGCGCTCGAAGCCCTCGGCCTCGATCAGTTTGTTCAGGATCGCCAGCTTGCCTTCCTTGGAGAAGGCGTTCTGCTCGAACTTGTCGGCGCCCTCGAAGCGCTGCTGGAGCCAGGACTTCTCCTCCGGCTCGGCGATGTGCATGAACTGGATGCCGATGTGGCCGCAGTAGGTGCGCTTCAGGATGGCCAGCACCTCGCGGATGCTGCCGGTCTGGAGGCCCAGCACGCCGTCGAGGAAGATCGGACGGTCGAGGTCGGCTTCCGAGAATCCGTAGAACTCGGGGGTCAGCTCGGGGTTGTTGGTCGGCTGCTCGATGCCCAGCGGATCCAGCGTCGCCTGCAGGTGACCGCGCACGCGATAGCTGCGGATCAGCATCAGGGCGCGGATCGAGTCGTGGGCGGCGGCGCGGATTTCCTCGGACGAGGCGGTCGCGGCGGGCGCGGCCTTGACCGGGGCGGCGGCTGCGGGGGCGCCGGGCTTCTTGGGGTCCGGCTTCGGCGCGGGCCAGCGGCCGTCGAACACGGCGGACGCTTCGGTCGGCTCGGTCGTCGTCGGACGGCCCCAGGCGGCGGCGGCGCCCGAGGCCTTCACGGCCTCGGCGTTGTCGCGCAGCTGGTCGAAGAAGGCGCGCCACTCGGTTGAAACCGAGCTCGGATCGGAGGCCCACTTCTCGTGAAGGTCCTCGATAAAGGCGGCATTGGAGCCATACAGGAAGCTGGTCTCGGCAAAGACCTGGTTCAGCCGTCCGGCGTCGTCAGCCATCGTTAGTCACGTCCCTGAGGCGGCGCGCGCACGTCTGCACGGGCCGGCGCGCGTTCATATAGGCGCTGTTTCCTCACGGGTCATGACCGAATAGCGGCGCTAAGGTCGAAATTCGGCGGATTTTCGCGAAATTCGATCCGTTTTTGTCTCAGCCTTGAGACAAAAACCGCGTCCACAAAAGAAAACTCCCGGAAGCTGCACAGCAGCTGTCCGGGAGCCTCGAACCTTCGGCCTTTGGGCCGATCAGCCTTTCAGCACTTCCACCAGAGTCGTGCCCAGGCGGGCCGGCGACGGCGAGACGCGGATGCCCGCGGCCTCCATGGCGGCGATCTTGGATTCCGCGTCGCCCTTGCCGCCCGAGACCACGGCGCCGGCGTGACCCATGGTGCGGCCCTTCGGAGCCGTGCGGCCCGCGATGAAGCCGGCCATCGGCTTCTTGCGGCCCTTCTTGGCCTCGTCGATCAGGAACTGGGCGGCCTCTTCCTCAGCCGCGCCGCCGATCTCGCCGATCATGATGATCGAGGTCGTCTCCGGGTCGGCCAGGAACAGCTCCAGCACGTCGATGAACTCGGTGCCCTTGACCGGGTCGCCGCCGATGCCGACGGCCGTGGTCTGGCCCAGGCCCTCGTTGGTGGTCTGGAAAACCGCCTCATAGGTCAGGGTGCCCGAGCGCGAGACGATGCCGACGTTGCCCTTCTTGAAGATCGAGCCCGGCATGATGCCGATCTTGCACTCTTCCGGGGTCAGGATGCCGGGGCAGTTCGGGCCCAGCAGGCGCGACTTGGACTTCTCGAGACGGGCCTTCACGCGCACCATGTCGAGCACCGGAATGCCCTCGGTGATGCAGGTGATGAAGGGGATCTCGGCGTCGATGGCCTCGATGATGGCGTCGGCGGCGCCCGCCGGCGGCACATAGATCACCGAGGCGTCGGCGCCGGTGCGCTCCTTGGCTTCAGCCACCGAGGCGAAGATCGGCAGGGTCTCTTCTTCCGACCCGTGCCACAGCTCGCCGCCCTTCTTGGGGTGCACGCCGCCGACCATCTTGGTGCCGTAGTAGCGCAGCGCCTGCTCGGTGTGGAACGTCCCGGTCTTGCCGGTCAGGCCCTGGACGATGACCTTGGTGTCTTTGTTGACGAGGATGGACATGGGGAACTCGCTTGTTCGTTCAGGCGGGGAGGAAAGGGTTTTCAACGCGGACCGACCCGTAGGTCTGCCCGTGGTTCAGGTCTTCGGAATAGACGACGCGCGCGCCCAGCCGCTCGGCGGCGGCGATGATGGCGCCGTCCCAATAGGAAATTTGGTGCTGGCGGGCGTAGTCGATGCCTGCCACCACCACCTCGGGCGTGATCGGCTGGCAGGGCTTCATGGCGAGGACACGGACCCATTCCCGGGCCTTGTCGGGCGAAAGCGGCGACGCCCCCGTGCGAGTGGCGCTGCTGTAGAACTCGGCCAGCACCTGGCTCGAAGTGCAGTAGTCCTCGGTCAGCACGATCTCTCGCGCCCGCGCCCACCGGTGGCCGGCGTGATCGCGGCCAAGGGCGGCGTAGAGCAGGATATTGGTGTCGAGGAAGACCTCAGTATTCGCGATCAAACCGAGGCTCCCCGCTGTAGGTCTCTTCCCGCGCAGGGGGCCGCCAGCCCTCGCCCATGCGGCCGTCGGACTCATCGATGAGCTTCAACAGCGCTTCGCGGGCTTCGTCCTTGGACTGTTCCTGCTCCACCAAACGGGTCAGGAAGACGCGCACCATCTCGTTGACGCTGGTCCGCTTCATGGCGGCAAGCACCCGGACCTTGTCGAGCAAGGCGTCGTCGATCGCGAGGGTGAGGTTTCGGGTCATCGAGGGGCCACGGATTACGTGCTCCACATAATCCGTGCTGCCTGACGCCGCAAGCGCGGGCGGTCAGTCGACGCGGGGCAGTACGTACAGGAGCGTGGACCCGCGGCCCTCACGATCGAGGGAGACCATCCGCATCTGTCCAGTGCGGGCCATGGCCAGAAATGTAGCGTCCGACAGGTTCTCCGGCACCGACCTCCCGGTCGGCGTCTGCACCCAGGCGTAGGCCTCAAACCCGCCCCCGCGCATCGGCGAGAATCCCATTGTTTGTCGCAGACGCTGGTCGAGGGCCCGATGATCCGTCGGCTGAACGCTGACACCGCAGAGGTCGAGCGTTACCTCTTCGCGGTCCATGCGGCGGTTCATCCGGCCAGCCATCAGGATCGTCATGTCGGTATCGTTGGTGCGCATGAAGGTCACAGCGCCCGTCACGTTGCGGATACGCGGCGCCATGGACTGGGGCACGGGCGAAAACCCCGCCGCGTCGGCCAGGGCCGCCACCTTGGCCGCATCCCCATTGGAGGCGATGCAGAACTGCTCCAGCGCGGCGATGAGGTCGGTCGGCGCGGGCGACGCAGTCGTCTGAGCGTCGACGGGTCCGCTGATGAGCACGAGCAAGATTGACGCGACCGCGCCCAGGCCGAGGCGAGAAGCGACCGGCATCAGCGGTCTTTCGGGAACGACAGTTCGATAATGATGTCCGAACCCCGGGGGTCGTTTGCGAAGTTGAGGGCGGCGACCCCGCCGCGCGAAACCGGCCAGAACTGATTGCGCCAGTTCTTGACCCGCACGTTGGACAGGCTTTCGTCCACGTAAGCTGCCGCGCCGACCCGCCGGCCGCCGACGACCCAGTTTTCAAGGGCCGCCTGGGTCGCCTGGATGTCGGCGCGCGCGTGCACCGAGCACATCGCCGTAACCTGATAATCCTCGAAATGAACGAGGCCTCGATCGGTCCGGTACCCGGCCTGCGATCGAGGCGGGACGGTTCCGCCGCGCAGGGCGTCGGTCTCTTCCGCCGACAGTCGAACCCACCCCTGGGTCGCGGCGATGGCCGCCAGCCGGTCGGCGTCGCCTCCGGAGTCCAGGCAGGCGCTCGCGAGCAGATCGACCTCGGGCGTCGACGACGCTCCATCGGCCATCCCCACGCCCAGCGATAAAGCCATGGCCGAGACGATGAGATAGTGAACCATTGCCGCCCCCGTCGCGGCGATGGCCGCTTCTCACCACACGCTATTGGCGGACGCGAGTTTACGCAATGGTTGCATAGACCACCCGCAACCCGCCGACCCTAGGGGTCCTGGGGCGCCGTCGCGACGGGCCGCATCATCTTGATCGTCAGGAGGCCGCGAGCCACGTCGTGACTGATGGTCACGGAGCCCGAGCCTGGGCCGCCCGGCTGCATGGCATAGGCTCGCAGCAGGCCGTTGCGGCCCGCCCCGTCGCGCGGTTGGAGTTCTTCGGGGAAGACCATGAGCTTTTCGGAAGCATCCAGCACGCCCGCGGCGTCCCGCCACTGATCCAACGGCGCGTTCGTCGTGACCTGGCAATGTGTCAGGGCCGGCCCGGAGATCGTCGCGCCGACCGGACCGGATAGGGTCTTCGCGGGCGTCTGGTACAAAGCGGCGAACCCCGAAGCCATGGCATAGCCGTCGGCCCAGTCTGCGCCCGGAACGCTGCCGCCCAGATCGGACAGCGCCCAGCCGTGCCCGACAGCGACGTCGGCCACGGCGGCCCGGACGCCGCCGGTCGCAAGGCAGGCTTGCGCGAAGGCTTCAGCCGCTTGCGCCGCGCCGCCCTGCGTCTGCAACATGACGGCTGCGAGGAGCGCCGCCGATGCGCTCATCACCCGACCGCCGCGACGATCTTCTGGGCGGCGTCGTCGAGGTCGTCGGCGGCGGTGATGGCCAGGCCGGACTCGTTCAGGATCTTCTTGCCGAGGTCGACATTGGTGCCTTCCAGGCGGACCACCAGCGGCACCTTCAGCCCGACTTCCTTCACCGCGGCGACCACGCCCTCGGCGATGACGTCGCAGCGCATGATGCCGCCGAAGATGTTGACCAAGATGCCGCGGACGTTCGGGTCCGAGGTGATGATCTTGAAGGCCGCGGTGACCTTCTCCTTGGAGGCGCCGCCGCCGACGTCGAGGAAGTTGGCCGGCTCCTTGCCGTACAGCTTGATGATGTCCATCGTCGCCATGGCCAGGCCGGCGCCGTTGACCATGCAGCCGATGTCGCCGTCGAGAGCGACGTAGGCCAGGTCGTACTTGGAGGCCTCGATCTCCTTCGGATCTTCCTCGGTCTCGTCGCGCAGGGCCAGCATGTCCGGGTGGCGGAACAGGGCGTTGCCGTCGAAGCTGACCTTGGCGTCCAGGACCCTCAGGCGGCCGTTCTCCATGACGATCAGCGGGTTGATCTCCAGCATCGACATGTCCTTCTCGACGAAGGCGCGATACAGGGTCGGGAACAGGGTCTCGCCGTCCTGGGCGGCCGAGCCGTCCAGCTTCAGGGCGGTGTTGATCTCGGCCACGTTGGCCTCGGTCACGCCGGCGGCCGGGTCGATGTCGATGGTGACGATCTTCTCGGGCGTGTCGTGGGCGACCGCCTCGATGTCCATGCCGCCTTCGGTCGAGACGACGAAGGAGACGCGGCCGGTGCCGCGGTCGACCAGCAGCGAGCAGTACAGCTCACGGGCGATGTCGGCGCCGTCCTCGATGTACAGGCGATTGACCTGCTTGCCGGCCTCGCCCGTCTGGGCGGTCACCAGGGTCGAGCCGAGCATTTCCTTGGCGTGCTTGACCACGTCCTCGATCGAGAAGGCCAGGCGGACGCCGCCCTTGGCGTCGGCCGGCAGTTCCTTGAACTTGCCCTTGCCGCGCCCGCCGGCGTGGATCTGCGACTTCACGACATAGAGCGGACCGGGCAGCGACTTCGCCGCGGCCTCGGCCTCATCGGCGCTGGTGATGGCCACGCCGGCGGCGACCGGCGCGCCGAAACCCTTCAGGACCTGCTTGGCCTGATACTCGTGAATGTTCATTGGAAAAGCCGCCGAAGCTGGGAGGAGTTGCGGCGCCTTATAGGACCCACCCCTTCGCAGGCGCAACCGCCCTCGTCATCCGCCGCCCGGCCGCGGGGTCAGTTCCCGCCGTCCGCCGGGCTGTCGCCGCGGAAGCGCACCTTGACCAGGCCCAGCTGATCGCCCGGATCAAACCCCATCATGAACAGCGGCCGGTCACGCAGGATCGCGGTCATTTCCTCGTCCGAGGCGCCCGCCAGGGCCTTCTCGTCGCGGACGCCGTCGGGACCGCGCGAGTAGACCATGTAGGCGCCTTCCTCTTCGTCGTCCTGGATCAGAGACCCCAGGCCGAGCCCCTCGAGCCGCGTCCTGGCCTCCGCGTCGGAAACCTCCTCGGTCAGGAACATGCACAGGTCCGCGTCGGCGGCCCCCTCGCCGAGGGGCATCTCGGTCCGGGCGAAGATCAGCAGGCCGACCCCGTCGCCGGACGAGGCCATGACGAACAGCGGCGTGAACGGAGCTTCGCCGTCCGCATCGTTGGAGAAGGCCTGAAGCGCGGACTCCGGCAGGGCCGCCCAGCCCAGACCGTCGGCGGCGGCGCGCACCACGGCGGGGTCCAGGTCGTTCGACCCGCAGACGGTCACGAAGTCGTCGAACGACTGGGCCCCGGCGGCGCCGGCCGAGCCGACGGCCGCCAGGGCGAGCGCGGCGGCCGTGGCGATTTTGCGCATCAGCTAGGGCCTAGAGCGACGGCACTGCGTAGAACAGCAGGGTCGAGCCTTCCTCAACGCCGACCATGATCATGTTCAGTCGGCCGGTCATCGCCGCCTGGGTCATGGCGGCTTCGCTGCGTCCCTCCAGCGAACGGCGCGAACCGTTCTCATCGAGCGTGAAGGCGTAGCCGATCATGTCGTCGCGACGGACCATCGGGTGCGGCTTCATGCCAAGCCACGACTGCAGTTCCGACTGCACGCCCCGGGAGAGGTCGACGCCGTCCTCGACCGGCACGGCGACGACGCCGCAGGCCTTCATGTGCATCGTCATGCCGTCGACGACTTCCTCGAGATCGCCGACCATCAGCATGATCAGGGAGTCGTCGGCGCTGCCCATGCGCACGTTCAGATTGGTGAAGGGCATTTCCGTATCGGCGAAGGCGGAGGCCGGGATGGCGATCCATTCGGCGCGATCGGCTTCGGCCAGGGCCTTGGTCGCATCGCCGTTGGCGGCGCCGCACATGCGCACGAAATGATTGACCAGCGGACTCGCCGTCTGGGCCTGAGCGGCGCCCGAGGCGCACAGCACGAGAGCGGCGGCGGCCGCGGCGATCCTGAACATGAGACGTCTCCCCCGGCCGGAACTACGCGGCCACGCCCACTCCTAACACGCGAGACCGACGTCACAAGCGCGGATGACGGGTTTGGGCGGAATGTCGCGCCGACGCCACAGGCATGAAAAAGCTCCCTCCAGCCAGGCCGGAGGGAGCTCGAACGCACCGCCCGAGCCCGGGCGCGAAGCGTGTCGCCCGTTACTTGATCGGGCGGATGGCGGTCAGGCTGGTGGTCTCGGCTTCCGAGGTGACGCTGACGAAGGTCACATCGCCGGCGCGGTAGGCCGCTTCGTCCGGGGCGTAGGCGTACAGGCCCGACGCGGCGTCGACCGGCATCGAGACGCCGCCGAGGGCGCCGCTGATCGACGAGGCCAGCTCCGGCTGGGCCGCGCTGGTGATCATGCACGCCTGGCGCTTGCCGTCCGGGGCGTCCTGCTGGGCGGTCACGAGCACGCGGTCCGCGCCTTCGCCGGTGTAGGTCCAGCTGGTGGTCGCACCGTCCTGGGCCGGCGCCGACCAGGCGCCTTGGGCGGCCGCGGCGGCGGTGACGGCGGCGACATCGCCCTTGGTGGCGACGCACAGCGACTTGAAGTCATCGATGGCCGACGACGGAGCGGCGACATTCACGGCGGCGGCGAACAACAGCGTAGCGATCATCAATACGAACTCTCTCAGTGACGGGGGAGGACCGGGCGTCTCGGCGCCCGCTGGTCGACCATCAGTCTGACTCGAAAAAGGCCGTCAATAAGGCTGCGGGCCGTCGAGCAGCTCTTCGCCGGCCAGAACCACCGAGACGACCTGCTGGCCCTCGGCCCGGCAGCTGGCCCTCGTCTGCCCCTCCCGGCCCTCGATGCGTACCCCTGACCAGACCACCTCGACGGCCTCGCCATCCCCGGAAATACGGGCGGTTCCGGGATCCAGGGCGGCGCCGTCGGTGACTTCCGCCGCCTCGCCCTGAAGCAGGATGCTGCACACCACCACCGTATCGTCGGCGCGACGGATGGGCGCAGGCGCGCGCGAAGCGGCTTCAGCGCGATCCTGACGGCGAATTCCAGGTCTCTGCTCTGTCCGACGCAGTTCAGGAATGTTCGGCGCCGGGTCGCCCTCGGAGCCCGGATCGGGGCCCGGATCGGGGCCCGCATCCGGCCCCACATCGGGAACGACGGCAGGCGGCGGCCGGGTCTGGGCGGCGGCCGGGTCCGCCCCCGCCGACGCCAGGGTCAGTGCGATCCAAACCGCTCCGGCACGGGCTGCGAACAGCGCCATGACCTGTCTCCACCGCCGAGCGCCCTCTTGCCGGGAGCATACCGGAGACAGGCCGGCTTCGCAGCCGCTCTCACGATGAGGTGACGCCGGGCCTCAGTCGACCCAGTCGCGCTTGAGCGTGCGCGAGGCGCCGATCAGCAGGATGGCGGCCAGGATGTAGAACCCCATGCCGGTGTAGATGGACCAGCGCAGGCTTTCGTCGCCGAACTGCGGCTTCAGCAGATCGCTCATCCAGCCGAAATAGAAGAAGCCGACGGCGATCCCGAGCAGGTTGTTGATCAGCAGGAACAGCGCCGAAGCGGTCGAACGCATCGGGGCCGGCACCAGGTGCTGCACCGCCGCCGTGATCGGTCCCAGCCAGGTCAGGTTCAGGCCGGTCGGGATGAGGAAGATCAGGAAGGCCACCGTCAGCTGCTGCGCTTGGGTGCCGCCGCCCGGGAAGATCAGGCCGATCAGCCACGGCGAGTTCATGGCCAGGATGAAGCAGGGCGCCGAGATCAGGAAGGCGATGGCGGGGGTCAGCGGATAGGCGCCCTTGCCGCGTTTCGACAGCTTGTCGGCGACCACGCCGCCGCCCCAGATGCCGGCCAGGCCGCCGATCAGGGCGATGCCGGAATAGTACCAGCTGGTCTGAACCAGGGTCAGGTCGAAGCTGCGCATGAAGAACAGCGGCAGCCAGCCGGCGACGCCGTAGCCGCACACCGACGACGAGGCTGCGCCCAGCGCCAGCAGCCAGAAGCTCTTCTTGGGAATGACCACCGAGGCGGTGCGGCGCGCGATCATCAGCGACACGCCGATGACGCCGGCGAGCAGCCCCCCGAAGGCGAAGATCAGCGGATTGCCGAGCTGCAGCCCGGCGAAATGGATCAGGCCGGCCAGCCCCAGGGCGCCGACGCTGACGCCGAGCATGATCAGGGCGGCGACCTTGCCGGCCCCGCCCGCGCCGGCCTCAGGCGCGGCGGCGATGGCGGCGAGCTGAGCCTCGGTCTTCACGGCGTCCGTGCCGCCCCGCTTCGGATCGCGCACGGTCAGGCGCAGCACAGGCGCAACCAGCAGACCGATCAGGCCGACAGCGATGAAGGCGGTCTGCCAGCCGTATTTCGCCGCCAGAAGGCCTCCGACCAGGGTGCCGGCGGCGGTGCCCAGCGGAATGCCGAAGGCGAAGGCGGCGAGGGCGCGGGCCCGCTGCTGCGGCGGGAAATAGTCGGCGATCAGCGAATAGGCCGGAGCCACCCCGCCGGCCTCGCCCACGCCCACGCCCATGCGGCACAGGAACAGCTGGCCGAACGAGCCGGCCATGCCGCACAGGGCGGTGAAGCCCGACCACACCGCCAGGGCGCCGGTCATGATCCACACGCGGCTGAAGCGGTCGGCCAGCCAGGCCAGGGGGATGGCGAGGGTCGAATAGACCGAGGCGAAGGCGATGCCGCCCAGCAGGCCGAACTCGCTGTCCGACATGCCGAAATGCTCTTTCAGCGGCGCCGCCAGGATGCCGATGATCTGCCGGTCCAGGAAGTTCAGCATGTAGACCAGGATCAGGACCGCCAGCACGTAGTAGCGGTAGCCGGTCTTGGCGGGCGCAGCGGCGTCCGTGGCGGTCATGGCGGTTCCTCGACG
Organism: Brevundimonas sp. Root1279; assembly: GCF_001425945.1. Classification (GTDB taxonomy): domain Bacteria; phylum Pseudomonadota; class Alphaproteobacteria; order Caulobacterales; family Caulobacteraceae; genus Brevundimonas. The sequence continues at coordinate 181,138 of NZ_LMEB01000007.1, forward strand.
ACGACGTTTCTTGCTTGGGGCGACGGTAGCGGGGCCGTGGCCGGACGCAATGGGAAAGGCGCGAAAGAAAAGGGCGGCGGCTCAGGTGAACCGCCGCCCTTGATCAGTGAAGATCAGGCTTCAGGAGTAATCAGAAGCGGTACTGGACGGTCGCCGTAACGGTCTGCGGCGGGCCGTAGTAGCCGATCAGGGAGTTGTCGAAGGTGGCCCCGGCGAAGTTGTAGGCGCCGATGCGGTACTCTTCGTCCGTCAGGTTCTTGCCGTAGAGGCCGACCAGCCAGCGATCGCTCGAGTCGGTCCAGACGATCGACAGGTCGACCAGGCTGTAGGCCTGCTGGTCGAGCACCGGGTTCGGGAACTCGAACTGGCTGTAGTCGTCGCGGTAGCTGACCGACGGAGTCACGGCCAGTTGGCCGCCGGCCATGTCGGCGCGGTAGGTGACGCCCAGGTAGCCGGTCCACTTCGGCGCGTTCTGCAGGACGACCTGGTTCGAGATGTCCTCATAGACGCCCAGGGTCAGGTTGTAGCGCAGGAACTCCTCGAACTCGGATTCGAGGTAGCCGACCGAGAAGTTGGCGTCGAGGTTGTCCAGGATGCGCAGACGGCCTTCGAACTCGGCGCCGAAGAAGGTGGACGAGCCGACGTTGTCGACGAAGCTGGCGATGCCGCCCACGGCCGGAACCTGGGTGGTGACCTGCTGGTCCTGGTACTTGTTCCAGAACACGGCCGAGCTGAACGACAGGCGGTCGAGCGCGCCCTTCAGGCCGATCTCGTAGCTGTCGACGGTTTCCGGGTCATAGCCGTTGACCGTGTCCGGCGTCAGGATGGCGTCGCCGCGCATGTCGAAGCCGCCCGACTTGAAGCCGCGCGAGAACGACGCATAGGTCGTGAGGTCGTCGGTCAGGTCATAGTTGACGGCGATGCGCGGGGTGAACTCCGAGAATTCCCGGGTGTTCGTGTAGTTGGTGCGCTGCAGGGTCGGGGCGCGGGACGTGCCGCCGGTCAGCGGGCTGCGGGTCGCCGTGGCGTAGTTGGCGCGGAACACGTGGCCGGTCTTCTCGTCGACTGTGTAGCGGCCGCCCAGCGACAGGTGCAGGCGATCGGTCAGGTCGAAGTTGACGTCGCCGAAGACGGCGAAGCTGGTGGTGTCCACATAGCCGGCGGTGCCGATGACGAACTGGCTGGCCACCGGGAAGAACGGGTTGCCGACGATGGTGTCGAAGGCGCCTTCGGCGTGACCTTCAAGGTAGAAGATGCCGAACAGGCCCTGGGCGCCGTCATAGTCGAACAGGAACTGGAATTCCTGGGTCAGCTGGTCGTCGGCGTAGAAGGCCGGGATGTCCAGGGTCGGCGCCGGCGTGTTGTCGAAGTCGATGACCGTATCGGTCTCGCCCTCGCGCCAGGCGGTGATCGACTTGAAGGTCCAGTTGTCGTTCATGTCCAGCTGGACGGTCGCCGCCAGGCCCTGGCTCATCACCGAGTTGTCGTCGCCGATGCCGGCGTTGGTGTCATAGACGCTGCCCGGAATGCCCGAACCCGGGGTCGCGCCGGCCACTTCGCGGTGACCATGGCGGGGGTTCGACTTGTCCTCGACGCGGTCGTAGGCCAGGCGGATCGACAGGCTGTCGATCGGCTCCCACTCGGCGCTGGCGCGGCCGGCCAGCACGTCCTTGTCGTAGTGCTCGGCGCCGGTGTTCAGGTTGGTGCCGTAGCCGTCGCGGTCATAGCTGGCGATCGCGGCGCCGACGCGGAAGGTGTCCGACAGCGGCATGCTGCCCGCGGCCAACAGATCGATCTGGTTATAGCTGCCGTACGAGCCCCGCACGGTCAGCTCCGGCTCGTCCGACAGGCCGTTGGTCACGTATTTGACCGCGCCGCCGACGGTGTTGCGACCGTACAGCGAGCCCTGCGGGCCGCGCAGCACTTCGATGCGCGACACGTCGTAGACGTCGAGCACGGCGCCCTGCGGACGCGCGATGTAGACGTCGTCGACATAGAGGCCGACGCCCGGCTCGAAGCCCCACAGCGGGTCCTGCTGGCCGACGCCGCGGATGAAGGAGATCAGGGTCGAGTTCGACCCGCGGGCGACCTGCACGGTCGCGTTCGGGGTCTGCTGCTGAATGACGGTGATGTCGGTCGCGCCGGTTTCGTCCAGGCGCTCCTGGCCCAGCACCGAGACGGCGATCGGCACGTCCTTGAGGGATTCGTCGCGGCGGCGGGCGGTGACGATGATGTCGTCAACGGCGCTCGGATCCTGCGTCGGCGCGGCGTCCTGGGCGAAGGCGATCGTGCCGAGCGCGCTCCAGGCGGCCCCGGCGAGCAAGGCGGTCTTGGCGAGTTTCTTCATTGGCAGCCCCATTTCCTGATGTTCCGAAAGGCGAGACGCTTTTATTCAGCGTTCAATGATTTTCCGGAACCGTAACCGTTTTCCGGGGCCTGTCAAACGGCTGCGCTTCCGCAGCGTCATCCAGCGGCCGGGCCAAGCTTCACTGTGGCGCCGTTGCCATGTCGCCTGCGCCGGGCCTAGCTTGCCGCCATGACCGACGCAGACCCGCCCGTCCCCGCCGCCCCCCCTGCGCCCGCGCGGCGGGGCCGGCCGCCAAAGACCAAGGCGGCGGGCGGCGGCGCAGACACCCGCGAGTCGATCCTCAACGCCGCCGAGGCCCTGTTCTCCCAGCACGGCTTCTACGGCGTCACCATCCGCGAGGTTGCGCGCGAGGCAGGGGTCGATACGGCCCTGGTGCACTACTATTTCGGGGCCAAGCGGGGCCTGTTCGACTCCGTCTTCCTGCGGCGCGCCGAGGTCTGGAACAACGACCGTGTCGCCGCGATCGACCGCTACGCCCGCGAGGCCGGACCCGACGGCATGACCCTGGAAGGCCTGTTCGACGCCTTCCTGCGGCCGCCGTTCCAGTGGTCGATGAAGGGCGGGCCGGGCTGGAAGCACTACGCGGCCCTGGTCGCCCAGACTAACGCCAACCCGGCCTTCGGCGGCGAGACCATGGCCCGCTATTTCGATCCGGCCATCCGCCGCCTGATCGAGCTGATCAAACAGGTCCTGCCCGAGGCGCGCGAGGTCGACCTCTATTGGGCCTATCACAACCTGTCGGGGGCGCTGACCCTGACGCTGGGCGAGACCGGTCGCCTCGACCGCCTGTCCGGCGGCCTGTGCCGCTCGGGCGATCTGGACAGCGCCTGCGACTACATGGTGCGCTTCGCCGCCGCCGGCTTCCGCGCCGTCTGCAACGCGCCGGCGGGGCCGCGCTAGCCGTGTCCGCCGCCGAGCCTGCGCGGGACGCCATCCACATCCGCATCGACCGCACCTTCGTGCGCGGCGTCGGGCTGGCCCTCGCCGCCGGCGTGGTGCTGGCCCTGACCGGCGCCTTCGGCATGGACGAGGTCTCGCTGGCCTTCCGTCTCGCCTACTGGCTGCCGATGATGCTGCTGGGCGCCCTGTGGGGCCAGGTCTGCGGCATGCTGATCGACCGCTGGATCGACATGGACCGCCGCCCTTGGCTGGCCGTCGCCGCCCTGACCCTGGTCATGTCCGGGCCGCTGTCGGTCATGGTCTGGGCCGCGACCACCCTGTTCTTCGACGACGACCGCGTCCTGCAACTGGCGCGCCTGCCGCATTTCCTCCTGCCGGTCACCCTGGTCACCGGCGTGGTCGCGGCGCTGAACGTCTTCCTGTCGCGCACCCCGGTGCAGACCCACGCCGCCGCCGTCGGCGCCGCCCCCGCCCGCTTCCTCGACCGCCTCCCGCCCAAGCTGCGCGGCGCGACCATCCGCGCCGTCGTCTCCGAGGACCACTACCTGCGCATTCACACGGACCGCGGCTCCGACCTGATCCTGATGCGCCTCGCCGACGCGCTGGGCGAGCTCGAGGGCCTGGAAGGCGCCCAGACCCACCGCAGCTGGTGGGTGGCCCGTGACGCCGTCCGCTCGGTCGCCCGCGGCGACGGCCGCGCCACCCTGACCCTCGACGGGGGCCTCGAGGCCCCCGTCAGCCGCCGCTACGCCAAGGCCCTGCGCGACGCCGGTTGGTACTAGGTCCGCGCTAGCCCACCCACGTCCCGTGGAAGGCCGCCGGCAGGGCGACCTCGGCCCGCCACGTCGCCACCGGCCCGTCCTCGACCCGCGCGGCATCGAGCACGTGCAGCTCGGTGGCCCGCTCATCGAGGTTCAGCGACGGGCCGATCAGCCAGCCGTCGTTCTCGGCCGTCCCGCCCGGGCGGGGCGCGAAGACCATCTCGTCGACGACGTGCCCGGCGCCGAAGTCGAAGCTGCGCGTCCGCCCGGTCGACCAGTCGGTGACGCCGATGCCCGAGGCGAACGGCCGCCCCGGCGTCTCGCCCGCCGTGTGGATGGTCAGCCTCCGCGCCAGCCCCGCCCGGCGCGGGTCGCTCCGCGGAAACTCGCCGACGATGTCGGTCCGCTCCAGGTTCGCGCGCCCGTCGGCCCCGAGCCGCACCATGGCCAGCCGCGCCGGCTCGCCGTCCAACAGCACGCCGTTGACGACCCGCTGAGCCCCTCGGGCGGCGAAGTCCATGTCGCGATGGGCGCAGACGTCGAAGCGGATGTCGCCGCCGTCCTCCCAGGCGTCGCCCAGGTGGAAGAAGCCGAACGCCGGCAGCTCGTAGATCCGACGCGCGCTGAGGTCCGCCTTGTCGACCACCAGCACCTGGGTCCCCGCCTCCGGCGTCCAGTCGAACCCGGCGGAGAAGGGCATGACGTTGCGGGTCCGCACCCAGGGCTGCAGCACGATCACCAGATGCCGGGCCGTCGCCGTAAAGTCGTGGATGTAGCTGGCCCGCGGCAGCGCGATCACTTCGGCCGCCTCAAGCGCTCCATCGGGCGACAGCCGCCAGACCACCGCCTGCGCCCCGCCCACGCCCAGGTTCCAGATGCGGCCGTCCGGCTCGATGCGCGGATGGGCCAGGAAAGGCATGCCCTTCAGGTCGGGGCGCAGGGTGACGAAGCCGCGCGTCTCCAACGAGCCGGCGTCCATGGCCAAGGGCGAGCCGCCCTCCCACAGGGCCCAGACGCCGTCCCCGACAGGGATCACCGAGGTGTTTGCGGCGCTGGCGTCGTCGGGCGAGCCGATCGCGGCGCGCGGGTCCGGCATCGTCCCGAAGCCCGGCATGACCATGGCGTCCAGGCGCGTCTCCTGCCGCCGCTTGGGCGTGTCGGCGAAGCGCGCCGCCAGCTCGGCCTGGCCCTCCTCGAGCCGGAAGCGGCGGATCAGGCCGTCGCCGTCGAACCAGTGCTCGGCGTTGCGGCCCGGGCGGCGGAATTTGGCAGGGCCGTTGCGGTACAGCGTCCCCGCCAGCCCCGCCGGCGCGCGACCGTGGATCAGGCGCAGGGCCTGCGGCGCGATGTCGGCCTCGACGTCGGCGGTGACCAGGCCCCAGTCAGGCGCCGCGGCCAGCGCTTCGGCGGCGCGGACGGCGTCGGGGGTGACGACCGCGGCCGAGACGGCGGCGGCGCCCATCAGAAAGGCTCGGCGCGAAGGGATCATGACCCGTCCCCCGCTCAGCGGATGACGATGGTCTGGGCGACGTCGCCCTCGACCGCGAAATTCGCCCGGTCCCAGCGCGCCGGGCCCATGTTGCCGACGGCGTTGTTGGAGAAGGCGTAGGGCTCGGTCGGCATGCCGAACGGGTTGGTCGCCATCTCGCCGTTCCCGTCGACGTCGTGGAAGGCCTTGGCCGCGTAGTCGCCGGCGGGCAGGTCATTGAACGTCGCGGTGCGCTGGCCGGCGGCGACGTCGATCCGCGCCGAACCGACCGGGCGGCCGCTCTCATAAGAGGCTTCGGAATCGTACAGGGCGACCATCACCGCGCCGGTCTGCGCGCCCGTGTCGAAGGTCAGGGAGACGGTGCTCGAACCCGGCGCGCTCTGGGCCAGGACAGGGGTCGCCAGCAGGCTCAGGCCGAGGGCGACGAAGGACAGGCGATTCATGACGGTCTCGCTCAGGAGGGAGACCCGCCAGCCGGGCCTCGACCTCCCGACCGTGCCGCCGGGGCCGACGGTCCGCCACGCCGCTTGCGGGGTCGCCCGCCGCGCCTTCGCGAACGACCTCGCGCGGCCGTTCGCGAAGCGCGAACGAACAGCCGCCTCAGGGCTTGGGATCGCCCTCGGCGGCAGCCGTTTCGAGCTCGGCCGTCGGCGCGGGCTCAGCGTCAGGCGCCGGCGCGTCGGCGGCTTCGGGCCAGGACGCGGCGGCTGCGCGGCGATCGCCGCCGAAGTCGCCGCCCTTGCGACCCTTGAAGATCGCGCCGAACCAGCGCCAGGCCGCGACCGCGCCCATGGCGATCACGATCCAGCCCTTCTTCAGGACCAGCAGGATGACGCCCAGGAACCCGACCTTCTTGGCCACCGCCAGGGCGGCGCCGCCGGCGACCAGGCCGCCGATGCCGTAGGCCGCCTTCTTGTCGACGCCTTCCTTGTAGTCCGTGTAGCGCGCGCCGGCGTCGAACGAGGCCGTGCTCATCAGCCGGGCGGCTTCGCTCCCGACCGTCTGCAGATCGGCCATGCCGGAGACGATGTTCATGCTCAGCACGCCGTAGCGGCCCAGCACCCGGACGTCGTAGTTCAGGGTGTGTCCCTCGGTGTTCCCGAAGGCCAGCTCCTTGGCCCAGATCAGGTTGTGCTTCTGGGCGTCATAGCTCGGCTGCTGCGCCCAGCCGACCAGATTGACCGTCTCGAAGCCTTCGGCCTGACGCGCCCGGTTGTCGGCGTCCTCCCCCTCCTTGAGCGAGTCCAGCAGGGCCCCGTAGTCGATGTCCTTGGCGTCGGCGTCCGAGACATAGCCGTCGCCCACATAGGTCACCACCGCGCCCCAGGTCTCGTCGACCGGGCTCTTGCCGGCCGGGAAGACCATGCCGAGCACGCCCTCGACCGAACCGGGAGGGTTGCCCCAGGCGTCGACCAGCACCCGGCGGGAGTCTTCGGCGTTCAGGAAGTAGTAGTCCTCGCCCAGGTTCAGCGTGGCCTTCGCCGAAGCGATCTTCACCACGCCGGTCTGCGGATGCAGGCTGTCGAGCAGCGCCTGCAGTCGCTGGATTTCGGCCGCCTCCGCGGCGGACGGCGTCGCCGCGGGCGCCGCTGCGGCCGCCATGGACGTCGTGAACAGGCCGAGCGCCAGCAGCAGCGCGCCGAAGAATTTGCGAATCATGTCGGTATCCCCCGACGCCTCCCTGCACCATGTGGCAGGATGTCGCCAGCACCGGCGGCCCGGATTAGGTCACTCGGGCGGCGGATCCGCCGGCGGGCGGATGCGCCGCCGCATCAGCCGGTCGGACAGGGCTTCGGCGTGCTTCAGGGTGAAGGCCAGGGCCGCCGGGTTGCCGCGCTTGGGCCCGACCGTGTCGGCCACCACCGCGCCACGCTCGCCGATCGGCAGGGGCGCGCCGGTGGTGGTGTCCATGGCCGTCTGGTGTTCGATCTCGGCGTTCAGCTCGGCCCCCATCAGGATGATCTGCACCGACAGCCAGGTCCACAGCAGGAAGCCCATCATCGCCGCCAGCGGCCCATAGGAGGCGGTGCGCACGAAGGTCTGCAGGTACCAGCTGAAGAACAGCGACAGCCCCAGGCTGAGCAAGGAGGCGGCGATCGCCCCCGGCGTCAGCCAGCGCCAGCGCGCCTTCTGCCGGCAGGGACCGATGCGGTAGACCAGGGTCAGAGCCGTGCCGTAGACCAGCAGCAGCAGCGGCCAGCGCAAGGGCGCCAGATGGGCGAACTCGGCGCCGACGCCCAGCACGTCCAGGAACAGCGGCACCCCAACCACCAGCGAGCCCGAGAGCCCCACCGCCACAAGCCCAGTGAGCGTGATGGCCAGGCACATCAGGTTGTACTTCACGATGTGGCGCTTCTCGACCTCGTGATAGGCGATGTTGAGCCCATAGAAGAGCACCTTCACCGCCCCGCTGGCGGTCCACAGCGACAGCAGCACGGTCCAGACCAGGGTGAAGGTCAGCTGCGAGTTCGAGTTCTCGGCCAGCCGCTGCATTTCGCCGGACAGGAACTCAGCCACCCCGACGGGCATGACCGAATAGAGGAAGTACAGCCGCTCCACCGCCTGGTTCGGATCCGCGAACAGGCCATAGACGGTGACAAAGGCCGCCAGGGTCGGGAACAGGGACAGCAGGACGAAGAAGGTCACCCCGCCCGAGATGAAGCCGACGCGGTCCCCGAAATAGGAGCCGCCCCAGCGCCACATGATGTCCGTCCATCCCTTGTGCGGGATGTGCTCGGGCCGCAGGGCCGTGCGGCCGCGGCCGGGCTCCTTGGCCTCGAAATCCTCAGGCGTCGGCGGCTTCGGCGGCGGGGCGTGCGGCCGCGGCAGGCGCAGTTCGAAGCCGTATTTGTGCCCGTGGCGATAGACGAGATGCGCCGCGCCGGCTCCAGCGGCCAGCCCGGCCGCCAGCGCGGCGACCGAACCCCACAGGCCCAGACCACCCCTCGGCCCGGCCTTCTGTCCCCACTTGTCCGTCATGGCGGGCAAACGGCGACGCTGCCGAGTGTGTTCCGCCATGGTGCGGCTTGAATTCCCGCGCCGCCCGCGCCAATCCGTCCCGATGACCGACGCCGCCGCCGCCCCGACCCTCCTCACCGCCTGGAAGGCCGCCACCGCTCGTCTCAAGGAAGGCCGCATCGACAGCCCGTCGATCGACGCCCGCCTGCTGCTCGAGGTCGCCGCCGGCTGTTCTCGGACCGACATCCTGGCCGACCCCTATCGCGTCGTGCCGGAGGACCAGATGGCGCTGCTGGAATCCTACATCGAGCGCCGCCTGAAGCGTGAGCCGGTGTCGCGCATCCTCGGCAAGAAGGGCTTCTGGAAGATCATGCTGAACGTCACCCCCGACGTGCTCAGCCCGCGCCCCGACACCGAGGCCATCCTCGACGTAGTCATGCTGGCCTATCCGCCCCACAAGGCCTTCACCATGATCGACCTGGGCACCGGCTCGGGGGCCATCCTGCTGGGCATCCTGGCCGAGCGGGCCGGGGCCCGCGGCGTTGGCGCCGACGTCTCGACCGAGGCCCTGGCCGTGGCGCGCGAGAACGCCGCCAACCTCGACCTCGACAACCGCTGCGACTTCATCCGCACCGAATGGGCCGCCGGCTTCGGCGACCACAGCTTCGACCTGGTCGTCTCCAACCCGCCCTACATCCCCTCGGGCGACATCCCCGGCCTCGACCCGGAGGTGCGCGACCACGACCCGCACCTGGCGCTGGACGGCGGCCCGGACGGCCTCGTCGCCTACCGCGAACTGGCCCCGGAGATCATGCGCATCCTCAAGCCGGACGGCATCTTCGCGGTCGAGATCGGCTGGGACCAGGGCCCCCAGGTCAAGGCCCTCTTCGAAGCCGCCGGCTTCAAGGACGTCATCGTGGTCAAGGACCTGTCCGACCGCGACCGCGTCGTCACCAACGGTCCGGACCCGCGCACCAACCCGATCCCGAAGATGTAGAAGCGGGGCCGGAGGGCGGCGAACAAAGCCCTTGGAAACGCCATGATCCCGCGCTAAGTCTTTCCTGTCTCCCACCCAAAACGCACGCCTTGGACCGCTTTTCAGGCCCATCCACGCGCGCTTCAGGGCAGTGACGGTCGGGCCAGGTCGCCCGGCGGACCACGGGGCGACAGGGAATTCCGATCACATCGTCGGCGGGGATAGGCCTCGCTGCGTACGCGGAACGACGAACCCGGACGGCGACAGGCTGCATCTCGCAGGCCGCCCGTCCCCACCAAGAGCACGGTAGCGTCCGATGAGAGATTTCAAGGGCATGAAGCGTCAACGCGGACGCAACAGGAAGCCCGGCGGCGGCGGCAACAACAACGCCAACGCGACCAACCCGAACCGCTCGTGGGACTCGCAGGGGCCCGAGAACATCAAGGTCCGCGGCAACGCCCAGACCGTCTACGAACGCTATATGCAGCTCGCCCGCGACGCCTCCGCCGCCGGCGACCGCGTCCTGGCTGAGAACTACACCCAGCACGCCGAACACTATTTCCGCGTTCTTCGCGCCCTGCAGCCGTCGCGCTCGGTGTCCGAGATCGCCCAGCGCGAACTGGCCGGCCAGGGCTTCGACATCGACTTCGAAGACGAGACCGGCGCCCAGGCCGCAGCCATCATCGCCGCCGAGAAGGCCGAAGCCGAGCGCGTCGCCGCCGCCGAAGCCCGCCAACGCGAACAGGACGAACGCCAGCAGAACGGCGACCAGCCGCGCCGTGAATGGCGCGACCGCCCCGAGCGTGACGACCGTGAACCGCGCGAACCCCGCGAACCGCGCGCCGAGGGCGCCGAGGGCGAGGGCGGCCGTCGCGAGAGCCGCCGCGAGCGCTGGGAGCGCCGCCAGGCCGAACGCAACCTCCGCTTCCAGAACGAGCGCGAAGGCGGGCAGGCCGAAGACGCCGCCCCGGTCGAGGCCTCCGACGCCGAACCGGCGTCCGCGGCCGAGAGCGAAGCCGCTCCGGCTCGTTCTGAGCGTCCCGAGCGTCCTGAGCGCGCCGAGCGTCCCGAGCGCCGTCCGCGCCGCGAAGCCCGTTCCGCCGACGACGGCGACGAGGCTCCGGCCGCCCTGCCGGGCTTCCTGACCCGCTCCGCCGCCCCTGCCGCCGCCCCCGCTGCGCCGATCGAGGCCGAGCCCGCCGAAGCCGCCGCCGAGGCGCCGGTGCCGAAGCGCCGCGCCCCGCGCCGCAAGGTCGAGGCCCCCGCCGACGAGGGCTGAGCGACCCGGTCGGCGCCATTCGTCAGGCGAGAATGCTTGACGGCGGCGCTTCCGACCGGTCCAAAAGGAAAAACCAGCGTAACTGGTGCGAATGCCTTCGCCCCCGGCCCGCCAGGGTCCGACGCGGCGGCATAGTGTTGCTTACGGGAGCGCCCATGCTTCAGCTGTTCCGGCTGTCGGTCCTGCTTGTCGTCAGCGCTGTGGCGCTCGCGGCGTGCGAGACCACGCCGCCGCCGCCGCCGTTGCCGCCGCCCACCGCCCAGCCGGGCGCGTCGCCGGTCCTGCGCGACTGGCGCGCCATCATCACCGCTAACGATCGTGACCGTCTCGACCGCATCGATGCGGCCTGGAGCCTGGCCCTGCAGCAGGCCGAGCGCCAGCGTGGGTCGGGCGACCTGCGGTCCACCGGCGAAGTGATCGATCCCGACTCCCAGCGCCCCGGCGTCTCCCCGCCGGTGGGCAACTACCGCTGCCGCACCATCAAGCTCGGTTCCCAGGGCGGCGAGGAAGGCCTCGGCTACGTCGTCTACGGCTGGTTCACCTGCCGCATCGAGAAGACCGCCGCCGGTCTGAAGTTCACCAAGCTGACCGGCAGCCAGCGTCCCGCCGGCCTGCTCTTCCCCGAGAACGACCGCTCGATGATCATGCTCGGCTCGATGGCCCTGGCCGAGGAGCCGCCGGCCAATTCCTACGGCCAGCGCCCCGACCGCGACATCGCCGCCGTTCTCGAGCGCGTCGGCGAACGCCGCTGGCGCCTGGTCCTGCCCTGGCCGCAGAACGAGTCCAACCTCGACCTGATCGAACTGATCCCGGCCCAGGCCGCGTCGGGTCGCTAAAGCGCCCCCCGCTCCGCTGCGCTGCGCTGCGTCGGGGATGACAGGGGCCGCTCGCTGAACCGACTTCCAGCTCGACCGTTAGGTCCGTTCTGTTCGACCGGAGCTCCCGCATGCGTAGCCTTCTCGCCGTCGCCTCCCTGACCGTCCTGCTCGCTGCCTGCGGCCAGGAGCCCGCGCCGAAATCGCCGGAGCCGGCCCCCGCGCCCGGCGGCGAAACCGGCCCCGGCGCGCAGGAGCCCGTGCCCGGCGGCGCGCCAGCAACGCCCGCGCCCGCCCCGGCGCCGGGAGAACAGGGGGGAACCGCGGACTGGCGCGAGGTCGCCACCGCCGCCGACGCCTCCAACCTCGGCCGCCTCGATCAGGCCTGGCGCCTGGCCCGCGCAGAGGCGGAGGACAAGGGGTTCGCCAAACAGGTGGAGGCCCTCGGCCCGCTGGTCGACCCCAACGCCGGCCAGGCCGGACGCCTGCAGCCCGCGCCCGGAACCTACCGCTGCCGCACCATCAAACTGGGGACCAAGAACGAGTCGGGCCTGGCCTATGTCGCCTATCCCTTCTTCCGCTGCAGCGTCGAACTGACCCCCGGCGGCGACCTGGTGCTGACCAAGACCACCGGCTCGCAACGCACGCGCGGCCTGCTCTATCCGGACACGGAACGCCGCCTCATCTTCGTCGGCGCCCAGGCCTGGGGGATGGATGAAACCGGCTTCCCGACCTACGGCCAGCAGCCCGAGCGTGACCAGGTCGGCGTCTTCGAGCGCATCGGCTCCGATCGCTGGCGCGTGGTCGTGCCGTGGCCGCGGGTGGAGTCCAAGCTCGAGATCCTCGAGCTGATCAAGTGACGCACTAGCCCAGCGGGCGTTCGCCAAATCGGGCCCAGGTCTTGGGATAGCGCTGGGCGAGGGCGGCCGGATCCTCTTGGAACGGTCGTCCGCGCGGCTCCGTCCCAAGTCCATCGGCGGCCAGCCCGAACGGCGGGTCTTGATCGCCGGTCTTCTCGCTCCACAGGTCGACGGCGACGTAGGCGAACTCTTCGAACTCCAAGCCCTCGGCGTCTGTCGGCACGAGCAGGGGCAGGTCGTCGGGCGAGGCCAGCAGACGTTCGAAATCGGCCCGGCCGCGCGAGATCAGCCAACGCCGAAAGTAGACGAAGCCGTCGTCCGACATCCCGCCATAGGCGACATAGCCTGCGCCCCACAGCTCCCAGCTATAGGCCCGGTCCATCTGCCCCTCGAAAGCGCGGATGAACCCGGCCACGGACTCGGCGTCCAACGCCTCCAGTTCAGTGCGCAGCGCCTCCAGTTGGGCGTCGGGGTCGTCCGCACGCGCGGCGCTCCGATCGACGATCGCCCAGAAGACGGCGTCGCTCATGACCTCCTGACGAACCGCGCTGGCCGGCGGCGCGGCCGAGGCTAGGCCAGGCGCAAGGACCGCCGCTGTGAGCGCCAGCCCGATCAACAGCGCCGGGGCCCTCACCCCTTCGCCCGGCAGGCGATCGGCTCGCGATACAGGGCCGAGCTCGGGTCGATCCGGCGGGCCTCCGCCAGCTGCCGCTCGGAGTCGGCGCAGCGTCCCACCCCGGCCAGGGCGGCGGCGTAGGAGTGGCGCACGTGAGAGCTCTCCGGCAGGGCGGCGACGGCGCGCTCGCACCAGGGCAGGCCCTGCGCCGCCTGGCCGGCCTCGACCAGGGTGTAGCAGTGATTGTTCATCAGCATCGGATCGCCGGGCTGCAGCTCGACCGCCTTCTTGCTGTCGGCCACCGCCGCCGAATGCTCGCCGATCAGCGACAGGGCGTTGGCCCGTGTGGTCAGGCCCTGCCAATCATCGACCGGCAGGGCGAGGTAGACCTCACGCGCCGCCCGGAAGTCGGTTTCACCCTCGTCCTTCAGGATCGGGAGGATCAGCGACAGGACGATGAAGCGCAGATCGTCATCGACGGGGCGAAGGTCGCGCGGATCGGTTCCCGCGGGCGGCCGACCGTCGATGTACAGCCAGGCCGTCCGCGCATCCTCCGCCGCGTCTGCAACCCGCCCCGCATGGCGATAGGTGTCTGCGCGGAAGGTGTGGAAGAGCACGTCCGAAACGACCTCTTCGCCCGGCGCATCGGCCTTGTCGTAGAAGCGCAGCGCCGCCGAATAGTCGCTCCGCAGATAGGCTTCCGTGCCGAGATTGATCATCGCCACTCGATAGGCCGGCGAATCCTCCTCGGCCGCATCGGCGCAGGCCTCCCAGCCGGCGAATGTCGCACCCACGCATGCCGGCGGGACCGGGGCCTCCTTGGCCTGTTGCGGTGCGCCCGACAGGGCGAACAGAAGCGCCAGTTCGATCATCGCATCAGGCCTTGGTCAGACGCAGGTCTTGGTAGTCGTACGAGAAGTCCGCATCCGGCGAGACCGCCTTCATGGTCGCCGAGACCGACGCGCCGTTCTCGACCTTGAAGGTGATGAACAGGTCTTCTTCGCGCTTGTCCGTGAAGCGGGTGCGCAGGGTGTCGCCGTCATAGGCCTCCAACGGTCCCTTCAGCGACGGGGTGCGGCTGAAGGCCAGGTGCAGGCCGGTCTTGCGGTTGCGGCCGCGGCCGGTGGTCGTCGGGGTGATCACGATGTCGCCGTACCAGGGGTCGCGCCAGGTCCCGGCATAGGCCTCCAGCGGCAGGGACGGGGCTGCGCCGGCCGCCTGTTTGGCGTCGATCTCGGCGGCGGCGGCGACCGATTTGGCGTCGTTGTCCGCCTTCTGCTTCAGGCTGTCGGCGATCCAGTCGAAGTCCGCCTTGCCCATGACGATGTCGGCGATGCCGCTGCGCAGGGTGCGGGTGACCGCGCTCTCCTCAGCATTGGTGAAGTAGCTGAAGCCGGCGTTGCGGCCGGGGATCAGCACCGTGCCCGAGACATAGCCGGGCGCCCCGCCGCCGTGGGTGATGAAGCGCTCGCCGCGATAGTCCTGCACCTGCCAGCCCATGGCGTAGGTCGAGGCGATGGCCCGGCCGGGCAGCTCGGCCGTCGGACCGGCCGAGTTCGACACCAGGATGTTCGGCCGCCACATCTCGTTCGAGCGGGCCTCCGAGAACAGGCGCGAGCCGTCCGGCAGCTGGCCCTTGTTGACCTGCACGGCGATCCATTTGGCCCAGTCCACCGGATTGGTCACGAAGCCGCCCGCGGCGCCCGAGGACGACCAGTCCCAGACCTCCTGGATCGAGCCGCCGATGGTCTGCATCTCGCCCTGATAGCGCAGCGGCGGTCCGACCCGCCCGTGCGGCAGGGCCGACTTGGCCGCATCCGCCGGGGTCATCAGCGGCAGGGTCTCGGTCATCCCCAGCTTGTCGAGGATGCGCGTCTGGACGAACTGCTCCCACGGCATGCCGGAGGCCGCCGCCACCACCTCGCCGGCGGCCACGAACATCAGGTTGCAGTAGTGATAATTCGTGCGGAAGCCGTCCTCGATCGGCACATGCGGAATGGCCGCCATGATCTCGGCGCGGGTCCGGTCGCTGTTCGGCCAGAACAGCAGGTCGCCGGCGCCCAGGCCGAAGCCGATGCGGTGGCTGATCAGGTCGCGCACCGTGACCATGTCGTTGAGTTCGGGCTTCGACAGGGCGAAGCCGGGCAGATAGGTCCGCACCGGCGCGTCCCACTTCACCTTGCCCTCGTCGACCAGGATGGCCAGGGCCGCCGCCGTCACCGCCTTGGTGTTCGAGGCGATGGCGAACAGGGTGTGCTCATCGATCGGGTGCGTGTCGCCCTTCTGGCGCACGCCATAGCCGCGGGTCAGCACCGGCCGGCCGTCCTTGACCACCGCGATCGACACCGCCGGCTGGTCCGGGAAGGCGGCCATCACCTTCTGCACGAAGGCGTCCACCGCCGCCGCCAGGGCTTCCCCGCCGGGCGCCGACCCGACCTGGGCATGCGACAGGGTCGGCAGGGCGACGCCCGCGCTCGCGACAGACGTAGCCAACGCGGCGCGGCGCGTGAGGCGGATGGACATGGAGACGCTCCCGACAGAAATCGGAGCGGACGCTAGCGCGCGCCCGCGCGTCCTGTCCACGACCGACTAGCGGCGGGTCTCCCACGCCATCCACAGGGCGACAGCGGCGATGCCCAGGGCCATCGCCCCCCGCAGGACCGGGCCTCCGGCGCGCCCGACGACTACTGCGCCCGCCCCCGCCGCGCCCAGCACGATCAAGCTGTGCACCACCACCGCCACCGCCAGGTGAAGGCTTCCCAGCACCAGGGCCTGGGTCAGGGGCGACCCGTGATCGGGCCGCATGAAGGTCGGCAGCAGGGCGACATAAAACACCGCCGCCTTGGGGTTCAGCAGGTTGCCCGTCATGCCGCGCAGGAACAGGCCGCGCAGCGTCCCGGCCTCCGCCGGCCGCGCCGGATCCGCCGCCCCCGGCTGTCGCCACGCCTCCCAGGCCAGCCACAGCAGGAACAGCACCCCGGCCCAACGGATCGCCTGGTACACGACCGGCGCCTCCAGCACGAGCTTGGTCAGGCCGACCGCCGCCGCCACCATCCACGCCGCCAACCCGAGCGTCACCCCGGCCACCGCCGCGAAGCCGGCCGCCCGCCCGCGCCCCACCGAGACCAGCGCCAGCCAGCCCATATTCGGTCCCGGTGTCAGCTCGATCAGGGCCACGGCCAGCAGGAAGGGCGCGAGCACGCCGGGATCGACCGGCCAGACGGAATTGGGAACCACGGGCGCCTCCTGGCCGCCACCTCACGCCAAGCGCTCCGCGACCCTGCCCAAGGGCCTACCGCTCCCGCGTCAGATGCAGGTCGTGGAAGTCGTAGCTGAAGTCGGCCGCCGGCGAGACCGCCTTGGCCGTCGCCGACACGACCCGCCCGCCCTCGACCTTGAAGATCAGGAAGGCGTCCTCATTGCCCGGCTTGGTCCAGCGGGTGCGGAAGGTGTCGCCGTCGAAGCGCTCCAGCGGCCCGTCGAACGCCGCAGTCTTGTCGAAGCGCACATGCAGCCCCCCGGCGCGCTCGCTGACCGTCACCGTTCCGTACCAGGGATCGCGATAGACGCCGGCGTAGGCCGAGAGCGGCAGGCTCGGCGCAGCGGCGTTGGCCGGGGCCTCGACGACAGCGGCGGCCGCCCCGGCGGTCTGCTCGGCGATTACCGCCTCGACCCGCTTGGAATAGGCGATCCAGTCGTAGTCCCGGCGGCCGATCAGCCGGTCGACGCCGCCGTTGCGGAACGAGCGCAGCACCCCGCCCTCTTCGGCGTTGGTCAGCACGACCAGCCCCTTGTTCACGCCGGGCACGAGGATCGTCATGGTGGCGAAGCCGTCGATCCCGCCGGAGTGCCAGAGGATGCGGCGGTCGCGGAAATTCTCCACCATCCAGCCGAGCGCATAGGCGCTGATGAAGGAGCGGTCGGGGCGTTCGGCGGTCTGGTCGCCCGACGCGGCGCCCATGATCACCTCGGGCTTCCACATCTGCCGGGCGCTGTCTTCGGACCACAGCCGCGTTCCGTCGGCGGCCACGCCCTTGCCCAGCTGGGCGGCCACCCATTTCGCATGGTCCCGGGCGCTGGCGTAGATGCCGCCCGCGGCCACGGAGACAGGCAGGTCGGCATGCTCTTGAAGCGCCACCATCGGGCCCATGCCGCGCACCGGCGGGCCGAGGCGCGCGTGCGGCCAGGCCGCCTCGGCGCCGGCCGGCAGGCGCGCATACGACGCGACGCTGTCGCCCATGCCCAGCGGCTGGAGCAACCGCGCCGTAATGAAGTCCTCCCAGACCTGGCCGGTCACCGCCAGGATCAGCTCGCCCGCGACGACGTAGAGGACGTTGTCGTAGGCGTAGCCGGCCCGGAATCCGTTGGCGATCGGCAGGTGCTTCAGCCCGGCGACCAGGTCGGCGCGGGTGTGGGTCGTCTGCGGGAACATCATCAGATCGCCCGCGCCGAGCGCCAGCCCCGAGCGGTGACACAGCAGGTCGCGCACGGTCAGCATGGCGGTGATCGCCGGGTCGCTCATGGCGAACTCCGGCATGTAGCGCACCACCGGCGCGTCCCACTCCAGCTTGCCTTCCTCGACCAGGATGGCCAGCGCCGCGGCGGTGTAGGCCTTGGAGTTGGAGGCGATGGCGAACAGGCTGCGCTCGGTGACCGGCGCCGCCTGGCCCAGACGCAGCACGCCATAGCCCTTGGCCAAGGTCGTCGCCCCGTCCTCGACAACGGCGACCGACATCCCCGGCTGGTCGGGGAAGGCCGCCATCACCGCCTGGGCCAGGTCATCGACCTCGGCGGCCACTGAGGCGGCCTGCCCCCACGACGGGCGCGCCATCAAGGCGGCGGATCCGGCGGCGAAGGCGCCGAGGACGGCGCGGCGGCTGGTGATGGGCATGGGCGATCTCCCCCTTTGTCGCCGCAGACTAGCTCAGCCGCAGGATCGCGCCAGCCGCCCGACCCGCCCCTTGTCAGGCCGCGCGGCCGCGCCCACCTCCACCGCAACCGGACGGCGCGTTGCTTGCTTGTGAGGACATGCCGCCGGGATCCGCTTCTCGAAGGGATACGCCTTGAACCTCGACCTCTATTCCGACCGCGCCAAACAGGCCGTCCAGTCGGCCCAGTCCCTGGCCCTCGCCCGCCGCCACCAGCAGTTCGCGCCTGAGCACCTGCTCAAGGTCCTGCTTGAGGAGCGCGACGGCCTGGCCCGCAACCTGATCACCGCCGCCGGCGGCGACGCCCGCCGCGCCGAGGCCGATATCGAGACCGCGCTGAGCAAGCGCGCCCAGGTCTCCGGCGGCTCGGGCCAGCTCTATCTCGACGGCGACACCGCCCGCGTCTTCGCCTCGGCCGAGGCCGCCGCCAAGAAGGCCGGCGACCAGTTCGTCACCACCGAGCGCCTGCTCGGCGCCCTGGCCCGCGAGGGCGGGGTGGCCGCCACCGTCCTGTCCGCCGCCGGCGTCACCGCCGACAAGCTCGACGCCGCCATCAACGAGATCCGCAAGGGCAAGACCGCCGACTCCGCCGGAGCCGAGGACGCCTATGACGCCCTCAAGCGCTACGCCCGCGACCTGACCCAGGCCGCCGCCGACGGCAAGATCGACCCGGTCATCGGCCGCGACGAGGAGATCCGCCGGACCATCCAGGTCCTCGCCCGCCGCACCAAGAACAACCCCGTCCTGATCGGCGAGCCCGGCGTCGGCAAGACCGCCATCGTCGAGGGCCTGGCCCTGCGCATCGTCAACGGCGACGTGCCCGAGAGCCTCAAGGACAAGAAGGTCATGGCCCTCGACATGGGCTCCCTCATCGCCGGCGCGAAATACCGCGGCGAGTTCGAGGAGCGGCTCAAGGCCGTGCTCAACGAGGTGGCCGCCGCCGAGGGGGGCATCGTCCTGTTCATCGACGAGATGCACACCCTGGTCGGCGCCGGAAAGGGCGACGGGGCCATGGACGCCTCCAACCTGCTCAAGCCCGCCCTGGCCCGCGGCGAGCTGCACTGCGTCGGCGCCACCACCCTGGACGAGTACCGCAAGCACGTCGAGAAGGACGCCGCCCTGGCCCGCCGCTTCCAGCCGGTCTTCGTCGAGGAGCCGACGGTCGAGGACACCGTCTCCATCCTGCGTGGCCTCAAGGAGAAGTACGAGGTCCACCACGGGGTGCGCATCTCCGACAGCGCCATCGTCGCCGCCGCCACCTTGTCGAACCGCTACATCACCGACCGCTTCCTGCCCGACAAGGCCATCGACCTGATCGACGAGGCCGCCAGTCGCGTGCGCATGGCCGTCGACTCCAAGCCCGAGGCGCTGGACGAGATCGACCGCCGCCTGGTCCAGCTGAAGATCGAGCGCGAGGCGCTCAAGAAGGAGACGGACAACGCCTCCCAGCTGCGCCTCGACAGGCTCGAGGACGAGATCGCCGACCTCGAGGGCCAGTCCGACGACCTGACCGCCCGCTGGAAGGCCGAGAAGGAGAAGGTCGGCCAGGGCGCCCAGCTGCGCGAGACCCTGGACCGCCTGCGCGCCGAACTGGCCGCCGCCCAGCGCAACGGCGACCTCGGCCGCGCCTCCGAGATCGCCTACGGCCAGATCCCCCAGATCGAGCGCCAGCTGGCCGAGGCCGAAGCCGCCGAGAAGGACCCCGCCCGCTCCGGCCCCCTGACCCCCGAGGTCGTCGACGCCGAGCAGATCGCCGCCGTCGTCTCCCGCTGGACCGGCGTCCCGGTCGACAAGATGCTGGAGGGCGAGCGCGAGAAGCTGCTCAAGATGGAGGACGCCCTCAGGGGCCGCGTGGTCGGCCAGGACGAGGCCCTCGTCGCCGTCGCCGACGCCGTGCGCCGCGCCCGCGCCGGCCTCAACGACCCCAACCGCCCGCTCGGCTCCTTCCTCTTCCTAGGGCCCACGGGCGTCGGCAAGACCGAGCTGACCAAGGCCCTGGCCGAGTTTCTGTTCGACGACGAGGCCGCCATCACCCGCCTCGACATGTCGGAGTACATGGAGAAGCACTCGGTCAGCCGCCTGATCGGCGCCCCTCCGGGCTATGTCGGCTATGACGAGGGCGGCGCCCTGACCGAGGCCGTGCGCCGCCGGCCCTATCAGGTCGTGCTGTTCGACGAGGTCGAGAAGGCCCACCCGGACGTCTTCAACGTCCTGCTCCAGGTCCTCGACGACGGCCGCCTGACCGACGGCCAGGGCCGCACCATCGACTTCCGCAACACCCTGATCATCATGACCAGCAACCTCGGTTCGGAGTTCCTGGCCAGCCAGGGCGAAGGCGACGACGTGGAGAGCGTGCGCCCCCTGGTCATGGACTCGGTCCGCGCCCACTTCCGCCCCGAATTCCTCAACCGCATCGACGAGATCATCCTCTTCCGCCGCCTCGGCCGCGACCAGATGAGCGGCATCGTCCGCATCCAGCTGGCGCGCTTCGAAAAGCTCCTCGCCGACCGGAGACTGACCCTGGCTTTGGACGACACGGCGGCCGCCTGGCTCGCCGACAAGGGCTACGACCCGGTGTATGGGGCCCGCCCGCTGAAGCGGGTCATCCAGAAGGAGCTGGTGGACCCGATCGCGCGCAAACTGCTCGCCGGCGAGATCGAGGACGGGTCCGTGATCGCCGTGTCAGCGGGCGAGGGCGGGCTGGAGATCGGGAAGGCGCGGGTGCACTAGTCGCCCCCTTCTTTCGTCATCCTCCGGCAAGGCGCTTCAGCGCCGCGACCGGGGGACCCAGCGGCGCCGAAGGCGATCTGTGCATCCGCACCCGCGGCAGGTTCGCGCTCACGCGCGCCGCTGGGTCCCCCGGTCTCGCTGCGCTCGCCGGAGGATGACGAAAGAAGGAAGCGCTACCCCCCCAACAGCGGCATCACCTCCACCCCGTCGCACACGAACACCGACATGTGCGGGTGCCCCTCGAACAGCCGCACCGCCGCCTCGTGGCTCTCCGCCCGCACGACCATGAAGACGGTCAGCAGGTTGACGATGTCGGCGACCTCGCCCTCGGCGGAGATGCGCTTGGTCGGGCCCAGCGGGCCGCCCTGGTAGACGATGACGTCGCGGTGGGCCTCGTCCCAGGCGAGGACGGCGGGGATGCCGATCGCCTGCCGCTCGGCCTTCTCCGCCTCGCTCAGGGCGTACCAGGCCTGCCATTGCGGCCCGGTCTTGTCGCTGGTGAAGACCGCCAGATAGTGGCCCTGGGTGCTCATCGGTTGTCTCCCTTCATCGCTTGCAAGCCAGCCTGCCGGTCGGTCGGAGGGAGTCAAGGACGCGCCCTTCGGCGCGCCGCTGCGCGGTGGCCGCAGGCCATCCTTGACGCCCGCCGAACCGCCCGGCGACGCTCTCGGCAAGGGGATGGGGGGAACCTCGTCTCCTCCCCGTTGCGCAGCAATGGGGAGGGGGACCGCTCGCGCGACTCAGCGCGAGGGGTGGAGGGGCGAAACTCCCGCGCAGGCGAGAGGCCGCTTCGCCCCTCCACCGCTTCGCGGTCCCCCTCCCCGTCGGCGACGCCGACGGGGAGGAGACGATGCCCGTCGCTCGCGCTACCCTCCCCCCATGTGCGCCTCGTTCCAGAGCCGGTTCAACCTGACCCAGCTGGTCAAGCTGTTCGCCGAGGCGCGGGCGCCGCTGGCCTTCGAGGGCGGGCTGCCGAACATCGAGCCGGTCGAGGAGGTGCGCCCCACCGACCCGGCCCGCGCCGTCCGCGCCCTGAACGACGCCGAGGCCGAGCTGGCCCAGATGCGCTTCGGCTTCCCGCCGCCCGCGCCCAAACGCCCGCCGGTGATCAACTTCCGCTCCGAGGGCCGCCGCTTCGGCAACGGCCCGACCAGCGGCCGCGCCCTGGTGCCGGTCTCGGGCTTCTACGAGTTCACCGGCGACAAATACCCCAAGACCCGCTGGCTGCTGCGCGGCGCCGACGCCGAGCCCCTGGCCCTGGCCGCCCTGTGGCGCGCCGGCCCCGACGGAGACGCCTTCTCCCTGCTCACCGCCGAGCCCGGCCCCGACGTGGCGCCCTACCACTCCCGCGGCGTCCTGCCGTTGCCGCCCGACCGCTGGGCCGACTGGTTGTTCGACCGGGTCGAGGCCAGCGAGCTGCTCATCCCGCCGCCGGCCGGGACCCTGGTGGCGGAGGCGGCCCCGCGGCCCGGGAAGTGACTGCGATCCGCCCCTCTTAATATCCGTCACCCTCGGGCTCGACCCGAGGGCCAGACGTTCCGTCGCACGGTGACGGAAGACCGCACACCAACCGCCCCGTCGCACCTTCATTCGACGCCGGGCCGCCCCGCCTCTGGCCCTCGGGTCAAGCCCGAGGGTGACGGCGCATTAGGAGGAACAAGGGATCAGGCCTCGCCGTCCTCCCCCCCATCCCGCAACCACTTCAGAAACGCCTCCACGCTCCCCTCCTGATCGCCCGCCACCGGCAGCCGCGGGTCCGGCGCCTGCCCGACCAGGAACGGATGGAGGTCTCGCCAGTCCGGGTTGCGCTGTTCGATCAGCTGCATCTTCCACGGCCGGTTCCAGCGCTTCAGCGCCTTCTCGCGACGAATCGCGTCTGGGACCGTCCAGAACTGCTGGTACCAGACCAGGATCGAGCAACCGTGTTTGCGGCTGAAGCCGTCGACCACGCCCTCCCGATGCTGCTGGGCACGCGCGTAGAGATTGGCCGTCATGCCGATGTAAAGAACGCCGAACGGCCGGCTCGCCTGGATGTAGGTCGCAATGAACGGCCGCTTCTCCATGTTCGTGATTTGTTCACGCCGGCCGAAAGCGGTCAAGCTTGTCCCGCCCCTCTCAATTTCCGTCCCCCTCGGGCTTGACCCGAGGGCCAGACCATCCGTCGCACGGCGCCGGAAGAACGCTCACCAACCGCCCCGTCGCACATTCCCTGACGCAGGGCCGCCCAACCTCTGGCCCTCGGGTCAAGCCCGAGGGTGGCGGTGATCTGGGGGCGAAACGGAGGGCGACTATCGAAAATCGCTAACCCATTGAAAACACAAACCACACCTGCGCCGTCAGCGTCATGAACGCACGTCGCACCAGACGCCTCTATGGTGGGAGACTGCGCAGCTTCGATCGGAGGATTTCAGACGATTCAGACGATTCAGACTCTGTTTTTTCGGCCCGCCGCGCGCCGTCCCGCGCTCGCCGATTTCAGACGATTCAGACGATTCAGACTCTGTTTTTCGAAGGGCCGTCCGCGGGGAGCGGGTCCGGCCGCCGAACGGCCCCCAAACGTCCCGGTTTCGCTCGCTTTTCAGGCCGGAAACCCTATATGTTGACAGCTCCGTCGCGGGACAGATTCGCGGCGGAAAGCCAGTCAATTCCAGGCGGCGGACACGCCGCCTTTTCCGGGCCCGAAACGGGCGTTGAACCGACCGAATAGATGACCGACCAGACCGAAGCCGCCGACGCTGGGCGCAACGACGACACCGCCGCGGAGGCCGCCTACG
Organism: Brevundimonas sp. Root1279; assembly: GCF_001425945.1. Lineage (GTDB taxonomy): Bacteria > Pseudomonadota > Alphaproteobacteria > Caulobacterales > Caulobacteraceae > Brevundimonas. The sequence continues at coordinate 204,592 of NZ_LMEB01000007.1, forward strand.
GCGCCGACTCCATCAAGGTGCTCAAGGGCCTAGACGCGGTGCGCAAGCGCCCGGGCATGTACATCGGCGACACCGACGACGGCTCGGGCCTGCACCACATGGTCTATGAGGTGGTCGACAACGCTATCGACGAGGCCCTGGCCGGCCACGCCGACCTGGTCCAGGTCATCCTCAACGCCGACGGCTCGGTCACCGTCACCGACAACGGTCGCGGCATCCCGACCGACATCCACGAGGGCGAAGGCGTCTCGGCGGCCGAGGTCATCATGACCCAGCTGCACGCCGGCGGTAAGTTCGACCAGAACTCCTACAAGGTCTCCGGGGGCCTGCACGGCGTCGGCGTCTCGGTCGTCAACGCCCTGTCCGACTGGCTCAAGCTGGTCATCTACCGCAACGGCAAGCGCCACGAGATGCGCTTCGAGCGCGGCGACGCGGTCACCAGCCTGTCCGTCACCGGCGACGCCCCGACCCGCACCGAGGGCGAAAAGGCCGGCCAGCCCCTGTCGGGCACCGAGGTCACCTTCTACCCGTCGGTCACCACCTTCTCGCACATCGACTTCGACCTGAAGACGCTGGAGCACCGCCTGCGCGAGCTGGCCTTCCTCAACTCGGGCGTGGTCATCAAGCTGGCCGACCACCGCCACGCCGAGCCGTTCGAGGAGATCCTGCACTACGAGGGCGGCGTCGAAGCCTTCGTGCGCCACCTCGACAAGTCCAAGACGCCCATCCTCAAGGACGTCATCGTCATCCGCGGCAAGAAGGAGGGGATCGAGCTCGATCTCGCCCTCTGGTGGAACGACAGCTACCACGAGACCATGCTGTGCTTCACCAACAACATCCCGCAGCGGGATGGGGGCACCCACCTGTCGGCCTTCCGCGCGGCCCTGACCCGGGTCATGGGCGGCTATATCGACGCCGCCGGCGCGGCCAAGAAGGAGAAGGTCTCGGTCTCGGGCGAGGACGCCCGCGAAGGCCTGACCTGCGTCCTGTCGGTCAAGGTGCCCGATCCGAAATTCAGCTCCCAGACCAAGGACAAGCTGGTCTCGTCCGAGGTCCGCCCGGCCGTCGAGGGCCTGTGCCAGGAAGGCCTGGCCACCTGGTTCGAGGAACACCCGGCCGAGGCCAAGCAGGTCGTCGCCAAGATCATCGAGGCCGCCGCCGCCCGTGAGGCCGCGCGCAAGGCCCGCGACCTGACCCGCCGCAAGACCGCGATGGAGATCTCCTCCCTGCCCGGCAAGCTCGCCGACTGCCAGGAACGCGATCCGGCCAAGTCCGAACTCTTCATCGTCGAGGGCGATTCCGCCGGCGGCTCGGCGAAACAGGCCCGCAACCGCGAGAACCAGGCCGTCCTGCCGCTGCGCGGCAAGATCCTCAACGTCGAGCGCGCCCGCTTCGACCGCATGCTCTCGTCCGAGCTGATCGGCACCCTGATCCTGGCGCTCGGCACCGGCATCGGCCGCGACGACTTCAACGCCGACAAGCTGCGCTATCACAAGATCATCCTGATGGCCGACGCCGACGTCGACGGCGCCCACATCCGGACCCTGCTGCTGACCTTCTTCTACCGGCAGATGCCCGAGCTGATCGAGCGCGGCCACGTCTACATCGCCCAGCCGCCGCTCTACAAAGTCGCCAAGGGCAAGCAGTCGCGCTACCTCAAGGACCAGGCGGAGATGGACTCCTACCTGATCGAGGAAGGCTCGTCCGAGGCCGAGCTGGACCTGCCGTCCGGCGAGCGCCGCACCGGCATGGACCTGCAGTCCCTCGTCCGCGAGGCCAAGGCCTTCAAGGCCGGCGTCGACCGCCTGAGCCAGCGCGCCCCGGCCTTCGCCGTCGAGCAGGCCGCCCTGGCCGGCCTGTTCGCCGAGGACTCCGCCGATCCGGCCAAGGCCGCCGCCCGCCTCAACCTCTACGCCGAGGAGGGCGACGGCGACTGGTCGGGCGCTCCGGGCGCCCAGGGGGCCGTGGTGTTCGAACGCGTCCGCCGCGCCGTCACCGAGCGCATCGTGCTGGAAGAGGCGCTGATCCGCTCGCTGGACGCCCGCCGCCTGGCCGAGCGCGCCGCCGCCTTCGAGGGCCTGTTCGACAAGCCCGCCGTCTACCGCCGCAAGGACAAGACCACGACCATCCGCGGTCCGCTGGACCTGCTCGAAGCGGTGCTCGAGGCCGGCAAGAAGGGCATCGCCATCCAGCGCTACAAGGGCCTGGGCGAGATGAATCCGGAGCAGCTGTGGGAGACCACCCTGGACGTCAACGCCCGCACCCTGCTGCGGGTGTCGGTCGAGCACCAGGAGGACGCCGACGACCTGTTCGCCAAGCTGATGGGCGACGTGGTCGAGCCGCGCCGCGAGTTCATCCAGGAAAACGCCCTGGACGCCGCGGTCGACGCCTAAGTCATTGAAATCAGGCGGCTCTGGCCTTGGTCAGGGCCGCCCGGCGTCGACGAAGGCCTGAACGGTCGGATAGGGCTCGCCCGTCGACCGAGCCCCGCCGCAGGCGATGTCCTTGAGGAAGGCCGGCACGGTGTTGGCCCGCACGGCGGTCCACTCGGCGCCGTCCTCGGGGAACCGCCCCGCCTCCGACCCGTCCGGGCCATAGTCGACGATCCCCGCCGTCCGCCAGCCGCCGTCGCCGGCGCAGCGGAACTGGTAGGTCTCGACCGAGTAGGAGTAGTCCCCCGCCTCGCCCGCGCGCGGCACGGTGGCCATGCGCAGCGAGGTGACCTCCCCCTCGGCGAGGATGCTGTCGACCTCGATCAGGTAGACGGTGCTCGATGTCCGCGAGAACGACTGCCAGGTCTCGGCCGCGGCCGGCGTGGCGACGACGAGCGCGACCGCGCCCGCAAGGATGGCGAATTTCATAGGCGACCTCCCCAGATGCCCTCACGCCATGATGACCCGCTGGGCGAGCTTGGCAAGAGGTCTCAGAGCAGGTCCGGCTGCCCCTCGACCTCGACCGAGGCCGCGCCGCCCAGGGCCTCATAGCGACGCTCGGCCAGCCACTGCAGCCGCCGCGCCTGGGTCTGCAGCACCCGCCTGAGCCCGCCCTGCACCTTCCGCTCGGAGATCACCTGCGCCAGCCGCGACAGGATCAGCGCCCGTCGGGCGAGGCGGAAGTCCGGGTGGGAGCGCAGCTCGAACACCCGGTCCGACACGATACAGCCCCTCAGCGACGGCGGGGCCTCGACGACCAGGTCGCCGGGGGGCGGGTCCTTCTCGTTGAGGATGGCCTTGAAGGTCGAGCCGGCCACGGCCTGTTCGGTGATCACCCGCTCCAGGGCGTCGAGCCGTTGCCGCGCCTCCCGATCCCGACTGCCCACGCCCTGCAGGTCCGGCATTGGCCAGACCTCGATCTCATAGACCTCGAATGGGTCGAGCACCGACATGGCCACGGCGTCGGTGCGCTGGTTGGTCAGGTGCCGGCGGATGCGGGTGCGCAGGGCCTCGTTGGTCTGGCCGACGTAGATCGGCTCGCCGTCGTAGTCGAAGAAGGCGTAGATGCCCCAGCGCCAGTGGCCGACCTTCTGGCCGTTGAAGGGGGTGTCGAGGAAGGCGGACAGCCGGGCCCGAAGGTCCTCGGTCTCGAAGGGCGGGAGGTGAGAGCCGTCCTGCAGGCGGGCGGGAACGGGCATCGCCCTCAGGCCGCGCGGCGCGCCGCGGCCTCGGCCTGGGCGATGACCGGCTCGAACACGTGCTGCGCCAGGTGGCGCACGACCGGAGCGGCCACGCCGTCGCCGGTCAGGTGGTAGGCGTCGTTGTACTTGCCCGGCAGGATGTAGTCGTCCGCCAGCCCCATCAGCCGGGCGGTCTCGCGGGCCGAGATCAGCCGTGAGCGGATGCGGTGGCCGTCGACCACCAGGATGATCTGCCGGCTGGAGCCGCCAGCCGGGGTGCGCAGGCAGCCGGCGACGTCGTCGAAGCGGACCTCGGCGCGCTGCACCTTGGCGCCGGTCTCGTCGACGCGGGTGCGGCGGTAGACGCCGCCGACCATGCGGCGGCCGGCGCGGCGGGCGGCCTCGACCTTGGCCAGGTTGACCGGCGACATCATGTCGAGCAGCCGCTTGGTCTCGGCCTGATTGTGCCAGGAGACGCTGTCGGGGGCCTCCTCAATCAGGTCGGCGAAGGTCTCGGCGCGGCGCTCAGGGGTCGGCACGTTCCACCACACAAGCGGCTCGCGCACCTCGTCCGGCAGGGCGGCGACGGCGCGAGTGAGGGCGCGGGTGTGGAAGGGGCCGATCGGCTCGGGCGACAGCAGCTCGGGCGCGATCTCGACGTCGGCGCGGACCCCGACCACGAACAGGCGCGGCCGCGACTGGGGCACGAACAGGTCGGCGTTGATGACCAGGGCTCCGTAGCGGTAGCCGGCCTTGGCGTAGGTCCGGCAGATGGCCTTGAAGTCCTCGCCGCGGTGCGAGGTCAGGGTCCCGCAGACGTTCTCGACCGCCACCACGGCCGGGCCGCGGCCCTCGGCGGCGAGGCCGCGGACGATGTCCCAGAAGGGATAGAAGGTGCCCGACCGCTCGCCGGCCAAGCCGCGGCCGGCCCCAGCCAGCGACAGGTCCTGGCAGGGGAAGCTGCCCCAGACCAGATCCGGGCGACCCGGCATGGTCGAGGCTTCAAGGGCGCGGATGTCGCCGACGGTCAGCTCGCCGCCCGTGCCCCAGTTGGCCTGGTAGGCGAAGCCCTTCTTGGCGTCGAAGTCGTTGGCGAAAAGGCAGGTCCAGTCGCTTCCGAGGCCGGCGCGCGCCATGCCTCCGCCGGCGAAGAACTCGTAGAAGCTAGCCATTCGGGCCCCGGATTCGCGCTCCGGGACAGGCCCCGGACCATCGACTCAGATCGATCGCCGCCCACTCTGGCGCAGGGGTCCGGCGACGTCCAGTTGCTATTTTGTTCGCCCACAGGCGATCCGCAAGGGCGGACAGGTCACGACGGGAAGGAGATGGCGCACCCGAGAGGATTCGAACCTCTGACCCCTGCCTTCGGAGGGCAGTACTCTATCCAGCTGAGCTACGGGTGCGTCTGGCGGCGGAAACGCCGGACGAAGGGCCTTACAGCAGGACCGGCCCGCCCTCAATCCCGAATGCGCCTTCGCGCCCCCCGCGGCCATTCTGGACGATTTGTAAGGTTCCTGCCCGGGGCCTCCTGTTCTAGCGTGCGCCCGCTTCGACGATGGGAGGTCTCCGAATGCGCACGTTACTGATCGGCCTGACGCTGTGCCTTATGGGCGCCTGCGCCGCCGCCCCGCCGCCGCCGGTCATGGCCCTGCGCCCACCGGTCGTCGTGGAGGACTCCCTGGACACCATCGCCCGGGACTATGTCGCCCTGATCCTGGAGATCGGCGAGCGCGAGCCGGGGTATGTCGACGCCTACTACGGCCCGACCGAGTGGGCTGATGCGGCCAAGGCCAATCCGCGCACCTTGGAGCAGCTGAAGGAGGGCGCCGCCTCGCTGACCCGTCGCCTGAACGCCGTCTCGATCACCGGCGCCGACCCGATGACCGCCCAGCGCAAGGCCTATCTACTGGCCCACGTCTCGGCCGCCGACGCCCGCCTGCGCATGCTGTCCGGCGAGAAGATGAGCTTCGCCGACGAAGCCTACGCCCTGTTCGGCATCCGCCCCGAACTCAAGCCGCTGGCGTCCTACGACCCCATCCTCGCCGAGATCGACGCCGCCCTGCCGGGCCCCGGCTCGCTGAGCGATCGGATGACCGCGTTCAAGTCGCATTACGTCATCCCCAAGGACCGCCTGCAGCCGGTCATGGACGCCGCCATCGCCGAGTGCCGCACCCGCACCGCCCGGCATATCGCCTTGCCCGCCAACGAGAATTTCACCCTCGCCTTCGTCGGCGACAAGCCGTGGTCCGGGTATAATTATTACCAAGGCAACGCCCAGTCGAAGATCGAGATCAACGCCGACTTCCCGATCTACACCGAGCGCGCGATCGACCTGGGCTGCCACGAGGGCTACCCGGGCCACCACGTCTACAACGCCCTGCTCGAGAAGACCTTCGTGCGCGACCGCGGCTGGGTCGAGATGAGCGTCTACCCGCTGTTCTCGCCCATGAGCTTCGTGGCCGAGGGCAGCGCCAACTACGGCATCGACCTGGCCTTCCCGGGCGACGAGGGCACCCGCTTCGAGCGCGACGTCCTGTTCCCCATGGCCGGCCTGGACCCCTCTACGGCCGACAAGAAGGCCCAGCTGGCCGCCCTGACCCGCAAGCTGGCCCGCGCCGAATACACCATCGCCGACGACTACCTGGCCGGCCGCACGACCCGCGACCAGGCCATCGAGCAGCTGATGAAGTACACCCTCGCCCCGCGGGACAAGGCGACCCAGCGCCTGCGCTTCATCGACACCTACCGCAGCTACATCATCAACTACGGCCTCGGCCGCGACGTGGTGCAGGCCTGGGTGGAACGCCAGGGCCCGGACCACTGGCAGGGCATGGAGACCCTGCTGTCGAGCCAGATCCTGCCGGCGGACCTGGTCGAGTAGGGACCGGGGGCCGGGGGCGAGGGGCCGGCGGCGGCTGAGTGGCTGGTGGCTGGTGGCTGGTGGCTGGTGGCTGGTGGCTGGTGGCTGGTGTGATCCTTCGCGAAAAATAGAGTCTGAATAGTCTGAATAGTCTGAAATCCGGACGGCGCCGCCTTCTCGGCCGTCACCCTCGGGCTTGACCCGAGGGCTGGGGTCGGGCGGCCCTGCGTCGCCGACAGTGCGAGCGCTCAACCACCCTGCGACGGACAGTCTGGCCCTCGGGTCAAGCCCGAGGGTGACGGTTGGGAGCCGGCCGGCGGCGCCCGAAAAACAGAGTCTGAATCGTCTGAATAGTCTGAATCCTGCCCCCCGTAGCGCAACGGGGGGCGGTGGGGCGGCGAGTCTCGCACGGCCTGCGAGGGTCGCGGGTTCAGGACGCTGGGCGGGTGGCCGGGGCGTTTGCGATCAAAGGGTTGGCGAGAAGGCATGCTCGCCTTGGACGGCGCCGGCGCCGGGGCTACATGCCCATCGAGGCGTGGGGCGGCGAGGCGGTCGGCGCCACGACATGGACCTCGACCCGGACGTCGCCGGCCTTCTCGAAGGTGAGTTCCAGCGGGAAGGTCTCGCCTGCGGTCAGCGGCCGTTCAACGCCCGCGAGCCAGACATGGAGGCCGCTGGGATCGAGGCTGACCGTCTGGTTGGCCGGGACGTCGATGCCGTCGACGTAGGACATCGACATCTGGCCGTCCTTGGTCTCCATCGTCATCAGGTCGGTGCGCTCGGCCACCGTGGTCGAGGCGCGGACGAGACGGTCCCCGGCCGGCGAGGTGAGGGTCATGAAGACGGCGGCCTGTTTGGCCTCGCCGATCGTCGCGCGGGTCCAGACGTCCTTCACCTCGACGGAGGCAGGCTGCGAACAGGCGGCGACGGAAACCAGGGTGAACAGGGCCAGGGCCAGGGTTCGCATCATAATCCTTCCTCCAGCGAGCGGCGCGGCTTCGGCCATGGCGTAACAACACCTGATCCAAGCTGCGCCATTTCGCCTTCCTTTGAAGACTGAAACGGCGATAGCGTGCAAGGCGCCATTGGCTTGGCGCGCCGTACCCGTATTATGTTCGCAATCCCTCATATGACGAGCCGGAGAGATGGAGAGCGGGGCTCCTTCTGAATCTGCGAGCGCCAAACGCCGGCGCAAAAAGCTCAACCGCCGCATGATGCTGGCGGGGGCCTTGGGCGTGGGGGCCCTGGCCATCGGATCGGGGGTGCAGCGGCGGATCGCGGCCTCGCGTGTCGAGGCTCCGCCGGTGACGGTCGGCGGGCTGGCGGTGACCTGCAACCTGACCCTGCCCGTCGCCTGCGCGGCCGCGGCCCAGAACGCGGTGAAGGGCGATGAGCCGCTGACCTTCGGCTACAGCCGCTACACGGGCTGGCCCGAGGTCAAGGAATCCCTGATGTCCGGGAGCATCCAGGCGGCCTATATGCTCGCGCCCCTGGTCATGGACCTGGCCGACAAGGACGTGCCGGTGAAGATCGTCTCGATCGGCCACCGCTCGGGCGCGGTGATCATGGTCCGCACGGACTCGCCCTATCGCAGCTTCCGCGACCTGACCGGCAAGCGCGTCGCCATCCCGAGCCGCTTCGCGGTCGACTTCCTCTTCCTGCGCCGCATGCTGGCGAGCGAGGGCATGACCGTCGATCAGGTCGAGGTCGTCGAGATGGCCCCCGCCGACATGCCCGCGGCGCTGTATGTGAACGGCGTGGACGCCTACTGCACCGGCGAGCCCTTCGGGGCGGCGGCGCAGAGCGCGGGCTACGCCCGGCCGCTGAGCATGACGCGCGACGAGTGGCCCCGGTACATGTGCTGCGTCCTGACCGTGCGCGAGGAGCTGATCGCGTCGAACCGGCCGCTGGTGCAGACCCTGGTGGACCATGTGCTGGGGGCCGGGCTGTGGCTGGACCAGCGCCCGGAGCATCGGGAGCGGGCGATTCAGATCGCCGCGACGCCCGAGTACTTCAACCAGGACCCGAACATCCTGCGCTTCGTCATGACCAACCCGTCCGACCGGGTGACCTATGGCGACCTGCGCATGGTGCCGCAGGAGTTCGAGGACATGATGCAGATGTCCGTCGAGGCGGGCACCCTGCGCCGGCCGGTGGCGTACGAGAAGTACGTCGACAGCAGCTTCGCGCGCGTGGCGCGGCCGGCGCCGATTCTTCTCTGATGACCTCTTCGCGCCCCCGTATCGTGATGATCGCAGCCGTCCTTTTGGCGGCGGTCGCCGTGGTCGTGGGAGGGATGCTGCTGGGATCCGACCGGTCCGCGGCGCCGGCGCCGGGTCAGGCGAAGGCCGAGGCGGCGGGGACGCTGCGGGCGGGCGCCTTCGATCCGCCGAAGGCGGCCCCGGACTTCGTCCTGCGCGGCTCCAACGGCGGCGACCTGACGCTGTCGCGCTACCGCGGCAAGGTCGTCCTGATGACCTTCGGCTTCACCTATTGCGCCGCCGTCTGCCCGACGACGCTGGCCACCCTGAGCGAGGCGCGCGAGAGCCTGGGCGAGGACGCGGACTCCGTGCAGATCGTCTTCATCACGGTAGACCCGGCGCGAGACGATCCGGCCCATCTGCAGGGCTATCTTTCGACCTTCGGGACGGGGCTGGTGGGCGCGACCGGCTCGGAGGAAGAGCTGGCCAAGGTGCGCGAACTGTACGGCGTCAGCGCCGCCCGGCAGGGCGACGGTCCGGACTACGCCATGGCCCACACCTCCTCGATATTCCTCATCGACCCGGCCGGGCGGTTGAGGGGGATGATGCCCTTCGGTCATGACGCCGACGACTTCGCCCACGACATCAGACTTCTGTTGAAAGCCTAGGCCATGCTGACGCCGGGACAGATGAGCCGTGGATGGCGGGGCGCGGCGATCGCACTGGCGGTGCTGGTCGCAGGCGCGCTGGCCTGGGCGGCCTTCGCGCCCATCAAGGTGGCCTCGCGCGAGGCGGAATTCGAAATTCCCGCCGGCGCCTTCGCGCGGCGCATGGCCGGGGAGGACCTGGCGATCCTGCCGCAGACGATCCGGCTCAAGCTCGACGTGAACGACATCCTGGTGCTCAGGAACGCCGACACGGCGCCGCACATCTTCGGGCCGGCGCTGATCATGCCGGGGCAGAAATTCAGCCTGCCTTTCTCGGTCGCTTCCACCTATTCGTTCGAATGCACCGCCCATGCGAACGGTCAACTCAACGTCATCGTCAGTCCCGCGCCGGCGCCCGGATGGGAGCGGCTGCGCTGGCGATGGAGCCGACTGACGCGGGCCGCATGAGGTCGACCAGGTTCAGGCGGGGCGAAAGTTCGGGGGAGCGATGAAAGAGATCGACAGCAAATTCGTGAGGTTCGTGGCGCCCGTGTGCGTCATCGCGCTGCTGGTCGCCGTCTGGTGGTTCGTCGTCGAGCAGAGCGGCACGCCGATCTTCCCGACTCCGCTCCAGGTGGCGACGGGGGCGTGGGGGCTGGCGCAGGACGGCAGCCTGTGGCGGCACATCGAAGCGTCGCTGTTCCGCGTCGCCATAGGCTTCGGGCTCGCCTTCCTCGTCGCGATCCCTCTGGGCCTGCTGATGGGCTGGGTGTCGGGCGCCTACTACACGCTCAACCCGCTGTTCCAGATGCTCCGGCCGATCTCGCCCATCGCCTGGATTCCCATCGCCATCCTGTGGTTCGGCGTGGGCGACATCTCGCCGATCTTTCTGATTTTCATCTCGTCGGTCTTCCCGATGATCGTGCAGACGACGGTCGGGGTGCGCACGATCGACCGCCGCTACCTGCGTGCGGCCGCGAATTTCGGCGTGTCGCGCGCGGTGCTGTTCCAGCAGGTGGTGATCCCGGCGGTGATGCCGGAGATCATCATCGGCATGCGCATCGGCATCGGCGTCGCCTGGCTGGTCGTCGTCGCCGCGGAGATGGTCGCCCTGAGCTCCGGCCTGGGGTTCCTCATCATGGACTCCCGCAACGCCGGCAATCGCTATGACCTGGTGATCGCCAGCATGATCATCATCGGCCTGATGGGCCTGTTGCTCGACGGCGGCACACGGCTGCTGGAGCGTATGAAGACGGTGCAGTGGCGCTATGTCCGATAAGAAGATCGCCGTCGAAGGCATCAGCAAGAAGTTCGGGACGCTCCCCGTCGTCGGCGGGGTGAGTTTCGACGTGAGCGACGGCGAGTTCGTCGCGATCGTCGGCCCCTCCGGATGCGGCAAGTCGACCCTGCTCAACATTATCGCGGGATTCGAGCGGCCGGACGCCGGCGCGATCAGGATCAACGGCGTCGAGCGCATCGGACCGAGCCCGAACGGGATCATGATCTCGCAGCAGGGCTCGGTGTTCCCGTGGCTGACGGTTCATGAGAACCTGATGTTCGGCCTCAGCGGGACGCGCCACGCCGACAAGGAGGCGCTGGCGGACCGCTACATCGACATGGTCGGCCTGAAGGGGTTCGAGGATTCCTATCCGCACGAACTCTCGGGCGGGATGCTCAAGCGCGTCGAGATCGCCCGCGCGCTCGTGGTGAAGCCGGAAATTCTCTACATGGACGAGCCGTTCTCGGCGCTCGACGCGCTGATGAGCCTGAGAATGCAGACCGAGTTGCGCCGCATCCTCGATGAGGAGCGGCACACCGTGATCTTGATCACCCACGATGTGGAGGAGGCGATCTACCTGGCCGACCGCATCATGGTGCTGTCCGCTCGACCGACCGTCATCCAGACGACGTTCGAGGTGGACCTGCCGCATCCCCGCAAGCTCTCCAGCCCGGAAGCCCAGCGCGTGCGCGTGGCGATCCTCAGGGAGCTGGGGCTCGAGGTGGCCGGCTAGGCCGCCGAGCGCCCCGCCCCCTCACTGCGCCAGCATGCCCCCGTCGATCTTGAACTCGGCGCCGGTGACGAATTTGCTCTCGTCCGAGGCCAGGTACAGGACGCAGTAGGCCACGTCGTCCGGCTCGCCGATGCGCTTGAGCGGGATGCCGCGGGCGAGCTTTTCGTGGGCGACGTCCTCGTTTCCGCCGGCCATGGCGATGAAGGGGTCGAGGATCGGGGTCTTGATGAAGACCGGGTGGACCGAGTTGGAGCGGACGTTCCAGCCGGCCTTGGCGGCCTCCAGGGCGATGGTCTTGGAGTACATCCAGACGGCGGCCTTGGTGGCGTTGTAGGCGCCCATGCCCGGGGCGGCGGCGAGGCCGGCGACCGAGCTGATGTTGACGATCGAGGCGGCGCCCGAGGCGCGCAGGTGGGGCATGGCGTGCTTGCAGCCGAGCATGATCGACTCGAGGTTCACGGCCTGGACCTTGCGCCAGTTCTCCAGCGTGTCCTGCTCGGACCAGACCAGCTCGCCGCCGATGCCGGCGTTGTTGACCAGGATCGACAGCCCGCCCATGGCCGCCACGGCCTGGTCGATGACGGCGATCCACTCGGCCTCGTCGGTGACGTCGTGGGCCCAGGCGAAGGCCGCGCCGGGGATCTCGGCGTTGATGGCGTCGGCCAGGGCCTGGGCGCCGGCCCGGTTCATGTCGGTGACCGCGACCTTGGCCCCCTCGCGGGCCATCATCCAGGCCATGGCCTGGCCCAGCCCGCCGGCGGCGCCGGTGATCAGGGCTTTCTTACCCGCGACGCGTCCCGAGGCCTTGGCGCTCACGGCTTCACCCCCATGGCCGCGGCCGCCTCGTCGATGAAGCGGGCCATGCCGGCGTCGCGTTCGGTGACGCCGCCGGCGTCGTGGGTGGTCAGGACGATCTCGACCCGATTGTAGACGTTGAACCACTCCGGATGGTGGTCGACCTTGTCGGCGTAGAGGGCCACGCGGGTCATGAAACCGAAGGCCGCGTTGAAGTCCTTGAACTTGACGGTGCGGGCGATCGCCGGCCGGTCGCCGGGATGTTCGCTCCAGGCCGGGAGGCCGCCCAGGACCTCCGCCACATCCAGCTTCTCCGCCATGGTCGCGCTCCTCGTCTGCGCCGCGCTCTCGGGCGCGCGGCCTGCCCTCTGCCGTATCCCGCAGGCGGCCCGCTCACAAGACCGGGGATAGGGCCGGGATCGGACCTCAAGGCCGGAACAGGCTGAAAGCGTGAGCGTTACCGACCGTCGTCATTTCAAACGACCGGAGAAGGGTGATGGACAATCTCTGGATCGCCGCGCTCGACCCTGCCGACCGACAGCGTATCGAACCCCATCTGACCGAGCGCCCGTTCGCCCAAGGTCAGATGCTCTACGACGCCGGCGAGGCCGTGTCGGAGGTGTGGTTCCCGATGAGCGGCGTGGTCTCGCTGATGACCATCGTCGACGACGACCGGATGATCGAGACGGCCGCCATCGGACGCGAGGGCCTGGTCGGGGTGACCTGCGGGCCGCTGAACGCCCGCGCCGCCAGCCGGGCCATCGCCCAGGTCGAGGGCGTCTCGGCCTGCTGCCCGTCCGATGTGTTCGCCGACGCCCTGGCCGATAGCGAGGGCATGCGCACGGCCCTGGCCAAATTCACCGAGAGCCTGTTCGCCCAGGTGCAGCAGGCGGCCGCCTGCAACGCCCAGCATCGGCTCGACGAGCGGCTGGCGCGCTGGCTGCTGACCATTCACGACCGCGCCGATGACGACCGCTTCGTCCTGACCCAGGCCGACATCGCCGGCATGCTGGGCGTGCGCCGGGCCACCGTGTCGGAGGTCGGCTCGGAGCTTGAGGACCGCGGCCTGATCCGGCGCGGCCGCGGCTGGGTCGAGGTGCTGGACCGCAAGGCGCTCGAGGGCGCCTCGTGCCAGTGCTATGGCCTGATGCGCGGGGTTATGAAGGATCTCGGCGTGCCGCGGCCGAACAAGCCGCGATGATCCGCCGAACCTGCGTCCACGCGGACGGATGACGGAAGGCCCGCGACCCGCTAGACCGCAGTCATGACCGACGCCAGCGCCTCTTCCGGGAAGACCTCGCCCTTCGGCTTTCGCGATGTCGACGCGAAGGAGAAGGTCCGCATGGTGCGCGGCGTGTTCGACAGCGTGGCGTCGAACTACGACCTGATGAACGACCTGATGAGCGCGGGCGTGCACCGGCTCTGGAAGGATGCGGCGGCGGCCAAGCTGAACCCGCGGCCGGGCGAGACCATCCTCGACGTGGCCGGCGGCACCGGCGACATGGCGCGACGCTATTCGAAGATGGCGCGAGCGGCGCAGCTGCGGCTCGGCGGGGCCGACGCCTCGGTGATCGTGCTCGACTACAACGCCGAGATGATCCTGGCGGGGGTGGCCAAGGGCGGCGAGCCGGAGATGAGCTGGACCGTCGGCGACGCCATGGCCCTGCCCCTGCCCGACGCCTCGGTCGACGCCTATTCGATCAGCTTCGGCATCCGCAACGTGGCCGACGTGCCGGCCGCCCTGGCCGAGGCCCGCCGCGTGCTGAAGCCCGGCGGCCGCTTCCTGTGCCTGGAGTTCTCGCGCCCGACGGCCGGGGCGATCCGCGCCGCCTATGACGCCTGGTCCTTCCACGCCATCCCGCGCATCGGCGGCTGGGTGGCCGGCGACAAGGACAGCTATCAGTACCTGGTCGAGAGCATCCGCCGCTTCCCCGACCAGCAGACCTTCAAGGCCATGATCGAGACGGCCGGGTTCAGCCGCGTCAGCGTCACCAACCTGTCCGGCGGCGTGGCGGCCATCCATCACGGGTGGGCGATCTGACCACGCGCATCAACCCCGCGACCCCGCCGCCGCCCCCGGCGACCGTGCCCGTCCGCCATCCGGTCAGCGCCTGGTGGCGGCTGATCGGCTGGGCCTGGGTGCTGGTCCGCCACGACGCCCTGGCGCCGCGGGAGGTGACCCCGCTCCTGCCCGTCTGGGTGCGCTGGATCGCGCATTTCCTGCACCTGTTCGCCGGCCGCGAGGGGCGAGAGGGTCGACCGGGCGAGCGGCTCGGCAAGGCCTTCGAGCACCTGGGACCCGTGGCCATCAAGCTGGGTCAGGTGCTGGCCACGCGGGCCGACATCTTCGGCGTCCAGTTCGCGCGCGACCTGGGCCGGCTGAAGGACGCCCTGCCGCCCTTCCCGATCGAACAGGCGCGCAAGGAGGTCGAGCGCTCGCTGGGCCGTCCGGTCGAGGTGCTGTTCCGCGACTTCGGCGAGCCGGTCGCCGCCGCCTCGCTGGCGCAGGCGCATCCGGCCTGGCTCGCCGACGGCCGCAAGGTGGCGGTCAAGGTGCTGCGCCCCGGCGTCGAGCGCCGCGTCGCCCAGGGCCTGGACGCCATGCGCCTGGCCGCCCGGATGGCGGTGCGCTTCGTGCCCCTGGCGCGGCGACTGGAGCCTTCGGCCTTCGTCGAGACCATCGCCCGCGCCCTGACCCTGGAGCTGGACATGCGGCTGGAGGCCGCCGCCGCCTCCGAGCTGGGCGAAATCATGGGCAAGCAGGCGGGCGAGCTGGGCGGCCACATGACCGCCCCGGCGGTGATCTGGGACGGCGTCGGCAAGCGGGTGCTGACCCTGGAGTGGGCCCCCGGCCTGCCGCTGACCGACCCGCGCGCGATCGAGCAGCCGGGCCTGGACGTCAACACCCTGGCCGACAACGTCGTGCGCTCCTTCCTGAGCCAGGCGCTGGACCACGGCGCCTTCCACGCCGACCTGCACGAGGGCAACCTGTTCTGCCACGCCCCGGCGGAGCTGACCGCGATCGACTTCGGCATCGTTGGGCGCCTGGGCCCGGCCGAGCGGCGCTACCTGGCCGAGATCCTGTGGGGCTTCATCAGCCGCGACTACGAGCGCATCGCCCGGGTGCATTTCGAGGCCGGCTATGTGCCGCCTGAGCATTCGGTCGAGGCCTTCGCCCAGGCCCTGCGCGCGGTCGGCGAGCCGGTGATCGGCAAACAGGCGTCGCAGGTGTCGATGGGCCGGCTGCTGGGCCAGCTGTTCGAGATCACCGACCTGTTCGACATGCACCTGCGGCCCGAGCTGATCCTGCTGCAGAAGACCATGGTCTCGGTCGAGGGCGTGGCCCGGCGCCTGAATCCCGATCACGACCTGTGGGCCGCGGCCCAGCCGGTCGTCGAGCGCTGGATCCGGCGTGAGCTGGGGCCGCAGGCGCAGATCCGAGACGCGATCGACGAGCTGCGCACCACCCTGCGCGCCCTGTCGAAATTGGCGCAGAACCCGCCGCAGGCCCAAACCGTTATCATCCGCGAGAGCCGGGCGCCGACGTGGATGATCGTCTGTGTCACGGCCGCAACCGTCGCCGCGGCGGCCGCCCTTGTTATGTCGCTTTGGCCCGCCATCGTCTGACTCCCTCCCGGAGACGAACCATGAAGCCGCTTCTGCTCGCCGCCGTCCTGCTGGCGATCCCTGTCGTCGCCAACGCCCAGGTCGCCGCCGGATCCGTCCCCAACACCTTCGACCGCCCGGCGACCCAGCCGGCTCGCCCGGCCGCCGCCCCGGCCGCCCGCGCCCCCGCGCGGCCCGCCGCCGGCGAGACCGAGGCGCTGTCCCCCAACCGTGTCAGCGTCAACTCCGAGGGCGCCCTGCGCGCCTTCATCCGCGGGGCCCAGGCGGGTCAGATCGACTATGCCGTGATGAGCGACGACCTGGCCGGCCAGGTGCGCCAGCAGGAGTCGTCGGTGACTCCGATCGTGCAGGGCTTCGGCGCCATCGAGGAGGTCCGCTTCATGGGCAGCCGCGGCACAGCCGACCAATACGCCGTCACCTTCGCCAACGGGGCGACGGAATGGATGATCGGCTTCAACGAAGACGGCAAGATCGCCGCCCTGCTGTTCCGCCCGGCCCAATAGCCCGCGCGCCGGGAGGCCCCATGCGCAGTCCCCGAGCCGGCCGGGCGCGGCCGTCGATCTCTCTCGCCGCCCTGGCCCTCGTCGCCGCCGGCCTAGCGGCTTGCGCCGGCGGCCCGTCGCACGGTCCGCCCGCCCCGCCCGCGCCGCCGCTGTTCGTCAGTCCCTTCGGCGAGCTGTTCGTGGGCAAGCCGGAAGATGCGTGGCCCGTCGCCGACTGGTTCCTGGGCGCCGACGCCGACCTGGACGGCGCGATCACCTTCGAGGAGTTCAGCGCCGATGGCCGGCGCTGGTTCGACCGTTTGGACGCCGAGCGCGACGGGCGGCTGACGCAGAGCGAACTGACCGCCTATGAGGTCAGCCTGCACGGGTTCGGCGGCGGCCCCCGTCCGGGACCGCGCCAGCGTGCGCGGCCGGCGAAGGCGATCCCGGGCAACTACGGGGTCGTGGCCGAGGCGGGCTTCTTCGGCCTGCCCCAGCCGGTCAAGGCGGCCGACGTCAACGTCGACCAGCGCATCTCCAGCGAGGAATGGGCCCAGGCCACCGAGCGCTGGTTCCGCGCCCTGGACACGGACCACGACGGCAAGCTGACCCTCGCCGCCCTGCCCAAGACCACCCTGCAGCAACGCAGCCAGGGCGGCCGGCCCTAGTCCCTCGAGGCCGGTCAGTCGATGCGGGGTTTGCCCCGGCCGCTCTTGACCGTACTGCGCTTGGCCTTGCCCTCCAGCCGCCGCTCCTTGGAGGCCCGGGTGGGCCGGGTCGGCACGCGGTAGACCGGCTTGATCGAGGCCTCCGCGACGAGCGCCTGCAGCCGCTCGACGGCGTCGGCGCGGTTGCGCTCCTGGGTGCGGAAGCGCACGGCGGTGATCAGGATCTCGCCCGCCAGGGTCGCCCGACTGCCGGCCAGTTTGAGCAGCCGCTCGCGCACCGGATCGGTCAGGGAGGGCGAGTTCAGGGCGTCGAAGCGCAGCTGGACGCTGGTCGAGACCTTGTTGACGTTCTGCCCGCCCGGCCCGCCGGAGCGGAAGAAGCGGAACTCGAGTTCGTCGTCGGGGATGACGGTCATTGGACCGCCCGCTTCGCCATCACCACCGCCCGGTCCAGGGCCTGCAGGAAGTTGGAGCGGTCCTTGGGGCCGAACGGCGGCGGGCCGGAGGTCGCCACGCCCATCGAGCGCAGGTGCTCGCCGACCATGCGGCCGGCCAGGGCCGAGCCGATGGAGTCAGCGGTGAAGGGCGTGCCGTTCGACTTGAGCGCCTGGGCCCCGTTCTGCAGGCAGCGGTCGGCCAGGGGGATGTCCTGGGTGATGACGATGTCGCCCTTGCCCGCCCGCTCGGCGATCCAGTCGTCGGCGATGTCGGGGCCGGCGTCGACGACGATCTGCTCGATCCACGGGTCGCGGCGGGTGTTGATCCAGCCGTTGGAGACCACGAACACGTGCAGGCCGTAGCGCTCGGCCACGCGGTAGACCTCGTCCTTCACCGGGCAGGCGTCGGCGTCGATGAAGAGGCGAGGAAGCATCGAAGGTTCTAGGGGTTAGGTTCTAGGGGCTAGGGAAGGAGAATGGACTGCCGAAGCATCCTTCCCTAGCACCTAGCCCCCAGAACCTAGAACCTCCTTACCGGCTGTACGCGGGCGGCATCGCGCCTTCGCCGCCGTTGCGGTAGCGGTCGCGCAGCAGGAACTGGCGGCTGGTCGGGGCCTGTTCCTGGCCGCCGATGAAGATGGTCTCGGCGATCGACAGGGGCTCCAGCGGGTCGCCTGTCCAGACCACGACGTCGGCGGCGGCGCCGGGGCGCAGCTCCCCGAACTGGCCGGCCATGCCGAAGATCTTCGCCGGATTGACCGTGATCGCCTCGATCGCCGATGCGTAGGGCAGGCCGTGCGAGACGGCGTTGCCGGCGTTGTAGCGGGTCTCGCGGGCGCGGTGGATCGAGCCTTCGTTGCCCTTGATGGCGATGGTCACCCCGGCGGCGTCGAGCGCGGCGGCGTTCTCCATGCGGGCCGCGCGGGTCTCGAGATTGCCCGGCAGGTTGGAGATCGGGTTGAGCAGCACCGGCACGTCGGCGGCGGCGATCTGGTCGGCGACCAGCCAGCCTTCCTCGGCCCCGTCGAGGATGATCTTGACCCCTTCCTCGCGGGCCAGACGCAGCACCTGCTGGATGTCCGAGGCGCGGCGCACGGTGACGATCAGCGGCATGGTCCCGTTGGCGACGGGGATCAGGGCCTCGAGATCGGCGCGCGACAGGCTGAGATCGCGCAGGCCGGCGCGATCATAGGCGGCCTTGTTGCGGGCGTAGAGGCGGACCTCGGCCAGGGTTTCCTTGAACTGGGTGAACTGGGCCCCGCGCGAGCCGCCGGAGATGCTGGCCCCGGCCTCGCCGAAGGGCGCGACCATGGCCACGCGCGGCTTGACCAGGATGTCGGTCCCCGCCGCCAGATGGATGATGGCGGCCTGGCCGGCGAACAGGCTGGGCGCCTGCAGGCCGTCCTCGATGCCCGCGAAATTGGAGTCGTCATGGGCGTGGCCGCCGCCCCCGCCGCCGGCGTGGCTGGGCACCACCACCGCGCGGGTGATGCCGCCCAGGCGGGCCACCGGCAGGGTGAAGGACCAGGGGTCCAGGCCGTAGGAGACGTCGAAGGAGGCGCTGATCGAGTTGGCGCCGTTCGACAGGTCGTCCGAGCCGTTGACCGACGAGATCTCCGAACCGCCGAGGCCGGAATCGACCGCCACGAAGCCGGGCGAGACGACCTTGCCGCGGGCGTCGATGACGCGGGCGCCCGAGGGGGCGGCGCCGGTCCCGACCGAGACGACCCGGCCGTTCTGGATGACGACCGTGCCGTTCTCGATCACCGACGTGCCGGTCAGGACGCGGCCGCCGGTGATGGCGGTCAGCTCCTGGGCGAGGGCGGGGCTGGCGAGGGCGGCCGCCGAGACGGCCGCGAGGATGAGGGTCCTGAGGCGCATCAGCGGGCTCCCTGCGGCACGGTGGCGGCCGACAGGCCGAAGCCCGGCTGGCCGAGTTCGAAGTCGGAGACCGGCTGGTAGGCCGGGTTCATGCGGTCGAAGGCGAGGCCGCCGTCGATGAACACCTGGTCGGCGCGGGCGTAGACCGAGAACGGATTGGCGCTCCAGATCACCACGTCGGCGCGCTTGCCGGCCTCCAGCGAGCCGGTCTGGTCGGCGATGCCGAGCGACCGGGCCGGATTGAGCGTGATCCAGCTCATGGCCCGCTCTTCCGGGATGTTCATGCCGATGCGGCGGCCGGCGGCGAGGCCGGCGGCGGCTTCCTGGTTGAGGCGCTGGGTCAGTTCGGCGTCATCGGAGTGGATGACGGCGCAGGAGTTGGGCTGGGCGTCGACGAGCGCGGCGTTGGCCTCGACCGCGTCCAGGGCCTCCATCTTGAAGCCCCACCAGCCGGTCCACATGTCGGCGCAGATGCCTTCGCGGGCCAGTTGCGGGGCCAGCTTGTAGGCCTCGATGGCGTGGTGGAAGGCGGTGATCTTGTAGCCGAACTCCTTCGACAGATCGATCATCATGGCCATCTCGTCGGCCCGGTAGCAGTGGTTCTGGATCAGGACGGTGCCGTCCAGGACTCCGGCCAGGGTCTCGAGCTGGAGGTTGCGGGTCGGGGGCGAGCCCTCGCCGTCCTCGCGCCACTTGTCCCACTTCGCCTTGTACTCGCGCGCGGCGATGAAGGCGGCGCGATAGCCGGCCATGTTGCCCATGCCGGTGGCGGGGCTCTGATTGCGGCCGCCATAGACGCGCGACGGGTTCTCGCCGCAGGCCATCTTCAGGCCGTAGGGCGCGCCGGGCATCTTCATGCCCTGCATGGTCACCGAGGGCACGTTGCGGACGGTGACGCCGCGGCCGCCGAACAGATTGGCCGAGCCCGGCAGGATCTGGAGGGTGGTCACGCCGCCGGCGCGGGCGGTGTTGAAGCCGGGGTCCTGCGGCCAGAGGCTGTGCTCGGCCCAGACCTGGGCGGTGTTCGGGCTGGTGGCCTCGTTGCCGTCGCTCATGCCCTGCACGCCCGGCGACGGATAGACGCCGAGATGGGAGTGGACGTCGATGATGCCCGGGGTGACGAAGCGGCCGCGCGCGTCGACGACCTGGTGGCCGGACGGGACCGCGGTGGAGGCGTCGCCAACCGCGGCGACGCGGCCGTCGGTGACGATCACCACGCCGTTCTCGAACTTGCGGCCGGCGCCGTCGAAGACCGTGCCGCCGACGATGGCCAGGTTCTGGCGCGGCAGGCCGCGGTAGGTCGAGGGGAAGGGGTCGGGATTGTTGGCGAAGTCGAGGCCCGGGGCCAGCGGCTTGCGGGCCTCTGCGCTGGACGAGCCGTCGGCGGCGGGGGTCTCGCTCCCCGTGGTGGCGCAGGCCCCGAGGGCGAGCACGGCGAGGGCGGCGAGGCTGACACCCCGCAGGCGGCTTAGTCTCATGGAAAGCTCCCCTAGCGCACGGTCGCGCGCAGTCGGGGCGGATTACAAAAGGCTCAGCTGCGCCGCGACAAGGCCGGAAACATTACAAGTCCGTAAGGCGGGATTTCAGGTCGTCCTCGGACAGTCCGTCGACCTCCAGCATCTTGGTCCGCGACTGCCCGCCCCGCGCCAGCGACACGGCGGACTTCGGTACGCCGAGGGTCTTGGCCAGGAGCTTGATCAGCGCCGCATTGGCCTCGCCCTCGATGGGGCGGGCGCGGACGCGGACCTTGAGGACGGGCCGGCCGTCGGCGTCGACATCCCAGCCGTCGATGCGGTCGGCGGACGCGCCGGGGGTCAGACGGACGGGGAGCTGGACCATCGCCTGGAAGGATCAAATCCGCGGGCGGGATTCAAGGGCGGCGGCCCGCCTTTGCTTCAAACCGCTGGCCTAGACAGCCATCGCTCCGGATCGCCGAAGCGCCTCGAAAACGCGGCGGGCCATCAGCGGGTGCGTGATGTTGTGGGGCAGGAGCGGGCCGCACCCCATGGCGGTCGCGATCGCGATGACGGTGGCCCGGTCAACCTCCGAAAGCCCATGATAGGGATCCTTCACGGCACGTCCTCCAACTCAACTGCGTACGTCATGGACCTCCGCACGGTCCAAGTCTATCTAAATCCGTGTTGAGCAAATCCGGAATCAAATCCTCCGTAGTTCGGATGCCCGGATAGGCTTTATTTCAATCACTGTACAAATCATGCAGTATCGCTGAAAAGTTTGACGCAATCGGAAGCGCATGAAGGCTTCGCAGAATCATTGCGCACCGCCGATTTACGTCAAACAGCCAAGATTATAGCCCCCGCCAGCAGGCAGGAATCGCGTTATCGGCCCCTATTGCATCGATCAGTTTGGGGTGGCCGCTGAACGGATCGCACCGGACGCCCGCCCTTCGCCCATGAAAAAGGGCGCGGCCCCGTGCGGCGCCGCGCCCTTCTCGATCCGTCTGGCGGAGGTTGGGCCCTAGCCCAGCGCCTTCATCAGCTCGGGCACGGCGGTCTTGTAGTCGGCGACCCAGCCGTAGTCGGCGACCTGGAAGATCGGGGCGTCGGCGTCCTTGTTGATGGCGACGATGACCTTGGAGTCCTTCATGCCGGCGAGGTGCTGGATGGCGCCCGAGATGCCGATGGCGATGTAGAGGGCCGGGGCGACCACCTTGCCGGTCTGGCCCACCTGGTAGTCGTTCGGGGCGTAGCCGGCGTCGACCGCGGCGCGCGACGCGCCGACGGCGGCGCCCAGCTTGTCGGCCAGGGGGTCCATGACGGCGTGGAACTCTTCCGACGAGCCGAGGGCGCGGCCGCCCGAAACGACGATCTTGGCGGCGCCCAGTTCCGGGCGGTCCGACTTGACCATCTCGTCCGAGACGAAGGTCGTCTTGGTCGCTTCGGCGCCGGCGACGGTCTCGACCGAAGCCGAGCCGCCTTCAGCGGCGGCGGCGAAGGCGGTCGGGCGGACGGTGATGACCTTCTTGGCGTCCGAGGACTGGACGGTCTCCAGGGCGTTGCCGGCGTAGATCGGGCGCACGAAGGTATCGGCCGAGACGACCTCGACGATGTCCGAGATCGGGGCGACGTCGAGCTTGGCGGCGAGACGCGGAGCGAAATTCTTGCCATCGGTGTTGGCCGGGGTCAGCACGGCGTCGTAGCCGGCCGCCAGCGGCAGGACGGTGGCCTCGACGGCCTCGGCCAGCATCTTGCCCAGGCCGGCGCTCTCGGCGAGCAGGACCTTGCGCACGCCGGTGATCTTGGCGGCGGCGTCGGCCACGGCCTTGGCGCCCTGGCCGAGGACCAGCAGGTCCACGTCGCTCGAGATGGCCAGGGCGGCGGTGACGGTCTTGTGGGTGGTGTCGCGAACGTGGGCGCCGTCGTGATCGGCGATGACGAGAACGGCCATTACAGGACCCCCGCGGACTTGAGCTTGGAAACCAGTTCGGCGGCGTCAGCCACCTTCACGCCGGCGGAACGCTTCGGCGGCTCGGACACCTTCTGCACCTTGAGGCGCGGGGCGACGTCGACGCCGTAGTCGGCGACCGCCTTGACCGTGATCTCCTTCTTCTTGGCCTTCATGATGTTCGGCAGGGAGGCGTAGCGCGGGGTGTTGAGGCGCAGATCGACCGAGACCACGGCCGGCAGGCTGGCGGCGACGGTCTGCAGGCCGCCGTCGACTTCGCGGGTGACAGTGGCCTTGCCGCCGCCGATTTCCACCTTCGAGGCGAAGGTCGCCTGGGGCCAGTCGAGCAGGGCCGCCAGCATCTGGCCGACGGCGTTGTTGTCGCCGTCGATCGACTGCTTGCCGAGCAGGACCAGGTCCGGCTTCTCCTCGTCGACCACGGCCTTGAGCAGCTTGGCGACGGCCAGCGGCTCGAGGTCGGCGTCCGACTGGATCAACAGGCCGCGATCCGCGCCCATGGCCAGGGCGGTGCGGATGGTCTCCTGCGCCTGGGTGACGCCGATGGAGACGACCACGATCTCTTCGACCGAGCCGGCGGCGTGGTGCTCCTTGCCTTCCTTCATGCGCACGGCCTCTTCGACGGCGATCTCGTCGAACGGATTCATGCTCATCTTGACGTTGGCGAGATCGACGCCGGACTGGTCCGCTTTCACGCGGGCCTTGACGTTGGAGTCGATCACCCGTTTGACGGGGACGAGAACCTTCATTTGAGTATCCACAAAGTCGCCGGAATGTTGGGTCAGGCAATAGGTACGCCGAACCCGGCCTGTCAACGTAACGTGGCGTCAACTCGCTCCAACGGATCTAACCGATGCACCGTCTCCTGACCATGAAACGGCTGAGCGTCCTGTTCCTCTGCACATTCGCCGTGCTGATGGGCGGAGTGTTCGCCTATGAGGCCCTGGTGACCGCGCCGGGCGACCGCTGCGAAGCCGAGGGCAAGTGGTGGGACCCCAGCGGCCGGGTCTGCGCCCAGCCGATCGCCATCGCCGAGATCACCAAGCGCCCGCCCGGCGTGAGCCGCAAGGACGCCTCCGTGGCCAAGCTGCAGGAGCTGGTCGAGATCGAGCACGGCCTGGCCGCCGCCAAGGCCGCCCGCGACGCCGACGCCGAGCGGCAGCGCGTCCGCCTGGCGGCCGAGCGCTAAGCCGTCAGCGGGTTCCGCCCGGAACCCACTTCACGTCGTCCGCCCCGTTGGCGTTGGCCCGGCGGGCGGCCACGAACAAGTGATCCGACAGCCGGTTGAGATAGCGCAGCGCGACCGGCGACAAATCGCGCCCGGCCTCGATGCCGCGGATCACGTCACGCTCGGCGCGGCGGCAGACGGTGCGGGCCAGGTGCAGGTGTGCGGACAGGGCCGAGCCGCCCGGCAGGATGAAGCTGTCCAGCGCCTTCAGGCTCTCGTTCATCCAGTCGATCTCGGCTTCCAGCCGCTCGACCTGACCGTCGAGGATGCGCAGCGCCTCCCACTTGGGGGCCGGCGTGTGCGGGGTGGCCAGGTCGGCGCCCAGATCGAAGAGCTCGTTCTGGATCCGGCCGAGCATGGCGTCGATGCGATCGTTCTGGCCGGAGTGGAGCCGGGCCAGGCCGAGGACGGCGTTCAGCTCGTCGACGGCGCCATAGGCCTCGACGCGCGGATCGGTCTTGGACACCGGCTCGCCCGAGGCCAGGCGGGTTTCGCCGCCGTCGCCGGTCTTCGTATAGATGCGGTTGAGCACGACCATCCGGTCAGGCCCCGTGCGTGGACTTCCACCACATGCCGAGGACGAGCAGGGCCACCGCCACCGCCTGCAACACCACGCGCAGGCGCATGAGCTTGTTCGACCGCGAGCGGGCCTCCGGCCCGTCCTGGTAGAGCGAGCGGATGCCGAAGGCGAGGGTGACGGCCACGGCGAGGATGGCGACGATGATCAGGATGTCGAGAATACCCATGCGGCCGTTCTAGGCTTCGCCGTCCCGCCGCGCCAGCCTCCGTACAAACCCTGACAGGGGAGCAAGCGACGCACCTGGCACGTTATTCCGGGGTCGTGGATGCCCGGCCGATCGGAGCTGGGCGGCGACGGGAGGATCTGCCCGTGACTCGCTGGGTCTATATTCTGCAGGAGGTCGCCGGGATCACGACCACCCTGGCCGAAAGCCGCGCCCGCCTCGCCGACCTCGTCGGAGCCGCCAACATCGAAGCGGACCGGCACGTCGACAACGCCTTCCACTTCGCCCTCAACCAGACCGGCATCGAACGCTTCCGCAGTGGACCGGCCAAGGCGGAGGGCTGGGTCGAGCACGATCGCGCCGATCCCTGGGCCAGCACCGCCGCACCGGCGGCCGCCGGCGGTCTGCCCAAGTGGCTGCCGTGGCTATTGCTGGCGGTTCTGGCGCTGCTGGCCATCCTGGCCTTCCGCAGCTGCGGCGGCCCGAAGGTCGACGCGCCCGAGGTCGAGACCGCCGCGGTCGAGCCGCTGCCCGCTCCGGACATGCCGGCCCTGCCGAAGATCGAGACTCCACAGCCCGCCAGCACCGGCCTCGCCAGCTATCTGGAAGGGACGGAGCCGACCCCGCGGCGGTTCATCTTCGACAATCTGAATTATGAGACGGATTCGGCTCGGCTGGCGGCGGACGCCAGCAATGTGGTCGGCGCCATCGTGGTCATCCTGAAGCAGCACCCGACCGCGCGTGTCGGGGTGGTCGGCTACACCGACTCCGAGGGCGACGACGCCGCAAATCTGAAGCTGTCGCAAGACCGCGCGACCTCGGTGTCCCAGGCGCTGCAGGCCCAAGGCATTGCGGCCGACCGGATCGAGGCCCGCGGGCTCGGCGAGGCCGACCCGATCGCTTCGAACGAGACGGCCGACGGCAAGGCGCAGAACCGCCGGACCGAGCTGGTCGTGCTGGCGCGCTGATTGAGGAGCCCCGGGGCCGGTTCGCCGGCCCCGGGCGGTAGTCCTCAGTAGCGGTAGTGCTCGGGCTTGAACGGCCCCTCGACCGGCACCGAGATGTAGGCGGCCTGCTCGTCCTTGAGGGTGGTCAGCTTCGCGCCCAGCTTGGCGAGGTGCAGGAAGGCGACCTTCTCATCCAGATGCTTGGGCAGGGTGTAGACCTTGTTCTCGTACTTGGCGGCGTTGGTCCACAGTTCGATCTGGGCCAGGGTCTGGTTGGTGAAGGACGCCGACATGACGAACGACGGGTGGCCCGTGGCGTTGCCCAGGTTCACCAGACGGCCTTCCGACAGCAGGATGATCTTCTTGCCGTCCGGGAACTCGATGTGGTGGACCTGCGGCTTGATCTCGTCCCACTTGAAATTCTTCAGGCCGGCGACCTGAATCTCGCTGTCGAAGTGGCCGATGTTGCAGACGATGGCGTTGTTCTTCATCGCCCGCATGTGCTCGACGGTGATGACGTCCTTGTTGCCCGTTGCGGTGACGAAGATGTCGGCGTCGGCGGCCGCATCCTCGAGGGTGACGACCTCATAGCCTTCCATGGCGGCCTGGAGGGCGCAGATCGGATCGACCTCGGTGACCTTCACGCGGGCGCCGCCCTGGCGCAGCGAGGCGGCCGAGCCCTTGCCGACGTCGCCGTAGCCGCAGACCACCGCGACCTTGCCGGACAGCATGACGTCGGTGCCGCGGCGGATGGCGTCGACCAGGCTCTCGCGGCAGCCGTACAGGTTGTCGAACTTGGACTTGGTGACGCTGTCGTTGACGTTGATGGCGGGGAACGGCAGCTCGCCGCGCTCGGCCATCTGGTACAGGCGGTGCACGCCGGTGGTGGTTTCTTCCGAGACCCCGCCGATGGCGTCGCGGATGGCTGAGTAGAAGCCGGGCTTCTCGGCGATGTAGCGCTTCATGACCGCGAAGAGGGCTTCCTCCTCCTCATTCTGCGGGTTCGACAGGACCGAGATGTCCTTCTCGGCCTTGGGGCCGAGGACGCACAGCAGGGTGGCGTCGCCGCCGTCGTCGAGGATCAGGTTCGGATAGCCACCGTCGGCCCATTCGAAGATCTTGTGGGCGTAGTCCCAATACTCGACCAGGGTCTCGCCCTTGGTGGCGAACACGGGGGTGCCCGAGGCGGCGATGGCGGCCGCGGCGTGGTCCTGGGTCGAGAAGATGTTGCACGACGCCCAGCGGACCTCGGCGCCGAGGGCTTCCAGGGTCTGGATCAGCACCGCGGTCTGGATAGTCATGTGCAGGCTGCCGGCGATGCGGGCGCCCTTCAGCGGCTGGGCCGCGCCGTACTCCGCCCGCAGCGCCATCAGGCCGGGCATTTCGGTCTCGGCGATGGCGATTTCCTTGTTGCCGTAGTCGGCAAGCGAGATGTCGCGGACGATGTAGTCGGTCATGAGGGGCCTCTGGCGCGTCTTGCGGTTTGGCGCCGCTATAGCCCGCCCGCCGCCGGGGGGCAATGAACCCATAAGGATATCCTTATATGAAGCTTCGGACATAAAGGCCGGGGCCGCTCGCCGGACATTGTTTTCCGTGCCACCATCCTCCGTGGGAGGAGCGTCATGACAGTCGAGGGACTGAACCGTCGCCTGCTGGGCGGCGCAATGCTGGTCGGTCTCGCCGCGCCGGGCCTGGTCCGGGCGCAGGAGGCGCCTGACAGCGATTTCCTCGCCGACCAGACCACCGACCGGGTCCGACGCTCGACTGTCCCCGTCTACATCAACGGCCAGGGCCCGCTTCGCTTCGCCGTCGACACCGCCGCCAGCGCCTCGGTGGTCGCCAGCGACCTGGTCGAGCGGCTGGCCATCGCCCCCGCGGGCGAGGTCGACATGCATACGGTGATCGGGCTGGAGCGGGTGCCGGCCGTCCGCGCCGAGACCCTGGCCAGCGGCGCCCTGCAGGTCGGCGGCGTGCGCCTGGCGGTCGGCTCGCGGGCCGGACTGATCGGCCTCGACGGCCTGCTGGGGCTGGACCTGCTGGCCGACCAGCGGCTGATCATGCGCTTTCGGGGGTCCGGCCGGTCGTCGATCAACCGGTCCCGTCCGGACCCGGACAAATTCCTCGGCGTGGTGCGCCCGCGCGTTCGCTTCCAGCCGCCGCAGGGCGGGAACACCGAGCTGATGGTGGTCGATGCGACGGTTCGCGGCCACCACGTGCAGGCGATCGTCGACACCGGGGCCCAGGTGACGCTGATCAATCCGGCGTTGGCCGCGATCGCCGGGGCCCGCCCATTCCAGAGCCGGACGATCGGCGGCGACCCGGTCGTCCAGTCGCCCACCGGCCGCGCCGCCCTGGCCGAGGCGATAATCCTGTCATCAGTGCGTTTCGACGATCTGGCCATCGACCGGCTGGCGGTGCTGATGGGCGACTTCCACATCTTCCGCCTGCTCGGCCTTCAGGACACGCCGGCCATGTTGATGGGGGTGGACGTGCTGGGCGTGTTCAACCGCGTGGTGATCGATCTCAAG
Organism: Brevundimonas sp. Root1279; assembly: GCF_001425945.1. Classification (GTDB taxonomy): domain Bacteria; phylum Pseudomonadota; class Alphaproteobacteria; order Caulobacterales; family Caulobacteraceae; genus Brevundimonas. The sequence goes on from NZ_LMEB01000007.1 coordinate 232,684, forward strand.
CGCGGCGAGATCATTATGGACGTCTGAGGGGGCTTGTCCGTCGCCGCGGCGCGCGTCAGGGAAGCGGCATGACCCGCGACCTCTCGATCCCCCGCCACGACTGGACCCTGGAAGAGGTGGAGGCGCTGTTCGCCCGCCCGTTCATGGAGCTGGTGTTCGACGCCGCCACGGCGCACCGGAGGTGGTTCGACCCGTCCGAGGTGCAGAAGAGCCAGTTGCTGTCGATCAAGACCGGCGGCTGCGCCGAGAACTGCGGCTACTGCTCGCAGTCGGCCAGCTTCGACACGGGGCTGAAGGCCGAGAAGCTGATGGACGCCCAGGCGGTCATCGCCGAAGCGATGGCGGCCAAGGCGGGCGGGGCGAGCCGCTTCTGCATGGGCGCGGCCTGGCGCGAGCTGAAGGACCGCGACACGCCCAAGCTGGCGACGATGATCGCGGGGGTGAAGGCGCTGGGGCTGGAGACCTGCGCCACCCTGGGCATGCTGACCGCCGACCAGGCGAGGCAGCTGAAGGACGCCGGGCTGGACTATTACAACCACAACCTCGACACCGGGCCGGACTACTACGCCGAGGTGGTGACGACGCGGACCTATCAGGATCGGCTCGACACCCTGCAGCACGTCCGCGACGCGGGCATGAACACCTGCTGCGGCGGCATCGTCGGCATGGGCGAGGCGCGGCGGGACCGGGCCGGCCTGTTGCATGCCCTGGCCACCCTGCCCGAGCACCCCGACAGCCTGCCGGTCAACGCCCTGGTGCCGGTCACCGGCACGCCGCTGGGCGACCGGGTCAAGAAGGAGGGCGAGATCGACCCGATCGAGTTCGTCCGCACCGTCGCCGTCGCCCGCCTGGTCTGCCCCAAGGCCATGGTGCGGCTGTCGGCCGGGCGCGAGACGATGAGCCCGGAGATGCAGGCCCTGTGCTTCCTGGCCGGCGCCAACTCGATCTTTGTCGGCGGCAAGCTGCTGACCACGCCCAATCCCGAACAGGACGAGGACGCCCGCCTGTTCGCCCTGCTCGACCTGAAGGCCATGGAGCCCAGGGGCGAGGGCGCCGCCTGCGCAGCCTGATCGGGTGAAGGTCTTTCAGCCCATCCTCGCCGGCGCGACGATCCGCGACCGGATCGTCGCCTGCCTCGGCGCCCTGATCGGCATCGCAGTGACCGGCCTGGTCAGTCGCGCCCTGCTGCCCGGGCAGGCCGCCGCCGGGCTGATCCTGACCGCCTCGATGGGCGCCTCGGCGGTGCTGCTGTTCGTGGTGCCTGCGAGTCCGCTCGCCCAGCCCTGGTCGATCATCGGCGGCAACGTCATCTCGGCGGCGGTGGGGGTCACCGCGGCCCTGCTGATCAAGGACCCGATCGTGGCCGGGGCAGTCGCGGTCGCCGCCTCGATAGCCGCCATGTCCCTGGCGCGCTGCCTGCATCCCCCCGGCGGCGGCGCGGCGCTGGTGGCGGTGCTCGGCGGTCCGGTGATCGCAGGGGCGGGCTATTCGTTTGTCGTGTCGCCGGTGCTGATTGACGCCGTGCTGCTGACCGCGACGGGCTATCTGTTCCACCGCTTCTCGGGCCACGCCTATCCGCACCGCACGGCCGCCGTGGCCCAGCCGGCCGGCCTGGAGCTTACAGAGGCCGACGTCGACGCCGCTTTGGCCGAGTTCGGCGAGCCCCTCGACGTCAGCCGCGACGACCTGCGCCTGATCGCACAGACGGCGGCCTCGCGCGCCTTCGCCCGCGTAAGCCGCCCTTAAGCGACGCCCCGGACCCTGCCCTCATGAACCGCAAAGCTCGCGCCGCCGCCCGAACCGCCCTTGTCGCCCTGGCGGCGGCCGTCCTGTCCGGCTGCACGCCCGATCCGTCGACGGATCCGATCGAGACCGGATCGGTCCTGCTCGAGATTTCGCCCGCCTCCATCCTCTCGCCGGACGGGACGATGACCTTGCTCTACGGCGGCGAGACCGACCCTGGCGTCCTCCTGAGCGGAGGCTTCCTGCAGCGCACGCCGATCGCCACGTTCGACCCGCCCGCCAGGGTCTCTTGGGCTCCCGATTCCCGCCACTTCTTCATCAACGACTCGGGCGGCGGCGAATGGAGCAACTTCCGGCTCTGGTCTGCGCGCGGCGGCAGCCCGGTCGAGTCGGAGACGCTGCGGCAGGCCGCGATCGATACGCTGGCGCGCCTCAACGGCTGTGGAGACGCCAGGACGATCAATGTGCTCACTCACGGGATGGGCTGGGCCGAAGGCGGCAAGCGGGTCCTGGTGCTCGCGGAGGTGCGGCGGTCGAGCCGAGACTGCGTCCGCAGCGGGGTCGACTACATCCTGGTGGTCGCCGACCCGGACGCCGGGACGATCGTGGAGACCCACGTTGAGGGCGAGGCGCGCGAGGCTTATCCGACCCTTGAATGGACGCCCGTAACCGAGCCTTAAAGCCCGCGCTCTAGGGTGGCGCCATGGATCGTCGCGCCCTCCTCGGATTGAAGTCCGCCACCCCCCAAACCGACGTCGTCAAGACGAGCGGCGGCGGCGGCGGGGCGCCGCAGCCCAGCTACACCCGCCTGCCGACGATCACGGCCAACATTCGGCGGCCTGGCGGGGCCATGGGCGTGATGACGGTCGAGACCGGGATCGACGTGCCGGACGCCGCCCTGCGCACCCGCGCCGCCCAGTCGACGCCGCGCCTGCGCGCCGCCTATGCCGTGGTGGTGCAGCAAACCGCCAACGCCCTGCTCCCGGGAGCTCCGCCGGACCTGGAGCGGCTGATCGGCCAGCTTCAGGCGGCGACGGACCGGACCCTCGGACGGGCCGGCGCGCGGCTGCTCATCGGCACGGTGATGGTGGCGTAGGGTCGAGGGTTGAGGGTCCGCGGCCCAAGCCCCCGATTTCCTCACTCGCCCCTCGACCCTCGACCCTAGTCCTTGGTCGGACTCACCCGGCTCGCATCGCCATAGGTCAGGGCCAGGAAGACGTCCTCGAGGTCCGGGTCCTCGGTGGTGATGTCGTGGATGGTCACGCCGGCGGCGCGCACCGCGGCCAGGACCTGCTCCACCGACGACTGACCCTTCTTGTAGGTGATCGCGAAGGCGCCGTTCGGTCGGGCGGCGACCTCGAAGCCCTTGACCGTCGGCAGGCCGGCCAGCTCGCCCTCGGGGGTGACCACGACGTTGCGGGTGTCGAGACGGCGCAGTAGCTGCGGCGTCGGCTCGCAGGCCACGACCTCGCCGCGGTTCATGATGGCGATGGTGTCGCAGAGCTCCTGCGCCTCTTCGAGGTAGTGGGTGGTCAGCAGGATGGTGACGCCCTCGGCGTTGATCCGGCGCACGTACTCCCACAGCTGGCGGCGCAGCTCGACGTCGACGCCGGCGGTGGGCTCGTCGAGGATCAGGATGGGCGGATTGTGGACCAGGGCCTTGGCCACCATCAGCCGGCGCTTCATGCCGCCGGACAGGGCCCGGACATAGGCGTTGGCCTTGTCGGTCAGCCCCAGGGCGGCCAGCAGCTCGTCCGAGCGGCGCTCGTTCTTGGGCACGCCGTAGAAGCCGGCCTGGACCTCCAGCGCCTCGCGCGGGGTGAAGAAGACGTCGGCGACGATCTCCTGCGGCACCACGCCCAGGGCGGCGCGCGCGTCGCGCGGCTGTTTGTCGATGTCGCGGCCCCAGATCGAGGCCGTGCCGCCCGTCTTGTTGACGATGCCGGCGAGGATGTTGATCAGCGTCGACTTGCCCGCGCCGTTGGGGCCCAGCAGGCCGAACATGGAGCCGCGCGGAATGACCAGGTCGACGCCGCGCAGGGCCGTCTTGGCCGGGGCCTTCTTGGTCCCAGCGTAGGTCTTCTCCAGCCCCCGCACCTCGATGGCGTTGTCGGGCAGGGCGTCGTGATCGGTCATGGTCGGCTTTCGCGAAACAGTGCGCCTAGGTAGGCGCGCGGGGCCTCACCGCCAAGCCCGGCGTCGGTCATGTAAAACACGCTTGACAGCCCGCCAGATTATGTCTAGCTTGCTTGTCATTATGAACAGCTTGCTTGACGGAATATCGTGATGAGCCGCACCCGACTGATCGGCTGGACCGCCTTCGCCTTCTGCATTCTGGGCTACGGCGCCTTCACCGCCATCTTCGTGCTGAACCGCATGGGCCACCTTGAAATGCGCGATGTCCTGATCTTCGGCGGCCCGGCCGCAGTGATCGGCGAGATCGGCCTGTGGGTCGCGGCCGGGTGCCTGGGCTGGACCCTGTTCAAGCGTCGCAAGGCCCTGTTCGACCGGATGTTCCGCCGCACGCCCCGCGAGGTTTGACGCAGAGGGCCGGTCCTTCTAGGGGTTCAGCGACTGCCTCCCCTATCCAAGGTCGCCCCATGCCGCCCCGCCACCTCGATGCGATCATCCCGCCGCCGGAAGAGATCGTGGTCTCGACCAAGCGCGTGGCCTGCGACGGCGGCGGCGGCGCGCTCGGCCATCCGCTCGTCTACATGGACATGGGTGAGGACAACCACGTCGAGTGCGGCTACTGCGACCGCCGCTTCGTGCTGTCGGCCCATCCCAAGGCCGAGAACGAGTACAGCAGCCCCGCCGCCCGCCCGCCCGAGGCGCACTGATCGGCTAACCGGACGCCATGGCCTCCGCCGAAACCCCCGCTGAAATCTTCAAGCGCGCGCTGGCCCACGCCGCCCGCGCCCTGGCGGAACAGTCCGAGCTGGAGGTCCACTTCGGTTCGGACGGGCCGAAGCTCGCCGACGGCGTCCTGACCCTGCCCCATCCGCCGCGCGACCCGGGCGCCCCGGAGAGCGCAGCCCTGCGCGGCCAGGCCGACCGGCTGGCCCTGCGCCTGGCCAATCACGACGAGGGACTCCACAGCCGTCTGCGGCCCGCCGACCGCATGGCCGCCGAGGTCTTCGAGGCCGTCGAACAGGCCCGCGTCGAGGCCGTCGGGTCCCAGTCGCTGGCCGGGGTGCGGGCCAACCTCAACGCCGCCCTGCTGACGCGGCTGGAGAAGACCGGCGCCCTGCGCGTCACCGAGGCCGAGCGGGTTCCCGCCGCCGAGGCGGTGGCCCTGCTGGTGCGCGAACGGCTGACCGGCCAGCGCGCGCCCGACGGGGCCGGGGCCCTTCTGGACCTGGTCCGCGCCGATCTGGAGGCCAAGGCGGGGACGAAGATCGACGCCTTGTCCGAGGTGGCCGACGACCAGGTCGCCTTCGCCGCCCGACTGAAGGATGTGCTGCGGGCGCTGGAGCTGGATCCGGGCGACGCCAACGCGGACGACCGCTCCGAGGACGAGGGCGACCAGGAGCCGGACCCGCAGGACCAGGACGCGGCCGACGACCAGGACGACGAGGACGACGCCGGCGGCGGCGAGGGCCAGTCGATGGACGGCTCCAGCGACGACCAGACGGCCGGCGAGGAACGCGAGAGCCGCCCCGAGGGCGCGCCCGCCGACCCCGACGGCGAGGCCTCGGACGAGGGCCCGGAAGTCAATGAGGGCGCCCTGCCCAACCGCCAGCAGACGGCGGACGACGGCCGCGCCATCGACGCCTACCGGGTCTTCACCACCGCCTATGACGAGGTCATCGACGCCGTCGACCTGTGCGACCCCAACGAGCTGGAGCGGCTGCGCTCGCTGCTGGACCAGCAGCTGGCGGCCCTGTCCTCGGTGGTGGCGCGGCTGGCCAACAAGCTGCAGCGCCGCCTGATGGCGCAGCAGAACCGCAGCTGGGCCTTCGACCTCGAGGAGGGGGTGCTCGACACCGCCCGGCTGACCCGGATCATCACCGACCCGACCAGCCCGCTCAGCTTCAAGGCCGAGAGCGAAAGCCCGTTCCGCGACACCGTCGTGACCCTGCTGCTCGACAATTCGGGCTCGATGCGCGGTCGGCCGATCATGGTGGCGGCGGTCTGCGCCGACATCCTGGCGCGGACGCTGGAGCGCTGCGGGGTCAAGGTCGAGATCCTCGGCTTCACCACCCGCGCCTGGAAGGGCGGCCAGAGCCGGGAAGCCTGGATCAGCGCCGGCAAGCCGGGCAATCCGGGGCGGCTCAACGACCTGCGCCACATCATCTACAAGTCCGCCGACGCGCCCTGGCGCCGGGCCAAGAAGAACCTCGGCCTGATGATGCGCGAGGGGCTTCTGAAGGAGAACATCGACGGCGAGGCCCTGACCTGGGCGCACGACCGGCTGATGGCCCGCACCGAGGCGCGGCAGATCCTGATGGTCATCTCGGACGGCTCGCCGGTCGACGACTCGACCCAGTCGGCCAACGCCGCCCTGTATCTGGACAAGCACCTGCGCCAGGTCATCGAGCATATCGAGACCAAGTCGCCGGTCGAGCTGATCGCGATCGGCATCGGCCACGACGTGACCCGCTGGTACCGCCGCGCCGTGACCATCGTCGACGTCGAGCAGCTGGGCGGGGTGATGATCGAGAAGCTGGCCGAGCTGTTCGACAGCGAGGCCAAGGCGGCGCCCAAGCAGCGGCGGCGGAAGGCGGCGTGAAGCTGCTGGCGCGGCTGGCCGGGCTGGTCGCCCTGCTGCCGCTGGCGGCCTGCGCCACGGCGACGGCGGTTCCGCCCCTCCCCGACACCGCACAACCCGGCTGGACCGCCGTAGCGGCCTCGACCCGGCCCGTCGGCCTGGGCCTGCCCGGCGGGGCGCGACTGGCGGACGGGGTGCGTTTCGCCGGCGGGGTGGAGCTGGTGCTGGACGAGGCCTCGCCGTTGCACAGCCTGTCGGACCTGAAGTTGGTCGGCGAGCACGGCTTCGTCAGCGTCACGGACGCCGGCGACCTGGTGCGCGGACGGCTGGTGCTGGACGGTCGTGGCGAACTGGCGGGAGTGGAAGGCCTGGCCTTCAGGCGGCTGACCCTGCTCGACGGCAGCCCCATCGTCGACAAGACGGACGGCGACGCCGAGGGGCTAGCGATCACCGGGGGCGGCGACCTGCTGATCAGCTTCGAGCGGGACCACCGGATCTGGACCTACGGGCCGATCGATAGCCTGCGCTGGGAGCCTGAGGCCGTCGCTCGGCCGGACTTCGCCTTCACGCTGAACGACGGCATGGAGGGCATCGCCGCGGCCCCGGGCGGCTGGCGCGTCGCCGGCGAGAGCGGGGGCGTCTGGAGATGTACGCCGCGCGCCTGTTCGCAGGTCGTGGCGCCGCCGCAAGACCCTCTGCCCGACAGCGAATACCGGATCACCGGCATGGACCGCGACCCGGCCGGCGACTGGTTCGTGGTGCAGCGCCTCTACCGCCCGCCAGTTGACGCCCGCGCCCAGGTGCGGCGCATGGCCGAGGACGGAGCGCTCGGCCCGGTGCTGATCGAGCTGAAGCTGCCCGGCACGACCGACAATTTCGAAGGAATCGCCGCCGCGCCCCGCGGCGACGGCGTACGGCTGTACATGCTGTCGGACGACAACGGCGCAGACGTGCAGCGGACGCTGCTGCTGGCGTTCGACGTCAGACCCGCTCGCTGACCTTGATCGCCGCGCGGCAGCCGGCCTTGATCACCGCACTGAGCAGGCCGTAGCCGGGGGCCTCGCGGCTGCCGTGTTCAACGGCGTGGTCATGGTGGGCCATCTCCTCGTCGCGGAAGCGGCTCAGTTCAGCGGCCAGGGCCGGGTCGCGGTCCTGCAGCTCCGCGATCTGTTCGGCGTAGTGTTTCTCGATCACGTCCTCGACCGCCTCGGTGCAGGCGTGGGCGGCTTTCTCGCCCATCAGGGCGGTGCCGGCGCCGAGGGCCAGGGCGGCCAGGCGCCAGACCGGGGTCATGACCGTGGGGCGGACGCGCTCGGCGTTGAGCAGGGCGTCGAAGCGGGCGAGATGGACCGCCTCCTGGCCGCGCATCTCCTCGAGATCGGCGGCGATGGCGTCCTTGCCGGCGCGACCCTCGAAGACGGCGCGCTGGGCCCGATAGATGTGAACGGCGGCGTATTCGCCGGCGTGGTCGACCCGCAGGATCTCGGCGCGGCGACGCCGGCTGGCGCCGACGCCGGGACGCGGCAGCGGGGTCTTGTGGGCCGGTTCGGCCACGGGTTCAGGGGCGCGGGGCGCGGGCATCCTTGGGCCTCTTGGCGGCGAGCAGGCTGAACACGGCAAGCGCGGCCGAGATCAGCACGTTCCATCCTGCCATTGACAGGCCGAGGAAGCGCCACGTCACCGCGTCGCAGAGGACCGCACGCTCGGTCGCGCCGCCGAAGGCCAGGGCCGCCATCGCCTCAAGATCGACCCCGCCGCCGCCGGCGCAGGCCGCGGGCAGCTCCCACCATTGGTTCTCGCCGCCCAGGTGGAACAGGGCGGTGATCGTCCCGGTGGTGAAGACCACGGCCAGGAGGAAGGCGGCGATGCGCGGGGTGCCGCGGCTGCCGCGGCTGATCACGTGCCAGAGGGTGGCGGTCAGGGCGATGGCCACGGCGCCCCAGTAGACCTCGCGCTGCTTGAGACAGAGGTTGCACGGCGCCAGGCCTGCAAAGCGCTCGAACGCATGGGCCGTGGCCAGCATCGCCAGGGAAATGGCGAGGGCGAAGGCGGTCCACCACCGCGTCAGGAGTCGATAAAGGCCTCTCATCGGACGATGTTCATAGCTGGGCCGGAGGCGAGGGTCGAGGGTCGAGGCGCCGCCGACCGTTGACCTCGTCCGTCGCTGCTCAGAGCAGGTACTTCACCGCCACGAAGGCGCCGACGAGGACGACCAGGCCAATCACGGTCCACATGGCCAACCGCTTCTCGACCATTTCGAGCATGGCGGGTCCCCAGCGCTTGAGCACGAAGGCCACCAGGAAGAACCGCGCGCCGCGCGTGACGACGCACAGGGCGAAGAAGAGAGCCAGATTGAACTGGAAGATGCCCGAGGCGATGGTGATCAGCTTGAACGGGATCGGGGTCAGGCCCTTGATCAGGATCACCCAGGCGCCGTGCTGCTGGAACAGGGCCTTGGACGCCTCGAAGGTGTCAGCCTTGCCGAGCAGCGACAGGATCCACATCCCGACCGGCTCCAGCCAGTAGCCGATGGCGTAGCCCAGCAACGCCCCCAGCACGGACGCGATGGTGCAGACCGTGGCGTAGAAGTAGGCGCGGTCCGGTCGGGCCAGCACCATGGGCGCCAACATGACGTCTGGCGGGATTGGGAAGAAGGAGCTCTCGGCGAACGAGACCACGGCCAGCGACCGGGTCGCGTGACGGTGGCGGGCCAGCGAGAAGACCCAGTCGTAAAGCTTGCGAAGCAAATCCATTCCCCGACGGCGAGCTCTCGGCTCTAGCAGTCCCCGGGGCGGGGCGCACCTGTGGAAACATCGCGTGAGTCGCGGTCGCGGCGATGGGTCGCTATAGAAGAGGAACCGCCTCTCCCCGGGACCGGAACAGCCATGCGCTACCTGCACACCATGGTCCGCGTGACGGACCTCGACGCCTCGCTGCATTTCTACTGTGACCTGCTGGGTCTGCAGGAGATGCGGCGCATGGACAATGAGGCCGGGCGCTTCAGCCTGATCTTCCTGGCCGCCCCGAAGGACGGCGAACGGTCCAACGCGGAGCGGTCGCCCGAGGTCGAACTGACCTTCAACTGGGACCCGCAGCCCTACGACGGCGGGCGCAATTTCGGCCACCTGGCCTACAAGGTCGACGACATCTACGCCGCCTGCGAGCGGCTGCAGGCCGGCGGGGTGACCATCAACCGGCCGCCCCGCGACGGTCACATGGCCTTCGTACGGTCGCCCGACGGCATCTCGATCGAGTTGCTGCAGGAGGGCGCGCCCCTGGCCCCCGCGGAACCCTGGGCCTCCATGCCCAACACCGGGAGCTGGTGAGTAGATTGAGAGCTTACGCCGTTCTGTCGCTGGCCCTGCTGGGGCTGACCGCCTGCGCCTCCACCTCGGAAACCTATCCCTCGCGCACCGCCACCGAGCAGTTGCTTGTGGCGCGCGCCGCCGACCGGGCGGTGGAGGGCCTGACCCTGCCGATCCCGATGGGGTCGAAGGTGTTCGTCGACGACGCCTTCTTCCGCGCCGAGAACGCCCCCTATGCGGTCAGCGCCATCCGCTCGGCCCTGTCGGAATCGGGCTACGCGCTGGCGCCGTCCAAGGGCGACGCCGACGCCGTGCTGGAGCTGCGCGCCGGGGCCCTGTCGCTGGAGCAGATGCGCCGCGTCTTCGGCGTGCCCGAGATGCGCGTGCCGATCAACGACAGCTTCAACGTCGTCTCGATTCCCGAGCTGTCGGTCTACAGCCGTCGCGACCGGGTCGGCGTGGCCGAGTTCTCGGGCTTCCTCTACGAGCCCAAGACCGGCGCCCCCCTGGGCGCCGTCGTGCCCATGACCGGCGAATTCCGCATCCGCAGCCACAAGCTGCTGATGATCGTCGCCTGGGGCCAGCAGTCGATCGACCCCGGCGAACGCGATCCGGGCGACAGCTGGCGGGAGTTCTAGGGTTTTATCGCCTTGCCGTAGGCGATGCGATGTGGCGGTCCGGATGGTCGTCGCTCATGCGCGTTCGCCCTCATAGCCGAGCCGCCAGATCGCATAGCCGGCCATGGCGCCGCCGATCGCGGCGGGCGGGGCCAGCAGGAGGACGGCCGGATCGACCGGCGCCCCGCCCAGCCCCATCATCACGATCAGGACGGCCGGCCCTCCGAACGCTCCGATGAGACCTCCGAAGATCAGGGCCGTGTTGCGATCACGACGCCCGTTCATGTGAAGCGCCAGCCACAGCGGCCCGCCGACCACGCAGACGCCGACGATCCAGAAGGGCAGCATGACCAGGCCCGCGATCAGGCCGAGGCTGACCCCGGCCGGGCCGGCGGCCAGACCCATCAGGGCGGCGGTGACGCCGCCCGCGGCCCAGGCGGCGAGTCCGGCCGCCAGCAGGGTGAGAATGACGAGGACGGCGCGCTTGGCCGGGGCGAGGACGCTGACAAACTTCACTGGACCAATTCCTTCGGTATTTAAGATATTCCTTAAACCCTAAACGGCGAGACTGGCAAGTGGTTCGCAAATCGCTTAAATACCGACGATGCAGCGCGTATTCGAAGCCCTCTCCTCCCAGACCCGGCGCAAGATCCTGGCCTATCTGGCGCACGCCGACCTGACGGCGGGCGAGATCGCCGCGCGCTTCGAAATCTCCAAGCCGGCGGTGTCCCAGCATCTGACGGTGTTGGAGAACGCGGGCCTGGTGACCAGCGAGAAGAAGGGCCAGTTCGTCCACTACAGCCTGGTGCCCGACCATCTGGCCAACACCCTGCACGCCTACGCCCAGGAGGTCTGCCCGGTGTCCAAGCCGCTGAAGGCCGAAAGCGCCGCCATCGCCGAGAAGCGGAAGCCCTAAGCCGCGCTAGCGCAGCGGTCGGTAGGCCATGCGGTGCAGGACCCAGCCTGCGGCGCCGCCGGCGACGGCCAGGACGGCGACCGCGTAGACCAGGTTGCGGGCGGTGTCGTCGCCGCCATGGGCGAGGAAGGCGACCAGCACGCTGACGCCTCCGCCGACCAGGACGGCCAGGGCGCGGCCGCGGCGGCCCAGCCGGTGCAGCACAGCCCAGAGCGGGGCGACGAGCACGGTCAGGCCGACCAGATAGCCGATGAAGCCCGCCGCGATCCCCAGCACGATCAGCACCACCACCATGTAGAGGCCGGTCCAGTGGGATACGCCCGGGGCGAGGTCGTTGACCAGATAGGCGAGGCTGAACAGGAAGCCGGCGATGGCCCCGCCGACGGCGGCGGAGACCAGAAACGCGACGATGATGGATCCAGGATCCCTCAGCACGACACATCCTCCCCAACCTCGCCATAGTGCCGTCTTTTCGGCCTTCGGGCATCGCGGCCGAACGGACTATGTCGGATGGGAACGGTAGGGGCCTACCTATCGACGGCGCCTTCGGACAGGTTGACGGCGAGCCTGGGGCGCGGCGCTGGGCGAACGACCGCCGACGCCTCCTCCTCGTGGTCCTGCACAGCGCCGAAATGCTCGGCGACGGTGCGGCCGTCCTTGCTGCGGCGATCGCGGAACAGGAAGCCGAGAATCTCGTGGAACCAGACCCGGCGGCCCATCCGGTAGTACCAGCGGATGGCGTGGCGGATCTTGGGGTCGGGATGCCAGATCAGCCGCCCCAGCGCCCGCGGCCGGGTCTGACACAGGACCTCGATCGCCTTGACCCAGAGGAAGACCCGCCAGGCCGGCATCCGCTTCATGGCGAGGACCTGGTGCTTGTAGTCCCAGCGGGTGCGGTCCGGCTGGATCACCGCCCGATTTTCGGCCAGGCGGTAGTAGGGCGTCCAGCGGTGCGGGGTGACGTAGAGGGCCTGGATCTGGTCCGGGTCGTAGGCGACAAGCTGGCGGAAACCGCGCCAGAAATCGATGTCGGTCTGCTCGTCGAACCCCGCCACCCAGGTGGCCATCGACAGGATGCGGTGCTTGCGCAGCAGCTGGATCGCCTCGCGGTCGACGTTGGCGGTCGCGCCCTTCTTGATCAGCTTCAGGGTCGGTTCGTCGGTCGACTCCATGCCCATCAGGAAGCGCTCGAAGCCCGCCTGTTTGTAGAGGTGCAGTTCGTCCTTATCGCGGACGATGTCGCCGGCCCGGGTCGAGCCGACCAGGGTGATATCGAGCTTGCGGGCGATCACGGCGCGCAGGAAGGCCAGCCACGGTTTCTTGCCGGCGCTGGGATTCTCGTCGGCGAAGTTGAACACCTCGACGCCATGCTCGCGATGGAGCCAGGCGATCTCGTCGGCCAGCTTCTCCGGGTCGCGGTGGCGCCAGCGGGTCCAGAAGCCGCGCTGGCCGCAGTAGTTGCACAGGTGCGGACAGCCCCGCGAGAACTGGATCACCACCGCCCGCTTGCCGCCCCAGTAGGAGTAGCGGCGGTGGTCGATGAGCTCCCAGCCGACCCGATAGGCGTCCAGTTCGCGGATCACCGGGGCCGGCGGCGTGGCCATCGGCCGCCCATCGCGGCGGAAGGCGAGGCCCGGGATGTCGGTCAGGTCGGCTCCGGTCTCGAGGGCCGCCATCAGCCGGCGCGCCGTCTCCTCGCCCTCGCCGCGCACCACGGCGTCGACCCAGGGCTCGTCGCGCAGGATCTCGCGCCAATAGTAGGTCGGATGCACCCCGCCGTAGACGATGCGGACAGCGGGCAGGGCGGCCCGGATGCGGGCGGCGGCCTCGGCGATGATCGGGTGGCCCGAGGACGAGCCGGAGTGGCCGAACAGAACGGCGTCGGGGGCGCGGCGCACCGCCTCGGCGACCACCTCGGCGACCGGCATGGGCCCGAACTCCCCGTCGAGCAGGGACACCTCATGGCCGTCGTCGATCAGCGGGCCTCCGACCGCAAGCAGGCCCAGCGGCGGCAGCTGCTCTTTCGGGATGCGGCTGCCGATGGCGGGGTGAGGGACATTGATCAGGAGGGTGCGCATGCGGGGCTCCGGGATGTCCGACGAGCTTGGCCGTGGCGAGGGCAGGCGTCCTCAACGCGCGGAGGCGCTTCGATGCACGGTCTGTGGAGCTTTGGTGCAGGCCTCCCTTGCGCGGCGCACGGCTTGCGGTGAAGGTCGCGCCCTGAAGTTTCCGGGAGGGTTTCCATGCGTCGTCTGCTCGTCTCCACCGTCTGCGCCGTCGCCGTGCTGGCGGGCGCTCCCGCCGCCGTCATGGCCCAGGACGCGACGCCCGCTGCAACCGCCCCGGCCCAAAGCCCGAGCGAGAGCGAAGACGCCCGGTTGGCGGCCTTCTTCGAAAAGGCCTTCCAGGAGCGGATCGCCCTGTCGCCGCAGACGATGACTTCGCTGGGCATCAAGACCGACTACGGCAAGCTGGACGACGGCACCGACGCCGCCGCCGACCGCTCGCTGGCCCTGGCCGAGCGCCAGGCGGCCGAGTTGAACGACCAGTTCAATCCGAAGACCCTGAGCGACGAGAGCCGCATGTCCTGGCGGCTGTTCGAATACGGCGTCGAGCAGGCGCGCCTGCAGAACCAGTGGCGCGATTGGGGCTATCAGTTCGCCGCCAACGGCAATCCGACCACCGGCCTGCCGGTGTTCATGATCAACAATCACCGGGTCGATTCCGTCGCCGACGCCGAGGCTTATGTCTCGCGCCTGAAGGAGTCCGAGCGGGTCATGGGCGAGATCGCCGCCGAACTGCGCGACCGGGCCGTCAAGGGCGTGATCTCGCCGAATTTCGTGTTCGAGCCCTCCATCGCAAACACCCGCAACATCATCACAGGCGCGCCGTTCGACGACGGCAAGGACAATCCGGTGTGGGCCGACTTCCAGAAGAAGGTGGGCGCGCTCGATACGGACGCCGCCACCAAGGAACGCCTGCTGGCCGAGGGTCGGGCGGCCCTGACCGGCGAGTGGAAGCGCGGCTATGAAGGCGTGCTGACGGCGCTGGACGAGGTGAAGGCCCAGGCGGCCGCCATGCCGAACCGCGACGCCGGCGTGTGGCGGCTGCCGCGCGGCGAAGAGTTCTACAACGCCCGCCTGCGGCTCTCGACCACCACCGACCTGACCGCCGACCAGATCCACCAGATCGGCCTGAACGAGGTCGAGCGGCTGCACGGCGAGATGCAGACCATCATGGACCAGGTCGGGTTCACGGGCACGCTGCAGGAGTTCTTCGCCTTCCTGAAGACCGATCCGCGCTTCCAGTATCCGAATACCACCGAGGGCAAGGAGCAGTACCTCACCGACAGCCGGGCCTTCATCGCCCAGGTGATGGCGGCGGCGCCGCAGTATTTCAGCGACCTGCCCGAGGCGGCGCTGGAGGTCCGCTCCGTGGAGCCGTGGCGCGAGGCGACCGCCTCGATCGCCTTCTACAACGCGCCGGCGCCGGACGGATCGCGCCCGGGCATCTACTACGTCAACCTGTCGGACATGACCCAGGTGCTGAAGCCCCAGATCGAGGGCATCAGCTATCACGAGGGCGCGCCGGGGCATCACTTCCAGATCGCCTACGCCCAGGAGATGCAGGGCCTGCCGTCGTTCCGCCGCTTCGGCGGCTACGGCGCCTACGCCGAGGGCTGGGGCCTGTACGCCGAGCGGCTGGGCAAGGAGATGGGCTTCTACCAGGACCCCTATTCCGACTTCGGCCGCCTCTCGACCGAGCTGTGGCGGGCCGTGCGCCTGGTCACCGACACCGGGCTGCACGCCAAGCAGTGGAGCCGCGAGGACGCGATCGAATACTTCCGCCAGAACTCGCTGCTGAGCGAGCGCGACATCGTCAAGGAGGTCGAGCGCTACCTGACCAACCCGGGCCAGGCGACCAGCTACAAGATCGGCGAACTGAAGATCACCGAGCTGCGCGAGAAGGCCCGGGCTGCGCTGGGCGACAAGTTCGACATCCGCAACTTCCACGCCGTGGTCCTGGGTTCGGGCTCGGTGCCGCTGGACATCCTGGAGGATCAGGTCGACGCCTGGATCGCCGCGGGCGGCGGAGCTCTGTAGGGTCTAGGTTCTAGGGGCTGGGTTCTAGGGGAAGGAAGGGCAGAGGTCCGGCCTCGCTTCCCTAAAACCTAGTCCCTAGCCCCTCACCCCTGTATCAGGCGGCCATGCCCTTCACCGCCACCGTCCTGACCATGTTCCCCGAGGCCTTTCCGGGCCCGCTCGGCGTGTCGCTGATCGGCACCGCGTGGCGCGAGAAGGGGCTCTGGACCCTTGATACGCTTGACATACGGGCCTTTTCCGAAGATAGGCGCGGCTTCCTGGACGACACCCCCGCGGGTGGCGGGCCTGGAGCCGTGCTCAAGGCGGACGTGGTGGCGAGGGCGCTCGATAGCGTAGCCCAGCCGCAGCGGCCCCTTCTGTACATGAGCGCCCGGGGTCGGCCCCTGACCCAGGCGCGCGTCAAGGAATGGGCCAAGGCGGACGGGATCACCGTTCTCTGCGGTCGGTTCGAGGGGGTGGACCAGCGGGTGCTCGACGCCCGGGGGTTCGAGGAGGTCTCCGTCGGGGACGCGGTGCTCGCCGGCGGCGAGGCGGCGGCCATGGTGGTCATCGAGGCGTGCGTACGACTGATCCCCGGAGTGCTGGGCCAGGCCGAAAGCCTGAGTTCGGAGAGCTTCGAGGACGGCCTTCTGGAACATCCGCAGTACACGCGACCGCGGACGTTCGAGGGGCTGGAGATACCCGAGGTGCTTCTGTCGGGCGACCACAAGAAGGTCGCACAATGGCGCGAAGAGCAGCGGGAACTAACCACGCGGGAGCGACGGCCGGACCTCTGGGCGGCGCATCTCGCCAAATCACAGCTAAAGGGCGGCAAAGCCCGAGGAGAGTAGAATGAACATCCTGCAGACCATCGCGGCGGAAGAAAAAGCCCGCCTGATCGACAAGCGCGCCATTCCGGAATTCCAGCCGGGCGACACCCTGCGCGTCAACGTGAAGATCAAGGAAGGCGAGCGCGAGCGCGTTCAGGCCTTCGAGGGCGTGTGCATCGCCCGCGCCGGCGGCGGCGTGAACGAGAACTTCACCGTCCGCAAAATCTCCTTCGGCGAAGGCGTGGAGCGGGTCTTCCCGATCCTGTCGCCGAACATCGAATCCATCGAGGTGAAGCGTCGCGGCGTCGTCCGTCGCGCCAAGCTGTACTACCTGCGCGACCGTCGCGGTAAGTCGGCCCGTATCGCCGAGAAGCAGACCGCCCGTGCGCCGAAGGGCGCCGCGGTGCCGGTCACCGGCTCGGCCGAAGGCCCGGCCGACACCGAAGCCTGAGCTTCGGATCGCTGACAAAGACGAAGGCCCCGGTCGCAGGACCGGGGCCTTTTTCGTGGCCGGAAGGCCGGGACGCCCCTAGGACGGCGGCCGCTCCGGCGGGCCGCGAGCGAGCTCGGCGACCTGGGCGCGGCGGTTGCGCCGACGAGCGCGGCCATAGCCGATGAAGGCGGCTACGGTCGACGCCACCAGGATCGGCACGACCACCGGCAGATGGTCGACCATGCGCCAGCCATAGAACTCGCTGACCGCGAAGACGGCGACCAGGGCGACCACGCCCCCGCAGAGCGCCGCACGCCAGGCGCCGCCCGTGGGCCGGGGGGCGTAGACCTCGGCCCGATCGGCCGCTTCGCGCTGGAGTCTGGGTTGGTCCATGGGCCCGTCCTGGGGGCCACGCGGATCGCCGGCCGCTCGGCCGGTCCGGGGATCGACCTCCGTCAGATGGGGATGCGGGCGGCGATACGCCAGCGAGACGGCGCCTCCGGGCGGCGATGAATCCTTTTCCCGGCAGGCGCGTTGCTGAGTCATGACCGCTGTCAGACCCCTCGCCGCGCACCGCCGCTTCTTCGCCTGGGCCGAGCACGCCGGCCGCGCCCACGGCCATCTGGTCGAGGCGGCCAGCTATGAGGCCGCCGCGGTCGGCTATGCGGAGCTGTATTCACCGGCCCCGATCGACGGCGGCGAGGTGCGCATCCACGTCGCGGGGGTGGATGACCACCGGCAGCATTGCTTCCTGGTCGACCTCGACGACGCCGCCGCGCGCGTCTGCTGATCGGGCCTACTGCGGAAACAGGCGGTTGTCGGCGTCGTGCTGGCCTTCCAGGCTGCGCTTCAGTTCATTGATGGCGTCGTGGTCGCCGCTGAGGCGCTCCCAGGCCCGGCGGATGGTCTCCCGGGTGGTGGCGGAGATGTGCGAGTCCTCGAGCGCCTTCGCGAAATGCGCGCGGACGTGATCCTCGGTGCTTTCGACGGCGTCGACGAGGCTGAGCTCATCGCGCAGCAGGGCGTGCTTCACATCAAGAAAGGCGCGCTGGGCCTTGGCGAGCAGGGAGCCCTCGGCGTCGGGCTCGCCGCCCAGGCCGCGGACGCTGAAGCTCAGGTCCTCGGCGACTTCGCGACGTTCGACGTCGCGTCGTTCGAACAGTTCGCGGTAGCCGGTCTCGGCGGTCTCGCCGGCGGCGTTGCGATAGCCGTCGGCGCTGTCGATGGTGCTTCGGATCAGGCCGTTGAGCACCTGGATGTCGTGTCGGTTGGCGTTGGTCATGGCCTCGTCTCCCGGAGAAGAGACCTGAGTAACCGCCAGCCAGCGGTGAAGGTTGCGAGAACGCTGTTACAGACGCGTCCGCAGTGACCACAGTTCCGGGAAGCAGCGGCGCTGGAGCGTCTCGGTCAGATAGCCGACACCCTCGGTGCCGCCGGTGCCGCGACGACGGCCGATGATGCGTTCGACGGTGACCACATGCTTGTGGCGCCAGGTCAGCAAGGCGTCGTCCAGGTCCACCAGCTTCTCGGCCAGTTGGTACAGCGGCCACCAGCGGGTGGTGTCGCGGTAGACCTCCAGCCAGGCGTCCTCGACCCCCTCGGAGGGCTGATACGGACGGCTGACGTCGCGGGCGAGAACCTCGGCCGGCACCGGCAGGCCGGCGGCGGCCAGCTGGGCCAGGGCGTCGTCGTAGAGACTGGGCGCCTCGAGGGCGGCCTTAAGCGCGGCATAGGCCTCTGGGCGCTCCTCGTGGAAGCGCAGGAAGCGGTCGTCCTTGAGGCCGAGCATCGACTCGAAGCGGCGGAACTGGTCGCTCTGGAAGCCCGACGACGAACCGAGCACCCCGCGGAAGCGCAGGTAGTCGGCCGGGGTCATGGTGGCCAGGATGTCCCAGCTCATGGTCATGACGGCCTGGATGCGGCTGACGCGGGCCAGGCTCTTGTAGGCGGGGACGAGGTCGCCGGCGCGGACCAGACCCTGGGCCAGGGCCACTTCGTGCAGGATCTGCTTGAGCCACAGCTCCTTGGTCTGGTGGATGATGACGAACAGCATCTCGTCATGCTCGGTCGACAACGGGTGCTGGGCCGCCAGCAAGTCGTCGAGCGCCAGATAGCCGGAGTAGGTGATGTCGGACGGGTGAGCCGCTTCGGTCATGGGCGCGGTATCGCGCGCGGCGCTTCCGGGCTCAAGACTTGTCGTCATCGCGGCCCGGATCGTGCGTATTGTCGACGCGGTCGTCCCAGCCTTCACGGTCGGACTTGAAGGCCAGAGCCATCAGGAGCCAGGCGAGGGCGACGGTCCCGAAGATGCCCAGCGACAGGGCGATCCAGCCATGCACGGTCAAGTCGCCGCCGCCGATGGCGCGCCAGAACCCGCTGACGCCGAGCGTCGAGGCCGCCGCGATGGCGACGGCGACGAGAAGATTGACCAGCAGACGAGGAAGACGGGGCATGGCCCCCTCCTACAGCTCCAAGCCTAGCGCTGCACCCATTGGCCCTGGGCGTTGCGGTACCACTCGCCGGAGGAGATGCGGGGGCGCAGCTGGGTCTCGAACATGCGCGAGCCGGCGACGTCGGGGGTGGTGCCCGCCGAGGTGGCGCTGCGGGCGTAGGCTTCGCGGCGGGCGGCGTTGGTCACCTGCACGGCCTGGGTCAGGGCGGCGTCGGACGAGGCGACGCGGAAGCCCACGAAGCCGTCGGCCTGTTCACCGACGGTGCCGGCCGCCTTGGCGGCGTCGATCAGCGCCTTCTGCTGCGGAGTCTGGGCGAAGGCTGCGCCGGCGGCCACGCCGAGGGCGGCGATGGCGGCGGCGATGACGAAGATCTTGCGGAACGACATCAGGGGGCGGCTTTCGCGATCAGAACAGGTTCGGGTTCTCGACGAGGAGGTCCTGGAGCTCCTTGTCGAGACGGACGCGGACGTCGGCGTCCAGCTTGGCGTAGATCTGGATCGGATCGACCTGCAGGCGGACCGTGGGCGTGCACGCGCCCAGGCCGAAGGCGGCGGTGAGGCCGATCAGGGCTAGGCTCTTGCGCGTCCGGTTCATGGACAGGTCTCCGGTTTCGATCCGCGCCGATTTAACGCTGCGTATGGTGAATGGGTTCTGAACGGCAAAGGCGGCCGGATCACGGCGCAGGATCGGGGTCCGGCTGGCCGGCCCGGGCGCGGTTCAGGGCCATGAGATCGCTGATCAGTTCGTTGACGTTCAGGGTTGTGTCGAGCGTCAGGTCAATGCCGGTGCCGGACGGCAAGGGCAGCTGGCGATTGAGGAACTCCCGGCTGATCAGATCGGCGATTGAGACCCGCAGTTCCTGGTGTTGGGGCGGGTCGTGGCGGCCGCGGATCCGGAACAGGACGCTGAGCCGGCCCTGCTCGAGACTGTTCACCTCGGCCGACAACACGTCGAACGAGAGGTTCTCCATCGCCTGATAGGCCAGGTCCTGAACCGTATTGGGGGGAACGCCCGCGCCGCCGCCGCCGGCTTCGAGGCCGGACAGGGCTTCGCGGCCGATCGACAGGCGGCCGGGCCGCACCGCCGAGAGGGAGCCGCCGACGACGCGCAGGCCGTGCTCAGGATCGTTCGTAAACGGCAGGCGACCGGAGACGACGGCGTCCAGCACCACCTTGTCGCGGAAGCCCGAGCCGGCGATCACCTCGCCCAGCTGGACGTTCTCGAGCACCAGGACGCCGCTGTACGGCTGGGCCCGGTCAAACGGCAGGGCGAAGGGCTCGAGCTTGACCAGCCCCCCGGCGACATCGACGTCGCCGCCCTCGATGGTGATGGCCGCCTTGTCGAGGGCGAAGGTGACGTCGAGGTCGGTGACCGGGGCGGCGGTGTCGAGGCTCTCGGCCGTCAGATACTGGCCCGGGGCGGTGGTCAGGGGCGCCAGACTGGTCAACTGAACCGTGCCGGTCAGGCCCTTCACCGGACCGACGGGACTGACGAAGTCGAGACGCGGTATGTCCAGGACGCCGGAGCTGGAGCCCTCGGCGTCGGCCAGCCAGTCGACCCGGCCCCGGAAGCTCACGGAACCGATGGCGGGCGACCCGACGAAATCGGCGGCCAGGGGACTGAGGTCGTCAGGCTGGAGACCGCCCTCCGCAAAGACAAGGCTCGGGACGTCGATGTTCAGGCCGCCCGCGCCGCGGGCGCCGTCATGAGCCAGGGAAAGGCGGCCGAGGGAGGTCTCGCCGTGGGCGAGATCGAATTCACCGGTCCAGTCTTCGCCCACGAGGCGGGCGCGGCCGCTGGCCGCTACGGGGTGGAAGCGGGTCGGCTCCGTGGCGTCGACCAGACGGGCGCGCGCGATGCGAGCGTCGAGGCCGAGGCCACGGGGACCGCCGGTGGCGACGAACTCGCCGCGGGCGTCGCGGACGTCCAGCGCCAGGAAGGGCACGGCGGCGTCGAGGTCCGACAAGCCGCCCTCGGCTCGCCAGGCGCCGTCGGTGACCGTGACGAGCGGAGCGGCGACGGGGCACAGGCTGCCGGAGATGTCGGTGACGTCATTCTCGTCCAGCTCAAGGCGGCCGACAGTGACCGGCGCGCAATCGGCGGCCACATAGGTCAGGCGGCCGTTGTTCGAGGCGAGCTCGCCGCGGGTGGTCACGGTGATGTCGCGGGCGAGGTCGAAGTCGAGCGCCGCGCGGCCGTCGAGGACGGCCTGGAAGCCGCCGGGCGTCAGGCGCCAGTCCGGAATATTGAACGCCGCCTCGGGCAGACCCTCGCCGCGGGTCGCAGCCAGCGCGAGAGCGCCGCCGCCCATCTGGCCGCGCTGGGCGGAGAAGATCGGTCCCGCGCCGGGGCTGACGGTCAGGACGCCGCCGTTGGCCGGGCGCAGGGTCGCCGGGCGGGCCAGCGCCAGCCGAGTCCCGCCGCCGCTGGAGACCAGGGTGAAAGCCGGAATGTCGACGGCGAAGTCGCCCAGGGCCCGCTTCATCGCCGCCAGCTCAGGCGCGTCGTCGCGCGCCGACGGACCGAACAGGGGCCAGGCGCCGTGGGCGGCGCGCAGGCCGCCGTCGGCGGTCAGGCGGAGGCCGGTGTCGGAGACCAGTTCGAAATCGGCGGTCCCCCGCGCGCCGGACAGGACCATGTCGTCCCAAACCAGCCGGTCCGCGGCCAAACCGACGGGCCCGAAGGCTTCGACGGCCGCGCCGCGGCCGCCGAGGGTCAAATGGTTGGACGTCAGGGCCACGCCCGAGCCCTGCAGGCCCGCGGCCGAAGCACGGCCGGCGGCGGCGCGGACCGGCCCCTCCAGCCGCCAGGCGAGACCTTCGTCATCGCGCGTAAGCACCGCCTGGGCGTTGTTCCAGCGAACCGTCGGGGCGGCGCTGTCGAGATCCGGGGCGTCGATGCGGGCCGCGGCGAGCTCGGCGTCGGCCTGGCCCTCGATGACGAAGGTTTCGATCCAGCCGGTGGTCTTGCCGTTGAAGTCGAGGCTGATCCTGGCCTCTTCGGCCGCGGTATCGCCGAAGGCCAGCCGATCGGCGACGAGGTCGGCGTCGACACGGGCGACCCCGTCACCGCGACGCTGCTTGAGGTCGGGATAGGGCAGATCGCCGACAAAGGTCAGGCGCGCGCCGGCGCCCTGCGCGCCGGGGGTCGTCAGCTGGTCGGCGAAGACCGCGCCGCGCACCGCCACGCGATCGCCCGTGGTGGTCAGCTCCAGGGCGGCGGACAGCGCGTTCGCTTCGGTCGCGCCGCTCTTCAGGTTCGCGGCGGGCATGCGGGCGCTGAGGCGAACCAGTTCGCCGTTGTCGACGCGGGCGTCGCCGAGGATGGTCGCGACGCCGTACTCCGTATCGAGGCGCACCCGCCCCTGCTCGACGAGCACCAGCGGACCGCGCTGATCCGGACGCGGCGGCCGGTCCTTGAACTGTTCGATCAGGGGATCGAGCGAGCCCAGAGACAGCTTGCCGTCGCGCCAGGAGGCCCTGAGCACCGGGCGCAGCAGGCGGATCCGACTGGGGGTGACGCCCAGGCCTTCCTTCGACCAGGGCGCGCCGACGGCGTAGTCGACCTCCACCCGCTCGACGACGACGTCGGGATTGCGCGGGTCGCCGATACGGATGCGGGCGATGACGCCGTCCAGCTCGACCTTCTCGATCTCCAGGTCCGCCTCGACCCCCTGGCGCTCCAGCCAGCCGACCAGCACCTGCCGGGCCGCGGCGCGGCGGTTCAGATAAAGCAGGCCGGCAAGGACGAGGAGGACGCACAGGATAACGCCGGCCACCAGCAACAGAAGCCGTCCGCCGCCGCCGCGCGGACGGGTCGGGCACGGCGTCGGCGAGACGGACGACGCCTGATCGGGCTCAGCGACGTCGCTCATCCGTGGCGCTTGTCCATCAGCAATGGAAATTCTCCAGACAGCACATAAAGCGTGACAATGAAAACACGGTACAGTGGCGCTTCAGCCACTTTGAATGCAGAGCGGACTTCAGCAAGGCAGAAGCATCATCCGCTCGCGAAGACCTGAACGAAAGAGCGTCAATACACTGTTCGAATCTCTAGATAAGCTCTTCGATCACGCAGGCTTTACCGCACGAATTGGGGCCGGTTAACGACTTGTAACGATCCGTCTTCCCATGATCGCGTCAGCGGGCTATACGGCCTGTCTCGCGTCGGGGTGTTTTCGGACGCGATCCATGCATTTGTCAGTAGCTTTGGGCGCCGGACGGCGTCGTCAGTTTTCGGGGACCGATGGCTCAGTTCGATCCACGTCGCCAACCGATGCGCCTCGCGCCACACGCCCTCACGGCGGTGGCCGCGCTCTCGGTGGCCTTGCTTGCCGGTCGCGTATATCAGCCCGCAAAGGCTGAAGAAGTTCCCGAACTCACTGCCGCGCAGCTCGCCGTGATCGAGGCCCAGGCCTTCGCCGCCGCCGGGACGCCCGCCGGCCTGACCACGCCGGAAGCCGTTCCGGTGCAGATCCGCAAGGGCGAAACCTTCGAACAGGCCGTGCGTCGCACAGGCATTGCGCCGGAAGAGGCCTCGGCCGTCGCCGCCACCCTGTCGAACGCCATGGATGTGACGGCGATGCGGGCCGGCCAGAAATTCGAGACCGCTATCGCCAAGCCGCGCGGCGGCCGCGGCGACGCCCGGCTGATCGGCCTGACCATGCGCACCGGCCCGGCCAGCCAGGTCACCGTGTCGCGCAGCTTCGACGGCGCCCTGCGCCTGCGCGCGCTGGAAGAGAAGGTCACGCACGAGATCGTGGTGCTGAACGGCAAGGTCGAGGGCTCGTTGTCGCGCACGGCGCGCCGCGAAGGCGCCCCGGCGGAAGTCGCCCGCGTGGCCGGCCGCCTGTTCTCGCACAAGTTCGACATGGACCGGGACGTCAAGTCGAACGACGCCTTCACCTATGTCTTTGGCCGCACGGTCACTGAGAACGGCCGCACCATCGGCACCGACGGTCTGCTGTACGCCGAGCTGAAGGGCGTGGCCTTCTATCGCTTCAAGCCCGCCGGCGCCCGCGAGGCCCAGTATTTCGACGCCACCGGCAAGAACACGCGTTCGGCCTTCATGCGCACCCCGCTGGAACGCGGCTTCCGCGTCTCGTCGAGCTTCGGCTTCCGCCGCCACCCGATCGCCGGCTATCGCAAGATGCACCAGGGCATCGACTTCGCCGCCGGCACCGGCACGCCGGTCGTGGCCCCGGCCGACGGCGTGGTGGTCGAGGCCCGTCGCTGGGGCGGCTACGGCAACTGGCTGCGCATCCGTCACTCGAATGGCCTGGAAACCGGCTACGGCCACCTGTCGCGCTACGCCTCCGGCATGCGCGCCGGACAGCGCGTTCGCCAGGGCCAGGTCGTCGCCTATGTCGGCTCGACCGGCGCCTCGACCGGCCCGCACCTGCACTATGAAATCTGGCAAGGCGGCCGCCGCATCAATCCGGCCGGCGTGAAGACCCAGGAGGGCACGGTCCTGGCCGGGGCCGACCTGGCCGCCTTCCGCGCCGAGAAATCCCGCATCGACCGCATCATCGCGGCCGGCGGCGAGCGCCGTCCGCAGGTTCAGCAGGCCGCGCTGCGGCCTGCCGGCGCCGGTGCTCCTGCTCCCGCGGCCGCCCCGGCGCGCGGCTAGGGTCCCTCAGCTCCCGGCGTTGGCCGCGGCGATCAGGGCGTCGTCGAGGCCGCTTGCCCGGATAGACGCCTCGCGCTGGAACAGCCGACCGGCGTAGGCCTTGAAGGCCTCTCGCTCGGGCAGGGTCTTGAACTGCAGCCCCCAGCCGATCTGGCTGCCGACGTAGACGTCGGCGGCGGAGAAGCGGTCGCCGAGAATCCACGGCCCGTCGCCGGACACCGCCGCTTCCAGCGCGTCGACGACATTCTCATATGTGCCGTAGCCGACCATGCCCGCCTTGTCGGCCGGCGCGAGCAGCCCGAGCGCCTTGGCCGAAACCGAGGCCTCGACCGGCCCGGCGGCGAAGAACAGCCAGCGATAATAGGTCCCGCGCCTCGGGTCATCGAGGGCCGGAGCCAGGCCCGCCTCGGGAAAGGCGTCGGCCAGATAGGCGCAGACCGCGGCTCCCTCGGTGACGGTCACCCCGCGATGGGTGATGGCCGGCACCTTGCCCATTGGGTTGATCGCCAGATAGTCGGGAGCCTTCATCGTCGTGCCGTAATCGAGAACGACGGTGCGATAGGGCTGCCCGACCTCCTCCAGCATCCAGCGCGCGATGCGACCGCGCGACATGGGGTTGGTGTAGAAGACGATTTCGTCGTCGGCGGCCTGGATCATCTGGGCTCTCCCGGTGTTTTCGGGGGCAACGCTAGACCGAAGGCGCGATGGAACAAAGAAGAAACATTCTGAAGGCGCTTGCCGGATCGGCCCTGGCGGGAGGGGCGTCGGCCCTGGCTCCCGGCGCGTGGGCGCAGGCCGCCGGCTTCCGATCGTCGCGGATCGTGGTCGAGACCCGCGGCGCCGGCCCGGACCTGATCCTGGTCCCGGGCCTGGCCTCGACCGCCGCGGTGTGGCGGGGCACGGCCGACAGGCTGGCGGGGCGGCGCAGGCTGCACCTGGTCTCGGTGCGCGGCTTCGGCGACCTGGCGCCGGGCGCCAACGCCCAGGGCGCGGTGATCGGGTCGGTGGCCGGCGAGATCCGTCGCTATGTCGCCGAGGCCGAGCTCGAGCGCCCGGCCCTGATCGGCCACTCGATGGGCGGCCAACTGGCCCTACGCGTGGCCGCCGACGCGCCGAGCCGGATCGACCGACTGATGACCGTCGACGCTTCGCCCTTCTTCCCGGCCCTGGTCAGCCCCGGCGCGACCGTGGGCGACATCGAGCCGATCGCCCAGGTGGCTTATCAGGCGGTGCAGTTCCTCGGCGACGACGCCCTGCAGGCGCGCGGCCGCAACGTCGGCCTTGAGCTGGGCGGCGCCGCCGACGCCATGTTCAACGCGGTCGGCTGGCAGGGCGGCGACCGTCAGGTGCTGGCCCAGGCGCTGTACGAGGTGATGACCATCGACCTGCGCCACCGGTTGCCGGACATCACCGCGCCGGTGACGGTCGTCTACGGCTGGAGTTCGGACAAGAACTCGCCGCGCAGCCGGGCGGACAGCCTGTTCCGCGGCGCCTACGCGTCCCTGCCCCGCCCCGCGACGTTCGAGCGGATCGAAGGGGCCGAGCACATGGTGATGATCGACCAGCCGACCCGGTTCATGGCGGCGGTCAACCGCTTCCTCGACTGAGGCTCAGTCGGCGTCCGGCTGGTTGTCCGGGTGCGCCTCGATGAAGGCCGAGTGTTCACGCGCCGCCGCGTCGACGGCCAGCAGGCGCGGGAAGGCGTCGAGTGGGACATTGAAGCGCTGGGCCGAGTAGATCTGCGGGATCAGGTAGCAGTCGGCGAGGGTCGGGGCGGAGCCGAAGCACCAGCCGCGGCCGTGGGTGGCCACCAGGGCCTCCAGAGCCTCGAAGCCGGCATGGATCCAGCGACCGGCCCAGGCGTCGATGGCGGCCTGGTCGGCGCCGAACTCTTCGCGCAGCACCTTGCCGATGCGCAGGTTGTTGATCGGGTGGATGTCGCAGCCGATGACCGCCGCCATGGCCCGGACCTGGGCGCGGGCGAGGGGAGCGGACGGCAGCAGCGGCGGCTTCGGATAGGTCTCCTCCAGCCATTCCAGGATGGCCGGGCTCTGGATCAGGACGGCGCCGTCCACCTCCAACGCAGGCACCAGCCCTTGGGGATTGAGAGCCAGATAGGCCTCGGACTTCTGCACGCCCTTCCGCAGGTCGACGCCCCGCTGCTGGTAGATCAGGCCCTTGAGCGCCAGGGCGATGCGGGTGCGATAGGAGGTGCCGGAGCGCCAGTAGCCGTGCAGGATCATCGCGGCCTCACCGTAAACGAAAGCGGCTGGAGCCCGCCGATCGAAGCCTCGACGCGGTCGCCGGGTCCGATCGGACCGACGCCCTCGGGCGTGCCGGTGAAGATCAGGTCGCCCGGGCGCACGTCCCACAGGGTGCGTGCCTTGGCCAGGATCTCCGCCGGCGACCAGACCATATCGTCGAGCCGGCCGGTCTGGCGGGTCTCGCCGTTGACGCGCAGTTCGATGACGGCGGCCGGGTCGGGCAGGGCGCCGAGCGTCACGGGGCCGCAGGGGGCTGACTGGTCGAAGCCCTTGGCGGCGTCCCACGGGCGGCCCTTGGCCTTGGCGGCGGCCTGCAGGTCGCGACGCGTGAGGTCGCAGCCGACGGCCCAACCGGCGATCTCGCTGTCCGCGCCGACGACGCAGACCAACTCGACCTCATGATGCAGATCGGCCGTCTCGGTCGGATAGAGCGGATCGGCTCCATCGACGACGAGGGCGTCGCCCGGCTTGGAGAAGAAGAAGGGCTCGGCCCGCTCGTGGCCCATCTCGCGGGCATGGGCGGCGTAGTTCTGGCCGACGCAATAGATGCGTCGCACGGGCACGCGGGCGGCCGACCCAAAGATCGGCAGGGAGGCGGTCGGGGCGGGCGGGAACAGCCAGTCGGTCATGGCCGTTGTCTAGGCCGGGTTGCGGCGCTTCGCCAGCGGCGTGGCCCATGCTGCATTGCGGGAACCGGCACGGCGGAGTGGCGTTCCGGCTCAGGACTCTCTATCTAACAGCCAAGCTTAAGCCAGCGGAGCGCGCATATGGCCACGACCAAGGCGGCACGAACTGCCGTGAAGAACGACCTCAACACCCTGAAGGACGACCTGAAGGTGCTCGGCGCCGAGGAAAAGGCCGCCCTTAAGGAAAAGGCCACCGCCGCCGAAGCCAAGCTGCGCGCCAAGGCCGCTGACACGGAAGCGCGCCTGCGCGAGCAGTCGGAAGTCCTGCGCGAACGCGCCCGCGGCTACTATGACTCGGCCCGCGTACGCGGCCAGGCCTACTATGACGAAGCCTCCGAGCGCTTCGACGAGGCCCAGCGCTATCTGACCGAGCGGGTGCAGGAGCGTCCGATGCAATCGACCGCCATCGCCCTGGGCGTCGGCGTGGTCCTCGGCCTGCTGCTCGCCGGCCGTCGCCGCTGATGATCGGGGCGGGGCTGGTCAAACAACTGGGGCGCAAGGCGATCGCCGCCGGCGTCGCCGCCGGTGCGGCCCTGGTCGCCGTCATCTGCTTCGGCGCGACCGTCTACTTCCTGCTCAGCATGGTGCTGGTCGAGGCCGCCGCGGCCGCGCTCACCATGCTGCTGTTCGCGGTCGCCGGACTGGTGGTGGTGATGGTCTTCCTCAAGCGCGAGGCGCAGGAGGAAGAGTACGAGGAAGAAGAGTCCCCGGGCATGGGCCAGCGGGCCTTCATGCTGTTCAAGGAACGCCCGATCCTGGGCACCGTCGCGGCCCTGGCCGGCGGCTGGATCTTCCTGCGCAATCCGGCGCTGGCGACCATGGTGGCCGCGGCCTTCACCGAGAAGAGCCACCCGCCGCGCCGTCGCCGCTGAGTACGACCCGTTGAGATCGAAAGGGCCGCGGTTCATGCCGCGGCCCTTTTGCTTTGAGCGACAGGGGTTCAGGTCGCGGCCAGCTCGCGCTCCCCGGGGGCGTTGGGATCCGGCGCGGTCGCCGTCTTGCGGGTGTCCTGACGACGCGGCAGCCGCCAGGTCTGCTTCGCCTCGAAGCCCTCGCCGGTCCAGGCGATGGCGGTGACGACGATCTCCTTGGCGTCCCATTCGATCTGGTTGAAGCTGGGCGGGGCGCCGCGCTCGCGATGCGACAGGGTCCCGCAACCGACTGCATAGGAGCAGTGGTCGCCGACATTGATCGGCAGGGCGAAGGGCACGTGCACGTGGCCGGTGGTGATGATGTCGACCCCGGCCTCGGCGAAGATCAGAGCGGCGGCGTCGCCGCGCTTCACATCGCCGGTCATGGGCGTGCCGATCATCTCGACCAGGGGATGGTGGCAGGCCAGGACGCGAAGGGCGCCGACGGGAGCCTGCCGCAGGGCCTCTGCCGCCTTGCGGGTCTGGTCCAGGTCGATGACGCCCTTGGACCAGTTGGGCCGCGCCTGCCAGCCACGGGCGGTGACGACGCCGCGCACCATCAGGTTCGGGCTCAGGAACTGGTGGTCGTGCGCCGGATGGCCGGTGGCCTTCTCAAACGCCTTCCAGGGATGAAACAGACGCGCCGGCAGGCTCCAATAGGGAACATCGTGGTTGCCGACGATGACGAAGCGCGGGTCCGGCATGCGGCGGATCCATTCGCCGGCCGCCCTGAACTCGTCAGGAAAACCCTGCTGCGTGATGTCGCCGGTGATCAGGATCAGGTCCGGCGGCGCGGCGTGGGCGAAGTCGAGCGCCGCCTCGCACGCGCGTTTGTGCTCGCAGCCGAAATGCACATCGGAGAACTGGAGAATACGCCCCACTAGACGCTGTCCTCGGCCGCCGGCGGTATGGGGGCGAGGGCCTGGAAGGCCTTGCGGATGAAGCGGACGCGAGCATGCGGCCGCAGCAGGGTCGGCTCGCCGTCGATGACCGCGGGGATGCGCGAGCGGGCGCGCATCGCGACCTTCTGCGTGGCCTTGGTGGTCACCGAGGGGTCCTGGCGCCAGTCGCCGACGACGGCGGTGGCGGCCAGTCGGAAGGCCGCTGCGGCGTCGGCGGGGTTCATGGCCGCAGCCTCGAGTCCCGTGTTCTCCTCCATGACCCGCGAGATCATCGGGCTGATCAGCACCAGGGCTTCGGACCGGCGCTCCGGTCGGCCGTCGAGGATGTAGCGGATGCGGCCGGAGAACGCGCGTCGGAAGGCGCGGCGGGCGTAGGCCCAGGCCAGGCCCAGCTTGCCGACGCGGATCGCCTCGCGCGCCGGGGCCCACAGGGCGGGAGAGCCGAAGATGGCCGCGCAATAGAAGGCTTGGCGGGTCTGGCCGTCATCAACCTCGCCGCCGGCGACGGATTGCGGCGCACCCTCCTCGAGCGCGGATTTCAAAGCGGCCTTCCAGTCGGTGGTGCCGTACAGCGCCTTGGGCAGCATGTTCATGGTGCCGCCGGGCAGGGGCGCGATCAGGGGACCATCCGGACCGGCCTTCGAGGCGATCGTCCCCGCCGTCCCGTCGCCCGCGAGGACGAACAGGACGTCGGGACGCGCTTCGAGCGCCGCATCGATCTGGGCGTCGAAACGCCCGGCGTCGAGCACCTCCACCGACGCCTCGCAGGCGTACTGCGAAAGCAGGGCTTCGGCCTCAGCCGGGGCGCCCGAGCCCACGCTGCCGGACAGCGGGTTCACCAGCATGATGACCCGCTTCAGCTGGATATGTTCGGTCAGGGGACGAGGTCCCTCTGCGGATGCGACAACGTCGGCCGGCGCCGTTGCGGGCGCGGCCGGCGGATCGGTCGCAGTGCTCAAGGTGGCGCTCATCCGGCCCGAACGTCCCGCCGGACGTGATGTTCCGGCGGGACGGGGAGCGAAGCGCGACTATTGCTTCTTGAGCTCTTCGGTCGCAGCGGCGACGCCGGCCTGAGCCGCATCGCCGGTCTTCTCAGCCGCGCCCTTGGCCGCGTCGCCGGCCTCGTCGGCGCCCTTGGCGGCCTCGCCCTTCACCACGGACACGCCCTTGGCGATCCATCCGTCCATCATGGCGCCACCCTCGGCGAGAGACTGCTCCTTGATGCCCAGGGCGGCCGTCAGCACGCCGAACAGGGCCAGCAAGGTGATCAGCAGGCTCACCACCGGATTGCCCCGGCGATGCTTTGTGCGCGCCCACACAGGACTGTGATCAGCGCCGTCCGCCATGCGGACCGGTTCGGAAAAACGCATACGAAACCCCCGTTTGTCGCCCCATGCGGGGCCGACCGCGCCCTCCGCGCCGCCGTCCTTACGAGCCCGCATCGGGCCCATCAGCCAGCTTAACCCGGGAACCGTGGCGGTTCGCCAGCATTATCAACCGCGGGGAGAACACGAGGGATGAAGGACATACCCATGAAAAAGGCAGTCATCGCCATAGCCGGCGCAGGACTCCTCGCCAGCGCCTGCGCAAGCGACCCCTATATCACTGACAGCGAAGCCACCCGCCAAGGCGCCATCGGCGCCGGTCTCGGCGCGGTTGCGGGCGCCGTCATCGGCAACAACGTCGGCGGCGGCAGCGCCGGGACGGGCGCCCTGATCGGGGCCGTCGCGGGCGGCGCCATCGGCGCCATCCGCGGCTCCAACCAGGACCGCGCCAATCAGCAGCGCTATCGCGACAGCCAAGGGCGGTACTACTACTGCTACGACGGCCGTCAGGACGAGTGCTACTGGGAGAACGGTCAGCGCCGCTAAGGACGCAAGCCGCGATACCTTGAGAAATCGGGGGGCGGTTCGTCGTGCGGCGGACCGCCCTTTTTCTTGCCCGGAAGGGCGACAGGAGGGCGACGAATGAAGGGGCTGTACGGAATTCTGGCGGTGGTGGCGCTGGCGGGGTGTGCGAGCACGCCGGCGACGCCCGAACGGGCGGCGATCGTGGCGGAGCCGGGCCGGTGCACGGCGCAGCGGTTCGAGGTCTATTTCCCCGAGGCCGAGGCGCGGCTGACCGACGCCGCAAGGCAGACGCTGGGCGCGACGGCGGCGCAGCTGCAGGGCTGCACCATCCAGAAGGTCACGGTCATCGGCCTGGCCGACGGCAGCGGCACGCCGGCCGCGAACCAGACCCTGTCGGAACAGCGCGCCGTGGCGGTGACCAAGGCGCTGGAGGCGCAAGGCTGGCCGGCGCCCGCCTTCGATGTCGAGGCGGCGGGGGCCCAGGGCGCAATCCAGGCGGACGGCTCGACCGCGCCGATGCGCCGGCGCACCGAGGTGCTGGTCGAGGTCGCGCCGCAGTAGCGCTGAGACAGCACGCCGCGTGACGGGAGGCGGGGGACGCGGCTAAGGTCGCGCCCGTGACCCCGATCGTGACCCGCCTCGTCAAAATTCTCGTCCTTCTCGGGCTGCTGCTGGCGCCCGCGAGCGCGTTTGCGCAGGGCTCCAAGGGCGTGCAGCGCACCGAGCGGATTGCGGCCGAATTGGTCGCCATGTCGCAATGGGCGGCGCCGGGCTCGACGGCGATCGTAGCCGTGCGCCAGGACATCGAGCCGGGCTGGCACACCTATTGGCGCAATCCGGGCGACAGCGGCGGCCCGACGACGCTGGACTGGACCCTGCCGGCGGGCGTGAAGGCCGGCGACATCGTCTGGCCCCTGCCCGAGCGCCAGCGGCTGCAGAGCCTGATGAACTACGGCTACCAGGGCGTGGTCTATCTGCCCGTGCCGATCGAGATCCCGGCGGATGCGCGGCCGGGCGCCACCCTGCCGCTGAAGGTCGAGGCCACCTTCCTGGTCTGCAGCGCCGAGATGTGCGTGCCGGACGACCTCACCCTGACCCTCGACCTGCCCGTCCGCGAGGGCGCCGCCCCGCTCGACCGGGCCCACGGGGCAGCCATCCAGCGCATCGTCGAGACCGCGCCGCGCCCGGCCGGGATCACCGCCCGCATCGCGCTGCGCGACGGGGTGCTGAGCCTGAGCGCCGCCGGCGGGCCGCTGGCCGGACGCGATCCGGGGCCGAGCTATTTCTTCCCCTTCGAGGGCGGCGTCATCGACCACGCCGCGCCCCAGTCGGGCCGCTTCGGGCCGCAGGGCCTGACCCTGGCCGTGAGCCCGGGCGGCAAGGTCCGCTCGAGCGGGCTGGGCGGCCCGGTGCGCGGCGTGCTGGCGACCGACCTGGGCGCCTTCGAGATCGAGGCCGAGCTGGGCCCCGCCCTGGCCGGCACGAGCGGTTCGGGCGACCTGGCGCCGGCCCCCGATGCGGGCGCGCCGACGGAGGCCGCCGCGACCGACGGCGCCGCCTTCGGGCCATTCGTGAAGGCGGCCCTGTTCGCCCTGCTGGGCGGGCTGATCCTCAACCTCATGCCCTGCGTCTTCCCGATCCTGGCGATGAAGGCCGCGGCCCTGGCCCATTCGGCCCATGACGCCGGACAGGCCCGCCGCGACGGCCTGGCCTTCCTGGCCGGGGTGCTGGCCACCTTCCTGCTGCTGGCCGGCCTGCTGCTGGTCCTGCGCGCGGCCGGGCAGGCGGTCGGCTGGGGCTTCCAGCTGCAGTCGCCGCCGGTGACGGCGGGCCTGGCCCTGCTGATGCTGGTCATCGGCCTGAACCTGTCGGGCGTCTTCCAGGTCGGCGGCAGCCTGCAGGGCCTCAGCGTGGGCCGCTGGGCGCGGCTCGGCGGACCGGCGGGGGCCTTCCTGACCGGCGCGCTGGCGGTGATCGTCGCCGCCCCCTGCACCGCCCCCTTCATGGCCGTGGCCCTGGGCGCCGCCCTGCTGATGCCCTGGCCGATGGCCCTGATCGTCTTCCTGATGCTCGGCCTCGGCCTGGCCCTGCCCTACGTGCTGGTCAGCCTGATCCCGGGCCTGCTCTCCCGCCTGCCCAAGCCGGGCGCCTGGATGGAGCGGCTGAAGGGGTTGCTCGCCTTCCCGATGTACGGCGCCGCCCTGTGGCTGGCCTGGGTGTTCAGCCGTCAGACCGGGGCCGAGGCCATGGCCCTGCTGCTGGCCGCGGGCCTGCTGCTGGCGCTGGGCGTCTGGCTGATCGGAACCGGCCAGTCCGCCCAGGCGGCCGGGCGACGCGGTCTGGTCTGGCTGGCGGCCGGAACGGTCTCGATCCTGCTGGCCCTCGCCGGCCTGTTCGCGGCGGCCCGGGCCCCGGTCGAGCCGGCGACAGGGGCGCCCGCCGCGGAGGCCGCCGGCATCGCCTCGGCGCCCTGGTCACAGGCCGCCGTCGACGCCGCCGTGGCGGAAGGACGGCCGGTGCTGGTCAATTTCACCGCCGACTGGTGCGTGACCTGCAAGATCAACGAGCGGGGCGCCCTGTCCTCGCCGCGCGCCAAGGCGGCCCTGGAGGCGGCGGGCGCCGTCTATCTGGTCGGCGACTGGACGCGGCGTGATGACGCGATCACCGCCGAGTTGCAGCGCCACGGACGGTCGGGCGTTCCCCTGTATCTGTTCTACGCCCCCGGGCAGACCGAGCCGCGCATCCTGCCGCAGCTGCTGACCGAGGGCGTCGTCATCGAGGCCCTGAAGGAGGGCCGCCCAGCCGGATCCTGAAGGAGGCCGCCATGACCGCTCGCTTCGCCCTCCCCGCCGTCGCCCTCGCCGTCCTGGCGCTGGGGGCCTGCCAGCAGCAGTCGACCTCTCCCGAAGCCCCGGCGGCGGCGGCCAAGGCCGAGGCGACCGCGGCCGTGACGCCGACCTCGGCCGCCATGCCCATGGCCGGCCAGGCCGCCCCGGCCTTCACCCTGGTCGACGCCCAGGGCGTGCAGCGGTCGCTGGCCGACTTCCGCGGCAAGACCGTCGTGCTGGAGTGGACCAACGAGGGCTGCCCCTATGTGAAGAAACACTATTCCGGGGCCATGCAGGCGCTGCAGCGCGCGGCGGTGGCCGACGGCGTGGTGTGGCTGTCGATCATCTCCTCGGCCCCGGGCACGCAGGGGCATGTCGAGGGCGAGGCGGCCCGGCAGTGGCGCGACCGCACCAAGGGCGCCGCCACCCACCTGCTGCTCGATCCGACGGGCCAGGTCGGCAAGCTGTACGGGGCCAAGACGACGCCGGACATGCGGGTGATCAATCCGGAGGGCCAGCTGGTCTACGTCGGCGGGATCGACGACCGGCCCACCAGCAAGGTCGAGGACCTGGAAGGGGCGAACAACTACGTCCAGGCGGCGCTGGCGGACATGAAGGCGGGTCGGGCGGTGCGGACGGCCTTCGCGCCGTCGTACGGGTGCTCGGTGAAGTATCCGGAGACGGTGGGGACCTGAGCCCCGCTCGGTCACCTTCACCCTTCCGCGAAGCGGGAACCTGAGCAGGTTCGTCACGAAGGACACGAAGGGAGCACGAAGAACACAGAGGGGGCCGAGCTGGATCGCTTCGTGCCCTTTGTGTGATCTTGGTGGCCTTTGTGACGAACTAGCCATTCGTCCCGATGCCCGGCTTCGCCGGGATATCGCGCCCCTCTCTCCGTTCAACCCGCTTTTCAGGAACGTCATCCTCGGGCTTGACCCGAGGATAGGATGTCGTGCGCTGCGGTGACGGGAGACGGCCCTCCGCGAGCGGAACATCACCTGTGACGGAGCACCGGACCGTCTGGCCCTCGGGTCAAGCCCGAGGGTGACGGTTGGAGTGCGGTCCGAGTGCGCGAGCCCTAGACCTCCGGCTGCGGGGGAGCCGTGATCACTTCGACGTTGTCGTTGAGGAGGTAGGCCAGCTCGTCGAGGGCGACGCGGCGTTCGGCGGGGTTGGGGGCGGTTTCGACGGCGGCGACCTTCTTGGGCATGTCCTCGGCGATGCCGCGCAGGATGCATTTGAGGTCCCCGTCCGTGCCGCGGTCCTTGAGGATGAGGTGGCCCTGCATGTCGAGGTCGGCGAGGGCCACGGTGCGGGCCTTGAAAGCGGTGAAGGCCTCGCCGGTGAGGAAGCCGGGGGCGTCGGCGGCGCCGGAGGCCATCCAGCCCTGGACTTCGCCGTGAAGGACGCCCGAGCGGGCGACGATGTCGGCGAACAGGGGCTCGCCCGCGACGGAGACCGGCGCCTCGGCGACGGCGGCCGGCTGGGCCGCGGCGAGGGCCACGTTGGGGTCGGAGAGCAGGAGCGAGACAGCCAGGGCGACGCCGCAGGACATGGAGAACCTCTCGGACGAAATGATTTCTGTTCCGAATCCCGGATTCGGGTGTTGAACCGGCTTACGCCCCACCCGTAAACGAGGGGTTCACCCCCTCCCCTCCCGAGATCGCCCATGACCGCCCGCACCCAGGCCCTGACCATGCTTCGCGCCGTGGCGAAGAAGGACGCCGGGGCCCGTATCGTGCACCAATTCGCCACCGATCCGCGCCGAACCGAGCGGATGGGGGTTGAGGCGGCCGGCCTGTATGTCGACCTGTCCAAGCAGTCGTGGAGCGCCGAGGGCTTCGAGGCGGCGCTGGACCTGGCGCGGACCTGCGACGTCGAGGGCCGGCGCAACGCCCTGTTTGCAGGCGAGGCGGTCAACAACACCGAAGGCCGCGCGGTCCTGCACCCGGCCCTGCGCGCCGCCGACGACGCCGACTTCCATGCGCTCGGCGAGGCCGTGTCCAAGGAGGTGACCTCGACCCGGGCCGAACTGGCCCGCTACGCCGTCGACATCGGCTCGGGCGCCGAGACCGGCGGCAGCAAACAACCCTTCACGGCCATCGTGCACATCGGCATCGGCGGCTCCGACCTGGGCCCGCGCCTGCTGTGGGACGCGCTGCGCCCGCTGGAGCCGACCATCGATCTGCGCTTCGTGGCCAATATCGACCCGCGCGACATGGCCGAGGCCCTGGCCGGGCTGGACCCCGAGACCACACTGGTGGTGGTGGTGTCCAAGACCTTCACCACCCAGGAGACGTTGGCCAACGCCGATCTGGCCAAGGCCTGGCTGGCCGAGAGCCTGTCGCCGCGGCGCATGGTCAAGCACCTGGTCGGCGTCACCGCCGCCCCGGACAAGGCCAAGGAATGGGGCTGCGGTCGCACCTTCGGCTTCCGCGACTGGGTCGGCGGCCGCTATTCCCTGTGGTCGGCGGTGAGCCTGTCGGTGGCCGTCGCCCTGGGCTGGGACGTGTTCGAGCGGGTTCTGGACGGCGCCCGGGCCATGGACGAGCATTTCCTCCAGGCCGACCTGGAGAAGAACGCCCCGGTGCTGATGGCGCTGGCGCAGGTGTTCAACGTCGAGGGCCTCAACCGCCCGGCGCGCACCGTCGCCCCCTATGCGCACGGCCTGCGCCGCCTGCCGGCCTTCCTGCAGCAGCTGGAGATGGAATCGAACGGAAAGCGGGTGAAGCGCGACGGCAAGCCGGTCGACACCGCCACCGGCCCGATCGTGTTCGGCGAGCCGGGCACCAACGGCCAGCACGCCTTCTTCCAGCAGATCCACCAGGGCCCGATGGTGGTCCCGGCCGAGTTCGTGGTGGTCGGCCACACCTCCGAAGCCGCCATGGACGACCGCGAGGGCGACGCCCCGCTGTGGTCCAACGCCCTGGCCCAGGCCCAGGCCCTGATGGTCGGCAAGTCCGAAAAGGAAGCCCGCGCCGAGCTGATCGCGGCGGGCGCGGACGAGGCCGAGGCCGACCGGCTGGCCCCGCACAAGACCTTCCCGGGCGACCGGCCCTCGACCACCCTGCTGATGGACGCCCTGACCCCCGAGGCGGTCGGCGCCCTGCTGGCCCTGTACGAGCACAAGACCTTCGTCGAGGGCGTCATCTGGGACATCAACAGCTTCGACCAGTGGGGCGTCGAGCTGGGCAAGGTGCTGGCCAAGGCGATCCTGAAGGACGTTGCGGCGGGCGAACCGAGCGCCGGTCTGGACCCGTCGACGGCGGAGTTGCTGAAGCGGTTGATGGTGTGAAGTCCGAGCGCGGCTAGGATCGCCCTTCAGCGAAGCGGAACCCAAGCTGGTTCGTCACGAAGGACACGAAGGGGACACCAAGGACACGAAGGGGCTTGGAGGCCCTCGGTCGCTTTGCGCCCTTCGTGAGATCTTCGTGTCCTTCGTGATGAACCAGCCAGCTTCAGACTGATGCCCGGCTGGGCCGGGGAGCACTGCCTGTCGCGGAATGCGGCTTACGCCGACTGCGGCGACCCTCACCCTTTCGCGCAAGGACGACGGCTGCGCCGCCGTGCGCTCAAGCCCTCTCCCATTGGGAGAGGTGGGGCGAAGTGCTATGCTTGGTCATCGGAGGGGCGCTCATCCATTCGGAGGCGCCGATGTTCAGACCCACACTGGTGATCGCGGCGCTCGCCGCCCTCGCCTTTCCCGCCATCGCCCAGGACCCCGCGGCGCCGACGCGCTCGGAGCGGGTGGCCTTCGCCGAGGGGGCCGGGTCGGCCACGGTGACCGGGACGATCACGGGCTATGAAACGGTCGACTACGTCATTCCGGGAGAAGCCGGCGAACGGCTGACGGTCAATCTGCAGACCAACACCTCGACGGCCTACTTCAACGTCACCGGGCCGGACGCCAGCGAGGCGATGTTCGTCGGCTCGGTGACGGGCAACCGCTTCAGCGAGGTGTTGGCGACGGGGGGCGACTACACCGTCCGCATCTATCTGATGCGCAATGCGGCGCGGCGGTCGCAGAAGGTCGATTACACCCTGACGGTGGCGATGCGCGCGGACACCTCGGCCGCGTTGACGACCCCGCAATAAGAAGACGGGCCCCGTTTCCGGAGCCCGCCTCCCTCGCCCGCACGTCCGGCCTTACTCAAGCGGCCGGACGGAAGGTGATCGGCTTACCAACGACGGTCGTAGCGATAGTCGCGGTTGCGGTTCTGGCTGCTGCGCCACTCGCCGTGGTTCCGCCAGAAGCGGCCGTCCCGGTAGTAGCCGCGGCCCTGATAGGTGCGGCCGTCGACGTAGCGATTGTTGTCGTAGCCGTACTGGCGGCCGTCATACTGGCCACTGTTGTACTGGTAGCGGCTGTTGTAGTCGCGGCTGTTGATGCCGTGCTCGCGCTCCCAGTGGCCCTCGTTCCGGTAGCAGCGGCCGCCGCGATAGTAGCTGCAGTCGTCGCCGTTGTTCGAGCCCGCAGCCGCGCCGACCGCAGCGCCGGCGAGGGCGCCGCCGGCGATATAGGTCCCGTCGCCGTTGCCGAGCACGGCGCCGGCGAGGCCGCCGACGACGGCGCCGAGGATGGCCTTCTCGGCCTGGTCGTTGTCATTGCGGTCGCGATAGTTCTGGGCGGCGGCCGGCGTGGCGGCCATCAGGCCCAGGGCGCCGACCACGGCGGTCGCGGTGAGGCTGGTCTTGGAAAGCGTCTTCATGGTCGGTCTCCTTTCCCGGCCGCGCTGATGCGCCGGTTGTGGAGACGTTTATGGACCCCCGCGTCTGAACGGCCCCGCTGGCGGTCGTTCATTGGCGGTTCATTGGGAAATCACCGACCTCGCGCCTTGACGCTCCGCCCCCCTCTGCCTAACTGCCGCTCGCGTTAGCACTCGGGCGATGCGGCTGCCAAAGCCAGCCCCGACCGGGTGCGGCCCGACTTTCTCAAGGAGATACATCAGATGGCGTTTCGTCCGCTCGGCGACCGCGTGCTCGTGAAGCGCGTGGAAGAGGAATCCAAGACCAAGGGCGGGATCATCATCCCCGACACCGCCAAGGAGAAGCCGCAGGAAGGCGAAGTCGTCGCCGTCGGCCCGGGCCTGCGCGACGAGTCCGGCAAGGTCAACGCCCTGGAGCTGAAGGCCGGCGACCGCATCCTGTTCGGCAAGTGGTCCGGCACCGAGGTCAAGCTGGAAGGCGAAGACCTGATCATCATGAAGGAATCGGACGTCCTGGGCGTGCTGTCCTAAGCACCCGCGTCTGAATTTCTTTCCAGCAACAATCTACTAGGAGCAGCCACATGGCCGCCAAACAAGTTCAGTTCTCTACCGACGCCCGCGAGAAGATGCTGCGCGGCGTCAACATCCTCGCCAATGCGGTGAAGGTGACCCTCGGTCCCAAGGGCCGCAACGTCGTGATCCAGAAGTCCTTCGGCGCCCCGCGCTCGACCAAGGACGGCGTCTCGGTGGCCAAGGAAATCGAGCTGGAAGACGCCTTCGAGAACATGGGCGCCCAGATGATCCGCGAAGTCGCTTCGAAGACGAACGACAAGGCGGGCGACGGCACCACCACCGCCACCGTCCTGGCCCAGTCGATCGTCCAGGAAGGCCTCAAGTCGGTCGCCGCCGGCATGAACCCGATGGACCTGAAGCGCGGCATCGACAAGGCCGTGGCCGTCGTCCTGGCCGACATCAAGGCCTCGGCCAAGAAGGTCTCGAACAACTCCGAGATCGCCCAGGTCGGCACCATCTCGGCCAACGGCGACCTGGAAGTGGGCGAAATGATCGCCCGCGCCATGGAGAAGGTCGGCAACGAGGGCGTCATCACCGTCGAGGAAGCCAAGACCGCTGAAACCGAACTCGACGTCGTCGAGGGCATGCAGTTCGACCGCGGCTACCTGTCGCCCTACTTCATCACCAACGCCGACAAGATGGAGGCCCAGCTCGAGGAGCCGCTCATCCTGCTGTTCGAGAAGAAGCTGTCGAGCCTGCAGGCCATGCTCCCGATCCTCGAAGCCGTGGTCCAGTCGGGCCGTCCGCTGGTGATCATCGCCGAGGACATCGAGGGCGAGGCCCTGGCCACCCTGGTGGTCAACAAGCTGCGCGGCGGCCTGCGCGTCGCCGCCGTCAAGGCCCCGGGCTTCGGCGACCGCCGCAAGGCCATGCTGGAGGACATCGCCATCCTGACCGGCGGCCAGGTCATCTCGGAAGACCTCGGCATCAAGCTCGAGAACGTCACCCTCGACATGCTCGGCAAGGCCAAGAAGATCACCATCACCAAGGACGACACCACCATCGTCGACGGCGTCGGTGAGAAGGAGGCCATCGAGGCCCGCATCGGCCAGATCAAGACCCAGATCGAAGCCACGACCTCGGACTACGACAAGGAGAAGCTGCAGGAACGTCTGGCCAAGCTGGCCGGCGGCGTCGCGGTCATCCGCGTCGGCGGCTCGACCGAGGTCGAGGTCAAGGAGAAGAAGGACCGCGTCGACGACGCCCTCAACGCCACCCGCGCGGCCGTCGAGGAAGGCATCGTCCCGGGCGGCGGCATCGCCCTGCTGAAAGCCACCAAGGCCCTCGAAGGCCTGAAGGGCGACAACGCCGACCAGACCGCCGGCATCGCCATCATCCGCCGCGCCATCCAGGCTCCGATCCGTCAGATCTCGGAAAACGCCGGCGTCGAAGGCTCGATCGTGGTCGGCAAGGTGCTGGACAACGCCGACAAGTCGTTCGGCTTCAACGCCCAGACCGAAGAGTACGGCGACCTGGTCAAGATGGGCGTCATCGACCCCGCCAAGGTGGTCCGCACCGCCCTGCAGGACGCCGCCTCGGTGGCCGGCATCCTGATCACCACCGAAGCCGCGGTGGCCGACGCGCCGAAGAAGGCCTCGGCCGGCGGCGCCGGCGGCGGCGACATGGGCGGCATGGGCGGCATGGGCGGGATGGACTTCTAAGCGGATCGAGGCGGGTCCCGGCGACAGCCGGGGGTCGCCTCGGGACGTGGCTCCCTGCCGATGGTCGGGGGCCGGGAGTTCGGACCGCACTAGCGGCTGAGACAGGAAGGGCGGGCCCGAAGGCCCGCCCTTTTTTGTGTCTGTACCTGTCTGCGCATTAGGCTCTCCAATAGGAGATACCTGCGACTACAACAGCGCTTACAACTAGGAAAGCGACAGCGATCAGGCAGGCCCTAAAGGACAGTGGAACTTGGTCTCGCCACGTAAAGTGCTTCTGCTCGTCGATCCACTCGATCTGATGCTGCGCGAAGAACTTGTAGTGAGCATACCAGTCCGAAAACAGAATCTGCTTGCTGATGGCCACTTCGTAGAATCTACCCTCGATCAGGCCTAGGGAACCAGCGCTGACTTTAAGGTCGGCATCCGCTTGAACCTGCCGATAAAGGTCACGCAGCTGGTTGAACAGTTGCGTCATTTCCTTACCCGCTCGCTCGTACTTGCCTTTGTCCCTGTCGTAGAACGCGATGTAGAGCGCGACTACTCCGGCGATGGTGAGACATGCAGACGGCAACTTCGCCGACAAACCTTCGAACACCAAGCTGAGGATTCCCACAGCCAACGAGATGAATCCGATCCACCCGGGGGCCTTCTCGACGATGTCATAGGTAGCGAAGTGCTTCTTGGCGCCGAAACCGACATTGTAGCCGGTTTCGGCGATGGATTTTAGCAAGCCGTCTTTGGTCATGGGTTAGGTCTCGATCGGAACGTGGATGCGATCGGTGGCCACCACCACGCCATTAAGTACGGCATAGCATTCCACAACATGGTCACCGCGGAAGCTCGTCGTCTCGCTCCTCTGGCGCTGACCGGTGTCCGGCACGATCTGCCCGCGAACGATGTCTTTCCGGATAGCCTCTGGCCCACGGTTCAGCACCTTCCAGTAGATGATGTGGCCATCAGGGACATCGTTTCGAACGATCTCAAAAGTCAGGTCCTTGCTAACGAGCAGCGGGAACCGTTTTGCCAACATCTCCAGCAAGCGGATGGTCCTGAAGCCCTTCTGGGAAACTTCGCAGTCGATGCGGAGGTCATAGCGGATGTCGACGGGGAACAGGTCCTCAATGAACTGCTCTGTATCGCGGGCGAAGTGACCGCCTTCCGACTTGAAAGCCTTAGCGATCTCGGTGTTCGGGGCAGGGTAGGCTCTGCCGAACACCTTCCGCCACTTCTTGTGAGCACCAGCCTGCCCCCGCGCGGCGATCGCCGTTTCGCAAAGTTCGAAAGCCTTCTTAGCCTTGGCCTGGAACTTCTTCTTGACCTTCACGCGCTGACCGCTTCCGAGGGCGGCGTAGTAGTCCTTTTCCGGTTCGTCCTTCAGAAACGCAAAGAAGTCTCGGACCATTTCGTCATAGGCGGCGTAGCTTGTCTCGTCGTAGGTCGAGGTCGCCTTCAGGAAATTGTGCGCCAGCGTGTCGATCAGAAGTCCCCCCATGGCGACGCCGTGCTTGTTTTTCCAGGCTCTGGCCATCTTGCACAGCCGACGCAGATTCCGATTTTTCTGCTGCTCGGATTCTGTCATCGCCTTCATTTCGAGGCGCGGCTTGGTCGTCTTCCAGGAACCACCGTTGGCAGTATGGGGGTACGTAAAGCTACCGTCCGACTCCTCAAAAACCGGCTGAACCTCGATGTGGAAGTCGGCGTACAGCACGCGAACGACGAGGCCATCGACGTGGACGTCCGTTTTCGGATATCGCGCCTTGATTGCCTCACACACCTTAGAGAGCAGCTTGTACTGGCCGCCATCCTTGTATGTATTCCACGCGCTGACGGGCATGATGTAGAGCATGTCCAGGTCGGAAATGCCCTTAATAGCCGTCCACCGGCCATAGGATCCAACCTGCAGAGTGTTGGCTGTCTTAGACTGAGTAGCGCGGAACTCCTGATTTAGCGCACAGGTGATCTCACCATAACGGAGTTCGATGGTCTCGTGATTATTCACGGCGATGTTGGACAGAAACGACTTGAAGCTGTCGGAAATCGACACGCTTGAAGCCGCGAGCGCCGTACTGGCGGTCGCTATCAAAAGGCTCATTGTGGTTGCCCTCTAGGCGAGAGGACGCGGCCCTTGAACCCAAAGAAAAGACCGTCTACTCCGCTTTTGTGAGGGATGGAGTTGTTTCGACGGCTTCGTCTTCGGCGTTCTGCCTCGGCCGCATCGCGGGTGAGTGGAGGCGTCTAACTTGAAGGGCGGGCCTAGGTCCGCCTTTTTTGCTATCGACGTTGTGGCCGTCGGTGCCGCCTTTCCTCCTTTGATATCTTGACCCTAGCGCCCCCAAGAAAGCCGGAGCCGCACGCTTCGTCGCTTCGCCGTTGAGTGCGTCTCCGTAAAAAATATGACTTTGTTGACTCTGTCAACGCGCTTGTTGACGGCGTTCAGAAAAAACTTGTTTTGTGTACACCGCCCTCATGCGGCGCTATGTGATGTGCGCAGGAAACTCGGAACCGAGGTTGAAATTGAACTTTGTCGGCTTGGCTGAAATTGCTGACCTCCTAGGCGTATCCAAGCAGGTCGTGGCGAACTGGCGCTCTCGCAAAGAGGATTTTCCGTCACCTCGCCAGACACTGCGAAGCGGCCCAATATGGGCGCTCGATGACATCGTAGCTTGGGCCGAGTCTGAGGGGATCGATGTCCACCTGGATACCGTTGCCCGGGAAGAAAATGACGATATCGCGCGACCCGCCGTGATAGCTGCCGTAATGAACATGAAGGGCGGCGTAGGCAAATCAACAGTATCGGCCAACGTCGGCTGGTACGCCGCTGTGATGCGCAACCTGCGCGTCTTGTTAGTGGACCTCGACCCGCAGTTCAATCTCAGCCAATACGTATTGGGGGCCGAGCGATATCAAAAACTACTAGAATCAGGCGAACCTCGGATCGACGCGCTTTTTCCAGCGCCGGGATTCTCGCCAACACCCATTCGCAAGCTTATTCGT
This sequence comes from Brevundimonas sp. Root1279, assembly GCF_001425945.1. Taxonomy (GTDB): domain Bacteria; phylum Pseudomonadota; class Alphaproteobacteria; order Caulobacterales; family Caulobacteraceae; genus Brevundimonas. Next base: position 276,777 of record NZ_LMEB01000007.1, read on the forward strand.
AAAGTACAGGAATGGGATGACGGCTCCTGCCTTCACCTTGTGCCGGCAAGCCTAGAACTGGCATGGAACATGCGCTTGGCAACCGAGCGCGCACACGTACTGCGTGATGCACTAGAGAATGTGCGCGACGACTACGACCTGATATTAATAGACTGCGCACCTACAGAATCTATCCTATCAACAGCGACATACCTCGCGTCGGACTGGATTGTTGTTCCCGTCAAACCAGAATACCTATCTGCGATTGGCGTGCCTCTACTACTGAAATCCCTAAAGGCCTTTGGCGAAACGCACTCGAATGAGAAAGTTCCAGACGTAGCAGGCATCCTCTTCAACGACGTTCGCGATCGCGTTGAGCACAATCGAGCGCGTCGTTTCGTGCGCGATCAAGCAGAACTGAACGACCTTCCAATCTTTACCCACGCGCTGAGCCATTCAGACAGCTACCCTGCGGGCGCGCGTCAGGGTAAGCCGATCTTCTGGACGGACAACGCCCGAACTGTCCGCAAGGACGAGCTCGGTGAGGTCGGTAAGGAATTCCTGTCAAGGATTGGTCTGTGAGCAAGAAGTCCGAAGCCTTGGTGCGAGACATCGCGGCGCTGTTCCTCAAGTACAATCTTCAGGATTGGGCCGCCGTCATTGGGGAAATCGAGCGCGGCAATCGCCACGCCCTCGCGGGAGCCATCCGAGATCTCAGCCAGACCGCTGCCGCAGAGCTCGCCACGGGGCGCGCGGCCGTTAAGGCGAAAGCACGCGCCAAGGCGAAGGGCCGCTCGAAGACAACCGTCAAGCCAGTCGCACCAACGCATGTGGCCGATCCGATTGGCGAAGCACGGGCGGCAGTTCTCGAACCGATTCGCACCGCCCTGCACGAAAGGGCGATCTTCCCGACTACCCATGACCTCAAAGCGCTGTACATCGCCGTCGGCATCAAGACGCCATACCCCAAGCGCCGTGACGATGCAGTTGACGACGTCATCCACCACCTCGATCGCATGAGCCAGGACCGGTACGAACAAGCGCTGCAAGTGCTGGCGTCGCGGGACAATGAGGGATGGAAGCGAACCTCCGATGAATACGCCCAGTGGTACAAAATAATCCTCGAACCCAAGCCCAATCGCAGCTGAAACGCACCGCGTAACTCGATTGGAAGCTCAAGGGCCACCCGCCCCGGCCCGCCTCAAGGACGCTGTGCGCCGCTGGCGCGGCAGGCCGGGACGGCCTGTCCTTGACCCGCGCCGGATCGGGCGGGCGGGGCTGGGCGTGACGGACGCGCTGGGCGCGTCCGGGGGATTGCTAGGTTTCGTGCTTGGGGTCAGAGCCCCCTCCACCGCTTCGCGGTCCCCCTCCCCCTGCGGGGGAGGAACTGGGTCGGTGCGGCCCCTTCGCCCCCCGCCCTCCCGAGCCGGGGAGAAACCGCCAGCGGGCTGGGGAGTTGGACCCGACATGAGCCAGCGTGATCCGCAGACCTGTCGCCGCGCCCTTCGGGAGATCGGGGAGATCGCGGCGGTGGCGGTGCTGCCCGACGGCCAGATGACCGACCAGGAGGCGCTGGCCGAGATCGCCGCCATCGCCGAATGGGTGACGGAGGAGGCGCCGGGGGCGCGGGCGGACTGCGGCGAGTTGGTGCGGCGGTTGAACGCGCTGACGGCGCGGGTGGATATCGAGGCGTTGGACGACCGGGAGGCGCTGGGCCTGTTCGGCGAGGTGCTGGGGGCGCTGGAGACGTCGCGGTCTGAGGCGTTCGACTAGGTCAGCCGCCCCCGGCGCCCGGGGGCATCTGGACGACCAGGGGGATGCTGAAGTCGAGGAAGAGGCTCTCGCCTTCGAGGCGGTTCTCGACGTTGAACTCCTTGAAGGCGCGGAGGCGGAGGCTGGCCGGGCGGTGGGCCATTTCGAAATTCCAGGCGGCGGTGGCGCCGAGGCCGGTGACGCGGCCCTTGAAGGGGCCGAGGCGGGAGCCGGGGCCGCTGTCGCCGGTCAGCTGGTCGAAATGGTAGGCCTGCAGGCCGGCGGAGAAGGTCTTGGAGAAGGCCTTTTCGACCGAGCCCTCGACGTGGAGCTCCGTGCCGGTCTCGTACTGGGTGTGCTCGTTCTCGCCGTTGAAGGTGACGCCGACCTTGCCCGAGACGTCCCAGCCGCTGTCGGGGTCGTGCCAGGTGGCGGCGACCGAGGTGTCGACCGCCCAGCGGTTGAAGGACAGGTTGGCGAGCTGGTCCTCGCGGTAGTCGCCGACCGGGATGTTGACCGTGGCCGAGACGTTGAGGTGGGTCTTGCCCTCGCTCCAGCCGAGCATGGCGGTGGCGACCGGGTCGCCGAAGACGAAGGCGCTGTCGCTGCGGCTGACGCCGACGCTGTTGCCCAGGGGGCCGGTGACGACGCCGGAGACGGTGACGTCGGGCTCGCCGAAGGGGATGACCAGGCCGACGGCCAAGGTGGCGCCGGCGATGTCGGTCGAGGGCACCCACAGGACGGTGGCGAAGTCGGCGACGATGGTGGCGTCGAGGTCGAGCACGACATTGCCGCCGACGGGGAACTGGCGATCGCCCCCGGCTGAGCCGCTGTAGTAGTAGAGGCTGTTGGCGAAATAGGTCCCCTTGAGCGGCGGGACCATGCCGACGCCCGGGCCGCCCGAGCCGAGCAGGTAGAAGCTGGCCCCGCCCTCGGACGCCTGGGCGGCGTCGGGCGCCGCGGCGGCGGCGAGGCCGGCGATGACCGCGCCGGCGGCGAGAAACGACGTGCTGACGGAAACGCGCATGACGGCCCTCCGGAATTGAAGCGTCCAGGTTGTCCTCGTGAGGCCGCGCTCGCCTATCAGGTGAAACCCGAATGCGGCGCCGGGGCGACAGGGAGTGCGACTTCGATGTCCGGATTCGCCTTACAAGGGTGGCGCGCGCGGCGGCCGATCGGTACAGTCGCAATCAGTCTTCAGGCGGGCAACTCAACAGCAAGCTCGGCGTTTCATCCGATCGCATATCGGTGAAGCTTTCGGGGGGAAGTCTTGATACGTCGTCATCGGCCGGAGTTTGCGGCCGCCCTCATCCTTGCGCTGCCGGGGATCGCCCAGGCCGCGGATGAGCCCGCCTCCGGGGGGTCGCCCCCGGTCGTGCGCAATCAGGATCACGCGCCGGTCGCCCAGGACGAGGGCCAGGACGGCGACCTGTCGCGCCTGTCGCTGGAGGAGCTGTCGCAGGTGCCGGTGACCTCGGTGTCGCGCCGGCCCGAGGCGCTCGCCGACGCGGCGGCGGCCATCTATGTCATCAGCCGCGACGACATCCGCCGCTCGGGCGCGACGAGCCTGCCCGAGGTGCTGCGCCTGGCGCCGAACCTGAACGTGCAGCGCGTCAACAGCGTCGACTATGCGATCACGGCGCGCGGCTTCAACGGTTTCGAGACGGCCAACAAGCTGCTGGTCCTGATCGACGGGCGCAGCGTCTATTCAACCCTGAGCTCGGGCGTGTTCTGGGACGCCCAGGACGTGATGCTGGAGGACGTCGAGCGGATCGAGGTGATCAGCGGGCCGGGCGGGGCGCTGTACGGCTCGAACGCCATGAACGGGGTGATCAACATCATCACCCGCTCGGCGGCCGACACCACGGGCGGCCTGGTCACGGTCGGGGCGGGCAACGAGGACGCGACCTTCGCCCTGCGCCACGGCGGGACCCTGGGCGAGACGGCGGCGTGGCGGGCCTGGCTGACCGGCTTCATGCGGGACGAGAGCTTCACCCTGTCGGGCGACGACGCCACCGACCCGGCCGAGGGCTTCCGCGGCGGCGGGCGGCTGGACTGGGTCGCGGGCGAGAACCTGCTGACCCTGCAGGGCGAGGCCTACGACAACCAGGGCACGATCAACGAGGACTTCTCGGGAACGCAGACGCGGGTCGCGGGCGGCAATGTGCTGAGCCGCTGGATCCGCCCGCTGGCCGGCGGCGAGCTGGAGGTCCAGGCCTATCTCGACTGGTACGAGCGCGACGAGGTCGACAGCATCGAAAGCACGCGCACCTGGGACCTGTCGGCGCAGCAGGCCTTCGAATGGGGACGGCACCAGTTCGTGGTCGGCGCGGGCCACCGCGAAATCGATTCCAAATTCACCGCCGCGCCGGACTCGCCCTTCCTGGTTCCGGCCGATCGGACGCTGACCCTGACCAATCTCTACGTCCAGGACCAGATCGCCCTGGACCACGGCCTGACCCTGACGATCGGGGCCAAGATCGAGGACAACAGCTTCTCGGGCCAGGAATTCCTGCCCAACGTCCGCCTGGCCTGGCGGCGCGCGGGCGGCGACCTGCTGTGGGGCGCGATCAGCCAGGCGAGCCGCACGCCGAACCGCATCGAGCGCGACCTGACCCTGCCCGGCTTCCTGACCGGCGCCGACTTCCAGTCGGAAGAGGTCATCGCCTACGAGCTGGGCTACCGCGCCAACCCGACGCCGAGAATCTCGTTCTCGATCAACACCTTCTACAACGTCTACAACGAGCTCAGGACGGTGTCGCCCGATCCGGCGACCTTCCTGCCGCTGCGGCTGACCAATTTCGGCGAGGCCGAGATCTGGGGCGTCGAGGCCTGGGGCAACTACGACGTCTCCAACGCCTGGCGGGTCAGCGCCGGGTTCAGCAGCCTGGACAAGGAGTTCGACGACAACGTCACCAGCCGCGACCTCAGCGGCCTGGTCTCGATCGGCGACGACCCCGAATACCAGCTGACCCTGCGCTCGCAGAACGACCTGACGGACACGCTGGACCTCGACGTGCGGCTGCGGGCCGTCGACAAGCTGACCTCCAGCGACACCGACGGCTATGTCGAGGCCGACGTCCGGCTGGGCTGGCGGGTCACGGACAAGTTGGAGCTGTCGGTCACCGGCCAGAACCTGATCGAGGACCTTCGCGTCGAGACCGGCGACCCGCTGCGGCGCCGCGCGTTCGGCCGCAGCCTCTTCCTGGCCCTGAGGGCGAGCTACTGAGATGAGCTCGCGGTCGGTCCTTTGGATGGTGATGGCGGTCTGGGGGCTTACGCTCCCGGGCGAAGCTGTCGCGCGTCCTGCGCCGACTCCGTCCGAGCTCGAATATTCGGTCAAGGCCAACTACCTGGTGCGCTTCGCCGCCTTCGTCGGCTGGCCGTCGCGGGCCTTTGAAACGGCGGAAGCGCCGGTGGTCATCTGCATCGCCGGTCGCGATCCCTTCCAGGGCGCGCTGGACCGGGCCGTGCGCGGGCAGACGGCTCATGGCCGGTCCCTGGCGGTGCGCCGTCCGACCACGCCGGAGGCGACGGCGGGCTGCCATATCCTCTATGTGGGCAAGACCGGGACGACCCTGGTCCCGGCTGCAGAAAGCCGCGCCCCCATGCTGGTGGTGACCGACAGCGACGCGACGTCCGAACGCGGCATGATCCATTTCGTGGTCAGCGACGCACGGGTGCGGTTCCACATCGACCTCGCCGAGGCGTCGCGTTCGGGCCTATCCATGAGTTCGCGCCTGCTCAACCTGGCGCTCAGTGTGAGAGGCGGCTGATGGCCATGCTCGCCCGTCTTCGCGACAGCCGCTTCCCGGTCGTGGCCCTGGCCTGCCTGCTGGTGCTGCTCATCGCGAGCGTCGCCATCGCCGTGCAGGGCGAGCGGGCGCTCAAGGACCAGATGGCCCGCGAGGCCGGCGCCCAGGCCGACCTGCTGGCCTCGGCGGTCAGCGGCGCCCTCGCCTTCGACGACAAGGCCGCCGCCCAGGACTACGTCAACGCGGTGCAGGTGAATCCGAACGTGCTGGCGGCGGCGGTCTATGACGTCGACGGCAATGTCATCGCCAGCTTCGCCCGCGACGGCGAGCCGATCCCCAAGATCACCACCCATGTCGACAACGCCACCGTCTTCCACGCCGGGCGGCTGAACGTCGTGCGGCCAGTGGAGCAGGCCGGTCAGAAGCTGGGCACGGCGCGGCTGCGCCTGCTCGATACCCCGCCGTCGCAGCGGATGAGCCGCTACGCCGGGCTGATCCTGGTCATGGGGCTGGCGGCGCTGGTGGTCATCGTCCTGGCCGTGACGCAAGGGGCCCTGCGTCGCGCCAACCGCGAACTGGCCCTGCGCGCCGGCGATCTGGCCGACGCCAACGCCCAGCTGCAGCAGCAGATGCTGGAGCGGGAGAAGGCCGAAGAGGCCCTCCGCCAGAGCCAGAAGATGGAGGCCATCGGCCGACTGACCGGCGGCATCGCCCACGACTTCAACAACCTGCTGATGGTCGCCTCGAGCGGCATCGAGCTGCTGGACCGGACCACCGACGTCAAGCGCCGCAAGACGCTGAGCGAGGGGGTGCGGCAGGCGGTCGAGCGCGGCGCCGCGCTGACCCGCCAACTGCTGGCCTTCTCGCGCCGTTCGCCGCTGCGCGCCGAGGTGCTGGACCTGCGGACCCATATCGAGGGGCTGCGCTTCCTGCTGGAGCGGTCGCTGCGCGAGGATATCGAGGTGGTGTTGAAGCTGCCCGACGGCCTGTGGCTGACCGAGGCGGACCCAGGCGAGATGGAGCTGGCCCTGCTGAACCTGGCGGTGAACGCCCGCGACGCCATGCCCGGCGGCGGGCGGCTGACCATCTCGGCCGAGAACAAGCCTGCCAGGGGGGACGGCGCGGACATGGTCCTGCTGCGGGTCAGCGACACCGGCACCGGCATGTCGGAGACGATCGCCTCGCGGGTGTTCGAACCCTTCTTCACCACCAAGGAAGTCGGGCGCGGCACCGGTCTGGGCCTGTCGCAGGTCTATGGCTTCGCCCGCTCGTCCGGCGGCGACGTCAGCGTCCAATCGCGCGAGGGCGAGGGCACGACCTTCACCCTGTGCCTGCCGCGCAGCGACAAGGCGCTGCCGGAGGCGGCGCCGCGGGCCTCGGCCGCCGACGGCAAGGATGCGATCAAGGGCAGCGGGCGGCTGCTGCTGGTCGAGGACGATGACGCGGTGGCGGCGGGCGTCAGCCACATGCTGACCGACCTCGGCTATGATCATGTCCGCGCCGCCAACGCCGCCGAGGCGCTGCGGGCGCTGGAGACGGACGGCCGGTTCGACATGATGTTCTCGGACATGGTCATGCCGGGCGACATGGACGGCCTGGCCCTGGCGCAGGAGGTGCGGCGACGGCGCCCGGAGCTGCCGGTCCTGCTGACCACGGGCTTCAGCGAGGCGGCCTCGTCGGCGACCGGCGAAGACTTCGCCCTGTTGCTCAAGCCCTACGGCATCGAAACCCTGGCCCTGGCCCTGCATGACGCCCTGGCCCCGGACGCGCCGCCGCAGGAGCCCTGAACGAATCCGGCGTGATGCGCGTTCGACTCCCGCTTTACGGCGCCCACGCCGGAGTGAGGAGGCGATCATGGCCGCAAGACCGACCTGGCAGGGACATCTGAAGCTGTCGCTGGTGACATGCCCGGTGGCGCTCTACACGGCGACGTCGTCGGCGAGCCACGTCAGCTTCCACCTGATCAATCCCGAAACCCACAACCGCATCCGCATGGTGGCGACGGATCCGGACACGGGGCCGATCGACCGTTCGGACCTGGTGAAGGGGTTCGAGGTCGAGAAGGACGAATACGTGCTGATGGACGACTCCGACTTCGAGAAGGTGAAGCTGGAGAGCACCCGGACCATCGACATCGACCAGTTCGTCGACGAGGACGACATCGACCGCCGCTACTGGGACGACCCCTTCTATGTGGTGCCCGAGAAGGGCGTCGGGGCCGAGGCCTTCGCGGTCATCCGCGAGGCCATGAAGGAGGCGGGCAAGATCGCCATCGGCAGCCTCGTGCTGCGCGGCCGTGAGCGGCAACTGGCGCTGGAGGTGCACGGCAAGGGGCTGATCGCCTACAGCCTGCGGCCACACAACGAGGTGCGCGACGTCGACGACTATTTCGACGACATCCCGGCGGTGAAGGCCGATCCGGACATGGTCGACATCGCCGCCCGCATCATCGGCAAGAAGGCGGCCGAGTTCGACCCGACCCAGTTCAAGGACCGCTATGACGAGGCCCTGCGCGAACTGATCAAGGCCAAGCAGAAGGGCGGCAAGACCCTGGTCGAGGCCCCCGAGCCGGACGACACCAATGTGGTCGACCTGATGGCCGCCCTGCGCGCCAGCCTGAAGGGCTCGGCCGGCAGCGAGCGCAAGGCCCCGGCGCGCAAGGCGCCCGCCAAGGCACCGGCGAAGACGACCGCCAAGAAGCCGGCGGCGAAGAAGTCGGCGAAGAAGGCGGCGTGACCGCCTCCCTTCTCCCCTTGCGGGAGAAGGTGGCGGCCGAAGGCCGACGGATGAGGGGTTGAAAACCCTCCGCCGCGTCGACCCCTCATCCGACCTCGCTGCGCTCGGCCACCTTCTCCCGCAAGGGGAGAAGGACCCCCGGGTTCCGCCGCGGACGAGCCAGCCACAGCACCAGCAGCAGGCCGGAAGCCGCCGTCGCGGCGCCGGCCAGGGAGACCGCCGGCAGGCCGAGGCCGGCGGCGATGACGGCGCCGCCGAGCGCTGCGCCCAGCGCATTGCCGAGGTTGAAGGCTCCGATGTTCATGGCCGAGGCCAGGTTGGGGGCGTCCGAGGCGGCGGCCATGACCCGCATCTGCAGCGGCGGCACCAGGGCGAAGCTGGCCACGCCCCAGAGGAAGACCAGCACGGCGGTCGCGGCCGCGAAGGGCATCAGGGCGGCGAAGGCGAGCAGGAGGACGACGAGGGCCGCCAGGGTGACGATCAGGGTGCGGTCGACGGACTTGTCGGCGGCGCGGCCGCCGGCCCAGTTCCCGACCGTCAGGCCCAGGCCATAGGTGACCAGCATGGCGGTGACGAAGGCGGTCGAGGCGCGGGTCTGCTGCTCGAGGATTGGGGCGATGTAGGTGAAGACGGTGAACATGGCGCTGGAGCCGAGCACGGTCAGGGCCAGGGCCGACAGCACCGGGCCGCGGCCCAGCACCTTGAACTCCGCCTTGATCGCGCCGGGGGCGGCGGCCGGGACCGGCAGGCGCGGCAGGGTCAGGCGAAGGGCGATCATGGCCACGACCCCGAGGCCGGCGACGCCCCAGAAGGCGGTCCTCCAGCCGATCGCCTCGCCGGCCCAGGCGGCCAGGGGCACGCCGACGACATTGGCGATGGTCAGGCCCATGAACATGGCGGCGACGGCGGCGGCGCGGCGGTTCTCGGCCACCAGGCTCGCGGCCACCACCGAACCGACGCCGAAGAAGGCGCCATGGTTCAGCGAGGTGATCAGGCGCGAGACCAGCAGCATCTCGTAGCCGGTCGACAGCGCCGACAGCAGGTTGCCGAGGGTGAAGATGGCCATCAGGCCGATGAGCAGGGTGCGGCGCGGGACCCGGCCGGTGGTCAGGGTCATCAGCGGCGCGCCGAGCACCACGCCGAACGCATAGGCGCTGACCAGCAGGCCGGCGGCGGGAATGGAGACGTCGAGGTCCTGCGCCATCACATTGAGCAGGCCCATGGGGGCGAACTCGGTGACGCCGATGCCGAAGGCGCCGGCGGCCAGGGCCAGGAGAGGAGGATTGAGCTTCACGACAGGCCTCGGGAGGGAAACTGGAGCGCGCTCAGATGGCCGAGGCGGACGGGTTCGTGTAGGTCTCGGGACGGTCAAGGATCTTTGCTCTGGAGGCACAGATGGCGCGCGAGAGCGTCGATCGGGCAGCGGAAATGGAGATCTTCGCCGCCATTGCACAGGCCGGAAGTTTTTCGGCGGCGGGACGGACGCTGGGGCTGACACCCTCGGCGGTGAGCCGGGCGGTGGCGCGGATCGAGGCCCGGCTGGGGGTCCGGCTGGTGATCCGGACGACGCGCGCCCTGACCCTGACGGCGGAGGGCCAGGCCTATCTGCAGGGGGCCCGGCGCATCCTGACCGACCTGGACGACGTCGAGCGGGCCATCGCCGACCAGGGGGCGCCGCGCGGGCGGCTGCGGGTGTCGGCGGCCCTGGCGCACGGGCGGATGTGCATCACGCCCCTGATCGGTCCGTTCGTGGCGCGCTATCCGCACATTCTCGTGGACCTGAGCCTCAGCGACGGCATCGCCGACATCGCCGGCGGCCAGGCCGATGTGGCGATCCGCTTCGGGCCGCTGGCCGACAGCGGCCTGATGGCGCGCAAGGTCGGCGAGACCGGGCGCAGCATCGTCGCCTCGCCGGCCTATCTGGCGCGGATGGGGACGCCGCGGACGCCGGAGGACCTGCACGGCCACAACTGCCTGAACTTCAACTTCCGACGCGCCGAGCCGGTCTGGCCGTTCGTGCGGGCTGGGCGCGAGTACGCCCTGTCGGTGACCGGCAATGTCGAGGCCAACAACGGCGACACCCTGGTGCAACTGGCCCGCGAGGGGGTCGGGATCGTGCGGGTGGGCAGCTTCAACGTCGTCGAGGACGTGGCGGCGGGGCGGCTGGTCGAGGTGCTGGAGCCGTTCAATCCCGGCGACCGCGAGGCGATCCACGCCGTCTTCGTGGGCGGGGCCAATACGCCGGCGCGGGTGCGGGTGTTCGTGGACTTCCTGGCGGAGCGGTTGGGGACGGGGTGATTGGGTTACATGTTCCTTCTCCCCTTGCGGGAGAAGGTGGCCGAGCGCAGCGAGGTCGGATGAGGGGTCGCACCGCAACCGCCCCGTCGACCCCTTGTGTGGCTGCATGGTCGTAGAGTGCGGATGCGGGCGGCTGTTAGCAGCAACCGCCCGCCGCGGCCTGGAACCCGTACGACCCCTGGCTTGAA
>NZ_LMEB01000008.1 GCF_001425945.1 Brevundimonas sp. Root1279
AGGTCTGCTTCGCCTCGAAGCCCTCGCCGGTCCAGGCGATGCGCCGCCGGCCTTGGCCAGCGTCATCGTGATCGCCGCCGTCAGGGTCGTCTTGCCGTGGTCGACGTGACCGATCGTGCCGATGTTGCAGTGCGGCTTGTTACGTTCGAACTTTTCCTTGGCCATTCTCTTCTCTCCGTCCCCTGAATTGAGGGGGCTTAGTCCTTGGGTTTTCAGGGGTCCCGGCGGGCCCGAAGGGCCGCCGGGGAACTGTTGTGGTTACGCGCTGTACTTCTTGATCACTTCGTCGGCGACGTGTTGCGGCACCGGGTCATAGTGGTCGTACTGCATCGTGAACTGGGCGCGGCCCTGCGACATGCCGCGCAGCGTGTTCACGTAGCCGAACATGTTGGCCAGCGGCACGAAGGCGTTCACGACGGTGGCGTTGCCGCGCATGTCCTGACCCTGGATCATGCCGCGACGGCCGTTCAGGTCGCCGATGACCGAGCCGAGGTATTCCTCGGGGGTCACGACCTCAACCGCCATGATCGGCTCGAGCAGCTTCGGAGCGCCCTTTTCCTTCAGCTCGCGGAACGCGGCGCGCGACGCGATTTCGAACGCCAGCACGCTGGAGTCGACGTCGTGGAACTTGCCGTCCGTCAGGGTCGCCTTGAAGTCGATCAGCGGGAAGCCGGCCAGCAGGCCGCCGTCCTTGACGGACTCGAGGCCCTTCTCGACGCCCGGGATGTATTCCTTGGGCACCGCGCCGCCGACGATGGCGCTTTCGAACACGAAGCCCGAACCGGGTTCACCGGGTTCGAACGTGATCATGACGCGGGCGAACTGGCCCGTACCGCCGGTCTGCTTCTTGTGCGTGTAGTCGATGTCGACCTTGCGGCCGAGCGATTCACGATAGGCCACCTGCGGCGCGCCGATGTTGGCGTCGACCTTGTAGGTCCGCTTCAGGATGTCGATCTTGATGTCGAGGTGCAGCTCGCCCATGCCCTTCAGGATGGTCTGGCCCGACTCGTGGTCGGTCGAGACGGTGAAGGACGGGTCTTCGGAGGCCAGCTTGGCCAGGGCGACGCCCAGCTTCTCCTGGTCGGCCTTCGACTTGGGCTCGACGGCGATCTCGATGACCGGAGCCGGGAACTCCATCTTCTCAAGGATGACGGGCGACTTCAGGGGATCGCACAGGGTGTCGCCGGTGCGGGTTTCCTTCAGGCCGGCCAGGGCGACGATGTCGCCGGCGTAGGCTTCCTTGATGTCCTCGCGGTTGTTCGAGTGCATCTGCAGCATGCGGCCGACGCGCTCGCGCTTGTCGCGGCTGGAGTTCAGCAGCGACATGCCGGTTTCCATCTTGCCCGAGTACAGGCGGCAGAAGGTCAGCGAGCCGACGAAGGGGTCGTCCATGATCTTGAACGCCAGAACCGACAGGGGCTCTTCGTCCGAGGCGCGGCGGGTGACCGGCTCTTCGGTCTTGAAGTCGATGCCCGGGGTCGGCGGGATGTCCACCGGCGACGGCAGGTAGTCGACGACGGCGTCGAGCAGGGTCTGGACGCCCTTGTTCTTGAACGCCGAGCCGCAGAGGATCGGGTAGAACGCGCCGGTCAGCACGGCCTTGCGGATGCACTTCTTGATGGTCGCTTCCGACGGCTCGTTGCCCTCGAGGTAGGCTTCCATCGCCTCGTCGTCGAGCTCGACGGCGTTGTCGATCAGGTACTGGCGGGCTTCGTTGGCCTTGTCGACCAGGTCAGCCGGGATCTCTTCGTCGCGGAAGTTCGCGCCCAGGGCGTCGTTGTCCCAGATGACGGCCTTCATGCGGACCAGATCGACCAGGCCCGACAGCGAGCTTTCGGCGCCGATCGGGAACTGGATCGGCACGGCCTTGGCGCCCAGACGGTCGCGGATCGACTCGACCGACTTGTCGAAGTCGGCGCCGATCTTGTCCATCTTGTTGACGAAGACGATGCGCGGAACCTTGTACTTGTCGGCCTGGCGCCAGACGGTCTCGGTCTGCGGCTCGACGCCGGCGTTGCCGTCCAGCACCGTCACGGCGCCGTCGAGGACGCGCAGCGAGCGCTCGACTTCAATGGTGAAGTCCACGTGCCCGGGGGTGTCGATGATGTTGAGGCGCTTCTCTTGCCAGAAGGCGGTCGTCGCGGCCGACGTGATGGTGATGCCGCGTTCCTGCTCCTGGTCCATCCAGTCCATGGTGGCGGCGCCGTCGTGCACTTCGCCGATCTTGTGGGACTTGCCGGTGTAATACAGGATCCGCTCGGTCGTCGTCGTCTTGCCGGCGTCGATGTGCGCCATGATGCCGAAGTTGCGGTAGTCTTCGATTTTATGCGTGCGGGGCATGGGAGCGTGCCTTGCGGTCAGATGCGGCGCCGCTGCGGCGCCTCGGGGAATGGTCAGATAAGCGAGCGCGGGCGATTTAGCTCAAACCGCCCGCGCCGGATAGTCTCAGTTACTCAGTGCGAGCACCGCCTCGAAGGCGTTACCAGCGGTAATGGCTGAAGGCGCGGTTGGCTTCGGCCATCTTGTGGGTGTCTTCACGCTTCTTGACCGCGGTGCCGCGGTTGTTCGAGGCGTCCAGCAGCTCGGCCGCCAGCTTCTCGGTCATGGTGTTCTCGCCACGCTTGCGAGCGGCGTTGACCAGCCAGCGGATGGCCAGGGCGCGACGACGGTCCGGACGGACTTCGACCGGCACCTGGTAGGTGGCGCCGCCGACGCGACGCGAACGGACTTCGACCGCCGGGGCGACGTTGTCGAGCGCGGCGTGGAAGGTCGCGACCGGCTCCTGGTCCTTCTTCTTCTCGGCCAGGATATCGAACGCGCCGTAGACGATGTTCTCGGCGACGGCCTTCTTGCCCTCGTACATGACGTAATTCATGAACTTGGTGACGATCAGATCCTTGAACTTGGGATCCGGCAGAACTTCGCGCTTCTGGGCGCGGTGACGACGGGACATGGGCTTGGCCTTTTAGATCGTTCTCGGGTTCCCGGCCTCGGCCGGGAGAAACTGGTGGTTCGGTTCGTCTTACTTCGGACGCTTGGCGCCGTAGTGCGAACGGCGCTGCTTGCGGTCCTTGACGCCTTGCGTGTCGAGCACGCCGCGCAGGATGTGGTAGCGAACGCCCGGAAGGTCCTTCACGCGGCCGCCGCGGATGAGCACGACGGAGTGCTCTTGCAGGTTGTGGCCTTCGCCCGGGATGTAGCACACGGCTTCGATGCCGGTGGTCAGACGGACCTTGGCGACCTTACGCAGAGCCGAGTTCGGCTTCTTCGGGGTCGTGGTGTAGACGCGGGTGCAGACGCCGCGACGCTGCGGGCAGCCCTTCAGGGCCGGGACCTTGTTGCGGACCGGCTTGGGGGCGCGCGGCTTGCGGATCAGCTGGTTGATCGTAGGCATCGAGTACTCGTTCTCTTCTAGTCGATGGGGGCGTGTGCCTTTCGGCCGGAGCGCCCCGGTGAGCCTTCTTTTCGGACGGCCCTGAGGCCGCCCCGGGTGGAGTTCCGAGCCGGTATTGCGACAAACACAAAAGCCGGAACGTGCGCTTTGGACGTTCCGGCGGGCACAGCCCGTATCTAGATTGTCACGATCACGACGGCCGTCCCGGGGGACGCCCTTCTCGAAAGTGGGCGGCTTCTACGCGCGAAGGGGGATCAGGTCAAGGCTCTGGGGGATCGTAGCGGAAACGGACCGTGAATCTGACCCGTCCTCGGCCTCCGGATTCACGCACGCTGTCCTGGCTCAGCCGGGCGCGGCCGGCGCTCCGCAGGGCGGCCTCCCCGAACCCACGCCCAGGCGGCGTCTCGGACACGACCTGGCAATCCGCCAGTTGGCCGCTGGGCGACACCGCACAGCTCAGCACCACCTCGCCGTTGCGCGGCTGCTCGACGGTAACCGGCGGCAGGTTGGCCGGGACGTCGGCGGCAGGGTCCTGAAGGGACGAGACAAAGAGGCTCAACAATCCAAGCATCGACAGCCCGCCGGCGACGGCCGGCGCCGTCGAGGCGACACCCTAACCACCCCACCCCCGGCAAGGAAGGGGACGCAGACCTTCGGAAGGGCGTAGTATCTCGTCTTCGCCGTCGCCCAGGCCGCAATACGGCCACGCTCGCCGGGTCACCCTAGGGCTGTACGCAGGGAGGATGGATGACCAGGGTTGCGTGGATCTGGCCGGCGCGAGCCGAACGCTGGCGCAAGCCGGCGATCGTCGCGGCGTCGGTCGGCTTTCACGTCATCCTCTTCGGCCTGATCGGCTGGCGCACTCTCGGGCTCGACGCCCCTCTCGCCAGCCAGGAGTTCATCATTCCGGTCGAGATCGAGCCCCGGCCGCTGCTGCCGGGCGAGACCGCGCGCGTCCGGCCGCCCCCGCCCCGCCGTCAAGCCGAGACAACGCCGACGACCGGCCCCGCCTCGGCAGCTGTCGTGAACCCGTTCCGAACACCCGACGAGGAGGAGGACCGCCCACCCGCGCCCGTCGCTCGCGCTGCGGCGCCCGGCGCCCCGCCGCCGCCGGCCGACGTCGGCACGGCGCCCTGGCAGGTCCGCCCGGAAGGCGCCGGCGATCGGGTCGGACGCAGCCTGCGCACCGGCACGGTCGGATGCGCCTCGCCTCGCCTGCTCAGCCCCGCGGAACGGGCGATCTGTGACGACCGCTTCGGAGAGCGCGCCGCCGCCGCCGCGCCGATCGAAGGCACCGGCAATCCCGAGCGCGACGCCCGCTTCGCTCGCGAGGGCGCCCGGGCCCTCGCCGAGTACGAGGCGCGTCGCCGGCCGCTGGCGGGCGGGGTCGGCGTCGTCGGCCCCCAGGAAGGGCCCGGCTCCAATTTCGGCATGGGGGTCGCCGGGGCTCACCTCGACCCGTCCCTGCGGCCGGATTCGACCGCCAACGTCCGCACCCGCCGCGACCGGATCCGGGAGGCGGAAGAAGACTAGGGGGACGAGCGTGCGCCCCTGCGCACGGCGCCCGCGGCAGCGCACCCGCCGCGCTCAAGCAGCGAGCGCCCGCGGCGCGAGCGATAGCGCCCAAACAAAAAGAGCGGCGCTGTCGCCAGCGCCGCCCTCTTCAGTTCAGTCCTGAACCAGGATCAGCCTTCCGACTGCTCCAGCTCCAGCGCCAGATCGGCCGGCAGCGGCTCGATGGCGTCTTCGCGGGCCTGGGTCAGTTCAGCGTCACGCTCGTTGGCGATCTTCTGCAGCGAGCGCAGGTAGGCGCCGGTGCCGGCCGGGATCAGACGGCCGACGATGACGTTCTCCTTCAGGCCTTCCAGGGTGTCGCGCTTGCCGTTGACCGAAGCGTCGGTCAGCACGCGGGTGGTTTCCTGGAACGAGGCCGCCGAGATGAAGCTGCGGGTCTGCAGCGACGCCTTGGTGATGCCCAGCAGGACCGGCTGCGTGATGGCCTGGCGGCCGCCGCGCTTCTCGACCTTCTGGTTCTCCAGAACGGCTTCCGCCACTTCCACCGTGTCGCCACGGATCAGGGTGGTTTCGCCCGAGTCCAGGATCTCGACCTTCTGCAGCATCTGGCGAACGATCACCTCGATGTGCTTGTCGTTGATCGGCACGCCCTGCAGTCGGTAGACCTCCTGCACTTCGTTCACCAGGTACTCGGCGAGCGCCTCGACGCCCTGGATGCGCAGCAGATCGTGCGGATCCGGGTTGCCGTCGATGATGTAGTCGCCCTTCTGGATCAGATCGCCGTCGTGGACGGAGATGTGCTTGCCCTTCGGGATCAGGAACTCGACCGCCTCGCCCTGCACGCCGTCAGCATTCGGCTCAGGCGTGATCTTGATGCGGCGCTTGTTCTTGTAGTCGCGACCGAATTCGACGCGACCGTCCATCTCGGCGATGACCGCGCAATCCTTCGGACGACGGGCTTCGAACAGCTCGGCCACCCGCGGCAGACCGCCGGTGATGTCGCGGGTCTTGGCGCCCTCGGTCGGGACACGGGCGATGATCTCGCCCGGCTTGACCGTATCGCCGTTGGACACGGACAGAACCGCGCCGACCGGCAGCAGGTAGCGGGCGTCAGAGCCCGATGCCAGCTTGGCGTAGGCGTCGCCGGAGGTGACGCCCATGGCCGGACGCAGGTCCGCGCCGCGCGGGCTGGCGCGCCAGTCGGAGACGACGCGCTGGGCGATACCCGTCGCTTCGTCGGTTTCCTCGCGGACCGAAAGGCCCTCGACCAGGTCCTCGAAGCGGATCGCGCCGCCCACTTCGGTGAGGATCGGCGAGGTGTACGGGTCCCACTCGGCCAGACGCTGGCTGCGGGCCACGTCGGCGCCTTCCTTGACGCGGATGCGGGCGCCGTACGGGACCTTGTGGGTCTCGCGGTCCTTGCCGTCCACGACGATGGTCACGACCACGTTGCGGCTCATGGCGACCAGGTCGCCGTGCTGCGCCTTGACGGTCGGGCCGGTGATCTTGGCCGTACCGGCGTTGGTCGCCTCGAAGAACGAGGTCTCGGCCACCTGGGCGGTGCCGCCGATGTGGAAGGTCCGCATCGTCAGCTGGGTGCCCGGCTCGCCGATCGACTGGGCGGCGATAACGCCCACCGCTTCGCCGATGTTGACGTTGGTGCCGCGGGCCAGGTCACGGCCGTAGCAGAAGGCGCAGATGCCGGCTTCGGCTTCGCAGGTCAGGGCCGAACGGACCTTGACCGACTGGACGCCGGCGGCCTCCAGGATCTCGACTTCCTCTTCCTGCAGATAGGTGTCCGCAGGCAGCAGGATCGTGTCGGTGCCGGGCTCCTTGATGTCTTCCGCGGAGTAGCGGCCGAGGCAGCGCTGGCCCAGGGAGACGAGCACGTCGCCGCCCTCGACCACCGCCCGCAGGGTGATGCCGCGGGTCGAGCCGCAGTCGTCCTCGGTGACGATCGAGTCCTGGGCCACGTCCACCAGACGGCGGGTCAGGTAACCCGAGTTGGCGGTCTTCAGCGCGGTGTCCGCGAGGCCCTTACGGGCGCCGTGGGTCGAGTTGAAGTACTCGAGGACGGTCAGGCCTTCCTTGAAGTTCGAGATAATCGGGGTTTCGATGATCTCGCCCGACGGCTTGGCCATCAGGCCCCGCATGCCGCCCAGCTGCTTCATCTGCGCCTGCGAACCGCGGGCGCCCGAGTTGGCCATCATGAACACCGAGTTGATGTCCGGGTTCTGGCCCTTGGCCAGGACGCGCGGCTGGGCGATCTCGCCCATCATCGCATCGGCGATCTTGTCCGTGGCCTTGGCCCAGGCGTCGACGACCTTGTTGTACTTCTCGCCCTTGGTGATGAGGCCGTCAGCATACTGCTGCTCGTACTCTTCCACCTGGGTGCGGGTGTCGGCGACCAGGCCGGCCTTGGCGGCCGGAATGACGATGTCGTCCTTGCCGAACGAGATGCCGGCCTTGGCGGCTTCGCGGAAGCCCAGCTGCATCATCTGGTCGGCGAAGATGACCGTCGCCTTCTGACCACAGTGACGGTAGACCTGATCGATCAGGTTGCCGATTTCCTTCTTGGTCAGGTTCTTCTCAAGCAGGCGGTAGCCGATGTTCTGGTTCTGCGGCAGCAGAGCGCCCAGCTTCATCCGGCCCGGGGTGGTGTCGATGACCTTGGTCACGACCTCGCCGGCCGCGTTCATCTCGGTCCAGCGGGCTTTGATCTTGGTGTGCAGCGTGACGACCTTGGCGTCGAGCGCGGCGTCGATCTCACCCATGTTGGCGAACAGCTTGCCCTCGCCGATCTCGCCTTCCTTGACGAGCGACAGGTAGTACAGGCCCAGGACGATGTCCTGCGACGGCACGATGATCGGCTTGCCGTTGGCGGGCGACAGGATGTTGTTCGTCGACATCATCAGGACGCGCGCTTCCAGCTGCGCTTCAAGCGACAGCGGGACGTGCACGGCCATCTGGTCGCCGTCGAAGTCGGCGTTGAACGCCGTACAGACCAGCGGGTGCAGACGGATCGCCTTGCCTTCGATCAGCTTCGGCTCGAAGGCCTGGATGCCGAGGCGGTGCAGGGTCGGGGCGCGGTTTAGCAGCACCGGGTGCTCGCGGATGACCTCGTCGAGGATATCCCACACCTGCGGCTGCTCGCGCTCGACCATGCGCTTGGACTGCTTGACGGTGCCCGACAGGCCCTTGGCGTCCAGGCGCGCGTAGATGAACGGCTTGAACAGCTCGAGCGCCATCTTCTTCGGCAGGCCGCACTCGTGCAGCTTCAGCTCGGGACCCACGGTGATGACCGAACGGCCCGAGTAGTCGACACGCTTGCCGAGCAGGTTCTGACGGAAGCGGCCCTGCTTGCCCTTCAGCATGTCGGCGAGCGACTTCAGCGGACGCTTGTTGGCGCCGGTGATGACGCGGCCGCGACGGCCGTTGTCGAACAGGGCGTCGACCGACTCCTGCAGCATCCGCTTTTCGTTGCGGATGATGATGTCCGGCGCGCGCAGCTCGATCAGGCGCTTCAGGCGGTTGTTCCGGTTGATGACCCGGCGATACAGGTCGTTCAGGTCGGAGGTCGCGAAGCGGCCGCCGTCCAGCGGCACCAGCGGGCGCAGTTCCGGCGGGATGACCGGCACGACGGTCAGGATCATCCACTCGGGCTTGTTGCCGCTCTCGAGGAAGGCCTCGATCAGCTTCAGGCGCTTGGAGGCCTTCTTGGCCTTCATTTCCGACGGGTTGTCGGCGAGCTCGCCGCGGTGCTTCTCGGCCTCGGCGTTGAGGTCGATGCCGATCAGCAGGTTGCGCACGGCTTCGGCGCCGATCTCGGCGGTGAAGCCGTCATCGCCGAACTCGTCCTGGTAGCGGTAGAACTCGTCTTCCGTCAGCAGTTGGTTCTGCTTCAGCGGGGTCAGGCCCGGCTCGGTGACGATATAGTTCTCGAAATACAGGACGCGCTCGACGTCCTTCAGGGCCATGTCGAGCATCAGGGCGATACGCGACGGCAGCGACTTCAGGAACCAGATGTGCGCGACCGGGGCGGCCAGTTCGATGTGGCCCATGCGCTCGCGACGGACGCGGGCCAGGGTGACCTCGACGCCGCACTTCTCGCAGATGATGCCCTTGTACTTCATGCGCTTGTACTTGCCGCACAGGCATTCGTAGTCCTTGGTCGGGCCAAAGATACGGGCGCAGAACAGGCCGTCACGCTCGGGCTTGAACGTCCGGTAGTTGATGGTTTCCGGCTTCTTGATCTCGCCGAACGACCACGACCGGATCTTCTCCGGCGAGGCCAGGGCGATCTTGATCTGGTCGAAGGTCGGGGTGACCGGGACCGGGTTGAAGATGTTCAGGACTTCCTGGTTCATCTTTTTTCCTTCTGCGGCAAAGCCGCCAAATTTCATTCAGATGGAGAGAGCGGAGGACCGTCCCTCCCCGCTTTCGCGAGGAGGGATCATTCGGTCGGTCAGCTGTTCTCCAGCTCCACGTTCAGGCCCAGCGAGCGCATTTCCTTCACGAGCACGTTGAACGACTCGGGGATGCCCGCCTCGAAGCTGTCGTCGCCGCGGACGATGGCCTCGTAGACCTTGGTGCGGCCGGCCACGTCGTCGGACTTCACCGTCAGCATCTCCTGCAGGGTGTAGGCCGCGCCGTAGGCTTCCAGCGCCCACACTTCCATTTCACCGAAGCGCTGTCCGCCGAACTGCGCCTTACCGCCCAGCGGCTGCTGGGTGACGAGCGAGTACGGGCCGATGGAGCGGGCGTGGATCTTGTCGTCGACCAGGTGGTGCAGCTTCAGCATGTAGATGTAGCCGACCGTGACCGGACGCTTGAACTGCTCGCCGGTCTGACCGTCGTAGACGATCGACTGGCCGGTGCGGTCCAGGCCCGCCTTCTCGAGCAGGTCCTCGATGTCCGAGATGTGCGCGCCGTCGAAGACCGGGGTCGCGAACGGAACGCCCTTGGACAGGTTGCGGGCCAGCTCGACCAGCTCCTCTTCCGTATCCGGAAGCGGGGTGTCCTTGCCGTAGATGTCCTGCAGGTGGTCGACGAGGGCCTGCTTCTGACCGCCGTGCTGCCACGCCTCCAGGAGGCCCTGGATCTGCTTGCCGAGACCGGCGGCGGCCCAACCCAGGTGGGTTTCGAAGATCTGGCCGATGTTCATGCGCGACGGCACGCCCAGCGGGTTCAGAACCAGGTCGACGGTGGTGCCGTCTTCCAGGTGCGGCATGTCCTCGATCGGCAGGATCTTGGAGATGACGCCCTTGTTGCCGTGACGGCCGGCCATCTTGTCGCCCGGCTGAAGCTTGCGCTTCACGGCCACGAAGACCTTGACCATCTTCATTACGCCCGGGGGCAGTTCGTCGCCGCGCTGCAGCTTCTCGACCTTGTCTTCGAAGCGGCGGTCGAGGGCCTTACGGGCGTCCTCGAACTGCTTCTTCATGGCCTCGAGCTCGCCCATGGCCTTCTCGTCGTCCAGGGCGATCTGCCACCACAGGCCGCGCGAGAGCTCGCCCAGCTTGTCTTCGGTGACTTCGCCGCGGCCCAGGCCCTTCGGACCCGAGGTCGCGTTCTTGCCGACCAGTAGCGGCTTCAGGCGGCCGTAGACGTTGCGCTCGAGGATCTTGAGCTCGTCGTCACGGTCCTTGCCGAGGCGTTCGATTTCGGCGCGTTCGATGGCCAGGGCGCGTTCGTCCTTGTCGACGCCGTGGCGGTTGAAGACGCGCACGTCGACGATGGTGCCGGCGACGCCCGGGGGCAGGCGCAGCGAGGTGTCGCGGACGTCCGAAGCCTTCTCGCCGAAGATGGCGCGCAGCAGCTTCTCTTCCGGGGTCATCGGGCTTTCGCCCTTCGGGGTCACCTTGCCGACCAGGATGTCGCCCGGCTGGACTTCGGCGCCGATCGCCACGATGCCGGCCTCGTCGAGGTTGCGCAGGGCTTCCTCGCCGACGTTCGGGATGTCGCGGGTGATCTCTTCCGGCCCGAGCTTGGTGTCGCGGGCCATGACCTCGAACTCCTCGATGTGGATCGAGGTGAAGACGTCGTCGCGCACGATGCGCTCCGAGATCAGGATCGAGTCTTCGAAGTTGTAGCCGTTCCAGGGCATGAAGGCGACGAGGGCGTTGCGGCCCAGGGCCAGTTCGCCCAGGTCGGTCGACGGACCGTCGGCGATGACGTCGCCGGCCTTCACTTCATCGCCCACGCGCACGATCGGGCGCTGGTTGATGCAGGTCGACTGGTTCGAACGCTGGAACTTCGACAGGCGGTAGATGTCGACGCCCGAGCGGCCGGCGTCCAGGTCGCCGGTGGCGCGGACGACGATACGGGTGCCGTCGATCTGCTCGACGACGCCTTCACGCTTGGCGACCACGACAGCGCCGGAGTCCACGGCGACGACGGCTTCCATGCCGGTGCCGACCAGCGGCGCGTCCGACTGCACCAGCGGCACGGCCTGACGTTGCATGTTGGCGCCCATCAGGGCGCGGTTGGCGTCGTCGTTTTCCAGGAACGGGATCAGGGCGGCGGCGACCGAAACGACCTGCTTCGGCGACACGTCCATCATGTCGACGTCAGCCTTGATGAGCAGCTGGGATTCACCGTTGATCCGGCCGGGGACCAGGTCCTCGACGATCTCGCCGTTCTTCAGCTCGATGTTGGCCTGGGCGATGACGTACTTCGCCTCTTCCATGGCCGAGATGTAGACCACCTCGTCCTGGGCCATGCCGTCCTTCACGCGACGGTACGGGCTCTCGATGAAGCCGTACTTGTTGACGCGCGCGTGGGTGGCCAGCGAGTTGATCAGGCCGATGTTCGGGCCTTCCGGCGTTTCGATCGGGCAGATCCGGCCGTAGTGGGTCGGGTGCACGTCGCGGACTTCGAAGCCGGCGCGCTCGCGGGTCAGACCGCCCGGGCCAAGCGCCGAGAGGCGGCGCTTGTGGGTGATCTCCGACAGCGGGTTGGTCTGGTCCATGAACTGCGACAGCTGCGAGCTGCCGAAGAACTCACGCACCGCCGCCGCGGCCGGCTTGGCGTTGATCAGGTCGTGCGGCATGACCGTGTCGATATCGACCGAGCTCATGCGCTCCTTGATGGCGCGCTCCATGCGCAGCAGGCCGACGCGGTACTGGTTCTCCAGCAGTTCGCCGACCGAGCGGACCCGGCGGTTGCCCAGGTTGTCGATGTCGTCGATCTCGCCCTGGCCGTCCTTCAGGCCGACCAGGATCTGCAGGACCTTGAGCACGTCGTCCTTGCGCAGGACGCGGATCTCGTCCGAGACCTCGGGGGTCTCCAGACGCATGTTCATCTTGACGCGGCCCACGGCCGACAGGTCGTAGCGCTCGGCGTCGAAGAACAGCGAGTTGAACATCGCTTCGGCGGCTTCCGGGGTCGGCGGCTCGCCCGGGCGCATCACGCGATAGACGTCGAACAGCGCGTCCTCGCGGCCGGTGTTCTTGTCGATGCGCAGGGTGTTGCGCATGTAGGCGCCGACCGTGACGTGGTCGATGTCCAGCACGTCGATGGTGGTGAAGCCGTGGCTTTCCAGCAGTTCGATCGTGGCCTGGTCCAGCTCGTCGCCGGCTTCAGCGTAGATCTCGCCGGTCTCGTAGTTGACCGCGTCGGCGGCCAGATACTTGGTCAGCAGGGCGTCCTGGGCCAGCGACAGGGCCTTGAGGCCGCCGTCGGCCAGCTTCTTGGCCTGACGGGCGCTGATCTTGGCGCCGGCCGAGGCGACGACTTCGCCGGTGTCGGCGTCGACCAGGTCGAACTCCGGCTTCACACCGCGCCAGCGTTCCGGCTTGTAGGGCGTGACCCAGCCTTCGCCGCGCTTCTCGTAAGGGACCGTCTCGTAGAAGGTCTTGAGGATTTCCTCGCCGTCCATGCCCAGACCCATCAGGAAGGTCGAGGCCGGCAGCTTACGGCGACGGTCGATACGGACGTAGACGATGTCCTTGGCGTCGAACTCGAAGTCGAGCCACGAACCGCGGTACGGGATCACGCGCGCGGCGAACAGCAGCTTGCCCGAGCTGTGCGTCTTGCCCTTGTCGTGATCGAAGAAGACGCCCGGCGAACGGTGCATCTGCGAGACGATGACCCGCTCCGTCCCGTTGACGATGAAGGTGCCCTTGTCCGTCATGAGCGGGATGTCGCCCATGTAGACGTCCTGCTCCTTGATGTCCTTGACCGAGCGGGCGCCCGTTTCCTCGTCCGATTCAAAGACGATCAGGCGCAGCTTGACCTTCAGCGGCGCGGCATAGGTCATGTCGCGCTGGATGCACTCTTCGACGTCGTACTTCGGCTCTTCGAACTCGTACGAGACGTATTCGAGGATGGCGCGTTCGTTGAAGTCCTTGATCGGGAAGACCGACTTGAACACCGCCTCGATGCCCTGGTCCCGGCGCGGCCCCGAGCGCACTTCGCGCTGCAGGAACTGCTCGTAGGAGGCGCGCTGAACCTCGATCAGGTTCGGCATTTGCACCGCTTCAGGGATCCGGCCGAACGAGTGGCGGATACGCTTCTTGCCGGTGAACGAGGTGGCGGTGGCGAACTGACCGTTCACGGTGAGTTCGGCTTTGGACTTGGCCATTCTGTCTTCCCAATCGCGTCAGGCCGGGCAGCCTGCGCTCAATGCAGCAGCCACGGCCCGCCGACCGGCGACCCGTGACCATCGGTTTCGGCGTCCACCCTCGGGCCTTACGGTCCCAGGACGCCTGAATTGTATGGCTCCCTTGGGGAGGAGCGCGCCTTCGCACCGGTCGGAGGGCGACAAACCGGGCCTCGGCGCTTTCGCGCGGACTCATTACGGAGTTAGCGGAACGGGCTCATATACTCGCTTTGTCGGCGAAATAAAGTCGAAAGACGAAAAGTTATCGTCCCCTGTCGGATCCGGCCACGCTCGCGCGTCTCCCGGTTGTCGCGCATGATCGGATCGGCCGATCGGACGACGGGAGAGCCGCCATGCAGTACGCCCTGATCATCTACGAGAACGAAGCCGAGTCCTATCCCGCCCGCGACCAGGATCCGGCCTGGAGGTCCGTCCTCGAGTCGCATAACGCCTTCGCCGGCGAACTGGCCCAGAAGGGCCTGCTGCAGGGCGGAGCCGGCCTGATGTGGTCGGACACCGCAACCACCGTCCGCATCACGCCCCAGGGCCGCACGCTTCACGACGGGCCCTTCGCCGAGACTCGCGAACAGCTGGGCGGCATTTATCTGATCGACGTGCCCGACCTCGACGCCGCCATCGACTGGGCGCGCAAGCTGCCGATCGCCGCCAACGGCTCGGTCGAAATCCGCCCCTGCCTCGACATGCCCGACCCGGGCGAAGGCTGACGCCGATGGCGAGCCCGGCGACCCCGATCCTCGACCGCACCTTCCGCGAGGCCGGCGGACGGGTCGTCGCCGCGCTCGCCGCTGCGTTCCGCGATCTCGACCTCGCCGAGGAGGCCTTCGCCGAAGCCTGCGTACGGGCCGTCGCCGCCTGGGACGAGACACCGCCCGCCGATCCCGCCGCCTGGCTCTACGCGACGGCCCGTCGCGCGGCCCTGGACCGCCTGCGCCGGCGCGGCACAGCCGCCAACCACCGCCCGGACCCGGCCGCGCCCGACCCCACGCCGGAGGAGCAGGTCATGGCCCTCGACGAGCCCATCCCCGACGAACGGCTGCGCCTGATCTTCGTCTGCTGCCACCCGGCCGTCGCCCCCGACGCCCGCGCCGCCCTGACCCTCAAGACCGTCTGCGGCCTGTCGACGGCGGAGATCGCCGCCGCCTTCCTGGTCCCCGAACCGACCCTGTCGCAGCGCCTGCTGCGGGCGAAGCGCAAGATCGCAGCCGCCGGCGTGCCGTTCGAGACGCCCGGTCCCGATCGATGGCCGGAGCGTATGGACGCCGTCCTGTCCACGCTGGAGATCGCCTACGCCCAGGCCCATGCAGACGCCGCCCTGGCCGGGCCGCATGCAGAGTTCGCCCGTGAAATGCTGGCCCTGACCGGCCTGCTCGCCCGCCTCGCCCCGCACGATCCGGAGGTCCAGGCCCTGGCCGCCACCGTGCGCTTCGCCGAGGCCCGCCGCCCGGCCCGGCTGGACGCCCACGGCGCGATGTTGCCGCTGTCCGAACAGGATCCCCGCGACTGGAACGCGGCGCTGATCGCCGACGGCGAAGCCCGGCTGCTCATCGCCAACGCCGTCTCCCACGGCGCTCCGCCGGGCCCCCGAGCCTTGCAGGCGGCCATCCACGCCGCCCACGCCGAGCGCGCCCGCACCGGTCGCTCGCCCTGGTCCGGCATCGTGGCGCTCTACGACGCCCTGCTCACCCACCGCGACGACCCGGTCATCCGGGTCAATCGCGCCGTGGCCTTGGCCGAGGTCGAGGGCCCCGTCGCCGGTCTCGAAGCCCTGGATGAAGCCGCGGCCCCCGGCTGGCTGCCCTACCACGCTGCGCGCGCCGATCTGTGCGCGCGACTGGGCCGCATGAAGGAGGCGTTGCACGACTACGACGCCGCCCTGGTGTTGTCGCCCGCCCCCGCCGAGGCCCTGTTCCTCAAGCGCCGCCGTGCTGCTAGCTTCGCCGCATGAAACAGATCGCTCTCGCCGCCTCGGCGGCCCTCGCCCTCGGCGCCTGCGCCGTCTCGGATCCGCAGCCGGTCTACAACTACGCCGGCCCATCGACCCAGGCGAACTGGACCGTCGGCAACAACGCCTATCTGGAATGGAACGCCGCCCGCGAGGGCTGGACCACGACCGCCTCCGGTCTGCAGTACCGCCGCGTCGGACCGGCCCACAAAGCCGGCCGCCAGCCCGTGGCCACCGACACGGTCAAGGTCCACTACCGCGGGACCTTCGTCGACGGCCGCGAGTTCGACAGCTCCTACGCCCGCAATGAGCCGGCCGAGTTCCCGCTCAACCGCGTGATCAAGGGCTGGACCGAGGGCGTCGCCCTCATGCGCGAAGGCGAGAAGTTCGAGTTCGTCATCCCCGCCGCCCTTGGCTACGGCGAACGCTGGGTCGGAGGCGACGAACTGCCCCCGAACTCGACCCTGCTGTTCACGGTCGAGCTGCTGGAAGTGAAGCCGGCGGCCTGATTTCCACGCGCCACGGGCGACGGATTTCGAACATGACGGCGATTTAATCCCGCGGGCGCGCGTCCGGGTTGACCCCTAGGCGCGCCCGCAGTGATCTGCGCCCCTGCCCGTCCAGCTGGAAAGTGACTCGATGAAGCCTGCCGCCCGCCTGCTTGTTTCCGCTTGCGCCGCGGCGCTGCTTTTCGGATCCGCTCCCGCTCTCGCCCAGGTCGGCACGCCCGCCCTGGACCGCACGCTGGCCCCGATCCCCGCGCCGCAGGACGTGGCCTATCCGGGCGTCATCACCCTGGACGTCGACGCCACCGACATCGATCGTCGCATCGTCTCGGTGAAGCAGACCATCCCCGTCGCCGGCCCCGGCCCGCTGATCCTGCTCTATCCGCAGTGGATCCCCGGCGCCCACGGCCCGGTCGGCCCCGTCGACGACCTCGCCGACCTGCACATCACCGCCAACGGCCAGCCGCTGCGCTGGGTCCGCAACACGGTCCACACAAACGGCTACCAGGTCGAGGTCCCGGCCGGCGCTTCATCGGTCGAGGTCGCCTTCAAGTGGCTGACGCCGATCGAGGGCGCCCAGGGCCGCATCGTCATCACCGACGAGATGCTGAACATCCAGTGGGAGAAGGCGGTCCTCTATCCGGCCGGCTACTACCACAGCCAGATCACCGTCGAGCCGACCCTGCGCCTGCCCGCCGGCTGGCAGTACGGCGCGGCGCTGGACACCCGCTCGTTCCAGAACGGCGTGGCGACCTTCGCGCCGATCACGCTCGAGCACCTGGCCGACAGCCCGGTCTTCGCCGGCGCCCACTATCGTCAGATCGACCTGGATCCGGGCGGCCGTTCGCCGGTGCGCCTGAACATCGTCGCCGATGACGCCGCCATGCTGGCCGCCACCGACGAGCACATCGCGCTGCACCGCAGCCTGGTGCAGCAGGCCGACCGTCTGTTCGGCGCCCGCCACTTCAACCACTACGACTTCCTGCTCGCCGTCACCGACAAGCTCGGCGGCATCGGCCTGGAGCACCACCGCTCGTCCGAGAACAGCGTCGACACCAAATATTTCACCGACCGTCTCGGCACCATTGGCGACCGAGACCTGCTCGGCCACGAGTACACCCACTCCTGGAACGGCAAGTGGCGCCGCCCGGCCGACCAGCTGACGCCGAACCTCAACGAGCCGCTGCAGAACTCCCTGCTGTGGGTCTACGAGGGCCAGACCCAGTACTGGGGCCTGATCCTGACTGCTCGCGCCGGCCTGCTGAGCAAGCAGCAGGCGCTGGACGTCTTCGCCAACACCGCCGCGCCCTACGCCGAGGACAACCCGGGCCGCAGCTGGCGCGCCCTGCAGGACACCACCAACGACCCGATCATCGCCCAGCGCCGCCCGCAGCCCTGGGCCAGCTTCCAGCGCAGCGAGGACTACTACCGCGAAGGCTCGATGATCTGGCTCGACGCCGACACCTGGATCCGCGAGCAGACGGGCGGCAAGAAGTCACTCGACGACTTCGCCAAGGGCTTCTTCGGGGTCGAGGACGGCGATTGGGATCCGGCGCCCTACACCTTCGATACCGTCACCGGCGTGCTGAACGGCGTCCAGCCTAACGACTGGGCCACCTTCCTGCGCACCCACCTGGACGCGGTCGGCGAGAACGCCCCGACGCCCAACGCCGGCATCGAGCGCGGCGGATATCGCCTGGTCTGGCGCGAGACGCCGAACGACTACTCCAAGGCCCTGAACGCCGAGTACAGCCGCGTCGACTTCGCCTATTCGCTCGGCCTGTCGCTGAACCCGGCGATGCGCGTCACCGCCGTGCGCTGGGGCTCGCCCGCCTTCGAGGCCGGCCTGCGCCCGGGCTGGGAGGTCGTGGCCGTCAACGGCCGGACCGCCACCGCCGCGGGCGTCTCCGAGGCCATCACCGCCGCCAAGGACCCGAACGTCCCGGTCGAGCTGATGCTCAAGAACGGCGACCGCTTCCGCACCGTCCGCTTCGACTACCACGGCGGCCTTCGCTACCCGCACCTCGAGCGGATCGAGGGCACGCCGGACCGTCTCGGCGACATCCTCGCCCCGCGCCGTCGCTGATCGGAGCCGACCGTATGCTTAGAACCGCCGCCATCGCGCTGCTGCTCGCCTCCAGCGCCCTGCCCGCACTCGCCCAGGTCCCGGCCTCCCAGGCGCAGACGCCGCTGAATCCGCCGACCAGCCTGCCGCACGCCCTGCCGCCGATCCCGGCCCCGCAGGACCGCGACTATCCGGGCGTCATCGGCATCCAGGTTGATCTGACCGACCTGGACCACAAGGTGATCCGCACCCGCCAGACCGTCCCGGTCTCGCCGGGCCATCTGGTCCTGCAGTATCCCAAATTCATCCCGGGCAACCACGCCGACACCGGCCCGATCCAGTTGATCTCCGGGGTGACCGTCACGGGCAATGGCCAGCGGATCGAGTGGGTCCGCGACACCGTCGATCCGCACGCCTTCCACCTCGACATCCCCGCGGGCGTGTCCGAGATCGAGGTCTCGTTCGAATGGCTGACCCAGCCGGACAACGCCGTCTGGCGCGTGGTCATGACCCCCGAGATGGTCAACCTCCAGTGGGAGAAGGCCCTGCTCTACCCGGCGGGCTACCATCAGAGCCGGATCCTGTTCGCCCCCTCGGTCAAGCTGCCGGAGGGCTGGCAGTACGGGGTGGCCCTGACCACCACCGGCCGCGAGGGCGACGTGGCGACCTTCGCGCCGATCTCCCTGGAGCACCTGGCGGACAGCCCGATGTTCGCGGGCAAGCACTACCGCCGCATCGACCTGGATCCGGGCGGCCGCTCGCCGGTGCACCTGAACCTGGTGGGCGACACCGCCGCCTCGCTCAACGCCGGCCCCGAGCGCATCGCCCAGTACGAGGCCCTGGTCGACCAGGCCGACCGCCTCTTCGGCGCCCGCCACTTCGACCACTACGAATTCCTGCTCGGCCTGACCTCGAAGATGGGCGGCATCGGCCTGGAGCATCACCGCTCGTCCGAGAACACCGCCAGCCCGTCCTTCTTCACCGGCTCGAATCCGGACTACGGTTCGCGCAGCCTGCTGCCGCACGAGTTCACCCACAGCTGGAACGGCAAATTCCGCCGTCCGTCCGACGAATACGTCCCGAACTTCAACGTCCCCACCCAGAACAGCCTGATGTGGGTCTACGAGGGCCAGACCGAGTACTGGGGCGAAGTCCTGACCGCCCGCTCGGGTCTGGGGACCAAGGACGAGGTGCTCATCACCCTCGCCGAGATCGCCGGCTTCTATGAGAACCAGCCCGGCCGGGCCTGGCGTGCGCTGCAGGACACCTCGAACCACAACCTACTCGGCTACCGCACCACCAATCCGTGGTCCTCGTGGATGCGCGGCACCGGCGACTACTATCGCGAAGCCCTGCTGGTCTGGCTGGACGCCGACACCCTGATCCGCGAGCAGACCGGCGGCAAGAAGTCGCTGGACGACTTCGCCAAGGCCTTCTTCGGCATCGAGGACGGCGTCTGGGAGGCCCGGCCCTACACCTTCGACGACGTGGTCCAGCACCTCAACGCCGTCCACCCGCACGACTGGGCGACCTTCCTGCGCACCCGCCTGGATGCGGTCGGTCCCGACGCCAAGGCCCCGCTGGACGGCATCGCGCGTGGCGGCTACCGCCTCACCTACGTCGACCGCCTGACCCCGCTGGAGAAGACCATCCAGTCCGGCTGGGCCAACGATTTCCAGTATTCGCTGGGCTTCACCCTCGGCTCGAACAACCGCATCACCGGCGTCCTCTGGGGCGGCCCGGCCTTCGAGCAGGGCGTCGGCGCCGGCTGGGAGCTGGTGGCGGTCAACGACCGCACCGCCTCGGCCGAGGCGCTCCGCAACGCCGTCACCGCGGCCAAGGGCGGGACCGATCCCATCAAGCTGGTGATCAAGCGCGGCGACGAGTTCCGCACCCTGTCCTTCGACTACCACGGCGGCCTGCGCTACCCGCGGCTGGAGCGGATCGAGGGAACCCCGGACCGGCTGGGCGACATCCTGACGCCGCGTCGGCGGTGACGAAGCCGAGCGCGAGGCCGAAGGCCTAGGTCTTCAGCAGGCCCAGCAGGGCCTGCGCCGCCTCGCGCGAGGACGCTGGATTCTGGCCGGTGACCAGGGTCCCGTCTGTCAATACGTGCGAGGCCCAATCCGCGCCCTTGCTGTAGCGGCCGCCGTTCGCCTTCAGCATATCCTCGACCAGGAAGGGGACGACCTGGGTCAGCCCCACCGCCTCTTCCTCGCTATTGGTGAAGCCCGTCACCTTGCGGCCCTTGACCAAAGGTTCGCCGTCCTCGCTCTTGACCGCCTTCAGCACGCCTGGGGCATGGCAAACGAAGCCGGTCGGCTTGCCTGTCCGCGCAAAGGCCTCGATCAGGCTGATCGATGCGGGGTCGGTCGCCAGATCCCACAAGGGGCCATGGCCGCCCGGATAGAAGACTGCGTCGAAGTCCGCGGCCTTCATCTCGCCAAGGCGATGCGTGGCGCCCAGCGCCTGCTGCGCCTCGGGATCCTCGCGGAAGCGTCGGGTGTCGTCGGTCTGGGCGTCTTCGGCGTCGCTCTTGGGATCTAGCGGCGGCTGCCCGCCTTTCGGCGAGGCGATGACGATTTCGGCGCCGGCGTCCTTGAGCGCGTAGTACGGCGCGGCGAACTCCTCCAGCCAGAACCCGGTCTTGCGGCCCGTGTCGCCGAGTTGGTCGTGAGAGGTCAGGACCATCAGGATCTTCATGGCGTCATCCTCTTGAGGGGGGATGCCGGAGATGGGCGGCGACGGCGCGATCCGCCACGCGTCCACAAAAAGAAAACGGGCCGGGGATCGCTCCCCGGCCCGCTCGACTTTCCAAACCGTCGCCCCGAGGGGCGACCGGCCATGGACCAGATTACTTGATCTGGACCTTGGCGCCGGCTTCGGTCAGCTTCTTGGCGACTTCGTCGGCGGTCTGCTTCGAGACGTTCTCGACGACGTTCTGCGGAGCGCCTTCGACCAGGTCCTTGGCTTCCTTCAGACCCAGGTCCGAACGGACGCCGCGGACTTCCTTGATGACGTTGATCTTCTTGTCGCCGCCGTCGATCAGGACAACGGTGAACTCGGTTTGCTCTTCAGCAGCTTCGACCGGGGCGGCGGCGCCACCGCCGACAGCGGCGACGGCGACCGGAGCAGCGGCGCTGACGCCCCACTTTTCTTCCAGCAGCTTCGAGAGTTCAGCGGCTTCGAGGACGGTCAGCTTGGACAGGTCTTCGACGATCTTGGTCAGGTCGGTCATGGTAGATTTCCTTCGGAGGAATAGGGTTCAGAGAGAGTTTGCAGAGATGAAAGAGGCGGTTCCGCTTACGCGGCGTCCTTCGTGGCGTACGCGTTGAAAACGCGAGCCAGTTGGCCGGCCGGGGCCTGGACGACGCCGGCGATACGGGTCGCAGGCGTGTTGAGCAGGCCGAGGAACGAAGCGCGGATCTGATCCAGCGACGGCAGTTTGGAGAGAACCTCCACGCCCTTCGCGTCCAGAACCTTGTCACCCATGAAGCCGCCCAGGACGACGAACTTGTCGTTGGCCTTGGCGAATTCGGCGGTGACCTTGGCGGCCGTCACCGCGTCGTCGGCGTAGGCGATGCCCACCGGACCCTTGAACAGGCCGTGGTAATCGCTGCCTTCAGCGGCTTCGAGCGCCTTCAGCGCCAGGCGGTTCTTGACCACCTTGAATGCGGCGCCTTCTTTACGAAGACGGCCACGCAGGTCTTCCATATCCGCAACGGTCAGACCCAGGTTGTGGGTCACGACCACGGCGCCCGCGTCGGCGAAAACGCCCTTCAGCGTTTCGATCGACTCGGCTTTTTGTGCGCGGTCCATTGCGGTCTCCAGTCTTGCATTCGCCGCCGGGCTTATTCCCGACGACGGATTTGGCCAAAGCGCCGCGCATCGCTGCGAGACGTTCAGGCCGGTCGTAATGTCCGAAGGAAGCTCAAACCCCATGCGCCCGGATACCGGGTGACGGTGGTCGTCTGCATCCCCATCTCCCCACGGCGCCAGAGGGCTCTCTGGCAGTTACGGCGGTGGGTGGCCCCCACGCCCCGAAGTTCTCGGACAGGACCGCCGCGGCCGAAGCTGCGACGGAGAAGGCGCGCTCTATACACGGCCCGGGCGGAAACTCAAGCGGGGACGCGCCCTGCGCTGCGTCTGCACCGGAAATCCGCAAGACGTGAGCCGCTATCTGGTGCACCTTGACCATAATCAGGGAGGGGAAGCCCATGACGGACGCCAGCGAAGCGACCGGCCGCAACAGTCTCGGACGGACGGGATCACCCCTGCTCGTCGTGTTCCGCCTCGCCATCGGCCTGGCCCAGGGCACGGCGCTGTGGTGGCTGTACCGGTCGGCTGAGGCGTATTCGCGGCTGTGCGACTCGACCCTTCCGGGAGCCTGCGGTCCGGGCCCCACCTGGCCCGCCACCGTGCCCGAGTTGTTCGGGCCGCTGGCGCTGATCCTGGTCATGATCCCGGTGCTGCTGTTGGCCGGCGCGGGCCGCATGCGCTGGCCGGTCCTCCTGGCCTGGGCATTGGCCGCCACGGCCTTCCTCGCCCTGCTGGGCTGGCACAGCGTAGCGTCCCGCGGCGCGGGCGAAGGCCTCCATCCGCCGTTCCTGACCTTCCCCATGCCCATCTTCGCGGCGACCGCCCTGTTCATCGGCCACCATCTGGTCCTGCCGGCTGACATGGAGCGCAGGTGGATCGCGGCCTTCCCAACCTATTTCGACACCGCCTGGAAGGCCGGCGTGCAGTTGGCCCTGTCGATCGGCTTCACGGGGGCGCTGTGGATCCTGCTCCACCTCGGGGCCGCCCTGTTCAAGGTCATCGGCCTCGACTTCCTCGACACGCTCATTACCGAGGAATGGTTCTCCATCCCGGTGACCACCCTGACCTTCGCCACCGCCGTTCACCTGACCGACGTGCGCGACGGCCTGATCCGCGGTGTGCGCAGCGTCGTGCTGATGCTGCTGTCCTGGCTCCTGTTGCTGATGACGGTGTTGGCCGCCGGCTTCCTGGCCGCCCTGCCCTTCACCGGCCTGTCGGGCCTGTGGGACACTGGCAGCGCCACTGCCCTTGTCCTTTCGGCCGCCGGGGTCCTGATCATCCTGATCAACACCGCCTACCAGGACGGCCGCGCCGACAACCTGCCGCCGCTGATCCTGCGCATTACGGTCCGGGTCGCCGCCGTCCTGCTGACGCCCTTCATCGTCATCGCCTTTTGGGGCCTGGCCCTGCGCATCGGCCAGCACGGCCTGACGCCGGACCGCATCATCGCCTTCGCCTGCGCCCTCATCGGCGCGGCCTACGCCGCCGGCTACGGCTTCGCCGCCCTCCAGCCCTTCTGGCGAAAAGGCGCCGACTGGATGCAGCCGCTGGAACAGACCAACGTCTGGACCGCCGTTCTCGAGATCGCGGTCATCCTGGCCCTGTTCAGCCCCATCGCCGACCCGGACCGCCTGGCCGTCGCCGATCAGGTGGGTCGGCTGGAGCGGGGTGCGGTGACTCCAGACAAGTTCGACTTCACCTTCCTGCGCTTCGA
The DNA here is from genome assembly GCF_001425945.1 of Brevundimonas sp. Root1279. GTDB lineage: Bacteria > Pseudomonadota > Alphaproteobacteria > Caulobacterales > Caulobacteraceae > Brevundimonas. The sequence goes on from NZ_LMEB01000008.1 coordinate 23,579, forward strand.
AAGCGGCAAGGCCGGCGAGGCGGCCTTGGATCGCTTGAAACGGTCCTCCAAGCCCGACATCGCCGCCAAGGCGCGCGAAGTTGGCGCCCTCAAGAACCGGTGGGCCGGTCGCGATCTCGGCAGGCCCGAACGGGCGCCCGTCTTCGAGATCGCTCCGGCCGGAGCCGCCTTGCCCAGCGGATTCGCCGGAACGGTCCCGGCGAGCGATGAGCGCGCCGAGTGCCTCCAGCCCGGCCAATGCGTCGCCAAGCCGATCGACGTCAACAATGACGGCGCGCCCGAGGTCCTGGTCGCCGAACAATGGCGGATGGTCCTGTGGGCCCGCGACGGGAGCGGCAAATGGACTTCAGTCCGCCGATGGACCCAGCTCAATTGCGGTCCCCAACGGCCGCGTACGGACATGCGCGACGCCCTGCGCGGCGGAACGGCCAGAACGACGCCGCCGAAATGGCCTGATCTCGAAGTCGGCGGAGCGCGGCTCCAGAATCACGACGACTTGCCCGATTGCGAGGAGTCGGACGCCGCCTTGCCCCCAGTTCGTTAACCCCCCGCTCACCCTGCCTTCCAACCCGATCTTCACCTTGTGACGGCTAAAACGTCCCGGAATGAGCCAGTCCCGCTTCAACGAGGGCCGGCCGCCGATGATGTGATGAAGGGTGAGCCTCCATGGCCAAGACCGTTCTGGTGGTCGATGACGACCCGACCCAGCGCCGCCTCGCCCAGGCCGTGCTGGAGCGCGAAGGCTACGCCGTCGTGCATGCCGAATCCGGCGGCGAAGCCATCGACCGCCTGACCAAGGGCGGCGGGGCCGACGTCGTTCTGCTCGACATGGTCATGCCCGGCATGAGCGGCCTCGAGGCCCTGGCCGAGATCCGCACCGCCGGGGTCGCCACCCCGGTCATCGTCCTGACCGCCTCGGGCGGTGTCGACGCCGTGGTCAAGGCCATGCAGGCGGGCGCCCAGGACTTCTTCGTCAAGCCGGTGTCGGCCGAGCGCCTGCTCGTCGGCGTGCGCAACGCCCTGCAGCTGACCCAGCTGACCGCCGAAGTCGGCCGCCTGAAGAAGCACGTCACGGGCCGCACCTCCTTCGACGACCTGGTCGGCCAGTCGGCGCCCATGCGCATGGTCCGTTCGCTCGGCGTCCGCGCCGCCAAGTCCGGCATCCCGGTGCTGATCACCGGCGAAAGCGGCGTCGGCAAGGAAGTCATCGCCCGCGCCCTGCACGGCGCCTCGGACCGCGCCGGCAAGCCCTTCGTGGCCGTCAACTGCGGCGCCCTGCCCGTCAATCTCGTGGAATCCATCCTGTTCGGCCACGAGAAGGGCAGCTTCACCGGCGCCACCGACAAGCACCTGGGCAAGTTCGCCGAGGCCAACGGCGGCACCCTGTTCCTCGACGAGATCGGCGAGCTGCCGCTCGACATGCAGGTCAAGCTCCTGCGCGCCCTCCAGGAAGGCGAGATCGACCCGGTCGGCTCCAAGCGATCGGTCAAGGTCGACGTCCGCATCCTGTCGGCGACCAACCGCGACCTGGCCGATCAGGTGCGCGAGGGTCGCTTCCGCGAGGACCTGTTCTATCGCTTGAACGTCTTCCCGATCGAGGCCCCGGCCCTGCGCGAGCGCCGCGAGGACATCCCGGCCCTGGTCGATCACTTCGTCGCCCGCTTCAACGTCGAGGAAGGCAAGCGCGTCGCCGGCTGCACCCCTGAGACCCTGGCCCTGCTGCAGGGCTTCGACTGGCCCGGCAACGTCCGCCAATTGGAGAATGCGGTCTATCGCGCCATCGTCCTGGCCGACGCCCCCTTCCTCCAGCCGCACGACTTCCCGGCCATCTCCGGCCAGGCCGCGCCGCTGCTCGCCGCCGCCGCCGAGGTGCCCGCCGCCGTCATTCGCCCGACCTTCGACGCCGGAGACCTGCCGCCGCTGCCGGACACGCCGATCCGCATCCTCGACGACCGCGGCCATCTGCGGACGCTCGAAGAGATCGAGCGCGATCTGATCCAGCACGCCATCGAGGTCTATGCCGGCCACATGTCCGAGATCGCCCGCCGATTGGGCATCGGCCGGTCGACGCTCTACCGTAAGGTGCGCGAGCAGGGTCTCGAGGGGGCCCTGAAGGAAACGGGCTGATCCCGCCGCCTTCCGGCCGTCACCCTGTACGAAAGTTCATTCCGCCCCTAAGGCGAAGCTGTGCCACACCGGTCGCGGGCCGCAACTCCCGGTTTCGTCGTTGAAACACGACGGAAACAGCGAGGCGGCACGTTCTAAGTCGTTGTCTCTCCCCGGAACGCCGCATGCTTCTCGTTACGACCGCCCTGTCCGGCCTCATGGCCGGAATGATCCAGACCGCGCCGGCGCCGGCGCAGCCGCCTCAACAGGTCCCGGTCGTCCAGCAGCCCGCTGAAGAGCCCGCCGTCCCGACCGCCACCGCCGAGGAAGCCGAGGACGCCGTCGATCTGGGCGTGGTGAACGCCACCGGCCAGCGCCCGCGCGGCAGCGTCGACAGCGACATCCCGCCGGACCTGTCGCTCAACGCCGAACAGCTCCAGGCCTACGGCGCCTCGACCATCGAGGAGCTGCTGACCTACCTCGAGCCGGCGACGCGCAGTTCGCGCGGCTCGGGCCCGCCGATCACCCTGGTCAACGGCCGCCGCATCTCCGGCTTCCAAGAGATCCAGGGCATCCCGCCCGAGGCCATCGAGCGCGTCGACATCCTCCCCGAGGAAGTCGCGGTCGAATACGGCTACCGCCCCGAGCAGCGGGTGGTGAACTTCGTCCTCAAGTCGAATTTCCGCTCGATGACCGGCCAGCTCGAGGGCCGCACCCCGACCGACGGCGGGCGCACCAACACCGAGATCAACGGCAACGTCCTGCGCATCTCCGGCGCCGGCCGCTGGTCGGTGGACGCGGAGTACGAGCGTTTCACGCCCCTGTTCGAGAGCGAGCGAAACCTGATCCGCGAGTCGGGCTCGGAACCGTTCGACCTGATCGGCAACGTCACCGGCCCGCTCAATCCGGCGATCGACCCGACGCCCAACGATCCGTTCGGTGAAATCGACCCCGCGCTCTCCGGCCTGGTCGGCCAGCCGGTGAGCCTCACGCCGGTTCCTCTCGGGACTGGCCCGTTCTCCCTGAACGACTTCGCCGCGGCCTATGGCCCGGCCCGCACAGGCGATCTGGGCGCGTACCGCACCCTGCTGTCAGGCAGCGAGCGCGCCACCGCCCGCGGCACCTTCAAGACCGACATCGACGGCAAGACCCAGGCGACCATCAGCGGCAGCCTCGAGGACGTCTCGACCCGCAGCTACAACGGTCTGCCGGGGGTCATCCTCGATCTGCCCGCGGCCAACAGCCAGTCGCCCTTCGCGAACGATGTCCTGGTCTTCCGCTATCTCGACTCCGCCGACGCCCTGCAGCGCCGCAACGACACCCTGACCGGCAAGGTCGGGGTGCTGTTCGACGGCTACCTCGGCGAGGACTGGCGCTGGACCCTGTCGGGCAACTACGACCGCGTCGAGACCGACACGATCACCGGCCGGGGCTACCTCGCCGAGCCCTTCCAGACGCGTCTCGACGCCGACGATCCGACCGCCAATCCGTTCGGGACCCCGTCGCCGGACGACTTCACCCGCATCCCGGCCGACACCGCCAATTCGGTCAACCAGTACCTGGCCACCGAACTGGTCCTGAATGGCGACCTGTGGGACCTGCCCGCCGGCGGCGTGTCCTCGACCTTCAAACTGGGCGCCGACACCCGCTCGCTCGACTCCACCAGCACCCGCTTCAATCGCGAGACCGGCGACATCGTCACGCTCGACCGCTCGCAGTCGCGCGACCGCTACAGCGGCCAGGCCAGCTTCAACATCCCGGTCGCCAGCACCCGCAACGAGGTCCTGCCCGCGGTCGGCGACCTGTCGTTCAACGTCAACGCCGGCTTCGAGGACCTGTCCGACTTCGGCGGCCTCGGCTCTCTGGGCGTCGGCATGAATTGGGCCCCGTGGGAGAAGCTCTCCTTCCTGGTCAGCTACACCGACGAGCAGGCCGCCCCGACCATCGGCCAGCTCAACGACCCGATCCTCACGACCCCCAATGTGCCGGTCTTCGACTTCACCGCCGGCGAGAACGGCGAAACCGTGCTGGTCACCCAGATCACTGGCGGCAACCCCGATCTCGACGCCGAGGACCGCAAGGTCTGGCGCGCTGGCTTCACGCTGAACCCGATCAAGGACACCGACTTCCGGATCCAGTCGACCTGGACGCGGACGACGATCGAGGACTCGATCAACGTCTTCCCGGCCATCACCCCGGCGCTCGAGGCCGCCCTGCCCGACCGCTTCATCCGCGGCCCCGGCGGCGAACTGCTATCGGTCGACGCCCGCGCTCTGAACTTCGCCCGCGCCGAACGCCAGGACGTGAGGACCGGCTTCAACTTCTCCAAGGCGTTCGGCAAGCCGAACCCGGCGGCCGCCGCTGCGGCGGGTCCGGGCGGCGGACCGCGTCCGATGGGCGCGCCGATGGTCGTGCGCATGGAAGGCGGCGGCGGCGGTGACGGCCCGCGCGGCCCGGGCGCCGGCGGGCCCGGCGGCGGCGGCATGCAGGTGCGCATGGGCGGCGGCGGTGGACGCGGCGGCGGCATGCAGCCCGGCCAGGGCCGCTTCAACTTTTCGCTCTATCATACCTACCGGATCCAGGATGAGATCCTGATCGCCGACGGCATTCCCCCGCTGGACCTGCTGGACGGCGACGCCACTTCCAGCCGCGGCGGCAGCCCGCGCAACGAGGTCCAGGCCCAGGCCGGCGTCTTCCGCAACGGCATGGGCGCCTTCCTGAACGCCAACTGGCGCGAGTCGACCCGCCTCGACGGCGGCACCGGAGAGGACCTGACCTTCTCGGACCTGACGACGGTCAACCTCAACATGTTCATCGACCTGGGCCAGCAGGCCAAGCTCGTCGAACACTACCCGTGGCTGAAGGGCTCGCGCCTGAACCTCGGCATCCAGAACCTGTTCGACCAGCGCATCGAGGTGACCACCTCCAGCGGCGAGACTCCGCCGCTGAACTACCAGGCCGACTATATGGACCCGCAGGGCCGGACTATCGGGCTGACGTTCCGGAAGATCCTGTTTTGACGAAGGTTCTAGGTTCTAGGGGCTAGAAAAGGGGAGTGGTTCTGACCTTGCGCCGTCCCTAGCCCCTAGCCCCTACCCCCTAGAACCTCCGCTTGGGCTTCTCGCCCTTCGCCTTCGCCGTGATCTCCTTGAGCTTGCGGCCCTGCATGGACGACAGGGCCTTGCCCGGCGCGCCCAGTTCGGGATCGGCGAAGGCGCGGCCGTGGGTCTTCACCCGCTCGCTGACCGAGTCCAGGAACTCGCCCTCCCATTCGGACAGCGAAACGCCCGCCTTCTCTGCCGAGCGGCGGGCGCGCTTCAGTGCGTTGAGGGCCGCCCGCTGGGCGGCCTTCCGTTCGGCTTCGAACGGGCTGAGGGGCGGCTTCTTCGCGCCGCCCTTGCCCCCGCCGAAGCCGGTTCGCTTCAGTGTCAGATCTCGCCGAGGGCGGACATGTACAGGTCGAGGATCGCTTCCTCTTCCTGGCGCTTGGCCTTGTCCTGCTTGCGAATGCGGATGACCTTGCGCAGCACCTTGACGTCGTAGCCCTCGCCCTTGGCCTCGGCGAAGACCTCCTTCATGTCGGTCATCACCGCCTGCTTGTCCTCCTCGAGGCGCTCGAGGCGCTCGATGATGGTGCGCAGCCGGCCCTGGGCCGTGGCGGTCAGGACGTCGGGCGACGAATCGAAGGCGGCGTCATCGGCCATGGAAGTACTCCGGAGAACTGATTGGGGAGCGCCCGGGCCGTCATCAGCCGGAAGCGCCATCTGGGTCGACGCTAACCACGTCGCCGCGACCGACTCAACGCCGGACGCGAAAAAGGCTGCGGACAAGTCCGCAGCCTTGTTTCTTTACGTCGCGCCGTGTCCGGCGCGGGACGCCTTAGCCTTGCTTGGCTTTGAAGCGCGGGTCCGTCTTGTTGATCACATAGACGATGCCCTTGCGGCGCACGACTTTACAGTCGCGGTGGCGACCCTTGAGCGACTTGAGCGAGCTGCGGACCTTCATGGTCGTCGTCCTGAGGCAAAGCAAAATAGAAAAGCCGCGGGGCAAGCCAGCGGCGGAGGCGGTGCGTATAGAGAGGGTTCCGCGCCTCGTCAACCAGACAGGGACGCCCCTCCCCGAATTCCTTCGAGGTAGGCTCCATACCCCGGCGACCGCCTCTTGTCGCGCCATCGCGATCCGGACCGCCGGCTCCGGCGAGATCATGCAGTCCCGGCTTCGACGCCGGCGCCCCAAGCCCCGCCTAGAGGCCTAGGAAGTAGGCGACGAACAGCAGTCCCATGACGAGATCCGCACTCACCATCAGCACGGCGACGCGCTGACGACGCAGGGACGTGCCGAGGACGAGCGCGGCGGCCGCGAACTTCTCGGCGGTGGCGAGCGCCATGATCGGCGGGCGGATCGCCGGGTCGAACGCCGCAAGGACCAGCAGGACGCCGAGACCGCCGATCATCAGCCCCAGAAGCCGGGTGACGGCCACGTTCGCCGGCTCAAGCGCCTCCACGCCGAAGATCAACCTCATCAGGAGCAGCGGCGCCACGAACAGGCCGAACACGCCGGCGGTCAGACCCCCGCTGACGATCAGGATGGCCGAGATCGCGTCGCTCATCTGCACGCCTTTCGCTCGCCCGAAAGATGCGCGCCGCGGCCAGGCCCCGATATCGGCTCGAACCCCGATGCCTGACGCCCTTGCCTGATGGCCGGCGCGACGCCGACCTAGCGGCGGAAGCCCGGAATCTCCGAACCGAACCGAGCCACCGGACGGATCTCCGCGTTGACGTGGCCGCACCGGTAGCAGACATGCCCCCGTCGGCGCTCGGACCAATAGGTCTCGTGACGACACATCGAACGCCTCAGCAGGCTGAACATGGCGAAGTCCTCTCTCGGAGGTCTTATCCAGCGTCGCGGTCAAGCTAATGGTCAAGCTGGCCTTTCGGTCTATATCGCTCGTTGTGGGCCGGGGAATCGAGCGATCCGTTGCGTCGCCGCCGCACTGTGGCCCCGGTATTGCAGCAACGCTTCCGCGTCTCGCGCACTTGTTATGACGGGGCCGCCGTCGGGGACACTAGCCTGTAGCCATGAGATTCAGCCTTCGCCTCCTCCTGATCGGAACCGTCGCCGCGTGCGCGCCCATGCTGCCGGAGCCGCCGCCCGTGGCCCCGACCCCGGCGCCCGCGCCCTCCCAGCCCGCGCCGACCGCGCCGTCCACTGCGCCCGCCCCCGCTCCGGTGGTCGACCAGGCCGGCTTCGACGGCTGGAAGCAGGGCTTCCTGGCTCGCCACGGCGGGACCCGGCGCGCCGAGTACGAGCGCGAGCTCAGCGGCCTGTCGCCCGACCCGTCGGTGATCCGCCTGGATCGTAACCAGCCCGAGTTCAGCCGCCCCGCCGGCGCCTATGTCCAGAACGCCGTCACCCCGGTGCGCATCGCCCAAGGCCGCGCCCGCACCGAGCGCGTGCCGTGGGACGTGGTCCAGCGCTTCGGCGTGCCGTCCGAAATCCTGGTCTCGATCTGGGCCCAGGAGTCGGCCTTCGGCGCGGTCCAGGGCGACTATGACGTGGTCCGATCCCTGGCCACCCTCGCCTATGACGGCCGCCGCCGCGACTGGGCCGAGGACCAGCTCAAGAACGCGCTGGACATCATCGTCGACGGCAAGCGCAGCCGCGGCGGCCTGAAGGGCAGCTGGGCCGGGGCCATGGGGCAGACCCAGTTCATGCCCGACAACTATCTGCGCCTGGGTATCGACCAGAGCGGCGACGGCACGGTCGACATCTGGAACTCGGACGCCGACGCCCTCGCCTCGGCCGCCAACCTGCTGGCCCAGGCCGGCTGGAAGCGCGGCCAGTCGTGGGGCTACGAGGTCAAACTGCCCGCCGGCTTCGACTATTCCGAGGCCGAGGGCGACAAACACCCCTGGCGATACTGGGCGGCCAAGGGGGTGACCCTGGCCGGCGGCGGCGCCCCGAACGCGGCGGAAGCCGGCGAAGAGGCCGCCATCCTGCTGCCCCAGGGCGCGCGCGGCCCGGCCTTCCTGGCCCTGCCGAACCACTACGCCATCCGGCGCTACAACAACTCGGTGTCCTACGCCCTCGCCATCGGCCTCACCGCCGACGGCATCCAGGGCAAGCCGGGCCTGACTGCGGCCTGGCCGAGCGATGCGCCCCTGTCCCGCGAACAGCGCATCGGCGCCCAGCGCGCCCTGACCGCGCTCGGCTACGACACCCAGGGCGTCGACGGCGTCATCGGCGCCAACACCCGCGCCGCCCTGCGGCGCTGGCAAATGGCGTCGGGCCGCCTCGCCGACGGCTACCTGACCGCCGATCTGGCCGACGAGCTGATCCGCCGGGCGGGGTGAAGCCCGCAAGTGATTAGTGGTTAGTGATTAGTGGTTGGCCCGAGCCAGCCGCAAAAACCTGCGCGCAACGAGCGCTTTCGCTCACAGCCGCCAATCACTAATCACTAACCACTAATCACTCGGCCAAGCGCTGCCCGCGACCATCGGAGCTCCCTCGTCCTATGTCCCGTTTCGAAGGCACCTCGAACTATATCGCCACCGACGACCTGAAGGTGGCCGTCAACGCCGCCGTGGCGCTGGAGCGGCCGCTGCTGATCAAGGGCGAGCCGGGCACCGGCAAGACCGTCCTGGCCTATGAGATGGCCCGCGCCCTCAACGCGCCGCTGATCACCTGGCACGTCAAGTCGACCACCAAGGCCCACAACGGCCTGTACGAGTACGACGCAGTCTCTCGACTGCGCGACAGCCAGCTCGGCGAGGCGCAGGTCCACGACGTCCGCAACTATCTGAAGAAGGGCAAGCTGTGGGAGGCCTTCACCTCCCCCGTCCGCCCCGTTCTGCTGATCGACGAGATCGACAAGGCCGACATCGAATTCCCCAACGACCTGCTGCAGGAACTCGACCGCATGGAGTTCTACGTCCAGGAAACGGACGAGACGATCCGCGCCGAGATCCGCCCCGTGGTGGTCATCACCTCGAACAACGAGAAAGAGCTCCCCGACGCCTTCCTGCGTCGCTGCTTCTTCCACTACATCCGCTTCCCCGACGACGAGACGATGAAGGCCATCGTCGAGGTCCACTTCCCCGGCATAAAGCCGCGGCTGGTCTCCGAGGCGCTCAAGACCTTCTACGAGATCCGCGACACGCCCGGCCTGAAGAAGAAGCCGTCGACCTCGGAACTCCTCGACTGGCTGAAGCTTCTGTTGGTCGATGATGTCGACCCCGAAACCCTGCGCGAGACATCGCCGAACAAGCTCATCCCCCCGCTGCACGGCGCCCTGCTGAAGAATGAGCAGGACGTCCATCTGTTTGAACGGCTGGCCTTCCTCAGCCGCCGCGAGGGCTCGCGGCCCGGCGGCTGAACAGCGGGCTGGTGACACCGGGCGCATTTCGTGCAGTCTGGGGCGGAGGTCCGGGGGGACATCCATGATCCAAGCCGCAGCGCCCGGAAACGTGCGCGTCCTCGTAATGCCCGCCCCGGCGCGGCCGCACGACGACCTTACCTGCGCCGTATCCCTGCGGACAGGTTTGGTCACGCCGGTTACCGCGATTTCACTGGATTCGCCGCCCGCGAGGCGCAGGATACGGCTGAGTTAAGGACTACCAGATCATGTTTCTCCGTCCGTTCCTGATCCCCACCGTTTGCGCCCTGGCCGCGCTGACGGCCGCGTGCGACGGCGACGGCGTGCGCATCTCGTCGACCCGTACCGAGGAGCCTGACGCGAAGGGCGCTCTGAAGGTGGTCGACGCCCTGCAGTGCCCGCAGACCATGGGCTCGCTGGCCCGCAAGGGCAGCGCCAGCGCCGAGGGCACGATCTGCACCTACGCCGGCCCGCGCGGCGCCGAGGTGACGCTCCACATGGTCAAGCTGAACGGCAAGCCGGCTTCCGAGGCGCTGAGAAAGTTCGAGGCGGACCTGTCCGCCGCCTTGCCGCACGCCATGGCCCAGCTGAAGAGCGCCAAGGCGCACGCCGAGGCTGAAGCCGAAGCGGCCGCTGCGGCCGGCCATGCCGGGACGCTGCCGAAGGACGGCGTGGACATCCAGGCCAACGACGAAGACGCCACCATCAGCATGCCGGGCCTGCACATCGAGTCCAAGGGCGACGACGCCAGCGTCCGCATCGGCGGCTTCCACATCGACGCCAACGACGGCGAGGGCCGGGTCAACATTGAGGGCGAGGCCAACGGCGACAACGTCAGCGTCCAGGCCCATCAGGACTCCGCCGAGATCCGCACGCGCGCCGCCGGCGAAGCCACGCGCGCCAGCTGGATCCTGACTGACAACCGCGCCTCCGAGGCCGGCTGGCGCCTGGTCGGCTATGAGGCTCGCGGCCCAGCCGGCGGCCCGATCATCGTCGCCACGGTGCGCTCGCGCGACACCAATCGCGGCCGGGTCTTCGAGGACGCCAAAGAGCTGGTGGCGCTCAACGTCGGGGAATAAGCCGCCTCGACGCTTGATCGCGCCGCCCCGATGGGTCACGACACCGGGCCACGCGAACAGGAAGCCGCCTTGGCCGTCACGACCCGATCCTCGTCTCAAGCCCCCAAGAACCCTCCTAGGGCCTGGCAGCGCATGCTGTCCGGCCGCCGCCTGGACCTGCTTGATCCGTCGCCCTTCGACATCGAGATCGAGGACATCGCGCACGGCTTGGCGCGCGTGGCCCGCTGGAACGGCCAGACCATCGGCGAGCACGCCTTCTCGGTGGCCCAGCACTCCTGCGTCGTCGAAGAGATCGCCGCCCACATCAAGCCGGGTCTGGAGCCCAAATGGCGTCTCGCCGCCCTGCTCCACGACGCCTCGGAATACGTCATCGGCGACATGATCTCGCCGTTCAAGGCGGCCCTGGGCGTCAACTACAAGGCCTTCGAGGCCCGCCTGGAAGGCGCCATCCACGTTCGCTTCGGCCTGCCGCCCAAGAACCCGGCAGCCATCAAGACCCTGATCAAGAAGGCCGACCGCGCCTGCGCCTTCTTCGAAGCCACCCAGCTGGCCGGCTTCAACAAGAAGGAGTCGCTGAGCATCTTCGGCGCTCCGCCCGCGGGCTATGACCTGGTCATCGAGCCCCTGCCCGCCCCGATCGCCCAGCAGCGCTATCTCGAGCGCTATCGCGTGCTGGCCCAGGCCGTCGGCCTGATGCCCGCCCCCGACGCCTGGCACACGGAGTAGGCATGGCCGAGCCGGGGGAACAGGGCGTCCGCATCGGCCTGTCGGCCGTCGTCATCGCGCTGCGCGACCGCAAGGCCTGCGTCCTGACCACGATCGGCCACGACGGCGCTGTCGCCCTGCCCTTCGGCCCCTTCGATCCCGCCCGCGACCGCACCTTCGAACGAGCGCTGCGCGACTTCGTCACCGAGCAGACCGGCTTTCGCCTCGGCTTCGTCGAGCAACTCTACACCTTCGGCGACTTCGGTCGGGACAGCCCGCGCGCCACCCCGGGCCCCGATCGGCGTCGGGAGGTCTCGGTCGGCTACCTGGCGCTGACCTCCGACGCCGCCGACGCCCCGATGGCCGAGGCGCGCTGGATGCCGGTGCTCGACATCTTCCCGTGGGAGGACCGCCGCGGCGGCGCCCCCGTCTGCCTCGCCCCGCTGCTCGCCGGCCTCGCCCGCTGGGCCGAGGGCGATCCCCGCCGCCAGGGCCGCGTCGACACCCTGTTCGCCCCCGCTCCGCCGCATCGCTGGAACGAGGGCCGGGTGCTGGAGCGCTACGAACTGCTCTACGAGGCCGGCCTGGTCGCCGAGGCCGCCCGCGACCGCGACGCCGCGGTTCCCTCCGATGCTTCGGGCCGCGCCATGGCCTCCGACCACCGCCGCATCCTCGCCACCGGCCTCGGCCGCCTGCGCAGCAAGTTGCAGTACCGCCCGGTCCTGTTCGACCTGATGCCGTCCGCCTTCACCCTGTCCGAGCTCCAGGCCGCCGCCGAGGCCGTTACAGGCCTGTCGCTGCACAAGCAGAACTTCCGCCGCGGGGTCGAGCGCACCGGCCTGGTCGAGCCCACTGGCCGCCTTTCCGCAGCCACAGGCGGTCGCCCGGCCGAGCTTTTCCGCCTGATCGACGGCGATCATTCGGCCGGCGAGACCCTCGGCCTGCCGCTTCCTGCACAACGCTGACGATTTTCCTCATCTGCCCGCTTGCGGCCCGGGCGAACCCCCATTAGAGAGGCCGCTCGCTCGACCAAAGCGTCTATCGGCCCCGCGGAGAGGTGGCAGAGTGGTCGAATGTACCGCACTCGAAATGCGGCGTGCCTTTACGGGTACCGTGGGTTCGAATCCCACCCTCTCCGCCACCGCCGCTGAATTAGTGTTATAATTCAGCGGCATAGGCAGAACAGTCCCGCCAGTACCAACTCCAGTCCCCATATTGGCATCAGAAGCCCGACAATGACCGGGCCTGATCACTCGCACGCGGCGATAGCGGTTCCGCCCATGATTAGGAACGTCGGTACATGCCGCTCCTCGTTTATCACGAGCGAGATCTCGACCCGCTGACCATCAACCAGGCCTAAGAAGCTGGTCATGCCCTGACTGGAGCCGGTGATCACCAAGTTCTGCAGCGCCCACATATTATAGTCGGCGGCGTCGAAGACGTTCTTGCACATGATCGCCGCCTCGAACTCCCGTCCCGGCACGGCCGCCCCGCGCTGCTGGACAAGATGATATTCGTGGTATCGCTCATTCCGTTTGAGCGTTCCGCCCAGCTGCGTCTCGGCGCCGATCAAATCGAGTTTGCGCCGATTTTCGGCCTCTTCGCGCGCGGCGTATTCCCGCTCGATCCGTTCGGCCTCCGCCGTGGCAGCGGCCAATTGTTCGGTGGGCGCTTCCGCAGCAGTTTGAGCGGCTTGCGGCGTTGTGGCGGAAGCGCTCGGCTCATCACAAGCCGTCAAGCCCAGCGCCAAGGCGCCGGCCAGCATCAAGTGTCGTTGCACGTTCATCCCCGTGTTTCGCCACAGCTTGCGCCGGGACGGTTGAACACGCGCACACAGGGAACGCGCCTCCCGTATTCCCTACGAGAGGTATTGTATTCCGGGAGCCGCCCGACAAAGCGGGGTCTCCTGTGTTCACGGCATGCGCGGTCGTGGTCGGTGTTCAAGCCGAAGCGCGACGGCACGTTATTCCACGATCAACGGGCACAAGCTAGGCGTCGTAGGTGTCAGAGCCTACCTGTGCCGGGCGCGCTGGTCATCAAAGCGGCCAGAGTGGGCGTCCCGACCATAATAGTGCGGGCCGCTCCTCTGTGGAGCGGCCCGAAAGTCTTTCGCAAAGAGATCCAACCTGGCGGACTCAGGTCCGTGGGGAGCGCGGACGGCCGGTGATCTTGTCGGCCCACATCTGAGCCACCTTGCCGGCAGCGTCTCGTCCGCCAAGCCCGAAGGCGAGAGCGACCGCCACCGCCGCGGCTCCAAGGATGAGTCCGAAGGCCAGGAGCACGATGTCGTCCGCAATGCCCATGAACCGTAAGCCCATGGCCGTAGCGAGGGCGATGGTTGCCCAGCGCACGAGGGTGGAGGCGAAGCCGTCTGCGCCGCGGGTGCCGCGGTTGATCAGACGCGCCAGGATGCCGCCGATCAGTACACCGGCCGTGATGATGATCGCGCCGACGATGACATGGCCGGCCAGCGACAGGATCTCCTGCAGGGTGATGGCGATGGAGCCGAAATCGAGGAGCTTAGCGGCCTCGACGGCCGTGAAGGCGACAATAGCGATCATGGCGATCTTGCCGACAATCGCCGAGGGCGTAAGGCTCTTGGTCTCCTCCGCGCCCAGGGCCCGCGCTGTGGCGGGCGTGACGTCGCCTGCATAGGGAGCAGTCGATGCCGTAGGCGCGGGCGGCTCCGTGGTCGACAGCTTGGTGAGGCTGGTCAGGCTGGAGATGCTGCGGTCAAACCCGGTGGCGGGAAGAATGCGCTCGATAAGCTGTGCGACCCAGCGCCCGATGAACCAGCCGACGGCGAGGACGATGGCGGCAGCCAGGACGTTCGGGATGGCGGCCAAGACGGTCGTCAGCACCGCGACCGCCGGGACGGTCAGGGACTGAATATTCAGCTGCTCGAGGGCGGCGATGGTGATGGGGATCAGCACGAGCACGAACAAGAGCGTCCCGATGGCGGTGCTGACGCCAGTGGAGCCCGTGGCGCGTGACAGGCCGGCCTTCTCAAGCCAGCGATCCACGTTGGCGGCCTTCAGCGCCGCCTCGGCGACGCGTTTGACGAGGGTGGCGACGACGAAGCCGATGAAGAAGATCAGCACCGCGCCGAGGACATTCGGGATAGCCGAGGCCACCTGGGTAAGCAGGGCGTCCAGAGGCGAGACCACCTGACCCAAGTTGAGCACGCCCAACGCCGCGACCACACCGAACAGCAGGATCAGCCAAAAGGCGACCTCGCCTAGGCTGGCGCCGACGGAATGTTTGGGGTTGTCGCTCGGGGCGGCGCTGGCGGCGCCGGGAATGCGGTTGATGCTCTTGGCCAGGGCCCATTTCGCGGCCTTGCCGATGAACCAGGCCGCAACAAGGATAAGGACCGCGGCGGCCGCCTTCGGGGCCCACTCATACAGCAAGGCGTCCCAGCCGATGAATTCGTATTCGTTGGTGTGCATAGGACCCTCAGGGCGAACGCGGACATGCGTCTTCGCCCGGCCTAACCGATCTCCCCTTCGCCGGTTCCGCAGGGTCGGCTATGCGACCCGTGGGTGTCCGGCTTCAGATCGGGCCAGCGATTTCGTCAGGTCTGGCCGGAGCCCGGCTCCGCCATCTTGCGGTGCTGCTCCGCCAGGACAGACTGGGGCGTGACGGCGGCCATGGCGGCCTGCAGCTTGTTGCTCATGCCGGCGACCACGTCGCCATCGCCGCGTCGCATGGCCTCGTAGCCGATACGAGCGACGTCGGCGGGATCCATCTTCTTGTCTGACTGGCCCACCTTGGTGTCCATCAGACCGGCCCGTTCAAAGAACTCGGTGTCGGTCACGCCCGGCATCAGAACGGTGACGCTGACGCCGCTGTCCTTCAGTTCGTTCCGAAGGGCGAAGGAGAAGCTGTCCACGAAGGCTTTCGAGGCGTTGTAGACGGCCTGGAAGGAGCCCGGCATCAGGCCAGCGATGGAGCCGGTGAACAGGATCCGCCCCTGACCGCGGTCGCGCATGGCGCCGCCGACCAGATGGACCAGGCGCACCGTTCCCGTGACGTTGGTGTCGATGACGTGGAGGATGTCCTCGAAGCGTTCGTCGAGAAACCCCTTGCCCAGACCATGCCCGGCGTTGGCGGCCAGGACGTCGACGGGACGGCCGGCGATCTTTCCGATCAGCGACTGCACGCCCTGTTCGGTCGCGAGGTCGACCTCGACGGCGTCGACGCGGGCGCCCAAACCCTCGAAGGCCTGGACCGCTTCGGCCAGCGGCGTGTCGGCGGCGACGACCAGGTCATAGCCGTCGTCGGCCAGCAGTCTGCCCAGCTCATAGCCGATTCCGGAAGACGCGCCGGTGACCACGGCGAGGGGCCGAACGGCTTCGGCAGGCGTGCGGGAAAGGTCGGTCATGAGGGGCTCCTTTGCGGGTCCGGACAACCCGCCGCGCCGGGGCCGGTTCCGACGATCGCGTGGAACGAAGCGCGAAACCGATCGCTTGGGGGGCCTCACGAGGAAGCCGACATGTCCGAGACAGCCCCGTCCACCGACGCCGACGTCCAGTCGACCGCCTACACCGACGATGACCGGGTTGAGGGCGAGTTCGAGGCGTCCAGCGTCCGCGCCGTCATGATCAACCGCCCGCGGCAGGCGCTCTACGCCTTCTGGCGCGACTTCAAGAACCTGCCGACCTTCATGGAGAATGTGAAGTCGGTCGAGCTGATGGACGGTGACCGCTCCAGCTGGGTCGTCGCCGGCCCGGCTGGCAGCGAGGTCGAACTGGTCAGCGAGATCACCGAGGACCGCCCCGGTGAATACATCGCCTGGCGCTCGCTCAGGGAGAGCGACATCGACCACGAGGGCTGGATCGAGTTCCGCGACAACGCCTTCGGCCGCGGCACGGAGGTGCGCGTCTTCATCAGCTATGACCCGCCCGCCGGGACCGTCGGCAAGCTGGTCGCCAAGGTCTTGCAGCGCGAACCCCGCGTGCAGGCCCGCCGCGAGCTGCGGCGCTTCAAACAACTGATGGAGACGGGGGAGATCCCGACCTCCAAGGCGCCAGACGCCGCACCCCGCGCCGACCGCCACTGGTGACCCATTCGATTTTTAGGAGACGCGTATGAGAGCCCTGACCTGGCACGGTAGGCACAATGTTCAGGTGGACACTGTTCCCGACCCGCAGATCGTCAATCCGCGCGACTGCATCATCAAGATCACCGCCACCGCCATCTGCGGCTCGGACCTGCACCTCTACGACAGTGTCATTCCCGGCATGTCGAACGGCGACATCCTGGGGCACGAGTTCATGGGCGAGGTCGTCGAGATCGGCCGCGGCAACACCAGCCTGAAGATCGGCCAGAAGGTCGTGGTGCCCTTCGTCATCGCCTGCGGCCAGTGCTTCTTCTGCGGCAAGCAGCAGTTCTCGGCCTGCGACAACTCCAATCCGGCCGACAAGGCCGACGCCTCGGAGATCGCTTACGGCTATCCGGCGGCCGGCCTGTTCGGCTACTCCCACCTGACCGGCGGCTACGCCGGCGGCCAGGCCGAATACGCACGCGTGCCCTATTCGGACATCGGCCCCATCGTCATCCCGGACGGCATCGAGGACGAACGGGTGCTGTTCCTGTCGGACATCTTTCCGACCGGCTGGATGGCGGCCGAGAACGCCCAGATCGAGCCCGGCGACACCGTGGCCATCTGGGGATGCGGCCCGGTCGGTCTGTTCGCGATCAAGAGCGCGAAGCTGATGGGCGCCGGCCGGATCATCGCGATCGACCACCACCCCAACCGCCTCGCCCTGGCCAAGGCCAACGGGGCGGAGGTGCTGAACTACCACGAGGTCAAGGTCCGCGAGGCACTGACCGAGATGACCGCCGGAATCGGTCCGGACGCCTGCATCGACGCGGTCGGCATGGAAGCCCACGGCTTCTCGCCCGACAACATCATCGATGCGGTGAAGCAGGAGACCAAGCTCGGTACAGATCGCCAGCACGTCTTGCGCGAGACCATCATGGCGTGCCGCAAGGGCGGCCGCGTCTCGGTGCCCGGCGTCTACGGCGGCATCGGTGACAAGCTGCCGATCGGCGCCTTCATGCAGAAAGGTCTGACGATCAAGACCGGCCAGACCCATGTGCAGAAATACCTGCCTCAGCTGCTGGAGCTGGTCATGGACGGCAAGATCGACACCACAGATCTCATCAGCCACCGGCTGCCGCTCGAGCAGGCCGCCGAGGGCTACAAGAACTTCCACGACAACCCCAATGAATGGACCAAGGTGGTCCTGAAGCCGCACTGACAAAGGAGCGCGTTGTGGCGCCTCGACCCTTCTTGACGGAGAACAGCCGCACGGCCTTGCTTCCTTACGTCCGGGCGGGCGCCCACTCGTCCTCTCAATCGGATCGTTCAATCCGATGAGCGCCTGGAGTCCGATCAGTCCGCCGGTCGAGAGGGGACCTAGGGGCCCGGCCCTGCCGGCCTATGTCTCCAACGGGCTGATCGGCCTTCGCTTGCGGGAGAATCCGCTCGAGTCGGGCATGTGCATCATCAGCGGCTTTGTAGGCGAGCACCACGAAAGGCGTATCGAAGCAGCGGTCGCGGCCCCTTATCCGCTAGCGGGCGACATTGCGCTCGACGGACTGTGGAGCGCGGACCAGCCCCGCTCGGTCGAGCCGATCGCCCAAGCCTATGATTTCGAGACCGCCGAGCTGACGAGCCGACTGGCGGTCCGCCTCGGTGAGCGGCGCGCCGACATAGAGATCGTCGCATTCGCCAGCCGAACGCACCCGACGATCCTGTGGCAGGAGATCAACGTCGAGGTCGACGGCGCATGCGATCTGATGGTCCGCGCGAGACTGGACACGACGGGACTGCGCGGCCGAATGCTTGAGCGACGGCTCGACACCCCGGGTGAGGACGAGCCCGTTTGCGACGGCTCCATTCTATGGGAGTCGGAAGGCGCCATGGGCCGTTGCGGCCTGGCCTTGCTGACCGACGCCCCCGAAGACGCCGAGCGCAGTCAGGAGCCCTGGGACGCCCTGGGCCCGCTCTCCACGACCTGGACGCTGCGCGCCAGGAAAGGTCGACGCTATCGCTTCCGTCAACTCGTCAGCCTGATCCCCGACGCCCTGCACCACCAACCGCACCGTCACGCAGTCCGAATGATCGCGGCGGCGAAAGACACCGGGTTCGATGAACTGCGCACCCGCAACAGGGCTGTCTGGCGCGACCTCTGGAAGGGTCGGATCCGTCTCGTCGGCGCCGAGGCGAAATGGCAGGCGATGGCGGACGCCGCCTTCTTCTACCTGAACACCTCGGTCCACGCCTCCTCGCCGTCGTCGACCTCCATCTACGGCCTCGCGACCTGGCGCGACTACCACTACTATTTCGGCCATGTGATGTGGGATGTGGACGCCTTCGCCATCCCTCCGCTGGCATTTTCGCAACCGGACGCGGCGCGGGCGATGCTTGAGTTCCGGTTCCGCGGGCTGCCGGCGGCGCGGGCCAACGCACAGACGCTGGGGCGGCTGGGCGTGCAGTTTCCCTGGGAGGCCGGGCCGCTGCGGGGCGAGGAGGCGGCGCCTGGCGGAGCGGGGGCTGCGGCGCGGGAGGACCACATCAATATCCACGTCGCACGGGCCTTCGCCTGGTTCGCCGACGTGACCGGTGACGAACAGTTCCTGCGCGAGAAGGCCTGGCCGGTCCTGTCCGGCGTGGCCGATTGGTTCGTGGACCGGGTCGATCGCGCCCGCTCCGGCTACGACCTGCGCGAAGGCGGCGGGCCGGCGGAACGGAAGGAGACGGACGACAACGACGCCATGACCTTGCTGACCGCACGTATCATCCTGGAGCGGGCCTCGGCCACGGCGGCCACCATGAGCCTGCCGGCGCCGAAGGCTTGGAACCGGGTTGCGGAGGGCCTGAACGTCCCCGTTCGGGCCGACGGGGTCATAGCCACGCACGACGACTACCGGGTGACCGAGGAGAAGGGCGCGACGCCCTCCCCGCTCATGGCCTTCTTTCCCTACTGGGCCGAGGTCGACGCCGACACGATGCAGAAGACCCTGACCTTCTACCTGAGTCTCTGGAAGGACTATGTCGGCTCGCCGATGCTGCCGGCGCTTTACGGAGTCTGGGCGGCCTGGACTGGCGACCGGGTCCTGTCGCTCAAGCTGCTGGACGAAGGCTATGGTCGGTACCAATACGGCCGCTTCCAGCAGACCCTCGAATACCGGCTGGACCTTCCGTCCGAGGGCGTCGCGTCGGGTCCGTTCTTCGCCAACATGGGCGGTTTCCTGACTGGCCTCATGTTCGGTTTCACGGGCCTCAAGGTGGGCCCTGACGATCCTGAAGACTGGCCGAGCCGGACGGTCGTCTTGCCTGACGGATGGGAGGCGATCGAGTGCGACCGGCTATGGGTGCGCGGCCGCCCCATGAAGCTGCGGGCGCGGCACGGCGAGCGGGCGGAACTGACCGACTGAGCGGCAGCGCCGGCGTCTAGTCCCGCCAGGCCTCGACGACCTCATCGCATTCGGCGGTCTCGATCTGCTGGCCGTACCGGTCGTGATACAGGCCGATCAGTGCGTCGTGGGAGTCGTCCGAAGAACTGCACAGGGCGTCGGTGACCACGATCACCCGGAATCCAAGATCGACAGCGCCCAGGACGGCGGCGAGAACACAGACGTCGGTCTCCGCGCCGCTGATGATCACCGTGTCCACGCCGGCGGCGGCGAGAGCGTCCGCGAGCCCGGTTCCGACCCATGGCGACAGCAGCGTCTTGTCGAGCACCCGGGCCGGCGGCGTGAAGAGCCGGAGTTCCGGAAGCAGGTCGATCAGGCTTTCATCCAGGTTCTCGAGCGTGATCGCACTCCAGTGGGTCCAGTAGCGGCGCCAGGCGCCGCGGCCTTCGCCGACCTGTCGCGCCGGAATGAACCGGGTGAAGCAGACCCGTTCGGGTCGGTGCTCACAGAGCTTCACGACCACGGGGAGAACCCGCGTCATCCAGGGCGTGCGCCAGGGCGTCTCCTCCGCGAACAGGCGTTGCATGTCGATGCAAAGATGAACGGCGTTGGCCGGGATGGGGCCGAACCGAATACCGGAGCTCATAGGCTGTTTCCACGCTGCCCAGGGGCCGGGCTTGGCATTGGAACGGTGCGAGGCTCAAACCGCTCCCCTGCACAAGCAAAGCGCCTGGTAGAGCTCAATACAGGACACTGGAACCAGTCGATGGGGAGCGACATTTTCGCGGTCCACACATCAATGTTCCGGAGGTGCACGTGTCTCTCGATCAAGTTCTGTGGATGCTGCTGCTGGCGCCGATCGGGGTTGTCTTGCTGGCCTTGCAGGTCCGCGCTCCGACGCCCAGGGAGCCCCGAAACCGGCCCGACATCCGGCCGACCCTTCCGCCCGGGATGTGACGCCATGGCCCAGTTTCAACTGAGATGCCCGGCCTACCCGGTCGTCGAGACCATTGACGCCGAGGATCTGGACCAGGCGACCGATCAGGCGCGTATGCGCCTCCTGTTTTGCGAGCCGGGCTTCGAAATCGTCGTCTATCAAGGGGAGCTCGAGGTCTCCCGCCTGGTCCAGGCGCCGAAGCGACCGCCGGCCTGGCTGCCGCGTAACGAACAGCGGGAGGGATAGGTGGCCGCCGACAGCCTGCAAAACCTCAGCGTCCCGACCATCCCGCCGGAGCTGGCCACGCCGAATGTGCGCCTGCACGGCGAGGTCAATGACGATATGCTCGCCGTCTGGCTGGATCAGACAGCGCGCCTGTCGGCAGAAGCGGGGCCCATTGTGCTCGAGTTGAGCACCACCGGCGGCGACGCAGAGATCGGCCGACGGATCGCCGACGATGTGCGTCTTCTCCGTCAGGCCGGGCGGACGGCGCGGTTCTTCGGCAAGACGATGATCTACTCCGCCGGAGCCACGATCATGGGCGGGTTCCTGAAGTCCGATCGCTGGCTCAGTCGCGACGCGGTCGTCATGGTCCACGGCCGCAAGCTCGCCAAATGCCTCAATTTCGACGGCGCGTTGAGGGCCGAACGGCCCGGGGTCGAGGCGCTGCTGGCCGAGATCGACGACGGCATCCGCATCGAGCGGGTCGAGTTCGGAAAATTCATCGAAGGCAGTGACGTCACGCTCGATGAAATCGACCGGCAAACGGTCGGCAACTGGTACATCACCGCCGGCGAGGCGCTGAAACGCGGCCTGATCGCCGGGATCGTCTGAGGGAGGATCTCCGATGAAACGCTACGCCTACGGGTGGCTCACCCTCGCCTTCTTCACGGTGTCCTTCGGCTTGCACTGGCTGTTCGGATGGTTCGCCTACCTGGACGAGGCGCACGAGCATGGGCAGGCCGCGCAGTTGACGCCCTATCTCATCGAGATGGGTCGCGACACCTTCGAGAACTGGCAGTCCGAGTTCCTGCAGCTGCTTTGGCAAGTCGTCGGCCTGGCCTATTTCCTCTACATCGGCTCGCCCTCGTCCAAGGAAAACGACGACCGGGTCGAGGCCAAAATCGACGCGCTCCTTGAGCTGGTGGGCAAGGCGCAGGGCGAGGCTCTGATCAAGCAGATCGACGAAACCCACCTGCGCCATCACGGGCACGCGCAGGTGCACGTCAACCCGCCGTATGTGAAGGGCGGAGAATAGGTCTCCGCCTCGGACTGTCTGCTTTGTGACACAGGAACGCCGATCGGCGGCGCGGGTTTGTCAGGCCCACGGAGCGAGCCATGCCCCTGATCCCCGGATTTCAACTCCTCTTCACAGTGCTGGCGCTTGCGATCCTCGGCGCCGCGGCTTGGCTGCTGGGCGACTGGTATTTCGGGCAGTGGGTTCGAGTCGACGGCGACCTCGTCCATGTGCGGGAGGCCTGGCGGCTCTGGCTCGGCCTCGGGCTACTGGCCTGGTCCTTCCTCGGGCGGCCCGTCGTCCTGGCGCTCGTCGCCCGGCGGGACGTCGTTCCGCGCCGCGCCACGCGGCGCGCCTCACGCATGATCCAAAGCGACACCGGCTCGCGCCTGTACGTTGAGGACGACGGGGCCGTCGTCGGCGGCGGCCCAACAGCGGTTCTCACCCACGGCTGGGGTCTGGACAGCACCATCTGGAACACCACGCGGGATCGGTTAGGCGGGTCGACGAGGGTCATCGCCTGGGACCTGCCTGGCCTCGGGAAATCGAAGGGCGCAGGCCTCGCTCAGGTTCGCCTGGAGACGATGGCCGCCGACCTTCGCGCCGTCATCGAACGGGTGGGAGAACCGGTCGTCCTGGTCGGCCACAGCATCGGGGGGATGACCATCCAGACCCTGGCGCGGGACCATCCGGCTTTGTTCGGGTCCAAGGTGAAGGGCGTCCTGCTCTTCAACACCACCTGGACCAACCCGCTTCAAACGATGATCCTGTCGCCGCTGGCCAAGACTCTGCGCCGGCCCGTCATCGAACCCATGCTGCACCTCGCCATCTGGCTCGAGCCGCTGGTTTGGCTGTCCATGTGGCAGAGCTATCTGAGCGGCTCCGCCCACCTCGCCAACCGGCTGGGCTTCGGCGCGTCGGTCACCCGCAGCCAGCTGGAGCACACCACCCTGTTGTCGACCCGTAACCGACCCGCCGTCATGGCGAGAGGCAATCTGGCGATGTTCAACTGGGACGCCAAGGACGCCCTGAAGAACGTCCCCTGCCCCGTGGAAGTCGTGGCGGGCGGGATCGATATCCTCACCCTGCCCCACGCGGGGAAGGCGATCGCGGAGTCCGCCGGCGCCCGCCTGCACCTGGAGCCCGGCGCGAACCACATGGGGTTCCTCGAACAGGGCGAGGCCTACACAGCCATCCTCTCCGCCTTCCTGGCGAAGATCCAGCCCCCTTCGGCCCGGGCGGTGCCGCCTACCGCCGGGCTCAAGGTTCCCAACGCTGAAGAGGCCCCAGAGCCGGCAGACGGCTGGGTGCCGCGAGTCGCGACATGATTCCCCCTGAAACCCCCCGACAAGCGGCCTACGCCCTTGCAGGGATCTATCTGTACGGAGAGCAGACGATGAGTGACGACAAATCCAATGCCGGCGGCCAGGACCGCAAGCGCATCAGCCTGTCGGAGGACTATGAGGTCCGGGACTGGGCCGAGAAGTTCGGCGTGTCCGAGCAGCAATTGCGCGACGCGGTCGGCCGCGTCGGCGACCAGGCCGAGGACGTGGAGCGGGCGCTCCGCGGCTCCTAGGGCGCGGCGGAAGGGGCTCGACCGTCGGCCTCTGGCCCGGTCGAGCCGCCAGCCTCTGTCTCATGCTCGATCCGACCCTGCTCGACCTCGGTACGCGAGAAGACTTCCTCCTGACCGTCTTCGAGGATTTCGTCTTCGGGTCCGCCGAGCCCGCCCTGTATGAGGCCGGACGTCGGGTCGACGGGAGACTTCGGGTGGGGGGTCATGCCATAGCAACCACCCGCGCGGACCCCGGTTCCGAACCGCAGCCCGCCTGCGACGTTGGCAGCGCATGATGCCGCCAGACTATTTCAATCGCTCAGCCGAAACCGTCGCGGCCGATCTGATCGGGGCCTTGCTGATGGTCGATGGCGTCGGCGGGCGGATCGTCGAGACGGAAGCCTACGACCTGGAGGATCCCGCTTCACACAGCTTCCGCGGTCCGACGGCCCGGAACGCCCCGATGTTCGGGCCGCCCGGACGCGCTTACGTCTACCGGATCTACGGCATGCACTGGTGCTTCAATGTCGTCTGCGACGGGGCGCGACCGGGCAGCGCCGTACTGATCCGGGCGCTCGAACCGACGGCCGGGCTGAAGGCCATGCAGGCTCGGCGCGGCGTCGCCAGGGTGCAGGACCTGTGCTCGGGGCCCGGCAAGCTGTGCCAGGCCCTCGGGATCGACGCCCGGCTGAACGGGGCCGATCTGCGTTCGCCGCCCTTCGGGATGCAGATTTCGGCAAGTAACGTCAGCGTCTCTCGCGGCGTGCGGATCGGAATCCGCCATGGGCAGGACACGCCGTGGCGGTTCGCGCTGGCCGGATCGGCCTTCCTGAGCCGGCCGATGCCCGCAGCGGCGGCCAACGCATGAACGCCCTGCCGCGCGCCACGCCCATGGAAGCCCGGACCGCCGTCTCGCTGCCGTCTGGATCAGGCTGGTGGTACGAGCCCAAGTGGGACGGCTTCCGCTGCCTCGCCTTCAAGGGCGACGGGCGGGTGGACCTGATCGCCAAGTCGGGCAAGTCGCTGGCCCGCTTCTTCCCCGAGGTCGTCGCGATGATCGAGGCGATTCCCGCGGCGGCGTTCGGCCTCGACGGCGAGTTGTTGGCCCGGGACGGTGACGCGTTTTCCTTCGAGGCGCTGCAGGCCCGGCTTCATCCGGCGGACTCCCGCATCAGACGCCTCGCCGCGGAGTCGCCGGCCAGCCTCACCCTGTTCGACATGCTCCTGGACACCGACGGGAGCGATTTGCGGGCGGCGCCCCTCGGACACCGCCAAGCGCGTCTGGCCGCCTTCCTTGAGGTTGCGGGGGAGGCTTGCCTGACCGTCACCCCGGGCACGAACGATCGGACCCTGGCGCAATCCTGGCTCGACGGAGGCCTGCTTGAGGGCGTCGTCGCCAAGCGGTTGGACGGACCTTATGCAGAAGGCGAGCGGGCCATGGTCAAGGTGCGCCGGACGCGGACGGCGGACTGCGTCGTTGGCGGCTACCGACTGGCGAAGGACTCGAGCGTCGTCGGATCGCTCCTGCTCGGCCTGTACGATGACGAGGGCCGGCTGAACCACGTCGGCTTCACCTCGGGTTTCGCGCGGATTGACCGCGGCGCTCTCACCGCGCAGCTGAGAGCCATGCCCGGCCTCGGCTTTACGGGCCGCTCGCCCGGCGGGCAGAGCCGCTGGGCCACCGAACGCTCCGCGGAATGGACGCCCGTCGCGCCCGAGATGGTCGTCGAGGTTTCCTTCGACCATGTGTCCGACGGGCGCTTTCGGCACGGGACCCGCCTGCTGCGGTTCCGCCCTGACAAGGCGCCCCACCAATGCCGCATGGAGCAGCTCGACGCGTGAGGGCCGCTGTGTAGCAAAGGCGACCGACGCAACCGCGGTATACGCGCGCCGTTCAAGCGCCATGCACACCACCCTCAAGGATTTCCCCCGCCCTCTGGAGCGGGCCTTCGCCCTGGCGCGGTCCGGCGAGTGCGCCACCAAGGCCGACATCGCCAAGGCGCTCCACAACGAAGGCTATCGCGGCGAGGAGCTGCGCCAGTTGCATGGCCCCTCGCTCTCTCGCCAGCTGCGCGACCTCTGCCGGGCCAATCGGCCCGCTTGATGCGGACGCTAACGCTGGTTTGGCTCGCGATCACAGCCATCGCGATCTGTGTCGCCATCTATCTGGCGACGGGCGGACACTTGGTGCTGCTCGCCCTGCCGCTGCTGTTCGGCCTGCCCCTGCTGCGCCGTCGCTGAGAGCGCCTAACGCAACTGGCTGTCCTTGCTACCCCGGCGGTTGATCCCCGCCAGAACGATCCGGCCATCGCGGCCCGACTGGCACTCCACGCACGTGCGGGCGCTCGGCAGGGCGCGTCGCCGCGCTTCGGGGATGACGTCGCCGCACTCGACGCAATGGCTGCTTCCCTCGCCCGTCGGCATGCGTGACCGCGCCGTCAGGACTCCGTCGACGACGGTGTCATTGATCTGATCGAGAACCGCTCCATCGCGCGTCCAGCCGCCGGCCATTTGTCTTGCATGCTCCTGTATCGGGCAGGCCCAGATAGGAAGCGGCGCGTCATTCCCAGCTTGGCCTTGACGACGACCGGGCCGGCACTGTCGCATGGCGGACTTTCGGAACGGCGGCGCAGGCCTCTGGTTGGACAGCCTCCCCCGCCTCCGGAGCCCACCCATGTTCATGCATAACAAGCGCCTGATGTACACCGTGCGGGTGGCCGAGCCGAACCCCGGCCTGGCGACCCTGATGCTCGAGCAGTTCGGCGGACCCCAGGGCGAGCTGGCGGCCGCCATGCGGTATTTCACTCAGGCCCTGGGCGAGGAAGACGCCGGTCGCAAGGACATGCTGCTGGACATCGCCACCGAAGAACTGAGCCACCTTGAGATCATCGGCTCGATCGTCGCCATGCTGAACCGCGGCGCCAAGGGCAGGATCGCCGAGGCGGCGCTCGAGGAGGCGGATCTCTACCTGTCGCTGAACGACCGGGGCGAGAGCCACACGACGTCGATCCTCTACGGGGGAGCCCCGGCGCTGGTGAACTCGGCCGGCGTGCCGTGGACGGCCGCCTACGTCGACTCCATCGGCGATCCGACCTGCGACCTGCGATCCAACATCGCCGCCGAGTCCCGGGCCAAGATCGTCTACGAGCGGCTGATCAACGTCACCGATGATCCCGGCATCAAGGACGCGCTGGGCTTCCTGATGACCCGCGAGATCGCGCACCAGAAATCCTTCGAAAAGGCGCTCTACGCGATCGAGCCCAACTTCCCGACCGGCAAGCTGCCGGGCGACCCCGAGTTCGCGGACAAGTATTTCGACATGTCCCAGGGCGACGGCAATGCGCGCGGGCCTTGGAACGAGGGCGAGCAGTGGGAGTATGTCGAAGACCGCGACGCCCAGGCGGCGGTCGACGGCGGCGACGGCGGCGCGGTGGTGAAGATGAAGCCGGCCGAGGCCAAGCCGGTCATGGCCTTCGCCGAGCGGACAGCCTCGGACCCCGCCTCCAATCCCATCACGGGCGCCGATCTCGGAGCCGGCCCCGGTGCTGGGACGATGACGGCCGTTGAATAGTCCTGGGAGCGCGCCGGGCTGCTCCAGCCCGAAAGGGGAAGGCGCTGCGATGCCGCGCTACTATTTCCACACCCTGAACGGCCTGCGTCATCGAGATGTCGACGGAGAGATTCTGGCCGGACCGGTCGCTGCCTGCGAGGAGGCGCGGGCCCTGTTCGCCGAGGTCCTCGGCCGGGGCGACTCCGGCTTCACGGCCGCCAACGACTTCACCGTGCTGTGCACCGACGAGGCCGGACGGCCGGTCGTCGCCTACACCGCCTCCACAGCCCCGGTCGCCCTGCTGGGCAGTCTGGTCGAACGGCTGGACAGGCCTGAAGGCGGCTAGGCGGTCGCCGACCGCAGCTGGTCCAGCGCGTCCTTCTCGAGGCGCATGACGAGGCGTGCGCCGTCCGTAACCTCGACGCGTTCGCTGTCGGGCCACTCGTCGAGGAGGTGCGCCAGATAGTGCGGCACCTCGGAATCCTGCTCGCAGGGCAGGAGGCGGAACTCGGGGACCGCGCCGGCTCCATAGAGGAAGCATAGGTAGGTGCTCATATCCGCCCCTTTCCACCCGCACAGTGCACCTTGGGATACCGCCGTCATTCACATAGTTGAACGCCTCCGCCGCCGTGGACGTTGGACGTGGACCTGGGGTCAGACGAGGACGCGCGGTGGCGGAAACCCTGTTTAACAAGCTCAGCCGCAGGGACACCCTCTCGGAGGCGGAGCGCCTCGCTCTGCTCGAGGTGCTTGGCCCTGAGCGGCACGTCCCCGCCGGCGTCGACATCGTCACCGAGCATGACCGGCCAGATCACTCGATCCTTCTGATGTCGGGCTTCTGCGCGCGCTATGTGACCCTGGAGGACGGGGGCCGGCAGATCAGCGAGCTGAACGTCTCCGGCGACTTCGTCGACCTGCACAGCTTCGTCATGAAGCAGATGGACCATGGCGTGATCACCCTGTCCGACTGCGTCATCGCGCCGGCCCCCCATGCGCGGCTGCGCGACCTGACCGAACAGCACCCGCACCTGACCCGCCTGCTGTGGCTGGACACTGTCATCGACGCGGCGATCCACCGCCAGTGGATCACCTGCATGGGCCGGCGCACTGCGTCGTCCCACATGGCCCACCTGCTGTGCGAACTCTACAAGCGGCTGGAAGCGGTTGGGCTCGCCGGCGCGTGCGTGATGGAGCTGCCCCTGACCCAGGCCGTCCTGGGCGACGTGCTCGGCCTGTCGACGGTCCACGTCAATCGCCTGATATCCGAGCTACGCACCCTCCAAATCCTTACGTGGTCACAGGGGCGGGTGGAGATCCTGGCCTGGGACCGCCTGGCGGAACTGGCCGAGTTCGACCCGACCTATCTCCGCCTCCAGTGCGAACCGGTTTAGGCGCCCGTTCAACTATGTGAATGCGTTCGGCTTTGGGGACGCCCACAAAACCCGAATGACACTCTCCTTCTCGACCGACGGAGGTGCTTTCCCGGGCGCCGCTCACAGGCATGACGTCGAACCTTCGGTTCTGGATGAAGGCACGCTCCGGCTCTGGCGGGCTCTGTCGCCGCTCGACATCCACGTGCGCCGCGCCCTCCTGGCGTCCGGCCGAGCTACCCACCATCGCGCGGGCGCTCCGGTCGTCGTGGAGGGTCAGGTCGCGGTCGTGATTGACGGCTGCCTCTCCGTCGATGCGGGCGACGAAGGCGTGTCGGCCGGCATTGCGGGGCCGGGGAGGCTCCTGGGATGCGGAGAAGACCGCCTGTCCGGCGTGTGGATCAGCGACGGTGAACTCTACACGACCTCCCTGGCGCAGTGGTTGGCGCTCGGGGGCGAGGCGGGCGTCCGCCATCTCCTGGACGCTGCGAACGCGGCCCACGCCGCGCTCAGGCGTCGCGTCGCCTGCGTCGCCCGGCATCAGGCCACGGCCCGGCTCGCCGACCTCTTCCGCGCCATCGACGAGGTGGAGGCCCCTCACCGCATTCTGCTGTCGCAAGTGAAGCTCGGAGAAATGCTCGGCCTGCGACGAACCACAGTGAACGCTTCGTCGCGGGCGCTGCAGGCCGCGGGCGCTCTAAGGACGTTGCGAGGCCAGGTTCGACTGCTCGACCCCGCCAGGCTCGACGACTTCGCCTGCGGCTGCCGGAACGCGAAAGTCCTGCCGCGGACGGACGCCCCGCTGAACGGCCCGCGGTCGGTCAGCTAGCCAGGCGCGATTTGCCGGCCCAGCGTCCGGTTCCCGTCTCTCGGAACTGCCCTCGGAGGCGACGGTTATCGCCGGACTTTTGCAGCCCGGAGCCCGCCATGTCCGTCATCGACAAAGTCCTTGGAGCCATCACGCCGCCGGTCTCCGCCGAGACGCGGGCCGAGGCGACCGCCAATGCGCGGGCGGTCGCGGCCACGGGCGACTGGCTGGACCTCGCGCTCGACCACCACGAGGGCATCCGCGCCGCGTTCAACGCCTGCAAGGCCGCCGTCTCGGCGGAGGATCGCGTCGTCGCCATGAAGGAGCTCGCGATCCTGCTGAACGGACATTCGCTGGCCGAAGAGGTCGTGCTCTATCCCGCCCTGGCCCAGGCCGGCGAGAAGACCCACGCGGCGCACGCCTACACCGAGCAGACGACGGCGAAGATGCAGATGGCGGAGCTGGAGACCATCGCGCCGAGCACGCCCGACTGGACGGACAAGCTCGACCACATCGAGGGGGCGGTGCTGACGCATATGTACGAGGAGGAATCGAACTGGTTTCTGGAGCTCCACGAAAAGGGCGAGCGGCAGGCCCATCTGACGGATCGCTACAAGGAAGAGTTCGACCGCTACTGCGGCGGGGAACGCTAGGCCCCCTGCCCCGGTAGCGCCTGCGGGGGCGGATCATACGTTGCACTGCAACCTAACCGGCGTCATCGAGCGCGCCCGGCTTTCTCCGCCGGCTCGCGCGGGCGCCGATCGCCCACTTTCGCCCGGCGTCGACTAGCCTACGGCCGCGCGGCAATGCGGGCGTCGCTTCACCTCGGAAACGTCGGTCGATGGGATGACCGACAACGCCTCCTCCAGCGAAAGCCCCCGCCACTCCTGGGCGCTGACTGAAGGGCGTCGATATCGAAGATTGATCCCGCCGTCCCGGCGATCTCGGGACATCACCAGGCCCGCCCTTGTCGCCCGAACCTGAACGTCGCCGTATGTAAGATGAGTCATAGGGCCTACCTCGCGGGGCCAGCGAAACCGACCAGACGGAAGGAAGTTGCTGTGTACGACGCCGGACAGAGTAGCCACCGCGCCGCGGGGGCAACCTCTGCCGAGACCCTTTCCCGGTGGGCTCCAGCTCCCGGCGCCAAGCCCGTCGCTTCAGGTCAGCCGGCCAGCTTCGCAAGCACGGCTTCCATGAGGACTTCGTCGTCGGCCGGGTCGTTGGAGGCATCCAGGATAAGCCGATCCTCGCTCCAACGCCGGGCGCCGTCCTCATCCACCCGCCTCGACGCCTCCTTCAGGCGATGCGGCGCAAAGCTGAAGGCCGTCCCCTTCGGCCCGGACAGGATGCGCGTGACCCCGGCCGCCCGCGCCAACAGGCTCAGTCGGGCGTGCCTCAGCAGGTCGGCGACCGGCTCGGGCGGCGTGCCGAAGCGGTCCTCGAATTCGGCCGCCATCTCTTCGAGGTCGTCCGCGGAAGTCAGCCGGGCCAGACGCCCGTAGAGGTTCATTCGAACCGCCGCCTCGGGGACATAGGCCTCCGGGATGTGGCCTCCGTCGAGCGGGAGTTGAACCGGCCCGTGATCGTCCAGGGGCTCGCCTCGGGCCGTTCGGATCGCAGTATGCAGCAGGTGCTGGTAAAGGCCGGCGCCGATCAGGCGCACATGGCCGGCCTGCTCGTCCCCGACCAGGTCGCCGCCGCCCCTCAGGTCCAGGTCGCGGGCGCTGATGGCGAAGCCGGCGCCCAGCCTGTCGAAGGTCTCCAAGGCGGCGAGGCGCGCACGCGCCGCATCCCCAATCTCCTCTCCGGGCTCGAGCAGAAGATAGGCCGCGCCCTGACGCCGACCGCGGCCGACGCGTCCCCGCAGTTGGTGAAGCTGCGAGAGTCCGAAACGGTCGGGCCGGCAGATCAGGATGGTGTTCGCCCGCGGCACGTCCAGGCCATTCTCGATGATGTTGGTGGCCAAAAGGACGTCCCCATGCCCCGCCGCGAAGGCCACCATGGCCTGGTCGACGGTCTCGGGCGACATCCGGCCGTGCGCCTCGATCACCGTCAGTTCGGGGGCGAGCTCGGCGAGACGCGCGCGCAGTTCGGTCATGTCCGCGATGCGCGGCGTGACCACGAAGGTCTGTCCGCCGCGCGCCCGCTCCCTGAGCAGCGCCGTTCGCACCGACCCGCCGTCGAACTCGGCCGTGAAGGTGCGTATGGGACGCCGCCGCGCGGGGGGACTGGCGATCACGCTGACATCCTGGATGCCCACGAGGGCGCCCTGGAGCGTGCGCGGGATGGGCGTGGCGGTCAGCCCAAGTGAGTGGGGAGCCTTGGCGGCCAGGTCCGCCTTCATCTGGGCGCCGAACCGATGCTCCTCGTCGATGATGATCAGGCCCGGCGCCTTCAGCGTCAGCCCCTCCCCGGCCAGGGCCTGGGTGCCGACGACGACGCCGATCGATCCGTCCGCCAAGCCCGCCTTGACCTGCGCCGCCTCGGCGTCGTCCACCAGCCGCGAGAGGTGCGCCACGACCACCCCTGTCTGGGCGAAGCGCCGGCGGAAGCTCTCGTAGTGCTGGCGGGCCAGCACCGTCGTCGGGGCAGCGACGAGGACCTGGAGGCCGCAAAGGGCAACGGCGGCGGCGGCCCGCAGAGCGACTTCGGTCTTGCCGAAACCCACGTCTCCGCAGACCAGCCGATTCATCGGCTGTCCGGAGCCGAGATCGTCGAGCACCGCCTCGATGGCGGCGGCCTGGTCCGCAGATTCTGGGTAGGGGAAGCGGGCGGCGAAGCGAGCGTAGTCGACGCGCGGGGGCTGGATCGCCGGGGCCTCCGCCGCAGCCCTAGCCTCGCCTTGCGCCGCGAGGGCGACGGCCGCGGCGTCGATATGAGCGCTGACCGCTGCCCGCCGCTTGAGCCAACCGTCCGAGTGCAGCCGGTCGAGCGTAACCGCGTCTGGCTCGGAGCTGTAGCGCCAGATCTTCGACAGCTCCCCCACCGGCGCCAGGACATGCGTCCCACCCTGGTAGCCGATGCGGACGACGTCCTGCTCGCGCCCATTCGTCTCGATCCGCTCCAAGGCCTGCAGGACCCCCAGGCCGTGATCCTCGTGAAGGACGACGTCGCCGAAGGCGAGCTCGGGCTCTTCCAGCCACGCAGGCACGGCCGACGTACGGCCAGCAAGACGTCCGCCGAGAATTTCGCTCGGCGAAAGCACCGTGACGGCGGCGTCCGGGTCGTCGAACCCGGCGTCCAGATCTGCATCGAGCATGAGGAACGACCCCGGCGGCGCTGCTGTCACCTCGCCCCAGTTCGCGGCCTCCGCAGGCGTCTCGGTCAGCCGGCGTCCCAGCAGCCGCCGCATCGCCCTACGTTCATGGGCCAGGCCGGACAGGACCACCCGACGGCCCGATGTCCGCTTCGTCTCGATGAAGTCGGCGACGGCCGCTCCGCGACGCGGGGTCAAGTTGAAGGATGGAACGGCGCCCGCGGTCTCCGTCGCCAGGGTCCCGGCTTCATCCGAGAGGGCGGCCGGGATAGCTTCAACGTCGAGGTAGACCTCTTTGGGGGGTCGCGGGCGCGGGCCATCGCCGAACTCGCAGGCCGCCGACCAGGCGTCGCGCGCCTGTTCGGCGAAGCGCTCGCACGCCTCAAGGGCGCCGGCTTCGTGCACCCACCGACCGGGCCCCGTCAGGGTCTCGATCGACACCCCGGCCGGCGCGGGCTGCTGATCGCCTTCGTCAGCCTCCTCTCCCGGAATACATCCCGGCTCCGCGACTCCGTACAGGCGAATGTCCTGCAACTCGCCCTCGGACCTTTGCGTCGTGGGATCGAAGGGCCGCAGCCCGGCCACGAGATCGTCCGCACCGACGTCGATGCGGACCGGAGCGCAAGCTGTGGCGGGGTAGACGTCGATCACCTCGCCCCGAAAGGCGATCTCCCCCGGCTCATCAATACGGTCGTCCTCCACATATCCGGCGCGTCGGGCGAAGGCCGCCAAGGCCTCCCGATCCAGAGGCTCGCCGGCGCGGATTTCGAACTGGTCGCCAAGTTCGGATGGCGCGGGGGCTTTCTGAAGTAGGGCCGCGGGCGACAGGATAAGCACACGCTCCGCCACCGCCGGCGCCCGGAGCGTGGCCAGGACGGCCATGCGGCGCCCCATGCAATCGCGGGACGGTCCTGCCCGATCATAGGGGAGGCTGTCCCACGGCGGGAGGACCAGGATCTCGACAGGCCGAGATCCCAACAGACCGCGGAGGGCCCGCGCCGTCTCGTCCGCTCGCCGCTCGCTCGCCGCCAGAAAGAGGGTCAGCCCGCCGCCCTGAAGCTGCTCCGCCAGGCGAACCGCGGCGGCCGCGACAGGAGGACGGCGGGGTGCCTCGTCCGTTGGAGGGGGCGCGGGACCGCTGACCAGAGACTGTTCGCCGAGGACTTGGGGAGGATTCGCCATGTGCACCGTTTCACGCCAGAAGCGCTCAACCCCGCGAACGCAGGATGGCTCCGCTCAATCCGGTTCTGGACACGAGATAGCGGGACCGGCCGCCGAACGAAGGAGGAAGCGAGGGGCACCAACTCACGGACATTCGGAACATCTTGAAAGGGCGTGTGTTCAACCGGCCCCATCAGGAGAACCGCGATGTTCAAACCTCTTCTGGCCGGCGCCGCCTGCGCTGTCCTCCTCGCAGCCTGCAGCCAGGAACGCAGTCCCGAGCCCGTCGACGCGGCCCAGGACGCGGCCGCGGGTCCCGTCGGCCAGATGTCCGCCTCCACCGTCGGCGCCAACACGGTCGCGGGCTATGTGACAGGCGCCGCGACTGGAGACATGTACGAAATTCAGGCCGCCGATATCGCACTTGAGCGCTCGCAGAACAGCCGCCTGAAGACGCTGGCCGGCATGATCAAGACCGACCACACCGCCTCCACCGCGGCGCTCAAGGCCCTCCTGCCCACGGCCGCACCGGAAGCGCCCGTTCCGACCGCCCTGGACGAGCGGCGTCAGGGTCTCATCGACAACCTGCGCTCCGCATCGGCCGCTGACTTCGACCGGGTCTGGACCGATCAGCAGATCGCCTCGCACAACGAGGCCCTGACCCTCAAACGCGGCTTCTCCGATCAGGACTCGCCGCTGGCGGCTCACGCCCGCGACACCCTGCCCAAGGTAGAGGCTCACCTGCGCGAAGCCGAAGCCATCAAGGCCGCCATGTAAGACGATAGACGGCCGGGACCGCAGGTCCTGGCCGTTTCGTCCTTCGTGAAGCACGTCCGCTGTCCAGCTTCGCGATCCTCTGCAGCGTCGCTCGTGCCCGATGCAAAACATATTTTGCCTTCGGCCATCGAGCGCGGCCGCGGTCCCTGAAGCGATGTCGGCCATGCCCCCTCTCATGCGGTAACGACGCTGAGGCTGCGCGCTAGCTGCTTTCCGCCTAGCCGGACTCGGGAGGGGCTTGCGTCGTTTATGTCCGCCATGCGCCAGCAGCGGACATTGGCTCGTTGGCGGACAGCGGACATTCGGAGCGCGCTTCACCGACCCTCCGCATTCGCCCGTTAGCGACTTAGGCAACGTCCACTCCTGGGGCGTGGGTTCAACTACCGTCGGCCGTCCGCGGCTTACTGCAGCAGGCTACACAGCTGGCCCGACACGGCGCGTATATCCGAGCTACATTCGCTCGCCCGGCCCGCCGGACAATGTTGGCGACAAATCTGAGTTGCGCGCCGATCGACAGATGTCGCGCAGTTGGCGAGACAATGTCGTGCCGAACAGCTGGCGGCGCTCGTCGACCGTGTAGCCCTCTTTCGCCAGGGCATTGGCGATCTCCCCCATCGTTCCATAGCGCCCTGTGCACGCGAGTTCGAAGGCCCGCTCGAGGGGTGTCAGCCGCGTCTGAAGTTGATCAGTCATTCGGCAGATCTCGCGACCGATGTGACCCGGGCCGTACGCGTGGCGGCCGGCTTATCCGGCAGACCACCCAAGCACCGCCGCCGGCGAGCCCGAGCAAAACGGCAGCCAATAACCAGGTCGGATCGAGCGCCATCAGCGACGGCCTCCCAGCTCCCTTTGCACATCGGCGGCCATGTTGCCGACGCGAGCGACAGCGTCGCGAAGCGCCTGCTCGCTGACGCCGAATTTTTGACTCCAGTCGCGGACCTCGTAGTCTTCTTCGAGGCTGATCCGCTGGCGGTCGGCGCCGCCGGCGTTCGTCTTGTCATCCGTCATTGGAACTGCTCCGTACACATAGATGCCCGCGAGCGCGTAAACAGCTGTGTCAGAAGGTGTAGTCGGGACGCTCACGGCCTTTCTCCGCCGCAAAAAATGCTGTTCGGGGCGTCAGGTTCCTGTGTCGGAAAACGGACCTTTTCCCGCTATCCCGCAATCGTCTGGAGGCCACTGGGCAGCTCAGACCGCGCGCGTATTGGCTTGGCCGGTTAGGTCGCCCCGAAGCCGCTCCACGTGCCTTTCGCGGCGGCGCTTCCGAAGGTCGCATGCTAGCGGCGGTGCCAAGGTCCGCTTTCCGACCCTTCGCTGCGGCGTCGGGACAGCGCCGGAAGCGGACCTTCGGCTGATCGCCGGAACGAGACGTTGGAGCCAGTTCTTCAGCGAACTCGATGGCGCAAGGCGTCGACGATGATCTGGAAGGCCAAGAGGTTCTGGCGGCGGCTCGGGTAGTAGAGGAAATAGCCGTCGAAGGTGGGGGACCAGTCGTCGAGCACCTTTTCCAAAGCGCCGGACGCCAGGTGGTCCACGACCATGCTGTCGGGGATGTAGGCTATGCCGAAGCCGCCGAGGGCCGCATCGACTTGAGCGTATGAGTTGTTGAACGCCACCTGGCCGTCGACCCGTACCCGAAGTTCCTGCCCGTCCTTTTCAAACTCCCAGGCGTAGAGTCCGCCGGAGCTTTGGTGACGGGTGTTGATGCAAAGGTGTCGGACCAGATCGCGGGGGTGTTCGGGCCGACCGCGTTCCGCAAGGTAGGAGGGCGACGCCACCGCCACGAGGCGCCAGTCGGGACCGATCCGCACCGCGATCATGTCCTTTTCCACGCTCTCGCCCAGCCGGACTCCGGCGTCGTAGCCGTCCTCCACGATGTTGCGGAACGTGCTGTCCAGAACCAGCTCCACCTTGATGTCGGGATAGGTTTCGAGCACCGGCTTGAGCTTCGGCCAGACCACAGTCTCCAGAGCATGATCCGATAAGGTCAGTCTGATTGAACCGGACGGCGTGTCGCGAAACGCCCTCAGGGCGGCGATCTCATCCTCGATCTCACCGAGTCTCGGCGTGATCGTCTGCAGCAGCTTCTGGCCAGCTGCCGTCAGGGCGACATTGCGTGTCGTCCGCGTCAGGAGACGAATGTCCAGACGCGCTTCCAGCTGCTTGATGGTGTGGCTCAGGGTCGACTGGGCGACCCCCAACCGTGCGGCGGCCTTGGTGAAGCTTCGCTCTTCCGCTACCGCCTGAAACCAGGTGAGCTGGTTGAAATCGGTCGACAACGCCTTGGCCTCCGGTCGGGATTAATCGATCCAGTCGATTAGAGCATGCCGATCAAGCTGGCTAATCGGAAAGGTGCTGCGGGACTAGCTTCTGTCGCACCATGACCGACACCCCCGCATACCCGATTGAAGATCCCGCCACCCAGACGGCCTCCAGCGACTGGGGGGCCGTACTGTCGATGTCGCTCTGCGTCGCCCTGCTGATCGCATCGGAATTCATGCCGGTCAGCCTGCTGACGCCGATGGCCGCGGGACTCGACGCGACCGTGGGTCAGACCGGGCAAGCGATCTCGATCAGCGGCCTGTTCGCGATCGTGGCCAGCCTGCTTGTGACTACGGTCGCCGGGCGCCTGAACCGAAAGGGTGTGCTGGTCGGCATGACGGCGCTGATGCTGGTCTCGCTGGCGATGGTCGCCGCGGCCCCGAACTTCTCGGTGCTGATGATCGGGCGCGCCCTGCTCGGCGTCTGCATCGGCGGCTTCTGGGCCCTCGCGACGCCCGTGATCATGCGCCTCGTCCCGGCTTCGGACGTGCCCAAGGCTCTGGCCATCATGTATGGCGGCCAGGCCATCGCCGCCGCCTTCGCAGCGCCGATCGGCAGCTACGTCGGGGGACTGCTCGGCTGGCGGGAGGTTTTCTGGGCGCTGACGCCGCTGGTCGCGATCAATCTGGTCTGGCACCTCGTTGCCCTGCCGTCGTTGCCGGCGCGCGGTCGTCAGGACGTCCGGTCGATGCTCGCCCTGCTGCGTCGCCCTTACTTCGCCCTAGGCCTGGCCGCCTCGATGCTCTCCTGGGGCTCGGCCTTCACCATGTTCACCTATCTGCGGCCGTTCCTGGAGCGCGTGACCGGCGCGGACGTGACCCTCCTTTCCCTGCTTCTTCTGGCGCTTGGAGTGGCCGGCTTCGTCGGCACCTGGGCGGCGGGCCGCTTCATCAAGGACGACATCGCCTCTCTTCTGAAGCTGCCGGCCTTGATCATGGGCGCGGCGACCCTCGGACTGCTGCTGTTCGGCGGTTCGTGGATCGTGGTGGGCGCACTGCTCATCGTATGGGGCGTCATGAACACCGCCATGTCGGTGATCTGGATGACCTGGATGTCGCGCAATGCCGCCGATGCGCCGGAGGCTGCCGGCGCTCTGATGGTCGCGGCGGTGCAGGCCTCCATCCTGCTCGGCGCCGTCGTCGGTGGATGGTTGCTCGACGGCATATCCATCCACGCGACCTTCATCGGCAGCGTCGCACTGGCGCTCCTCGCTCTCGTCCTGATCCGTGACGGGACCCGCCTGCTGAACCCTGCTCATTCAAACCAGAGGGAAACCCATGATGATCTCTGAAACCCTTCCGCATGAGACGACCATGCGCCGCTTCGGCCGTCGCGATCTCCTGAAATTCAGCGGCGCGGGCGCCACCGCGCTCGGCGTCGGCATCCTCGCCCGCCCCAACCCCGTGAAGGCACAGACCATGACCAGCAAATGGGACAAGGTGTTCCCCAAGAGCGCCGCCGTCGACCACGAGAAGGTGACCTTCGAGAATCGGTACGGCATCCGCCTCACCGCCGACCTCTATCTTCCGAAGAACCGCTCGGGCGGGCGTCTGGCCGGGCTTGTGGTCGGCGGCCCCTTCGGCGCCGTGAAGGAACAGTCCTCGGGCCTCTACGCCCAGACGATGGCCGAGCGGGGCTTTGCGGCCTTGGCCTTCGACCCCTCGTTCACGGGTGAGAGCGGAGGTGAGCCTCGCAACGTGGCCTCGCCCGACATCAACACCGAAGACTTCATGGCGGCGGTCGACTTCCTCGGCCTGAATCCCTCAGTCGATCAGGAACGGATCGGCGTCATCGGCATCTGCGGCTGGGGCGGCATGGCGCTGAACGCGGTCGCGACGGACAAGCGGGTCAAAGCCGTTGCGACCAGCACCATGTATGACATGAGCCGCGTCATGTCGCGCGGCTACAACGACAGCGTCACGCCCGAGCAACGCGCGCAATCGCTGGAGCAGGTGAGCCGCCAGCGCTGGGTCGATGCCCGCAACGGCGGCCCCACCTACGGCCCCGCCTCCAACGAACTGAAGGGCGGCGAACCCCAGTTCCTGGTCGACTACCACGCCTACTACATGACGCCGCGCGGCTATCACGCACGGGCCGTGAACTCTGGCAACGCCTGGTCGGTCACGACCCCGCTGTCGTTTATGACCTTCCCGCTCATGACCTACATCGCGGAAATCTCGCCCCGACCGATCCTGCTGATCCACGGCGAGAACGCCCACTCGCGCTACTTCAGCGAGACCGCCTTCGCGGCGGCGGCCGAGCCGAAGGAACTGGTGATTGTCCCCGGCGCAAGCCACGTCGATCTCTACGACCGCGTCGATCTGATCCCGTTCGATCGACTGACCCGCTTCTTTGAGGAGCACCTGTCGTGATCGCCTCGATCCTCTCAGCCACGCCCGCCCTGTTCGGCGGCGAAACCCCCATGCAAACACGAGACGGCGCTCCCGTCATGGAAATCGGCCGCAAGGCCGACCAGACCACCATCGAGGGGCCAGCCGAAACGTTCACGGGCCGCGTCACCATCAGCGGCCAGTTCCAGCGCGAGGCCCCATCGCGCGTCGGCGGCGCCATCGTCCGCTTCGAGCCCGGCGCTCGCACCGCCTGGCACGTCCACCCGCTGGGCCAGACCCTGATCGTCACCGAAGGCGTCGGCTGGACTCAGATCGAGGGCGGTCCCAGGCTGGAGTTCCATGCCGGCGACATCCTGTGGTGCCCGCCCGGTCACAAGCACTGGCACGGCGCCACGCCGCACGAGGCCATGACCCACATCGCCATCCAGGAAAGCCAGAACGGTTCGCCGGTCACCTGGATGGAGCACGTCACTGACGAGCAATATCTCGGTGGCACTCCCGCGGCTGAAGCCGAGCGTTAGGCCGATGCGCCGGATGTTGGCGGTGCTAGCCGCAGTCGCCATCAGCGGCGCCTGCAGCAGTCCCGCGACGACAGCCGACGCCGCGAACGGACGGGATCAGGCACGCGCTGTAGCGTAGCAAACCATGCGGATCAGGATAACCACGACCGATCAAGTCTTCACCGCTGTTCTGGAAGACAGCGAGACGGCGCGCGACTTCGCTTCCCTGCTGCCGATCGAGGTCACGCTCGACGACTACAATAGCACTGAGAAAGTCGCCGACCTGCCCCGGCGGCTATCGACAGCCGGCGCGCCGGACGGCGCCGATCCCGTCGTCGGCGACATCGCCTACTTCGCCCCATGGGGCAATCTCGCGATCTACTACCGGGACTTCGCCTGGTCTCGCGGCCTCGTCCGCCTCGGCCGCCTCGAGGGCGACGCCTCATCGCTGGCGGCTGTGGAGGCCGGCAGGGCGCGGATCGAGATCATCCCGGAAGACTGACCACCCACTCCCTCCATTTTGAGATCAAGGCAAATCGCAATGACCGACAACATCACAGGCAAGACCGTCGTCATCACCGGCGCATCCAGCGGCATGGGCGCCGCCGCCGCCCGTCACTTGGCCGGAAAGGGCGCCGCGGTTGTCCTAGGCGCCCGGCGAACCGACCGCATCGACGCCCTGGTGAGCGAGATCACTGAGGCCGGCGGCAAGGCCATCGCCGTGCAGACCGACGTGACGAAGCGGGAAGACCTTCAGCGACTGATCGACGCCGCCATCGAGACCTACGGCCGCATCGACGTGCTGATCAACAACGCCGGGGTCATGCCCCTGTCCCCGCTGGAGCGGGTGAAGGTCGACGAGTGGGACCAGATGATCGACGTCAATCTGAAGGGTGTGCTCTACGGCGTGGCCGCTGCGCTTCCCCACATGGTCGCTCAGAAGTCAGGCCACATCATCAACGTCTCATCAGTGGCGGGTCACAAATTGTTCGGCGGCTCGGCCGTCTATTCCGCGACCAAGTTCGCGGTCCGCGCGCTCTCGGAAGGGCTGCGGCAGGAGATGGCGTCCCACCATATTCGCAGCACGATCATCTCGCCTGGGGCGGTGAAGACCGAGCTCCTCGACCACATCAGCGAAAAGGACGTGCAGCAGGCAAACCAGGACTATGTCGGCCAGGTCGGCGTGCCCGCCGAGACCCTCGCCCGGCTGGTCGCCTTCGCGATCAATGAACCGGAGGATGTCGGCATCAATGAAATCCTGTTCCGGCCGACCGCTCAGGAACTCTGACGTCCACCGACGTACATTCGCCGGGCGGTCCCACCGCCGCCCGGCCCTGCCGAAGAACTGCGGCGATCCGGAAGCAATGACCGAGATGCGCCAGAAGCAGACTCTGATCACTGGCCCCAGAGCGGACCTTCATCCCTTTGCCCCGTCCGCCTGTTACGCTCAGAAGGCTAGCGCGCCTGGAAAGAAACCGACCTTTGCTGGCGAGACCGGGAGCTGCTTCCGAACCCTGGTGACATCCACTGTGGCCAACTTGGGTCAAGGTAACTGCTGCGCGTTTGGTTCTTTCTCCCCGCCCGGGTACTCCCCCGGATTGTAGCGGGGTTTCGGCTGAGGCAGCAGGAAGAAGCCGACACAGAGCAGCGCGACCGCCACGCCAAGCCGGGGCGCGAACACCGAGAGCGGCACCGCAGCGATCTGGATCAACGCCGCAAAGCCGTAACGGCGCGTCATCTGGCGGAGAAAGTCGGCCGCAAGCCGCTCGTCCATCACGCGCCGGCCTGACAGGCCGTAGAACCACTTGGCCATCCAGACGCACGCGATGAGGGCGAGACCAGTCGCAAAAATCACCGACGCGACGGGTTCAAACCCGGAGCCAAGATGGAAACACCAGATACGGATCGGGTATGGAACGATGACGATGGCTAGCAGGAACAGAAGGTTGATCGCGCCGAACCAGTGGTCGCTTCTGCTATATATCCGCCCGGAATAATGGTGCTGCAGCCAATAGGCGCCGATCACGACGTAGCAGAGCAACAGGGCCAGGTGCTCGCGCCACTGATCCGCCATGGCCTGCAGCAGACCTGTGTAGCCCTGGGGTCCCTGCGGAGAACCAGGGACCTTGATCTCGACGATGAGCAGGGTCAGCGCGATTGCGAAAACCGCGTCGCTAAATCCCTCGAAGCGATCAAGACCGCGTTCTGCGCCATGGGTCTTCGCATGGGGCCGGGACATCATCCCTCCGAAACAAGCGCCGCGGACGGAGGTCTCTGTGCTGATCCTACGCCGAGCGCGCGAGCAAGATAGGGCGCCGTTCGGCTCGCCCGGCTAGCAGCCACCTTCGGGGGCGGGCCGCTCGCGACGATACGCCCGCCCTCGTCGCCGGCGCCGGGCCCGATGTCGATCACCCAGTCGCTGGCCGCGGCCACCTTCATGTCGTGATCGACCAGTATGACGCTATTGCCGGCGTCGACCAAGGCATTGAGCTGGCTCAGCAGGCGTTCGACGTCGGTCGGGTGAAGGCCGGTGGTTGGCTCGTCGAGCACATAGAGCGCGCCGCCGCGCTGGGCGCGCTGCAACTCGGTGGCGAGCTTTACCCTTTGCGCTTCGCCGCCCGAAAACTCGGTGGCAGGCTGTCCGAGGCGGAGATAGTTGAGCCCGACCTCGCGAAGCACCTTGAGCGACCGGCAAACATTGGGCGCGTCGCTGAAGAAGTCCCAGGCGTCCTCGACAGTGAGCGCGAGCACCTCGGCGATCGTTTTGCCGCGGTAGAGAATCTCGAGTGTCTTGGGATTGTAGCGGGCGCCGTGACACGCGGGACAGGGGGCATAGACGCTCGGCAGGAAGAGCAGTTCGACCATGACGAAGCCCTCCCCCTCGCAGCGGGGGCAACGGCCCTTGGCGACATTGAACGAGAAGCGGCCGGCGTCGTAGCGGCGTTTCCTGGCTTCGGGGGTCGCCGCGAACAGGGCTCTGACATGGTCGAACAGGCCGGTATAGGTGGCGAGGTTGGAGCGCGGGGTGCGGCCGATGGGCTTCTGGTCGACCTCGATCAGCCGACGAACTCCTTCGAGACCGCCGAGGATTCGACCCTCGGTCGCGCCGGTGGGGTCCTCCTCGAGCGCGGCTTCGGCGTCCGCCTCGGGTTCGCCCGCGAGCGGGGCGCCGAGCGCGCCGGCCACCAGCTCCACCAACGCCTGGCTAACAAGGCTTGATTTCCCCGAGCCGGAGATCCCGGTGACGGTGGTCATCACGCCGAGCGGGATCGCGCAGTCGACCTGCGTCAGGTTATTGCGCGAGACCGCCTCCAGTCGCAGCCAGCCGGCAGGCTCGCGCTGTCGGCTTGGCATCCCGGCGTCTTCGTCGAACAAATGGCGCCGGGTTTCCGACGCGGCGACCTTGCGCAGGCCCTCGATCGGGCCCGCGTAGAGAATCTCACCGCCGTGCTCGCCGGCGGCGGGGCCGACATCGACGATCCAGTCGGCGCGGCGAACGACATCCATCTCGTGCTCGACGACGAACAGGGAATTGCCGACAGCTTTCAGACCGTCCAGCGCCCGGAGCAGCGCCACGGTATCGGCGGGATGGAGTCCGGCGGACGGCTCGTCCATCACATAGACGACCCCGAACAGGTTGGAGACAACCTGGGTTGCGAGCCGCAGCCGCTGGAGCTCGCCGGGCGACAAGGTCGGGGTGCTGCGTTCCAGCGTGAGGTAGCCGAGGCC
This sequence comes from Brevundimonas sp. Root1279, assembly GCF_001425945.1. Classification (GTDB taxonomy): domain Bacteria; phylum Pseudomonadota; class Alphaproteobacteria; order Caulobacterales; family Caulobacteraceae; genus Brevundimonas. Next base: position 66,827 of record NZ_LMEB01000008.1, read on the forward strand.
CAGATCGAGCAGCACCGAGAGCCGGCGGCACAGATCGCCGGCGATGTGTTCGACCACCAAGGCCTTCTCAGGGTGAGTCTTGCGCAACGCCATGAGCTTGCCGGCTTTCGCTTCGGCGTAAGGCGCGAAGATCTGCGAGAAGCGGGCCATGGGCAGGCGGCTCATCTCGGCGAGATCGAGGCCCTCGAATAGGACAGACAGCGATTCCCGGCGCAGCCTCTTGCCGTCACATACTGGGCAAGGCCGACCGATCATGAAGCGCGCGGCGCGCTTCTTCATCATGGCGCTCTGTGTGGTCGCATAGCTGTGGGTCACGTGGCGCTTCGCGCTCGAGAAGGTGCCCATGTAGGCAGGCTCGATCTCGCCGCGGACCGCGCGCTGTATCTCCTCGTGGGTCCATCCGGGATAGACCGGTACCTGGGGCTGCTCCTCGGTGAACAAGATCCAGTTGCGCACCTTCTTCGGGAGGTCGCGCCACGGCGTGTCGACGTCGATGCCGAGGCTGATCAGGATGTCGCGTAGGTTCTGGCCGCCCCAGGCCATCGGCCAGGCGGCGATGGCCCGCTCCCGGATGGTCTTCGAAGGATCGGGCACCATCGAGGCTTCCGTGACCTCGTGGATCCGGCCGAGGCCGTGACACCGCGGACAGGCACCTTCGGGCGTGTTGGGGGAGAAGGATTCCGCTTCGAGATGCGGCTGTCCCGGCGGATAGTCGCCAGCGCGCGAATAGAGCATTCGCAGCAGATTGGAGAGGGTGGTGACGCTGCCCACCGACGATCGGGTGGTGGGCGATCCTCGCTGCTGCTGCAGCGCCACCGCCGGCGGCAGGCCTTCTATGGCGTCGACCTCGGGCACCTCCATCTGGTGAAACAGGCGGCGCGCATAGGGCGAGACGGATTCCAGATAGCGGCGCTGGGCTTCGGCATAGAGGGTGGAGAAAGCGAGCGACGACTTGCCGGACCCTGACACGCCGGTGAACACGACCAAGGCATCGCGCGGTATGTCGACATCGACATTCTTGAGATTGTGCTCGCGCGCGCCGCGAACGCGGACGAAACCGGAGACCTCGGTATCTCGCATGCGAACCTCCTGCACCGGATACTCCCGGGCGTTCGGTTCGGTTGCATGGTTTGGGGGGGGCTCGTGGAATTCGCAGATGCTGTTGGGTGTCAAAAGGGACGGGGCGTTTCGGTCCGAGAAGCGCCAACAACGGACATTGGCTGCACTCCCGAAAGCGGACATTTGAGGTGCCCTGGCCGGAGGGTCCGCTTCCGGCCCCATAGCTGACGTTAGCCTAAACCAATCAGCGGGTCTTTGGCGCGTGGCGGTCGCAATCGAATGAATCATCCTGCAGCCAGTAACCGGCGCTTTTCCGCCTACCAGGATCGGGACTTTCCGAATTGATGACCGTCATTAGGGCGCGTGCCCGCGGGCAATCCCTACGACTCTGGGCGAGCACAACCGCCAAGTTGAACTCGGCCACTTCGTGGCCTTGCCGGGCACCGAGCTCTAACCATCGCAGTTGCTGAACAGCATCATCGCCATTTACGAGATCAGCGTCGGTCTGGCCATCCACGCCTGCCGCCAGACCGTAAAACTGCGACAGGCGAAATGACGCCTCACCGTCGCCCAACTTGGCACGTCGCTCAAGGGCTTGGCGTTCGGCGGGAGCCAAATCGAAGACGGTCCCCGAGCTTGCATATTCGACTTTGGATTCCGCTGAATGCGCTTCCCTCAGTTCGCTTGGTTCGGAATCCGAGCAGCCCACGAGAAGGGTGCCAAGCAATCCGAAGGCGATCGCGAATGATGCACGCATAACGTCGACCATACCGGAATGTCCTCCGCCCGCCATCCCTCTGGGGAGGTCGGCTCCCGACCCTTTGTGGACTCAGCCCGGCGACTGCTCATAATCACGAGAGGAAGCTGCGGCTGGAGAGTACGCATTGGCTTACGATGAATCGCTTCCGCCCACCCTATTGTTCGCGCTTTTGCTTGGGCTCGTTCTTAATCGCATGATTGCGGGATTTTGGCGGCCCCACTTTCGCTTAGAGCTTGCGATTGCCACCGCCGTACCAGCCCTCGGCTATCTCCTAACTGAGCGACAGGTGTACGACCTTGGGACGGTATCGACAGCGCTAGGGATCGCATTATTTGCCGCCGCGGCCCGCTTTCTACATTGGAAGTTCGGCGCCGGTTCGAAGGCCTCACCATAACGGTCCGCTTTCCACCCGTTATGGACCTTCGCAAGGTCCGCTCTTGGACGGTTCGGTCGAACGTCCGCTTTGATGCCGACTACGAATAACCGCTCCCGACCCGTTGCTGACGTTCAGACAACGACAAATCTGGCGGCGGTCATCCAAAATGATACCGCTGCCACCGCCGCTGCTGCTGATAGCATCGGGTGAAATGCGGGAGGTTTGGCTTTCCCAATCCATCTCTGAAGAAGCACTCCCAAGAGCAGGACGCCTAGAGCGAGCGCAACCGTTCCGCCGTTGAGGAACCAGCTTTGCCACGGCTCGACATAGATCCAGTCTCCGCGAGAGGCCAGACGGAGCGTTCGGTCAGTCGCAGGATCGGCGACGGATGAGCCAGAATTCCAAACACGGCCACTAAACCAGAACGCGCCAACTGCAATCAGCCAGACCTGCACGAAGGCATAGGACAGCAATATGTCGAATGCAGAGCTTGGCTTGTCTTTTGAACCCATAGCTGATGGTCATCGCGCCTTTGATCGTCTGCAAGCAAGTCTACGCGGCTTGAGGCAACCCGCAAATGTCCTCTAACCACCCTTAGCGGACGGACGCCGGGTCCGCTGAGCGAACCCGGCGAGGTGTCAGAGATCGATTTGCTCAGAGAGTTCCAAGGCGTCGTCCACCTCGATCCCGAGATAACGAACCGTGCTTTCGAGCTTCCGATGGCCTAGTAGCAACTGGCAGGCCCGCAGATTGCCGGTCTTCTTGTAGACGAGTGAAACCTTCGTCCGCCTGAGGCTGTGGGTGCCGTAAGCCGCCGGCTCGAGATCGATCAGCCGAATCCATTCATCGACAAGCCGCGCGTACTGCCGGGTTCCGATATGAGCCCCGGCATGACTTCGGCTGGGGAATAACCAGTCGTCGTCGCGATGGCCTCGCACCTCGAGCCACGCCGCGATGGCATCCCTGGCTGGCTCCGTGATCTCGAAGGGGACCGGTCTGCCCGTCTTCTGCTGGATGACGATAGACCGTTGTCGAAGGGTGCCGCCTGGCGCGACATCGCTGACGCGGAGCCTGACGAGATCGCAAGCTCTGAGCTTCGCATCCAAGGCGCAGTTGAACATCGCCAGATCGCGCACTCTCTTTGCGACCTTCAGCTGCTGGCGGATTGCCCAGATGTGCTTGGGCTTGAGAGGCGCCTTCGGACCGATGAGACGGCCGGCGTTCCAAGGGCGCTTCGATTGAATGAACAGGTCAGACTGGCGCATAGCCAACCTCCGTTGAGGTCGCCGCCCTGTCCGGATCCAATCTACTCCCGACGAGGCTCGTAAGCGCCAGCAGTGGTCATTTGATCCGGCAGCGGAAAGCGGACCTTAAAGGCCGTTGCGGCCGAGCCTCCCCAGGCTCGGCCGTCAGGGATCAGGTGGCCCAGTCGTCGCCAGCGCGTGGGATCCCGCCGTCGAGATCGACGATCAGCGTCCCCGGCTGGGGCAGATGCGCCAGCCGGTCCTCCAGACCGAGGAACAGCTTGTCGGCCGGGGCCGGCAGGACCTCATAGGCCAGGCCGTCCTTACCGTCGGCCAGGCCCGGCAGGACCTGGGCGAGGTCGTCGCCCAGCGCTGGCAGGACGAAGGCGTCCCCATCCTTGCCGAACAGCTCGTCCATCAGCAGCGGGCTCACCTCGGGGCCGGTGTCAGCGGGTTCGCCCGGGGTCGCCGAGACCGGCGGATAGCTGAGCAGGCGCACCTGATTGTTGGCCCAGCGGATCACCTCGATGGAGCTGACCAGGGTCGAGCCGTCGCGGCCGGCGACGCTGTCGGTGATGCGCCAGCCGGACCCCTCGGCGACGACCGTGTAGTCCGCCGCCAGCCCACGCATCTGCACCTCGTCCTTGCCGAGGCCGCCATTGATCACGTCGTTGCCGCCGCGGCCCCTGAGGATATCGTTGCCGTTCCCGCCGGTGATGGTGTTGTTCAGCGCGTTGCCGGTGCCGACGAAGGTGCCGGTGCCGCCGACGTACAGCAGGTTCTCGATGTTGGCGCCCATGGTGTAGCTGCCGATGCGCGCCTCGACCGTGTCGATGCCTTCGCCGGCCAACTCAACGCAGGTGTCGAAGGCGTCCAGCACATAGTAGTCGTTGCCCGTTCCGCCCTGCAGCTGGTTGTTGCCGCCGCCCGAACCGCCCCACAGGATGTCGTCGCCGCCGAAGCCGAGCAGGGTGTCGGTGCCGATGCCGCCGTGCAGGACATTGTTGCCGGCGTTGCCGATCAGCAGGTCGTTGAACACCGAGCCGGTCAGGTTCTCGACGCCGCTGAACGTATCCGTCGCGCCGTCGCCGTCATTGGTGGCGCGCATCAGGTCCAGCCGCGCGGTGACCCCGGCCGCGGCCAGGGTGTAGTCGACGGTGTCGATCCCCGCCCCGCCGTGCAGCACATCCACCCCGCCGCGGCCACGCAGGTTGTCGTCCCCCGCGCCGCCGGTGATCGTATTGGCCTGGGCGTTGCCGGTGGCGGCGAAGTTTCCGGTCCCGGTGAACACGAGGTTCTCGACGTTCAGCGCCAGCACATAGGCGTTGATCCGGGCCTCGATGGTGTCGGCGCCTTCGCCGGCGACCTCGACGACGGAGTCATTGGCCTCGAGGATGTAACGGTCGTCGCCGAGCCCGCCCTGGACCTGGTTCACCGCGCCGGTCCCGCCCCAGATGACGTCATTTCCAGCCAGGCCGAGCAGGGTGTCGGCGCCCAGGCCGCCGCGCAGGACGTTGGTGTTCGCATCGCCGATCAGGACGTCGTTGAAGGCCGAGCCGGTCAGGTTCTCGATCCCCGTGAGCGTGTCCGTGCCGCCTTCGCCGTCGTTGGACGAGGTCCCGTTGTTGAGCTGGGCGCGCATGCCGACCGTGGCGGACGAATAGTCGGACGTATCGATCCCGGCGCCGCCGTTGAGGACGTCGTTGCCGCCGCGACCGACAAGGAGATCGTCGCCCGCGCCGCCAAGCAGGGTGTCAGCCCCTGACGTGCCGGTGACGGAGAGTCCATAGGGATGCGGATAACCGCCGGTGTTGGCGGCGGTCATGGCGGAGCGATCGACGTTGTGCAGCACGAGCGCCGTGACCCCATCGACCTGAACCAGGACGTCCCCAGCGCTCTGAACGAGTGCGAGGCGGCCGGTCGCGAACGGATCGCCCACGAAGCCGAGACGACTGAAGTCGATGACGTCTCCCGACGGACCGATCTGGAAGTCGGTCACGATCCGCGTCCCGGCGCTGCTCGAGCCGAGGATGATCCGGTCAACGCCAGCTCCAAGGGTGAGGACGGCCGACACGGCGTTGAAGGCCCCGAACTCGATAACGTCGTCGCCGGCCCCGAGGTCGATCGCACCACTGTTCATCGCCCCGACCTGCACCGTGTCGGCGCCGTCGCCGCCCCTGACAGTCGAGGCGTTGAGCGTCGCGATCGCCGTGCTCAGCCAATTCAGCAGGATGACGTCATCCCCGTCGCCCCCGTCGAGCACGGCCTGACTGGTGACGTTGGCGCCGGCGTTGTGCGTCAGGGTCAGGGCGTCGCTTCCGGCTCCGCCCTCGAGCCGGTCACTGCCGACGCCCGTATCCCGCAGGATGTCGTCGCCGGCGTTCCCGACCAGGACGTCACTGCCGTTTCCTCCGGTCAGGCTGTCGCCGAGCGCGCCGCCGCTGATGAAGTCGTCGCCGATCCCCCCGGTGAGGGTCAGCCGTTCAGCGTTGCGCACCAGCACCCCGAGAACGGTCTGTTCGGCCGCGCCGGCGGTGAAGGCGACGGTGATCCCGTCAGCCCCGGCATGGGAGAACTGGACGATGTCCACGCCCGCCCCGCCTTCGACCGACAAATCGTCCGCGTCAGCGCCCAGGGTGTCATCGCCGTCGCCGCCGTCGAGCGTGTCGCGCCCGGCCCCGCCCGACAGGACATCCTCGCCGCTCCGTCCTTCCAGAATGTCGTCGCCGGCGCCCCCGGTCAGCTGGTCTACATAGCCCGCCCCGATGAACCGGTCGGCGTGGTCGGACCCGGAAGCGGACAGGCGCTCGATGGCGTACAGGGTCGAACTGCCGCCTGTGGTGTTCAGGACGGCGCCCTCGGTCAGTTCGAACGACAGGCCGGCGGTCGCGCCGAACAGGTTGATCGTGACCAGATCGATCCCGGCGCCGCCGTCGAGAATGTTGACGCCCGTCATGTCATAGAACTGGTCGTCGCCGTCGCCGCCGAACAGCTGGTCGGCCCCCGCGCCGCCGTCGAGGTAGTCGGCCCCCGCGCCGCCGATCAGGATGTCCGATCCGTTCTGGCCGAAGAGCCGGTCGTCGAAGGCGCCGCCGGTCAGCCGATCGTCTGCCGATCCGCCGGTCACCTGGACGGATTCGATCGAGACGAAGGTGTCGAGCCCCTCGGCCGTCTGAAGCGTCATGTCGCTGGCGAAGGTGAAGACCACGGCGGTGGCAAGATTGCTGAAGGTGATGTCGGCCCGATCGACGCCGGCGCCGCCGTCAATCAGATCGTTGCCGGCGCCGCCGTTAAGCTGGTCGTCGCCGTCGCCGCCCGAGAGCCGGTCGTCGTCCGCCTCGCCGTAGAGACGGTCGGCACCGACCCCGCCGTCGACCGTGTCGCGCCCTGCCCCGCCGAAGACGTTGTCGTCGCCTTCGCCGCCGCTGACGATGTCGTCGCCGGCCACGCCCTGAAGGGTGTCGTTGCCCGCACCGCCGTCGAGGACGTCATTGTTGTCGCCGCCGTTCAGGCTGTCGACGCCCAGACCGCCGCGCAGGATGTCGTCGCCAGCCTGGCCGGAGATGACGTCGTCGCCGGCGCCGCCTGTGACGGAATCGGTCCCGCCGTTCGAGCCGGTGTAGTTCAGCCGCTCGATATTGCGGATGGTCAGCGACCCGAACTGCGCATTCGGATTGTTCATATCAAGCACATTGGTCTGGGCCGTAGCCGTCAGGGTCAGCAGGTCCAGGCCCGCGCCGCCGTCCACCAGCAGGTCGGACGCATCGGCCGTCACCAGATCATCTCCCGCGCCCCCCGACAGGCTGTCGGCCCCGAGGCCTCCGTTCAGCGTATCGCCGCCGCCCGCACCGTTCAGCACGTCGTCGCCGGCATTGCCCGTCAACTGGTCGGCAAGCGCTCCGCCGGTCAAGATGTCAGCCCCGCTGCCGGCGAACATGGTGATGCGCTCGACGTTGCGGATCACGGTCCCGAAGACCGTCTGGTCGGCCGAGGGCGTGGTGAGATCCAGCGTCAGCCTCACCGTTGCGCCCGACAGGCTGAGGGTGGCGAAGTCGATCCCAGCGCCGCCGTCGAGGATGGCGTCGTCGAGGTCCCCGAACAGCGTGTCGTCGCCGTCTTCGCCGAACAGGCTGTCAATTCCCGAACCGCCCGTCAGCCGGTCCGCACCGCTGCCCCCTCTGAGGAGATCGTCGCCGTTGTTGCCGGTCAGGATGTCGTCGAGCGCGCCGCCCGTCAGGTCGTCGGCCGCAGTTCCGCCCTGGAAACTGATCCTCTCGACGTTGCGCAGGGTCGTGGCGCCGACGATCTGGTCGACAGAGGGGTTTACCAGGCTGAAGACCAGGGAGGCCTCGGCCGCGGTCATGTGGATCTCCGCGAAATCCACGCCGGCGCCGCCGTCGATCAGAGTGTCGAAACCGTCCAGCGAACTCAGGGTGTCGTCGCCGTCGCCGCCGCTGAGGCTGTCGATGCCGCCTTCGCCCGTCAAGGTGTCCGAGCCGCCGCCGCCGACCAGGACGTCGTTGCCGGATGCGCCGTTCATGGTGTCGGCAAGAGCGCCGCCGGTGATCACGTCGGCGCCCTGACCACCGATGTAGTTCGACAGCCGCTCGATTCCGACGACAGTCGTGCCGTTGGCGACCTGGCTGACGCCGGGATTGGCGAGGCTGAGCGTGATGTCGGCCAGCGCCTGCCGCCAGTCCAGGATGGCGGCATCGACGCCTGCGCCGCCATCGATCAGCGTATCCGCGCCGTCGAGTACCCCGGAGGTGATGGTGTCGTCTCCGTCGCCGCCGGACAGGGAGTCCGCCCCGTTTCCGCCGTCGAGCGTATCGGCGCCCAGACCGCCAGCGAGGGTGTCGGCCCCTTCGTCCCCAAACAGCTGGTCGATCCCGTCGCCGCCGTTCAGCGTGTCCGCGTCGGCGCCGCCGCGAAGGGTGTCATTGCCCGCGTCGCCGGACAGGGTGTCGGTTCCTTCCGCGCCCTGCAGGGTGTCATTGCCTGCGCCGCCGGTCAGGTTGTCATTTCCCAGGCCGCCCAGGAGGGTGTCCGTGCCCGCGCCGCCTGACAGGATGTCGTTGCCGGCGAAGCCCTCGATCCGGTCGTCGAGCGCGCCGCCGGTCACGGTGTCGACACCCGACCCGCCGAGCCAGTTTAGCCGCTCGACGTTGCGCAACTGGGTCCCGTCGAACGTCTGGGTCGTCGCCGGAACAGCGATCGAGACGGTCATGGCCACGGTACTGGTCTGGCGGTCGATCAGCGCGTGATCCGTACCCGATCCGCCGTCGATCAGGCTGTCGCGCAACCCGTCGTCGTAGCTGATGCTGGTCAGGACGTCGTCGCCCGCGCCCCCCGAAAGGGAGTCCGAACCCCGTCCGCCGTCGAGCGCGTCATTGTCGTCGCCGCCGTCGATCGTGTCGTTGCCTCCGCCGCCCTGGATCGAGTCCGCGCCGGCGTCGCCGAACAGTTGGTCGAGGCCCTCGCCGCCGTCGAGCGTGTCCGCTCCCGCGGCGCCCCGCAGGACGTCGTTTCCGGCCATGCCGCGCAGCACGTCGATCAGGGCTCCGCCCGTGACAGTGTCGATGCCCGTCCCGCCCGTATAGTCCAGCCGCTCGATGTTTCGCAGCGTGGTGGAGTCGAACACCTGGCTGGTCGCCGGATTGGCGATGGTCAGGGTGATGGCCGTGGCTGTCGTCGAGCGGTCGACAAGGGCCAGATCGATCCCGGCGCCGCCGTCGATCAGACTGTCGCGCGCGCCGTCGCCATGGTCACGGCTGCTCAGCACATCATCGCCGTCTCCGCCGGACAGGCTGTCGACGCCGAGGCCGCCGTCGAGGGTGTCGCCGCCCGTGCCGCCGGTGAGCAGGTCCGTGCCCGCGCCGCCGGCGAGGATGTCCGACCCTGCAGCGCCGTCCAGAACGTCGTCGCCCGCGTTGCCGCTGAGGGAATCGTCCCCCGCCGTCGCGACGATGGTGTCGACGCCCGATCCGCCCAGATATTCGACCCGTTCGATCCCCGACACGGTCGTGCCGTCCGAGGTGGTCGAGGCCGCGCCGAAGTTGAAGTTGGCCGCGGCCGAGCCGTTGCTGCGGTCGATCAGGGCGAAATCAGTCCCGCCGCCCCCGTCGATGACCGAGTCCATCGTGCCGTCGCCGGTGTTGCGGCTGTACAGGCTGTCGTCGCCGTCTCCGCCGGACAGGACGTCTACGCCCGATCCGCCTTCCACGACGTCGGCGCCCGCGCCGCCGTTCAACGTGTCGGCGCCGCCGCCCCCGGACAGGGTGTCATCGCCGTCGTCGCCGCTGAGAAGGTCGATCCCCTCCCCGCCCTGCAGGGTGTCGCCGCCGCTTCCGCCGGACAGGACGTCGTCGCCCGACCCGCCGGCCAGGGTGTCGACACCGCCCCCGCCCGCCAGGGCGTCGGCGCCGCCGTTGCCCGATATCGTGTCGGCCAGGGCGCCGCCGGTGATGATGTCCGCCCCCGCGCCGCCGCTGTAGGATATCCGCTCGACGCCGCGCAGCGTCAGACCGGCCGAAACCTGTTCGACCGCCGGATCGGCGATGCTCAGCACGGCCCCGTCCAGGTTGGTGCGGACAATGGTGGCGAAGTCGCTGCCGCCGCCGCCGTCTATCAGCGTATCCGTCGCGTCGCTGGTGATGACATCGTCGCCGTCTCCGCCCGACAGACTGTCCGCTCCCGCGTCGCCGGCGATCGTATCAGCGCCCTGTCCGCCGTCGATGACGTCGTCGCCGGCGCCCCCGCTGAGCAGGTCGGCGCCGCCGTCGCCCGCAAGGGTGTCGTCGCCGTTCTCGCCATTGACGGTGTCATTGTCGATGCCGCCGTCCAGGGTGTCGTCGCCCTCGCCGCCAAAGAGCTGGTCCACCCCCGCCCCGGCCCGCAGGGTGTCGGCGCCGCTGTAGCCGTAGAGCACGTCGTTGAAGGCGCCGCCGGTCACCTGGTCGTCGCCCGATCCGGCCCGGTAGGTCATCAGTTCGACGCCGCGGACGATCGTGCCGCCGACGTTCTGGTCTACGGCGGAATCGGCGATGCTGAAGACCACGCCCGTGGTCATGTTGCGCCGGTCGATGGTGGCCGTGTCCCGGCCTGCGCCGCCGTCGATGAGGCTATCGACGAGCGTTTCATTGTCGCTCTGCAGATTGTCGTCGCCGTCTCCGCCGGACAGGGAATCGACACCGGCGTTGCCGTACAGGAAGTCGGTGCCAGCTCCGCCTTCGACAACGTCGTCGCCCGATGCGCCCGAGACGCTGTCGTTGCCGTCTCCGCCCCGCAGGGTGTCCGCGCCGTTGCCGCCCTGGAGGTTGTCCACCCCGGTGCCGCCTTCCAACAGGTCGTCGCCGTCGTCCCCTCTCAAGGTGTCGTCGCCACCGCCGCCCAGCAGCGTGTCGGAGCCTGCGCGTCCCTGGATGTTGTCGCTGAGCGCGCCGCCGGTGACGGCGTCCGCCGCCGAGCCGCCGATGTAGGATTCGAGCTGCTCAAACCCGCTGACCGCGGTCGTGCCGAACATCGAGGTTGCAGCCGGGTTCGAGATGTCCAGCACAAGGCTGGTCGTCACCGTCGAGACATCAATCGAGGCGCGGTCCTGGCCGTCGCCGCCGGAGGCGATCAGATCCGCCGCGTCGAAGGTCAGGCGGTCGTCGCCGGTTTCACCCGTCAGCGTGTCCGCGCCGACTCCCCCGTTCAGGGTGTCGTTTCCGGCCATGCCGCGCAGCATGTCGTCGCCCGCGCCGCCGGTCAGGTTGTCGCCGGTCGCGCCGCCGATGATCTGATCCACGCCCGAGCCGCCCGTGAAGACGAGGTTTTCCATGCCCCGGATGACCGTCGCGCCCGTCGCCTGGTCGCCGGTCAGCGACAGGTCGATTGTGATGCCGGCGGTGGAGTCGCTGCGGTTCAGGCTCAGGGAATCGAGCGTGCCGAGGCCGCCGTCCAGAAGGGTGTCGAACGTATCTCCGGACAACTGGTCGTTGCCCGCGCCGCCTTCCAACCGGTCGCCGCCAAGGCCGCCGGTCAGGTCGTCGCCGCCATTGCCCCCGCGCAGGATGTCGTCCCCGGCATCGCCCCGGAGATAGTCGTCGCCGGCGTCGCCGTTCAGGGTGTCCGAGCCCTCGCCGCCATCTAGGGAATCTCCACTGTCGCCCCCCGACAGGACGTCGTTGCCCGCATTGCCGGACAGGTTGTCATAGCTTGCGCCGCCGGTGATGGTGTCGACGCCCGACCCGCCGCCGTAGATAATGCTCTCGATGCCGCGGATGGTCAGGCCGTCGGCGACCTGCTGCACATTCGGGTCGGCGATGCTGAAGGTGATCGCGACCGTGGCACTCAGCCGATCGATCCTCGCCGAGTCGAACCCTGCGCCGCCGTCGACCAATGTGTCCCGGCCGCTGTCGATCAAGGTCCCCAGGTTCGGGTCTTCATAGGACTGGGTGCTGACGAGCACGTCATTGCCGTCGCCGCCGGTTAGGGCGTCGCTGCCCAGACCGCCGTCGATCTCGTCATCGCCGGCTCCGCCGTTCAGGATATCGCTGCCAAGCCCGCCGGTCAGGGTGTCGTCCCCGCCCATGCCGTTCAGCGTGTCATTGCCCGCCGCGCCGTCGAGGATCTCGTTGTAAGCCCCGGCCGTGACGTTGTCGGCGCCCGAGCCGCCAATGTAGTCGATCCGCTCGACGTTCCGCAGGGTCAGGCCGTCGAAGACCTGCTGGACCGACGGGTCGGCGATGCTGAAGGTGATGTTTCCGGTCGCGCCGGTCCGCTCGATGCGGGCGTAGTCAATGCCGGCTCCGCCGTCGATCAGGCTGTCGCGGACAGTGTCCACGACGTCGGTGAATGTGGCCCAATCGAACAAGCTGACCAGGCTGGTGAGGGTGTCGTTCCCGTCGCCGCCGAACAGTTGGTCGATACCGAGGCCGCCGTCGAGACCGTCGTCCCCCGCGTCGCCGCGCAGGATGTCATTGCCGGCGTCGCCGCTGAGATAATCCCCATCATCGCCGCCGTTCTGGGTGTCGTCCCCGGCGCCGCCGTACATGCTGTCGCCGCCGGCGCCGCCGTGCAGCGTATCGTTGCCGATCTCTCCGGACAGGGAATCCCCCCCAAGCCCGCCGGTCAGCACGTCATTGCCGCCGCCGCCGCGCAGGTCATCGACCAGGGCGCCGCCGGTGATGGTGTCCACGCCGCTGCCGCCGGTAAAGTACAGCCGCTCGATGCCGCGCACGGTCGTCGGGCCGAACACCGCGCTCACCGACGGATCGGCGATGCTGAAGGTGTAGGCCGTCGTCAGGGCGCTGGTCAGGTTGAGATAGTCGACCCCCGCTCCGCCATCCAGAAGGGTGTCGGTGGTGTCCGCCGTCAGATAGTCGTCGCCTTCCCCGCCTGACAGAGAGTCGGCGCCCGCGTCGCCGTTGATATCGTCGGAGCCTGCGCCGCCGGCCAGAACGTCGCCCCCCGTGCCCCCCCGAAGGTAGTCGTTCAGCACTCCGCCCGTGATCGTGTCGACCCCCGACCCGCCAAAATAGGTCAGGCGCTCGATCCCTCGGATGACGATTCCGTCGGCGACCTGACTGGCGCCCGCGTCGCTCAGGTTCAGGGTCACGGCCCCGCTCCCGGAGGACATCTGCAGGGTGAGGAAGTCGAGGCCCGCTCCGCCGTCGATGAGCCGGTCGCGGGTTCCCGCGCTGTCGATGCCGCCGTTGATCGTGTCGTCGCCGTCTCCGCCCAGCAGGACGTCAGCCCCGTTCTGGCCGTTGAGGGTGTCGTTGCCGTCCAGGCCGCTGATCGAATCCGCCGCTGACGACCCGTTGAGATTATCGGCGCCGACGGTGCCGTTCACCACCCGCAGGGCGACGTCCAGCATGGCGAACGTGCCGTCCGAGAAGGTCACGGTCTCGACGCCCACCACCCGGTTGGTTCCATCCGGACTGCCCGTCCGCAGGTCGATGATGGTGACCACGCCGAGCTCGTCCGAGAACGAATAGTCAGTGCGCGCGCCGGTCAGGATCAGACGGTCATTGCCGTCTCCGCCGTCGATGTTGTCCGCGCCCGCGCCGTCGGTGATGACGTCGTCGCCCGCGCCGCCGGACAGGATGTCGTCACCCGCGCCGCCGATGAGAGCGTCATTGCCGCCGTTGCCATAGAGCTGGTCGTGATTGGTGCCCCCGGTCAGGGTGTCCGCGCCGGAACCGGACAGGAACTGGATCGTCTCGAATCCGCGCACGACAGTGCCGCCGACGGTCTGATCCGTCGCGAGGTTGACGTTGTAGGCGAGCGCCGTCGTCAGCAGCGTATTGTCCATCCGCAGCAGATCAAGCCCGGCCCCGCCGTCGATCAGGGTGTCCCGCGCCGTGTCGCCCGTCTGGATGAGGCTGTAGACGACGTCGTCGCCCGCGCCGCCGGAGAGGCTGTCGGCGCCGGCCGTGTCAGCGACGAAGTCGTCGCCGTCCCCGCCGGACAGGGTGTCATTGCCCCCCATCCCCTGGACTTCATCATTGCCGGCGCCGCCGGACAGGATGTCGTTTCCGGCGTAGCCGTACAGGACGTCGTTCAGCGCACCGCCCGTGACGGTGTCGACGCCCGAGCCTCCGTCGAATTTCACGACCTCGACGTTCCTCACGACGGTGCCGGCGGCGTTGCCCACCTCAGCCAGGGTGAAGTTCAGCGTGATGGCCACGCTGGCCAGGGTGCGGTCGATATGGGCGATGTCCAGCCCGAGGCCGCCGTCGATCAGGCTGTCGTTGACCTCGCCCGCCAGACCCGTCGAGACGATCAGGTCGTCGCCGTCGCCGCCGCTCATACTGTCGTCGCCGCCGTCCCCGAACAGCCGGTCGTCGCCCGCGCCGCCGGTTAGCACGTCGTTGTCGATGCCGCCCTGGAGCTCGTCGTTCCCGTCGCCGCCGGCGACCGTGTCCGCCCCGTCCCCGCCGAGCAGGAAGTCGCCGTCGCCGTCGCCGGACAGGTTGTCGGCGCCCGCGCCGCCGTAGAGGGTGTCAATTCCGGCTCCGCCGGTGAGGACATCTACGCCCGCCTCGCCCGACAGCATGTCGGCCCCGTCGCCGCCGGTCAGGTTGTCATCACCGTCCTCGCCGAACAGGCGGTCGTCGCCGCCATTGCCCACCAGAACGTCATTGCCGGCCCTGCCCTGAAGCTCGTCGTTCAGCGCGCCGCCGCTCAGCTGGTCCGCGCCGGAGCCGGCGGCGAACAAGGTCCGCTCGATGCTGCGGAAGACCGTGCCGTCGACGGTCTGGTCGCCCGAAAGGGTCAGGTTGAACACGAGCGCCGCGGTCGCGGCGGTCCGGTCGACGACCACATAGTCGTTGCCGGTCCCGCCATCGACAAGGGTGTCGCGCGTGCCGTCCGCGATGCCGGTATAGATGGTGTCGTCGCCGTCTCCGCCGGACAGGGAATCCACGCCGTCCTGCCCGACGACCATGTCGTTGCCCAGCCCCCCCACGAGGACGTCGTTCCCCAGGCCGCCATACAGGGTGTCGTCGCCGTCCCCGCCGTCGAGGCTATCGTTGCCGATGCCGCCGTCCAGCGTGTCCTTGCCGTCTGCGCCGGAAAGGACGTCATTGGCGCCGTAGCCGCTGATGACGTCGTCCAGGGCCCCGCCCGTGACCGTGTCGGCAAAGGCGCCGCCGTCGTAGGTGATCTGCTCGATTCCCCGGACCACAGTGCCGTTGATGACTTGGTCGATCGACGGATTGGCGATGCTGAAGGTGATCGCCCCGGTGGCGAAGGCCATGTTGATCCGGGCGTAGTCCGTCCCCGCGCCACCGTCGATCAGCAGGTCATGCTCGCCCGACAGGCCGGTATAGGCGTCGCTGTAGATGCGGTCGTCGCCGTCGCCGCCGGACATGGAGTCGTTGCCCGTCCAGCCCTCCAGCCAGTCGTTCCCCGCGCCTCCGACCAGGACGTCATTGCCGACATCGCCGTCGATGTAGTCGTCCAGCGCCCCGCCCGTGATCGTGTCGACGCCGGAGCCGCCGATGAAGCGGATCTCCTCGATGCTGCGCAGGATCGTGCCATGGTAATTCTGGTCGACCGCCGGGTTCGAGAAATCCAGCGTGACGTTGGCCGTCGTCTGGCGACGGCTGATGTAGAGGTAGTCGTTGCCTTCACCGCCATCGATGAGGAAGTCGAGGCCGTCGGCGTCATCGCCTTGGTTGACGTAGAAACGATCGTCCCCTGTCCCGCCGTAGAGGTTATCCCGTCCCAGACCGCCCGTGATGCCGTCGTCGCCATCCCCGCCTTCGATCACGTCGTCGCCGCCGTAGCCGAACAGGCTGTCGTCGCCCCCCATGCCGGAGATCAGGTCGGCCTCGTCGCCCCCTTCCAGATAGTCGTAGAAAGACGACCCGACGCGCTCGACCATGACGTTCCCCCGATGCGAGAACGCAAACGCCCGCGCAATCGTTAACACTGCAAGGATTTAGCGCCGCAGGCAACGGACCTACGGAGGGCGGAGGCTTTCGGATCCTGATGTTGACCCCGCAGCCACATCAGCGTCGACGCTCTGACAAGGAGACCAAGACGGCGCATCAAGCCAAAGCTCCGGAAGTATTGTCCGATAATCTAGGCGTGTTCCGACAGCTGCGCGGACGCCCGGGCAACGCGCGGACGTTTCAAATGTCAGCGACGAGTCAGAAGCGGACCTTCGGCCCAGGCCGGATTTGATACATCCGCAACTGACTCATCGCGGTCATTGGCGACGTCCGCTTTCGGCGCTTCGGAGGTTACTAGGATTACGTTCGACAGTCGGCGGTGGGGGCTTTGATCATTAGCAGGATACAACATCTCAATCGCAATCTAGCCGCTGTGCATAGGCAACTCACAATCTCTAGTGATTAACGTGGCAGCGCTGTTGTGTGCCTGCCGGACTCGCCAAATGGTTGCGACGAGCTTCGCCGGGGCGTTAGTCTACGGAAACTTTAGCGAGCGGAGCCGCAATGACTAATCGTGGGGCCGAATGGCGCCGTTGGGAGCCGCATATCCATGCTCCGGGGACGGTCCTCAACAACCAGTTCGGCGGGGGCGATCCATGGGAGGCTTACCTCGCGAAACTGGAGGCCTCCGCCCCAACGATCGAGGCTATCGCAGTCACCGACTACTATGTGACCGAGAGCTACACGGCCGTCCGGGGCTGGCACGCCGCAGGTCGTCTGCCGAATGTGAAGCTCCTCTTCCCGAACATCGAGCTTCGGCTCGATGTGGCGGCGAAGACCGGCTTCGTGAATATTCACCTGCTCGTCAGCCCAGAGGATGCAGACCATCTGGAGCAGGTCGGTAGGCTTCTCTCCCGTCTGCAGTTCAACGCGTTCGGCGATAGATTTGACTGCACGCGCGCAGACCTCATCCGCCTGGGCAAAAGGGCAAACCCTGCGATCTCCGACGATCGTGCGGCACTTGTTCATGGTGCAACCCAATTCAAGGTGAACTTCTCTCAGCTGCGCGAAGTGATGGGCGAGAGTGACTGGGCGAAGTCCAACGTCATCGTGGCCGTCGCCGGGGGGGAGGGCGACGGGACCTCGGGCGTCAGGCAAGCGGCCGATGCGGTGGTCCGTCAGGAGATCGAGAAATTCGCTGACGTCATCTTTTCCAGCAACGTCGGGCAGCGCGAATTCTGGCTAGGCGAGAAGGCCCTGTCAGTAGCCCAGATCCGTGAGCGATACGATACGTGCAAGCCCTGCCTCCACGGTAGCGACGCCCACGATATTGCCGGCGTTGGCGAACCGACGGGCGACCGGTTCTCATGGATCAAGGGCGCGCCAACGTTCGATGCTCTCCGACAGGCCTGCATCGATCCAGGTGGACGCGCCTTTGTCGGCGTGGCACCGCCGAACTCGGCAATGCCCTCGCAAGTGATCTCGGCGGTTACGATCGCTGAAGCCGACTGGGCCTCCACCCCGGATGTCAGTCTCAATCCTGGGCTGGTGGCCATCATCGGCGCGCGCGGCTCGGGCAAGACGGCGCTTGCCGACATGATCGCCGCCGCTTGCGACGCCATCACACCACAAGCCTGGGCTGCTGATGAGAATGCAAGCCCGTCGTTCCTGGTGCGCGCGCGTCCTCTGGTTGGAAACGCGAAGGCGACATTGAAGTGGGGCGGCGGAGCAAGCGTGACCCGGCGTCTCGACGGTCGGGACGCGAACCTGCCCACGGCGTTCCCCAGGGCGCGATACCTCTCGCAGCAGTTCGTCGAAGAGCTGTGCTCCGCGAAGGGCGCATCGGAGGGGCTGATCCGAGAAATCGAACGTGTGATCTTTGACGCCCATCCGCTTGATGACCGGGATGGAGCAGTCGACTTCGCAGACCTTCGCCAGCGCCGGACGAGCAGATTCGAACAGGCGCGCCGCCGCGAAACCGAGTCTCTTGCATCCCTGTCCGAGCGGATCGCAGACGAACTCGAAAAGGAGAATATGGTTGGCGTGCTGGAACAGCAGGTCAGGCAAAAGACTGACCTGATCGCAGGCTACACTGCGGACCTCGCCAAACTGGTCGTGACGGGATCCGAAGCCCAGGCCGCACGACACGCGCAGCTCAACCACGCCAAACAGGCTCTGAGCACCAGGATCCAAAACCTCGGGGCCCAGCGCCGCACCTATGTGTCGATGCAGGACGAGGTCGTGAACATGCGATCCGCCAAAGCCCCCGAGATGCTTCGCGAAGCCCAGGCCCGATACGCAAATGCCGGATTGGACACGGCGGGCTGGGAGCAGTTTCTCCTCATCTACAAGGGAAACGTCGACGATAGTCTCGTTGCCTACGTGAAGTGGGCTGACGAAGAGATCGCCAAGCTGCAAGGCGTCCGGCCGCCGGAAGGAGATGCGAACACGCCGCTTATCCCGGAGAGCGCGGATCTCTCGACCGTGCAACTCGGCCTAATCGTCGCCGAGATGGCCCGGCTGGAAAAACATATCAACGCTGACGCCTTGGTGCGAAACCAGTACGCGGCCTTGGCGGCCCGCATCGCGGGTGAAAACGGCGCACTCACGACGCTCAAAACTCAGCTTGAAGACACCCACGGTGCGCTCGACCGCCGGCGTATCCTTCAAGCCGAACGCGAGGCGTCCTATGGTCGGTTGTTCCAGGCCGTCATCGATCAGCAGCAAACCCTGCAGGACCTCTACGCACCACTCATGACGCGTCTGCAGGCGTCCTCGGGCACGCTTCAAAAGCTCAGCTTCTCGGTCGCTCGTATTGTGGACGCGGAACAGTGGGCTGAGACCGGAGAGAGAGATCTGATCGACTGCCGTCGAGGCGGACCATTCTTCGGAAAGGGATCGCTGGTGAAGGTTGTTGATCAAGCGCTACGGCCTGTATGGCAGCAGGGTGATGCGATGAACGTGCAAGCCGCGATGACCGCCTTCCTTGGGTCCTACACCAAGGATTTGCTGGCGCATGCTCCGTTCGCACCGGATCAACGGGCGGAGTTCCGAGCTTGGTCGAACCGGTTCACGCAGTGGCTGTTTGACACGAGCCATATCCGGGTGAGTTACGAGATCCGCTACGACGGTGTCGATATCCGCAAACTCTCACCAGGCACCCGCGGCATCGTGCTGTTGCTGCTCTATCTGGCGCTCGACGAGGCGGACGATCGACCGTTGATCATCGATCAGCCCGAGGAAAACCTCGATCCGAAGTCGATTTACGATGAACTGGTCAGCCTGTTTGTCCAGGCCAAGCGCAAGCGGCAGGTCATCATGGTGACGCACAACGCCAACCTCGTCATCAACACAGACGCTGATCAAATCATCATTGCGCAATCAGGATCACACGCCTTGGGCGGCCTTCCGGAAATCAGCTACATATCGGGGGGACTGGAGGAAGCGGATATCCGACGCCGTGTCTGCGAGATTCTCGAAGGCGGGGAGGCCGCTTTCCTCGATCGTGCACGCCGCCTACGCGTCAGGCTGCCAAGGTGACCGACAGTACTTTGCAACGCCTGCACTCTTCGATCGCACGCCTGATCGGCATGCTCCGGTGGCCGAACGTCGGGAAACCGGCTCGCTGTCCAAGTCCGCTCATGGCGCTGTGCCGACACCGGCAACTGGGTCCGGCTATCTCAGCTAGGGTGGGAAGCGGACGCGCATCGGCCCGGGGCTCACGACTATGTCGAGGCCGGAGGGACATGGTTTTCAACCCTATGGCGCAACCTAGCGGCGGCCCGTGCGGACCCGCTAGCCAGTCCGTGGACGGGGGTCGCGCTCAGGGCGGCGTAACACTCGCAGGCTTCGCGCTCGAGCATTTGCCGGTCCGCTACCTCGATGGCGCCGCGCGTATAATGGACCGCGCCCAGAGACTTCAGGTGTCTGGCTGCATCGACGACGGTTGTGCGCTGGATGCCCAGCATATCGGCGAGATCCTGCTGCGTGACATGCAGGCACCGCGTCGTCAGGCGGTCGGTGGCTCTTAGGAGAAGGCTAGCCACGCGTCCCCGCGAGTGGTGATGCGCCGCACAGCCGACGCCATACGCCGCCTGCAGCTGATAGTCGTAATAGAGCTTCTGAAGCTGACTGCGAAGGATTGGGCTCCGTTCCATCTGTCGCTCGAGGGCGGCCGCGGGCAGCCGGTAGGCTTCCCCCGCCGCTCTGACCGCGACTGTCCAGCCTGACGGCTCATCGGCAAGGAAGGGGCCCAGGCCGGCGACGCCCTCGGCGCCGATGACATGGATGAGGCTGGAGCCGCCGGTCGGGAACACCAGGGTGTTCGCCAGAAATGCAGTCGTCGGGAAAATAAGGTGCTCTACGACCTCGCCCTGTTTGATCACCACGACGCCTCGTTCAAAAGCAATCGGCGCCAGGGCCGGCGTGAGGGCCTCCAGGTCCGCTCCGTCCATGGCAGCAAGCGTATGATTTCTTAGCACTGCGGCCTCCAGACTAAGCGCAGGACGCGCCATCCAAAACGCGCGGCCTCGGTCATCAGCGCATCTCCCCGCGCCGGAGTCCACGTGCGGCGCGGACTGACTGCAATGGGTCGGGAGCAGACGTCACCAGCCGACCAAACTGAGGGTCCACTTTCGGAGCCGGGGCCAATGACCGCTTCTGGCGCCGAGGCGACTCGCAAGCCGGAAGCTGGAGGCCCCTTACAAGTCAGTACGATTTAAGCAGATGATCGGCTCTTCCGCGACTGTGGTGCCTAGGTTGTAGCGGGCTAGCCAGCAACCATCGGCCCACTGCTTCTGTGGAATCTCGACTACAGCAGTAAAGGCCAAAGCCCGTCCGTCGCTCGACAGCTGCCGGTTTGGCTTGGCTTCAATCAGATCGAACCCATTTGAAACGTAGACTGGGGGACTATCGTTCGCGATCGCGGCGACATCCCTGCCGGTGATGCTCCACCTCAAGCTGACGACCGCGTTCGCCGCGTCACCGGGGAGCACCCGCGCATCAATTCCAGAGAAGGTAATCTCAGTCTCTCGCGCGACCGATAGGTCATCGGGCAACGGTCTTGTGTCACAGGCAGAACTGACCAATCCGATAGCGAGTGCTAATGTTCTGCGTCCCATAAGCTTAACGGTCGCATCTCAGTCGGATGTTCGCAACGGGTCCGAAGCGGATCCAGAGCCAGCTCGCGAGGGAGGTCCGCTTTGCGGCCTGGTGTCGATGTCAGCTTCTGGCGCGGTGCTGACCGTTGGCCTACCCCCCGGCTAACGACCGCTATGGATGGGAAGGGGACATTGCTGAGCAAACGCTCACCGGGCAGAAGTGACGCATGACAACTTGCTGCGACCGCATGGCCTATGACCTCAGTCGGACGTGTGATCTCCACGCGGCCCGTGCCGCGTGTCCGGATGCAATGATCGCCCGGGTAAAAGGTGGCTTTGGCCTCTACATTCGTGACGGTGAAAACGGCTTCGCCACCAGTACAATCGAGATCGCCTACTGCCCCTGGTGCGGAACCAAGCTCCCGCCCACCGAAGATTTCGACGAGCCTCTACCCGCTGAAGACATCGCTAAGGATCGGGAGCCGACTTCGTCTAGTGCACCATCGGGCCAGGCTCTACCCTAGCTGAGCGACCGTCCCCTAATCCGTAGGCTTCCATAAAGTAGAAGTAGGTTGGGTAGGTGATCAGACTGGCGGTTCCGCAGACCGCTTCGAACTGACGCTCCCGCAGAACGTCACCTTCAATAGGCTTGAACGGTCCGTCGTTGTTTACGGGCGACACGAGAGGATCCGCGTTGGCTCTGAAAAGGCGCGTTCCACCTACGCGAAAGGTGCGCTCGTCACAGCGGAAATCGATCCGATCGATATTGTATGCTGGCGTGGTCCAGTTCGTCTCCCGGGTGCCGCGCCGGAACACTGTATAGGTCGACACGCCAAGACTTCCGTCCGGAAGCCGCGTGCTCCAGCCAACAGCGGATGCGACTTGGGCATCCGCATAGGCGACCATGACCCTGTTGTCGTTCGCGCCGGATGGCCGCAGCGTGCTTTGTTCTTGTGAGGCACCCATTGCGGCGATGAACGCGAGTAGCGGTTGCAACATGGATTCCTCGCTGACGAACAAGCCATTCTGAGCCGACAGCGCTAATGTCCGCAATGGGTCGGAAGCGGACGGTCAGCCCGGCGCGTCTCGGATGTCCGCTTTCCGGCGGCGTCCCAATGACCGCTGCTGGCGCAACCAGGACGTCGAGCTTCAGGCGGCAGCCTCCTCACCAAGTACGCGTGGTCTAGCTTAACGGGCTGACCGATGCTCGGCCGATTTTGCAGCGCCTTTGATAAGGCTGGCGGAAGCGACCAGAGGGGACCGCGAACAAGTCCAGATTGGGCACGCCGTTCGCTACGGTACGCCTTCCACTTCCAGCGATGGCGCCAGGAAGTGCGCCGTTGCGCGGCACCGCACTCCGCGGCTACGCCAGCCCTATCGTCCCGCTCCGTCCCACGACCGGATCGGCACAGACTGCCCTCGCCGGGGTCGCCGCGCTGGAGGCGGACGTGCGCGCCCGCGAGGCCGCCGTTACCGCCGTCGACCGCCAGCTGCGGGCCGCCCGAATTGTGGCGGCTCAACCCGACGCCAAGCCCGAGGCCCAGGCTAGGGTCATCGAGCTCGTCGACCAGCAGAGCGACGCCCGGACCGCTCGCGACGCCGCGGTGACCGCGCTTTCGATCCGTAGAGCCTTGCTCGTGGACGATACTTTCGGCACCACCAATGTGCAGAGCAGGTTTGTCGTTGTGCGGGAAGCCAACGCCTTCGGCGCCGCGATCGCGGCCTCGCTGCAGAAACATGGTGCTACGCTGGGAGCGGCCGTGACCCGCGAACTCCAGCCGGACGATCCGTTTGCCTGGGACGCCGAGACCAGGGCCTATGCGACGGCGTTGGTCAGCGTCCGGTCCCGTCAGGCCGACTACGACGCCGCGGTCCTCGCCGGCGGAGTAGAGGCCCTCGCCAAGCAGAATCTGCTCTGGGAGGCCAAGGTCGCCGCTAACGCCGCCGCCGTGGCCGCCGGCGAGGACGCGCCCTATCCGAATGTCTTGCGGAGATTCAACAGGGTCTGCGCCGCTGATCCGGGCCTGACAGCCCTCCGCATCCGCCATTCGAAGGGGAGTGCGACCGCCGCCTTACCTCGCGCACTGCTGTCCTGATGTCGCTTTCGGGGGGACGGACGTCCGCTTCTGGCGTGGAGCCGTTGGAGCGGCTTGAGCGCGCTCAGGGGCGACCTCACTGGGTTGGCCAATTTTTGGTTGGATCAGCCTTCATCGAGCTCAATAGCAGCGGCTGCGTTGGTAGGGCGACAGGCATCCCTGGAATGGGCGTGGGGCGAGGCCACCATCCAGTTCAGGAAGATAATCATGCCACGACGCTTCTCCCACGCCGATTGAAGCCTCGATCAACATCCCTAGCGCCTTCGCTGCCCGCTGATACATCCGAAGGCAGCGCAGCGCTATTCCTTGGCACTAATCCGACTTTTCGCTGTCCGAGCTTCCTCCGCGATCATCGGCGCGGGCTCGGTGAGCCTCCAGACTTTGGTGATAGCGCTCCCCAGCCGCCATCATCCCGGCCCGGTTGTAGAACCGCTCCGAGGTCCGCATCGATCCATGGCTGAGGACATCCATAATTGCCGTGGACTCCGCCGGCGAGCTCTCCGCGATCATCGTGGCGGCGATACTGCGGAAGGTGTGCGGGTTGATCGCCTTGCCGAACTCCACCTTCGTCCGCGCCTTGATCTGGCAATAGATCGCGTCGTCGCCCATCGCCCTGCCCTGTTTGGAGATCCACAACGCTTGAGTGTCGACCCGGATTTTTTGCCCGCGAAACAGTGTCTCGCGGTGAACCTTGAGGTACTGTTCGAGCGCCTCCACCAAGCCGGACGGCCAATCGCAAGAGATCGGGGCGCCGTTCTTGGTGTCCTCGTCCTCAATGCGGATCTGCCAGACGTCCTTCAGTTCCAGATTCTGACCCAGCGTTAGGCCAGCGAGGTTCGACCGCCGGAAAGGCCGCTGAACCAGGAAGGCGAGGAGCAGACCATCGCGGAACAGCACAGCGCGATCCGTGTCGGTCCGGAATCGATCGTGCTCCGCCGCCTCCATCAGATCCAGCCCCAGTTGCAGGATCTCTTCTGGCGGCTGCATGATCTCGCGACGGTCGCGTTTGGGTTGGGCCGCGCAATGCAGATGGTCCGCGGCGCGTACGATCCAGACCCAGTTTCCGGCCGGCTCGATCATCTGAAGCATGCGACCAAGCTGCTTGATTCTTCCGGCGATCGAATACTCGGCCAGATTTTCAGCGCGCAGGCTCTCGAGATACGCTTGCAGCCGCGCCTGGGTGGCCCGTTCGTCGGGCGACTGGGACGCACTCAGGTCGTCACGCTGAGCCAGCCAGTTCAGCCACCGGCCGTAGCCGGCCGCCATGACCTCTTGCGTGGTGCTGGCCCAGCCCGAGGCCAGGCCCACACTCGCATCAAAGGCGTCGTAGGGCTGGAGCGCGAGCGCCCACGCATTCTGATCCTGCTCCGGCCATTCAGAGACCGGCAGGCAACGGCTTTTGAGAGATCGGTGAGTCATTTGCCGGCTCCCTTGCGGCGGACCTTAAGGGGTTGAGCCGCGGCAGCCGAAACGCGGCGCTGCTCAATCATGTCGGTGTAGCGCTGCATGTGCCGGGTGGTGCGCGCTTCAACGTAGTAGCGATGGGTCGTCTCTGAGCGTTCATGACCCAACAGACGGCGCACCGTCTCCGTATCCTCCGGGTGTTCCTCCAGGTGAAGCTTTCCGGCCAGCGAGCGGAACAGGTGGGCGTTCATAATCAGGCCGGTCTCCTGCTTCACGAAGTTGGAAACCGCGCGAGAGAAGGCGGTCGTGGAGCGTCGCCCGCCCTTGGGCGACACGAACAACTGGGCGGCGCCTTGAGGCGCAAGCACCGGGTGGTACCGCTCCATGAACCGGTTGATCCGCTCGACGACGCTGTGTGGCACGCGCATTTCGAACGTTTTGCCCGTCTTGAACTCCGCGGCGGGGATCACGACCAGCATCTCCTGACGCTTTCCCCGGCCCAGCACGATGATGTGGCGATCGAACTCGAGCCCGGTCAGGTTGTTGATGCGCAGCGGCATGACAGTCAGCAGATCTACGGCCAGCGCAAATGCCACACGCCGCGCGATCTTGGGCGTGACGATCGCCGCGCCCTCAGCCTCGGCAAAAGCGCGCGCCGGCAGGTTGAGCAGGGCGTCCACGTTGGTTGATACCCCGAACTGGCGCAGGCGCGAGGTGTTGCGCTCGGTCATCTCCCGGGACGCGGTATTCAGGCGCGCGGCAAGGTTGCCGAGGGCCTCCGCCGAAACCGGATCCTTGGTCCAGCTCCGGGCGATCGTCTTGAGCAGCCAGGCGTGCTCCGCAAGCGAGCGCGGAACCACGCCATCCTTGCGTACTTCTTGCTGTTGAAGGGCCGCCCGCGCATTGTCGAGCTTGGTCAGCACCGCCAGGCTGGTGACCTCTTCAATCGCAAGCCCGCTGAGCACGAGGAGCGAGGCGAGTTGGCGAAGCTGCCTTCGCCGCAGCTCAATGGTCTTGGGGCGGCTGGCCTTCTTCGAGTGCTCCGACCAGATGTCCGTCACGGCGCACTGAGCCAGGTACGCTTCAACATCCTTGCCGAAGCTCTCCGGAAACGCATCCCACGCAAACGAATAGAAGCGCGAATGTCGTTCGAGCGGGATCACCTTCTGCGGCCACTCCGAAACGGTGGCGACCGCCCGGTTCCAGCTGTTGATGGCCCCGCGCGAGATCGCGCTCGGCGTTTGATGCAGGCTACGGGTCTGCAGCGCCTCGGCGAAGTCCGAGAACACCTGCTCAGTCACAGCGTCTGGCGAAATCCCTTCACGGCTGCAGAAGCTCATGAACCGCGACAGGGCGATGAAGCTCGCACGGTCGGGCGCGAGGGACGCCAGCGCCTTCCAGACCGGCGAATGGCCCGCGACATCACGGGCCGGCTGCAGGTCAATGCCGTAGCGACGCAGACCAAAAGCCAGCAGGCTCTTCAGACGCGACCACCGGGCCGATGTGATCTCAAGCGACGCTGGCGTCGCCGCTTTGATCAACGGACGCAGCAGCACGGGCTCGGTCGGAATGTTCTGGAGCGGCTTACGCAGAAGGAGGCCGATCTGGTTGATCGCCCGGCGCGTCTCGACGACCTTGCGATCCTTCCCGGGCTCGTTTTCGAGTCTATCGAGCAGCTCCCGCAGATTCTGCGGGACCGGCCCCGATGTGGCCAATCCCAGCTGAGCAGGCGGCTTGGCCTGCCCTCCTCCGCGGTCCGCTGTATCGGAACTCACCAAGGCCACTGAACCAATGGCCGGTTCAGTCGCCACGCTCGAGGACTTAGGCAAGTCGATGCCGCTGGTGGGTTCGTGCTTACACTTGGGCGTTCCAACTCCGGGGTGCGCCTGCGTCGCGAGCCCCGCCGGGGCTGGCGTGAGGGCGGCGGATCGTCCGCCCTCCTGTGAGCTTTGGGCGACACGGACTTCGCGATCGCTCGCGCCCCGCGGCCGCGCCACCGCCGAAGGCCGCTTTCCAACGCGGCGCGCCGGGGAAATGGACATGATGGTCGCTTCCTCAAAAAGTTGGAGTTGACGCGATCGACAGATCGCTTCGGCAGTTGTCGTGGACATAGAGATGTGCGCGTTTGAAAGTTGAGTCATTATCGTTCTGTCTTCATTGTACAGATATGTCCACCCGAGAGCGGACAATGCGGAAAGTGCAAGCTACTTATTGTGTGTAGCGGCTGACTATTCTCACCGTATGTTACGTACGATGAACTTTGTACTTGGAAATATTGGACAATACGGCCCGACCGTCACCACTCCGGACATCAGATGCGGCACCGGGCGACGTAGGCCGCGAAGTCGTCGTCAGAGATCCGGTACTGGCCTCCGACGAGGTGAGCGCGTAGCTCCCCGGACTTGATCAGGCGCTTGACCGTCTTGGCGTGGACGTCGAGGCGGCGGCCGATCTCAGAAGGCGAATGGAACTGACCAGCGGTTTGAGAGGTGCGTTGCATGGTCATGCGCCCTCCCCCGCCGGCGCGAAGGAGGCCAAACCATCGGCAGGCTCTCCTTGTTGGGAAGCGACGAGCTGTTCGATCCAGGTGTCGATCTGGCCGGCATACCAGCCGGAGCAGGACCCGATCTTGACCGGCTTGGGGAAGCGCCCCGCGGCTATCTCTTTATAGATCCACGAGCGGCTCATGCCGATGCGGTCCATGACGATGGGCAACCGCTCGAAGCGGCCATTGGGGTTGATCATAATGACTCCTACGGTGCCGGACGGGGTGCCCGGGACATGGGAATCAGGGTGCCGTCACGACGCGAATCAGGGTGAGCGGGATCTGCTGATCGACGCTTTGCGGACGTTCGATCAACCACGGAAGTCAGCTAAAAAGTCTGCCCGTGCGCTAGCCGGAAAAACCGCTTTCGCAGGTGGCGACCGGGTGCCGAATCAGCCCGTCACCACCGGCGCCGTCGCCTAATGAATTCTCGGTGGCCGACGCTCTTAGGCGGCGGCCTGCGCTTCTGGCTCGTCTTCGACCGACGTCACGATCGCGTCGTCGTCAAGGCTATCGGACCCGGGGATGCAGAAGATGGACCATTCGCGCATCATGACCCGCCGCTTGGCCAGCGCATCGCCCCGCCGGTAGGCGCGCTCGGTCATATCTCCCACGGCGTGCGCCAGGGCGAGCTCGGCGAGGTCGCGCGGATAGTTGGTAGTCTCGCCACACCAATCTCGGAAGCTTGAGCGGAATCCGTGGGCGGTGACGGCTCCATCGCGGCCCATCCGTCGAAGCAAGGCGCTGAAGGCGGCGTCGGACAGCCCAACAGTCGGCCCCTTCGGTCCGGGGAAGATGAAGTTGGTCGGGAGGTCGCCGGTCAGAGGGAGCAGACTTTCAAGCAGCGCAACCATTGCCGGCGTCAGCGGCACGCGGTGCTCCTTGCCGGCCTTCATCCGGCTCGCCGGAATGGTCCAGACAGCGGCCTCAAAATCGACCTCGGACCACGTCGCGCCGCGCACTTCCCCCGAACGGGTCGCTGTCAGGATGATGAACTCCAGCGCCAGGGCGGCGGTTGCCTCCTTGCCCCGCAGATCCTGAACAAACGCTGGAACCTCGGCGAACGGCAACGCCGCATGATGCTTCTTGGTGCGCTGGGAGCGCTTGGGCAGGAGTTGGTCGAGGTGGCCTTTCCAGCGAGCGGGATTTTCGCCGGTTCGGTAACCTTGCGCCTTGGCCGCATCCAAGACCCATTGGATCCGACTCTGCACGCGCCCGGCCGTTTCCGCCTTCGTGGTCCAGATTGGACGCAACGCCTGCAGTACGTGTGCGGTCTCAATCTGATCGAGAGGCATCGACCGGATCTTCGCCGCGTACCGCACCAGCGTCGACTGCACCTGGGCGGCGTGCTTTTCGTTCTTCCACTGATCCTTGACGGAAATAACCAGTTCATCAGCGAAGACGCCGAACAGCGGGATGGACCGCTTGGCTCGTTTTTCCTCCAGCGGATTGATGCCCTCAGACAGTTGAAGTCGCGCTGCGGCCGCGCGCTCACGAGCCCTCGCCAGCGTGACCACGGAAGCGGAGCCGAGGCCCATGTCGGACAGGCGCTTCTTCCAGCGAAAGCGGAACACCCACTTGCGGCTGCCGCTTGGCGAGACGACGAGGTACAAGCCGCCGCCATCGCCGTAGCGACCGGGCTCTGAGGATGTCAGCACGGCGCGCGGCGACAGCTTATGCAGTGGTCGAGGCATCGAAGTTCCTGCGCATCGGGGTGCATCCGGCACCAACTTTGGTCCCACCAATCCTCTTTGAAAGAGGGAGACGGAGACAGACCAGCGTGGACAAATTGTACGTTAACTAGCGGTGAACATTGAGAATATTAGACGCCCGTGGACGACGAGAAGCACTGGTCCCGCGCACACCCTCTCCGCCACCGCTGAACCCGCAGGGGTTCGAAGGCGTCCGTCCGCATCTGGCGTTAAACACGCGGTCAGCTTCGTCACCAAGCCAACTGGCGGAGCTATGGCGGCGAGACGAGCCTGTCCCTGACGCACCTGATCCAGACAGAGCCGGCGGTGGGTTATCCACTGGACGGATGATGTGGCCGGGCAGCCTTCCGCAAAGAACAATGTTCGGCCGGAATCGTCACCTACCGCTCTGAGCGATCGGTCTGCGGAAAGGGCATCGGCGTGCTATTTCGACGCGAGACATACGGGGCTCGACCGCGGTTCTGGCGTGCGCCCCTTCCAGTGGAGCTGAGCCCCAGTCACGATCCGCAGGAGCCGCACGATGCCCCTTTCCGTTGAAGCGCGGGGGAGCGGGGACGAAACCGACGTTGCGCTGGTGCAGATCCAGCTAGCCGGCCTGCCCGAGCCGCTTCAGGCGATCCTTCACGCCCAAGGCCTGCGCGTGCTGGCGTGCCGAAATTCGATCACCGACGCCCGGCAGGACCTGATCGGCGTCCGCCCGCGGGGATGGCCCGAGGGGCAGACCTGGGACCTCGTGCCGGGGGCTTACCTGCCCGACGAGAAAGCCGTGGTCGTCGCGACCGTGCCGGATCCCGATAATCCCGGGCGGCGCCGGGTGCCGCCGCAGGGATGGATGCACAACGCCTTCAATCTCCTCATTCACGAGACGCTCCACGCCGACGACTACCTCCAGGACCGCCTGCGTTGTCACAACCCCGCGTTCGTGTCGGCCCGTGAGGCGGACTTCGCCGCCCTCCACGCCTACGAGCAGCAGGATGGCGATGCGGGGCTGGAAGAGACCTACGCCGAAAGCGCCTCGCGCTTCTTCGGGAACGACCCGGCGCTCGAGACCGAATGGCCCAATCTGGCTGCGTTCTGGAAAGGGCGAGACCTGCCCGTGGAGCCGGGGCGGCGGTCACGGGATTTTCACGGGCCCACAGCGCTCGGCCTCGCTCGTCTCACGGCCGACGGCGCGTACGAGCTCGATCTGAGGGCCGAAGATGACGACGGCGCCATCGGTCACGCCCTGATCCAGCTCGAAGCCGGCACGCCCGCCTATGACGAACTGGAACGCCGGCGACGGCGCGAAAGAGCGCTCGTCGGCGAATGGATGATCATCAAGCCGTTCTAGGAGCCGCGGTCGGGCTCATTTCGCGTGAAAGGACCTGCGATGACGACGGACACGTTTCGGATTCTGGCGATTCACGGCCTCGGCGACCATCGCGGGAAGCCTTGGGCGGAGCCCTGGAAGGCCGCCATCGAGCGGGTCGTCGGCGACGTTCCGGACAAGGCCTTCCACTTCGCGACCTATGACCCGATCTTCGAACAGACGGACCTCTCGCTCGTCCAGACGGCGTCAGCTCTGGGGAAGCTCGCGCTCAGCGGCCTGTCCAGCGCCTTCCGGCGTGAGAGAGGCGTCCTGTCCTCGGTCAACGACAAGGTGCGCTGGACGGCCGGCTACGTCGTCGCCTGGGTCGAGAACGACAAGTTCCAGACTGCGACCCGGGCGTGGGCCCTGGACCTGATCCACGAGTTCAAGCCGAACATCATTCTCGCGCACAGCCTGGGGTCCCTGATCACCTACAACGCCCTGGGTCACCCGGACGCGCTCACCCACGCCGGGGGCGAGACCGCTGCGATCCTGCGCGCCGCCAACTACGTCACCCTGGGCTCGCAGATCGGCAATCCGTTCGTGGTCGGCAACCTGACCCATGGGCGGGTCGAACCCCTGCCCGTTCGGCACTGGCATCACCTGTACAACGAGCATGACGACGTCTTCACGGCGAAGATCCGGATGCCGGGCGTGGCCAACTTCACCCAGTTGCTCACGCCCTTCGACATGGAAGGCTCCGGCGATCACGCGGCCGACGGCTACCTCGGCCATGCCGTCACGGCCGGTTCGTTCTGGCGGCCGCTCGCCGCTGAGCTGGACGGCGCCAGGGGCTTCGGGGCCGTCAACGATCCCTGGAAAGCAGGGGATGGAAAAGCGAAGCCGAAGACCTCGAAAGCCAAGCCGGAAACGACGCATCGGAAGCGAGCCCTGCTCGTCGGCATCAACGAGTACCCGAACCCGGCGGACCGCCTAGAGGGCTGCGTCAACGACGTCTTCACGATGAGTGCGGTCCTGCAGGAATGCGGCTTCGCACCGGAGGACATTCGAATCTGCCTCGACGAGCGGGCGACGCAGGCCGGCATCCTGGAGCGGCTCGAATGGCTGATGGACGACGCTCGCGGCGGGGATCAGCGCGTCTTCTACTACAGCGGACACGGCGCGCGCATGCCGCAATACGGGGAGGATCTCGAACCCGACCGCCGAACGGAGACCCTCGTGCCGTGGGACTTCGACTGGACCTCCGGAACGGCCATCACGGACGACCACATCTACGGCCTGTACAGCCAGCTCCCCTATGACCTGCAGCTGGCGCTCATTTTCGACTGCTGCCATTCCGGAGGCGTGCACCGCCAGGGCGGCGCCAGGGCCCGGGGCATCTCGCCGCCGGATGATATCCGCCACCGCGAGCTGAAGTGGGACTTCAAGACGCAGATGTGGGTCGAGCGCGACTTCGCGCGGCTAAACGCGAAATTCAGCACCAAGACCAAGGCCAACGAAGACTTCTTCGGCGGCGACGGCGCCAGTGTCCGTCTCGGGCGCGCGTCGATGCTGCGACGGGACAGCGATACCAAATACCGAGCGGCCCGAAAGAAGGACGACAAGACCATCATCGGCCCCTACCTGCCGCTCATCGTCGAGGCGTGCGCGGAGCACGAGAAATCCTATGAGTACCGGCACGGCGTCACCAGCTATGGCGCCTTCACCTTCTGCCTCGCCAGCCTGCTGCGCGAGCTGAAAACGGTGAGCTTCGAGGACCTGACGACGGCCGCGCGGGATCGGCTCAAGGATCTCGGCTACGCGCAAACGCCCCAGTCTCTCGGGCCGACCAAGGTCGTGAAGGCCGACGTCCCCTGGATGACCGGCCGGACCCACACCGGCCCGGGAACGACCCCGGGCATAGGAACGCCACGGCTGTCCGGCTGAGCCTCGCCCCTCCGCCCCCGCCGGTGAAGTTCAGCGCCGCCGGCGCCCGGGGCCCGGACCGTCCGCGATCAGGCGCCGATCGCCGCCGAGCGCGCCGCGCCCTCCGTCCAGGCCGCGAGGCCGGCCCCGCCGACGGTTCGGACGGCCGCGAGGAACGCCGCCTCGGACCCGCGCCCGCCGGCCTGCTCGACATAGGCTCGCCAGACGGTGAACAGGCCATCGGAGTCCGGCTTGGCCGCACGCACCCGGGCGTCGACCTCGACCAGGATCAGGAAGCCGCAGACATAGCTCGCATCGAAATCCCCGGCCGTGACGGCCTGGCGCACCGAGCCCGCCGCCGCCAGACTGGCCCCACACCGCGTCCGCGCATCCGCCAAATGGGCCTCGGCCAGCGCCGGATCCGTGTCGCGCAGGGCCAGCCAGGCCATGGCCTCAGCCCCGCCCTCATGGATCCAGGCGTTCTCCGGCTCCGGCGCAAACAGCTGACGCTGGTAGAGATGGGCCGCCTCGTGGGCGAAATGCCAGCGCAGGCCGTCGGCTGCGTCGCCCTCGGCGAGACGCCGCTCCCACTCGGCGCCGTACAGATGGATGAAGACCTGCCCCGGCAGGGTCCCCCCCTGGTTGCCGAAACGGCCCGGCTCGTCATGTTGCGTGTCGTAGGAGACGAACAGCATCGGCCTGTAGTCGAGCGTCCCCAGCTTGCCGGCGTAGAGGGTCATGAAGGCCGGCAGCTCGCGCTCAAGCTGCTCGCGGATCGCCGTCGGTAGAGCCCCGTCGATGACCGCTGAGCCGAACTCCGTCTCGGCCGGGCGCGTGTCGCCGACATAGACGCTGCGGCCGTCGTCGCGATCGGTCCAAATCACCTCCCCCTCGTCACTGCGTCCATCCACCAGAACCGGATGATCCGAGGTCAGGACAAAGCGATAGGTCTGGCCGTCGGCGCATTCCTCGGCGCAGGCGAACAGCCGCCCTGTGTGAAACAGCATGCCCCCGTCGCCATAGGGCGAGAACGGCGCATAGGATTTGGGCAGTTCGCGATAGACCGGATCCATGACCACGGTCGCCTCTGAAAAGGCCGCCCCGTCGACACGGCGCAGCGCCTCGCCGTCGGGACCGGAGACCACCTCGAACCCGGCCTCGGGCCGCCACCCCCGCGCCCGGCTGTCGTCCGGCGACTGGGGGAAGACCAGCTTGGAGACCGGCTGCTCGGTTTCATAGCGCACGGTCCACGGCTTGCGTCCGTCCGGCTGGATACGGACTTCGACCGGCCCGGCGCTCGGCGGGGCCGCCCCCGCGCAGACGAGGGTCAGTCCGAGGCAGAGGGCGGTCAGCATGCGGTCGGCTCCGGTCGGTTCCCGCCGAGCTTACCTCACCGGACCGCGTTCGCCATACGGCGTCAAAACGACCTAGGACGCGGCCGCCACGCCGCCGCCCCAGCGCGTCACCTCCGGAGCCTTGTAGTCGGCGATCGTCTCCAGCAGGGGCCGCCGCAACAGACGCACCCGCCCCTGCCCAAGTTCGATCAGCCCTTCGCGGCGCAACTGCTGCAAGGTGCGGTTCACGTGCACGGCGCTCAGCCCGAGGGCGTCGGCCAGCTGCTCCTGGGTCAAGGGCAACGGCATCTCGTCGTCCTGCGCCAGATCGACCAGCGCCAGGCGAAAGCGCAGTTCCAGCAGCAGATGCGCCATGCGTTCGATCGCGGTCTGTCGGCCCAGGCGGACGATGTGGTCGATCAGGTGAGCCTCGTCCATCGCCGCCGACATGGCCAGGGCGACGGACAGGTCCCGCGCCTGGGGTCCGTCGGGGCCGAACACCTGCCGGGCGACCGTCGAGGCGTCGACCAGTTCGACCGGGGTCACCGCCGTCATGGCGCACAGGGCCAGGGGCTGAGGCCGCTCGCAGATCCCCACGCCGTCCCCCGGCAGCACCAGGCCGATGACCTGTCGCCGGCCGTCCGCCAGCCAGCGCACCCGCGCCGCCCAGCCGGAGACGAGGAAGCGGGGCCTGAGCGGCTCCATCTCCTCGACCACCGCCCCGCCGGCCGGCAGCCGGTGGCTTTCGCGCAGACCGCACAGGGCCGCGGTCGCCTCCGGTCCGAGCGGGGCGAGACGGCTGAGACGCAGGGCGACGATGGAGGCGGAAGGCATCACCCAGCCTCCCCTAGCGGGATGTTCAGTCGCAGCCTCAGGCCGTCCGGCTCCGCCGCCTCTTCGGCTCGCCCCTGACACTGCCGGGGCAGCGCGGTGTCGAGCAGTTCGCGGGCCAGGCGAGACCCGATCACGGTCCGCCTCTCCGCCCTGCCGGTCTCCCGCCAATCGAGACGCAGGTGCGGCCGGTCGCCGGGCTCGACGCCCCACTCCACCTCGAGCCGCCCGCCGGGCTCCGACAAGCCTTCGTCCGCCAACCCGCCGCCGAGGAGCGCTTCGACGGCCAACTCATGGAACAGCAGGGCCAGGATGTCGCCCAGCGACCCCGGAAGCTGAACCTCTGGCCCCGCGACCGACCAGTTGCCCGCGCCCGGCGCATGCTCCTGAAGGGTGTCTCGGAGGATCTCCTCCAGGTCGGGCCCCGCGGCCTCGTTCCGCGACCGGGCGATATGGGCGCGGACCAGGGCGCCGACCCGGCCGTCGAACCGGGTCTGGAATTCCTCAAGATTGTCGCTGGTCGCCACCGAGCGCCGCGCCAGGCAGCGGATGACGGCGGCCATGTTCTTCATCCGGTGCTGGAGTTCCCTTTGGCCTTCGTCCTCCATCATCCGACTCCTTGCTCAGCGGCGCTCTGGTGCGGGCCGCTCAGGCGCGTGATTTTCCGGAGGACAGCAGGCCAGCGCCGCCAGGCGGCCTGGGTCGAGAAGGCTGATCCTGCCACGGCTGTAGCGGACGATCCCCTGCTCCTGCAGCGGATGGGCTGCGGCGTTCACGCTCGTGCGCTGGGCGCCCAGCAACTGCGCCAGCCGTTCCTGGCTCATGATCACCGGATGGCCGGGGTTCAGGGCGTAAAGGCGCAGAAGCCATCGCGCCAGGCGCGGTCCGATGCCATAGGTGGCCAGGCAGGTCAGTTCGGTCTCTGTCTCGGCCAGCCGTTTCGTCGCCGAGAGGCCCAGCATGCGCTCAGCCTCCCTCCGTCCCACGGCCCCGATGAGGGCGCGTGCGGTCAGCTCGAACACCTCGGCGTCAGCGACGACCTGCAGCACCCGGCCGCGGCTCTCCCCGCCCACCGCCTCCAGGCCCGCAACGGCGCCGGGGCCGAAGTAGGTCAGGCAAAGAAAGTCGACGGCGGCGAAGGTCCCGAGGGCGCCCTTCAGCACGAACCGCACCATGGCCTCTTCATCGGACAGGACCGCCCCCGGCGCGTAGCGGCGAAACCGGCCGCGGGCCAGCACCGAGGCGCGGACTTCGTCCGCAAGTTCGGTCAACAGAACATGATCCTCGAGCGCCTGCGCGGCCGCGCCACGATCGCGCATGGCGGGCGGGTTCATCGACAGATCGGTAGGAAGGATGGTCTCGCTCATATCCCTGGTGTGTCAGGTCTGGGCGGCCCGACACTTACATGCGTTAGTTTCATCAGCGCTCGAACGCGGGTGTTCGGAGCCAGACCGGAACCCGGTGATCCGCAAAAGGGTTGCTTCACCATGGCGGGTTCACATCACAGCGGTTGGGAGAATCCGGCGACCCTCGTAGCGGGCGCTCCGCTGTGATCGGCGTCCCCTAAGCAAGCCCGAAGAATGACCCCACACGCCGCCCCGTCAGACCATGCCTTGTCCAGCCTGGATCCGGTCGCCGAACAGTTGCGGCTAAACGCCCTGCACGACCTCGCCATCCTCGATACGCCGCCCGAACCGCGCTTCGACCGGGTCACTCGACTCGCGGCTGGCCTGTTCAACGTGCCGACAGCGCTGGTCACCCTGATCGACGGCGACCGCCAGTGGTTCAAGTCCACCCACGGCATGGATCTGACCGAGACCCGGCGTGAGGACGCTATCTGCAGTCACGCGATTCAACTACCGCCGGCCAGCGTCATGGTCGTCCCTGACGCTTCCCGGGATCCCCGCTTCGCAGACAATCCCCACGTTGTCGGGGCCGGCGGGGTTCGCTTCTACGCCGGCGCGGTCCTGACTACCGCCGCCGGCCACAACCTCGGCACCCTCTGCCTGATCGACACCAGCCCGCGCTACGACTTCAACGAGGGCGACCAGGCGCGGCTGCGCGAACTGGCGGACCTGGTGGCCGAGCAGCTTGAGCTCAGCGGCGAACGCCGCGCGGCCGAGGAGGAACACCGCCTGCTCGCCCTGGCCGAGACCGTCTCCCACGTGGGGCACTGGCGCTGGCGGCTGGACACCGGCGCCGTGATCTGGTCGGACGAGGTCTATCGCATCTATGGCCTCGACCCCGCCACGCCGCTGAAGCGCGAGTCCTGGCTCGGCGTCGCGGCCGACGAGGACCGGGCCGAGCGCGAGGCCTTCATCGAGCGGGTGTTCAAGGACGGCAGCTCCGAGGAGTTCGAGACCACCATCCAGCGCCCCGACGGGACCCGTCGCCGCGTCCTCGTCAGCGGCCTGAGGCAGGTCGACAAGCACGGTCGCGCGGCGGCCATCTTCGGGGTCGTCCAGGACGTCACCGAACGCCACCAGGCCCTCGAACACCTGCGCCGCAGCGAGGCCCGCTATCGGCTGGTCGCCAACCACATGGGTGATGTGGTCACCCGGCTGAAGCTGGACGGCCGCAGCAGCTACATCTCGCCGGCCGTAACGGGTCTGCTCGGCTTCACGCCCGAGGAGATGGCCGGACGACCGGCCCAGGCATTCCTGCACCCGGACGACCAGGGCGAGTTGCTCAATACGTTCGCCCGCCTGGCCGGCGGCGAACGCCGGGCCATCCTGCAGCATCGCGCCATGCACAAGGATGGCCACGAGGTCTGGGTCGAGACGACCTTCCAGACCGTGCTCGACCCGGACGGCCGGCCGGTGGAGGTGATCGCCGTCATCCGCGACGTCTCCGAGCGACGGCGGCTGGAGCAGGACCTGCGCGAGGCCCGCGACCGCGCCGAACTGGCTTCGGAAGCCAAATCGCACTTCCTCGCAAATATGAGTCATGAGCTCCGCACGCCCCTGACCAGCGTCATCGGCTTCTCGACCCTGCTGCAGGCCCGCGAAGGGCTGGGGCCGGTCGAGCGGCGATGCGCCGACCGCATCAACATCGCCGGCAAGGCCCTGCTGTCGGTGATCAACGACATCCTGGACTTCTCGAGGCTTGAGGCCGGGGGCATGGCCTTGGACATCCAGCCGTTCGAGCCCCGAAAGCTGTTCGGCGAGGCGATCGAGATCATCCTCGGCCAGATCGAAGACAAGGAGCTGTGGCTCTCCCAGGACATCTCGCCTGACCTGCCGGAGGTGCTGCTCGGTGACGGCCCGCGAGTCCGTCAGGTTCTGCTCAATCTCATGGGCAACGCCATCAAATTCACCGACCAGGGCGGCGTCACCCTCGGCGTCACAGCCAAGCCGCGATCGGGCGGCGAGCCGGGCGTGCTCCTGCGCGTCACGGTGACCGATACCGGGGTCGGCATCGCTCCCGAACTGGCCGAGCGCCTGTTCGAACGCTTCATTCAGGCCGACCAGACCACCACCCGCCGGCACGGCGGCTCCGGCCTCGGCTTGGCCATCTCGCGCCAGCTGATCGAGATGATGGACGGCCGCATCGGCGTCAGCAGCGTGCCCGGCCAGGGCTCGACCTTCTGGTTCGAGGTCCCGCTGCCGCCGGGGTGAAGCGCCACGTTCCCGCCACAACACGAGCAGCCCGTTTATGGCGCCACTCCCGTTGCCGGAGGCGTGGCGCCGCCGCCTGTGTCGCGCAAACCCACCTGAGTTTGTGGGCATGATAGACTCGGGCCTCCGAGGGTCGATTGCCCTCGCAGGTCTTTGAAATCTCTGGTGTCCAGTCTCACCGCCGCGGGCGTGGTCCCCCTCAAGGTCTGCAGGATGATCTGGCGTTCTCGCGCTCCCGAGCCGCCGAATGTGTCGACTTGGTAGTCCTCGATTTATTCGAACGACACTACCATCCGATGCAGGCGGGCGCCGATCAGTGCCCCGCCAGATCGAAGATGCGTTCGGCTGGAGTCCACTTCTCCCCGGCCCGCGCGAACGGCGTCGGCGTCTGGAACTGGTCCATCAGCCGCTCCCAGGCCTGGACGTCCGGATCCGAAGCGTCCGCCTTCGCCTTGGTCTCGGCCGAGAAGGCCGGGCCGGTCTCCATGATCATCACCAGCCGGTCGCCCAGTTGGTAGATCTCCATTGCGGTGATGTCGGCGGCGCGGATCGAGCGGATCACCGCCTCGGGCGTCCGCCCCGGCTCATGCCAGGCGCGGTACCGGACCATGCTCTCGGGATCGTCGACCAGGTCCAGCAGCAGGCAGTGGCGGGCCATCTCAGCGTTCTCCTTCGACCAGCAACTCGGAGCCGATCGCGTCGATCGAGCTGACACCGGTCATGACCATGGCTGCGCGCATCTCGGCGGCGAACAGGTCGAGCACCTCCTCGACGCCCTTCTGACCACGGGCCCCCAGAGCCCACGCCCAGGCCCGGCCGATCAGCACGCCGTCGGCGCCGAGCGCCAGAGCCCGCAACACGTCGAGGCCCGAGCGCACGCCCCCGTCCATGAGCACCGTCATCCGCTCGCCCACAGCCTCGGCGATCGGCCGCACGGCCGTGATCGAAGGCCGCGTGCCGTCCAGCTGTCGTCCGCCATGGTTGGAGACCACGACCCCGTCCGCCCCGGCGTCGGCGGCCCGCCGCGCGTCCTCCACCTCAAGCACGCCCTTGATGACCAGCCTGCCGGTCCAGTTCGTCCGGATCGCCTCGACATCCTTCCAGTCCACCGAGGCGTCGAAATTCCTGGCCATCCAGGCCCAGTATTCGTCGATGCCCGCGGCCTCGCCGAGCGCCGATGAGACGTGGCCGATGGTGTGCGGGCGTCCGTTGACTCCGACGTCCCAGGCCCAGCCCGGCCGGGCCGCGGCCTGCAGGAACCGGCTGACCTGCCGCTGCGTCGGCGTCCCCGCCGCCAGCCCCGAGCGCCGATCGCGATAGCGCGGCCCCGGCGCCGGCATGTCGACGGTCAGGAACAGGGTGTCGCTGCCCGCCGCCCGCGCCCGGTCGAGCATGGTCTGCATGAAGCCGCGGTCTCGAATGACATAGAGCTGGAACCACGGCGCGGTCTGGACCGCCTCGCCGACCTCCTCGATCGAACAGGCCGCCACCGTCGACAGGCAGAACGGCACGCCCTTGGCCTCCGCCGCCCGCGCCGCCTGCACCTCGCCTCGCCGCGCGTTCAGCCCCGCCATGCCGACGGGCGCCAAGGCCACGGGCATCGATACGTCGCGTTCCAGCAGAGTTGTCGCAAGCGACACCTGATCCGCCCCGGTCAGCACGCGCTGTTTCAGAAGAACCCGGGCGAACGCATCGACATTGGCCCGCAGGGTCGTCTCGGCGAAGGCTCCGCCGTCAATGTAGTCGAACAGGAAGCGCGGCAGCCGCCGCCGCGCCGCCTCCCGATAGTCGCCCACGTCAGCCAGGATCACGACCGCCCTCGCGTTTCATATTTGACGCTCACGTTCATATCTGATCTCGTGACGCGTCGTGAGCCCCCGGTCAACGGGGGCCCGGAGGAAGCCTAGCCGATGTCGTCCAAGCCCGCACCGGGCCGCCTCATGGCGGCCGCGCCGATCATTCTCGTCGTCAGCCTGTTCTTCCTCTGGGGCATGGCCAACAACCTGAACGACGTGCTGATCGCCCAGTTCAGGAAGGCCTTCACGCTCGGCGACCTGCAGTCCGGCCTGGTCCAGTCGGCCTTCTATTTCGGCTATTTCGTCCTCGCCGTTCCGGCCGCCCTGTTCATGAAGCGGTTCGGCTACAAGCGCGGCGTGGTGTTGGGCCTGATCCTGTTCGGCATCGGCGCGCTGATGTTCTGGCCGGCCGCCGAGGTGCGCCGCTACGAGATGTTCCTGCTGGCCCTATTCGTCATCGCCAGCGGCCTGGCCTTCCTCGAGACCTCCGCCAATCCGCTGGTCACCGTGCTCGGCCCGCCGGAGACCGCCGAGCGCCGTCTGAACCTGGCCCAGGCCTTCAATCCGCTCGGCTCGATCGTCGGCCTGGTGATCGGCCGCCAGTTCATCCTGTCGGGAGTCGAGCATACGCCCGAACAGCTGGCCGCCCTGCCGCCCGATCAACTGGCCCAGTTCTACGCCACCGAGGCCACGGCGGTGCAAGCGCCCTATCTGGTCATCGGCCTGTTCGTGCTGGCCTGGGCCGGGCTGGTCCTGCTGACCCCCTTCCCCCGCGTCGCCGGGGTCGAGGCCGCTCGCGAGGAGGGTCCCGGCTCGGCCCGCGACTTCGGCGCCCTGCTGCGCAACCGCCGCTACCTGCTCGGCGTCGTGGCCCAGTTCTTCTACGTCGGCGCCCAGGTCGGGGTTTGGAGCTTCATGATCCGATACGCCCAGGAAGGCCTCGCCGTCGGCGAACGCACCGCCGCCGACTACCTGACCTGGTCGATCGTCGCCTTCATGGTCGGCCGCTTCGCCGGTACGGCCCTGATGACGCGGGTGAAGCCCGCCCTGCTGCTGACCGTCTTCGGCCTGATCAACGTTGCGCTCTGCATCGTCGCCGTC
The DNA here is from genome assembly GCF_001425945.1 of Brevundimonas sp. Root1279. Classification (GTDB taxonomy): domain Bacteria; phylum Pseudomonadota; class Alphaproteobacteria; order Caulobacterales; family Caulobacteraceae; genus Brevundimonas. Next base: position 107,401 of record NZ_LMEB01000008.1, read on the forward strand.
GCCGCGCCGGGACCGGTCGGGATGATCGCCCTCGCCTCGACCAGCTTCTTCATGTCGATCATGTTCCCGACCATCTTCGCCTCGTCGCTGAAGGGACTGGGCGGGCTGACCAAGGCGGGGTCCTCCCTGCTGGTCATGGCCATCATCGGGGGGGCGGTGCTGACCGCGCTGATGGGCCTGGTCTCGGACGCCAGCAGCATCCACATCGCCATGGTCGTGCCGGCCGCCTGCTTCGCGGTCGTCGCCCTGTTCGGCTGGCGCGCCCGCCGCGAGGCCGCCTGAAGGTGATCGACGCCCACCAGCATTTCTGGACGCTCGGCCGGCCCCGCCCGGCCTGGCCGACGCCGGACCTCAAGCCGATCTACCGAGACGTTCTGCCCGACGAGTTCGAACTGCTCGCCCGCCAGTTGGGCGTGACCGGTTCGATCGCGGTTCAGTCCCAGCCGACTGACGCCGACACCCGCTTTCTGCTCGGCCTGGCCAAGGACAACCCATTCATCCTCGGCGTCGTCGGCTGGGTCGATCTGGAGGCGCCGACCGCCCCGGCCCGGCTCAAGGCGCTGGCCGCGCAGCCGAAGCTCTGCGGCGTCCGCCCGATGCTGCAGGGCCTCGAGCAAGACGATTGGATCGAGACCGCCCCAATCGAGGCTGCCGTGCGCGCCCTGATCGAGCACGACCTGGTCTTCGACGCCCTGGTGCACCCGCGGCACCTGGCGCCCCTGCTCGCCTTCGCCGAGCGCTGGCCGGCGCTGGCCATCGTCATCGACCACGGGGCCAAGCCGCCGATCGGCCACGACCTGCGCGCCTGGGACCGCGGCATGGCGGCCCTCGCCGCCCTGGGCAACGTGAGCTGCAAGCTGTCCGGCCTGATGACCGAGGTGCAGCCCGGCCATGGGCAAGACGCCGTCCCGCCCGTGATCGACCGCCTGTCCGCGCTGTTCGGGCCAGAGCGCCTGATCTGGGGCAGCGACTGGCCGGTGCTCAATCTGGCGACGCGCTACGAGCCCTGGCTGGAGCTGTGCCGCGTCCGCATTCCGAGCCGCGACCGTGAGGCCGTCTTCGGCGGGAACGCCCGGCGCGTCTACGGCCTCGCCGGTTGACTTGACCGATCCTTGCTCGCATTCGTCTACGAAGATGACTTCACCAATGAAAATAGAGTCGGGTGACAACGGGGGCGTCCCGGGACGGCGCGCCGTCGCCGGCCTGACCCCGCTCGGCTTCGGCGGCGCAGCCATCGGCAACCTCTATCGACCGGTGACAGACGTCGAAGCGCTGGAGGCGGTCACCGCCGCCTGGGACGTCGGCGTCCGCTATTTCGACACGGCGCCCCACTACGGTTTCGGCCTCGGCGAAGAGCGGATGGGCGCGGCGCTGAAGGCGCTGGACCCGCGCGGCGAGGCCGTCGTCTCGACCAAGGTCGGCCGCCTCCTTCAGCCGGTCGCCGACGCCGCCCGCGAGCGCCACGGCTTCGTCGAAGCCGCCGCCTTCGAGCCGGTCTTCGACTACTCCCACGACGGCGTCCTGCGCAGCTTCGAGGCCAGCCTGAAGCGGTTGCAGCGCGACCGCATCGACATCCTCTTCGCCCACGACCTCGGCGCGGCGACCCATGGCGCGGCGCACCCGGAGCGCTGGGCCGAGTTCATCGGCGGCGGCTACCGGGCCATGCGACGCCTGCGCGACGAGGGCGTGGTCGGCGCCATCGGCCTGGGCGCCAACGAGTGGCAGGTCTGCGAGCAGGCGCTGGCCGAGGGCGAGTTTGACGCCTTCCTGCTGGCCGGCCGCTACACCCTGCTGGAGCAGACCTCGCTGGACAGCTTCCTGCCGCTCTGCGCCGAACGCGGGGCCTCGGTGATCGTCGGCGGGCCGTTCAACTCGGGCGTCCTGGCCTGCGCCGTCCCCTCGGACGACGCCCACTACGACTACGCCGCCCCGCCGGCCTGGGTGGTCGACAAGGTCGACGCCTTGCGCGCCGCCTGCGCCGCCTGGAGCCTCGAACTGCCGGCCGCGGCCCTGCAGTTCCCCCTGGCCCATCCGCAGGTCGTCTCGGTCATCCCCGGCGTCGCGGACGCAGACGAGGCCCGTGCCGCCGCCGCCCGTATCGCCGCGCCCATCCCTCCCGGCTTCTGGCAGGACCTGATGCGCCGCGGCCTGATCCACCCCGCCTCGCCCCTGCCCCAGGCGGAGGCCGCCGCATGAGCCTGTCTCCCGTGATCCAGTTGCACCCCGACGATAACGTCCTGGTCTGCCGCGCGCCCGTGAAGGCGGGCGATCGCATCGATCTGGGCCAGACGGTGCTGATCGCCGACGCCGATGTCGCCGTCGGTCACAAGATCGCCCGCGCCCCGCTCGCCGTCGGCGACAAGGTGCTGAAGTACGGAGCCCCGATCGGCTCCATGACGGCGGCTGTAGCCGCCGGGGGCCACGTGCACCTGCACAATATGAAGAGCGACTACATCGCCAGCCACGGCCGCGACGCGGCCTCGGAGCGACGGGCATGATCGAGGCGCGCCTGAGATCGGACGGCCGCAAGGGCATCCGTAACGTCGTCATCGTCGCCTATCTGGTCGAGTGCGCCCACCATGTGGCGCGTCGGATCGTGACGGCGACGGACGACCTCGACGTCCACCTGATCGGCTTCCCGGGCTGTTATCCGAACAGCTACGCCGACCGGATGATGAAGGCTCTCGCCACCCATCCGAACGTCGGCGGGGTGCTGCTGGTGTCGCTGGGCTGCGAGAGCTTCAACCGGCGGGCCTTGCGCGAGACCGTGCTGGCCAGCGGCCGGCCGTGCGAGCTGCTGGTCATCCAGGAGACCGGCGGCACCGCCTCGACCATCCGCGCCGGCGTCGAGGCCGTGGCCCGCATCCGCGAGCAGGCCGAGCAGGCGCCGCGCGTGCCGATGCGACTGGACGAACTGGTCGTCGGCACCATCTGCGGCGGCTCGGACGGGACCAGCGGCATCACCGCCAATCCGGCCGTCGGCCGCGCCTTCGACCAGCTGGTCGCGGCCGGCGCCGCCTGCATCTTCGAGGAGACCGGCGAACTGGTCGGCTGCGAGACCATCATGGCCGACCGCGCCGTGACGCCGGCCCTGGGCCGCGAGCTCGAGGCGGCGGTCGAGAAAGCGGAGCGCTACTACACCGTCATGGGCTTCGGCAGCTTCGCGCCGGGCAATGCCGACGGCGGGCTGACGACCCAGGAAGAGAAGTCGATGGGGGCCTATTCCAAGTCCGGCTCCTCGCCGATCTCGGGCCTGATCAAGCCGGGCGACCTGCCGCCGACGGGGGGGCTCTACCTGCTCGACGTGGTGCCCGACGGCGAGGTCCGGTTCGGCTTCCCCAACGTCAGCGACAACGCCGAGATCGTCGAGCTGATGGCCTGCGGCGCGCACCTGACCCTGTTCACGACGGGCCGGGGCTCGGTGGTCGGCTCGGCCATCTCGCCGGTGATCAAGGTCTGCGCGAATCCCGAGACCTACCGCCGCATGAGCGAGGACATGGACGTGGACGCCGGCCGCATCCTTGAGGGCCGGGCCTCGCTGGACGAGGTCGGGGCCGAGATCGTGGATCTGGTCGAGGCGGTGGCCGCCGGCCAGCGCACCTGTTCCGAGGCCATGGGCCACCAGGAGTTCATCCTTACCTACAAGAGCTTCGAACCGATCGGGCCGGCCTGCCTGCCGGGGCGCGCCTGATGGGCGGGCGGCTGCAAGGCAAGGTCGCGCTGATCACCGGCGCCGGCCAGGGCATCGGGCGGGCGGCGGCGGAGCTGTTCGTCGCCGAGGGCGCGACCGTCTGGGCCACGGACGTCGATCCCGGGCACATCACGACGATCGAGGGCGCTCGGGCGCGGACGCTGGACGTCACCGATCCGGCGGCGATCGAGACGACGGCGGCGGAGATCGGGCGGCTCGACGTGCTGTTCAACTGCGCCGGCTATGTCCACGCGGGGACTATCCTGGACTGCGGCGAGGCCGACTGGGCCCGGTCGCTGGAGCTCAACGTCACGGCCATGTACCGGACCGTGCGCGCCTTCCTGCCGGCGATGATCGCGGGCGGCGGCGGGTCGATCGTCAACATGGCCTCGGTGGCCAGTTCGATAAAAGGCGTGCCCAACCGCTTCGCCTATGGGGCCACCAAGGCGGCGGTGATCGGCCTGACCAAGGCCATAGCGGCGGACTATGTCGCCGACGGCGTCCGCTGCAACGCCATCTGCCCCGGCACCATCGAGACCCCGTCGCTGAAGCAGCGGCTGGCGGCGACCGGAGACTATGAGGGCGCGCTGCAGGCCTTCAAGGCGCGGCAGCCGATGGGGCGGCTGGGCCGGGCCGAGGAGATCGCGCAGCTGGCCCTCTATCTGGCCTCGGACGAGTCGTCGTTCACCACAGGGGCCGAACACATCATCGACGGCGGCTGGATCGGATAGGCCATGAAGCTACTCAGACACGGCCCCTCCGGCGCCGAAAAGCCGGGCCTGCTTGACGCCGAGGGCCGCATCCGCGACCTCAGCGGCGTGGTCGCCGACATCGCGGGGGACGTTCTGTCTCCCGACAGCCTGTCCGCTCTGGCCGCGATCGACCCTGCGAGCTTGCCGCTCGTGGCCGAGGGGACCCGCATCGGGCCCTGCGTCGGGCGGGTGGGCAAATTCCTGTGCATCGGCCTGAACTATGCGGACCATGCGGCCGAGACCGGCGCCACCGTGCCGGACGAGCCCATCCTGTTCATGAAGGCGACCAGCGCCATCACCGGGCCGGACGACGTGATCATCCAGCCCCGCGATTCGACCAAGCTGGACTGGGAGGTCGAGCTGGGCGTGGTGATCGGCTCGACCGCCCGCTACGTCTCCGAGGCCGAGGCGCTGGACCATGTGGCCGGCTATTGCGTCATCAACGACGTCTCCGAGCGCGCCTTCCAGTTGGAGCGCGGCGGCACCTGGGACAAGGGCAAGGGCTGCGACAGCTTCGGCCCGATCGGCCCATGGCTGGTCACGAAGGACGAGGCCGGGGCCGTCGACGACCTGGGCATGTGGCTGGAGGTCAACGGCCGCCGGTTCCAGGACGGCTCGTCGAAGACGATGGTGTTCAAGCCCGCCGAGCTGGTCAGCTACGTCAGCCGCTTCATGAGCCTGCAGCCCGGGGACGTAATCTCCACCGGCACGCCGCCCGGCGTCGGCATGGGCCAGAAGCCGCCCGTCTATCTGCAGCCCGGCGACGTGATCGAACTGGGCATCGAGGGCCTGGGGCGACAGCGCCAGACGGTGGTCGCCGAGGGCGGCTGAACACGTCCTGGGGAGGGACTGAGGATGAAGAGTCGCGTAGTCGCCGCCGTCGGCCTGACGGTGCTGATGTCCGCCTCTGTCGCGACGGCCCAAGCCGTGGGCCAGGCCCCGCCGCCGACCACTTCGCCGGGCGGCTCGGCCTTCACCCGCACCGACCAGGCCCGCGAGGAGGAGCGGATCGCTCGCCTCCACGGCGATGCTGTCCTGACGCCGGCGGAAATTCGGGCCGCAGCGACCGCATCGCTGGCGGCGGCCGGCGTGGCCTGCCAGGTCCAGGACGCCACCAATCCCGGCCGCTCCGGCGCCGATCGGATCATCGAGGTCTCCTGCCTCGACGCGCCGGGCCTCTTGGTCGTCACCTCGTCGCCGCCGCAGGTGCTCAACTGTCTGTCGCTGGACGTCAGCGCGGCCAGCGGCGTGACGCCGTCGGTGCTGTGCGCCCTGCCCGCCAACAAGGACCCGGTCGCCGCCGTGCGCGGCTACGCCCGGACGCTGGGCCTGAACTGCACCGTCGACGCGGCGGCCTGGACCGGCCGGATCGGCGCCGACTCCGACCGCTATGAGATCGGCTGCGCCCGGGCCGAGGGCTATTGGGTCGAGGTCGACAGCCGCGGGACGCCGACCCGAAAGCTGGAGTGCCTGGAGGTCGCCCGCGCCGGCGCCAGCTGCCGCTTCACCACGGCCGAGGAGCAGGCGGCGACGCTGAAGGCCCGTTTCGAGGGCACGGCGGCCGCGCCCTGTGACGTAACCCGGGCGCGCTTCGTCGGGGCCAACGCCGACTACCGCTTTTACGAGGCGGCCTGCCGGGGCGACGAGGGGCTGATCGCGCGCTTCAAGCCGGATGGGGCCTTCGACGAGGGCTACCCCTGCGCCGACGCCGCCAACATCGCGGGCGGCTGCACCCTGGGGCGGCCGGAGGACTGAACGAGGCTCGCCACGTATCGACTTGGTAGCATCCGAGCCGAAAAATTGCGGGCTACCAACCCTACCATGACGCTCACTTCAGTTCGTCGCCTTGGCTGGCGAGTATGCTGCGAAGTAAGCACAGCGCAGGTGCGCCAACGCCCGTTCACGGACGTCGATTCATGCAAGATTTCAAAGACCTGTGACCACGGCTTGAGGTGGCGACAGGAGAGTCTAGCACCGGTCAATTCCGGGGTGCGTCGATTGCGACGAGCAATCTCGCCGCGGCGCACGGCGGCGCCACGGATGGATTTTCGGGGGTCGAAAGGACCTGAGAGCAATTGGGCCGGATTGCGGCGGAGAAATCAGTCTGCGGCGCGCCAGGCGGCGACGAAGGCGGCGGCCTGTTCGGCCACCTGCTCCGGCGAGCGGCCCGGGCGGTAGAGGGCCGAGCCGATGCCGAAGCCGGAGGCGCCGGCGAAGCGCCAGGCGGCCAGGCTGTCCGGAGCGACCCCGCCGACCGCGTAGAGCCGCTGGTCGGGGGGCAGAACGGCGCGGACGGCCTTGAGTCCCGCCACGCCCGCGATCTCCGCCGGGAACTGCTTCAGCACCTGGGCCCCGGCGGCGAGCGCTGCGAAGGCCTCGGTCGGGGTGAAGAAGCCCGGCATCGAGACCAGACCCGCGGCGCGGGTGGCGCGGATCACGGCCGGGTCGCTGTTGGGCGAGATGACGATCTGGCCGCCGGCGTCGGCGACGTCGCGCACCGCCTGTTCGCTCAGGACGGTGCCGGCCCCGACGATGGCGCGCTCGCCCAGGGCGTCGCGCAGTAGACGGATACTGGTCAGGGGGCGCGGCGAATTGAGCGGCACCTCCAGACAGGTGAAGCCGGCGCCCAGCAGGGCCTCGCCCACGCCGACCGACTCCTCGGGCGTCAGGCCGCGTAGGATGGCGACCAGCGGCAGGGCGTCGAGCCGCCCGATGATCTCGTCGCTCACTGCGAAGCCTCCCAGATGCGCCACAGGCCCGCGGCCGTGACGGTTTCGACGTCGGCGGTCTCGACCCGAGCATGACCGGCGATGGCCAAGGCCTCGGCGTAGCGGGCCGACAGGGCCGGGGCGCCGACCAGGGTGACGTCGACCGACAGGTCCGCGCCCGCGACCTCGGCCCCGATCAGAAGACCGGACAGGTAGTCAGCGGCCCCGCCGGGATCGAGCCGTCCGGCCAGTCCTTCGACCCGCACGGAGAACAGCGCGGCCGAGACGTCGCGGTCCTCCAGACTGCGTTCGACGCCGCGACGGAAGGCCTCGGCGTCGCCGCCAGGATCGCCCATCCCCGAACCGAGCATGGTGGCGGAGCGAACGGCGGCGAACAACTCGCCGGTCAGGAAGGTGCGGAAACGGGCGATGCGGCCGTCCTCGACGGCGATCCATTTGCTGTGCGTGCCGGGGGCGACCACGAGGCGATCATCGGCGTCGAGGCCGAACACCTGGGTCTCCTCGCCCCGCATGACGTCGCGCAGACGCCCCGCGGGACTGAGGGCGACGCCGGGGACAATCCGAAGGTCGCGACCCGGATCCGGCTTCGCCAGGCCGGCGGCGAGGTCGGTCGCCGACGCAGGACATGGCCGGTAGTCGACCTCAAGCCACCGCCCGCGCGCGCCGGCCATGCCGCAGACCAGGACGGGAGCCTCGCCCAGCCAGTCGCCGGCGACCTCGGCGAGGACGGCGGGGAAGTCGGCCGGCCCCAGGCCCGCCGCGCCGCGCGGATCGCTGCGGTGGGCCAGGACGGCGCCGCCCGCGGCGATCTGCATGACGCGGAGGTTGCTGCCGCCCCAGTCGACCCCGATCAGGGCGGGTTTGTCGCTCATCGCCTCACCGTGCCGGGCAGATCGCGTCGCCTTCGTTCGAGGCGAGCCGGATGTCCTCCAGCGTGACGCCGAAGGCGCCCTGTGTCGACAGCATGAAGGGGGTGTCGACCGCACCCAGGTCGGCGCCCGCGTCCCGGAAGCAGGACAGCCGCACCTTGACCGTCCGCCACTCGCCCACCGGGGCCGCCTGGAAGACGCCGGTGGCGTCCACCGCCCCCTGCCCGACCAGGAGCTGGATCGGGCCCGCCGGCTTCGCGTCGACGCGGTAGCGGAAGGCCAGGGCCATCTCGCCGTTGGCCTGGCGGTTCAGGTCGACCGGACGGGCGGCGAGGGCGGCCTGGCCCTGGCCGGTGAAGGCCAGGCTGATGGCCGACTCCTGAGCCCCGCCGTCGACGGCGCGCATGGTCACCGTCTGGCGCGGCGACTGTCCGAACTTCTCCTGGCCGAGGCGGAACTCGCCGCCCGCGTCGCGCAGCATCAGCGACCACGGCGGGATGAAGCGGCCGTCGACGAAGTACCGGTCCAGGCTGGCGGCGTCGCCGGCCACGCCGCTCTCCTCGCTCAGGGTCGGGACCCGCGCCGGGGCGGCGTAGCTCAGGCCGTAGCCGTAGGCGAACTGCGGGTCATAGCCGGGCTGGCCGCGGTTCAGCGGCGCGCCCGTGGCGTCCTTGGGCCAGGAGAAGCTGAGCTTGCCGTGGAAGTCGTGGCGTGGGCGTCCCTGCGCGTCGCCGATCAGGACGTCGGCTACGCCGGCGCCCTCGGTGCCGGGCAGCCAGGCGGCGACGAAGGCGTCGGACTGGTTGATCTCCGGGTTGGTCCACAGCGGACGGCCCGAGAGGAAGACCGAGACGGTCGGGATGCCCGCGGCCTTGAGACGCTTCAGGGTCTCAAGCGGTTCGGTCTGGACGAAGTCGAGGTTATCGACGTCGCCCTGGAACTCGGCGTAGGGCGTCTCACCGAAGACGACGATGGCCACGTCCGGCTTCCTGTCGAAAGAGCCGTCCGGGCTGAGGGTGGCGCTGCCGCCGCTGGCCGTCACCGCCTCCTGGATGCCGCTGAAGATCGACTGGCCGTTGGGGAAGTCGGCATTCGCGTTGCCCGTGCCCTGCCAGGTCAGGGTCCAGCCGCCCGACGCCTGGCCGATGTCGTCGGCGGAGCCGGCGACGAGCACGTTGGCGCCCGCCCGGATCGGCAGGACTGAACCCTCGTTCTTAAGCAGAACCAGCGACTTGCGGACCGCCTCTCGCGCGATGACGCGGTGTTCGGGCGAGCCGAGGGCTTCGAAACGCCCCTCGACCGGACGGGCGTCCTCGAACAGGCCGGTCTTGACCTTGGCGCGCAGGATGCGGCGCACGGCCTCGTCCAGGCGGGCCTGGGAGATCTCGCCCGACCGGACCTGGGCCAGGGTGTTCGTATAGAGCGGCTTCCAGCTGTCGGGGGCCATCAGCATGTCGATGCCGGCGTTCACGGCCAGGGCGCAGGACTCGTTCGAGCAGCCCGGCAGCTGGCCGTGGGCGTTCCAGTCGGAGACCACGAAACCGTCGAAACCGAGCGGGCCGCGCAGGACATCCGTCAGGATGGTCTCGTTGCCCGAGTGCTTGACGCCGTTCCAGCTGGAGAAGCTGGCCATGACCGACAGGACGCCGGCGTCGATGGCGGCGGGGTAGCCGCCGACGTGGATGTCGACCAGCTCTTGCTCGGAGCCCTTGAAGTCGCCCTGGTCCTTGCCCGTATCGGTGCCGCCGTCGGCGAGGAAATGCTTGGCCGAGCCGGCGATGTGGCCGGGGGCCAGGTGGCCGTCAGCGGTCAGGGCGCCCTGCAGGCCCAGGGTCATCGGGCCGGCGTAGCTGCGGGCGACTTCGGGGTCCTCGGCATAGCCCTCATAGGCGCGGCCCCAGCGATCGTCGCGCGGCACGGCCAGGGTCGGGCCGAAGGTCCAGTCGGCGCCGGTCACGGCGACCTCGAGCGCGGTGGCCTCGCCGATGCGCTGGATCAGGGCCGGGTCGCGCATGGCGCCCAGGCCGATGTTGTGCGGGAAGATGGTCGCGCCGACGACGTTGTTGTGCCCGTGCACGGCGTCGATGCCGTAGATCAGCGGGATGCGGGCGCCGGGGCGGGCCGCGGCGGCGGCGCGGAAGTCCTGGGCCAGCTTGACCCAGGCCTGGGGCGAGGCGCGCTCGTCACCGCCCGGCGAGGAGTTGCCCCCGGCCAGGATGGAGCCGAGCGGATAGGTCGCCAGATCCTCGGGCTTGATGGCCGAGATGTCAGCCTGGATGAGTTGGCCGACCTTCTCCTCGACGGTCATGCGGCTCATCAGCTCGGTCACGAAGGCCTCGGTGCGCGCGTCGCTCATCGCATCGGGCGACGACGCGTGCGGCCAGACGGCCGGGTGGGCGCGCGAGGCGTCGGTGACGATCGAGTCGGCCGGCAGGACGTGGGAGGCCGGCGTCTGCTGGGCGCGGCCATCCGTAGCGCAGCCGGCCGCGGCCAGAACAAGGGCGATGCCGGTGAGGGCGAAAGCACTTTGGGAGACGGGGCGGAAGCGTGAGGTCATGGTCGGTCCGATCCAGCGAAAAGACCGGCGCAGCGGATCACCGCCGCGCCGGTAGTCGGCTCAGGTGCAAGAACAAGGGTCGCGTGAAGGCGTGGGGCCCATTCGGAAACACGGTTGGGCGACTTCCCCCCGAGCCCCTTCGCGAATGACTTCGGCGAGGCCCTTGTTTTTACCAGTGCAAACTTGATGCACAGGTGACAAACCTGTCAACCGCAATCTAGATAGCGCTAACAATTGAATGCGGCCGTCGAGCCGCGCGTGGCGTGGGAGGGGCGGATGCGGCTCGAACTGAACCGGCGACAGGCGGGCGTCGCCCTGCTGGCCACGGCCGCCGCGAGCGCCCTCGCCTGCCCCGCCGCTGCGGCCGCCCCCTATGTCTGGCGCAATGTGAAGGTCGGGGCCGGGGGCTTCATCCCGGGCATCGTCTTCAGCCGCGTAGAGAAGGATCTGGCCTACGCCCGCTCGGACATGGGCGGGGCCTATCGCTGGGATTCGCGGGCCCAGCGCTGGATGCCGCTGCAGGACGGCTCGCCGGTCGGCAACGATTTCGGCGTCGAGAGCATCGCGCCCGATCCGGTCGATGCGAACGTCGTCTATGCGGCGGTCGGCGTGCACCGCCGCGAGCCCGCGGCCATGCTGCGCTCGCGCGACCGGGGCGTGACCTGGGAGCGCTTCCCGGTCGACTTCCGCATGGGCGGCAATGAGGACGGCCGCGGCCTGGGCGAACGGCTGGCGGTCGATCCCAACGACACCCGCATCCTCTATTTCGGCTCGCGCCACGACGGCCTGCAGCGCAGCGAGGACGCCGGCGCGATCTGGCGCAAGGTCGACAGCTTCCCCGTCGGCGGCCAGGGCCTGCAAGCGGGTGGGCCGACTCATCCGGGCCTGAGCTTCGTGGTCTTCGATCCGGCCAGTGGTGCGGCGGGCACTCCGACACGGACCCTGTTCGTCGGGGTGGCCGACCCGGGCGGACCGCGGCTCTACCGTTCGGACGACGCCGGGGCGAGCTGGACGGCGGTCGCGGGCGGGCCGCGGGCCGAGCTGTCCGCGGCCAAGGCCGAGCTGGACGGGCGCGGCGTGCTCTATCTGACCGCGACGCTCGGTGTCGGGCCGAACGGGATCAGCGACGGCCAGGTCTGGCGGCTGGATACGAAGACCGGCGACTGGCGCGACATCAGCCCGCCGCGGCCGCTGGGCGGCTTCATGGGGATCTCGGTAGACCGGCAGAAGCCGGGGACGCTGCTGGTCTCGACCCTGAACCGCTGGCAGCCGGGCGACACCCTGTGGCGCAGCACCGACGACGGACGCAGCTGGAAGAGCCTCCGCGAACAGGCGCGGCACGACGTCAGCGCCACGCCCTTCCTCAACTGGGGCAATGACAAGCCAGACTTCGGCTGGTGGATCGCGGCCCTGGCCGTCGATCCGTTCGACTCCGACCGCGCCGTCTATGCGACGGGGGCGACGGTCTACGCCACGCGCAACCTGACCGAGGCCGACCGGCGCCGCCCGACCGACTGGGCGCCCTGGGTCGAGGGCATCGAGCAGACGGCGGTGATCACCCTGATCAGCCCGCCGGCGGGCCCGGCCCTGCTGACCGGCTTCGGCGACATTTCGGGCTTCGCGCACGAGGACCTGGGCCGCTCGCCGACCCTGCAGTTCACCACCCCGGTCTTCGCCAACACCAACCAGATCGACTACGCCGGGCGCGCCCCGAACATCGTGGTGCGCAGCGGCACGCCCCACGAGGGCGTCGGCTCGGAGGGCCACGACGGCTCGACCATCGCCTGGTCCGACGACCACGGGCGCAGCTGGAAGCCGCTGGGCCGGCCTCGGCCGGCGGGCGTGGCTGAACAGGCGTCGAACCCGCGGATGGACCTGTACCGCGACGCGCCGATCACGGTGACGGCGGACGGGGCGACCTTCGTGCTGGCGACGCCGCAGGTGGTGATCTCGACCGACCGCGGGGCGGGTTGGAAGCCGGCCCAGGGCCTGCCGCTGCTGCTGCGGCCGGTGGCGGACCGGGTCGATGCGGGCCTGCTGTACGCTCTGGATTTCGACCGCGGCGAATGGTGGGTCAGCATCGACGGCGGAGCCAGTTTCGCCCCCGTGCCGAGCCGGGGCCTGCCGGCCGACCTGGCCCGCGACAAGCCGACCTGGCGCGAGCAGGCCTGGCCGCTGAAGGCGACGCCGGGACGCGACGGCGACCTGTGGCTGGTCTCCAAGTCGGGGTTGTTCCACACGGCCGACGGCGGCCAGAGCTGGAGTCGCGTCGACGGCGGGCTGCAGGTCGAGATGATGGACTTCGGCAGGGCCCCGGCGGGATCGACCTACCCGGCCCTGTTCGCGATCGGCACGGCCAGCGACGGGACGCGCGGCGTCTACCGTTCAGACGACCAGGCCCGGTCGTGGGCTCGGGTCAATGACGCCGCCAACGAATGGGGTCGGCGCTTCCGGGCCATCGCGGGCGATCCGCGCGTGTTCGGGCGAGTGTATGTGGCCACCGACGGCCGCGGCGTGGTCTATGGAGAGCCGGGGGAATGAGCGTGAGATCGTCGATGAACCTGTCCCGCCGCGGCCTGCTGGGCGCCGGCCTGGCCGCCCCCGCCCTGACCGGTTGCGCCACGGTGGGCGGCGCCGAGGCCAAGGGGCCGTTCGAAGCCAGCTGGGACTCGCTGATCGCGGGCTATCAGACGCCGGACTGGTTCCGTGACGCCAAGCTGGGCATCTGGGCGCACTGGGGCCCGCAGTGCGTGCCCGAGTTCGGCGACTGGTACGGGCGCCAGATGTATATCCAGGGCAACCCGTACTACGAGCACCACCTGAAGAATTACGGCCACCCCAGCCGGACCGGCTTCATGGAGATCATCGGCCAGTGGAAGGCCGAAAACTGGGATCCCGCGAGCCTGATGGATCTCTACCAGGCGGCCGGAGCGAAATACGTCGTGGCCATGGCCCAGCACCACGACAACCTCGACCTGTTCGACTCGAAACACCACGCCTGGAACAGCCTCAACGTCGGGCCGAAGAAGGACATCGTCGGGACCTGGGAGAGGCTGACGCGCGAGCGCGGCCTGCGCTTCGGGGTCAGCAACCACGGGGCCCACGCCTGGCACTGGTGGCAGACGGCCTACGGCTATGACGCCGAGGGGCCGCTGGCCGGTCGGCGCTACGACGCCGCCTGGCTGCGGCGCGAAGACGGGGCCGGCAAATGGTGGGAAGGGCTGGACCCGCAGGAGCTCTACACCGGCCCGACCTTCGCCCCGCCGGAGGGGATCGCCTCGATCGCCGAGATGAACGCCTGGCACGACGCCCGCGACGGCCAGTGGATCGAGACTCCGCCCGAGAGCAACCCGGCCTTCGTGCGGTCCTGGGTGGCGCGCCAGAAGGACCTGGTCGATCGCTATCGGCCGGACATGGTCTATTTCGACAACTACGGCCTGCCGCTGGGCCAGCACGGGCTGGACGCCACGGCCCACTACTACAACGCCTCGCTGGGCTGGCGCGGCGAGCTGCCGGTGGTCAACGGCAAGCGGCTGGAGCCGGCGCAGCGCAAGGGCATCGTGGAGACCTTCGAGCGCGGCTTCACCGACAGCCTGATGCCCGAGCCGTGGCAGACCGACACCTGCATCGGCGACTGGCACTACAACCGCTCGCGCTTCACCGATCATTCCTATGTGCCGGCCAAGGCCGTGGTGCAGCGGCTGTGCGACGTGGTCAGCAAGAACGGCAACCTGCTGCTCAACATCCCCATGCGCGGCGACGGCTCCATCGACGACGACGAGCGCCATATCCTGGCCGACATGGCCGCCTGGATCGCCGTCAACGGCGAGGCGATCTTCGAGAGCCGGCCGTGGCGCAGCTACGGCGAGGGCCCGACCCAGGTGGTCCAGGGCATGCAGAACGAGGGCGGCGCCCGGCCGTGGACGGCGCAGGACATCCGCTTCACGACAAAGGGCGGACAACTGTACGCCATCGCCCTGGACTGGCCGGAGAGTCGGACGCTGGCCATCCGATCGCTGGGCAAGGCGGCGCTGGAAGGGCGCTCGGTCGAGCGGGTCGAGCTACTGGGCGGCGGCGAGGTGAGGTTCACGCAGACGGGCGAGGCGCTGACGCTGGAGCTGCCGGAGCGGCGGCCGACGGCGTTCGCGCCGGTGTTCCGCGTGCACGGCCGGGGGCTGGTCTAGCGCTTGTCATCCCCGACACCGCGCAGCGGTGATCGGGGACGGAGGCGTACCCCCTTCTGGCCTCCCGGAAATCGCAGCGCGATTATCCGGGAACCGGGAGTCCGCAGCCTGTCTCCCGGATCGCTGCTGGCGCAGCGTCCGGGAGGGGCTTTCAGGAGCGCTGGCGTCCCCGATCTCCGCTTCGCTGGGTCGGGGATGACAAGCTTAGCCTTACTGGATGCCGATCTCGAACGGTACGGCCGGCAGGCCGTCGGGGCCGTAGAGGTTGCACACGGGGCTTTCGGACCAGCAGAAGCGGACCAGCGACGGGGCGGCGCCCTGGCCGATCGGCAGGACGACGTCGGAGCCCTGCACCGCCCCGCTGACGAATCGGCAGCCCGTCGCCGTCGCGCACAGTTCGAAGCCGACGGCCTGGGCCGAGCTGAGCGTGATCAGGCCCGTGCCGATGCGGTCGAAGCCGACGCGGACGACGTCGCCGTCCCGGCGGGCGCTGGCCGGCGACGGCGAGCGGGCCGCGGTCGTGTCGCCGTGGGCCAGGCGGCGGGCCTCAAGGGCGAGGCGGCGGCCGACTTCCTGCTTGTTGGTCGGGTGGATGTCGTAACGGTCGCCGATGTCGATGGCGACGGCGAGGCCAGCGCGCGGATCAGCTTCGACGGTGCGGCGCTGCACCTCGCGCAGCCCCGCCCAGCCCGACGGCTGGGCCACGGCCGAGGCCGGGCCGTAGTTGGCCAGCTGGACGACCAGGAAGGGCGCCTCAGGGGCGTCGAAGGCGCGGCGCCAGTCGGCCATCAGGCCGGGCAGCAGGCGGCTGTAGCCGACGGGATCGCCGACGTTGGACTCGCCCTGATACCAGGCGAAGCCGGTCAGGCCGTAGTCGCCGAACGGGGCGATCATGCCGTTGTAGAGGGTGGTCGTGCCGCTGCCGCCGATCCACGGCGCTCGCGGTGGGGGCGGCAGGTCGGCCAGGGTCGCCGACGGCTTCAGCCGCCAGGGCGCGGCAAGGGAGATCACCGAACCGTCGGCGGCGGTGATGAGCTTCTTGTCGGCCGGGCCCCACATGCCGCCGCCGCCGCCGGTATCGAGCACGCCGACGGCGATGACGTTGCGGCCGGGGCGCAGCACGCCGGGCTCGAGCGTGTAGACGCGCGGCGTATCCCAGCCCTGGGCCCCGCCGACGCGGCGGCCGTTGACGAAGACGACGTCGACGTCGTCGATGGGCCCCAGCTCGAGCCGCGCGGCGCCGCGCGCCTGGGCGGCGGTCAGGGTGACGGCGGTGCGGTACAGGGCGGTGCCGTCGAAGGTCGCCATGTCGGGGACGGCCTCCCAGGCGCCCTCGGGCTTCACCGAGGGCCAGGCGCTGTCGTCGAAGGCGGCCTCGGTCCAGTCCGGCCGGGTCTTCAGGGACGGATCGGCGGCCCGCCACCAGCGGTCGACGCTGGTGTTCCAGAGCCGCTGGGCCTCCTCCGGCGAGCGCTCATAGGCGGCCAGGATATCGAGGGACTCGCGGTAGTCGCCGGCCTTGAGCAGAGAGTCGGCGCTGAGCCAGTCCTCGATGATCGACCCGCCCCAGGACGACGAGATCAGGCCGATCGGGACCTGCTGGGTCTGCCGCAGGTGACGGCCCATGAAGTAGCAGGCGGCCGAGAAATGCGGCGTGCTTTCGGGCGAGGCGGCCTTCCAGACGCTGTTGGCGGGCAGGCGGTCGGTCGGCGACGGCAGGCTGTTGCGGGCGACGTGGAGCAGGCGCAGCTGCGGGTCGGCCGAGGCGGCGACCTCGGTGTCTGCGTTGGTCACCTGCCGCAGGCCGAACTCCATGTTCGACTGGCCCGAGCAGAGCCAGACGTCGCCGATGAGGATGTCGGACAGGGTCTCGGTGCGGTCGGCGACGCGGGCCGACAGGGCGTAGGGTCCGCCGGTCGCCGGCGGTGTCAGCGAGACATGCCAACGCCCCTCTCCGTCCGCCCGGGTCTCGGTGGAGGTCTCGCCGAGGGTGACGGTGACCGGCGCGCCGGCGGCGGCCTGGCCCCAGACAGGGATCGGCTTGCCGCGCTGGAGCACGGCATGATCCTGGAAGACGTCGGCGAACAGCCGATCCTGCGCGGCGGCGGGCGACGCCGCCAGAAGGGTCGTCGCCAGGAGCACCGCGCGCAGTTTCATCGACTGTTCTCCGTGTCCTAGCGGCGGACCTGAACCGCCGAGCCCGAGTACTCGACCACGCGGGCGCCGGCGGCGTCCCAGTCCATCGCCGCGCCGGTCGGGCCGTCGATCCAGCGGATCTTGAAGGTCCGGTTGGCGGGCATGCCCGGATAGGAACCGCTACGCTCGCCGATCGTCAACACGCCCGACGCCTGGTCCCAGCGGACCGGAATGCGCGAGAACTCGCCCCGCTCGTAGCCGTAGGTCGTGCCGGCGTCATCGTAGAGTTCAAACGACCCGTCGGCGCCCGTGTAGACGGTCAAGGTGATCGGGCCGTCCAGCTTCTCGGCGGTGTACTGCACCTGCGGACCGGTCGGCAGGATCGAACCAGCGCGCACGAACAGCGGGATGCGCTCCAGCGGAGCGTCGACCGTCGCCTCGGCCCCGCCGGCGATGCGGCGGCCGGTGTAGGCGTCGTACCAGTCGGCGCCGGCCGGGAAATAGACCGAGCGGCTGCGCGCCTTGTACTGATGCACCGGGGCGACCATCAGGGCCGGGCCGAACATGTACTGGTCGTTGATGTCCTGGACGCGGGCGTCCTGCGGGAAGTCCATGGCCAGGGCGCGCATGATGGTGCCGTCCTCGTGCCAGGTGTCCCCGGCCAGGGTGTAGATGTACGGCATCAGGCGGTAGCGCAGACGCATCTGGTCGGCGAACGCCGCGTACAGGGCGGTGTCCGGCTTGGCCAGGTTATAGACCTCGCGCAGCGGGAACTCGCCGTGCGAGCGGAACACCGGCGAGAAGGCGCCGAACTGGAACCAGCGGAGGTTCAGCTCGTCCCACTCGGCCTGGTCCTCGGGCTTCATGCCGGCCGGGTTCGAGTAGCGCGACTCGACCGAGAAGCCGCCGATGTCGTGGGTCCAGTTGGGCAGGCCCGACAGGCCGGCGTTCAGGCCCGCCGAGACCTGTTCGGCCAGGTCGTCCCAGCGGGCCGCCACGTCGCCCGACCACAGGGTCGAGCCGGTGCGCTGCAGGCCGCCCCAGGCCGAGCGGGTCAGGATGTAGGTGCGGGTGTCCGGCTGTTCGGCGCGGAAGCGCTCGTAGACGCCCTCGGCGTTGACCAGCGGATAGGAGTTGAACAGCAGGGCGCCCGGACCGGCCGCGGTCGGCCCCATGCGCAGGGTGCGCTCTGGGATGTCGAGGTTCGAGTGCATGTCCGGCTCGACCGAGTCGAGCCACCAGCCGTCGAAGTCCTTGTCGCGCATCTTGTCGCTGATCTGGCGCCAGTACAGGTCGCGGGCGGCCGGCAGATAGGCGTCATAGAAGCTGTTGGCGTAGCCGGGTCCGACCCAGTCGCGCGCGCCCATCTCAACGTTGCGGGTGTACATGCCGCCGATCGCGTCGAGCTGCTTGTAGTGGTCCGTCGTCGGATAGAATTTCGG
Source organism: Brevundimonas sp. Root1279 (assembly GCF_001425945.1). Classification (GTDB taxonomy): domain Bacteria; phylum Pseudomonadota; class Alphaproteobacteria; order Caulobacterales; family Caulobacteraceae; genus Brevundimonas. The sequence goes on from NZ_LMEB01000008.1 coordinate 125,761, forward strand.
CCACACCGAGATGATGATGTTGGCGTTCAGGTCATGGACGTCGCGGACCATCTGAGCCGGGTCCGGATAGCGGGCGGCGTCGAAATCGTGCGAGCCCCAGGCGTTCTCGGGCCAGTAGAACCAGTCCTGGACGACGTTGTCGATCGGCAGGCCGAGGCGGCGATATTCCTTCACCGTGTCAACGACTTCAGCCTGGGTGTTGTAGCGCTGGCGGCTCTGCCAGAAGCCGTACGCCCAGCGCGGCAGCATGGTCGCCTTGCCGGTCAGGCCGCGGTACTCGGCCATGACCTCGTCGAGGTTTTCGCCCTCGACGAAATAGTAGTCGATGTCGTGGCCGGCCTGCGACCACAGCGACAGGGCCTGCTGGTCGGCCGGCGCCTGCGGGTCAAGGTGGCGCAGGGCGATGTAGCCGTCGCCGGGGATCCATTCGATCTTGATCGGCACCTGACGGCCTGCGGGCAGCTCGACGTCGAAGTCGTGGAACCACGGGTTCCAGTTCTGGCGCCAGCGGTCGATCTTCAACTCGCCGTCGACCCAGACCTTGGCGTAGCCCGACGAGTAGAGCTTGAACTTGTGGTCGCCGGCTTCCGGCGTCTCGATGGTGCCTTCCCAGACGACGCGCACGCCCTCCTGGCCCGAGCGACCCATGTCGCCGACCTGAACGGGCTGGGCCGGCTGGGCCTTGAAGCCCTCGGGCCAGCGCTGCTGGTCGCGGATGAACTCGTAGTTCACCTGGGCTTCCTGGCGCTGAACCTTCAGCACGTCGTTCTGATAGTAGCTGGCCGTCAAGCCGCCGAAGCGGCCGGTGGCGTCGCGCACGATCAGGCGCTCGTCGATCATGCCGTAGGCGCGCGGGTCGCCGAAGCGGGTGATCGAGTTGTTGTCCCACAGCACGCCGTAGCCGCCGGTCGAGGCCACGAAGGGCACGCCGACGTCCATGTTGTGCTGGGCCAGCTCGACGTCCTTGCCGCGGTAGTTGAGCACGCCCTGTTGGTGCTGGCCGAGGCCGTAAAAGGCGTCGTCGGCGCCCGGGTCGAAGACCTGGCGGACGGTCTCGAACTGGTGCGAGCCCTTCTGGTCCTCGATGGTCACCGGCGAGATCTCGCGGCCGTCCGAGCGCTCGGCCAGGATGACCTCGCCCGAGGGCTCGAGGAAGCGCACGGCGCCGGTGTCGAGCGAAACCTCGGCGGTCAGTTCGGCGGTCTTGAGCAGGACGCGGTCGGCCAGGGTCTCAACCTCGAAGCCCGTGGTCTGCGGCTGGGCCGTGACCATCAGGCTGGCGGGGGCCGTGAAGTCGGCGTCCGGCGAAGCGGTGACTCGAATGGCGCGTGGGCCGAAGACCTGCAGGCGGACCGCCCTCGCCTCGCCCGTCTGCGGCGTGACGATGACGCCGTCGGCGGTGCGCTGGACGGCCGAGCCGATCGCGGCTTCGGGCGTCGCGCCGACCCCGGGCGCCGAGGCGCAGGCGGCGCTGGAGGCCGCGAGCAGGACGGCGACGCTGGCCGATTTCAGAAGGCGGGTATTGAGCAGCATACGGAAGCTCCGCTCCGGGGGGAGTTGCGGGTCAGTAGGTGGCGGTGACCACGCGCAGCAGGCGCGGACGGTCGGTGAAGTTGACGCCGTAGTCGGTCTGGTCGCCGTTCCAGACGCTCTCGAAGACCCATTGGCCGTCGGCGTCGAAATGGCCCTGCTCGTAGCGCAGCACCGTTCGGCGCTTGCCGTCGGTCGAGGGCTTGGCGTTGAAGTCGATGCGGGCGCGCAGGCCGGTGGCGATGTATTCGCCCGGCGCGATCTCGGCGATGACCACGCCGCCGCTGGGCTTCTCGAGGTCCGGGGTTTCAGGCAGCAGGTCGGGGCCGAACTGGCCGCGGAGGTAGCTGACGACGGCGGTCCATTCGCCGAGGTCGAGGGTCTGGGACGAGCGATCATCCGGCTCGGAGGCGCCCCAGACCTGACGCTCGTAGGCGGCCTTGGCCCAGACGCGCTGCCAGGGGGCGATGAGGCGATAGACGTCGCGCATCGGCGTCAGGGACTGCTCGTTCACCACCCGGGCGCCGAGCGGGAAGTTGGAGTAGCCGGTGAAGTCGATGCCGAAGGGCGAAAAGCCGATGCCGCCGCGGCCGAGGGTCGAGAACAGGTAGCGCGGGTACTGCACGTCATTGCCGGTCTCGGCGACGAACAGCGGATTGTCGGCGCGGTCGTAGCGGTCGAGGTGGGCCTCGTACTTGACCGAGGCGCGCTCGTAGATGTCGGGCGACAGGAAGTCGATGGCCGGCGCCGCGGCCTGCCAGACCTCGACGACGTTCCAGGTCGGGCCGCCCGAGGCGTAGGTGTTGGGATCCTGGTGATTGACCGGATCGCGCAGGGCGGCGTTGACGTACATCGGCAGCGGGTACTCGGCCTTGCCCGCGGCGGCGACCTCGCCGACGAAGGAGCCGATGGCCCAGGCGTGGAAGAACTCGTCGGCGTCCTTGCCGAACACTTCGCTCCAGGTCCCCGGCTGCTTGCCCATGCGCTGAAGGAGGGCGGCGGGGACCGGACCGTTGAACAGGGCCTGGGCCTCGGGGCCGAAATCGCGGACCGAGCCGTAGGTGCCGGTCTCGTTCTCGGGCTGGACCATGATGACCGTGCGCTCGCGCTCATCAATCTGGCGCAGGTGGCGCATCAGGGCGACGAAGGCGCGCTTGTCGGCCTCGAGCGTAGCCTGCGCGTGCGGCGACAGGGCGTAGGAGTCCGTGCCGTCCGACTTCTGCAGCAGCGGGAAGCGCTCGGGATCGAGGCGGACCCAGGCCGGAGCGTATTTGGGGGCGGTGTTCTTCCAGGTGCCGAACCACAGCAGCACCAGGCGGACGTCGTTCTTGCGGGCCTCGGCGACCAGATGGTCGACGAAGCTGAAGTCGAACTGGCCCTCGACCGGTTCGATCTGCTCCCAGCCGAGCGGGACCTGGACGGTGTTGGCGCCGACGAAGCGGACGGCGGGCCAGACCTCGGCCAGGGGCGTCGGATAGTTGCTCGAGTTGTTGACCTGGGCGCCGAGGATGGTGAAGGGCGCGCCATCGACCAGCAGGGCGTGGCGGTCGCCGTCGCGGACGATGCGGGGAATGGGCTCCTGGGCCAGGGCTACGCCGGCGAGCGCCAGTTGTCCGATCACCACCGCCGCGGCGGTCCAAGCCTTCACACCCATCCCAACACCTCCCACGCAAACATGAAACCGGGCGCCGCCGAGGACGGCGGCGCCCGGGTAGTCGTTCAGGCGCCGGTCCTAGTAGCGGACGCGGAGACGGACGCTGAAGCGGCGGTCGTCGACCTGATAGTCGCGATAGCGGTTCTGGACGATCTGATACGTCTGGAACTCCTGGTTCAGGATGTTCTGGGCGTCGAAGGTCAGAGCCACGTTTTCATTGAAGTCATAGCTGATCGAACCGTCGAGGACGCCATAGGCCTTGCCGAAGATCGGCAACTGGCCGGTGCCCACGTTGTTCGTGCCCTGGAGGTAGTCGTCGCGCCAGTTGTAGGCGAGGCGGGCATTGAAGCCGTACTTCTCGTAGAGCAGGATCAGGTTGTAGCTGTTCTTCGACAGACCCTGGATCGGCACCGAGATCTCGTCCCCGCCCGTCTGGGCATTGGCCGCGATGGTGGCGGCGTTGGAGTCGATGAAGGTGTAGTTCGCCTGGACGCCGAGCCCGTCGAAGGGCGCCGGCAGGAAGTCGAAGAAGCGCTGGCCGCCGATCTCGAAACCTTCCAGCTCACCCTCGTCCACGTTCTCGAGCCGCTGGATGTTGAACTGCACATCCCCGATCCCGGGCAGGAAGTAGGTCTCGAGACCGCTCGTCGTGAAGAACAGGTCTTCGATGTTCTTGCGGAAGACGGTGCCGTAGACGAAGCCGACGTCGTCGAAATACCACTCGATCGAGGCGTCGAACGCCGTGACCAGCTGCGGATCCAGGGTCGGATTGCCGGTGGCGGTGCCTGTGCCGGGGGTGTTCGGATCCGGCAGCGGCGACTGCGAGTTCGGCAGGTAGGTCGGGCTGATGTTGAAGGTCGCGTTCAGCTGTCCGAAGTCCGGCCGGGCCAGGTTGCGCGACGCCGCGAAGCGCAGTTGCAGCTGGTCGGTCACGTGCAGACGCAGGTTCAGGCTGGGCAAGACGTGCGTGTACTGGTTCTCGCCCACGATCGGCGTGACGATCGACAGGGTCGGCGGCGTGGTGCCGGGCGACGGGACGTAGGCCGGGTCACGGTAGTTGATCGTCTGGAACCCGTCCGAGGCCGAGTTGGTACGGACGATGCGGACCCCGGCGTTGCCGTCCCACGACATGCCGCCGACGGTCGAGCCGAAACGGACCACCGTGTAGCCGGCGTAGGTCTGCTCGGTGACGTTCGAGACCTGGGCCGCCGGATCGTTGAAGTCGCGGAAGCCGACGGTCTGGTTGATCGGCGGCGCGCCGAGCATGTCGAACACCGCCTGCGGGTTGGAGACCTGGCGCAGGCCCCACATCCAGACGTCGCCGAAGACGTTCTGGCCGTCGCCGTTCAGGAAGGAGTTCCGGAACGGGAACATCTCGGCCTGATCGGGGAAGTCGCTCAGGCGGAAGCAGCCCGCCGGGCTGGACCAGTTGGCGCAGGTCGAGCCGACCGCGGTCCAGGTGCCGTAGGTGGTCGAGCGGTTGACCGCCGAGCGGTCGGTGGCGCGGACGCCCATGCGCACGTCACGCAGGAAGCCGCCGTCATCGAACTCCCAGGTCAGGTCGGTGCGGAAGGCCAGGCTCTCGGCGTCGTTCAGCTCGCGGTACGGCAGCACGGCGGTCAGGCCGTAGTTGTCCAGGTCTGCGTAATAGTCGTCGCTGGCGCCGAAGGACGGGATCGACGTCGTGGTGTCGAAGTCGAAGACGTAGTTGCCCGGGAACATGGGCACGCCGCCGTTGCCCCAGTCGATCGGACCCGAGGTGTTGGTCAGGACCGACGCCGTCAGGTTCATCGTCTCCATGTAGACGTTGGAGTCGATGTACTGCAGGTCGGCAGTGATCTTGAAGTGGTCGTTGACCTGCCACGAGCCGCCGACCGAGATGTCGGTGGTGTCGGTCTCACGGCCGGTCGAATAGGTGACCGCATCCACGCCCGGGTTGATGAAGGAGCCCGAGGTGGCGATGCCGTCCTCTACGGTGAACACCCCGCCCGGCGCGACGGTCAGCGGCGAGCCGCCGCCGTAGGCGAAGTAGGACAGGCCATTGTCGCGGAAGTCGTAATCGGCGCGCAGGGCCTGGAGGTAGAACTCCATGCTGTCGTTCGGACGCCATTGCAGGGCCAGGGCCGTGCTGAGGCGCTCACGATCGCCGAAGCCGACGGAGAAGCCGCCGCCGTTCGGCACGGCGATCTCCTGGCCGAGGAAGCCGGGGATGTCGGTGCGGGCGAAATAGGGCTCGACGACCGCCTTGTCCTGACGGAAGGCGGTCTCGCCGTAGGACATGTTCAGCATGGCGCCGAACTCGCCGGCGCCGGTCATCCAGCGGTCGCTGACCAGGAAGGAGGCCGAATAGCCGTTGTCGTTGACCAGGTCGTAGTGGGTGCCCGAGACGCTGGCCGAGATCACGCGGTCCGAGGCGTCGAACGGCAGGCGGGTGCGCAGGTTGATGGTGCCGCCCAGACCGCCCTCGATCATCTCGGCCGAGGGGTTCTTGTAGACGTCCACGCCGGCGAGCAGGTCGGCGCCGACCTCTTCCCAGCTCAGGCTGCGACCGCCCGAGGCGGAGAAGATGTCACGGCCGTTCAGTTCCGAACGGACATTGGTCAGGCCGCGGATCGCGATCCCCGAACCTTCGCCGTAGTTGCGGGTGATCTGCACGCCCGAGACCCGCTGAAGGGCTTCGGCGACGTTGACGTCCGGCAGACGGCCGATGTCCACGGCGGTGATCGAATCGACGAACTGCTCGGCGTTCTGCTTGCGCGACTGAGCCGACTGCAGGCTGGCGCGAATGCCGGTGACGATGACCTCGTCGACCTCGTCTTCCTGGGCGGGCGGCGAAGCGTCCTGCGCCAGGACCATGGTCGGCGCGGCCAGCGCGGCGATCGAAAGCACGGAAGCGCCACACATCAGCGCCAGCCGTCCGGCGCGGTTAATCCGAGACATCAATGTCGACCCTCCCCTTTTGTCGCCGCGGCCGCTCTGAGGCAGTCCTGGGGTGACACATTCTCCCAACGGAACGGACTTTTCCGGGCGTGCCGGGTCCGTTCGCATTTCAAGGATGCAACAAGTTTCAGGGAAAGAAAACCGTTTTTTGTTAGCGCTATCATCGGTTGGCGGACCGTTTCCCCGTTGCAACGCTTGCGGACAGGGAAATCATGAGTGAAATCTGTTTCCAGATATGAACCCATGATAACGGTGGGTCAGGCGCGGCAGACGCCATGGGGAGCGACATGACGGACAACCGGCTGAAGCGAATCGTCATCGTCGGCGGCGGCACCGCCGGCTGGATGGCGGCGGCGGTCATATCGAAGAGCCTGCGGCCCGGCTACTGCGCCATCGAGCTGGTCGAATCGCCGGAGATCGGCACCGTCGGCGTCGGCGAGGCGACCATCCCCCCGATCCAGGCGCTGAACCGCCAGCTGGGAATTGACGAAGACGAGTTCGTCCGCCGCACCCAGGCGACCTTCAAGCTTGGCATCCAATTCCAGAACTGGGGTTCGCTGGGCAACGAGTATGTCCACCCGTTCAGCACCTATGGCGCGGACCTGGAGGGCCTGCACTTCCATCACCACTGGCTGCGCGCCAAGGCGAACGGCATCGAGGCCGGGTCGCTGGATGACTATTCTCTGGTTATCCAGGCGATGAAGGCCGGCAAGTTCGCCCGCCCGTCTCAGGATCCGCGTAACGTCCTGTCGCGGATGGCCCACGCCTTCCACTTCGACGCCAGCCTGTACGGCGCCTTCCTGCGCGACATGGCCATGGGCCGGGGCGTGCGCCGGCACGAGCGCAAGATCGTCGGGGTGAACCTGAACTCCGAGACCGGCTTCGTGGAATCGCTGTCGCTCGACAACGGAGAGACGTTGGCGGGCGACCTTTTCATCGACTGCTCAGGCTTCCGCGGCCTGCTGATCGAGGGTGCGCTGCAGACCGGCTACGAGGACTGGTCCCACTGGCTGCCGGTCGATCGGGCGCAGGCCGTGCCCTGCGAGGCCGTCGGCGCGCCGACGCTCTATACCAAGTCCACCGCCCATGACGCCGGCTGGCAATGGCGCATCCAGCTGCAGCACCGCACCGGCAACGGCCACGTCTACTGCTCGTCCTTCACCACCGACGAGGCCGCCCGCGACACGCTGATGGCGAACCTGGACGGCAAGCCCTTGGCCGAGCCGCGCATGCTGCGCTTCCTGACCGGCCGCCGTAAGAAGGCGTGGAACAAGAACGTCGTCTGCCTGGGCCTGGCGTCCGGTTTCATCGAGCCGCTCGAGTCGACCAGCATCCACCTGGTGCAGACCGGTGTGACGACGTTGATGTCCTTCTTCCCCGACCTGCGCTTCGATCAGACGGACATCGACAAGTACAACGCCATTATCCAGGAGGAGTACGAGCACGCCCGTGACTTCGTGATCCTGCATTATCACGCGACCCAGCGGGACGATTCCGAGTTCTGGAACCACGTCCGGACGATGAGCATCCCGGACAGCCTGAAGACGCGGGTCGACCTGTTCCGCAGCCGGGCCCGAGTGTGGGGCAAGCAGGAGGATCTGTTCGCCTTCACCAGCTGGGTCGCAGTGATGCTGGGCCAGGGCATCATGCCGAGCGGCTACGACCCGATGGCCGACCAGAAGCCGCTGGCCGAGCTCGCGACCAAGCTGGAAGGCATGCGCGGGGTGATCCAGCGGGGCGTGGCGAGCATGCCGACGCACCAGCAGTTCATCGACCGCCACTGCCGCGCCTACGACGACGCCGCCTGACGTTCCCTCTCCCGGAGATCGCCCGATGACCCTTCGCTCCATGCTGATGGGCGCCGCGGCGACCCTCGCCTTCGCCTCCCCTGCCCTAGCCCAGGACCTGGGCCTCGCCTCGCCGGACGGGCGGATCCGGCTGACCGTAGCCAGCCCGCAGGACGGAACGGCCACCTATGCGGTCCGGCTGGACGGGCGCGAGATCCTGTCGCCGTCGCAACTGACGCTCGACCTCGAGGCAGGCGGGACGCTGGGCCGCGGCATGACGGTCGAGGGGTCGGCCCGTCGGCAGGGCGAGGACCGCTACGACCTGATCGGCAAGGCCTCGCGCGTCCGCAAGCCGTACAACGAACTGACCGTCGACCTGACCGAGCCGGACCAGCCCGGCCGCCCAGGCCGCGACATGCAACTGGTGTTCCGCGCCTACGACGACGGCGTCGCCTTCCGCTACCTCGTGCCGGCCGCACCGGGGACCGAGACGCTCGGGCTCAAGGCCGAGGGCACGCAGTTCGCATTCCCCGGCGACTATCGCTGTTGGGGGCTGAACCTGGGGCGGTTCAACTCGTCCCACGAGGGGGAATTCGACCCGATCGAGGCCGCACGCTTCCGCGACCACAACGCCTATGACGCGCCGCTGGTCTGCGAGACCGGCGACGGCGGCCCGGCCCTCGCCCTGGCCGAGGCGGACCTGCGCGACTATCCGGCCCTCTACCTTGCCGGGCGCGGCGACGGCGGGACCGGCGTCCAGGCCAAGCTGGCCCCGCGGCTGGACGACCCGCAGGTCGCCGCCCGCACCCGCGTCGGCTCGGACCTGGCTACGCCCTGGCGGGTGGTGATGATCGCCGACCGTCCGGGCGAGCTGATCGAGTCGACCCTGGTGACCGACCTCAGCCCCGGCCCGGACTTCGACGCCTCCTGGGTCAAGCCCGGCAAGGCGGCCTGGGACTGGTGGAACGGCGGCCAGGTCTCGTCCGTGCCGAACGCCGGCATGAACACCGAGACCTTCAAGGCCTACATCGACTTCGCGGCCGCCAATGACTTCGAATACGTCATGATCGACGAGGGCTGGAACCTCGGCGCCGGGGGCGGCGGCTTGGTGCGGCGCGGCGTCGACGTGACCCGGACCATCCCCGAGATCGACATGCCCGCCCTGGTCGCCTACGGCCGCGAGCGCGACGTCGGGGTCCTGCTGTGGGTCAACTGGAAGGCGCTGGACGCCCAGTTCGACGCGGCGCTGGACCAGTACCGCGACTGGGGCGTGGCCGGCATCAAGGTCGACTTCATGGACCGCGACGACCAGCAGATGGTCGACTGGTATCACCGCCTGCTGGGCCAGGCCGCCGAGCATCGGCTGCTGGTCGACCTGCATGGCGCCTTCCACCCGACCGGCCTGGCGCGGACCTATCCCAACTACCTGACCCAGGAAGGGGTGCTGGGGGCCGAGTACAACAAATGGTCCTCGCGGGTGACGGCGACGCACAACGTCACCCTGCCCTACACGCGCATGATCATCGGCCCGATCGACTACACGCCGGGCGGCTTCCGCAACGTGCGGCCCGAGGACTTCAAGGACCGCTTCATCCTGCCGACGGTGCAGACGACGCGGGCGCACGGCCTGGCCATGTATGTCGTCTACGACAGCCCGCTGGCGATCGTGGCCGATACGCCGGACGCCTACGCCGGCCAGCCCGAGATGCCCTTCCTGCAGGCCGTTCCCACGACCTGGGACGAGACCCGCTTCATCGCCGGCGAGATCGGCCAGTCGATCGTGCTGGCGCGGCGCAAGGGCGCCGACTGGTACCTGGGGGCCATGACCAACGAAGAAGCGCGGACGGTGACCGTGCCGCTCGACTTCCTCGGCGGCCGGACCTTCACGGCGACGATCTACGCGGACGGCGATGCGCCGGACCGAACCGTGATCGAGACGCGGACGGTGCGGGCGGGCGACGCCTTGACCCTGAACCTCGCCGGCAGCGGCGGGGCGGCGGTGCGCCTGACGCCCCGCTGATACGAAAACGGCGCCGCTCGGGGAGCGGCGCCGCCTGCGTTCGACCCTCAGGCCACGGTCACCACCAGATGGCGTAGACCGCGATGAGGAAGGCGATGACGCCCAGGGCCGCGATGTTGAAGCCCGTAGTCGTCTTGTAGCTGACGCCCTCGAAGGTGATCGGGACCGGCTGGGTCTTTTGCGGGACCAGGAGGGAGACGATGATCGCCGCCAGCAGGGAGACCACGAAGACGACGCCGACCCGGTTCATGAACGGGAAGACGAAGGCGCCGGTCGACTGCAGCCACCAGAACCCGGCCGACAGCACCACCGACAGGATGGCCCCGGTCAGGGCGCCGGCCTCGGAGGCGCGCTTCCAGAACATGCCCAGCATGAAGATCACCACGATACCCGGGGTGAAGAAGCCGGTGAACTCCTGGATGAACTGGAAGGCCTGCTCGAAGCTGCCGACCAGCGGGCGGGCGGCGATGATGCCGATGACGGTGGCGACCACCGCCGCGATGCGGCCCACCAGCACCAGGTGCGACTCGGACGAGCCCTTCCGGGCCTTGGCGTAAAGGTCGAGGGTGAAGATGGTGGCGATCGAGTTCACCTTCGACGCCAGCGAGGCGATGATTGCGGCGACCAGGGCGGCGAAGACGAGCCCCTTCAGGCCGACCGGCAGCAGGCCCATGACCATCGGATAGGCGGCGTTGTGGCCGACCGCTCCGGGCTCGAACAGGGCCAGGGCGGCGAGGCCCGGCAGGACCACGATGACCGGCATCAGCAGCTTCAGATAGGCGGCGAAGGCGATCCCCTTCTGGGCCTCGGGGACCGACTTGGCGGCCAGGCCGCGCTGGATGATGTACTGGTTGAAGCCCCAGTAGCTCAGATTCATGATCCACAGACCGCCGATCAGGACGGCGATGCCCGGCAGGTCCTTGAAGTGCGGGCTGTCGGGCGAGAGGATCATGTCGAACTTCTCGGGGAACTGGCTGGTCAGGGTGGTGAAGCCGCCGAGAACGCCGGCGTCGCCGCCGATCTGGCCGAGCGCGATGTAGGCGATGATCAGGCCGCCGAGCACCAGCAGGGTGACCTGGACGATGTCGGTCAGGGCCACGGCCTTCAGCCCGCCCCACATCTGATAGGCCAGGGCGAAGAGGCCCAGGATGATGACCGAGACAATCGGATCGAGGCCCGTCAGGGTATGGATCGGCACGGCGCCCAGCCACAGGATCGAGGTCACGTTCACGAAGACGTAGAGGATCAGCCAGAACACGGCCATGACGGTCCGCAGCGTCGGTCCGTACCGCTGCTCCAGAAACTGGGGCATGGTGTAGATGTTGTTGGCCAGGAAGATCGGCAGGAAATACTTGCCGACGATGATCAGGGTCAGGGCCGCCATCCATTCGTAGGAGGCGATCGCCAGGCCGATCACATAGCCCGAGTGCGACATGCCGATGATCTGCTCGGCCGAGATGTTGGCCGCGATCAGAGAGGCGCCGATAGCCCACCAGGGCAGGTTCTTCGACGCCAGGAAATAGTCGGTCGAGGTCTTTTTCGCACCGGTCTTGTCGCGCGAGACCCATTGGGCCAGGCCGAAGATGCAGACGGCGTAGATGGCGAGAATGACCAGATCGATGGTCGCGAGCGTCATGAAATGCCTCCCCGGCGCGGTCCTGTTCCGGACTCGGCCGGGACGCTAGGGGACGCCGGCGGTGTCGGCAATACGGTTTTCATATTCGACACGATGGTTCACAGGTGATCGGGCTGCGGCGACTTCTCCGAAGCAGCGGGAACGGCTAGCTTCGCTATCCGAACGAGAACCGAGGCCTCATGTCGCTGAACGACGATACCGACGACCGCAAATACCGCGCGCCGGCGCTCGAGAAGGGGCTCGACGTGCTGGAGCTGCTGGCGTCGCATGGCGAGCCGATGACGCCGTCGCAGATGTCGGGGGTGCTGGGCCGGTCGGTCAGCGAGCTGTTCCGCATGATCCAGGTGCTGGAGTTCCGCGGCTATATCGAACAGTCGCCGGAGGGCTATCGCCTGACCAACCGGCTGTTCACCCTGGGCATGGCCCAGGCGCCGGTGAAGTCGCTGATCGACGCCGCCCTGCCGGTGATGCGCGAACTGGCTCTGACGACGGTTCAGTCCTGCCACCTGGTGGTGCTGTCGGACGAGCAGATCGTGGTCATCGCCCGCGTCGAGGGACCAGGCGACCTCGGCTTCTCGGTGCGCGTTGGCTACCGCCGCAATGTCATCGACGCCACCTCCGGCCTGATGTTCTACGGCGCGGCCTCGGCCGTGGCCAAGGCGCAGCTGCGCGAGCGGCTGACGGCCAAGTTCGGGGCCGGGCGGACGCAGAAATTCATCAAGGCCGCCGACGAGGCAGGCGCGCACGGCCATGTCGAGCGGGCCAGCGACTTCGTGAAGGGGGTCACCGACCTGGTGGCGCCGGTCATCGGGGCCGACGGGGTCATCGCCACCCTGATCTCGCCCTATATCGAGCGCACCCCGCCGACCTGCAGCATTGAGGAGGCCGTCGGCCACCTTCGTAAGGCGGCGGCGGCGATCTCGGCCGAGATGAGCGCGGTCTCGCAAGCCTCCTGATCAAACAAGCCACCGAAATTGATGACGCGCCCGCCCCGGCGCGTTGACTTCGCACGCCCGGATCAGCATTTTCGCGGACGAACAGCGCTTTCATGAGTGAAAGGTGCTGACTGGGGAGCGCCATGGCCGCCATCTATCCCGATCTCGCGGGCAAGACCGTCGTCGTCACCGGCGGCGCGGGCGGCATCGGCGAGGCCATCACCCGCGCCTTCGTCGCCCAGGGAGCCAGGGTCGGCTTCCTCGATCTCGACGCCGCGCGCGGCGAGAGGCTCCAGGAAGAACTGGGCGAAGCCGCCCTGTTCGTTCGCTGCGACGTGACCGACATCCCGGCCCTGAAGGCTGCGGTGGACGAGGTGCGCGCACGCCTCGGTCCGATCGGCGTGCTGATCAACAACGCCGCCCACGACGAGCGCCACGAGACGCTTGAGGTCACCGAAGACTACTGGGATGGCCGCATGGCCGTGAATCTGAAGCACCAGTTCTTCGCATCGCAGGCCGTGCTCCCCGACATGATGGCCGCCCAGAAGGGCTCCATCGTCAACCTGGGCTCCTGCTCCTGGATCATCGGCCAGGGCGGCATGGCGGCCTATACGGCGTCCAAGTCGGCGGTGCTGGGCCTGACCCGCTCGCTGGCCCGCGACTTCGGCGGGCACGGGGTGAGGGTCAACGCCGTCGCCCCCGGCTGGATCATGACGGAACGCCAGCTCGAGCTCTGGGTCACCCCGGAGACCGAGAAGGAGATCTACGCCAACCAGTGCATCAAGCGCCCGCTGGTCCCCGACGACGTCGCCCGCGTCGTGGTCTTCCTGTCGTCCGACGACGCCTCGGCCATCACCAATCAACACTACGTCGTCGACGGCGGCTGGAACTGACCTGACATGAAGAAGCCGCTGCGCTCGCGCGCCTGGTTCGACAATCCGGAGAACCCGGACATGACCGCGCTCTATCTCGAGCGCTACCTGAACTACGGCCTGACGCGGAAGGAGCTGCAGTCGGACAAGCCGATCATCGGCATCGCCCAGACCGGCTCGGACCTCAGCCCCTGCAACCGCCACCACCTGGTGCTGGCCGAGCGCCTGCGCGAAGGCATTCGCGAGGCCGGCGGCATCGCCATGGAGTTCCCGGTCCACCCGATCCAGGAGACCGGCAAGCGCCCGACCGCCGGGCTGGACCGCAACCTGGCCTACCTCGGCCTGGTCGAGAGCCTGTACGGCTATCCGCTGGACGGCGTCGTCCTGACCATCGGCTGCGACAAGACCACTCCCGCCTGCCTGATGGCTGCGGCGACCGTCGACATGCCCGCCATCGCCCTGTCGGTCGGCCCGATGCTGAACGGCTGGCACAAGGGCGAGCGCACCGGCTCGGGCACGATCATCTGGAAGGCCCGCCAGATGATGGCCGCCGGCGAGATCGACTACGACGGCTTCATCGAGCTGGTGGCCTCCTCGGCGCCGTCGGTCGGATACTGCAACACCATGGGCACGGCGACGACGATGAACTCGCTGGCCGAGGCGCTGGGCATGTCCCTGCCCGGCTCGGCGGCCATCCCGGCGCCGTACCGCGAACGGGCGCAGGTCGCCTATGAGACCGGCCTGCGCATCGTCGAGATGGTGCGCGAGGACCTCAAGCCGTCGGACATCCTGACCAAGGAGGCGTTCCACAACGCCATCGTCGTCAACAGCGCCATCGGCGGCTCGACCAACGCCCCGATCCACCTGACCGCCCTGGCCCGCCACGCCGGCGTCGAGGTGCCGCTAAAGGACTGGGAGACCCACGGCCTGCACGTGCCGCTGCTGGTCAATCTGCAGCCCGCCGGCGAGTACCTGGGTGAGGACTATTTCCATGCGGGCGGCGTGCCCGCCGTGGTCAACCAGCTGATGCAGCAGGGCTTGATCCACGAGGGCGCCCTCACCGTCAACGGCAAGACCATGGGCGACAACTGCCGCGGGGCCGAGATCGTCCTGCCGGACGTGATCAAGACCTTCGACGCGCCGATGAAGACCGACGCCGGCTTCCTGGTGCTGACCGGCAACCTGTTCTCGACCGCCATCATGAAGCTGAGCGTCATCAGCCCGGAGTTCCGCGAGCGCTATCTGTCCGACCCGGCCGACCCCAACGCCTTCGAGGGCCCGGCGGTCGTGTTCGACGGGCCGGAGGACTATCACCACCGCATCGACGACGAGAGCCTGGGCATCACCGAGCGGACCCTGCTGTTCATGCGCGGCGCCGGTCCGATCGGCTATCCGGGCGCGGCCGAGGTCGTAAACATGCGGCCGCCCGCCTACCTGATCAAACAGGGCGTCACCGCCATCGCCTGCATCGGCGACGGCCGCCAGTCGGGCACCTCGGGCTCGCCCTCGATCCTCAACGCCTCGCCGGAAGCGGCCGCGGGAGGGAACATCGCCCTGCTGCAGACCGGCGACCGGGTGCGCATCGACCTGAACACCGGCCGCGCCGACATCCTGATTTCGGACGAGGCGCTGGCCGAGCGCCGTGCAGCCTTCGAGGCGGCGGGCGGGTACACGTACCCCGCCTCGCAGACGCCCTGGCAGGAGATCCAGCGCAGCATGGTCGGCCAGCTGGAAACCGGCGCGACTCTGGAGCCGGCCGTGAAATACCACCGCATCATCGACAAGTTCGGCCTGCCCCGGGACAACCACTAGGACGGCCTGTCCTGGCGTGGAGCTTGTCATCCCGGAAGCGCCGCAGGCGCTATCCGGGACGCGGAACCACTTTGACTGGCGCTCCCGGAAGCTGCGTCGGCAGCTGTCCGGGAGACAGGCAGCGTCGCACAGGCAGTCGCCCGGCTTGCTGCTGCGCAGCCTCCGGGCGGATCAACTAGAAATGCAGCTGGCGCCCCCGATCTCCGCTTCGCTTCGTCGGGGATGACAAGGGGTCAGCGCTCGACCCCGATCTCCATCCACATCGCCATGCTCCCGCCGGGCTGGAGGACGGTAAGGCCGCTGGCCTCGCCGGCGGGCGCGTGGAGCGCGTTCGGGCGGTGGGTGACGGGTTCGACGCAGCAGAAGTCTTCGCCGGGCGCATAGACGTGGGCCCAGGCAGCGTTCGCCGAGGCGCGGACGACGGTCGCCCTGCCCTGCCCCTCGATCCGCGCCACACCGTCCCAACCCGCGTAGCAATGGTCCACGAAGGGGGCGTCGGCGACGGTGCGGCCCTGCGACCAGTCGAGCACATCGGCCGTGCCGACCTGGGCGGTCGGGATCAAACTGCCCTCGGCGCGCCAGACGGAGGTCGCGGCCAGGGTCAGGCGGGTGTCGTCCGCGACCGGGAAATACGGATGCAGACCCAAGCCTGCGGGCATGGCGGCGTCGCTGAGGTTGCGCACCGACAGGTCGACGCGCAGGCCGGCCTCGGTGAGAGCGAAGGTCTGGATCGCCTCATAGGCCCAGGGCCAGGCGCCGGCTTCGTGCCGGTAGACCATCCGGGCCGAGGTCGCGTCCTGGTCCAGCATCTCCCAGGGGTTCAGCCAGCCGTCGCCGTGCAAGGCGTGCGGCGAGAACTGCGGCAGCGCCGGCAGGGACACCGCGCGGCCGTCGAAGGCGAACCGCCCCTCGGCGATGCGGTTGGCGTAGGGGACCAGGGGGAAGCAGGCGACCTGCAGGATGTCGGTCTCGCCCTCGGCGGTCGGACGCAGCACGTCGCGACCGTCGACCGTCAGCCGGGCGATCGAGCCGCCGAGGTCGGGGCGGAGGGACAGGCGCCAGCCGCCCCGTTCGAGGACGATCACAGCTTGACCCGCGCCTGCGGCAGGCCGGGGGTCTCGACCCGGACGCGATACAGGCCGCCGAGCGTCGGCTGGGCCGCGCGCTTGTCGGCGTTCCCGAGCCAGGCGGTGGTGCAGTAGAGGTCGCGCCGGTCGCCGCCGCCGAAAGCCGCCTTGGTCACCGTCTGCACCGGCAGCTCGATCTTGCCGATGCGCTCGCCCGACGGCGCGAAACGGGCCACGCCCCAGCCGTTGAACAGGCCGACGTGCAGCACGCCGTCGGCGTCCACGCTTGGGCCGTCGGCGAAGCCGTCCTCGGTGATGGCGAACAGCCGCTTGTTGGTCAGATAGCCATCGGCGTGGTCGAAGGCGTAGACGCGCCGCTCAGTGGTGTCGTGGTGGTACATCGTCCGGCCGTCCGGGCTGAGCGCCGGACCGTTGGTGACGCGGTAGCCGTCGTCGTGGCGGGTCAGTTCGCCGCCGCGCCAGCGGTAGAGGGCGCCGGAGACGGTGTCTTCGCTGTCGTCCATCGACCCGAACCACAGGGTCCCATCCGGGGCGACGAAGCCGTCGTTCAGCCGGTTCTGCGGCCGGTCCTCTTCGACCCGCTGGATCAGGGCGAAGGCGCCCGTTTCCGGATCGAACCGGTGCAGGCCGCCGCGCACGCCGCAGACCAGCGAGCCGTCCTCGGCCGGAAGGGCGAAGCCGGTCTGGTCCGGCGTATCCCACGAGTCCTTGCCGCCGGTCGCCGGGTCGTAGCGATGCAGCTTGCGGCCCTTGATGTCGACGAACCACAGGCAGCCGCTGGCGTCATCCCAGACGGGGCCCTCGCCCAGCTCGGCCTGGACGTCCCAGATCAGTTCGGGTTGTGCGCTCATCGATCAGCCGGCCGAGTAGGAGGTCTTGGTCAGGGTGAAGAACTCGGCGGCCGCGAAGCCCTGCTCGCGGGCGCCGTAGCTGGACGACTTCGTGCCGCCGAAGGGCACGTGATAGTCGACCCCGGCGGTCGGCAGGTTGACCATGGTCATGCCGGCCTTGGCGCGGCGCTGGAAGTCGCGGGCGTGCTTCAGCGAGCTGGTGACGATGCCCGCCGACAGGCCGAACTCGACGCCGTTGGCGATGGCCAGGGCCTCTTCGTAGTCCTTGACCCGGATGGTCGAGGCGACCGGACCGAAGACCTCTTCGTTGTTGATCCGGCCATTCGGGTCGGTGTCGGCGATCAGGGTCGGCTGGACATACCAGCCGGGCGTTTCGAGGCTCAGGCGCTCGCCGCCGGCGACGATGCGGCCGCCCTCCCCCTTGGCGATGTCGATGTAGCGGTAAGAGGTCTCGCGCTGGTCCTCGCTGACCGCCGGGCCGATCTGGGTGTTGGGGTCCAGGGCCCCGCCGACGCGCAGGGCCGCGACCTTCTCGCCGAGCAGTTGCACGAAGCGGTCGTGGATGCCGTCCTGGACGATCAGGCGGCTGGAGGCGGTGCAGCGCTGGCCGGTGGCGTAGTAGGAGCCGTCGAGCGCGATCATCACGGCGCGCTCCAGGTCGGCGTCGTCGAGCACGATCAGCGGGTTCTTGCCGCCCATCTCGAGCTGGACGCGAGCCTGGCGCGCCACGGCGCCGGCGGCGACGCCGCGGCCCACGCCCTGCGAGCCGGTGAAGGAGATGCCGTCGACATCCTTGTGGTCGACCAGGGCCTGTCCGACGCGGCCGCGGCCGACGACCATGTTGAGCACGCCCTTGGGCAGGCCGGCCTCATGCAGGATGGCGACCAGGGCCTCGGCCGTGGCCGGGGTCGGGCCGGCGGGCTTGATGACGACGGTGTTGCCGAAGGCCAGGGCCGGGGCGGCCTTCCAGGCCGGGATGGCGATGGGGAAGTTCCACGGCGTGATCAGGCCGAAGACGCCGACCGGCTGGCGGTAGGTCTGGATCTCGACGCTCGGGCGGACGGAGGCCAGGTTCTGGCCGTGCAGGCGCAGGGCCTCGCCTGCGAAATATTTGAGGATGCGGGCGGCGCGGGCGGTCTCGCCGATGCCTTCCGGCAGGGTCTTGCCCTCTTCGCGCGAGAGCAGGCGGCCGACCTCCTCCTTGCGCGCCATCAGCAGGTTGGAGGCCTTGTCCAGGATGTCCGAGCGGACCTCGGGCGAGGCCTCGGACCAGGCCGGGAAGGCGTCCTTGGCGGCGGCGACGGCGGCGTTCACTTCGGCGACGTCGCCATCGGGGGTGCGGGCGACCAGGTCGCGGGTGTCGGAAGGGTTGAGGCTTTCGCTGGGCCGGTCGGTCGGGACCTTCTCGCCATTGATCCAGTGGGAGAGTTCGAGCGTGTCGGTCATGGCGAGTTCCTCAAAGTGACACGGGCGGCGGGGGAGCGCCGCCCGTGAGGGTAGATAGTCTTCGACGCGGCCGGGGTCAGCCGGTCATCTCTTCCAGTTCCTTGCCCTTGGTCTCCTGGATGAAGGAGCGGACGAGGAAGATGCTGACGACGGCGGCCGCCGTGTAGAGGGCGTAGGTGCCGCCCAGACCCAGGCCGTCGGCCATGCGCGGGAAGCTCTGCACCACCAGATAGTTGGCGCCCCACTGGGCCAGGCCCGCGATCGCCAGCGCCGAACCGCGCATCTGGTTGGGGAACATCTCGCCCAGCATGACCCACATCACCGGGCCCCAGCTGAAGTTGAAGAAGATGACGTAGAGGTTGGCGGCGACCAGGGCGACCATGCCGGTCGTCGGGGTGAGCGCCAGATTGCCGGCGGCGTCATGGCCGGCGCCCATGAAGGCCCAGGTCATGGCGGCCAGGCTCACGGCCATGCCGACCGAGCCGATCACCAGCAGCGGCTTGCGGCCGATCTTGTCGATCACGGCCAGGGCGGCGAGCACGGCGGCGATCGAGACCGCGCCGGACAGGATGTTGCGCTCCAGGGCCACGGACTCGGAGACCCCGGCCAGCTTCCACAGGGTCTCGCCGTAATAGAAGATGACGTTGATGCCGACGAACTGCTGGAAGGTGGCCAGCATGATCCCGGCCCAGACGATGGGGCGGAACAGGATACCCTTGGCGGCGATGTCCGCGAAGCTGGGGCGGTGGTCCTTGGAGAAGGTGGCGCTGATTTCGCCGACCTTGCGCTCGGCGGCCTCGGCGCCGAACAGCTTGGTCAGGACGGCGCGCGCCGCATCGATCTTGCCCCGGCCGATCAGGTAGCGCGGGCTTTCCGGGATGAAGAACAGGGCCACCAGGAAGACGGCGGCGGGCACGGCCTGGGCCAGGTACATCCAGCGCCAGGCTTCCGTGCCGGCGATGTGGCCCAGCGAGCTGCCGGCGGTCTTGGCCAGGAAGTAGTTGACCAGGAAGGCGGCGGTCAGGCCGGTGATGATCATCACCTGCTGCACCGTGCTCATCCGGCCGCGGATGTTCGCCGGGGCGACTTCCGAGATGTAGAGCGGCGAGAGCACGCTGGCGGCCCCCACCGCCATGCCGGCGGCGAAGCGGGCGGCGACGAACAGGGTGTGATCGCCGGTGAAGCCCTGGATCAGGGCCCCGAACAGGAACAGCAGGGCGGCGACGATCATCACCGTGCGGCGCCCGATCACGTCGGCCAGACGCCCGGCGAAGAAGGCCCCGAAGGCGCAGCCGATCAGCAGCGAACCGACCGTGAAGCCCAGCCCGTCAGCGTCGAGGTTGAAGGCCGCGGTCAGCCCCGCCTGGGTGCCGTTCACGGCGCCGCTGTCGTAGCCGAACAGAAGACCGCCGATGGTCGCCACGGCGACGATGGCGGCGATGAAGCCCATGTTGACCTTGTCCGATCCGGCCAGATCTGGGCCCGAGCCCCCCGTCGGTCCTGCCATTCTCAATCCTCCCTCATGGGCTCTTGCGGCCCCGCTGTCGCAACCTCGGGCTATCTCCAGCCCGCGTCCACGAAATACTCATGCCCGGTGATGAAGCGCGCGTCATCCGAAGCCAGGAACAGGGCCAGGGCGGCGACGTCGACCGGCTCGATGCGACCCTTCAGGCACTGGGCGGCGACGATCTCGGCCTCGCCCTCGGGCGTGTACCATTTCATCTGGCGCGGGGTGCGGACGTTGCCCGGCACGATGCAGGCGACGCGCACGCCGTCCGCGCCGAGCTCGCGGGCCAGGGCGCGGGTCATGCCCTCGATGCCGGCCTTGGCCGTCTCGTACAGCGACAGGTCAGGCAGGCCGAGGTGCCAGCTGATCGAGCCGAGGTTGAGGATGACCCCGGCGCCGCGCTCGCGCATGGCCGGAGCCACGGCCTGAGCCGCGAAATACAGGTGCCGCAGGTTCACCGCGATGCGGTCGTCCCAATAGGCCGGCGTGACTTCGGTCAGGGTGTGGCGATCGTCATTGGCCGCGTTGTTGACCAGGACGTCGACCGGGCCGTGCGTCGCGGCGATGTCGGCCAGGCAGGCGCGCAGGGCCTCGACGTCGCACAGATCGCAGCGGTGGAAGATCGGGGCCGGATCGAACGAGGCCAGGGCGGCCTCGAGCTTGCGCGACTCGTCCTCGAGCACATCGAGGAAGACCACCCGCGCGCCCTGGCGGGCGAAGCCCTCGGTGAGACCGGCGCCGATGCCCGAGCCTCCGCCCGTCACCACCACCAGCCGACCCTTCAGCGAAGGATAGATCGCCCCACTCATTGACTCGCCCCCACCAGGCCCCGCCCGGCCAGATTACGCATCAGCCCCAGCACCCCGAGCGTCCATTTCGGCGCCTGGTCGCAGGTCGTGACCTTGTTCTCGAGCACGCCCAGCCGCTCGGACGAGACGCGCACGACGTCGCCGACCTTGTGGGTGAAGCCCTTGCCCGGGGCGTCACGGTCGTCGATCGGCGCGAACATGGTGCCGAGGTAGAGGGCGAAGCCGTCGGGATACTGGTGGTTCGAGCCGGTCGTCTGTCGCACCAACGCCTCCGGGTCGCGGCTGATCAGGCTCATCGAGCTCTGGCCGCGCATGACGAAGCCATCGTCTCCGACCACCTCCAGGGCGATGGTCGCCTGGCGCACGTCGTCCATGGAAAAGCCGCCGTCGAACAGCCGGATGAAGGGGCCGATCGAGGCGGAGGCGTTGTTGTCCTTGGCCTTGCCGAGCAGCAGGGCGCTGCGGCCCTCAATGTCGCGCAGGTTGACGTCGTTGCCGAGGCTCGCGCCGACCGGGCGGCCCTCGGGATCGCAGACGATGACGACTTCCGGCTCGGGGTTGTTCCAGGCCGAGTCGGCCCGCACGCCGACCCAGTCGCCCCAGCCGACCGAGGCCAGGATGGGGGCCTTGGTGAAGATCTCGGCGTCGGGGCCGATGGCCACTTCCAGATACTGCGACCACAGGCCGTCGTCGATCAGGGCGGCCTTGAGAGCGGTGGCCTGTTCGGACCCCGGCTGCACGGCCTTGAGGTCGCCGCCGATGCGGGCCGACAGGCGCTCGCGGATCGACCCGGCGGCCGAGGCGTCGCCACGCGCGGCCTCTTCGATGACCCGCTCCAGCGCCGAGACCGCGAAGGTCACGCCCGAGGCCTTGATGACCTGCAGGTCGACCGGCGACAGCAGGGTCAGGCCCTCGCTGTCGGATTCCCACGCACGGGTGAAGTCGAGGTCGTCAAGCGCGCCGAGGTCCCGGCCTTCCACGGTCGCGAGGTCGGCGGCGCGGGACACGGCTTCCGCGCTGGTCGGTGCGAAGCCGGAGATGTCGTAGAGCCGGCCGCCGCGCACGAGCACAGGGGTCGGGCCCTCGGCCAATTGGGCACGGCCCAGCAGCAGGGCGTCACGCCAGTCGGCGGGCAGATGATCGATGAGTCGCGCCATTTTCCTCGGCCGCTGGCTTCCCGCTGGGCGGGGCCGGGTCGTTGTATGTTAGCGCTAACAGTCGCCAGCGTCGGCGACCGTGTCAAGCTTTTATGGGTGAAATCACTGTGCGGGAGGGGCCGAGGATTCCCGGACGATCAGCTGGTGGGCGACCAGGTGTTCGGTCGCCTCTTCGGGGTCGCGGTTCGGCCCAGCCTCGGCCAGCAGGCGGATGGCGGTCTCGGCCATCTCGGCGACCGGCTGGCGGATGGTGGTCAGCGACGGCCAGACGGCGGTGGCCAGCGGCGTGTCGTCGAAGCCGACCACCGTCAGCTGACCTGGCACGTCGAGGCCGCGCCGATGAGCGGCGGCGATGGCGGCCGCGGCCATGTCGTCGTTGCTGGCGAAGATGGCGGTCGGCGGACGGCGCGCCGAAAGCAGGCGCTCGGCGGCCTCGAAGCCGGAGCGGTAGGTGAACTCCCCGGCTTCGACCAGGCATTCGGCGGCGGGCTCTGCGGCGGCGATTTCGGTCTCGAAGCCGATCAGGCGCTCGGCGCTGGCGGTCTGGTTGGGCGCGCCCTTGATGAAGCCGATGCGACGGTGGCCCAGGGACAGCAGGTGGCGGGTCATCTCGGCAGCGGCGGCCATGTCGTCGATGCGGACGCTCTGGGCCTCGGACTTGAAGCGGCCGGCGGCGACGGCGACTACGGCCAGGTTATGCGCCTGCACCTCGGCCAGGGCGGCCCAGGACTCGCCATGCGGCGGCGGCAGGACCACGCCGACCACCCCGCCGGCGACCAGCCGGTTGATGGCGGCGCGTTCGCTCTCCGGATCGGGCTCGCACTTCTCGATCAGCAACTGGGCCCCGACGCGGTGCACCCCCTCCAGGGCGCCGATCAGGAACTCGCTCAGATAGCTGGCGCTGGGGTTGGAATAGAGCAGGCCCAGACGGCCGGCGCCGGCGCGGGCCAGGCTCCGGGCGGCGGCGTTGGGGGCGTATCCCAGGGCCTCGACGGCCTTCAGCACGGCCTCGCGAGTGGAGGCCTTCACGCCCGGCGCATTGTTCATGACCCGTGACACGGTCATCGGCGAGACGCCCGCCCGAAGGGCCACGTCGCCGATCTTGACCACCGACTTGCCGGGATCCGCAGCCATTGACGCCCCTCGCCATTCCCCGCGCCGCGCGCGAAGCCTCACTTAGCAACCCCGACGCGCTTGCAACAGCCCGTGATCGGCTCGCGTCCGACGGCGCTTGACCGCAGGTTGCATGCCGCGTCACCTTGCGACGTTCGGCCGAGCCATGGCGCGTGAGGCATGCGGCACGCCGGACGCGTGGTCAGTATCTGGAAACGCACAAGGGCCCCCGACAACCGAGGAGAGCCGCCATGACCAAGACCATCATGCTGATCCACGGCGCCTGGCTGAATTCGGCCAGCTGGGCCGGCTTCAAGGCCCGCTACGAGGCCAAGGGCTATACCGTCGTGGCGCCGGACTGGCCCTATGACGACCGCACCCCGGCCGAGCTGCGCCGCGCCCCGGCGCCCGAGCTGGCGCGGCTCGGACAGGTGGCCATCTTCGACCACTACGATCGGCTGATCCGCGCCCTGCCGGAAGAGCCGATCCTGATCGGCCATTCGCTGGGCGGGGTCATCACCCAGCACCTGCTCGACCGCGGCCTCGGCGTCGTCGGGGTGGCGATCAACCCGGCCCCGACGCCCGGCGTGCCGCTGGGTCCGCATGCCATCGTCTCCGCCCTGCCGGTCTTCAGCGACCTGTTCAGCTGGAAGAAGTCGAAGGTGATGAGCCGCAAATTCTTCGCCGAGCGCTTCGCCCAGACCGCGCCGCGCGATCAGGTCGTCGCGCTGTACGACCGCTTCATCGTGCCCACGCCGGGCAAGGTCTATTGGGACGGCGTCACGGGCGCTTCGGGGCGGATCAACTGGAAGAACCCCAAGCGGGCCCCGCTGCTGCTGATCGGCGGCGAGCTCGATCTGATCGCCGACGCCAGCATGACTCGCGGCATCTACAACAAGCAGAAGCAGGCGCCGTCGCGGACGGACCTGAAGATCTTCGAGGGCCGCTCGCACTGGACCGGCATCGACGCCGGCTGGGAGGCGGTCGCCGACTACGCCCTCGACTGGGCGGTCGAGCACCAGCGCAGCCCGGCGCGGGTCGAGACGGTCGTCTGACCGGCGGAAGGCCGGAGCCTGGCCCTATGTCGACCGACCGCTCCGTCTTCCTGATCCACGGTCTGTGGGTGACGACCGACTCGTGGGCGGACTTCCGCAGACCGTGGGAGGCCGCAGGCTGGACCGTACTGACGCCGACCTGGGGCCCGCTGAAAGGGCGGACGGCGGCCGAACTGAACGCCGCGCCGCCGCCGGAGCTGGGCGGGCTGAGCGTCGGGGCGATCGTCGACGGGCTGCAGGCCGACATCGCCGCCCTGCCCTCTCCGCCGCTGCTGGTGGGACACTCGTTCGGCGGCCTGTTCACCCAGATGCTGCTCGACCGCGGCGTCGGTCGGGCGGGCATCGCGATCAACCCCGCCCCGATCGGCGGCGTCATACCCGGGTGGCTGACCCTGACCGCCGCCCTGCCGCCGATCCTGCGCTGGAACGGGTGGAACCGACCCTATGCGATGAGCCGTCGGCGCTGGGCCGAGCGCTTCGCCAATGCGGCGCCGCCGAAGCTGCAGAACGCCTCCTACGACGGCTATGTCATCCCGGCGCCAGGGCGGGTCTTTTATCAAGCGGCCTTTTGGGCCGGGACACGGATCGATCCGCGGCGCCGAACCCGCCCCCTGCTGATCACCGAAAGCGACCGCGACCGGCTGGTGACGCCCTATCTGGCGCGCGCGGCGTATCGCCTGCAGCAGAGCTCATCGGCCGCGACCGACTACCTCGCCTTCCCCGGCCGATCGCACCTGCTGCTCGCCGAGCCCGGCTGGGAAGAGGTGGCGGCGGCCTGCATCGCCTGGGCCGAGCGTCAGGACACCACGCCTGAACCAACCAGCTCGGCGACACGCTCGTCGGCCAGACCGAAACCGGACAGCACCTCGACGGGGTCGACGGCGCGGCGGCCGGGCATCGAGGGAGACACGGTCGGGGTCGCCGAATAGCGCGGCGCCGGGGCGGGCTGGGTCACGCCGCCCGCCTCGACGAACGTCCCGCGGGCGGCGTTGTGCGGATGCGCCGGCGCCTCGTCCATCGACAGCACCGGGGCGAAACAGGCGTCGCTGTACTCCAGCAGTTCGCACCACTCGGCCCGGGTGCGGGTCAGGAACAGCGCCTCCAGCCTGGTCTTCAAGACAGGCCAGGCGCGGGGATCCATCTGACTGTCGAAGTCGGGGTCTGTGGCCAGCCCGGCGAGCTCACGCAGGCGGCCGTAGAACTGCGGCTCGATGGCGCCGAGAGCGACGTGGCCGCCGTCGGACGTCGCGTAGGTTTCATAGAAGTGGGCGCCGCTGTCGAGGAAGTTGGTCCCCCGCTCGGGCCGCATGCCGCCCATCGCTTTCAGCCCCCAGAACATGCTCATCAACAGGGCCGAGCCGTCGACCATGGCGCAGTCGACCACCTGCCCCTGCCCGGTCCGCTGCGCATGGAGGATCGCCGCCAACATGCCGAAGGCCAGCAGCATGCCGCCGCCTCCAAAATCGGCCACGAGATTGAGCGGCGCGAGCGGCTTCTCCCCTTCCCGGCCGATCGCATCAAGCACCCCGGCCAGGGCGATGTAGTTGATGTCGTGGCCCGCGACCTGGGCGTATGGCCCCTCCTGCCCCCAGCCGGTCATGCGGCCGTAGACCAGTTTCGGATTGTCGGCGAGCAGCACGTCCGGCCCGAGGCCGAACCGCTCCATGACGCCGGGCCGATAGCCTTCGATCAGGCCGTCGGCGGTCTTCGCCAGTTCGCGCACGGCCGCGGCCCCCGCAGGCGACTTCAGGTCGATGGTCAGGGTCGGACGCGAGCGCAGCAGCACGTCCTTCGACGAGTCCGGCAGGCCCGTGCCGCCGCCCGGCCGCTCGATGCGGATCACCTCGGCCCCGTGGTCGGCCAGCATCATGCCGCAGAACGGGCCCGGCCCGATGCCCGCGATCTCGATGATCCTCAATCCTGCGAGCGGACCCGCCATGCGTCGTTCCTCTGCTGGGCGGCCGGCCGAATCCGCGCGCCGCCGCCCAACACCCTCGCACAGGCCTCGTCAAAGGCCAGCGTCGGACGGCTCAGTCGGAGGTGGGTTGCGCCGGGGCGTTGCGCATGGCCAGGACGAAGCCGATCAGCGAGACCAGGCTGGTCACCGCGCCGACAATGGCCAGGGCCGGGGCCAGGTGCGCCTCACCGCCCAGCGCCTCGCTGCCGAGCGAGACGAGCACCGGCGACAGGCCCAGGCCGATCAGCGAGCCGAGGATCATGAAGGCGCCGAGGCAGACGCCACGCTCCTCGTTGGGCACCAAGACGGCGATCGAGGTGGCGGTGATCAGGCCGGTGACAGAGCCGGCGGCCAGCAGAGCGAACAGCACGCCGACAAAGGCGGGAACGCTGGTGACGAGCGGGAACAGGGCCGCCGGGACGCCGATGGCCGAGGCGACGACAGCGCCGATCAGGATGCCGCCGCGCACCGAACTCTTGTGGCCCCTGTCTGCCGCGAAGCCGCCGATCAGCGGGCCGAGAACGCCCGCCACCAGCAGCAGGCCGCCCACCAGGGCGGTCGCCGAGCCGGTGCTCTGGCCGAGGTTGCGCTGAAGCACGGGTACGGCCCAGACGCCAGCGGCGGCGTCCGCCATGATGACGCTGATCTGGCCGACGAACAGCGGGGCGAGGAAGCGACGGCGGGCCCACAGGGCGCGGAGCATGGCCTTCAGGGAGTTGCCGCCGTCCTCGACCTCGTGTCGGGCGGGTTCGCGGATCAACAGCTGCGGGACCAGCAGGACGGCGCTGGCGATCCCGAACACCAGGGCCGCTTCGCGCCACGGGGCCAGTTCGACGCCCGGCAAGGCGGCGCCGGCGACGAAGGCGGTGAACAGGGCGCCGCCGACGATGAAGGCCAGCGCCGGCCCGAGCGTATTGCCCATGCCGAGGAACAGCATCGCCCTGCCGCGGCTCTGCGGCAGAGACAGGTCGGCGAGCACCGAAATGGCGACGGGCACGATGCTCATGGAGCCGAGACCGGCCAGCATCCGGGCGGCGAACAGGGTCTCGAACGACTGGGCGAAGGCGGTCCCGATCATACCGGCCGTCCAGATCAGGCCCAGCACCAGCATCAGGCGCGTGCGCTTGGTGTGATCGGTCAGCCACCCGAGCGGAATGGCGATCAGCGCCATCGGCAAGGCCGCGGCGATGCCCTGCACCAGACCGATCTGGTAGTCGCTGAGCCCCAGGTCGGCCTTGGCCGCCTCCTGCAGCGGCGAGAAGCCGAGGCGCACGGTTCCGGCCGACATGACCACCAACGCCACCAGCAGCACCGCCCGCCAGGCGGTCCGGCGCAGGGGATCGACGGGAGCGACGGCGGCGGCGTCGTCGAGGGTGGGAGCAGTCACGATGGCCATGAGAAGCCTCCGGCGCGCGCGGCGCCTCAGGGGTACGCGGTCAGAGCTGGAAGATCTTTCCGGGATTGAACAGGTCGCGGGGGTCGAGCGCCCGCTTGATGGTGCGCATCATGTCGACGGCCTCGCCCATCTCCTCGACGAGCCAGTCCTGCTTGCCCAGGCCGATGCCGTGCTCGCCGGTGCAGGTGCCGTCCATGTCCAGCGCCCGGCGGACCAGGCGGCGGTTCAGGGCCTCGGCCTCCTCGGCCTCCTCCGGCTTGTTCGGGTCGATGACGAAGACGACGTGGAAGTTTCCGTCGCCGACGTGGCCGAGGATCGGGCCGGGGATGCTGGCGCCCTCGAGATCCTTCTTGGTCTCGAGGATGCATTCGGCCAGGCGGCTGATCGGCACGCAGACGTCGGTCGGCCAGCCCACCGCGCCCTTCCGCAGGCCGACAGCGGCGTAATAGGCCTGGTGCCGCGCCTTCCACAGGCGGGCGCGCTCCTCGGGCAGGTTCGACCACTGGAACTCGCTGCCGCCGTTGTCGTGGGCCAGGGCCGAAACGGTCTCGACCTGTTCCTGGACGTAACGTTCGGAGCCGTGGAACTCGAAGAACAGGGTCGTCTTCTCGGGATAGGCGAGGTTCGACCAGGCGTTGACCGCCTTCATCTGGACGTCGTCGAGGATCTCGACGCGGGCGAGCGGGATGCCCAGCTGGATCGACTGGACGACGGTGTCGACCGCTCCGCCCAGGGTCTCGAAGCTGCACACCGCGGACATGATCGCCTCGGGGATGCCGTGCAGGCGCAGGGTCACTTCGGTGATGATGCCGAGGGTGCCCTCCGAGCCGATCATCAGCCGAGTCAGGTCGTAGCCGGCCGCCGACTTGCGGGCCCGGCGGGCGGTGCGGATGTCACGGCCGTCCGGGGTCACCACGCGCAGGCTCAGGATGGCCTCGCGCATGGTGCCGTAGCGCACGGCGTTGGTGCCCGAGGCGCGGGTCGCCGCCATCCCCCCGATGGTGGCGTTGGCCCCCGGGTCGATGGGGAAGAACAGGCCGACGTCGCGCAGATACTCATTGAGCTGCTCGCGGCGCACCCCGGCCTGGACGGTGACGTCGAAGTCCTCGGCGTTGACCTGCAGGATGGCGTCCATCTGCGACAGGTCGACCGAGACCCCCCCGCGCACCGGCGTGGTGTTGCCCTCGATCGAGGTGCCGGCCCCGTAAGGGATGATCGGCGTGTCGGCGGCGACGCAGGCCTTGACCAGCGCCACCACCTCCTCGGTCGAATGCGGGAAGACCACGGCGTCCGGCAGCACGGTGTCGAAGTGGGCCTCGCTGGCGCCGTGCTGGCTGCGCATGGCCTCGCCGAAGTGCAGCCGGTCGCCGAAGAGAGCCCTCAGCTCGGACGTCAGCGCTTCCGAAAGCGGGGATGCGGGGGACGTAGTCACCGTCAGGCTCCCTTCATCCCGCCTAGAAGCTGTAGCCCACGCGGACGCCCACGCGGCGCCCGTCGCCGATCTGTCCCAGGCTGCCCAGCGCCGGCAGACCGGCGACGGTCAGGACCGAGCTGTCGATGTAGCTTTCATAGTATTCCTCATCGAACAGGTTGTTCGAGAAGATCGCCATCTCGAGGTTGTCGATGCGGTAGATGAGCGAGGCGTTGGCCAGGAAGTAGCTGGTCAGCTTCGGCGAGAAGGTCTCGCTCAGGCTCGAGCCGACCCGGTCGCCCTTGCCGACGACGCCGCCGGTGAAGGTCAGGTCGCCGCGACCCAGCGGCACGACGTAGTCGGTCTGCAGGTTGAGGGTCCAGTCGGGGTTGAACGGGATGCGGTCGCTGGGCAGCTGGCGGCCGGTGGTCTCGACATAGCGGCTGTCGTCGGTGATGCGCGCGCGCTGCAGCATGGCGCCGCCGCGGACCGACCAGGCCTCGGTCAGCTGGGCGTCGACCTCGACCTCGACGCCGTAGCTCTCGGCGTCACCGGTGTTCAGGTTGATGCCGACGATGCCGCCGCCGCCGACCATCGGCGCCAGGCTGTTCTGGCCGATCATGTCACTGTAATCGTTGTAGAAGACTGCGCCCTGGATCGAGAAGGTGCGGTCCGGGCTGGCCAGTTTCGAGCCCAGTTCGTAGGTCCAGACGGAGTCGCCGTCGAAGATCGGGTTCGGCGCGCCCGGGCCGTTGGTGCCGCCGCCGCGGAAGCCGCGGGCGATCGAGGCGTAGACCATCCGGTTCTCGTCGAACTTCTTGCGCAGGGCGATGCGGGGCTGGATCTCCTCGGCCTCGTAGGTCGAGTCGATGGCGCTCTGGAAATCGATCTCCTGGTGGTCGTAACGGAGGCCGACGGTCAGCTCGAGGTCGGGCTGGATGTCCCAGAAGGCGGTGCCGAACACGCCGACAATATTGGCGTCCGAGAAGGAGGTCGCGGTCACCTGGGCGCCGCCGAGGAAGACCAGGGTGTTGGTCGAGCTCTGGTCCGAGGTCTGGTTCGAGGCGAAGACGCCGAACAGGGTGGAGAAGTTGTCGCTCCACTCGCTGTCGAAGCGGATCTCGGCGCTGGTCGTTTCAAGGGTGCCGAAGGTGCTCGACTCGATCAGGGGCAGCGGTTGGAAGTCGCCGTCGCTGGAGCCTTCGTTTTCTCGGCGGTCGTAGGAGACCAGGGCGGTCATGTCGGTGGAGCTGCTGATCGGCAGGTCGACCTTCAGGTTGACGCCGCTGTAGTCGTAGGTCGCCTCGCTGCGCACGTTGGTCTGGGCGTCGCTGCGGTAGTCCGTCGGGCCGGTGGTCAGGGCGTAGAGCGGCCCGGTGCCTTCGACGGTGTCATAGTAGGCGTTGAGCGTGACCACGGCGTCGGCCGGAGCGATCCAGCGCAGCGAGCCGCGGACGGTGTCCTGCTGCAGGCGGTTGGCGTCGTCGTAGCCGAGCAGGCTGTTCTCGATGAAGCCGTCACGGCTCTGGGTGCCGGCGGTCAGGCGGCCCTGCAGCACGCCCGGGATCAGCGGACCGGCCACGGTGGCGCCCACGATGTAGTAGTCGTCCGGCCCGGCGTAGGTGGCGGTGACGCGGCCCTCGACGTCGTCCGACGGCTGTTTGGTGGTGACGTTGATGGCGCCGCCGAGGGTGTTCTGGCCGAACAGGGTCGACTGCGGCCCGCGCAGGACTTCGATCTGCTCCACCGCCAGGGTCGGGCTGTTCAGGTAGGAGGTGTTGGCCTGGTAGACGCCGTCCACGAAGATGCCGACGCCCGGCTGGACGTTGTCCAGCAGGGTGATGCCGATGCCGCGGATCGACAGGAAGCCGCGACCCGCGGCGTCCGAGTTGATGTTCAGGCCGGGGGTGATGGCGGCGACGTCGCGCACCGAGGTCAACTGGCGACGCTCGATGGTTTCCTCGGTCACGGCGGTGACGGCGACCGGCACGTCCGCCAGACGCTCGGAGCGCTTGCGGGCGGTGACGATGATGTCGTCGACCTGAGCGGCGCCGTCTTCGTCGGCCGTCTGGGCCGGAG
Source organism: Brevundimonas sp. Root1279 (assembly GCF_001425945.1). GTDB lineage: Bacteria > Pseudomonadota > Alphaproteobacteria > Caulobacterales > Caulobacteraceae > Brevundimonas. The sequence goes on from NZ_LMEB01000008.1 coordinate 156,816, forward strand.
CAGGCGCAGTCTGGGCCGCGGCGGCGCCGGCGGTGAGGGCGAGAGCGGCGACGCTGGTCGCGAGGATGGTGGTCAGACGCATGATGTCCCCCCTAGGGATCGCTCCGAAATCGGGTCCGGTAGCTGTTAGGGAAAGCATGCCATCGACCGACCTGTATGAAAGGTCAGTGACTATGCCGAACAGCACGGAACGTTGACCGTCGCCGCCGCCGGAACGGCTCAAAGCCCCGCCAGCGCAGCCTTTCCGAGGGCGATCGATCCCAGCGGCCCGGCCATGCCGCCCAGCCCGGGGGCCTGAATGAAGTCTTCCAGCTGGGGCAGGATGCGATCGGCGGTGGCGTAGCCGTTGAGGCTCTCGGCCAGGGCGCGGCGCAGGCGCGGGAACAGCCATGCCTGGCCGTCGGCGACGCCGCCGCCGATCAACACTCGCTCCGGCGCGGTGGTCAGGACCAGGTTGTGCAGCATGCCGCCCAGGGCGTGGACGACCATGTCCCAGACGGGGTCGTCAGGATCGAGTTCGCCGCCCGGTCGCCCGGCGCGGGCGCCGATCGCCGGCCCCGAGGCCAGGCCCTCGACGCAGTCGCCGTGGTAGGGGCAGGCGCCGGGCCAGGTGTCGCCCGGCAGGCGTCCGACCCTGAGATGGCCGGCTTCCGAATGCCCCAGCCCCTGCACCGATCGTCCTTCGACAATCGAGCCCACGCCGATGCCGGTGCCGACGGTGACGTAGGCGTAGCTGCGCAGACCGCGCGCTGCGCCCCACAGGCCCTCGGCGTAGGCGGCGCCGTTGACGTCGGTGTCGATCAGGACTGGCACGTCCAGGTCCGCGCCCAACACGTTCAGATCCGCCTCGCTCCAGCCCGGCTTGGGCGTGGCGACGATGCGGCCGTAGCGCGCCGACTGGCGGTCCAGCTCCAGCGGGCCGAAGCTGCCGATGCCGACCGCCGCGAAGCCAGGCCCTGCGTGCCAGCGCGACAGCACCTTGACCACCTCGCCCAGGGCCTCCGCCGGCGTGGTCGTGGGGATGCGCACCGTCTCGCGGATGTCGTCCGGCCCGGTGGCCAGCAGACAGACGATCTTGGTGCCGCCCAGTTCGACGCCGGCGATCAGCGGATGGTCGTGCGATTCAGTCATGCCCCACCCTGCCCCGAGCTTGGCCGCAACGCTACCAGCAGCTGTAGCCGCCGTCCGTCAGGACGACGGCCCCGGTCATCAGGCTGGCGGCGTCCGAGGCCAGGAAGGCCACCACCGACGCCACCTCTTCCGGCTCGCCGAGGCGGGCCATCGGCGTGGAATCGATCCAGCGCTTGAACATCGGCGCCTCGCGGTCGGCGAAGGCGTTCAACGGCGTGGCGATATAGGTCGGGGCCACGGCGTTGACCCGCACGCCGCGCGCGCCCCATTCGGCGGCCAGCGACTTGGTCAGGTGGTGCACCGCGGCCTTGGAGGCGTTGTAGTGGGCCTGGCCCTGCGGCCGGTTGACGATGAAGCCGCTCATCGAGCCGACGTTGACGATCGAGCCCGAGCCCTGGGCCAACATGTGGCGGCCGAATTCGCGGGCGCACCAGAAGGTCCCGTTCAGATTGACGTCGAGGACGTTGAGCCAGCGCTCGTCCTCCATGTCCTCGGCGTTGATCTCGCTGCGGGCGATGCCGGCGTTGTTGACCAGGATGTCGATACGGCCGTGGCGGGCGACGACGTCGTCGGCGACCTCGGAGACGCGGGCGGAGTCGGTGACATCCATGACAATGCCTTCAACGTCATAGCCCTTCTCGGCCAGGGCGTCGGTGGCGGCGTCGATGGCCTCGCGTGAGCGGTCCGCGATGATCACGCGGGCCCCGGCCTCGGCCATCGCCTCGACGCAGCACAGGCCGATGCCGCTGGCCCCGCCGGTCACGAGTGCGACGCGGCCGGTCAGTTTCAAACGCTCGAGATACAAGGGACTTCCTTCAGTTCAGGACGGCGGCGCAAGGCATGGGCGGCTCGCGCTCGGCGCGGCCCGCGGCCAGGCCGTAAACCTGGGGATCGGCGGCCGAATACTCCGGCCAGGGCAGTTCGCCGGTGCGGGCGAACCGGACCCACAGGCCGTGCACGTGATCCGCCAGGGCCTGCGGCGGGGCCTCCCCGGCCAGGCCGGTCGGTCCTGTGACCACGCCGAGCGTGTCGAAGACGAACGGCAGTTCGATGCCGTGGCAGGCGCCGAGCTCGCCGCCGGTGGCGGGCGAGCGCCAGTCCATCTCATACACGTGGGTCCGGCCGCGGTGGGCGGCGGCGAACTGACGGGCCGGATAGCGGAACACCAGATCGCTGAGGGCCCGGGTGAAGGTCCACCCCGCCTTCTCCCCCTTGCGCGCGTAGGCCTTGAGCACCGGCCCCGCCTTGGGCTCGACGCGGCCGAGGATCAGGCGAGACAGCCAGCCGCTGAGTTTGGGCCGCACGCCGGTGGGGACGAAATAGAGGTTCATCTCCTCGGTGTTGGTCCCGATCAGCAGATCGACCTCGGCGCCCGCGCCCTTGGCCAGGGCGTCGAGCGGGTGATCCGGCAGGACCTCGTCCTTATAGACCGGCAGGAATTTGCTCAGGCCGTAGGCCGGCTCGCGACCCTTCTCGTCGCGCAGATCGACGCGGACCGCGGGCTGGCTGATGCGTTCGAGGGCGACCAGGGTTTCATCGAAGCCGCGGCTGCGGAAGCCGGCGACATCCGGCTTGATGCGCAGCATCCGGGCCAGCTTCTTGACCAGCCGCTGGCCGGCCTCGGGCGGACGGACCATCGAACCGTGGCCGCTCTGGACGATGGCGCGGCGGAACAGACCCTTGGCCAAAGGCGAGACGATCAGATTGGCCACCGACATGGCGCCGGCGGATTCGCCGAAGACGGTGACATTGGCCGGATCGCCGCCGAAGGCCGCGGCGTTGCGCTGAACCCACTGCAGAGCGGCGATCTGGTCGCGCAGGCCAAGATTGGTCGGGACGCCGGGAATCGGCACGAAGCCGTCGACGCCCAGTCGATAGTTGATCGAGATCAGCACCACGCCGTCGCGCGCGAAGGCGGCGCCGTCCTGGACCGCCGCGCTGTTGCTGCCCAGCACGAAGGCGCCGCCGTGGATGAAGACCATGACCGGCCGGCCCGAGGCGCCGCCCTTCGGGGCCCAGACGTTGGCGTTCAGATAGTCGTCGCCGCGCAGCCAGCCGGTCCCGATCAGGGGGGCGATATCGAGACCGGGGAAGTCGCGGACCACCTGAGGGGCGCTGCCGGGCGGGGTCGCCGCATCGCGCACCTCGGTCCACGGCGCATGGGCTTGAGGAAGTGCGAAGCGGCGCTCGCCGACCGGCGCGGCCGCATAGGGCAGGCCGAGATAGCGCACGACACCATCGGTCTCCGCGCCGCGCACGCGGCCGGTGTCTAGGGTCACGAGTATTTCGGCCATGGGCGCTCCGACGTCAGGTCGCGGTAGCATAAACGGCCAAAGCGCCGATCCGGAGCCGTCCGATTGTGCACGGCGGCACGAAGAGGTCACCGCCGCGCCGAGGCTTTCACCTGTATTACAGGTCTTGTCAAACCTGTCAGATAGGTTATCCCTGTCGATCAGGAAGCGATCTCAAGAGCCGGAACGGCCGTCATCGCTCAGGGAAACGACAGGAGCGGCCGTGCAGACCTCCCCTCTTTCAATGACCAGCGATTCCAGCGCCGGTCTCGACCTCCAGCCGGGACTGAAGGTGCATATCGCCCGAAACGGCACGCCGCCGCTGATCGAGGCCGCCGACGCCCGTGCGGCGCGCTGCACCTTGGTCTGGCAGGCCGCCGGCCGCGGGGGCGCACGGGCGACGCTGACGCTCGGATCGGTCGCCGGCCTCGCCGCGCGCCCCCTGCCCGCGACCGAACCGGAGGGCCCCGGCGTCCTGACCGTGACCTTCATCGCCGGCGGCGCCTTCCAGCCGCTGTTCGCCGGCCTGGGCGACGGCGACTATTATCTGGACGACGCGCTGTCGGCCCTGGTCACCGCCGCCGCCTCCCCCGCCATCAACGGCGCGGCCCGCGACCTGTACCAGCGCGCCAAATGCCAGGAGTTGATCTGCGAGATCATCGACCGCGCCGACCGCGGCGAACTGGTGCCGCAGGCCTCGACCTCCAGCCTGAGTTTGTCAGAGATGGAGCGGCTGATGACCGCCCGGCGGATCATCGCCACCCGCTTCGACGAAAAGCTGACCCTCAGTCTGATCGGGCGCACCGCCGGCCTGAACCGCGCCAAGCTGACCCAGGGCTTCCGCGAAGTGTTCGGCCAGACCGTGGCCGACTGCCTGGCCGAGCACCGCCTGACCAAGGCGGCCGCCGACCTGACCTCCAGCAACCGGCCGGTGTCCGCCGTCGGCTACAGCGCCGGCTATCTGAACAACGCCAGCTTCGCCCGCGCCTTCAGCAAGCGCTTCGGCCTTTGCCCGACCGATTTTCGGCGCGCCGGAGGCCAGGTGACGATGGCCGCGTCGACCCCCGTCCCGACGGCCGTAGCCGCCTAGTTGCTTTTTCGGCGGCCATGCTAGGCTGACCGCCTCATCAATCGGTTTCATCGATGCCTTCCGACGTCCATTCCGAAGAAACCCGCGTCCAGTACGTCATGCGCAACGTGGCCGAGCACATCGGCCGGGAGCGGTTGAGGGTCGGCGACGAACTGCCCAGCGAATCGAGCTTCGGCGAACGGCTGGGCGTCAGCCGCCCGGTGGTGCGCGAAGCCTTCGGGGCCCTGGCCGCCCTGAACATCATCGACACGGCCAACGGCCGACGCCCGCGGGTTAGCGCCCTGAGCAGCCAGACCCTGTCGATCTCGCTGGATCACGCCGTGCGTACCGAGCAGATCAGCGTGCGGCAGGTCTGGGAGACCCGGCGCTGCCTCGAGACCGAGACCATCGCGCTGGCCGCCCTGCGCCGGACCGATGACGAGGCCGCGCGCATCAGCGCCATCGCCGCCGCCATGGCCCGCGCGGAGCGGAGCTCGCCGGAGCTGATCAGCCTCGACATCCAGCTGCACAAGGCCATCGCAGAAGCCAGCCGCAACGCCCTGATGGCCAAGATCATCGCCTCGTTCGAGCCGCTGCTGGAGTCCGCCGTGCCGGCCGCCTGGCGCACCCGGCGCACCCAGGCCGAGCATCAGGCCATCATCGAAAAGCACCTCGAACTGGCCGAGATGATCGCGCGCCGGGACCCCGAAGGCGCCCGCCAAGCCATGGACGAACATTTCGACCGCGCCGTCGGCGCCATGCTGGCCGCCCAGGACGTCGCCTGATGGCGAGTCTCTCCGACGCAACCGGCGTCGAGGCCATGCACGACCTGATCGAGACCGCGTTCCGGGCCATCGAGATGGGCGACCATGACGTGCTGGAAACCTGCCTGCATCCCGACGTCACCTATCGCCGCCCCGGCGTGAAAGTGCTGAGCGGACGCGACGAGGTGATGAACTGGTATCGCCGGGAGCGCGTCGCCCTGACCTCGCGCATCCTGATGGACGAGGTCGTGGCCGAAGGCGACCGGGCTGTGGTCCTGGGCATGGTCGAGGGCCGCGGTCGGGACGGAGCGCCGATCCACGAGCGGTTCGCGGACGCCTACGCCTTCGAGGACGGCCTGATCCGCGACCGGACCACCTACTTCTTCCGCCACGGTTTCTGAAACGCCGAAGACCCCGGCCCCCGACCGCCGAAACGATCGGAAACCGGGGTCCCCGGGGTTGGCTGCAGGGGATCAATACAGCCAGTCGTCGAGGTGGAAGCCCTTCTCGGCCGGACGGCCGTCGGTCCAGTCCTCCCAGGTGTGCATCGCCACGGTGCCGGCGAAGACCGACCGAGGGGCGAAGACTTCGAACGCTTCCGGCAGGACCTGCGCATCGAACAGGCCCTTGGCGGAGAGATCGGCGACCCCCGGCAAGACCTGCGGGTCGACGACCTCGCCCAGCAGGAAGGCGTCCTGGTCGGCCGCCGGCAGAACCAGAGCCGTGTCGGCCGACTTGGCGCTCATCAGCGGGGCGCCGGCGGCGACGAGGGTGGAGATGGCCACCGCCGCCGCTGAGCCGAAGCGCACCTGCTCGACGCCGGTCAGCAGATCGATCCCGTCGCGGCCGCTGACCGTATCGGTGATCCGGTAGGCGCCGCCGCCCAGATCCTCGACCGTGTAGTTGGCCCGCGCGCCGCTGAAGACGGCGATGTCGGTCCCGCCGCCGCCGTTCAGGGTGTCGTTGCCCTGGCCGCCGGTGAGGGTGTCCGCGCCCGCGCCGCCAGTGATCACGTTAGCCAGGGCGTTGCCGACGCCGGCGAAGGCGCCCGCACCGGTATACTCCAGGTTCTCGACATTGGCCTTGAGGGTGTGGCTCGCCAGGGCCGTCGCCACGGTGTCGGTCCCCTCGCCCGCCGCCTCGACGATCGAGTCGCCGGTGGCGCTGACGATGTAGCGGTCATCGCCAAGGCCGCCCTGAAGGGTGTTGGCCGTACCGGAGCCGCCGACCAGGACGTCGTCGCCGGCGAGACCGATCAGATAGTCCGCCCCGGCGCCGCCGGTGAGGACGTTGGCGACGGCGCTGCCGATCAGGGTGTCGTTCAGGGCCGAACCGATGAGGTTCTCGATGTCGGTCAGGCTGTCCGAGCCGCCGTCGCCGTCGTTGGAGGCGACGCCGCCGCTCAGGTTGACCGAGACCCCGGCCGCCGCCGCGGCGTAGGTCGCCGTGTCGACGCCCGCGCCGCCCTTCAGCTGGTCCGCCCCGCCGCGGCCGGCGAGGGTGTCATTGCCCTCCCCGCCCTCGAGGATGTTGGCGGCGCTGTTGCCGACCCCGGAGAAGTCGCCGGTCCCGATGAAGACCAGGTTCTCGAAGTTCGCCTTCAGCTCGTAGGCCGCGCGGTTGGTGGCGACGGTGTCCGTACCTTCGCCGGCCACCTCGATCAGGGTGTCGTTGGCTTCGACGATATAGGTGTCGTTGCCCTGGCCGCCCTGCATCTGGTTGGCCAGACCGGCGCCGCCCGACAGCACGTCGTCGCCGCCGAGGCCGAGGAGGACATCCGAACCCGCGCCGCCGAACAGGATGTTCGCGCCGGCCGCGCCGATCAGGGTGTCGTTGAAGGCCGAGCCGACCACATTATCGATGCTGGACAGGGCGACGATGTCGTCGGTGTCCGCCTTCTCGATGGCCGTGCCGGCGCCCAGGTTCACCGTCAGGGCGCCCGAAGCCGCCTCGAAGCTGACCGTATCCATGGCCGCCGCCGAGCCGACGACGGCGTCATCGTCGTCACCCGCCACGAACATCTGGTCCGAGGCGCCGACCGAAGCCGCGAGCACCGCCGCCGCCGGGCCGAAGGCCTCGATGACGTCGTCCGGACGCAGGGTCCCGACGATGGTGTCGCTGCCGCCGTTCTGGCGGAAGACGATCCGGTGCGCCGAGGTCAGGGCCGAGATGTCGACGGTGTCGTCGCCCTCCGAGCCGTCCAGGGTGATGGTGCTGGTGGCCAGGCTGGTGCCGACGAACGAGCCGATCGGGATGAAGACGTCGCCGCCGCCGAAGCCGCTGATGACGATTTCCTCGATATTGTCGAGCTCGGCGATGACCGAGGCGTTGCTCGTCCCGTTGCGGGTGATGACGATCTCGGTGTTGGCGTTCAGGCCGGTGATGCCGGCCGCCAGCGCCGCCGTCCGCGAGTAGATGCGGTAGGTCTCGGCCGAGGCGTCGCCCTGGATGCGGACGGTGTCGGTGTTCAGGCCGCCGTCGATGAAGTCGCGGCCGTCGCCGACGCCGACCAGGATCAGGTCGTTGCCCGCCCCGCCCAGCGACGTGTCGTTGCCGGCGCCGCCGACGAGGACGTCGTTGCCGCCCGCGCCGTTGACGGTGTCATTGCCGCCGTGGCCGAGGACGATGTCGGCTCCCGTGCCGCCATTGGAGGTTCCGGCCGCGTTCGTGCCGTTCACCAGGCCATAGGTTGCACCGGCGAAGCGCAACTGCTCGACCGTCGTCAGGGTGTCTGTCCCTTCCCCGCCGGCCAGATCGGTCACCGTCAGTTGACCCGTCCCGTTCAGGCCGAAGGCGAAGCCGCCCACAGACCCCGCCCAGACCGCCACGTCGGAACCCCCCGCGCCGCCGTCGATCCGGTCGTTGCCGGCGCCGCCGTTGAGCGTGTCGGTCCCGCCGGCCCCGTTGAGCTGGTCGTCGCCGGCATTGCCGTTGAGGGTGTCGTTGGCCCCGAGGCCGAACAGGCCGCTGGTGCCGTCGGCGATATCGTCGCCGGCGGTGCCGTTGAAGGTGTTGGCGAGGAACGCGATGGCGTCCCAGTTATCGCCGACCACGCCGGTGGGGACCGAGTAGACCACCTCGGCATTGCCGCGGGCGTCGGTGAAGCTGACCTCGACGCGCAGGGTCCCGCCCACCTGGCCGCCGAAGCCCAGGATGCCGTCATTCGGCGTGAAGGACGCAGCGGTGGCGCCGCCGATGTCCGTCCAGGTCGTGCCGCCGTTGGTCGACACCTGCCACTGGTAGGAGAAGGCGCCCAGGCCGTTGCCGTCCTGGATGCCCGCGGTGTTGACGGTCAGGGTCTGGCCTTCGGTCGGCGTCTGGTCGTTGATCACCGGCAGGCCGGTGGCCGGCGCGTTGACCAGCTGGTCGACGTCGTACTCGACCGTGCCGCCGTTGCCGTCCGAGAAGCGCAGCCGTTCGATGTTGAACAGCCGGTCCTCGCCGTCGGACAGCGGGCGGGTGTTCAGGCCCTCCACATTGCCCGGATCGCCGTCGTCGCCCTGAGCGTCCTCGTCGAAGCCCGTATGAGAGATGGTGACGCTGCCGTCAGCGTTGCGGGTGAAGGTGTAGTTCTCGACCACGTCCGTATAGACGGCCACGTCGACGCCGGTGTTGGCCAGGTCGCCGTCAATGATCTCGCGGACGATGACCAACTGGCCGGCATGAAGTTCGCCGGACAGCATGCGGGCAGCGAGCTGGGTCATGCTGTCGACGCTGAACAACTCGGGTCCGCTGCCGTCGTTGTTGGCCCTCACGCTGATGCGCACGTTGAGCCAGCTGTCGCCGTCGATGATGTCATTGCCGGCCAGGCCGGTAATGACGTCGCTGCCGCCGCCGCCCAGGAGGATGTCAGCCGCGGCGGCGGTGTTCATCACCACCACTTCCTGATTGCCGTTGGCGTCGAGGACCGGCGAGCCGTCCTCATTGACCACGGGCACCCGGGTCAGGTGGGCCACCAGAGCGGCCAGGCCGTCGATCAGGTGGACATTCTTCTCGAGCAGGTCGTTCGAATAGGAGTCCAGCGGCGAGTCCGCGGACGGGATCGCGGCGGTGCCGCTGGCCTCGACCGCGGTATTCACCGGACGGGAGCGGCCGACCAGCACGTCGTTATGGATCCAGCCCGAGAGCCCTTCGACAAGGTCGAAGCGGTCACGCAGGATGACGGCTTCCTGGGTCTCGAAGACCGCGATCCCCAGGTTGGAGTTGGCCGCGTGGGCGTCGCCCTTGTGGATGGCCCAGTCGAAGCCGGCCATGCCGTTGTTCCGCTGGATGCCCTCGGCCTGGAACATGATGTCGTCGCCGGATTCACCGTCGTAGTCGGTGTCGCTGCCGCCGCCGTTCATGACGTCGTGGCCGATGATCCGGGAGTTGAAGAACAGTTCCGAGTTGTCGCCCGACATGATGTCGAAGCGCGGGCCGCCTTCCAGCCAGTCGTCGCCCTCGTTGCCGAGCAGGCCGTCGCCGCCGTCGCCGCCGAGCATGAAGTCGTTGCCGGTGCCGCCGAAGGCCTCCTTGCCGTCCGGGCCGGTGACGATGAAGTCGTTGCCGGCGTTGCCGAAGATCAGGGCCAGGCCCGAACCGCCGTGGATGACGTCATTGCCTTCATTGCCGTGCAGGAAGTCGGTCTCGCCGATGTCCGTGCCGGAGTTGGTGATGATGTCGTCGCCGGCGCCGCCGAAGACCTTGTCGACGCCGTAGCCGGCCTCGATCTTGTCGTCGCCGCCGTAGCCCCACAGGGCGTCGTCACCACCGCCGGCGACGATGGTGTCCGCGTTCTCCGTCCCGCCGACGATGAAGTGCTCGTTGCTGTTGATGCGGATGTAGGCGGCGTCGGTGGTGGTGTCGTTGATCAGGGCGCCGGCCGCGTCCCGGCGCTCGACCAGCCGCGAGACGGCGGCCAGCATCGGATCGTCGTGGGTCGGATCGACGCCCAGCTGCTTGCTGATGTCCATCTCGAGGATGGGCATCTGGAAGGCCGAGAACAGGTCGCCCGGCAGGGCGGTCGAGTCATGGCTGTCCAGGTCGGTGTTGCGACGGACCAGCTCGGAGAAGGTGTTGTTCTCCAGCTCGTTCAGCAGGTTCAGGCCCTGGACCCGCGACAGGTAGTAGAAGCGGTCGGCCTCCTGCAGGTTCTCCATCGTCATTTCGAAGACGAAGCTGAAGGACGAACCGAGCATGCCGCCGAAGGCCATCTTCTTCTCGGCCAGGCCGCCGATCCAGAAGTCGACCGTGTTCAAGCCGCCCAGCGATCCGCCGGCGTAGGTCCCGGTGGCGTTCAGGAAGTCCAGCCGGTCGGCCGGGGCCCCTTCGCCGCCGAGCACCAGCAGCATGGCGGCGTCGCGCTTCTCGTCGACCGTCACCGCGCCGGTGATGGAGCTGTGCGTGCCGTAGGCGGCGATGAAGTTGATCACCGAGGCCGGGTTCTTCAGGTTCACCGCGAAGTCGGCCCAGCTCTCATAGGGCTTCAGTTGGGTGTCGCCGGTCTCCTCGTAGAAGCGGGCGCGGGCCTCGTTCAGCGGCGGGGTGCCGACGTCCCGGCCACGGGCCAGGTTGATGGTGGCCAGGTCCAGCGGCAGGCCCAGCAGGTTGTTGCGCAGGGCCCCGGTGACGAACTCGTCGATCTCGTTGCCCGTCTGGCTCGCCATGCCGCGAATGATGGCCCCGGCCGCAACGTCGGCGTCGCCCGCGCTGGCGAACTCGATCGGATTGAGGAAGCCCTGGATCAGACTGATGTCGTCGCGGACCGGATTGCCGTTCTCGTCGATGCGGATGCGGGCGATGTCCTCGGTCAGCATGGAGTGGCCGAACCGGTAGACGACGTGGGCGAACTCGGCCGCGATGGCCGGGTTGATGTCGGCCGAGGGCTCAAAGACGAAGACGTCGATGTCCGGCTGCATCTTGCGGCCGAACTCCTCGAACACGAGGTGCTGGTACTCCATCTCATTGGTGAAGCGACCGACCTGGAACAGGCGCTCGCCGTCCCACACCAGGGCCGCGATAGCGGCCGGGCTGGTCGGAATCTCGGTGACGTCGACCAGCAGCCACTCATTGAGGAAGGCCAGGTCGCCCGAGCTGAGCGCCAGCGCCTTGGTCTGGTCGACAATCCGGTTGTGCTCCGAGTGGAAGACGTGGTGCACCGCGGTCAGGGCGATGTTCTCGTTCGCCCGACCGTCGCCGGCGATGTAGTGGGCGTCGAGCAGCTCGTTATCGTACGAGGTCTGGTTGCCGCGGGCGTCGTAGCCGCCGGAATAGCCGACCGCCGTATCGCTATCGGCCTGCAGCACGCCGCCGACCGAGACCGGACCGGCCGCGTGGGCGATGTCGTCGAGGAAGGCGTGGCTGGTCAGGATGGCCGAAGGCGGAATGTTGACGCCCAGGCCGCCGTTGGCCGCCGGATCGCCTTCCAGCAGGACGTCGTCCGCGGTCCCGAGCTGACCATCCGGGCCGAGTCCCACGACCAGTTGCGGACGCCCGTTCGCGCCGGGGATGAAGTTGCCGTAGGGGTCCGAGGCGATCAGCGGGATCTTGCCGACGTGGGCGTCGGTCAGGTTGATGCCCAGCATCTCGCGGGCCTGCGCCTTGATGTCGGCCCAGGTGGCCAGCCCGCCGCCCACCGAACCTTCAAGCAGATGGCCGCTGGCGATCGGCGAGCCGTCCGGCCCGTCGATGTATTCGCGCATGAAGATCTGCTTCGAGGCCGTCGAACCGTAGGTCTGGTTCTGGTCGACCCAAGGCGTGGTCAGGTTGGTCGGCGCACGACCGTCGTCTTCCGTGCCGAGGCGGCCGTCGGGTCCCGCGTCGACGGAGACGCGTGTCAGGACCATGAAGTTGGTGTGGCTGCCTTCGACGTAGAGCGGATCGTCCGGCTGCAGAGGCACATACACGCTGCCGCTGCCGCCCTTGGCGACCAGATCGAGACCGTGGTCGAAGAACTGGCCGAAGATGGTCATCCAGCCGTTGTAGGGCGAGGACAGGCCCTCATCGGGCGAGACGTTGGGCAGGAAGACGGAGTCGCCCTCCATCTGGATGCCGTAGCCCTCCAGGGCCAGGGCCAGTTCGGCCTCGGCCGCAGTCAGCACGGTCGGATCGCCGCCCTCGGCGGCTTCGACGGCGGCGTGCAGGGCGCGGATGTCCGCCAGGGCGGCCATCAGCTCGGGTCCGGGAACGCCGGCATACTGCAACGCCGCCATGATGACGGCGGGGTTGTTCAGGGACTGGTCGGCGACGAGGTTCGAGATCAGGCGCGGATCGGCGTCGATCACCGTGCCGCTGCCCGGTCCCGGCATGGTTCCCGGCAGCGGGCCGGAGTTGCCGTAGTCATTGTTGGTGTAGGTCATGCCCGGACCGAAGGTCATCTGGTCGCCGTCGGCGTCGTTCAGATAGCTCGGGGTGAACAGGCCGGGGAAAGACTGGTCCGAGGCGCCCCACAGCTCGCGGCCGGGCAGCAGATTGTTGTAGCTGCCGTCGACCGTGCGCAGGCCGTAGGGCAGCAGGTGGGCCTGGGCGAGGCCGTCGTTGCCCCCGTAGCCGGCCACCAGGGCGGCGAGATTTCCGCCGGCCGCATGGGCCTCGGCGATCTTGATCTGGTTCAGGATGAACTGAAGGTCGTGTTTGACGAGCGTAACCATAGGACTTCTCCCCGCGCATAGCGTTGCTGCGCGCCAAACCGGAGGTCTGACGCTGATTTGAGTTCAACAGGGAACTGATTGGTCATAGCGACGGACGCAGGAGTGCGAGGTTTGCCGCTATAGTTCTGAAGGCCCCATTTCGAACACTAAGTTCAGGTTACGTGAACCATACTCCGCGTCGATATTGTCTCCCGACATAGGCCGGAACCTACCACCCACTTAATCAATTGGTAATAGATTTGCGCTTGCGGAGCGATTACAGCGCATGCGCTACGCGAATACTTCAATCGACCACGCCGAAAGGGCGACGCACCCGGGGCGCGCCGCCTTCGATCTCTCGGAAAACCCGTCCGGCCAGGCCGGACGACGAGCGCCCTACCAGGCCACCCCCACGCGTCGCCCATCGGGGAAGCCCGGCAGCAGATGCTGGCCATAGGGCCCACGCAGCACCAGGGCCGCCTCGACGCGATTGCGAACGCCCAGCTGACGGAAGGCGGCCAGCAAGTGAACCTTGACCGTCCCCTCGCAAATCCCGAGGGCGCGCCCGATCTCCTTGTTGGACTTGCCGTCGGCCAACAGCCCCAGAACATCTCCCTGACGCTGGGTCAGCCCCGGACCGACATCGTTGGCCGGCACGCGCGACACAGCCGCGACCTTGCGCTCGCCTTCAGACACCCGGACCTGGCCGGCGAGAACCGCCCGCAGGTCGGCGGCGATCTGCTCGTCCGCCCGGTCCTTGAGAACATAGCCGCGCGCCCCCGCCGCCAGAGCGTCGCTGGCTCCCAGGGTCGTGCGCGCGCCCGCCACCATGACCACCTTGGCCGCGGGGAAGTTGGCGACGATGTCGCGGACCCCTTCCGCACCATGCAGGTCGGGAAGCTCGGTATCGAGCATGATCAGGCAGGTGGCGCCCCATCCACGCAGGATGGCCATGGCGCCGCCCAGGTCACCGACCCCTGCGACCTGGCTGACTTTCAGATTCCGTTCGGCCAGAGCGAGCAGCCCCGCACGGAACAGAGAATGGCTATCCGCCACCAAAGCTCTCTTGATCGTTCCCATCCCATTCCGCACTTCACAGCGCGGCCTCCAATAACTTCTCCACACATGACAATGTTGACACCCTCATACGTCAACGTAATTCCGTCATTTAATAGTAAGAATTCAGCTCTTTACCTATATAGTCGTAATCAATACAAACTACCCGGTCAGCATCGCGTCAGGTCAGCGTCAGACGGCAGTCAGGTTACGTCAGAAACAAGTCAGTTTTACTGTCAGATCGCCGTCAGGATACGGTCAGGTTCGCGTCAGAGATCTGCGTTACGCTTCCCCTCATGTGCGAAGCTCCTGTCGACCTCGAAAACCTGCGCCGGGCGCTGGAACTCTCCGTGGAGCGGGCGGAGGCGTACACGCGGCGCCTCGCCGAGACGCAAGCTCCTCGCCACCTGTTGGTCGAGGCTCAGGACGACTGGAGCGACGCGGTGTCGAACCTCGCGGCCTACCTGCTGGCCACCGGCGAGCCGGGCTGGGTCGGCTCCACACGCGCTACGGTCTACAGCGCAAGCTCTGCGCCGGAGTTGCGTCCGGTGTAGCTCCTCCCGGCGTCGCCCGCCGGACGCCGCGCCGTTTCGACACAGTCACGTAACGGCGGCTTGCATCAGGAGATGCAACCCCGCATTATGATGGGGAAATTCAATAGTTCCGGTTGTCGGTGTGCGACTTCTACTCGTAGAAGACAATGTTCGACTATCCGACCTGGTATCGGAGAGATTGAACGCGCGCGGCTTCTGTTGCGACTGCGCCTATACTCTCCAGTCGGCCGTGGAATGTCTCGATACGAGCACCTACGACCTCGTCGTGCTCGATCTCGGCCTGCCCGACGGCGACGGCCAGCAATGGCTCCAGGCGCAGCGGCGCCGCGGTTTCCTGCCGCCCACCCTCATCCTGACCGCACGCAATGGCCTCGAAGATCGGATCGAGGGCCTGAACGCCGGCGCGGACGACTACCTGGCCAAACCGTTCGAGGTGGAGGAGCTGATCGCCCGCCTGCGCGCCCTGATGCGCCGCCCCGGCCTGCGCAGCCAGCCGGTGCTCGAAGTCGGCGCCCTGCGCTTCGAATCCGCCTCGCGCGCCGGCGCCTTCGACGGTGCGCCCCTGGACCTGTCGCGACGCGAGGCCGATCTGCTGGAGTTGCTGATGCGCAATGCCGGCTCCCTGGTCCCGCGCCGGGTCATCGATGACGCCCTGTACGGCATCGAAGAAGCAGTGACGCCCAATGCGGTCGAGGCCATCGTGTCCCGCCTCAGGCGCAAGATCGAGACGGCCGGCGGGGAGGCCATGCTCCATACGGTTCGCGGCATCGGCTATCTGCTCCGAGCCCCGGCCGCCCGATGAAGAACTCGATCGCCGCCCGCCTGCAGCTGCGGCTGGTTCTGATCGCCACCCTGCCCTTCCTCGCTCTGTTCCTGTTCGTCCTGTTCGATGTCGACGGCGTGTTCGACGATCGCTACCAAGACCTCGGGATGACGGGCATCGCCTATGAGATCGGCGACCACGTGGTCCTGCCCTTCCTCGTACTGCTGCCGCCGATGGTCCTGGCCATCCCCTGGGCGGTGCGCCACGCGCTGGCCCCGCTCGGCATGACCGCGCGACGGCTCGACGCCGTAAGCGGACGGGACCGCGGCTTCCGCGTGGAGGTTGACGGCCTGCCGACGGAGACCGCGCCTTTCGCCACCGCGGTCAACGATCTGCTGCGCCGCCTCGACGAGTCGGCCGAACGCCAGGAAGCCTTCGCCGCTGACATCGCCCATGAGCTGAAGACGCCCTTGGCCATTCTGAAGCTCGAGCTGGACGCCTACGGCGACCCGCTGGCGGACAAGATCAAGTCCGACATCCGCGCGATGAACCGGCTGATCGAGCAACTGTTGCTCATCGCCCAGCTGGACGCCGACGCCGCCGCACGGCTGGCTTACGACGCAGTCGACCTGGCCGACGTGGCCCGGGACGTGGTCAGCCGGCACGCGCCGCTGGCCATCGCCGACGGCATCGGCCTCGAGCTGCAGGTTCTGAGCGCCCCCAAGGTGAGCGGCCGCCGCGAAGCCATCGCCGCCGCCCTTCGCAACCTCATTGAGAATGGCCTCCGCGTGACGCCGCGGGACCAGCAGGTCACAGTGATCGTCGGGCCGGGAGCGGAGCTGCGCGTTCAGGACGGCGGGCCGGGGCTGACGCCGGCGCGGCTGGATCAGGTCAGCCAGCGGCTGTCCCGGGCGGACAACGCCAGTTTCGAGGGGGCGGGCCTGGGTCTGGCGATCGTCAACAAGATCATGGCCAGTCACAGCGGACGGCTCACTACCGTGCCGGAGGCGCGCGAGCTCAAGCTGGTGTTCGTCGGAGCCCCCGAAGCCGCGGAGGCCTAGGCCGCCAGGCTAGGAGATCTTCTGCGACAGGAAGACGGCCTGATAGGCGAAGGCCAGGGCCGCGAAGACCCCCAGGACGACGATCCGCGTCAGGCTCGGCGGACGGAAGTGGGACACGGCCAGATCGGTCTCGTGACGCCGCATCTGGAGCCGCCGCAGCGCCCGCGTCTTCATCCGCGGCGCCGGGGCGATGAACTGCCCGCCGGCTTCAAAGATGGCGCGCGCGCCATTTCGCTTGTCTCGTGTGTGGTAGGTCATAACGCTCTCCCCGTGTCCTACGGGAACCACGCCGACGCATGAGTCACAACTCGGCTCAACGCACTAAGACCTAGGTCATACGCCTTACAGGCGAATACCTCAGCGGGAGAATCAACCGTCAGCGCGGTTCCGGACCAGGTCGTCCACCACCGACGGATCGGCGAGGGTCGAGGTATCGCCCAGGGAGGAGAGGTCGTTCTCGGCGATCTTGCGCAGGATGCGGCGCATGATCTTGCCGGAGCGGGTCTTGGGCAGGCCCGGGGCCCACTGGATGCGGTCCGGGGCGGCGATCGGGCCGATCTCGCGGCGCACGTGCAGGACAAGCGCCTGGCGCAGCTCTTCCGTCGGTTCGGCGTCGGCGTTCAGGGTCACATAGGCGTAGATCCCCTGTCCCTTGATGTCGTGCGGGAAGCCGACCACCGCCGCCTCGGCCACATCGTCGTGCAGCACCAGGGCCGACTCGACCTCGGCCGTGCCCATGCGATGGCCGGAGACGTTGATGACGTCATCGACCCGGCCGGTGATCCAGTAGTAGCCGTCCTCGTCCCGGCGGCAGCCGTCGCCGGTGAAATACTTGCCCGGATAGGCGCTGAAATAGGTGTCGAAGAACCGCTGGTGGTCTCCCCAGACCGTGCGCATCTGGCCCGGCCAGCTGTCGGTGATGACCAGATTCCCCGAGGCGGGGCCTTCGAGGACGCCGCCGTCGGCGTCGACCAGCTGCAGCTCCACGCCCGGCAAGGGCTTGGTCGCCGATCCCGGCTTCAGGTCGGTGGCGCCCGGCAACGGCGAGACCAAGGCGCCGCCGGTCTCCGTCTGCCACCATGTGTCCACGATCGGGCATCGGCCTTCGCCGACGACCTCGTGATACCAGCGCCAGGCCTCGGGATTGATCGGCTCGCCGACCGTGCCGAGGAGGCGCAGAGACCGGCGGGACGTCGCATGGACCGGCTCGTCGCCCTCGCGCATCAGCGCCCTCAGCACGGTCGGCGCGGTGTAGAAGATCTCGACCTGATGCTTATCGACGACCTGCCAGAAGCGCCCGAAATCCGGATAGTTGGGCACGCCTTCGAACATCAGGGTGGTCGCGCCGTTGGCCAAGGGACCATAGACGCCATAGGTGTGGCCCGTGACCCAGCCGACATCGGCGGTGCACCAGAAGACCTCGCCGGGGCGGTAGTCGAACACCAGCTCGTGCGTCCACGAGGCCCAGAACAGATAGCCGCCCGTCGTGTGCAGCACGCCCTTGGGTTTGCCGGTAGACCCCGAGGTGTAGAGGATGAACAGCGGGTCCTCGGCGTTCATCGGCTCGCACGGACAGTCGTCGGAAACGCCGTGCTTGGCCTCGCCGTAGCGGACGTCTCGGCCCTCGACGATCGGGATGTCGGCATTGGTGTGCGAGACGATCAGAACCGCCTCGACCGCCTTGTCGGCCGGCAGCTTCTCCAGCGCCGCATCGACATTGGCCTTCAACGGCACCCGCTTGCCGCCACGCAGGCCTTCATCGGCCGTGATCACGACCTTGGAGCCGCAGTCCTCGATCCGGCCCGCCAGGCTATCCGGCGAAAAGCCCCCGAACACCACCGAGTGCACCGCTCCGATGCGGGCGCAGGCCAGCATGGCGACGGCGGCTGCGGGGATCATCGGCAGGTAGAGGGTGACCCTGTCGCCCTTGGCCACGCCCAGCCCCTTGAGCACATTGCCCATGCGGCACACCTCGGCGTGCAGCTGCCGATAGGTCAGGCCGCCCGACTGCGCCGGGTCGTCGCCCTCCCACAGGATGGCCGTCTGCTCGCCGCGGGCTTCCAGATGCCGATCCAGGCAGTTCCAGGCGACGTTCAATTCCCCGTCGGCGAACCAGCGGATGCGGAAGTCCTCGCGGTCAAAGGAGACGTCCTTGATCTCGGTCGGGGCGCTGATCCAGTCGAGGCGCTTTGCCTGCTCCGCCCAGAAGAAATCCGGCGTCTCCCTCGCCGCCACGCGGGCCGCCTGGTAGCCGGCTGCGTTCATTCGGGCGCGGACGGCCCACTCATGCGGAACGGGGTAGATCTCGATCGGATCGGTCATGCGGAGTCCGTGGCTGAATCGCTCCGAGGTCGGCGGCGGCGAGCGCTCGCGGCGGTCCCGGCGAAGGAGGCGCGAATGCTGCGCCGCCGAGGGATCATGGTCAACGCCGCCCTGGCCTCTCGACTTCGCCCGCGGCAATCGGCATCGTGGCCGGGATATGGGGCGTTCGACAGTTGATACCTTTGCGGAAGGCGGCCAGCTGCTTCCGCCAAACGGCGACGCCATGATTCCGGTTGTGCAGGCGCCCCCGGCCGTCCCCGCTGCGCCCGCGCCCCCGCTCAATTTCGACGCCGCCCAGGCCGCTCTGGCGGGCGACCGGAGTCTGCAGTTCAAGTTCGATGCGCCGCCGCCTCCGCCGGAGCCGCCGAGCTGGCTCGGCGACGTGCTGCAGTTCCTCGGCCATTTCGCCCCGGTGTTCGGACTGATCTTCTGGATCGGGCTGGCGGCCGCCGTCCTGGGTTTCCTGTGGCTGGTCGGGCGCGAGATCATTCGTATTCGCCTGCCCGAACGCCGCGACAAGCCGTTGCCGCCCTCCGGCGCCGGCGACTGGCGCCCGGCGGCCGCGGCGGCCAAGGCGCTTCTGTCCGACGCCGACGCCCTGGCCGCCCAGGGCCGGTTCGACGAAGCCGTGCACCTGCTGCTGCTGCGCAGCATCGGCGACATCGACGGCTATCTGCCGAATACCGTGCGGCCGGCGCTGACGGCGCGGGACATTGCGGATCTCGGCCGCCTGCCCGACGCGGCCCGCCCCGCCTTCTCGCGCATCGCACGGGCGGTCGAGTCCAGCCTGTTCGGCGGCCGGCCGGTCGACAAGGAAACCTTCCTCGCCTGTCGCCAGGCCTATGAGGCCTTCGCCTTCCCCGCGGCCTGGTCGGCATGACTGAGACGCCCGTCGAACCCACCGCCCGGACCTTCCGGCCCGGCATCGTCCTCGCGCTCATCCTGGCGGCGGTGTTCTCGCTGTCCGCGATCGGCGTGCTGGGCGCCTACGCCCCCGAGCTCGAGCGCGGCGACAATGGCGGCGACCACGCCCTGTCTCGCTCGGCGATCGGCTACGCCGGCGTGGTGAAGCTGCTTCGGGGCCTTGACCGCGCGGTCCTGGTCAGCCGCGGCGCGACGGGGGCCGGATCCGCTGAAAGCCTCCTCGTCCTGACTCCATCGACCGAGCCCGACGCGAGGGCCCTCAACCGCCTGCTCGACAGCCCGACCGCGACCCTGCTCGTCCTGCCGAAATGGCGGGCCGTTCAGGACCCGATGCGTCGTGGCTGGGTGCGGCGGGACGGCACGCTGCCGCCTGCCGCCAGCCTGTCGGTCCTGCCCGAAACCCTGGCCGCCGGCGTGAATTTGCGCTTGGCGTCCGAGGCGGAAACCGTGCAGCTGAGAAACGCGCCGGGAACGCGGCTCGGCGGGACGGTCCACGTCGAGGAACTCCGGACGATCGACGGGCCGGGCTGGAATCCGATCATCACGGACGCGAGGGGCGGCGCCGTCGTCGTCCAACACCAGGACACCGGCGTTTATGTGCTCTCGGACCCGGATCTGCTGAACACCCGCGGCCTGAACGAACCGGGCAAGGCTCTCACGGCCGTCGCCCTGCTCGACTCGCTTCACCCCGCCGAGGGAGGCGTCGTCTTCGACGTGTCCTTGCACGGCTTCGCTCGGCCGCGCAGCGTGATGCGCCTGCTGCTCGAACCGCCCCTGCTCGGCTTCACCCTGTGCCTGGCCTTCGCGGTCGGCCTGGTCGGTTGGCAGGCGATGGTGCGGTTCGTCCCCCATCTCGATGTCCGCCGGGCGGTGGCGCTGGGCAAGAAGGCGCTCGCTGACAACACCGCCGCCCTGGCGCGACTGGCGCGGCGCGAGCACCGGATGGCGACGCCCTACGCCGAGCTGGTGCGCGCCCAGGCCGCCAAGGCGGTCGCCGCGCCGCCCAATCTTTCCGACGAAGCCCTGACCGCCCTGCTCGACCGGCTGGCGAAGCGGGACGACGTTGCACTCACCTATGCCGCCCTGTCCGCTGACGCGGACAAGGCCAAGAACGCGGGCGACCTGATGGCCGTGGCCCGCGCCCTGAATCGCTGGAAATCGGAGATGACCCGTGGACGTGGCTGAAGTCGGGGCGATCGCCGCCCGCATCCGAGCCGAAGTCGGCAAGGCCGTGATCGGCCAGACCGCAACGGTCGACCTGATGCTGACCGCCCTGTTCTGCGGCGGTCACATCCTGCTGGAGGGGCCGCCGGGAACCGCCAAGACCCTGCTGGCGCAGAGCTTCGCGCGCTCGCTGAGCCTGGACTTCGGCCGCATCCAGTTCACCCCGGATCTGATGCCGGGCGACATTCTCGGGTCGAACATCTTCAACTTCCAGACCTCGACCTTCACCCTGACGCGCGGCCCGGTGTTCTGCGACCTGCTGCTGGCGGACGAGATCAACCGCACCCCGCCCAAGACCCAGGCGGCCCTGCTCGAGGCCATGCAGGAGCGCTCGGTCACCGTCGACGGCGACACCCATGTGCTCAGCGATCGCTTCACCGTCATCGCCACCCAGAACCCGATCGAGCAGCAGGGCGTCTACCCCCTGCCCGAGGCCCAGCTGGATCGTTTCCTGTTCAAGCAGACGCTCGACTATCCGTCGCGGGAAGACGAACTGAAGGTGGTCGAGGCCCACGGCTCGCACGCCGGCATGCCCGACCCGGTCGCCCTGGGCGTCCAGCCGGTGGCGGACAGCGCCACGGTCGGCGCCGCCATCGCCACGGTCGCCCGCGTGCGGCTGTCGCCCGAGATCGCCGGCTATGTCGTCGACCTGGTTCGCTCGACCCGCGAAAGCGCCGACCTGGAGACCGGCGCCTCGCCGCGCGCCGGCGCCATGCTGGCCCTCGCCTCCCGCGCCCGCGCCGTCCTCGACGGCCGCGACTATGTCATTCCCGACGATGTCAAAACGCTCGCCCTGCCGGCGCTGCGTCACAAGGTGGTGCTGTCCCCGGCCGCCGAGATCGAAGGCCGTCGCGTCGAACAGGTCATCCGCAGCCTCATCGACCAGGTCGCCGCGCCGCGATGATCTACCCGACGCGCCTTTGCGTCCTGGCCGCCCTGATCGGCGCGCCCGTGGCCCTCGTCCTCGGTCTGCTTCAGCCGGGACTGTGGCTGGTCGCGCCCGGCTGGCTGTTGGGCCTGGGCGCGCTGATGTTGTGCGACGCCCTGCTGGCCGCGTCGCCGCGCAAGGCGGAGATCACACTTGAGACCCCGGACTACGTCGCCGTGGCCCATCCGACCACGGCCCGGCTCGCCGTCGCCTTCCCCCAGCGCACCATCCATCGCGCTATTCAGGCCGCGCTCGACGCCGAGCCGCGGCTCGGGCTGTGCTCGGCGCGCGGCGAGGCGGACGGCGCGGGCGGTTTCCTGTTCCCGATGCAGCCCGATCGACGCGGCCTGGGCGTGTTCCGGGAGGCCGTCGTCCGCTGGCAAGGGCCGCTGGGCCTGACCTGGCGCCAGGCGCGCCGCAAGCTGGATGAGACCGTCGCCATCGGCGCCGACATCCGCCGCATCGAGGATGAGGCGGTGCGCATGTTTTCGCGCGACGCCCAGCACGGGGCCAAGGTCCAGCTGGACATCGGCGAGGGGGCCGAGTTCCACGCCCTCAGCGACTTCCACTCCGGCATGGACCGCCGGACCGTCGACTGGAAGCAGTCTGCGAGGCACCACAAACTGCTCGCCAAGGAGTTCCGCACCGAGCGCAACCACCAAGTGGTCATGGCGCTGGACTGCGGCCGGACCATGAGCGAGCCGGTCGCGGGCGCGCCGCGCATCGACCGCGCCATTCACGGCGCCCTGATCCTGGCCTACGCCAGCCTGCGCGCCGGAGACCGGGCCGGGCTTTTCGCCTTCGACGACCGTCCCCGCCTGTCGACCGGAGCCGTCGCCGGAGTCGGCTCCTTCCCCCTGCTGGTGCGCCAGGCCGCCCGCGTCGACTACGGCGCCCAGGAGACCAACTACGCGCTCGGCCTGACCAGCCTGTCCTCCAGCTTGAAGCGCCGCTCGCTGGTGGTGATCTTCACCGAGTTCGCCGACTCGACCTCGGCCGAGCTGATGATCGAGACCGTCGGCCGCCTGGTGAAGCGCCACCTGGTGCTGTTCGTGGTCATGCGCGACGAGGAGCTTGAAGCCCTGGTCACCGCCGCCCCCGAGACGCCCGAGGACGTGTCGCGCGCCGTCGTCGCCGCCAGCCTGCTGCGCGAGCGCGATCTGGTCCTGGCCCGCCTGCGCCGCCTCGGCGCCCATATCGTCGAGGGCCCGGCCGACCGGCTGGGTCCTGAAATCCTCAACGTCTACCTCGACCTGAAACGGCGGGATCTGCTGTGAGCGAGCTGCAACTCAAGAGCCAGCGTTTCCGCCAGGACCGGGAAGCCGACTGGCGACGTCTGGAGGCGATCGTCGACAAGGCGGAAAAGAAATCGGCCTCGGCCCTGTCCGACACCGAGATCCGCGCCTTGCCGGTGCTGTATCGCTCGACCCTGTCATCCCTGTCGGTGGCGCGGGCGACATCGCTGGATCAGGGGGTGATCGGCTATTTGGAGAGCCTGTCGGCCCGGGCCTATTTCTTCGTCTACGGGGCGCGTTCGACGCCCCAGGAGCAACTGGCCGCCTTCTTCCGTCACGACTGGCCGCAGGCGGTGCGCGGCATGTGGCGCGAGACCCTGGTCGCCCTGGCCGTGACCATCCTGGGGGCCGCCGTGGCCTGGCACCTCGTCGGCACGGACAACGACTGGTATTTCGCCTTCGTCAACGCGGGCCTGGTGCAGGACCGCGACCCGACCGCCTCCTACGCCAGCTTGCGCGCGACCCTCTATCACGACGAGGGATCCGACGGCCTTTCGTTCTTCGCCACCTACCTGTTCACGCACAACGCCTCCGTCGCGATCACCGCCTTCGCCCTGGGCTTCGCCTTCGGGGCGCCGACGATCCTGTTGCTCCTGATGAACGGAGCCATGCTGGGGGCCATGCTGCACGTCTTCTATTCGAAGGGCCTCGGCTACGAATTCACCGGCTGGCTGCTGATCCACGGCGTCACCGAGCTACTGGCCATCATCTTGGCGGGCGCCGCCGGCCTGCGCATCGGTTGGGCGGTCGCCTTCCCTGGCCGGAACAGTCGCCTGGAGGCGATGTCCGCCGCGGGACGCCAGACCGGCGCCGCCATGGCCGGCGTGGTCCTGATGCTGCTGCTCGCGGGCCTGCTCGAGGGCTTCGGCCGACAGCTGATCGTCAACGACGTGGCGCGCTACGCGATCGCCGCCACGACCGCCCTGATCTGGGGCCTGTATTTCTACGGGCCGCGCCCGACCAAGGCTGCGGCATGAGCGCGATCGAACTGGAGACGTCCGCCGGAAAGCGTCAGCGGACCCTGGTCACGCCCGAAGGCCTCGAGTTGCGGCTGGAGCTGGCCAGCGTCGGCCAGAGGTTCAGCGCCCTGGTCATCGACATGCTGATCATCCTCGGCGTGACGATCGCCCTGATCCTGATCCTGTTCAGCGCCATTGCCCTCACCGGCGGGCACGGCGCCGAAATGGTGGGCATCGTGGCGGTGCTCGGCCTCTTCTTCCTGCGCAACGGCTATTTCCTGGCCTATGAGATGTCGGCCAAGGCGGCGACGCCCGGCAAGCGCATGCTCGGCCTGCGGGTGGCGGCGCGAGACGGCGGCCGCCTGCGCTTCAGCGCGGTCTTCACCCGCAACGCCCTGCGTGAACTCGAGCTGTTTCTGCCGCTGCAGGTGATGATCTCCGCGCCGTTCGGCGACGTCGACGCCTGGATCTACCTCCTGGCCCTGATCTGGTGCGGCGTGTTCGTGCTGCTGCCGCTGTTCAACGCCGACCGGCTGCGCGGCGGCGATCTGGTGGCGGGCACCTGGGTCCTGCGGTCGCCGCGCCAGAAGCTGTTGCGCGACATGGCCGACGAGGGCGCCCTGCATCGCCCGACTTTCCAGTTCACGGCCGATCAGCTGAACGCCTACGGGGTCAAGGAGCTGCAGGTTCTGGAGCAGGTGCTGCGGACCGCCGACCGAGGGACGGTGCGCGCCGTGGCCGACCGGATCGCCGGCAAGATCGGCTATGTTCGAGGCGACGCCAGCGACCTGGAGTTCCTCAAGGCCTACTACCACGCCATTCGGGAACGGCTGGAATCCGGCCTGCTGATGGGCAAGCGGCGCAGGGACAAGTTCGACGTCTGACCCCGCGCCGCCCGCGTGATTACTCGAAGATCGCCGCGACGCTGTCCCGGCCGCCGCCTTCCTTGACGGTGCGCAGTTCGACATAGACCGCCGCGACGCCGGCCGCGCCGATCAGCGAGAACAGGGCCTGGAACACGGCGCTGACGATCGTCGCGATCGGGCTGACCGAGCCGAGGCCGCCGCCGGCGATGGCCGCAATGATGTTGACGGGAATCATCAGCACCCAGCTGGCGATCGCATAGATCACGATCAGGCCGAGGATCACCCAGCGATGGTTCTCGGTCAGCTTCATGCTGCGCGAGAACGCCTGGCCGAAATCAGCGCGCTCGGCGACGACCACGGGGCCGACGACGAACCAGATCAGCGCCAGGAAGATGCCCGGGATCAGCAGGAAGACCGCCCCGATGGCGATTGCGATACCGCTGACGATGCCGACGGCGAGCAGCATCCAGAAGGACCGCATGGCGGCGTCCATGCTGTCGCTGAGCGTCGCCTTGCGGCCGAGCAGGTCGGTGACCACGGTGTGGGTCACCACGCCTTGCAGCAGGATGCCGCAGACCAGGCTGACGACCATCCCGATGAGTCCGGCGAAAAAGGCGCCGACCCAGTTCCCATCAGCCACCCAACCGGCGGAGATCAAGTTCAGGACGGCGGTGGGCACGCCCGCGAACAGCAGGGCGGCGAGCAGCAGTGTGGCGGCGTTGGCGCTGATGGCTCCGAAGGTGCGTTCGATGACGCGGCTCATGTCGAAGCGTTGCTGGCCCATGAAGGCTGAAGTCATTTGTGGGTTCCCCTTTACCGTTACAGCAGAGCATTCCCACTTCACGCGAACAACCTCCAGAAGGCGATCGGGGGATAATTCCACCAACCTCAGGCGCGAGACCCCGTTTGCGCAAAATTCTTCCCACGCCCCTTGTGCGTCGCAGCGAGACATGGTTTCCTGATCCTATCACTCGGAGGTTCCCCGTGGTCGCTCGCGCCCACATCGCTGATCGCTCTGTCGCCCGTACGGCGGCGGCGCCGGCGCGCGACTGGACCGTCGAGATCGCCCTGACCACCCTTATTCTCGTTGTAGCGCTTGTGCTGCTCCCCGGAGCGGTGTGGATGCACGCAACCTGACCTAAGACCCCCTCAGGATCGCCCGCAGCCACCCGCTCCCGAAAGGAAGCGGGTTTTTTGTTGTGTGCGGTCCGGCTCTTCCAGAACCGGCTACGCCAGATGACGCAAGATTTTACCCCGGACAGACCCCCGCCCAACGCGCGCAGCCGCGCCGTGACGGCTGGTCCGAACCGCGCCGCGGCCCGCAGCTATCTGCGCGCGGCCGGCATGACCGATGCCGACTTCGACAAGCCGATGATCGCGGTGGTCAACACCTGGTCGAGCGTCACTCCGTGCAACATGCACCTGGACCGCCTGGCCCGGGACGTCCGCGCCGGCATCATCGCTGCGGGCGGCTATCCGGTCGACTTCAACACCATCGTCGTCACCGACGGCATCTCGATGGGCACGGCGGGGATGAAGGCCTCGCTGATCAGCCGCGAGGTCGTCGCCGACTCGATCGAACTGGCCGTCGAGGGCCACCAGCTGGACGGCGTCATCTGCATTGTCGGCTGCGACAAGACCATCCCGGCCGCCGCCATGGCCTTGGCCCGCATGGATATCCCCGGCCTGGTCTACTACGGCGGCACCATCATGCCCGGCCGGATCGGGGCCAGGGACATCTCGGTCCAGGAGATCTTCGAGGCCATCGGCGCCCATGCCTCGGGCGCCCTGGACGACGAAGGCCTGAAGGCGGTCGAGACCGCCGCCTGCCCCGGCGCCGGCGCCTGCGGCGGCCAGTTCACCGCCAACACCATGGCCATGGCCCTGTCGGTCATGGGCCTGTCTCCCATGGGCGCCAACGACGTCCCGGCCGTCGATCCGGGCAAGGCGTCCGAAGGCGAGCGCTGCGGCCGGCTGATCGTCGAGCGGGTCTTCGCCGGCGACACGGCGCGCAAATACATCACCCGCAAGTCGCTGCGGAACGCCGCCATCGCGGTCTCCGCCTCGGGCGGCTCGACCAACGCCGTCCTGCACCTGACCGCCATCGCCACCGAGGCGGGCGTCCCCTTCGGCATCGAGGACTGCCACCGCGCCTGCGAGGACGCGGCGGTGATCTGCGACCTGAAGCCGGGCGGCCGCTTCCTGGCCTCGCACCTGTACGCGGCCGGCGGCACCCGCCTGGTCGTCCAGCGGATGGCGGCGGCCGGCAAGATCGTCAACACGCCGACCGTCTCGGGCCGGTCCCTGTTCGCCGAGGCCGCCGAGGCCGAGGAGGCCCCGGGCCAACAGGTCGTCACGGACTTCGACCGCCCCGTCGCCGACCGCGGCTCGTTCGCGGTCATCTACGGCGACATCGCCCCCGAGGGGGCGGTCATCAAGCTGACCGGCCACGCCCTGGATCGCTTCGAGGGTCCGGCCTGCGTCTTCGACAGCGAGGAGGACGCCTTCCACGCCGTCCAGGACGGCTCGGTAGGCGAAGGCGATGTGATCATCATCCGCCACGAGGGTCCGCGCGGCGGTCCCGGCATGCGCGAGATGCTGCAGGTCACCGCCGCCCTGAAGGGCCGCGGCGTCCAGAACGTCGCCCTGATCACCGACGGCCGCTTCTCGGGCGCCAGCTACGGCTTCGTCGCCGGCCACGTCTCGCCCGAGGCGGCCGCCGGCGGCCCGATCGCCCTGATCCGCGACGGCGACCCGATCGTCATCGACGTTCCCAACCGCCGGATCGACACCCCCGTCGATCTGGAATCGCGCCGGGCGGGCTTCATCCCCCCT
This sequence comes from Brevundimonas sp. Root1279, assembly GCF_001425945.1. Classification (GTDB taxonomy): domain Bacteria; phylum Pseudomonadota; class Alphaproteobacteria; order Caulobacterales; family Caulobacteraceae; genus Brevundimonas. The sequence goes on from NZ_LMEB01000008.1 coordinate 184,465, forward strand.
CCCGCCCGTCCGGCGCACGGAACCTTCGCCAAATACCGCGCTGCGGTCGCCTCGGCGGCCCAGGGCGCTGTGACCATCCCCAACCCGCCGCCGGCCCAGGTCCCGACCCACAGTCCGGCCGCCGCCCCTTCCGCCCGCGAGGACGCATGACCATCACCATCTACACCAACGACGACATCCGCCCCGGGGCCATCGCCGGCCAGCGGATCGCCATCATCGGCTACGGCAGCCAGGGCCGGGCCCACGCCCAGAACCTGCGCGACTCCGGCTTCGACGTGGTCGCCGGCGTCCGCGAGGGCGGCAAGGGCTGGACCCATGCCCGCGCCGACGGCATCGCCACCGCCGAACCCGCCGAGGCCGTCCGCGGCGCCGACATCATCGCCATGCTGACCCCGGACATGGCCCAGGCCGAGATCTGGACCGAGACGGTCGAGCCCAACGCCAAGCCGGGCGCGGCCATCCTGTTCGCCCATGGCTTCTCGATCCTCTACGAGCGCGTCACGCCGCGCGCCGACATGGACGTCATCCTGGTCGCGCCCAAGGGCCCCGGCGACCTGGTCCGCCGCGAGTACGCCCGCGGCCGCGGCGTCCCGGCCCTGTTCGCCATCCACCAGGACGCCACGGGCAAGGCCCGTAACCGCGCCATGGGCTACGCCCGCGGCATCGGCGGCGCCATCGGCGGCCTGATCGAGACCAGCTTCCGCGAAGAGACCGAGACCGACCTGTTCGGCGAACAGGCCGTCCTGTGCGGCGGGGCCAAGGAGTTGGTCATGTCCGGCTTCAACACCCTGGTCGAGGCCGGCTACCAGCCCGAGGTCGCCTATTTCGAATGCATGCACGAGCTGAAGCTGATCGTGGACCTGTTCTACGAGGGCGGCGTCTCGAAGATGCACGAGTTCATCTCGGAGACGGCCAAATACGGCGCCGTCGCCTCGGGCCCGCGGATCATCACCGACGAGACCCGCGAGCGCATGCGCGACGTCCTGACCGACATCCAGTCGGGCAGCTTCGCCCGCGAATGGATCGCCGAGAACGAAGCCGGCAAGCCGAAATACCAGGCCTGGTTGGAAGCCGATCACGCCCATCCCATCGAGACCGTCGGAGCCCGCATGCGCGAACGCATGGCCTGGCTGCAGACGGCCAAACCCGAGGCCGCCTGACCCCATGCCCGCCTCCGCCGCCGCCCTGATGCCTGCCCCGTCCCCCGCCCGTTCCGGCGCGCGCCTGCTGGTCTCCACCCTGGAGCGGCTGGGGGTGGAGGTCGTGTTCGGCTATCCGGGCGGCGCCATCATGCCGGTCTATGACGCCCTAACCGGCTCGAGCCTGCGCCACATCCTGGTCCGCCACGAGCAGGGCGCGGCCTTCGCCGCGGACGCCTACGCCCGGGCCTCAGGCAAGGTGGGGGTCTGCATGGCCACCTCCGGCCCGGGAGCCACCAACCTGGTCACCGGCATCGCCAACGCGATGATGGATTCCGTGCCGATGGTCTGCATCACCGGCAACGTCTCCCAGGCCGTCATGGGCACGGACGCCTTCCAGGAGATCGACATCCTGGGCGTCACCCTGCCGATCGTGAAGCACTCGGTCCTGGTTCGCGACCCGGCCGACATCCCCGCCGCCGTCGAGGAGGCGTTCCACATCGCCGCCTCGGGCCGTCCGGGGCCGGTGCTGATCGACCTGCCCAAGGACGTCCAGGTCGGGACCACGACGCAGGACTTCGGCTTCAACGTCCCCAACCACGCCGCGGCCCTGGACGACGACGCCATCGCCCGCGCCGAACAGGCCATCCGCGCCGCCGAGCGGCCGCTGCTGTACATCGGCGGCGGGGTGAAGATCGCCCAGGCGACCGCCGCGGTCCGCGCCTTCGCCGAGGCCACCGGCATCCCCTCGGTCGCGACCCTGAACGCCCTGGGCACCCTGGCCTCCGATGCGCCGGGCCACCTGGGCATGCTGGGCATGCACGGCGGGCGCGCCGCCAACGAGGCGGTCCAGGAGTCCGACCTGCTGGTCGTCCTGGGCGCCCGTTTCGACGACCGCGCCACCGGCAAGCTGGCCGAGTTCGCGCCGCACGCCCGCATCGTCCATTTCGACGTCGACGCCTCCGAGATCGGCAAGCTGCGGGAGACCGCCGTCGCCGTCGCCGGCGACCTGAAGGCCGGCGTCGAGACCCTGACCGCCCGCATGGCGGGTCGCCCGCTGGCCATCGATCCCTGGATCATCCGTTGCGAGACCCGCGCCCGGAACACCGCCTTCGACTACGACGGCGCGCCCGGCGAAGGCGTCTACGCCCCGGCCCTGCTGAACGCCCTGTCGCGCGCCGCCGGCGATCGCTTCGTCGCCGCCTGCGACGTCGGCCAACACCAGATGTGGGCCGCCCAGCACTGCCGCTTCGCCCGGCCGGAGGCGCACATCACCTCTGGCGGCCTGGGAGCCATGGGCTTCGGCCTGCCCGCCGGCATCGGCGCCAAGCTGGCCGATCCAACGGCGACGGTCGTCACCATCGCCGGCGACGGCGGCTTCATGATGAACGTCCAGGAGCTGGCGACCCTGCGCCGCTATGGCATCGCCCTGAAGATCCTGCTGATCGACAACGCCAGCCTGGGCCTGGTGCGCCAGTGGCAGGAGCTGTTCTTCGACGGGAATTTCTCCGAGATCGACCTGTCGGACAATCCCGACTTCGTGCGCGTCGCCGAGGCCTTCGGCGTCGAGGCCTTCCGCATCGATCGCCGCGACCAGGTCGAGACCGGCATCGCCCGCCTGCTGGCCGCGCCGGGGCCCTGCCTCGCCCACGTGATCATCGATCCCCGCGAAAACGTCTGGCCGCTCGTGCCGCCGGGCAAGTCCAACGCCGAAATGATGGAAGGCTGAACCCATGACCGACACCCTCATGATCCGCATCGATCGGGCCGACGGCTCGCTTCAGCGTCTCATCGGTCTGGTGGAGCGCCGCGGCTTCCACATCGACGGCCTGACCCTGCGTGACGAAGGCGCCGGGCGCCGCATCGAGATGGCTGTGCGCGGCCGCGACGATGGTCGCTCCGTCGACACCCTGGGCCGCCAGATCGACCGCCTGTTCGGCATGAGCCGCGTCGCCGACTTCCAACCGGAGCAGGCGACATGACCGGCCGAGTATCCAACACCGATCCGAACCGCGTGATCGTCTTCGACACCACCCTGCGCGACGGCGAGCAGGCGCCGGGCTTCTCCATGTCCCCCGCGGACAAGGTGCGCATGGCCGGGGCCCTTGCGGCCCTGGGCGTCGACGTGGTCGAGGCCGGCTTCGCCGCCGCCTCGCCCGGCGACGAGGAGGCGGTGCGCCGCGTCTCCGGCGAGGTCGAGGGGCCGATCTTCTGCTCCCTGGCCCGAGCGAATGAAGGCGACATCGACGCCGCATGGCGCGCGCTGAAGGACGCCCCCAGGAAGCGGATCCACATCTTCCTGGGCACCAGCCCGATCCACCGCGCCGCCAAGCTGCGCATGACGCCGGAACAGGTCCTGGCCTCGATCGAGCGCGCCGTCGGCTACGCCCGGGCCCGCTTCGACGACGTGGAGTTCTCGGCCGAGGACGCCATCCGCACCGAGCCCGACTTCCTGGCCGAGGCCTGTCAGGTCGCCGCGGCGGCGGGGGCCTCGACCCTGAACATCCCGGACACGGTCGGCTATTCGACCCCGGCCGAGATCGCCGAGCTGTACGGCTTCCTCATCGACGCGGTGCGGCCCAGCCATCCGCACGTCGTCTTCTCGACCCACTGCCACGACGATCTGGGCATGGCCGTCGCCAACAGCCTGTCGGCGGTCGAGGCCGGCGCGCGCCAGGTCGAGGGCGCCATCAACGGCATCGGCGAGCGGGCCGGCAACGCCTCCCTGGAGGAGGTGATCATGGCCCTGCGCACCCGCGCCGATCACTACGGCCTGGACACCGCCGTGGACACCACCCGTCTGCTGGCCGCCAGCCGGCTGCTGAGCGAGATCACCTCGACGCCGGTGTCGCGCAACAAGGCCATCGTCGGCTCCAACGCCTTCGCCCACGAGGCCGGCATCCACCAGCACGGCATGATCGCCGACGCCCGCACCTACGAGATCATGCGGCCGGAAGACGTCGGCTTCGAGGGCAGTTTCTTCGTCCTGGGCAAGCACTCGGGCCGGCACGCCGTGGCCAAACGCGCGGCGGTGCTGGGGCACGAGCTGAAGGGCGTCTCCCTGGACGCCGCCTTCGCGGCCTTCAAGCGGCGCGCCGACCAGATCGGCGAGATCGACGACACGGAGCTGACCGCCATCTGCAGTCAGGTTCGTCAAGCGGAGGGCGCCGCCCATGCCGCCTGAAACCCTGCTGGACAAGGTCTGGAAGCGCCACGTCGTCACGCCCGAAAGCGATGACGCGCCAGCGGTGCTGTATGTCGATCTTCATCTTGTGCATGAAGTGACCAGCCCCCAGGCCTTCGCCGAGATCGAGGCGCGCGGCCTGACTGTCCGCCGTCCCGACCGGACGTTCGCCACCCTGGATCACTCGACCCCGACCCTGCCCGCCATCGAGGGCGAGCGGCCCTATGCGACTCCTGAGGCCCGCGCCCAGGTCGAGGCCCTGGAAGTCTCCTGCGCCCGCCACGGCGTCGAGCTGGCCGGTTGGGACAGCCCCGACCGCGGCGTCGTCCACGTCATGGGGCCCGAGCTGGGCCTGACCCAGCCCGGGATGACCGTGGTCTGCGGCGACAGCCACACCGCCACCCACGGCGCCTTCGGAGCCTTGGCCTTCGGCATCGGCACCTCCGAGGTCGGCCATGTGCTGGCGACCCAGTGCCTGGCCCAGCGCAAGCCCAGGGCCATGCGGGTCACCGTCTCCGGCCGGCTGCAGCCCGGGGTCTCTGGCAAGGACGTGGCCCTGGCCATCATCGCCCGCCTCGGCTTCGGCGGCGGCACCGGCTACGTCATCGAATACGCCGGCGAGGCCATCCGCTCGCTCGACATGGAAGGGCGGATGACCGTCTGCAACATGTCGATCGAGGCCGGCGCCCGGGCCGGGATGATCGCGCCCGACGCGACCACCGTCGCCTGGCTGCAGGGCCGTCGGCACGTGCCCAAGGGCGAGGCCTTGGCCCGGGCGGCCGCCGACTGGCTGACCCTGAAGTCCGATGCGGAAGCGGTCTTCGACGCCGAGATCGAGATCGACGGCGCCGCCATCCGGCCCATGGCCACTTGGGGCACGACCCCGGACGCCGGCGCCGCCATCGGCGCGCCGGTGCCGCAGCCGCGCAATGCATCGGACGAAAAAGCCATGCACTACATGGGCTTCGAGCCGGGAGCAGCGACGACGGATCATCCGATCGACGTCGTCTTCGTCGGCTCCTGCACCAACGGTCGCCTGCCCGACCTGCGGGCTGCGGCCGAGGTGCTGCGTGGACGCAAGGTAAAGCCCGGCGTGCGCATGCTGGTCGTTCCCGGGTCCGAGGCCGTGCGCCGCGACGCCGAGGCGGAGGGACTGGACCGGGTGTTCACCGAGGCGGGCGCCGAGTGGCGCATCCCCGGCTGCTCGATGTGCATCGCCATGAACGGCGACTTCGTCGGCCCCGGCCAGCTGGCCGTCTCGACTTCGAACCGCAATTTCGAGGGCCGCCAGGGCAAGGGCGCGCGCACCATCCTGGCCAGTCCGGCCACCGCCGCGGCCAGCGCCGTGACCGGCTTCCTGACCGACCCCCGCACCTTCGCCCGGGAGGCTTCCCTCCTCAAGCAGCCGAGCGCCGCGCGCGAGGCGGTAGGAGTCCAAGATGCCTGAACCCTTCGTCTCCCTGACCTCAAAGGCCGTGGTGCTGAGCCAGGCCAATATCGACACCGACCAGATCATCCCGGCCCGCTTCCTGACCACCACGACTCGCGAAGGTCTGGGCCGCCACGCCTTCCACGACTGGCGCTATGAAGCCGACGGCGCGGCCAAGCCCGAGGCGGTGCTCAACCGCATCGATCCGAGCGAGCGGCGCATCCTGATCACGGGCCCGAACTTCGCCTGCGGGTCGTCGCGTGAGCACGCGCCCTGGGCGCTGATGGACTATGGCTTCCAGGCGGTGATCTCGACCTCGATCGCCGACATCTTCACCTCCAACGCTCTCAAGAACGGCCTGCTGCCGATCGAGGTCAGCCAGGCCGATTGGGACGCACTGGCTGCCGAGCCGGACCGGCCCATCCGCATCGACCTTGAGGCCTGCGAGATCCGCGCCGGCAATGCGGCGCCCATCGCTTTCTCAGTCGAACCCTTCGCCCGCCGCTGCCTGCTCGACGGGGTCGATCCCCTCGGTTGGCTGCTCGCACGCCTGCCCGACATTCACGCCTACGAAGCTTCCCGCCAGCCGGAGACCGCCTGATGCCCGCTCCCAGAACCTACGACATCGCCGTCCTGCCCGGAGACGGGGTCGGCCCCGAGGTCACCCAGGCGGCGCAGACCGTGCTTGCCGTCATCGGCGACTTCTTCGGCCACCGCTTCCGTTTCCACGAGCACCTCATCGGCGGGGCGGCGATCGACGCGACGGGCGACCCGCTGCCGCAGTCAACTGTTGATTCCTGCCTGGCCGCTGACGCCGTCCTGCTCGGCGCCGTGGGTGGACCCAGGTGGGAGGGCGGCAAGCGCCGGCCCGAGGAGGGTTTGCTGGGGCTGCGCAAGGCCATGGGCCTGTTCGCCAACCTGCGCCCGCTGCAGGTGTCGCCGGTCCTGGCGCACCGCTCGCCGCTGAAGCGCGAGATCGTCGAGGGCGTCGACCTGATGGTGTTCCGCGAACTGACCGGCGGCATCTATTTCGGCGAACGCACCCGCACCGCCGAGGGCGCCACCGACCGCTGCGAATACACTGTGGTCGAGATCGAGCGCGTCGCCCGCGCCGCCTTCAAGACGGCCCAGCAGCGCCGCGGCAAGGTGACCTCGGTCGACAAGGCCAATGTCATGGAGACCAGCCGCCTGTGGCGCGAGGTGGTCACCCGCATCCACGCCGAGGAGTTCCCGCGGGTCGAGCTTGAGCACGCCCTGGTCGACTCCATGGCCATGCATCTGATCCGCAAGCCGCGCGAGTACGACGTCATCCTGACCGAGAACATGTTCGGCGACATCCTGTCGGACGAGATCTCGGTGCTGGGCGGGTCGATCGGCCTGCTGCCCTCCGCCTCCCTGGGCGAGAGCGGGCCTGGTCTGTTCGAGCCGATCCACGGCTCGGCGCCCGACATCGCCGGCAAGGACATCGCCAATCCGGTCGGGGCCATCCTGTCCGCCGCCCTGATGCTTCGCCACAGCCTGGGGCTGGACGACGAGGCCGGCTCGATCGAGGCGGCGGTGGCCGCCGTCCTGTCCGCCGGCCAGACCACCGCCGACCTGGGCGGGACCTTGGGCACCCGGGCGGCGACCGACGCCATCGTCGACGCCATCCGCGCCATCCACTGGGCCGCGGCGCACCGCATTCAGATGCATTGGGCCTGACATGGAAGGATCGTGTCATTCCAGCCGCATGAGCGGGTTGCAAATGGCCCTGAAACGCCTGTTTCCCGCGCCGCAGGGCAATTTCCGTGCATCAAGGGTTGACGGACGCCGCCGTCTTGCGTCAGCCTCCCGTTCGAACTTCAGCCTGGAACAGGTCCCGTGAACCCGACGTCCATTCGCATTACCGCCGCCTCGGTCGCCCTGCGCGACGGCGTCGCCGTGCGCGTCATCGGGACCGGGACCATGACCACCACCACGCCCTCGGCGGGGACAGGTTAGCGCGCGCATCAAACTAGGATCGCACCAGACCAAGCCCCGCCGGATCACCCGGCGGGGCTTTTTTCTTTCCGCCCAGCTCTCCCCGAAATCTCCCCATCGAAAGCCTCCGCAAATGTCCCTCGCCCTCCTCTCCCCGCTCCGCCCCGACCAGGCTGACGCCGCCTTCGCGGCCCCAAGCGTGGTGGTGATGAAGTTCGGCAGCTCGGTGCTGCGTTCGCCCGCCGACGCCCCCAAGGTCGCATCCGACATCTACGCCCAGGTCCGCCAAGGCCGCCGCGTCGTCGCCGTGGTCTCGGCCTTCGAGGGCGAGACGGATCGGCTGCTGGCCGAGGCCCGCACGCTGGGCCTGCCGCACGACAACCCCCTGCTGCCCGCCTATGTCGCCATGGGCGAGGAGCGCGCCGCCGCCCTGACGGCCCTGGCCTGCGACCGTGTCGGCCTGGACGCCCTCGCCCTGTCGGTGCGTGACCTCGGCCTCGTCGCCGAGGGCCCGCTGGAGCACGCCCGGCCGCTGCGGCTGGAGCGGGAGGCGCTGGACGCCGCCCTGCTCCGTCACGAGGTGGTGGTGGTGCCCGGCTTCGGCGCCCTGTCGCCCGAGGGCAAGGTCGTCCTGCTCGGCCGCGGCGGCTCGGACTTGACGGCCCTGTTCCTGGCCGCAGAGCTCGGCCTCGAGGCCGCCCAGCTGGTGAAGGACGTCGACGGCCTCTACGACCGCGACCCCAACGCCGATCCCGACGCCCGCCGCTACGATCAGGCCAGCTGGAGCGAAGCCCGCTTCCTCGGCGGCGGCCTGGTCCAGCCGGACGCCATCGACCTGGCCGAGGCGCGCGGCCTGCGGATCGAGGTGCGCAACCACGAGGACGGCCATCGCACGGTGATCGGTCCCGACAGCGCCCCGCCGCGCGCGCCGCTGCCGCATCGCCGCCTGCGCGTGGCCCTGGCCGGCTGCGGCGTGGTCGGCGGCGGCGCCCTGTCGCGCCTGCTCGACGATCCCAGGGTCGAGGTCGTCGGCGTACTGGTCCGCGATCCCGCCCGCCCCCGCGACGTGCCCGGCGCCGACGCCGCCCGCCTCAAGGACCTGCTCGTCGCTGACGCCGCGGCCCTCCTCGATTGTCGCCCCGATGTGGTGCTTGAAGCCTTGTCCGAAGCCGACGCCGGCTACGACCTGATCCACGCCGCCCTCGAACGCGGCGTCGATGTGGCCAGCGCCAACAAACAGGCCGTGTCGCGCGATCCCGCGGGCCTGCTCGCCCTCGCCAACGCCCACGGCGCCCGCCTGCTCTGGTCGGCCTCGATCGGCGGCGGCGTGCCCATGGTCGAGTCCCTGCGCGCCGCCCAGGCCGAGGGTCCGGTCGCCGGCTTCGAGGCGGTGTTGAACGGCACGGTCAACTTCATGCTCGAACGGCTCGGCGCCGGCGCCGGCTTCGACCGCGCCCTCGCCGAGGCCCGCGCCGCCGGCTTCGCCGAGGAGGATCCCTCCTCGGACCTCGAGGGCCTCGACGCCGCCGCCAAGGTCCGGCTGCTGGCCTTCGAAGCCTTCGGCCAGATGCCCGACGCCGCCGACATCGCCCGCGACGTGCTCTCGGCCGACGCCCTTCCGCCCGCCGGCGCAAGACAGCTCTGTCGCTGTCGCCTGGAAGGCGGCAAGGTGGTCGGCGAGGTTCGGCTCGTGTCCGGTCCGATGGACGCGCTGTTCGCCACGCTGAAGGGAGAGGGCAACGCCTTGAAGGTGCTCCGCCAGGACGGTTCGTTCGCCCGCTGCCGCGGCCGCGGCGCTGGCCGCTGGCCCACGGCCGAGAGCCTGCTCGCCGACCTGTCCGAACTGGCCGCCGGCCGCCTCGCGCTCCGGGTCGCCTGACCATGGCCGTCTTCACCCCCGTCGACGAGGCCGACGCCGAGCCCTTCATTAGGAGCCGGGGCCTGGGCGCCCTGCGCGCCCTGGCCCCGATCGCCGAAGGGGTGGAGAACACCAACTACCGGGTCGAGGCCGAGCGCGGCCGCTATGTCCTGACCCTGTTCGAGGGCCGGACCGACGCCGCCGCCCTGCCCTTCTGCCTGGGTCTGACGCGCCACCTGGCGGACCGCGGCCTGCCCTGCGCCCATCCGGTCGCGGACAAGACCGGCGAGACCGTCGGCGAACTGAACGGCCGTCCCGCCGCCGTCCTGGAGTGGCTGCCGGGCGAGTGGCGGCGCGCACCGTCCGTCGCCGACCAGGCCGCCGCCGGCGCCCTGCTCGCCCGCTTTCACCTGGCCGCCGCAGACTATCCGGCGATCCGGGAGAACCCGGTCGGCCCCGCCGCCCGCCGCGCCCTGTTCGACCGCTGCGCCCTCCGCGCCGGGCCCGCCGACCAGGCCCTGCTGGCGCGCATGGCCCCCTGGGTCGACGGCAGTGCGGCAGACCCCGCCGCCGGCCTGCCGCGCGGGCCGATCCATGCGGACTATTTCCCGGACAATCTGCTGTTCGAAAACGGCGCGCCCAGCGGCCTGATCGACTTCTACTTCGCCTGCACCGACGCCCTCGCCTACGACCTGGCCATCGCCCTGTCGGCCTGGGGCTTTGACGCCGACGGCGCGCCCCTCCCCGCCGCCCTGCGCGCCTTCCAGTCGGGCTACGAGTCCGTCCGTCCGCTCAGCGCCGCCGAGCGCGACGCCCTGCCGGCCCTCGGCGCGGTGGCGGCGGTGCGCTTCACCCTGACGCGGCTGCACGACCGGCTCTACGTCGATCCCAAGGCCCTAGTGACGCCCAAGGACCCCGCCCCGTTCCTGCGTCGGCTCGACTGGTGGACCGACCCGGCGCTTGCCGCCTAGGCCAGCGCGGCCAGCACGGCGTCCAACGTCGGATCGACGGTCTCGAACACCTCGGCCCGGCCTTCCAGGCCCTCCAGCTGACGCGGCCGCTCGGGCGCGAAACCAAGCGCCGCCTCGACCGACTCCGGAAACTTCGCCGCATGCGCCGTCGACAAGGCGACCACCGGACCGGCGCTGCGGTCCAGTCGCCGCGCCGCATGCAGGGCCACCGCCGTGTGAGGGCAGATCACTCGGCCGGTTTCGGCGTGAGTCCGGGCGATCTCGGCCGCCGTCTCCGCCTCGCTGACCGACACGGCACGGACCTCCCGACGCAGCGCCGCCAGCAGGTCTTCGGGCAGGACCATCCGGCCGTCGCTTGCGAAGTCCTCGAACAAGCCGCGGGTCAGGTCGGCGTCGCGGCCCGAGGCCTCGAACAGCAGCCGCTCGAAATTGGACGGCGCCTGCACGTCCATGCTGACGCTGGCCGTCGGCGCGGCCTGCGCCCGGGCGTAGACCCCGGTCTGCAGCGCCCGCACCAGGGCGTCGTTGCGGTTGGTGGGGGCGACGATCCCGCCCATCGGCAGGCCCATCCGCCGCGCCGCCCAGCCGGCGAAGGCGTCGCCGAAATTGCCCGTCGGAACCACATAGGTCGCCCGCGCCGCCTGGGCGCCCAGCGCCCGCGCCGCGCCGACATAATAGGGAATCTGTCCCGCCAGCCGGGCCCAGTTGATCGAGTTCACCGAGCTCAACCGCCCGCCTCCGGCCGTACGCGGATCCGCCAGCAGGGCCTTAACCAGCCGCTGGCAGTCGTCGAAGTCGCCGCGCACCGCCAGGTTCTTCACATTGGCCGCGCCGGTCGTGGTCATCTGCAGCCGCTGCACCGGCGACACCCGCCCCAGCGGATGCAGCACCACCAGCTCGACCCGCTCCAGCCCGCCGAAGGCCCGCACCGCCGCAGCGCCGGTGTCGCCGCTGGTCGCGGTGACCAGCCGCAGCCGCTCTCCGCTCGCCTCCAGCGCCGCCTCGGCCAGGACGGCGACCATCTGCATGGCGTAGTCCTTGAAGGCCGCCGTCGGGCCGTGGAACAGCTCCAGCACGAACAGGCCGGGCGCGACCTCGACCAGGGGCGTCGCCGCCGGATCGTCAAAGCCGTCTGTCAGCCTTCGCGTCGCCCGCGCCAGCGCGCCCTCAGGCAGGCTGTCTCCGATGAAGGGCCGCAGCACCGCCTCGGCCGTTGCGGCCGGGCCATCCGCGGTCAGCGCTTCGGGCGACAGGGTCGGCCAGCGCGCCGGCACATAGAGGCCCCCGTCGCGCGCCACGCCGCTGAGCAGGGCCTCGACGAATCCGACCGCTCCAGAGCGGCCGCGCGTACTGACATAGGAGGGCTGGGCGGACATCCCGCCATCTGACGGCGCCGCTTGCTGCGACGCAACAAAAAGCCGCCGTCAGGCTCCGGCCGTCGCCCCGGGCCGCGCGCGGCAATCCTCCAGCCAGCGGGACAGATGCTCGAACTCTTCAGGCGGCCGGTATTTGATCAGCCGGGCGAAATCGAGCCCGACCACGCCGACGATGTCGGCGATGGTGAAACGGTCGCCGGCCAGGAACTCGTTCTCGGCCAGCCGGCGGTTCAGGCCGTTCATCACCTTCTCGGCCCCGAGCCGGTTGTGCTCAGCCACCTGCCGCACCTGCACCGACTCCAGCGCCGCCAGGGCCGGGTGGGAATGCCGGACCGTCAGCATGAGCGGATTGGCGAGGTAGAACTCGGCGCGCCGTGTCCACATCTCGATCACCGCCTCTTCGCGCGCGCCGTTCCCGAACAGGTTCGGCTCGGGATAGAGCGCCTCCAGATAGCGGCAAATGGCGACGGACTCGGTGATGCACTCGCCGTCGTCCAGCTCCAGCGCCGGCACGTGCGGGATGCCGACCTTGGCGCGGTAGTCCGGCGTGCGGTGCTCGCCGGCCATGATGTCGACCTCGACCATCTCGACGTCCTCGATGCCCTTCTCAGCCATCACCCAGCGGACCCGCCGGGGGTTGGGAGCGCGGTGTGAGGTGTAGAGCTTCATCGAACGGCCTCCGCTCAGTCGAATATGGTCGCAGGCATCGCGCCGACAATGCAGGCGGTCATCAGGGTGGCCAGGAAACCGGCGAACAGCGCCTTCCCGACGAGGCCCAGCACCTCCTCGCGACGCTCCGGCATCAGCACGCTGAGGCCGGTGACGGTGATGCCCACCGAGCCGACGTTGGCGAAGCCGCACAGGGCGTAGGTCATCAGCATGCGGGTGCGCTCGGTCATCTCGCCGGCCGGGATGGCGCCCAGGTCGATGAAGGCCTTGAACTCAGTCTGGGTCAGCTTGGTGCCCAGCAGCAGACCCGCGTCGCGCGTCTCCGCCGCCGGCACGCCGGTCAGCCAGGCGACCGGGGCGAAGATCCAGCTCAGGAACCATTCGACGCTGATCGACGGCCCGAAGATCGCGCCGACGATGATGTTCACCAGCGCCACCAGCGCCACGAAGACGATCAGCACCGCCGAGATGTTCAAGACCACCATCAGGCCGTCCGACGTGCCCTTCACAATGGCGTCGATGGCGCTGTCGTACTTGAGAGCCGAGTTGTAGTCGGCCACCGCGCCGCCCTCGCCCGGCTTCTCGGGGATGACGATGCGGGCCAGCAGCACGCCGGCCGGCGCCGAGATGATCGAGGCGACCAGCACGTGGCCGGCGGCGGCCGGCAGGGTCGCGCTGAGCATGGTGGCGTAGGCGACCATGGTCGAACCGGCGACGGTGGCCAGGCCGACCACCATCATCAGGAACAGCTCGGAGCGGGTCAGCTTGTCGAGATAGGCGCGGATCACGATCGGGCTCTCGATCATGCCCAGGAAGATGTTGGCCGCCACTGCCAGGGCCGAGGCGCCGCCCAGGCCCATGGTTCGCTGGAACAGGAAGCCGAAGCCGAGCGTGATCCACTTCAGGATCTTCCAGTGCCACAACAACGCCGACAGGGCCGAGATCACCAGGATCAGCGGCAGGACCTGGAAGGCGAAGGTGAACATCGCGTTCTGGTCTTGCACCGGATAGGGCTGTGGGAAACGGCTCCCGGCCAGATAGCCGAAGACGAATTGGGTGCCCTGCTGCGTCGCCCGGTTCAGGCCGTCGACGGCGCCGGTTATGGCGCTGAGCACGCTGTCCGAGCCCGGGATGCCGAACAGGATCAGCACCAGGGCCGCCTGCACCGCGATCGCGCCGACCGCCAGGCGCCACGGAAAGACGCGCTTGTTCTCGGACAGGCCCCAGCACGCCGCCACGATGACCACCAGGCCGAGCAGGCTCTGCAGGTTCAGCACATTGAACATCGACGCGATTTCCCTCCCGGCTCCCCGCCGGTCCCTCGGCCCTTGAACGCCAGTGCGGGCGCTGTGGCAAGAGGCCGCGATTTCGGCCGCATATGGCCCCGCTTCCGCTTCTTCCCCGTCGAGATTCCGCCCCGATCCGGGCGCGCCATCACGAAACCGTGATCAGCACGGTGACAGGGAGAATGACGATGAAGAAGGCACTGATGACGGCGGCCGCGACCGCCCTGCTGCTGACCGCCTGCTCGCCCGGCGAAAAGGTCGAGGAGGCTCCCGCCGCCGAGATGGCGTCTGCCGAAGCCCCGGCAGCAGACGCCGCCGCCCAACCGGGTTCCGAACAGGCCCGCATTCGGACCGCGCCCGTCGCCCCCGCCGCCGTCGCCCCCGCCCCGCTCGCCCCCATCGCCAAGATCGCCTACGCCTTCAGCTACGCCCTCTCCGTGCCCGAGGACCGCGGCGCCGAGCTGATGAGCCGGCACGAATACGCCTGCGTCAGCGCCGGGCCTGGCCTCTGCCAGGTGATCTCGGCCCAGGCCGACTGGAGCGGGCGCGATCCCAGCGGGCGGCTGGAACTTCGTGGCCAGCCCGAATGGATCAACCGCTTCCGCGCCGGTCTCGCCGTCGACGCCCAGAACGCCGGCGGCCGTCTGGAAGAGGCGGTCACCGACGGCGAGGACGTCACCCGCGGCATCGACGCCGCCTCGACCGGCGCCAAGACCAGCGCCGCCCTGGCCGACCGCATGCGCGAGCTTCAGGCCCGCACTGGCGGCACGACCAAGCAGCGCCTGGAGATCGAACGCGAGCTGGCCGATCTGCAGCGTCAGCGCGACGCACAGCAGATCCAGCTGCGCGAGCTCAACGACCGCGTCCAGTCGGCCCGCCTGACCATCGACTACCGCCAGGGCGGCGTCATGGCCGCCGACAGCCCGACCCGGCCGGTCGCCCGCGCCCTGCAGGACGCCTTCGGCCTGTCGATGGGCATGCTCGGCTTCCTGATCACCGCCGGCTCGGTGATGCTGCCCATCGTCGCCATCGGCGGCGTGGTCTGGTGGGCGGCGGTGCGCCGGAAGCGGAAGCCGATTTCGGCCTGAGCGCCAGGAACGGTCGCGGTCCCCGGGGCCGCGACCATTCAGCGCTCCTGACAGAAACCGGCAGGATCGAAAGACACCAGCCCCTTGTAGTGCACCCGGATCCGCCAGTCCGACATCCGCTCGCGCTTGAAGGCTGTCAGCCGCCCATCCTGCGCCATGCCGACGAAGTCGAAATCGCCATTGTTGGGCCGGTAGAGCGCGACGATCCCGTTGTGCGGCTCATATTCGTAGACGACGCCGGGCTGCACCGGATCGCCGAGAAACCAGGTCACTTCCGCGCTTCGGTGAGGGCTGAGGGGATGATCCTCGCGACCCAGAACCTTTGTCGTCACGCCGGCCGCGGTCCATTCGTCTCCGACCGCGATCTCCTGGCAAAAGCGAGGAATCACGACCCGAAAGGCCGCGCCCGAGGCGCAGTAAACCTCGCTGGTCGAACAGTCTTCTAACGGCCGCGTCTCGAGCCACGAGCCTTCCAGCCCCTGCCTGAAATCAACGACGAAGTCGTCGTAGACGAACATACCGCGTTCGGACCAGCCGGAGTTCGCCGCGGTCTGCGCTTGGGCCACACTGTTCCCGAGCCCTACCGCTGCAAGAAGTGCGAGCACTGACGCGGGATACGAGGCCATCGGCGGTTCTCCGCTGCGAGACATGCATCTCTGCAGAATTCACCGCCGATGACAACCTTAGAGCGAACATCTCAGGGTCGCCCTACAGCTGCCCGCGCACCAGCTTGCCGTAGTCTTCCATCAGGCCCAGGCTCAGCGCGCCGGGGGTGAAGCGGTATTCGCCGATCTCGCTCACCGGGGTCACCTCGGCGGCCGTGCCGGTCAGGAAGCATTCGCTGAAGGTCGACAGCTCTTCCGGCTTGATGTGGCGCACGACCACCTCGATGCCCTTGGCCTTGGCCATTTCGATGACCGTCTGGCGGGTGATGCCGTCCAGGATGGCGTCGACCGGCGGGGTGTGCAGCACGCCGTCCTGGACGAAGAAGACGTTGGCGCCGGTGGCCTCGGCCACATAGCCGCGCCAGTCCAGCATCATGGCGTCGGCATAGCCGCGCTTCTCGGCGGCTGTTTTGGACATGGTGCAGATCATGTACAGGCCCGCGGCCTTGGCCGCCGACGGGGCGGTCATCGGGTCCGGGCGGCGCCATTTGGCCCACTCCAGGCGAATGCCCTTGGCCTTCACCTCGGGATCGAAATAGCTGGGCCAGTCCCACACGGCGATGGCGACGTGGGTCTTGTTGTTGATGGTCGAAACGCTGACCTGTTCCGGCCCCCGATAGGCCACAGGACGCACATAGCAGTCCGAAAGCCCCATCTTTTCGCAGGTTTCCTTGCAGGCGGCGTCGATCTCGGCCACGCTGTATGGAAGGTCGAAATCGAGCAGGTTCGCGGAGCGTTGCAGGCGTTCCGAGTGAGGGGTCAGCTTGAAGATTTCGCCGCCATACATACGCTCACCCTCGAAGACCGACGAGCCGTAGTGAAGGGCATGGGTCAGAACGTGCGTTTTCGCTTCCCGCCAGGGCACGAAATCGCCGTCCATCCAGATCCAGCCGTCACGATCGTCGAAAGGAACGAAGGCCATTGAATAACGTCTCCCGCGTAAGTCTTCGGGTTAGACCCGTCGGAATCGCTCAGGTCAACGCCTGCCGCGCCCCCATGGCCGCTTCGTGATGAGCGATGTCCGTCCCTATGGCCGTTCGGGCCCCATCGCGGGCCCGGGCGCCGGTCGTCACCTGCTGGTCGTCGACGACGACGACCGCATCCGCGAACTGCTGAAGGAATTCCTCGCGCGCGAGGGCTATCGGGTCACCGGCGGCGCCCATGCGGCGGCCGCCAAGCGCCTGATGGAGCTGATCGAATTCGATCTGGTCATCCTCGACGTGATGATGCCGGGCGAGAGCGGCTTCGACCTGACCACCTGGGTGCGCTCCAAGGCCGAGACCTCCAAGACGCCGGTCCTGCTGCTCACCGCCCGCGGCGATCCCGACGACCGCATCGAAGGCCTGTCCCGCGGCGCCGACGACTACATGTCCAAGCCGTTCGACCCGCGCGAACTGGCGCTGCGCGTCGACGCCATCCTGCGCCGCACCGGCGGAAAGCCGCTGACGCCGCGCGAGATCAAGCTCGGGCCGGCGGTCTTCGACATGGAGCGGCTGGAGCTGTCCAAGGACGGCAAGCCCCAGCGCCTGACCGAGGCCGAGGCCCAGTTGCTCAAGACTCTGGCCATCCACGCCCACGCCCCGGTCGAGCGCATGAGCCTGTCGCCCGACACCGCCGACATCACCGGCCGCGCTGTCGACGTCCAGGTCACCCGCCTGCGCCGCAAGCTCGAGGCCGATCCCAAGAACCCGCGCTACCTGCAGACCGTGCGCGGCGTCGGCTACATGCTGGCCCCGGACTAGGCCTCGCATGCGGCTGCTCCCCGCCGGCGTCTGGGCCCGGGTGCTTAAGCGGCGCCTGCCGACCTCGCTCTGGGGTCGGTCGCTGCTGATCATCGTCCTGCCGGTGCTGGTCATGCAGGTGGCCGTCACCTGGGCCTTCTTCGACATGCACTGGCAGACGGTGACCGCCCGCCTGTCCGAAGGCCTGGCCGGCGACGTCGCCTGGATCGTCGAAAGCTATGCAGAGGATCCGACGCCGGCCAATCTGGCCGTGATCGCCGATCGGGCGGAGCGCACCATGTCGCTGTCGGTCGCGCTGCAGGACGGCGCCACCCTGCCCGCCGAGCGCCGACGCGGCCCGATCGGCGTGGTCGACCGCGCCCTGGGTCAGGCCCTGGAGGCCCGCGTCGACGAACTGCTGTGGTTCGATACCGTCCGATATCCCGCCTATGTCGATATCCGGGTGCAGCAGCCGCAGGGCGTACTGCGCATCATCGCCCCGCGCGAGCGCGCCGTCGCCACCCAGGCCCACATCTTCGTGGTCTGGCTGCTGATCGCCACCGTCCTGCTGATGGGCGTCGCCATCCTGTTCATCCGCAATCAGGTCCGCGCCATCGAGCGGCTGGCCGAGGCCGCCGAGGCCTTCGGGCGCGGCGAGAGCCAGGAGCGGTTCAAGCCGCACGGGGCCCGCGAGGTCCGCGCCGCCGCCAAGGCCTTCATGGACATGCGCGACCGCATCCAGCGCCACATCGACCAGCGCACCGCCCTGCTCGCCTCCGTCAGCCACGACCTGCGCACGCCCCTGACCCGCCTGCGCCTGGAACTGGCGCTCGCCCCGCCGTTCAAGCGCGCCTCGGCCATGCAGGGGGACATGGACGAGATGGAGCATATGATCGACGAATACCTCGCCTTCGCCCGCGGCGAGGCCGGCGAAGCGGCCCAGGCCGTCTCCATTTCCGACCTGCTCTCCGCCGCCGCCGAGGACGCCCGCCGCGCCGGGGCCGAGGTCGAGGTCCGCGTCCCGACCGGGCTGACCGCCAGCCTGCGTCCCCTCGCCTTCAAGCGCGCCATCACCAACCTGGCCGGCAACGCCGCCGCCCATGGCGAGCACGTCCGCCTGGCCGCCCGCGAACTGCCCTCGGGCGGGCTGGAGGTCACCGTCGACGACGACGGCCCCGGTATCCCCGACGACATGCACGAAGAAGCCTTCCGGCCGTTCTCGCGCCTCGACGACTCGCGCAATCAGAACCGCAAGGGCGTCGGCCTGGGCATGGCCATCGCCCGCGACGTGGCCCGCGGCCACGGTGGCGACATCACCCTGGGCCGCAGCGACCTGGGCGGCCTCAGCGCCGTCATCCGCCTACCCGGCTGAGCCGCAATCACGATTTGCCGCCCCCTCTGGCGAAGCGGGGCCATAGGGCGCATCTTTCCAGGCGACAGGGCCTTGGAGGATACAAATGCGCAGACTCGCCTTTACCGCTCCCCTCGCCGTCGTGCTGGCCATGGCCGCCGCGCCCGCCTTCGCCGAACCGCAGAGCGTCAACGTCACACTCGGCCCCGAGGTCGAGGAGCAGATCGATGAACTGGGGGAACGCGAGGTGCGCGAGCAGGCCGACCGCCTCGCCGAGGTCGTCCGGCGCACGCTCGAGACCAAGGGCGCCCTCAGCGGCGCCCGCATCGATCTGGTCCTGACAGACCTCAAGCCGAACCGGCCGACCCGGCAGCAGATCGCCGACCAGCCCAATATCGACTGGTATCGCAGCATCTCGCTCGGCGGCGCGGCCATTGAAGGTCAGATCACCCAGGCCGACGGCCGGGTCGAACCCGTCCGGTTCGACTATTTCTCGAACGATCTCGTCGACGTCCGGGGCTTCAGCACCTGGCAGGACGCCGACCGCGCCTACGAACGGTTCGCCAACAACCTGGTCGGCGGGCGCTACGTCACCCGCTAGCCGCGGAGCTGCGCCGCCCGCGCCACGGCGGCCTTGACCGCGGCCTCGGCCGCGCGCTCGAGGTCGCCGCTCGCCGTCATGGCGTCCAGCCCTGCCCGCGTCGTCCCGCCCGGCGAGGCGATGCGGCCGATCAGGGCCTCGAGCCCCTCCCCCGTCTCCAGCCCCGCGCCCGCCGAACCCAGGGCGCCGCGCGCCAGCCGCTCAGCCGCTTCGGCCGGCAGTCCCTGAGCTTCCCCGGCGCGCGCCACCGCCTGGACGAAGGCGTAGATGAAGGCCGGGGCAGACCCGGCAGTCGCGGTCGCGGCGTCCAGTTGTTCTTCGGCGTCCAAGTCGACCACGTCGGCGATGGGAGCGAATAGACCCCGCGCCGTCTCGCGCGCGCCGGAGTCCGCGGCCCACAGCGCCGCCACGCCCCGGGCCTGAGCCACGCCAGTGGTCGGCATGACCCGGGCGACTGGGCTCTTCAGGACCGCGCCGATCGCCGCGGCCGGCGTTCCGGCCATCACCGACACGACCGCCTTCGGCCGGCCGATCGCCTCGGCCAGGGGCTCGACCGCCCCGCGCCACGCCGCCGGCTTCACCGCCAGGACGACGGCCGCCGGGTCGTGCAGCGCCTCGAGCGGCGGGTTGACCCGCGCTCCCCTCGCCCGCGCCGCCTCGGCGACCGGCTTCGGCGACGGCGTCAGAATGATCAGCTCGCGCGGATCGACCGCGCCCGTCGCCAGCCAGCCTTCGACGATCGCCGAGCCCAGGCGGCCGCAGCCCACCAGGACCACGGCGCCGGTCTTTGACGTGTCTGTCATGGCCTCAGGCCGTGCCGACGGTCTCGAACAGGCAGGCGTCGATCGCCTCCTGCGGCTTCTTCGATCCGCGGATCATGAAGTCGAACGCCGGGTAATAGCGGTCCGCCGCCTCGACGGCGGCGTCGATCATCGAGGCCGCCTGGCCCAGGGTCGGGCGCTCGCCCATGGGCAGGGCCAGGGAGTGGCGGAAGACGATCTCGCCGTCCTCGGCCCAGACCTCGAAATGGCCCATCCAGGTACGTTGGTTGATCAGGCCGACAAGCTCATACGCCGCCGCCCGCTTGGACTTCGAAGCCTGGAGGTCCAGGGCGCAGCACAGCTGCAGGCAGTCGCCTTCCGGTCGCCAGGCGAACCACAGCTCATAGTCCTTCCAGTCGCCGGCGAGGGCGAAGGCGAGATCGCCTTCGTCGGTGCGGTCGAACGGCAGGTTTTCGGCCGCCAAAACGTGCTCCACGACATCCAGCGGGTCGTAGGGAACGTCGACTTCTTCGGGCCGTGCAGCGTCCATTAAGGATTCTCCGGGCGCGACTCACGCCCTCTCAGGAAACGGTATGCGGGTTCGCAGATTCGGCTCAACCGGCTGCGTCCTGTGCGGGAGTTGCCGCTGTGGACGTTCCCTTTTGAGGCTTCTTCGCCGCCTTCAGGGTCGCGATCTCCGCCCGCAACGCCGCAATTTCCGCTTTCAGAACATCGAACTCGTCCCGGCGCACCAGGTCCATGTCCGCGACAAAGCGATCCGCCTGAGAACGGAAGGCCGTCTTGGCCTCCTCGCCCGCCGCCTGGGCCAGTCCCATGGCGCCCGTGGTCAGTTTCGCGAACTCGTCGAGGATGGGATTGCGTGTCTGCATCAAACGTCTCCGACTCGAACAAGCGAACTTCGTTAAGGATGGTTGCGGGATATGGTGAACGAAACCTTGCGGTATACTTCACTCATGGCCTGATTTGGTCGCCCTGTCGCCTGTCCGAAATTTCAGGGACGGCGGCGGCGACGCTTGCTAAACCTCGCCTCGAAGTCAGCCGTCAGGAGCGCCCGTGCCCTTCCCCGAGTTCGATCCGGTGCTGTTCAGCATCGGCCCCCTGGACATCCGCTGGTACGCCCTCGCCTATGTCGCCGGCATCGTCCTGGGCTGGTGGTACGCGAGCCGACTGGCCAAGAACATCGCCGTATGGGCGCCGGGGAAGCCGCCGGTCACCTCGCTCCAACTGGACGACCTGGTGCTGTGGATCACCCTCGGCATCATCGGCGGCGGCCGCCTCGGCTACGCCCTGTTCTACAAGCCGTCGCTGTACGCCCAGATCTTCACCGGACCCGAGATGGGGGACCGCCTGGCCCTGTTCCGCCTCTGGGACGGCGGCATGTCCTTCCACGGCGGCCTGATCGGCGTGACCCTGGCGATCGTCTGGTTCGCCTGGAAGCACAAGATCCGTCTGCTCAGCCTCGGCGATCTCGTCGCCCCCGTGGTGCCGATCGGCCTGTTCTTCGGCCGCATCGCCAACTTCATCAACGGCGAACTGTGGGGTCGCCCGACCGACGCCCCCTGGGGCATGGTCTTCTGCAACAGCCACATCGCCAAGCTGTACGGCGGCGGCTGCCCGCCCGAACTGCTGATCCCGCGCCACCCCAGCCAGCTGTATGAAGCCGCTCTCGAAGGCGCACTGCTGGCCGTCATCCTGTGGCTGGCCGTGTTCAAGGGCCGCCTGCTGGCCAAGCCCGGCTATGTTACCGGCATCTTCCTGCTCGGCTACGGCCTGGTGCGCGCCTCGCTTGAGAATGTGCGCCAGCCCGACGCCGGCAAGCTGTCCGAGCTGCCGTTCGGCCTGACCATGGGGATGATGCTGTCCGTGCCGATGATGATCATCGGGGCCTGGCTGATCTGGCGCGCCTGGAAGCGGCCTCCGGTCGAAGCGACGGCCTGATCCGATGGCCGCGCCCGCCCTCCCCCTCAAGGACAGACTGGCCCGGGAGATCGCCCTGACGGGCCCGATGTCGATCGCCGACTACGTCACCCGCTGCCTGCACGATCCCGAGGCCGGCTACTATTCGACCCGGCCCGCCATCGGCGCGACCGGCGACTTCATCACGGCCCCGATGGTCAGCCAGATGTTCGGCGAACTGATCGGCCTGTGGGCGATCGAGCTGTGGCATCGCCTTGGCGCGCCCGAGCGGGTTCGGCTGGTCGAGGTCGGCCCCGGCGACGGCACGCTGATGGCCGACGCCCTGCGCGCCGCCCGTCTGGCCCCGGACTTCCTCCAGTCCGTCGACCTGGTCCTTATCGAGCCCAGCCCGCCGCTGCGCGCCGCCCAGGCCCGCATGCTGGCCGACAGCGACGTCCATCCGCGCTGGGTCTCGTCGCTGGACCGCATCGAGACCGACGCCCCGGTGATCCTGGTCGCCAATGAGGTGCTGGATTGCCTGCCCGCGCGCCAGTTCGTTCGCACCGAGGACGGCTGGGCCGAGCGTCGTGTCGGCGTCGACGACGCCGGCGCATTGACCTTCGGACTGGTCCGCATCACTAGCGCCTTCAAGCGCCCGGCCTTCGACGTCGAGCCCGGCCAGACGGTCGAGATCTCCGACCAGCAGGCCGCCTTCGGGCGCGATCTGGCGACCCTGGTCAAGGCGGCCGGCGGCGCCGCCCTGCTCATCGACTACGGCCGCGCCCGGCCCGAAGCCGGCGACACCCTGCAGGCCCTGCGCCGCCACCAGAAGGTCGACCCCCTGGCCACGCCTGGAGAAGCCGACCTGACCCAGTGGGCCGACTTCCCGACCGTGCTGGAGGCCGCCGTCCACTCCGGAGCGGATGTCTCGGGCTGCCTCGGACAAGGGGATTTCCTCCGCCTCCTGGGGATCGAAGCGCGCGCCGACCGGTTGAAACAGGGACGGCCCGACGCTGCGGACGTCATCGACCGACAGCTCGACCGCCTGACCGGAGACGATCAGATGGGGACCCTGTTCAAGGCCTGCGCGATCTTCTCGCCCCGCTCCCTCGTGGTCCCGGGCTTCGAGGCCTGACCATGAGCCTGACCCCCATCACCCACGCCCTGCTGGAGGGCGCCGGCGTGCGCCACGGCTTCTTCACACGCCAGGGCGGCGTCTCGACCGGCCTCTACGACAGTCTCAACGTCGGCGTCGGGTCGAACGACGATCCGGCCGCCGTGGCCGAGAACCGCGCCCGCCTCGCCGGATGGTTCGGCGGGACCGCCGACGATCTGGCCAGTTGCTACCAGATCCACTCCGCCGTCGTCCGCGTCGCCGAGGCCGGCTGGAAGGGCGAACGACCCGAGGGCGACGCGACGGTCACCGCGGTCCCGGGCGTCATCTGCGGCGTCCTGACCGCCGACTGCGCCCCGATCCTGCTGGCCGACGCCGAGGCCGGCGTGGTCGGCGCGGCCCATGCGGGCTGGAAAGGCGCTTTGGGCGGCATCGTCCATTCCACGGTCGCCGCCATGGAGGCGCTGGGCGCCCGGCCCGACCGCATGGTCGCCGTCGTCGGCCCCTGCATAGGCCTGGAGAGCTACGAAGTCGGGGCCGACTTCCAGGAGCGGTTCGAACACCACGACGCCGGCAGCGCCCGCTTCTTCTCGCCCGGCGTCGCGCCGGACAAGCGGCTGTTCGACCTGCCCGCCTTCGTGCTGTGGAGACTGGAGCAGGCCGGAGTCGGCGACGCCGCCTGGACCGGCCACGACACCCGCATCGACGGGGCCCGCTTCTTCTCGAACCGCCGCGCCCACCTGGACGGAGAGGCCGACTTCGGCCGGATGATGAGCGCGATCAGCCTGGGCTGATCAGCCGGCCATCGCCATTTCAGGCACGCGCACCACCTCGCGCCAGGCCTGCGGATTGGCCAGCAGTTCGCGGACCAGCAGGTTGTTGATGGCGTGGCCCGCCTTGACGCCCTCGTAGCGGCCCAGCAGGGGGGCGCCGAGCACATACAGGTCGCCGATGGCGTCCAGCGCCTTGTGCTTCACGAACTCCCGCTCCATGCGCAGGCCGCCCGGATTCAGGATCTCGTCGCCGTCGATGACCACGGCGTTTTCCAGCGAACCGCCGCGGGCCAGGCCGGCGCGGCGCAGGGCCTCGACCTCATGGGCGAAGCCGAAGGTGCGGGCGGCCATGATCTCGTTGCGGAAGGTTTCCTCATCCACCACGAAGTCGACCACCTGGTTGCCGATCACCGGCGTGGCGAAGTCGATCTCGAAGCGCATCTCGTAGCGGTCGCACGGCAGCAGGACCGCGGACTTGTCGCCGTCCTGGACGCGAATCGGCTCGAGGATCTCGATGTAGCGGACCGGGGCCTCCTGGCGGCGGAAGCCGGCGCGGTCCAGCAACTGGACGAACGGCAGGGCCGAACCGTCGAGGATCGGCAGCTCCGGACCATCCACCTCGACCACGGCGTTCGACACGCCCAGGGCGGCGAAGGCGGCCATCAGGTGCTCGATCGTCGACAGGCGCACGCCGTCGGCGTTCTCGATCATGGTGTTCAAGCGAGCGTCGACCACGGCCTCGCCCGAGACCGGAATGCGGTTGTCACGGTCCTGGATGTCGGTGCGCACGAAGACGATTCCCGTGCCGGACGGAGCCGGGCGCACGGCCAGGCGCACGCGGTCGCCCGTGTGCACGCCCACGCCGGCGATAATAGCCGGCGCGACGGTCGTCTTCTGGTGATGGTCGGTACGGACCGTCAAAACTCAAACTCTCTGCTTCTGCGTCCCGCCTCTACGTGCGGAGTTCGCCCCAGGAACCGTCTACCGGTCCCCGCGCCACCCGAAAATGAAAGTCGGGTTTCGGATTGTTTCGCTCATGGTTACCGAACGCGAAACCGCCCCGGAGCGCGGGGCTCCGGGGCGGCGTCGACGGTGCGATCGTTTCTTAGTTGGCCAGGCGACGCAGGAAGGACGGGATCTCGAGATCGTCCTCGGCTTCCCCGAGCTCCGGCTCGGGGGCGGGCTGCGCCTGGCTGGTGGCCCGCATTTCAGTCTGCCGCGAACCGGCGGCGGGATAGGTCGGCTGCTGCTGGCGCTTGCGGCCGAACAGGCTCCAGCCCGACTTCCGGTGATCCCGGTCGTCGTGGTCGTCATAGGCCGGCTCTTCGCGCCGGCTCTCGACCGGCTCGGGGGCGCGCTCGGCGGCCGGACGCTCGTAGCGCTCGGCGTAGAGGTCGCCCTGGGCGGCCGGCGCCTGGGCGGCGGTGCGCGGCGAGGCTTCGTATTCCTCGACCCACGGATCGACGATCGGCTCAAGCTTCCGCTCTTCGGCGACGTGGATCACCGGCTCCGGGCGGGGCTCTACCCGCGCTTCAGCGCGGGCGGCCTGAAAGGTGGGGACGATCGGGGCCGGCTCGGGCGTGCGGGCGACCTCGGCGCGGACCGGCTCGCGGATCGGCTCGGGACGGATCGGATCGATGCGCGACGGGCTGTAGCTGGTCGGACGACGGGCGTCGAAGGTCGAGGACGCCGTGGCCGGCGGAGCCTTGATCGCCGACAGGTCTTCCATGCCCGTGGCCACGACCGAGACGCGGATCTTGCCGTCCAGGGCCGGGTCGAAGGCGGCGCCGAAGATGATGTTGGCGTCGGCGTCCACTTCGCCGGCGATGGCGTTGGCGGCCTCGTCGACTTCCAGCAGGGTCATGTCCATGCCGCCGGTGATGTTCACCAGCACGGCCTTGGCGCCCTTCAGCGAGGTCTCGTCCAGAAGCGGGTTGGCGATGGCGTTCTGGGCCGCCTGCAGGGCGCGGTCCTCGCCCGAAGCCTCGCCCGTGCCCATCATCGCCTTGCCCATTTCGGAC
Organism: Brevundimonas sp. Root1279; assembly: GCF_001425945.1. Lineage (GTDB taxonomy): Bacteria > Pseudomonadota > Alphaproteobacteria > Caulobacterales > Caulobacteraceae > Brevundimonas. Next base: position 210,348 of record NZ_LMEB01000008.1, read on the forward strand.
ATGACGGCGCGGACGTCGGCGAAATCGAGGTTGATCAGGCCCGGCAGGATCATCAGGTCGGTGATCGAACGGACGCCCGAGTGCAGCACCTGGTCGGCCATGCCGAAGGCGTCGGCGAAGGTCGTGCGCTCGTTGGCGACGCGGAACAGGTTCTGGTTCGGAATGACGATCAGGGTGTCGACGTAGCGCTGCAGCTCGGCGATGCCCGCATCGGCCAGGCGCATTCGGTGACGGCCTTCGAAGGTGAAGGGCTTGGTGACGACGCCGACGGTCAGGATGCCGCGGTCACGGGCGCATTTGGCGATGACGGGGGCCGCGCCGGTGCCGGTGCCGCCGCCCATGCCGGCGGTGATGAACACCATGTGGGCGCCGTCGAGGTGCCCGTAGATTTCGTCGGCCGATTCCTCGGCGGCGTTCATGCCGACCTCGGGGTGGGCGCCCGCGCCCAGGCCCTGGGTGATGGTCTCGCCCAGCTGGACGCGTCGGTCGGTCTTGGCGAACGACAGATGTTGCGCGTCGGTGTTGGCGACGACGAACTCGACGCCCTCCAGACCCGCATCGATCATGTTGTTGACGGCGTTGCCGCCGGCTCCCCCGACGCCGAAGACGACGATCCGGGGCTTCAGTTCCGTGTTTTGCGGACGCACCAGCGAGAGAGACATTTTCTTATCCGACCTTATCCGACCCTGCCCTTGACGCCACCGATGCGAAATCCCCGCCGATTCGCATTGGTTATGAGCGCGTTAAGGAAGCACCTCATCTGCTTAAGAGAGTGTTACCGGATAGGCTGAGTCGGGCCGGGGGCCACGGAAATCATTAACCTTCACTGCAGTTTTCCACCGCGACCACGAAAAAGGGCGGCTCTTGCGAGCCGCCCTTATCCGTTCTGGAGATAACTCCAGGCAGTAACGCCAGGCTTAGAAGTTCACGCCCAGGCGCAGCGACAGACGACGACCGCGCATGTCGTAGCCGTTCAGCGCGGCGTTGCCGGTGCGGAACAGGCCGACGCCCGCCGCCGGAGGCGCTTCGTCCCACAGGTTCTGGACACCGAGCGAGGCGCTCCAACGGTCGTTCCGGTAACGGATCGAGGCCGAGTGCGTCGCGTAGAACGGCGTTTCGAAGTTGTAGAGCACGCAGGCGTTGTTCGGCAGGGTGCAGTTCGTGTTGGTGATGCCGTTCACGACGTCCGCGTACTTCGAGTTGTACAGGATCTCCGAACCGCCCTGCTCCTCGATGTCGTCGCCACGGCCGATCATGTCGATGCCGTAGAAGTACGAGAAATCGCCGCGGGTCAGGGTGACGTAGAGGTTACCCGCGTAGGCCGGACCACCGAAGTTGAAGGTGTCGCCGAGGAACGAGTCGGTGTCGCTCACGACGGTTTCGGTGTCTTCCAGCTTGAAGTTGTGAGCGGTTTCGATCGTCAGACGACCGAAGGAGTACTCTTCCGACCAGCGAACTTGCAGGTCGACGCCGCGGTTGGTCTGCTCGGCGACGTTCGTATAGGCGTTGTCGACGGTGGCCAGCTTGCCGATCGCAGCCGGGTCACCGGTGCGAACGCGGGTGAAGAGGCTGCAGAAGTCGGTCTGGCCGCGGTAGCAGCGGGTGATGATCTCGTTCGCGCCCAGCTGGCTGACCGCGTCGTTGATCTCGAACTCGTAGTAGTCGACCGCAACGCTGATCGGCATGTCCTGCGGGGTGATCACGAAGCCGACGGTCCAGCTGTTGGCCGTTTCGGCGTCCAGCAGGTCACGTCCGCCGACCGACGACACGGCGACGCTGGAGCCGCCGAGGGTGGTCGACGCGCCGTCCGCGATACAACCGGCGAGAACGGCCGGCTCGATGCTGTCGTTGTTCGTGTAGTCGTAGCAGGGGTCGATCGTCTGACCGCTGTAGCCGACCTGGGCGCCGAGGAACTGTTCGTACAGCGCCGGGGCGCGGAACGAGGTGCCGTAGCTGGTGCGAGCGCGGACTTCCGGCGTGAAGGCCCAGTTCAGGCCCGCCTTGTAGGTCGAGCTTTCACCGTACGAGTCGTAGTCCGAGAAGCGGCCCGAGACGTTCAGGTTCACCTGGTGAGCCATCGGGAGATCGGCCAGCAGCGGCAGGTCGAGTTCGCCGAAGACTTCCTTGATGGTGTCCGAACCGGCGGTGCGGCCGGCCGTGGTGTAGAGCGCCGTGTTGCGGGCGATCGCCTGCGGGCCAGGCGTGTCGTCGAGCTCTTCACGACGGATCTGAGCACCGAAGGCGGCGCCGACGTCGCCGGCCGGGAGGGTGAACAGCGAGTTGGTGCTGACCACGCCCTCGAGGTAGGCGTGCTCATAGGTGGTGGTCGCGTTCTCGGTGAAGAACAGGAAGTTGCGCTCGGCCTCGGTGTAGTTGCCGCGCCCAATGCGCTCGCTGGTCCACGGGATGCCGCCCGGCAGGTCCGCGCAGTTGAAGTTCGAGACGTTGCCGCCCACCGGGTTCTGCTCGCAGGCCACGTTCGGGCTGTTTAGGGCCAGGAAGCGGTCCAGGTAGATGCGCGGGCCGTTGTTGTAGTTGGCGTCCGACAGCGAGTACTGGCCGTAGATGTCCCAGTCCCAGTCACCCACGGTGCCGCGCAGGCCGACCACGCCGCGGTAGTAGTCGATTTCCTGGAACGAGCTGGACTCGTACACGCCGACGGTCTGGACCGGTTGACCGAACGGGTTGTTCGGGTTCGAGGCCGGCAGGTTGTTCGGGGCGCCGTTGACGATGTTCCGTTGAGCGAAGCTCTGGAACACCTGGGCCGAACCGACCTGGCTCGACTCACGGTGGCTGTACAGGAACTCACCGTACAGCTCGACATTGTCGCTCAGCTCGTAGGCTGCGTTCAGGTTCACCGAGTAACGCTCGGCCGGGCTGATCACCGAAGCGTTCTGCCAGTACTCGTTGTCGCTCGGGGTGTAGAGGTAGGTGCCCGGGTAGCCGGCGCGGTTGAAGCGCGCCCACTCGCCAGCGAACGCGGCCGGGACGTTGTTGCCCTGAGCGGCGGTCGGGTAGGTGTAGCCCGGAATACGGCGGACGATGTTCTGGCCCGAAGTCAGCAGCGAGACGTAGTTCGTGTTCTGGTTATAGCACTTGAACTCGCCGGTGAACGGATCGATGTAATCGACGCGGTCGCCGGTCGTCGGGTTGAACAGGTAGTCCGAGGTACAGCTGGTGTAGTCGCGGTCACGGCGACGCAGGATGCTGGTTTCCGAGTACTCGGCCGCGATGTTGACGTAGCCACGGTCGAACGTCTTGCCGAACGTGCCGTCCAGGCGCAGCTGCTCGCCGCCCTCTTCGAAGGGCTGGCTGTAGAAGACGTTCATCGAGCCGCCGTCGAGGTCGCGCTTGGTGATGATGTTCACCACGCCGGCGACCGCGTCCGAACCGTAGATCGACGAAGCGCCGTCCTTCAGGATTTCGGTGCGCTCAACTTGCGAGCCCGGGATAACGCCAAGGTCGAAGGCCTGAACCTGGCCGCGCGTACCGGCCGGACCGGCGCGACGGCCGTTCAGCAGGGTCAGGGTGCGCTGCGGGCCGGCGCCGCGCAGGGCGACCGACTGGGTGCCGCCGCCGCCGGCGGTGACGAAGCCGGTCAGCTGGTCGTTCAGCTGGAAGCTGCTGACCGCGAGCGGCGAGTTGAGCAGGGCCTGGGCGACGTCCGGGATGCCGCGCAGATCGGTCTGTTCCGAGGTGATCACCGAGACCGGCGAAGCGGCGGTGTATTCCGGGTTGCGGATACGCGTACCCGTGACGACGACTTCCTCGACTTCGTCCTCAGCCGGCTGAGGAGCGGGCTGCTGGGCCTGCGGCCGCGGCTGCGCCGTCTGCGCGAAGGCCGGAGCCGTGACGGCCATGACGCCCGCGAGGATCGTCGTGCCAAAGAGGTACTTGCGCTTAGTCAGCATGTTTGGGTGCCCCAACCGATGTGAATCCATACAAACGCCCGCCTTGAGGCGGATCTGTTTCGGACGGGCACGCTAGGCGCCATTGCTTAGGCCGACAAGCTAATGTGGCCGATCCGCGACCATTCGAAGCCTGAGCTGTTACAATCTAGACACAGTTCAGCTACAGGGCCGCAAATGCCTCGAAAACCACGAGTCTTCGGCCTCTGAGCCGGGCCGCCCTAGAGGTTTTCGCGGAGCCAGCCGGCGGCTCGGGCCACAATTCCGCCGCGGTGGACACGCGGCGCGTCGGCTGCGGTGATCTGTCGCGACATCAGCTTTCGGGCCGAGACGGCCTCGCGCGGACCATAGGCGGCGCGGAGCAGGACGCCGGCGGCTGAACAGAAGGCCGGGCCGGACGCGGCGTCGGCCAGGTGCGGCGCCCGCTGCGGCTTGCCCAGACGCACGGGGCGGTCGAACACGCGCACGGCCAGTTCGCGCACGCCGTTCAGCTGGCTGGCGCCGCCGGTCAGGACCAGGCCCGCGCCTGGCTCCAGGCCGACGCCGGCGTGGCGCAGGCGGTCGCGCAGCAGCTCCAGCGTCTCCTCGACGCGCGGGGCGATGACGGTCTTCAGCATCGCGCGCGGCACCACGACGGGGCCGGCCGAGGTGTCCTCGCCGCGCGGCGGGGCCTCGAGCATCTCGCGGTCTTCGTTGGCGCTGGCCATGGCCGAGCCGTGCAGGGTCTTGAGTCGCTCGGCGCCGGCGCGCGAGGTCGACAGGCCGCGGGCGATGTCGGCGGTGACGTGGTCCCCGCCCACATTGAGGCTCTCGATATGCAACAGCGAACGGCCGCCCCAGACGGCCGCCGAGGTCGCGCCGCCGCCCATGTCGATGCAGACGCAGCCGAGATCCATCTCGTCGTCTTCCAGCGCGGCGAGCGACGAGGCCACGGGCGCGGCGACGACGCCCTGCAGGTCCAGGTGCGCCAGCTCGAGGCAGTGGCTCAGGGCGGTGAAGGCGCTCTCGGCCATGGACACCACCAGCAGGTCCAGGCCCAGCGAGTGGCCGCGCATCGCGCGCGGGTCGTGCACGCCGCGCGCGCCGTCGACCGACCAGGCGATCGGCAGGACGTGGATCGGACGGCGGTTGGGCAGGCGGATCTGGGCCAGGGCCATGGCGATGGCGCGGGCCAGGTCGGCGTCGCCGATCGGGTTCTGGCCCAGCGAGACGCGGGCCTGCACGCGGTGGCTGGCCATCTGGCCGATGGCCGTGGTCACGACCACGCCCGAAACCGGCGAGCCGGCGGCGCGCTCGGCGCGCTCCACCGCGTGACCGATGGCCTGAGCCGCTTCGTCCATGTTGACGATGCCGCCGCCGCGCACGCCGCGCGACTGCACATGCCCGGCGCCGGCGACGCGGATGGTGCGATCGGCGTGGCGCACGCCGTCCGGCTTCATGATGAAGCAGCCGACCTTCGACTGGCCGAGGTCCAGCGCCGCCACGACGGGCGCGCGGCTCGCGGCGTTCCGGCCGCCATCCACAGTTTTGTCCACAGACCGTCCGGCCATTCTACACCCCAGCCTGTACGTCGCCGGCGGAGGGCCGGACGGCGACCTCCTCGGGCGTTCTCAAATCGATGCGGGCGAACCCGAGCTCCAGCAGCCGCTCGCGCTGGTCCAGCGCGTCCAGCTGGATCAGGGCCGCGTCCTGGTCCGTGGCGGGCAGTTGGATCAGGCTGCCGTCCTTGAGGCGCAGATCCCAGCGGCGCTCGTCGACACGCACCAAGGCCTCGACCCGCGACGCCAGCCGCGGGCGCTGCGCGATCAGCGGCAGCACGTCGGCGGCGGCCTGCTCGGCCCCCTTCCCCACCACCAGCGGCAGGTTGGGATAACGGCCGGCGTCCGCCCCGCGGATCACCTGACCCTGACGGTCGATGACCAGGTTGCGGCCGCCCGCCTGCCAAATGGCCATCCGGTCGTGTTCGATGACATGGACGATCAGGGTGTTGGGCAGCAGGCGCACCACCTTGGCCGACTTGACCCAGCCGACCGCCTCGACCCGCTCGCGCACCGCGCCGAGGTCGATCGAGGTCATGGCCTGGCCCGACTGCAGCTGCACGGCGCGCTGGATGGCGGCCGAGGCCTCGGCGGACTCGCCTTCGATGAACACCTTGTCGAGCTTCAGCCCCATGCCGACCGCCGCGCCGTCCAGGCCCTGGCTGATCGACTGGCCGATCCGTTCGGCGCGCGCGCCCGTGGCCAGGACGCCGCCGAGCACGACGACGCCGGCGGCGATGCAGATCATCACTGCGCGCGGGGACAGGTCGAGCCTGCCAATCGCCGCCACCTTGCCCGGCGAGGCCGGGGCGTTACGCGACGAGCGGCCGCGCCCCCCATTCTTGGAAGCCGCAGGCCGCTTGGCTGGCTGGTTCGAACTCTGTCGCCGACCGCCGCGAACTACCGCGGGCATGAGGCGTCCTCCACCATCCACCGGACCAGGTCTTTGTAATCCATCCCGACGAACGCAGCCTGCTCCGGCGAGAGCGAGGTCGGCGTCATGCCGGGCTGGGTGTTGACCTCCAGAAGAACGAGAACGTCCTTAACATCGTCATAACGAAAATCGGATCGCGAGACTCCGCGGCAACCCATGGCTGCGTGCGCCAGCTCCGATTCCCGAAGCGCCGCCTCGAACACGTGGGGCGGCAGAACCGCCGGCAGCACGTGGCTGGAGCCGCCCGGGGCGTATTTCGCTTCGTAGTCGTAGAAGCCCTTGTGCGGGGTGATGTCGGTCACGGTCAGGGCGCGCGGCCCGGCCTTTTCCCCAAGCACCGTCACCGCCAGCTCCTTGCCGGCGATGAAGGGCTCGACCATCACCTGCTCGCCGTAGGTCCAGCTGTCCTCGCCAGCGGCCGCGCAGGGCGGATCGCCCGGCATGACCACATAGACCCCGACCGAGGAGCCCTCGGCGTTCGGCTTGACCACATACGGCGGCTCGATCGGATGGGCCGCCGCCACCGCCTTGCGGTCGAACAGACCGCCGCCCGGGACGACCACGCCGGCGGCGCGCAGCACAGCCTTCGACTTGTCCTTGTCCATGGCCAGGGCCGAGGCCAACACGCCGGAGTGGGTGTACGGAATTCCCAGGGTCTCGAGCACGCCCTGGACGCAGCCGTCCTCGCCCCATTCGCCGTGCAGGGCGTTGAAGACGACGTCGGGCTTCAGCGCGGCCAGCACCTGGGCCAGGTCGCGCCCGGCGTCGACCCGGCTGACCTTGGCCACCTGCCCCTCCAGGGCATCGGCGCAGCCCTTGCCCGACGACAGCGACACCTCGCGCTCCGACGACAGCCCGCCCATCAGGACGGCGACGTGCAGGTCGGAAAACGGGCGGGTCATGACAAGCTCCACGGACAGTCACCGCAATGCGACGAACGTCCTTAACAGGCCGTCAACCAAATGGAGTCCGTGGCGGATAAAACGCTTGTGATCCGACCTTTAAGCGGGACGCCCGATCCGCCGGATCTCCCAGTGCAGGTCGATGCCGGTCTTGGCCAGGACGTCGGCGCGGACCGTGTCGCCCAGGCTCTCGATGTCCGCCGCGGTGGCCTCGCCCGGGTTGATCATGAAGTTGGAGTGCAACTCGCTGAACTTGGCCCCGCCCCCCGTCACGGCGTGCAGCTTGCCGCGCCAGCCCGCCTCATCGACCAGCTTCCACGAGGAATGGCCGTCCGGGTTCTTGAAGGTCGAGCCGCCGGTCTTCTCGCGGATCGGCTGGGTCTGTTCGCGCCGCGAGGTGATCTCGCTGATCTTGGCCGACACGGCCTCAGGCGCGGCGGGTACGCCGCGATAGGTCGCCTCGATCCAGATGATGTCGGCCGGGGCGTCGGTGTGGCGATAGCTGTAGCCGAAATCCTCCAGCGAATAGTCGACCCGCTCGCCCTGGCGGGTCAGCCCCCAGGCGGAGACCAGGATGTCCTTGGTCTCCGAGCCGTAGCAGCCCGCGTTCATGGTCAGGGCCCCGCCGATGGTGCCCGGAATGCCGGCGTAGAACTCCAGCCCGCCGATGCCCGCCTTCGCGCTCGCCTTGGCCACCATCGAGTCCAGCGCACCCGCGCCGGCCGTGATCGTGTCGCCCTCGGCCGTGATGCCCGCGAACGGCCGCCCGGCCAGCCGCACCACCACGCCCTCGATGCCGCCGTCGCGCACGATGACGTTCGAGCCCACGCCCAGCACGGCCACCGGCACGGCGGGGTCCAGCGCTTTCAGGAAGGCCTGCAGGTCATCAGCGTCGGCCGGGATGAACAGCGCATCCGCCGCCCCGCCCACGCGGAACCAAGTGTAGGGCCCCAGCGGCTCGTTCGGCAGCAGCTTGCCGCGGACAGTGGGAAGATCATCGCGCCAGTCGGTCATCGGGCTGCGATGCCCGCTCTCGCTGGAGTGCGCAAGGGGGTCGCCCCCTGCCGGCCTCGACGGCGTAGCAACCCTTAATGATCCCGGTTCAGTCGTCTGGCCGCGTCACGGACCGCCGCAACGAAAGGCCGTGACTGAATGCGAGTCAAAGTTGATCCGATCGTATCCTGGGAGGTCGGCGTCATGGCCGAAACATACACGTCCGGGCTTTTTTCCAAGCGCGTCAGGAACTCATCCACCGTGATCCGCAAGGCGGTGTCGGAACGCCGGTCCCAATGGACGATCAAATCGTCGCGACCGTCGGCGCCCCCTCCCACAAGCAAATGCCCCTCGACCCCTTCGACCAAGGGACGGCCTTCGGAATCGTGCATCCACGGCGAGGGCTGGAAAAACGCCTGCGTCGTTTGTAGGGATACGACCTCTTCCCCGAGTTGACCCGTCACGGCGGCCAGACGGAGCCCCAGGCTGTCTTCATGGCTAAGGAGCACGACAGCAAGACGGGCGGATGTGATTTCGCAATGCTGCCGCTGACATGAAACCTTGTAGGTTTCTGCCGGTGCGGGCTGGAGGAACGCGGGGTTCACTTCCCGGACAGTCGGTACAGGACTGTCCCGTTCCGCTGGCGGATTGGCTGGGTGATCCGCCGCAGGCTTACAAGCGGTAAAGAAGAGGCAGAGCCCTAGAAGAGCCCCAGGCATGACCAGAAGCCCTGCGCCTTTCAACCCAGCGCCTCCAGCTGCGCCGGCAGCGCATAAGCCCAGCTGGTGATGTCGCCGGCGCCGAGCAGGACGACCAGGTCGCCGGCCTTGGCCTCTTCCTTGATCACCCGCGGCAGCACGGCGGCGTTCTCCAGGGGCTGCACCGAGCGGTGGCCGAAGCGGCGCACGCCCTCGACCAGGGCGTGCTTGTCGACACCCTCGATCGGGCTCTCGCCGGCCGGATAAACGTCGGCCACGATCACCGCGTCGGCGTCGGAGAAGCAGGTCGAGAACTCCTCCATCAGGTCGCGCAGGCGGGTGTAGCGGTGCGGCTGGACCACGGCGATGACGCGGCCCTCGGCCACCTGGCGGGCGGCCTTCAGCACGGCGGCGATCTCCACCGGGTGGTGGCCGTAGTCGTCGATGACGCGCACGCCGTTGGCCACGCCCGTGGTGGTGAAGCGGCGCTTGACCCCGCCGAAGCCGGCCAGGCCGACCTTGATGGCCTCGTCGGAAACGTCCAGCTCGCGCGCCACGGCGATGGCGGCCAGGGCGTTGGAGACATTGTGCCAACCGGCCATCGGCAGGTGCAGCCCCTCGATGCGGATCGGCTCGTCGAGGGCGGCCAGGCCCTGCTTCTGGATCACCACGTCGAAACGGCAGCCGTCCGGGCTCATCTGGCAGTTGTCGGCGCGGACCATGGCCTGCGGATTGACGCCGTAGGTCACCAGCCGGCGGTTATCGATCGAAGCCACCAGCCGCTGCACCTCGGGGTGGTCCAGGCAGACCGCGGCGAAACCGTAGAAGGGGATGTTCTCGACGAAGTCGACGAAGGCCTTCCGCACGCCTTCGAAGTCGCCGTAGTGGTCCAGGTGCTCCGGGTCGATGTTGGTGACGATGGCGACGGTCGACTTGAGGCGCAGGAAGCTGCCGTCGGACTCATCGGCCTCGACCACGATCCAGTCGCCGTCGCCCACCTTCGCATTGGTGCCGTAGGCGTTGATGATGCCGCCGTTGACCACAGTCGGGTCCAGGCCCGCCGCGTCCAGCAGGGCCGCCACCATCGAGGTTGTCGTCGTCTTGCCGTGGGTGCCGCCGACAGCGATCGAGAACTGCAGCCGCATCAGCTCGGCCAGCATCTCGGCCCGGCGCACCAGCGGAATGCGGCGCTCGCGAGCGGCCACCATCTCGGGGTTCGAGGCCTTCACCGCCGTCGAATAGACCACCGCCGAGACGCCGTCCGAGACATTGGCTGCGTCGTGGCCGATGAACACCCGCGCGCCCAGCTTCTCCAGCCGCTCGGTGTTGGCGCTGGCCTTGGCGTCGGAGCCCTGCACCGAATAGCCGATCTTGAGCATGATCTCGGCGATCCCGCTCATGCCGATGCCCCCGATGCCCACGAAGTGAACGGGGCCGAGGTCGAACGGTACGGGGCGAAGGCGAGCGATCATCGCAGCCGCTTAGCAAGGGTTGGCGGGGATTGCACCACCCCCGGCGGCAGCGCCCGGAAAGTGATGAGTGGTTAGTGATTAGTGGTTGCGACTTCACTGACCATGAACAGCCGGGAACCGGCGTCGGCGGGATCAGCCACTAATCACCAGCCACCAATCACTTGGCCGCACCGGCGTCCGACGATCCTGGCGCGTCTCGCCGTCCAAGCGTCAGTCGTCCGACACGAAGTCCTGGGCGAACTCCGGCGCGTCCTCGACGCCTTCCAGCAGCGGCGCGTCGTCCTCGTCCGACGCGCGGGTCGGATCCGGGACCTCGAAGCCGACCGGGATGGACAGGTCGAGCAGCCCCGCCGCCTTCATCTCCTGAACGCCGGGCAGGTCGTACAGGCTGGCGAGGCTGAAATGCTCCAGGAACTTGTCGGCCGTGCCGTAGGTCACCGGTCGGCCCGGCGTGCGGCGCCGGCCCTTCAGCTTCACGAAGCCCATCTCCAGCAGCAGGTCGAGCGTGCCCTTGGACAGGGACACGCCGCGCACGCTCTCGATCTCGGCCCGGGTGCAGGGCTGGTGGTAGGCGATGATGGCCAGGGTCTCGAGCGCGGCCTTGGACAGGCGACGCGGCTCCTCGCGCTCCTCGGTCATCATGAAGCTGAGGTCGGCGGCGGTGCGGAAGCGCCAGCGATCGGCGACGCACTCCAGCTCGACGCCACGGCCCTGATAGCGTTCGCGCAGGGCCGAGATGGCCCCGCCGACGTCCGCCCCCTCGGGCAGCCGGCGCGCCAACTCGGCGGCTGACAAGGGCGCAGCCGCCGCGAACAGCAGCGCCTCGACGCGGCGCTCGATCTCCCCCTCGTCCGGGGCGAACTGGATACTCATCGGAACGCCCTCATGGTGTCAGCTCAAACGCCTGAGCCTGCCCGGCGCCCTGGCCGCGGCGCTTCAGGAACAGTTCGGCGAAGGCCTCGGCCTGTTTCACATCCATGGCCCCCTCCTTCACCAGCTCCAGGCTGGCTGACAGCGTCGAGGCCGTATAGCTGGCCTGCGAGGGGCCTTCCTCCCCGTCCTTTTCCGGCGCGATGCGCTCCAGCGGGGTCCATTGCTCCAGCTTGGGGAGGATGTCGCGCAGCCAGTCGCGCGCCGCCTCCAGGCCGAAGGCTTCGACCCGCTGGTTCGGATTGTAGCGCCGCTGCTCCTCGCGCCGCCGCTGGGTCACATAGGCGGCCATCAGTTCGTACAGGCTGGCGTCGATGCGGTCCGAGGGCACGATCACCGTCGCCTCGGGGTCGCCGCGGGTGAAGACGTCGCGCTTCAACTGCGGCCGCGACTGGATCGCCTCCACCGCCCGACGCATGGCCTCCAGCTTCTGCAGTCGGAAGGCCAGAGCCATGGCCATCTCCTCGGCCGGCAGCTCGTCGCCCTTGCCCTTCTCGTTGCGCGGCAGCAGCAGGCGCGACTTCAGATAGGCCAGCCACGACGCCATCACGAGATAGTCCGCCGCCAGGGCGAAGTTGCGCCGCCGCGCCTCGTGCACGAAAGCCAGATACTGCTCGGCCAGCCGGGTGATCGACAGCTTCAGCAGGTCGACCTTCTGCGTCCGCGCCAGCGCCAGCAGCACGTGCAGCGGGCCCTCATAGCCCTCCAGGTCGACGACGAAGGTCTCCCGCTCGTCCGCCTGGTCGGCGGCGGTGAAGTCCAGGTTGGGCTGGAAGGCGTCGGTCACGCCTGCGCCTCCCCAACGTCCGGTCCCTTGGCCGCGTCGAGCTTGCCCGACATCAGGGCGTCGAAGCGGCCCCGGGCCTCAAGCACCTCCAAAGGCTCCACGTCGCGGACGATCCGCGCCAAGGCCGTCTCCGCCCGCCGCGCCGCCTTGCCCTTCAGCTTGCCGACACCCTCGGCGACAGCCCGCATCTCGTCCAGGTCGCCGTTGCAGTGCAGGACCACGTCGCAGCCGGCCTTCAGCGAGGCCTCGGCCCGGTCGCGGAACGAGCCGGTCAAGGCCTTCATCGACAGGTCGTCGGTCATGATCAGGCCCGAGAAGCCCAGATGCTCGCGCATCAGCTTCACCGCCTTCTTCGAGGTGGTCGCCGGCCCCTTCTTGTCGATCGCCGTGAATACGACGTGCGCCGTCATGGCCAGCGGCATGTCCGATAGGGCCCGGAACGGCGCGAAATCCCAGCCGTCCAGGGTCTCCAAGTCGGCGTGGACCACCGGCAGCTCCTTGTGGCTGTCGGCGAAGGCGCGACCGTGGCCGGGGACGTGCTTGATCACCGGCAGGACGCCGCCGGCCAGCAGGCCCTCCGCCGCCGCCCGACCCAGCTGGGCCACGGTGGCCGGGTCCTGGGCCCAGGCGCGGTCGCCGATGATGTCATGGGCGCCGGGGACGGGCACGTCCATCACGGGGGCGCAGTCGACGTCGACGCCGACCGACTTGAGGTCATGGGCCATCAGCCGCCCGCCCAGGCGGACCAGCTCACGCGCCGTCAGCAGGTCGTTGGTCGCCTTCAGATAGGCCTGGGCCGGGGGGTATTTGGGCCAGTGCGGCGGGCCCATCCGCTGCACCCGGCCGCCCTCCTGGTCGATCAGCACGGGAGCCTGGGCGTCGCCGATGCTGTCCCGCAGCTCGGCGGTCAGGGCCCGCATCTGCTCGGGGCTGTCGACATTGCGCCGGAACAGGATGAAGCCCCACGGACGGGCGTCGGCGAAGAAGGCCCTCTCCTCGGCCGTCAGCCGATGACCTGAAACCCCATAGATTGCGGCCGACGTCATTCCCTGCCCCGCTCATCCCCGCGAACGCGGGGATCCAGTCCTGTCCAGCCTGACGCCGGCGCTTCAGGACGAGCGTAGGCGACCCGCCGATCTCCCGCCATCACCCAAAGCACTGGGTCCCCGCTTTCGCGGGGATGAGCGGGATGAAGGGACATCAGGGCCGCCAGGAAGAGCCCGTCAGCGCACGATGCAGTCGCCGCCGGAAGCCTTGATCGCGCCGCACAGGCCGGTGGCCTGTTCGCGGCTCAGGCCGGCGACGGTGGTGCGATACAGGGTGGAGCCGCTGGAGTTGGTCACCTCCTGCACCCGGCGGCTGGCGCCGCGGGTGAACTGCGCATAGCGGCCGACCACGGCGTTGTACTCGCGCTCGGCCAGGGTGGGGGTCGAGAAGGCCCCGATCTGCACGCCGGACGAGCCGCCGGCGGCAGGCGCCGCGGGGGCCGCCGGGGCCGGCTGGACCTCGGCGCGCTCGATCGGACGGGTCGAGGCGGTCTGGCTGGACGGCGCCGGGCGGTTCGAGGGCGCAGCCACGGCCGGCGCCAGCGGCGCGGCCTCGACGGGACGCGGCAGCGGACGCGGCTGAACCGCTTCCGGCGGCGGCACGAAGGTCGGGGCGGTCGTCGGGGCCTCGGCCTCGGCGTAGACGTCGATGCCCGCCTCCGGATCGATCGGCTGGGCGTCGATCGGCGCTTCGGACTTCATCGAGGCGACGGGCGTGCCGACGGCCGGCGGGGCGTCGTTGGAGCCGCGGGTCTCCCACGGCTTGAGCAGGATCACGGCCACCACGATGGCCAGCAGCACCGCGATGCTGATCATCAGGGTCAGCGGCGGCGCCTTGGCCGCGCCGGTCTGGCTGCCGCGTCGCGGATCATAGCCGCCGCGATCGAACGGCAGGTCGTCGTCGGTCGGCGGCGTGTAGGCGCCGCGGTCGCGCCCCTGATAGGGGCGATACGGATCTTCGTGGGACATGGCCGACCTTCCAACGGTCCGCGCGAATCGCACGCGCGGGAGGCCATGGTAACCCGGCTAGTGGCGCTTTTCAGGCCGTTCAGAGATCGAGAGCCAGGTCCAGGCTGAACAGCTTCTTGTGTTCCTCGATCGCATAGCGGTCAGTCATGCCGGCGATGTAGTCGCACACGGCCCGCGCCCGCTTGGTCTCGTCCGAGGCGCCGGCCTTGCCCGACCATTCCGGCGGCATGGTGCCCGGCTCGGCCATGAACAGCTGGAACATCTCGGCCAGGATGCGCCGGGCCTGGCTGCGCGTGCGGTTGACCCGATAGTGCCGGTACATCCGCTCGAAGAGGAATTTCCGCAGCACGCCCAGTTCGGCCAGCATGCCCGGCGAGAAGGCCACCAGGGTGCGCCGCGCCGTGCGTACGTCCTCGGTCGAGCGGATGTTGTCCGCCTCCAGCCGCGCCTCGGTCTCGGCCAGCACGTCCTCGACCATGACCCCGATCATCCGCCGGACCGCCTCGATGCGGATCATGCGGGCGTCGATGTTCGGCCAGTCCTTGCGCACCCCGTGCAGCACCGGCCCGATCAGCGGCACCTCGGCCAGGTCGTCGAGGGTGAACAGGCCCGCCTGCACCCCGTCGTCGACGTCGTGGTTGTTGTAGGCGATGTCGTCGGCGATCGCCGCCGCCTGGGCCTCCAGCGAGGCGAAGCTGTCCAGCCGCAGGTCCCAGCCCGGCGAATAGTCCGCAATGGCCTTCCAGGCCGGCTCGTCCAGGCGGTGGCTGACCGGCCCGTTGTGCTTGACCACGCCTTCGACCGTCTCCCAGCTCAGGTTCAGGCCCTCGAACTGCGGATAGCGCTCCTCCAGCTTGGTCACGACGCGGAACGTCTGGACGTTGTGGTCGAAGCCGCCCCAGGGCTGCATCTGCGCCTGCAACTCGTCCTCGCCCGCGTGGCCGAACGGCGGATGGCCCAGGTCGTGCGCCAGGGCGACCGTCTCGGCCAGGTCGGTGTCCAGCCGCAGGGCATGGGCCAGAGACCGCGCGATCTGCGCTACCTCCAGCGAATGGGTCAGGCGGGTGCGGTAGTGATCGCCCTCGTGGGCCACGAAGACCTGGGTCTTTTCCTTCAGCCGACGGAAGGCCGTGGCGTGGATGATCCGGTCGCGGTCGCGGGCGTAGGCGTTGCGCGTCCGGCTGATGGGTTCGGGCGTCAGCCGGCCGCGGCTGTGCTCGGGATATTCGGCGTAGGCGGCGCGCTCGGGGATCAAGGTCGGCTGCTCTTCTTTGCCGGGCCTTTGCGATCGCCCGTCCGCGCCTCATATAGACCCCCGTGAGCACCGTCCAATCCGCACCCGCCTTCGAGATATCGCCGTCCGCCGGCGGTCACGGCCTGACCCTGTCCGACAGCGCCGCCCGCCGCCTCGCGCGCCTCGCCGAGGCCGAGGGCCGGCCGGTCATGCTGCGCGTCGCCGTCGACGGCGGCGGCTGCTCCGGCTTCCAGTACCGCTTCGAGCTCGTCGAGGCCGGCGAGCCGGACGACATCCGCATCGAGGCCGGCGGCCAGGCCGCCCTGGTCGACCCTGTCTCCCTGCCCTTCCTCAAGGGCTCCGAGATCGCCTTCGTTGACGAGCTCGCCGGCGCCCAGTTCGTGGTCCGCAACCCGAACGCCGCCTCCAGCTGCGGCTGCGGGGTGAGTTTCTCGATCTAGTCTTTCCTTCTCCCAATGGGAGAAGGTGGCCCGAAGGGCCGGGTGAGGGTCGGCTGGATGGCAAAACTCAAACGCGCTGGTGAAATCGTATGCGTCTTGTCGGCAGTGCTGTCGCTGCTGGGCGCGCTCGCTTTCATGGCAATGACGGCGACATATATCGCGGACGTTGTTAACGATAAGCCCGGCGCATCTATATTAAACTGCGTGCGATCGAGCGTGGCCATCGTTTGGCAACTTCTACTTGCGGCCTTTTTCATCTGGTTGAAGGGCTACATTCGGCAAGCGTCAGATTAAGTCTCAAGGCTTCCGCCACCCTCCACCGCTCATCCCGGCGAATGCCGGGACCCAGACGCGATGTCTCGCTGATCGGGCCATTGTCCCCGCAGCCAACCGCAAGCCCTCTGCGCCCTACGATCTGGATCCCGGCATTCGCCGGGATGAGCGGTGAAAAATCAGCTAGGCTTGCATTTAGCCTTTTTCCTAATTAGCCTTCTCCCTATGAACGCCCTGTTCAAGGCCCTGTCGCACCCGGTGCGGCGCCGCATCATCGAGATGCTGCGCAAAGGGCCGCTGGCCTCCGGTGACATCGCCGCCGCCTTCGACATGAGCTGGCCGACCATCACCGGCCATCTCAACGCCCTGAAGGAGGCGGGCCTGGTGTCGCCCGAGCGCGACGGCGCCTCGATCCGCTACCGGCTCGAGATCTCCGCCGTCGAGGAGGCCCTGGCCTTCCTGCTGGCCATGACCGGGGCGCGCGCCGAGGACCCGAAGGAGGAGGCCCCCCGATGAAATTGACCGCCGCCGACCGCGCCACCGTCGCGATCTCGCTGCTGATCATGGGCGCGGGCGCCGCTATCGCCTTCGCGGGCCCGACCGGGGCCCTGCCCTACCACTACGGCGGCGACGGCTACGCCGACGCCTGGACGACCCGCGAACCGATCGGCGGCGGCATCGCCGCCCTCGGTGCGCTGACCCTCGTCCTGGCCGGCGGCATGGGGATCGCCGCCGCCCGCGCCGGAGACCCCGCCCGCGCCCGCGGCCTGCGCTTCGGCCAGATCCTGATCCTCGTCGCCATGCTGGGCGTCAGCCTGTTCGCCGGCCTCGCCAGCGTCACCGGCCTGACCTCGATCGGCGGCGCCGCGCCGATGGCGGCGATGTCCGCCCTGTTCCTGATGCTCGGCGCCGTGCTCGGCCGCGTCGGACCCAATCCGATCGCCGGGGTGCGCACGCCCTGGGCCTACAAGAGCCGGCTCGCCTGGGACCGCTCCAACCGCCTCGCCGGCCGCCTGTTCTTCCTGATCGGCCTCGGCGGCCTGGCCCTGTCGCCCTTTATCGCCCAGCCCCTGGGGATCCAGATCATCATCGGCGCCGTCCTCGTCGCAGCCGTCTGGTCGATCGTCGAGAGCTGGCGCGTGTGGCGCACCGACCCCGACCGCCAACCCTTCTGACCGACGGAGACCGACCATGCTCAGCCTGATCCTCACCGCGGCCCTCTCAGTCCCCGTGGCCGGTCCGACCTCGACCCCGGTGGCCCTGCCGTCCGATCCGTCACCGATCCACGGGACCCTGCTGGCGCCCGAAGGCCAGGCCCGCGCCGTCGCCGTCATCCTGCCCGGCTCCGGGCCGACCGATCGCGACGGCAACAGCCCGCTCGGCGTCTCGGCCTCGACCTACCGCCTGCTCGCCGAAGGTCTGGCCGAGCAGGGGATCGCCACCGTCCGCATCGACAAGCGCGGCATCGCCGCCAGCGCCGCGGCCGGCCTGTCCGAGACCGACCTGCGCTTCGACCACTATGTCGCCGACGCCCGCGCCTGGGCCGAAGAGGCCGCCGCTCGCACCGGCAAGCCCTGCGCCTGGCTGATCGGTCACAGCGAGGGCGCCCTGATCGCCCTGGCCGCGACGAAGGAGGACGACGACAAGATCTGCGGCCTGGTCCTGCTCTCCGGCGCGGGCCGCCGCGCTCGCGTGGTGCTGGAGGAACAGCTCGCCCCGATCCCCGAGCCGCTGAAGACCCAGGCCTACGCCGCCCTCGCCGAGCTGGAGACCGGCCGCACCGTGGCCGATACCCCGCCCGCACTGCAGGCCCTCTTCCGCCCCTCGGTCCAGCCCTATCTGATCTCCTGGTTCGCCTACGATCCCGCCGTCCTGATCGCCGCCTACGACGGGCCGATCCTCATCGGCCAGGGGACCACCGACCTGCAGATCACCGTCGAGGACGCCCGCGCCCTCGCCTCCGCCCGGCCGGATGCGACCCTCGTCCTCTGGGAGGGCGTCAATCACGTCCTCAAGCTCGCCCCGGCCGACCGCGCCGGCAATGCCGCCACCTACCGCGACCCGTCCCTTCCGCTGGCCGGCGGCATCGTCGACGACGTCGCCGAGTTCATCCTGACGCGCTGAGTCCCTGGCCCGCGTCGGCGACGCCCGATCCCTCTCCGACAGCTGCTGGCGCCTGACCTGCACAGCGGCGCCGAATTGATCGCCAGCCGCACCTGGTGCGACGCGTTGCTCCGCTGGTTGGGCCGCTAGGCCAGCGTCTCCTGGAACCGCACCGGCCGCCCGTGGGCCGTGCCGATCAGCTCGCCGTCGCGCATCACCACCCGGCCGCGCACGATCGTGGCCATGGCCTTGCCGGTGGCCTCGAAATTGTTGAACGGCGTCCAGCCCGAGCGGGTGGCCATGTCCTCGTCCTTGATGAGGTGCCTGGCCTTCAGGTCGACGATGGTCAGGTCGGCGTCATAACCCTCGGCCATCCGGCCCTTGCCGGCGATGCCGAAGACGCGGTTGGCGCCATGGCTGGTCAGGTCGATGAAGCGATCCAGGCTCAGCCGGCCGTTGGCGACGTGGGTCAGCATCACCGGCACCAGGGTCTGCACCCCCGGCATGCCCGAGGGCGACGCCGGATACGGCCGCGCCTTCTCCTCCAGCGTATGCGGGGCGTGGTCCGAGCCGAGCACGTCGGCGACGCCCTGCTCGATGCCGCGCCACAGGCCGGCGATGTGCGGCGCATTGCGGATCGGCGGGTTCATCTGGGCCAGGCCCTTGAGCCGCTCATAGGCCTCGTCGCCGTCCAGCGTCAGGTGCTGCGGCGTCACCTCGACGGTGGCCACGTCCTTGTGCCCGGCCAGGAAGTCGATCTCCTCGGCGGTCGTGACGTGCAGCACGTGGATGCGGGCGCCGGTCTCGCGGGCTAGGCGCACCAGCCGCTTGGTCGACATGATGGCGCTTTCGGGGTCGCGCACCTCCGGATGGCTGGTCCAGTCGCCGGTGCGGGCCAGCGGGCGGCGCTCGGCCAGGCGGTATTCGTCCTCCGAGTGGAAGGTGGCGCGGCGCTTCACATGGCGCAGCACCTCGCGCACCCCGTCGTCGTCGGCGACCAGCAGGGTGCCGGTCGAGGCGCCCATGAACACCTTGACCCCGCAGCAGCCCGGCAACCGCTCGAGCTCGGCCAGGTATTTGGCGTTGTCGTGGGTGCCGCCGATGTAGAAGGCGTGGTCGGTCCACATTCGGTCGCGGGCGCGGTCCAGCTTGTCGGCCAGGGTGTCCGGGTCGGTCGTGTTCGGCTCGGTGTTCGGCATTTCGAACACGGCGGTGACCCCGCCCAGCGCCGCGGCGCGCGACCCGGTCTCCAGGTCTTCCTTCCACTCCAGCCCCGGCTCGCGGAAATGCACCTGGGTGTCGATCACGCCCGGCAGCACCGTCAGGCCCGTAGCGTCGAACACCTCGCCGGCCGAGGCCTGGCTCAGGTCGCCGACGAAGACGATCTTGCCGTCGATGACGCCGACGTCGGCCATGCCGCGCCCCGCATGGTTGGCCACTTCGCCGCCGCGGACGATGAGATCGTAGGTCTGGGTCATGCCCGCTCCCTTAGACCCGGCGGGCCCCGTGATCTAGGCCAGGGCGCGCTCGGCCAGCAGCTTCTTCACCGCCCGCAGCATCCGCTCGGTCGGCAGCTCGTTCATGTGCTCGATGGCCTGGTTGAGGCGCGGGTCGATCTTTCGGAACTCCTCGACCGAGCGCGGCCCGCGCACGACCAAACCGCCCCACGGTCCCCGCTCGACGTCGTCCGACGGGCCGTAGCCCGCCACCACCGGCGTCCCCGCCGCCGTGGCCAGATGGGTCCACAGCGAGTCGTTGCCGACATAGAGATTGCAGCGCTGCAGCACCGCCACCGCCTGCAGCGGCGTCAGCTTGCCTTGCAGCTCGATCGTGTGATGCCGCGGCAGGGCCAGGCGGATGGTGTGAGCGGCGTCACGGTCGCTCTCCTCCCCGATCACCACCACATGCGCTCCCGCCAGCGGCCCGCCGGGGCTGGTCAAGGTCACCGCCAGGTTGGCGAAGCGTTCGGCGGGCCAGCGGCGGCCCATCCAGGCCGACCCCGGACCGATGGCCAGCAGCGGCCCGTCGCCCGCCGGCAGCAGGGCCTCCACCTTGGCCCGCGTCGGCTCCGACACGAACAGCCGCGGTCCCGGCGTCTCCTCCAGCTGCAGCACCCGCGCCGCCAGCTCGACCTTGTGCACGCCCGGCTCGTCCTCGCCGCGCACCGCCCGCTTCTGCCGCTTCAGCTTGGTCGACAGGGCCGAGCCGCGCATGTCGACGACACAGCCCCAGGTCTCGGCGCGGACCTGGTTCCACAGCCCCAGCCACTCGAGCTTGCTCTCCTTCTCAAGGACCAGCAGGCGATCAAGACGCGGCGTGTCGGCGAACAGGGGGGCGCTGGTCGGCGAACCGACCACGGTGAACCGCGCCTGCGGCATGGCCTCGACCAGATAGGCCAGCACGCCGGAGGACAGCACCGCGTCCTCGGCATCCGCCTCGGCGAGGTAGAGAATGGGGAAACGTCCCGCCATGGGGACACCGTATACGGATTCTCCCCGGCGTTGAGCGGCGCTGCGATGGCAATTGCGGGGTCTGGCGGCGGTCGCTGTGGATGACGCAGCCCCGCGGGCGGAGTACACGGCTTGCCGATGACCCTCCCCCTCCTGCCCGGTCGCGAATGCGGCGGCTGCGTCGAATGCTGCCGGGTCATCCCGCTGAACCTGCCCGAGCTGGCCAAGCCGACCGGCGAGCTGTGCCGCTACTGCGTTGGCGGCGTCGGCTGCTCGGTCCACGCCATCCGCCCCCAGACCTGCCGCACCTGGTTCTGCCTGTGGCGTATGGTCGAGCTCAGCGACGACTGGCGGCCCGACCGCAGCGGCGTGGTCATACGCCCGGACGGAATCGAGGAAGGCGAGATCACCGTCTTCGTGGTCGAGCGCACCGACTTCCTGGCCTCCGACGACTTCTTCGCCGTCCTCGCCAGCTGGATCGCCCAGGGCATCCGCGTCGCCCTCAGCGTCCCCGGCCCGGTCGGCACCTATCCGGCTCGCGCCGAGGTCACCGACTGGCTGCGCCCGGCGGTCGAGGCCGGCGACCCGGCCGACTTCCTCGCCCGCGTCCTCCGCTCGCTCGACAAGCTGGAGCAGCACGACTGGGAGCCGGACGGGATCACGGCGCGGTATGCGGTTGAGGACCACCCCTTCAGCTAAGCTGCGGGTGCCCTTATCTAACCCTCATGACCCCCCGCATCGCCCGCCTCGAAAGCCGCGCCCTGATCCGCGTGGCCGGTCCCGACGCCCGCCCATTCCTGCACAATCTGCTGACCCAGGACGTCGAGACCCTGGCCGACGGCGAGCTGCGCTTCGGCGCCCTGCTCTCGGCCCCCGGCCGGGTGCTGTTCGACCTGTTCGTCCGAGGCGAGGGCGAGGCGGTCCTGCTCGACGTCGCCGCCGCCCGCCGCCAGGCTCTGCTGCAGCGCCTGACCCTCTACAAGCTGCGCGCCCAGGTGACGGTCGAGCCTGACGACCGCCCCGTCCTCGCCGCCTGGGACGGCCCGCTGCCCGACGGCTTCGCGCTCGACCCGCGCGTCCCCGCCCTCGGCGGCCGCAGCCAGGGCGACGCGGAAGCCGACGCCTCCGAGGACGACTACCAGGCCCACCGCCTGGCTCAGGGCGTCCCCGATTCCGACGCCGACGTCCCCTTCGACACCGCCTATCCGATCGAGGCGAATTTCGACCTGCTCAACGGCATCGACTTCCAGAAGGGCTGTTTCATCGGCCAGGAGACCACTTCCCGCATGAAGCGCCGCGGCTCCATCAAGAACCGCATGCTCCCCCTCGCCTTCGACGGTCCGCCCCCGCCCTTCGGCGCCGAGGTCCTCAACGGCGAACTTCGCGCCGGCGAGGTCCGCAGCGGGCGCGAGGGAAGCGCCATCGCCCTGCTGCGGCTGGATCGGTTGGAAGGCCAGCTGACCGTGGACGGGCGAACGGTGACAGTGACGAAGCCGGAGTGGTTGCCCACCTGACCCTTCGGGCAAGGCCATGCCGGTTCACGCCGCCCAGCCCAAGGCGAAGGCTTTCGGGGACGTTTCCCGTCCGGGCGTTGGAGTTGGATTGAGCCTACGGCTTCGGCTTCCGCGCCTTGTCCGCCGCGTCCAGCATCCGGATCGCCGAGATGTCCGCCGCATCCGGCGTCAGCCGCATCGCAGCCGCGGGCGGATCCTTGACCACCACCTCGCCGTCCCCGGCCTCCGGCGTCAGCGGCTCGGTGATCAGGTCGTCGTCTGGGCGTTCGGGATCGGACATAGGGTCCAAACCGCCCTGCGTCCGCTTGGTTGCTACGGCTCAGTCGCCCGCGACGTCGCCGCCGGTGACCCGACAGGCCGCCTCCAGGCCCGCGACGTGGATCTGCACCGTCCGCCCGGCGGGGATCGTGTACCAGACGTGCTTGGCGTTGATGGTGATGTGGATCAGCCGCGGATCCCGCAGAGCGCACCGGCCCTGACGCGCCTGCGAGAAGTCGCAGCGGCTCTCGCCGGCCAGGGTCCGCATGGCGAAGGGACCAAGGGCGACGGCGTTGGAGAACTCCATCTGGCGCTGGGCCGCGGTCGGCTGGATGATCTGGCATCCCCGGGTCGGCTGTGGGGGCTGGGCGACAAGCGCGGCGGCGATCAGCAGGACGGGAGCGAGGCTCATGGCGGTTCCTCCGGACGGCGGCAAAGTCGCCGCTTCGGCCCGCCAGGCCAAGTGAACTCGCCGTAACCCGCCTCAGCGCCTACCCTCCCCCCATGCCCGACTCACTCCACCGCTGCGCCTGGTGCGGGACCGATCCGCTGTACGTCGCCTATCACGACGAGGAGTGGGGCGTGCCCGAGTATGACGCCCGCGCCCTGTGGGAGAAGCTGGTCCTCGACGGCTTCCAGGCCGGCCTGGCCTGGATCACCATCCTGCGCAAGCGCGAGGGGATGCGCGACGCCTTCGACGGCTTCGATCCGGTCAAGGTCGCCGCCTACGGCGAGGACGACATCGCGCGGCTGCTCGGCGACGCCCGCATCATCCGCTCCCGCGCCAAGATCAACGCCGCCATCAAGGGCGCCCGCATCTGGCTTGAAATGCAGGAAAACGGAGAGGACTTCTCCGAATGGCTCTGGTCGTTCGTCGGCGGCGCCCCGATCCAGAACCATTGGCCCGACAGCGACGCCCGCCCCGTCGCCACCCCCGAGTCCGAGGCCATGGCCAAGGCCCTGAAGAAGCGCGGTTTCACCTTCTGCGGCCCGGTGATCGTCTACGCCTTCATGCAGGCCGTCGGCATGGTCAACGACCACGGAGTGGAGTGCTTCCGGCATAGGCAGGTTCGGGCCCTGGCCGGCGGGTCGGAGACCTAGTCCGGGGGCGCGTCAGGCCCGGCGGGCGTCACGTCCCGGCCGCTGCCGACGATCCGGGCGATGCGGCCCTCGGCGTCGCGCACGGGCACGATCTTGGTGTCCCAAACCACCGTCCCCACCTCCAGCTCGAAGACGTCGCGCCACGCCACCGGCTCGCCCTCGGCCACCGCCTCGCGATAGCGGGCCAGCACCTTGGCCGCTGTCTCGGGCGGAAGCAGGTCCTCCAGCCTGCGCCCGACCACATCATCCAGTCCGGTCGCGCGCTTGTGCGCCGGGTTGGTCTGCTCGACCACGAAGGCGCCGGAAGGCTCCACCCGGATCACGAACAGCGGATCGGCCGCGTTCTCGAAGACAGCCCGATACAGGGCGTCCGCCTCCTGCCGTCGCGCTTCGGCGGCGCGCAACCGTTCGTCGGCTTCCTTCTGGATGGTGATGTTCTGCGCCACGCAGAACCGGCGGTCGCCGTGGGGAACCGCCGCCCAGGCGAACCAGCGATAGCGGCCGTCGCGCCCCCGCAGCCGGTTCTCGAACCGGGTCGTGATCCGCCCCTTCGCCAGGCTGTCGATCTCGCGCCGGGTCCGCTTGCGATCGTCCGGGTGTTCGAGCCATTCGGAGGTCCGGCCCAGCAGTTCGTGAACCTCGTACCCGAGGGTCGCGCCCAGCAACGGGCTGACGGCGCGCCACACGCCCGCCTTGTCCGCGATGACGAACGGATCGCGGGACAGGTCCAGGTCAGGCCCGTCGTCCCCGTCACGCTCAGCGGCCAGGGCCACGGACAGGCGTTGCAGGGCCTCCCGCAGACTATGCGGCTCATGGATGTCCGCCGCGGAGCCGAACCATTCGGTGACGGCCCCAGTGGCGTTTCGCAGCGGGATCAGCTTCACGGCGTGCCAGCGGCCCTCGCCGACGGCGTTCAGGAGCCGGAGATCGGCTTCGAACAGCACACCGCCCTGCAGGGCCGTCTCCCAGCGCTCGAGATGGAATCGGTCATGCGGATGGACCGCCGCCGCCCAACCATCGGCCAGGGCGTCCACCGGAGGCCGTCCCGTGTACGCCAGCCAGGCGGCGTTGAAGAAATGCACCGACCCGTCCGGCCCTGCGAACCAGAACAGGTTCGGATGCGCGACCGCCAGCGTCGGCGTCGGGTCTTCAGAGTTGGGTCCGCCGCCCACGTCTCGTCCCTCCCGGTGCGATGCAGCGACTGTGACAAGCGTCGGAACGCCCTGCAAGACCGGAGGTCCGACCGATCAGCGCGGTTCAACGCGGCACGACAATCACGGGCCGGGGCGCCTCACCCCCTTGCATGTCGCCCGACCCGGGGCTAACACTGAACCACATGGTGCAGTATTCACAAACCCGGTTGGACGCCTCCTTCGCCGCCCTCTCCGACGCCACCCGGCGCGGGGTGCTGGAGCGGCTCGGGCGTTCGGACGCCTCGATCACCGAGCTGGCCGACAAGTTCCACATGACCCTGACGGGCATGAAGAAGCACGTCGGCGTCCTGGAGCAGGCAGGGCTCGTCACCACGGAGAAGGTCGGGCGCGTGCGGACCTGCAGGCTCGGCGAGCTCCGTCTCGAGGATGAGGCGGCCTGGATCGCGGGACACCGCCGCCTTTGGGACGCCCGCTTCGACGGCCTGGACGCCGTCGTCGACGAGCTGAAACGCAAGGAGAAGTCCGATGAGTAGCCGCACAACCGTCGAACGGACCTCGGACCGGGAGCTCGTCGCCACGCGCACCGTCGACGGACCCCCGCGCCTCGTTTTCGAGGCCTGGACCAAGCCCGAGCTGATGATGCGCTGGTGGGCGCCGAAGTCGTTCGGCATCACCTTCCTGTCCTGCGAGATCGACGCTCGCACCGGCGGCTCGTACCGGTTCGTCTTCGGCCACCCCGCCTCGGACCAGCCCATGGCCTTCTTCGGCCGCTACATCGAGGTCACGCCGCCCTCCCGCCTCGTCTGGACCAACGAAGAGGAAGAGAACGGAGCCGTGACCACGGCGACCTTCGAGGAGAAGGACGGCAAGACCCTGGTCACCGTGCACGACCTCTATCCGTCCAAGGAGGCACTGGACGAGGCCATGGCCTCCGGCAGCACCGGCGCCTGGCCCGAGCAGTTCGAGGCGCTGGACGAGTTGCTCGCGGGGCTACCTGCGGTCGGGTGACGCTCAGGTTCGTTCCCGCGGCCGGCCGGCCGACTCCCCGATAAGCCACGTCTCGCCCTCCTCGCCGTAGGTCGGGTCAAACATGTCGTCACGGTAGACGGTGTCGAACCCCTGCGCCTGAAATCCGCTCGGGAGGTTCAGCCCGAGGCGACCGACAAGGCTATCGCCCGACTTGGGCGTCCAGCGCGGGTCATCACTGCGGAAGATTAGAGCGCGTAACGCCGGGAGCCTCCGCTCCGAACCGAAATGATGTGCCGCCGATGTCTCCTTTCGACGCCCGTGCGAGAGTCGGCTTCCGACCCATTCTGACTCAGGGAAACGCCTGATCTGCAAACCGATACGGATCTGCTTCGCTGACGCCTGATCAGTTCCGGAGTCAGTCGATGTCATCGTCCCCCAACATGCCGCCTCGCAATCCGTGGCTTGCCGATAGCGTCTATCCGACATCGCATTTCAACACCGGCGCGACGGACTCGGTGCTTCATGCCGGCCTGACCGGGGGCAAGACGCTCAGAGCCGGTGAAGACGCGCTTTTCGTCCCCAACTTTATGGTCTCCAACCCGACCCTCAAGAAGATCGGGCCCGACACTATCGGGATCGGCAGCGGCATGTTCGGCATCCGCAAGCTCCTGCTGACGGACAAGCGTTTTGAATCCCTCTCGTACCTGCCCTACCCAGGCTTCGAGGCGCAGAACAGCAAGGCCACCGACGCGGCGACGCAGGCGCTGCTGGAGGCGTGGGACGGCGCCCGCCGGACCCGGGACGACGACCGACTCATTCAGGCCATCGACAAGATTGCGGACCTGGGCTTCAGCCACGAGGTCGGGATCAACGGGGTCTACAACCTGATCGACAAGGACGGCTTCCACTACTGCGTCTACGGCGGGACGAAGATCCTCAAATGCACCGACGACAACGAAGTGCGCGCGCCACTGCGGATCGTGCAGTCGGCCGATGTCGCACAGGCCATGCCGCCCGAGGCCGCCAGCGCGGTCTCGCGCATCATCGCCCTGAACATGACCTACGACGGCTTCCTGGCCGCGGCGGCGCCGGGCGCACTGGTCATTCTGGACCGAGACCTGAATGTGAAGGCCTGGGTCACCTTCTCGGGCGAGGCGGTGGACAACGGCATTCCGCTCGATGATCGCGGCGGCATCTATGTGGTCACGTCACGGCGCATGCTGAAGGTGATCTGGAACGGCGAGACCCTCTCCACCGACGAAAAAGACGGCGCGTGGGAGTCCGGCTACGAATGGATGCCGGATGAGAAGGCCTTTGCGCTCGGATCAATCTCGCGCGGCTCGGGGACCACGCCCACGCTGATGGGTTTCGGTGACGACCCGGACAAGCTGGTGGTGATCGCCGACGGGGCGGAAGGCGGCACGAATCTGGTGGCGTTCTGGCGCGATGAAATCCCGGAGGACTTCGAGCAGAAGCCAGGAACGAAATCCCGCCGCATCGCCGATCAGGCGCCGATCCACATCTCGAAGGCAACCATCGAGCCGTCGCCCAACGTCCTGGGTTACGGCGTGGCGGTGATCAACAGCACCTATCCTGAGCCCTATCCCAAACCCGGGTTCTGGAACGGCTTCACTGCCGGAATCACACGGCCTGCGCCGATGGGCGTGCAAAAGTTCAACTGGAACCCGCAGACCCGCCGGCTGGAGGAGGACTGGCTCAACAGCGAGATCGACAACAGCGACATCATGGTGCCCGTGGTCTCGGCCGCGACCAACCTGCTCTATTGCGCCAACAAGCGCGACGGCATCTATGAATACACGGGCATTGACTGGTCCACCGGCGAGACCCGGGCCCGGTGGGTGTTTCCGGACGACAGCGCCAAGTGGAACGCCTTCGGTGGTATCACGACCATCCTCGAAGATGGCGACCTGCTCATCGGCGGAGCATTCGGCCTGAAACGCATCGTCGCTTGAGGATTGCTTATCACCCTTAGGGGACGTTCGACGAGCCCGCTTGGGGCATGGCTCTGCACGGCGCTCGTGCATCAACGCAGCTGTGGGCATGGTCGTCCATCAAGCGGCTGACCGCTTCCGCCATCGGCCCGTTCGTGCGATGGCGGAAGGGTGAAGACCCCGTCCAAATCGCCGGCCCGGAAGACGTCCGCCGCCAAGGCCCCGCGCGGCTTCCCGACCTACGCGCTGGAGACCGTCCTCCTGCGCACCGTCGCCGGCCCGGTCTGCGGCGTCGACGAGGCCGGGCGTGGCCCCTGGGCCGGGCCCGTGTCGGCGGCGGCGGTGATCCTCAATCCCGACGACCTGCCAGAGGGCATCGACGACTCCAAGGCCCTGACCCACGCCAAGCGCGAGACGCTGGAGGCCGAGATCAAGGCCCGGGCCGTGGCCTGGGGCGTCGGCTTCGCCTCGGTCGAGGAGATCGCCGAGCTCAACATCCTGCACGCGACGGGCTTGGCCATGTGCCGCGCCATCGAGGCGCTGTCGGTGCAGCCGGTCGCCGCCCTGGTCGACGGCAACTATCGCTTCAAACTGCCCTGCGACGTGCAGACCGTGGTCGGAGGCGACGGCCTGTCGCTGTCGATCGCCGCCGCCTCCATCCTGGCCAAGACCGCCCGCGACCGGCTGATGGTCGCGCTCGACGCTGAATACCCCGGCTACGGCTTCGCCGGCCACAAGGGCTACAACGCCCCCGTCCACCAGCAGGCCCTCAAGACCCTCGGCCCCTGCCCCGCTCACCGTCGCGGCTGGGCGCCGATCAAGGCGCTGCTGGAGGAATAGCCCTCTTACGCGCAGCGGGTCACGGCCACGTCCGCCTCTGACGCACCCGTCCGCTAGGCTGGCCCGGCACGGGTCTTTGACAAACGAAACCACAGCGTCGCGACGCGCGAGATTCAGACAGACGATTCAGACTCTGTTTTTTTTTGCGCGGAGGAGTCTGACGGGGCCGCGCCGATTTCAGACGATTCAGACTCTTCAGACTCTGATTTTCACGCGCCGGAGTCTGAACCGGTCGCGCCGATTTCAGACGATTCAGACGATTCAGACTCTGTTTTTCGCCGGCCTCAGATGTGCAGCATGCCGCCCAGCATGGCGCCCATCATGGCCGCGGCGACGCCGCCGCCGACGACGGTCACCCAGTTGCGCAGCGCGCCGTGCGAGGGGGGAGCCGACGCCTGCTCGACCATGTCATTGGCGGGCCGACCGTCGAAGCGGTTCGGAACGGGCGGGCGCCAGGCGACGGCGTCGAAGGCGTCCACGGAGCGGCCATAGGCGCGATGGGCGTCCAGGCGACGGGCGGGGGTCATCGTCAGCGGTTCCATGGCCGCCTAACGATCCGGGACTCGTCCCGTTCCGTGCGGAGCGGTCAGGCCGCGTCGGCCAGCAGCCGCACCGGCCGTTCGCTGACCACGAACAGATATTCGACGTTCCGCAGCCGCCCGACCGAGCCGACCTTCTCGCCCTTGGGGTTGTGGATGCCGATGCGCGCCCCGACGTAGCGCGGCCGGGCGATCTCGATGACCTGCACCTCGCCCCGCGCCGACAGCATCTCGACCAGCTGGTCGCGGCCCAGGTAGCCCTCGTCGTTGAAGGAGACGAGCAGGTTCGGCGCCTGCAGCCCCTCGATGACGGACTGGAGCGCCGGGGCGATGCCGGGCCGGCTGTTGAACACGCTCTTGCGGGTCTTCACGTCGACCCGCTTGTTGGCCACCCCATAGGTCTCGGGCTTGTCCCACAGCACCAGGCTCTCCCAGCAGTGGTAGTTCCCGAGGTAGGAATGCTGGTTGTAGGGCGGGTCCAGGTAGACCAGGTCGGCCTCGATCTGCGGGGCCAGGGCGACCGCGTCGGCATGGGTCGCCCGGCACGGGCCGCCCGCGACGCCGGGCAGGACGTCGGGCATGCGCAGCTCCAGCGGCTTCAGCGCCCGGCTGGCCCATTGCTTCATGTAGGCCATCTGCAGGCCGGCGGTGGAATCCACCCGGTCGGCGGCCTCCATCAGGCTGACCAGGGCGATGGCCTCCAGCTCGGGCTCCAGCGCCAGGGCGGCGATCCGGTCGCGCATCGCGTCGATGCGGGCCCCGTTCTCGGGCGTGAAATAGCGGGCGTCCTCGCAGAAGCTCTTGGTGAACCAGCCGGCCTCGGGCGTCACCTGGCGCAGCTCGGCCAGCACGGCCTCGGCCTTGGCCAGCCAGCGCTCGCGGTCGGCTTGGACGTAGCAGGTGGCCAGGGCGTGGGCGTAGGCGTTGTGGTCGTTCGACCAGACCCGGAAGCCCTGCTTCTTCAGCGCATGACCGACCCGCGCCGAGCCCGAGAACAGGTCGCAGACCGTCCCGCCGTCGGGCAGCACCGCGGCGATGGTCGAGGCGATCTGCGTCAGCAGCGCCCGCTTGGACCCGATGTATTTGATCATGCCGATCCTTTGGGGATCAGCCCTTCTGGCCGCGCCCCTTGGCCGGAACATGCGCCAGTCGGAGCAGATTCGCAGCCCCCGGCGCGCCGAACGGCGTCCCGGCCAGGATCAGCAGGCGCTGGCCGGCCTCGGCCAGGCCGAACTCGACCGCCTTGGCGACGGCGTCGTCGGTGACCTCCTCCAGCGAGGCGGGCTCGCGGCTCAGGCGGGGCTCCAGGCCCCAGACCAGGGCCAGGCGGCGGGCGGTCTCGGGTCGCGGGGTCAGGGCCAGGACGGCCTGCAGCGGCCGCTCGCGCGACATCCGCCGCGCCGTTCCGCCCAGGGTCGTGAACACCACGACGCAGGCCGTCGACTGGGCCTCGGCCGCCTTGCGCGCCGCCGCCACCAGGGCGTCGACGTCATGCTCGTCCATGCCCGCGTGCTCGGCGTCCATCAGGCCGGGCCACATCGGGTCGTTCTCAACCCGCTCGATGATCCGGTTCATGATGCCGACCGACTCCAGCGGATAGTCGCCCGAGGCCGTCTCGGCCGACAGCATCAGGGCGTCGGCGCCCTCGTAGACGGCGTTGGCCACGTCCGAGGCCTCAGCCCGGGTCGGGGCCGGCGCGGAGGTCATCGACTCCAGCATCTGGGTGGCCACGATCACCGGCACGCCGCGCTGGCGGGCGGCGCGGATGATCCGCTTCTGCGCCACCGGCACCTCTTCGGGGTCCAGCTCGACGCCCAGGTCGCCGCGCGCGACCATGACGCCGTCGCAGTAGTCGAGGATGCTTTCGAGCTGATCCAGGGCCTGCGGCTTCTCGATCTTGGCCAGGCAGGCGGCCTTGCCCTTCACGATCTGCTTCAGCTCGGCCATGTCCTCGGCCTTCTGGACGAAGCTCAGCGCAACCCAGTCGACGCCGATGCGCAGGGCGAAGGCCAGGTCTTCGCGGTCCTTGGGGGTCAGGGCCGAGACCGGGATCACCGCCTCCGGCACCGCCACGCCCTTGCGGTCCGACAGCTTGGTGCCGCTCTCGACCGTCACGTCGGCCCACTCGTCGGTGCGCTCGCCGACGCGCAGCCGCACCCGGCCGTCGTCGAGCAGCAGCAGCATGCCGGTGCGCAGGGCCTTGAAGATCTCGGGATGCGGCATCTGCACCCGCGTCGCGTCGCCCGGGGTCGGGTCGAGGTCGAAGCGCATGGTATGGCCCGGCTTCACCTCGATCTCGACGTCGGCGAAGCGACCCAGACGGAGCTTGGGTCCCTGCAGGTCCGCGAGCACGCCCAGCGGGCGCTTCAGGGCCAGCTCGGCCCCGCGCACGGCCTTCAGCGCCGCCGCATGGTCCTCGTGCGAGCCGTGGCTGAAGTTGAGGCGGAAGACGTCGACGCCGGCCTGGGCCAGGGCCTTCACGGTGCCGGGGGCGCGGCTGGCGGGCCCCAGGGTCGCTACGATGCGGGCGCGCCGGGCTCTTTTCATGTGTCTTCTGGCCTTGGGAGGGAGCGTTCGCGCCCTTACTGCCAACGAAACGCCGCAGGGGTAAGGCCGCTCCGCCCGCGGAAACACGAAGTTATGGGAGGGCCGGTGGTGCGAGCGGCGGGGATCGAACCCGCATGACCGAGGTCGAGGGATTTTAAGTCCCTTGCGTCTACCAGTTTCGCCACGCTCGCGGGCCGTCTGGCCGGTCTAGCAGCGACCGGCTCGGCGCGCCACGCAGCGGGAGCGGGCCGAGGCCGCTCCCGCGATCCGCCTCGATCAGCGCGCCGCTTCGCCCGCCGGGCGCATGGCCCGGAAGTCGACGTCCGAATCCGCGATCAGATAGACCAGCCCCGCCCAGGCGGCGACGTTCTGGCTCAACTGTTCCGGGTCGATCTTGTCCAGGGTGTCGTCGGCCGTGTGGTGCAGGTCGAAATAGCGGCTGCCGTCCTGGCTCAGGCCGAACACCGGCACGCCGCCCTCGGCCAGCGGACCGATGTCGACGCCGCCATGCAGTTCGGGCTGCTGCGAAGGCAGGACGCCGATCGGGTACAGAACCTGGGTCGCCGCCTTGGCGAAGTCCGAGGCCTGGGCCCCCGGCGGCAGACGCAGGGCGTGGACACGGTCGGCGCCGAAGTCGCTTTCGCCGGCGATGATGTGCTTCTCGATGGCCGGGCCGATGTTGCGGACATAGGCGCCGCCGCCGTTGCCGGTGTCGGTCGGCTGGGCGACCTCCTCCGAGCCGTACAGCACGACGCGGACAGTCCGCGCCGGACGGCGACCGCTCTCCGCGATGGCCTTGGCCGCGGCCAGGGTGATGCCGCCGCCGGCGGCGTCATCGATGGCCCCGGTGCCCAGGTCCCAGCTGTCCATGTGCGAGCCCAGGACGATGACCTCGTCCGGACGCGACCGGCCTACGATCTCGCCGACCACGTTCTGCGACACCGTCTCATAGGTGTGCGCGGTCGAGGACAGGCTGATCCGCACCGGCTCGTTTAGGCCCAGCAGGCGGGACAGTTGGTCGGCGTCGGGCGCGCTGAGCGCAAAGGCCGGCAGGGGCACGCGGCCCTCGACATAGCGGGTGGTGCCGGTGTGCGGCATGCGGTGCTCGTCCGACCCCGCCGACCGCATGATGAAGGCCACCGCCCCCTTCGAGGCCGCCGCCGCCGGACCGGCGCCGCGGATGCGCGACAGCGGGCCGTAGCCCGAGCCGTCCTGCATGCGCACCATCTGACCTGCATCGACGAAGGCGATCTTGCCGTTCAACGAGCCGGCCGGGGCGGCGTTCAGCGCCTCCAGGCTGTCGAATCGGACCACCTCGGCCTCGATCACCCCGTTGGTGCCGGGCGAGTGGCCCAGGGCGGCGACGACCAGCCGCTGGGGTTGGGCGCCGACGATGGCGGCCTGTTCCTCGCCGCGCTCCCAGCCGACCAGCGGGAACTCTTCGACGCGGACGTTCTGGAAGCCGTGGGCGCGCATGTAGTCGGCGGCCCAGGCGGCGGCGGCCTGCTCCGAGTGCGAACCCGCCGGACGCGGCCCGAAGCGGGTGGTCAGTTGGGTCACGTAGTCCAAAGCGATGTTCTCCGCCTTGGCCGCATCGCGGATCTGCTCCGCCCGCTGGATGGTCGCGGCGTCCTGCGCGAGGGCGGGCGCGGCGAGGCTCAGCGCAAGCGCGCTGGCGGCGAGGAGGCGGGCGGACAGGCGCATGATCACTCCGGGGACTCACAGGGGAGGCCGGGAACCTAGACCGGGGATTCGATAGCGGGAAGCAGGCTTGGCCGGAGTTTTCCTTCGGCCGTCACAAGGCACGCCGGGGCTGGCTACTCGCCCTTGATCCAGGCCTCGACCGGGCCCTGCAGCTTGACGGTCAGGGCCTTGCCGCGGCGGTCGACGCGGTTGCCGACGGCCAGGCGGACCCAGCCTTCCGAAATGCAGTATTCCTCGACGTTGGTCTTCTCTTCGCCCTTGAAGCGGACGCCGACGCCCTTCGACAGCAGGTCGGCGTCGTGGAACGGGCTGTCGGGGTCGACGGAAAGTCGGTCGGGGATGACGTCGGTCATGGGAAGGCTCGTCTAAGGATCAGCCGCCGCCTTTAGCCGACCCGGTCCCCGCCTCCAAGGCCCGATGCGGGACTTGACCTAACCCGGCGTCAATCCGCTAAGTTCGTTGCGAATAGAGACGGACCTCATGAGCGACCTCATCATTCGCGACTTCACGTCCGCCGCCGCCGATGGCTTCCCGCTGTCGATGCGGCTGGTCTCGGCGGCCGCGCCGAGCGTCGCCGTCCTGGTCAGTTCGGGCACCGGCTTTCCCAAGGGCTTCTACGACCGATTCGCCCGCCACCTGACCGGGCGCGGCGCGGCCGTCCTGACCTACGACTTCCGCGGCATCGCCGGTTCTCGCCCAGAAGATTTGGCGGCGATGCGGATGGACTATCCCGACTGGGGCCGGCTCGACATGCCCGCGGCCCTGGACGCCCTGGCCGAGGCCGCGCCCGGCCTGCCGATCGTCCACGTCGGCCATAGCGTCGGCGGCCACTTCCTCGGCTTCATGCCCAACCACGCCCGCATCGCGCGGCACGCCTTCGTCTCGGTCGGCAGCGGCTATTGGGGCCGGCACCACCGGTCCTACAACCCGCTCGAGCTGTTCTTCTGGCTCGGCTACGGCCCGTACAGCCTGGCGCGGCACGGCTACATCAAGGGCGGCGGCCTGTGGGCGGGAACCGACCTGCCGCGCGGCGTCTGGGAGACCTGGCGACGCTGGTGCCTGAAGGAGCCCTATTTCCTCGACGAGCTGAAGGACCAGCTTCAACCGCACCACTTCGACGCCGTGACCGCTCCGATCCGCTCGTGGATCTTCACCGACGACCCGATCGCCACGCCCAGGACCTCGCCGATCCTCCTGCAGGTCTATCCCAACGCGCCCAAGGAGGTCGTCGTCCGCAAGCCCGCCGATTACGGCGTCGCCCGCATCGGCCACGAGGGCGCCTTCCGCCGGGGGATGGAGCCGCTGTGGGACGAGATGTTCGACTGGCTGCTTGAACCGAGCGTCGCACCGCATAGGTAAGCGCACCCTTCCCGGAGCGCTCCCCATGTCCGCACAGTCCGCTATCGCCGTTGACGGCCACGCAATCCCCCAGCTCGGCTTCGGCACCTGGATGCTCGAGCCCGAAGACGCCCGGCGGATGGTCGCCGAGGCCCTGCGCATCGGCTACCGCCACATCGACACGGCGTGGATCTACAAGAACGAGGCCGCCGTCGGCGACGGCATCCGCGACGCCATCGCGGCTGGCCATGTGGCCCGCGAGGACATCTGGCTGACGACCAAGATCTGGGTCGAGCATTTCGATCGCGAGGGTCTTTTGAAACAGGCCGAGGAATCGGCCGCCAGCCTGGGCTTCACCCCCGACCTGCTGTTGCTGCACTGGCCCAAGGCCTCGCCGGCCCTGAAGGAGACCATCGAGGCGCTGAACGAGGCCAAGGATAAGGGCCTGACCCACGCCATCGGCCTGTCCAACTTCCCCTCGAAGGAGTTCCGCGAGGCCCAGGCGCTGTCAAAGGCCCGGCTGATCACCAACCAGGTCGAGTACCACCCCTACCAGAAGCTGACGACGCTGCTTGAGACGGCCAGGGACCTCGGCTCCTCGATCACCGCCTGGTCGCCGCTGGCCCAAGGCAAGATCGCCGATGACCCGACGATCAACGAGATCGGAAAGGCCCACGGCAAGTCGGCCGGCCAGATCACCCTGCGCTGGCTGATCCAACAGGGCGTCATCGCCATCCCGCGCACGACCAAGGTCAGCCGCGCCCAGGAGAGCTTCGACATCTTCGACTTCGAGCTGTCCGCCGAGGAGATGCAGCGCATCCACGCCCTGGCCCGTCCCGACGGCCGTCTCGGCGACTGGCTCGACAAGGACTTCCAATGGGACGAAGAATGGGCGTGAGGCGTCCCGCCTAGAGGACGTCACGGGAGCGACGTTCATGGGTTCGGTGCTGGGATTTCCCGGCGTCGATCCGCTCGATGCGGCGGTCGGCGCGAGGCTGAAGCGGTGGCGGGAGCAGCGCGGCATGACCGTCGTCGAACTCGCCCGACTGATCGATCTGACCCCAGAGGAAGAGCGCCTAGCGGAAGCCGGGCGCGCCCACCTCTCCACCGCCCAGATCGGCGCCGCGACCAGCGCCCTGCACTTGCCGCTGTGGGCCCTCGTCTCCGACACGCGGGCCTACTGAGATGGCCCGGGACCGCGCCGCCTACCTCTGGCGCGCGGTCTTCGCGGCCGTCGGCTGGGCGGCCCTGGCGCTGAAATTCTGGCTGATGGCGCGCAGCCTGCCCGAGCTGAACCTGTTCGCCCTGACCCTGCGCTACTTCAGCTTCTTCACCATCCTGGGCACCGTGCTGGTGGTGCTGGCCCTGACCGCGCCGGTGGTCGCGCCCGGCTCCCGACTGGGCCGCTGGGCCGAGGCGCCGGGCGTCCGCTCGGCGGTGGCGATGTACATTACGGTCGTCGCGGTGGCCTATCACTTCCTGCTGTCCAGCCCGTGGACCCCCGTCACGCTCGATGTGGTCGCCACCGTGCTGCTGCACTACGTCCTGCCGGCCGCCTACATCCTCGACTGGCTGATGTTCACGCCCAAGGGGACGCTGACCTGGAGCCACCCGATCAAATGGCTGTCCTTCCCGGCCGCCTACGGCGTCTGGACCGTGATCCATGGCTACGCCACCGGCTTCTGGCCCTACTGGTTCGTCAACGTGCCGCAGCTGGGGCTGGAGCGGACCATCTTCTGGGCCGTGTCCCTGCTGGTCTTCTTCCTTGGAGCGGGCTGCGCCCTGGTGCTGATCGACCGCTATGCGCTTGGGCGTGACAGGCGAGCTCGCGCCGCCTAATCCAACGGCATGGCTTACCAATCGCTTCGCGACTTCATCGACATCCTCGAAGCCGAGGGCGAACTGGTGCGCGTGTCCGAACCGGTCTCGACCCACCTCGAGATGACCGAGATCCAGACCCGGCTGCTGCGCAACGGCGGCCCCGCGGTGATCTTCGAAAAGCCGGTCATGCCCGACGGCTCGATCAGCCCCATCCCCTGCCTCGCCAACCTGTTCGGCACGGTGAAGCGGGTGGCCATGGGCGTGACCCTGGAGAAGAAGAAACGCACCACCGCCGGCGAACTGCGCGAGGTCGGCGAGTTGCTGGCCTTCCTGCGCAACCCGACCCCGCCGCGCGGCCTCGGCGACGCCATGGAGATGCTGCCGCTGGCGCAGACGGTCATGGCGATGCGGCCGAAGGTGCTGAAGACCGCCCCGGTCCAGCAGATCGTGCTCAAGGGCGACCAGATCGATCTGACCTCGCTGCCGATCCAGGGCTGCTGGCCCGGCGAGCCCGCGCCGCTGATCACCTGGGGCCTCGTCGTCACCAAGGGGCCCTCGGACGCCCGCGAGGACGACTTCAACTTGGGCATCTACCGCATGCAGGTGCTGGGCAAGGACAGGGCCATCATGCGCTGGCTCGCCCATCGCGGCGGGGCCCAGCACTACGCCCGCCACAAGAAGGCCGGCGCCAAGGAGCCCCTGCCCTGCGCCGTCGTGCTCGGCGCCGACCCGGGCACTATCCTGGCCGCCGTCACTCCGGTGCCGGACACCCTGTCGGAATACCAGTTCGCGGGCCTGCTGCGCGGCCAGAAGGCCGAGCTGGTTCCCTGCAAAACCGTGCCGCTGATGGTCCCGGCCCACGCCGAGATCGTGCTCGAGGGCCACGTCCTGCTCGATGAGCACGCGCCCGAGGGCCCCTACGGCGACCACACCGGCTACTACAACTCGGTCGAGACCTTCCCGGTCTTCCAGGTCACCGCCATCACCATGCGGCGCGACCCCATCTACCTGACCACCTTCACCGGCCGGCCGCCGGACGAGCCCTCGGTGCTGGGGGAGGCGCTGAACGAGGTCTTCATCCCCCTGCTGCGCCAGCAGTTCCCCGAGATCACCGACTTCTGGCTCCCGCCCGAGGGCTGCAGCTACCGCATCGCCGTGGTGTCGATGAAGAAGGCCTACCCCGGCCACGCCAAGCGCGTGATGCTGGGCGTGTGGAGCTACCTGCGCCAATTCATGTACACCAAGTGGGTCATCGTCGTGGACGACGACATCGACGCCCGCGACTGGAAGCAGGTCATGTGGGCCATCTCCACCAAGATGGACCCCGCGCGCGACATCACCGTCATCGAGAACACCCCGATCGACTATCTCGACTTCGCCAGCCCGGAGAGCGGCCTCGGCTCCAAGATCGGGCTGGACGCCACGGACAAGTGGGAGCCCGAGACCAAGCGCGAATGGGGTGAGGAGATCCGTATGGACGCCGAGGTCGTCGACCGCGTTTCCGACATGTGGGACCGTCTCGGCCTGCCCGGCGACGGCTCGCCGATCTGGAAACGGTGACCCGTCAGGACTGGTAGAGCGCCGCGGCCCAGGCGCCTCTTCGCCCAGCCACGCCTGCTCCTGCGCCTCCAGCCCGCTGCGGTCCCGCCTGCACGGGTGACGCCGCCCCTTCGCTCGCCTAGGCTGTATCGGCAAGGGTGGGGGACCAATGAGCGCGTTCGAATTCTTCTTCAGCTTCTACGGCCTGCTGCTGGGCCTCTCGCTCGCGGTCATCGCCACGGGCGCGGCCACCGCGATCCAGCATCGCCGCAAACTGCGGATCGGCTGGCTGACGCCCCTGCTGGCCGTCTTCGTCGCACTGGATGTCGCCAGCTTCTGGGACTTCGCCTGGTCGACATTCCGCGAAACGCCGTTCAGCTACGGCCTGCTGGTCGCCAGCCTGGTCGTCGCAGTGGTCTATTTCATCGCCGCCTCCCTCGTCTTCCCGCATCAGATCGAGGAGGGCATGTCGCTGGACGACCACTTCTTCGCCAACAAACGGATCGTCCTGCTCCTGACAACGGCCGCCAATGCGCTGGCCGTCCTGGTCGCCGCCCCGATTATCCTCAGCAAACCCGATGGCCTCATGCTGGCGCTCAACGCAGGCTCCGCCGTCCTGATGTACGTCGCCCTTGTCGTGCCCGCGGCGCTCATCCGCAGCACCAAGGTCTTCGCCATCCTGACGGGGATCCACATCGTCCTGTACCTGATGTCGGCGATCGCCACCGCGGCCGTCCCCGACCTGGCGGAGAAGATGCAGCGCGCCGCGCCCGCGGCCCCGGCCACGGCCCCGGCTGCGCCCTGATCCATGAGCGCGTTCGAGTTCTTCTTCAGCTTCTACGGCCTGCTGCTGGGCCTGTCGGTGGCCGAGCTCGTCGGCGGCTTTGCGCGGGTCC
Organism: Brevundimonas sp. Root1279; assembly: GCF_001425945.1. Classification (GTDB taxonomy): domain Bacteria; phylum Pseudomonadota; class Alphaproteobacteria; order Caulobacterales; family Caulobacteraceae; genus Brevundimonas. The sequence goes on from NZ_LMEB01000008.1 coordinate 249,218, forward strand.
TGCACGAGCGTCAGCGGGTTCGATTCGGCTGGCTCACGCCCCTGCTCGCCGTCTTCGTCGCCATGGACGTAGCGACCTTCTGGTCCCAAGCGTGGACCATCTTCCAGGGCGCGCCCTTCAACTTGTCGCTGCTCTTCCTGGGTCTGGTCGTCGCCGCAACCTTCTATGTCGCCGCCAGCGTGACCTTCCCGCGCGTCACCGCCGAAGGGGTCAGTGATCGCATCGATCTCGACGCCCATTTCTGGGCCCACCGACGGCTGGTCTTCAGCTGCGTGCTGGCCGCCAATCTGATCGTCGCCACGCTGTTCGCGACCCTGATGAGCGTGAACGCCGAGTTCGCGGCCCTCTCCACCCCGCGCCTCTGGGTCGGCATGGCGATCTTCGTTTTCGGCACGGCCGCCGCGGCCTTCGCGCCCTGGCGGCGGCTCGCCGTCGGCGCCCTGATCGTGGTGGTCGCCTACAGCGTCTTCAACGTGCTGCGCTCGGCTGCCGTCCTCGTCGCCGCCGGCGGATGGTCGCCGCCCGGCGGCTGAGCCACTTGAACTGGGAGCCGTCATGGCCGAGGAACGCCCCATGCGCACCGCCGTCCTGATCGCCGCCGCGCTGGCGGCCCTCCTTCCGAGTACCGCCATGGCCCAGACTCCGTCGTCCGTCCCGAACGCCGCCCCCTGGGACCAGGCCTTCCTGCCGCCCGCGCCGCGCTGGGACGGCGCCAGCCGCGCCCTGCTACGCGACGCCTCCGATCCTTGGGTGACCGCCTTCGAGGCCGACGCCGAGCACGACTTCAGCCCGACCTATGTCGATACCCGCGCCTGGTTCGACCGCCTCGACGCCGCTTCGGACCTGATCCGCATCGAGCAGTTCGGCGTCTCGCCGGAGGGCCGGCCGATCTACGCCGTCATCGCCTCCAAGGACGGCGCGGCCTTCGACCCGTCCAAGCCTGTGCTGCTGGCCCAGGCCGGCATCCATCCGGGCGAGATCGACGGCAAGGACGCGGGCATGATGCTGCTCCGCGACATCGCCTTCTACGGCAAGGACGACCTGCTCGATCGGGTCAACCTGATCCTGATCCCGATCCTGTCGGTCGACGGCCACGAGCGCGCCGGCGCCTACAGCCGTCCGAACCAGCGTGGGCCCCGCATCCAGGGCTGGCGCAATACGGCGACCAACCAGAACCTGAACCGCGACTACCTCAAGCTCGACCAGCCCGAGATGCGGGCGGTGCGCGGCCTGATCGTGAAGTACAAGCCGGACCTCTACGTCGACATCCACGTCACCGACGGCATGGATTACCAATACGACGTCACCTACGGCTACAACGGCGAGAACGGGCTCTACTCGCGCTCGCCGGCGACCGCGAAGTGGCTCGACGATGCCTTCAAGCCGGCGATCAACGCCGCGCTCGAGGTCCAGGGCCACATCCCTGGCGAACTGGTCTTCGGCATCGGCGACAGCAATCCGCGCGAGGGCCTGTCGGACGGCGGTCTCGGCGAGCGCTTCTCCAACGGCTGGGGCTCCGCCGCCCACGTGCCGACCATCCTGATCGAGAACCACAGCCTGAAGCCGCACGAACAGCGCGTGCTGGGCACCTATGTTTTCCTCGAACGCGCAATGCGCCTGTTGGCCGAGGACGGCGCCCACCTGCGCACGGCCATCGCCGCCGACAGCGCCCTGCGCCCGGCCGAGATTCCGGCCAACTTCGTCCAGGACGACAAGCCGATCTCGACCCGCGCCTTCAAGGGCATCACCTACGAACTGTACGACAGCCCCGCCTCGGGCCGTCAGGAGATCCGTTGGCTCGGCCAGGCTGATCCCGAGCTGTGGCGGATGCCCTTCTACTCGTCGCACCCGTCGCTGACGCTGAAACGGCCGGAGGCCTACTGGGTGCCGTCCTATCGCACCGACATCATCGAACGTCTGCGCGTCCACGGCGTGACCATGGAGACCCTGGACGCCCCGCGCACGGTCGGCGTCGAGATGCTGCGCCTCGACGATCCCAAGGTGGCGACGCGCCCGAACGAAGGTCATGTGCCGATCACGGTGACGTCGGTCACGCCGGTGGCCCGCGACTGGACCTTCCCGACCGGCTCGGTGCGCGTGCCGACGGACCAGCCGCTGGGCGACATCGTCGTCCTGCTGCTTGAGCCGCAATCTAGCGAGAGCTTCTTCGCCTGGGGCATGTTCCCTGAGGTGCTCAGCCGCGTCGAATACATCGAGGGCTACGCCATCGCTCCGCTGGCCGAGAAGATGCTGGCCTCTGACCCGGCCCTGAAAGCCGAGTTCGAAGCCAAGCTGGCGTCCGACGCTGCCTTCGCCGCCGATGGCGACGCCCGCCTGCAGTGGTTCTACGAGCGGACGCCCTTCTACGACGATCATTTCCGCCTCTATCCGGTGGCGCGCGAAAACTAGGGGGACCGCATGACGCTCGAAGAGGCCCTGGCCTTCCACACCGAGGCCTTCCAGGCGGTCGCCCTGTGGACCGGCTTGTCGCTGCTCCTGATCCTGGCCCTGTCGATCCGCATCAGCCTGCGCCGCCGTCGGCTCAAGGTCTCGGTCGGCGACGGCGGCCATGCCGAGTTGACCTCGACCACCCGCGCCTTCGGCAACGCCATCGAATACATCCCAGTGGCCCTCGTGGCCCTGGCCATCGTCGCGGTCTTCTACAGCGCCGAGGTGGTCCACATGCTCGGGGCCGCCTTCCTGATCGGGCGGGTGCTGCACGCTTGGGGAATGGCGCAGGCGACGCAGCCGGCGCCGGGTCGGCTGATCGGCATGATCCTGACCTATCTGACCTTCCTCGCCGCCGCGGGCCTGCTGATCTTCGCCGCCTGGTCCTGAGGGCGGTTGCGCCTCAGGGGCCGCACCGTCATATCGGGGCATGACCTCCCCGCGTGACGCCGCCGCCGCCGACTTCCTGCCCGACCTCGTTTCCGCGGCGCTGAAGGCCGGCGCCGACGCCGCCGAGGCCGTCACCGCCCAGCGCGCCTCCCTGTCCGTCGGCGTCCGCAACGGCACGCTGGAGGACGTCGAGCGCGAGGAGAGCCGCGACCTCGGGCTGCGCGTCTTCATCGGTCGCCGCCAGGCCACCGTCTCCGCCTCGGACCTGTCCGAAGCGACTCGCGCCCGCCTGGTTGAGCGCGCCGTGGCCATGGCCCGTCTGGCCCCTGAGGACCCCTACGCCGGCCTCGCCCCCGAGGATCGTCTGGCCCGCGGCCCGTTCGTCGACCTCGACCTGTATGACCCCAGCGAACGCAGCGCCGCTGAGCTGGAGGCCGCCGCCGCCGAGGCCGAAGCCGCCGCCCTCGCCGTGCCCGGCGTCGCCAAGTCCGAGGGCGGCCACGCCTCGACCTCGTCCAGCCGTTGGCGGATGGTCACCTCGCACGGTTTCGACGGAGCCTATCAGGGCTCGGCCTTCTCGCTCGGCGCCGGTGTCATCGCCGAAAAGGACGGGGCCATGGAGCGCGGCGGCGAGCACCGCGCCGTCCGCCATCTGTCCGACCTGCCGTCGGCCCAGTCGATCGGCGACTTCGCCGGCCGCCGCGCGGTGGCCCGCACCGGCCCGCGCAAGATCGCCTCGACCACCGCCCCGGTGATCTTCGAGAACCGGGTCGCCATGCAGGTGATCTCGCCCTTGGTCGGCGCCATCGCCGGCCCCTCGATCGCCCGCGGCACCTCCTTCCTCAAGGACAAGCTCGGCCAGCGCGTCCTGCCCGAGGGCGTCGACTTGATCGACGACCCGTTCCGCCCGCGCGGCCTCGGCTCCACGCCTTTCGACGACGAGGGCGTCGCCGTCACCCGCCAGGCCCTGGTCGAGGACGGCGTTCTGACCACGTGGCTGCTCAACTCGTCCGCCGCCGCCCAGCTGGGCCTGGCCTCGACGGGCCACGCCTCGCGAGGCCTCGCCGGCCCGCCTGGGGTCTCGACCCACAACCTGCACCTGGCCCCGGGCGACCGCGACCTCGCCGGCCTGATGAGCGACGCCGGAACCGGCCTGCTGATCACGTCGATGTTTGGCCCCTCGCTGAACGGCAACACCGGCGACTGGTCCGCCGGGGTCTCCGGCTTCTGGTTCGAGAACGGCGAACTGGCCTGGCCTGTCAGCGAGGTCACCGTCGCCGGCAAGTTGATCGACCTCTACGCCCGTCTCCAACGCGGCTCCGACCTCGAGTTCCGCGGCTCGAGCAACAGCCCCTCCCTCCTGTTCGACGCGGTGGCCATCGCAGGCAAATGACCGACTACGTCGCCGACCTCGACCTGATCCGCAGCGCAGCCCTGGCCGCCGGCGAACTGGCGATGGGCGAGCGCGAGCGCGGCCTGAAGATCTGGTCCAAGTCTGGCGGTTCGCCGGTCACCTCGGCCGATCTGGCTGTCGACAAACTGTTGAGCAGCACGCTGCTGAAGGCGAGACCTGACTACGGCTGGCTGTCCGAGGAGACCGTCGACAACGCCGAGCGCCTGTCGCGGCGCCGGCTGTTCGTGGTCGATCCGATCGACGGAACCGTCGCCTACATGAAGGGCAAGCCGTGGTGGTGCATCCCGATCGCCGTCGTGGAGGATGGCCGTCCGGTCGCCGCGGTCATCCACGCCCCGGCGCTGAACGAAACCTTCGCGGCCACCCTCGGCGGCGGCGCGACCCTGAACGACCGACCGATCACCGCCTCGGACACCACCGATCTGGACGACGCCTCAGTCCTGGCCGACGCCCGGCTGATGGAAGCCCCGCACTGGCCTGAGCCCTGGCCCGCCATGCGCTTCGAAAAGCGCAACGCCATCGCCTACCGCATGGCCCTGGTTGCGGCCGGAGCGTTCGACGCCGCCATAGCCCTGACGCCGAAGTGGGACTGGGACGTCTGCGCCGGCGCCCTGATCGCCGAGGAGGCCGGCGGAAAGGTCAGCGACCATCACGGTGGCGCTTGGCGCTTCAACCAGGCCGATCCGCGTCAAAGCAGCCTGATATGTTCCGCCCCGGCCCTCCACCCGTTGATCGTACGGCGGACAACGCCTATTCCGCTCGCGCCGCGATAAACCCTCCGCCCCCCGGACCCTCTCCATGACCACCGAAACGCCCCAGCTGCTGCACATCGTCATCGGCGGCGAGCTGACGAGCCTGACCGGCTCTGAATTCCGCGACCTCAGCAAGGTTGAGTTTGTCGGCGCCTTCCCGAACTACGAGGAAGCCCGCAAAGCCTGGAAGGGCCGGGCGCAGGCGACGGTCGACAACGCGCACATGCGGTATTTCATCCTGCACGCGCACCGGCTGATCGATCCGGCCGCCGACGGCGGTCACGACCACTAGGGAGGACGGGGAACCGGGTCTCGGCCTGACGCGCTTTCTGGCGTATATTGCCACGCCTGCGCGGGAGAGACCCATGGCCCCCACCCTGATCGTCCTGGCCCTTCTGGCCCTCGGCGTCGTCATCGTCGTCTGGGCGACGCGAGGGAAGAAGTCGCTACCGACGACGCATGTCTCACAGGAAGCCGACACCGCCTGGAATGATCCGATCACGCCGGGCCAGCCCGCGCGTCCGATCCATCCCGCCGAAGAGCCGGCCGCTCATGCGCCGCCGGCGGGAGAGCCTCGCCATTGACCCTGTTCGGCCGCACCCTCGGCGCCGAGGAAATCGCCGGCCTCGTCTTCCTGCTGATGACGCTGGTCATGTGGATCGTCGTCTGGCGGCGTGACCGGGGTGCGACCCGCTGGTTCCGGGGTTGGGAGGCCGACCGCAGGTCGCGCCGCGAGGCCGAGCTGTCCGCCGAACAGGACGACCGGCGCCCGCCGCCCGCCTCGGACGGCCCGCGCGGGCCGTGGGGCTGAACCCCTACTCGCGCTTCAGCAGCCTCTCGGTCAGCAGGGTGCCCCACCACTGCGCCTTGAACTCGGCGCGGATCGCCTTGGGGTCGTAGGCGTCGCTGTCGATCCAATCGAGGAAGCTGACCCCGGTCGGCTCCACCTCCTTGAGGTATTTCTCCAGCGTGTAGTCCAGCACCCCGGTCAGGCCCTCGCGGTGGTGCAGGTATTTCTTGTCGAGCTGTTTGATCGCCTCCGAGATCGGCTCGCCCAGGTGGAAGTGGCGGTAGAAGACCGCCATCATCCCGGCCCGGTCAGCCCCCGACTTGCAGTGGATCAGCACCGGATATTCGATCGTCTCGAACAGCTTGCGCGCCCGGTGCACGCGATCCTTCTGAGGCGGATCGCGACTGTCCAGCGGCGCATCGATCAGGGTCAGGCCCAGTCGCTCGCAGGCGTCCTTCTCCAGCGCATAGTAGGCCTCGTCCCGCACGCCGCGCAGGTTGATGACCGTCTTGATCCCCCGGGACTTCCAATAGGCTAGCTGTTTCGGCGACGGCTGGTTGGTGCGAACCAGGTCGGGCCCCAGCCAGTGGGCGTTGGAGAACCAGGTCCTGAGGAAGGCGTGGTCCTTCCAGACATAGTCCCAGTGCGCCTTGAATCGTCCGCCGAAAGTGCTGAGGTCGTAGCGCGCCATGGGCGGGAGATAGCGGTTCAGGGCCCGATCGTCATCCGTCCGCGGAGCGTTACATTTCGGGCGCGACAAGCGCGACATCCACGACAACAGCCGCCGGCGCCCTACGGCCGGGCCGGCGTCCGCGGCTCCGGCCCTCCGGCGCCCGCCCTAGGGTCCGGACCTGATGGTTCGGCCTTGCCTAGGCGGCCAAGGTCCGCGGGAAGCGTCCGATGCGAAGCAAGGAGAAAGACATGACCGCGGTTCGACCGGGTGGGGGGACCCTGATCGCCAAATACCTGATCGGCCTGCTGCTGCTGATCGTAGGGGTGGCGCTGATCCTGTTCGGAAGCTTCGAGGGGCGGGGCTTCCTGACCACGATCGGCGTGCTGATCGCCGCCATCGGCATCCTTCTGATCGTGATGAAGGTGATCGCGCGCAACCGACCGCCCGGCTGATCTGTCCGCTAGCCGACGGTAATTCGCGGGTCAGTCAACCTGATCAGCGATCACTGCGCACAACCCGAACGGCATAAGCAGAAAACACGCGTCGGTTGACGGCAACGCTTGACGGGTCCTCGCGAAGTCCCTCCTGTTGACGTCAGGTTAAGTGTTCGGTCGTCCGGACACGTGGGGGAGTCGGGGCTTGGGGGAGCATTTCATGGCCAGACCGTGCGCGTCCTTCCTCGCGCCCTTCGCCGTTGCGGCGACGCAGACCCTGACCCGACGCGCGCGCGGCGCGTCGCCGGCCGACCTGCCCAATTCCTGATTCCATCAACGAGGAGACGACCATGGCCCTGGAAGACACCGACGACCGCTACGCCCTCATCCAACTGGACGAGGACGCGCCTGAATCCGTCTCCGGCGACGTCCAGTACGTCGGCGCCGACGACGACCATGCGCCCTTCCCCGGCCTGGAGCCTGTGGTCTCGCCGATCGACGCCAACATCGACGGCACGGGCGGCACGGTCGCCGGCAAGCCGGTGTGGACGATCGAACAGGTCATGGCCCACCTGAACCGCACCGGCATCTCGTGGACGCCGGGTCCGAACAACGCCGTGCCCAACAGCGGCTCGGCGGCGGTGATCAATTTCGGCTTCTTCAACACCCAGGACGAGGTGTTTGAGAACGGGTACGGCTACGCGCTGAACGGCGGCCTGTACGCCTTCACCGAATACTTCAACTTCGCGGCCTTCACGACCGCCCAGCGCGACGCCACCCGCGCGGCGATCCAGGCCTGGGACGACCTGATCTCGACCACCTTCGTCGAGACGTCGGCCGCCGACGCCGACATGAATTTCGGCAATCTGCTGAACGCCCCGAGCACCCAAGCCTACGCCCGCCTGCCCGCGGCGACGATCACCACCAACCCGATCGTCAATCCGCAGATCCGCGAGATGGGCGGCGACGTCTGGGTCAGCACGGCCCAGGCCAGCAATTTCCAGCTGGATGAGGGCCTCTACGGCATCCACACCCTGGTGCACGAAGCGGGCCACGCTCTCGGCCTCAGCCACCCGGGCGCCTATAACGCCGCGCCGGGCCTGAGCATCACCTATCCGGTCAACGCCGAATACGCCCAGGACACCCGCGCCTATACGGTGATGTCCTACTTCAACGCCTCGTCGCTGGGCGCGCGCCACTTCGACTTCCACGTCTCGACGACGGTCTATGCGGCGACCCCGCTGATCCACGACATCGCCGCCATCCAGGCGATCTACGGCGCGGACATGACCACCCGCACGGGCGACACCACCTACGGCTTCAACTCGAACGCCGGGCGCGACTCCTACGACTTCACTCTGACCCCGGCGCCGATCATGGCCATCTGGGACGCCGGCGGCATCGATACCCTGGACGCCTCGGGCTATGACACCACCCAGCTGATCGACCTGACCCCGGGGTCGCTCAGCAGCATCGGCGGCGTCACCGCGGCCTCGGCCCCGAGCTTCGCCCAGACCAACCTGAACCGCGCCGCGGCCGGCTATGCCCCGATCACCCTGGCCACCTACAACGCCAACATCGCCGCCCTGATCGCCAATCCGGTGGTCGGCCGCCTGACCGACAACGTCGGCATCGCCTATGGCGCGATCATCGAGAACGCCGTCGGCGGCTCGGGCGCGGACGCCATCATCGGCAACACGGCTGACAACGTCCTGACCGGCAACGCCGGCGACGACGTCATGCTGGGCCGCGAAGGCAACGACACCCTGAACGGCGGCGTCGGCAATGATCAAATGGACGGCGGCGTCGGCGCCGACCTGATGACCGGCGGCGCGGGCAATGACCTCTACGTCGTGGACGACGCCGGCGATCAGGTGGTCGAAGCCGACGAAGTGGGCGTCGACGAGGTCCGCACCAGCCTGGCGGCCTACACCCTCGGCCAGAACGTCGAGAACCTGACCGGGACCGCCGCCACCGGCCAGATTCTGACCGGCAACGGCCTGAACAACGTCATCCTGGCCGGCGCGGGCGACGACACGCTCAACGGCGGTGCGGGCAACGACTACCTCGACGGCGGCGCGGGCGCGGACAACATGACCGGCGGCTCGGGCGACGACACCTACGTCGTCGACAACGCCGGCGATCGCGTCAACGAGTCGCCCAACAGCGGCGTGGACACGATCCGCACCACCCTGGCCAACTACACCCTGGCCCAGCATCTCGAGAACCTGACGGGGACCGGGACCAGCACCCAGCGCCTGACCGGCAATACGCTGGACAACATCATCATCGGCGGCTCGGGCGACGACTTCCTCAGCGGTCTGACCGGTTCGGACGAACTGCACGGCGGCTCGGGCAATGACTCGCTCGACGGCGGGACCAGCGACGACGTCCTGTACGGCGACGCGGGCGACGACAGCCTCACTGGCGGCACGGGCGCGGACGACCTGTTCGGCGGCGCCGGCGCCGACGCGCTCGACGGCGGCACCGGAGACGACCTGCTCGTCGGCGGCGACGGCGCGGACTCGATCAGCGGCGGCACCGGCGCGGACATCATCGTCGGCGGCGCCGGCGACGACTTCCTGACCGGCGGCACGGGTGGAGACCTCTTCATCCTCGGCCTAGGCTCGGGCGACGACGTCATCCGCGACTTCGGCAACGGCGACGTCATCGACTGGTCGGCCTTCACCGCCGCCGGCATCGGCAACACGATCAGCTACTCCACCGCCGGCGTGCTGATCAGCTTCGACGACGGCTCGTCCGTGCTGCTCGAAGGCGCCACCAGCCGCGACCTGCGCGGCGCCTGGTTCGACGCCACCCCGGCCTCGGATCCGGATTGGTACCTGGCGGCCTAAGGCCTTCGACCGGGAAGAGGCCCCGCCGCTTCTTCCCGGTCGGTTTTATTGCTGCAGCAACGTCACCGCCGCCGTCCTTGCAGGGGGGGCGGCGGCTTCTTTTTCTTCAGTGACGGACCACCGAACCGGTCAACCAGTTGTCCTTAAGGCGCACCTCTGCATGCGCCGCGCCGCCTACGGCGCGCACCTCGACCGGTTTCACAACAACGTCCGTCGATCTCATATAAGACTCAGGCCCCTCGACCAGGGCCATCACCAGATAAGCGCCGTCCGGGACGCCCTCGAAGCGGAATCCCCCGCTCGCATCGCAGACGCCTTCTCGCACGACGGCCCGGGATTCTTCGGGCCAGGTCCAGCTGGGCGAGGCGATCAATGTGCTGTCGCTCCAGTACCCGTCGTTCGTCACCGGCAGCATGTAATGTACGTCGAGCGTCCAGCGCATATGCGGCGTGTCGGGGATCAGCCGGACGATTCGGCCGGCGCAGGTCAGCACCTTCCGGACAGTCGTCGACGGACGCCCGTAGCTGCTCTCGGTCCACATCGTGTCAATCATCACGGTCCCTGTGACCGTCGCGCCGGGCCCGAGCGCCCAGGCGTGCTCCGCTGCATTGAAGGGAGCCAGGCGGGTGGCGGTGTTCTCTTCCTGCGCACGCTGGACCGCGGCCAGGGTCATGCACCCGGACGGCAGGACGGCCAGCGGCAAGAGGAGCGCCACCCGGCATAGCACCCATCTCCGACGTGAGCCCGTCAAGGAATCAGCCGGCCTGTTGTCGCCACCCGTCGATCTTCGCCGCATTCGCTCACTCTCGCAGACCTTGCCACGTCGCGCCATCGATGCAGGCCCAACCTCCCCGCTTGACTTCCCCCCGCTGCCGTCCGACCTCGGGACGATGACTCCGCCCGCCCCCGCCGACGACGAGAAGGAGCCGCTCGGCCCGCTGCTGGGCCGCATCTGGCGCGACTATCTCTCCCACCACCGGGCGGCGCTGTTCCTGTCGATCGCCTGCGCCGCCGTGGTCGGCGTCATGGCGGCGACCGTCCTGCAATTGCTCGAGCCGGCCATCGACGGCCTGTTCCTGGGCAAGCCCGTTACGATCTGGGGCTTCATCACCGTGCCGCCGGGCCAGGCCCTGACCTGGATCCCGATGATCATCATCGGCGCGGGCCTGATCTGGACCGCCGCCGCCCTGGGCCAGGCCGCCCTGGTCAACCGCCTCGGCCACGGCATTGTCGGCGACATCCAGGTCAAGCTGTTCGGCTCGATGATCCGCGCCGACCTGGCCCGGCTGCGCAGCCAGCACTCCGGCGGCTTCGTCTCCAGCGTGCTGTTCGACGCCAACCTGGTGCGCGAGGCCTTCACCAACGGCGTCGTCAACTACACCCAGCACGGCCTGACCCTGATCGCCGTGCTCGCCTACATGGCCTGGACCGACTGGAAGCTGACCGCCATCGTCTTCCTCGGCGCGCCGGTGATCGCCTTCGTCCTGCGTCGCTTCGGCAAGCGGATGCGCAAGGCCACCACCGGGGCCATGGTCGAGACCTCCAACCTCTCCACCGCCCTGATGGAGAACCTGGACGGCGTCCGCCTGATCAAGATCGAGAACCGCGAGGCGGCCGAGGAGGCTCGCGTCGGCGAGGTCGTCGCCCGCCGCCAGCGACACGTCATCAAGTCCGCCGACTCCAGAGCCTTCGCCGGCCCCTTCTCGAACCTGGTGGCCATGGTCGTGGTCGCCGCGGTCATGGCCTATGCCGGCTGGCAGGCTCGCCAGGGCCAAATGAGCGTCGGCTCATTCGCCGCCTACATCGGCCTGCTGATGGCCGCAGGCCAGTCGCTGCGCCAGGTGACCAATCTGCAGACCGTCATGGCCGAGGGCCTGACCGCGGCGCGGCGCCTGTTCGCCTCGCTCGACATCCAGCCCGAAATCCGCGAGGCGGCCGACGCCCAGCCCCTGGCCGACGGCCCGGTGACCGTTGCGCTGGACCACGTCAGCTTCGCCTACGCCCCGGCGGCGCAAGGCGGCGCCCCGACCCTGGCGGACGTCTCCCTGACCGTGAAGCCGGGCGAGACCGTCGCCCTGGTCGGGCCTTCGGGCGGCGGCAAGTCGACCATCCTGTCGCTGCTGCCGCGCTTCTATGACGTCACCGCCGGCGCCGTGACCGTCAACGGCCAGGACATCCGCGAGCTGAAGCTGCACGACCTGCGCGCCAGGATCGCCCTGGTCACCCAGGAGCCCTTCCTGTTCGACGACACCATCGCCGCCAACATCGCCTATGGCCGCCCCGGCGCTTCCCAGGCCGAGGTCGAGGCCGCCGCCGCCCACGCCGCCGCCCATGACTTCATCACGGCCCTGCCCGAGGGCTACCATACCCGCGCCGGCGAGGCCGGCCTGCGCCTGTCTGGCGGCCAGCGCCAGCGCATCGCCATCGCCCGCGCCTTCCTGAAGGACGCCCCGATCCTGCTGCTCGACGAGGCGACCTCGGCGCTCGACACCGAGAGCGAGGCCCTGGTCCAGGCGGCGCTGGAGCGGCTGATGGAGGGCCGCGCCACCCTGATGATCGCTCACCGACTGTCGACCGTGCGCAACGCCGACCGCATCTATGTCATCGAGGCCGGCAAAGTCGTCGAACAAGGCTCCCATGCGGGACTGGTCCGCAAGGGCGGCCTCTATGCCCGTCTGGCCAAACAGCAGTCGCTGGACGGCGAACCGATCACGGTCGACACCGTCTCATGAGGCCGCTGCGCAATCCCGTCATCCAGGCGACGCTGGCCTGGACCCTGGCCCAGTGGATGCGCTTCTGCTTCGCCACCATCCGCTGGACGCACGAGAACGAGGCCGTCGCCGAGACGATCTGGGATCGGGGCGGCGGCGTGCTGGTCGCCTTCTGGCATTCGCGCATCGCGGTCGCCCCTGTCGCCTGGCCGCTGGCGCGCGCCCAGCCCGCCCGGGCCCTGATCTCCCTGTCGCCCGACGGCCAGTTCATCGCCCGCGCCGTCGCCCGCATCGGCTTCCCGGCCATCCGCGGCTCCTCGGCCAACAAGGACAAGGCCGACCGGGCCAAGGGCGGCAGCCAGGCCCTGCGCGACGGCCTGCGTCACCTGAAGAGCGGCGGCTGCGTCGCCGTCACCCCCGACGGCCCGCGCGGCCCGGCCCGTCGCATGGCCGAGGGCGTGCCGATGATGGCCAAGGCGTCCCGCGCGCCCCTGCTGCTGCTCGGCGTGTCGTGCAACCCGGCCATCCAGCTGGGCAGCTGGGACCGCGGCCTGATCCCCCTGCCGTTCGGAAAGGGAGCCATCGTCTGGGACTCGGTGCAGTATCCGCAGGGCGCGGACGTCGCCGACGTCGCCGTGGACTGGGCTGAGCGGCTCACCGCCGTCGAGGCCCGCGCCGACGCCCTCACCGGCCTGGAGCCGAGACCATGAGCCCCGCCCTGATCGCCTGGCGGCTGCTGACCCGGCTCCTCGAGCCCCTGGCCCCGCGCCTGCTCGACGCCCGGGTCAAGAAGGGCAAGGAGGATCCGGCCCGCGTCGACGAGCGGCTGGGCGTGGCCTCCCGCCCGCGCCCGACGGGCGAGGTGGTCTGGCTGCATGGCGTCAGCGTCGGCGAGACCCTGTCGCTGCTGCCGCTGGTCGAGCGGGTGCAGGCCGCCCGGCCGGACCTGCACATCCTGGTCACCTCGGGCACGCTGACGTCGGCCAGTCTGATGGCTCGGCGCCTGCCCGAGGGCGTGATCCATCAGTTCGCCCCCGTGGACACGCCCGGCGCCGTCGCCGCCTTCCTCGACCACTGGCGCCCCGCAGCGGCCGTCTTCGTCGAGAGCGAGCTGTGGCCCAACCTGATCCTCGACGCCCGCAAGCGCGGCGTCCGCCTGATCCTGGCCAGCGCCCGGATCACCGAGAAGACCGCCGACGGCTGGCGGCGCTTCCCCGGGGCGGCGCGCGAGATCCTGGCCGCCTTCGACCGCATCCTGCCCCAGGACGAGACCTCGGCCGCCCGGCTGGAGAGCCTCGGCGCCCGCATCGACGGTCATGTGAACCTCAAGCTGGCGGGCGGGCCGCCGCCGCATGACGGGCCCGCCTTCACCCGCCTCAGCGCCGCCATCGGCGACCGGCCCGTGGTCGTCGCCGCCTCGACCCACGACGGCGAGGAGATCGCCATCGTCCGGGCGCTGGACCGGCTGACCGACCGCCTGTGCCTGATCCTCGTGCCGCGCCACCCGGAGCGCAGCGCCGACATCGCCGCCGCCCTGACCCGTGACGGCTACCGCTTCGCCCTGCGCTCGCACGGCGCCGAGCCGGACGGCGACACCGACCTCTATGTCGCCGACACCCTGGGCGAGATGGGCCTGTTCCTGCGCCTGGCCGACGTCGTGGTCATGGGCGGCTCCTTCTCGGCGGCGCTCGATCGTCCGCCGGTCGGCGGTCACAACCCGCTGGAGCCCGCCCGCCTCGGCAAGGCCGCCTTCACCGGCCCGGACATGACCAACTGGGCCGCGGTCACCGAAGCCCTGGTCGAGGCCGGCGGCCTCGGCATGGTCGAGGCGCCGTGGGACCTGCCCGTGGTTCTTGCGCCCCTGCTGGCCGACTCCGGCGCCGCCCGGGCCATGGGCGAGCGCGGCCGTCGCGCCGCGGCCGAGGCCGGCTCCGGCCTTGACCGACTGTGGGACGGTCTGGCGGCGCTGCTGCCGCCGCCCCCGATCGGCGCCAAGGCCCGCCGATGAAGCTGAACACGCCCCGCTGGTGGTACCAGCGCGAGAAGAAGCACGGCGCCATGGCGCGCATGCTGCTCATGCCCCTGTCCTGGGTCTGGGCCGGGGCCACGGCCCATCGCATCGCCGGCGCCGATCCGGTCGACGCGGGCGTGCCGGTCATCTCCATCGGCAACCTGACCGTCGGCGGCTCGGGCAAGACCCCTGTGGCGCGCGAGGTGCTGCGCCTGCTGGCCGCCTCGGGCGTGAAGGCCGCGGCCCTCTCGCGCGGCTATGGCGGCTCGCTGGAAGGGCCGATCCGGGTCGACCCGGCCGTCCACACCGCCGCTGAGGTCGGCGACGAGCCGCTGATGCTGGCCCAGGACAGCGTCGCCTGGATCGCCCGCGATCGCGTCGCCGGGGCCCGCGCAATGGCCGCCGACGGCGTCCAGGCCGTGGTGCTGGACGACGCCCACCAGAACCCGTCGCTGAAGAAGGCGCTGAGCCTGGTCGTCGTCGACGGCGAGACCCGCAATGACGAATGGCCCTTCGGCGACGGCTCGGTCTTCCCGTCGGGACCGATGCGCGAGCCCCTGAAGGCCGGCCTCGCCCGCGCCGACGCCGTGATCATCCTGCTGCCTGCCGACCTCGAGGCCGCCGATCCGGAGTTGATCGCGCTGTTCGGGGACCTACCCGTCTTCATCGCCCGGCTCGAGCCCGCCGGCCCGCCGCCGTCGGGCCCGATCATCGGCTTCGCCGGCATCGCCAAGCCGTGGAAGGTCGAACGCTCGCTGACGGCCGCCGGCGCCGAGCTCGCCGACTTCGCGCCCTTCCCTGACCACGCCGCCTTCCGCGAGGAGGACCTTCGCTTCCTGGCCGATCGCGCGGAGCAGTTCGGCGCGACCCTGGTCACCACCGAAAAGGACTGGTCCCGCCTGCCGCCGAAATGGCGCGCCCGCGTGGTCAGCTGGCCGGTGAAGGCGACGTTCGAGGATGAGGCGGGGTTCCTCAGCATCCTTCTCCCCTCGCGGGAGAAGGGAATTAGTCCCGGCGATAAACCTCCCCGCCCTTCATCACGAAGCGCACCCGCTCGAGCTCGGTCACATCCGTCAGCGGGTCGCCGCTGACCGCGATCAGGTCGGCCGGCATGCCGGGCGCGATGCGGCCGGCCCGGTCGCTGATCTTCAGGTGGTCGGCGGCGTTGACCGTCGCCGTCTGGATCGCCTCGAGCGGGGTCAGGCCGGCCCGCACCAGCAGGGCGAACTCCTGGGCGTTGTCGCCGTGGGCCGAGACGCCGCTGTCGGTGCCGAAGGCGATGCGCACGCCGCTGTCGTGGGCCCGGGTCACCATGCCCAGCATCAGCGGTCCGGCCTGGCGCGCCTTGGCGGTCTGGGCCGGGGTGAAGAAGTTGTTCGGACCATCCGCGATGCGGGTGACGAAGTCCCCGGCCATCAGGGTCGGCACCAGGTAGACGCCCTGGCGCTGCATCAGGCGGATGCCCTCGGCGTCCAGGTAGGTTCCGTGCTCGATCGAGTCGCCGCCGGCGCGCAGGAAGCTGTTGATGCCGTCGGCGCCGTGGGCGTGGGCGGTGACCTGCCGACCCATGCGGTGCGCGGAGTCAACGATGGCGGCGAGTTCGGCGTCGGAGAATTGCTGCCCCAGCCCGGCCGCCGTGTTCGACAGCACCCCGCCGGTGGCGGTGATCTTGATGATGTCTGCGCCTGACCGCACCTGCAGCCGCACCGCCCGCATGCAGTCCTCCGGCCCCGAGCAGATGTTCTCGCCGGTGAACATGTGCATGATGTCGTCGCGGTAGCCGTTGACGTCGCCGTGGCCGCCGTGGATGGACACCGCCGACCCCGCCGCGATGATCCGCGGCCCCTCGACGTCGCCGCGCGCGATGCCGTTCCGCAGGGCGAATATCGCCTCGTTGCTCGCGCCCAGGTCGGCCACGGTGGTGAAGCCGGCCCGAAGGGTCTTTCGCGCATAGCCGGCGCCGACCATGGCGTCGTCGGCGTCCGACAGGGTCACCGCCTCGAGCCGCGCATTCGGGTTCTGCTGACTGGTCAGATGCACGTGGCTGTCGATCAAGCCAGGCAGGACGAACGAGTCGCGCAGATCGACGACCGCCCCCTCCCCGACGAACCCGTCGCGGATTTCGACGATCTGGTTCCCCTCGATCACAAGAGTTTTATCGCGCAGAACGGCCCCGCTGGCGGGGTCGGCCAGAAGCCGCCCCACTTGGACGAACATGGGTCCTTCCGGCCCCGCTTGGGCCGCGAGCGCGGGGGTTTTCGCGGCAAAGCTGGCCGCCGCCAGCGCGACGATTCCCGCCACGATCGAACTGAGCCGTTTCATTCATTCCTCCCCAAACAGGTGCGGCACCTTGGCCCCTTAGGGGTTTTACGCCAAGGCTCAGGTTGCTCTGACCGTCATCATTTGAAACAACCCGTGACTTCCTGAAACCGCGCGAGGGGCGTCGCATGCGGCTTGCGAGACGAGGCTTCATTCTGGGTAGCGCGGCACTGCTCTCGGGCTGTGCGACCGCCGCCACTCAAACGACCGTGAACGTAGCGGCCCAAACGCGGCCTCAGATCACGGTCCCGCAGCCGGTCCTTCCCAGCCGCGCCCCCGAGATCATCACCGCCGAGCTGAACTCGACCCGTCAGCTCGATCCGCGCGGCCAGATCCGTCCCGAGCTGCTCCAGCGCGCCCAGGCCGCGCTCGAAACCCACAGCCGCAAGATCACCAAGCGCGACCGCATGTACCTGGTCGACTTCAAGAAATTCTCCGGCGACGAGCGCCTGTACGAGGTCGATCTGCAGGGCGGCGCCGTCACCCTGATGCGCACCTGCCACGGCCGCGGTTCGGACCCGAGCCACACCGGCTTCGCCCAGAATTTCTCCAACCGTCCCGACAGTCACATGTCCTCGGTCGGCGCCTTCGCCACCGCCGGCGCCAGCTTCGGCGCTCAGCAGGGGCCGAACGTCCTGCTCGACGGGCTGGAAAACTCAAACGACCGCGCCCGTGAGCGCGCCATCATCATCCACGGCGCTGACTACGCCGACCCGGCCTTCCTGGCCCGCGAAGGCAAGCTGGGCCGCTCGTACGGCTGCTTCTCGGTCGCCCACCACGACCTGCCCGGCCTGCGCGAGCGTATGGGCGAAGGCCGCCTGCTGTTCGCCTGGGCGTAGGCTTCGCCTAACGCCGCTTGCTGAAAGCGACCGCCGCCCATAGCCTCGCTTCCTCACGGGAGCGAACGCGATGCGCGCATGGATACCGGCCATCCTCGGCTTCGTCCTGGCCTTCCCCGCCCAGGCCCAGTCCCCCGGCAAGCCGGTCATCGACATGCACCTGCATGCCTTCAAGCTCGACTTCGCCGCCGGCGTCCCCGCCTGTCCCGGCGACGGCGAACCAACCTTTCCGGCGATCGATCCGCGGGCGGACGTCAACCCCTCGATGTTCTTGACGCCCTGCAGCGACCCGATCCTGTCTCCGGATACGGATGAGGCGCTGATGCGCGACTCCCTCGCCGAGCTACGCCGCTTCAACATCCGCCGCGCCGTGACCTCGGGCGCCCTGGCCGAGGTCACCGCCTGGCGCGCCGCCGATCCGCAGCGGGTCATCCCCGCCATCCAGTTCGCCAGCGAGCATCCCCTGTCGCCCGACACCTACCGCCGCCTCTTCCAGCAGGACGCCTTCCAGGTCTTCGCCGAGATCGGCACCCAGTATCGCGGGGTCGACGCCTCCGATCCCCGCTATGAGCCCTTTTTCGCCCTGGCCGAAGAACTGGACATCCCGATCGGCATCCACCTCGGCGAGGGGCCTCCGGGCGCGGCCCGCTTTCCGGGCTACGAGACCTATCGCGCCCGCCTGACCACGCCTTTCCAGCTTGAGGCAGTGCTGCAGAAGCACCCGAAGCTGCGCATCTACGTGATGCACTACGCCTCGCCGCTGGTCGACGAGATGATCGCCATGATGTTCAGCTACCCAAACCTCCACGTCGATATTTCGTGCAACAACTGGGCGTTTCCCCGGGCGCAGTTCCACGATCAGCTCAAGCGCATGATCGACGCCGGCTTTGAGAAGCGGATTCTGTGGGGGTCGGATCAGATGATCTGGCCGGGGGCTATCGCCGAGGGCATCGAGGCGGTCGAGACCGCGCCCTTCCTCAGCGAGGCGCAGAAGCGAGACATTTTCTACAACAACGCCGCCCGCTTCCTGCGCTTGACAGACGAACAGATCGCCGCCGATCACGCCGATTGAGCGTCGACCTCAGCGTTTTCCGCGTTCCTGTCCCAGGTCGCGCCCCACCGCCCGGTTGGCGTCGTCCAGCCGGACCGGCGACACCGTCGCCACGGGGCAGCCGCCGATGCGCCGGTCGACCAGATAGTAGAGCCGGACTTCGCCGGGGGCGGCCAAATCGCGCTGCAGCCGGCCCGCCCGGTCGCTCACCAGCCGGTCGCCGGGCTGCACAGCGAGGCCTTGGGCGTTGGCGACCTGGTGCAGGCGTTGAGCGCAGTCCTGCGATCCGGGCTGGGCCGGATCGCTCGCCGCAAGCGCGACCAGTGCGCCGATCGGCGTCAGCAGCAGGGAACCGAACATGGGCGCCTCCTGTCTCCATAGCCGCCATCATAGCACGCTCCAGGGGACGGCGCCGCCCGTCCGAACTCAACCCGCTGGCGGCGTCGTCCAGAGTTGATCGACAGGCTTGTTCAGCACGGCGGCCGCCATCGGGTGGAGCTGTCCCGGCGACAATCGGCCTGAGGCCGCGGCCGCGCTCATCCAGGCCTCGAGGTTTCCGCCGGTCCGGTCATAGCCGTCGACCTTGAACCAGCCGTACAGTCCCGCCGCCAGGACGTGCATGCCCTGATCGGCCCGGGTCCAGCGCGCAGCCGGCGCCGCCTGCACGATCCCCAGCCGCTCCTGGATGATCTGGTCCAGCGCCTGGCAGACGTCCTCGTTGAGGATGCCCTCAAGGTCGTTGTAGCCGGTCCCCTTGTCCTTCTCGGCCAGGATGCGCGCGAACAGCGGGTCGGCCGCCAGCACCGCCAAACAGGCCTTGGCCGTCGGACCGTCCATCGGAAATGGCGGGTGCAGGATCTCGTGAGCCGCGACCTTCACCATCACCGCGTCGTCATAGGTGTAGTGGCCGATGAACCGCTGGCCCTGCACCCGCACGCCGTGCGGCTTGCAGAACCACAGCAGGTCGACTTCGATCTCCGGGTCCAGAGGGCGGCCGAGCAACCGCTCCTGTTCGGAGATGATGTCCAGGGTCGCAAACCGGGCCGCCAGGCTGTCGACCCGGCCGGCGTCCGCCGCGGTCAGGGTCTTCAGCCAGGCCGGGAAGTCGGAGTCGCGCATCGCGGTCAGCACCGTGATCAGATCGGCGCGGCCGGCCATGAACCGGGCCCAGTCGGCCTCATCCCAATAGACGCTGGCCTCGAACGGCGGCCGGAGCACCGTCTCCGGCTCTTCCAGGCCCCAAGGACCGCGTCGAGCGTGTCGGTCGGCCCGCCGGACAGGATCAGCGCCAGACCGGGCCACAGCAGCGCGCCGTCCCGGTCCCCAGCCGCATCCAGCCGCGCCACGGCCGCCAGGCCCGCCTCGCCCAGCCGGGGCCGGATCGCCTCCAGCTCCGATGCATAGCGGGTCGCGTACAGCGGCTTGCCGGTCAGCGGTCCCAGCAGGGCCACCGCATCGAGACCCTCGCACGCCTTTACGGTCCAACGGGTCCGCATCGGCGCCGCGGCTTGCGCAGACGCAGGACCGGCCGGGAGCGAAGGAGCGAGTCCGGCGGCGAGGCCGGCCAGAAGAAGAGCGCGTCGGTTCATGGTCCCGGTATGGACCGGGGTCAGCGCCCCGCCTTGTACCCATTTGACCTGCGCCAGGCCCCCGGCGACGTCCCGGTCAGCTCCGTGATGGCCCGCGTCATGTGCGCCTGGTCGACGAAGCCGCTGTCCAGCGCCAGCCGGGCCAGCGGCGCGCTCCGGCCCTCGACCAGCGAATCCAGCGCCCGCCGCGTCTTGACCTCCTGCCGGAACCGGCGCGGCGTGACGCCGTAGGCCCGGCCGAAACCGCGCGACAGGGTGGCGGCGGCGAGGCCCCTCCGACCGGCCCAGGCGCCGAGATCCAGGCCCGGATCGGCGTTCAGGTCCAGGGCCAGCAGGTCGGGCCAGTCCAGGGTCTCGGCCGCCAAGGCCGTCAGCCCCTCGCCCAGGAACTCAACCGCGGCGACCGGATCGGTCTCGGCCAGCCGAACCACCGCATCGGCGTCGGCCGTTCGCGCGAAGCCGGCGCGCAGGCCCGCCACCGGCAGATTGACCAGCACGACCTCGCGTCCGCCGACGCCGTTCATATGGCTGGAGAAGACAGGATGGATCGCGACATCGCCCGGTCCCAGGCGGCGGCGGCCGAACTCGCCGGCCTCCTCATAGCCGCCGGACAGGATGACGGCCGCATAGGCCTGGGCGTGCGTGTGCCGCGGGATGGCGGTGGACGCCGTCAGACGCTGCCGGATAGGCGGATGGGGGCCCATCCCCGCACCCTAGCCTTCGTCGGCTTCCCGCTCCAGCGCGCGCCAGCCGATGTCGGTGCGGTGGAAGCCGCCGGGCCAGTCGATCTTCTTGATGGCGGCGTAGGCGCGCTCGCGGGCCTGCGCGATGTCCTTGCCGCGGGCGCAGACGTTCAGCACCCGGCCGCCGGCGGCGACCAGATGGCCTTCCTCGTCGCGGCGGGTGCCGGCGTGGAAGACCTGTACGTGCGGGCCGAAGTCCTGCTCGGCGCCGCGGATGATCGAGCCTTCCAGCGGGCTGTCCGGATAGCCGCTGGCGGCCAGCACCACGCAGATCACCGTCTCGGGCCGGAACTCGGGCATCGGGGCGCGGGTCAGGTCGCCGCGGGCGCAGGCCAGCAGCATGGGCACGATGTCCCCGCCGAGCCGCATCATCAGCACCTGGCACTCCGGGTCGCCGAAGCGGGCATTGAACTCGACGACCTTGGGGCCGTCCTCGGTCGCCATCAGCCCGGCGTAGAGGACGCCGCGGTAGGGCATGCCTTCGCGGGCCATGCCGGCGATCGTCGGCTGCACCACCAGACGCTCGGCCGCCTCGACCAGTTCGGGGGTGAACACCGGCGCCGGGGAATAGCTGCCCATGCCGCCCGTGTTCGGGCCCAGGTCACCGTCATAGGCCCGCTTGTGATCCTGAGCCCCGCCCAGCAGCACGGCGCGCTGTCCGTCGCAGACCGCGAAGAGCGAGCCCTCCTCGCCGGCCATGAACTCCTCGATGACCACCCGCGCCCCGGCTGTGCCGAAGCGGCCGCCGAGCATGCGCTCGATCTCGCCCTCGGCCTCGCGCTTGGTCGGGGCGATGGCCACGCCCTTGCCCGCGGCCAGGCCGTCGGCCTTGATCACATAGGGCGGCTTGAACACCTGCAGCGCCTGGCGGGCCTCGTGCAGCCGCTCATAGACGCCATAGCCGGCGGTCGGGATCTCGTGGCGCTCCATGAAGGCCTTGGAAAAGGCCTTGGAGGTCTCCAGCTGGGCGGCCTTCTTGCTCGGGCCGAAGCAGGGGATGCCCGACGCGGCCAGCCGGTCGGCCAGCCCGGCCTCCAGGGCCGTCTCCGGGCCAACCACCACCAGATCGGCCCGCATTTCGCGCGCCAGGGCGGCCAGTTTGTCGGCGTCGGTGGCCTTCAGGTCGGGGCGCAGTTCGCCCAGTTTCTCCATGCCGGTGTTGCCGGGCGCGATCACGAGCCGCCGCACGTGCGGCGACTGGGCGATCTTCCACGCCAGGGCATGCTCTCGCCCGCCCGATCCGACCAGGAGGATATTCATGCCCGCGCAATGACCGCACCGGCCCTGCCGGTCAAGTCGTTGCCCGTCTTAAGAGCCGGCGAGCGCCGAAATCGCATAGGCCGCCGCGCCCAGCAGCACCAATCCGCCGACGATCAGCCAGGGCGTGAGCGAGGGGTCGCCGCTACGCCTTTCCAGGCCGCGCTCGCGAGGATCCTTGTCCTCAGGGTCTGTATTTGGCGGGTCTGCGGGCATGAAACGGCAACGGTGATAGGCCCCTGCCTGTTCCCGCGGCGACGCTCTGTCGCTACCCTGATCGCATGACCGACGACTCCTACGTCTTCGAGGGCCCGGCTGAGCCGCCGGCGCCGCCCCGGGACAACAATCCGCCCCTGTCGATCTCCGAGCTGTCGTTCGCCCTCAAGCGTACGCTCGAGGATCGCTTCAGCCATGTCCGGCTGCGCGGCGAGATCTCCAAGGTGAACCACCATGCCTCGGGCCACGTCTATCTGACGCTCAAGGACGACAAGTCGGCCATCGACGGCGTGGTCTGGAAGGGTTCGGTGCGCGGACTGGGCGTACGGCCCGAGTCCGGGCTCGAGGTCATCGTCACCGGCAAGATCACCAGCTATCCGGCCCGCTCCTCCTACCAGATCGTCATCGAGACCATGGAGGCGGCCGGGGCCGGCGCCCTTCTGGCGCAGCTGGAGCGGCTGAAGGCCAAACTGGCCGGCGAGGGCCTCTTCCAGGGCGAGCGCAAGAAGCCCATCCCCGCCTTCCCCGCCGTCGTCGGCGTGATCACCAGCCCGACCGGGGCGGTCATCCGCGACATCCTGCACCGCATCACCGAACGCTGGCCCTGCCGGGTCATCGTCTGGCCCGTGGTCGTCCAGGGCGACGCCGCCTGCGGCCAGGTCTCGAACGCCATCCGGGGCTTCGACGCCCTCAAGCCGGACGGTCCGATCCCCCGCCCCGACGTGCTCATCGTCGCCCGCGGCGGCGGTTCGGTCGAGGACCTGTGGTGCTTCAACGACGAGGGCCTGGCCCGCACCGTCGCGGCCGCCTCCATCCCGATCATCTCGGCCGTCGGGCACGAGACCGACACCACCCTGATCGACTTTGTCTCGGATCGCCGCGCGCCCACCCCGACCGGCGCCGCCGAGATCGCCACGCCGGTGCTGGCCGACCTGCGCTACGCCGTCACCGACCTGGACCGCCGCCTGGTCCGCGCCGGGGGCCGCATCCTGGAGGACCGCCGGACCCGCCTGCGCGCCGCCGCGCGCGGCCTGCCCGCCCGCCCCGAGGATTTGCTGGCCCTGCCGCAGCAGCGGCTCGATCACGCCGGCAGCCGCCTTGCGTCCGGCCTGCAGAAGAACCTCGCGGTCCATGAGCGCCAACTCATCACCGTCGCGGGCCGCCTGTCCCCAGCCCTCCTCGACCGCGCCATGGAACGGCGCAAGGACCGCCTGGGCGCGGTTTCGCATCGGTTCGACCCGCTGCTGCCCCGTCGCCTTGAACGCGACGAGACCCGCCTCGCCGCCTTGGCGCGCGCCCTCGCCACGCTCGATCCCAAGCGGCCGAAGCCGGGCTTCGCTCGCGTCGAGGCCGAGGACGGCGCCATGATCGCCCACGCCTCCGCCCTGCACGATGGCCAGGTGGTGCGGCTGGTCTTCGACGACGGCGCCCGCGGGGCCCGCATCGACGGCGACGCCGCCGCCGACGCGCCGCCCTCCCCGCCCCGACCGCGTCCGGCCCCCGCGCCCAAACCGAAGCCCGCGCCCGCGGGCCAAGGCGACCTGTTCTGACGGTGAAAGGCGTGGCGCGCTCCGGTCCGCCACGCTAACTTGCGGCCATGAACGACAAGGACACCGGCCCGGCCACCCTGCACTACGGCGACGGCGAATACGCCGTGCTGAAACCCGGCCGCTACGTGGTCTGCGCCGTCACCGGCCGGCCGATCGTGCTCGAGGCGCTGCGCTATTGGTCGGTCGCGCGTCAGGAGCCCTACGCCGCCCCCGAGCACGCGCTCGAGCGGCTTCGACCTGGCGCCGCCTGATTCGCCTCCGCTATCCCCAATTTTGATGTCATCGGGCGATGACCGCGGAATTCGCCTGTCGCGGGCGAAACTCCAGGGTGAGTAAGCGTTTACGGCCTGTGTGATCGACGTTCAGTCATGGACGCGTAAGTTTGTCGCGCCTACGTTCCGCGCCTCAGACGCCCCGACCCAACGCCGCACCATGACGTCCCTCGCCGCCATCCAGATCCTCCTTGTCGACGACAATCCGCACATGCGGACCATCGCCTCGGCTGTGCTCAAGTCCGCCGGCATCAAGAAGGTGGTCGAGGCGTCGGACGGCGCCCAGGCGCTGGAGATGCTTCGCGAGCACGCCATCGACCTGGCCATCGTCGACTACAACATGTTCCCGCTGGACGGCGTCGAGTTCACCCGACTGGTCCGCAACAGCCCCGACAGCGCCAACCCCTATCTGCCGATCATCATGATGACCGGCCACTCGGGGAAGAAGCGCGTCTATGACGCCCGCGACGCCGGCGTCACTGAGTTTCTCGTCAAGCCGATCACCGCCAAGGCCGTTCTGGACCGCATCCAGGCGGTGATCTGGCGGCCGCGTCCGTTCGTGAAGACCGAGGGCTATTTCGGGCCCGACCGCCGCCGCAGCGCCGCCGCCGACTACAAGGGCCCGTTCCGCCGGGCCACCGACCAGTCCCGCGACGACGCCGCCTAGGTCTTCGCCGCGGCGTCCTGCTCGGCCAGGGCCTCGTAGACCCGGTTCGGCCAGCGCTTGTGCACCCAGAACCAGTCGATCGGACTCTCACGCACCCGGTCCTCGATGAAGGTCGTGATCTGCTGCACCCCGCGGGCGATGTCCGCCTGGCGGTCGCCGGTCTTCTCCAGCTCGATCGGGTCGTAGACCGTCACCCTGAAGCGCACCCCGGGCAGCCGCACCACCGACATGGTCTGCAGGACCGTGCCGAAGCGCAGCGCCAGCCGGCTCGGACCCGGCGCGGCGTTCACCGGCTGACCGAAAAAGGTGACCTCCGGCCCCTCGTTGAACTTCTGATCGTTCATCAGGGCCACGGACTCGCCCCTCGCCAGCCCGGCCAGCAGTTCGCGCGCGCCGTCTCCGCCTTTGGGCGCGAACAGCTTGACGCCATAGCGCGCCCGCGCCGCGATGATCTGAGCGTCAACATAGGGATTGTTCGCCGCGCGATAGGTGATCTGGCAGTTCACCCCCGCCCCGGTGATGGTCGCCGCCAGGGTCTCGATATTGGCGAAATGGCCGCCGACGAAGACCACCGGCCGGCCGGAGTCGCGGATGGCGTGCAGCCGTTCCAGCCCGACCACTTCGATGCGGTTCTCGGCCACCAGCCGGTCCATCACCGCCGTCTCGGCGAAGCTGCGCCCGGTCTGCTCCCACTGCGCCAGGGCCAGGGCCTCGCGCTCGGCCGGGCTCATATCGGGGAAGGCGATGCGGAGGTTGCGCATCACCGTCTTCTGTGTGCCGGTCTTGGGTCCTAGAGCCTTAAGCAGCCAGCCGCCCAGGGCCGAGGCCCGCTCGACGCCGAGCAGGCGCATGAAGCCGACGAAGCCGGCGAAGCCGACCGACTCCAGCCGCCAGGCCAGATCCTGGCCGAAGCTCACCGGCTTATGGTCGTCACCAGGCAATGGTGATCCCGCCGTCCACGACCAGGGTCTGCCCGGTCATGTAGCTGGAGGCCGGCGAGGCCAGGTACACTGCTGCGCCGGCGATCTCGTCCGGCTGGCCGATACGCTTCAGCGGCGCCGGCTCGGTGACCTGCTTCAGCAGCTCGGGATTCTCCCACAGATATTTGGCGAAGTCGGTCTGCACCAGGCCGGGGGCGATGCAGTTGACCCGCACGTTCGACGGCCCCCACTCCACGGCCAGGTTGCGGGCCAGCTGCATGTCGGCGGCCTTGGAGATGTTGTAGGCGCCGATCAAGGCGTTGCCGCGAAGCCCGCCGATCGACGAGACGATGATCACCGAGCCCGATTTGCGCTCCAGCATCTGCGGCGCGCACATCTGGATCAGCCAGTGGTTGGAGACCACGTTGTTCTGCAGGATCTTGCCGAACTGGTCGTCGCTGATGCCGCCCATCGGCCCGGCGTAGGGGTTGGTCGCGGCGTTGCAGACCACGATGTCGATCTTGCCGAAGGCGGCGTTGGTCTCGTCGACCAGCCGCTGCAGGTCCTCGCGGGAGGCGATGTTGGCGGGGATGGCGATGGCGCGCTGATCGCCGTGCTTTTCATTGATCGCCTGGGCCACCTCGTCGCACGGCCCGGCCTTGCGCGACGAGATCACCACCTTGGCGCCGTGCTCGGCCAGCCGCTCGGCGATCGCCTTGCCGATGCCCCGCGAAGAGCCGGTGATGACGGCGACCTGACCGCTAAGATCGAACAATTCCATCGTTAACCTCGAAGGGTGGGGAGAATCCGTGCACGCTGGCCCGGCCTTATGCTCTGATACCCCGATACTCGGGCGATTCCATCCGGGAACACGGACCAGCCGGTAGCCAATGCGCGCACTGACCCAGGGTTTTCTCTTCTTCGGCTATCTGTTCCTGGCCATGACGGTCGGCGCCTTCGTGTGGCGAGCCGGTCTGGGCGCGGGCGCGGGCGCGGCGGCGGGCATCGGGGCCCTCGGCCTGCTCGGGGCGGTGCACGGCATCGTCACCGGCAAGGCCCGCGCCGCCAGGCTCAAGAAGGAGATTGATCAGGTCCGCGAGGCCCACCGCCTGCTCGCCGACGCCATGGAGTCGACTCAGGGCGCCCTGACCGAACTGGCCCAGGCGATCGAGACCGGCGCCCTGTCCTCGACCGAACAGCTGTCGGGCGAGGTCCGCATGCTGGAGAGCCTCATCCAGCAGATGAGCGAGTCGATCGACGAGCGCCTGTCGCAGCCGACGCCGGTGAGCGCCTTCGAGGCCCGCCATCAGCAGCAGTCCAACGTCCTGCTCCAGAACATCCACGAGGCCCTCGCCCACAACCGGGTCGACCTCTACCTGCAGCCGATCGTTTCCCTGCCGCAGCGCCGGACCATCTTCTACGAGAGCTTCACCCGCCTGCGCGCCGCCGACGACCGCATCATGATGCCGGCCGAATACCTGTCGGTCGCCGAAGGCGAGGGCCTGGTCCCGGCCATCGACAACCTGCTGCTGTTCCGCTGCGCCCAGATCGTCCGCCGCCTGGCCCGCCAGGACCGCAAGGTCGGCGTCTTCTGCAACGTCGCCCTGTCCTCGCTCGGCGACGAGACCTTCTTCCCGCAGTTCCTCGACTTCCTCAGCGAGAACCGCGATCTGAGCCAGTCGCTGATCTTCGAGCTCGGTCAGGCCACCTTCGACGCCCGCGGCGCCATCGAGGCGCGCAATATGGCCAAGCTGGCCGACCTGGGCTTCCGCTTCTCGATCGACAAGGTCCAGACGCTCGAGCTGGACTTCGCCGACCTGCAGCGCTCGGACGTGAAATTCATGAAGGTCTCGGCCGACCTGCTGATCGAGCAGTTGCTCGAGAATGAGGCCGCCGCCGCCCTGCCGACCCTGCGCGACATCACCCCGGCCGACTTCGCCGCCCTGACGCGTCGCTACGGCATCGAGCTGATCGCCGAGAAATGCGAGACCGAGCGCCAGATCGTGGACATTCTCGAACTCGACATCGGCGTCGGCCAGGGTCACCTGTTCGGCGAGCCGCGCGCCATCAAGGAAGCCGTGCTGGCCGAAACCGACCCCCCGGCCGACTTCCTGCGCTCGACCCTGCGCAGCGCCGAACAGCGCCGCCGGTACGCCTGAGCCCCGCCTAGAGGCGGCGGTTGAGCGCCGCGACGAGCTCGATCTGGCTGGTCACCCCCGCCTTCTCGAAGATGCGGCGCACATGCGTCCGCACCGTCGTCACCGCCGTGCCGCGCCGGTCGGCGATCATCTGCGGACTCAGCCCCTCCACCAGATCGCCCGCCACCAGGGACTCTGATCGGGTCAGATCGTACATGGCCACGGCCAGCCGTGCGGCGTCGGGTCCCCGATCACGCGGGCGGCGCACCAGCACCAGCACCGGGCGCTCAAGAGCGAAGGGGTGACGCTCCCGCGGCAGTGCGACGACGTCCGCCAGCAGCGGCTCCAGCCCCGCGACGTCGCGCAACACGACCGATCCCGCCAGACCGCCCGGCCCGCCACGAGAGGCCATGACGATCTCGGCGCTCAGCAGGCGCCCGTCCGCCTCGTTGCAGGCCGACAGCCGTCCGCCACGGAGCCGAACATGAACGCCGGCCTCGAGCAGGGGCTCGGTCAAGGGCGTTCGACCCAGCACCGCCCCGCGGCCGTCGCAGATGAAGGCGGCGATCTGCAGCGCGGCCAGCGCGCCCGAGAGTACGGCGCTTCCCTGATCGGCCAGCAACATCTGCGTTCGCACCGCCGAGCGAATGTGCGGCGCCAGCCGGGCGAAAACCTTCCGGTCCTCGGCCTCGAAATGCCCCTGTCGATGGGTTCGCATGGCCGCCAGGCCGACGAGCAGACCTTCGCCCTTGATCAGCGGGGACAGGCAGATGTGGGGGACATCGTAGCGTTCGACCCAGCCGCGCAGCTCCAGGGGGTCATCGGGCCGTCCGTAGGCGGGGAAATCGCCGTCGGTCAGGATCCGCCCCTCGGCTGCGGCGCCGCCCAGGGCCACGCGCCGATTGACGCGCGGATCGCCGCCGCCGGCATCGAGAAAATCCGTCACCGACTCCGGCGGCATCTCGGTCATCCAGTTGAACGGTACGGCCGCCGCCGCGCCCAGGCCGATGATCTGCCCCGAACGGGAGCCGGTCGCGCGCGCGAACCCGTCCAGGGCGTCCAACCAGGAGACGTCGCCGAGTGCGGCCGCCTGAAACCGGTCAATCACTGAAAGCAGATCGGCCTCGACCGCCCCCATCCTCCGCCCCCTTCGACGTGTTGTACCGACGCTACGCCAGCTTCAATCCATGCGGAAGCTACTAAAATCTGACGACTTCTTCGTCAGATCCGGTAGGTAGCCTGCCGCGCGACGGTCAGGCGGGATGCCGACCACATATGCGGCCAGCGACGAGGGGCGGAAAAAATGGCGATCGTAACGGCGGGGACCGACTATGCGGTCCGTATGGACGAGGTGAACTTCGGCGGCCTTTGGGAGGGCACGCTGAAGATGGCCCCCAACTCGATCCGCTTCGTCTACGGCGGCGTCGGCTCCTACACCTCCTTCATCGGCTCGTTCAGCTACGACACCGTCTACGTCAACGGCCAGGGTGAGACGGTCTATGACGACCTGATCGGCGGCACGGTGACCGGCATCGTCGAATATGAGGAGGGCGTCATGACCTTCTCGATCAGCGGCCTGTCGATCCCGGCCCTGACCTTCGCCGAATGGGTCGAGGGCGGCCAGGCTCTCCAGGCCAAGATCGTCGGCCTCGCCGGCGCCGACCAGATCACCGGCAGCCCCTTCGACGACCTGCTCGAGGGCTGGGCCGGCAACGACAACATCAACGGCGGCGTCGGCAATGATGTGCTCTACGGCATGGACGGCAACGACACCCTGATCGGAGGCGACGGCGACGACGTCTTCGCAGCCGCCATATCGGCCGGCACGCTTGATCGCGGCGACGACACCTACCAGGGCGGGCTCGGCAACGACCGGGTCGACTTCTCCGCCGCCGCCGCCGGCGTCACCGTCAATCTCGGCTCCGGCATCGTGGCCGACGGCACGGGCGGGACGGACACCTTCGTCAGCATCGAGGCCGTCACGGGCTCGGCCTTCAACGACACCCTTACCGGCGACGCACGGGACAACAGCTTCTTCGGCGGCGCGGGCGACGACACGCTGGTCGGCGGGATCGGTGACGACCGCCTGGAAGGCGGAGCGGGCCTCGACACGGCCGGCTACGGCGGCGCCGCCTCGGCGGTCTTCGTCAACCTCAACCTGACCGCGGCGCAGCAGACCAGCGGAGCCGGCCTCGACACCCTGGTCGGCGTCGAGAACCTCATCGGTTCCGCCTACAACGACATCCTGACCGGCGACGCCCTCAACAATCGGCTCGAGGGCGGGCTCGGCGACGATCTGATCAACGCCGGCGCCGGCAATGACCGTATCGACGGCGGCGGCGGGATCGACACGGCGACCTACGCCACGGCCACGGCGGGCGTCTCCGTCGACCTGACCCTGACGAGCGCGCAGAACACGCTCGGGGCCGGGCAGGACACCCTGCTGGGCGTCGAGAACCTGATCGGCTCGAGCCACATCGACAGCCTGGTGGGCAGTTCCGCCGCCAACCGCATCGAAGGCGGGAACGGCGGCGACACCCTGGTCGGCATGGGCGGGGCGGACACCCTGGTCGGCGGCGACGGGGCCGACTTCCTGATCGGCGTCAATCCGGACGGCTCGGCCAGCGGGATCGACCGGCTTGAGGGCGGGAACGGCGCGGACTTCTACATCGGCGACGCCGGCGACGTCGTGGCCCAGTTCGCCGCCGACGATGACGCTGTGGTCTTCCAGACCGCCCACCCGGTCGGCCGCACCATGGTCGTCACCAACACCGACGGCTCGCGCGAGCTGCGCGCCTACGACGCCACCTATCAGACCTACACTTCGATGAAGCTGGAATCGGTCGCCGCCGGCGTGCGCTTCGACGCCGAGGTCTACAACCAGCCGAACGGCAACGGCGTGATGTTCCAGTCGGTGGGCGCGGCGGCGAACGTGTTCGAGGCCATCTCGTACGATGGGGCCGGAACCGAGGCGATGATCAACGCCGAGCTCGCAGAGCTGAAGGCGTTCGGCGAGGCCCTCTACGCAGACGTCTTCTCCGTCCCGTCCAGCTCGGGCAAGGCTGATCCGAACGGTCCCCAGGCCGCCTTCCCGTGGCTGGCCGCCATCGTCGCGGCCGGCCTGTACAAGGCGGTCGACATGCAGGTTCAGGCGCACGGGGGGTGGGGTGCCTCCCTCAACAAGCTGGACGAGGCGACCGGGGCGAGCGCGCGCTGGCAGGGCTTCACGGCGGCCGCCAAGCGCGTCTTCGTCGGCTCGGACAGCAAGGCCGCCGCGACCTACGCCGCCTGTGTCGCCCCCCAGGGCGGCTCCGGCCAGTACGGCGCCGACGCCCTGCAGACCATGACCCAGGAGGATCGCGAAGCTCTCCAGGGAGGGCTTGAGGCCCAGGCTGCGCTCGATAAGGCGAACTGCCAGAGGGCGAGAAACAATCAAGAGCAGGTGCGTCAGAACACGGACGGCAACGAGGCCCTGTTCACGGACGCCCTGGACCTGGCCGGGGGCGGCGGCGACGACTCCATCTTCCGCGTCACCGACGACGCGGAGCAGGCCCCCGTCGATGGCGCCCAGATGGCGGCCTCCGCCCTGGACAATGTGCAGGTGATCTCCGGCGGAAGCGGGGTCGACACCATCGTCTACGCCATGGACGGCGCGGGCGTGGTCGTGAACCTGGCTACGGGAACGGCGACCGGCGCCTTCGGGGTTGATCAGCTCTCCCAGATCGAAAACGTCTGGGGCGGCGCGGGCGCCGATCAGCTGACCGGCGACGCAGCCGCCAACACCCTCTGGGGCAGCGACGGCGATGATACCCTGTCCGGCGCCGGCGGCGCCGATGTGCTCGACGGCGGAGCCGGATCCGACACAGCCGTCTTCAGCGGCCTGCGCTCGGCCTATGTCATCGCCACTGTGAGCGGCGTCACCACCGTGACCGGGCCGGACGGCGTGGACACCCTGACGGGCGTCGAGCGGCTGCAGTTCTCGGACGGGACCTTCGACCTCGCCGGCAATCCCGTCGGCGGCCAGGTCAACGGCACCGCCAACGCCGACACCATGAACGGCACGGCCAACGCCGACAGCCTGTTCGGCCTCGGCGGCGACGACACCCTGAACGGCGCGGGCGGCGACGACCTGCTGCGCGGCGGTCTCGGCAATGACACGCTCAACGGCGGCGCCGGGACCGACACGGCCGACTACGCCGACGCGACCGCCGGCGTGCGGGTGGAGCTGCTGCAGACGGCGGCCCAGAACACCCGAGGCGCCGGGACCGACACGCTGTCGCAGATCGAGAACCTGCTCGGCTCGATCCACGCCGACCAGCTCATCGGCTCCATGGTCGCCAACCGGCTGGAGGGCGGAGACGGAAACGACGCCCTCGTCGGCCTCGGCGGCGCGGACACCCTGCTCGGCGGGGCCGGAAACGACTACCTGCACAACAACGACGACCTGATCGCCCCGACCCAGTCGGACGGCGTCGCCGACACCCTGTCGGGCGGCGACGGCGATGACGTCGTCGACGCCGGCCGCGGCGACAGCGCCGACGGGGGCGCCGGCTACGACCGACTGACCATCTACGCCGTGTCCGAAGCGGTCGCCGGCCTGACCGTCGACTATTCCGCCGTCGCCAACCTCCAGGCGGCCCTGGCGACCCAGTACGGCGGGACCTTCACCGGCTTCGAGGTGTTCGGCTTCTCGGGCACCAACTTCAACGACAGCATCATCGGCTACGACAACGCCGCCGGCGTGCTCGATTCCACCCTCGAAGGCTGGGGCGGGAACGACACCCTCGACGGCCGCGGCGGCCGCGACATCCTGTGGGGCGGGACCGGAAACGACACCCTGCTCGGCGGCGACGGCGACGACGTCCTTCGCGGCGGGGCCGGGGTCGACATCCTCAACGGCGGCGCGGGCATCGACACGGCGGACTACTCCGGGGCGACGGCGGCCATGCGCGCCCAGCTGAACAACGGAACATCCTCGAACGACGGCGACGGCGGCACGGACTCGTTCAGCTCGATCGAGAACCTGACCGGCTCGGCCTTCAACGACACCCTGATCGGCGACGCCAACGGAAACATCCTGCGCGGCGGCCTCGGGGCCGATACCCTGCTCGGCCTGGCCGGCAACGACGTGATCTGGGGCGGCTCCGGCGTGGTGAACCAGCTCCAGGGCGGGCTCGGCGATGACCGCTATGTGCTGGAAGCCAACGACTCGGTCGTGGAAGTGGCCGGCGAAGGGACCGACACCATCGAGGCCCGCATCAACGCCTACGTCCTGGCCCTGAACGTCGAGAACCTCGTGTTCGGCGGGACCGGAAACTTCGCCGCCACCGGCAACGCCCAGGCCAACACCATCACCGGCGGCAACGGCGACGACAACCTGCGCGGCCGCGGCGGGATCGACGTGCTCAACGGCGGCGCCGGAATCGACACCGTCGACTACACCCTGGCCGCAGCCGGGGTGACGGCGCGTCTGGACCTGATGCGCGCGACCAACGACGGCGACGGGGCGACCGACACCTTCACCGGCGTCGAGAACCTGACCGGCTCGGTCTACAACGACCTGCTGATCGGCAACGCCGGCAATAACGTCCTGCACGGCGGCATCGGCACCGACACCCTGCTGGGCTTCGGCGGCGACGACATCCTGTGGGGCGGCTCGGGCGGCGGTAACAACCAGCTGCAGGGCGGGACCGGCAACGACTACTATGTGCTCGACGCCTTCGACACCTGCGTCGAGCTGGCCGGCGAAGGCATCGACACCGTCGAGGCCCGCATCGGCAGCTACACCATGGGCGCCAACATCGAGAACCTGCTCTATGTCGGCGGCACCGGCACCTTCGTCGGCACCGGCANATCGACACCGTCGAGGCCCGCATCGGCAGCTACACCATGGGCGCCAACATCGAGAACCTGCTCTATGTCGGCGGCACCGGCACCTTCGTCGGCACCGGCAATGCGYTGGACAACAYCATCACCGGCGGSAACGGCAACGACATCCTGCGCGGCCGCGGCGGCAGCGACACGATCAACGGCGGGCTCGGCAAGGACGAGATCCAGATGCGCGGGCTGGCGGCGGACTACACCGTCACCGTCGAGGGCGCCGGCTACCGCATCGTCGACAAGGTCGCCGGCCGCGACGGCTCGACCTTCGTCACCTCCATCGAGGTGATCCGCTGGTCGAACAACGCCGTGCGCACGCTNGGCTACCGCATCGTCGACAAGGTCGCCGGCCGCGACGGCTCGACCTTCGTCACCTCCATCGAGGTGATCCGCTGGTCGAACAACGCCGTGCGCACGCTGAGCTATCCGCCGGTGGCGGCCTCGATCGGCGAGGCCGAGGGCAAGGGCGGTCCGGAGGTCAGCCCTCTGCTGAGCGCGGACGCCGCCGCCAAGGACGGGGA
>NZ_LMEB01000009.1 GCF_001425945.1 Brevundimonas sp. Root1279
GCTGATCACCCCGATCGCGATGGAAGAGAAGCTCCGCTGCTGATCACCCCGATCGCGATGGAAGAGAAGCTCCGCTTCGCCATCCGCGAAGGCGGCCGCACCGTCGGCGCCGGCGTGGTCTCCAAGATCATCGCCTAATAGGTGATGCGCTACGCTCGGCTCGCGGAGCCTCGCTTCTTGAGCGCGGTCTCGCGGCGAGCGTGACGACTGAACTGAACAGCCCCCGCCGGAGCGATCCGGCGGGGGTTTTTCTTTGCGCCGGGCGGCGGACGGCGGCGGGGCGGACAGAACGCTGGTTCGTCACGAAGGACACGAAGGAAGAGACAAGGGCGCGACGGGGCCGGCGCCAGTCGGGTCAAGCGTCGGTGCGGCTGTGTCGGCTTGATGGGTCGCTGCGCGACCGGGACCGCGCAGGCATCGCGCGAAGCGCCTTCGATCCATACTGGACCCAGCCGTCGGCTCGGAGGGCTGGGCCGCCTTCGTGTCCTTCGTGTCTCTTCCTTCGCGTCCTTCGTGACGAACCAGCCCGGCCGGCCGCACCGCCGGCCTCGGACTTCAGCTCACCAGATAGCGAGCATAGCCCGGGACCTCGCGGGCGATGGAGTAGAGGTCGCGGAGTTCGAAATAGCCGGGG
Organism: Brevundimonas sp. Root1279; assembly: GCF_001425945.1. Lineage (GTDB taxonomy): Bacteria > Pseudomonadota > Alphaproteobacteria > Caulobacterales > Caulobacteraceae > Brevundimonas. Next base: position 635 of record NZ_LMEB01000009.1, read on the forward strand.
TGGGCGCCGCAAACGGTCAGGCCCTGCTTGCGGAACGCCAGCTTGGTGCGGGCGATGTGGAAATATTGGCTGACCACGATGGCGCTGTCGTAGTCGCGCGCTCGCATAATCGCGGCGGCGTTGCGGGCCGTGGCGGCGGTGTCGACGCCCAGGTCATCGACGAGCACGGCCTCGCCCCGGACGCCCTGGGCGACCAGCCAGGCCTTCATCGCCGTGCCTTCGGGCACCCCTTCCTTGCCCGTGCCGCCGCTGACGAGGATGGCCTGGACCGTGCCGGCGCGGTGCAGCTCGAGCGCGCGGCCGAGCCGGGCGACGAGACGAGGGGAGGGCGTTCCGTCTGGATTGACCTTGGAGCCGAGGACCACGGCGACATCGCTGGGCGGCGTCTCGTCGGTCAGGCCGTCGGCGACGATCAGCCCGGCGCAGACCAGGAAGGCCAGCGCGCCCGCGGCGACGGCGCGCAGGGCCCAGCGGACCGGTTGTCTCATGCTTCATTCCCCCTGACGGCCGAGCCTGCCACGGCTTGGGGCCGATGGGGAGGGGATCAGGCGGCCAGGGCCGTCGCGGCCTGGAGGGCGGCGCGTTCGCCGGACAGCCAGGCCCCGCCGCAGGTCTGGATCAGGCCGCCCGCCAGGGCTTCGCCGGCGAAGAAGAGCCGGTCGCCGACGGGCTGGCCGAGGGCCTCCCGGGCGGCGAAGCGGCCGGGGCTGGCGGCTGCGTACGCCCCGCGGGTCCATGGATGGGAGGCCCAGGGGGTCAGGCCGCCCTTGAGGACGTGGCCGGCGGCGTCGGAGCCGAACATCTCGACCAGGCCCTGTTTGGCGAAGTCGACGGCGGCGGCCTCGCCGGCGGCGGACAGCTCCCAGCCGAGGTCGCCGCCGACGAAGCCGACCATGAGGTCGGTGGCGAAGGGGTAGGACAAGAAATACAGGTCGCGGCGGCCGCGCCGGGCCAGCATGACGTCGGTGAACGGCTCCAGTCCGAAGCGGCGGCCGTCCATCAGAAGCGGGATCTTGGCCAGCATGCCCATGGGGATGTCGGCGATGGCGTCCCGGGTGGCGATGGGCAGTTCGGGGGTGAACCTCAGTCCCCCGGAGGCCAGGACGCCGGTCGAGGCGGTGACGATGACGGCGCGGGTGCGCAAGGCGCCGGCGTCGGTCTCGACCACGGCGCCGGGACCGTCCCATCGCACCGTGCGGACCGGTGTGGACAGCCGTACCGGCAGGCCGCGCCCCCGGTGGGCGACGATGGACCCGAAGCCCTGACGGCACAGGAAGTTGGGCGCCAGATCGTCGGCGTTGGCGTAGTCGAAGGTCGACAGTTCATCGAGGTCGACCGCCATGTCGAGCGCGCCGAGGTAGTCGCCCGCGGCCTCGCCAATGGGAGTGGAGACATCGGCGACGAGGGAGGCGGGGATATCCTGTTCGGCCTCGGAGATGGCCTCGGTCATCGCATGTTCGGCGTCGTTGACCTGGGCGGCGTCGATCTGTTGCCGGCCCAGCCACACCTTCTCGAGGTCGTACTCATGGGCCTGGAGCTCGAAGCCGTTGGCCTGGGCGTAGGCGGTGTAGGGGTTGTGGTCGGCCTTGTGCAGCCAGGCGCAGCCGACGTCGAACGGGGCGCCGAACGTGGTGGTGTCGGTGAAGGCGCGGCCGCCGATTCGGTCCATGGCCTCCAGGATGATGACGGAAAGGCCCCGGGCCTGGAGGGCGTGGGCGGCGGCGAGGCCGGCCGAGCCCGCGCCGATCACGACCACATCCGGGTCGCCGGAGGGAAGGCCGCGCGCCCCCATCAGGCCGATGCCGCCAAGGCCCGCCAGTACGGCGCGTCGGGTGAGTCTCATCGGCCCCTCCCACTTCGGATAACGTCAGGATGCGGAAGCGGGGCCGGGCGTCAAGTCAGCCGGACGGCCGAGGGCGCCGAACGGACGCGTCTGGGACGCACGTGAGAGGCGAACGTCGTGACGCACGGACGTTGTTCGGCTAGCGTCGCCGTATCAGCCGTCGGGGGCTTTGCAGTGGCGTATGGAGATGAGCGCACCGTCGTGCGCGGCCCGGAGTTCGGGCCGGCGCCGGCGGGCTTCGACATGGGGACGCCGGGCATCGGCGACCGCGACCCGGCGCTGCTGAGCGAGCGCGGGTGCTGCTTTTGGCTGTCCGACACACGGGTGGACGCGACCGGGGCGGAGCGGGTCTGGACGAGCCGGCTGGTCCAGCAGGTGACCGCGGGGGATGGGCTGCAGTCGGCCGCCAGCTTCGAGGTCGCCTTCAACCCCTCCTACGAGCGCCTGGTCATCCACGGGGTGCGGGTGTGGCGGGACGGGGGCGTGCGCGAGGCGTCCAGTCCCCAGGCTTTTGAACTGTTCCGGCGCGAACTGAACCTGGAGCGCGCCGTCTACGACGGCCGGCTGACGGCCCATATGATCGTGCCGGACGTGCGGGTCGGCGACGTGGTCGACACCTGCTTCTCGATCGTCGGCTCCAATCCGGTGCTGAAGGACTCGCTGAGTTTCACGCCTCGGCTGCAATGGAGTTCGCCTGTCGTCGAGACCCGGGTCGAGCTGCGCCTGCCGCCGACGCGTGCGGTGACCATCCAGGCCTTCGGCAAGGTCCCCAGGCCGAGCGACGAGACAGTCGACGGGGTGCGCATGCTGCGCTGGCGGGCGCTGGACGTCCCGCCCTGGCGGCATGATTCCGATGCGCCGCCCTGGCACGTCGGCTTCGGCTCGGTGCATGTGACCGATGTCACTACCTGGGGCGCCGTCGCCGACCTGTTTCGCGACTTCTATGCGCCGCCCGAGCGGCTGCCCGAGACGCTGGAGGCGGCAGCGCTCGCGTTGATGGACTCCAGGCCGGAGCCGGCGGCCCGCACCGTGGCGGGGCTGCGGCTGGTGCAGGAGTCGCTGCGCTACCATTCGGTGGGGGTCGGGGACGGCGGTTTCCGCCCGCGGCCCGTCGAGGCCATCTGGGAAACGCGGTACGGCGACTGCAAGGACGCCTCGCGCCTGCTGGTGGCGGTGTTGCGGCGGATGGGAATCGAGGCGGTTCCTGCCCTGGTGAACACCCGGATCGGACCCGGGCTGGAGCATGAGCCGGCCAACGCCACGGCCTTCGATCACTGCATCGTGCGGGCGACCATTGACGGCCAGAACTGGTGGCTCGATCCGACCCTGACCGCCCAGGGCGGCGATCTGGAGCACCTGTCGCGGCCCCGGCACGTGTGGGGCCTGCCGCTGGTCCAGGGCGCGCAGTTGGAGCGGATGCGCGACACGGAGATCCCGACCGTCTGCGAGACCCGCGAAACCTGGACCTTCGACCGGCTGGCGGATCGGCCGGCCAGGCTGGAGATGCGCACCGTCTATCGCGACTGGCGCGCCGACGACATCCGTCGCTGGCTGGCTAACGACGGTCCGAGGAATGTGGCGCGCCGTCTGAGGGAGTCCCTGGAGGCGGAGTACGGCCAGGCGGTCGAGGCGGCGCCGCTGGAGGTTCGCGACGGCGGGGCGGAAGGCTGGGTCGAACTGGTGGAGCTGTACGACATCGACCGGCCGTTCCAGCCCTGGGACGACAGCCGGCTGCGATTCGTGTCGCGCGATGACGTGGTGGGGCCGAATTTGCGCGATCTGGAGACGGTGCGGCGGGTCGAGCCGATCGACCTGGGCGCGCCGCGGCGGGTGGTGACCGAGCGGGTCTTCAACCTGCCTACGCCGGTGGATGTGCGGCCCTGGAACGTCCGCATGGCCGGCCCGGCGACCGAACTGGTCAGCTCCCTGGAGTGGCGGACCAACCGGCAGATGGCTCATGTGCTGGACCTGACGGTGCTGAAGCGGGTGGTCGAGGTCGAGAGCGCCCGCGACCATTTCGCCGCCGTGCGGGAGGCGCGGCACTTCAACGGCGTCAGCTTCGTCGTCGGCGTCGAGAAGGGGCGACTCACCCCGCCGGCGGGAGCCGGGAAGGGGCGCGGCGGAGGCATCTCCTGGCTCGGCTGGCTGGTCGTGGGCGTGCTCGCCCTGTCGGCGTTCGCCCGTCTGGCGTCGGGGTTCGGTTAATCGCGCAACCCCGAGGGGCATCCGGTTGCGTGCAACCGGTTCCGGGTCCCTACGTTCGGTTCTCGGACGTTAGGATTTCGGTAACCATACATGCGACGCGCGCTTCACATCGGCCTGTTCATCGGCACCCTCATCGGGATGTCGGCCTGCGCCTCGGCCGACCGGGATAACGGTTCGAGCGGAGCCTATGGCTCGGTGGAAATCGGCCGGACGCGCTGACGCTCAAGGAATCCGTGGCGAAGGGTCGGAAATCTCCCTATCATCGCGCCCGCGGACGCCGACTGTCGCGCCGCGCCGGTTCCGCTCCTCCTAGATGTTAGCCATCGCCATCGTCGTCGTTCTGCTCCTCGTGGTCATGAACGGCCTGTTCGCCATGACCGAATTGGCGGTTGTCTCGTCGCGGAAATCCAAGCTGCAGAGCCGGGCGGAGCGGGGAGACCGCGGCGCCCGGGCGGCCCTGAAGCTGGCCGAGGAGCCGACCCATTTTCTCTCGGCCGTGCAGGTGGGAATCACCCTCATCGGCATTCTGGCCGGCGCCTACGGCCAAGCGGCCATCGGCGGCGAACTGAACCGCATCCTGGCGACCTCCATCCCCGCCATCGCGCCGTGGTCGGACGTTGTCTCCACCGCCATCGTCGTCGTCTTCATCACCTATGTGTCGGTGATCATCGGCGAGCTGGTGCCCAAGCGCCTGGCGCTGATCTTCCCCGAGCAGATCGCGGCCAAGATGGCGGCCCCGATCTCGACCCTCGCCGTGGTGCTGAAGCCGTTCGTCGTGCTGCTGACCGCCTCGACCTCGGGAATCCTCAAGCTCATGGGCGTCAAGGACCGGGACGGTTCGGACGTCACGCAGGAGGAGGTGGAGACCATCCTCGCGGAGGGCACCTCGGCCGGGCTGATCGAGCCGGAAGAGCAGACCATGATCGAGGAGATCATGCGGCTCGGCGACCGGCCCATCCGCGTGGCCATGACGCCGCGCCACGAGGTGTTCTGGATCGCCCTGAACGACCCCGAGAAGCAGCTCCGCGACGAAATCCGCACCTGCCCCTATTCGCGCATCGTCGTCGCCCGCGAGAACGACGTCGATAACCCCTTGGGCGTGGTCCACAAGAAGGACCTGCTGGACAGCCTGCTGGACACCGGGGAGCTCAACGTCGAGGCCCACATCCAGACCCCCGCCTTCATCCCGCAGTCGACCTCGGTGTTGAAGGCGCTGGAGATCCTGAAGGCGTCGAAGGTCCACATGGCCTTCCTGGTCGACGAATTCGGCGCCTTCGAGGGCGTGGTGACCGCCACCGACCTGCTCGAGATGATCGCCGGCGATTTCGACGAGGGACATGACGAGGGCGTGGCCCTGATCCGCAAGCGCGAGGACGGCAGCTGGATGGTCGACGGCCAGACCGACCTGGACGAGCTGGCCGACACCCTGGGCGAGGATTTCGGCGAGGCCGACGGTTTCCACACCGTGGCGGGCCTGGTGCTGCACCAGCTCTCGCGCGTGCCGGATGAGGGCGAAATCCTTCAGCTGGGCCGATTCGAGGTCGAGGTGATCGACATGGACGACCGCCGGATCGACAAGCTTTTGTTCCGTCAGGTCATCAAGGCCGAGGACGAAGCCAACGCCGTGGCGGCTCACTACGAGGATTGATGCCATCCGCCCTTGAAATGGGGGGCGGCGTGGGGCATACGCCCCGGTCTGGCGATCAAGCGCGTTGATGGGGCTGCCCGACAGCGCGCTGAGATTTGTCTAGGAGTTTAGCTCAGCTGGTAGAGCACCGGTCTCCAAAACCGGGGGTCGTGGGTTCGAGTCCCCCAACTCCTGCCATTTCCCCTACCGCCACCGGGTGGGACTTCCCATCTGGGGGCGGTAGGATCAATTCTTTGACGGATCAGTGATGGCCAAGGCCAAGACCCCAGGGCGCCGCCCCCAGACCGCACAGCCCGCGATCGCGGGAGCTGCGGTGGTCGCCGACGCTCCGAAGAAGCCGCGGGTCTCGATTCCGCAGTTCGTCGGTCAGGTCCGTGCTGAAGCCCGCAAGATCGTGTGGCCGAGCCGCAAGGAGACCTGGATCACCTCGGTGATGGTCTTCATCATGGTCGTGATCGCCTCGGTGTTCTTCTTCGTCGTGGACACCGGCCTGGCCTTCCTCTCGCGCCTCATCCTGGCCATCGGCCAGTAAGAAAAAGACGCCAATGACCGACGCAACCGCCAAGCCCGCCGCCAATCCGCGCCACAAGTGGTACATCGTCCACGCCTACTCGAACTTCGAGAAGAAGGTGGCTGAGCACCTGCGTGACCAGGCGCGTCAGCAGGGTCTGGAAGACCACTTCAGCGAAATCCTCGTGCCGACCGAAGAGGTCGTCGAGATCCGTCGCGGCCGCAAGGTCAACTCGGAACGCAAATTCTTCCCGGGCTACGTGCTGGTGAAGATGGAGATGACCGACGACGCCTATCACCTGGTCAAGAACACCCCAAAGGTGACGGGCTTCCTCGGCGCCGCCGGCGGCACCAAGCCGCTGCCGGTCTCGGAGCGTGAAGTCCAGAACATCATCGGCGCCGTGGAAGAGGGCGTCGAGCGTCCGAAGCCCACGATCCGCTTCGACATCGGCGAGACCGTCAAGGTCATCGACGGTCCGTTCGCCAGCTTCGACGGCCAGGTCGAGAGCGTCGACGAGGACAACGCCCGCCTGCGCGTGGCCGTGTCCATCTTCGGCCGCCCGACCCCGGTGGACCTCGAGTACAATCAGGTGGAGAAGGTCGCCGCCTGAGGCGATTTTCGAGCGTTACATTTCGCACGATACAAGCGCGACATCGCCGGCGAGACATCGGCGACAGGCGCGACATGCGAGACATCACTGCGACGGCGGCTCTTCCGGGGCCGCCGTTTGCTTTTCAGGGGGCGCTCTGGTACACGCGCGCCTCGCCTTGAACAGGGCGGCGCGAGCAATTGCGCAAATCCGTGGGAGGCAGCCATGCCCGACCACGGCTCACCGGCCCGATTAGCTTCGGGTCATCATAGGAGAGACCAATGGCCAAGAAGATTCTCGGCTACATCAAACTGCAGGTGCCCGCCGGCTCCGCGACCCCGTCGCCGCCGATCGGCCCGGCCCTCGGCCAGCGCGGCGTCAACATCATGGGCTTCTGCAAGGAGTTCAACGCGCGCACCGAGAAGGAAGCCAAGGGCACCCCGCTTCCGACCGTGATCACCGTCTACCAGGACAAGTCGTTCACCTTCGTCACCAAGACGCCGCCGGCGACCTGGTACCTGAAGCAGGCCACCGGCCTGAAGTCGGGCGCCAAGCTCACGGGCCGCGAAACGGCCGGCAAGATCAAGCAGTCGCAACTGCGCGAGATCGCCGAGAAGAAGATGAAGGATCTCAACGCCAACGATCTCGACGCCGCGGCGAAGATCATCGAAGGCTCGGCCCGCGCTATGGGCCTGCAAGTGGTGGAGGGCTAACCCATGGCCAAGCAGACCAAGGCCTACAAAGCCCGCACCGGTGACGTCAACGCCCTCCTGGGCTTCGAAGACGCCATCAAGGCCGTCAAGGACAACGCCAAGGCCAAGTTCGACGAGTCGATCGAAATCGCCGTCAACCTGGGCGTCGACCCGCGTCACGCCGACCAACAGGTCCGTGGCGTGGTGAACCTGCCCTCGGGCACCGGCCGTGACGTCCGCGTCGCCGTCTTCGCCAAGGACGCCAAGGCTGATGAAGCCCGCGCGGCCGGCGCCGAGCACGTCGGCGCTGAAGATCTGTACGAGAAGATCAACGGCGGCTTCATGGACTTCGACCGCGTCATCGCGTCGCCGGACATGATGGCCCTCGTCGGCCGCCTCGGTAAGGTGCTGGGCCCGCGCGGCCTGATGCCGAACCCGAAGGTCGGCACCGTGACCCCGAACGTCGCGCAAGCCGTCAAGGACGCCAAGGGCGGCGCCGTCGAGTTCCGCGTCGAGAAGGCGGGCATCGTCCACGCCGGCATCGGCAAGGCCTCGTTCGACCAGTCCGCTCTTGAAGCCAACGTCAAGGCGATCGTCGACGCCCTGGTCAAGGCCAAGCCGTCGGGCGCCAAGGGCACCTACGTCAAGAAGATCAGCCTGTCCTCGACGATGGGCCCGGGCTTCAAGATCGATCCGGCTTCGCTGAACGCCTGATCGGCCTGAAAACCAGACTGATGCGGCGGCGGAGAGCGATCTCCGCCGCCGTTTTCGTTTGCGCGGCGGTAGGGCAGGGCGGAGGATGCGCCCCGGAGAGGGGACTGTTCCATGCGTGTATCCGTTATCGCCGCCGCCGTCGTTCTGGCCTTCGCCACGCCGGCGCTCGCCCAGACAGCCGACGCCGATCGGGCGAGCCAGATGGAGTTGGCGGATCGCTACCTGCGGATCACCATGGGCGAGGACCTCGACAAGTTTCTCTCGAGCTATTTCGAGGAGAGCTATCGCGATACGGACCTGACGTCCGAGCAGCGGACCTGGCTGACGAACCATATGGTCACCGCCTACTCCGGCGTTCTGGACGCGACGATCGCCGACCTGCGTGACGATGTGGCCCAGGACTTCACCCGTGAGGAGCTCGAAGCGGCGATCGCCTTCTATGAATCGCCGCTTGGCCGCTCGATCGTGCGCAAGACCATGGATCTGAGCGTCGACGCGGAGCGGGAGATGATGCCGCACCTCATGGACGCGATGACCAGCCTCGGGAAGAAATACTGCGAGCGGTTCGACTGCGGGGCGAGCGGCGGCCAGATGGTCAAGCCGGGCCGTTGAGCGCCTCTCGGCAACCGGCCTTGCACTGACGGGTTGACGCACTGGCGCGGACAGGGGAGTGAGCGCGCACGGTCGCGTAGGCGATTCCCGGGAGGTGTTTTCCATGCTGAGCTGGTTTCAGGCCCTGCTGCCCAAGGAAGACAATTTCTTCCGGCTGTTCGACGCCCACGCCGCGACCCTGATCAAGGGCGCCGAGGCCCTGCGCAACGTGCTGGACGGCGGCGACGAGGTCCCGCGCTGGTGCCAGCGCATCGTCGACCATGAGCACGAGGCCGACGCAGTCGCCCGCGAGGTGCTGTTCGCGGTGCGCCGCAGCTTCATCACCCCGTTCGACCGTTCGGACATCCGCGGCCTGACCAACTCGCTGGATGACTCGATCGACCAGATGCAGAAGACCGCCAAGGTCATCATGCTGTACGAGATGCGCGACTTCGCCCCCCACATGCGCCAGCTCGGCGACGTCGCGGTCGAAGCGGCCCTGCTGACCGTCGAGGCGGTGTCGCTGCTGCCGGACATGCGCAAGCACCACGGCCGGCTCAACGAACTGACCGAGAAGATCGCCCGCCTCGAGAGCGACAGCGACACCCTCTACGACCACGGCATGAAGGCGCTGTACGAGGAGCACAAGGCCGGAAACGCCATGGCCTTCATCACCGGCGCCGAGGTCTATGACCACCTTGAGAAGGTGGTGGACCGGTTCGAGGACGTGGCCAACCGCATCAACGGCGTGCTGGTCGAGCACCTGTAAGGAGCGCCCCTATGGACGGCGCCCTGCTGATCCTGATCTTCCTGATCGCCGTCGCCCTGCTGTTCGATTTCCTGAACGGCCTGCATGACGCCGCCAACTCGATCGCCACCATCGTGGCGACGCGCGTGCTGCCGCCGATCTATGCGGTCGGCTGGGCGGCCTTCTTCAACTTCATCGCCTTCCTGTTCTTCGGCCTGCACGTGGCCAACACCATCGGCAAGGGGATCATCGATCCGAGCGTGATCTCGGATCAGGTGATCTTCGGCGCCCTGATGGGGGCCATCAGCTGGAACGTGATCACCTGGCTGGCGGGCATCCCCTCTTCAAGCTCGCACGCCCTGGTCGGCGGCCTGCTGGGCGCGGGCGTGGCCAAGGCGGGCACCGGGGCGATCGTCTTCGCCGGGGTCAGCAAGACCGTGGCCGCCATCTTCCTGTCGCCGGCCGTGGGCTTCGCCTTGGCGCTGCTGCTGGTGTTCATCGTGTCCTGGCTGTTCGCCAAGGCCAACCCGGCGTTCGCCGACAAATTCTTCCGCAAGGCGCAGTTCGTCTCCGCCTCGGCCTATTCGCTTGGTCACGGCGGCAATGACGCCCAGAAGACCATGGGCATCATCGCCGTGCTGCTGCTGTCGCGCGCGCCCCCCGGGACCGAGTTTCATGTGCCGTTCTGGGTGGTCATCACCTGTCAGGCGGCGATCGCCCTGGGCACGCTGTTCGGCGGCTGGCGCATCGTCCACACCATGGGGTCCCGGATCACGCGGCTGAGCCCGCAGCAGGGCTTCTGCGCCGAGACCGGCGGGGCCATCACCCTGTTCCTGGCCACGGGCCTGGGCATTCCGGTCTCGACCACCCACACCATCACCGGGGCCATCGTCGGCGTCGGCGCGGCGCGGCGGGCCTCGGCCGTGCGCTGGGGCGTGGCGCGCAGCATCGTCACCGCCTGGTTCATCACCATGCCCGCGGCCGCGGCCATCGGGGCGCTCTTCTTCTGGCTCGGCGGATTGTTCCTGACCTGATGGCCAATGACGTGGTCCGCACCGAGGAGGCCGAACGTCGCCAGGTGGCGGCGCTGCCTTGGCGACGCGGCCCGGACGGCTTGGAAGTGCTGCTGGTCACGTCGCGCGAGACGCGGCGCTGGGTGACGCCCAAGGGCGGACGGATGCCGGGCAAGACGGATCCCGAGGCGGCGGCCCAGGAGGCGCTCGAGGAGGCCGGGGTCGAGGGCGAGGTCGGCCACGAACCGCTCGGCGTGTTCCGCTATCTGAAGATCCTGAAGCGTCGCGCCGCCCGCTGGTGCGTGGTCGCCCTCTATCCGCTTGAGGTGACGGTCGAGCATGCCGAGTGGAAGGAGCAGACCGAGCGCGAGCGCCGCTGGATGCCGGTCGCGGCGGCGGCGGCCAGCGTCGGCGAGCCGGACCTGGCGGCCCTGATCGCCGCCTTCGACAGCTAGGCTCGGGCGGGCGACGCCAAGGCCATGAAGCAGCCGCGCCGGGCGGTGTGCAGGTGGATGGCCGTAACGCCCGGATCGTCGAACCACGCCGCCAGCCGTTCGGCCAGATCGCGACCCTCGACGACATCTGCGTCCAACATCATCCACGCGGCGTCGTAAACCCGGGCGGACAGCAGTCGTCGTCCCAGCATGTCCGGAATCTCGCCGGGCGCGGGTACGCGTTCCTCCGCCGCCTCGCGCACAAAGATCGGTCCGTCGCCTCTGTAGGGACTGGACGGGACGTCGAGGTGGCGATGGTTGAGCAGGAGCAGACGTTCGCCGGGCGTCGCGTCTGCAAGGCTGACCCGACAGGGTGCGCTGTTCGGCGCGTCGGCGACCATGCGGAGGGCCCCGATGGCGTTCAGGGCGATGTCGTCGAGGCTGAACAGGGGCTGGAACTGCGGCAGCTGCAGGCCGTGGATCTGGAAGGTCATGGGCGTCTCCTGCGGCGGGATTAGTCCGAACAGTCGATGGCGTCCGGCGGGTTTCGGCTGTTGCGCCGACGCCCGCGCATCCCCACAACGGAAGCCATGAACGCGCCCTTCAAGACACCCGCCGATCCGTTGGACGCCCCGCTGTGGGATCTGTCCGACCTCTACGCCTCTCGCGAGGACGCTCGCATAGAGACGGACCTGGAGCAGGCCCGGGCGCTGGTGAGCGAACTGAACGCCCTCGAAGGGCGGTTGGTCGAGGCCAGGGACCGGCCGGCGGAGCTGGGGGAGCGGCTGGATCGGGCCATCGCGCTGTACGAGCAGGCCTCGGACCTGCTCGGCGGGCTGGGCGCCTATGCCTTCCTCGCCGCCTCGACGAACCGCAACGACGCCGGCGCCCAGGGCTTCGAGGGCACGGTGCGCGAGAAGATCACGGCCATCGCCACGCCGACGGTGTGGGTGACGCTGGAGATCAACCAGCTGGACGAGGCCGCGGTCGAGGCCGCCCTGAAGGCGCATCCTGCGGCGGCGCGCTGGAGCCCCTGGCTGCGCCGGGTGCGCGCGATGAAGCCGCACGAGCTGTCGCAGGAGCTGGAGACCTTCTTGGCCGAGCGCGGGCCGATCACCGCCCAGTGGCCGCGGCTGTTCGACGAGACGCTGGCGGCGATGAAGGTGAAGGCCGGCAAGGACGAACTGACCCTGGCCGAGGCCCTGAACCGCCTGTCGGATCCCAAGGAGGCGCGGCGCAAGGCGGCGGCCGAGGGGCTGAACGACGCCCTGGGCGCGCGCAGCCAGACCATGGCCCTGGTGATCAACACCGTGGCCGCGGACAAGGCGCTGGAGGACAAATGGCGGGGCTTCAAGCGCCCGGCCGACAGCCGCCACCTGGCCAATGAAGTCGACGGCGACGCCGTGGACGCCATGGCCGAGGCTGTGGCGGCCGCCTATCCGAGGCTGTCGCACCGCTATTACGCCCTGAAGGCCCGCGCCATGGGCAAGGCCAAGCTGGACCAGTGGGACCGCAACGCCCCGATCGAGACCACCGCCCCGCGCGCCTTCGACTGGGGCCAGGGCAAGGCCATGGTGCTGGAGAGCTTCTCCGACCTGGGCGGCGACTTCGCGGCGCGAGCCGAGGGCTTCTTCGACAAGCCGTGGATCGACGGCAAGGCGCGCCCCGGCAAGCAGTCGGGCGCCTACGCCCACCCGGTCACCGCCGACCGCCACCCCTATGTCTTCCTCAACTGGATGGGCGAGCGTCGCGACGTTCTGACCCTGGCGCACGAGCTGGGCCACGGGGTGCACCAGACGCTGGCCGCGGGGCAGGGCAGTCTGCTGGCCGACACGCCGCTGACCCTGGCCGAGACGGCCTCGATCTTCGCCGAGGGCCTGACCTTCGACCGGCTGCTGAAGACCGCGCCCAAGGCCGAGCAGCGCGGCCTGCTGGCCGGACGGATCGAGGACGGCCTGAACACCGTCGTGCGCCAGATCGCCTTCCACCGCTTCGAAACCCGCTTCCACGACGAACGCGCCGCGGGCGAAGTGCCGGTCGAGCGGATCGGCGAGCTTTGGCTGGAGGAGATGGGCGGCTCGTTGGGTCCGGCCGTGACCCTGAACGAGGGGTATGAGCACTGGTGGAGCTACGTCAGCCACTTCGTGCACTCGCCCTTCTACGTCTACGCCTACGCCTTCGGCGATCTGCTGGTGGCGGCGCTGATGGAGACGCGGGCCAAGGATCCGGCGGGCTTTACGCCGCTGTACCGCGACCTGCTCGCGGGCGGCGGGTCCAAGGGCTACGTCGAGGCGTTGGCGCCGTTCGGGCTGAACCCGCGCGACCCGGCCTTCTGGACCATCGGGACCAAGCGGCTTGAGGGGCTGATCGACCAGTTCGAGGCGCTGGCCTGAGGCCTGTCCAGCCTGGGCCATTGACCCGGGCGCGGCGGCGGGCAAGCGTCGCGGCATGCGCATCCTGATCCTCGCGGCCGCCGCCGCCCTTTCGACCACGGCCGTTCACGCCCAGACCCAGCCGCCTGCGCCTGCTGCGCCGACGCCGGCCGTGCGGGCCATGGCGGCGGGCTATAAGGCCCTGACGGTGTGCAGCGCGCTGAAGAGCGCCGACGCCGCGGGCGGGTCGCGGACGCTGGAGAGCGTCGAGGCCAATGAGCTCGTCGGCGTCTATCCCGAGCTCGACGCCCTGGTGCGCGAGATGCCGGCCGAGATGACGGAAGACCGAACCAGCGTGGCGTGGGACGAGGCCATGCCGCCGCGGGTGGCTCTCTATCATCCGGGCGCGGGGTGCCGGATCATGCCGGTGGGCTGGTCGGGCGAGACGCCGGCGATCACGCCTCCGGAGCGCCCCACCGAGCGGCTCCTGGCGGTCGCCGAACCGCGCGGAAACGCCGCCCTGCTCAGCGAGGCGGTGGAAGGGGCTCTGGGAGGGCGCTTCGGGGAGGGCTCGAACACCACCGCCGTGCTGGTGCTGCAGGACGGCAAGGTGGTCGCCGAGAAATACGGCGCCGGCTTCGGCCCCGACACGCCGCAGCGCACCTGGTCGGTGGCCAAGAGCCTGGCCGGCACGGTGATCGGAGCCGCGGTGCAGCGCGGCCAGGTCGATGTGAACGCGCCCGCCGCCATCGCCGACTGGGGCGTCCAGGGCGATCCCCGCGCGGCGATCACTCTGGACCAGCTGATGCGCATGGCCTCGGGGCTGACCAGCGACACGGCGGGCAACCGCACCGACGCCCTGTATTTCGGCGGCGTCGGCGTCGATGAGCAGGTGACGACCTGGCCGCTGATCGCCCAGCCTGGAAGCCGCTTCCGCTACGCCAACAACGACATCCTGCTGGCGGTGTTGGCGATCGAGCCGGCTTTTTCGGACCATTCGCCCGCGGGCCTGTTCGCACGGCTGGGCATGAACGACACGGTCGCCGAGACGGACTGGCGCGGGCACTACATGCTCTCAAGCCAGGTCTGGTCGACGGCGCGGGACCTGGCCCGGTTCGGCCAGCTGTACGTGGATGACGGGGTGGTCGACGGCGAGCGCATCCTGCCGGAGGGCTGGCGCGACTATGTCTCGCGGCCGTCGGGCCCGCAGCCGACCGGGGAGCAGGGCTATGGCGCGACCTTCTGGCTGTTCGACAAGAGCGAGGGCATTCCCGCCGACGCCATCTCGGCCAACGGCAACCGCGGCCAGTATGTGATCATCGTGCCGAGCCGGAAGATCGTCATCGTGCGCCGCGGCGAGGATCCGACCGGCAAGCGCTTCGACCACATCGCCTTCACCCGCGACGTTCTGGCCGCCCTCGACTGAACCGACTTGAGCGGGCGGCAGGCCTCGCTATAAGACGCCAACCGAATTCCAGATTCCCGGATGCCCGACCATGGCCGACCCGCACCACGTTGACGCTCACGATGACTACGTCCGCGGTTCGATGGAGATCAGCGAGCAGCAGTCGACCTTCGACCTGTTCATCAACTTGGCCAAATACGGTTCGCTGATCATCGCCGCGGTGCTGCTGTTCCTGGTCCTGTGGTTCCAGCCGGACGGCAGCCTGATCGCCGGCGTGATCGCCGCCGCCGTGATGCTGGTCGCGGGCTTCTGGTACCTGGGTCAGAAGAAGTCCCACTAAGGGCTTCGCGTCCCCTCAAGCGGGCTTCAGCTCCGCTTTGACGCGCCCTCCCGGAACAGCCTAACGTCGGTCCGTCGAGAGAAGACGGAGGGATTCGCTTGGCTGTCGCCATCGCCGTGACCCGCGAACGCCGTGAGGGCGAAACGCGCTGCGCCGTGACACCGGAAACGGTGAAGAAGCTGCTTGCGCTGGGCGCGACGGTGGTCGTCGAGGCCGGGACCGGGGCGGGCTGCGCCATCCCCGACGCCGAGTTCGCCGAGGCCGGCGCGACCATCGCCAAGGACACCAAGGCCGCCCTGACCGGCGCCGACGTGCTGCTCAAGGTGCGCGGTCCGACGGCGCAGGAGGCCAGTGCGCTGAAGCCGGGCGCGGTGGTCGTGGCTCTGCTGGACGCCTACCGCGAACCCGAGACGGTGAAGGCGCTGGCGGGCGCGGGGGCTTCCGCCTTCGCCATGGAGTTCGTGCCGCGGATCACGCGGGCGCAGGTCATGGACGCTCTGTCGTCGCAGGCCAACCTGGCGGGCTATCGGGCGGTGATCGAGGCGGCCTACGCCTTCGGCAAGGGATTCCCGATGATGATGACGGCGGCGGGCACCGTCGCCGCCGCCAAGGTCTTCGTCATGGGCGCGGGCGTGGCGGGGCTGCAGGCCGTGGCCACGGCGCGGCGGCTGGGGGCGGTGGTCACCGCCACCGACGTGCGCCCGGCCTCCAAGGAGCAGGTCGAAAGCCTCGGCGCCAAATTCGTCGCCGTCGAGGACGAGGAGTTCAAGGCCGCCGAGACGGCCGCCGGCTACGCCAAGCCGATGTCCGAGGAATACCAGGCCAAGCAGGCCGAGCTGACCGCCTCGCACATCGTCAAACAGGACATCGTCATCACCACCGCCCTGATCCCGGGGCGGCCCGCGCCGCGTCTGGTCACGGCGGCGCATGTGGCGTCGATGAAGCCGGGCTCGGTGATCATCGACCTGGCCGTCGACAACGGCGGCAATGTCGAGGGCGTGAAGGCCGGCGAGGTGGTGACCACCGCCAACGGGGTCAAGATCGTCGGCTGGACCAACATGCCGGGGCGCATCGCCGCGGACGCCTCGAACCTCTACGCCCGCAACCTGGTCGCCTTCCTCGGCCTGATGGTCAAGGACGGCGCTTTGGCCATCGACCTGGAGGACGAGATCCTCAAGGCGGCGGTGGTCACCCACGGCGGCGCCGTGGTGCACGAGGGTGTGAAGCGATGATGGCGATCGTTCTGGCCAGCCTGTCGCCGGCGATGCCGCAGCCCTGCCTCAAGGACGGCGACGCGATCGCGGGCGAGTTTCGGTACGTCGAGACCCGCCATCACGACCGACAGGTCCGCCAAGCCTTTGTTGTAACCGAGCAACCCTTCTGTTTCGCCCCGGTCATTTGGCCGGAGTCTCACCTGGTCCATGGACGGTGGATCCAGGTCCACTGGTCCGACGAACGGATGCCGGACCCTGCTCCCGGCAGCGCCATCACCATGGTGGTTGAAGACTGCAACGAGCCAGGGACGACCTGGCACATAGGCGACATCGTCTGTAACGCCCGCCTGATCTCGCGCGACGGGATGTGAGGACCTGATATGGAACACGTCGATCCCACCGTTTTCCGCCTGGCCATCTTCGTGCTGGCGATCTTCGTCGGCTACTACGTCGTCTGGTCGGTGACGCCGGCGTTGCACACGCCGCTGATGGCCGTGACCAACGCCATTTCGTCAGTGATCGTCGTCGGCGGTCTGATCGCCGCCGCGGCCCTTTCGGCTGACGGGGGCTGGATCGCCAAGGGGGCCGGCGTCGCCGCCGTGACCCTGGCCAGCGTCAATATCTTCGGCGGCTTCATGGTCACCCGGCGTATGCTGGCCATGTACCGCAAGAAGGAACGACCCAAGTGATTCCCGCCTCCGACCTCTATTTCCTGTTCGCCTTTCCCGTCGTCCTGCTGCTGGTGTTCGGCTTCCTGATGTTCGGGCGCGGGCTCGAGCCGGAGAAGCGCCAGCGGGTCGAGCGGATCATGGCGGCGATCGTCTATCCGGTCATCACCGTCTTCTGGTTCTGGAAGTCCTACGAGTACGCCCTGAAGGAGCACTGGGCCTTCGCCGTGGGCATGCTGGGCGTGGGTCTGATCTTCACGCTCAACGGCGTCCGCGCCGTGCGTGAGGGCCGCCTGGCGCCGAGGAAGCGGGCGCGGTGAACCAGCCCTCCGACATCCTGCTGACCGTCGGATTGCCGATCGCGATCGCGCTGTTGATCGCGGTCGTCCTGGCGAGCCGGTGGATTCCGCCCAGGGCGCGGACGGTCGTTGAGCGCGTCCTGGCGGTTGTGATCTATCCCGCCGGCGCAATCGCCTTGGGTTGGCTTGGTCTGGACTACTGGCGGGACGGCGACTGGCTTCGCTCCGTCCTCAACGCGATCTTCGCCGCCGGTCTCCTGGCGCTGGCCTTCAGAGCCATACGGCAAGGGCGTCTGGCGCCCGTCGGAGCGCGCCGCGGATGAGCCTCGACGCCCACACGCTCGCGGTCGGCGCGTCCTGGGCGGCGACGGCGCTCGGGTCGGGGCTCGTGCTGTGGAGCTGGCTGGGCGAGAAGAACGCCATCCGCAAGCTGCGCTTCCTCGACTGCGGCGTGGTGCTGTTGTTCTCATCCGTGCTGCTGCGCATCGTGGCGCAGGACCGACCGATGAACCCGTGGGACTGGGCCATGGTCTTCGTCGGGCCGCTGTTCATCGCCGCCGCTCTGTGGCGACTGGCGCGGACGGCCTGTCCGCCGAACGGGAAATGACGATGCGCGCGCGTCCCGTGGCCGTAGCCTTGTTGATCGCAAGCCTGCTGACGGCCCCGGCCGCCGGCGCCCAGACCTACGTCGGCAAGAACATCGAGGGCGGCATGCACTGGCATGTCTCGGCCCCCGACGGCGCTTCCTGGCGGCTGCAGTGCCGTTTCCCGCCGGTGACCTACGAGCGCAACTCGTACGATCGTGAGGCCTGGATCAACCGCCTGGAACGCAGCGGACGCGGCGAGGACGCCGGTCGGTTGCCGTTGAACGTCGGCGACTGCCGGGTCTGGAAGACGGGCGGCCGCGGGGCGGTCGCCATCGCCCTTTCGCGCGGCGGAGAGACCCGCGCCGACGCCACCCGAGATCCGGCCACGCCGGCGGCGGTGGGCTTCCTGTAATGAACGAGCTGTTCGGGGGATCAGAATGAACGCATCGATCGCGGCCCTGGCCTATCTGGTCTGCGGCGTCCTGTTCATCCTGTCGCTGCGCGGCCTGTCGAGCCCGGAGACGAGCCGGCAGGGCAACACCTTCGGCATGATCGGCATGGGGCTGGCGGTGGGGGTGACCCTGCTGACCCTGTGGACGTCGGGGGCGCTGGATCTGATGACCGCCGGGCTGATCCTCGGCGGCGTGGTAGTCGGCGGCGGGGCCGGGGCCCTCATCGCGGGCCGGGTGCAGATGACCCAGATGCCCCAGCTGGTGGCCGCCTTCCACAGCCTGGTCGGCATGGCCGCCTGCCTTGTCGCCGTCGGCGCGGTCTACGCGCCCGACAGCTTCGGCATCGCCACCGCCGCGGGCGGCATCAAGACCCTGTCCATCATCGAGTTGAGCCTGGGCGTGGCCATCGGGGCGGTGACCTTCACCGGCTCGGTCATCGCCTTCGCCAAGCTGAACGGCAACATGAGCGGGGCGCCGATCCTGCTGCCGGCGCGCCATCTGATCAACATCGCCCTGGCCCTGGGCCTGGTCCTGCTGATCGGGGTGATGATCGGCTCGGGCGGCACGGCCACCTGGGCCTTCTGGGGCGTGTTCGCCATCGCCCTGATCCTCGGCGCGACCCTGATCATCCCCATCGGCGGGGCCGACATGCCGGTGGTGGTGTCGATGCTCAACTCCTACTCGGGCTGGGCCGCGGCGGCGCTGGGCTTCACCCTGGAGAACATCGCCCTGATCATCACCGGGGCGCTGGTGGGCAGCTCCGGCGCGATCCTGAGCTACATCATGTGTAAGGGCATGAATCGCAGCTTCATCTCTGTAATCCTTGGTGGTTTCGGCGGCGAGACCGCGGGCCCCGCCGGCGGCGCGGTCGAGACCCGGCCGGTCAAACAGGGCTCGGCCGAGGACGCCGCCTTCATCATGAAGAACGCCTCGAAGGTCATCATCGTGCCGGGCTACGGTATGGCCGTGGCCCAGGCCCAGCATGCGCTGCGCGAGATGGCCGATACGCTGAAGGAGGAGGGGGTCGAGGTGAAATACGCGATCCACCCCGTCGCCGGCCGCATGCCCGGTCACATGAACGTCCTGCTCGCCGAGGCCAACGTCCCCTATGACGAGGTGTTCGAGCTGGAGGACATCAACAGCGAGTTTTCGAGCTGCGACGTGGCCTTCGTCATCGGCGCCAACGACGTCACCAACCCGGCCGCCAAAACCGACCCGCAGAGCCCGATCTATGGCATGCCGGTTCTGGACGTGGAGAAGGCCGGGACCGTCTTGTTCATCAAGCGCGGCATGGGCTCGGGCTATGCGGGCGTCGAGAACGAGCTGTTCTTCCGCGACAACACCATGATGCTGTTCGCCGACGCCAAGAAGATGGTCGAGGGGATCGTCAAGGCGCTGTGATGGAGCCGAGCCGACAGGTCCTGGTTCTGAGGGAAACCTTGAGTTCGATCCTCCAGCTCCTGGGGGCCCACGGCGATCCCGGAGTCCTCGCCCGCATCGACAAACTGGACGCCGATCTTGCCGCGGGCGAACTGGGAGCGCTGAACACCGTCCTCGCCGAGACCACTGGCTCCATGGGTTCGCTGAGGGATCAGGTTCTCCTGGCCGCTGACGGCCGCACCCTCTCAGCGGACGCCAACGATCGCCTGTTCGGCCTTGTTGGATCAGCGGCGGATCAGTGCCGGGAAGCCATGCGGCATCATGGGATGCATGTTTGGCGCTAGCTGGGGCGACGGGTCTCCCGCCGCCCCCGCACGGCTCACCGCGCCCCGGCGCGCGACGGCACGGACACCGTCAGCACCGCCTGACGTGAGACCGCCTCGTCGATCTGAGGCTGGGCGTCGCGAATGGCCGCCCGCATGCAGCGGTGGGGGTTTGAGACCGCGTTCAAGGTGAAGTCCGCGCGGCGGCAGACGGTCCGGGCCGCCGCCCTGACCCGGTGATCGAGTGCGGCGACGCCCTGCGGCGAGGCCAGGTCCAGGTCGCGGTACGGCACGATCACCCGCAACACTTCGTCGGCCTTGGCCAGTTGCGGCACGGCCAGGGCGCCGCCGGCGAGGGCGGCGAGGAGGCCGCAGAAGGCGGCGCGCAGCGGGATCGAGCCGCGATGGACGGGGTGTGCGGGCTCGTTCGGGAAGGGCGTCGGGATCATCGAACTGTTCCATTGGCAGGACGCGGCTGGGAGCGCCGGGTCGACGCTTTTTTCCCATCGGACTGGCCTCTGGGTCCTGAGGATGGGCTGGAGAGTTCCTGATCATTTTCCGCCCCCGCATTCGGGTCTGGAGCCCGCGGTGGCGCGGTTTGGCGGAGCGGCGTATTCTGAGGGAGTTCTGAGGGGGACCGGAAAAGGGGCGGTCGGGGCCCGACAGCGCGGGATTGAAGCGACGCCATGAGCGAGCGTTACCTGATCGCCGAAAGCCTCTGCCTCGACCTCAAGGACGAGCGGCTGTCGGTGGACGGGACCCCGGCCCGGCTCGGCGGGCGGGCGTTCAACCTCCTGCGGGTGCTGATGGAGCGGCCGCAGACCCTGCTGACCAAGGACGAGCTGTTCGCCCGCGTCTGGCCCGGACTGACCCTGTCCGAGGCGGTGCTGACCACGGCCGTTAAGGAGCTGCGCCAGGCCATTGGCGACAAGGCGCGCCAGCCGCATTTCATCGAGACGGCCCACGGGCGGGGCTATCGCTTCCTGCTGCCGGTGCGGCAGGCCGATGAGCCGGAAGCAGGGCCGCCGCCGCCCCCGGTGGTTGCAAAGGCTGGGCGTCTGCGCCCGGGTTGGCGGGCCTGGACGGGGATCGGCGCCGGCGTGGCCCTGTTGGTCGCAGGCGTCGTCTGGGTCGCGGTCGACCGCTTGCAGAACGATCCCGAGCCCGTCGCCACCGTGTCGGTGGTCCAGCCCAAGTCGCTGGTGGTGTTGCCCTTTGAGGACCTGTCGCCGGAGGGCGGCCAGCGCTGGTTCGCCGACGGTCTGGCCGAAGAGGTGCAGTCGACCCTGGCCCGGGCGCCAGACCTGCGGCTGGTGTCGCGAACCTCGGCGGCGAACATGGTCCGGGAGGGGCTGAACGGGCAGGAGGTGGCCAAGCGGCTGGGCGCGGCCCAGTTTCTCGAGGGCTCGGTGCGACGCGCGGGCGACCAGGTGCGGGTGACGGTGCGGCTGGTGCGGGCCGCCGACGGGGTCGAGCTGTGGTCGCACAGCTATGACAGCGACGTGCGCGACGTGATCTCGATCCAGGAGGACATCGCCTTCCAGATCGCCTCGTCGCTGAAGACGGTGACGGACCCTGCGCGGCTGCGGGTGATGGTGGCGGCGGGGACCCGATCGGTGGAGGCCCACGAGGCCTATCTGCGGGGCCTGGCGGCCGACCAGAGGCAGTTCCAGGACGGCGACCAGACCTACGCCGAGGAGGCCGCCGAGGCCTATGAGCGGGCGCGCGAGCTGGACCCCCAGTTCGCCGCCGCCCACTGGAAGGCGGCCCAGACATGGTTCGGCAACGCCACCCGCATCGACTCCGCGACGCGCGCCAATGTGCCCGACGCCGAGCGGCTGGCGCGTTACATCGAGCGGGTCGACGCAGCGATCGCCACCAGCTCGAACGAGACCGACAGTCTGAAATACCGGGCCGGGCGCGCCTCGATGGACCTGCAGTTCCGCACCGCGCACCGGCTGATGGCCCAGTATCTGGCGGCGCGGCCGCGCGACATCGACGCCTGGGAGGACATGGGCGATCTGGCCGCCTATGCGGGCGAGCGGGCCTGGATGCGGCGCGCGGCCGAGCGGATCCACACCCTGTCGGTTCAGGAGGGCAATCCGAGGTCGCGCGCGATCACCGTCTCGGTGATGTCGCTGGACCTCGACAACGCCGTGCAGCGCGCCCGGGAGCAACTGGCCCTGCGTCCCGATCATGCCATCACCCAGTACCAGGCGCATCGGGCGATGATCTGGGCCGGGCGGACCGGCGAGGCGGCGGCCCTGCTCCCCAAGATCGAGGCATCCCAACTGCCGCGCGAGACCCGCGATCTGGCCACCATGCGTCAGGCCTGCGCGGAGGGGCGGATCGCGGACGCCGCCGACATTCGGGCGCGGATCGACCGGGAGGGGGACCTGAACAACCGCTGGCTGGCCGCCCAGCTGGCCGGCGACGCGGCGGCGGCCGCCGACCTGCTGCGACCCCTGGACCGGCCGGAGGGCCTGCCGACCCTGATGCAGTATCTGATCAGTCCCACCTTCGACAGCAGCCGCTATCCGCTGTTGGCGGCGCAGATGAACCGCAACGGGGTGCCGCCCACGAAGCCGATCGGCGTACCGCACGGGTGCGCAATGACGGCGCGTTAAGGCGGAGATGATTTACGCCCGCGATGAACCCTGAACCTGGAAAAATCGAGAGCCGGCCGAAGGCGGCCTTCACGGCCTTCTCGATGGCCTTCGTGCTGTCAGCTGTCGTCGCTTTCATGCTGCCCCGGGGCCTGCACGCGCTATTTACGCCCGCGTGGATGGCCGGTGCGGTGTTCGAGTGGGGGCTGGGGTCGCCGCCCGTCACCCTCATCGGCGTGCCGCTGGTTCTGATTAGCTTGGTTGCGTCCGCAATCTACGGCGCCCGTACCCAACGCGTGGTCCCGATCATCCTGCCGACGGCGGCGGTGGGCGTCTTCCTCGGCGTCGCGAGCTTCGCCCTGGCGCATGATCAGGGCGTGGCGGTCTGGTCGGATCGGATCGAGATCCGCGACGGGGGCGAGCCGCGCATCTATCTGCCGGCCGATGTGCAGCGGGTCGAGACGTCCTGCTACCGGCGCATCAACTCAAACCGCCATCGGATCGGGGAGAATCCCCGGACCCGGCGCTGGGCCTCGGTCGACTACCGGCTGGTCTTTGCGGACGGCGAGTCCATCGAACTGGACCGCACCCGGCCGGAGGATCACCAGCCGCGGCTTGAGTGGCTGCGGCGGCTGGCGGCGTTGGACGCGGTCTGGGGCGCCCAGGCGGAGCGGATCGAGCCGCTGGGGTCGGACGGGGAGCCGCTCACCCGGCCGGCCTGCGTGGACCAACTGGTGAGAGACCTCTCGCCCGAGGACTTCGCCCTCGCTAGCCGCCTCTTGGGTCTGACCGACGAGCGACTCCGCGCCATGGGCTTCACGTGGTCGGAACCATGATAGCCTGACGGCCAAAGGAGCGCCCATGGCCAGCGAACCCAAGACCAGGCCGACCGACGTCCCGGTCGCGGACTTCATCGCGGCGGTGGAGAACCCGCGCCGCCGCGCCGACGCCGAGGTGGTGCAGGCCATGCTGACCGAGGTGACGGGGCTCGAGCCGGTGATGTGGGGGCCGTCGATCGTCGGCTACGGCAGCTGCCGGCTGAAGACCGGGGACTGGCCGATCGTCGGCTTCTCGCCGCGCAAGGCGCAGATGGTCATGTATTTCGACCTGGCGGACCAGTCCGAGCTGCTGGCGCGGTTGGGCAAGCACAAGACCAGCGTGGCCTGCCTCTACTTCAACTCGCTGGCCGACGTCGATCCGACCGTCCTGCGCGAACTGGCCGAACGGTCGGTGGCGCGGACCCGGGCGAAATACCCGGCCTAGGGTTTGCCGTAGGCGTCGAAGAAGGGCTTGAGCTGGGTCTCGTAGCGCTTCCACGCCTCCTTGGACGAGGCGTACATCGGCTTGCGCACCTGGGCGAAGCTGGCGGTGGTCACGGCCCGTTCGGTCTTGTGGAAGTCACGCACGCCGTCCTCCCACTCCAGGCCGGCGTGGGCGATGATCTTGCGCATCCAGGTCTCGGGATCGTCGACCAGGGCTTCGTAGGGGACGGTCAGCAGGTTGTCGCCCAGCACCTTGGACCAGTGGGCGTGCAGCCGGTCCTCGCCCTTGAAGTAGCGGGCGATGTCGGTCAGCGAGCGGGTCCAGTCGACTCCCTTGGCGAAGCGGGTGCGGTAGCAGGACCAGGCGATGCCGGCCGGCGCGCGCCGCAGCCAGATCAGCTTCGCATTGGGCAGGATCTGGTGGATCAGGCCGAGATAGCGCGTCTGGTTGAGCGTCTTGTCGACGACGCGCCCGGACTTGCCGAAACGTTCGTCGAGCAGGTGCAGATAGGCCTTGGCGATGCGGTTCGGCAGGGCGGCGGCGTCGGGGCGATTGAACGACTGGCGCACCTCATCGGGGGTGTAGCCCTTGATCGCCATCGAGGCCGGACGGAACAGGTTGGCCTCGGCGCCGTCGACGACCTGCGAATGGCTGACCAGGATCTGCTCGACCAGGGTGGTGCCCGAGCGCGGCAGGCCGAGGACGAAGATCGGCCGATCGCTGTCGACCGTGCTCTTCGGCAGGCTGTCCATGAAGGCCTTGTCGTAGCCGGTCACGATCGCATCGACGAAGGCGTCGGCCAGGTCGGCGTTGAAGGTGCTGTCGGTCTTCTGCAGCCTGGCGGCCTCGTCGAAGCAGGCGAAGGCGCGGGTGGTGTCGCCGGCGTCATCCAGCGCCTTGCCGAGCGCGTACAGCAGCACGATGCGGCTCTGGCGGTTGGCCTCCGACGTGCCGATGCGACCGAGCAGGGCCTCCATGGCGGCGATGTCGGGATCGTCGGCCGTGAACTTCTTCATGTCGGCGATGACGTGCCAGGCGTTCTCGGCCCCGAGCGCCACGTTCGGCAGGGCGATGGCGCGCCGCAGGTTGGTCATGGCCGCGTCGTGGTCGCCGAGCTGGACCTGGCAGGTGGCCAGGAAGTGCAGCGCCGACGGATCATTGGGGCGTTCGCGGACCAGGGCGGCGCCTTCGCGCAGGGCGTCCTCGGTACGGCCCGACTGGATCAGCAGCTGGGCGTAGGCGAGGCGGGACTCGATGGTCGGGGCGGCGAGGATGTTCTTGCGCGCGGCCGTCAGGGCCAGGGTGATCTCGCCGATGGTGGCGGCCAGGCGGGAGATCGAGGCCCAGCGCTGGCCGAGCGGCGGATCCGCCTGGATGGCCTTGGCCAGCAGATAGGCCGCGTCGTCGCGTTCGCGGGCCTGGAAGGCGGCGAGGGCGCTGTTCACCAGTCGCGTCCCGTCCGCAGTCTGCGTCGCCGTATTCATGCCGTCCTCCCGCTACTTCAGGAGGGCTAGCGGTCCGCAGGCGGGACCGCAAGCGGAGGCGGCGGATCAGGCGGCGAGGCGGAAGTCTTCGGCAGGGTCGAAGGCCGGGCGGGCCTCGTCCCACAGGGCGTCTTCGTCGGCGTATCGCGCCGACAGGCTGGCGTCGATCACGTCGATGACCTGCTCTTCCAGGCGGTCCCAGATGACCGCCAGATCGCCGCAGCCGTCAGCCTCGCACGGGACGATCAGGTAACGCGAAGCGGCGACGGCGTAACGGGGAGCGAAGCGGCGGGCCATGACGTGAACTCCGGAAGGGGGTCAATCTCGATGCCCCTACCTTTCGCCATGGATACGTCAGAAACGGTCGTATCGTTCAGCTGATGCGTTTCCGCGCGGACCGGACCTTGAAGGCGAGAATGACAAACAGGACGCCGAACAGGACGGCCCAGGCTCCGATCATCCACATGATCACGACCACGCCGAAGACCGGGCTCGAGAACAGGGCGATGCCGAACAGGACCGAGACCAGGCCGGCGAGGATGAGCACCCACTCGTTGGAGATTTCCTTGCGCAGCCTGACGGCCATGAAGATCTCGGCGAAGCCGCGCACCACGGACCAGAAGGCGATGATCCAGACGAAGACCACGGCGGTCAGCCCTGGCCAGGCCATGGCGGCGAGGCCGGCGATGATGCTGATCAGGCCGCTGAGGATCAGCCAGATGCGCCCGGATGCGCCGCTGCGGAAAGCCCCGCCGATTGAGAACAGGCCGTCGACGATCGCATATGCGCCGTAGAAGAGGACCAGGCCGAGCAGGGTGTGCTTGGGCAGGGTGAAGACCAGGACGCCGAAGCCGATCGACAACAGGCCGCGCAGCAGCAGCGCCCACCAGGCCTGGGTCAGGAAGCTATGGACGAAGGGAAAAGGGGCGGCGCCCGCGCCGGAACTGTTGGACATGACGACGACTCCCGTCCTGCGCCGCGGGATGCGGCCGTTGGGACGCTGGCAGGCTTCGGCCATCGCCCCCATCCGGTCTGACCCTAGGGTGGGGAGCGGTACGGCCTGAGCTGTACAGAATTGCGCCAGAAGCGGTCGCATGCCATCGTCCGTAGATGAGGCACGACAAGGCGGCGATGGTGATTGATCTGGCGCGGCGCATGGCCGCCAGCGCCGAAGGACTGACTCTGGACGACATGTCCCGCGACATGGAGGTCGGCCGGCGGACCGCCGAGCGCATGCGCGACGCCGTGCTGATGCTGTTCCCGCAGGCCGAGGAGGTGTCCGACCCGCCGCACAAGCGCTGGCGCATCCGCGGCGGCCTGTCAGCGTTCGAGCAGGCCCCGACGACGGAGGAGCTGGTCGAGCTGACCAAGGCGGCGCAAGGGTTGCGCGCCACGGGCGAGCCGGCTCGTGCGGCTGGGCTGGAGGGGCTGGAGCGCAAGCTGAAGTCGGCGATGCGGTCGACGACGCTGAACCGCCTGGCGCCCGATCTGGAGGCGCTGGTGCGGGCCGAGACCATCGCCGTTCAGGCGGGGCCGCGACCGTCGGCCGACGAGGCGGTGCTGGCGGAGATCCGCCAGGCCGTTCTGGCCGGTCAGCCGCTGGGCTTCATCTACAGCCGGCCCGGGGCCGAGGCGCGGCGGCGCAGCGCAGCCCCGTGCGGGGTCATGTTCGGACGGGCGAACTATCTGGTCGCCGCCGACCGCGAGAGCGGCCGCATCCAGACCTTCCGCCTCGACCGGATGAGCGCGGTGCGGGCTGAAGACGGCGTGGCGTCGCCGCCCGCCGACTTCGACCTGCAGGCCTTCGCGAGCCAGTCCTTCGGCATCTATCAGGACGAGATCGAAGACGTGGTCCTCCGCATCTCGCCCGAGGGCGCGGCCGAGGCGCGGGCCTGGCGCTGGCACCCGACCCAGACCGTCGAAGACCAGGCGGACGGCGGCGTCGTGGTGCGCTTCCGCGCCTCGGGCATGCGCGAGCTGGCCTGGCACCTGTTCACCTGGGGCGAGCAGGTTCAGATCGTCTCGCCCGCACGCCTGAGGGCGGTGATGCGCGGGGAGCTTGAAGCGTCCATGCGCGGGCTAGAACGAACCTAGATCGGTGACGCTGGACACGCCTGCCTGGCGGGCGCACGACATCGGCTCCACGACAGGAGGGATGACCATGCCGCAGTTCGTGATTGAGCGAGAGATGCCGGGGGTGGGGAACCTCGGACCCGACGACCTCAAAGCCGCATCCCAGGGATCCTGCGACGTGCTCCGCCAGCTCGGGACCGACATCCAGTGGGTGCAGAGCTTCGTGACCGAACACAAGATCTACTGCCTCTACCGCGCCCCGAGCGAGGATCTGATCCGTCAGCACGCCGAGATGGCGGGGCTTCCGGCGGACAGCGTGGTGCCGATCCGCGCGACCATTGATCCGACTACAGCGGAAGGCTGACGCGACCACGGGTGATTTCGGCCCCGGATCGAGAATACCGCCGGTTGACGGGCGACGTCATTTCTCGAACGAGTATGACATCGTTTTCCAAGATCGCGCGTTGATCGTTGGGAAGAGTCAGGATGTGCTCAAGTCGGGGCGGAGTTCGACGCCCAGTTGACCCGACGTTGAGCGCCTACCTCTCGGTGAGTGGGGGACAGATCTTGGGTACGAGCGATATCGAAGCCTCGGCGGACGCCTTGGAGTCCGCGTCGTCCGGTGAGCCAGTCGGCTCAGGCGGGCTCACCGCCTTCGTCCTCGATGGACACGAACTGCGCATTCGGCCGGCGCCGCTGGAGCGGGCGTGGATGGACGCCAGCCCAAACCGCTTCGCCTATCGCTGCCTGCCGCTGAACATCGCCAACGCTCATGGCTGGGAGATCCTGTGCACAGCGGGCTTCAGCGCAATCTGGGACGGCAAGTCGCATACGGCGGGGGTCGAGGTGAAGGCGGACGAAGGGCAGGTCTCCCCGGCGGTCAGCCACTTCGGAGAGGGGGCGCTGACCTTCCACCTGCCGTGCCTGTTCCGGGCTGACCCGGGCTACGACCTGTTCGTGACCGGCCCGCTTAATCGGCCCAAGGACGGCATCGCGCCCCTGACCGGCGTGGTCGAGGCGGACTGGTCGCCCTACACCTTCACCATGAACTGGCTCTTCACCCGCCCGGATTACCGCGTGCGGTTCGAGGTCGACGAGCCCTTCTGCCACATCTTCCCGATCCGCCGCGGCTCGCTGGAAGCGATCGACCCGGTGGCGCGGCACCTGGACAGCGACCCGGACCTGGCGCGTGAGCACAAGGCGTGGTCGGCCAGCCGCAACAGCTTCAACCAAGGGCTGGCCAAGGCCGACCCGGAGGCCGCGCAGCAGGGCTGGCAGAAGACCTATTTCCGCGGCATGACCCCTGACGGTGAAAAGGCCCCGAACGGCCACCGCAGCAAGCTGCGCCTCAAGCCGTTCAGGCCTGAGACGTAGCGAACGGGTAGGGGCTGACCGACTTGGCCCAGTCGTCGACGGCCAGCGGCCGGTCCACCGGCGGTGCGGCCCGCTCGGCGCAGGGGTGGCGATGGCACAGGCGGCAGGCGGGGCCGATGGGCGTCACCTCCGGCGCGGCCAGATCGAGGCCACGGGCGTAGATCAGGCGGTGGGCGTGCTTCAGCTCGCACCCGAGGCCGATGGCGAGGTCCTGGCCCTCGCCGAAAGCGTCCTGACCCTGGCGGTCGACGGTGCGCGCCAGGGTGAACCAGCGACCGCCGTCGGGCGTCTCGACGATCTGGGTGACGACCCGGCCCGGCGTCCGGAAGGCCGCGTGCAGCCGCCAGCGCGGACAGGCCCCGCCGAAGCGCGAGAAGGGGAAGGCGCCCGAGGCGAAGCGCTTCGAGATGTTGCCGGCCTGGTCGACCCGCATCAGGAAGAAGGGCACGCCGCGGGCGGTCGGGCGCGACAGGGTGGTCAGGCGGTGGGCGGCCTGTTCGTAGCTGACGCCGAAGCGGGCCTGCAGCCGGGCCAGGTCGTAGCCCGAGGCCTCGGCGGCGGCCTGGAAGGCGCTGTAGGGCATCAGGACGGCGGCGGCGAGAGTGTTGGCCAAAGAGACCTTCAGGAGCCGTCGCGTGGGCTCGTCGGGCGGCGCGGCGGCGGCGACCAGGCCGTTGATCTCGGCCTCATGCTCGGAAACGACCAGTTGATAGGCGACGGCGAAGGCGCGGGAGGAAGGGGCCAGGGCGTCCGACAGCAGCAGGCGCTTGCGGTGCGGGTCGAAACGGCGCGTCCACTCGACCATGACCTCGGCCGGAAGGGTGCGCACGGTCAGGCCGTGCAGGGCCTGCAGGCGGGCGGCGGCGCGGGTCTCGAAGGGTTCGCCCGGGCTGCCCTCTCCGAGCGCGGCGGCGAGGGCCTCGCCGAGCAGGTCCAGCTCGGGGAAGTGGTTGCGCCGGCCCTGGACGTAGTCGCGGACCCAGTCGGCGGGGCCCTCCCCGGGGCCGCCCGCGCCATCGGCCTCGGCCCGGTCGCGGGCGCGGCGGTCGGTGAAGGCGCGGTAGAGGCGCAGCAGGGCGTCAGCGGCGGCCGGCTGGTCCTCGGCCAGCTGGACGATCTCGTGACGCGGCACAGCGAGGCCCTGGAACAGGGGATCGGCGAAAGCCTCGGCCAGCTCGGCCTCGGTCGCGGGGCCGGACGTCTGGCCCAGGGTGCGCAGGTCGACGTCGTAGGTCTCGGCCAGGCGGAGCAGCAACTGGGCGGAAACGGGCCGCTGGTTGCGTTCGATGTGGTTGAGATAACTCGGAGAAACGCCAAGATCCGCGGCCATGGCCGTCTGCGTCAGGGCCAGGTCCCGCCGCAGCCGCTTCAGGCGGCCGCCCAGGAACAGCTTGCGATCGGCGGCGATCTCCATCTCTGTACGATGTCATAATATGACTTAACAAGACATGTCATCTTGTGACTCAATGACGCGAACGATGAGGGCTATGGCGTATAAATCGTGACTTGGGCGTGGTCTGCTCCATCTCGACCCGCCGCGCTCCCGTCGGCGGCCAGCAGAGACCGCTCATGACCAGCTTCGCCGATCTCGTTCCTTCGCCGGCCGGCCGTTTCGACGGCGTCGAACGGCCCTATACGCCCGAGGACGTCCTGCGGCTGCGCGGCTCCGTGCCGATCACCCACACCCTGGCCGAGCGCGGGGCCAACCGCCTGTGGCAACTTTTGCATGACGAGCCCTATGTGAACGCCTTGGGCGCCGTCACCGGCAACCAGGCCATGCAGATGGTCCGCGCCGGGCTGAAGGCCATCTATCTGTCGGGCTGGCAGGTGGCGGCCGACGCCAACACCGCCGGCGCCATGTACCCGGACCAGTCGCTCTACCCGGCCAACGCCGCGCCGGAGCTGTGTCGCCGCATCAACCGCACCCTGCAACGCGCCGACCAGATCGAACACGCCGAGGGCGGGAACAAGCGGGACTGGTTCGTTCCGATCGTTGCTGACGCCGAGGCCGGTTTCGGCGGCCCGCTGAACAGCTTCGAGATCATGAAGGCCTTCATCGAGGCGGGCGCCGCGGGCGTCCACTTCGAGGACCAGCTAGCCTCCGAGAAGAAGTGCGGCCACCTGGGCGGCAAGGTGCTGATCCCGACCCAGGCGCATGAGCGCAATCTGATCGCCGCCCGCCTGGCCGCTGACGTCATGGGCACGCCGACCCTGACGGTGGCGCGCACCGACGCCGAGAGCGCCCAGCTGATCACCTCGGACATCGACGAGCGCGACCACCCCTTCATCAATCGCGCTGAGCGCACGCCGGAAGGTTTCTACCGCCTCAAGGAAGGGACCGGGCTGGACCACTGCATCGCCCGCGGCCTGGCCTATGCGCAATACGCCGACGTGCTGTGGTGGGAGACGTCGCATCCGGATCTGGACGACGCCCGCCACTTCGCCGAGGCGATCCAGCGCGAGCACCCGGGCAAGCTGATGGCCTACAACTGCTCGCCGTCCTTCAACTGGAAGGCCCGGCTGGACGACGCCACCATCGCGAAGTTCCAGCGCGAGCTGGGGGCCATGGGCTACAAATTCCAGTTCGTGACCCTCGCCGGCTTCCACAGCCTGAACAACGGCATGTTCGAGCTGGCCGACGGCTACCGCGACCGCGGGATGGCCGCCTATTCCGAGCTGCAGCAGCGCGAGTTCGCCAACGAGGCCCGCGGCTACACCGCCACGCGGCATCAGCGCGAGGTGGGCACGGGCTATTTCGACCAGGTGGCCACGGTCATCTCGAACGGCCAGTCGTCGACGACGGCGCTCAAGGACTCCACCGAAACCGCCCAATTCCAGGCCGCTTGAACAGGAGACAGACCATGGAACCCATGACCCGACCGCAGGCGATCATCGACTTCTGCCTTGCACCGCTGAACCTCGACACCACGACCGAGGCCGAGCGCGAGGTCCGGCGCAGGCTCGAGCATGTCATCAAGACGCTTCAGGCCAAGTCGGTCCGGCCGCTGAGCGTCGACTTCTCCGCCATGCCGCTACAGGTCATCAACGAGGCCGCGCACGGCTACGAATAGTCGCCTCAGGCGGCGATGGACGCGGCCAGGGTGCGGGGCAGGTTGATAACCAGGTCCAGCAGCTCGGCCGCGTCGAACGGCTTGGCCAGGTGGCGGTCTGCGCCGGCGGCCTCGGCCGAGGCGATATGCTCCGGCAGGGCGTTGGCGCTGAGCATGACGATCGGCGTCCGGGTCAGGCCCAGGGCCGCCTCGTGCAGGCGGATCTCGCGGGTGGCGGTGAGGCCGTCCATGACCGGCATCTGCATGTCCATCAGGATCAGGTCGTAGTCGCCTTCGCGCGCGGCCTGCACGGCCTGGGCGCCGTCCTCGACCGAGGTCAGGGCCACGTCGACCTGGGCCAGGATCATCTCGACGACGCGGCGGTTCACCGGATGGTCGTCGGCCATCAGGACGCGGACCGTGGCGTGCTCGACGGCTGTATCGCTGGCGGCCGGGCCTGCCGCGACCGGCGCCTGGGCGGCGCGGAAGGGCACGGTCAGGATGAAGGCCGAGCCGCCACCGGGCTCGCTTTCGCAGTCCAGGTGGCCGCCCATCATCTCGGCCAGCTGGCGCGAGATGGCCAGGCCGAGGCCGGAGCCGCCGAATTTGCGCGTAATTGCTCCGTCGGCCTGTTCGAAGCGACTGAACAAGCGGTCGCGGGTCTGCGAGCTGAAGCCGATCCCCGTGTCCTCGACTGAGAAGCGCAGGGTCGCGCCGCCGGCGTCGTCGGGGCCGGCGTCCACGGTCAGGCTGACGAAGCCCTCGGCCGTGAACTTGACCGCGTTGGAGACAAGGTTGGTCAGGATCTGCTTGAGGCGGACGACGTCGCCGGCGATCCAGCGGTCGGCCTCGGGCGAGATCTCGACGAAGAACTGCAGGCCCTTCTCGCGGGCGCTGGCCTCATAGAGCTGGGCCGACTCGCGGACGGCGCGGCCGAGGTCGAAGGGCTCGATCGACAGCTCCAGGCGGCCGGATTCGACGCGGGCCAGGTCGAGAATGTCGCTGAGCAGCACCTGCAGGGTGCGGCCCGACGAGCGGATCAGTTCGAGCATCTCGACCTGCTGGGGCGACAGGTCGGTATTAGCCAGGGCCTGGGCCACGCCGATGACGCCGTTCAGCGGCGTGCGGATCTCGTGGCTCATATTGGCCAGGAACTGGCTCTTGGCGGCATTGGCCTGCTGGGCCGCGTCGCGCGCCTCGCCCAGGGCGCGGGCGTGATTCTTGAGGTCGGTGATGTCGGTGCAGACGGTGACGATGCCGCCCGCGGCGGTGCGGCGGTCGGCGACGCGCAGCCAGCGGTCGCCGGCGATGCGCTGCTCCATCATGTTTGAGAGGGCCCGGCGCGCCTCCATGCGCTCGGCGATCCATTCCTCCTCGCGGCCGGCGGCCTCGGCATAGAGACCTTGGTCGAGGCCGATCTGGATGATCTCGCGGAAGGTCATTCCGGCCTGGAGGTTGGACGACAGCTCGGGGTTCACCTCGTCATAGCGGCTGTTCCAAAGCACGAGGCGGTCTTCGGCGTCATAGAAGGCCAGGCCGTCCGGCATGGCGTCGATCGCCTCGCGGATCTGGTCGAGCGCCAGGTCGTCCAGGCGGCCGCCGCCCGAGGCCTGCTTACGCCGCGGCTTGGCGCGCAGGGCATAGCCGCCGGCGGCGCCCGCGAGGGCTCCAACGGCGAGGCCCAGCGTCCCGCGCCAGTCCATCAGTATCGCAAGGTTGTCGACGATTTGGCCCAAGCGGTCCCCTTCCGCGGACAACGATCCGCGAAAGGGGTGAAGAAACCGTGGGCGTTAAGTCGGAAATCAGACGTTGGTCGCCGGAATCTCGACCTGGAACTCCTGACCGAGGATGGCGGCCGGATTGACCTGCTCGCCGCCGCGGCGGACTTCGAAGTGCAGGTGCGGGCCGGTCGAACGGCCGGTGGTGCCGACCAGACCGATGCGCTCGTCGGCGGTGACCGCCTCGCCGGTGTGGACGTCGACGCGGCTCAGGTGAGCGTAAAGGGTGCTCATGC
Organism: Brevundimonas sp. Root1279; assembly: GCF_001425945.1. Taxonomy (GTDB): domain Bacteria; phylum Pseudomonadota; class Alphaproteobacteria; order Caulobacterales; family Caulobacteraceae; genus Brevundimonas. The sequence continues at coordinate 34,527 of NZ_LMEB01000009.1, forward strand.
CGTTCGGGTGACGCACTTCGATGAAGCGGCCGTACCCGCCGGCGTCATAGCCCGTGCGCAGAACCTCGCCCTCGGCCGAGGCGAAGACGCTCGTGCCGGTCGGGGCGGCGATGTCGACGCCCTTGTGGCGGCGGGCGTGAGCTTCGGTGGCCAGGCGGCGCAGGCCGTAGGCCGAGTTGATCGCGCGACCCTTCACCGGCTCGACGAAGGCCATCAGGCGGGTCAGCGGACCGGCCGGACGGGCCACGGCGGTGACCGGCGGGGCTTCAGGCACGGCGTAGGGTTCGGCGGTGGTGTTGTAGGGCGTGGGTTCGAGGGGAGCGAAGGCCATAGCGAAAACGGCGACAACGCCGAGGAGGGCCGCTTGGCCGGAATGGGTGAGGAACGACCGTGCGTTCGGGTACAGGCGTCGCATGTGCGGCGTCGTCTCCGTCTTTTCGGGCTCTCTGAGCGATGGGTGGCGCCGACGAGCCGCACAACAAGCGACGCATCACGGCCGGCGACCGGGAAGACCTGCTGTCTAGGGATGACACCGGGCGACTTTGGGGCGGAAAAGCGCCCTAGGGGGTGGCAGGACGTCGCAGGCTGGGAACCATAACTGACGGACGGATCACAGAAATTTCAGCGCATGTGAGAAGGGCGCGGAGCCTTTCGGCCCCGCGCCCCCGCTTACCCCGGAAAGTCCGGCTGTTACTCGAAGGAGATGGTGTAGGTCAGTGCGCCCAGATGGCTGTCTGCGTGCTCGCCGAAGCGGCCGTGATAGCCGAATGCGAGCGCGCCGGGGCCCATTTCCCACTCAACGCCGACCGCCGCAATCAACGATCCGCCGAACGGATCCTCGATCTCACGCTCGAGAATTTGGGCGGGGTTGGCGGTGATTCCGACCCGGACCGGGTCGCTGCTGTCGCTGATTGCGTCGCGATAGCCGCCCTCGATCCAGAAGCTGCCGGCCTCTCCGGAGCCCTCGGCGCGCAGGGTGATCTCGCCGGCGACCGCCGAGACCTTGCGGTCCTGGTAGGCGTACTGGGCGGCGACGCCTTGCTCGGTGTAGCCGTTGACGTCGCTGGACACCCAGGAGATGGCCGCGCGGGGCGACAGGGCGATACCGCCCGCATCGAACCACATGCCGCCCTGGATCCGGGCCCCCAGGCTGCCGCCGTCGGTCGTGCCGCTATGAACGATCGGGGCCAGGGAGGTCACGCGCGTGATCTCGTCGTACTGGTCGATTGAGCCGCCGACGGCCGCGTTCAGGAACATGTCGTCCTGGCGCCAGGCGGCGTAGAGGTCGAAGGCGTAGCTTTCGAGGTCGAAGTCCATCGGCCCGGCCTCGACCTCGGCGGTGCGGAAGGTCCCCGCCATTCCGAAGCGCATGTTGCCCGTCGGCGCATGGTCGATCGAGACGCGACCACCCCAGCCGGTCGCATCGGCCGCCGCCACGAAGCCGCGTGCGTCCGTGGAGACGCTGTCGGCCAGCACGGTGAAGCCGATGCTGGAGCCCGGCTCCCAAGCCGTGCGGCCGCTCAGGCCCTCGGCGGCCAGATCGAGCAGGTCCTCACGCTGGCGGAAGGCGGTCTCGCCCTGCACCGTCGATTGGGCGCCCAGGTCGCCGTAGTACAGGTAGTCGTTCGCCAGCATCGCGATCAGGCGGTGGCCGGCTGCGGTCGGGTGAACGCCGTCCCAGTACAGGTAGGTGTCCGGCGTGGCGCAAACCGTGACGCCGTTGAAGCAGGCGTCGCGGGCGTTGGTCAGGCCGAAGCGGCCCGGGTTGGCGGCGAGCGGATCGCTGATCTTGTAGAGATCCATCAGGATGATGTTGGTGTTCGGCTGGTTGGCCGCGGTCACCATCAGGCCGTTCAGCAGCGCTGAGTTGAAGGTCGTGCCGGCATAGTCCGCCAGCGGCGAAGCCGGCAGGCCCGGTCCCTGGTTGAACTGAGGCGTGATCCCGAGCCGCGGCAGGTTGGTCACCAGCACGGTGCCGGCGCCGGCGGTCGCAACGCTGTTGACGATGAAGTTGATGTCGGCGGCGGCGCCCTGGGCGACCGGCGCGATCGCGCCGGTGGGGTTGGCCGAGGCGCCCGCGGCCGGAATGGCCTGGAAGAGGTTGTTCGCGCCGCCGAGGACGCTGACCAGATCGTTCGGGCCAAAGACGCCGCCCGCGCCGGTGTAGGCCTGCAGCTGCAGGCGCATTCCGGGCGGCATGGCCGACATGTCAGTGCGGGCCCCGCCAAACGCGTAGTTGACGCTGCCGGTCACCGGCGCGCCGGCGGTATAGCGGCCGGCGTTGAAGCCGAGCAGTTCGGTGAAGACCGGTCCGTTTGAGAATCGGCCCTGGTAGTAGGGCGGCGAGGTCGGGTTGCCGGTCAGGGCGTATAGGTTGCCGTTGTCGCTCAGGCTGTCGCCGAACACCACCAGGCGGCCATAGCTCTGGGCGCTGGCGGCGGAAGCCACGGCGCTGACAGCGACGACGGCGAGCGCGGCGGCGGCCGCGTTGCGCAGGAAACGAGACATTGTGATCCTCCCTCGGTCGTCATTTGCGACCGTTGCGGGACACTCTGCGCCCGTTTTCCGTGCGCGCAAGGCGCCGTCGGGGAAGCTTTCAGTGCAGCATTCTAAAGCGCAGCGTTCCGGCAACACCCCTCAGGGCGCGCAGGGAGGCCGGATCGTAGTCCCGATCGACGTCGGTGATGACGTAGCCGGTCCGTTCGTCGGTCTTAAGATGCTGGCCCAGGATGTTCAGGCCGGCGGCGGCGAGGGCGCGGTTCAGCTCGGCCAGGACGCCCGGCTGGTTGCGGTGGATGTGCAGGATCCGGTGCGCGCCGGAGACCTCGGCCAGCTGCACGTTCGGCAGGTTGACGCAGAAGGTGGTGTCGCCGCGGTTGAGGTAGGCGAGCAGGCGTTCGGCGGCGAATTCGCCGATGGCTTCCTGGGCTTCCTCGGTCGAGCCGCCGATGTGGGGCGTCAGAATGACGTTGGGCAGGCCGCGCAGGGGGCTGTCGAACGGATCGGCGTTGGTGGCCGGTTCTTCCGGGAAGACATCGACGGCGGCGCCGCCGATCCGTCCGGACCCGAGCGCCTGGGCCAGGGCGCCGACATCGACGATATGGCCGCGCGACAGATTGAGCAGCAGGGCGCCAGGCTTCATCCGCGACAGCTGGGCGGCGCCGATCAGGGCGGCGTTCTCGGTCCGGCCGTCGACGTGCAGGCTGACCACGTCGCTCTCGGCCAGCAGGGCGTCGAGCGAGTGCATGCGGCGGGCGTTGCCCAGCGCCAGCCGCTCGGTCAGGTCGTGGAAGATGACCCGCATGCCCAGGTTCTCGGCCAGGACGGAGAGCTGCGAACCGATGGCGCCGTAGCCGACGATGCCCAGGGTCTTGCCGCGCAGTTCACGCGAACCGGTGGCCGACTTGTTCCAGACGCCCTTGTGCATGGCCGCCGACTTGTCGGTGACGTCGCGCATCAGGGCGATCATGACGCCGACGCCCAGCTCCACCACCGAGCGGGTGTTGGAGTAGGGGGCGTTGAAGACCGCCACGCCGCGATCCGAAGCGGCGGCGAGATCGATCTGGTTGGTGCCTATGCAGAAGGCGGCCACGGCCATCAGCTTGTCGGCCGCGTCCAGCACCCGCGCGCTGACCTGGGTCTTGGAGCGCACGCCGAGGACATGCACGCCCTTGATGCGGGCGATCAGATCGTCTTCGTCCAGCGCGCCCTTCACCGTTTCGACGGTGTAGCCGGCGTCCTCCAGCCGCTCGACGGCGGCGGGGTGGACGTTCTCGAGCAGCAGGATCCGCATGCGACTGCGAGGATAGGACCAGCGCCCGGTCAGGCCCTCGGCGTGAAGCAGTTCATCCATTGAGGCGGCTTCGCCGTCGGCCGCAGCGACGACGGTCGGGCGGCGGGCGATTTCGGTGAAGGCGTAGAAGCGATCGGCCGCGCCCGCCTGTTTGACCTCCGCGTCGGTCCAGCCGTCGCCGATCATGACGACGGGTCCGGGCAGGGCGAGGGCCTTCAGCGCGCTCGCCTTGCCGCCCGCGTGGGACAGGGGATTGGCGTCGTCGACGCCCGTCACCCGGCCTTCGGCGTCATAGAGCAGATCGTTGGCCAGCACCCGCTCGGGCGCCACGCCGAGCCGCTCGGCGATCGGGGCTATGATCTCGCGGAAGCCGCCGGACATGATGACGATGTGGGCGGCGTTGGCGCGGAAGAAGGCCAGGTTCTTGCGCACCGACGGCGTGCCTTCGTCCAGGATGCGGTCCGTCAGCGCCCGCACGTGATCATGGGTCAGCGGCAGCAGGGCCAGTCGGCGACGCAGGGCTTCGCCGAACGGGACCTCGCCCGCCATCGCCTGGTCCGTCAGCTTGCCGATCTCGGCCCGGATTGTCGCGGCGTCGGTCGCCCCCTCGAGCGCCAGGTCGGCGAGAGCCTCGAGGGTTTCAATCCGGACGAGGGTCGAATCGAAGTCGAAGACGAAGGTCGGGCGCGCGGTCATGGGTCGAGCTTGGCCGACCTTCGCACTTGCAGCAATGGGGAGGCGGCGGGTTCTAGAACTTGCCGAGGCTGCGCAGCTTGCTGTCCGGCCGTTGGGCATCGAGTGCGGCGGCGCCGATGACGGCCGCCAGGGTGGCGAGCGCCAGGATGGTTCCGCCTTCGCGGGCGTGCTCCCGGGCGTAGTCGCCGGCCTCATGGGCGTGGCGCTTGGCCCACTTACCCTGTTTCTTCAGCGCCTTGCGCGAATTGTGCCGCGCGTCGTGGAAGAAGCGCTCGGAGCGGTGCCGGGCCTCGTCGCCAAAGTCGGAGGCGCGTTCGCTAACGCCCTCGAGCCCATGCCGCACGTTTTCGGCCAGATCGTCGAAACGCTCGCGCAGGCCCGAGGAGTCGATCCAGCGGCGCGGGCTGACGCGATGGCGGATCGTCTCGAACCGGGTCGGCCCGGTGCGTTGGTTCAGCAGGAGGGTGGCGAGCCCGACGCCGGCCAGGATCGCGATGACTCCGGCGGTGATGCCCGGGTGTTTGCGGACTTCGGCAAGCGCCGAGAACTGTCGAACCATGGGGTAGTAGACCTCTTCGTCGAGGCCGTCCTCGGTCGGATCGTAGAGCCCGTCCTCGTCCGGCTGCCAGGCGGAACGACGGTCCCGCATGAGGCTAGGAGCGAACCGGGCGAGAAGAGGTTCCGCCACGCCTGGAACGGCTGCGTAGAAGCTGGCGATCAGTCGTCCGCCGCCGCCGACGGTGATTTCCCGGATCGGATGCGAGGCGCAGTAGAGAATGGTGTCGGCCACGACGTGGGTCGCATAGACCGGCTGCGGGTTGTGCATCGCCTGGCCCGTGAGATTGCGGGCGTGCTTGCTGTAGGGGGTGTCGATCGCGGCCGGCTTGATCAGGCTGACGGTGATCGGCGCGCCCTCGCGCAGAAGCTCCATGCGCAGGGCGTTGGTGAAGCCCTTCACCGCGTGCTTCGACGCTGAATAGACGCCCTGCACTGGCATCGGCGCGTCGGACAGGATGGAGCCGACGTTGATGATGGCCCCGCCGCCCGGGCGTTCGCGCAGACGGTCCGCCGCCACCAGCGAGCCGTTCACGACGCCCCAGTAGTTGGTGTCGAACAGCTTGCGCTGATCCTCCAGCCGGGTCTCGCGGATGGCCCCGAAGATCGACACCCCGGCGTTGTTCACCCAGGTGTCGAAGCCCCCGAACAGGCGCCGGCATTTGTCGGCCGCCTCGGACAGGGCGTCGTAGTCGCCGACGTCGGCCACGGCCCAGGCGGCGCGGGCGCCGGTGGCCTGGAGCTCCTCGGTCAGGGCCTTCAGGTCGCTCTCGCCGCGGGCGATGAGGAAGACGCACGCCCCGGCCCGGGCCGCACGGCGCGCCACCGCCAGACCGACCCCCGAGGTCGCGCCGGTGATGACGATCGCCTGCTGGTTCAGGGGCTTGAGGGTCGCTTTGGTCATGAGGCCGCCGGTCGGAGGTTATGCGGGGCATCCTATATCCCTGTCATTCCAGGCCCGGGCAAGGCTCGGAAAACCCGGAGCCGCCACCTGAGGGTCGGCCGGGCGGGCTCGGCGGGCGACGGGTCTTATCAAGTTCGCGCAGGGCGCCTATGTAGGCGGCCTTCCGAATTCCGCCCTCTCGAGGACCCGCCGTGACCGATCACGCGCCCGCCGCCGCCACGCCTTCCGCCCCCCTGGGCGACAACCTCGCCGCCGCCTTCCAGATCGAGGGCTGGCCGGTCCGCGGCCGCCTGGTCCGCCTGGGCGAGAGCATCGACGCCATCCTGTCGGCCCACGCCTATCCGGAGCCCGTGGCCGCCCTGCTCGGCGAGGCCTGCGCCCTGGCGGCCCTGATCGGCTCCAGCCTGAAGTTCGAGGGCCGCCTGATCGTCCAGGCCCAGGGCGACGGCCCGGTCCGCTATGTCGTGGCCGACTATGACACCCAGGGTCACCTGCGCGGCTACTGCCGCTTCGACGAGGCCGAGGTCGCGGCGGCGTCGCAGGGCTTCTCACGGCCCGGCGCCAAGACGCTGCTGGGGCAGGGGGTGTTCGTCATGACCCTGGACCGCGGTCCCGACTTCGAACGCACCCAGGGCATCACCCCGATCGAGGGCGAGAGCCTGTCCCTGGCCGCCGAGCACTATTTCGAGCAGTCCGAACAGATCCCGACCAAGGTGCGCCTCGCGGTCGGTTCGCTGGACAGCGGCGCGGGCGCCAGCTGGCGCGCGGGCGGTGCGATGATCCAGGTGATCGCCGCCGATGACGCGCGCGGCAGCACCGAGGAGGCGTGGGAGCGCAGCCGCGCCCTGTTCCAGACCCTGGCCGACGACGAGCTGCTGGACCCGACCATCACGCCGGAGACCCTGCTGTTCCGCCTGTTCCATGAGGACGGCGTGCGGCTGGAGGACCCGCGGGCGCTGAAGGCCCAGTGCCGCTGTTCGAAGGACCGTATCGGGGCGGTGCTGTCCTCGTTCAGCCCCGAGGATCGCGCGGACATGGTCGAGCCGGACGGCAAGATCCATGTCACCTGCGAGTACTGCGCCACGGTCTACGCCCTTGAGCCCGAGGACGTGCAGGCGGAGTAGCCTGACCGCGAGTTCATTTGAAACCGGAAGCGGCGCCGGACATTGAATGCGGCCATGCTCGCCGCCCTGCTGTCCGCTTTCGCCCTGTCCGCTACGCCCGTGGAGCCGCCGCCGTGCCGGTTCCAGGGTGAGCCGCGGGCGTGGACGGCCCAGGCGCTGGCGTCGTGGGACCGGCTGGACCGCGAGCGGCTGCAGATGGCGCGGCCGGTGACGCCGGTGATCACCCTGTTCGACCAGGGCTGCGCCTACACCCTGACGCCGGACCGGCGCGGCGACTTCGCCGTAGGCCAGCGGCGCTACCGGACGCGGGGCGTGCCGCATCGGGGGCGGGTCCCGCTGCCCGACGGAAACAGCGTCCCCGCCGAGCGGCTGGCCTTCGCCTCGCCGCTGTCGGACGGGCGGATGTTCTTCATCATGGCGCTGCCGTCGGTCTGGCGGGCGGACCGCAGCGAGCCGCGCGATCCGAACCTGATGGCCATGGTCGTCTTCATGCACGAGTTCGCCCATTCGCAGCAGGCCGAGGGCCTGGGCGAGCGGATCGACGGGCTGCTGGCGCGTGGTCTTCCGGAGAACTCGGATGACGACGTGGTGCAGAACCGGTTCGGCGCGCGGGCCGGCTACGCGGCGGCCTATGCGGCGGAGCGGGATCTCTACTATCGGGCCGCGCGAGCCCGGGACGCCGACGGGGCGCGGCTCGTGCTGGCCGAGGCGGCCGGGGCGATGCGGACCCGGCGGGACCGCTGGTTCACGGGCGAGGAGGCCCTATACGCCGAGGCCGACGATGTCTTCCTGACCCTGGAGGGCACGGGCAACTGGGCCGCCTGGACCTGGCTGATCCACCCGCAGGGCGGGCGGATGGCGCCCGACGACGCCACGGCCTTCATTCGCGGCGGGGGCGCCCACTGGAGCCAGGACGAGGGTCTGGGGATCATGCTGGCGTTGGAGCGTCTAAGCCCCGACTGGCCGCGGCTGGCCTTCGGCGCGGACGGGGTGACCGCCGACGTCTTGGTCGATCGCGCCCTGGCTCGCTAGGCCGTCGTCGTTTGCTCGGTCTTGAGCGTCGCGGCCACGTCGCGGCGGCTCATGCGGAAGGTCCCTGACCAGGCGCCGTGAATGACCCATCGTCCTTCGATGGAGGAGCCGTCTTCGGAGATGGCGCCCTCGTAGTCGATGGTGTGCGTCTGACCGCCGCCGCGCGGGAATTTGGTGAAGACAAGCTGCCCGCCGTGATGGTTGCCCTTGAGCGACGCGGGAATGGGCGGCGCGCCCTTGGGCCCCAACATGTCCGGCTCGACGGTCGAGCCGGTGACATGGCCGTCGACGTCCGACAGCTCAGCCGTGAAGGGCGTCGCCGGCAGATTGTCGTTGGCGTTGTCGGCGTGGTCGTGCGGGTAGAAATACACGCCGGTCCAGCGGCCAGTCAGGTCGATCGTGGTGTCGCTCATCAGTAGGCCAGGGCGATGCCGTCTTTGCGCATTTCGGTGGCCGCGCCGTAGGTCCAGGGGCCGCGGGCGTTCTGCTGCATGACCACGTTCTGATAGCCGCCGAAGCCGCCGTTGGGGCCGCGCAGGACCCAGCCCATGGCCTCCAGCTGGGCCTTGGACGCCGCCGGCACGCCGCTCTCGAGGAACAGCAGGCCGACGCCCTCGGCCGCCTGGCCGGTCGGCTCGGACGAGCCCTCGTGCTGCCAGCGCGGGCTGTCGCCGGCCTCCTGCGGATCGAGGCCGTAGTCGACCATGTTGATGATGATCTGGGCCTGGCCCTGGGGCTGCATGCCGCCGCCCATGACGCCGAAGGCCATCCACGGCTGGCCGTCCTTGCACGCGAAGCCCGGGATGATGGTGTGGAAGGGGCGCTTGCCGGGGGCGTAGACGTTGGGGTGGCCGTCGGTCAGGGCGAACAACTCGCCGCGGTCCTGGAACATGAAGCCCAGCGTCCGGCCCTCGCCGTCATCGGGGACGAGACCGGAACCCATGCCGCGGTAGTTGGACTGGATCCAGCTGACCATCATCCCGTCCTTGTCAGCCACGCTGAAATAGGTGGTGTCGCCGTGGGTCGGGGCGTCGCCGGGGAAGGCGCGGTCCATGACCCGGTCGGGCCGGATCAGCTTGGCGCGCTCGGCCGCATAGGCCTTGGAGTTCAGCCATTCGACGGGGGTCTGGCTGAAGCGCTCGTCGGCGAACCATTTGGCGCGGTCCTCGAAGGCCAGGCGCTTGGCCTCGGCCTGATGGTGGATCGAGGCGGCGGACTGGAAGCCCATGCCCTTGAGGTCGAAATTCTCGCAGATGTTGAGGATCTGGTTGGTCGACAGGCCCTGGGTGTTCGGTCCCAGGCCGTAGACGTCGACGCCCCGATAGTCGGTGCGGATCGGCTCGACCCACTCGGTCTCGTGGGCGGCCAGGTCGGCGCGGGTCATCCAGCCGCCGATGCGCTTGAAGTAGCGCTCGATCTGGTCGGCGATCGGGCCGTCGTAGAAGGCGTCGCGGCCGTGCTCGGCGATCAGGCGCAGGGTGCGGCCGAGGTCGGGATTGGCGAACATCTCGCCCACCTTCGGCGTCCGGCCGCCCGGGGCGTAGACCTTCTTGCGGTTGTCGTTCTCCTCGATGATCGCGGCCGAGCGATCGAAACCGGCCATGTTGCGCTCGAGGTAGTAGGCGATGACCTGCGGCATCGGCACGCCTTCCTCGCACAGCTCGGCGACCGGCAGCAGGACGTCCTTCCAAGGCAGCTTGCCGTAGCGCTGGTGGGCGCTCCACCAGGCGTCGACCGTGCCCGGAACGTTGACGGTGACCGCGCCATAGGAAGGCAGGTAGCCGTTGTCGCGGGCCTTCGAGCGGGCGGTCTCAAGCGACAGGCCCTTGGGGCTGGGGCCCGAGCCGTTGAAGCCCACGACCTTCTTTTGCTTCGGATCCCACAGCATGCAGAAGGCGTCGCCGCCGATGCCGTTGGCGACGGGCTCCAGGAAGCCTAGCGCAGCGTTGATGGCGATGGCGGCGTCGATGGCCGAGCCGCCGCGACGCAGGGTGTCGATGCCGATCAGGGTCGCGCGCGGATGGGCCGTCGCGGCGGCGCCGCTGGCGCCCCAGACCGTCGAGCGGCCGACAAATTTGGGCCCGGTGATGCGGTCGCCGATGCCGACGCCGGCGAAGGGATCGGGCGCGCGGGCGGGAGCGGGGGGCGCCGCGCCAGCCGCCGGCTGTTGCGTCGCCGCCTGGGCGTTGACCGCCCCGGCGCCGGCCAGAAGCGCGCCCGCAGGCAGGGTCGACAGGAAGGTGCGGCGACGCATGGGCTGGATTCCGTCTTTGATCAGGAGGGGGACCGTAGCGGGTCTAACGGGACTGTGAAGCCTGTCCGTCCGGACCGGGCTCTGTGAATGAGGGACAGCGCCTTCAGGGAGCGCGGCGGCGGGACGATTTCGCCTTCGCTGGCGCTCCGGCGCCGCCTCGTCCCCCGGTCGGCGCCGCTAAGGCGGCTTGCCGGAGGATGACGCAATCAAAAGCGACTGTCATCGCGCCGGCGCCACGCCATGCCATGCCATGCAGACATGCGTCATCGTCGACCGGCGCGGTTGCGACGGAAGGGGAGGTCGCGGAGCACGGGCGGATCGGCCCGGAACCGAGGAGCCCCTGCTTTCGCGTTACGGGGCCCTGATATGTTTTTTCGGCGTTTCCGCCCGTGCTCCGCGCGATCGGTTACTCGGAGGCGTGTCGCTGAGGGCTTCCTTCTCGAACGGCGCGCTTGCGCGCCGTATGCCGATTAATCCCCGCACGACCAAGAAGCCTGAGACGGGCGGGGCTCCAGACCCCGGGCCCGACGGTTTAACGTACCCCGCCGGCATGAACCCGCTCGATCGCATCCCGCCGCACGCGAAGGCCCTGGCGCCTGGCGCCCTCCCCAACGACGGAACGCCCTGAGGATAGGCCGGGGCCGAAGGCAGGCGCGCTTATGACGCTGAGATTTTTGGAAGGCGTGGGAAATCAGCGGGTTGGGCGGACGGAATAGTCGCCTTCTTCCCGAGTGAGGCGACGAGTTCCGGGCCGTGGTGGAGCGGCACGGCCGGCTGGTTCGTCACAAAGGGCACGAAGGATGCACGAAGGACACGACGGGGGCGGGGCTTGATCCTGAGCGGTGAGCGGCTGGATCGGCGAGCCCTTTTAGGGGTCGCTTCGCGACCGATCATTTCTTCATCGGAGCAAGGTCGGATGAGGGGGACAGGGCGGCTGCAGTGCGACCCCTCATCCGACCTCGCTTCGCTCGGCCCCCTTCTCCCGCAAGGGGAGAAGGGGATCGGTCAGCCCCCCAGGTCCAGCGAATACCCCGCCGAGCGGACGGTGCGGATCGGGTTGACGGTGCCGTCGACGTTGAGCGCCTTGCGCAGGCGGCCGACGTGGACGTCGACGGTGCGGGCCTCGACATAGACGTCCGAGCCCCAGACGGCGTCGAGCAGCTGTTCGCGGCTGAACACGCGGCCGGGGTGCTGCATCAGGTGATCCAGAAGGCGGAACTCAGTCGGACCCAGGTGGATCTCATTGCCGGCGCGGCGGACGCGGTGGGCGACGCGGTCGATGACGATGTCGCCGTGGTTGATGCGGTCGTCGGCCAGGCCCGGGCGGATGCGACGCAGAACGGCGCGGATGCGCGCGATCAGCTCGGTCATCGAGAAGGGCTTGGTCATGTAGTCGTCGGCGCCGGTGTCGAGGCCGCGCACGCGGTCGGTTTCCTCGCCGCGGGCTGTCAGCATGATGATCGGCAGGTTGCGGGTCTCGGCCTTGCCCCGGATGCGGCGGCAGACTTCGATGCCGCTGAGCTTGGGCAGCATCCAGTCGAGCAGGACCAGGTCAGGCAGGCGCTCGTCGATCTGGAGCATGCCTTCCTCGCCGTCGGCGGCGACCACGACCTTGTAGCCCTCTTTTTCGAGGTTGTACTGGAGGAGCGTGGCGAGCGCGTCCTCGTCTTCCATCACCAGAACGTAGGGCTGCACGTCGAATATCTCCGGATTCAGGCGGGCGACTGGTCTTGGGCGGGAGCGGGGGCGGGATCGGCGGCCGGATGGGCGGCGGGCACGGCATTCGGACCCTCGTCGGGGGTCCAGCGGGGACGCTCGCCGGTGAACTCGAGGCCGGTGATCTCGTAGTGGATCGTCTCGGCGATGTTGGTGGCGTGGTCGCCGATGCGCTCGAGGTTCTTGGCCATGAACAGCAGGTGGGTGCACGAGGTGATCGTGCGCGGGTCGCCCATCATGTAGGTGAGCAGCTCGCGGAACAGGCTGTTGTAGTGCTCGTCGACCTCGTCGTCGGTGTTCCAGACGGCGATGGCGCGATCGACCTCGGCGGCGGCGTAGGCGTCGAGGACGTCGCGAAGGCGCATCGAGACCAGCTTGCCCATGCGCTCGATCGAGCGGGTCAGCAGCTGCATCGGCTCGCCCTCGGCGAGGATCAGGCCGCGCTTGGCGATGTTCTTGGCCAGGTCGCCGGTGCGCTCCAGGTCCACCGCCAGCTTCATCGCCGACAGAGTGCGGCGCAGGTCGGAGGCGACCGGCTGGCGCAGGGCGATCAGGCGGATGGCCTTCTTCTCGATCTCGCGGTGCATGCCGTCCAGGCGGGCGTCGCGGTCGACCACGGCGCGGGCCAGGGCGACGTCGCGGCGGGCGACGGAGTCGACGGCGTCGGCCACCTGCGCCTCGGCCAGGCCGCCCATGCGCGCGACCTCGGCCGTCAGCTGGTTAAGCTCGTCCCCGTAGGCCTTGACGGTGTGCTGGTTCATGGCGAGCCCTAGCCGAAGCGGCCGGTGATGTAGTCGAGCGTGCGCCGCTCGCGCGGGTTGGTGAAGATCTCTTCCGTGGCGCCGGTCTCGACCAGACGGCCGAGGTGGAAGAAGGCGGTGCGCTGGCTGACCCGGGCGGCCTGGGCCATCGAGTGGGTGACGATGACGATGCAGTAGCGCTCGCGCAGCTCGTCGATCAGCTCTTCGATCTTGGCGGTGGCGATCGGGTCCAGGGCCGAGCAGGGCTCGTCCATCAGGATGACTTCCGGCTCGACGGCGATGGCGCGGGCGATGACGAGGCGCTGCTGCTGGCCGCCCGACAGCCCGGTGCCGGGCGAGTGCAGGCGGTCGGCGACCTCTTCCCACAGGCCGGCGCGCTTCAGCGAGGCCTCGACGATGCTGTCCAGTTCCCCCTTGGAGGTGGCCAGACCATGAATGCGCGGGCCGTAGGCGACGTTCTCGTAGATCGACTTGGGGAAGGGGTTCGGCTTCTGGAAGACCATGCCGACGCGGGCGCGCAGCAGCACCGGGTCGACGGAGCGGGCGTTGATGTCCTCCCCGTCCATCTCGATACGGCCCACGACGCGGGCGTGGGAGATGGTGTCGTTCATGCGGTTCATGGTCCGCAGGAAGGTCGACTTGCCGCAGCCCGAAGGGCCGATCAGGGCCGTGACGGTCTTGTCCGGAATGTCGAGCGACACGTCATAGAGCGCCTGCTTGTCGCCGTAGAAGACGGAGACGTCGCGGGCGGCGATCTTGGTCGGGCCGACGGGGCCGCCGCCGGCCGCGGTGACCGTCGGGGGCGCGGTGATCGGATCCTCGGTCACAGCGGCGCCGCCCTGCGTGCCGTCCGGTGCGCGAAAAAGGTTGAACTTCATCAGTTTACCACCGGCGTTCGAAGCGCCGGCGCAGCAGGATAGCGGCGGCGTTCATGACGATCATGAAGGTGAGAAGGACCAGGATGGCCGCGGCGGTGCGCTCGTGGAAGGCGCGCTCCGAGGCGTTTTCCCAGATGTAGATCAGCGAGGGCAGGGCGCCCGTCGGCTCGCCCAGGGCGGTCGGGATGCCGGGCACGAAGCTGACCATGCCGATCAGCAGCAGCGGGGCGGTCTCGCCCAGGGCGTGGGCCATGGAGATGATGGCGCCGGTCATGACGCCCGGCATGGCCAGGGGCAGGGTGTGCTGGAACACCGTCTGGGTCTTGGACGCGCCCATGGCCAGGGCCGCCTCGCGGATCGACGGCGGCACCGCCTTCAGGGAGGAGCGGGTGGCGATGATGATCGTCGGCAGGGCCATCAGGGCCAGGACCAGGCCGCCGACCAGCGGGCTGGCGCGGGGCAGGTGCATCCAGTTGATGAACAGCGCCAGGCCGAGCAGGCCGTAGATGATCGACGGCACGGCGGCGAGGTTGTTGATGTTGACCTCGATCAGGTCGGTCAGCTTGCCCTTGGGCGCGAACTCTTCGAGGTACAGGGCCGCGCCGACGCCGAGCGGGATGGCGATCAGGGCGGTGACCAGCAGCATCAGGGCCGAGCCGACCACGGCCCCCAGCACGCCTGCCAGCTCGGGCTGGGTCGAGTCGCCGCGGGCCAGCAGGGCCGAGTTGAAGTGGGCGGCGACGTGGCCGTCGTCCCGCATCCGCTCCAGCCAGTCCATCTGCTCGTCCGACAGGCGACGCTGATCGGCGGGGGTGGAGCGCTCGATCTTGCCCTTGAAGTAGAGGTCGGCCTCGTCCGAAAGCGGGGCGGCGATCGGCACGGTCTGGCCGATCAGGCCCGGCTGGCGCTGGATGCGCGCGGCGGCGGCGAACTTCAGCTCGGACGAGAACAGGCTCCGCATGGCGTCGGCCTTGCTGCCGTCGGGATCGGCCACGCCCATGCGGACCAGTTGCTGCTCGGCGACCAGAAGCTCGAAATTGGTGCCCTGCGGATAGCCGCGGTCGACGCGGGCCGGGTCCATGTAGACCGGCACGGTGACGGTGTGGGCGTAGAAGGCGGTGTGGCCCTGCTCGACGATGCGGCCGAGCAGGAGCAGCAGGAAGCCGACGGCGAAGGCGATGGCCATCAGACCATACAGCTTGAAGCGCTTCTCGCGGGCGTAGCGGCGCTTGAGGCCGGCGCGGAGGCGGTCGACCCGGGCGGCTTCCTCGGCCGTCATCGGCGCGGTGTGGGTGGCCGCGTCAGTCATACTGCTGCCGGTAGGTCTGGACGATGCGCTGGGCGACGATGTTCAGCATCAGGGTGACCAGGAAGAGGGTCAGGCCGAGGCCGAAGGCGGACAGGGTCTGCGGCGTGTTGAAGGCCAGGTCGCCGGTCAGCAGATTGACGATCTGGTAGGTGACGGTGGTCACCGGCTGAAGCGGGTCGAGGGTCAGGTTGGCGGCGCCGCCGGCGGCCATGACCACGATCATGGTCTCGCCGATCGCCCGGGACATGGCCAGCAGCATGGCGCCGGCGACGCCGGGAAGGGCGGCGGGCAGCAGCACGCGCTTGACCGTCTCGGACTTGGTCGCGCCCATGGCGTAGGAGCCGTCGCGCAGGCTCTGCGGCACGGCGTTGATGATGTCGTCCGACAGGGAGCTGACGAACGGGATCAGCATGATCCCCATCACCGCCCCGGCGACCAGGGCCATCTGGTTCTGGACCAGCATCAGGTACTGGCCGACGCCGTCGAGCGGGCCGCCGACCAGCCAGGAGCCGATGGTGTTGAAGAAGCTGCGGAAGGCCGGGCCGACGGTCAGGGCGGCGAAGAAGCCGTAGACCACGGTCGGGACGCCGGCGAGGATCTCAAGCACCGGCTTGACCGTCGCGCGGAAGCCGGGGCCCGCGTACTCCGACAGGTAGATGGCCGAGAACAGGCCGATCGGAGCGGCTACGGCCATGGCGATGGCCATGATCAGGAAGGTGCCGACGAACAGCGGCACCGCCCCGAAGGCCCCCGACGAGGCGCCCTGCGCCTGCGGGCTCCAGTGCAGGCCGAACAGGAACTCGGTCACCGGCACATAGGAGAAGAAGCGCATCGCGTCGAAGACGATCGAGGCGACGATGCCGATGGTGGTCAGGATGGCCACGGCGGAGCAGGCGAACAGGCCGCCGATGATCCAGCTTTCGACGCGGTTGCGGGCGCGCAGGTCGGGACGGATCCGGCTGAACACCCAAAGGGCGCCGATACAGCCGGCCAGCACCGCGCCGGCGAGCGCGGCCAGGTCGAGCATCAGGCCGAGACCGGCGACGCGATGACCTTCGGCGGGCAGCAGTTCAGCGTAGGGAGCGGGCCAGACCTGGGCCGTCGGATGGCCGGCGCCGACGGCGCGGGCGTCGGCGAAGAAGGCCTCGCGGCGCAGCGGCTCCAGCTGGGCTACGGCCTCCGGGGCGCCGGCGAGGGTCAGCTGGCGCTCGACGCCGGGAGAGAAGACGGTGGCGGCCGCCAGCACCAGCAGGGCTGGGGCGACGGTCCAGATCAGGGCGTAGGCGCCGTGCTGGCCGGGACGCGAATGGGTCCGGCGACCCTCAGCCCGGCGACGCGCAAGCGCGCGCCCGCCGACGTAGGCGGCGACCGCGGCGGCGATCAGGATCGGCAACAAAAGCCAGGTCATCACGGTCCGGGACAGGAGAATCGAAACGCGCCGGTCCGCCCGGTTCGTCCGGCCGGAACCTGCCCACGAATGGTCAGCGGAATAAGACGGCCGCGTGACAGTTCTGTTACGCACCCCGTCCCTACGTCACGGGAGCGTCACTCGGCCGGGGCGGACTTTTTCGGCTCGGCGACCGGGAAGTAGGCGGTGAAGGTCGCGCCTTGGCCCAGCGCGCTTTCCACTGTCAGCCCGCCACGGTGGCGGTTGATGATGTGTTTGACGATGGCCAGGCCCAGGCCGGTGCCCGAGCGATCGCCGCTCTTCTGGCCCTCGACCCGGTAGAAGCGTTCCGTGAGGCGCGGCAAATGCTCGCGGGCCATGCCCGGCCCGTGATCTCGCACGGTGACGGCGGCGTAGCGCTGGCCCGGCTCGCGGTCGGGGGTGAGCAGGGGCAGGCGGGTGGCGCCTTCGCCGCGGTTGCCGCCGGACCAGGGGGCGGAGGCCTGGTCGAGGGAGACCTCCGGCTGGATGCAGACCTCTACGACCTCGCCCGAGGGCGAGTATTTGATGGCGTTGTCGACGAGGTTCTGGATGACCTGCAGGATCTCGTCGCGGTCGCCGCTGACCGGGGCCCCGAGCTCGCCCCCTCGCAGGGCCACGCCCACCTTGCGCTCGGCCGAGAGGATGCTGACGGCGTCGACCACGTCGGCGGCGGCGCGGGCCAGGTCGACCCGGCCGGACGGCGGGATGTGCTCGTTGAGCTCGATCCGGCTCAGCGACAGCAGGTCGGCCACCAGCCGGCTCATGCGGTCGGCCTGGGCGGCCATGATGTCGAGGAAGCGGTCGCGCGCCTTGGGATCGTCGCGGGCGTGCCCCTTGAGCGTCTCGATGAAGCCGGACAGCGAGGCCAGGGGCGTGCGCAGTTCGTGGCTGGCGTTGGCGAGGAAGTCGACGCGCATCAGCTCCATGCGGCGTACGTCGGTCTCGTCGCGCAGCACCACCAGGGCCAGGGTGCGGCCGTCGGCGGCGGGCAGGGGGCGGGTCAGGGCGCGCCAGTGGCGGGTGTTGGCGCCGACGCCGGCGTAGTCGGTGGTCTTGGCGACCCCGCCGAACAGGGCCTCGTCGACCGATTCCAGCACCGTCGGATCGCGCAGGGCCGACACCAGCAGCGCCCCTTCGCGTGGGATGCGCAGCAGTTCGCGGGCGGCGGCGTTGGCGAGGATCACGCGCCGGCCGGCGATGTCGTCCGCCTCGCCGCCGGAGACCACCAGCACAGGATCTCCGAGCGCCTCGAACAGGGCGTCCAGCAGGCTGAGATCGGCGGCGGCGACTTCGCTGGCCCGGGCGTCCACGGGGGTGGCGGCCGCAGCGCGCCCGCCGGGCGGACGGCGGTTGAGCGCCCAGGTGGAGAGGGCGACCAGCACGGCGCCGCCGAGGAGATAGGGGGCGAGGGAGGGCTCGCCGACCGCAAGCGCCACCAGCACGATGACCGCGATCCCGGCGCTGGCGCCCGCCGTCCAAAGGCGGGACCCGGCCTGGGGGGCGACCGGCGATGGGGACGTCTCGTAGGGCATTCAGGCCTTCTGCCGACTCTTATCCCGCGAACATGACACGGAATTCACGACAGGGGCACGACGACCGGGTGTGTCGCCTGTTGTCAAACGTCCTTTACACACCTACCAATGACGCAAGGCGCTGAGCACGGAGGGCATATGACGGCGGCATTGACGCTCGAGGGCGTGAGCAAGCGCTACGGCGACTTCCAGGCCGTGCGCGATCTCAGCTTCCAGGTCGGACGGGGTCAGATCTGCGGCTTCCTGGGACCGAACGGCGCGGGCAAGACCTCGACCCTGCGCATGATCCTGGGTCTGCAGCCTGTCACCTCGGGCCGGATCGACATCCTGGGGGCCGACGACGGGCGCAAGGTGCGCGACCGGATCGGCTTCCTCCCCGAGGAGCGCGGCCTCTACAAGAAGATGACTCCGGTCGACGCCATCGCCTTCTTCGGCGCGCTGAAGGGCCTGCCGACCGGCGAGGGGCGCAAGCGTGCGCGGGAGTTGCTGGACGCCCAGGGCCTGGGCGCGTCCAAGCGCAAGAAGATGAAGGAGCTGTCCAAGGGGATGGCCCAGAAGGTCCAGTTGATCGCCTCGGTGGTGCACCGCCCCGAGTTCGTGATCCTGGATGAGCCGTTCTCGGGCCTCGACCCGGTCAACCAGCAAGGGCTGGAGGAGATGATCCGCGGCTTGGCGGCCAACGGGGCGACGGTGCTGTTCTCGACCCACGTGATGCAGCACGCCGAGCGCCTGTGCGACAAGGTCGTGCTGCTGGCGCGGGGTCAGAAGGCCTTCGAGGGCACTGTGGCCGAGGCGCGCGCGACCGCGCCGCGCTTCCTGGAGCTGGAGGGCGACATCGCCGTCGAGCAGGCGCGCGCGCTGCCGGGCGTCAGCGGCGTCGAGGTGGTCTCGCAGAGCGGCGGCGCACGCATCCTGCGCGCCGCCCTGGCGCAGGGCGGGCGGGGGCAGGAGGCGCTTAAGGCGGCCTTCCTGAACGGCCTCGACGTGCGTCGTTTCGAACTGCGCGAGCCGACCCTGCACGACGCCTTCATCGGCCTGACCGGGGACAGCCCGGACCAGGACCAGTCCGTCAAAGCCCCTGGCGTGGAGGTTGTCCGATGAGCCGCATTCTGCTGATCGCCCGCCGCGAGTTCGCGGCCTACGCCAAGACCGTCGGCTTCTGGCTGTCGCTGCTGGCCTTCCCGATCTTCGCCGTCATCGGCGGCGCGGTGCCGTTGCTGATCCAGTCGTCCGAACCTGTCCGCTCGGTCGCGGTGGTCGAGGAAGGTCCGCAGGCGGCCGGCCTCGCCCTGGCCGTCCGGCAGGCGCTGGCTGATGAGGCGACGAGGGCCGACGAAGGCGCCCGCAAAGCCGCCGAAGAGGCTGCCAAGGTGTCTCCGGGCATGACCGATCCCGCCGTGGCTCAGGGGGCGATCTCGGCCATGTCGAAGCCGAGCATGAAGATCGTGGCGGTCCCGCCCGCCATCGCGGCGGCGGCGCCGGGCGAGGCGCGAGACGAGGCGGCCCGCGCCCATCTGGTCGAAGAGGGCGACGGCGCTCTGGACGCCGTGGTTCTTCTGGACCGCAACGCCGCCGGCGAGCCGACGGCGCGTGTCTGGACCGCCCGGGCCACCGACGACAAGGTCAGCGATTTCGTCCGCGCCGCCCTGAAGAGCAGCAATCAGAAGACCGTCTTCACGGCCGCGGGCATCGACCCCGCCGTGGTCGACCGCACCGAGGCCTTCAGGCCCGAGGTGAAGTCCTTTTCGCCCAAGGCGCGCGACGGCGAAGTTTCGTTCCGCGACCGGTTGCCGATGATCATGGGCTTGGCGGGCGGGTTCATCCTCTGGTCCCTGGTGATCACCGGGGCGTCGATCCTGCTGAACAGCGTCATGGAGGAGAAGTCGAACAAGATCCTCGAAGTGCTCCTGTCCTCGGCCTCAGCAACGGAAATCCTGACGGGCAAGGTTCTCGGCGTCGCCCTGCTGACGCTGACGGTCATGCTGGCGTGGGGCGGCCTGGGGCTCGGCTCCCTGGCCTTCTTCCAGCCGACCTATGTGGCGGACATCGGCGGCATCCTCCTGCACGGCGGGATGCTGTGGTGGTTCGTGGCCTTCATGGTCGGCGGCTATCTGATGTACGCGGTGCTGTTCGCCGCCATCGGGGCCTTCTGCGAGACGCCGCGCGACGCCCAGACCCTGATGGGGCCGATCATGATGGTCCTGGTGATCCCGATCATGACCATGACGATGGCCATCGAGAGCCCGGACGCGCCGGTGATCAAGGCCCTGTCCTGGGTGCCTTTCTTCACGCCCTTCCTGATGATGGCGCGGCTTCCGTCGGACCCGCCCATGTATGAGCTGGTCGGGTCGATGGTCGGCATGTTCGCCTTCGCCCTGCTCATGGTCTGGCTGGCCGGCCGGGCCTTCCGCGCAGGCGCCCTGTCAGACGTCAAACTGAGCTGGAAGGCCTTTGCGGCGGCGATGGGCGGCGGGCGCTAGTCGCCCGCCGTTGTCCTCTCAGCGGACGGCGGCCGGGGGTTCGGCGGCGTGGCTGGAGCAATAGCCGACCATGATGCAGCGGTCGCCGCTCCACAGCTCAAGCCCGCCGCCGTCCGGAGCCCAGTCGTGAAGGGCCAGCTCGGCGATCGCCGCACTGTCATCGGCGCGGTCAAGCTCCACGATGCGGGTAATCTGGCCGGACTCGTCACGCAGCTTGATCTGGTAGGTTGGCATCAGGCCGCTTCCAGGACGTGCTCGCGGCTTTCGCGGCACAGCGCCTTCAACTGGCGAGACAGGCTGTTGCCATGCAGTTGGCGCAGTTCATCGATGCTGTAGCCTTCCCGGGTCATCGCCTTGGCGATTTCGCCCTTGGTGGCGAACTGGCCGGTACCCGCAAGTGCAAAGGCCCGTTCCAGAGTCGTGGGCCGATTGCTTTGCATGGCCGTATTCCCTGTTGACGTAAGGGGAAAACGGTCATTTCCGAAAGTCGTTTCGTCGGGTTGCCGACTTATCTCGGCAATGAAAAAGGGCCGCTTCGGTTCCCCGAAGCGGCCCTGGATTCTTCAGCCTGTAGCGGTGTTAGCCGCGACCAGCGCCCGGCACGCGGGGCTTCGGAGCCGGCAGCAGGCCTTCGCGCTGGGCGCGCTTGCGGGCCAGCTTGCGGGCGCGACGAACGGCTTCAGCCTTTTGGCGAGCGCGCTTTTCCGACGGCTTTTCGTAATGCACGTGGCGCTTCATTTCACGGAAGCTGCCTTCGCGCTGCATCTTCTTCTTCAGGGCTTTCAGGGCCTGATCGACGTTGTTGTCGCGGACGAAAATCTGAACCAGGTGAAACTCTCCTTTGGCCGCCCGCCGCGTCCTGTGAGGGAGACGGGCAGACAAATAAAAATCGTACCCGACGGCTTGGGGCCGCGAGTGAAGGCGGGCTGATACACGAGCGGTCACGCCGTGTCCAGATCGTCGCGGACACTTGTGAAGGCTCGAAAGCCAGGCCGGACGGGCCTATGCTCAGGTTCATGACGGATACGCCACACCTTTCCAACGGAGAGCCCTCCGATTGGGCCGACCAGATGGAGCAGGCGGTTCTGGACGCCGCCCTGCGCCATGCGTCGGCCATGGGCTGGAACAGCCGGATGGTGCGCGCCGCCTGCGCCGACAATGGCCTGTCTCTAGGCGACGAGGAGCTTCTGCTGCCCAATGGGGCGCGGGATCTGGCCGCCTTGCTGTCGCGCCGGCACGACGATCGGGCCATGGCGGCCCTGGCCGAGGTGGAGCCTGCCTCGCTGAAGATTCGCGAACGAATCGCCCGCGCCGTTTCGGCCCGGATGGAGGCGGGCGCCGAGGATCTGGAGGCGACCAAGCGCTGCGCCGCCTTCCTGGCCCTTCCGACCAACGCCGACCTGGGCCTGAAGCTGGTCTGGGAGACCGCCGACCATCTCTGGCATTGGGCCGGGGACACGGCGACGGACTGGAATCACTATTCCAAGCGGGCGATCCTGTCGGGCATCCTGGCGCCGGCCCTGACGATGCGGTGGTTCGACGGCCGCGAGGCCGCCGAGGCCTTCGTCGCCCGCCGCATCGAGAACGTCATGGCCTTCGAGAAGTGGAAGGCCGGCAAGGATTTCGACGCCCCGCTGCGCAAGGTGGCCGACGCACTCAGTCGGATGCGCTACGGGGCGAAGAGCTGATCGAGTTCGCCGACGCCGTCTACTCGGGCCGCTGAGCCTGTGAACGGGAAATCTCAGCCGCAATCGTGGCGCACCATCGCATGCCGCCCTCGACCATCGCGCTCATCGAGCCGTGAATTGCGTGTGCGTCCGCGATTGACGCCGGGACGCGCTAGCTTGACCGAAGTCATGCGTGGGCGGCGGTCTTTGACAATCAGCGATGGCGCGAGGGGGACGAGAGTGTTCGGACGGCAGCCGTCAATTTCTCACGATGGTGCTACCAACCGAACACTTTGAAGCGGCGCTAGAGGCTCTTCACCCGGTTCACGTGGGCCATCTTCCGCCCCGGGCGGGCCTCGGCCTTGCCGTAGAGGTGCAGGCGGGCGTCGGGGGCCGAGGCGAGGTGACGCCACTGGTCGACCTCGTCGCCCAGCAGATTGGTCATCTCGACCTGGAAGTGGGCGGTGGTCGGGCCCAGCGGCCAGCCGGCGACGGCGCGGATGTGCTGCTCGAACTGGTCGCAGACGCAGCCGTCCTGGGTCCAGTGGCCGGTGTTGTGGACGCGCGGGGCGATCTCGTTGACCAGCAGGACGCCGTCTCCGAGATCGAACAGCTCGACCCCCAGGACGCCGACGTAGTCGAGGCCGTCGAGGATGGCGCGGGCGATGGCGGCGGCGCGGTCGCTGGTCTTCAGGTCGACTTGGGCGGGGGCGGTGGTGGTCTTGAGCACGCCGCCGGCATGGACGTTCTCGCCCAGCGGATAGACGGCGATCTCGCCGTCGCGGCCGCGGGCGGCGATGACCGACAGCTCGCGGGTGAAGTCGGCGCGGGCCTCGAGGATGGCCGGCCGTTCGCCGATCGAGGACCAGGCGTCGGCGGCCATCTCGGCCGAGCGGATCCAGACCTGGCCCTTGCCGTCGTAGCCCTCGCGGCGGGTCTTGAGCAGGGCGGGCGTCCCGAGGCGCTCCAGCCCGGCCAGAAGGTCGTCGAGGTTGTCGACCTGGGCGAAGTCGACGGTCGTGGCGCCGACGCCGTTCAGGAAGGTCTTCTCCTCGACCCGGTCCTGGGCCACGGCCAGGGCGCGCGGGCCGGGGGCGACGACGGCGCCGCCGCGGACCAGCCGCTCGACCGAGCTGGCCGGGACGTTCTCGAACTCGAAGGTCACCGCCTGGCAGGTCTGGCCGAGCACGCCGAGCGCGGTCAGGTCGTCATAGGCGGCGATGATCTGGCCCTGGGAGACGCGGCCGGCGGGGCTGTTCTCCTCTGGGTCGAGGATGACGACGTTGAAGCCGAGGCGCGAGGCGGCCTGACTGAGCATGCGACCGAGCTGGCCTCCGCCCAGGATGCCGATGGTCGAACCGGGGGGCAGGGGCAGGGTGGTCACTCAGTCCTCGACCGTTTCGTGAACCGCTTCCGTCTGAGCTTCGCGGAAGGCGGTCAGCCGCCCGGCCAGCACCACGTCCGACAGGGCCAGGATCTGGGCCGCGAGGATGCCGGCGTTCTTGGCCCCGGGCTCGCCGATCGCCAGGGTCGCCACCGGCACGCCGCCGGGCATCTGAACGATGGAGAGCAGGCTATCCATGCCTTTCAGGGCCTTGGACTCGACCGGCACGCCGAGCACCGGCAGTTCCGTCATCGAGGCGGCCATGCCCGGCAGGTGGGCGGCTCCGCCGGCCCCGGCGATGATGACCTTGTAGCCGGCGGCCTTGGCCCCGGTCGCGAAGTCGAACAGGCGCTGGGGCGTGCGGTGGGCGGAGACGACCTTGGCCTCCCAGGCCACGCCGAGCCGGTCGAGCGAGTCGGCTGCATGCTTCATCGTCGGCCAGTCCGAGCGGCTGCCCATGATGATCGCCACCGGCGGAGTCTCGGTCGCCATGATGTTCCGGCCCCTGTTCGCGGAAAGCGGCGCGATACAGGACTCGCGTTGCGCCCGCAACCGAGGGCGTTAGGCTCCGTCCAGGCGGGCAGCGGTTGAGTCGCGGCCCGGGGGAGCCTTTTCAGTCTTGAACGCCGCGGCCGCTATCGACCCTTACGCCGAAATCGAGCGCCTGCGCGCCGAGGTCGAAGCCCTGCGCCAGCGGGCCGAGGCGGCCGAGGCGGCGGCCGATCACGACGTGCTGACGCCGGCTCTGAACCGACGTGGCTTCATCGCCTCGATGAAGAGCGCCATGGCCTTTTGCCTTCGCCACGATGTGCCGGCGGTTCTGCTCTATCTCGACCTCGACGGCTTCAAGAGCGTCAACGACCGGCTCGGCCACGCGGCCGGCGACGCCGCCCTGGTGCATGTCGCCCAGATGATGCGGGCCAATCTGCGTGAGTCGGATGCGGTCGGTCGGCTGGGCGGCGACGAGTTCGGCCTGCTGATGCTCAACGCCGGTCTCGAGGAAGGCCGCGAGAAGGCCCGCCGACTGGCCGAGGCACTGGAGAAGGCGCCGTTCGAATGGGAAGGCCTGAGCGCCGGCCTGGGCGGCTCGTTCGGCGTACGCGCCCTAGCGGGGCACACCGACCCCGAGGTCTGGCTGGCCGAGGCCGATGCGGCCATGTGGGTGCGCAAGAAGGCGCGCTAGGGCTCAGGCGGCCTCACCGTCACGGCGCCGTCCGCGGCGATCTCGAACGCCATCCGATCCTCGCCCACCGTCAGCGGGCCGTCGTAGAGCGTGCGCGTCTGGCGGCTCAGGTCGGCGAGGTCCGCCGGGGCGAAGCCGCCGAGAGCGGGCTGCACGATATGGCTGTAGACGGCCATGCCGGGACGGGCGGCGGCGAAGATCCGCGCCGCCTCGGCCGGGCGGGTGTGGTTGTCCAGGATCACCGCCGACGCCGCTTCGGCTTCAGGGCGGGCGAAGGCCACCTCATGCACCAGCACATCCACGCCCGCGGCGTGTCGCGCCAAATTCTCGCTCGCCCGGGTGTCCCCCGAGATCAGCACCGAGCGCCCTCGATAGTCGATGCGATAGCCGTAGGCGTCGGGGACCCACGGGCCGTGGTCCACCCGGAAGGCCGTGACCCTCAGGCCGTCGACGTTATGGACCACGCCATCGGCGGCGAACTCCTCGGCGGCGATCCGCGCCCCTTCTGCCGGCAGGCCCTGGGCCAGGCGGAAGCCGAGATCCGCCTCGAAGGTGCGCTCCAGGTTGGCGGCGAAGGCGACCGTGCCGGGCGGCCCCACGAGGCGGAAGGGCGTCCGGCGGCCGCCGTGCGGGCCTCTCACCCAGCCGGTCAGCCAGACGTCCGGCAGGCCGACGAGGTGGTCGGAATGAAGGTGGGTGAGGAAGGTGGCGGTCAGGGCGACGCCCGAGACCCCGGCCTGCCAGAGGCGGATCTCGGCCCCGCGGCCCGCGTCGAACAACAGGGTCTGGCCG
This sequence comes from Brevundimonas sp. Root1279, assembly GCF_001425945.1. Classification (GTDB taxonomy): domain Bacteria; phylum Pseudomonadota; class Alphaproteobacteria; order Caulobacterales; family Caulobacteraceae; genus Brevundimonas. The sequence goes on from NZ_LMEB01000009.1 coordinate 60,016, forward strand.
CCCGCCTGCACCAGGGTCGCCGGTCCGAAGCGGTCAGCCAGGGGCGGCGGCGCACCGGTCCCCAGCAGGGTGACAATCATGACCGGCTCCGGTCGCTCGGAGGACTGGGCGTGCGCGGCGGAGGCCGACAGGGCCATGAAGGTCAGGACGACTATCAGAAACCGCATGCGCGCTCCGTTCGCCAACCGGCGTTCCGAGCTAACACGTGGGTGGCGCCTAGGCGATGATGTCCGGCAGGACGATCGCCTCGATCTTCACGATCTCGTCGCGCAGGGTCAGCTTCTTCCGCTTCAGGCGGGCGATCATCAGCTGGTCGGGAACCGGCAGCAGCTGCAGGGCCTCGATCGAGGCGTCGAGGTCGGCGTGCTCCTGACGAAGCTCATTGAGCCGCGCATGGAGCGCCAGCTCTTCCTCGGTCAGATACGGATCGTCGTCGTTCATTGCGTCGGGCCCCGGACGACCGGTTATAGCTCGCGGCGGCTCAGGCCGGAAGCCGGTCGGCGAGCAGCACGAGGCCCGGGCGCGGCGTCACCGATGACCAGACGCGGGCGACGGCGACGAGGGCTTCGAGGGGCGGGCGCGGCGCGCCGGCGGGCTCCGGGGAAAGGGTCTCCAGCGCCTCCAGCAGACGGCGCTCCGCCTCCAGTTCGACGGCCTTCACCTGGGTGCGAACGGCCTCGCGGGCGTCGTTGTCGAGGTCCGGGTTGCGAGCCTTCAGCGAGCGGCGCAGGGCGCGCAGCGGCTCGATGGCGGCCTCCTGCCAGGCCCGGGCGGCGTCGCAGGCCCCCTCCAGCGCATCCTCGTCCGGCTTGCGCCCGGTCTGCGCCGTCCAGGCGGCCCAGAGCAGAAGGGGCACGTTCTGGCCGGCGTGGTCCTGCAGGTCGAGGCAGGCCTCGCTGACTCCGGGCGCGGCGTAGGCCTTCACGGCCCAATCCCACAGCGCGCTCATTCGGCGGCGCCGCGCAGGCCTTCCCAGCGCTTAACCGGGGTCCAGTCGAGGCCGAACAGGTCCAGCGCCCGGCCGACGGACTGGTCGACCATCTCCTCGATCGAGGCGGGGCGGGCATAGAAGGCGGGCAGGGGCGGGGCGATCACGGCGCCCATCTCGGCCAGGGCGGTCATGGTGCGCAGATGGCCGAGGTGAAAGGGCGTCTCCCGGACCATCAGCACCAGTGGGCGACGCTCCTTGAGAACGACGTCGGCGGCGCGCGTCAGCAGGGTCGACGTCACGCCGGTGGCGATCTCGCTCATGCTGCGCACCGAGCAGGGCGCGACGATCATGCCGAGGGTGCGGAACGAGCCGGATGCGATGCTGGCGCCGACATCGTTGAGGCGGTGAACGACGTCCGCGCGACCCATGAGATCGTCCGCCGACAGATCGGTCTCCTGCGACAAAGTGAGCAGGGCCGCACGGGTCACCACGAGGTGGCTCTCGACCCCCAGATCACGCAGGGCGTCGAGGGTGCGGACGCCGTAAGTCACGCCCGAAGCTCCGGAAATTCCGACCACCAAACGCTGCTTCGCGGATGGTGCGGTTCCGTTCACATCCTCGGCCAAAAGGGGCTCCAGCTTGTTCGGGTTCGGACGATTGATGGTCTCACCGGAAAGTGATTCCACAGCCGGTCAAGCCGGGCGCTGACTGTAGTGGTCCCTTAGACATGGAGGCGCAAGCCATGACCATCGAAGCTCGTATTCGCGAACTGGGAAACCGTCACCGGAGCCTGGATGAAACCATCCAGCGCGAGATGACCCGCCCTTCCGCGGACTCGCTTCGAGTGAGGGAGCTCAAGCAGCAAAAGCTCCGGCTCAAGGAAGAAATCACCAGTCTGGAGGCGAGGGCGAACTAGCCCCGTCTCCCGAAAAGGAGAACGGCCCCGGAGAGCGATCTCCGGGGCCGTTTTGTATCTTAGTCCTTCTTGCCGAAGACCGACTCTGCAGTCGGCTCAGCCCCGCGACGCTCGCGGGCTTCGGGGACGAACTCGGGCTCCGCCTCTTCGACCGGGGCGTCGACGGCCTGGAGGGTGGCGCCGCCCTTCTTGGCGTCGTCCTTGGCCTTCTTGTCGGCGGCCTTCTTGACCAGTTCGTCGAGGGCCAGTTGGCCGACGAGGCCCAGGGTCACCGGGTCGACCGGCTTGATGTTGGCCGAGTTCCAGTGGGTGCGGTTGCGCACGCTCTCGATCGTCGACTTGGTGGTGCCCAGCAGTTTGGCGATCTGGGCGTCCGTCACCTCGGGGTGGTTGCGCACGAACCAGGCGATGGCGTCCGGGCGATCCTGGCGGCGCGACACCGGGGTGTATTTCGGAGCCGGCTTGTGGCTCTTCAGCAGTTCGGCGTGGCGGCTGACCACGGCCTGCATGCGGTAGCTGTCGTCGGCCTGGGCCTTGTCCAGTTCCTCGCGGGTCAGCTGACCGTTGACCAGCGGGTCGGCGCCGCGGATGTCGCGCGCCACGTCGCCGTCGGCGATGCCACGCACTTCCAGGGGATGCAGGCCGCAGAAATCGGCGATCTGCTCAAACGTCAGGGAGGTGTTGTCGACCAGCCAGACCGCGGTGGCCTTGGGCATCAGGATTTCGGTCATGGGCGTCTTCGCTTCTTCTTTCAGCCCGCTTCAGGCGGGTTCCGGATACGACGGCGCCCGACCTTTCGGCCGGGCGCGCAGGTCTCCGATATAGGCCCATTCGCGCCAAAAGAAAACGAAAGCCGTCAACGTCGTACAGCCACGGTTCATGGCGCGGGTTGAACACTGTCTTCACAGGCGCGCGTTGACGCCCAACCGAAGGAGGCCTCCATGTTGATCCAAGCTCTGGTCGTTGCGGCCGCACTCTCCGGCGGCGGGCAACAGGCGGCCCCGTACGCGCCGGGCGGGCAGGAGCGAGTGGCCCCGCGCGGGGACTACCGGGACTCGTGCAGCGGCGCCTTCGTCAACCGCGGCCGGCTGTACGCAGACTGCCGCGATCGACGGGGCGAGATTCGCGGGACCTCGATCGAACTCAACCGCTGCTCGGACTACGAAATCCGCAATAACGACGGTCTGCTCGTCTGCGGACCGGTCCGGGGTCAGTGGGAAGACCGGCCGGGCGGTGGCGGCAACGGCAATGGTGGCTGGAACGGCGGCGGAGGCAGTTGGGGACGCAACTCCGTGACGGTCTATCGCGACGCCAATTTCCGCGGGACCAGCATGCGCTTCAACAACGAGATTCCGAATCTGGCGAACTCCGGCCTGAACGATGCGATCAGCTCGTTTGAGCTTCGAGGCGACTGGGAGTTCTGCACCGACGCCTATTTCCGCGGACAGTGCCGGATCTTCCGCAGCGATGTGTCGAACCTGCGCTCGCTCGGAATGAACGACCGGATCTCCTCCCTGCGCCCGGTGCGGGGCGGCCGCTAGCCGCACCCAGGAACCGACAAGGCCGTCGGCGGCTTCCCCGTCCCGCTGGGATCGAGGAGTTACCGATGGCCTATGTCGATGGTTTCGTGGTCGCCGTGCCGAAGGGCAGGGTCGATGAGTATCGCGAGTTTTCCCGCAAGGCTGGCGAGGTCTGGAAGGAATACGGCGCTCGGTCTTACGTCGAGACGGTCGCTGACGACGTGCCGTATGGCGAACTGACGTCCTTCCCGCGCGCCGTTCAGGCCAAGGACGACGAGACCGTCGTCTTCTCATGGATCACCTATGACTCACGCGAGCATCGCGACCAGGTCAACGAACAGGTCATGGCCGATCCGCGGATCAAGAGCGGTATGGACGAAGCGCCGTTCGACGGCAAACGGATGATCTACGGCGGGTTCAGCACCTTGCTGGAGATGTAATCAGCCGGTCAGCACGATCTTGCCGACGTGATCGCCCGCCTCGAGCCGGAGATGGGCGGCCGCGGCCTCCGCCAGCGGGAAGGTCGCCTCGACCGGCGGGCGAACCGCGCCAGACGCCACCCACGGCCAGGCGGTCGCCTCGACGGCGGCGATCAGCCGGGCCTTTTCGTCAGCCGGCCGCGCGCGCAGGGTCGACCCGGTCAAGACGATCCGTTTCATCATGAGGCGCGCCAGGTCGACCTGGGCCAGGGCGCCCGACAGGGTGGCGATGACCACCCAGCGGCCAAGGGGCTTCAGCACGGCCTGGTTCAGGGCGGCGTAGTCCGCCCCGACCATGTCCAGCACTACATCCACGCCCCCGAAGTCACGGATGGCGCTCTCCAGGTCGTCCGAGCGCGCGTCCAGGCTGAGGTCTGCGCCCAGGGCGCGGGCGGCCTGAGTCTTTTCAGCGCCGCGTGAGGTGGCGATGACCCTGGCGCCCGCCGCCTTGGCCATCTGGATGGCGGTGACGCCGATGCCGCTCGTGGCGCCGTGGATCAACAGGGTCTCGCCGGCCTTGAGCGTCCCGGCTTCGAACACATTGGCGAAGACGGTGCAGACCGTCTCGGGCAGGGCGGCGGCCTGTACGAAATCGAGACCCCCCGGGACAGGCAGGGCGTGTCGGGCGTCGACCACGGCCAGGTCGGCATAGCCGCCGCCGCCCAGGAGGGCGCAGACCCGGTCGCCCGGCCGCCAGCGCGTCACGCCGTCGCCGACCTGGTCCACCTCACCGGCGACCTCCAGACCGAGGATGTCGGATGCGCCGGGCGGCGCGGGATAGCGTCCCAGGCGCTGCAACAGGTCGGGTCGGTTCACACCTGAGGCCCTGGCGCGGATGCGAATCTGTCCCGGGCCGGCTGTCGGATCGGGGCGTTCGACCAGCGTCAGCGCCTCCGCCGGGCCTGATCCGCCTTCGATTTCGATGGCCCGCATCGTCGTCCTCGTCTTTGCAATCGTCCGTATCCGGGCGTTCTGATAAGCTGCCGTGGAAAGATTGACCACGAAGGAGGCGGTGATGTTCGAGGATCTGGAGCCCCGTCCGGCGCGCGGAGCGCCGCTGATCGACCTGCAGCGCGAGGATCTCGACGGCTATTCGGTCGAGGGCCTGAAGGAGCGGATCGAGGGGTTGCAGGCCGAGATCGAGCGATCCCAGGCGGCCATCGACGGCAAGTCCTCTCAGCGCAACGCCGCCGACGCCTTGTTCAACTTCCGTCCCTGATTTCAGCCGGTTGGCATGGCCGTTGCACTCGCTTCATGCGTGGAGCGAAACCGTGTCGGACGTGATACGGATACGCCAAGCCTGTGAGTCTGACCCAGTTGATGCCCAGCGACGATCTCATTCCCACGCCCGCCGGACGCAGCCGCGCGGCTGTCGTCGACGACTTCGCGCGCTCGGAGCTGTTCGACCGCACCTTCCGTGAGGGGATGGAGCTGGTCGAGGACACCGCCGCCTATCTGGACGGCGACGGACGGCGGGAATCCAAGCTGCTCTCGCGCGCCACGGCCCTGGCCTACGCCGGCGAGAGCATGAAGCTGACCACGCGGCTGATGCAGATCGCTTCGTGGCTGCTGGTGCAGCGGGCCGTGCGGGAAGGGGATATGACCGCCGTCTCCGCCTGCGACGCGCGCTATCGGCTGGCCGATCGCAAGGTCGAGACCGAGCCGACCCATCCGGAACTGCCGATCGCTCTGATCGAATACGTGGTCCGCGCCGAGAAGCTGTACGACCGGGTCCTGCACCTCGATCGCCGCATGTATCTGGACGCGCCCGAGGAAGAGGCGGTCAACCCGGTGCAGAGCCAGCTCGACCGTCTGGCGGCGGCCTTCGGGGGATGAAGGGCGTCCGCCGGTTGTTGATCGCCTTGGGCGTCGCCGCCCTGATCCTGATCGCTCTCGGGGCCGGCGTGGTCATGAGCGGGCGTTCTCTGGTCATTATCGAGAACCGCGGCGATGCTCCGGTAGACCTGTCGATCGAGAGCACGCACGCCGGAGACTTCGCCTGGTCGGGTAGCCTGGCCGCCAAGCAGCGGGTCATTCGCACCGCACGGTTCACTGCCGACGGCGGCGTCGTGGCGGTCTGCCGCGATGTGGAGGCGATTCATCGGACGACCGGCGGCTATGTGACCACCGGCTGGCCACACCGGGTCGATGTCGTCGCGTCGAACTGCGGCTCCGTGCGCATCGACGCAGCGCGGGTTCCCTGAAGCGCTACGGCCCGACGTCGTTGGCGACGTTGCGTCCGTCGTCGACCGGCTTGGGCAGGCTGACCGCGATGCCGAGGGCCTCGGCCAGCTTTTCATCGCGGCTGTAGACGTCCTCGCGGAAGGCGACGCGGCCCTGGCCGTCGACGAAGGCGGTCCAGTACAGCAGGCGCACGGCGATCTCGCGGCCCGTCTGGATGCGCTTGGTCTCGCGCGTGTCCTGGGCGGTGTCGAAATCGGCCAGCAGCATCGGATCGGGCGACAGCAGCAGGCGGGCGAAGTCGACGGCGCCCTGGACCCGCACGCAGCCGTGGCTGCGCTGGCGCATGGCCAGGTTGAAGGCGGCCTTGGACGGCGTGTCGTGCAGGAAGATGGCGTAGCTGTCGCGAAGCTCGAACTTCACATAGCCCAGGGCGGCGGTCGGACCGGCGCGCTGAATGACCGTGCCGTTCGAGATGTACATGTTCTGGCTGGCCAGATAGCCCGGGCCCTTGGGCAGGATCTCGTTGCGGGCGATCGAGGCCGGCACGTACCAGGGCGGATTGGCCACCACCGAGGCGAACGGCTTCTCGAGGCTGGGCGTCTGGGTCGAGGCGGCGCCGCAGACGACGCGGTTCGAGTGCACCGGACGGCCGTCCTTCCAGTAGACCATGATGGCGGCGGCGGTGTTGACCTCGATCCGCTCGGGATTCACATCGCGCTTAAGCCAGCGGCGGCGCTCGAGGTTGAGGGCGATCTGGCGGGCGCGGTCCTCGGTTGACGCGGACAGCGAGCGCTGGGTCCCCGTGCCGATGCGGCCGTCGGCGCCCAGGCCGTGGCGGGCCTGGAAGCCCTTCATGGCTTCAACCAGTTCAGGGCCGTAGACATCGCCCGCGGCGGCGAGGCGCGCGCCGTCGGCGGCGGCCAGGTCGCCCTCGGCCACCAGGCGCTGGATCAAGACGGGAATCCGCGGATCGCTGGCGCCCGGCTCGATCGCCGCGCCGACGCGGAACGCCGGCCAGGACTTGCCGTCGCGGATCATGCGGCGATAGCGGACATAGCCCGCCGACAGGTTGGAATAGCCGATGTCGGTCGGGGCGAGCGATTCGATCCAGTCGACCAGCCGGTTGTTGGCGAGGGCGTCGTTGAGGCCCGCGGGCAGGTCGACGACGTTCTTCTGCATCTCCCAGAGGTCTTCGACCGACTCGGGCTTCACCCGGCCCTGGGCTAGGGTGCGGGCGTAGTCCAGCGCCGCGACCGTGGTGCGCATCTCGGCGGCCGAACGGTCGGCGGCGAGGGCGGGGAAGTCGAAGAAGTCGGCCTGGGACAGACCGTGGCGCTCGGCCCGGGCGGCGGCCTGCTGGAGGGCCCGCAGGCGTTCCGGGTTCCACACCGGACGCCAGCCGTTCAGCTCGTAGAAGGCGCGGACATCGGCCTGCACCGCCTCAGGCAGGGCGGCCAACTGGTCGTTGAAACTGTCGTAGAACGCCACGGCGGCGGGATCGCGAGTCTGCGCCAAAGCGGCGACGCTGCTCGCCGACGCGATGGCGGTGACCGCCGCGCCCAGACCCAGTTGCCGTCGATTCATCTCAACTCGCCTTGCCCGATGGAACGCAGAACCCTGCGTCCACGCCCGATCTGTCAACGCAAGGATATTATCGGCGTTCCTGGGAAACAAAAAGGCGCCGGTCGGGTGACCGGCGCCTTCTGTAAAGTCTTGGCGAACGGTGTGGCCCGAAAGCCAGACCGTAAGGGCTTACTTCTTGATGAAGCCGCCGAACTTGTTGTTGAAGCGCGAGACGCGGCCGCCGCGGTCCAGCATCGTCTGGTTGCCGCCGGTCCAGGCCGGGTGGGTCGACGGATCGATGTCCAGGTTCAGCGTGGCGCCTTCTTTCCCGTAGGTCGAACGGGTCTGGTAGCTGCTGCCATCCGTCATCACCACGGTGATGAAGTGGTAGTCGGGGTGCGTATCCGCCTTCATGGTCGTCGTCCGGTCTCTGCGCGATGACGATGCCGACCGTCTTTGCGCGTAAAATGAGAAACCCGCCGAAGGACTCCGGCGGGAATGAGCCGCGGCGTTTACACCGGGGCCCGTTCCGGGGCAAGAGGCGCGCGCCATGACCGATACGACAGCACCTCTGCAAGACGCCGCCGACCTGCGGGGACGGCCGGGAGCCGGGGCCCAGCTGTCCGAACAGATGTCCGAGGCGGGCGGCCGCCGCAAGCGCAGCCGCGACGTGCGGCCGCTGGGCCGGCTGCTTCCCTACGCCTGGCGGCACAAGGGCCATGCGACGCTGGCCGGGGTCTGGCTGATCCTGTCTACGGTGGCGTCGCTGAGCCTGACGGCGGCGGCGCGCGGGGCGATCGACCATGGCTTCGAGGATGGCGGGGCGCGGCTGAACCTGTGGTTCCTGCTGCTGGGCGGCGTGGCCCTGTTCCTCGGGATCGCGACGGCGGTCCGCTACTATTTCGTGACCAAGACCGGCGAGCGGGTCATCGCCGACCTGCGCAAGGGGCTGTTCGAGCGGATCCTGACGCTGGACCCGGCCTTCTACGCCAGGATGCGCACCGGCGAGGTGCTGTCGCGCCTGACCACCGACATCGCCCTGGTCGAGACCCTGCTGACCACCTCGGTCAGCTATGCGTTGCGCAACCTGCTGACCCTGATCGGCGGAACGGTCATGCTGTTCTTCGTCAGCCCCAAGCTGACCGGCCTGGTCATGCTGGTGGTGCCGCTGCTGCTGGGGCCGCTGTTCCTGTTCGGGCGGCGGGTGCGCAAGCTGACCGTGGCCTCGCAGGACCGGTTCGCCAGCGCCGTCGGCTTCGCCGGCGAGAGCGTTGACGCCATCGAGACGGTGCAGGCCTTCGGTCGCGAGCGCAGCGCCATCGAGCGCTTCGGCGCGGCGGTGGAGGACGCCTTCGGGGTGTCGCTGACCCGCATGAAGGCGCGGGCGCTGATGACGGCCATGATCATCGTGGTGATGTTCGGGGGCGTGACCCTGGTGCTGTGGCTGGGCGCCCAGGACGTGATCGCCGGGCGGATGAGTCCGGGGGCGCTGATCCAGTTCGTCCTTCTGTCGGTGTTCTGCGCCGGCGCCGTGGGCGCGCTCGGCGAGAGCTGGGGCGACGTGCAGAAGGCCGCCGGGGCCATGGAGCGGATCGATGAGCTGATGCGCAGCACGGCCGCCATCGCCGCCCCCGCGACGCCCAAAGCCCTGCCGCAGCCGCCGATCGGCGAGGTGTCGATGTCGGCGGTCCAGTTCAGCTACCCAGGACGGCCGGACCTGCCGGCGCTGAAGGGCTTCTCCCTGACCGTGAGGCCCGGCGAGACTGTGGCCCTGGTCGGCCCATCGGGGGCGGGCAAGTCGACGGTGTTCCGCCTGCTGCTGCGCTTCTACGATCCGCAGTCCGGAGTCGTCTCGGTCGACGGGATCGACGTGCGCGACGCCGATCCGGTGGACGTGCGCAACCGGTTCGCCTGGGTGTCCCAAGAGGCGCCGCTGTTCTCGGGCTCGGCCCTGGAGAACATCCGCTTCGGCCGCGAGGAGGCCACCGAAGAGGACGTCATGGGCGCCGCCGTGGAGGCGCAGGCCCTTGGGTTCATCGAAGCCCTGCCCGAGAAGTTCGACACGCCGCTCGGCGAGCGCGGCAAGAGCCTGTCCGGCGGACAGCGCCAGCGGCTGGCCATAGCCCGGGCCCTGGTGCGCGAGGCGCCGATCCTGCTGCTGGACGAGGCGACCTCGGCGCTGGACGCCGAGAACGAGCGGCTGGTTCAGGCGGCGCTGGACCAGGCCATGGAGGCCCGCACCACCCTGGTCATCGCCCACCGCCTGGCGACGGTGCTGCGCGCCGACCGCATCGTGGTGATGGAGGACGGGCGCGTGGTCGAGGAGGGGACGCACACGGCCCTGATCGCCCAGGGCGGCCTCTACGCCCGGCTCGCGGAGCTGCAGTTCCGGGCGGACTGAGGCTGGCCGGGGCTCGTCAGGCCGGGGCCGAAAAAGTGCACTCGAAAAAGCGGAGATCCATTGGCAGGCGCGAAGATTTCCAGTGCGCTTGTAAACCGGCGCTACGTTAGTCCGCCGGAGACTATGGCTAGCGTCAGGCTTTCTTCGGACTGCGAAGCCGCCAGACATAGAAGGCGGCCGCAGCCAGCGCGGAAAGCAAAACGAGGATCCACGGCAAGATCGCTGCGTTCCAGCGCGGGACGGGCTGACTTCGCGCGGCGACATCAGCAACCTTGGGCGCTCTTGCTAGATCATACCAGGACGCCGCCTCGGTTTTCTCGAACGTCTGTTTGCGCTGCAGCACTAAAGCCTGGCGCGCAGCGCCGTACTTTAGCGCTTCGTCATAGTTGTCTGCCGGATAGCCAATGCTGTCAGCGTAGCGCGTCGGCCGGCCCATTGCATATGAAAGGTCGCCTCGAGCAGCATACAGATCGGCGATCACTGCGTTGGGCGGCGGTACGAATTTTGTCCTCTCGTACATCTGATACGAGATGGCGCGGCCAATCTCCGCTGGAGTTCTAGCTTCCCCTTTTTCGTTCTGCGGCAGCATTGCCGGCATCACCGGAACCTCCGCGTCTCCAAAGTTCAGCCCCAGGACCGTGTTTTTCTTTAGCCACTCTGGGTCGCGACTCAGCGCAATCTTCGCCTCTAGAATCTCTACGTGCAGCCACTCGGTGCCTTCGTGCTCCTGAGGATCACGCCGCACGCCTTCCCGAATCCACCGTAGAGCTTCTGCGTCGTTGCCTGAGAGCTCGTAAGCTGTCCCGAGGTTGGCCGCGACCATCGCTTGGCCAGGGAAGCGCTTCTCGGCTTCGTTGAGCAACGAGATCGCTTCCGAATGGCGGCCTGTCAGCAAGCGGCCCACCGCCAAGTCATTCGTGTGCTGAAGGTTCGGCTCCTTCCGGTAGGCCGCCTCTAGCTTTGCAATTTCTTCAACGACGCAAGCCTGGTTGCCTGAGGCAACGCATCCCGCGATCTGCGTTTCGAAGGTATTCACGCACGCGGACGAAGGCGCGACGAAACTTAGGAGGCCACACGCAAACGCGGCGGCCATTATAGGCGTTTTCAGGCGGACGGGGACTTCGCGGCATCGCATGCACGCAGACTTTCATCCGAGTTCGCGCGACGCAAGGCTAAGCTCTAAATCCAATCCGACTTCGCCACCGGCACGTACGATAGTCCCGTGAGACCGAATGTCCGGCTTGGCGAGCGAAACCAGGGTCCGCTCCCACCCGTAGCGGTCGGCCACCGTTTCCGGTTTCCGCGTCCCCGAGGGGTTTCCCTGCACGTCAGCGCGCCAGCACCGCCGGGTCGATGAACTGGAGGTTCTCGTCGCGGATCTTCGCGGCGTCCTCGTCATAAAGGAACGGCAGGAAGGCGAAGCGTTCGCCGCGGGTGACGGGCGTGGCCTCGTGCAGCACCGAGCAGGAGAAGATGCAGGCGCCGCCGGGGGGCGGGCGGTAGGTGCGGTCGCCGAACTCGGGGAAGCGCAGGTCGCCGCCGACGTAGTCGGAGTTCAGGTTGATCGAGACGGCGAAGCGGCGATGCGCCGTGCCCTTGGTGGTGTTGTCGCGGTGCGGACGGAAGAAGCCGCCGGTCTCGGCGTCGTAGCGGGCCACCAGATAGCGCTCGATGCGCGTGGGTTTGAAGTTGAAGGCCTTCTCGATTTGCGGAACGAGGCGGCGGGTCAGGCGGGCGACGACCTGCTGCTGCAGGGATTCGTCCTCGACGATGACGTCCGAGCGGCGCTTGTGCTGGTCGTTCATCATCAGCTTGGTGACGCCGTCGATCTCCCGCATGAAGCCGGAGGGCTCGCCGCCGATCTCACGGTAGAGGGCGATCAGCCGTTCGCAGAAGGCCGGTTCGAAGATGCGCGGGGTGACCAGGACCGGGGCCATGGCCTCGAACCCGCCGTGGGCGCGGGGCGGCGGCATGGACGGCAGGCGGTCGACCATGACCGGGGCCTCGTCGGCGCTGAAACCGCCCATGACATGCAGGGCGGGGTCGAGCAGGAACCAGCGCTCTTCGGCCTCGAGGCCGTACAGGGTGGCGACCGAGCCGTCCTCGTCGAAGAGGTAGCGTAGGCCGGGCAGGGCGTCTTGGCGCGTCGCGCGCTCAGCGTCCTTGCCGACGATGACGATGAAGGCGCAGGCGTGCTTGTCGTCGAAGGCCTTACGCTGCCGTTCGAGGATCTTGACCGCAGCCTCGACGCGCGGGCCCGCGGGCACGAAGGCGAGCACGAGGTACCGGCCCGCGGCCGTGTCGAACACATACCGGGGGTTGCTGACCCCGGCGGTTTGGAAAGTCGGGGCGGGATCGCCGAACAAAAGCGCCATCTCGCCACGATGCGCGAGACGGCGGCTTCAATTCAAGTGCAGCGGGTCAGTCGGCCCGTTCGAAGACGCCGCAGGCGATGCGCGCTCCGGCGCCGCCGATCGGTTGACTGACGTGGTCGTCGGCGTTGGCGTGGACCATGAAGGTGAGGCCGTCGCCGCCCAGCTGGTCGACGCCCGGAGGAACAAGGCCGGCGCCGGACAGGTAGACTTCAGCCTTTACCGTGCCGTCGCCGGCGGCCCAGACGTTCTGCAGGTCGCCGAGGTCCGGGCCCCCGTTTTGGTTGAGCAGTCCGTGCGGGCGCGCTTCGGTATGGTTCAGGTGGCCGCCAGCGCTCGTGAAGCCGGGCCCCTCGCACTTGCCGACCGCGTGCAGGTGGACGCTGTGCCATCCCTCGGGCCAGTTCTTCCCCTCGATCCGGAGCAACAGGCCCAGCGGGCCGCGCCAGGCGGTCACTGTGCCGAAATCCGTCCCCGCCGCGTCATGCAGCTCAGCGGTGGCGACCGGGCGCGGCGCTGCCGATGGGCTGTTCACCGCCGTCGTCGGCGTCTGTGCGGCGGTCGCCGATGCGGCGGCGAGCGGGGCGATCAGGCACGCGAGAAGCAGGCGGTGGCGCATGGTCAGAACTCCCGGTCTGAAAGGTCGGGAGGGCGTGGCTTCGCTTTGCCTCCGCTGCCCCCGGATGCTAGACAATCGGATAGCGGATCACGTTCCGATTCCGGCCAACTAAAGCCTGATTTCCTTGACCGACGACAGCTACGAAAACGTCGCGCCTCCCGGCGGCGGCGACATCTCCACCATCACCATCGAAGACGAGCTGCGCCGCTCGTATCTCGACTACGCCATGAGCGTGATCGTGAGCCGCGCGCTGCCTGACGCGCGCGACGGCCTGAAACCGGTGCACCGCCGGATTCTCTATTCGATGCACGACCTGAAGATGTCGCCGGAACGGCCGTACTCGAAGTGCGCCCGCGTCGTCGGCGACGTGCTCGGCCGCTTCCACCCGCACGGCGACGCCTCGGTCTACATGGCCCTGGTGCGCATGGCGCAGCCGTTCTCGATGGGTCTGATGCTGGTCGACGGCCAGGGCAATTTCGGCTCGGTCGACGGCGATATGCCCGCCTCGATGCGATACACCGAGGCCCGGATGGCCCCGGCGGCCGTGGCGCTGCTGACTGATATCGACAAGGACACGGTCGATTTCCAGCCGAACTACGACGAGAAAGAGCTGGAGCCCGTCGTCCTGCCGGCGCGGATCCCGAACCTGCTGGTCAACGGCGCCGGCGGCATCGCCGTCGGCATGGCCACCAACATCCCGCCCCACAACCTCGGCGAAGTCGTCGAGGCGGCGGTGGCTCTGCTGGACGATCCGAACATCGGCGACGACGCCCTGCTGGACATCGTCCCGGGGCCCGACTTCCCGACCGGCGGCGAGATCATGGGCCGGACGGCCCCCCGTAACGCCCTGCGCGACGGCCGCGGCTCGGTCATCGTGCGCGGGAAGGCCTCGATCGAGACCATCCGCAAGGACCGCGAGGCGATCGTCGTCACCGAGCTGCCCTATCAGGTCAACAAGCAGACCCTGATCGAGCGCATCGTCGAACTGGTGCGCGAGAAGAAGATCGAAGGCATCGCCGACGTCCGCGACGAATCGGACCGCGACGGCATGCGCATGGTCGTCGAGCTGAAGCGGGACGCTTCGGGCGACGTGGTGTTGAACCAGCTGTGGCGTTTCACGGCGATGCAGTCGTCGTTCGGCGTCAACATGCTGGCCCTGAACCACGGCCGTCCCGAGCAGATGGGCCTGCGCCAGCTGCTCGAGGCCTTCCTGGAGTTCCGGGAAGAAGTCGTCGTCCGCCGCATCAAGTTCGAGCTGGCCAAGGCCCGCGACCGCGGCCACGTGCTGGTCGGCCTGGCCGTCGCCGTCGCCAACATCGACGAAGTCATCCACATCATCCGTTCTTCGGCCGATCCGACCGAGGCGCGCGAGCGCCTGCAGGCCAAGGCCTGGCCGGTCGGCGACATGATGGCCCTGATCGAGCTGATCGCCGACCCGCGCTCGGCCCTGGTCGACGGCGACAAGCTGAAGCTGACCGACGAACAGGCCCGCGCCATCCTGGCCCTGACGCTCAGCCGCCTGACCGGCCTGGGCCGCGACGACATCTTCGGCGAGGCCCGCGAGCTGGCCGGCATCATCCAGGGTCATCTGACCCTGCTGTCGGACCGCGCCAACATCCTGGGCGTGATCCGCGACGACCTGATCAAGGTGAAGGACGAGTTCGCCGTTCCGCGCCGCACCCTCATCGGCGAGGGCGACGGGGAGATGGAGGACGAAGACCTGATCCCGCGCGAGGACATGGTCGTCACCGTCACCCACGGCGGCTACGTCAAGCGCGTGGCGCTGAACGCCTATCGGACCCAGCATCGCGGCGGCAAGGGCCGGTCGGGCGTGGCGATGAAGGAGGACGACGCCGTCGTCGGCGTGTTCTCGGCCTCGACCCACACGCCGGTGTTGTTCTTCGCCACCAACGGGAAGGCCTACAAGCTGAAGACCTGGCGCCTGCCGCTGGGCAGCCCGCAGTCGCGCGGCAAGGCCTTCGTCAACCTGCTGCCCATCGAGCCGGGCGACAGCATCATGAACGTGCTGCCGCTGCCGGAGAACGAGGCGGACTGGGGCAATTACGACATCATGTTCGCCACCAGCTCGGGCGACGTGCGACGCAACAAACTATCGGACTTCGCGACGGTGAACCGCGCCGGCAAGATCGCCATGAAGCTGGAGGGCGACGACCACATGGTCGGCGTGGCCCTGTGCACCGCCGAGGACGACGTCATGCTGACGACGGCTCTGGGCCGCGCCATCCGCTTCAAGGCCGACGACGTCCGCGTCTTCAAGGGCCGGGATTCGACCGGCGTGCGCGGCGTGCGCCTGCAGGAAGGCGACGAGGTCATCTCGATGGCCGTGCTGGGCCGCGTTGACGCCACGCCGGACGAGCGCGCCGCCTACGTCAAGCACGCGAACGCCATGCGCCGAGCCGCCAGCGGCGAGGGTGAAGAGGATACGACGCCCGTCGAGGCCGACGATGAAGCGACCGGGGACGCCGTCCTCAGCGTCGAGCGCATCGCCGAACTGGGCGCCGCCGAGCAGTTCATCCTGACGGTCACCGAGACCGGCTTCGGCAAGCGCTCCTCGGCCTATGAGTATCGCCGCACGGGTCGCGGCGGTCAGGGCCTGACCGCGCACGGCCTCGGCGGTCGCGCGGGCACGCGCCTGGCCGCGGCCTTCCCGGTCGAGGACTCGGACGAGCTGCTGATGGTCACCTCGGGCGGGCAGATGATCCGCACGCCGGTGGGCCAGGTCCGCGTCGTCGGCCGATCCAGCCAGGGCGTCACCATCTTCCGCACCGCGGGCGGCGAAAAGGTCGTCTCGGTCGAACGCCTGCCGGACAGCGGCGGCGGCGAAGATGCGGACCTCGGCGAAGTCGGCGACGAGGCGGTCGAGGGCGGCGAAGACTGAGCATGGCGCTCGGGGACGGGATCCTCGTCAACGGCGCCCCCGCCACCGCGGATGAGCTGACCTGTCTCGCCCTGATCAACTACGGGGCCTACACCTCGATGCGGGTGCAGGGCGGCGGCGTCCGAGGCCTGGACCTGCATATCGAGCGGCTGGAGGCCTCGGCCGTCGAGCTGTTCGGCGAGGCCGTGGGCGAGGCGCGACTGCGTGAGTTCATGCGCGGAGCCGTCGCCGGTCAGTCCGATTGCTGGCTGCGGGTCGGGCTGTTCTCGCCGGAGATCGGACCGCGCAATCCGGCCTGGACCGGCCGGCCCGAGGTGACGACGGCGGTGTTTCCGCCCCCGCCGCCATTGGGCGAAGCCCTGCGGCTGGAGGTGCGGACCTATGGCCGCGAGGAGCCTCACATCAAGCATGCCGCAACCTTCGGCCTGATCCGGGCGCGGCGGGCGGCGCAGAGCGCGGGCTTCGATGACGCCCTGTTCGTGGGCCCCGACGGCCTCGTGTCGGAGGGCAGCGTCTGGAACATCGGCTTCCTGCGCGGCGAGACGGTGGTCTGGCCGTGCGCGCCCATGCTGGCGGGCACGGCGCAGGCGGTGCTGCAGCGCGGACTGGCCGACGTGGGGCTGGAAGGCGTGGTCGAGCCGGTGCGGATCGACGACCTGGATAGTTTCGACGGGGCCTTTTTCTGCAACAGCGCGACGCCCGCCGGTGCGGTGGCGGCGATCGGCGCGCGGGCGATGACGCCCTCGGACGAGATCATCCAGAGGCTGCGCGCCGCCTGGGACGCCGCGCCGCTGCAGCCGATCTAGGCCGCGGCTTCGACGCCTGCTAGACGGGACCAAAGGCGGGAGGGATCGCCCATGCGTATCGGCCTGTATCCGGGCACTTTCGACCCCGTCACCAACGGGCACATGGACATCATCGGCCGGGCCGTGAAGCTGGTCGACCGGCTGGTCATCGGCGTCGCGCGCAACGACGACAAGGGGCCGTTGTTCACGACGGACGAGCGGGTCGAGATGGTTCGCGCCGAACTGGCGCACCTGGGCGACCGGGTCGAGGTTCGGCCGTTCGACACCCTGCTGATGCATTTCGCCGAGGAACTGGGCGCGCAGATCATCGTGCGCGGCCTGCGCGCCGTCGCGGACTTCGAATACGAGTTCCAGATGACGGCGATGAACCAGCGCCTCAATGCCGACATCGAGACGGTCTTCCTGATGGCCGATCCGCGCCACCAGGCCATCGCCTCGCGCCTGGTCAAGGAGATCGCCCGCCTGGACGGCGCGATCGAGAGTTTCGTCAGTCCGGCCGTCGCCCAGGCGGTCCGGGCCAAGGTCAAGGGATAGTCACAGCTTGAAGATCGTCACCGCCGCCGCGCTTTCGCTGGCTCTGATCGCTCCGTCGGTTCCGGCCCTGGCTCAGACGGCGCCCGCGCCGACCGCCGCCGACTGGCGCACGGTCGCGCCTGAGAACCTGCTGGTCATCGACACCAACAAGGGCCGCATCCTGGTCGAGATGGACCCGCGCATCGCGCCGCAGTCCGTGAACCGCATCCGCACCCTGGCGGACCAGGGCTTCTATGACGGTCACAAATTCCACCGGGTGATGAAGGATTTCATGGCCCAGACCGGCGACCCGGAGGGCACCGGCGCCGGCGGCAGCGAGCTGCCGGACGTCCCGGCCGAGTTCCAGTTCCGCCGCGGCCGCGACTCGGGCTTCGTCAGCCTGGCGTCGATCGCCGACGGCCAGCTGGGCATCATCGGCTCCATGCCGGTGATCACCCAGCCGGACGCCCAGATGATGATCACCGCCGACTTCAAGACCGGCGCAGAGGCGCTGTTCTGTCCCGGCGTCGCGGGCATGGCCCGGGCCAACACGCCCGACAGCGCCAACAGCCAGTTCTTCCTGATGACGGCCGACCGTGAAGAGCTGAACGGCGTCTACACCCCGTTCGGGCGGGTGCTGGCGGGACTGAACGTGGTCTATTCGCTGAAGCAGGGACCGGATGCGGCCAACGGCCGGGTGACCGATCCGGACATCATGACCCGGGCGCGCACCGCCGCAGGCATGCCGGCCGGCGAGCGGCCGTCTGTGCGGGTGCTGAACCCCGGCAGCGCAGCCTATCAGGCGGAGATCGCGCGGGTGAAGACCGAGCGCGGCGCGGCTTTCGACATCTGCGACCTGCAGCCGACCGTCGAGGTCGTGGGCGGCTGACGCCGGTATTGAGGGGAGGGGACTGATGAACTCGATGATCACCGCGGCGGCCGCCGCCGCTGCTGTTCTGTTGGCCGCCTCGGCCGTCTCGGCCCAGGATGCGGGCGGCACGCCGCCGCCGCCGCCGGCGCCGACTCCGGGCACGACCATCACCGCCACCGACTGGCGCACCGTGCCGGCCGAGAACCTGCTGGTCATCGAGACCAACAAGGGCCGGGTCCTGGTCGAGCTGACGCCCGAGATCGCGCCGCTTCACGTCGAGCGCATCAAGCTGCTGGCCCGCCGCGGCTTCTACGACAATGTGCCGTGGCACCGGGTGATCGACTGGTTCATGGCCCAGACCGGCGACCCGCTGGGCAATGGCGAAGGGCAGAGCCCGTATCCTGACCTGAAGGCCGAGTTCACCTTCCGCCGCGACGCCCAGATGGCCTTCGCGCCGGCGGCCGAGCCGAGCGGCGCGCGGGTCGGCTTCTTCAACGCCCTGCCGGTGCAGACTCAGCCCGACGCGGCCTTCGCCCTGACCGGCGACGGCAAGGTGCACGGCTGGGGGCTCTACTGCCCGGGCGTGGCCGGCATGGCCCGCGACGAGGGCAATGACACCGCCAACAGCCAGTTCTTCCTGATGCGCCAGTCCTATCCGGCGCTGGACAAGCGCTACACCATCTTCGGCGTCACCGTCGGCGGACTGGACGTGGTCCGCTCGCTGCAGGTCGGCGACGGCGAGAACGGCATGATGGCCCAAGCGACGCCGGACCGGATGCAGCGGGTGCGCGTGGCGGCCGACATCCCCGAGCCCGAGCGGCCGACGGTGCAGGTTCTGGCCACGGACTCGGAGCGCTTCCGGACCCTGGTCCAGGAGACCCGCACGGCTCGCGGGGCGGACTTCTCGGTCTGCGACATCACCTTGCCGACGCAGGTGACGAACTAGGGCCCAGTCCCGCGACCGCCCGGTTGTAGGATGCTGTGGCGTGGGCGGCGTCCGAAGGAACACGGCATGAAAAGCAGAGAACTTTTCCCGGTCGCGGCGGTCGCGCTCGCCCTAGCGGGCTGTGAGCCCGCTCGGAATGAGGCGGAAGCCGTCGTCCCGCCGCAGCCCGCGCAAAACCTCAGTCCTGAGGAAGGGGCGCTGGCCAAGGCCCGGGAGCGCACCGGCTTGGCGACGGCCACAAGCCTCTGGCAGCAGCAGTCGGCGAACGGCCGCGTCATCTGCGGGGCCTTGCGTGAAGGCAGAGGCCCGGTCGTGCTCTACATGTATGGCGTGGGCGCAGATACAATCATCACAGCACCGGCTGGATTCATGAGTGAAGCCGTTGTTGAGGCCTACGCCCAGTCGGTAACGGTCAACTGCGGTGATCATGGCGTGAAAGTCCCTGAGCACCTTCTCTGACGGCACCGCCGGGGCCTCACCGCCGTCGTCTGCGCCTGCGCGGCGGTCTCCGGTCCTGGCGCATGCGCTGGAGCAGCAGGCCTTCACGCAGGCCGCGGTCGGCGACGCGGACGCGGTCCGAGGGCCAGGCGCGCTGGACGGCTTCCATGATGGCGGCGCCGGCCAGCACCAGGTCGGCGCGGTCCGGGCCGATGCAGGATTCGGCGGCGCGCCCGGCGGGCCCCATGGCCTTGAGCCGGTCGGCCGCCCGTTCGCAATCGCCGCGGGTCATCCACAGGCCGTCGACCAGGTTACGCTGATAGCGGCGCAGTCCGAGGTGGATGCCGGCCAGGCTGGTGATGGCGCCGGAGGTGCCGACCAGATGCGCGCGGCCGCCGGTGAAGACCTCGCGCAGCGCCGGATCGACCGGTGCGGCCTCCAGCGCGGCGGCCATGTCGGCGACCATCTCCTCGTACCAGCCGGTCAGGGCGCCGTTCAGGGCGCCGTGCGGCTCGGGGTGGCGCTCGGCCAGGGTGACGACGCCGATCGGGATCGACATCCAGCCGGCGAGGGCGAAGCCTGCATCCCCCTTGCTGAGCCAGCTGAGCTCGGTCGAGCCGCCGCCGACGTCGACGACCAGCACGGCCTCGGCCTTGTCGTCGAACAGGTTGAGACAACCCTCGACGGCCAGCCGCGCCTCTTCGATCGGGTCGATGATCCGCAGCTTGAGGCCGGTGCCCTGGCGGACCCGTTCGATGAAGCCGGCGCCGTTATCGGCCTGGCGGCAGGCCTGGGTGGCGACGGCCATCAGGCGGCTGGAGTCGACGCCCTTCCGGGCCACCCGCTCGCCGCACATCATCAGCGCGTCGTAGGCGCGATCCATGGCCGCGTCATCGAGGCGGCCGGTGCGCGACAGGCCCTCGCCGAGGCGGACGATGCGGCTGAAGGAATCCACCACCCGGAAGCCGTCGCGCGCCGGGCGCGCGATCAGCAGGCGACAGTTGTTGGTCCCCAGGTCGAGCGCGCCATAGAGCGGCGGCTCGCGACCTGACGCGCCGGGTCCGTCGGAGGCGCCGCTGCGGGCGCGCTGGCCTTCGGACCTGGATCGCTGGGACCGCGGCGCGCCATGGGGGGCGTCGTCGGTCTCCGGCATGGCCGAACTTTCGAGGTGGGCGGTCCAAAGCGGCGCCCGTCCCGATCAACCTAGCCCCGGTTCCGGGCGATCGCCAAGGATGCTGACGCGAAAATGAACGGGGCCGTTCAGGCGCCGATCACCTTGGAGGGCGCATAATGGCCTCATGATGCGTGAGATGGTTGCAAAATACGGCTTGGGCGAGATCGTCCGTCACCGCGATGCGGCCTTCCGCGGGGTGGTGATCGACGTCGACCCGGTGTTCGCCGGCGCAGCCGGCGACACGGGCTCGATCTCGCCGGATCAGCCCTTCTACCAGGTGCTGGCGATCGGCGATGAGGGCGGGTTCATCGCCTATGCGTCGGAGGACTGCCTGGAGCACGATCCGGAGCTGTCGGCCCTGACCCCCGCCTCGGAGCACAAGTGGTTCACCGTCGACGCGAACGGCCGGCACGCCCCCAAGGCGCAGGCGATCCACTAGGTCCCCCGACTCGATCCCGGCGCGTGCGGACGCTGGCGCGCCCTCGCTCCGCGGCCTAGATTGGGCCCAAAGGGCCGCCAGAGCCCGCAGTTCAGGAGATCGCGTTCATGTCCGACTTCGAGCACGTCTTCGAGGCGCCGCCGGAAGGCGCAGCCGCCGACTGGACCATTCCGCAGGACTGGGATCGCTACACCGAGGTCGAGCACCAGACCTGGGACACCCTCTACGCCCGCCAGATGAAGATCCTGCCGGGCCGCGCCGCCGACGTCTTTTTCAAGGGGCTCGACGCTCTCGACCTGAACACCGGCGGCATTCCCGATTTTTCGGTCATGAACCCCAAACTTCAGGCCTTGACCGGCTGGACCGTCGTCTGCGTACCCGGCCTGGTGCCGGACGAGGTGTTCTTCGACCACCTGGCCAACCGCCGCTTCCCCTCCGGCCAGTTCATCCGCAAGCCGGACCAACTGGACTACCTGCAGGAGCCGGACATCTTCCACGATGTCTTCGGCCACGTGCCGATGCTGACCGACCCCGACTTCGCCGCCTACATGGAGGCCTATGGCAAGGGCGGGCAGCGGGCGGCGTCGCTGGGCATGCTGCAGAACCTGGCGCGGCTGTACTGGTACACGGTCGAGTTCGGCCTGATGCAGGACACGGACGGGCTGCGCATCTACGGCGCCGGCATCGTCTCCTCGGCGACCGAGAGCGTCTTCGCCATCGAGGACCCGTCGCCAAACCGGCTGGGCTTCGACCTCGAGCGGGTGATGAAGACCCTCTACCGGATCGACGACTTCCAGCAGGTCTATTTCGTCATCGACTCTATCGAGCAGCTGAAGCGCGACACCCTGCAGGACTTCGGGCCGATCTATCAGCGGCTGGAGGGCGCCGAGGCGATCGCCATCGAGACGGTGCTGCCGAGCGACCGCGTCTTCACCCGCGGCACCCAGGCCTATGCGGCCCGGGGCGGCCGGTTCGCGGCTTGATGCACACTGCTGGCCGTCACCCTCGGGCTTGACCCGAGGGCCGGACCGTCTGTCGCAGCGTCAGTCGAGCACGCGCACGGGCTTAACCGTCGCGCCGTCGTCAACGGAGGGCCGCCCGACCTCTGGCCCTCGGGTCGAGCCCGAGGGTGACGGTTGAGAGGTGGGGCGTGACTTCGGCCGCACGCCAAGCAGCAGCCCAAACCAGCCGCTCCGGCGGGCGAGTTCATAGGTGAGCCAGCAGCCCGCCGCCGTGATCACGATGATCAGTCCGGCTTCCGCCCATAGCGGCAGGCCCAGCTTGGCCAGGTGGTGGCCGGCGACGACGATGATCGTCTGGTGGATGATGTAGAAGGGGAAGACCCCGATCGTCAGGTAGCGCAGCACGCGGCTGTCGCGGGTCAGGTACCGTGCGCCGTAGCCGAGGATGGCGGCGATGAAGGCCCACTGGTCGACGGCGTAGACGCTCCGCATGACGGCGCGCAGGGCCTCGGGCGGAACGGCGTCGTCGGCGCGGTAGAGCCAGGCGTAGCTCGCCCACACGGCCCAAGACACGAGCGCCAACACGAGGGCCGGTCGGCGCAGGCGAATGAATCCTTGGCGCACGGCCTCGGACCGGGCGGTCAGGAAGCCGAACAGAAAGGCGCTGAAGGAGAGGGCGTGGTTGTACCAGTCCTCGACCAGGTCGTGGGTGATCTCGAAGCGGGCGGCCAAGGCCCAGCGGATCACGGCCAGAAAGACGATCGGCCAGACCAGCAGGCCCCAGCCTTTGAGGCCGCGCTCCAGCCAGCACCCCACGGCGCGCAGGCGCCCGCCGGTCACCGCCAGCAGCAGGGCGAGCAGGAGACTGTAGACCCATAGGTAGGCCACAAACCAAAGGTGGTTCCAGGTCGGGGTGGTCAGGCAGCCGTCGGCGTCGCACCAGCCGCCTGAGGCGGTCGCATATTTGCTCCAGAAGTCCGCCAGCCAAGGGCTGTGGGCCGGGTCAGCGACGCCCAGGCCTACCAGGGCCTCATAGACCTCGAAATAGCATTGCGGCGGCACGATCACGAACATGCCGAAGAGCAGGGGCGGCAGGAGCCGCATGGTGCGCGAGCCGGCCAGGCGGCCGGCCGAGATTCGGTCGGCCATGAAGCGGGTGGCCGCGCCCGACACGAGGAACAGCAGGGTCAGCCGCCAGGGATTGGTCAGCTGCATGATCGGCTCTAGCCATTCGACCTGATGGCTGCTCTTCACGTGCCAGTCCCAGGGCACGTAGAACATGCCGACGTGGTAGAGGATGAGCAGGCCGAAGGCGGCGACGCGGATCCAGTCGAGATCGACGCGACGAGCCGGCGGGGCGACGAAGGAAGCGGGGGAGGCGGCGTCTGTCGACACGGGAAGGCTCCAGAAACGGCGTTGAGGCCGCCGAGGAAGCGCAGGGGCTCCCGGCCGGGCAACCGGCGCGGGCCGTGTGGCGCCCTGGCGGGGACGGCCGTGCGCGCCACGGGACGAGCGGCGCGGCTCCGGGGACGGGCGGCGGTCTGTGGGCGGCGCTGAAACGGGCCGACCCGCGCGACCTGAGGACAGGGCTTCTGTGGATCGTGCCGGCGACGGCGGTGGTGACGGTGGTCAATTCGCTGTCGGACCTGGCCGACCTGCCCCACGTCCAACGCTGGGAGCCGTGGACCTGGGAGATCAGCAGCGCCCTGGCCATCCTGGTGGCGACGGTGATCCCCTGGCTGGCCACGGCCGCCGCGCCCCCGGACGAGGCGGCCGGCGAGGGCTGGCGGCCCAAACTGCGCTTCGCGGCGGTCCATCTGACGGCGCTGCTGCTCTTTTCGGCCCTCCACGTCGCCGGCTTCGTGCTGATCCGGAAGCTGACCTATGCGGCCATGGACGCGGACGCCTACATGTTCGGCAATCGCTTCATCTATGAGCTGCGCAAGGACCTAATCAGCTACTGCGTCTACGTCGGGACCTTCTGGCTGTTGGGGTCTCTGCGTCGGCGCCGCGACGAGCCGGTGCGGCCGGTCAGCTTCGACATCCGCGACGGCGCCCGGATCATCCGCACATCCCTGTCGGACATCCTCGCCGTCTCCTCGGCGGGCAACTACGTCGAGTTCTGGCTGGCCGACGGCCGCCGGCCGCTGATGCGCGCCACCCTGGCGGCGATCGAGGTCGAGCTGGAGCGGTTCGGCTTCGTGCGGGCGCACCGGTCGTGGCTGGTCAATGCGGGGGCGGTGACGGGGCTGAGGCCGGACGGGTCGGGCGACTGGACGGTCGAACTCGGCGCGGTCGAGGCGCCGGTGTCGCGCCGCTATCCGCAGGCGCTGGAGCGGTTGAAGAAGTAGGCGTTGTCATCCCGGCCGAGCGAAGGCGGCGCACAAGGGGGCGATCAGTCGCTGTGCGTGATCAGGCTCTTATGCTTGGTGTCGCGCATGAACAGATAGACCAGCAGCGACACGCCGATCATGCCGGTGACGTACCAGAAGAAGACGCTCTCGATGCCGGCGTCCTTGAGCCAGAGGGCGACGTATTCCGCCGTGCCGCCGAAGGCTGCGTTGGCGATGGCGTAGGGCAGGGCGACCCCGAGGGCGCGGACGTGGGCGGGGAAGAGCTCGGCCTTCACCACGGCGTTGATCGAGGTGTAACCGCTGACGATGACCAGGGCGGCCAGCGCCAGGGCGAAGGCGATCCACGGCGACTGGGCCGTGGCCAGGGTCGACATGATCGGCACGGTGAACAGCACCCCCAGCACCCCGAAGGCGATCATCACCGGCTTGCGCCCGATGCGATCCGACAGGGCGCCCACGGCGGGCTGCAGGCACATGAAGAGGAACAGGGCGCCGGCGCTGATCTGGGTCGCCGTGTCCTTGGAGAAGCCGGTGGTATTGACGAGGAATTTCTGGAGGTAGGTCGTGTAGGTGTAGAAGGCCAGCGTGCCCCCGGCAGTCAGGCCGAGCACCAGCAGCGCCTCCTTCGGGTGCTTGAGGATCAGAAGCAGGGCGCTGGATTTCGGCGCTTCGCTGGCGTCGGCGGCGACGAAGGCTTTGGTCTCGTCCAGGCGGCGACGCAGCCAGAACACCACCACCGCCAGGGCCGCCCCGACGAAGAAGGGAATGCGCCAGCCCCAGCTGTGCAGGTCCGCCTCGCTGAGGGTGTGCTGCAGCACGATGAGCAGCAGCAGGGCCAGCAACTGGCCCGAGATCAACGTCACGTACTGGAAGCTGGACCAGAAGCCGCGGTGGTCCTTGGTGGCCATCTCGGACAGGTAGGTGGCCGAGGAGCCGTACTCGCCGCCGACGCTGAGACCCTGCAACATGCGGGCGAACAGCAGCAGGGCGGGGGCGGCCACGCCGATGGCGGCGAACCCCGGCGTCACGGCGATGATCAGACTGCCGGTGCACATCAGGGTCACCGACAGGGTCAGGCCGGCCTTGCGTCCCTTGCGGTCGGAATAGACGCCCATGATCCAGGCCCCGACGGGGCGCATCAGGAAGCCGACGGCGAAGATGGCGGCGGCGCTGAGCAGCTGGGCGGTGTCGTCGCCCTTGGGGAAGAAGACCGGCGCGAAATAGAGGGTGAAGGCGGCGTAGGCGTACCAGTCGAACCACTCGACCAGATTGCCGGCCGAGCCGCCGATGATGTTGCGCAGGCGGCGCGCCGGGCTCATTCCGCTGTCTGCCTTCACGCCGTCCCCCGATCCGTGTCCCGCCTTCAGGGCTAGAGCGGTTTGCCCATCCGCACCAGAGGCACGGGGGCGCCGCCGCGGTCGTCCTCGAAGCGCTCGATCTCGACATAGCCGGCGGCCAGGTAGAGCGGCTCGCCCCCCATCGTCGCGACCAGTTCGACGCGGTCGTAGCCTGCGGCGCGGGCGGCGTCTTCGCACAGGCCCAGGATCAGCTTGCCGACGCCCTGCCGGACGAACTCGGGCGCCGTGTACATGGCGCGCACCCGGGCGGCGTCGACGCCCGGGGTGAGGGGGGCGGGGATGCGGCCCGGGGTGTGGTCGCCGCCGTAGGTGGTGATCCTCGAACTCCAGCCGCCGCAGCCGGCGAGGACGCCGTCCTGCTCGACGATGAAATAGGTGCGGTCAGCGATGATCTGGCTGTCGAGCCCCATCAGCCTGCGGCTGGCCGCGATCTGCTCTGGGCTCAGGAAGGCGGCGAGCGGGCCGGAGATGGAGCGGTCCATCAGCCCCACCAGCGCCGGGATGTCGGCCTCGGTGGCGATGCGGTGGGTGAAGGCCACCTCAGCCCCGCTGGAAGGGATAGAAGCCTGACCCCAGCCCGAGGATGGAGGTCAGCTCGTCCAGCGCCCCGCGGCTCTCGTCGAGCAGGGCCGGGTCGGCGAGGTCGGCGGGCGACAGGCGGTCGCGGTACCACAGGCTGGCCCAGACGCTGAGGGCGCCGTGCAGCTCCTCGTTCAGGCGCATGTTGGGATTGGTGGCGGCCAGCTCGGCCTCGTTCAGCACCACGCGCAGGCGCAGGCAGGCGGGGCCGCCGCCGTTGCGCATCGACTGGCGCACGTCGACGTACTCGACCCGGCCGATGGGGCCGTTGGAGGCCGCGAGGGCCTCGGCCACGGCATGGCTGCGGGCGTTGTCGCGGGTCTCGGTCGGACAGATCAGGGTCAGGCGCGCCTCGCCCGGGATCTGCACCAGCATGGAGTTGAACAGATAGCTGGAGATGGCGTCGGACAGCGGCAGGTCGGCGGCGGAGACCTCGACGAAGATCGGCTCGAAGCCTTGGGCCGCAGCGCGGATGGCGGCCTTGGTCCCGGCCGTGTCCTCGAAGGCCAGCTCGTGGAAGAACAGGGTCTCCAACGCGCCGACGCAGACCACGTCGTTGTGGAAGGTGCCGCCCCCGATGGCCGCCTTCGACTGGCGGGTAAGGACGGCGTCCGAAGCGCCGTGGCGGCGGACGATCGCCTCGGAGGCCTCGCGGGTCTGGCGGGCCGGGAAGGCGCCGGTCCAGGGCTCATAGGCCTCGCGGCCCCAGACCAGCAGGTTGACGCCGGGCGCCCCATGCTCGGCGCACAGGCGGACGTGGTTGGCGGCGCCCTCATCGGCGAGGTGGGCGACCGAGGGCAGGGCGTGGTGGACGGCGAAGCGCTCGCGATCGGGGAAGAGGGCGTCGAGCGCCCGCTTCGTCTGCTGGTGCTCCAGCGAGCGGTGCAGGTTGGTGACCAGGTTGGCGGGGGTGAAGTGGACCCGGCCGTCGGCGCTGTCGGCGCTCGGCGTCACGGTCGCGGCGTTGGCGGCCCACATCGGCGAGGCCGAACAGGCGGCGGCGGCGAACGTCGGGGCATCCTTCCAGGCCCGCTCAAGCACCTGCGCGTCGGTCCCGGAGAAGCCGAGCGCGCGCAGGAAGGGGATGTAGGGCCGCTCGTGCGGGGGCAGGACGAACTGGGGCAGGCCGAGGTCGGCGAGCCGCTTCATTTTGTCGAGCCCCTGCAGCACGGCGGCGCGTGGGTTCGACGCCTCGCCGGCGTTGAGACTGGAGGCGAGGTTGCCGGGCGACAGGCCCGCATAGGAGTGGGTCGGGCCGATCAAGCCGTCGGCGTTGGCTTCGAGAGCGGGGGTCATGGTGAGTTCTGCGTCCGTCATCGAAGGGAGACCGGCATTCCTACGCCGCCGCCTCCTTTGTGGGGACGCGGAAAATACCCGGGGGGCGCATCCGGAATGGATGCCGTGCAGTCGTCGGAGCAGGTGTGGGCTAGAAGAGGGACGAAATCTGTCCCCACGCGCTGCGTCGTCCAGTAGGGCCTGGGTGCCCGTTCTCCGAACGGCTGGTTACAAACGCTACAGGTCGCCGGCGCGAGGCTGGCGCTCACCTCTCGCAGGCGAGGAAACGGCAGGCCGGTGCGGCGATTTCCATAGAGCGCTCGGGTGCTCATTCGGGAGGACCTAAGATTGCTGCAGCGCAGGACTTCGTAGGGGAGCCAGTGCAGGCCGTATGAGGTGTAGACGTCGAGTTCCTTCAGCGCTGACATCTGGCCGATTTCCGGGGGAAGCCGGCGAAGGTGGCTTCCGTAAAGACGAAGGATTTTGACCCGCTTGAGCGTGCCGATCTCCTTCGGGAGAGTGATGGACGTCATCCATTCCTCCCACGGGATATGCTCCGACGGCGTGAGGACGTCATTGCCCTCTGCGGCCGCTGAATCTATGAGCGCGACCGTCTTGTTCCAGCCGACTAACGACATGTCCTGCTCTTCGACGTGAAGGTCGGGCATGCCGGACTTGCCGACCTTGGTGCGGCGCTCAAGACAGCCACAATGATCACGTCGAGTGATCCTGCCGAGCGCCTCGCGAGTGGGGGTGTCGACGCTGAAGGTTTGAGGCACGACTACGTTCGCTGTCTCTGGCGGCTTCACCTCCGAAAACGGCGGCTTCTGGCGCGAGAACCAGCTGAACAGCTTCATCCTTGCCGCAACCCCTTGATCTCACCCTCGATGTTCCTCACCGCCTCGGCCTCGAAGCTGGCCACGGGATAGGCGCAGTAGTCGGCGGCGTAGTAGGCGCTGGGGCGGTGGTTGCCGCTGGAGCCGAGGCCGCCGAAGGGCATGTCGCCGGCGGCGCCGGTGGTGGGGCGGTTGAAGTTGACGACGCCGGCGCGGATGCGGCGGATGAAGCGCTGCCAGTTGGCGGGATCGTCGCTGACCAGGCCGGCGGAGAGGCCGTAGCGGGTGGCGTTGGCCTCGGCGACGGCGGCGTCGAAGGAGCCGACGCGGGTCACCGACAGGAAGGGGGCGAACATCTCCTCGTCGGGCACGGCGATGCCGGTGACGTCGACGATGGCCGGCTTGACGAAGGCGCCGGGCAGGTTGTCGACCGGGCCGGAGGCGCGGATCACTCTGGCGCCCAGGTCGATGCGCTCCTGCAGAGCCTTCAGCGCGGCCTCGGCCGCCTTCTGGGAGATCAGAGGTCCGGCGTAGGGCTCAGGGCTGGAGTTCCACGGGGCGAAGACCAGGCGATCGCTGAGGGCGGCTACGGCCTCGACGATGGCGTCGCCCTGCGGGCCCTCCGGCAGGATCAGGCGGCGGGCGCAGGAGCAGCGCTGGCCCGTGGTGATGAAGGCGGACTGGACCACGATGCCGGCCACGGCCTCGGCGTCGGCGGCGTCCCACACCACCAGCGGATTGTTGCCGCCCAGCTCCAGCGCCAGGATCACATGCGGGTCATCCGCGAATTTGCGCCGGAAGTGGGCGCCGGCGGCCCCCGAGCCGGTGAACATCAGGGCGTCGATGCCGGCGTCGAGCAGGGCCGCGCCCGTGTCGCGTCCGCCCTGGACGACATTGACCACGCCCGCCGGCAGATCGGCGGCCTCGAAGGCCTCGGCCATCAGCTCGCCGGCCAGGGGCGTCTCTTCCGAGGGCTTGAACACAACCGTGTCGCCGGCCAGCAGGGCCGGGACGATGTGGCCGTTGGGCAGGTGGCCGGGGAAGTTGAACGGGCCGAGCACCGCAGCCACACCGTGCGGGCGGTGGCGCAGGGTCGCCGAGCCGAAGGCCATCTGGGCCGTACGCTCGCCGGTGCGCTCGTCATAGGCGCGGATCGAGATGTCGACCTTGCCCTGCATGGAGGCGAGTTCGGTCTGGGTCTCCCACAGCGCCTTGCCGGTCTCGCGGCTGATGGCCTCGGCGATCTGCGGCGCGCGGTCCTTGAGGATGGCCTGATAGCGCTTCACCGCATCGACGCGGTCCTGCCGGGGGCGGTCGGCCCAGCCGGGGAAGGCGGCGCGGGCCTTGTCGACGGCGGCCTGGACCTGGGCGGGCGAGGCGGCGTCGCCGTCCCAGACGGTTTCGCCGGTGGCGGGGTCGGTGGAGGTGAAGCGGGTCATGGCAGCCAGATGGGGGTTCAGGTCTTTACGCGCACGGTCTCGCCGGCGCGGATCTTGAGCGCATCGGCCGTCTCTTGCGTCACGGTCGCCACATCGCCCTCGATATGGGTGCGTTGGCGGACGGCGCGGAAGGAGCCGACGCTGTCGGTGGAGATCAGGGCCGGCAGTTCGGCCTCGACCTCGTCGGCGATGGCCACGGTCAGGCGGCGGGCGTCGCGCACGGTGCGGATGTTGTCGCGGCCGCAGGCGACGGTCGGACCGGCGTCGAAGATGTCGACCAGGCCGTTCGGGCGGAAGCCCTCGCTCTCCAGCAGGGCCATGGCCGGCACGCCCTGCGGGTGCACCTTGCCGATCACCGCGCGGGCGGGCTCGGGCAGCAGCTCGATGTAGATCGGATGGCGGGGCGAGAGGTCGAGGATGAACTGCTTGTCCGTCGAGCCGGTCAGTCGATCGGCCTCGTCGAACTCCATCGGGAAGAATTTGCTCGCCACGTGATCCCAGAACGGACAGGCGCCGTCGGGCGTGAACACGCCGCGCAGCTCGGCCAGGACGTTGTCGGCGAACAGCTCGGGCTCGGCGCCGATCAGCATGTAGCGCGACTGGCTGAGCAGGCGGCCCGCGCCGCCCTTGCGCCGGTCGGCCTTGAGGAACAGGGAGCCGACTTCGGTCCAGCCGGTGCATTCGTTGACCAGAACCAGCGTCTTCTGCTCGAGCTTGATGCCGAGCGAGGGCGACGACTGGGCGTTGTTGACCACCCGGAACGAGAAGAAAGGCCGGTGCAGGCCGACCGCCGCCTTGACCGAGCCGACGCCGTCGACGTCGCCGGTCTCCGACTCCTCCAGCATCAAGGTGTACCAGCGCTCCTGCGGCTCGACGGCGCCCGCGAAACTGTCGCGGCTGAGGTCGAGGCGCTCGGCCAGCTGGTCCGGGTCTTCGGGCAGGCTGGTGAATCCCGGGCCGCTGAGGATGGCGAGCTCCAGCAAGTGGTCGAGGTCGACGGGGGCGGCGGGGCGGACGACGAGCATGGGTTACATCGTCTCCAGACGCAGGGACTTAAGCTTGAGGGCGTCGATCTCGCCCGAGGCGATCTTGCACAGGATCAGGGCGCTGAGCTGGGCGCGCTCGACGAAGCTGGCGGGCCAGGCGAACTCCTGGTCCGAATGGATGTCGCCGCCCAGGACGCCGAGGGTGTCGATGTTGGGCAGGCCGGCCGCGTGCAGGTTGTTGCCCTCGCAGACCCCGCCCGACGGCTTCCAGGCGATGGCCTGACCGAGCAGGGCGCCGGTCTCGCGGACGGCCTCGAATAGGGCGGTCTGGCTGGCGTCCATCGGCTTGGGCGCGCGGGTCATGCCGCCGTGCAGGTCCAGGGTCAGGCCGGGGAAGGGCGGTTCGGCGGCGATGCGGCCGATCTCGTCCGAGATCCAGGTTGAGGCCTGGGCGTCGGGGACGCGGACGTTGAAGCGGACCACGGCGTTGTCGGCCACGACGTTCAGCGGCCCGCCGCCGGAGATCTTTGCGACATTGACGGTGACGCCCTCGCGCTGGCCGTTCAGGCCATGCAGGCGGGCGGCGATGATGGCGGCGCCGGCGACGGCGTTGGCCCCTTCGTGGAAGGCGCGCCCGGCATGGGCAGCCTTGCCGGTGACGATCAGGTGGAAATTGCCGCTGCCCTTGCGCTCGCCGGCGAGGGTCCCATCGGCCAGGGCGGGCTCATAGGTCATGCCGACGTGGCCGCGCGCGCCCAACTCGGCGAGCAGGGGGGCGGAGGCGGGCGAGCCGATCTCCTCGTCGGGGGACAGCAGGACCGTCCAGCCGACGCGCTCGCGATCCGGGTGGGTCTCGAAGGCATCCAGCGCCGCCAGAAGGACGGAGATGCCGCCCTTCATGTCGGCGATGCCGGGGCCGTTCAGGGCGCCGTCAGCGCGGGTGGTCACGGTCTGGAAGCCGCTCTCGGCCGGGAAGACGGTGTCGTAGTGGCCGGTCAGCACGACCTGCAGCGGGGCGTCGGGACGGGCCGAGATCTTCAGGGCGTCCGCATGGGCCTCGGCGCGGACCGAACCGTCGTCGCCGACGGCGGTCGAGCCCTGGGTCGGGATGCGTTCGACAGCGACGCCCGGCAGGGTCTTGGCCTCAGCCACCAGCCGGGCCAGCACGGCCTCAAGCCCGGCGGCGTTGCGGCTGCCGGAATTGAGGTTCGCCCACTCCACCGCGCGGCCGATGATGGCCGCCTCGCGCGCCGCGACGTGGTCGAGGACGGCCTGGTCGGGAGGGAGAATCCGCATGCGGCGCGACCCTAGCCGGGTCGCTCGGAAAGGTGAAGGCGAGGCGGCCATGGCGCGGACTCACGGCGCAGGTTACGGTTGCGTCGCCACATAGGAGGGACCGGCAATGAGCAACTGGATCAAGGCTTTCAACCCCATGGCGCCGATCGCCACGGAGGCGGAAGCCGTCAACGCGGCGCGGGCCAGCGCAATCGCGATCTTCCTGGGCGTCGTCCTGGGTCTGGTCGGAGTCGCCGTGCTGATGAACGGCGGCATGGCCGCAGTCAGCGACGCGATGGCCCAGCAGGCCGGCGGCGATCCGGCTGTGGCCGGCATGGCCGGCGCCATGACGAGCATGATCATCGGAATGGCCGTCGTGATGATCGTGGCTCAACTGATCCTGGGCCTGGTCCAGTGGTTCAAGCCCAACATCGTCATCCCCATCCTGTTCATCGTCTTTGTCGTCTACGGCCTGGGCAGCGGGCTCCTGGGCCAGGTCATGGCCGGGCAGATGGAGGTGCCTGAGACCCCGATGAATGCACCTTGGATGCAGGCCCTGAACTACGTCGTGCTGGTCATTCAGTTGATCTTGCACGTCAGCGGCGTCCGCGGGGCCAGCGCCCTGTCGAAATTCCGCGCCGCTCAAGCCTACTGATCCGAGCAGGACTACCGGTTCGGGCGTCGGTCCTCGCGATCGACGCCCGGCTGCCGCGACTGACGGCGCCAGCGGATGGACAGGGTGGTGTCGCCCGTGCCGCCGACCCGGGAGCTGACGGTCACGTTGCGGCGGACGCGCCACTCGACGTTCACCGCGCCGCCTTCTTCGCCGCCGCCGATGATCTCCAGATAGACGTTGTCGGTGATGTAACGGCCGCCCGCGACGGTCAGGCTCGAGGCCTCGCCGCTGAACGACAGCCGGTCGAGTCCGGCCAGCTCCCGCAGATTTCCGATGACGTCGAAGCCGCCGCCGCCCGCGAGGGAGGCGACGCCGGCCGCCAGCTGGGCCGCCTCGAAGGGCGACAGCTGCGAGGCCGAGCGGCCGAACAGGACCTGGGACAGGATCTCGTCCTGCGGCAGTTCGGGCACGGACGACAGGATGATCTCGGGCCGCGCGGCGGTGCCGGTGACGCGGATGGTGGCGGTCAAGGCCGGGTCCTCGCGCGTCGCCGACAGGTTCAGCCGGATCTGCTCCGGATTGGTCGAAAGGGTGACGGTGCCCTGTTCGTCGAAAACGAAGCGACGGCCGGCGAACTCGTAGTCGCCGCGGATGACGCGGGCCGTGCCCGTCAGGACCGGCCGGTTGATCGTGCCGGTGACCCGGGCGTTGACGCCCATCTCGACATTGAGGCCGCGGCCGATGACGCGGATGTCGCCGCCGGGCGAGCGGATGGCGATGTCGACGCCGATCTGCAGGCCGCGGGGTCGGTTCTGCTCTTCTTCGGGGATGTCCCCGCCGGGTCGATTGATCTCGACCACGTCCATGCGGACGATGCCGGTGGAGCCGGGCGGATTGGCTTCGATCCGGGCCTCGTCGATGTCGATACGGCCCTGCAGGGTGATCTTGCCGTCGGCCGCCCGGACCACGGTCAGCGGACCCGAGGCGCGGGCGCGGGCGATGTCGTTGTCGATGATCTGGAAGCGGGTTAGGGCCAGCTCGACGCTGGAGCCGGAGCCTTCGCGCAGGCCGATGCGGCCGTCGCCGGTCACCGTGCCGCCGCCGCCGTCGTTGGCGGTGAAGGTCTCGATCAGGGCGGTGGTGTCGTCGAAGCGGCTGGTCAGGGTGATGTCCTGCAGCCTGAGGCCGGTGGCGTTGTCGCGGAAGGCCCCGTCGCGGATGTCGAGGCGGCCGTTGATGCGCGGCGCGGCGATGGAGCCGGCGAGATCCGCTTGCAGGACGACGTGACCGGCCAGCGAGCGCTCGCCGCCGAGGAACAGGTCCCAGATGGGCTGGATCTGGCCGTTGATGTCGATGTCGCCGGACATCGGCTTGGTGCGGTCGATCGCCAGGCGCAGCGGGGCGGCCGACGCCTCGACGGGAAGGATCACGTCGGCGACCCCGCGGACGGCGCCCTCGTCCTCGACATTGGCCTGGATGCGCAGGCTGTCGCCGACCAGTTGGGCGTTGATGATGCCGTCGATCTCGAGGCCCTGGGGCGCGTCGACGCTCC
The DNA here is from genome assembly GCF_001425945.1 of Brevundimonas sp. Root1279. GTDB lineage: Bacteria > Pseudomonadota > Alphaproteobacteria > Caulobacterales > Caulobacteraceae > Brevundimonas. Next base: position 94,319 of record NZ_LMEB01000009.1, read on the forward strand.
GCACGTCCTCGAGCTGGATGTTGGCCGAGCCGGAGAGATCCTCCCCGGCGCCGCGGAGGGACAGGCGGCCGGTGGCGCGGCCGCGCAGGTCAGGCGCGAGGGAGCCTAGGTCGACGCTGGTCAGGTTGGCCTCGATGATGGCGGCGCGGGAATCCTGGCGCAGCTCGCCGGTCAGGACGCCGCCGCCGACGCCCAGGTCGACACGCACCACGCGGCCGTCGCCGGCCAGGGCGATCACCGCCGGGTTGCGGGTCTGGAAGGCGATGTCGCGGAGCTTGCCCGAGCCCTCGAGCACGACCGTCTGGGCGTTCTCCTGGCGAGAGAAGACGCCGGAGCCGTCGAAGCTGACCGGCGTGGCGCCGCCGACGTCGGCCTTAAGCGTGAACGGCAGGCGGTCAAGCGTCCCTCGGCCGTTGAGGTCGAGGGTCTTGATCACCCAGGTCGAGCCGGCGAAGCGGACGTTCTTGCCGGAAACGTCGAGGATGGCGGACTCATCGCCGCCGCCTTCGGTCAGGCGGATCCGGCCCTGGGCCTCGCCGGAGGCCAGGAAGGCGCCCGGGCGGGCCGTGAAGGTCAGGTCGGCGCTGGAGGGGATGCGGTTGGACAGGGCGATGGCGCCTTGGGCGGTGATGCCGCCGGCGTCGAGGTCGACGTCGGTCAGGCGAATGCGGTCTCCGCCGAGGAAGAAGGCGCCGCTGGCCCTGGCCGGGCCGAAATTGGAGCCGGCGACGACGGCGATGCGGCCGTCTGAGGAGTCGGCGCCGCGCCGGAAGCTGAGGTCCATGCGGGCGTCGGTGAGCACCAGCTGGCCGGCGGCGACCTTGCCGAAGGCGGCGTGCAGGTCGGCGGTCGGGCGGGCGAGACTGCCGCCGACGGTTCCGTTTCCGGTCATGGCCCCGTCGATCTCGACCGGTCCGACGCCGAAGGGACCCCGGGCGTTCCAGTTCATGGCCAGGCGCATCTGGCCGCCCAGGTCGATGGCCCCGCGAGCGGCGACGTTGCCGTGATCGCCTGTCAGGCGGCCTTCCTCGATGCCGATGCGGTTGTCGGCGAAGGAGCCGGTGAACTGCAGGCGCGGGGCGCGGCCGAGCAGGCGGTCAAGCTCGCCTATGCCCAGAGCGAGGTTGCGGCCGCGACCGTCGAAGGTGAACCGCCAGGGGGCGCCCGCGCGCGCCATCGAGGCGGCGACCGGGCCGCCGAAGGCTCCGCGGGCGCCCTTGCGCACTTTGGAGGCGTCGGTGATCTCGGCCCGGCCCCGGAAGCCGAGGCCGCCCAGCAGGTTGCGCCCGCCCGAGCCGGTCACCTTCAAGCCCTGGCCGGTCAGGTCGACCTTCTCCAGCAAGACCGAGCCGTCGACCAGGCGAGCGGCCTCGAACTGCACGCGCGGCTGGGGCCCGAGCAGGCCGCCGATCATGCCTGCCGTGGAGCCGCCGGCGACGCGGAAATCGCCGTCGACGCCGTAGCGCCCGGCCTTGGCGTCAATGTTGACCGGACCGCGCAGGCGCTGGGCGTTGTAGCTCATCGCCTCCGCGCCGAGGACGTCGATGGAGCCGCGCAGGGTCCAGTTCTGGGCGTCGCCCTTGAAGACCCCGGCATAGGCGGCGGCCTTGCCCATCGGGCGACCGACCAGGCGGGTGAGGGACGGGGTGCGGAGATCGACGCGGATGCCGTGCGGCACGCTGCGGTCGCTGACCCGGATCAGGCCGTTGGCGCCCGAGTTGAGGTTCTCGGAGAATAGCCGCCAGCCGACGCCTTGCAGGCCGTCTTTGTTGCTGTCGGGGACCGTAGCCAGGCCGAAGCGTGCGGTGCGGCCGATACGCTCGGCGAAGGGCTCCAACAGATCGGATCCGGAGAAGTCGACGTAGCCGCCGATGCGGGTCTGCTCGCGGCTGACCGTGCCCTTGACCCGCAGGGGGGTGAAGTCGCCGGTGCGGACGATGGCGTCGACCACCTGGCCGTTGACCACGGCCGAGGCCATGAACGGCTTGTCGGGCGAATAGCCGAGCGAACCGGCGATCGGGCCGCCCTGAGATTCGTTGGCGCGCAGGTTCAGGCGCAGGTCGGCGATGTCGTCGCCGAGCGTGCCGGTCAGGCGCAGGTAGTCGCCGGGACGGCTGTTGCTGTCGGCGTTGATGGTGACCTGCTTGTCGCCGCGGCGGGGGATGCTGGCGTTCCCGGCCAGCTTCCAGCGGCCGTGCTCCTTGCTGAAACCCTCCATCAGCTCGACGTTGGCCGCGAAGCGGTCGATGTCGATGGACAGCGGCTGCGGGCCGGGCGGCTCAGTCGAGGGCTCGATCAGCGGGCGGCGGATCAGGCGGATAACCTCGGCCTCGACATCCGAGGCGTGGAAGCGCCGGCCGATCAGGGGCCACCAGTTCCAGTCGACGCGCACATTGCGAGCGTCCATCCAGACGCCTTCCGCATCGGTGACTGTGACCCGCTCGATGGTGAAGTCGTCGAACAGGTCGCCCTTCACGCCATAGACGTTGATCCGACCGTAACGGCCGATCTTCTTGCCGGCGACGAAGCTGGTGATCAGCGACCGGCCGGAGTCGGACAGCAGATACATCCGACCGCCGACCACAGTGACGGTCAGCAGGATGGCAAGGATCGCCAGGGCCATGCCGCCGAAGAAGGCGAGGGCCTGCAGGCGCGTGCGCTTCTTCTTCGCCTTGACCGCAGGCGTTTCCGGGGGCTCCGGCGCTTCGACGGGGGGCGGCGTGTCGGTCAAAACGCCTGTCCGATGCTGACGTAGATCTGGAAGTCGTCGTCACCTTCGCGCTTGTCGAGCGGGAAGGCGATGTCGGCGCGGATCGGGCCGAAGGGCAGTTTGTAACGGACGCCGAAACCGGCCCCGTAGCGGACGTTGCTGAAGTTCGGCGTCTCGTTGAAGCCGACGGCCCCGGCGTCGACGAACAGGGCGCCCTGGAAGTTCCGGAACAGATCGCGCCGCACCTCGACCGAGGCCTCGAACAGGCTCAGGCCGCCGCGCGGCGTGTTGTCGGGCAGGCGGGGGTTGATGCCCTGGTATTCGTAGCCGCGCACCGAACCGCCGCCGCCGGAGTAGAACAGCCGGTCGGCCGGTACGGTCAGTTCTTCGCCGCCCAGAATGGAGCCCAGGCGGGCCCGGCCGGCCAGCACGGTCTTGGCCCCTTGCTGCAGCGGGAGATAGGCGGTGACCTGGCCCTCGGCGCGGAGGAACAGGACGTTGTCATCGCCGGTCACGGCCGTGGGCTGGACCGATCCGCTCAGGCGCCAGCCCGTGGTCGGATCGAGCGGGTCGTTCGACCGATCGATGAAGGTCGAGCCGCGCCCGGTCAGAATGACCAGATCGCGCGTGGCGGTGACGGCTGCGCCGGTGCTCGGGTCAAAGCGGGTCTCGTCGTACTGGCCCGCGTCCAGCCCGACGCCGTAGCTCCACCAGGAGGTTTTGCCGATGCGCTGTTGCAGATCGGCGGCCAGGGCGGCGGCGGTCCGGCGATAGGCGTCGGTGTCTTCGTGCACGAGGGCGGCCGACAGGTTCAGCGTCTGACCGGGGCGGCGCCAGTGCGGCAGCTTGAGGTCGGCCCCCAGACGGCTGTCGATGTCGGTCAGCTTGGCTTCCCAGACCAGGGTGTCGGCCCGCCCGAAGCGGTTGTGCCAGGTCCAGCGCAAGTCGACCCCGGAGCCGTCGGTGGTCGAGAAGGTGGCGCCCGCCTCGAGGATGCGGCGCGGCCGGTCTGCGAGGGTGACGATGATGGGCCGGTTGCCGTCGGCGTTGGTCTGGTCCGCCGGGGCGAGGGCCACCCCGACGCCTTCGTAAACGCCGGTGTCGAGCATGCGCCGTTCCAGTTCGGCGACATACTCGGGGTCGTAGACGTCCCCTTCGTCCCACGGGGCCAGTCCGGCGACCCAGTCGGGGTTGGTCGGACCACGCGTCTCCAGACGGATGCCGTCCAGCTTCACCAGCGGGCCGGCGGCGATGTTGAAGGTCGGATCGACGGTGTGGGCGGCGTGGTCCACGACGACCCGGCGCGGCTCGGCGCGGGCGTCGGCGTGGCCCCGGCGGACCAGGCCGGCGACCAGGGTGCCTTCGGCGGCGATGACGTCCACGGCGCGGCCAGGCTCTCCCGGGGTCAGGCGCATGTCGCCGATGACCTCGGCCGCGATCGTCGGATTCGGCTCCGGGGCGACCCAGTGGACGTGGGCGGGGGTCAGCAGGAACCGCGGGCCCGGCGTCACCTGGACGATCGCGACCGGGTTCTCCTCGCCCTCGACGACGTCTTCCAGGATCGGCTGGTAGTAGCCTTCGGAGCGGAGCAGGGCCTCCGCAGCCTGCATCGCGCCGCGGGCGCGGCCGCGGGCTTCAAAACGATTGGACGGCGGCGCGTCGACCTCGCCGATGGCCTGTTCCAGCTGAGCGCGCAGGTCGGCAGGCAGGTCGCCCCGAATTTGCGCTCGGGGGTCAGCCGTAGCCGTCGTGGCGACGAGGACGACACCCGCCACGCTGAAGAGGAACAGGACGGGCCTCGGCGTCAAACTCGAACCTTCGTCAGCGGGCGGACGCCCTTCAAGTCAAACGGGGCGGCGGCCGCCGGCGGCGGCCCATGTGGGGCGCGGGCCTCGCGGCCCGATCAGTAGAACAGGGTCTCGCTCTCCGGTTTGACCGATTCTTCCGAAGTGCGCTTCTCGGCGGGGAGGGTGTCGTTGGACGGCGGCGGCGCGTCGGTGGCGCTCGGCGCGACGACGGGCTGCTCGGCCTGATCGATGCTCGGCGCGACCGGCTCTTCGATCGGCATGTCCGCCACCTCCGGTTCAGCCGGACGCGGGTCCTCGCAGCCGGCCAGGGCCACGGCGCTCGTCAGGGCGATAAGGGCGAAAAGGCGTTTCATCTGTGGTGTCTTCCCCGGATCGGCCTTCCAACGCGCGGCCGTTTCCAGCGTTCCATAGCGACGATTACGGCTCCGGTCATCACGGCGGCAACCAATCCTTTTCCAATTCGCGCGATGGTGGAGAAAGGAGAGTTGCAATGACGGCATCGGCCTATGCGACAGTGGCCCACGTCCGCTTCCGGGAATTGCCCACGCGGATCGCCCTGGCCGCTTTTATCGGCGGGACCGCCTGTTTCATCGCGCCCGGAATCTGGCCGGTGGCGTGGTTCGTCGCGGTGGCGGCCACCCAGGCGCTCGACTGGTGGATTTTCCGGCGGTTTCGGTACAACCCGCAGTGGGAGCCGGATCGGGCCTATGTCGCCCTGACCTGCGCCACGACGGTGCTGGGCGTCGCCGTCTACGCAGGAATCACCGCCTATATGTGGTTCGCCGGCGGCGAGATCGGTCGGATCTTCGCCATGGTCCAGTGCGCCGGCGGTCTGCTGCACGTCAGCCTGCACATGCACCACGCCCGGCCGGTGCTGATCTCGGCCGTCGCAACCCACGCCACCTATTTCCTCGGCTTGCCGACCTTCGGCGCCATCGCCGGAGGGCAGTGGCACGAGATGCTGATCGCCATCGGCTGCATCCTGTACATGAGCCACCTGGTCGTGGCCGTGCGCCAGAGTTCGATGACGACGGGCGCCTTGAAGTCCGCCCGCGACGCCGAACAGGCCGCGCGACAGAAGGCCGAGGTGGCCAGCGCCGCCAAGTCGGACTTCCTGGCGGTGATCAGCCACGAGATTCGCACGCCGATGAACGCCGTCATCTCGGCCGCCAACCTGTTGCGCCGGACCCGGCTGGACGACCGCCAGCGCGAACATGTGTCGATGCTGATCGACGCGGGCGACGTGCTGATGGGCCTGCTCAACGATGTGCTCGACTTCTCCAAGATCGAGGCCGGCAAGATGGAGCTTGAGAGCGCCGAGATGGTGGTGCGCGAGCGCCTCGCCGCACTGCGGCGTCTCTGGGAGCCACGGGCCGAGGCCAACGGCGTCCGGCTGACCGTGCGAATCGCGGACGAGGTCCCACACGCCGTCCGCACCGATCCGCTCCGCTTCCAGCAGATCCTGTTCAACCTGCTCTCCAACGCCGTGAAGTTCACCAACGCCGGCGAGATCATCGTGGCGGTGGGCTGGGACGGGGCGCGTCTGACCCTGGCGGTCTCCGACACCGGCTGCGGCATTCCCGCCGAGCGGCTGGCGCAGGTGTTCAACAGCTTCGAACAGGCCGACGTCGGCACCACCCGCCGCCACGGCGGCACGGGCCTGGGCCTGTCGATCAGCCGCAAGCTCGCCGAGATCATGGGCGGAAGCCTGACCGCCGCCAGCACGGTGGGGCAGGGTTCGACCTTCACCCTGGTCCTGCCGATGTCGGAGGCGGAGGGCGCTCTCGCCGAGCCGGAACGTCCGGCCGAGGCTGAGGGCGTGCTGGCCGGGCGCTCTATACTGGCGGCGGACGATCACGAGGTGAACCGACGTATCCTCACTCTCCTGCTGGAGCCCCACGGCTGCCGGCTGACCTTGGTCGAGAACGGCGCCGAGGCGCTGGAGGCCGCGGAACTGGAGCGCTTTGACGCCATCCTGATGGACATGCAGATGCCGGTGATGGACGGGCTGGAGGCGACGCGACGGATCCGCGCCGTGTCGTTGAACGCTGCGACGCCCGTGATCGCCCTGACCGCCAATGCCCTGGATACTCATCGCGCGGCGTGGGAATCGGCCGGCGTGCATGCCTTCCTGACCAAGCCGATCGACCCGATCATGCTGGCCAAGACCCTCGCTGAGGCCTGCGCCGCCGAGCGAAAAGTGGACGTCGAGACGGCCGTCGCGTGAACTTTGATCAGGTGACGCTTGACCGCGGCCCCGCTTTGCAAGAGAAGGCGGCCCTCGCGGCGCTCCGGCGCCGATGCGGTGTGCGTCCTTAGCTCAGTTGGTTAGAGCATCTGACTTTTAATCAGAGGGTCCTCGGTTCGAGCCCGAGAGGACGTACCACCACCGCCTTCTTCCAGATTTGCGGACCAGCGCTCGACGCTAGGGGCGGCCCCTAGGGGACGTACCCACCGCCTCCTGGCGGAACCACGCCCGCGCCGTCCGGTTGTCGAGGGACACCGATGGAGGCCGCGATGCCGCAGCAGAACACCGACACGTCCAAGGCCACGGCCAAGAAGGTCAACGGCCCGGGCGCGCCTGAGCGAGAGCGCGGGCAAACGGCGTCAGCGCCTTCCGAATCCCCCAGCTACGCCGACGGCGCCGACTACATTGATGATGAGGGCGACGCTCTGGGCGCGGACGATGTGCAGCAGGGGTCAAACCACCTGAACCGGCTCGACGGCGGCGAGAAGCTGTACGGGCAGGGCCGCAAGACCCGCGAGGGCAATCTGCACCGGCTCCGGGACGGCTCGGCCAGCTAGCCTGGACCCTAGGGCTTGCCGCGTCGGAAGCGGCACTTCTTGCAGACGAGCGTGCCTGGCTTCGAGCGGCTGTACTTGAACTGGTGGTCGCACCGGCGCTGCAGGAGCCAGGTCTTGAACTGCTGGATCATGGCGGCCGGTATCGGGCGCCCGGGACACACCCGCGACCCCAATTGTCATGATGCTGCGGCCAAGCTTGTGGACGAGCGTTTCGTAACTGGCTTGACCGTGGTTAAGGGAGGGCATGCGCGCATCCCTCCTGACCGTCTCCGCCTGCCTCCTGCTGTCCGCCTGCAACGCGGGGGCCAGCGCCGTGGACGGGGTGCGACAGTTCGGGGCGGGGTTCGAGGGGGCGGCGACGGCGCCGCTGGAGGATCTGAACCTGCGCCGGGAGATGATCCCGACCGTGCTGCTGCAGGCCGAGAGCAACCCCTATGACCTGCGCAACCTGAACCACTGCTCGACCATCGGGGCCGAGCTGACCCGGCTGGACGAGGCCCTGGGCCCAGACCTGGACGAGCCGCCGGCGCCGGACGGCTCCTATCTCAGCGAGCGGGCGGCCGACGCGGCGGCCAAGGCGGCGCTTACGGCGATCCGCGACACCACCACCGACTTCATCCCCGGCCGCAGCTGGGTCCGCCGCCTGTCGGGCGCCGATCAGCACAGCCGCCACGTCCAGTCGGCCATTCAGGCCGGCCGCATGCGCCGGTCGTTCCTCAAGGGCGTGGGCATGAGCCGCAACTGCGCCCCGCCGGCGGCGCCGCGCTGGTTTGAGCCGCGGAGAGGGTAAAAAGGGGGGAGGGTCGAGGGTCGAGGGTCGAGGGGCTATGTCGTCCAAGCTTGGCGCGAGCCGCTTGGCAGGATCGCCGCTCGATGAGCCGCTCAATCACCTCAACCCTCGACCCTCGACCCTCACTTCGAGACGTGCCGCCCGTGGAAGTCCTTCCGGAACTGTTCGAAGCGGCCCTCGGCGATGGCTGAGCGCATCGCGGCGGTCAGGGCCTGGAAGAAGGCGATGTTGTGCCAGCTGAGCAGGATCTTGCCGAGGATCTCGTCGGTTCGGATCAGGTGGTGCAGGTAGGCCTTTGAATAGTCTTGGGAAGCCGGGCAGGGGACTTCGAGGTCCAGCGGGTCCTGATCCTCGGCGAAGCGGGCGTTCTTGAGGTTGATCGGGCCGTCCCAGGTCCAGGCCTGGCCGTGGCGGCCGGCGCGGGTGGGCAGGACGCAGTCGAACATGTCGACGCCGCGATACACCGCCTCGACCAGGTCGACCGGCTTGCCGACGCCCATCAGGTAGCGCGGGCGGTCGGCGGGCAGCATCTCGGGGGCGTAGTCGAGCACCTCGCACATGGCCTGGTGGCCCTCGCCGACGGCCAGGCCGCCGATGGCGTGGCCGTCGAAGCCGATTTCCTGCAGGCGCTCGGACGACTCCTGGCGCAGATTCTGGAAGGTCGAGCCCTGCTGGATGCCGAACAGGGCCTGGGTGTCGCGCGTGCCGAAGGCGTCCTTGGAGCGCTTCGCCCAGCGCGCCGACAACTCCATGCCCGAGCGGGCGCGGGGCTCCTCCGCGGGCCAGGCGACGCATTCGTCCAGCTGCATGACGATGTCCGAGCCCAGGCGGTCGGCCTGGATCTCGATCGAGCGTTCCGGCGTCAGGACGTGCTTGGAGCCGTCGACGTGGCTGGAGAAGGTCACCGCCTCCTCGGTCAGCTTGGAGATGCCCGACAGGGACATGACCTGGAAGCCGCCCGAGTCGGTCAGGATCGGCTTGTCCCAGCGCATGAACTTATGCAGGCCGCCCAGCCGCTCCATCCGCTCGGGCCCAGGGCGCAGCATCAGGTGGTAGGTGTTGCCCAGGAGGATGTCGGCGCCGGTCTGCTTCACCTGGTCGACGGTCAGGGCCTTCACCGTCGCGGCGGTGCCCACCGGCATGAAGGCGGGGGTGCGGATTTCACCGCGAGTCGTCTTCAGGACGCCGGTGCGCGCGCGGCCGTCGGTGGCGGAGATGTCGAAGGGGAAGGGCAAGGGCGGCTCGGGAAAAACGGGGTCTGAATAGTCTGAATAGTCTGAAACCGGCCAATGGCGGCGGCGGCCGATGTCACAAAATCAGAGTCTGAATCGTCTGAATCGTCTGAAACCCGGTCCGGGGGCGGGGCGTCGGGGCATCATAAGGTGGGCCCGGGCGGCGCCATATCAAGGACGCTGACTTTCTGCGAACCCGAGAGATTTCAGCTTGGTAGCGGGAGGTGATGCGCGTCAGCGTAGCAGCGTCTCCAGGCGTTCGGCGCGCTGCAGATCCTTGGGGCGGCCGAACTGGCGGCAGATCTCGATCTGCTCGGCGACGGACGGAATGTGGATGACGCCCGCCTCGGTGGCGACGGGGACGCGGGTCTGGAAGCTCACCGGCGACCATTCGGCGCCCGAACGCACCTCCATCTCGGCCATGACGTCGATGGGGATGGGGGTGGTCAGGATCTGGCCGAACACCTGCGAGCGGAACATGCCCTCGCTGGGGTCCTCGACCGGCTGACCGCCCAGGGCCGCGATCAGGCGGCGCGCGTCGCGCGGGCTGGCCATGACGTCGACGTCGGGGGTGTGCAACTCCTCCAGCCCGGCCAGGACCATGGCCGCGCCGCCGAACACCCACCAGGGATCCTGCAGCTCCGTCGCCGCAGAGGCGAGGATGTCGAAGGTCGCGTCCAGGACGTCCTCGGCCTCGGTCACGGGGCGCTCCGGAACAGCAGGCTGCCGTCGCCGTAGGAATAGAACCGGTAGCCGTCGGCGATGGCGTGGGCGTAGGCGGCCTTCATCGTCTCCAGCCCGGCGAAGGCCGAGACCAGCATGAACAGGGTCGACTTGGGCAGGTGGAAATTGGTCATCAGAACGTCGGCGGCGCGGAAGCGGTAGCCGGGGGTGATGAAGATGGCCGTGTCGCCGTGGAAGGGGTGGATGACCCGCTCCTCGTCGGCGGCGCTCTCGAGCAGGCGCAGGGAGGTGGTGCCGACGCAGACGATGCGGCCGCCGGCGGCGCGCACGGCGTTCAGCGCCCGGGCCGTCTCGGCGGGGACCTCGCCCCATTCGGAGTGCATCTTGTGGTCGGCGGTGTCGTCGGCCTTGACCGGCAGGAAGGTGCCGGCCCCGACGTGCAGGGTCACGGCGTGGGTCGAGACGCCCCTGGCGCGGATGGCCTCGAGCAGGGCTGGGGTGAAGTGCAGGCCCGCCGTGGGGGCGGCGACCGAGCCGTCCCACTGGGCGAACATGGTCTGATAGTCGGAGCGGTCGCGGTCGTCCTCAGCCCGCTTGGCGGCGATATAGGGCGGCAGGGGCATGACCCCGACGTCGCGGATGGCGTCGTCCAGCGCCAGCCCGGTCAGGTCGAACTTCAGCGCGACCAGCCCGTCCTCGCCCTTGCTCATGACGGTGGCGTCGAGGCGGCCGAGCTCGCAGGCGCCGTCGACCAATTGGCCGAAGCGGATGCGGTCGCCCTCCTTGATGCGCTTGCCGGGCTTCATGAAGGCCGACCAGACTTCGGGCCCGTCGCGGTGATGCAGGGTGGCCTCGACCTCGACGGTCAGGGTCTCGCCTTCGGGGCCGGGGCGCTGGCGCACGCCGGACAGGCGGGCGGGGATCACCCGGGTGTCGTTGAACACAAGGGCGTCGCCGGGGCGCAGGAAGCCGGGCAGGTCGCGGATGATCCGATCCTCGAGCTCCCCGTTGTGGACGACCAGCAGGCGCGCGGAATCGCGCGGCTCCGCGGGACGCAGGGCGATGCGCTCTTCCGGAAGGTCGAAGTCGAAGTCGGCGGTCTTCATCAGGCCGCGCAAAGGCCACGGGGGAGGGGCGGGGTCAAGGCGGGGCGACCTTGTGTCAGCCTGACCCGCCTCGGCCGATCAGGCATACAAGGCGTATGAAACTGCTCAGCCTCATCGCCGTCTCCGCCCTCGCCCTGTCCGTCGCCGCCTGCGAGGTCGACACCTCGGCCCTGCAGGAGATCGAGGACACCGCCGCCCAGGCCCGCGCCACGGCGGACGAGATCAACGCCCGGACAGACCAGATCCAGCAGGCGGTCGACGACCCCGTGGGCGCCCTGCGCGGGGTGGTGACGGCCAATCTGAGCAAGGCCCCGACGGACCAGCCGGGCGTTTATGTGCTCACCGACCTGCAGACCGGCTGCCAGTTCCTGGCCACCTACGGGGCGGATGGAACGACGGTGAGCTCGATCGCCCCGCGGGTCGAAGCCGCAGCCGGCGGCGGCACGCGCCAGCGCTGCATCGCGATCCCCGGCGCCCGGGCGGAAGCGCAGGCCGAAGCCGAGGGCTGATCCGGCTCCGGCCATGGACAGGGTTCGCAAACCGATGGATTGTGAACCCATGCGCAAGCTCGCCCTTTCCCTGATCGCCTGCCTCGCTGTGGTCGCCACCGGACCCGCCTTCGCAGGACAAGCCGCGGACTGCGACAGCTCACCCGCCGCCAATCGTCAGCTGGTGCTGGACTTCTACACGCTCGGCCTCGTCGAGCGGCAGCCCGAGGTCGCCTTCGAGCGCTACACTTCGCCCGCCTTCGTCGAGCACAAGCCGGACATTCCCGGCGGCACGCGCGCGGCCGTGGTCGAGTTCCTGGGGGGCATCATCCGCGATGTTCCGACGGCGCGCTGGGAGGTGCTGCGCTCGGCGGCCTCGGATGACCTGGTCTTCATCCACGCCCGCATGACGCCCGCGCCCGGCGCGCCCGCCTACGCCCTGGCCGACATCTTCCGCGTCGAGAACTGCCGCATCGTCGAGCACTGGGACGTGGTGGCCGGTCCGCCGGAAGATTCCGTCAATCCGCACTCGCGGTTCTAGGCTCGGGATCCTTCACCACCTCGCCGCCCTTCATGACCCAGACCACATTGCGTGTGGCGTGGATGTCGGCGGTCGGGTCGCCCTGGACGGCGACGAGGTCGGCCAGCAGGCCCGGCTGGACGCGGCCGCGGTCGGGTAGGTCCAAGGCCTCGGCGTTGCCGGAGGTGGCGGCCATGAGGACGTCGGCCGCCGGCATGCCGTAGTCGACCATCAGCTCCATCTCGAGGGCGTTGGTGCCGTGGGCGTAGACCCCGACGTCGCCGCCCATGCACATCTTCACTCCAGCGGCGCGTGCGGCGGCGAAGGCCTCGCGGTGGGCGCGGACGCGGGGCGGGGCGCTGGCGGCGGACCCGTCCCAGCCGGCGTAGCGGGCGTTGGACCAGGTGGCGGCGAGGGTGGGGCACAGGACCACGCCGCGCCCGGCCATCAGCCGGTAGATCTCGGGCGTGCCGCCGTCGCCGTGCTCGATGGTGTCGGCCCCGGCCGAGGCGGCGCGGCGCATGCCCTCGGCGGTGGCGGCGTGGATGGCCACCGGGCGGCCGGCGGCGTGGGCGGTCTCGACGGCGAGGCGCATCTCGGCCTCGGAGAAGGTCGGACGGCTGGGCTCGCCGGGCCGCCAGGGGCTGTCGGCGTAGAGCTTGATGACGTCGGCGCCCCCGCCGATCTGGCTGCGCACCACGCGGATCAGGTCGTCGCCGTCGGCCTCTTCGGCGCCCAGCGGCGTGTCGGCGCCCGGCTCGAAGCCCTTGGGGCCGTAGGCGCCGGTGGCCACGATGGCGCGGGTGGCGGCGAGGATGCGGGGGCCGGGAACGATGCCCTCGTCGATGGCCTGGCGCAGGCCGACGTCGGCGTAGCCCGCCCCCTCGGTACCGAGGTCACGGGTCGTCGTGAAGCCGGCGTTGAGGGTGTCCTCCGCCGCCACCACGGCCCGGGCGGTGCGCAGGGCGAGCGGCTCGTGCAGCACCTGATCGTCCCACTTGGCTTCGTTGTAGGGGTGCAGGAACAGGTGGGAGTGGCCCTCGATGAAGCCGGGCAGCAGGGTGGCGCCGGGCAGGTCGACGATGCGCGCGTCGGCAGGCGCGACCACCGACGGCCCGACGGCGACGATGCGCTCGCCCTCGACCAGCACCGACCAGCCTGGGTGCAGCCGGCCGTCGACGCCGTCGAACACGGCGGCCGGGCGGATGAGCGTAGGGGTCTGGGCCAGGGCCGGCGTGGCGAGCAACAGGCTCAGGCAGGCGACGATCGTGCGCATGGGGCCTCGCGGGGCGACGGGGCGGCGAGGGTGCGGCCAAGCCGGGCGAGGCGCAAGCGGGAAGGCGGCTAGTCCTCGTCGCCGCCGTGGCGGTCTTCCGGCGCGACGTAGTGGCGCTCGATGTCGGCGACGTCCATGCGGTGGCCGGTGGCCTCGGCGACGATGGCGACGATGTCCGCGTCGGTCTTGCCGGCGTCGCGCATCTGCTCGATCTCGTCGCTGACCATCTCGACGAATTCGGAGACTTCGAACCGCTCCTCGCCGAGCCCGAGGGCCTCGCGGAGGCTGCGTTGCGCCGCAATGGCCTGGTCGATGGTGAAGGTGGGTTGATCGGTCATGCGGCGGCTCCGGGCGGGAGCCCTGACAACCGATGTCGGGGGGCGAGGTTGCACCGGCGTCGCGTCGGGCCCGCCGGGAAGCGATGAACCCGTTCGCCGGGCAGGTGTTGGGAAGCGATGCGTGTACCCGATCTCCTTGCGTCCGCCCTCATCGGCGCCGTCGCCAGCGCCCGTTCGATGACCCCCATGGCGGCTCTGGCGACCGCCCACCTTGCCCACCGCAAGACGCCCGGCCGGCTGCGCCTGCTGACCCATCCGCTGTTCACGGCCGGGGCCCTCGTGATGGGCGTCGGCGAGTTGTTCGGCGACAAGATGAAGTCGGCCCCGGACCGGACCGTCCCGCTGGGCCTGCTCGCCCGGGTCATGAGCGCCGGCATCGCGGGCGCCGCTCTGGCGCCGAAGGGGCGGGAGCGCTTCGGGGGCCTGCTGGCGGTGACGGTCGCTGTGCCGCTGGCCTACCTCACCCTGGCGGGCCGCAAGCGGGCGATGCGGGAGATCGGCCAGACCAGGAGCGGGCTGATCGAGGATGCGCTGGTGGTCGCGAGCGGTGCGGCGGTGGTGGCGGGGACGGTGAAGCGGCGCCGTTAAGTCTTGGGTTCCGCCGGGTACGTCGTTAGGCTTGGCCGATGGGCGGGAAGATCAGCATAGAACGGGCCATCCTTGTCGGGATGGTGTGGGTCAACGGCACGGCGCTGCTGGGTTTCGGCCTGCCGCTGGCCGGCTTCGGCGCGATCGGTGCTCTGATGGAGACCCAGGCGGACGATGGTTGGATCGTGCTGGGCGCCTTGATCCTGGCGTTCGTGCTCGCCCTCCTTTGCAGTTGGGTGGCCTGGTCGAGCCAGATCACGCGTTGGCGGCTGTGGGCCTACCGGCGGGTCGACGACGTCCAGGCCCTGAAGACGGCCGCCGTAACGGCGAGCCTGATCTGGCCGGACGGACATTTCCTTGAGAAGACCGAGTTTCGGAGCCCGCATCAGGCTGCGGAACTGCAGCGCCTGGAGCGAGCGGCCAGTGCGCGCGGGGCGATGAAGCGACCGGAGCAGCGCCCGACCCGGCTCGGGACGGCCGGCAAGGCGCTGTTCTTCGGCCTTGTCCTGACGCCGATTTCAGTCCTCGCCCCGATGGGGTTCTTGAGCTTCTTGGGGATCGATCTCAGCGGCAGTTGGATCTTTCTCACGATCCTTGCGGCCTTTCCGTTGGTCGTCGCCGGTTTGATCTATGGCCGGGCCCGGCGTGACGGGGTGTCGGCGGACGAAGGCTTCCGCCGAATGCTTCCGCGAGCCCTGCGGGCTGAACCGGGCGATCGGTGACGCGCCGGGCGTTGACCCGCCGCCCCTGACGCTGCAAAGCCCCTCCCATGCTGCAGAACCTCGAAACCCTCTCGCGTGAGGCCAAGTCCTGGCCGTTCGAACAGGCCCGCAATCTTCTGAACCACGTTCTGAAGAAGCGGCTGTCGGACGCCGACCGGAACGCCGCCAAGCTGCTGATCGACGCCGGCAAGGCGGACGAGGCGCTGGCGACCTTCGAGGCGCTGCAGCGGCCGGTGATCCTGGAGACGGGGTATGGGCCGTCGGGCCTGCCGCACATGGGCACCTTCGGCGAGGTGGCGCGCACGACCATGGTGCGCAACGCCTTCCGCGCCCTGACCGGCGACCACTGGCGCACGCGGCTGATCGCCTTCTCGGACGACATGGACGGACTGCGCAAGGTTCCGGAGGGCATCCCCAATCCGGAGATGCTGCGCGAGGACCTGCACAAGCCGCTGACCGTGGTGCGCGACCCGTTCGGCACGCACGACAGCTTCGGGGCGCACAACAACGCCCGCCTGCGCGCCTTCCTCGACGGCTTCGGCTTCGAGTACGAGTTCCTCTCCTCGACCGAGCAGTACAGGTCGGGGCGGTTCGACGAGGTGCTGCTGCGTCTGCTGGAGCGGTTCGACGCGGTCCAGTCCATCATGCTGCCGACGCTCGGCGAAGAGCGCCGCGCCACCTATTCGCCCTTCCTGCCGGTCAGCCCGATCACCGGCCATGTGCTGCAGGTGCCGACGCTGGAGCGCAACGTCGAGAAGGGCACGATCGTGTTCGACGATCCCGCCGGCGGACGAACCGAGGTCCCGGTCACCGGCGGCCATGTGAAGCTGCAGTGGAAGCCCGACTGGGCCATGCGCTGGACGGCGCTGGACGTCGACTACGAGATGTCGGGCAAGGACCTGATCGAGAGCGTGCGCGAGAGCTCCAAGGTCTGCCGCGCGCTTGGGGGCGTCCCGCCCGAGGGCTTCAACTACGAGCTCTTCCTCGACATCGAGGGCAAGAAGATCTCCAAGTCCAAGGGCAACGGCCTGACCATGGAGGAGTGGCTGCGCTACGGCACGCCCGAGAGCCTGTCGTGGTACATGTTCCAGTCGCCGAAGTCCGCCAAGTCGCTGCATTTCAACGTCATTCCGCGCGCGATCGACGACTATCTGGCCTTCATCGAGGCCTATAAGACGCAGGAGCCGCCGAAGCGGATCGACAACGCCGTCTGGTCGATCCATTCGGGGGCGCCGCCCGAGCACACCTCGCCGGTGTCCTTCGCCCTGCTGCTCAACCTGGTGGGCGTGGCGAATGCCTCGTCCAAGGCGCAGCTATGGGCCTATTTCGCCAAATACCTGCCCGAGGCGACGCCCGAGAACGAACCGCTGCTCGACCAGCTGATGGACCGGGCGCTGAACTACTACGAGGACTTCGTGAAGCCGACGAAGTCCTACCGCCTGCCCGACGACAAGGAGAAGGCGGCGCTGCTGGACCTGGCGGCGCGGCTGAAGGCCCTGCCGGCCGACACCACGGACGGCGAACTGATCCAGGGCGAGGTCTACGCCGTGGGCAAAGAACACGCGTTCGAGCCGCTGCGCGCCTGGTTCGGGGCGCTGTACGAGGTGCTGCTGGGCGCGTCGCAGGGGCCGCGGTTCGGCTCGTTCGCGGCCATTTACGGCCTGCCGCAGACGATCGCTCTGATCGAGGCTGGCGCGAACGGCGAGCTGGCGTCTTAGTCGGCCGCGGTCGTCGGCCCTGCGGGACCTCCCGACCCGACGCGGCCTGGCGCTTCGCGCGCTCAAGCAGCGAGCGACCGCGTCGCGAGCGTTAGCGCGCTAACGAACATGAACCGAATATAACGGCGACCCTCCGGGAGCCTTCAGCTTGGCCAGTGCATTGTGCCTGCCATCGACCAACTCGATGACAGGAGATGAGCCATGTCGAATAACAAGAAAATCACCGTCGCTATCGCCGCCGCCGCCATTCTGGGCACGCTCGCTCCGGCGGCCATTCCGACCATCGCTTCCGCCCAATCGCGCGCCAACGGCGTGACCAACTGTGACGCCCCCGGCGGCCGCCAGCGCACCGGCGCCCTGATCGGCGGCGTGCTCGGCGCCCTGGCCGGCAGCCAAATCTCGGACAATGAGCGCGCCCTCGGCGCGGTCGCGGGCGGCGCCGCGGGTGCGGCCGCCGGCTCGTACATCGGCTGTAACCAGCAGCGCCAGCGCGCCGCCAGTTCGAACTACAGCTACGACAACAGCGCCCAGTACCGGGCCATGTCCAACCTGAACATTCGTTCGGGCCCGGGCACCGGCTACCGCACCATGGGCCGTCTGTCGGCCGGCCAGCCGTTCACGGCCACCGGCTCGCAGGGCGAATGGGTCCAGATCGCCGGCGGCGGCTGGGTCAACGCCCACTACGTCACGCGCTAAGCACTGGCGCAGAGACAAGGAGAGGCCGCCCTTCGGGGCGGCCTTTTTTGTTCGGATCTCCAGGCCCAGGTCTGCTTGGAGGATCTCCTGTCCGAGCAGGGGAGGCTCGCCCGGCTACCAAAGCAAAAGCCGGTGCGCGGCGGCCGATGACGAGAATGGATGGCTGGCCCAGCGGGGCAACGAAGCCCTGTTTCCGTAGCGCTCGAAGGCGACGTTGAACTCGCGTCCGCTCGATTTGCCCGGCCGCTCGGCCTGCGCGATGCTCCGATGCACGCGCCCAGGCGGCGCAAACCGCAACCTGAGGGACCCTGGATGCCACGCAGAGACTTCGATCCCGCCAGCGTCACAGCCGACGGGCGGGCGGCGAGCAAGGAGACCCTGTTCGACGGCGCCGCGGCCGGGCCATGGCGTGGGGTCGTCGAAGGGGTGGCGTGGGGCGGACAGACGACCGTCCTAGCCTACGGCACGGACACGATCGGGGAGGGGCCGCGGCTGCACGTCCACCCCTATGACGAGACCTTCATCGTCATCGCCGGGCGGGCGCGGTTCTTTGTCGGCGACACGACGCTGGAGGCGGCCCAGGGCGACGTGGTGTTCGGGCCGGCCGGCGTTCCGCACAGGTTCGAGAACCTGGGGCCGGGCCGCCTGCAGACGATCGACATCCACCATTCGCCGAAGTGGATCCAGACGGACCTGGACTAGGCCGGCCCTGCTACTGGCTCACCCACAGGATGCGGCCCATCCACTGGATGTCGCGGCGTTCGACGGTGCGCGGTTCGTAGGCTGGGTTGATCGAGGCGAGGGTGACGGTCTCGGTGGTGAGCCGGTCGACCTCCTTGGCCAAGGTCTCGCCGCCGGTGGTGCGGACCACGACGCGGTCGCCCTTGCGCACGTCGGACGCTTCGCGATCGACGATGACCCGGTCGCCCTCACGGTACAGCGGGACCATGGAGTCGCCATTGATGCGCAGGCTGAGAAGGGTGTCGCGGGGACGCGGCAGCTCGGTCTGTTCCCAGCCGTCGCCGACGGGCAGGCCGGCGTCGTCGAAGAAGCCGTCCTGGCCGGCCTGGGCCAGGCCGAGCATGGGCACGGTGGAAGGGCGGTCCGGGGCGTCCTGGGCCAAGGCGGCGAAGTCGCCGAGGGTCGCGCCGGTGGCTTCGAGGATGCGCGTCAGGCTTTCGGTCGAGGGCCAGCGCGGGCGCGGCGGCTCGCCGGGGCCGAAACGCTTGGAAGGATTGAAGCTGGTGGCGTCCAGCCCGGCGCGCCGGGCCAGGCCCGAGGCGCTGAGGCCCTCGCGCCGGGCGAGGCCGTCGATCGCCTTCCAGAGCTGGGCGTGGGACAGGGGCATGACGGCCGAATCAGCAGCGCCTTGGCGGCGATCTGTAGGAATATCCGCCTATGTCCCGTCGTGGTCAACGCGGCTCGGCGACGATTGCGCGGTCGCGCCAGGCCTGGAAGACGCCGATGGACAGGACGCCGAGGGCGGCGAAATTGGCCAGGCTGACGACCTCATAGAGGGTGGCGATCGAGGCGCCGGGCTGGGCGATCATCAGCACATGGGCCATGACGGCGACGGTCTGGACCGCGGCGGCCCAGGCGGGCCACGCGCGGCGGCTCTTCCAGGCCAGGGCGCCGTAGACGACCAGCAGGGCGGCGTCGATCAGGATCAGGGCGAGCTGGGGCTGGTCCATGAGGCTCTCCTCCCGCAGCAGCAGGGTGGAGAACAGGGCGAGGGCGTAGGCGCCGGCGCCAATGCGCTCGGGCTCGTCCCCCTTCAGGAAGCCGACGATGGCGACGAGGACGACGAGGGCGAAGCCGGCGTGGGCGATGACGCTCTCCGGCATGTCTGGTCCGCCGCCTATTCGATCCCGGCGGCCCGGCGTTCCTGCCAGGCCCAGAAGGTGCCGACCCCGATGGTGATCAGGATGGCGACGCCGGACAGATTGTTCACGGCGTAGAAGGCGATGTTGCCGGCGCCGGTGTCCATGATGAAGACCAGGTGGCCGGCGACGATGATGCCCTGGAAGGCGGCGGCCCAGACGGGCCAGGTGCGGCGGCTCTTCCAGGCGATGATGGCGAAGATGGCCAGCAGCACCAGGTCGGCGGCCAGCTGCCCGTATTTGGGCCCGAAGTAGCCGGTGTTGTCCTGGATGAGCAGGGAGGCCAGCGCGACCATGACGAAGGCGCCGGCGCCGATCCGCTCCGGCTCGTCCCCCTTGAGGAAGGCGAAGCCCGCGATCAGCACGATGATCGCGACGCCAATCATCGAGTAGGTCGTGTCAAACACAGAATCGCCCCCAGCGCTCAAAGCGTTGGGGGCGACAATGCATCAAGTCGGTGCGGATCGAAACGTCCGCCGCCCGACATTACGCCGAACTAAACGGCGCGCAGGTGGTCGGCCGAACCGGCCGTGCGCGGGCGGTCTTCCGCCGGCTTGTCCAGGATCCCGCCCATGTAGGTGCCGAAGCCGAGGCGACGGTGATCCTTCGCCATTTCGGCGTGGCACTCGACGACAGCGGCGCGAGCGGCGGCGAGGGCAGCGATGGCCGCCATGGCCTTGGCTTGCGATTCCGCAGCCGCGACCGGCGAGAGCGAGAGGGCAGTGCGGGCGCCGATGAACGACTGCACCAGGGTGGTGGCGTGAGCGATAGCCGCGTCGACGGCTTGCTCGGTGGCATTCAGGTCACCGGCGAGGCTGGCGACGACTTCAGTGCGGTCCATTGATACCCTCCAAACTAGGTAAACCAGGCCTTAACACGGCATAGGCCGTTTAGGTAGGGTTTTGTTGACCATAAACCATCTTATGTCCCTTTCCGGACACAGTGAAGCAATCTCCGGTTGATCGCCGGAAGGGCCCGAGAGGCTTGGAGGCGAGCGGAATCGCCCGTCAGCGCGGACTACGGCTAAGGTCGCTCGATGGTTGAATGAGGCGCGTGTGCGTCTAGGCGGATATGCCTAGAGGTCGTGCTCGGCGAGCAGGAAGTGCGCTGTCAGGGAGGCGATCGGCTGGGCCTCGTCCTCCTGCCAGGCCTCCGCCAGGACGTGGGCGACGCGGCGGCCGGCCTTGCTGATGCGGGCCCGGGCCTGGACGTCGACCGGCCGCCCGGAGCGCAGATAGGCGACGGTGACGTTGATCGGCCGCGGCAGGCGCAGGCGCGGGTAAAGCAGGGCGACCTGGGCGACCGCCGTCAGCTCTAGCAGGGCGGCGGTGGAGCCGCCGTGCAGGGCCGGCAGGACGGGGTTGCCGATCAGCTTCTCGGCGAAGGGCATGGTCACGGTGAGGGCGTCGCCGTCCTCGGCCGAGGTCAGGCCGAGGAAGCGGGCGTAGGGCAGGCGGTTCAGAAGCTCGCTCATTGACCGGCCTCGCGCGGCGCCTTGAGGTTGGCGCCCAGGCCGCGGCCGCCGCTGGAGTTCAGCATGTAGGCTGACTGCGCCGCCGCCACGGGGTTTTCGGGACTGTCCTCGAAGGCCCAGGCCCGGACGAAGGCGACGGAATGGCCCAGATGATAGCAACGGGCTTCAGCAATCAGGTCGCGGCCGGGCTCGGCGGCGCGCATGTAGTCGACGCGCAGGTCGAGGGTGGCGATGGACTCGAAGCGGTCCAGGGCGACCCAGACGGCCAGACCGCCGACGTGATCGAGCAGGGTGGTGACCAGGCCGCCCGACAGCACGCCGGTGTCGGGATCGCCGACCAGGTCCTCGCGCCAGGGAACGCGGATGCGCACCCGGTCGCCCTCCAGGCCTTCGTAGGCGAAGCCCAGGGCGTGGGTGTGGGCGGCGCCGGAGGCGAGCTGGGGCAGGAGCGACTGCAGGGGCGAGGCGGTCATGGTCTGGTATCGTCTCGGTCGGCCGGTGGACGCAAGCGGCGTTCGCGCGTTTCCTCGCCCGATGATCCGCTTCGAAGACCTGCTCAGGCCGACCCCGGCCGGTCTGTACTGCCCGCCCGGCGACTTCTACGTCGATCCGGTGCGGCCGGTCGATCGGGCGGTCATCACCCACGGCCACTCCGACCACGCCCGGGCCGGGCACGGCGCCGTGCTGGCTACGCCCCAGACCCTCGCCATCATGGCCGAGCGCTACGGCGAGGAATTCGCCCTTCGCCGGCAGGCGGTGACCTACGGCGAGACAGCCTCGCATAACGACGTCGACGTGACCCTGGTCCCGGCAGGCCATGTGCTGGGTTCGGCCCAGGCGGTGATCCAGTGGCGTGGCGTGAGAATGGTGGTGTCCGGCGACTACAAGCGGCGGCGCGACCCCACCTGCGCCCTGTTCGAGCCGGTCCCCTGCGATGTCTTCATCTCGGAGGCGACCTTCGGCCTGCCGGTCTTCACCCATCCGCCGGACGCCGAGGAGATCGGACGGCTGGTGCAGTCGCTGCGCCAGTTTCCCGAGCGAGCCCATCTGGTCGGGGCCTATGCCCTGGGCAAGGCGCAGCGGGTGATCCGCCTGTTGCGCGAGGCGGGCTGGGATCGGACCATCTACGTTCACGGGGCGCTGGAGCGGCTGAACCGGTTGTACGAGCGCGAGGGCGTCGACCTGGGTCCGCTGGCGCCCGCCACCGGACTGAAGCCCAATGCGCTGGGCGGCGAGGTGGTCATCGCTCCGCCGTCGGCGACCCAGGATCGTTGGTCGCGCCGCTTCGCCGATCCCGTGCTGGCCTTCGCCTCGGGCTGGATGGGTGTGCGGGCGCGGGCGCGGCAGAGGGGCGTCGAGCTGCCGCTGGTGCTGTCGGACCATGCCGACTGGCCGGAGCTGACGGCCACCTTCGCCGAGCTGAAGCCCGAGGAGATCTGGATCACCCATGGGCGGGAGGAGGGGCTGCTGCGCTGGTGCGAGTTGCACGGGCAGAAGGCGCGGGCCCTGCGGCTGGTGGGCTACGACGACGAGGACGAGGAAGCGGCGGGGGAGGTCGCCGAACCGGTCAGCTAAGCCGCCGACCGGGCCCGTTTCGTGCTGGGTACGACCGCGGCGGCCGCGGCGGCCTGTTCCAGGGCCGCATTCATGGCCATGCGCAGGCGTTCCGGCTTGATCGGCTTCTCGACCACAGCGGCCATGCCGTTGGCCATGTATTTGCGCGCGTCTTCCGGGTCGGCGTTGGCGGTCAGGGCGACGATCGGGATGGCGGCGGCCGGGCCGGTGAGGGCGCGGATGGCCTGGGTCGCCTGGACCCCGTCCATGCGCGGCATCTTGATGTCCATCAGGATCAGGTCGAACAGCCGTTCCTGCACGATCTCGACGGCCTGCAGGCCGTCCTCGGCGGTCTCGGAGGTGCAGCCGAACATCTCGCACAGGGCCTGGGCGACGACGCGGTTGGTCGCGTTGTCGTCGACGATCAGCACGTGCGGCGTGGCGTTGTGGGCCAGGTCCATGTCGGACAGGGACTGGACGTTGGAGGCCGTCGGGGCCTCGACGTAGGCGCGCTCGACCTCGACATCGAAGGCGAAGGTGGCGCCCTGGCCCGGGTTGTTCTCGGCCCAGATGCGGCCGCCCATGCGCTCGATCACCTGGCGGCAGATCGACAGGCCCAGGCCGGCGCCGTCTGGCCCCGAGCCGTGGACGAACGGCTGGAAGATCAGGTCGACGCGGTCGGCGTCGACGCCCGGGCCGTCGTCGCGAATGCGGGCCTCGAGGCGGATGCGGCCGCCCTGGGCCACAGCCTTGAGTCCGGCCTCGACGACGCCGTTGCGGGCGAACTTCAGCGCGTTGCCGATCAGGTTGTTGAACACCTGCTTGAGGCGAACGGGGTCGACCACGGCGGCGAGTTCCGTGTCGCCTTCGTAGCCCACCATGAGGGTCACGTTGTCCTGCGAGGCGCGCGGAGCCCACATCGCCTGGACGTCGTCCATCAGGGCGCGCAGGGGGGTCGGCTCGGCGTGCATCTCCAGCTCGCCGGCCTCGGCGCGGGACAGGTCGAGCGCGTCCTGGAGGATGCGCAGAAGGGTCTCCGACGACTCCACGATCGTCGTCACATGGGCGTGGGCCTGGGCGTTCAGCGGCTGGCGGCGCAGCAGTTCGGCGACGGCGAGGACGCCGTTCATCGGGGTGCGCAGCTCATGGCTCATGATGGCCAGGAACTGGCTCTTGGCGCGGGCCGAGGCGAGAGCCTGGGTCTTGGTGTCGGTCAGGACGCGGGCCTGCTCGGCCAGTTCCTCGTTCTGTTTGCGCTGGCGGTCGTTGACGGCCTGCAGCAGGGACACCGCCGTTCCGACGCCGTGATATTTGCCGCCGCGGGTGACGATGAAGCCGCGCATCAGGGCGCCGGCGCCGCTCTTCATCAGCACATCGCAGAAGGTGTCGATGGCCACGCCGGCCTCGACCACGGCCGGGTCCTCGTCCATCAGATGGATGACCGGGCGCTTGGCGTAGAGGGCGTGTCCGAAGGCCCCGGCGATCTTGAGCAGAAAGGCGTTGCGCTCGATCAGGCCGAGCGGGCGATCGCCGTCGACGACCGGAATGACCAGGGTGTCGGGTTCGCTGGTGAAGCGCGCGAAGACATCGCTGCCCAGCGTGTCGGGCGATACCGCCTCCGCGCGTTCTGTCAGGGCTTCGATGGTCGGCATTCTGCCTGGGACTCCACTGCGACTGGCGGACAGTGCCTTGAACTCTTTGCGGAAGCATTAAGGCTGAGCTTGCCGATTCCCGCCTCTTTTGCCCCTCCGGACGCGTTGGTGTAGAAGGCCCGCCCGCCCTGGAGCGGTCCATCACCCTTGTCCATGCGCGCGGCCGACCGGCCGACCGCAGGTTTGTCATGAGCGAAATCAGCCAAAGCCCTGAAAAATCGGCCCTTGTTCTGTTCTCCGGCGGGCAGGACAGCGCCACCTGCCTGGCCTGGGCGCTGGAGCGTTTCGACCGCGTCGAGACAGTCGGCTTCGACTATGGCCAGCGCCATTCGGTCGAGATGCAGGCGCGCCTCGACGTGCGCAAAGGCATGGCCAAGGTGCTGCCGCAGTGGGCCGACCGGCTGGGCCCGGATCACGTCGTCGACCTGACCGGCTACGGCAAGATCGCCGAGAGCGCCCTGACGGCCGAGCGCGCCATCGAGATGGACGCGCGCGGCCTGCCGACCACCTTCGTGCCGGGGCGCAATCTGGTGTTCCTGACCTGCGCCGCCGCCCTGGCCGACCGCCGCGGCCTGGAGGTGTTGGTCGGCGGCATGTGCGAGACCGACTACTCCGGCTATCCCGACTGCCGCCGCGACACCATCGAGGCCATGGCGCATGCGCTCAGCCTCGGCCTGGACAAGCCGGTGATCATCGAGACGCCGCTGATGGCCCTGACCAAGGCGGAGACCTGGGCCCTGGCGGACCGCATCGGCGGCCAGGCCCTGGTCGACCTGATCGTCGAGGAAAGCCACACCTGCTACCGCGGCGACCGCGCCCTGCGGTTCGGCTGGGGCTACGGCTGCGGGACTTGCCCGGCGTGCGAGCTGCGCGCCGTCGGCTACGGCCAGTGGGTGGCGCGGCCATGAGCTATGCGGCCAAGGAAGTCTTTCTGACGGTGCAGGGCGAGGGCGGCCAGGCGGGGCGGCCCGCGGTCTTCCTGCGCTTCGCCGGCTGCAACCTGTGGAACGGGCTGGAGCGCGACCGGGCGACGGCGATCTGCAATTTCTGCGACACGGATTTCGTCGGGACGGACGGCGACGGCGGCGGCAAGTTCGCGACGCCTGAGGCGCTGGCCGACCATGTCGACGCCATGTGGCGGGGCAGGGCGGGGGACCCGAAGCTGGTGGTCTGCACCGGCGGCGAGCCGTTGCTGCAGCTGGATCAACCGTTGATCGACGCGCTGCACGCCCGCGGCTTCGAGATCGCCATCGAAAGCAACGGCACGCTTGAGGCCCCGGCCGGGATCGACTGGGTCTGCGTCAGCCCCAAGGCCGACGCTCCGGTGGTCCAGACCTCGGGCCAGGAGCTGAAGCTGGTCTTCCCGCAGGCCAAGGCCATGCCGGACCGGTTCGAGCACCTGTCGTTCGAGCGCTTCTGGTTGCAGCCCATGGACGGCCCTGACCGCGAGGCCAACACCGCCGCAGCCATCGACTATTGCCTGACGCACCCGCAGTGGCGGCTCAGCGTCCAGACCCACAAGTACATCGGCGTCCGCTAATGCCCGTCTTCGAGATCACCAAACAGGCCACCTTCGACGCGGCCCACCACTTCCCCAACGAGCCCGAGGGCAGCATCTATCGCCGCGTCCACGGCCATTCGTTCACGGTGGAGGCGACGGTGCGCAGCGAGGTGCTGGACGCCGAACACGGCTGGGTCGCCGACCTGGGCGCGCTGGACCGGGCGTTGAAGGCGGCCGCCGAACAGTTGGATCACGGCATGCTCAACGAGCATGCGGGGCTGGAGCTGCCCAGCCTCGAGAACCTGTGCCTGTGGTTCGCCAAGACGCTGAAGCCCGAGTGGCCGGGCCTGTGCCGTATCCAGGTGGCGCGTCCGACCATCCACGAGCGCTGCGTCCTGACCCTCTAGCGACCTGGCGCTCGATCGGCGCCGGTTTCAGCAGTTCTGCCCGCGCTCGCGGCGCTGTTCGCAGCGGCGCTGCTCGCGCTCGTATTCGCGCTGTTCGCGCTCGCGCTTCAGCTTGGTTTCCTCGTCCGAGGTGGTGACCGCGTCGACGCCCGCGCCGACGACCGCGCCCGTGGCCTTGACCGTGCCGCCGACCACGGCGGCGGTGCCGCCTACGACCGCGCCGACGACGCAGCCCTGCAGCATCAGCGCGCCCGCCAGAACGGCGGACAGGGCGGCGGCTTTGGTGATCAGCTTGGACATGGCGATGGGGCTCCCGACGCGGCAGGGTTAACCCATCAATGGTGAACGCAGTCTGACGCCTCCGTGGCCGAAGCAGGGCGGCTCAGGCTCCGAGGGGGGCCAGGCCGTCGGGGGAGGAGGCTTCAGTCTCGGATTTGGGCTTGCGACCGCGCTTTCGCGGGGCGAGCTGACGGGAGGTCAGAGCCTCGAGCTGGGCGATCCAGTCCTGGGCCCCGACCGGACGCCCCGTCGAATAGGAGCGACGCAGGGCGGAGATGGCCTCCGTGTCCTCAGGCTGCTCCAGGAAGGCGGCGAAGTCGCCGAGGTGGTCGAGCATCGGGCCGGTGGACAGAAGAGCGTCGTCGCGCGCCGCGAGCAGGGCGCGCGTGCTCGACCAGGGCCAGTCTTCCGGCCGATCGGCGAGCTTGGAGCGCACCGGGTTCAAGGACAGGTGGCGGACGGCGGCGACGAGGTGCCGCTCGTCAAGCACGGCCGAGCTGAACCGGCCCTGCCAGAGATGACCGGTCTGCCGCAGCCGGCCGTTGATGCGAGCGGTGTAGCGCCGATGAGCGTCCGCGAACGTGGCCCTCAGACCGTCCAGCTCAGCCGGGACCATGATGAAATGGACGTGATTGGGCAGTAGGCAATACGCCCAGATCTCTGTGCCCGCGCGCCGCGCCGCCAGGCCGACCAGGGTCAGATAGGCCCGGTAGTCGTCGTCGTTGAAGAAGACCTGCTCGCGTCGGTTTCCCCACTGCGAGACGTGGTGCGGCAAGCCTGGTGCGACGACTCTCGCCAATCGGCACATGCGGTTCTCCCACCCGTTCAGCCCCAGGCGTGATCGACACTTGGATCGGCGTGCGGGGGTCGGGCTCTTGCGCGGCCGCAGGGCCGGCGGGAGAGCGCCAGCGTTGCCGTCGCGGACCCACCCTTACTCCAAAGTAGGGACGTTGAAAGCCGGGACTTGTCGGCTATTACCTTAGGCGTAGACCGTAATGGCCAAGGTATTAGTACACTGTCACCGATTAACATTAGTACATAAGTCGACATAATCCAGACACGGACGCACCGGACACCGGGCCCTCAGTTAAAAGGAGGGCTTAGAGTGGACCCGAAAACCTATTTCGTCCTGCTCCACCTGCTCGGTCTAGTTATAGGACTGGGAAGCGTAACCACGCTTGACTTCTACCTTCTGAAGTTCTTGAGAGGTGACACAGTCACGCGTTCCGACGCGCATCTGGTGCATCTGGTTTCATTGCTCGCCGCGGCCGGTCTGGCCGCCCTGTGGCTGTCCGGGATCGGCTTCATGACCTTGGCGTGGTTCGACAACCCGGCCCTGTTCGGCAGTCCCAAGGTCCAGGCGAAGCTCATTGTCGTCGCCATCCTGACGATCAACGGGGCAATCCTGCACTTCAAGGTGCTGCCGCAGGTCGCCCGGGCCGTCGGCCGTCCGCTGTTCTGCAAGCAGGGAAGCACGCGCCGCGACCGGATCATGATGCGGGTCTGCGGGGCCGTTTCGGCCGCCAGTTGGTGGACTCCGTTCTTCCTTGGCACTGTGCGAGAGTTGAACTTCGCCGCCCCGATCTGGGTGTTCCTGGGCGGCTATCTGGTGCTTCTGGCCCTCTTCGGCGCCGGATTCACCGTGGTCGAGCACTACATTTCCACCCGCTTTGGACCGAAGGCCGAGGGCCTCCCCAATGGGCTCCAGCCGGTCACAGTACTGAGTCCCGCGGTGCTTATCGCCGCTTCGACAGTCGATGATCGTGTCAGTCCCAACAGAGAGGATACGGCCAGTGCAATGCGCGAAGAGAAGTCGTTCGGCGCCGGTGGCGGCGATGTTGATATCCCTGCCGACAGCCATACTGGCGAGCCCCGCCGGCGCGCAGACCGCGCCCGCGGCGAGCGGACCGACGACGACACAGACCTCTCCCGCGCCTGACAGGCAGGCTGCGCTTGAGCAGCGGGTCGTCGAACTTGAGACGGCTCTGCAGGAACTGAGGGCCGAACTTGCGGCCCAACGGGCGGCCACCGCACAGGCGGCCGCCCCGGTTCCCACCCAGGTCGCCGCCGGTCCGATCCCGACGGCCGGGCCCACGGCGGGACCTCCGGCTCCGGGGACTGCCCCCGCTCCGGCCTCTGGGCCGGCCGGCCAACCGGCCGCCCGCGCCGACGGCTTCAAGGTCGGCGACACGACCATCAAGCTGTCCGGCTTCGTCAAGGTCGACGCCCTGGCCAGCTCCTACAGCGACGGCGATACGGCCACCGCCGCGGCCGGCCGCGACTACTATCTGCCCTCGACCATTCCCGTCGGCGGCTTCGCGACCGAGAACCTCGACTTCGACATCCACGCCAAACAGACCCGGCTGGTGTTCAACTCCTCGACGCCGGTCGGGAGCGGGGCGGTGACGACCCATATCGAGGGCGACTTCCAGGGCGCGCCCGGAACCCAGGGCACCGAGCGAACGACCAACGCCTATAATTTCGCGCTGCGCCGGGCCTTCATCAGCTACGGCTCGTGGACCATCGGCCAGGACTGGTCGAACTTCATGCATACGCCGGTGATGCCGGAGACCACCGACCTGATCGGCCCGACCGAAGGCGTGATCTTCGTCCGGCAGCCGCTGATCCGGTACAAGCACGCGTTCAGCGACGACCTCACCCTGTTCATTGCGGCGGAGAACGCCGAGACCGCCAGCAACACGCCGCTGTCGGCGGTGATGATCGAGAACGATGACGACTCGACGCCTGATCTGACGGCCAAGCTGGTCTACGCCTCGCCCTACGGCGAATTCAGCTTCGCCGGCGTGGCCCGGCGGTTGGCCGTCGACGG
The DNA here is from genome assembly GCF_001425945.1 of Brevundimonas sp. Root1279. Taxonomy (GTDB): domain Bacteria; phylum Pseudomonadota; class Alphaproteobacteria; order Caulobacterales; family Caulobacteraceae; genus Brevundimonas. The sequence goes on from NZ_LMEB01000009.1 coordinate 123,377, forward strand.
CCCCGGCTATGACGAGAGCGCCGGCGGCTGGGGCGTCAGCGTCGGCGGCAAGATGCCGTTCGGCGAGCGGAACCGGAACGACGTCCGCTTCCTGCTGACCTATGGCGACGGCATCGGGCGCTACGTGGGCGTCAATTTCGCGCCGGACGCCATCATCGACCTGACCGACTCGGACCTGGAGCCGGTGACGGTCACCGCCGCCTATGTGTCGACCCGGCTGTTCTGGACCGACAAGGTCCGCTCGACCTTCATGCTGTCCGGACAGAACGTCGACTCGCCGGACGGCCTGCTGGCGCTCGATTCGAACACCTCGGCCTGGAGCGTCGGCGCCAACCTGTTCTACACGCCGGCGCCCGGTTTCGACCTGGGCGTCGAGTTCCGCCACGGCGAACGCACCGTGGCGAGCGGGCAGGAGGGGTCGCTGGACCGTCTGCACGTCATCGCCAAGCAGTCCTTCTGACCGCAAAGAAAAACCGGCGGCTCCCAGGGGAGCCGCCGGTTGATCTGTTGTCTGGTGGGCGGCGAGGGGTTCGAACCCCCGACCCCCTCGGTGTAAACGAGGTGCTCTGACCAGCTGAGCTAGCCGCCCGGCCCGGTATCTTAGAACCGGAAGCTGGCCCGCAGGAACAACATGTACCGGATGTAGTCGTCGATCATCTCCGCGTCGGCGCTGACCGAGAGCATGCCCAGTTCGTTGCCGACGTTCAGACGGAAGCCGAGGATCGGACCGCCGCCCTCGATGCCCGCCGGGCTGAGGGTGAACTCGTCGCCGCCGGACAGGAAGCGGGCGGTGGTGGCGCCCGGATCCATCGAGATGTTCTGGCGCCAGCCGACCCGCATTTCCGGGCGCAGCCAGTTGTTCTCGCCCATCGACATGCCGATGTTGATCGCCGCCGTGGCGGAGAACAGGTGTCCTTCGCGGTCGTCAATCTCGAGATCGAAGCCGTCGCCGCCGCCCGTTTCCGTGTGGCCGTCCTCGCTGAGCGAGAAATACTCGGCGTAGATTTCGGGGCGGACGTTGAAGGAGCCGAAATTGCGCTCGTAGGAGGCGCCGCCGGCCACGGCCAGCGAGAAGCCGTGCCAGTCGGAGGTGTTGGTCAGGTTCAGACCTTCACCAACGAAGCGGCGCTCCGAGCTGAAAGTGCCGTAGCCGGCCGCGGCGCGGGCCCAGGTGGTCCAGTACTGGCCCTGAGCGCGCCAGTAGAGGCCCAGCTCGAACAGGCTGGCGGACAGGACTTCCTCGGCCTCGGCCTCGGGATCCTCGAGATCCGACGAGGTGAAGGCCGCGGTGATGCCGATGGCGCCCAGGCCGGTGCCGCGCTCGACGCCGCCGGCGACGCCGAAGCCCTCGGAGCGGAAGCCGTAGGAGTCGGTCTTGTCCTTGTCGGCGTAGAAGCTGATTTCCTGCACCCAGGCGCTGGTCTCGCCCGGCGACGCCGAGGCGTTGCGGCCGGTGAGGGCGCGGGTGACGGCGTCGACGCCCGAAGCCAGCGAGATCAGCGGACCGCCCGAATGGTCGGGCAGCAGCTGCTCGTACAGGTTCATGAAGTCGTCGCGGTTGGTCTGGCCGAGGAAGGCGTTGCGGATGTCCTCGGCGTTGTCAGAGCCGATCGCGCCGTAGAAGGAGTCGAACATCGACGCTTCGACGGGGATCATCTCGGCCTCTGCGGCCGTGCGGCGGCGCACGTCGGCGAAGACCTGGCCGGCGGCGACGTCGGCGTCGGCGCTGACCACGTACAGGTAGGGCGAGTTCTCTTCGATCGAGGTGAGGTCGATATCGCCGAAGTTCAGCGTCCCGGCGTCAATCAGGGTGAAGCGCTGCGCCGGGGTCGTCTGGGTCGGCGCGACCAGCAGCGAGTCGAAGCGCAGGCCCAGGCCCGCGCCGTCGGCGAGCGTGGCGGTCCCGGCGACGTTGAAGCCGCCGACCGCGTTGTTGGTCGGGTCGAGGGTGACGATCAGCTCGCCTTCGCCGCCGACGTTCAGCTCGGAGATGTTCAGCGCGGTGGTCTGGCGGGCGTCCAGGGTGCCCTTGGTGACGTCGATGGTCAGATTGCCGTCGGTGTCGGACAGAGCGCCGTGGACCTGGCCGCCGCCCGTGATCGACAGCCTGTCAGCGCCGGCGCCGAACGCGATGTCGCCGATGACGAGACCGTTTTGGATGTCGATCAGGTCGTCGCCGGAGCCGAGGCGGACCTCGCCGACCAGATTGGGCTCGGCCGAATCGGCCACGCCGTCGCCGTCGCTGTCCGGGTTGCCGGTGGTGACGCCGCCGGCGATGCCCGACTGGATGTAGGTGAAGCCCGTGGTGTTGACCGAAACGTCGATCGCGGTCGCGGTGGGCGAGTAGGCGTCGCCCTCGATGTCGTTGCCCTGGGTGGCCTGGATCGAGCGCGTGTTGGTGACGAGGCTCAGCGAGCCCTCGAGGTCGCGGATGGCGTAGGTGCTCGCCGTGCCGCCTGCAGAGGCCGCCACGATGCTGCTGCTGTTGTGGATTTCGCTGACGTTGGCGCCCGCGTCGATGCGGATGGCGGTCGCCGTGCCGCCGGTCTCGGAGTTCACGCCCGCCGTAATCGAGCCCGAGTTGATCAGTTGGTCGGCCGTCGCGCCCTGACCAAAACGCAGGCCGGTCGAGTCGGCTTCGAACGCGATGGCGGCGATGGTGCCTTCGTTGCGCACGCCGCCCGCGACGTCGACGGTCTGGCCGGCGTTGCCGCCGATGACCATCGCGCTGGCGGCCTTGCCGTCATAGATGCCTTGAGCGGTGATCGAGCCGCGGTTGATGAAGCCGAAGGCTTCGTCGCCCGTGCCGACCGCGCCCAGCGTGATCGACTGCGTCGTCGAGCCGATCTGGACGGCCGGAGCCGTGCCGAGGCTGGTGATGCTCGCCTGTTGCTCGCTGGCGTCGAACAGCCCGTCGCCGTCACGATCGGTGTCGTTGCGGTTGATCGTGCCGTCGCCGTCGTCGTCTTCGTCGCCGTTCTTGATGTTGTCGCCGTCGTCGTCGCCTTCGACGCCGCCGTTGGCGTAGGCCGGCGGACGGTCCAGCAACACGCCGCCGGCGATGTTGGCGGCGATGCTGAGGGCCGGGCCGCCCGCAAGCAGGTCGTCTGCGTCCAGCTCGTCGACGAACAGGACGTCGTCGTCGTTGTCCGTCGTTTCATTGTAGCCCTCGGGCCGGTCGGCCGGGCGCGCCGGGTAGCGATAGCCGCTGACCGTAATGGTCGATTCGACCAGCAGGGCCCCAGCCACGTCGCCTTCGACGGAGGCGCCGGTCGAGGCCGGACCGCGGACGGTGATGTTGCCGACCAGGCGGGCGTCGCCGCTGATCGTGCCGGTCGTCCGCACGCCGTAGCTGTTCTTGCCGGTGACGTTGACCCCGCCCAGCATGTCGAAATTGCCGGTGAGCGGCGCTTCCAGCGAGATGCCGTACGAATCGTTGCCGTCGACGCCGATCGCGCCGGTGCTCTCGACGATGATGTTGCCGACGAAGGGCGAGGTTCCGTCCAGGCGGATGCCATAGCGCGCGGTGCCGTTCGCGAACTCGCCGTCGATGTCGCCGTCGTTGTCGGCGTCCGTGTCGGTTTCGCTGGTGATGTCGTCGGTGAGGTTGATCGTGCCGCCCACCGTGACGGTGCTGGTCACGCCGCCGTTGATCAGCAGGCCGGTCGAGCCGCTGGCCGTGTTGGCCATCGTGATCGAGCTGCCGGAATCCATGTCGAACGTGTTGTTCGAGTTCACCGTCGCGGCGGCGCCGGTGTTGACGGCGATGGAGCCGCCCGTGGCGATGCGGATGTTGTCCGCAGCAGTGCCGGTCGCATTGCTGGTGGTGATCGGCGTCGTGCGGGCAGTCGAAATGACTACCTCGGCCGATGCTCCGGACGCAGCCAGCAGGGGAGCGATCGCAACCGCGGTCGCGAGTAGAATACGCATTCTCAATGAACCCCTGTGGACGACACGCGCAGAGACGCCAGCGATCCTCTAATAGGGATCGTGCCAGCCTGCCTCAACTTTCTCGAATTTGAGGCGAATGCAAGGCCGAAGGTGCGCAGCTGTCCCTCCGTGAGACACGCGCTATTGCAAAGTTCGAGATCAAAGTGATATCACTTTCATATCGACACAGGAGGGACCCGTGACCACTACGCATTCGAAATCCACCGAACGCCCCGCATCGACGGCCAATGGCATCCTGATGCTGCTGGTCGGCCTGGGCCTGATGGTCGCGGGGCCGGTGGGCGTCGCCCAGAACTCGGACAGCATCCTGTTCGTGGTCGGCGGGATCTTGACCGCCCTTGTCGGCCTCCTGCTGATCTGCGGCCTGTATTCGCTGCAGCCCAACGAGGCCATGGCCATCCTGCTGTTCGGCGACTATCGCGGGACCGATCGCACCACCGGCCTGCGCTGGGTCCTGCCCTGGTACAGCCGCAAGAAGGTCAGCCTGCGGGTCCGCAACCTGACCTCCGACAAGCTCAAGGTGAACGACAAGCGCGGCAACCCGATCGAAATCGCCGCCAACGTGGTCTGGCGCGTCGAGGATTCGGCCCAGGCGCTGTTCGATGTCGACGACTACCAGGCCTTCGTGAACATCCAGGTCGACACCGGCCTGCGCGATCTGGCCTCCCACTACGCCTATGACCACGGCGAGGAGCATGAACTGACCCTGCGCGCCGACGCCGAGGACGTCGCCGCCCGCCTGCGCGACGAACTGGTCGGGCGGGTGTCTCGGGCGGGGGTCTCCATCGATGAGGCGCGCCTGGCTCACCTGGCCTATGCGCCCGAGATCGCCGGGGCCATGCTGAAGCGCCAGCAGGCCGAGGCGGTGCTGTCCGCCCGCCGCCTGATCGTGCGGGGCGCCGTCGGCATGGTCGAGAACGCCCTGACGGACCTGGGCGAGCGCGGCGTGGTCGAGCTGGACGAGGACCGCAAGGCGATGATGGTCTCGAACCTGCTGGTCGTGTTGTGCGCCGACCGCGAGGCCCAACCCGTGGTCAACACCGGCACGCTGTACGGCTGAGATGGCCGCGCCCCGGCAAGGCAAGGTCAGGAAGCCCTTCCTGATGCGGACGTCCCCGGGCGTCATGGCGGCGGTCGAGCGATTGGCCGCCGCCGAGCTGCGCTCGGTCAACGCACAACTGGAGGTCCTGCTGCGCGAGGCCCTGCACCGGCGCGGCCTTTCGATCGACGAACAAGCTCCGCCGAAGGACGGCGCTTGAGCTTCGCGGCGACCGGCGCTACGGGCCGGTCATGGTGAAGTCGCACATGGCGAAGGTCCGCAAGGCCCGCAGCCTCCACAAACGGGCTCGACGCGTCGGCGCGGCTGGAATCAGTCCAGCCGAGCGGGAGCTGATGAACCTCGCCGGTCTCGAGGTTCAGGAGGGCGAGCTTCGCCTGATCCCCGGCTGGGACGAGGAGGTCTCCGACACCCTGCGCGCCACCAAGGTCGCGGGCGAGGATCCCCGGCCGCGGCTGGTCGACACCACCATGCTGTATGCGCCGCGCTCCGGCGGGGTGAAGCGCTACCTGCTGTCGAAGAAGGCCTGGCTCGAGGCCAACCGTCCCGACGTCGCCCATTCGCTGGTCGTGCCGGGCACGCACCACAAGGCGGGCGATGACGGCATCGTCCAACTGCACGCCACCAAACTGCCCTTCGGCGACGGCTATCGCTGGCCGACCTCGGTGCGGCGGTGGGGCGCCTGGGTCGCCTCTCTGAACCCGGCGCTGATCGAGGCCGGCGATCCCTATACGCCGGGGCAGGGCGCTCTGGAGGCCGGCCAGCGCGCCGGCTGCCCGGTGGTGGGCTTCTGCCACTCGGACCCCGCGGGTCTGGCGGCTCTGCATTTCGGCGAATGGGCCAAGAAGCCGGTCGAGAAGCGCTGGGCCCGCCTGTTCGGCCAGTTCGACCGCGTCATCTCGCCGAGCCGCTACATCGCCCGTCGCCTGGAAGAGGCGGGCATCCAGGACATCGTCATCCAGCCGCTGGGCGTCGAGGTCGACACCTTCCGCCCCGACCGCCGCGACCGCGACTGGCTGCTGAAGAAGCTGGGCCTGCCCGCGTCGGCCCGGCTGCTGTGCTTCGCCGGCCGCCCGGCCCGCGAGAAGAACATCGATGTGCTGATCGAGGCCGTCCAGAAGCTGGGCGACCCCTACTATTTGATCCTCGTCGGGGCCGGCGCAGGCCTGCCGCCCGAGGAGCGGGTCATTTCGCTGCCGTACGAGGCCAACCCCAAGGCCGTGGCCAAGATCATCGCCTCCTGCGACGCCTTCGTGCACGCCAATGACAAGGAGCCGTTCGGCCTGATCGTGCTGGAGGCCATGGCCTGCGGCCGTCCGGTGGTCGGGGTCAACGCGGGCGGGGTCAAGGAGACGGTCGACAATTCGGTCGGCCAACTGGCCAAGAGCGCCGACCCGGCTCACTACGCCGAGGCGGTCGAGGCCCTGTTCGCCCGCGACATCGAGGCCATCGGCGCCGCCGCCCGCCAGAAGGCGGTCGACCGCTTCGCCTGGAACCGCGTGTTCGAGGGCCTCTTCGACACCTATGCCGACGTCAGCGGCGAGGCCGCGTTCGCGGGCCGGGGCATCGCCACCGCCGCCGAGTGAGGGCCTCGACACGGCGGTTTGTGGCCGCCAGTCTGGGACCAAAGGGGAGATGATGATGAAACGCCTGCTGCTCGCCACCGCGCTGTCGCTGCTGACCGCCGGTTCGGCCCTGGCCCAGACGGTGGTGCTGGTTCGGCACGCCGAGAAGGCCGACCAGAGCTCCGATCCGGTGCTGTCGGTCGCCGGGCAGGCGAGGGCGCAGGCCCTCGCGGCGACGCTGGCGGATAGCCATCCGGCGGCCATCCTGGTGACCCCGCTGCAGCGCACCGGCCTGACCGCCGCGCCGACGGCCCAAGCGCATTCGGTGACGCCGGAAGCGATTCCGCTGGCCGGCGGCGTGGAGGGCCATGTGGCGGCCGTGGCCGCCAAGGTGCGCTCTTATCCGGCCGACGCCACCGTCGTTGTCGTGGGCCACAGCAACACCATCCCGCAGATCGCCCGGGCCCTGGGCTATGCGGACGCCGCCGACATGCAGGAATGCGAGTTCGATCGCCTGACCACCCTGCACCTGATGCCCGAGGGCGCGCATGGCGAGGTCAGCCGCTACGGCGCGCCGGCCAACTGCCCCTAGGCGAGGCGCAGGGTTTCATTTCTGGACCATGTCGGTGACGTCCTCGATCCGGTCTCCTTCCACCGAGAAGAAGCGATCGCCTGCGCCGATCACGAGCGGCAGCCGGTTCTGGAGCGACAAGAAGACGTGGGTCTCGACCGGCCCCTTTGAGACGATCTGGGTGTAGAACAGCAGGGCGTCCCGCATCTCCGCCGGGGGGCGATCCGCGAAGAAGCAGCCGTTGCTCAGTTGATCGCGTCGCAGCACCGAGCCGCCGTCGGCGCTGATGCGGAACCGGTAGTGCCCGCCGATGGGAATGGCTCCACTGTCTGGCGTGGGCGTCAGCAGCCAGACCAGCCAACCGTCGCTGTCAGGGTCGTCCAGCACGACGGCGTTCAGCTGCCGGGAGCAGCGTAGCGGCCCGATGTTCTGGATGGCGGTCTGGCGGGCGCGAAACTGGGCCTGTTCGGACTCCGAAAGCGCCTCGTCGACGACCTTGACCGGTCCCGCCCGCCCATTGCGCACGACCACGTCGAAGGCCGCCTTCAACACGCCCGCGTCGTCGCGGAGGTATCGAACCCGCTGATCGGCGCCGTCCTTGACGACAATCCAGCCCGCCATGTCCGCCGGAGGCTGCGCGCCTGCCAGATGCGCCATGAGCGCGTCAGTGCTCACCCACGCCGCCACGTCCTGGTCGTAGATGGCCTCGCCGATCGCGCTGACCTTTTCGAGCGGCCACTCCTCGATGGGCACGGGATCGGGCGCGCGCTGGGCGAAAGCGGGCGTGGCCAGGCAGGCGGCCGAGGCCGCGGCGAGCAGGACGTTGCGCATGAGAGATCCCCCAAAGATTGAGGGAGCTTACCTCTACACGTCCAGGTCAGCCACCGCGAAGCGCGCGTTTTCCTGGATGAACTGGTAGCGAGCCTCGGCCTTCTTGCCCATCAGCCGCTCGACCAGGTCCTCGATCTCTTCCTCGCTCTCGGGAAGTTCGATCCGCGCCAGGGTCCGCTTCTTCGGATCCATGGTGGTCTCCTTGAGCTGGGAGGCCATCATCTCGCCAAGACCCTTGAACCGGCCGATCTCGGTCTTCTTGCCCTTGAAGACGGTGGCCAGCAGCTCGTCGCGGTGGGCGTCGTCGCGGGCGTACTCCGACAGCGCTCCTGCCTGGATCCGGTAAAGCGGCGGCAGGGCCATGAAGACCCGGCCCTGCCGGATGGTCTCGGGCATGACGCGGTAGAAGAAGGTGATCAGCAGCGCTGCGATGTGCGCCCCGTCCACGTCGGCGTCGGTCATGATGACGATGCGCTCGTAGCGCAGGTCGTCGATGTTGAACCGCGCGCCGGGCTGGACGCCCAGGGCCAGGGCCAGGTCGCTGAGCTCGACGTTCTGGCGCAGCTTGTCGACCGTGGCCGAGGCCACGTTCAGGATCTTGCCGCGGAGGGGCAGGATGGCCTGGGTGGTGCGGTCGCGCGCCTGTTTGGCCGAGCCGCCGGCCGAGTCGCCTTCGACGATGAACAGTTCGGTGCCGTTGGACGACTGCCGGCTGCAGTCGCTGAGCTTGCCCGGCAGGCGCAGCTTGCGGGTGGCCGCGGCGCGCTGGACTTCCTTGTCCTTGCGGCGCTTCAGCCGGTCCTCGGCCCGCTCGATGACGAAGCCGAGCAGCTGGTTGGCCTGTTTGGGGCTTTCGGTCAGCCAGTGGTCCAGCGGGTCGCGCAGCAGTTGCTCGACCAGGCGCGCGCCTTCCGGCGACGACAGGCGGTCCTTGGTCTGGCCCTGGAATTCGGGGTTGCGGATGAAGACCGAGATCAGGGCGCCGGCATTGGCGATGACGTCCTCGGCCGTGATCAGGCCGGCGCGCTTCTCGTTGGTCAGCTCGCCATAGGCCTTGAGGCCCTTGACCAGGGCGGCGCGGAAGCCGGCCTCATGGGTGCCGCCGTCGGGCGTCGAGACGGTGTTGCAGTACGAGGAGACGAAGCCGTCGGCCTCGCCGAATCCGATCGGCGACCAGGTCACGGCCCATTCGACGGCGCCGGCCTCGCCCTTGCGCTCGACCCGGCCGGCGAAGGCCGGTGTCACGGTCTCGATCTCGCCGATCCGTTCGGACAGGGCGTCGGCCAGGCCGCCGGGGAAGTGCAGCACGGCGCTTTCGGGCGTCGCATCGGTGATCCGCTCGGGCGCGCAGGTCCATTTGATCTCGACGCCGCGGAACAGATAGGCCTTGGACCGCGCCATGCGGAACAGGCGGGCCGGCTTGAAGGCTGCCCCGACGCCGAAGATCTCTTCGTCCGGATGGAAGCGGATCAGGGTGCCCTTCTTCTTCGAAGGGCCGACCTGCTGGATCGGGCCCAGCACATGGCCCTTGGAGAAGGACTGGCGCCACTCGAAGCCGTCGCGCCAGACGGTGACGTCCAGGTGGTCCGACAGGGCGTTGACCACCGAGACGCCGACGCCGTGCAGGCCGCCGGAGGTCTCGTAGGCCTTGCCCGAGAATTTGCCGCCCGAGTGCAGCACGGTCATGACGACTTCCAGCGCCGACTTGCCCGGGTGCTTCGGGTGGGGATCGACGGGGATGCCGCGGCCGTCGTCGAAGACCGAGAGGTAGCCGTCGGCGTCGAGGTCGACCTTGATCTGCTTGGCGTGGCGGGCGACCGCCTCGTCCATGGCGTTGTCGAGGACTTCGGCGAACAGGTGGTGCAGGGCCCGCTCGTCGGTGCCGCCGATGTACATGCCGGGGCGCTTGCGGACGGGCTCCAGGCCTTCCAGCACCTCGATCGACGAGGCGGAGTAGCCGGTGGCGGCGGCGATCGGCGCCGTCGAAGGGACGTCGGCGGGCTTCGGCGTCGGCGCGGGCGCAGGCTCTGGCCGAGGCGCGGCGGCCTGCGGCGTCAGCGCCGGCTCGGCGGCCGCGGCGGGCGCGATTTCAGGCGTGACGGAAGCTTCGGCCGGACGCGGTTGCGTCGGCTCGTCATCGAACAGCGAAAGGAGGTCGGCGGACTGGCCCATAGGGATACTGTGCGGCGATTCGGGGAGGGGTCTGGTAGGCCCCGCGCCGCTTGGGAGCAAGCGGGACCGCCTCGGTTGTGGATGACGGCATGAGGGCGCGCGTCAGGACCGCCAGGAAGAGCACCCATGGCAGGCTCTGGTGCGTCAGCAGGATCGATTCCGACAGGCTCAGCACGAAGAAGGCGGCCAGGAAGCCCAGCGACCACCAGCCCTCGCGCATGCCGGCGCCGGTCGCCCGCAGGACGGTGACGAGGCCGCTCAGACCGATCAGGCCGCCGACCAGCCACGCGCCGGGCCAGCCCAACTGGACCAGCAGGTCGATCCAGCCGTTGTGCGCCGAAGGCACGGCCCAGCCGGTCTCCTTGCGCACCCAGTCGGCGGGCACGGACTCGCCTTCGCGGCCCCAGAAGGCGCCGTAGCCGTAGCCGGTCCACGGCCGGTCGGCGACCTTGCGCATCAGGGCGTCCCAGATGTCCGTCCGGCCGGTCAGCGACGGGTCCTTGCCCAGCGCCTCGAGCACGGCGACCGAGTGCGACTCCCAGATCCAGATGCCGGCCGCGGCGGCGACCACGGCGGCCCAGATGGCGACGACGGCGAAGGCTGGACCGCCGCGGCGCAGGGCCCAGAACCCGCCGACCATGCCCAGGCCGATCATCAGGCAGAGCAGGGAGGTCTTGGACTGCGTGGCCAGCACGAGGCCGCTGGACAGGGCCAGGGCGATGGCGGGCAGCAGGCGGCGAGGGTCCGGCGAGGCCAGGCAGGCGGCGGCGGCCGTGGCCCCGATGACCATGACGGCCCCCATCTGGTTCTTCTCGTACCAGAGGCCGCGCCAAAGGCCGGCGTTCTCCTGGTGGTGGACGCCGATGGCGGGGAAGGCGAAGACCATGATCAGGCTGCCGACGGCCATCAGCAGGGCGGCGTGCATCAGCAGGCGGGGCAGGTGGGGACCGCGGAAGACGGCGCCGAGATAGAGGGCGAAGGCGCCGCTGATGGTCAGGGCGATCACCCGGCGGCTGGTCGTAGCGGGGTCGATCGACCAGTATTTCGAGGCGAAGGTCAGGCCGATCAGGAGGACGATGGCGACGGCTCCGGGCCAGGCCCGCCACATCCGGTTCATGCGGAACAGGATCAAGCCGCCGATGGCCGCATAGGCCGGCAGCCAGACGAGGCGCAGCACCGGCGTCTCTTCCTGCAAGGGCGCGAACACCGGGCCGATCAGGGCGCCGGTCAGCATGGCGATCAGCACAATGCACAAACCGCGCTCCCAGACGTTGGGAGCGGGCTCGATCATGGCCTCGGCTGGACGGTGGGCGTTCACCGTCGCAGGGTCGGCGAACAGGCTTAAGGAAGGGTTGGATTCGATGGCGCGCGACCTGCTGAGGGCCCGGGACGGCGGGCACGCCCGGGTCGGCTTCGTCGAGCTGTTCTTCGATCTGGTCTTCGTCTTCGCCATCACCCAGGTGTCCCACACCCTGCTGGAGCACCTGACCTGGCTGGGGGCCCTGCAGGCGGCCATGCTGCTCGGCGCGCTGTGGTGGGCCTGGATCGACACCAGCTGGATCACGAACTGGCTCGATCCTGAACGGCCGCAGGTGCGTATCCTGCTGTTTTTCCTGATGGGGGCCGGGCTGGTCATGTCGACCTCCCTGCCGAGGGCGTTCGATGACCGGGGCCTGGCCTTCGCCTGCGCCTTCGTCGCCATCCAGGTCGGCCGGGGCCTGTTCGCGCTCTGGGCGGTGCGGCGTGACGAGAAGCTGCGCCGCAATTTCCAGCGCATCTGCGTCTGGTCGATCGTCGGCGGCGTGCTCTGGATCGCCGGCGGCCTCGCCGAGGGTCAGACCCGGGTGGTGATCTGGCTGGCGGCGGTGCTGGGCGAGTTCGCCGCCCCTCTCTGCTATTTCTGGGTTCCCGGCCTCGGTCGGTCCCGCACCACGGACTGGGAGGTGGAGGGCGGTCACATCGCCGAGCGGGTCGGCCTGTTCATCATTATCTGCCTCGGGGAGTCCATCCTTGTCACCGGCGCGACCTTCGCGGGCCTGGTCTGGACCCCGGATGTGGTTCTGGCTGCGTCCACCGCCTTCGTCGGCTCGGTGGCCATGTGGTGGATCTACTTCAGCCATGCCCATGACGCCGCGTCGGAGGTCATCGAGCATGCGAAGGACCCCGGCCGGGTCGCGCGCCGGGCCTTCACCTACGGGCCGGTGCTGGCGGTGGCCGGGATCGTGGTTAGCGCCGTCGGCGACGAGCTGTCGCTGAGCCACCCCGAGGGGCCTGTCGCCGTCACCGCGGCCCTGGTGCTGATCGGAGGGCCGCTGCTGTTCATGCTCGGCGCACTGATCTTCAAGCTGGCAGCCTTCGGCGTCTGGTCGCGCTCGCGACTGGTTGGGGTGGGGCTACTGTTGGCGCTGATCCCCGCCTTGCCCTTCTTGACGCCCCTAACCCTGGCCATGGCGACGACGACGGTGCTGGTCTTTGTCGCAGCCTGGGAGACCCTGGTTCCGCAGGCTGGGCGGACGGCCTAGGCGGTCTGGTCAACGGGTCGCCTCCTGCGCCATAAGAGGCTCCTCTCGGGGGATTACATGAAATACCTGCTTGTCCTGGCCGCCACCGCGGCCGCGCTGTCCGTCACCGCGCCCGCCATGGCGCAGGAGGCCCCTCGGGCGGTCCCGGTCGTCGCCCAGGACGCCGATCGCGCCGAGCGGGAGGCGCTTGTCCGTCGCTATCTGACGGCCATTCAGATGGATAAGCTTATGAATGGGATGATGGAGTCCATGATGGGCTCGATGCTCGAGGATTCCGAAATCCCGGAGGAGAAGCGCGAACTGGTTCGTGACGCCGCTCTCGCGGCCTTCGCCAATGTCATGCCTCAAATGAACGACGCCATGATCGACATGTACGCCGAGGCCTTCACCCGCGACGAGCTGCAGCAACTGGTCGCCTTTTATGAGAGCCCCGTCGGCCGTTCGATGATGTCCAAGACCGTCATGCTGACCCGTCAATCGGGCGAGCTCTACGAGAGTTTCGGGGCAGCCATGGAGGAGGAGATGATGAAGCAGCTCTGCTTGCGCATGGATTGCTCCGCCCTGACGGACGACGTCGCGCCGACCGCCAAGCGCTAGACCCCCGCCAGCGCTCCGGCACGGTCGCGGAAGATCGCCCGGGTCGAGGCGTCCTGGTCGAAGACGCCGTACCAGCCCTGCGGCTCGTGCGGCGGGTCGCCGAGGAAGGCCGTGTCGCCCGGCTTGAAGCGGGCGTCGGCATGCGCCGCCCGCCCTTCGCCGTTCCAGGCCCAGAAGTTCGAGCCGACCAGCGGCCCGCCGGCGCGGGCGTCGGCCAGGACGGCGTCGTGGACCATCTCGTAGAACTGGTCCCGCATCGTCGTCGGCACGTCGAGGGCGTAGAGGTCGCCGTCGCGCGGATAGCCGAACTCCTCCAGGACCAGCGGCTTGCCGGCCTGTTTCGCCAGGGCGACGTGCTGGGCGATGTATTCAGCCGACAGGGTCATCGAGCGGGCGTGCGAGCCGGCCATGTCCTTGCGGTCCAGCCAGCCCCAGTTGCCCGGCCACAGGTGGGCGGTGGTGTAGTCGATGGACTCGTCGGCCTGGGATGACAGCACCAGCGCCGGCCGCTCCATCGAGCCCTTCAGGCCTTCCCCGCCGGTGGAGACCAACTGCTTGGGCGCGATCGACTTGATCAGCCGCGCCGTGCCCGAGATCCAGTCGTGGAAGGCGGGCAGGGTCTGGTCGGTGACGGCGTCGGTGCCGCCGGGCCGCGGCTCGTTGGCCAGCTGCCAGGCCATGATGGTCGGGTCGTCTGCGTAGCGCACGCCGGTGACGCTGTTGGTCCGGCCGACGATGCGGCGGACGTGGTCGTGATAGAGACCGACGGCCTCCTGGCTGCGATAGAAGCCGGCGACGAAGTCGGGGAACTCCGGCCACGGGTGGGCCGGGTCGTTCATGTCGATGTACCGCCCCCCGTTGGTCCACAGCAGGTAGGTGGCCATGCCGCCCGACCACTCCCAGAAATTGGTCAGGTACAGCACGGTCTTCAGGCCGCGCTTGCCGATCTCGGCCACCGCATGATCCAGCCCGGTCAGTAGGGCTTCGTCATAGGCCCCCTCGCCATTGTGGAAGGCGGGACGGACCGAGTTCTTCAGCGGCGAATGCTCGGCCGAGGCGGCGACGCGCAAATTGGTGACGCCGTCGGCCGCCAGGGCGTCGAGCTCGCGTCCCAGCCGCGCGCGGTCGATCCACGCCGCGTACCACATGTTGGCCCCGACGAAGCGGTAGGGCTTGCCGTCGAGGGTCAGGGCTGTGCCGTCGCGGCGGACGAAGCTGGTCGACGCCGGCCGGGCCTTGGCGGATCCGCAGCCGGTCAGCGCGAGGGCGGAGGCGGCGAGAGACGCGCCCATAATGGTGCGGCGGTTGATCATGGCGAGGCTCCCGACGAATTACCGTGACGCTGTTGTCGCCGGGAATGCGCCGGTCGGCCAGCGGGGAGGGCGATCACGAATTACGACGGGCGGCGTTGGGACGTCATCGATCCTGTCGGCTGTGCAGGATGCGGCCGATCACCAGTCGGTCCGCCTCAACCTTGTAGATCACATGGAACCCGTCTCGCCCGAACCGGATCGCCAACACGCGTTCGTCTGCATTGATCGCTCGCCCCATCAGTGGGAACACAGCCAGCGCCTTCAGGCGGGTTCGGATGGCGGCTTCAGCGTGACGGGCTGCTGAAGGTGAAAGCCCGGCCAGCCAGTCAATCTGGGCGATCAGGTCCAGGTTCGCCTTCCGGCTCAGGACGACCCTCAATCGGCCGAGGTCCTCGATCGGCCCTTCAGCTTGTCGCTGAAGCCGTCCAGCGCCTCGTCCAGGTCCACGAAGGGCCCTTCGTAGTCGTCGGCCGTCGTGGTCGGGTCGGATTCCGCTGCGCTTTCGTTCGCCGTCGTCCACGCCCGGGTCGACTCACCGACGCCCGTAGCGACGCCTCCCGACCTGCAAAGGTCGCCGTCGGCGAGGATCCATGACTCCAGCGCTGTCGCGGCCAACTGCTCAGGCGTGACGCCGATCCGACGAGCGGCCTCCGTCAGCTTGCTCAGCGCATAGCTATCCAGTTTTACGGTGAGGGTCGCCATGGCCGGAAGTGTCGCACAGCCTCCAGGAGGGGGCCAGCGACAGCAATCCCAGGTTAGTTGAACGGCGACAGTTCAACCTGATCACGCCTTCTCCACAAACGTGTCGATGACCTTCTTCTCGCCCGCCTTCTCGAAATCCACGACCAGCTTGTTGCCCTCGATCGTGCGCACCGCGCCGTAGCCGAACTTCTGGTGGAAGACGCGGTCGCAGCGCTTCCAGCCGGAGCCGGCCTTGGGGTCGGCGGTGGCGACCAAGCGGCCGTCGCCCTCGATGAGGGTGTGGCGGGCCGGGCGGGCGGCCGGGGCCTTGGCGGCGGTGAAGGACTGGGCGCGCTTCCAGCCGGGCGAGGAATAGCCCGAGCCGAAGGTCGGCGTGTCGTCCCAGCGGCTCTTGGCCTCCTTCATGCCGGCGGAGGCGCCATAATAGCCCGTGTCGCTCTCGGCCTCGACGTGGTCGATCGGCAGTTCGTCGACGAAGCGGCTCGGCAGCTGCGAGGTCCAGCGGCCGTAGACCAGACGGTTGGCGGCGAAGCTGATGCGCACGTCCTGCTTGCCCCGGGTGACGCCGACGTAGGCCAGGCGGCGTTCCTCCTCGAGGCCCTTCTCGCCCTTCTCGTCGATGCTGCGCTGGCTGGGGAAGACGCCTTCCTCCCAGCCGGGCAGGAAGACCAACGGGAACTCCAGCCCCTTGGCCCCGTGCAGGGTCATGATCTGCACCGAGTCCGCGCTGTCGCCGCGGTCCAGGTCCATGACCAGGGACACGTGCTCCAGATAGGCGGGCAGGGTGTCGAACTGCTGCATCGACTGGGTCAGCTCTTTCAGGTTGTCGAGCCGCGTCTGGCCGGAGGCGCGGTCGGCCTTCTGCATGTCGGTGTAGCCGCTCTCCTCGAGGACGGTCTCGGTCAGCTCCCAGTGGGTGGTGTCCTGGGCCCGCAGGCGCCAGCGGTCGATGTCGCGCACGAAATTGGCCAGGGCGGTGCGGGTCCGGGCCTGCAGCTCGTCCGAAGCGATCAGGTCGCGGACCGCCGCCATGGCCGAGCGCTCAGACAGGCGGGCGATCTGGAGGATGCGCTGCACGCTGGTGTCGCCGATCCCGCGCTTGGGCACGTTGACGATCCGCTCGAAGGCCAGGTCGTCGTCCTCCGAGAGGATCAGCCGCAGATAGGCGTGGGCGTCGCGGATCTCGGCGCGTTCGAAGAAGCGCGGGCCGCCGATGACCGTGTAGGGCACCGCCAGCATCAGGAAGCGCTCTTCGAAGGCGCGCATCTGGAACGAGGCGCGCACCAGCACGGCCATGTCCTTGTAGGCCACGCCCTGGCGGCGGGCGGTCTCGATCTCGTCGGCGATCAGCCGGGCCTCGGCCTCGCCGTCCCAGACGCCGCGGACGCGGACCTTGTCGCCGGTCGTCGCCTCGGTCCACAGCGTCTTGCCCAGCCGCCCCTTGTTGGCGGCGATCAGGCCCGAGGCGGCGCCCAGGATGTGGTGCGTCGAGCGGTAGTTCCGCTCCAGCCGGATCACCTTGGCGCCCGGGAAGTCGCGCTCGAACCGCAGGATGTTGTCCACCTCGGCCCCGCGCCAGCCGTAGATCGACTGGTCGTCGTCGCCGACGCAGCAGACGTTGCCGGTCGAGGAGGTCAGCAGGCGCAGCCACAGGTACTGGGCGACGTTGGTGTCCTGATACTCATCGACCAGGATGTAGCGAAAGCGACGGCGATATTCCTCAGCGATATCCGCGTGTTTTGACAGGATGGTGAGGTTGTGCAGCAGCAGGTCGCCGAAGTCGCAGGCGTTCAGGCTGACCAGTCGCGCCTGATAGGCGGCGTACAGGGTCTGGCCCTTGCCGTTGGCGAAATCCTCGGTGGAGGGCAGCTTCTCCGGCGTCCAGCCGCGGTTCTTCCAGTGATCGATCAGGCCGCTCAGCGAGCGCGGCGTCCACCGCTTGGTGTCGAGGTTGGCGGCCTCCAGCAGCTGTTTGCAGACCCGCTCCTGGTCGTCGGTGTCCAGGATGGTGAAGGTCGACTTGAGGCCCACCAACTCGGCGTGGCGGCGCAGGATCTGGGCGGCGACCGAGTGGAAGGTGCCCAGCCAGCGAAGGCCCTCGGCCGACGGACCGATCAGGTGGGTGATCCGCTCGCGCATCTCGCGCGCGGCCTTGTTGGTGAAGGTGACCGCCAGCAGTTCCCACGGCCGGGCCCGCCCGGTGGCGAGGATGTGCGCCAGTCGGGTGGTCAGCACCCGCGTCTTGCCGGTGCCCGCGCCGGCCAGCACCAGCACCGGTCCCTCGGTGGTCTCCACGGCGTCGCGCTGCTCCGGGTTCAGGCCGGAGAGGTAGTCGGGGATTTCGGCGGGCAGGCCGCCCGGGCCGCGCGAGCGGGCGAGGTCGGAGATACGCGGGGCAGGGGCTTCGGGGAGACTCATCGGGAGAACATAAGGGGCACGGAGGCGTCTGTCAGCGCCCGCGTGCGGCCGGCAGGCCCGGGAACCGCCAAGCCTGAGGCTCGTTTCCGTCGCCGACAGGGATCTGGAAGGGACTGCTTATGGCTGACAACATCAACAACAACCCGAGTAGCGGCGGCAACACCGGGCTGGCCTTCATCGTCGGCGCGGTCGTCGTGGTGCTGGCCGTCATCGCCTACTTCGTCTTCGTCCGGGGCGGCGCGCCCGAGACCAAGAAGGTCGAGGTCGATGTGAAACTGCCGGAAGTCTCGGCTCCGCAGGTCCCGGGCACGGGGAACTGAGCATGACCGATCCGAACGTTCCCCCGCCCGAGCGGCCCGAGGTCGTGCACAACACGACGATCAACAACCCGCCGCCTCAGCGCGGCGGCGGCGGCAGCGTCATGGCCTTGCTGGTCGGCGGCGTCATCGTGGTGCTGATCATCATCGGCTTCGTGCTGTTCTCCAACGGCGGCGGCCTGGACCGCGACACGAAGGTCGACGTCGACGTCGACCTGCCGCGACCGGAACTGCCCAAGGCGCCGGACCTGCCGGACCTGCCGACGCCGCCGCCGGTCGAGCCGCCGACGGTGCCGCAGCCTTCGCCGGCTCCGGCGAACTAGCGATCAGCGTAGCCGGTAGCTGATGGTGGTCACGACCCGGACCTTCTTGTCCGGGGACTGGCTCTCGTCGCCGGTCTGGTCGCGCGGCAGGATCTCGAAATAACCCTGCGAGGCTTCACGGATCGAGCCGACCGCCGTGCCCGAGTCCTTGGCGAACTGCTCCGCCCCGGTGCGGGCGGAGGCGGTCGCCTCGGCGATCATCGCCGGCCGCACGTCGTTGAGCTTGGTGAAGACATAGCTGGGGCCCGTGTAGTCCTGCAGCAGTACGCCCTGGCGGACCAGATCGTTCATCGCCCGCGAGGTCGCCTGCACCCGGTCGACGTCATTGGTGCGCACGATCACCGTCTGGGAGAGGATGAAGCGCGGTCGCCCGTCGGCGGCCCCGTAGGCCTGGGCCTGGGTGTCGCTGACCTCTAGCCGGCCCAGGGTGACGGCCGCATCCGGATAGCCCTGCTGGGCCAGGAAGCGGCGCACGATGGCCAGGTCGTTGTCGATCCGCGCCTGTACGTCCGACAGCACCTCGCCCGAGACGGTGAAGCGCAGCGGCAGGATGGCCAGGTCGGCCTTCACGTCACGCTCTGCCAGGCCGCGTACGCTGACGGAGCGGTCGCCGACGCGGGCGTTGACCACGCCCTGTCCGATGAACCAGCCGCCGCCGATCAGGCCGAGCGCCAACAGACCGCCGAAGACGGCGGCCGGGATCAGTTTCTCGTTGTTCATGTGAGAGGTCTCCGAGACGGAGAATGCGCCAACGGCAGCGCCTGTCAATCGGCCTATCCGTGTTCGGCGAAGCTTCGGTCGCCGCCTGCCCAGGCCAGCGCGAGCAGCCGGCAGGCGGAAGCCAGGGGCGTGCGCCCCCGGCGCTCGTCGATCCGC
This sequence comes from Brevundimonas sp. Root1279, assembly GCF_001425945.1. Classification (GTDB taxonomy): domain Bacteria; phylum Pseudomonadota; class Alphaproteobacteria; order Caulobacterales; family Caulobacteraceae; genus Brevundimonas. The sequence goes on from NZ_LMEB01000009.1 coordinate 142,592, forward strand.
TTCATCAGCCCGGCGTTGGTCAGCTGCAACTCGTCGGAGATCCGGTCCAGGACGACCCAGAACGCCGGCTCCAGCGCCACCGAGGTGGCGTGGCCCGACAGGGACACCGAACGCTTGACGAGACTGCTCACGCGGGGCGGCTCATCGGGCGGCGACCAGCATGATCTCGGCCCGGTCGGGCGCGCCGCGGGTGAGCACGGAATGGCGCGTGTCGGTGGTGAAGCGCAGGGCGCCGCCAGGCTCGCGGATCTCGGCCCGGACGGCGTACTCAAGGCGGGGATCGATCCGGTTGGTCGGGACGTCGACGGTCAGTTCATAGGGCGGGCCGCGCTCGCCCGTCGTCATGCTCGCCTCTCCGACCACGACGGCAGGGGCGTCGGCGCGGCTCACATCCTCCACTCGCACAGAAACGACATGGCCGGGCGGCAGCATGATGCGCTCGCGATAGCTGACGCTGACGTGGACCTGGGTGGTGTCGACCGCGGGTCCCGGCGTCGGCGCGCAGGCGGCCGCCAGCACAAGGGCGAGGGGAAGGGCGAAGATGGCGCGGCGCATGGCTTCCTCGACGTTGAGCGAGCTTTAGCAGAACGCGCCGTCGAAGCATAAGGCTGCGCCTCGCGTGGGCGTTATGGCGTACTACTCGCAACGGTGGCGGCATGTTCCCGAGGGCGGCCTCCGCGCCGTTGAATGATCGGCGTTCACCTGGAGCGGCCTTCAGGCTATGTTGACCGGGCTGCCGACAGGATGGCCTTCATGACCGCCGCCGACTTCGACGAGTTCGACCGCCTGCGCCCGCAGAAGCTGGAGCCGATGAAGGCGTTCAGGGCCTTCCGTCGACTGGTCCGCGACAAGGAAGACACCGCCCAGGTGTTCGAGATCATGCGGGCGCTCAGCGGTCGTTCCATTCGGCGCGGCTACTACCGCATGCTCGACACCATGGAGGGCGGCCGCCAGGCCTTCCTGCGCACCGAGCTGGCCCACAAGCTGGACGATCCGGTCTGGCTGGCGCGGTTCAAGCCGGGCACCGTCGGGGCGGTCTACCGCGAGTTCCGCGAGGCGCGCGGCTTCACCGCCGAGGGGCTGGCTGACGAAGCGCGCAAGGTCGCGCCGATGACCGACGCCCAGCATCCTGTCATCTGGTATTCGCGCCGCATCCGCGACATCCACGACGTCTGGCACGTGCTGACCGGTTACGGCACCGATGCGCTGGGCGAGGCCTGCGTGGTCGCCTTCTCCTACGCCCAGACCCGCAACCTCGGCTTCGCCTTCATCGGCTGGGGCGCTGCCCGCGAGATCCAGCGCGAGGACCCGGCCGTGCCGGCCCGCCGCGCCGTCTGGCAGGCCTGGCGCAACGGCCGCGCCGCCCGCTGGCTGCCGGGGCTCGACTATGAGGCCCTGTTCGCCGAGCCGCTGGAGACCGCCCGCGCCCGCCTGCGGATCCGTCCGGCGACCGTCTATGAGGCGGTGCCCGAGGCGCGTCGCGCGGCCCTGAAGCTGCGGGCCTGATCGGCGCGTCTCGGACGCCATAAGCGGTCCTTATGCCGCCCGACCCATTCCTCGGCTTGCGCCCATGCGCGGCCTCCTCCACTTGGCGAGTATGACCGCGCCCACCGACACCGTCGCCACGACCCCCGCCGGCCTGCGCCGCGCGACCCTGCTGGCGATCGGCGGGGTGGTGGTCTGCGCCCTGATCTGGGGCACCACCTGGTACGCCATCACCTGGCAGCTCGGGACGGTCGATCCGATTGTCTCGGTGGTCTGGCGCTTCGGCCTAGCCGCCCTGGTGCTGTTCGCCGGCTGCCTGATCGCCCGTCAGCCCGTGCGGCTGAACAAGGCCCAGCACCTGGCCGCGATCGGGCAGGGGGCGTTCGTCTTCGCGCTCAGCTACGCCTTCGTCTACCAGTCCGAGGAACGGGTCGCCTCGGCCATCGTGGCGGTGATCTTCGCCGCCCTGGCCTTCCTCAACCTGATCCTGTTCCGCGTCGTCGGCGGTCAGAAGGCCGCGCCGGCCGCCTGGTTCGGGGCCGGTCTCGGCGTCCTGGGCGTCATCGTCCTGTCGGGAAGCGAGATGATCGCCGCCGACATGGGCCGCCACGCCCTGATAGGCATCGGCATGGCCGTTGTCGCCGTGATGAGCTCGGCTCTGGGCAATTTCTTCTCATGGCGCGGCCAGCAGGCCGGTTCGCCGGTGCTCGGCTCCACCGCCTGGGCGATGGCCTACGGCACGGCCATGCTGGCGATCTACGGCTTCGCCACCGGCGTCGAATGGCGCATCGAGATGACGGCCGGCTATCTGATCTCGCTGCTGTATCTGGCCGTGTTCGGGTCGGTGGTGGCCTTCGCCGTCTATTTCTGGGTCGCCCGCACCCGCGGCTACGCCCTGGCCAGCTACATCTCGGCCCTGACCCCGCCGATCGCCATGCTGGTCTCGGTTCTGTTCGAGGGCGCCCGCTTCGGCTGGCCGGCGCTGGCGGGCCTGTTGCTCGTCCTCTCCGGCCAGGCGCTGCTGATCCGCGCGCCCAAGGTCTCGGCGGCCTAGGTCGCGGCGCTCCAAGGGCCAGCGCTCGTGCGATGGCCGGCGGCGCGCAGAGCGTCGATGGCTGCTAGCAATGCAGGTGCCTGACCCTCGTAGTGACCGGTGTGAAGCTTTTGCTCACCTGCCACGAGCTTGAGGCGAACGAATTCTCGAAGCCGCGAGGAGGGGTGCACGACCTCGCCGCTGACGACGCTTGTTACATCCAGTCGGATCGCTGCGGGGTCGAGCACGATGAGGGCATTCGTGGCGTCTGCGAAGACAACGTATCGATTCCTGCGAAACCAGCAGACCCCGAAGTAGAACACACTTCGAAGGAGGGAGGCGGTGCTTAGCAGAAGGATCAGGTGATACACGATAAGCAAGAAGTGGCTCTTCATCGGCCAACCTGCAGCGAACAGCACCCAAGGAAGCGCTTGGGCTGTCAGAACTACGGCCCCCGGGATAAACCACACAGCCGATGAGCGCCTGGCTCGGATAAGTGGTTTCAGCGGCGGTGGCATCAATTGAACCAGCCGCGCTTCTTCTTCGCCGGAGCCGGCTGGCCGGCCTTCTTGGCGGCCTCGGCGGCGCGCCGGTCGCGCTCGCCCTGGACCCGCATGGCCACCAGGATGGGGATCAGGCCGTGCTTGACCTTGCGATCGGTTCCGTCGGCCATCTCAGTCCTCGCGCTTGGCGCCGTCGAGCAGGCGCTCGGCCCGGGCTTTCTCTGTCTCGGTCTTCACCCGCTCGGCCTTGGTCCGGCCGAAGGCGGCGCGATTGGCCGCCGCCGTCGCCTTGGCGTCACCGCGCGCCTTGTCCTTGCGCGCCCGGTTCAGGTTGACGACCTCGCCCATCAGCGGCCTCCGCTATGCAACCCGGCGCATTCCGGGCGGTTTCTCAAGCCCCCCGAAACGTGAGGAATCCCCATGGTAGACGTCTCTCAAATCCGCGAACACCTCGAAGTCATCGGCTCGGACGGCGAGCATGTCGGTCGGGTCGATCACGTCCATGGCGACCAGATCGAACTGGCCAAGCTCGACATCACCGGCGGCTTCAAACACCACATGATCCCGGTGAGCTGGGTCGATCACGTCGACGAGCATGTGCACCTCAACGTCACCAAGGATGACGCCAAGGCGCGCTGGACCGAGAAGCACTAGGCGGCGCTGAACGTCTGGAAGGCCCCGTCGTCATCGGCGGGGCCTTTCTGCTGTCCGCTCAGTCGGGCGGCTCATCGGGCTCGGTCGGGCGGGGCGGTTCGGCCGGCTTGATCCCGGTCTCCTCGCCTAGCCGCCACGAGCGGATGCGTCCGACCCAGGTCCTGTTGGGGATGTCGTCCAGCGGGACGTCGCCCATCACCGCCGACATGTCGTCGCTCAGGGCCTGGCTGCGCAGATAGTAGCTGTGCTCGATGAAGGGGTCGGCGTCGCCGGCCACCACCCGGCAGTCGACCAGTTCGACCTTCTTGGGCAGCAGGTCCACGAAGCGAGGCCCGTCCGAGCCCAGCCGGTCCGGGTTGGCCTTGGTCTTGTCCGAGACCGTCAGTCCCTTGTCGTTCGGGTTGAAATAGACCGTCACCTGGCGACCGATGCGCGGCAGCAGGCGCAGCTTGTCGTCCCGCTCGAAGACGTCGTCGTCCTCGTCCGGGGCGGCCAGCATGATCTGGTCGAACAGGCGGGTCAGGCTCTCGCGATCCTTGGCCAGCAGCGCCTGCAGCGCGTGGCGCAGCACATAGGCGCCCATGCTGTGCGCCAGCAGGTGAACCCGCCGCTGGCAGTAGTCCTGGCCGTCGAGGGCCACGACGAAATCCCGGAACTTCAGGAAGGCGCGGGCGATGGCCGGGCCCGAGGCGCGGGCGTCCTCGCGGTCGCTGTAGTAGGACATGAACGGGATGGCCGAGCCGTCCGACGGCCAGCTGAACACCACGATGTTCACCGGATGCCCGCCGACGCTCAGGCCCTGGGCGAGCAGGGCCCCGGCCTGCAGCGCGCCGGTGAAGCTGACGTTGTAGCCGTGGATGAAGACCAGGGTGTCGCAGCGCGGCCCGCGCGACATGGCCTTGCGCAGGTCGTCCATGAACATGCCGCCGCCGGTCTTGGTGATGTCCGGCTCGTTGAGCACGTCGGGATAGACGTTGAGCGTCTTGAGGACCGGCTTCTTCGGATCGGTCTGGAAGTCGGCGTAGCCGTACCGAAGCGCCGCGACCCCGTCCGGATTGAAGGTCCGTCCGAAGATCTGCTTCTTGTTGCCCGGCTGGTGGTTCCGGTTGGTGGCGAAGAACACGCGGACATCAGCCATGGCCTGCTCCCGGTCGTCGATGGAGGGAGCCTAACCGTAAAGGGCCGGTACGACCAATGCGGTCGTTCGGGCTGGCGTTACGCCGCCAGGCCTCGCCATTCCAAGCCGGCCGGCAGGTCGAAGTCGGCGTAGTCGACCTGGAGAACGCGTCGCCTCCGCTGGCCCGCCGCCCGGTCCGAGGCGTGCAGGATCGGGGTGCGGTAGGCCCAGATGTCGCCGGTCTCGGCAAGACAGACCCGCTGTTCGGCCCGCGCCGCGACAGCGACCGCGTCCTCCGCCGCGACACGACCGATCCGATGTGTGCCCACGGCGAACCGGAGCGGAGCGTTGTCCGCGTCGACGGGATCAAGGTGGACCCTCAGGGTGATCATCCGCGCCAGGACTTCGAACGGCGGCGCGACGTGGAGGATTCCGTCCTTGCTCGACCAAGGACCGAACCCCTCCGCGTCGGTTCGCGCCCGCACCGGGATGGTTCGGTCCTGGTGCCAGGCGACGACCCAGTTGGCGGCGGGCGATTTGTCGAACAGCACGGCGCGAACGGGTCGCGCGGCCGGCGACGTCAGTACAGTGGCGACGGCGCCGACGGGCCCATCCGACGACAGGACGCGGGACAGCGTGTCGGAGCCTGTGAGCCGGGCGCCCGGTCGTGCTCCTAGGTGCGCATCGGCGACGGCGCGCAGATCCTCGACCTCGTCCGCCGTCAGGGACCCCGGGAAGTGCTGGGCGCCTTCCCGCTCGAAGGGCGTTTCGCCGTTGGACATCAGCCCCGCATCGCCTCCACCACCTTGCGGTACCAGGCCTCGGTGAGGGCGGCCTGCTGGCGCAGGTGGGCGTTGTGCGGCTCCAACCCGTGCCTGCCGCCGTCGAGGAAGAGCACCGACCGGGCCGTCGGCTCCGGATCATCGGCGGTGATCCGCAGGCTCAGGGTTCGGGTGGTCGGCGGGGGCAGGGCGTCGCCCTCGCTGGCAGGGCCGGCTTCCAGGGGCTCGCGAGCGGCGCGAACCAGGACAGCGTCGTCGCGCAGGCCTTCGACCAGGCGAAGGGCCTCAAACGGAATGACCCGGTCGCCGTCCTTGTCGCCGAGCACCAGGATCCGGCGCGTCGTGGACAGGCCGATCAGGCTGCCGTCGTCCTCCGAGACGAAGGCGTCGTCCAGAGCGTGCTCCGCCACGAGCCGCTGACGGGCGGCCTCGGCCGATTTCACCCTGGTCTTCTCACGCGTCATCGAGCGGGCCATCAGCCAGAAGATGGCGAAGACGACCGCGGCGATCAGGATGAAGGTCATCGGGCCTCCCTTCAGCCCGGCGAGATCATCTTTTCGGGACGCACGGCCTCGTCGAACTCTTCGTTCGTCAGATAGCCGCCGCCGACGGCCTCCTCGCGCAGGGTGGTGCCGTTCTTGTGCGCGGTCTTGGCGATCTTGGCGCAGGCGTCATAGCCCAGCTTGCCGTTCAGGGCGGTGACCAGCATCAGCGAATTGTCGAGGCCGCGCTTGATGTTGTCCTCGCGCGGCTCGATGCCGACGACGCAGTTGTCGGTGAAGCTGATCGCCGCGTCGGCCATCAGGCGCACCGACTGCAGGAAGTTGTAGGCCATCACCGGGTTGAAGACGTTCAGCTCGAAATGCCCCTGCGAGCCGGCGAAGGTGACGGCGGCGTGGTTGCCGAACACCTGGACGCAGACCTGGGTCAGGGCTTCGCACTGGGTCGGATTGACCTTGCCCGGCATGATCGACGAACCCGGCTCGTTCTCCGGCAGGGCCAGTTCGCCCAGGCCCGAGCGCGGGCCGGAGCCCAGGAAGCGGATGTCGTTGGCGATCTTGAACAGCGAGGCGGCGACCGTGTTGATCGCGCCGTGGCTGAAGACCATGGCGTCGTGGGCGGCCAGGGCCTCGAACTTGTTGGGGGCGGTGGTGAAGGGCAGGCCGGTGATGCCGGCGATCTGCTCGGCGACCTTCTCGGCGAAACCGACCGGGGCGTTCAGGCCGGTGCCGACGGCGGTGCCGCCCTGGGCCAGCTCCATCAGCTTGGGCAGGGTCTGCTCGATACGCTCGATGCCGTTGGCGACCTGCTGGGCGTAGCCGCCGAACTCCTGGCCCAGGGTCAGCGGGGTGGCGTCCTGGGTGTGGGTGCGGCCGATCTTGATGATGCCCTGCCAGGCGTCCGACTTGGCCTTCAGCGCCTCATGCAGGTGCTTCAGGGCGGGGATCAGGTCGCGGACCACCTGCTCGGCGCACGCCACATGCATGGCCGTCGGATAGGTGTCGTTCGACGACTGGCTCATGTTGACGTGGTCGTTGGGATGGACCGGCTTCTTGCTGCCCATCTCGCCGCCCAGCATCTCGATGGCGCGGTTCGAGATCACCTCATTGGCGTTCATGTTCGACTGGGTGCCCGAGCCGGTCTGCCAGACGACCAGCGGGAAGTGGTCGTTCAGCTTCCCCTCGATGACCTCGTTGGCGGCCTTGACGATGGCGTCGGCCAGGGCCGGGTCCAGCTTGCCCAGCGCCATGTTGGTCTCGGCGGCGGCGCGCTTGACGATGCCCAGGGCCCGCACGATCGGCAGCGGCTGCTTCTCCCAGCCGATCTTGAAATTGCCCAGCGACCGCTCGGCCTGGGCGCCCCAATAGCGATCCGAGGCGACCTCGATCGGGCCGAAGGTGTCGGTTTCGGTGCGGACGTTGCTCATGGCGAAGGCGCTCTTCAGGCGTGGCGGGAGGATGCGCGGCGGTGTAGCACGGGCGGACGAGGGGACAAGCGGAGGAGTCAGGCGATGCGGATCAAGGCGGCGACGATCATGGGCGCGTTTGCCCTGGCGGCCTGCGCGACGGGCCCGGCCGCGGCCTCCGACAATCCGCGCGTCACGCTCGAGACCGACGCCGGGCGGATGGTGCTGGAGCTGGCGCTGGACAAGGCCCCGCTGTCGACCTGCAACTTCCTCGCCTATGCGACCGACGGCGACTACGACGGCGGGAGCTTCTTCCGCACCGTGGTGCGTGCGACCAACGCCAATCCCAATCCGATCGACGTCATCCAGGCGGCCACGCCGCGCGGCTCGGACGACGACTCGCGCCCCTCGATCCCGCTGGAGCGGACCCGCGACACCGGGCTGAGCCATGTCGCCGGCGTCATCTCCATGGCCCGCGACGGCCCGGACACCGCCACCTCCAGCTTCTTCATCGTCACCCAGGACACGCCCAGCCTCGACTTCGGCGGAGGGCGCAATCCAGACGGCCAGGGCTTCGCCGCCTTCGGACGGCTGGTCGAGGGGCTGGACGTCGCGCGCCGTATCCAGATGTCGCCCGCCGACGGGGAGGAGCAACTGACCCCGCCCGTCACCATCCGCTCGGCCCGCATCGAGGGCGAGGTTCCGGAGCAGTGCCGACCGTGAGCGCCGGCTGGATCGGGACCGGCAAGGTCCGCGCCCGCGAGGCGGACGGGGCTGTCGAGATCACCATCGACGGCCTGACCACCCAGGCCAAATACTACAAGCCGCTGGTCTATGAGTTCATGCGCAAGGAATGGACCTCGCGTCCGTCCTGGGGCGACTATGTCGTCGAGATCCGCATGGAGCATGTCGGCGAGCCGCCGTGGATCGACCTCGACAACCTGGCCAAGGCCCTGCTGGACGCCATCAAGGGCTATCTGTTCCACGACGACAGCCAGGTCGCCCGCCTGCTGGTCGAGCGCAGCGAAGGCGAGCGCGAGCGGATTTCGATCAGAGTGTTTCCGCGCCCCTAGGAACCGCTTCGCTCGAAGCGGAGCGTCGGCAGACGCATTTGCATGTCGGCGCCGACGTAGAGCTGCGGGTCGGAAGATAGGGTGATGCCGGCTTCCTGCTCCCGGCGAGCGACGCAGGCGCGCGCGCCGGCAGCCAGGGCCAGGAAGTCGCGCGCCGTGGGCAGGGCCTCAAGCACGCAGCCGTCGAACCATGGATAGGTCTCTTCGGCGCCGCAGCCGAATGAGGTCCGCTCCCGGCTGGCGGCGGTCAGGATCATCCGGTTCGAGGCGGCCAGGGCGTTGATGAAGACGCCGGAGTAGCAGGCCGAGACGATCACCACCGTCGGCCGCGATCCACACCACCGCCGCACCAGATTGGCCATGGCGGCCGGGCTGATGGTCTCCTTTGGGCCGAAGACGATGCCGTCGGGCGAGCCGTGGGAGGTGAAGTAGAGCAGGCACCCGCTCTGGCCGCGCGCCGCCGTCTCGGCCACGCCCTGCAGGGCCTCGGCCGAGGTCACCGGGTCGGGGGCGTCGGGGCGCAGCGAGTAGTCGGTCATCGTCGCGCGCGGGAGGCCCGCCGCCTGGAAGCCGCGGACGATATCGCGCCGTGCGTTGTCGAAGGCCTGCATGGGTTGGCCGCGGCCGTCACGCCAATCCGCGGCGATCACCGCCGTGGTCCAGCCGTCGAAGCGGCCGGGTGCGGGCGGAGACTGGGCGCAGGCCGGGCCCGCCAGCAAAGCCGCCATCGCCGCCAGCAGCGGCGCCGTTCTCCGAATCCCGTTCCGACGCATATCCGCCTCGCCCAGTCCCGTAAGACCGAGGTTAGCTCAAGCGTGGGCGGTGGGAAGGGGCTTACTTTTTCCGGAACTGGTCGAGCGAGACGACCTTCGGGCCGTCGTCGCCGGTCTCGGGGGAGGGCGCCTTGGCCGGCTCGGCCGCGGCGACCTCGGCGGCGATTTCCTCGACCGTGGCCGGGGACTCGAACTGCAGCAGGAACTGCACCGACGGGTCGTAGAAGCGGGTCACCGCCGTGTAGGGCATGGCCAGCACCTTCGGCATGCCGCCGAATTTCAGCATGACCGAGAAGCGGCCCGGCTCGACCTTCAGGTCCCAGTACTGGTGCTGCAGGACGACGGTCATTTCGTCGGGGTATTTGGCCAGGATGTCCGGCGGCACGCTGACGCCGGGAGCCCGGGTCTTGAACGTGACGTAGAAATGGTGTGCGCCCGGGATGCCTTCAGGCGTGGCGGCCCGTTCGAGCGCCGAGCGGATCACGCCGCGCAGGGCGTCCTGCGCCAGCTGCTCGTAGTGCATCTCATCGACGGGGGGCGTCTCTTCGGCCATGAGTATCCTCGTTGCCGGGCGACAGATAGCGGCAGCCGATGGCTGACGGAAGATGCGAAGTGTAGTCACCGCGCTGTTAACCAGCCCGACTCAAGCGGGGCGGTCCGGCGAGGTGTTCTGCGGGCCTGGCCTTTGAGACGACGGCAGGCTCAGCCGCCGCCGGCCCGGTGAACCGCAGCGGGGGCCGCCCCCGGATCGGTCTCGCTTGCGTCCGTCGGCCTGTCGTTCACAACCGTGTTGTGATGCCGCTCGGCCATGAACTGGAGATGTTCCTGTTCGGTCCGCGTCAGGCAAACGCGCTGGCGCCGGTGGGTGCCGGTCACGCGCTCGTTCCGGCAGACGCGGCGTTCCGGCTCGGCGGCGGGCGCGGCGGACGCGGCCTGGATGACCGGCTGCGGCGGGAGGACTTCCTGGGTGGTCAGAAGCGCGAGCGCCAACATCGAAACCAGCATGCATCCCTCCTGTGGGCCCGCTCACGAAAACGGCCTGAGGCAACCAGCCTACGAACGGGGGTTCGCGAGGTCAACAACTGCTGGTTAGCTAGCACATTGGTCAAGGTTGTCGGGAGGAAGTGGAGGGCTTCTGTTGCCAGGCGCCCTCCGGGCCCCGCCTGAGGATCTGAACCCCCAGGACTTAGATTGGAATTACCGGAACCGCATTACGCGGCGACGGCGTATTCCCCAGCGAAGTTATCGTTCGCAGTTAGAAAATGACCCGATACGGTGGGTCAGGACGAGCGAAAGCAATCCTCTTTACACGTCCGTCGATGCTAGTCGGCCCCATGCTCGCTCCGCCGATAACGCGGGGAGAAATGGTGGAGCCGCCGGGAATCGCACCCGGGTCCGGTCCGCTTATTACAGGCACGTTTATCGCCATAGTCCGGGCGAACCCGGACAGGAGGAATATAGGGCTTCCGGGCCCGGCTTCCAAGAGGCCGTCGGCTACTCCGAGCCGCTGTTGGTCGGGGCGTAGACGCGGCCGCGGTTGCTGTTCTGCACGTCCAGACGGCGGGCGAGGTTCTGCGACTCCTCCCGCCGCTGCGCCCATTCGCGACGAGTCATGCAGACGCGGCTGTTGAAGCGGCTGCCGACGACCGGCTCCGAGCGGCAGGTGACCCGGTCCATCGGATCTTCTCCGGCGATCGGGGCGGGCGCGCTGTTCGGCGCCTGGACCGGGGCGGCGGTCACATCCACGGGCGGCAGGACGGCGGCCGGGGGCAGGGGCTGTTGCGAAGGGGCGTCCTGCGGGACCAGGGCGACGAGAGCCGCGATGGCGGCGACGAAGGTCATGACGACTCCTCCAGAGTCCTCGATCAGCCACCCTTGCAGCGAATTTCCTCCTCTTTCGAGCTCCGGTCAATCTATGGTCGCGGAATGTCGCTCGATCCCGTCTCCATCATCGTCGCCGACGGGGAGTCCGTCTCCGGCCTCTGGCAAGCGCCGGAACGTCCCAAGGCCTGCCTCGTGCTCGCCCACGGCGCCGGCGCGGGCATGAACCATCGCTCGATGGCCGCCATCGCCGACGGTCTCGAGCGGCTGGGCGTGGCGACCCTGCGCTATCAGTTCCCTTATATGGAGAAGGGCGGGAAGCGCGTGGACGCGCCGGCCGTGGCGCATGCCGCCGTGCGCGCGGCCGTGACGGCGGCGCGCGAGCGGGCGGCCGGCCTGCCGCTGTTCGCGGGCGGCAAGTCGTTCGGCGGGCGAATGACCTCCCAGGCCCAGGCGAAGTCGGCGCTCGAGGGCGTCCGCGGCCTGGTCTTCTTCGGCTTCCCGCTGCATCCCGCCGGCAAGCCCTCGATCGAGCGCGCGGCGCATCTGTCCGACATCACGATTCCGGTGCTGTTCGTGCAGGGAACCCGGGACGCCCTGGCCGACCTCGCCCTGCTCGAGGGCGTCGTCGCCCCGCTGGCCGACCGCGCGACGCTCCAACTCATTCCCGAGGCCGACCATAGCTTCCATGTGCCGGCCAAAACGGGGCGGAAGGACGCGGATGTCATGAACCAAGCCCTGGCCGAGGCGGCCGCCTGGATGGCGGCGCACTAGGCTTCAGAATGGCGCGTCCCGCTCCCAAGGGCTGAGAGCCCAGTCGACATCTTTGGCCGTAGCCTCCGGCGCCGCCGCCGCGCCCAGCGTCAGCACCTGGCCGTTGGCGAAGCGGATCTGCTCCACGCCGGTGAGAAGGTCCACGCCGTCCCGCCCGGCGACGGCGTCCGTCACCCGCCAGGTCCCGCCGCCCAGATTGACGACCTGATAGTCGGCCATCAGTCCGAGCAACTCGGCGATGTCGGAGCCGCCGCCGCCGTTCAGCGTGTCGTTCCCCCCGCTCCCGGCCAGGACGTCGGCGCCGCTCCCGCCGGTGAGGGTGTTGGCCGAGGCGTTGCCCACGCCGCGGAAGGGGCCCGCGCCGAGGAACGTCAGGTTCTCAACATTGACGGCCAGGGTGTTGGCGGCGAGCGTGGTCTGCACCGTATCGACGCCCTGGCCCGCCAGCTCCACGATCGTGTCGGCGGCCGAGACGACGTAGCGGTCGTCGCCAAGCCCACCCTGCAGCTGGTTCGCCGCGCCGGCGCCGCCTTCCAGAGCGTCATTGCCGCCCAGGCCGATCAGGACGTCGCGTCCGGTTCCGCCCCTCAGGGTGTTCGCCACGCTGTTGCCCTGACCGACGAAGTCGCCGGCGCCGGTGTGGATCAGCACCTCCACCTGGGCGGGCAGGCTGAAGCGCGCCAGGGTCGAGGTCTCGACCGTGTCGATGCCGCCGCCGGCCAGCTCCACGAGGGTGTCGTTGGCGTCGAGGACATAGCGATCGTCGCCTGCGCCGCCCTGCAACTGGTTGGCCGTGCCCGCGCCGCCCCTCAGGATGTCGTTTCCGTCCAGGCCCAGCAGCACGTCCCGCCCCAGCGCTCCGTTCAGGACGTCATTGCCCGCCTCGCCGGCCAGAACGTCATCGCCGACGCCGCCGTAGATCGTGTCGTCGCCGCCGCCGCCGTACAGCCTGTCGCTCCCGTCACCCGCCGTCTCCGACGGGGTCAGGCGGTGGATCTCGCCGTCCAGCCCGACGACGTACAGCCGTCCGCTTCCGTCCACGGCGAAGGAGGCGATCTGATTGACGGTCCCGGCGTCGACCGCCAGCTGCTCGTTGCGGCGGATGAAGTCGACCGCCTCGCCATTGACCACCCGCGTGGTCCATAGGTTGCCGCTGACGAAGTCGCCGAAGAAGTAGGAGCCCACGGCGCCGCCGGGCCCGCGGTAGACGTAGCCGCCGGTAATCGAATTGCCCTGCATCGGCCCCGAGCCGTGCCCGTAGACCAATACCGGCTCGGTCAGGCCGCCGGGGTCCGTCCCGTTGAAGGGCAGGTCGCCTTCGCGGATGCGCCAGCCGAAGTTCAGCCCCGCGCCGGTCCCCGCCGGAATGACGTTGACCTCCTCGCGCGCGCCCTGGCCCACGTCGGCGATGTAGAGGTCGCCGTTCGTGTCGAAGCTCATGCGCCAGGGGTTGCGCAGCCCCAGCATGAAGACCTCATCCGCGCCGGGCGACACGCTGATGAACGGATTGTCCGGCGGGATTGCGTAGTTCCGGGTCGGATCTGCCGGAAAGTCGTCCCGGTCCACACCGATGCGCAGCACCTTGCCGAGCAGGCTGTCGATGTTCTGGGCGTTGTTGTTCGGATCGCCGCCCGAGCCGCCGTCGCCCGAGGCGATGTACAGAAGGCCGTCGGGTCCGAAGCCCATCCAGCCCCCGTTATGATTGGCGAACGGCTGGTCAAAGGTCATCACCAGGCTGCGGGTCGCCGGATTGACGACGTCGCTTCCCGTGGTGCGGACGTACCGCCAGATTTCGGTGTCGCCGGCGGCATTGGTCAGGTTGACGTAGAACTGGCCGTTGACCGCGAAACCGGGATGGAAGGCCAGACCGAGCAGACCGCGCTCGCCGCCCGTCGACAGCTGCTCCTGGGGAATATCCAGGAAGGGCGTGGGGAGCAGGGTGTTGGTCAGCAGATCGAGGATGCGGATCTGGCCGGTGTTCTGCTCGACGATGAACAGCCGGTCCGGATCGCCCGGCGGCGAGGCGGCGAAGAGCGGATTGGCCAGGCCCGCCGCCACCCGGGTCGCCGCGATTTGTCCAGCCCCCGGCAGCAGGTCGGCCGCGCTGAAGCCGTACAGGACGTCGTTACCGTCGCCGCCCCGAATGACGTCCGAGCCACCGCGCCCGCTGATCTGGTCCGCGCCGGCCGTTCCGGTCAGGGTCTCTCCCTGATCGCCGCCCTCGATGACGGCCGCCAGCGGCCCTTGGTTCGCCTGCGCCATGTCTGGAGTCTCCCGCTACCGCCGTGAAACTGCGGAGAGGGGCGTCCGGGCGCGCCGAACCTCTGGTCGGGGGTCACGATCGGTTGATCAGGCTGCGGTCCGCGCCCACCCGGGGGTCTGGTTCCTGAACCAGGTCAGCTGGCGCTTGGCGTAGTTGCGCGTGGCCTGGCGCGTCGCTTCGACGGCCTCGGCCAGCGTCGTCTCGCCGGCCAGATGGGCGCCGAACTCGCGCACGCCGACGGCCTTCATGGCCGGGAGGGACGGATCGAGGCCGCGGGCCAGCAGGGCGCGCACTTCTTCGACCGCGCCGTGCTCGACCATCTGCGCCACCCGCCGGTCGCAGTTGGCGTAGAGCGCCGCCCGGTCCGGCTCGACGACCAGGCCCGTCCACAACCCCGGCGCCAGCAGGGGGGTGGTGTCGGCGGTCCAGTCGCTGAGCGCCCGGCCGGTGTGCTCGGCCACGGCCCAGGCTCGCGTCAACCGTTGACGATCGCCGCTCTCGATGCGCGTCTCGGCGGCCGGATCGACCTCGGCCAGCCGGCGGCGGAAGGCGGTCTCGCCCAGGGCGTCGAAGGCTGCGCCCGACGCCTCGCGCGCCTCCAGCGGAACGTCAGGAATATCCGCCAAGCCTTTGGTCAGGGCCGTGAAATAAAGACCCGTCCCGCCCACGATCAGCACCGGACGCCCGGCCAGTTGATCCAGCAGCGGCATCACCTCACGGCTCCACCGCCCCACCGACCAGGCCTCCGCCGCATCGGCCACGCCGTAGAGGCGGTGCTCCGCCCGGGCCTCTTCCTCGGCCGAGGGCCGGGCGCTGAGCACCCGCAGGTCGGCGTAGAGCTGCTGGCTGTCGGCGTTGACGATCACCGCCCCCGTCCGCTCCGCCGTCTCCAGCGCCAGCCGCGACTTGCCCGAGGCGGTCGCGCCGGCGATCAGGGTGATGAGGGGTTCGGTCAAGGCGGGCTCGGATTTTCGTCCAGACAGGCGGGGCCTTTCGGCGATAGAACGCCCGCGACCCGCCCCGCAAGCCCCGCAGGATCCCGCCTTGCCCGACCGCGCCTCCGTCCTCGCCGCCCTCGACGCCGTCCTCGACCCGAAGAGCGGCAAGGGACTGGCCGCCTCGGGCCTGGTCCAGGCCCTGACCGTGACCGAAGACCGCGCCGGCTTCGTCATGGAGGTCGCCCCCAATGAAACCGCCCTCTACGCCCCCGTCCGCGACGCCGCCGAGGCGGCGCTGAAGGCCCTGCCGGGCATGACCCGGGTCTCCGTCGTGCTCAGCGCCGAGGCCGTGGCGCACGCGCCGGCCCGGCGCACCGCCTCCCTGTCGCCCCAGGCCGTCGACCAGACCCGGCCCAAGGCCCCGGTCCCCACCGACCGCCCCGCGCATGTGCGCCGCGTCCTCGCCGTCGCCTCGGGCAAGGGCGGGGTCGGCAAGTCGACCGTCTCGGTGAACCTGGCCGCGGCCCTGGCGGCGCGCGGCCTGTCGGTGGGCGTGCTCGACGCCGACGTCTACGGCCCCTCGCTGCCGACCATGCTCGGCATCTCGGGCAAGCCCGACTACCGCGACGGCATGATCGAGCCGCACGTGGCCCATGGACTCAAGGCCATGTCGGTCGGCCTGCTGACCCAGGCGGACGACGCCATGATCTGGCGCGGCCCCATGGCCTCCCAGGCCCTGACTCAGATGCTGACCCAGACCCGCTGGGGCACGGAGGATGCGCCGCTCGACGTGCTGGTCGTCGACCTGCCGCCCGGCACCGGCGACGTGCAACTGACCCTGATCCAGAAGACGCCGCTGGACGGCGCCGTCATCGTCTCGACCCCGCAGGAGGTCGCGCTCGCCGACGCCCGTCGCGCCCACGCCCTGTTCCAGAAGGTGAAGGTCCCGACGCTGGGCCTGATCGAGAACATGAGCGGCCCGATCTTCGGCCAGGGCGGCGCCGAGGCTGAGGCCAAGCGACTGGGCGTCGCCTACCTCGGCGACCTGCCGTTGGAGGCGAGCGTGCGCGAGGGCGGCGATGCGGGCGTGCCGGTGGTGATCAGCGACCCCAGCGGCGATGTCGCGCGTCGGTTCGCCGACATCGCC
Organism: Brevundimonas sp. Root1279; assembly: GCF_001425945.1. Classification (GTDB taxonomy): domain Bacteria; phylum Pseudomonadota; class Alphaproteobacteria; order Caulobacterales; family Caulobacteraceae; genus Brevundimonas. The sequence continues at coordinate 158,861 of NZ_LMEB01000009.1, forward strand.
GCGAGCATCGCTCAGGCGCTCGAACTTTAGGCCCCTCCGTTTTGTCATCCTCCGCTCGCCGGAGGACGACGAAAGGAAAAAAGGCAGAGGACAGGGTTTCCAAAAGCAACTTGAATCGCCACCTTGCCGGTTCCAGTCAGTTTCCAGAGTTGCCCATGTCCGTCGACGCCCTGTTCCGCCCGTTCACCGTCAAGTCCCTGACACTGCCGAACCGCATCGTCATGGCCCCCATGACGCGGTCCTTCTCGCCGGGCGGGATCCCCACCTCCGACGTCGCCGGCTACTACCGCCGCCGCGCCGAGGGCGGGGTGGGCCTGATCGTCACCGAGGGCACGGTGGTCGAGCGTCCGGCGGCCCGCAACGACGCCGCGGTGCCGGTCTTCCACGGCGAGGCTCTGCCCGAGTGGAAGAAGGTGGTCGAGGAGGTCCACGCCGCCGGCGGCCTGATCGCGCCCCAGCTCTGGCACGTCGGCTCGGCCCGAGGCCAGGGCGCGGACTGGCAGCCGCTGGGCAAGGTTGACAGCCCCTCGGGCATGACCACGCCGGGCAACCGCAAGCTCGAGCCGATGACCGACGAGGACATCGCCGACACCATCGCCGCCTTCGGCCGATCGGCCCGCGCCACCCGCGAGCTCGGCTTCGACGCCGTCGAGATTCACGGCGCCCACGGCTATCTGATCGACCAGTTCTTCTGGAACGGCCTCAACGACCGCGCCGACAAATGGGGCGGCGGGACCATCGCCGACCGGGCCCGCTTCGGGGCCGAGGTGGTCAAGGCGGTGCGCGAGGGCGTCGGCCCCGACATGGCCCTGATCCTGCGCCTGTCGCAGTGGAAGTCGCACGACTTCGGGGCCAAGAACGCCCACGACCCGGCCGAGCTGGAGCAGTGGCTTACCCCGCTGGTCGAGGCCGGCGTCGACGTCTTCCACTGCTCGCAGCGCCGCTTCTGGGAGCCGGAGTTCGAGGGCTCGGACCTCAACTTCGCCGGCTGGACCAAGAAGGTCTCGGGCCTGCCGACCATCACCGTCGGCTCGGTCGGCCTGGACGGCGAGTTCATTGCGGCCTTCGGCGGCGCCGGCTCCAAGCCGGCCTCGCTGGACGGTCTGATCGAGCGCCTCGAGAAGGATGAGTTCGACCTCGTCGCCGTCGGCCGCGCCCTGCTGGCCGATCCGCACTGGGTCGAGAAGATCCGCGACGGCCGTCACGACGAGCTGCGCGACTTCGAACGCTCGGCGATGGCGACGCTCTCGTAGGTTCTAGGTTCTAGGGGGCTAGGTTCTAGGGAAGCGGGACCGCCCCTAGCCCCTAAAACCTAGTCCCTAGAACCTTCCTCCACCACCACCGCCGTGCCGTACGCCAGCACTTCGGTGATCCCCGGCATGATCTCGTTGGCGTCGTAGCGCATGGCCAGGATGGCGTTGGCGCCCTGGGCCTTGGCGTGCTCGACCAGCTCGTCATAGGCCTCCTGCCGCGCGTCCTCGGCCAGCTTCACATAGGCCGAGACCCGGCCGCCGAAGATCGACTGCACACCGCCGACCACGTCCGAGATGGCGTTGCGCGAGCGGACGGTGATGCCGCGCACGACGCCGAGGGTCTTCACGATCCGGTAGCCGGGGGCGTCGTTGGTGGTCACGATCAGCATGGCGTTCTCACTTTCGGTCCAGGATTCGGAAGGTGAAGGCGTGGTCGTCCTTGTCGCCGATCGGGAAGGATTCGGACGCGGTCTCGGTCCAGTCGCCCTCGTCGAAGCCGGGGAAAAGGGCGTCGCCCTCGGGCTGGGCGTCGACCTCGGTCAGGTACAGCCGCTTGGCGCGGGGCATGGCGGCCTCGAACAGTGCCGTGCCGCCGATGACGCAGATTTCGTCGAGCCCGTCGTCCTCGGCCTGTTCCCGCGCGATCTCGATGGCCTCGTCCAGGGTGGTGCAGACCAGCGCACCCTTGGTCGCGCCGGATTCGCCGTAGCCCTCGTCGCGGGTCAGGACCAGGTTCATCCGCCCCGGCAGCGGTTTGAGCGGCAGGCTCTCCCAGGTCTTGCGGCCCATGATGCAGGGCTTGCCCATGGTCACCGCCTTGAAGCGCTGCAGGTCCGAGCGCAGTCGCCAGGGCAGGCCGCCGTCACGGCCGATCACCCCGTTCCTGGCGCGGGCGACGACGAGGGCGATGCGGGGCAGGGGCACTTCAGACCTCACGCGCGCACGGCGAGTCGCCGCGGCGGTCTTTCCCCGTCTGTTTGCGCGATTCAGGCCGGAAGGTTCAAGCCGTCCCGTCCGTCTTGCGCGGCGGCTTGGGCGCGCCGCTATCCGGGGGCGACAGGGCCTTCTGCTTAGGCCAGCGCGGCAAGCTCAGGAAGCCGCAGCTCTCCAGCATGGCCAAGCCGATAGCCCGTTCCTGTTCGCTACGTTTCATCGTCAGCCACCAGCACGCCGAAGCGGAAGAGAAGGGCGCCGAGCGCCGCCCCGACCGCCGGCGCGACAAGGAACAGCCACAGCTGGCTCAGCGCCTGGCCGCCGGCCAGCACCGCCGGGCCGAAGCTGCGCGCCGGATTGACCGAGACGCCGGTGACCTGGATGCCGACGATGTGGATCACCGCCAGGGTCAGGCCGATGGCCGTGCCCGCGAACGGCCCGTGGCCCTTGTCGCCGGTGACGCCCAGGATGACGATCACGAAGATGGCGGTCATCACCACTTCGAAGATGAGCGCCGCCGCCAGCGGATATTCGCCGAGGAAACCGAGGCCCCAGCCGTTCTGACCCAGGTTGGCCGTGCCGGTCTTGGCGATCAGCGACAGGATGAAGGCCCCGACCAGGGCCCCGGCGAACTGGGCCAGCCAGTAGACCAGCATGGTCTTGGCCGGCATTCGCCCGGCCACGAAGGCTCCCAGGCTGACCGCCGGGTTCACGTGGCAGCCCGACACCGGCCCGATTCCGTAGGCCATGGCCACGATGGCGAAGCCGAAGGCCAGGGACACCGCCAGCTGGTCGAACGGCTCCGGCCCCAACACCGCGGCGCCGCAGCCGAACAGCACCAGCACCAGGGTGCCGACCAACTCCGCCGAGAATTTCTTCAGCATTCCCGCCTCCGTGAGTGAGCGGGCATTCTGGCGCCGTGGGGGGAAGGGCCTATCCGGTGGAACCCGGAGGCGGGACGCAACGTAGGCGGGTCAGGACGCGACCAATCGGTAGGTCACCTTCGCTTCCCCAATCGCGCCATCCGCGGGCTCGATGAGCTCGAGTACGGCGATGACTCTCCCGTCGGCGTCGCGCTGTTCGAGGGACGTCCAGACTGTCGGGCGGGGCGCGCCGTCCTTCGCATCGCGCCACGCGGTCACACTGAACGCATGCGGCCAGTTGGACACGTTCGCCCGCACTGTCTCAGCCAGCCGGTCGCCCTCCGGCCGCCACCGGTCCGAAACGATCTCGCAACCCGACGGGTCTGCCCAGAGCCGCGTGGTCGCGCCGTCGACGGTGCGATCATAGTTCAGCATCATTCTGGCCGTCGTCATCCGATGGCCCAACGCCGTGGAGCGCTGTCGGGCCTCCACGGCGACGCGACAGTGTTTCAAAAGGCGCTCGACCGACGTTGGCACATCGGCGGGCGCAGGCGGCTGCGCGACCGGCGGGATGGTCAGCGGCGCGGCCTGCTGAATCAAAAGTGCGACGGCAAGTCCGATCACGCCTTCTTCTCCAGCCAGTGCAGCCACTTCCGCTGGATCGCCTGCTCGATGTCGATCCCCGCCGTGTCGCAATAGATCAGCAGCATGCCCAGCACGTCGGCCGCCTCGTCGCCCAGCTTGCCGGCGTCGGCGGCGCCGCGGGCCCGCCCGCTCATGCGCAGATGCTCAGCGGTCAGCTCGCCGAGCTCCTCCTGCACCTTCAGCAGCGCCCAGTCGGCCGAGCGCTCGATGCCGTGCTCGCGCGCATAGATGTCGGAGATGCGCAGGACGTCGGCCTGCAGCGCCTTGAGGTCGAGCGCCATGTCAGACGGCGACCGGCGCCTTGATGTGCGGCCACGGCGCGTAGCCCTCGAGCACGAAGTCCTCCAGCCGGTAGGCGAACAGGTCGTCCTTCGGCGTGATGGTCATGGTCGGCAGGGGCAGGGGCTCGCGGCTGAGCTGCAGCTCGGCCTGTTCGATGTGGTTCAGGTACAGGTGGGCGTCGCCGAAGGTGTGCACGAACTCGCCCGGCTCCAGGCCGCACACCTGCGCCATCATCAGGGTCAGCAGGGCGTAGGAGGCGATGTTGAACGGCACGCCCAGGAAGACGTCGGCCGAGCGCTGGTACAGCTGGCAGCTCAGCTTTCCGTCGGCGACGAAGAACTGGAACAGGCAGTGGCAGGGCGGCAGGGCCATGTCGTCGACGTCCGCCGGGTTCCAGGCCGAGACGATGTGGCGGCGACCGTTGGGGTTGGTCTTCAGCCCGTGGATCAGCTTCTCGATCTGGTCGATGACGCGACCGTCCGGCGCGGCCCAGCTGCGCCACTGCTTGCCGTAGACCGGGCCCAGCTCGCCTTCGGCGTTGGCCCATTCGTCCCAGATGCTGACGCCGTTTTCCTTCAGCCAGCCGATGTTGGTCTCGCCGCGCAGGAACCACAGCAGCTCGACGATGATCGAACGCAGATGCAGCTTCTTGGTGGTCAGGACCGGGAAGCCCTTCGACAGGTCGAAGCGCATCTGCCGCCCGAACACGCCGCGCGTGCCCGTGCCGGTCCGGTCGTCCCGCACCGCGCCGTTGTCGAGGATGTCGCGCAGCAGATTGAGGTACTGCCACTCCGGATGATCAGCCGGGACGGCCCCGGTGCGGGCCTGCAGGTCAGCGAGGGCGACGGCGGCGTTCATCCCGCGAGGTTGGACGCTGATTCGCGAATCCCCAACGCGGACGGTGGACACTTTGGCGTGCTGGCTGTGGACGCCGTGAAAGCCACCTTCTCCCGCAAGGGGAGAAGGACCATGGATCACCCCCGCCAGCCGTCCTCGTCCAGGAACAGTTGCTCCTCCGGCGTCGTCTCTCGCCCCAGCATGCGGTTGCGGTGCGGGAAGCGGCCGAAGCGGGCGATGACGCCGTGGTGGTGTTCGGCCCAGCGGTCGTCGGCGGGACGCTCCATGCCCTGGAACAGCGTCACCTGCCGGTCCTGCAGGGCCAGATCCTCGGCGTGCTGCAGCGGCAGGTAGAAGAAGCGCCGCAGGTCGTTCTCCAGCACCTGGTCCTGACCCTCGTCCAGCGCCATCACCGCGAAATGGCGGGCCAGCGGGTCGGTGGCGAAGGCATGGGCCGTGCCGCGGAAGGCGTTCCTGGGGAACTGGTCCAGCAGGATCAGCAGAGCCAGCGACCCCTCCGGCGTCTCCGCCCAGTGATCCAGCTCGCGCCGCGCCGCCGCCATGTGAGCCCCCTCGAACCGCTCGCGGAACAGGGCGTCGAAGGCCTCGTCCTTGGCGAACCACTTGGAGGGACCCGCCTCTTTCCAGAAGGCGACGACGTCGGAAGGGGTTATGTCTGCGCTCATGACCCAGCAGATAGCTACGCCGCTCCCCGCTTTCCACGACCGCGACTGCGATCTTTCCATCATCCGCGGCAAGCGGGTGGCCGTGATCGGCTACGGCAGCCAGGGGCGGACCCATGCGCTGAACCTGCGCGACTCGGGCGTCGCCGACATCGTCGTCGGGCTGAAGACCGGGTCGGCGACGCGGGCCAAGGCCGAGGCCGACGGGTTCCCGGTGATGACCGCCGGCGAGGCGACGGCGCAGGCCGACGTCGTCGCGGTCATGGTCTCGGACGAGGCCCACCGCGACCTGTGGCGCGACGAGCTGGAGCCCAACATCCGGCCGGGCGCGGCGCTGATCTTCGCCCACGGCCTGTCGGTGCGGTTCGAGCTGGTGAAGCCGCGCGCCGACCTCGACGTCATCCTCGCCTCTCCCAAGGGAATCGGGCCGCGCATCCGCGACCTCTATGTGGAGGGGCAGGGGGTGTTCTGCCTGTTCGGCGTGCAGCAGGACGCCACCGGGGGCGCCCATGCGCTCGGCCTGTCCTACGCGGCCGCGCTGGGCTGCGGCCGAAAGGGCATCCTTGAGACCACGATGAAGGACGAGTGCGAATCCGACCTGTTCGGCGAGCAGGTGGTGCTGTGCGGCGGCGTCGCCGAGCTGGTCGATTCCGCCTTCATGAAACTGGTCGGGGCCGGCTACCCGCCCGAGGTCGCCTGGTTCGAATGTTTCTATGAGCTGAAGCTGGTCACCGACCTGATGTTCGAGCGGGGAATCGCCGGGGCCTTCGGACGAATCTCCAACACCGCCGAGTACGGCGCCTACCTGACCGGCCCGCGGATCATCGGCGAGCCGTCGCGCGCGGCCATGGACGAGGTTCTCGCCGAGGTCCGCTCGGGCGCCTTCGTCGACAAGCTGATGGCCGACTACGACGCCGGATCGCCCGAACTGCTGGCGCGGCGCAAGGCGCTCGGCGAGCGCACCATCGAAGCGGTGGGCGCGCAACTGGCCGCCGTGTCCGCCAAAGCCAGCGGCTGAAACGAAAAGAGCGCCCCGAGGGGCGCTCTTTCGTAGGCTCGGGAAGCCTCTCAAATAAATGGTCGGAGTGGCAGGATTCGAACCTGCGACCCCTGCGTCCCGAACGCAGTGCTCTACCAGACTGAGCCACACTCCGACTTGAGGAGCGGGCTTATAGCCATGGGTTTCGGGGGTCGCAAGCGCGGAAATTGGGTCGATCGAAAATAGTCTGACGGCCTGCTGAAAGAGACCTCGCACAAAGCGAAAACCGGGCTTGCGTCCGGCGCGACCTTGTCGTATCCGACCGCCTCCTCGCCGCAGGGCGGGGCCGCGCCGGACCTGCTGGGGAATGGTGTAATGGTAACACTCCGGTTTTTGGTACCGTCATTCTAGGTTCGAGTCCTAGTTCCCCAGCCATCCGCCTCCACTGGATTTGAGCGATAGTCATCCCCTCCGGGGCGGGCCCGTTTTTACACCGGTTTTTACAGTTCTCGTTCCGTTCTTGTTCCGGTATTCCTCCCCGCCGAGGGATGGATGATGGAAGATCGCCTCTGGTTCCGGCCGAGCGAAGTCGCGGAGACCACGCGCATCATCGCGCGCTGCGTCCGCTGCCTCCACTCGCGGGACCTGGACCCGGCGACGCTTCCCGACGTGCCGCTGATCCAGACCGAGGCCAAGCTCCGGTGCGGATGGCGGGGCAAGGACGGCCAGCAACCTCCGTGCGGCAACCGGGCGCAGATCGAGATCACCATCACCGCGCCAGGAATGGACGGGCGGGTCGAGCTGCCGGCTCCGCTGAAGCCCGGCGTCTTGGAGGCACGGCGCCGTTCGATGGGCGGACCTCCTCGTGCGCGATGACCTGGCTGAGGCTGCGCATGTCGATCATCCGCGCGCAGGTCGGGCATCTGATCCAAGGGGCGGCCATGGAACCGCCAACCGGTCGCGGCGCTGATCCGTTCCGATGGGAGAAAGTGTGTTTCGCTACACACTTTTCCTTGCTTCCCGCCAGAGTGTGTGCAATAACACACCCATGGACAGCCGGACGATCATTTCCCTCCTGAGGGCCGACGGATGGTTCCTCGTGAACCAGAAGGGCAGCCACCAGCAGTACAGGCACCCGACGAAACCGGGGCGGGTGACGATCGTCCACCCTCGCAAGGACTTCCCGACCGGGACCTTGAAGAGCATCGAACAACAGAGCGGCGTGAGGCTCCGGTGAGAACCGGAGTCCAACCGCGCCAGACCAAGGAGGGTCACATGGCAACCCGAACCTACATCGCAGTGGTCGAGGAGTCGTCCCAGGGCGGCTACGGGGTCTGGTTCCCTGACCTGCCCGGCTGCGTCTCGGCCGGCGATGACCTGGACGAGGCCTGCACCAATGCGGTCGAGGCCCTGTCGCTGCACCTGGACGGGATGATCGAGGACGGCCAGGAGCCGCCGGAGGCCCGCTCAATGGATCAGGTCGACAAGGATCTCGACAAGCCCGCGGGGAGGTTCATCTATTCCGCGATCACCGCCGAGGTCGAAGACGACGGCGAGCGCGTCAACGTCTACCTGCCGAAGTCGCTGCTCACCCAGATCAAGCGGTTCGGCGAGCGTACAGGCATCGACAACCGGTCGACGTTCTTGCGGCTGGCCGCGCGGCAATACCTGAACTTCGAGCGCGGGGGCGAGACGGTGAAGATCAAGGCGAGCCGCACCATGTCCGGAGTGAGGGTCAAGCCGAAGGGAAAGAAGGCGGAGGCTGCGTCATGACGATGTTGGAGAAGGTCGCCGAGGCGATGTATCGGGCGCTCGAAGGCGGCGAGGCGATGCCTCGCTCGGATTGGATCGAAGACACCACGTACTTCGACGACGTGAAGGTTGACGGAACCGTGGACCTCAAGAAGCTGGCCCGCGCAGCCCTGATGGCTATTCGGGAGCCGGACTGGGCATGGGGCGAGAAGGTGGTGGAGTCCGATACCGACGCGTCGCCGTACAACCCCCATCCGGTCGCGGCCTTCACCGCCATGATCGACGCCATCCTGAACGAAGAAGGCCCGCCACCCCCGAAGGAGTGACGGGCCGTCGCGGTACGGTAAGCTACGTCGCGGCCGGGGGAACATACGCCCGACGAATGCCCAGTTCGCCGGCTGAAGGAACCGCCCAGCGGGCCCGCGACATCCTTATAGCAGAAAGGCCCACCCCGGCGAACCGGAAGCGGGCCTCGACGCCTCTCGGGCGCTGGCGCCGAACTGGTGCCGAAAGGGCGGTTTTCGCCGCTCTCGTCCAGTGTTGGCGGGCATTTGTGGGTGGTGCCGAACTAGCCCGGCCAGAGGCGCTTGAACCAGGGCTTCGGCTTGAGTCGTTCTGATGCCTCGGCGTCCCGCGCCTCACAGCGCTCCACGATGGTCAGCGCATCCGCGGCCCTGCCGTTTGCCTTATCCAGTTGACCCACCGCGGCGTCGGCGTAGGCCGACCAGTCGCCGGCCGTCGAGCCCGACGGAAGAGCGGGAGCCGGAACACCGTCGCGCCAGTCAGCGGGGACGAGCGTCGAGCAGGGCGACGCATTCAGGATCGCGACGGGATGACTGGCGCAGGCAGATAGCCCGCCGAGTAGCGGCGTCGAGGCCAGGATCAAGGCGCACGTCAGCGCCCGGCGCGTTGAGGATCGCATCGCGGTTCTCCTTCGTCTGGTTGTCGGTCTGGTCGTCTCGCTTGGCGGCGCCGCTGACGACGGCTACGGCGTCCCTGCCGGCCGCGGCCTGGCCTTGGGCCTGAACCCCCGTCGCCCGGTTGAGGTTGGCGCTCTCGCGGCTCCTGCGGGCCTCGGTGAGGGCGAACAGCACCAGGACGACGACGAGCAGGGCGACAGCGGCTACGGCCACCCAGCCGGCGCGGGTGAGATCGCGAAGGGGGTTCACTTGCCCGTCCTCATCTGCTGAGCCAGGCGCACGGCGCGCTGCCCGACCTGACGGGCCCACTTCGAGGCGAGCATCCCGTCAGCGGCGCGGCCGTACTGGCCGGTCTGGACGAAGCCGAGGGTGTTCTTGAAGCCGAGCAGCCCCTCGACGCCGAGGTTGTAGGCCATGTTGTGCAGGACGCGCCGGCGGACGGGATCCAGCTTGGCGGCCCAGGGCGCGCGCTCCTCGAAGCGGCGGGCGTGGTCCTCCGCCATCTCGATAAGGCGCTGCTCGGCCTGGGCGTCGGTCCAGACGACCCCCTTGCGGATGTCCTTGCCGGTGGCGCCGTAGCCGATCGTCCAAGGGTCTCCGCCGGACAGGGGATCGGGGTAGGCATTCAGCCTCAGGCCTTCATCGCGCTTCAGGTCCTCGATCAGTTGGGCGTCCGTGATGCGGTCGGGCTCGCCCTCCTCACGCGGGAAGCCCAGCCCGTCGGCCAGCGCGTCGATCAAGTTCACCTGCTCCTGGCTGAAGCTCTGCTCGGGCGCGAACAGGCGGATGCAGTCGAACAGCTCCTTGCGGCTCATGGTCGGCCTCCAGATTGTCGGGGGATGCTTTGCTGTGGCAGGGTCGAGCCATGCCGTGGTCGCAGCCAGAGCCGGAGCGTGAGCCGGCGCCGTTCGAGCGGGTCGGGCTGTTCGTCTATCGGCTCGGTTGGCTCGGCGTGACCGGGTTCGTGATCTTCGGCGCGATCGTGGGTTGGAGCCTGATGGACTAGCGGCCCAGGATCGGGAGCTTCACCTGAGCACCGATCTTGCGGCCGGCGGCGGTGTCGGCCAGCAGGTTCACCCGCGTGGTCGTCGCCCGGGTTCCACCGCCGCTGATGCGCAGGGTGGTCAGGGCTCCGACCGTGTCCTCTTCGTCGATCACTATGCCGCCGACTGGCGACGCTGTGACCGTGGTCACGGTGTCGCCGTCCAGGGCGGCGGTCCAGTCGATCTCATAGTCCAGGACTTCGTCACCGAACTTCGCGGGCCAGCTGAGGATCATGGGACGGTCACTCTTCTGGATTGAGCGGGCAGGAAGGCGGAGCGGGAATGGGCGGAAACGGCCACAGACCGCGCCTGGGCGGGCGTGGAGGTGCGACGGAGGGTGACGGGGGCGAGGACCAGACGGGACACGGCTGGGACGGCTACGCGGCGCTCGGGAGGGACGGCGCTCGGCTGACCGCCTGCCTGGCCGGCGGCTGTGTCAGCCCCCTCTGCGACAGCCAGAGTGGCGCGGATAGCAAGGACGCCCGAGCCGGATGCGCTGTCGGGGCTCTCGGCGATGGTGGCCGAGCCGGTCCCGGCCAGAGGAGCGAGCGATCCAGAGGCCGAAACCTCGTCCGGCCCCTCGGTGATGGCCACCGAGCCCCGCAGGGCCAGGGTCGCAGACCCTGAGGCGGTGTCGCTCGCCTCCGTGACGGGCCCGACAGCCATGATCCCCAGGGCGGCCGCGCCTGCAACACCGTCCGGAGCCTCGGTCAGCGCAGCCACACCCTTGAGGGCCAGCGCGCCGTTCGAGGACGTGGTGTCGGCGGCCTCCGTAATGGCGGCTGAGCCGGCGATCGGAGGGGCGATGCCGGTGGCCGAGACGACGTCCGCCGCTTCGCTGACCGCCGCCGCGCCGGCAAGCGGTAGGACCCCGGCGGCGACGGCCGTGTCAGCGCTCTCGGTGACCGAGCCTTGCCCGGCGAGCTTGAGGGCGCCCGCGGCCGCCGCGGTGTCGCTGGCCTCCGTGATCGCAGCAGCGGCCGACAGAGTCAGCTTGGCCGCAGCGGCGGCGGTGTCCGAGGCCTCAGTGATCGCGGCGCTCGCCCGAAGCGGGAGCGCGCCCGACGCGCCGACGGTATCGGCGGCCTCGGTGATCGAGGCTGCGCCCGCCACCGCGAGCGTCCCGACCGCGCCCGCGGTGTCCGCGTCCTCGGTCACCGCCGCCGCGCCGGCGATGGCCGCCGGCGCGTTCGAACTGAACGCCGCCGCGATCATGACATGCGCGCAAGCCAGGGCGTTGGTGGACTGGATGGTCCCTGTCGACCCGGCCGATGACTTCACGGCATCGGCCACACCGATTGAGCAGTCCGCCCCGTTGAGAGTGTTGGTGCTGACGCGTCGCCGCCAGGCGTTGGCGCTGATCGCTCCGGTCGTGGCGTCCGTCGTCGTGCCGCTGCTGGTCGAGGGGTCCGTCGCCAGGAACGCCGACGCCGCTCCCGTGCGGCCCCCGCAGGCCACGGCGACGATCAGCGCGCCCGCGGCAACCGTCAGGCCCGCGGTGCTTGCCGCGGTGACGTTGGTGGCCGTGACCGCCTTGGAGCTTTCGTCGAAGGTGAAGCCGTCGGGGTTGCGATAGGCGATGATCCGGCCGACCGCCGCGTCGCCGCCCGTCCGGGTGAACATGCCGGAGGGGTTTGACCCGCCCCTGACGATGTAGGCCATGAGGCCGCCGGGGATCGACGTCGTGACCCCGGTGTCCGTGTTCGCCCCGGTGTTCTCCTGCTCGATGAGCGTCCAGCCGGCTGGGACGGTGAAGGCAGGACTGTCCCGGTAGGAGATGTAGCCGATCAGGAGGTCGCCCGCCGCGATACCCGCAGGCATGGCGAGGGTGCAGGCCCCGCCCGACGAGTTCGACGCGCTGCCGATCGCGACCAGCTCCCACGCCATGCCCTAGCCCTCCGTCTTGATCAGGCCAGGGCAGTGCACCGGGATCAGTTCGCGGCGGTGAGGGTGAACGAGGTGATCGAGAACGCTTGGCCGGCCGCGAAGACGACGTTGTCGACGGTGAGGTTGCCGCCGCCACTGGTCACGGTGACGTCGCCGCGAAGACCAACGGTCGTGCCGTCCGAGGCGACGATCTCGAAGTGGCCGGCGGTGCCCGCGTTATCGGCCGACGTGTCCTCCCAGGTGCCGCTCTTGGCCTTCGACCGCGACGACGCAGCGGCCATCCAGTCGGAGGGCAGGGTGCAGGTTGCAAGGACGGTCCCCGACGACGCGGTGGCGACGGTGGCCGGGGCCGCGCCGGTGCGGATGCGCAGGATGGCGGACGTGCCGATGGTGCTCTCGACGGCGTCGAGGCGGGCGTTGGCGATGGCGGTCGAGTAGGTCAGGGCCACGAGGAGTCTCCATGCAGAAGCTCGCAGCCGAGGCCGCGCTGGGGTTGGTCAGAGGTGGGGTTGGTTAGGGGGTGGGGGTCTTGGCGACTTCGACGTCAGCAGCCTTCTTGGCTCCGAAGGCCGTCTCCGCAGCCTTGGCGCCGTACAGGACGGCTAGGGTGCCGCCAGCAGCGAAGATGACGCCTTCGGGAGCAGCCACCCATATGACCTTCGCCGTGGCCGTGCCGACAGCGATCAGGACGTAGGGCCGAGCAAGGTCGCCGATGAAGACCTTGAGGCGTTCAAGCCTGCCGACCGGGGGCTGGACGGGCGTGTCGGTCATTGCAGGCCTCAGGTCTTCCAGCCGACGGCGGCGGCCGCGGTGGCGGCCAGGCCAAACAGCCACGGGAAATACTTGGACAGCCAGCCGCCCACGCTCAGGGCGCCGGCCTGCCGGTCGCGGATGGTTTCAAGGTCGTCGAGGCGCTTGCAGGCGGCGCGGAGGTCGGCCTTCACCTCGCGGAGGTCGCCTTTGACGTCCTCCCCCTCCATCCGAATGACGCGCTCGCGGACGTCCTTCACGTCGTTCGCCAGGGTGGCCAGGCTGTTGTTCGTCGCCGAGAGGCTGTCGCTGATCTGTCGAAGCGCATGGAGGTGCATCTCCGCGACAGCGTCCGGCTTCAGGACCGGCATGATGAACTCGTCGCCTGCTGACACTGGCAACTCCTACTGAGGGCAGGGACGGGGGAGTTAGAGCGGGCCGCCAGGACGGATCACGGTCCGCCGGCGATTGACCGAGGTGTAGACGTCGGCCGGATCCATCGCCCACGAGGTGCGCGGCGGGATCTGTTCTGACGAGTTGATGAAGACCCGGAACTTGGCGTAGTTCGGATTGCCGCCGGAGCCCGCCACGTCGGTCACGTGGACCCGGCCGTACATGTTCAGGTCCCAGTTGAGGTCCACGCCATTCTTGCGCATCGGCGGGCCGAGGGTGACGCGGTCCTCACAGATGACGGTGTCGTCGGTGTCCAGGTAGAACTGCATGATCGGCAGCCCGGCGACCGCGTTCCAGTTGCCCTTCTGCTGATTGGCCGGAACGGTCTCGCCCACGAGGGTGATGGCCGTATAGCCCGCCAGCTTGGCCCGGTTGACCTGGCCGTTGCAGGTCGCGGCGAACATCGGGACGTAGCTGTCCTGCCACTTCACGTCGCTGCGCAGGGCCTGCATCGTTAGCTGTGTGCTCATGCCCTGCGAGTCGATCACCGAGTCGATGATGACCGAGACCGCCTCAGTCGAGGTGCCGTAGAACACTTGTCGCATAGGCACACGAAGGACGAGCGCGGTCCCGCGAATGACCGTCCCGGCTGGCCAGGCCAGGAAGGACTGCAGGTTGCCCGCAGGCCCGTCCGTCATGGTGATCTGGTTGTCAGTCGGGGTGTTCAGCCAATGGCCGTGCCCGTAGCCGCCAAAGGCTCCGCCGGTGCTGTCCGAGCCGGTCGAGTAGGTGTAGGCCGCATCGTGGATCCGGATCGCCCCTTCCTCGATCGAGCGAGACCCGTCGGCTTCCGGCTGGATCAGCCACTCGTAGACCCGGCCCCCGACGAAGGCCCGGTGAGCCACCCGCTGATAGCCGCCGGCCACGCCCTGGTATCCCGCCGGGTCCTTGACCGTGAACTCCTCGAGGATGCCGGTGTCGGTCAGGCAGCGAACCACGAGCGCGTTGTCCGGGGTCCGCATCGCCACCACGGGCTGAGCGGTGTTCGGGACCATCGTCGAGAAGTCGCCCGCATCGTCTCCGAAGGGCGGCTCGGCCAGGGCATACCCGCCCGGGACGGTCGTTCCGGCCTTAACGGTGAAGGCCCCCTCAAGCCGGGCCTGTTCCAGGTCGTCAGCGTCGGTGATGACGAGGTCGTAGGACAGGACGGCATCGGCGCCGGCCTTTGGCGAAGCCGCGGACCAGGCCGACATCATGTCCGGCCACTCGACGTGAGGGATGATCTGCCCGGCCGCGTCGTTCACGAACTCGATGCCGCTCGCCGAAGGTCCGGTGATGTCCGAGACCTTGGTCCCGTCCGACGTCCGAACCTGCATCCGAGCGGTGCAGCCCGTCAGGTTCAGCGGGACCTTGTTGACCAGGATCGTGATGACGTCCCGGGGCAGGGGGACGTTCGACCATCCGGCGAGGTCGCGGCGCTGAGGCTGCATCAGGAGGCGGCTTCGTAGATGATGCCGAACGAGTAGGAACGGCCGGTCGCCATGGCGACACCGCTCGCATCAGCCAACGAGATGATGGCGAGGGATGCACCAGCCGACACGCTGACGGTGAGCCCCTTGTTCGTGGAGCCGTATTCCTTGCCGTGGCCGAAGGTCGACCGGTAGGCGGCGGCGACCGGGAGGGACACGTTCACCGTGCCGGTCGCGGCTGGGCCGGAACCAATGTTGGTGATCTGGATGTCGACGATGGCCTCGACCCTGCGTCCCACCTTCTTGTAGCGAGCATTGACGAGCGAATGGGTGAAGCCCGACCCTGCCGGCGTCGAGGCCGTAACGGTTGGGACGTAGGTCGTGTAGGCCCCCCAGAGCTTCGACGCGATATAGTCGGCGAAGAGGGTCAGCGGGCCGCGCTTGGTGATGCCGCTCTGGTTCAGCACCACCTCGTCGGCATCGGTCAACGCGACGGCCGTCTGCAGGGCATTGGTCGCAACAACGTCAACCATCAGGCGGTCTCCAGGTAAGCGCCGACAGTCGTCGTCAGCAGACGGCCGTCGATTGCAGTGAGGAAGATTTCGGCGTCAGCGGTGACGCCCTCGGTGACTTCGAACGGGCCCCAGCGCTCGATCCACGAGTAGCCGGTCGGGTCCGTGAGGATCAGGTCGTAAACGAAGCTGTCGTCACGGCCCTCGACGTTCCCGCTCGGCATGAACGCCAAGTCGATGCGGTTGACGTAGGCGGTCACGGTCGAGCCTGAGATCAGCAGGCCGTCAGTCTGCTCCGTCGTGACCGTCTCCAGGTTCAGAAGCGGCTCTCCGGGCTGCATGCCGTACAGCCGAACCTGCATCCCCGCGGTGTGGCCGGTCAGGTCCATCGGCTCGCCGTCCGCGTCCGTGACGGTGAAGACGTGGACGAACGGCGTGTTTCGCCGGGCCCTCAGAGTCTCGGGCCGAACGCTTGGCATGCTCTCTCTCCGTCAGATCGCGACGTAGGCCAGGTCATAGGCCGGAGGCGTCACGCTCTCCGGCGCGCCTGGTGCTCGCTCCAGAGACCCGCTCTCGCCGACCACGATGTGTCCGTCGTCGATGCAGAACCCATCGTCCTCGATGATGACGAACAGGCTCTCGCCCTCAGTCACCTGCAGCGCGATCATCTCGGGAGGAGCGATGACCGTGCAGCGGATGGCCCCGGTGACGTCATCGATCACGATGGCTCGGTCGATCATCGCTTCTCCTCCCGGACGCTGATGGTGAAGGACGAGACTTCCTGAGCGGCTGCACCGCCGTTGCTGAGCGTCACCCACGCCTCATAGGTGTAGGTTCCGGCCGCCAAGGTCTCGACCACGGTCGGGGTCTGCCAGCCCTGCAGCAGGTCGCCGTTGATGGCGTTGAAGGTCTGGCTGTAGATGTTGCCGCCGCCCCGCTTGATCTCGATGGTGGCGTCGATACCGCCGGCCGTGGGGTGCCAGATCGTCATGAAGAAGTTGGGCTTGATCTCGAGGCGACCACCCAGGCTGACGTAGGTGACTTGGCCGATCTTCTTCGGCGTCGTGCCGGTCAGGGTCTGGGCGCCCATCGTCGAGGTCGCGGCGTAGTTGGTGACCGCGTTCGGCGTGATGTTGGCGGTGTCGGCCTCGTCCAGCACGGCGAGGTCGCCTTGATCCACGAAGGTCGAGGCTGTCGAGGGACCGAGGGTCACAGGGTCCAGGATGGTCCGGGCGGAGGTTCGGCGATCGCGCCGGTACGACACCGCCACCTCCCAATCGCCGGGGGCCAGCCCGATCAGCTGCTTGCGCTCGATCTCCGGGCTTTCGGTTCCGGCCGGCGTCCAGTCGGTCGCACCGACGCGGCGATACTCGAAGATGGCCAGGTCGGCCGTGTCGTTGTCGACGGCGCCGGTCAGGACGACCGCAGGAACCACGGCTCCGTCGTCGCCGGTGATCGAGCCTCCAACCGAGGTCCATTCGCCCACCGCTGGGGGGCTCACGGTGTAGTCGGTCGGGGTCAGGACCTGCGTCTCTGGCGGATCAGGCGTCAGGCCCAGCGCATAGGCGTACTTGCCGTCCGTCTCGCTGACGAACGACACCCGCACGATGCCTGTCGCCGGGTCGTAGTCGGTGTTGAGGCAAAGGCACTTCAGCCCATCGAGAACGAAGCCCTCCTCGTCGATCGTGAAGGCGTCGCCCGGCTTGATGCGCTGCAGGTGGGGCTTGAGCGGGATGGTGCCGGCGATGCCCTCGCGGGTGTTGGCGATCTGGAGCGCCGCCAGCTGGCCCGCCTGGGTCGAGTTGGAGACGAACGGGAAGTCGACGCCCCGAGGCCGCTTCTCCCCGTTGTCGTCTGCCACGTAGGCAGCCGGGCTGATCTCCGGCATGGCGGTCATCTGCCAGCGGTGATCCGGGCTCCAGTAGCGGGGCCGAATGGTGTTGATGCGGTCGATGCGGCTCGACGCCGTGTCGATCTCGATGGGCCCAGCGGTATCGGCCGCCGAGATGGTGACTATGCTGGTCCGCGGTGCGGCGCGCTGGATGCACGAGATCTTGCCCGCGCGCTGGGCGTAGATGCACCCGCCCGCCTGCAGGAAGGCGTCCAGCACCTGCGCCTTGTCGTCGTCGGTGTTCGGATAGGCCGAAACCGTCCAGCCGTTGGCGTCCGAGATATTGGCCGCCGACACGAAGGCAGGAACGTCGATCCCCGACAGCTTCGCCCCGATGCCGCCGACCTGGTAGTCCGTGCTCGAGCCGTGGGCTGGCGCGCCCTTCAGCGTCGGACCCTCCCAGAGACCCAGCGACCATTTCAGGGCCCACAGGATCGGATTGTCGGAATAGACCCAGGTCGCCGGATCATTGAGGCGACAGGCGCCCGAGCCGCCTGGCCAGGTGCTGTCGAGACGCGGGTCCCAGAGCTTCAGGCCCCGGAAGGTGATGAGCGGCTTGATCTCGCCGGTCGGGAAGGCGGTCTGCTTCGAGTTCTCGCCCATGACGGGCAGGAACGCGGCCTTGCCTGACAGCTTGTGCGCGCTCGTCCAGCCGGGGAGGGTGGCGCTATTCTTCAGGCCGGTCGGGTTAGCGAGGGCGGTGTCGGGCTGGGTTCCCAGCGTCGTCTTGAACCAGAGCTCTCCCGCATACTCGCCGGAGGTCACCATCCCATTGCCGTCGAGGGTGACGGTCTCCTCGTCGGCCTGGTAGCTGACGTAGCCGTCGATCGGGCCCGCGCCGGAGAGAACCGTCGGGACCCCGTAGTACATGAGGTCGGGGCCGTAGGTGTCCCGGTGGATGATGGATCCAGCCACGCCCACCGTGCCCCCCGCGAACGGGATCGGGCCGTCGGGATCAATGACCCATTCGAAGGTGCGGCCGCCTTGGCCAACCTGGGGCTGAAGCAGCGAGAGCGCCGCGGACAGAGCCAGGTTGGTGATCGTGTTCACCGCCACCGTCGACAGGGTCGACATCAGGCCGGGTGCCGCCGTGGCCGTCGTTGAGATCGCCGCCGGCGCCGTCGAAGCGATGGTCGAGACAATGGCCGGCAGGGAGGCGAACGGCATTCAGACCCTCCAGGCTGCGACGAAAGCTTTGGGCGTCACCGGCTCAATCAGGCCAGTGGCGGGGTTGAGCGCGAGCGCCCGGCCGTTGTCCAAGGCCACCGCCAGAGAGCAGCCGAAGCCCTCGCTCTCCGTCGGCAGGCCAATCAGGTCGCCGGGCAGTGCGGCAGCCGGCGGAATGCGCTCCAGCCCCATCTTGTCGATCAGGGCGGGCAGATCCGTGCAGCCCTGCTTGCGGATGTACCGGAGGGCCGACGCCCAGGTCTTGCCCTTCCAACCGTTCAGCAGTTTCGCCGACCGCCCCATGTGGTGCAGGTTGTGCGCCCCCAGGTCCCGGCAATCGCGCACCCCCGGCTCGACCGGCTTGAAGGCGAACCGGTCCATGCAGGCTTGCGTCGCCGCCGCCCGCTTCAGCATGGGGTGCATCAGCCTTGATCCCTCCAGGGGGTCAGCGAGCGCAGGAAGCGCTTGACCACGCCCGGGTTTTCCGGACGCTCGCGCCACTCCTTCTTGCGGGTGACGCCATCGACGAAGATCAGGCCCTTCTCGCCCGGCCAGATCAGCGAATGGAACGAGTGGTTTAGTCGCCAGTCGGCGTTCGGCTCCAACTGGCGCTCAGCCTGGGTGCCGCACTCCATGACCAGGCCCCAGCGTTCCCCGACACTGAACCGGGCCCTGTCCAGCTCGCCGTCGAACTTAAGCTCGGGCTCGCCGATCAACTGGCCGGTGGCGTCGTCAATCGCCCCTTCCCACCATTGGACGCGGACGCCCTGCAGCGTCGGGCTGGCGAGGGCCGCCACCGCGGTGTCCGAGGCGGGCAAGAGCGCAATGTCGATGCGCGTCGTCTGGGCTTCGGCCCCGTCTTTGATCGAGGGGACGGTGTCGAGGGTGCCGTATGTCGGATCTCGGCCGACGTAGGTCTCCGGACCCTCACCCTCGCCAGCGTCGAACTCGACGAAGCCGCCGTCGGTGAGGAGCAGCGCGCCGCCCGGCAGGTCGAACCGGACCAGGGTGCATTTCGTCGGCGCCGGAGCCTGAAGGGCCGCGACATGCGCCGCGTCCACTATTCACGCTCCCGGACGGTGAACTGCAGCATCACGGTCCAGTTGCCGTCGACCTCCCAGTCCTCCATGTCGCGGACGAAGCCCTCAACCATCGGATCCCCAAGCTCGATGCGGTCCCCATCGGCCGGCGGGCGGCGCAGCATGGTTTGGAGCAGGATCGGAGCCTCGCCATTCGCGTCGGCGACGACCTCGCTCTTGGCCCGGTAGAGGAAGTGTTGGCCGCTGGCGGTGATGTGGTTGAGGAACTGCCCGCGCCGGATGACCGAATGCGGCGTGAGGGCTCGGGCCGCGAGCGTTGTCCCGGCCTGGCCGCCGCCGTCGACGACAGGCAAGCCGTGGGCTCCCGTGTAGAAGCCCGGCTGATGGACACGCATGCGGACGAGATCGCCTTCTACCGCGAGCCCAGACCAGTCCATGGACGTCACGTAGTCCATGTTCAGCCGATAGGTCAGGGCGTAGCGGGTCCCCTTCCGCAGCAACTCCTGATCATCACCCCCATGAGCCGGGGTCAGGGTGTTCTTGGCCGACACAATGCCGATCCGCATGCTCTGAGGCACGGGGCTCGACGGCAGAACCTGGACCGCCATCAGCGCGTGTACCGGCGGTTCTTGGCGAGATCAGCCGGAACGGTCTGACGGGCGCCGTTGTAAGCAGCCCCGCCAGCCGCGGTAGCGAGGGGCGTTGCGACCTGGACCGCCTTGCCGGTGACGAAGGCGTTCAGGCCGTCCCGGTCGGCCGAGACCCGAACGTCAACCTGCGAGGCGATGGAGGCCGCTGCAGCATCCCTGGAGACGGCGTCGCGCGCGTTGAAGCCCCGAACGGCAGCCGTGGCGGTGTCGGGGCTTGTGTTGTCGTTTGCTGCAGCCGGAGCGCTGGAACTGCCGCCGCTGTTGCTCAGGCCTAGGCCCGCGAGTAGGCCGAGCATCGCCGCAACGGCAGGGAATGCCCACGGGCCCAGAGCCTCGAACATCCGCGCTGCACCGGCCGCCATGGAGGCTGTGCCCTTGGCGATGCTGTTGGCGATGGACTCGGCGGTCGCCTGCTTGCCGAAGGTCATCTCCTGGATCATGCCGATCAGCTGCTGGGCGCGGTACACGCGCTCGACGGCCAGCATGATCTCGTAGCCGTCGCTGCCTTCCTTGAAGAAGCCGCGGGCCGCAGCGGCCATGTCACCGTAGTTCTGGATCTGGGCCTGGGCGCGGTGCCGGTCGGCCTGGTCCCTGGTGATCGCGAGCTGCTCTTCCGCCCGATTGATGTCTGCAATCCGGGCCTCATAGCCGGTCATCACGGTCAGCAGGTCGCCGAGGGCCCGTCCCGTCTCTCCGAAAGCAGACGAGAGGCCGTCGGCGGTATCGAGCGCCAGTTCGTCGACCAGCCGAAGCTCTTGCGCCGTCAGTTCGAGCAGGCTGGTCAGCTCAATGAAGGCTCCGCGCGGCTTCTCGAGGTTGATGTCCTCGATCTTGGTCAGGCGCTCCTGAACCTGACGCGCAGCGCGGCCGGCAGACCCGGCTCGCTCTGCCCCGGGGTCGCCCGCTGCATCGAGAACGCGGGCGCGGGTCGTCGCTCCCAGGTTGCCGAGGAAGCGGTTCCAGCTTGCGTCCATCTGCTCGTCGGCGGCGGCGAAACCTTCGGAAAAGGCCGCTCCGGCGCGGGCGCCGGCCGATCGGGCCGCGCCCGCCCACTGGTTCTCGATGTCGCCGAAATCCGCACGAGGTAGCGCAATGGGAACGACAGGCTTGCCAGTGAGCGCTGCAAACATGTTGTAGCCGTCGATCAGGTTCTGGATCTGATCGCGCGTGCCGTTGACCATGTCCTCGACAGCGTTGATCACGCGGTTCGCTGCCGTGATGGCCAGGTCGCCGATGACCGCGGGGAGGTCGCTCCACACGGCCCGGATGGCATAGAACGAGCCCCAGAAGGCTCCGGTGATCGCCTTCGCCGCCGCGATCCCGTTCTTGACCGTCCAGTCGTAGGCCTGGCCGAACTTCTCCTGCAGCCACTCAAGCTGCGGACCGATGGTCGACTGGATGGTTTCCTTCACGGTCGTGCCGTACGCCCGGAACACGTCGCCCATGGTCGCCGTCGTGGTGACGCCCTGCTCTTCAAGGCGCTTGAGTTGGGCCTCCGTGAGGTTGAGCTCGTCCGTAACGTCGCCGACCGCCTTCGATGCCTCCCGGGAGAAGATCGCGAAGGCCGCGGTGACTCCCGCAGCCGCCAGCGCAATGCCCGCGATGATCGGGATCAGCGGGGCCAGCGCCGTCCAGACAGCAATGCCGGTCGCCACCATGGCGGCCCGGATTGTGGTCCCGGCGCGGATGGCGGCGCCTTGGAAGATGTCGAAGAGCTGCGGACCCTGCTGGATCGCGATCATGAAGGGCGACATGCCCATCGCCATTTGAACGCCGATGTCCGCCATCTGCCGGCTCATGTTCAGGCCCTCGGCAGTGGTCAGCCCCATGCTGCTGCGAGACGCGGCCAGGACAGCATTCTGCTGACGAACCGCCACGGCCATGGTCGAGACCTGGGCGCCCGCTGTTTGCGAGGAGGCCCCAAGGCTTTCGGTCGCAGTCTCGGCGCGGACTGCGGATGCAGTGAGATCATCCAGGTTGTCGGAAGCGACGACCGCATCTTCGGAGCGGACGCGGATGCCGAGTTCGGCGAGGTCAGCCATTCGCCTTCTCCTTCCGCTTCCGGCTCGCTTCGGCCTTTGCCCTCAGGAAGGACGTCAGGCCGCCGCCTTGGGGCTGTGGATTGGGATCGACCAGACCGAGGGACACCGCTCGAACCCGATCGTCGATCCGTCGGATGAGAGCCTTCTCCCAGGCGGTCAGCCCTGAGAACGTGCCGGCGTCGAAGGCCTCGATCTCGACATAGGTGATCGGGGCGACGACCTGGGCCGGCTGGCGGGTGCCGGCCAGCCTGCCGAAGCAGGCCCAGACGTGCGCCAGAGCCTCGGGGAAGGGGGGGAGCGGTTCGATCTCGCCCTGAACCGCTCCCGCGTAGGTGATCAGGTCTTGGGCGAGACCTTCAGCCAGTTTCCCCGGTCAGCCACGAACCTCCCGGCCTGTTCACGGAACAGAGGCACTTCACGGAACAGTTGGGCCGCGTGTTCGTCGTCGCAGGGCCAGGTCTCGCCGTCGAAAGCGATGCCGGTCCAGCCCTTGCCCGATAGCGTCACCGCCTTGGCCAGAACCTCGATTTCGTTCGCCCGCGCCGACGCCGCCGAGACGCCGCCTCCGGGGACACGCTGCTTCAGATAGCGGTCCGTCTGACGGTTCATGATCTTCGTCAGATCGTCGCTATCGGGACCCAGCATCCAGACGCCGACGGCCTCGCCCTCGTCGGTGTGCAGCGGCATGCCGTCGGGCCCGGCGAAATGGCAGAAGGCGGGGTCATTGGAGTTGACGGCCTTGAGTGCGGAAAGGTCCATGATGATGTCCTGAAAAGGACGCCGGGTGCGACCGCGGCGTTAGAGTTGAGGAGGGAGTTGGGAGGGCTGGGGGCTCTTACGGCCCTGGCTCAGCGGGGACCTCGTGCACGTCGTCCAGCAGGATCGAGAACGACCGCTTGTTGACGGCGTTGGACTGGCCGACGTTGACCTTGTTCGTGTTGACCAGGCCGATCAGGTAGAAGGTGGAGGGGGTGCCGTCCTCGTCCGGCTCGTCCGCCGCAGTGATCTTGAAGGCGTACTTCAGCTTGGAGGCCTCGGCCGCGATCATGGCCTCCTGGCCGGCATCGCCCGGCACGTTGGCGAAGGTGACGACGATGTCGCCCGCGTCACGGGCGCCCTTGCGCTTGATCACCTTCCCGTCGAGGCCGGTGAAGGTGATGGTCGCGGCCGAGGGGCCGAACTCGGGGATGGTCTCGACCTTGGCGATGTCCACATAGGGCGTCAGGGCGGTGATGGTCGAAGCGTCGTCGGACGCGGTGGAGGGACCGATTGCGATCGTGGTTCCGATCCCGTCGGAGATGGCCATGGGAGGCTCCTTCAGTTGTGACGAAGCCGGCGCCCAGCTCGGCTTAGGGCGATCCGTGGGCGGTCAGGCCGTCCAGGGGATGGTGACGGGGACGCGGGTGGAGGCGTCCTCGAGGATGGGGGAGGAGGCGTAGGGCTGGCCGGAGACCTTCACGCCGTCTCCGAGGTTCAGGCCCTTGGGGAAGTGCGCCATGACTTGGGCGGCGACCTCCATGGCCTTCACGATGCCCTTGCCCTCGGGCCAGACGACGGAGACCTGCAGGAGGCCCTGGTCGTGGCGGCCTTCGCTGAGGCCTTCCCAGGCCGGGCGGTTGTAGAAGATCGAGACGTCCAAGTACTTGCCCGAGGCCGGCGGGGTGAACGGCACGTCCGGGTAGGAGACCAGCAGGGCCGGGGCCGGGGTCGTCACCAGGTTGGCGACGTGAGCGAGCAGGGCCGTGGCGATGTCTGCCGGATCAGCCATTCGTTACCCTCCGGCGCGGGCTTGGGCCTCGGCGCAGACTTCGTTGACGATGCGGGGCCACTGCTGGGCCGCGAGAGCCACCCATCGGTCCCCGGGCTGGCCGTTCGCCCCGTATTCGCGGAACCGGGCGTAGTTGGCCGTGTAGACGATCGAGATCGGGTCGGTGATCTCGGCGTTGGCGATGACCAGGCTGATCTGCGCGGGGCTGTAGGAGAACGCGCCGTCACCGTCGGGCTTGGTGGTCTGGACGGGGAGTGCGCCTGTCGTGGCGACCAAGGAGGCCCGCAGGAAGCCGGTGTCGACCCGAAGGTTTCCGCCGGCTCCGCGAGGCGTCTGCATGACCGCCACGACCTGCTGCGCGCTCTCCCGATAGACGAACTCGGTTCTGGTCTTGGTCTCGCGGACCCAACTGCTGACCTGAGCGCCGAAGGAGCCTTGGGCCATCAGGGACGTCGGATTTCGAAGTCGCCCTCGACCCGTTCCGTCGCAGCTTCGTCGGGCCGATCAGGGTCACTGAAGATGAGTCCGCGCTCATTCAGGCGATAGCGGATCAGCCAGCCCTCAACGGTGTTGACCTCGATCACCCGCGAGACCTCGCCCCCGGTCGCCCTGTCGATGACCTTCAGGCCCTGCCAGTCACTCGGCGGGCCGTCGACCTTCGCGTAGGTCAGCGGTTCCATCTGATCACCTGATGTTGGCGAGGAAGTCGATCCGGGCCTCAACGATGCAGCGGCAGCCGATGACCTCTGAGGCGGGGGCGCCGAGCAGCGTGTCGCCCGGATAGCGGAGCATGGCGCCGGAGGGGCTGCGGAAAGCTTCGTTGAGCCCGACCGTGTCGGCGTTCAGGCCCATGTGGGTGTGGCGGACGCGGAGGTCGCCGGCCGAGCGCCAGACGCGGCGGACGGAGGTCTCCGGGATCTTGCCCGATGCGACGGCCTGGCGAAGGGCCTCGTAGGCGGCAGCGTTCAGGGACGTCAGGGCCTCAGTCCGGCCGATGGTGTCGCCCCGGAGCTTCAGGAGCCGGCGCTCGTAGGCGGTGATGGCCTTTGCCAAGGTCTCGGCGGGGACGGGCTTCTCGACCTCGATCGCGGCCCTCACGGCCTTGTCGAAGCGCTTATCCCGGCGGGTGCGGGTCAGGTAGTGGCGGAGGCTGGCCGGGTCGCCCGAGGCCAGTTCGTCCTTGGCCGACCGGACGTAGCTCTCTTGGACCTGCGTCAGGCCGAGGATGCCGCCTTCGCGCTTGCCGGTGGCCCGGTTGATGCGCCCGACGACGTCCAGGGCGGCGGTGCGCGGGTTAACGCCCCGCTCCATGTTCTCCCGCAGCGAGGTCCGGACGGCTGCCCGTTGGTCGTCGGTGATGCGGCGGATCAGGGTCGAGGAGTGGCTCTGCAGCCAGCGTTCGGCGTCGGGGTTCCGACCGTCGAAGCGGACCGACATGGCCGTGCCGTCTGGGCCGCGCTTCGGGAGGACGTCTGCGCCGGCCTTGCCGCCCGCTTGGTAGCTCTCCCGGATCTTGTCGAGCATCTCGTTGAAGGCGGCAGGGTCGATGTCGACCGCCTCAAGGGCCGCTTCAACGTCACCGGCAGCGTAGGCCGCCATGATCTGCTGGACCCGGGCCGCATTCCTGAGGTCGTCCAGTGCGCGGAAGAAGGCCTGAGCGACCTCTTGGCCATAGCGCTCCTGCAGGTCGATGAAGACCTGTTGTTGCGCCCGGGTTCTGGCCATGGGGTCTAGGTCTTGAGGACGGCCCGGACGTGCGTTGCCGCCGCCGTGGTGTGGTCGAGGAAGGCGTCCAGCACGGAGTGAGCCTCGCTACGCATGGTCTCGATCTCCTCCGGCGACGCCCCGCGGATCACCGCTGCCTGCATCATATGGCCGCGCGAGATCAGGTCCATGATCGCTCCGGTGGCGAGCTTGGAAGCGTCCTTGTGCTCGTCGGAGATGATCAAGGGTTACCTTCGGCAGTGGAGCGTGAAAAGGAGCGTCGTCTCTGCCGGACGCAGGGTGTCGACGCCGACAATGTTCCACGGAGTGCCGCTCGCTTCAACCAGGAGGTCTGAGGTGGTCGGCGCGGTGTTGGTGTCGGGGTCCAACGGCTCCTGCCCAGGCTCGACCGTGAAGGAGCCGGGAGCCATGAGGACCTTCTTGTCGCTGGCCCGGACGCGCGTCCCGTCGATCTCGTTGGACCGGTAGCCGACCATGACGAAGCGGGCGGGGATGTCTTGGGGTTGGCCGTCGTCGGGGTCGTACGCCGTGCCGGTCTTCGGGCCCTCGCGACGGATCGCCCCGTCCTGCCCGAACTTCTCGATCAGCCGGTTCGCCGTGGCGACGGAGGCGGCGTAGTTGAAGGTGCTCATCCGATGGCCCAGAGGCCGAGACCGCCCATGGTCTCGACGATCAGGAAGGGAGCGAGCAGACCCTCGACGGGCGACAGGACGACGGTGGCGTCCTTCACGGCGTCGCCCGAGCCTGCGAAATACTCGACCTCGAGCACGTCCACCTTCTCACGCTTCACGGCTGCTGCTTGGGTCGTGGCGACCGCTAGCGAGCCCGGGTTGTCGGCCTCGTGCAGGGCGGCGACGTAGCTGGACTTGATGACCTGGTCAGGAACGACGTCATCTGGGATGGCCGAGCCGTAGTAGGTGGCGCCGGTGCGCGGCCAGGCCCGCTCCTGGGCGAAACCGCCGGTCGGAACGCCGGTGAACAGCGCCCCGTATTCCCCGTCGATGTAGCCGGCCCCGCGCTGGCGAAGCACGGCGGGCTCGGGAGCGCCATCAGGCAGGGTGTAGCCGTTCTCGGTCAGCCACGCCTCAAAGCCCGCGTCGTCCCCGTAGCCCGCCATGGATCAGGCCTTCTTCTGGTCGGCCACGAACGCGGCCTTGTCCTCGTCCGACAGGCCGTTGAAGGCGTCGGCGTCGGCCTTGGACAGGTCGCTCAGCAGGACTTCTTCGCCCTGAGTGATGCGGAACTTGCCGCCGCCGTGGTGCTCGGCCTTCAGGGTGGTGTCCGCCGTCTTGGCCTTGGCCGGGTTCGTGACGGCCGTCTTGGCGTCCTTCGGCGGCGGCATCTTGCCCGAGACGACCTCGTAGCGGCCTTCCCAGCCCTTCGGTTCGGTCGTGACGTCGACCTCAGTGCCGACTTCGATTTCCTTGCCGGCGCCATCGAAGATGCCCGGGTGCGAGATTCTGATGCGCATCGCGCTTCCTTCCGTGAAAGGGGAAGGGCCCCGACCGAAGCCGAGGCCCCGCCGGGTTAGTCGACGTCGGTCGAGTAGAAGACGCCCGACTTGTTGTTGTAGTCGGCCCGGATTTCGATGCCGAGCGCGCCCATCACCAGGAACTGGTAGTTGTCCGTGGGGTTGGGGCGGGCCATCGCGGTCGTGTTGACCGCCATGCCGACCAGCGGACGGATGAACTCAGCCTTGGGCACGAACCCGAAGAACTGGTTGCCCGTCAGCTTGAAGGTCCGGACGATCTTGTTGATCCGGGGGTTCTTCAGCAGTTGGTCGAGGAGCGAGCCGTCCTTGTAGCCCGCCGCCGAGGAGTAGGAGCGGTCGAGATTCCGGGCGATCTCCGGCGACACGTAGATGTTCACCGGCCCGGTGATCAGGTTGGCGTCGAGCATGGCGCCGAGGGTCTGGGTGAAGAAGGTGTCGATCGCGTCGGCCGTGGTGGCCGAAGCCGTCAGGTCGATGTTCGCGCCGCCGACGGCCGAGCCCAGGTTGATGGCCTTGGACAGGGTCGAGGTGCGGATACCCTTCGCGCCGTAGCCCTGGAAGGTGATCGTGGCGTCACCGTCGAGGACGAAGGCCGCCTGGTCACGCTTCAGCTTGTCGACGGCGGCTTCCTGATCGTCGGCCAGGGCGTCGAAGTTCTCCGACTGCAGGGTGTTCCACTCCCGCCATTCGCGACCGTAGCCGGCCGAGAAGATCGGGACCGGAGCGCCGCGGTAGTCGTAGACCACCTTGTCCATCGGAACCGCGACCTGGCCGGTCATCGAGCGGATGACAGGGTTGGCGGAGTCCGAGGCAACGCGGCTCAGGTGCACGAGCTTGCCGATGTGCACCGGCTTTGCCAGCGCCATCAGGTCGTTCATGTACACCTCGCCGCCGTCGTCACGCAGGACGGTGCGGGTGATGGTGTCCAGGTCCAGCCAGGCGTCGCGCGGCAGGACGGCCGAGGCGTTGGCGATGCCGTTCAGCTCTCCGTAGAGGTTGGCGTGAACGTCTTCGCTGCGGTGGAAGTGCTCGCGGGCCATCGACACCTCGCCCCACCATTGCTGGTGCGGGCGGGAGTTGGCGACGAGCTGTTCGTCGAAATAGCGCATCGTTGGTGCTCCCTTACGAGGCCGCGGTCAGCTGGCCGTTCGTGGCGGCACGGAACCGCACGAGCTGATCAGCGCCCGAAGTGTTGTTGTAGATTTCCTCGGCGTACCCGATGACCAGGTCCGACAGGGCGGCGATGGCGAGGGTGCCGTTGGCGCCCGGCGTCAGGGCGGTGCCCACGGCCGAGATGTTGACGCCGGTGGCGACGCGGCCGTTGAAGAACTGCTCATCGAGCAGCTCCATCCCGATCACCACGTCGCCCGAGGCGTAGGCGTCTTCGACACCCTTGCCGGCGAGGTAGTTGTCCTGGGCGATCCAGACCTTGCCGACGGTCGTGGCCGCGGCGCGGGTGAAGTTGCCCGAGGAGAGGACGATCAGGTTGCCGGGCTTGATGTTGCCGTCGGCGGCCGGAGCCTCGCGAACCTGCGGGGTGACCTCGGTCACCGGGCCGGCGTAGATCTTGTTGGCGCGGGCCATCTTACTTCACCTCCGCCTTCGGGAGTTGGAACGTGGGCTTGTCGCCGGAGCCCGGCAGCTTGAAGCCGCTGTTGGCGAGGGGGGCGGCCTTGCCCGGCTCGGTCTTCGGCGCGAGGGCGCGAGCGGCGTTGAGCGTCAGCTCGCCGGCCGTGGCCTTGTCCATCAGGTTGGCGGCAACGATCTTCTGGCGAAGGTTCGTCAGCTCGGTTTCGTCCTTGGCCTTCTGCTCGGCCGCGTTGGCGGTCAGCTGGTCGGTCAGCGGCTTCATCTTCGCGTCGAAGACGTTGCCGATGGCCGTGGCCAGCGCATCGGGCTTCATGCTCTCCGAGAGGGTCTTCACCTCTGCGGACAGCGCATCGAACTGCTCTTTCGAGACAGACATGTCGTTCTCCTGGTTGTTGAGTGAGGTTTCCCGCTCGGTGCCGACGACGGCCTCGATGATCGCGGACTTCAGACGTTCCCAGCGGCCCAGGTTTTCCCTGCGCGCCAGTGCCTCGACCAAGCGGGTTCCCGCAAAGTCGATCTCTTGGTCGGCCATCTCCGTCAGCGACGAGTTGATGACCGTGATTTCCTGTTCTTCGCCCTCGGCGTTGACCAGCATGCCGACGCCCTGGTCAGGGGTCGCCGCGCCCGGCTCGTCGAGCAGGATGGCGTCGTGGTCGAAGGCGTAGTCGCGGGCGATCTGCTTGTGGGTCGTCGCGTTGGCGACCGGCGACAGCTTGGCGAGCAGGCCGGTCGAGGTGTGGATCGGGCCTCCGGCCTCGATGGCCGCGAGAACCTTCTTCCCGCCGGCGCAGCGGTTGGCGACCTCGACGTCGATCACCTTGTCCATCAGAACGCGCCCGCCCTCGCGACGGACGTTCTCGTTCCAGGCTCCGATGTACCCGATGTTGATGCCTTCGGGATCGCGGGCCGAGACGAACTTGCCGTTCAGGGTGGGGTGGCCCAGCGGCGCCGGTGTGCGCTCCAGCCCGGCGTAGGACTTTTCGATCTCGTCGGCCGGGTAGAGGATCCCGTTCATCACGACGTTGTCGGGGAGCGTGGCGGCCGGGACGATGATCACATCGCGGCCGTTGCGCTTTTCCCGGCGAACCTTGGAGGCATTCGCGACCGAACGGATGTTGATCCGAACCTGCGAGGCATCTTCGACGGCGTTGTTGACCAGCGGGACGCGCGCGAGTGCGGTCGCGGCCTGGGGGCGGCGAGTGTTGGCGTTCATGGCTGTCCTGTGGTGCTGCGCCGGACCCTAGGCCTCGGCGGGTTCCTCGGGCGTCAGCGCGCCCTCGTCGTCTTCCTCGTCGGCCGGCTCGCGGAACTTGTCGGCGTCAGTCAGGGGCTCCTTGCCCACGACCGAGCGCAGCTCTTCCGGGGTGAAGACGAACTCCCCGGTGTCCTTCATCTTCACGTTCACGTCGGCCATCTTGTCGGCCAGGGCGACCTTGTCGGACATCGAGGTCTCGGTGAGGTCGGACCAGTCGAGGTTCCAGTCCCTTTCGGGCAGGATGCCGAAGCGCTCCAGCCGGCGAACCAGGTCCATCGTGTTGGGGATCACCTCGCCGGTGCGGCGGGACATGGCCGTCTTGGCCCACTCCTCGGCGTCTTCGGTGCTGGCTCGCTCGCCCGTCTGGGAGCCAACGAGGATCTTCATCGGCATCTGGATCGAGGCGGCGAACGACTGAAGGGCCACGGCGAAGAAGTGCTCGGGCGAGGGCAGGGAGACCTGCATGGGCTTGGCGGTGATGCCCTGCAGCAGCATCGACTTGTCGAAGCCGCGGTTGAAGTTCTCGACCTGCTCGTCCATGCGATCGACGACCTCGCCGACCGGGACGCCCATGGCGCGGGCCATGTCCTCGATCTTGGCGTCCTTGTCGATCTCCAGGCTGAGGCCGGACTTGGCGTTCTTCCAGAAGCCCTCGCCGCCGGCGCCGCTGATCTTCTCCAGCGTCAGGAGGTCGTTGTAGCCGGGCTCCAGGAGGGAGCGCCCGTTGACCGTCCCGTCCTTCGACCAGATCAGGACCCGGTCAGGGTGGATCTGGAACTGACGGGGCTGGGTCTTGGACCGATCGACCGACGCCTCGTTGAAGCGGAACATCTTCGGTTGGCCGTAGCGCTCGGAGGTCTGGTCGGTTTCCCACTCGCTGACTTCCAGCTGGCCTTCCCAGGCGGGGATGACCTCGACGAGACCGAGGAGGCCTCCGGAGACCCGATCGACCGGCTCGTCGAAGCGCTTGCTGTCCGCCAGACGGAGGATGACGCCGGCATAGGCCCCGACGAGTCCGCGGCGGTCAGCCTCGGCCAGCTGCTGCCAGACGCGAAGATCGGCGAAGCGCTCCCGGATGTCCTTCTCAACCTTGGTCTCCGGCGTGTCGTCGCCGTCGTCCCGGGCGAACTCCTGAAGCCACGGATTGTCCTGCCAGGTCTTTCCTACCGTCTTGTCCACGCCGGCCCGGGCGATGCCGTTGCGGGTGTAAGCGTGGAAGGCCAGCTCGAAGGTGACCTCCTCGGGGAAGCCGAAGTCCGAGTAGTGGTTGTGCTTCGCGGTGCTGAAGTAGCCCGGGAACATGGTCGCCAGAGAGCGGGTGACCGTGTTGAGCAGGCTTTGACGGGCGCTCATCAGCGGCGGCGCTTCAGGAACATCGCGACCTTGGGCCCCTCGGGCGGGTCGACGTAGTTGAGCATCAGGGCGTCCGCGTAGTCAGGCGAGGCGATGCCGCGGCGTTTCAGGGCTTCCTTCGTCTCGATCACGATCTTGCCCTTCTCGTTCCGGCCCCACTTCACCAGCGAGAGCTGGAGGCAGAGGGCGTCGCTGTCCTTGTCGCCGGACGGCAGGGCGAGGAGGTCGGTCACCTGGTGCTCGATGCCGCCTTCGCGGCCTTCCAGAAACGCGACGTGTTCATGGGTGCGCTGCAGGGCGGTGCGGCAGAGCCACCAGACCTCGGCCTTAGAGTTGCCGAACATCTCCTCGGAGGTCCGTCCATCAGGCCAGCGGCGTTGGCTGGGCGGCAGGCCCGTGTTGACCGCGGAGACCGTCAGCCCGGCGACCTGGTTGTGCTTCAGCGTCGACGCGACGCCGGCGCCCACGCCCGGAGCATCGAAGTTGAGGAACGCTGCCCCGTGCTCCTTCGCGACGCTGAGGCCCCAATGCGCGGTCTCGGTCGTGTCCGGCTCGCCGCGTGACTGCGGCTTGGCGACGATCGGGCCCCGACGGGTGATGGCGACCGACTTGGACTTGCCGGCGCCGACGTCGAGGCCGGTGACGCCTTGGTTGGATGGGGCGAGCCTTGGCTCCAGTTGAGCCAGCCTCTTGGCGCTCTCGACCCACACGGCCGGGATGCAGATACCTTCGACCGAGGCCGAGTAGTCGATGTCGTATTCCGAGGCCCAGGTCGTCGGGTCGGAGAAGCTGGCTTCCTTGGCCGCGGCCCACTCTTCGGTCTTGCGAGGGTCGTCGCGCCAGTGGAGGCGGAAAATCTGGTGGGGCTTCAGGATCGAGTGGCGCTTGCGGGCGAAGAGGTTGCCCATGCCGTTGACCGAGGAGACCCAGATCACGCAGTCGGTGTTACCGGACAGGGCCTTCTCGACTGTCTCGGCGTTGGCGACGAAGGCCGCCTCATCGACCACGTACATGGAGGAGCGTCCGCCCCGGCCCATGTCCTCCCCGCCTTCACCCGTGATGACCGAACCCGTCTCGGGGTTGGTGATCCGCATGTAGTTGTCGTGCGAAGACCGGTTGAAGCCCTCCGGCATGAACTGCGACGGCTGCCGGTAGAGCATGATCCGGATCTTCGCGAAGATGCTGTCCGGGTCGTCCTTCTTGTCGACGTAGTCCACCTTGCGGGAGCCGAAGGTCGACTTGAACCCGGGGCGGAACAGCCACGCCCAGAGAGCGAAGCCGCCGCACAGGTAGGTGACCCCGACGTCCCGGCTCTTCTCCCCGAGCCCTTCCTCGCTGGCTTCAACCCGGGCCAGCAGCCAAGTGATGAACTCGCGTTGCTTGGGCCATAGCAGGAACCGGACGAACGCGCCGCCGGGCTTGCCGACGAGGCGGGGGTCGTAGGTCCATGCGTACTTGTCGAACCAGTAGAGCGGGTCGGCTGCGCAGCGGGCCTTCTCGGCCTCCCACCCGCCGGCCTCAGCCTCGATGCGCTCCCGTTCCTCCCGCTCCCGCTTCAGGCGGGCCTTCTGCTCAAGGAGAGCGAGGGCTTCACGCCTCTGGGGAAGGGGGAGGCTCTTCAACCTCTCCGGAGAGAGCGGCGAGGCGAGCATCAATCTCGGCCTCCGTCAGGTTGGCGTATTCAATCGGCCCGCCGCCCTTGCCGAACATCTCGCGCTTGTCGACCACGAGGCCGTTCAACTTGGCGACGTCCATTAGGGTCTGGCGGGCGACGCCGAGCTTGTTCGCCTCGCTAGTCCGCTCGCACTTTTCGGCGATCTTGAGCAGGCGCTCGGAGATGTCGGCGACCGTGATTTCGGCCCGGGTGGCGGCTCTGGAAAGGATCTCAGCGACGCGCGCCTCGACCTTTTCATTTCCTTTCAGCCGGATCGCGTTCCCGTCGTTGGCTTCGTAGCCGGCGGTGACGTACGCGGTCGAGGCTGGCTCGCCCTTCGCCAGTTCTTGGGCGAACCGTTCGTGGCGAGCATTTTCAAGGGCAGGCATTCGGCCTCCCGGCTTAGCGGTGGCGGGGCTTCCGCGCCCTCCCGAAGCCAGCCATTGCCGCAGCGCAGACATGGATCGGGGCACGAAAAAGGCCCCGAGACACAAGGTCTGGGGCCTCCCGGGCGCAAGAGCACCTATGACGTGTGTCCGGGATTACCTCTCCGCTGTCAAGACAGGTGCCTTGCGGTAAGCATCACAAGGGGCACGGCAACCCCCAGAACGAACGCCAGGCTGGAAATTCCGGATGCCCACGCTACCCCGATTTCTGCATGGTCTCCTTGCTCATCAGCCTTTTTCAGGTCGGCTCGGACTGACGCGAGCTCATCGACGTCATTCAGGCCTTCGTACACCTTCTCGGTGGAAGACCAGCGCCAGTACATCTCCATGTGGTGCATTAGCGCTGCCTCGCACAGGTGCGCGAAGGAAGCTGCTCCAACGCCCACTAGAAACAGCCAAGCTGAGATTAGTGTAGCTGCCGGAAACAGGAGATCTCCGTCCTTCAGGCCGAGGCTGAATGCAGCGAAGAGGGCGGCGCCGTTGCCGACCGCTAACGTCGTGACCCACTTTAGCCGCGCCTCGGCGTTGATGCCCTCAAGTCGGGCCGCCTTTTCTTTGAAAAGATCCGTCATCGTCACAAACGTCACTCCAGCCCGTACGCGATAGCTGCACAGTCGAGCCCGACGAGCAAGGCGTCGGACAGGCGCTTCTGGACAGAGCCGCTGTTGGACAGGCTGGAGAGGTTGGAGCCCTTTCCGGCCACCTCGCGCAGGACCCAGACGGCCCGGCCTACCTTCTCGACCTCGCTCCGTCCGAGGGCGCCGCGGAAGCTCCGGTCCTCCTCCTGGATCATGGCTTCTAAGTCGCGCATGAACATCTCGCGCTCCGCCCTCTTCTCTGCGAAGCCCTCGCCACCCCGGACGATCTTGCGGGTCTGGTCGATCGGGGGAGGGGTCAGGCCTTTCTCTGGGTCCAACAGCTCGTAGTCGGCCCGGAAGCGGAGGCCGGCCGCATGCTGCGTGGTCGTCAGCGACCCAGCGGTCATCAGTGTCTCGAGGCCATCCCGGTCGGCGCGCGGTGCGTCCTTGGCTCCTGGGAAGTTCGAGGTCCCGATGATCCGGCCGCGCAGGGCCTCTAGGGCTGAAAGTTCCTTGAGGTTGGCCTCGGCCTCCCTGCTGTTGAGGCGGGCTTGGATTTCCCGATCCAGAGCATCCAGGATGGCGTGGCCGGCGCGGCGCGCGGCGAGATCGCGCGAAGCCAGCTTCTGCTCAGCATCAGCGAAGCGATAGGCCTGGCCCTCGGTCAGGGTCACGCCGCGGATGGTCAGCGGCACGGCGTTGTCGTTGGCCGTCTCGACGTTGTCGTTGGCTCCGATCGCGCGAGGGAGCGACGGCTTGCCGTAGCGGTGGCGGCGCTGGTCGCGCTTCTTCTGACGGTCGGCCTTGCTCACTGAACGGTCTCCCTGATGGCGATGATGGCGGCTCGGGCGGCCGGCCCGTAAGTATCGACAGCTACGTCCCGGGCGTAGGTTTCGGCGATACTCACCGCCACCTCACTGAAGCCAGCGATACGCATCTCCGCAGAGGCGATGGCCACCGCCACGCGCTCGATTTCTCCTGCGGTTGGTTCGGTCACGCTGCGTCTCCTTGGGCGACCAGGGGGGTGTCGGTGTTGGCGGCGTCGACCTCGACCCGAACCTTGGCCCGATCGAGCCAGGCGGAGAGGTCGCGGGTGATGGCGGCGGCCACGGTCGCTGACCTGGCCAGCAGGGTCCGATCCGCCGGGCGCCAGCGGCAGTAGTGGTCGATCCACCGGCGGGCGTAGTCCTCGTCTCGCTCGCGGACGACGGCGGCGCGGAGCTCCGGGGGGCCGTCGAAGGTCCGGGCTGGGGCGTCCGAGGGGCTTCCCGCCGCTTCGGTGAAGCTGGCCCAACGATCTTTCATGATCAGGCGGTGGATGCCCTTGGCCCGGTCGCCGGCGTAGGTGTCGGAGCGGTAGGCGGCGAGGAGGCCAGCGAGCACCTGGTCGACCGACTTCCCTCGACGAAGCGCCGAGTTCAGCTCGAGCTCGACGTCGGCGCGGCTCGATCGCTCACGGGCCTTCGGTGGGCACTGCGACCAGATCGCCTCAACCTGATCCGAAGTCGCCTTCGGACTCTTCGTCCCCCCTGGGGGACTAGAGGGGGTTTGATATCTGATATCTGAAGAATGCTCTGGCAAAACGGTAGCATTTGCTACGTCCGTCTTGTTTGTTTTCAGCGCCTTAGCCTTCCCACCTCGTGAACCGGAAACGGCACGTTTGATCGACTTTTCGGAAGACTTTTCGAGCTCGATCGTCAGCCTATGGTTGGTCAGTTCGGCACCCTCGACGGTGAAGAACTCCAGCACCTCGTCGGCGATCTTGGCCCACCGCGAAGGGGAGCAGCCGGCGATGCGGGCGAGCTTCTTCGGGTCGTTGGGCAAGCGTCCGTCAGACCGCCACATGGTCATCAGGAGGAGCAGATAAGCCCCGTGCTGCTCCGTGGTCAGGTGGCGGGTGTCGCCCAGGTAGTCGGCGACGTAGAGCTGCATGAAGGGGGCGCTCATGCGTCACCGCCGAACGAGAAGCGCTCGCCGCGGGGATAGTCCTGCTCGCGGGCGAGGTTTCCGAAGCGGGTCGTGTCGCTGTCGAAGGACAGGCGAACGGTGCCGATGGGGCCGTGGCGCTGCTTGCCGACGATGACCTCGGCCTGGTTGCGGCACTGGTCCAGGGCCTCGATCCACTTCATGTGGGCGTCGGTGCCTTCCTTGGGCTCCGAGCGGCTGAGGTAGTATTCCTCGCGGTACACGAACATGACGCAGTCGGCGTCCTGCTCGATCGAGCCGGATTCCCGAAGGTCCGACAGCATGGGGCGCTTGTCGTCGCGGCTCTCGACCTGGCGGGAGAGCTGTGACAGGGCGATGATCGGGACGTTCAACTCCTTGGCCAGGGCCTTAAGGGCGCCGGTGATCTGGCTGACCTCCTGAACCCGGTTTCCGCCCTTGGAGTGGTCCGTGGTGATCAGCTGCAGGTAGTCGACGACGATGAGGTCCAGGCCATGCTTACGGGCATGGCGGCGGGCCTTGGCGCAGAGCCGGGCGATGTTGATGCCGCCGGTCTCGTCGATGTGCAGGGGGATGTCCCGAAGCTCGGCCTGGGCGTCCTTCAGGCGTCGGAACTCGGTCTCGTTGATCAGGCCCTTGCGGATCTTGTCGTTGGAGACGCCGGCGCGGTCGGAGACGATGCGGAGCGCCAGTTGCTCCTTCGACATCTCGAGCGAGCCGAAGAACACCCGGCCGCCGGCGACGGTGCGGCGCTCCTGGGTCTCGGGATCAACCACGGCCTTGTAGGAGCGGGCCACGTTGAAGGCGATGTTGGTCGCCAGCGCCGTCTTCCCCATCGACGGACGGCCGGCGAGGATAAGCAGATCGGAGGGATGCAGGCCGCCAAGCTTCTGATCGAGGTCGCTCAGGTCGGTGGCAAGGCCAGTCAGCTGGCCGTCGCGCTTGTAGGCGGCCTCGGCCTGGGCAAGGGCCCCGTCCAGGGCTTCGGCGAAGGTGGCGACCCCCTTGGCCTGCTCACCGGCCTCGGCGAGGCCGAATAGGGCTCCCTCGGCCTTGGAGACGTGCTCCTCGGCGCTCATGGCTGGGTCGGCAGCCTCGGCGACGATCTCGCCTCCGATGCGGATCAGGTCGCGACGGACTGCGAGGTCATAGACGGCCCGGGCATACTCAGGGGCCCGAGATGGCGGCGGCGCCGCGTCGACCAGGCGGTAGAGGTAGGCCAGCCCTCCGAAATCGGTGAAGCCCGGGTCGCTCGCGAAGTTGTCGGCGAGCAGGGTCGGGTCAGCCGAGCGCCCGCCGGCCGCCGCCGCAGTGATCGCGTCGAACAGGCGCTGGTGGAACGGCTCGTAGAAGTGGGCTCCGCGCAGCTTCTCGGGCAGCCGTTCGAACACGGCGTTGTCGTACAGCAGCGCGCCCAGGAGGGACTGCTCGGCCTCGATGTTGACCGGGAGCGCGGGCTGCGAGTCTCGCGGGTCCATCACGCCGCCTTCTCCTGATCGAAGAGAGGGCCGCACTTGATGGCCTCGACGCGGGATAGGGCGGCGTCGGCGAACCGATGCAGTTGTTCGGCGACGGCTGGGTAGCGCTTCTCGCGCGACTTGGCCTCACGGCGCATCAGGCGGGCGTAGTGGAGTTCGGTGTCGACGATGTCGTTGCGGTTCATGCCTCGTCCCCGTCGTTGGCGGCCTTCGGCAGGCGAGCGAACAGGCGCTCTGCCTCGGCCGCAGCAACCTTGCGCGGGAGGATGTCGCGGCCGGCCTCGTAGGCTTCGCGGCTCAGGATCGAGGAAGCGGTTGGGTTGCCGTGCAAGGCCATGAGCTGAACCCGAACGGCTCCAGCGAGTGACTGCGCGAAGTCCGCGCGGTCTTCCTCCGGCAGGTCGATGATCTCACAGGCGACCAGGGAGGCGGCGCGAGCGTCCAGTGCCTTCTGTCGAGCGGTCCGGTCGACGCGAGACTGCTCACGTTCCCGCCGGCGGTCGATCTTCTCGACGATGACTCGTTCGTTGCGGCTCAACGCAGGCACTCCAGGACAAGTTGACGGACGCGCGGCCAGGGGAGATCGCCTTCGAGGGCCTTGGCGCGGATCAGTGAGGCGCAGATGCCGTCGGCGACTTCAGAGGCCCGCAGAGGGGAGGGCGCGGGCCTGATCACCTCCAGCGAGCGCCTACGGTTCGCCAGCCGCCGAACGAGGCCGCGCTCTTCCAAGGCGGTGATGAGGCGGTGGATGCTGCTCTTGCCCTCGATGTCGAGACGATCGGCGATCTCGCTGTAGGTCGGCGACACGCCGTCCACGGTCAGATCTTCGATCGCCTTCAGGCAGTCAGCCTGCCGCCGTGTGAGCCCCATCGTCATCCGATCCAGCTCCCATTGTCGTTGGCGGAGAGCGTCAGGCGCTCGATCTCGGTGGCGGTGATGGCGCGGACAGCGTCCATGCCGCCTAGGTCTCGTATCGTCCGCATGGCCCCAGCGAGCCGGGCGCGGGCGATCGCGATGTTGTCGGCCCGCTGGATGCCCCGAGCGGCGGCCTCGAAAGCAGCGGCGGCGTTCATGCGGCGTATCTCCGCAATGAGCGTTCATAGGCCTTGGGGTCGGGCTTGTTGCCGAGGAGTGACCGCGAGACAGCGCGGCGCGCATGCTCAGCGCAGTAGGTCTCGACGGCCTTGTTCGAGACCTCGGGGACAGGTTGGCCGCAGCAGAGCTGGTTCGCCGGCCGATCGGGCTCGCCAACGGGCCAGGAGCAACGACCGAAGGGCCGAGCGATCAACAGCACGGCATCGTCGTTGGCGGGCGCGGCGAAGCGAGCGAGGACGCTCCTGCCGTAGATGGCGTGTTCCTCTGAGCGCCGCTGGGCCTCAGCGGCGTTGACCGTCCCCACCTTCCCGAACACCGCGGCGGGCTTCAAGTGCGGGCCCTGCTTTGCCGGCTGACGCTTGGTCTTTGGGTGCGGGTTGGCGAGAGCACGGGCGCTGCGGGCCGCGTTCGCACGTTGCAACGCCTCAATCGACCTCTGCCTGGCAGCGGCGTTCATCCGGTTCGCCCAGGCCAGGTTAGCCTGAATGACTTCGGGCGAGTGCTTCAGTCCCAGCCGCGACAGACGTCCGATGATCTGGTTTCGCGTGAGGCTCATAGCCTCCGCAATCTGGCCGCTCGTCTTGAACTGAGCGTGGTGCTTGCGCAGTTCGACGTCCCGCTCGGGCCAGGGACGGACAGGCTTGGTGGTGGTCATGCTGCGCTCCTGAAATTCATGGGGTCCCAGCGGCCGGCCTCCTTCGGGAAGCGCAGGCGCAGGGCGCAGAGCCAGACACCGAAGGCGTCGGCTTCGTCTGAGACGATGGGGGTGAGGCTGTAGTGACGGGCCGCAGCCATCATGAGCTGCTTGTCGGCCCGTCCGTCGCCGGTCAGGGCCTTCTTCACTTGGCTGGTGGCGACCTCAGCGACCTCGATGCCCAGGCGGTGCCCGATCATCTCAGTGACGCCCGCCATCCCCTGCAGTTTGCGGGTGGTGGCGATCTGGGTCTGCCCAGCGAGGATCGGGGCCTCGATGACGATGAGAGTGGGCCCGACCTCGCGAACCTTGGGCTCCAGCCAGTCCTGCCAGGCACACAGGAACCGACCCACGTCGGGACCGGTCGAAGGCATGACGACATGACCGAGCGTCGGAACCTCGCCGGTGTCGGCGGGCCCGAAGCAGAAGCCGGTCTGGGTCGCGAGGTCGAGCGCCAGCAACATCAGGCGGCGGCCTCTTGCTCGGAGGCGTCGTTGGCCGCATCAGGCGTCTTGGCATACGCGGCGGCCATCTCGGTCTGAGCCCGACGCCAGCCTTGCGAGAAGTCGGGATGATGGGCCGGCGAGACCCAGTCCGGCGGGACCTCGTCTTCACCGCGGCGACCCATGGCGTAGCCTTCAGCATCCGCGTCGACGGCATCCCGGGCGCCATCGCCCAGGCCGAACAGATCGGGTTGCGCGCCGGCGGGCAGGCCAGCCCAGCGGCGGAGCTTGGCGCGGCGCTCCTCCTCGGCGACTAGGTCACGGACGCTGGCCTTGCCGTCGTCCAGGATGGCCTGCAGCTCCTTGCGCTTGAAGCCGTCGCCCTTCGCCTCGTTGAACATGTCGTTCATGACTGAGCGCTCGGCGTCGAGCTCGGCCTTCTTGATCGCCACCCGGTTCTGCTGGGTCCGTAGCTTGTTCAGGTGCGAGAGGAAGTTGGCTTCCTCGTTCGCGTTCGGGATCTGCGGCGACGACCCGGCTTCCGGAGTCTCCGGCTCACTCTTCAACTGTCGGGCCATGCTGGCCTCCTTGCTGACCGCTCAGCGGGGCGGTCGGTCCCGTCCGGTCACGCCGCGCGAAGCGGCGAAGGGGTGGCGGCCTCGATCGCCCGGCGGACACCGCGGACGCGCTCAAGCGCTTCTTCGGCGTCGCGCTCGGCGGCAGCGATCAGGTCCATGTCGTTGGGGGAGAGGCGACCGTCGGCCAGGGCCTCGCGGACAGTCGAGACGACGTCCATGCTCTCCTGGGCCAGGTCGAAGGCGAGCTCTTTGAGGCAGCCGGTGATCGGCTTGGCCTTGCAGAGATCGAACAGGGCGGCGCTGTAGATCGGGCGGGCGATGTACGCCTCAAGGTCCGCGATCACGTCCGCCGGCATGGTCGAGGCGTCGTGCGGGTTCTGATAGCCGGAGAGCGCCGACTTCTTCACCCGGCAGGCGCGCGCAGCCTCCTCCAGGCCCCCGCAGGCCTCGATCAGTTCGCCAGCGAGGCGGGAGTGTTCGCGATGGCTGAGCTTGTTCACTGGATGTCTCTCGGGCGTTTCCGGATGACCGGGGCGAGCGTTCAGAGGATTGGGGAGGCTGGAAGTTCGGGGGAGGCGGGGGCGTGGTCGTTCGCGGGTGCAGGATGTTCAGCGGCTTCGACACGGAGGCCGAAGGCTGGGCGCTGCGGGAGGTCCGGACGCTCTGCGGCCTCACGCTGGGCGGCGACCGCGGCGTTGAAGAGGACGCGCTGGGAGCCCAGGACAGCGCCCCGACGCTGGAGCCGGCGCGCGACCGCGATCACCTGCGCCTGATCAGCAGCCACGGAAGCCTCCGGTGAAGAGAACGGCCCCGGCGGGGCGTGAGGAATGGGGGTCAACCCCGCCGGGGGTCACGACGCGGGCTTGGGGGGAACCGCGGCGCGATGTCGTGGAGGCTGACATTCAGGCAGCCTCGTCATGGGAGTTGTCGTCGTTGGCCGCGCGCTTGGCGGGGAGGGGCCAGGAGCTCACCGGAATGCCGAGCTCTCGCTCCAGCTTCAGGGCCAGCGCGAGCGAAGGCGATTTGCCTCCGGCGAGCAGCTGATGGGAGTAGGGCTTGCTTACTCCGAGGCGCTGGAGATCGGCGGCCTTGATGTCGAGAGCGGCTTTCATGACGCCGAAGGTATGCGAATGACATACTTCTCGGCAAGCGAAAAAGTATGCTCTCAGCGAAACGACAGCGTTGGCGCGAACGCGCACAATGTATGGATGGAGCACAACCACCTTCGCGCCTGGCGAAAGTTCCGCCATTTGACGCTCGACGAGGTCGCGGCGGCGATCGGCTCGACCAAGGCCACTGTTCAACAGCTCGAGGTCGGCCGCATGTCGCTGTCGCAGAAGTGGCTGATCAAGATCGCGCCCGTCCTCGGCACGACGCCAGGCATGCTGCTCGACCACGATCCGAACGATCTTCCCACCAGCGTCCTCGAGACCTGGGCCTCGATCCCGTCGGAAGATCAGCCGAAGGCCCTGGAAGTGCTGAAGGCCTTCAAGAGAACGGGCACGGACGGATGATCGCTATCCTCGCGGCGCTGGCCCTCCAATCAGCGCCTCCGTACCTTCAGTTCATGGAGGAGGCCGAAGCGCTTGGCCGCGCGGCTTACCTGGGCGGCGTGTGCGCCGGCATGGGCATCGTGGAGACCGACGAGGGCGCTCTGCAGGACCTGGCTGACGATTTCATACGCCGTGCCACGATCGCGCGAACCGACGGCCCTGTCCTAGACGGCGCTCTGCAGTCCGGTATCCAGCGCGAGAAGGAAGCAGTCGCGCTCATGATGGACCTCGGGCCCGACGACGGGTCCGCGCGTCGCCGACAGCGGGAAGATCAGGCTGCTGAGTACTTCGGAAAGGGCTGTGCCGACCTCACGCTGGACTATCCGGAAGCCTTCAAGCTGCCGGCAGAAAACTAACCGGCCTTTCGGGGGAGAGCCGCATGCTTGCCTACATCGCCGCCCTGGCGATCCAATCGACGGGTCCGTCCGACGTCATGGAGATTTGGGGCGACATCAGCGAAGAAGACCGGCCAGCAGCCATTCGCGCGCTGTGGGGCTTCCGCCGCACGGGGACCGACGGATGATCACGCTCGCTCTTGCTTTGCTCGTCCAGAGCGCGGAGCTGCCGAGGGATATCCCGGTATGCATTGCCTATCACGAGCGCCTGGTCCGGCGCGGCGAGTCTTCGGCGCCCGCCATCGGTGAAGAGCGCGCATCGGACGTCGGTGATCCGATCCTGGTCGCGTCGCGCTACGAGGTTCGTGATGCCGGACTGACTCTTAGCGAGCCGCTGGTGATCTCTGGCACGACGAGCCGGGCACCCTTTACGTTGATCATCCCTGTAGGCACCGGGATCGTCGAAGAGCCGGCCGGGTATAGCGCGAGGGGGTACGTCTTCAACGGTCAAGGCCCTAAGCCCACCGCGGTCCATTTCGAGCCTGACGGCAGCGGCAACCCGGTCGCCAGGGTGTCCTGGGGCTGGGTCAAGGAGCGCCATCAGATTACTCAGGGCGTCTTCCGCACCGCGCCCACGGAATGCGTCTCAGTTCCGCGTGACAGCCTGACACGGCAGCTCGCCTTCACCGGCATTTCGCGCGGGGTTGTCTCCCTCGAGTATCGGGAGTTCTCCGGCGACATGGCGCGGCCGGCGTTCACCCAGGTAGCGACCTACGATCTCGCGGACGGGACTACCATTGGCTTCCGCGGCGCTCGGATCGAGGTGCTGAGCGCCGACAACACCGAGATCCGGTATCGCATCCTTCGGACATTTGACTAGGCCAGCGAGCGCGGTTCGGGGCGGCGGGGCCTGTTAACTGGACCTAAATGGCCGACTCGTGCATTATGCAACTGCGCGCGACACGGTGAATCTCCGGGCCGTAGCCAGTTCGTTTTAAGGCAAGTGGACGGGTGCAATGTGGGGGAAAACGGAGTCCCCACCGCGCAAGAAGGGGCGGGAGACCGCCCCTTTTTCATTCGAGCGGCCACACGCGCTGAAATCGCTTCCGCTTCCGCTTCACGTCGTCCGAGCCGAGCGCGTGGAAGGTCACAACGAACAGCCGCCGCCGTTCCGCACAGCACTTCACGGTCAGCTGAAACCAGCGCTGGAACTGTTCTGACCAGTACAGAAAGGTCATGTGCCGCGCCCGGTCGTGGAAAGCCTCGCCGTTGCGGATGGCGATTCCAACGATCTCAAGATGGGGGACCTCGAGGCCATGCTTGTCGAGCGCCTTGCGGGCGTACTCGTGGGCCATTCTGATCTCACGGGACGACGCATTTAGGTAGCCGTTGAGGTAGGCCGAGATTCGGCCAACGACCCGTTCCGATCGCTGTCCGCTCTGGAGGAATCGTTTCCATTCACCGACGTCCATCTGCGCACCGTAGCGGGTTGGGCGCCTCGCTCAACGCACGGGGGCGGAACGGTCCACATTCTACGCGGCGTCGTCGACCCAGGGGTCTGCAGCCTCTTCTGTGGGCGTCGGCGTCTGCCCGAAAGTCGCGATCAGTCGCGGCTCTTCCCATAGATCCTCGTCGGGATGCCCCTCGACCGAGAACACCGCGACGCCGTCCGCACCGGCGATCAGTACCTCCGCGCCCTCACGCGCCCGCTCCTCGTTTAGGAATTGATGCACCTGGCCGCCCTGAAGCCGCCCGCGGCGGATCCAGAAAGCCTGTGCGCAAAAGATCGTCTTTCGAGCCAATCGTTCGTCTCCTCTCGCGTTAACGAATCATCGGTAGGTGGCCCGGAGTCGAGTCCCGCTACTGAGGGGTGCGACCAAAACTGACGCATGGCTTGGCGGGAAAGTATGCTGTCAACATATTTTCCCTTGCGTCCAAAAGTATGATCTGCACATACTCTCTCCATCAACCGGAGAGACCGCATGTCGCTCAAGTCCAAAACCCAGCGTGACCGCGCCGCCGCCTTTGAGGCTGCTGTGCGTGACCTGGCCGTCGCTGCCGAAGCGCAGCGCTTGATGGCTCTGGCCGCCCTGTCGCGGGGCGCGCTGTGAACGCCGCCGCCGCTGACCGCGCCCGCTATTACGCCGC
Organism: Brevundimonas sp. Root1279; assembly: GCF_001425945.1. Lineage (GTDB taxonomy): Bacteria > Pseudomonadota > Alphaproteobacteria > Caulobacterales > Caulobacteraceae > Brevundimonas. Next base: position 202,981 of record NZ_LMEB01000009.1, read on the forward strand.
GCATTTCGGTTCGGCCGCCGCCGCCTTGGAGGTGGTGAACCAGCCGGGCCACAACGACGCGTTCGACCGCGACGTCGTCACCCACCTGAACACGATGCGCCGGGACGAAGCTCTCGCTGCCCTCTCGATGAAGAAGGCGGCTTGAGATGGAACACGTCTCAGCACCGCTGGCCCGCGCCCTTGAGGGCGTCGCGTCCCGGCTCTCCTGCATCAACGAGCTTCGTGAGTGCACGGCCATGAGCGCCGTCGACACCGCCATCGAGGAGATCCGCGAGTGGGTCGACCGGTGGGGTCCGCACATGAAGGTCAACGACCCCGAAGAGTACGCCAAGACGCAGCGCATCCTCGGGACCCTGATCGAGCTGCAGGCCAACGAGGTCCAGATCTCCGTCCGCGAGGGCGAGGTGAAGCACATCCGGGAGGTCGAGGCCGCCCGGGTCGAGCAGGACCTCGCAGCATGAGCGCCATCCCCAACACCGAGCTGGCGGTCCTCATTCAGAGCCTCGCCACCGTCTGCGCCGTGCCGGCCGTCGTCCTTGGTGTCGCGGCCTGGCTGAAGAGGAGCGAGAAATGAACCGCGATCGGCTGAGCATCCTGCGTCGCCGCCTGTCCGAAGTTTCGGATGAGCGCTTCGACATTCGACACCTGCTGACCAACGAGGATGGTCAGAACGAGGGCTTGCGGAAGGATGCACAGTCCTTCCTCGGGCGCTGTGGCACGGCCGCATGCATCGCCGGATGGGCGAACTCGATCTGGGGCGGGTTCGACAGCGGCAGCGCGATGGAAGCGCTCGACCTGAGCGAAATTCAGGGCCTTGAGCTCTTCGAGCCCGCCGGCTTCGAGGACGGCGGCTACACCCGTGCCGACGCTATCGCCGCCATCCAGTCGATGCTCGACAACCCGGCTGACGATGCTCTGCCGGTTTGGCCGGAGGCGCCGCAATGATCGCCCAAGGTCTGATCAAACACACCGCCCGCCTTCGCTGGGTCGACGCCGCCGGCAATGAGCAATCCGAGCGACACGCCGCTTGGTCAGCTCGCCGGGCGACGGAAATGGCCTGGGGCCGCGCCAAGTCGATGAAACTGTCGGGCGAGGCGAAGGCCTTCCGCATCGACCACGCCGAGCGCCCGGTCCTCTCGGAGGACGGCCTCGTCCTGATCGCCGCCAACGACGAGTTCGGCATCCCGCCCTGCGCCGCCTGATGGGCCTGAGCCTTCTCGCGATCGCCGTCGGCCTGCTGGCCATCTTCTCCATCCCGCTTCGGAGGAAGCCGTGACCCTTCACCAACCGCTCCCGATGCCGACTTCCGGCAAGATCAACCAGCCCGGCGTCTACGCTCTGCCGATCGAGGTGTATCACGGCCAGCCGACGGTCGGCCCGTCGATCAGTTCCAGCGGGCTGCGCACCATCTGGCAGCAGAGCCCGGCGCACTACTACGTCGACAGCGCCCTGAACCCGAACCGCGCTCCGGGGGAGGACCGGCCTGCGTTCGCGGTCGGCCGACTGGCGCACAAGCTGCTCTTGGAAGGCACCGACGGCCTGGCCGAGGAGTTCGTGACCCGGCCGGAGCAGTGGTCGGACTGGCGGACGAAGGAAGCCCGCGTCTGGCGCGACGAGCAAGTCCTCGCCGGCAAGACCGTCATCACCGACGCCGACCTCGCCGCCGTCACGGGCATGGCCGAGAGCCTCGCCACGCATCCTCTGGTCGAGCAGGGCATCCTGGACGGATTCGTCGAGCGGTCGCTGCTCTGGCAGGACGCCAAGACAGGCGTGTGGCTCAAGAGCCGCCCGGACGTCATCCCGAACTCCTCGGGCCTGTTCGCTGACCTCAAGACCACGGCGAGCGTGGCTGACGACGAGTTGGCCCGGTCGCTGGCCTCCTACGGCTACCACATGCAGGCCGCCCTGGTGGGCATGGCCTCCGAGGCCGTCCTCGGTCGCCCGATGGAGGAGTTCGCCCTCGTCTGGGTGGAGAAGGCTCCGCCGCACTGCGTCCGTGTGACAGTGCTGACGGGCGCCGACATCGAGCGCGGCCGCATGCAGCTGCGCTCCGCCATCGATCAGTTCGCCCGCTGCCTCGACACCGGGCGCTGGCCGGGCCCCGGCGGCGACCGCGCCGACGCCGAATACCTCGAGCTCCCGGCCTGGGCCGCGACGCGCATCGACCGCGAGCTCGAACTGCAGGCCGCCGAGGCCAACGACAATCACTCCCATCCGAAGGCTGCCTGATCATGAGCAACGCTGTCACGACCACCTCGCCGAAGCCTCCGATCATGGCGGGCGGTCAGGTCGCCGCCCTGGTTCCGCAGTCGCTCGACGAAGCCTTTCGGGTCTCGCAGGCCATCGCCTCTTCGGGACTGGCTCCCCGCGGCCTCGACAAGCCTGAGCAGATCATGGTCGCCATCATGGCCGGCGCTGAGCTGGGCCTCGCGCCATTCCAGGCGCTGCAGTCCTTCGCCGTCGTGAACGGACGCCCGACCCTCTGGGGCGACGGCCTGATGGCTGTGGCTCGCGCTCAGGGGATCAAGGCCCACGAGACGATCGAAGGGGAGGGCGACGACATGATCGCCTACTGCACCGTCGTGCGCCCCGACACGGGCGAGCAGATCGACCGCCAGTTCTCCGTCGCGGACGCCCGCAAGGCTGGCCTCTGGAACAAGACCGGCCCGTGGCAGCAGTACCCCCGCCGCATGCTCCAGATGCGCGCTCGCGCCTGGGCTCTCCGCGATGGCTGCGCCGACATGCTCCGGGGCTTCCAGGTCCGCGAGGAGGTCGAGGACTATCAGCCGGTCCGCGATGTCACCCCGCGCCAGGCCCCGAACCTCGCCGCCCGCCTCGCCGCGCCGAAGGCTGAGGACGCGCCGGCCGAGGGCTTCTCCGTCCACAACGCGCTGGGCGACGACGACATCCTCGAATTCGACGCTGGTTCTCCGGCCGCGTCGGATGAGCCCTCCCTTGCCGAACAGGATGCCCCGGCAGGGGAGGGTGACTTCCCCGGTGATGGAGGAACCACAGCCGGGCCCGCTGAGGCCAACGCCGATGAAGGGTCGGGCCTGGCTGTGGACGTCATCGCGTGGGCGGATGCGCTGATCCGCGACCTGCCGTTCGTGACTCCTGACGCCGTCGCGGCGCTGGAGACCAACCGCAAGGAGCTGGCGAAGTTCGCCGTCCTGCGCGCCACGGACCTGGCGAAGGCCAAGGAGCTGGAGAAGGCGATCAACAGCGCCAAGGACGGCACCCAATGACCGTCATCCGCGTCATCGACTTCGAAACGACCGGGATCGAGCCGCCTGCCGAAGTGGTCGAGGTCGGGTTCTGCGACCTGACGCGCGACGACACCGGCGCATGGTCGGTCGGTCGCCCGTCGGCCTACCTGTGCGGGGTCGCCGCGATCCCGCCGGAGACCCGCGCCGTCCACCACATCACCGTCGCCGATTGCGCCGGCCAGCCGGCCTATGACCCCATCGCCCTGCTTGAGAGCGCCTTCCACTGCGCCGTCCTCGCCGCTCACAACATGGAGTTCGAGGCGAAATGGCTGCAGGTCGAGGGCGCGGCGCCGATGCTCTGCACCTACAAGGCCGCCCTCCGGGTCTGGCCGGACGCGCCGGGCCACTCGAACAGCGTCCTGCGTTACTGGCTGGAGGATCAGGGCCTCCTGACCCTCGACCACGCGACGGCCATGCCGCCGCACCGCGCGGGCCCGGACGCCTACGTCACCGCCCACATCCTCAAGGCGCTCTTCGCCGCCGGCGCGACCGGCAAGGACATGGTCGCCTGGACGAAGGAGCCCCGCCTCCTGCCGACCTGCCCGATCGGCAAGTTCCGCGGAAAGGCCTGGGCTGAGGTCGAGGCCGGCTTCCTCAACTGGATGCTCGGCGTCCCCGACATGGAAGCGGACCTGAAGTGGAACGCCCGCCGTGAGCTCGAGCGGAGGGCCGCGTGAACCTCCGCCCCCTTCTCGAAAGCCACGTCGGCCTGATGGCAAACCAGCTGGTCGACAGCTCGCTGGAGACTACCCGGCTGTACTGGCGCAAGAAGTCCGGTGCGACGCCGCTGGAAGCCGCCGACCCGCGCCCGTTCGCCGTCGTCCTCGCCGAGAGGGCTGCAGCATGAATCCGCCCGTCTCCGCCATGCCCGAGCGCCCCGACGTGGAGATCGAGGCCCGCCGGCCCCTGACCCGCCGCGAGACCATCGAGCTTGCCGTTCGCCAGGGCGGCCGGTGCGGCTGCGGCTGCGGGTTCAGGCTCGACGCCCTTTCCGAGGGCGTGATCGACGAACACGTCCTCGCTCTCACGCTGGGCGGGACGAACGACCTCGCCAACCGCGCCCTGTGGCGGAAGCCCTGCGCCCAGGACAAGACCAAGTGGGACCGCTCCGCCAACGACAAGGTCCGACGCCTCCGCGGCGAGACCTGCGCCGGCGAACCCGCCCGCAAGCTGCAGGGCCGCGGCTTCGGCGACCGGACGCGCAAGTTCAACGGCGAGGTTTCGCTGACCAAGGCCGCCAGAAGGCAAGCCGAGGGCGGATGCGACAAGCTGGCTGGGTATGAGCCGAAGGCGAATGCACCAAAGGACCGCCCCCAACCCGACAGCGGGGAGGGTGGGCGATGAGCGTTTCCATCCTGATCGGAGACGTGCGGGACCGTCTGCGGGACATGCCCGCGGACTCCGTGGACTGCGTCGTCACCTCGCCGCCGTACTGGGGCCTGCGCGACTACGGTGTGGCCGGGCAGATCGGCCTTGAGCCGACGCTGGCCGAACACCTCGCCGTCATGGTGGACGTGTTCGAGGAGGTCCGCCGCGTCCTGAAGCCGAGCGGCACCCTCTGGGTCAACTACGGCGACTGCTATGCGACCAGCCCCAACGGACGCTCAGCGGCCGATACGAAGGCCGCGGGCACCGATGACCGAACCTTCCGCGACAAGCCCTTCAGCACGATCCAGGGGCTGCTGAAGCCCAAGGACCTCTGCATGGTCCCGAACAGGCTAGCCATCGCCCTGCAGGAGGCGGGCTGGTGGGTCCGCAGCGAGATCATCTGGGCAAAGCCGAACCCGATGCCGGAGAGCATCACGGACCGGCCAGCGACGAGCCATGAGAAGATCTTCCTGCTGTCGAAGGCTCCCCGCTACGCCTACGACGCTGCGTCCGTCCGCCAGCAGCGCACGTCAGACGAGGACGCCGTGATCTTCCGCGGCGGGTCCTACGTCGGCGGCGAGACGGACAACGGCACGACCGGCAAGCGGACGGTCCGCGGCAATAAGCGCCTGCGCGGCCACGCTCGCGAGCACGAAGGCCTCACGGGCCGCTGGGACGGCATGACCCGCGCCGAGCAGCAGTCCAATGGACGGAGCCTGCGCAACTATGAGCCTGCGCCGGTCGAGGTCTGGGTGATGGCGACCCGCCCATTCTCGGAGGCCCACTTCGCCACCTTCCCGCCAGAGCTTGCCGAGCGCTGCCTGAAGGCTGGCTGTCCTGCCGGCGGAACTGTCCTCGATCCCTTTGGCGGCGCCGGAACCACGGCCCTGGTCGCCGACCGCATGGGCCTCGACTGCACGATCATCGAACTGAACCCCGAGTACGCCGAGATCGCGCGCAACCGCATCGCCAGCGAGCAGGGCATGTTCGCCAACGTCAGCGTGGCCGCATGACCTGCGCCCCCTGCCATATCGCCCAGCAACGCGCCCGTTCCTCTGGTTTCAAGGACTGGAGAGAGGGCGTCTGCGGAGACTGCGCGGCTGTGGATCTGGATGCCTGGCTGAAAGAGCGGGGCGCGCCGGCCGATCAACAAGACCTCTTTGGAGCAGCGGCATGACCATTCAACAAGACTCCGCCCCTGAGCTTTGCCTGCCGTGTTCGCGCGGGTTCAAAGAGTGCGACTGCCGGGAAGACTCCGCCCCTGATGGAGAAGGGCTTGGTTCAAAGCCTTCGGCTTTACCCACCGAGCAGGCCGGGAAGCCGGTTCTCGCCCTTCACCACGAGCCCCTGGTTTGCGCCGTCCGCGAGACCGTCGAGGTTATGCGGATCACGCTGTGCGGCTCTACCCGCTTTCGCGACGAATACGAGCTCTGGAACAAGCGGCTGACCTTGGCCGGGTTCCTAGTCTACTCCGTGAGCGGCTTTGGTCACTCGGGAGACGTGTTCACCGACGAGGAGAAATCGCGCCTCGACCAAATCCATCTCGCCAAGATCGACGCTTCTCACGCCGTCGTCGTCATCAATCCCGGCGGCTACATCGGAGCCAGCACCGCGCGCGAGATCGAACACGCGCGGGCCTCGGGCAAGGACGTCTATTTTCTGTCCCACGGGCGGACGGTCTATCAGCTACGAACCGGCCCGGACGGCGCTGGGTCACTCCGTTACCGCGCCTTCGACTGGTCGCCGAGGCTGGCCGCCATCAGTCCCGCCGAGCAGGTGGGTACGGACGAGCCGTCAGGCGAGGGAGTGCAAACAACCCCCGAAGCTGAACGGGATGCGCTTCGGCTTGCGATCTTGGGCGGCGAGGATGTGCCCGGCGTGGCCGCTACGGTGTCCGTCGAGCAATGCGTCAAGTTCCTGCTGGAAGAGCGGCAGGTTCATGAGTGGTCGGCAGAACAGCAAGCCGAACTCGACACCGCTCGCGCTGATCTCGCCCGGAAGGATGCGGCGCTGTCCCAGGTTGGCCCGAAGGCGCGTCAGTGGGCTGGCTTCTACCCCGAGGCAAGCGACGGTCGAAACACCTTCATCATGTTCGCCGAGTGGGCCGAAGGCCTCCACGCCTCAGCCCGCCAAGCCCTCGAAACAAAAGCAGGGAGAGCGTCGTGATCCTGGTTCCGATCCTTCTTCGCTCGGACTGCCGAGTTGAACTTTACCTGCCCCACGACCTGACTCCGTCAGAAGCAGAGCGCATCTGCCGCGTCGTGACCTCGTATGTCGATGAAGCGGGCGTGTTTCGAGCCCCAAAGCCAACATGGGAAGCCTACGCGGCCTCTGTCTCTGGAGCCCTTCAATGACCAACCAAACCGCTCCCTGTGAGGGAGAAGCCCAGGCCGTCGTTGACGAGTTCGTCAAGGAGATGCGCCAGCGCGGCTATTGGGACGACTGCCCCGAGATCGCTCCGCATGACGTGCGGCGGATGCTCGGCGACATGGAAGCGGACCTGTCGGCCCCCACGGCTCCTGTAGCTGGCGTCTCGGTCGGAGAGATCATGCACCGCGAGACCATGACCGTCGCCGACCTGATCCGGTGCGCCCGCGCCAACGCCGCAGCCATGCACGAGGGCAGCAATCTGGCCGGGCTCCTTGAGCAGATGGCAACCGCCCTGTCAGCCCCCACGGCTCCGGTAGGAGTGGATAGGGAGGTCCTGGAGCGCATCCGAGGCGACATCACCGATCTTCGGGCTGAACACGAAGTCATGGTGGGGGCGTCTGACCCGTCCCAATGGACGATCGACGTGTCGGTTTCCGATCTGGAAGCCATCCTCGCCGCCCTGTCCGCCTCCCCCCAACCCGGTGAGGGGGGTAGCGGGGAGCCCGCATGCTGGATTTCGCCGAAGGGTCTCGAACTGCTGGCGCTCGGCAAGCCGGAGGTCCGCGCCCTCGTCCAAATCGGACGCGACGACGACTACGCCAAGCCCCTCTACGATCACCCAGCCTCAGATAGCCGGGATGGGGCGCTGATCGACCAGATCACAGCGCTGCTGGCCATCGAGAACCCGTCGCACCGCATCCCCGGCCATGCTCGCGAACTACTGTCCCGCGCTCTAGCAGCCCTCTCTATAGTTGGGGGAGGGGGTGCACTACGGCCTGCGGCCTCCGTACCTACCGAGCCCGAGGCCGCCGGCAGTTCTCGCCAGGAGGCAGCGGATGGCTGAACCTCGAGCGATACCGCCCCGCCTGCTGAGCGAGGACCAGGCCGCCGAGTATCTCGGCATCCCGAAGGCCGAGATCGTCCGCCAGGGCATCGGCCGCGTCCCCTTCGGCCGCTACGTCCGCTACGACCGCCGGGCCCTCGACGCGCACCTTGACGCGCTCAGTGGCCTGGCCTCCCAATCCGCCAACGACGACACCCCGGACGCCGCCTTTGACCGCTTCCTTCGCGATGAACCTGCCCGGTCTGCATAGGATCCGCCGATCGGCCGGCGCTCGGGTCTACGAGTATTGGTACGCGTGGAGGGGAGGTCCCCAGATCCTGTCGGCCTCCGCGGCGAATGAGAAGGCGCTGGCCCGAGAGGTCGGGCGCCTGGCTCCGGCGGCCTTGGAGGCCTACCGCGAGAAGACCCGCAAGGGCTCGGACAGCGTGACGATCTATGGCCTGATCACCCGCTATCTCGACGCCATGGCCCAGAACCAGAAGCTGGCCGATCGCACGAAGAAGGACAGACGCGCCCACCTCGACACCGTCAGGACGGAACTGGGCAACATGGAGGTGAAGGCGCTGGAGAGTCGCAAGGCCCGGCCGTTCCTCTTGGGCTGGCGCGACAAGCGGGCGGCGACGCCCAAGACCGCCGACGCGCTCCTCGGCGACCTGTCAGCGGTGTTGAACTGGGCCAAGGACAAGGGGGAGATCGCATCGAACCCGCTGCAGGACTTCCCCCGCATCTACCAGGTCGACCGGGCCGACGTGATCTGGCAGCCCGAACACCTCGACCTCCTGTTGAAGTGGGCCGATCCCGAAGTCGCCTGGGCCGTGCGCCTAGCCGCCGAGACAGGCCTCCGGAAGAACGACCTGCTGGCCCTGCCGTGGACCGCGGTCAAGGATCAGGCGATCGTCTTTCAGACCAGCAAGAGCAAGAAGAAGCGATCGGTCGTCATCCCCCTGACCGCCAGCCTACGGGAGGTCCTGGCTGAGATCCCGCAGCGCGCAGTGACCATCCTCACGTCCTCCGACGCCCTGCCGTGGAAGGCTCCGGGAAATGGTCTCGACAGCGGCGTCCGGCGGGCCCGGATGGATGCGCTCGCACATGCTCAGAAGGTCCACGGCGCCGACGCCCAGACCGGCTTGGAGGGGCTGAGGTTCCACGACCTGCGAGGCACGGCCGCAACGCGCCTGGTCCTCGCCGGCGTCCCGATCGAAGAGGTGGCGGTGATCCTCGGGTGGGAGCCGTCGCGGGTCCACGAGATCGTCCGCCGCTACGTCTCGGACGAGGCGATGGCCATGGGCTTGATCTTGCGCTTTTCGACGGGCAAATCTCTTTTACAGCCGGCCGCTAAGTAGCTGAAATCGTTGACGCGAGAAGCGCCCGATTTTTACAGCGAGCGCGTTGATCTGACTGATAAAGCCCGCGCTTTTGGTACCGTCATTCTAGGTTCGAGTCCTAGTTCCCCAGCCATCCGCCGCCTTGAAAACGCAGTCGAAATCCGGCTGCGTTTTGCAATACGGTTTTGCATTTGAAGCCGTGACGCTTCCAAACCCCAGCGTGAACTCGGGTCTCCCGCCGCAAGCGGACATTCCGAACGTCGTCTAAGGGTGGGAAGCGGACGTTGCGTGGGGTAGCCATCACCGGATGGATGACTGGTTTAAACAGGGTTGCGAGAGTTGCCGACAGGCCGTGCTTTCGGGGAGCAGTTCCTCTCCCGCACTAATCGGGACCAGCATACCCAACCATGCTCATCTTCGCCGGTGTCACGTCTGTGGCTCTTGGTGGAAAGAGAACGAGCGCGAAGCCCACGTCATTGGTGAGGCCGAGGCGCGCAGGACTTTCAAAGACCTGTTCTGAAAGTCCGCAATGGGTCTGGAGCAGACATTCGCAATCGGCTTGGAAGCGGACCTTCGGCTGAGAGGCCCAGGAGCGGACGCCGTCAGAGTCCGCTAAGGGTGGACAGGGGGCCAACCCTGTCAGCCGGCCAACGGTTGGGCCGTCGGAAAAGTCCACCGATGCTCCCGCACCTCGGCGCGAGGGCGATAGAGCCGCACGAGATAATTCCAGCCCGGCGGCACGGGCAGGCAGTTCGGGGTTTGGCCGTCGCACCCGCCGAACTGGATGGCAATAGAGCCATCATTGCCCTTCTGGGCGGTGATGCTGTTGATCGTATAGGCGTTGCGGCTGTTCGGCTCGAAATAGCCGGCGGCGTTGTAGACGCTGATCGACCAAAAGCCGTCGACCGGCACGTCCTTAACCGTGAGCCGATAAACAGTATCGCCGTCGTTCAGCTCTGGCGTCTCGCCGATGTACATCGCCTCGGCGTCGGGATTTCCGCCCCACCCTGCTGCCGCGCCTATCAACCGCCGAAGCGGGTCGACCTCGCCGCGGGCTCCGAAGGCGTGTTCAAAGCTCGACAGACCGGAGGCGAGGACCTTCAGTGCGTCGCGGACCCGCGTCAGGCTGTTTTGATCCCAGGCGGGTAGTTCAACAGCGCCGGTGCTCGCCTGGGTGACAGCGATGGCGTCTTGCAGGCGGCGAACCTCTCTCAGATCAGCCTCGTCGTTGGGATCGACAAGGGTTCGGACCAGCGCTGCAACATATCGCGTGCCAATATCGGCCTTGGTCAGCACGCGCCGGGCGGGCGCATGTTCCACGCCGTGGGTGTAGTGATCCTCATCGATGATTTGCAGGGCCATGTAGCGTTCGCCGGCGTCGGGGAGCGTGATGGTCACATCGCCCGCATCGAGGTCGAAAAGCGCCTGGCTATAGAGCGTGTCGCGATTGAGACGGACGATGTCCTGTTTCTCAATCGAAGCTGGTTCCCTGACATGTACGAACGTACCGAGCGCGCCGTTCTTCGCGAAGCCAACGAGGTAGTTGTCGGTTTCGGCCCGAACAAAATTGTCGGCGTTCACGATGAGGGACATTGGCGGTGCTCTCGCCTGATGGTCGGCGTCTCATCAGAGGGCCGAGGCGCACGCGCATCAATCAGCCCAAACCCTGACTTCGCCCAGACGGAAGAACGGAAGCTCTACCTGCACTGCCGCTGTGATCGGCGTTAGACGGCGGGTTCCGCCCAGCTTGCTCGCCTCGCGCGCCGACGCGAGCCGCTCAGTGCGTTCGCGCCGTGTCCAGCGGCAGGCGGATGCGCACCCCGGCGCCGGCGCCGGGCGCGGTCTCGACCGTCATGGCGCCGCCCAGGTGTTCCGCGAGGCCGCGGACCAGCGACAGGCCGTCGCGCGGGGCCAGTTCGCCCGCGCCGAGTCCGGAATCACGCACCAGCAGACTCACGCCGTCCACCGTGGGGGCCCAGAGCACGGTGATCAGGCCGCCCTGGCTGTCGGGGAAGCCGTGGCGCACGGCGTTGGCGATCAGTTCGTGCAGGATCATGGCCAGGGGCAGGACGTGGCCGTCAGGTATCTCGACCTTCGCGCCTCGCGCCTCCAGGCGAATGCCGCGATCGGCGCAGCTGCGCGCCCAGAAGGCCGCGACGTCGTCGAGATAGGCGGCGAAGTCGACCGATCCTTCGCCCGGCAGGCGGCGCTGGATCAGGGCCAGGGCGGCGACGATGTCGCTCAGCCAGGTCAGGTGCCGGATGCTCTCCGGATCGGTGACGGTGCGCAGACGGATGCCGACGAGAATCTGGATGAACTCGTGGGGGTCCCCCAGCCGTCGCTCAATCGCGGCCGGCCGGTCGGCGAACGCACTCATGTCTCACCCTACAGGTTGAATTGGACGGTTGATGAATAACGCGACGCGAACCAATTCTCCAAGCAGACGTTTGCTGTGTCCGGTCACCGACACTTGGTGCTAAGCTATTGTGTTGCGTGTGGTGGGGGAGCGTTTCGAGTGCGTGTACCGCCTGATTTGAGGGTCCTGATCGTTGAAGATCAGGCTCTGCTGGCTATGGAGCTTGAGCTCGTCCTGGCGGAAGCCGGCTGCGACGTGGTGGGCGCGGCGATGGACACCCGCTCGGCGCTCGCCATCGCCGAGCGTGAGCAGCCTGACCTCGCGCTCGTCGACGTCAATCTCCTGGACGGTCTCACCGGACCGCAGATCGCCCAGACGCTCGTCAGCCGTCATGGGGCGGCCGTCGTCTTCCTCACCGCCAACCCGGAGCAGATTCCCGAGGGTTTCGCTGGGGCGTTGGGGGCGGTCTCGAAGCCGTTCGATGAGCACACCATCCGCGCCGTCGTCGATTTCGCCCGCCAGTTCATCGAGAACCGCACCGTCGGAGAGCCGCCGCGCCGATTCCGCCTGGCCCCCTGGCTGACCACGCCGCCGGACGGAATCGCGCCGCACTGACACCGGTCACCGGAGCCCGCGCGGCGCGTCCGCTTCAGATCAGCCGATCTTCAGTCGCACAAACAGCATGCCGCCGTCCGGATCGCCGCCGTACAGCGGCTCAAGTGCGCCGGGCACATCGTTGACGCTGTACAGGGCGCCGACGCCGAAGCGCACGCTCTGCGCCAGACGCCAGTCGTGGATCGCCCCGACGGAGGCCTTGCTGACGGTGTGCAGATCGCCGTGGCCGCCGCCGACGCCCGGGACCAGCTCATCGGTCTGGATCCGCTCGGCGCGGCCGAACACCGTCCAGGCGTCGACCGGGCTGACCGCCGTCTCCAGCAGCCAGGCGTCCTTGGATTGCCCGTGGTCGTTGGTCTTGCGGCCCCAGGCCAGGGTCGAAGCCCACCAGCCTTCGGCGCCGAAGCGGGCCGTGTGCAGGGCGCTGGCCGACCATTTGGTCTCGTCCTCGTCGGGCTCCAGCTGCTCCGGCCCCGTGACGTCGGCGTAGGAGGCCTGCAGCGACCACTCCGGGGACGGGTTCCACGACCCGCGCACCGACCAGCTGTCGAACTCGGGGCTCTCGATGTCGTAGCGGTCCTGGTCCGGCTCGCGGCCGCGGAAGGACGAGGCCTCGATCTTCATGCCGTCGTGGGCGTAGCCCAGGGTCGCCACGCCGAAGACGATATGGGTCGAATCCAGCCAGTGGTGGGTGATCGGCGCCTCGGGGCTGTCCATCGCGCTCATGCGGTGCATGAAGGCCGGCGGGCCGAACGCCGGTTCGCCGGGCAGGCCGAAGTAGGCGAAGACGCTGTCCTTGTCAGACAGCCGGCGCGCATAGCTGGCCGACAGCTCCATCACCAGTTCGTGCGGATGCTGGCGGTCGACGAGGGGTGTGACGCCGTCCGCCGTCTCGCCTGCCGCCAGCAGCAGCGGATAGCCGTCCTTGCCCATGAAGGGGTCGGGGCTGAGCATGGCGCGGAGGTTCAGCGTCGACCCGTCGGCGAAGTCGCGTCGCGCCGCGCCCATGACCATGCCGGCGAGGAAAGTCTTCTCGTCGCCGCGCGGCCCGTTCTGCTGGTCGTACACGAGGTTCAGCAGGGCGTGGCCCATCAGGGTCCAGTCGCCCGCCTGCCGGTGCACGCCGCCGTGCTCGGCCAGATCCGGTTGCCAGCTGGTGCCGGACGCGTCGCGGCTCATCGGCCAGACGCCCAGCGCGCTGGTCATGGCGGCGTGCCCCTCGTGGCCCCTGGCGTGGCCCCCGTCGTGGCCTTCAGGCGTGGGCGTCGCGGGCGGGGCGTGTCCGGCGTGGGGATCGGTGGTCTGGGGGGCAGGCGCGTTGTGGCCTGCGTGGGGATCGGTCTGAGCCGGCGTCGGCGCGGGGGGCGTGGCGGGAGCCGGGGCGTGATGGCCCGCGTGGGGGTCTGCGGCCGGCGTCTGGGCCGGCGTCTGGGCCCGCGGTTGGGCCGGAGCGGGAGGGTGTTGCGTATGCTGCGCCGCCGCGGGCAGGGCGAGGGCGAGCAGGGATGCGCCGGCGAGGGGCGCGATAAGTCGGGCAGCCATGGGTGGCCTCCTGAAAGAGCAAATAGGGGCGCGCGCGGTCGGGCCGCGGCGCATCGCTGTCTTCAGTGGAGGGCGGACCGGGGCGGGCCCGGTTCGGGGCAGGGGTGTTCGCCGCAGGGCAGCTCGCCGCGCAGCAGGCGGTGGGCCGGCTTCGGCGGAACCGGAACGGCGCGGTCCGGCGCCTTGAGCTCAGGGGTGGCGACGCAGGCGACGCAGCAGTTCATCGCCTTCATGGCCTTGTCCGGCGCGCGATCCTGGCCCGGGTCGGGGGCGTGACCCCCGTGGGCCATCGCCATCTCGTGGCAGGCCGGGGCGGCGGATGCGGCCATGGCCGGCGCAGCGCCGATGACCAGCGCCGCCAGGGCGCCGAGCAGCAGCAGGAATGCGCGAAGCAGGGCCATCGCCCTCACCTAGGCGCTTCGCCCCCGGGCCGCAACGCGCGTCACAGCCGCAGGCCGTCGCTCTGCGGCGGGCGGCCGTCCGGTGTCAGGTCGAGCTGCATCAGCACGACGTCGATCCAGCGGTCGAACTTCCAGCCCGTCTCGCGCCAAACCCCGGCCTCGCGGAAGCCGCAGGCCCTGTGCAGGGCGATGGACCCGGCGTTGGCGCTGTCGCCGATCGCCCCGATCAGGTGTCTGAGGCCCATGGCCCGGCCGCGTTCAATCAGGGCCTGCATCAGCGCGCGACCGACGCCGCGCCCCCGCGCTTCGGGCGTCACATAGACCGAAAGCTCGACGCAGTAGCGGTAGGCCGGACGCAGCCGGAACGGCGACAGGTAGGCGTAGCCGGCGAACCGGCCGTCGATCTCGGCGGTCAGCCAGGGCAGATCCAGGGCGCGAACGGCGGCGACGCGCTTCGCCATCTCGGCCTCGTCGGGCGGATCCAGCTCGAAGGTGGCCGTGCCATGCAGCACCTCGTCGGCGTAAAGGGCCGTGACGTCCTGCAGGTCGCCGGAGTCTGTGTCGCGAAGCCGGGGTTCGATCACGTCTTGTCTCCGAAGCAAATCGCCCCGTGGGCGGCTTCACAAATCCCTGATATCTTGCCCTGGGGTCCGAGGGAGGACTGGGCATGAAGACGATCTTAGCAGCGGCTGCGGCCGCGTCTCTGGTGCTGTTCGCGCCCGGGCTGGCGACCGCGCAGGCGAAGGCGGGGGCGGCGGGGATATCCAAGGCGCGGGCGTCGACGGTCGACATCCAGGTCTGCAATCGCAGCGGCCGCGACGCGACCGTGGCGGTCTCCTATGTCGAGGTCGGCTCGGGACAGTTCGTCAATCGCGGCTGGTACGACGTACTGAACGGGGCCTGCGCCCAGCTGGTGTCGACGGACAACGCCAACTTCTACGTCTACGCCGACGCCACCGACGGGTCAGGCCGGTCCTGGCAGGGCGAACACGTCCTGTGCGTCCAGTACCCGGGCCCTTACACCTTCTGGTCGACAGGGTCCTCGACCTGCGAAGAGGGCCAGGAAACCCGCAACTTCGTGCCGATCCATGCCGACGAGCCGGGTCCCTACACCTGGAACCTCGACCCGTAGCCCTAAGGATTCAAGCCTGACCGGGGTCAGGCCTTCTCCCAGCCCTTGTCGACCGCCCAGATGGCGAAGGCGTAGTCGTGCGCGACTTCCTTCAGATAGTCGAAGCGGCCCGAGGCCCCGCCGTGGCCGGCCTCCATGTTGATCTTCAGCAGCACCGGCTTGCCCGAGGTGGTCGCGGGCCGGAGCTTGGCCACCCACTTCTCCGGCTCCCAATAGGTCACTCGCGGATCCGACAGGCCGCCGGTGGCCAGCACGGCCGGATAGGCCTGGGCCGAGACCTGATCGTACGGGCTGTAGCTCATCATGTAGTCGTAGGCCTCGGGGTCCTCGATCGGGTTGCCCCACTCGGGCCACTCGGGCGGCGTCAGCGGCAGTGAGGTGTCGCTCATGGTGTTGATCACGTCGACGAACGGCACCTGGCCGATGACGCCGGCCCACAGGTCCGGACGCATGTTGTTGACCGCGCCCATCAGCATGCCGCCGGCCGAGCCGCCCTGGGCCACGATGTTCCCGGCGCGGGCGAAGTCCTTGGCGATCAGGTGTTCGGCGGCCGCGATGAAGTCCGTGAAGGTGTTCTTCTTGGTCATCCGCCGGGCCGACAGGAACCAGTTCCAGCCCTTGTCCGAGCCGCCGCGGATGTGGGCGATGGCGTAGATCCAGCCGCGGTCGACCAGCGACAGGCGGTTGGTGGAGAAGCTGGCCGCCATCGGGATGCCGTAGCTGCCGTAGCCGTACAGCAGCAGCGGGGCCGAGCCGTCGACCGGCGTCGACTTCCTGCGCAGCACCGTCACCGGCACGAGCTGGCCGTCGGCGGCCGGGGCGTTCAGGCGCTCGACGACATAGTCGGCGGCGTTGTGGCCCGACGGGACCTCCTGGACCTTGCGCAGCGTGCGCTGGCGGGTCTTCAGGTCGTAGTCATAGGTCGAGGTCGGGGTCGACGGCGAGTTGTAGCCGTAGCGCATGACCGTGGTGTCGAACTCCGACGCCCCGCCCAGCGACAGCGAATAGGCGGGCTCGTCGACGGCGATGTCGTGCTCGGCGCCGGCGCGGTCACGGATGACGATCTTGGTGTTGGCGTCGGCCCGCTCCTGGCGGCCGATGTAGTCCTTCACCAGGGCCACGCCCTCGATGAAGCGACCCGGCGCGTGCGGGACCAGGTCCTTCCAGTTCGCCTTGGCCGGCGAGGCCGTCGGGGCCTCGACGATCTTGAAGTCGACCGAGTCGTCGGCGTTGGTGCGGATCACCCAACGGTCGCCCCAGTGGTCGGCGTCATACAGCCGGGCGACCTGGCGGGGCTCCAGCACCACCGGCGTCGCGGTCGGCGTGGCCGCCGGGATGATGCGGGCTTCCGAAGTCTCCTGGTTGGCGATCGAGATGACCACGAAGGCGTCGTCGGCGGTGCGGCCGACGCTCTGGAACATGCCGTCGTCGGTCTCCTCATAGACGAGGGTCGCCTCGCCGCCGCGCACCGGGCGGCGGAAGATCTTGTCCGGACGGCCGTTGTCGTCGCGGTTGGTCCAGAAGATCCACTGGCTGTCCGGCGAGAAGGTGAAATTGCCGGTCGCCGAGCCGATCGGGTCAGGCAGGACCTCGCCGGTGGCCAGGTCCTTGACGAAGATCTGATGGACCTCCGAGCCCTGGGCGTCCTCGGCGTAGGCGAACAGCTTGTGGTCCGGGCTGTGGTCGGCCGCCGAGACTTCCGAATAGGCCTTGCCCTTGGCCAGTTCGTTGGCGTCCAGCAGGATCACTTCGCCGTCGGGGCGGCCGCGGGGACGGCGCGCGAACAGCGGGTGCTGATCGCCGGTGCGGAAGCGAGTGTAGTACTCCCAGTCGCCGTCGGCCGACGGCACCGAGCTGTCGTCCTGCTTGATGCGCCCCTTCATCTCTTCGAACATCGTCGCCTGCAGCGGCAGGGTCGAGGCCATCATCGCCTCGCGATAGGCGTTCTCCTCGGTCAGGTGCGCCTTGACGTCCGCCTTGATCAGGGTCGGGTCGCGCAGCACGGCCTGCCAGTTGTCGTCCTTCATCCACTGATAGTCGTCGGTCCGGGTGCGACCGAGTTGTTCGATCGTGACCGGGATCTTCTTGGCGACGGGCGGGACGGGGACTTGCGGCATCGAGGCTCCGGTAGGGCGGGCTTGGGCGGGGAGGGCGGTGGCCGCGAGCGCGGCGGCGGACGTGGCGAGAAGATCGCGGCGGTTCATGGTCGGGGCCCCCCAGAGGCGAATGATCGCCGGACCTTGTGCGAGCGGGAGCGTCGCCGTCAAATGAACAAACCAACAGGGCCGCATCCATCCCGATGTTCGACGCGCAGATTCCCTCCCAGGTCGCCGACCCTCCGATCGCAGAGGTGGCGGCGCCCGCCTGGGACCTGACCGCCGGCCTGATCGCCGCGACGGTCCAGCTGGATCAGACCAACGCCGACGGCACGCGCCGGGCGGGCACCGGCTTCCTGGTCAATGCGCCGCGGCCGGACGGCCAGCCGCGCACGGTCCTGGTCACCGCCCACCACGTCCTGCGCGGCATGGCGGCGCCCGAGGCCCGCATCGGCTGGCGTGTCGAGATGCCCGGCCGCGGCTGGCGCTTTGCGCCGGAGCCGCTGCGCATTCGCAACGAAGCCGGCGAACAGCTGTGGACCCAGCACCCGGATCGCGACGTGGCGGTCATGGAGGTCTCGGCCCCGCCGGCCTTCGCCCGCGCCGCCATACCCCTGGCCTGGCTGGTCGAGCCCGAGGCTCTGGAGACCTGGCAGATCGGGCCCGGCGACGAGCTCCTGACCCTCGGCTATCCCTACGGCTATTCGGCGAACACCGCCGGCTTCCCGATCCTGCGCGCCGGCCGCGTCGCGTCGTGGCCGCTGACCCCGGTGCGCAGCTTCCCGACCTTCCTGCTCGATTTCCCGGTCTTCCCCGGCAACTCGGGCGGACCGGCGTTCTGGACCCCGGCGGCGCGCAAGCTGCCCGGGACGGTCCAGCCGGACCACCCCTTCGTCGCGGGGGTGGTGGTGTCCGAGGTGCGCCCGGGCGACGATCCGCTCGGCATCGCCGTCGTCGCCCACGCCGTCTACGTCCGCGAGGCCATCGCCCTGCTGGACGCGGCGTCTCCCTGACCTAGCCGGCCAGCACGTCCGCGCTCATCCGCTCCAGCAGGTCGCCGCCCTGGCCGATGGCGGCCAGACGGCTCGAGGCGTGGCCCAGCACATTGGCGGCGTAGACCTCGTAGAGCGCGATCTTGCCCTCCAGCCAGGCCGCGTCGCCTTCGCCGGAGTCGAGGATTTCCCGCGCCGCCAGCGCGCCCTTGGCCAGCATCCAGCCGCCGACCACATCGCCCAGCAGCTTCAGATAGCCGTCAGCGGCCGCCAGCACGTCGGCGGCGCCCCTGGCGTCGGCCTTGCGGTCCAGCAGCCACAGGGTGGCGTCCTCGACCGCCTCGATGGCGTTGACGAAGCGGTCGACCGGCTTGCCGGAGTAGAGCTTGGGCAGCTTCGCCGCCGTCGCCTTCATTTCGGCGATCAGGACCTTGGCCGACTCGCCGCCGTCCTGGCCCAGCTTGCGGCCGACCAGGTCCATGGCCTGGATGCCGTTGGTGCCCTCGTAGATCGGGGCGATGCGGGCGTCGCGATAGTACTGGGCCGCGCCGGTCTCCTCGATGAAGCCCATGCCGCCGTGCACCTGCACGCCCGTCGAGGCGACCTCGCAGCCGACATCGGTCGACCAGGCCTTGGCGATCGGGGTGAACAGGTCCTCGCGGCCCTTCCAGCGCTTCCGCTCGGCCTCGTCGCCCGCGTGCCGGGCGAGGTCGGCGGCGACGCCGGTGGACAGGCAGATGGCGCGGGCCGCGGCGACCTTGGCCTTCATCACCGACAGCATGCGGCGCACGTCCGGATGGTCGATAATCGGCGCGTTGGCCTCGCCGGTCCACACCGAGCGGCCCTGGCGGCGCTCCCGGGCGTAGGCGAGGGCGTGCTGATAGGCGCGCTCGGCGATGCCGACGCCCTCGACGCCGACGGCCAGGCGGGCCGCGTTCATCATCACGAACATATGGGCCAGGCCCTGGTTCGGCGTGCCGACCAGCTCGGCCGTCGCGTCCTCATAGGCCATCACGCAGGTGGGCGAGCCGTGAATGCCCAGCTTGTGCTCGATGCTGACCGGCCGGAAGCTGTTGCGCTCGCCCAGCGAGCCGTCCGGCTTCACCGCGAATTTGGACAGCAGGAACAGGCTGATCCCTTTCGGCCCCGGCGGGGCGTCGGGCAGGCGGGCCAGCACCATGTGCACGATGTTGTCGGTGGCGTCGTGGTCGCCCCAGGTGATGAAGATCTTCTGGCCGTTCAGGCGGTAGGTCCCGTCGCCGTTCGGAACCGCCGTGGCGGTCAGGGCCCCCAGGTCCGAGCCGGCCTGCGGCTCGGTCAGCACCATGGCCCCGGTCCATTCGCCGGACACCAGCTTGGTCAGATAGGTCGCCTTCTGGCTCTCGGTGCCGACCGCCTCCAGCGCCTCGATGGCGGCCAGCGACAGCATGGGGCACAGGCCGAAGGCCATGTTGGCGGAGTGCACCGTCTCATAGGCCGCCAGCTCCAGCGCCTTGGGCAGGTGCTGGCCGCCGGCCTCGGCCGAGGCGGTCAGGCCCGTCCAGCCGCCCTCGGCGAACTGGCGATAGGCGTCGGCGAAGCCTGGCGCGGCCTTCACCGCCCCGTTTGCGCAGGTCGCGCCCTTTTGGTCGCCGACCCGGTTCAACGGCGCCAGCACCTCTTCCGAGAACTGGCCCGCCGCCTCGAGCACGGCCGCCAGGATGTCGCGATCGTAGTCGGGGAAGGCCCCGGTCGCGGCCACGGCGTCGACGCCGGCCACCTCGGTCAGGGTGAAGATCAGGTCGCGGACGGGCGCGCGGTAGCTCATCGGGGAGGCCCTCAATGTCGGTTTCGCTCGCTTCATGCCGCCTTGCCGCAAGGGGATGCAAGCGGACCTTGGCGAACCGGAAGCGCTGCGGCACGTTGGCGTTTGCAAACCGGGAGTTTTCGATGGCTGAACCGCGCAACCGCTACTCCGCCGTCTCGCTGATCCTGCATTGGGTGATCGCCCTGGCAGTGGTGGCTCAGGTCCTGCTGATCATGGCCCATGACGCCACCGAGGGACAGATTTCGCGGGAATACGTCAACCTGCACAAGTCGGTCGGCCTGACCATCCTGGTGCTGACCCTGGTCCGCATCGGCTGGCGTCTCGCCAACCCCGCCATTCCGCTGCCGGACCATATGCCGCGCTGGCAGAAGATCTTCGCCCGAGTCACCCACGTCGGCTTCTACGTCATGTTGCTGGCCATGCCGCTGGTCGGGTGGGCCGCGTCGTCGGCGGCCGGTCGCGACATCCTCTGGTTCGGCCTGTTCCAGTGGCCGTTGCTGCCGATCGGCGGCGGTCGCGAGGTCGCCCGCGAGCTGATGGACATCCATGAGCTGGGCGCCAAGGTCGTCTACATCCTGATCTTCCTGCACCTCGCCGGGGCGCTGAAGCATCAGTTCGTCGACCGGGACAACGTCCTGCACCGCATGATCCCGTTCATCCCGCGTCGGCCGTGAGACGGCGTGACCTTATCCTGGCCGGTTGCGCGACGCTGCTTCCTCATGCCCGCGCCCACGCTCGCCCTTGGGCCCAGTCGCGCTGGACCTTCGACAAGCCGAGTTCGACCATCGAGCTGAACCTCAACGCCCTCGGCCAGACGCGGCGAGGGCGGTTCTCCGATTGGGCCGGCAGCATCGTCTTCGACGCGTCGGCCCCGTCGCGCACGCGCGCCTCGGTCACCGTCCAGGCCGCCTCCCTGCGCCTGTCGCCGTCGATGGGCACCGACCGCGCCATCGGGCCCGACTTCCTCGACGCCGCCCGCTATCCGACCATCCGCTTCGAACTGACCTCGGTCGAGCCGGTGGAGGGCGATCGCTACACCGCCGGGGCCAATGTCACCATGAAGGGGCGGACCCGGCCGGTGACCTTCCCGGTCGATCTCAGCACCTCGGGCGCCACGGCCCGCCTGACCGGCGCCTTCACCGTCAACCGCGCCGACTTCGGCATCGGTTCGGGGCCGTGGAACCGTATGGTCGGGCGTCAGGCGACGGTGCGGTTCAACCTGCTGGCGCGCCAGGCGTAGGCCCGGCTCGCTCGCGCGACGATTTCGCGCCCTTGTCTTGAGCGGCGCCGGAGCGCAGAGGATGCCGTTGAAGGGAGACGGCCTTGCGGCAGGAACGACAGGACCTCGCGGGAGACCCGATCGACGTGGCCGCCGCCGCGCTGCGCAACGGCGAGCTCGTCATCCTGCCCACCGAGACCGTCTATGGCCTGGCCGCCGACGCCGGTGATCCGCGCGCCGTCGCCGCCATCTTCGAGGCCAAGGGCCGCCCCCGCTTCAACCCGCTGATCGCCCACGTCGCCGACGGCGGCGCGGCCGAGGAGATCGCCCTCTTCGACGATCGCGCCCGGGCCCTGGCCGACGCCTTCTGGCCCGGCCCGCTGACGCTGGTGGTTCCGGTCCGCGATCGTCGCCGGGTCTGTGACCTGGCACGCGCGGGCCTCGACAGCGTCGCCGTCCGCGTGCCCGGCCACGTCCGCGCCCGTGAGGTCATCACCGAGTTCGGCGGCCCCGTCGTCGCGCCCTCGGCCAACCGCTCCGGCCGCCCCAGCCCGACCACCTTCGCGGACGCCATGGAGGAGACCGGCTCGGCCGCCGCCTCGGCCGTCGACGGCGGCCCCTGCGCCGTGGGCGTCGAAAGCACCGTGGTGTCCCTGATCGGCGGCAAGGTCGCCCTGCTGCGTCCCGGCTCGGTGACGCGCGAGGAGATCGAGGCCGTGGTCGGCCCGCTGGATCACGGCGGGGAGGGGCACCGCTCGCCCGGCCGCCTGACCCTCCACTACGCCCCGGATTCGCCGGTCCGCACTGATGTGAAGACAGCCCGCGCGGGCGAGATCCTGCTCGGCTTCGGCCCCGGCGTCGGCGACCCCCGCTGGAGCCTCAGCCCCACCGGCGACCTGCGCGAAGCCGCCGCCAACCTGTTCCGCCTGTTCCGCGAAGCCGACCGCGAAAAGCCCAAGGGCATCGCCGTCGCCCCGATCCCGACCCGAGGCCTCGGCGAGGCCATCAACGACCGCCTGAAACGGGCGGCGGGGCATATCGGGTAGGGGTTGGCCTACTGCCCGCTGGAGGTGCTAATCGTGCGATCCAGGAAGCGTTGAACTGCGGACTGCGTCTCGTGAGCCGAGAAGACCGTCAAGTGGTTTCGCCCATCAACGACAAAGACCTCGGTCTGCGGATCGCGTGCAAGGGCGTAGAAATCTGAAGGTCGGGAGTAGTCGTCGCGATCGCCGAGGACGATCAGTGCCGGGATGCTCAGTCGCCAGCTCGACAGTTGGCGCTCAAGAGCGGTCTCGAAGCTGGCACGAGCAGGCGATTCCTGCGCCCCGAAGAACGCGCGTTCAAAGCCGCGTTGGTATTCGAGCTGAACAGGCTCAAGCCTGTTGACCGTCCAGGTTTCCGGCGCATGGATGCGGACGTAGGGGGCCAATGCAATCAGGAAGTCGAATCCCGACAGTTCGGGCTGCGTGAGGAGCGATCCCCCGAAGCTCTCCGCGTGAAGTCCAATGAAGCGATATTGGGATCGTCTTTGGCGCGCCGCGGCCGACACCAGTGCGGCATCGTTCGCGAGCGCCTCACCTCCAAAGGTGGCGATCCGGCTCGCGAGGTCGAGCCCGGCGCCGGAAGAGCCGCTGTACTCGACGATCGCCACCGAATACCCCCGATCCAGGTACTGTACGGCCTGATGCGGGGGGGCGGTGGCCGCATGATTTTTGCCTGGACCGCCGTGAAGAAAGACGATCAGGGTATCGGCACCTTCGGTCGCGTACATCGTGACGGGCATGGGCCAGGCGTCCTGGCCCCAATCTTCGCGTTTGACGGTGACGGATGCACCGGTAGTCTTATCGGTCGAGCAGGTGATCGGGCGAATGGCCCTCTGGCCGTCACGTCCGACCTTGAGAAGAAATCTTGAGCCGTCGACCCGCTCCGCCATGGCGAAGATCTGACCTTGGGCTTCAACCGTCGCCACGGCGACGAGATGGGGGTCGCCGAGTTCGGTCAGGGCTTGCTGTAAGGACGTGGCGGCTTTCTCCCAGGATGGGGGCAGGGTCGTCGAGCGGACTCCGAAACTTCCAATGATCCGGCCTGATCCGGCGTCGAAGACATCGCGATCAAAGGCGACTCTGACGGCCTCTGGCGCATTGTCCAATGGCGCACGAAAGCCTTGTGCCAGCAGCTCGATTTCGTTTGATCGGTTCAATCCTAGCCTAGCGTCCGGCAGCAGCGGGCTAGCGATACCGAGGTCAGCGGCCGGGCCGGACGGTGGGGCATACCTGAGGTTCAGGGATCCTCGCAGTTCATAGAGATAGCCGAGAAATTGGTCCCCGGCCCAGTAACCGCCGATCGGCAGAGCGGCTTTCGCGTCCACCAGCCCGATGACACGATCGTATTCGGCGGCCTGTTCGGGCACCGATTTGGGATTGTAGCCGGTGCGGATCAGATCATAGGGCGCTGCGCCAAATTCAGCGGCCGCGCCGGGAGTCCATTCGGTATCGTCAGCGTCGCCGAATTCGAAGCTGAAGACCCAGCCGGGCCACCCTCTTCGCGTGTTCCCGATCACGGTGAATCCAGATTGGTCGCGCCACTGGGGTTCGAGAACGCCTGCGACCGAGGTGAGCTTGGTCAAATCGCAGACGTCGCGCTGCTCGTCGAAGAGGCAGGGGAGCGGCGCCACCAAGACGGAGCTCGTCCGCATGATCCGGCGAGGAACGCGGTCCAGGCTGCGGACCTGGACGGCCAGAAAACGACCGTCTGGCGACGGCCGAAGGTCCACGCCGCCGCAAAGGTCCTGGAGTGTGCCATGAACTACCCGCGGAACTGAAGCCGGGTGAGGAGGGTCTGGGCTCGCTTCAGTTGCCGAAGCGCCGGCCGCGACGGCGAATGCCGCCGCGCCGATCACCGCCAATCCTATGAAAAGGCGCATACCGCTTCCTGACTGGCCGCTACTCGCCGAAAATCGACCAACCGGAGGTTCCGAACTCGTAGGTCGTCCCATTGGCCGTCTGGAGGGCGGCGTCCCACGAGCCGTCACCGTCATCATCGTACAATGTGGTGATGCCGTCGTTAACATAGCCGACGCCGTTGACGATGGTTACTTCGCTTGGGTTGAAGGATTCGCTTAGCGCCAACTCGCGCTCTGTGGTTGTGAGACCGGCGTCGATCCCGAGCATGTCTGAGGCCCCCATAACGAAGTCGTTCATCGCTCGGTCAAAGTCGCCATGCCGATTGTAGTTGCTGTGAAATTGTTGAATCGCAGTCGGTACAAGCCAGGCACTCATTGTAATTTCTCCAAGATGATTCTGGGCGGTTACACAACTAAAAATTGAATATCAATGTTGTGCGGAATCATCAATCCCCGGCTTGAGAGCTCTTTGGTGCGAGTTGTCTCAGAACAGGTCTCTGCGGGTCGTATCCGCCAGCGCCCGTTGGAGCGCCGCCCTAAAGAAACCGCGCCTCGGCCGCTGCCCGATCGCATCGAAACGGGCTGACACGCAGCGCGTGAGCGGGCGGACATGGGGGGGGCGAATGCGAATCTGCCGAGAGCTCAGGCACCCACCTTAACTAGTGACGGGCCTCCGATCTCGGCTTCGCCTTGCCGAAGGATGACGAAAGTGGGTCGGGGCCCTACTGCGCGGTCCAGCCACCGTCGATCTTTCGCCTAGCGCCGCACCGTGAACCGCAGGATCTCGCCGTGCTCGGGATCGCTCCAGGTGCTGACCAGCGTCATGCCGCAGCGCTGCATCACCGTCTGCGAGGCGGTCAGTTCGGGCAGGGTCTCCGCCGACACCGAGCGCACCGGAGGCTCCCGGAAGGCCCGGGCGACCAGCAGGCGGGCGGCGGCCGTGCCGTAGCCGCGGCGCTGCTCGGGCTCGAGGATGGAATAGCCGATCTCGACGTCGCCGAGGTCGTCCGGCGGGCCCTTGAAGCCGGCGATGCCGACGGGGCGGCCGTCGGCGATCACATACCAGCTGCCGTAGCCGGGACGGTCGGGCTGGGCGGCGATCAGTCGCCGCATCCAGGCGCGGGTCTCGGGTCCGTTAAAGGGCGGCGGCCAGGCTAGGGGTTTGGCGAGGCCCAAGGCCGCGGCCAAGGCGTCGCCGCCAATGTCTTCCGCGTCCAGGGTGTCGCTCGTCGCGGCGATGAGGGTGACGGCGCCGTCTGTCTCGATCAGCACCGTCGTGCTCCGCCTACTGCGCCGTCCAGCCGCCGTCGATCGAGAAGCTGGCGCCGTTGGCCGAGGCGCCCAGGTCGGAGGCCAGGTACAGCATCATCCCGACCAGCTCGTCAGTGGTGACGAAGCGCTTGGTCGGCTGCGAGCCGAGGATCACGTCCTTCAGCACCTGTTCCTTGGTCATGCCGCGGGTGCGGGCCTGGTCGGCGATCTGCTTCTCGACGATCGGGGTCTCGACGAAGCCCGGGCAGATGGCGTTGCAGGTGATGTTGTCCTGCGCGACCTCCAGGGCGACGGTCTTGGTGAAGCCGATGACGCCGTGCTTGGCGGCGACATAGGCCGACTTGTACGGGCTGGCGACCAGGCCGTGGGCCGAGGCGATGTTGATGATCCGGCCGCGACCCTGGGCCTTCATGATCGGGATCGCCGCCCGCGTCGCATAGAAGGTCGACGACAGGTTGATGGCGATGATCTGCTCCCACTTGTCGGCGGGGAATTTCTCGACGGCCTCGACGTGCTGCACGCCGGCGTTGTTGATCAGGATGTCGACCCGGCCCAGCTCGTGCTTGCCGTAGGCGACCATGTCGGCGACCTCGTCGCCGCGCAGCATGTTGGCCGCGTGATAGCGCACGCGGACGCCGCAGCTGGCTTCGAGCTCCGCCCGGGTGCGCTCGATCTCGGACGGATCGCCCAGCCCGTTCAGGACGACTTCGCCGCCGCGCGAGGCGACGCCGCGGGCCATGGCCAGGCCGATGCCGGACGTCGAGCCGGAGATCACCGCCACCTGGCCTTTCAGGTCGCCGATGTCGCGGAAGGGCGCGGGATCACCCTGAGTGCTGTCGCCGCGCCGGGGCCATTGGAACATGAGTTTCGTCCGTCTGTGTCGTGCCGCCCAGCCTAGCTGTTCGCGACTGCGAAGGCGACACCGTCCGATTAATTTCCTTCTCTGGTGAATATCCAGTCGGCGTCGGTCGAGGAAGACTTTTCGAAGCGATAGCCGTCGCGGTCGAAGGCCTTGAGGTCGGCGGCCTTCTCGATGCGCTCGTCGATGGCGAAGCGGGCCATCCCGCCGCGAGCCTTCTTGGCGAAGAAGGAGATGATGCGGCTCTCGCCGTTCTTCGATTCGCGGAAGTGGGGCGTGACGATCGGCAGCTCCAGGGCGCGGGCGTCGACGGCGCCGAAATATTCCTGGCTGGCCAGGTTCACCAGCGTCGGATCGGCCTGGCCCTCGGCGTCGGCGTTCAGCTGTTTCGAGATCCGGTCGCCCCAGAAGTCGTACAGGCTGGAGCCCCGCCGGGTCTTCAACCGCGTGCCCATCTCCAGCCGATAGGGCTGGATCCGGTCCAGCGGACGCAGCAGGCCGTACAGGCCCGACAGGATGCGCAGATGGTCCTGGGCCCAGCCGAGCTCGGCCGCGTTCAACTCGCGGGCCTTCAGCCCCTCATAGACGTCCCCGGCGAAGGCGAAGGCGGCCTGCACCCCGTCCGTCGATTCGGGATCGAAGGCCTGGAAGCGCTCGCGGTTCAGCCGCGCGAGGTCGTCCGAAATGCTCATCAGCTGGCGCAGTTCGGAGACGGTGCGCGCCCGCGCGGTCTTCGACAGCGACGCCGTGTCCTCGCGGAAGCGGCGCTCCGACGCGGGCAGGGCGGGGTCGGCTTCGGTGAAGTCCAGCCGCTTGGCCGGAGACAGGACGATCAGCATGGCGCCCTGTTAGGCCGCTTCGGTGACGATTTGAACCAGGGCGCTTCCATCCGCCGCTCCCGTCCACAGCCCTTTCCAAACCCCGTCACCCTCGGGCTTGTCCCGAGGGCCCATACGCGCGGCGCCCGCCGGAGGGCCCGCTATCGTACACCGAGTTCTTGGGCCCTCGGCACAAGGCCGAGAGTGACGGAGAACAGCTCAACCCGCCTGTGCATACAGCGCAGCCAGGACCGCCGGCAGGCGCTCCGGCAGGTCCTCGGCGATCAGTCCGGGGCCGAAGCCGCGGGCCGCCTCGGCGTGCATCCACACCGCCGCCCGGGCCGCGTCGAAGCTGTCCATCCGTTGCGCCACCAGTCCGCCGATCATGCCGGCCAGGACGTCGCCGCTGCCCGCCGTGGCCAGCCAGGGCACGCCGTTGTCGTTGATGGCGATGCGGCCGTCGGGGGCGGCGATCACCGTCGCCGGACCCTTCAGCACCACCACCGCTCCGGCCCGGCGCGCGGCCTCGGCGGCGGCGGCCTCTCGGCCCTGCTCCAGCAGGCCCGGGAACAGCCGTTTGAACTCGCCCTCGTGCGGGGTCAGCACGTCGTCGCGATCCAGGAGGTCGAACAGGTCCTCGGGCCATTCGGTGAAGGAGGTCAGCCCGTCGGCGTCGACGATCAGCGCCGCGCCCGTGACCGCCAGCGCCCCGACGTTGGCCATGGTCGCCTCGCTGACCCCCGCCGCCGGACCGATCACCGCCGCGTCCAGGCCCTGGGCCGCCTGGGTCAGGGCCTCGGCCGAGGTGAAGGGCGCCAGCATCACCGCCTCGATCGCCGGGGCGATGACGCCTGCGGCGTCTGGCGGACAGAAGATTCGCACCACGCCCGCGCCGATGCGCAGGCCGCCGCGCGCCGCCAGCCGCGCCGCGCCTGTCTGGGTGGCTTTTCCGGAGACGACGCCCAGCCGCCCACGCGCGTGCTTGTGCGTCTCCTCGCCCGGCCAGGGCAGGCCGGCGCGCCAGTCAGCCAGGGGCTCGCTCGTCATCCTGTGGTCTCTCCGTTCACGGATGGCGCCGCGGATGGAAAAACGCTTGCCTTATTGTGCAATGCAATGTCCCTTTACCGCCCGAGCGCGAGGCGTATTTTGCCCGCTGGGATCGCCGATGAAAAAGATTGAAGCCGTCATCAAGCCCTTCAAGCTGGATGAAGTGAAAGAAGCGCTGCAGGACGCGGGCGTGCAAGGCATGACCGTGCTGGAGGCCAAGGGATATGGTCGCCAGAAGGGCCATTCCGAACTTTACCGCGGCGCCGAATACGTCATCGACTTCCTCCCCAAGATCAAGATCGAGGTGGTGGTTCCCGACGACCTCGCCGACTCCGTGATCGAGGCCATCCAGACCGCGGCCCGGACCGGCAAGATCGGCGACGGCAAGATCTTCGTCTCGGACGTCCTCGACGTCATCCGCATCCGCACCGGCGAAACGGGGGCCCAGGCCGTCTGATCGTCCCGACTACCGGCCGTCCTTCGGGGCGGCCGTTTCACATTACCTCCCCAAGAAACGGACCCTCGAAAATGAGCGCCAAGAAAATCCTCTCGGAGATCAAGGAGAAGGACGTTCAGTACGTCGATCTCCGCTTCACCGACACCAAGGGGCGTATGCAGCACGTCACCTTCGACATCGATCTCGTCGACGAGGAGTTCCTTGAAGAGGGGACCATGTTCGACGGTTCGTCGATCGCCGGCTGGAAGGCCATCAACGAGTCCGACATGCTGCTGAAGCCGGACCTGGCCAACTACTGGATCGACCCGTTCTACCAGCAGACGACCATGTTCCTGTTCTGCGACGTGCTGAACCCGGACACCGGCGAGCCCTACAACCGCGACAGCCGCTCGATGGCCAAGAAGGCCCTGGCCTATGTCCAGTCCTCGGGCGTGGGCGACACCGTCTTCTTCGGTCCGGAAGCCGAGTTCTTCATCTTCGACGACGTGCGCTGGAGCACCGCTCCGCACGACACCGGCTACACCTATGACTCGATCGAGCTGCCGGCCAACACGGGCGCCGAGTACTCGGAAGGCAACATGGGTCACCGCCCGACGCACAAGGGCGGCTACTTCCCCGTCAACCCGACCGACAGCGCCCAGGACCTGCGCGGCGAGATGCTCGGCGTGATGCGCGACCTCGGCATGCAGCCCGAGAAGCACCACCACGAGGTGGCCCCGGCGCAGCACGAGCTGGGCCTCAAGTTCAGCGATCTGCTGACCATGGCCGACCGCCTGCAGCTCTATAAGTACGTGATCCACAACGTCGCCGCCGCCTACGGCAAGTCGGCCACCTTCATGGCCAAGCCGACCTTCGGCGACAACGGCTCGGGCATGCACGTGCACCAGTCGATCTGGCGCGACGGCAAGCCGCTGTTCGCCGGCGACAAGTACGCCGGCCTGTCGGACATGTGCCTGTGGTACATCGGCGGCATCATCAAGCACGCCAAGGCGATCAACGCCTTCGCCAACTCGACCACCAACTCCTACAAGCGCCTGGTCCCGGGCTACGAAGCCCCGGTCAAGCTGGCCTATTCGGCCCGCAACCGCTCGGCCTCGATCCGCATTCCGTGGGTCAACTCGCCGAAGGCCAAGCGCATCGAAGCCCGCTTCCCGGACCCGATGGGCAACCCCTACCTGACCTTCGTGGCCCTGCTCATGGCCGGCCTCGACGGCATCGAGAACCGCATCGATCCGGGCGCGGCCGCCGACAAGAACCTCTACGACCTGCCGCCGGAAGAGCGCGGCAACATCCCCGAGGTCTGCGGCTCTCTGCGCGAGGCCCTTGAGAACCTCGACAAGGATCGCGCCTTCCTCAAGAAGGGCGGCGTCATGGATGACGACTTCATCGACAGCTACATCGAGCTGAAGATGGAAGAGGTGATGCGCCTGCAACTGCATCCGCACCCCGTCGAATTCGACATGTACTACAGCTGCTGATCGCCAGCAGGGGCTGACGATCGAGGCGCCGGACGGGCAACCGTCCGGCGCCTTTTTCTTTGCTCAGCGAGCCATGCGGACGATGACGCCCTCGGCCGGATCGGAGGCGCCGTCGGCCAGCGCGCGGACGACCCCGCTCGCCGCGTCCAGGCCCGGATGCTCGACGATGGTGATCCACGGCGAGGCGGGGTCGACGACCCGTTCGAAGAAGCGCTTCTGGTCCGACAGGAAGCGCTCGTAGAAGGCGTGCAGCGTGCCCCGCGCGCGGTGGTCGTCCAGGCAGGTGGCGGCGAAGAAGAAGACGGGCTTCGGCCCTGTCAGCGACGGGTCGTCGATCTGGAAGGAATCGCTGCGCGTCGAGCCGACCAGGCAATCGTAGAAAAGATTGTCCCCGAAATGCGCATGCACCCGCCGGCGCAGGTCCGGATCGCCGGCCAGGTCGAGGTAGAGGGTCGGCACGTCGGCCGGCAGCGCCTCGATCTCGTCGTATCCGTGGACCGCGTCGTAGCACCCGAGCCCCTCGACGAAGACCCGGTTTCGGACGCCGGTCAGCGCCAGGACATGCTTGTCGTCCTGCTCCAGACACCAGGCGGCGCCGTAGGCGGTCTTGCTCGAAGCGCTCGACACGACGATCTGGCCCGCGCCGAAGAAGTCCCGGTCGCGCAGGAAGTCGACGGCCGTGTACGAGGTCACGAACAGCGGCCGGAACAGGGCCTCGCTGTTCTCCAGCGCCGGATCGTAGTGCCGGTCGGCCGCGCACAGAACGTAGCGGTTATAGATGTCCGGTACTGCCTTGCGCCACGGCGATGCGTCGGCGAAGCCGCCGCGGCTGACTTTGTCGGTCTGCACCACGAGAGCGCCGGCCATCGGGAAATAGCCGAACACGCGGGCTCCGGCCTCCACGCCCGGCGCCCGGGACTCCAGCACGTCGGCGAAGCCCCAGACCGGCATCAGGCCCCAGCCGTCCTCGCCGGTCGGGAAGACCCGCCAGTAGCCGATGGCGTCGCCATAGGCGGCGTAGGTGATGTTGTTTGTGGTCAGCGAGAACCTGTCCAGGCCCAGCAGAACCTCGCCCTCGGCCAGCGGCGGCAGGGGCAGGGCGTCCAGCCGGGTTTCGCCCGGATCGGACTTGCGGGACATCAGGCGGCGGCGGGCGTCGGACATGGCCTGTCTCCTGAACGGGGTCGTCCGGAGAGCCTAGCAGGGTGATGGCTTGACGTAGGAGAAGCTTGCGGGGTGCGCGCCGAAGTGCGCCGGACGGACAGCCGCCCAGCGCCTCCGAGGCGGAAACGTCAGCGGTTGGTCGTCTCGACCTCGACGCCGTTCTGGCCGGCGCGGACGGTCGTGGTGTCGCCCTTGTCCTTCTCGATGACCACGGGCGGAGCGGGCACTTCACGCTCGACCACCACGGGCGGGGTCGGCACGGGCACTTCGCGCTCGATGACCGTCGTCGTCGAGGTGGGCGCTGCGGCCTCGTCGGCGGCAGGCGCCTCGGTCTGTTGAGTGCAGGCCGCGGCCGACAGGCCCAGCAGGGCGACGGCGGCGAGGGCGGTGCTGCGTACGGGGAAGGACGTCATGTTGGAAGCTCCAGCGTTTCGATCTCGGCAGAACGGTCCCTCTCCGGCGGGGTTCCGGTCGCGGGAGAAGTCGGCCGTTCGTCGGATTGACACCTGCGTTCGACGAGCGCGTCCTACGCCCTCAAACGAGGGAGGTTTCAATGTCCGCCCGCTCCTGGCTGTTTGCGCTCGCCGCCCTGACCGCCGCCGTCGCCGGTACGCCCGCCTCGGCGCAGGACGAGGTCATCAACCGCGGCACGCCCCGCACGCCCAACGACTTCTCCTCGCCGGAGGCCGCGGCCTTCCAGGCCGGGCGAGACAACGGCAACTTCAACCGCGAATACCTTGACCATGCGGCCAAGACGCATGGCCCGCGCCGCTCGCCGGCGGCGGTCGAGGCGAGCGCCCGTGAACTGCTGACGGAGAGCGGCCTCGTCTGCCAGACCGCCGCGTCGGTCGAGCTGGGACAGACCCGCAATCGCCGCGAGATCTACGAGGTCGATTGCGCCTCGGGTCCTGGCTACATCCTCGTTGAGGGCCCGCCGCCTCAGACGTTCAGCTGTTTGCAGCTCTCGGCCGAAGCCGCGCGTCGGCGCGCCGAGGATCCGAACGCCGACGTCGGGTCCCAATGCGCCCTGCCGGGCAACAGCGAAGCAGCGCTCTACGCCGAGTTCGGCCGGGCCGCGGGCCTGGCCTGCACGGTCGATGCGGGGACCTGGATCGGTCGCCCGGAACAGGGCGGCGATCGCTTTGAAATCGGCTGCTCGGATGGCGACGGGGCCTGGATCGACGTGGCGGCCGACGGCTCCGTCCGGCTCAGCGCCGAGTGCCTTGAGGTGGTCAGCGTCGGCCAGACCTGCGCCCTGACCACCGGCCAGGAACAGGCGGCGGGGCTGCAGACGCGGCTGACCGGCACGCCCCTGGGCGAGTGCCGGCCGCAGGCGGCGCGCTATGTCGGCGGCAACGCCTCGGGTCGGTTCTACGAGGTCAAATGCGCCGACGGGCAGGGGGCCATGGCCCGCTTCGACGCCGCCGGCGTCTTCGCCCGCTCTTACGCCTGCGCGGAAGCAGGCCAGATCGGCGACGGCTGCAAGCTTTAGAGGGGGCGTCAGCCCAGCGCGGCTTCCGCCGCCTCGGCCTGGTTCCGCCGCAGCTCGATCAGGCGCACACACCAGATCGAGATCTCGTAGAGCAGCACCAGGGGCACGGCGAGCATCAGCTGGCTGATCGGATCCGGCGGGGTCACGATGGCGGCGAGGACCACGACGGCGACGATGGCGTACCGGCGCCCCTCCGCCATGACCTTGGAGGAAATGATGCCCGCCAGGCCCAGCAGGGTCATGACGACAGGCAGCTGGAAGCATAGGCCGAAGGCCAGGATCAGGGCCGTCGCCAGGCTCATGTACTCCGACACCTTGGGCAGCAGGCTGGCGGTCACGCCCTCGGCCTGGATGCCCTGGCTCAGGGAGAACAGCATCACGAACGGCAGCATGACGTAGTAGACCAGCGCCGCGCCGAGGATGAACAGCAGCGGGGCCGCGATCAGGAAGGGCAGGAAGGCGCCCTTTTCATTGCGGTACAGGCCCGGCGCCACGAAGCGGTAGAGCTGCCAGGCGAGGATCGGGAAGGACAGCACCACGGCGCCCAGCCCTGCCAGCTTCATCTTCACGAACAGGATTTCGAGCGGGGCCGTGTAGATCAGTTGCACCGCCTGATGGTCGCCCGTGGGGACGGGCTGGAGGCCGACCATCACCTGAATCAGCCGGATCGGTGAAACGTGCGCGCCCTCGACCGAATGCAGGGCGCTGGCCACCGCATAGGGCTTCACCAGGAAGACGTAGAGCGGGCCTGCGAAATAGAAGCAGACCAGGAAGGCGATGATGAAGGCGACGACGCAGACCACGAGCCGGCTGCGCAGCTCGATCAGGTGCGCCATCAACGGCGCGCGCGACGCCTCGATCTCGGCCTCGTCCTGGTCGGTGCGGCTCACAGTTCGACCGCCTTCTTGCGCGTGGTCTTGGGTTTGGCGGCCGCCGGCGTAGCCGGGGCGGTCTTGGCGCGGGTCTTCGTCGGCGACTCGCCGTCGGACTTGGCCTTGGCCTTGGCCTTCGCCTTGGGCGCAGCGCGGGGCTTGGACTTGGGCGTCGGCGCGGGCTCGGCCAGCGGCTCAAGCACCGGCGGGCTGTCGGGCCATTCGTCGACCGGCACGGGCTCGGCCGGCAGGGGAATGGAGGTCCCGGTCCTGTTCAGGTCCTCGGCGATGCTCTTGAAGGTCGCCTCGGCCTCGGCGCCCAGCGGCATCATGTTGGATTGGCCCTGGCGCAGCGCCTCGACCTCCTTGCGCAGCTCGTCCAGTTCGGACTGCCGCGCCATCTCGTCGAACGAGGCGCGGAATTCGTTGGCCATGGATCGCGCCTTGCCGACCATCTTGCCCAGCTTGTGCAGCATGGCAGGCAGCCGTTCGGGCCCCACGACCAGCAGGGCCACGACGGCGATCACGACATATTCCATGCCCCCGATGCCGGGGCCCAGGCCACCCATGCTTGGGTCTCCGACGCGCGGACGCGCTTAGTTCTTGAGGTCTTCTTTTTCGGCGTCGGTGCGGGGCAGGGCGCCCGCGCGTTCATCGCGGGGCTTGGTCTCGTCGGTGTCCTTGAGACCGTCCTTGAACGCCCTCACGCCCTTGGCGGCGTCGCCCATGATGGACGAGAGCTTTCCACGGCCGCCGAACAGCAGCAGCACGATGACGGCGACGATGGCCCAGTGCCAGATGCTGAATGAACCCACGGTGTCGTCTCCTCGTTCGGGCCGATGCGCGACCCGTTCACAGTTTCATGCCGCATATAGGCGGTTCGGTGGCGCGACGCCAAGCGAACCTGATACAGCGCGCGGATGAGTCACGTGATCATCCACACCGACGGCGCCTGCAAGGGCAATCCGGGCCCCGGCGGCTGGGGCGCCATCCTTC
Organism: Brevundimonas sp. Root1279; assembly: GCF_001425945.1. GTDB lineage: Bacteria > Pseudomonadota > Alphaproteobacteria > Caulobacterales > Caulobacteraceae > Brevundimonas. Next base: position 237,671 of record NZ_LMEB01000009.1, read on the forward strand.
AGACCGGCGGCGGGCATGAGAAGGAATTGTGGGGCGGCGAGCCCCTTACGACCAACAACCGCATGGAGCTGATGGGGGCGATCATGGCCCTGGAAGCCCTGACCCGACCGTGCCGCGTCGACCTCCACACCGACAGCAAATACGTGATGCAGGGCATCACCGAGTGGATTCGCGGCTGGAAGGCTCGCGGGTGGAAGACCGCCGACAAGAAGCCCGTCAAGAACGACGACCTGTGGCGCCGCCTCGACGAGGCCCGCGCCCGTCACGACGTCAAATGGCACTGGGTCAAAGGCCACGCCGGCCACGCCCTCAACGAGCGGGCCGACCAGCTGGCGAATCGCGGGGTCGAGGAGATGCGCGCGGCCCGCTAGCGATGGGGGCTGTCTCCTCCCTGTCGCGAAGCGATGGGGAGGGGGACCGCGGAGCGGTGGAGGGGCGAACCCGTCTAGCACCCAGGAGGCCGTTCTGCCCCTCCGTCACGGCGCGTATCCGCGCCGCGCCACCTCCCCATTCGCCAGGCGAACGGGGAGGAGACCTGATTACACCCGCACCTTCAGCTTCGGGCCGTCAAAGCCCTCGACGATGACGCTCTCGCCGGCCAGCGGCGCCGCGCCGTCGATCTCGGCCTGCCATTCGGCGCCCGAGACGAAGACCCGGCCGCGGCCGTCGATGAAGGCCTGGGTGACCTGGGCCCGCTGACCGATCAGGCGGCTGTCGCGGGCGTTGATGTCGGGCGTGTCGCTCGGATTGACCCGCTGGATCAGCTTGCGGGACAGGACGGTCGACAACAGGGTCAGCAGTCCGAACAGCAGGACCTCGCCCCAAAAACCGAGCGGCAGGCCCAGGGCGGTGACGACCGCCACCACCCCGGCCGAGACCGCCGGCCACAGCAGCCATTCGGTCGAGAAAGCCGCCTCGACGGCGAGCAGCACGACGCCGACGGCCAGCCAGATCCAGTAGGGCTGGGCCAGGTGGAGTTCGACCAGGGCGTCCATGATCAGGTCCTCGGCACGGAGCCGCCGGTACGCGGCGGACGCGGCGGAGCCGGCGGCTGCGGGGCGGCGGGGGGCGCGGCCGGCCGCGGGGCCGACTGCTGCTGGGAACGCGCCAGGCCGACGAGCTCGCCGACGCCGGCGAGGGTGCCGACGAGGGCGCCCATCTCGGCCGGGACGATGACCGTCTTCTGCTGCGGGCTGCGCGCCAGTTCAGCGAAGGCCTCGACGTATTTCTGGGCCACGAAATAGTTGATGGCGTTGACGTCGCCGCGGGCGATGGCCTCGGACACCATGGCGGTCGCCTTGGCCTCGGCCTCGGCTTCGCGCTCGCGGGCCTCGGCGTCGCGGAAGGCGGCTTCGCGGCGGCCCTCGGCCTCCAGGATGGCGGCTTGCTTGGCGCCCTCGGCGCGCGTCACCGCGGCCTGCTTCTCGCCGTCCGCCTCGGTGACGACGGCGCGGCGTTCCCGCTCGGCCTTCATCTGGCGGGCCATGGCGTTCGTGATGTCGGCCGGCGGCGTCAGGTCCTTGATCTCGATCCGGTTGGCCTTCACGCCCCACGGTTCGGTCGCCGAGTCGATCACCTGCAGCAGGCGGGTGTTGATCGAGTCGCGCTGGCTCAGCACCTCGTCCAGCTCCATCGAGCCCACCACGGTCCGCAGGTTGGTCATGCAGAGCTGGCTGATGGCGTAGGGCAGGTCGTCGACGCGATAGGCGGCGCGCGCGGCGTCCATGACCTGGATGAAGACGATGCCGTCGACCTTCACCACGGCGTTGTCCTTGGTGATGACCTCCTGGGTCGGGACGTCGAGCACCTGCTCCATCATGTTCATGCGCCGGCCGATGCGCTCGACGAAGGGCGTCAGCAGGCTGATGCCCGGCGACAGGGTGCGGGTGTATTTGCCGAATCTTTCGACAGTGAATTCACGCCCTTGCGGCACGATCTTCACGATGCTGAACAGCATCACAAAGGCCAGTACGACGACGGCGAGGATGAAGATCGAAGAAAAGTCCATGGTGCCTCCCAATTCCTGCTCAGGTTATCAGGCCCACGGACGCGCGCCACAGAAACCGGACGTCAGGGAATGACAACCGCGTAATCCTGGTCGCCTAGCGCCGCTCGACGGCCAGGGCGATGATCCGTCGCGTCTCCGACCAGTCGATCAGGGCGGCGACCTGATCCAGCGGCACGAACCGCGCTTCTATCGCGTCATCGCCGGCCACGGGCTCTCCCGACAGCCAGTGCGCGCCGTAGTCGATCAGGACATAGTGGCGCCCCGCGCTGGGGAAGAGGCCATCGACGACGTCCAGCAGGCCGGTGATCTCCGCCTCCACTGCGGTCTCTTCGCGCAGTTCCCGCAGGGCCGCGTCGATCGCGCGCTCGCCCGGCTCGATCCGCCCGCCCGGCAGACTCCACTCGCCCTGGCGCGGCGGCTGACCCCGACGGATCAGCAGCACCTCGTCACCCCTCAGGCAGACGACGCCGACGGCGGGAACGGGGGCGGGGAGGGGCGCGGACATGGGCGGAGCCTAGGGCCTCCTGCCGCCGGGTCCAGCCTCAGGCCCCGTACTTCTGCTCCCCCGCCAGCCAGGTCTGGCTCACCGGAATGGCGCTGATCCGCGACGGATCGATCGTGGTCGGGTCCTGCTCCAGTACGGCCAGGTCGGCGTATTTGCCCGGCTCCAGGCTGCCGCACAGCACGTCCATCTTGCACTGCCAGGCCGCGTCGAGGGTCACGGCCCGCAGCGCCGCGTCGACCGGGATGCGCTCTTCGGGGAAGAAGACGCCGCCGCCCTCGTTCATGCGCCGGGTCACGGCGTCCTCGACGTAGCGCAGCGGTCCTATCGGGGTGACATTCCAGTCCGAATGCAGCGAGATCCTCAGCCCGCCCGCCAGGGCCGAGGCGCAGGGATCATAGAACCGGGCCCGCTCGGGTCCCAGGATCCGCTCCTTGAACGCCTTGCCCCACCAGCGGACGTGCCCGATCAGGAAGCTGGGCGACAAGCCCATGGCCTTCATCCGTGCGATCTGGTCCGGATGCAGGATGCTGCAGTGCTCGATCCGGTGTCGGTGATCGGTGCGCGGCCGGTCCCTGAGCACGGCGTCATAGGCGGCCAAGGTGGTGTCGATGGCCGCGTCGCCGTTGGCGTGCACCCCGACCTGCCAGCCGCCCTCGTGGGCCCGCCGGATCACCTCGGTGAGCTCCGGCAGGGCGTAGTTCAGCGCCCCCCGCGACTCCCGGCCCAGGTAGGGTTCGCGCTGGTAGCCGGTGAAAGCCTGGTTCGAACCGTCGGCCCAGGCCTTGATCCCTTCAACCCGGAAGCGGTCGTCGCCGCGCCCGGGCCGCAAGCGCTCCCGCTCCCACTCGTCCATGGCGGTCGAGACCAGCATGCCGCGGTAGCGCACCGGCGGGTCGGCGCCCATCACCGCGTCCAGCATGCGCAGGTCCTCCATCCCCGCCTGCACGCCGATGCCGCAGTCGTGCAAGGCGGTGCAGCCGCGCGAGGCGGCCACGTCCATCAAACGCCGAACCCGCATCCGCATCTCCAGCGCCGAAGGCAGGGGCATTGTGCGCGCGAAGGGCGACATGGCGCCGGCCTCCTCCAACCGCCCCGTCAGCCCGCCCTGGGCGTCGCGGACGTATCGCGACTGCGGCGGGTTCGGCGTGTCCCGCCCGACGCCGGCCTTCTGCAGCGCCAGGCTGTTGGCGTAGGCGACGTGGCCATTGCCCTCGGACATGAACAACGGATGGTCCGCGGCGATGGCGTCCAGCTCCGCCAGGGTGGGGACGCGGCCGTTCCGGGTGATGGAGGGATCGAAGCCCTGGGCCCGCACCCAGTCCCCCGGCCGCGCCATGGCCGTCGCCTCGCGCAGCCGGGCGAAGACGGCGTCCATGCTCGGCGCCGCCAGCGGGCTGACGTCCAGCCAGTCGTCGAACAGCACGAAGCTGGAGTGCATGTGCGGGTCGATCAGGCCGGGCATCAGGGTGCGGCCCTCCAGGTCGATGATCCGCGTCTCTGGCCCGATGCGGGCGTTGACCTCGTCCAGGCCGCCGACGGCGATGATCTTGCCCCCGGCCACCGCCAGGGCTTCGGCCCGGGGCGTCGCCTCGCTCATGGTCAGAACCTGGCCGCCGCGAAAGATCACCTCGGCCGTGTCCCGGCCGCCTCGGCTGGCTCCGCAGCCCGGCAGGGCCGCCACGGCGGTCCCCATCGCCGCGTAGCGCAGGAAGCTGCGGCGGGAGGCGGCCGCAGACAGGAAGGCGCCCAGGGCTGGACGGCACGCGACGCACACAGGCCTCACTCCATTTGGCCGTGATCGTCCACCTATCGCGGGTTCCCGCCCATCCGGCGCAACCCTGAGTCGATACGACGGGAATCACCGCCCCGACCGTCCGCCGAAGCTCTGGCGTACCGGCCGCGACTTTGAGACAACGGGACATGACCTCCCCGTCTGCTCAAGATTTCGAAGCCCTCAAGGCCGCGCTCGGTTCCGGCGGCTGGACCGACGACCCCGACGAGATCGCGCCCTGGCTCAAGGAATGGCGCAATCGCTGGTCCGGGCACACGCCGCTCATGCTCACCCCATGCTCGACCGACGAGGTGGCCCGCGCCGTCGCCGTCTGCGCCGAGCGCCGCATCGCCGTCGTGCCCCAGGGCGGCGACACCGGCCTGGTCGGCGGCCAGATTCCCTATGGCGAGGTCCTGCTCTCGACCCGCAAGCTGCGCGCCGTGCGCGACGTCACGCCCTTCGACGACGCCTTGACGGTCGAGGCCGGCGTCACCCTGCTCGAGGCCCAGCAGCAGGCCGCCGCCGTCGACCGCATGTTCCCGCTCAGCCTGGCCGCCGAGGGCTCCGCCACCATCGGCGGGGTCATCTCCACCAACGCCGGCGGCACCGCCGTGCTGCGCTACGGCGTCATGCGCGACCTGGTGCTCGGCATCGAGGCGGTGATGCCCGACGGCGAGATCTTCCACGGCCTCAAGCGGCTGCGGAAGGACAACACCGGCTATGACCTCAAGCAACTGTTGATCGGCGCCGAAGGCACCCTCGGCGTGGTCACCGCCGCCACCCTGAAGCTCTTCCCCGTCATGCGCAGCCGCGCCACCGCCGTGGTCGGGCTGGAGACGCCCCACGCCGCCATCGAGCTGCTGGCCCGCGCCAAGGCCGAGACCGGGGGCGGGGTCGAGGCCTTCGAGCTGATGAAGCGGATCGGCGTCGAGTTCGCGCTCAAGCACATCCCCGACACGCGCGAACTCCTGGACTCGACCCCGCCCTGGTACGTCCTGATCGAGTTGGTCTCCGGCGAGCCGGGCGCCGCCGATGCGGCCATGGAGCGGCTGCTGACCGACGCCTTCGAGGCCGGCCTGATCATCGACGCCGCCATCGCCCAGAACGACGCCCAGCGCGCCGCCTTCTGGAAGGTCCGCGAGGAGCAGTCCGCCGCCCAGAAGCCCGAGGGCGGCGGCTGGAAGCACGACGTCTCCGTGCCGGTCTCGCGCATCGCCGACTTCCTCGACGAGGCCACCGCCGCGGTCGAGCGCTTCCATCCCGGCGCCCGCGTCGGCGCCTTCGGCCACGTCGGCGACGGCAACCTGCACTACGACGTCCTGTGTCCGCCGGGCGGCGACCTGCCGGCCTTCCTCGCCCGCTGGGCCGAGGGCTCGCAGGTCGTTCACGACATTGTCGCCAAATACGACGGCTCCATCTCCGCCGAACACGGCCTGGGCCGCCTCAAGACCGAGGAAGCCCGGCGCTACAAGTCGCCGCTTGAGATCCGCACCATGCAGGCGGTCCGTGCGGCCATCGACCCGCACCGCATCATGAATCCCGCGGTGCTGTTCTAGAGTTCTGTGGATACAGAACAAAACTGGAACATCTGCTCTTGAGCCGAATCCCCACGCCGGACTAGCTTCGGCGTCCGGGAGGAATCATGGCCGAAACTCAGACACATTCGACGCGCGGACGGATGATCGTGCGTTGCCTCTCGCCGGGCTGCGTCCACGTCGCCCTGCTGGAGCCGCAGAGCCTGTTCGGTCCCGCCCGCGACTGGCCCGCGGCCGGCCGCTCGCAGCGCTTCCGCTGCGTCTGCGGCGGGCGCGAGAGCCGGGTCAGCTACGCCGCCGGCGCCGCTCCGGCCGAACCGCCGGCAACGCCGGACGCCATTCACCTCTGGGGTTGAGCGGGCAGGGCGCCCCGCGTCGCTGACTTGCCCCTGCGGCACGCCCGGCCTATCGCTGCGCCCCTGATTCACGGCTTTCACGGAGCGCCCGCCATGACCCTCGCCCTGCTGTTCCCCGGTCAAGGCAGCCAGTCGGTCGGCATGGGCGCGGCGCTCGCCGACGCCTTCGCCAGCGCCCGCGAGGTCTTCTCCGAAGTCGATGAAGCGCTGGGCCAGAAGCTGTCCGTGCTGATGCGCGAGGGTCCCGAGGACCAGCTGACCCTGACCGAGAACGCCCAGCCGGCGTTGATGGCCGTGTCCGTGGCTGCCGCCCGCGCCCTGAAGGCCGAGTTCGGCGTCGATCTGTCGAAGGCGGGTTATGTCGCCGGCCACTCGCTCGGCGAATACTCGGCCCTGTGCGCCGCCGGCGCGATCTCGCTGAGCGACACCGCCCGCCTGCTCAAGCTGCGCGGCCAGGCCATGCAGCGCGCCGTGCCGGTGGGCAAGGGGGCCATGGCCTCGCTGATCGGACCCAAGACCGACCTGGCCCTGGCCGAGGAAGCCGCCAAGGCCGGCTCCGAGGTCGGCGTCTGCGTCGTCGCCAACGACAACAACGCCGGCAACATCGTCATCTCCGGCGACAAGGCCGCCGTCGACCGCGCCATCGAGAAGGCCAAGGAACTGGGCGCCCGCGCCATTCCGCTGAACGTCTCGGCGCCCTTCCACTGCCCGCTGATGCAGCCCGCCGCCGACGAAATGGCCGCCGCCCTGGCGACCGCCACCATCGTCGCTCCGATCGTGCCGGTGGTCGCCAACGTCACCGCCTCGCCGGAGACCGACCCGGAAGTCATCCGCCGCCTGCTGGTCGAGCAGGTCACCGGCCGCGTCCGCTGGCGCGAGTCGATGGAGTGGATGGCGGGGGCAGGGGGCGTCACCCGCTTCGCCGAAATCGGCTCGGGCAAGGTCCTGACCGGCATGGCCAAGCGCATCGCGCCCGACGCCGAAAGCTCGGCCCTGAACTCGCCGGAAGAGCTGGAAGCGTTCGCGAAGTCGCTCTGAGTGGTTAGTGGTGAGTGATTAGTGGCTGGACCGCGCTTGGAGCATAGGTCCGGCCCTCATTCGCAACCACCCGCAACCACTAATCACTAATCACTAATCACTAATCACTCCCGACACCGGAGCTCTCTCATGTTCAACCTCACCGGCAAGACCGCCCTCGTGACCGGCGCCACCGGCGGCATCGGCGGGGCCGTGGCCCGCGCCCTTCACGCCCAAGGCGCGACCGTCGTCCTCTCGGGCACGCGCGAGGCCGTGCTGCAGGACCTGGCCAAGGAGCTGGGCGAGCGCGCCTTCGCCGCCGCCGCAAACCTCTCGGACGCCGAGTCCGTCGATGGCCTGATCGGCCGCGCCGAGGAAGCCGCCGGCGCCCCGCTGGACATCCTGGTCGCCAACGCCGGCATCACCAAGGACGGCCTGCTTATGCGGATGAAGGACGAGGACTTCGAACAGGTCATCAAGGTCAACCTCGAGAGCTATTTCCGCCTCTCGCGCGCCGCCATGAAGGGCATGATGAAGCGCCGCTCGGGCCGCATCATCGGCGTCACCTCGGTGGTCGGCGTCACCGGCAACCCCGGCCAGACCAACTACGCCGCCTCCAAGGCCGGCATGATCGGCTTCTCGAAGTCGCTGGCCCAGGAAGTCGGCTCGCGGGGCATCACGGTGAACTGCATCGCGCCGGGCTTCATCGCCTCGCCGATGACGGATGTGCTGAACGACCAGCAGCGCGAGACCATCCTGCGCAACATCCCGGCCGGCCGCCTCGGCACCGGCGATGAGATCGCCGCCGCCGCCGTCTTCCTCTCGTCCGACGAAGCCGCCTACGTCACGGGCCAGACCCTGCACGTCAACGGCGGCATGGCGATGATCTGACGGCCCGGAAGGCTTGATCACAGCCTGCTTCAGGCGCATTTCGGGCCTTCCCCAACGGAATGGCTGTGCTAAAGGCGCTCGCAACCGGATGCATCGAGTCTTCGTTAGAAGGCTTGCGCAGCCGACGCCGTCGTCATACGGCAAGGATTGAGACAACAGCCGCAGACTCGCGGCCCTAGAAGGCAGAGACACAAATGTCCGACACCCTGGAACGCGTCCGCAAGATCGTCATCGACCACCTGGACGCCGATCCGGAGAAGGTCGTTGAGAAGGCCAGCTTCATCGACGACCTCGGCGCCGACTCGCTCGACAACGTCGAACTGGTCATGGCCTTCGAAGAAGAATTCGACATCGAGATCCCGGATGACGCCGCCGAGCACATCCAGACGGTCGGCGATGCCGTGAAGTTCATCGACGAGAAGCTGGCCGGCTGATCGCCGCCATTCTCGATACGGCTTTGATGGCCGCCGTGGCGCTCCCCTAGCGGGGTCGCCCGGCGGCCATTACTGTTTAAGCCTCAGGATTCTGCAGTTCAGGAGCGCAAGCGCATGCGCCGCGTCGTCGTCACCGGTCTTGGCCTTCTCACCCCGCTCGGTTGGGGCGTCGAACATACCTGGAAGGGTATCGTGGAAGGCCGTTCCGGCATCGGCCCGATCACCAGCTTCGACACCGAGGGCTGGGGCTGCACCATCGCCGGTGAAATCCCGTCGGTCGACGGACGGGGCGGCGGCGTCGCCGGCGAGCCGGGCGTGTTCGACCACGAGAAGGTCATGTCGGCCAAGGACCGCAAGCGCGTCGACGACTTCATCGTCTACGCCATCGCCGCCGCCGACGAGGCCCTGGCCGACGCGAACTGGAAGCCCGAGACCGACGAACAGCGCGAGCGCACCGGCGTCATGGTCGGCTCCGGCATCGGCGGCCTGGGCCCCATCGCCGAAACCGCCATCGTCCTTAAGGAACAGGGCCCGCGCCGGGTCAGCCCCTTCTTCATCCCGATGTCGCTGATCAACCTGACCTCGGGCCAGATCTCGATCCGCCACGGCCTCAAGGGCCCGAACCACTCGGTGGTCACCGCCTGCGCCACCGGCGCCCACGCCATCGGCGATGCGGCCCGGATGATCGCCTTGGACGACGCCGACGTCATGGTCTGCGGCGGCGCGGAAAGCTCCATCGTGCCGATCGGCATCGCAGGCTTCCTGGCCTGCAAGGCCCTGTGCACGGCCTTCAACGACACGCCCGAGAAGGCCAGCCGTCCCTACGACAAGGACCACGCCGGCTTCATCATGGGCGAGGGCGCCGGGATCATGGTCCTGGAGGAGTACGAGCACGCCAAGGCCCGCGGGGCCAAGATCTACGCCGAGGTCGTCGGCTACGGCATGAGCGGCGACGCCTACCACATCACCGCCCCGTCCGAGGACGGCGAGGGCGGCCTGCGGGCCATGAAGGCGGCGCTGAAGCGCGCCGGCCTGCAGCCGTCGGACCTCGACTACGTCAACGCCCACGGCACCTCGACCATGGCCGACTGGATCGAGCTGCACGCGATCGAGACCCTGGTCGGCGACCACGCCAAGGACCTGGCCGTCTCCTCGACCAAGTCGATGACCGGCCACCTGCTCGGGGCCGCCGGCGCCATCGAGTCGATCTTCTCCGTCCTGGCCATCCGCGACCAGATCGCCCCGCCGACGATCAACCTCGACAATCCCGAGGAAGAGACGCTCATTGATCTCGTGCCGCACAAGGGCAAGCCGATGAAGATCGACGTCGCCATGTCCAACAGCTTCGGCTTCGGCGGCACCAACGCCAGCGTCATCTTCAAAAAGGTGGACTAGATGTTCAGCCGTTTCCGGGGAGCGGGGGCTCCGAGATCCGGCCGTGCAACGGCGCTTCTGGCGGCTTCGGCCACCTTCAGCGTCTTTCTCATCGCCGCCATCGTCGCGGCCTGGAGCGTCTTCTACGCGCCCGGGCCGACGGCGCGCGAAGGCGACGTCACCATCGTCACCCTGCCCAGCGGCGCAGGGGTCAGCGCTATCGCCGCCAACCTCAAGGCGGCGGGCGTGATCCGCTCGACCGACATGTTCAAGGCCGCGGTGGCCGTCACCGGCGCGGACCGCCGCCTGCGCGCCGGCGAATATGAAGTGCCGTCGAAGGCCTCGCTCCGCTCGGTCATCAGCCTGCTGGTCGACGGCAAGGTGGTCCGCCACTACGTCACCCTGCCGGAGGGCTGGTCCTCGGCCCAGGCCGTGGACATCCTGATGGCCCAGCCCATCCTCACCGGCGAGATTCCCGAGGTCCCCGAGGAAGGCTCGCTCTGGCCCGACACCTATGAGATCAGCCGCGGCGAAACCCGCGCCTCGGTCATCGCCCGCATGACCACCGCCCAGGAGACCAACCTGGCCCAGCTGTGGGAGCGGCGCTCGCCGCGCTCGGTCGTGCGCAGTCCTGAAGAGGCCCTGATCCTCGCCTCGATCGTCGAGAAGGAGACCGGCATCGCCGCCGAGCGGCCGCGCGTGGCCGCCGTGTTCAGCAACCGCCTGCGCACCGGCATGCGGCTGGAGAGCGATCCGACCATCGTCTACGGCATCACCCAGGGACGCCCGCTGGGCCGCGGCATCCGCCGCTCCGAGCTGGATCGACAGACCGCCTGGAACACCTACCAGATCGACGGCCTGCCCCCGACGCCGATCGCCAACCCGGGCCGCGAAGCGCTGGCGGCGGTGCTCAGTCCGCCGACCACCGACGAGCTGTTCTTCGTCGCCGACGGCACCGGCGGCCACGTCTTCGCCCGCACCTATGACGAGCACCTGCTCAACGTCGCCCGCTGGCGCGAGATCGAGCGCCGCAAGGCCGGCCTGCCGCCCGGCGCGCCCGTGCCCGCGCCGCCCGGCGCCGTCGCCCCCGGCGCCGCCCCCGCGAGCGACCTCCCGCCGGGCGTCAACGTTCCGCCCGGCGCCCAGGTCATCCGCGTTCCCCAGCAGCCGGCGGCGAGCCAATGAGCAATCAGATCTCGGGCATGACCGGCTTCGGCCGCGCCGACGGCGCCGAAGGCGGCTGGACCTGGTCGGTCGAGGCCCGCTCGGTCAACGGCCGCAATCTGGAGGTCCGCTTCCGCGGCCCGCCGGGCTTCGACACCCTCGAACGCCACGCCAAGGCCGCCGGCCAGGCCCGCCTCAGCCGCGGCCAGGTCACCGTCGGCGTCCAGGCCAAGCGCGCCGACCCTGGCGCCGCGGCGCTGAAGGTCAATGAAGACATCCTCGCCCGCTACCTGACCCTGGCCAACCAGCTGGCGGAGGAGGGGGCCACCCCGCCCTCGGCCGACGGCCTGCTCTCCCTGCGCGGCGTGCTCGAGGCACCCGAGGAAGAGGACGACGCCGAGGCCCGCGCCGCCGTCGAGGCCGCCATGGCCGCCTCCATCGACGCCGCCTTCGACGCCCTCAAGATCTCCCGCGAACGCGAGGGCGCCCAGCTGCTGCCGGTGATCGCCGACTTCATCGACCGCATCGAGGCCCTGGTCGCCCAGGCCGAGACCGAGGCCGTGGCCCAGACCGACGCCATCCGCGAGCGCTTCACCCGCCGCATGACAGAGCTGGCTCCGGATGCGCCCGGCCTCGCCGACCGCATCTTCCTCGAAGCCGCCGCCCTGGCGACCAAGGCCGACGTCCGCGAGGAGCTCGACCGCCTGACCGCCCACGTCGCCTCCGCCCGCGCCCTGCTCAAACAGCCGCCGGCCGGCCGCAAGCTGGACTTCCTGATGCAGGAGTTCATGCGCGAGGCGAACACCCTGTGCTCCAAGTCGGCCACCACCGCCCTGACCGGCATCGGCCTCGAGCTCAAGGCGGTGATCGAGCAACTGCGCGAGCAGGTCCAGAACGTGGAGTAGGGCCGGGGGCGGCGGGGCCGTTCCGGCTTCCGGGTTTCGCCTGATTGTGACCTGTCCGCTTGTGAGGCCTCCTGAACCGGACCCCGGGCTTCGAACGGCCCGACCCCGACCCCGCAGGAGACAAGGTGATGCGTTACGTGTTGGCGTGTGCGTCCAGCCTGTTGATCCTCATCACCGCCGCTCCAGTGTCTGCACAGACCGTGATTCCGGTTCAATTCGACCGGGGCGCATCATCATCGACGTTGGATGGCGAGATCCGTGGTCAAACCTATTCGGATTATCGCCTTGTCGTAGGCGCCGGCCAGCGCCTGTCCGTCAGCCTGCGCCCGACCGCCGGGTCGCCCTACTTCAATGTCATGGAGCCGGGATCAACCGGCGAGGCGATCTACAACAGTTCGATGGGCGACCAGCAATACACCGGCACGACGGCGCATAACGGCGCCTATACAATCCGCGTGTATCAGATGCGTGCGAGCGGCCGCCGCGACGAAGCCGCGCGCTTCAAGCTTGCGCTTTCCGTCACCGATCCAGGGGTCGCCGGCCAACTTCCGGCGTCCGGCGGAGACGCGGCCTCACAGCTTCCGGGCGACGCCCTGGTTCCAGGCACGCCCTACCATGCCACCGCCTCCATTCCTTGTCGGTCAGCGGCCGGGGCGCCGATGGGCTCGTGCCAGGCGGGCGTGATCCGCCGGCGTGGATCAGCGACGGTTCACCTCGACACGCCCGATGGGGGTGAGCGGACGATCCTGTTTCGCGACGGCGTGGCGGTATCCAGTGACGGCGATAGCCGCATTGGCGTCGAAAGACGCGAAGACGTCAGCATCGTGCGCATCGGCGACGTCGAAATCTATGAAATTCCAGACGCGCTGATCTTCGGCGGGTGAAGCCGCCAACGGCTTAAACATCGATCTACGAATGGAGCGAATACGATGATCAAGATCGCCAATGCTGTAGGTATTGCCACGCTGGTCGTTGCGATCTGGCCGGCCGTCGCGCTGGGCCAGAGCGTGCCGGGCCTCGCGGATCTCGTTGGCGCCCGAGGCTCGTCCGCCGAAAGCGAGCTCGCGAGCAAGGGCTATGCGCTCGCGAAGAACGTGGGCGCCGCATCGATGTGGTGGAATGCCGGCACGAGGACGTGCGCCTCCGTCCTGGTTGAGAACGGCCGGGTTCAGTCGATCGAGCCCGCGTCGGCTCGGGACTGCGGCCAGGCCGAGATTCGAGCCAATCCCGGCTATCAGAACCACGGCGTTTCGTCGGAGCGCACCACGGTCGCGCAGATGCCGCGCTACTGCGCCGGCGCCGCAGCGGCCAAGTTCCATCAATCGCCTCAGAACATCAGCACCCAAACGCCGATCCCCGATCACGGCATGTATTCAGTGTTTGGACAGTATCCGCCGGACGGCGCCGGTACGGTCTTCATCTGTACCTTCACGCACGAGGGTACGCTCGTCAGCGTCGACAGCGAGTGAGTCCGGCTCCCGGTCGGCCGCCACCGCCCTGACCGGCATCGGTCTGGAGCTCAAGGCGGTGATCGAACAGCTGCGCGAGCAGGTCCAGAACGTGGAGTAGGGCCGGGGGCGGTCCTGATTCGCTCCACAGCGGCCGGGAAGCCACACAGTTACCTACTCCTTAAGGGGTACCCAATCTGCGGGTTGTCGGCCCCCGAGACGCGCTCTATCCGGAGCCGTTGGGGGGCGGCGTGGCGTGAAAGCTTTGCCAGTCCAAAGACTTCACACCGCCGCGCGCGGTTATCCGAAAGTACAGTTCCATGCCGTTCACCACGCCCTTCGTCGTGTCGCCCTTCAACGCGGGCGACAACGAGGTCCGGCCGGCGGTCACCCGCCTGCCCAACGGCCAGCTGGTCGTGATCTACGAGCACTATGACGCGCTGGGGAACAACAGCTTCGGCATCCGCGTCATCAACCCGGACGGCACGCCCGTCACCAACGAGATCTTTGAGGTCATCGGCGGCTACGGGGCCATGCCGCGCGTCACGGCCATCGATGCGACCCACTTCGCCGTCGTCGTCGCCGACTACGCCACGCCGACCGGCGCGGTCGAGATGATCGCCCAGGTCTACACCATCACCGGCGCTTCCATCAGCCACGGCGGCGACCTGCCGATCAGCAATCCGGCCAGCCTGGACGACGACAACGGCAACGATCACCAGATCCTGCGCCTGCCGGACGGCAACTTCCTGGTCGTCTGGGCCCAGTACACGGGCAACTACAGCGGCGCCCAGCTGGTCGCGCGCACCTTCGACGCCAACTTCAACCCGCTGACGCCAGAGACCCGCATCAGCGAGTTCGCCAACACCGGCGTCTCAAATCCCCTGCTGACCCTGAACGGCTTCGACGCCGTCGTGTCCTGGACCCAGAACAACCCGCTGGACGGCGGCAACGTGCACGCCCGCGTGGCCAGCTTCACCGTCGGCGCCGCCACCGGCGCCCTGCCGGTCTCGCCGCCGAACGAACTCGACCTCGGGGCCCACACCACCATCCGCAGCCTGACGTATCTCGCCAACGGCGACGTGCTGGTGGTCTACGTCGGCGGCCCCGTCAGCGGCGGCGCCCTGGATGACGGCGACAAGCTCACCGCCCGCGTCTACAGCGCCGACCTCTCGACGGTGAAGGCCACCGTGCAGGTCAACGACGTGGTCGACGACAACGGCGTCAGCACGGTCTCGGCCGTGGCCTTCCCGTGGGGCGGCTTCCAGATCATCTGGTCGCAGGACCCGACCGGCGGGACCGGCCCGTCCAGCGACTTCGAGCTGTTCTCGCGCGCCTACAACAACACCTACGCCCCCGACGCCGGCCCGGTGCAGCTGACCAGCAACGCCTCGTCCGACTACGATCCGGTCGCCGTCCTCGACGGCGTCAACGTCACCGTGACCTGGGCGACCGGCAACGCCTCGGGCGGCGGCACGATCGTCGGCCTCCACCTCACGCACCAGGACCCCGACGCGCCGAACATCGCGCCGAGCGGCGCTGACGCCACGGTGACCCTGGCCGAGGACGGCGAGCACGTCTTCACCGGCGCCGACTTCGGTTTCGCCGACGTCGACCGCGACGACCTCGGCGGCGTGGTGATCACGACGATGCCGATCAACGGGTGGATCGTCATCGTCGATGGCGACGGCGCGGTCGTCTCGACCCTGGTCTCCGGCGACGCGGTCACGGCCGCCCAGATCGACGCCGGCCTGGTGCGCTACCGTCCCGCCACCGACGCCAACGGCGCAGGCTATGACACCTTCACCTTCCAGGTGTCCGACGACGGCGGCACGGCCAATGCCGGGGTCGACCTCGACCAGAGCCCCAACACTATCACCCTCGACGTCACCGCCGTGAACGACGCCCCGTTCGTCGATCTGAACGGCAATGGCTCCGAGACCGGCACGACGGCGACCTACGTCGAGAACGGCGCCGCCGTGCTCCTCGCGCCCAACGCGGCGCTGCGCGACATCGACAGCGCGAACCTCACCGGGGCGACCGTCAGCATCAGCGCGGGCATGGTCGCCCTGCACGACTATCTGTCGATCGACGGCAGCGCCTCAGGCGTCGTCAACGGCGTGACCTACAGCTACAACCCGTTCACCGGCGTGCTCACCTTCTCGGGCTCGGCCTCGCTGGCGACCTACCAGGCGCTGCTGCAGCAGGTCGTGTTCGACTCGACCAGCGACGCGCCGGGCGCGGGCCGCACCGTGAGCTGGACCGTCACCGACGGGACGGCCACCTCGGCGGCGGACACCACCATCGTCTCGATCACCGGGACGAACGACGCCCCCACCGGTTCCGTGACCATCTCCGGCGTGGTCGCCGAGGACCAGACCCTGACCGTCGACGCCTCGGACCTGGCCGACGCCGACGGCCTGGGAACCCTGCACTACCAGTGGCAGCGCGACACCGGCGCGGGCTACGTCAACGTCGGCTCCGACCAGGCGACCTACATCCTCGGCGACGCCGACGTCGGCGCGGTGATCCGCGTGGTGGTCTATTACACCGACGCCGGCGGAACCGTTGAATCCGCCACCAGCGCCGGCACGGCCGCGGTCGCCAACGTCGATGACGCCGCTGTGGCGTCCGACGACGCCGACTCGACCCTCGAAAGCGTCGTCCTGACCGGTTCGGTCGTCGCCAACGACAGCGACGCTGACGGCCCGCCGTTCGTGGTCGCCGCCGTCAACGGCTCGGCCGCCGCGGTCGGGACGCAGATCACCCTGGCCTCGGGCGCCCTGCTGACCCTGAACGCGGACGGGACCTACAGCTACGACCCGAACGGCGCCTTCGACGCCCTCTCGGGCACGGCCTCGGGCGGCGCCAATCTGACCGCCACGGACAGCTTCACCTACACCCTGGACAGCGGCTCGACCGCCACCGTCACCCTGACCATCGTCGGCGAGGACAGCGAGGGCGACGAGGTCGCCGGCGACTCCGGCGACAACACCCTGGACGCCGGCGACGGCGACGACGTCATCACCGGCGGCGCGGGCAACGACACCCTGATCGGCGGCGACGGCGTGGACACGGCCGACTATCAGAACGCCGCCGCGCGCATTGTGGCCAAGCTGAACGCCGGTTCGGTCTCCGACGACGGCGACGGCGGCGCGGACACCTTGACCGGCATCGAGAACCTGACCGGTTCGGCCTTCAACGACATCCTGATCGGCGCCACGGGCGGCAACGTCCTCAGCGGCGGCGGCGGCGCCGACACCCTGATCGGCCTGGACGGCAACGACGTCCTGCGCGGCGGCGTGGGCGCGGCCAATCAACTGCAGGGCGGCACGGGCGACGACGACTACTACGTCGACGCCAACGACACCGTCATCGAGCTGGTCAACCAGGGCCACGACCGCATCTTCACGACCCGCGACCGCCTGACCCTGGTCGCCAATGTCGAGGAGCTTCACTACACCGGTGGCGGTAACTTCATCGGCACGGGCAACGGCCTGGACAACGCCATCTCCGGCGGCGCGGGTGCGGACGTGCTGTACGGCGCGGCGGGGAACGACAGCCTCGACGGCGGCGCAGGAAGCAACGACACGGCCACCTACGCCAGTGCGAGCTCGCATATCGGCGTGCAGGCGAGCCTCCTTCACGGCCTGGCGTCCTCCGACGGCGATGGCGGTCGAGATGTGCTCGTCGGCATCGAGAATCTGACCGGTTCTGCAGTCAGAGACGTTCTGGGCGGTGATCACGGCGCCAACGTCCTTTCGGGCGGCGCCGGCGACGACCATCTGGAGGGGCTCGGCGGCAACGACACCCTCCTGGGAGGCGTAGGCGTGGACACGGTCGATTACGGCGCCGCCATGACCGGCGTCACGGTGCGGTTGGATCTCAACTTCGCTCAGGACGGGCTCGGCGGGACGGACACCCTCGTCGCGGTCGAGAATGTCTATGGGTCAAGCCAGGACGACCTGATCGTCGGCAACGCCCTGGACAACCAGCTGACTGGCGATGGGGGCCGCGACGTCCTCTTGGGCATGGGAGGGGACGACACCCTCTGGGGCGGGATTGGCGCAGCCAACACCCTGTACGGCGGCCTGGGCGACGACATCTATATCGTCACCGCGAATGACACGATCGTGGAACTGGCCGGGCAGGGGACCGACACGGTCCAGACGGACCGCAGCAATTTCACCCTCAGCGCCAACCTTGAGGAACTGCTGTACGGCGGCCACGGCGATTTCGCTGGGACCGGGAACGCGTCGAACAACTACATCGTCGGCGGTGACGGGCGCGACACCCTGACCGGCGGAGCGGGCGACGACCTGCTTGACGGCGATGACGGTCGCGACATGGCCGTCTTCAGAGGTATCCGGTCGGACTACGTGATCACCGACATCGGATCGGGCCGATACGAGATCGTCGACACGATCGGCGGCCGTGATGGGACGGACTACACCTTCAGGATCGAGACAGTCCGCTTCGCCGACGGCACGTTCGTGCTCGCCGACCTGGTCATCGCGGCTCCGGCCTTGTCGGCCAAGGACGTCGGCGCCGTCGTCTCGCCCCTGACAGACGATGCCTTCATCCTGCCGAAGGGCCTCGAACTGCCGCTGGTCGTGCCGGCGGTCGGCGGCTTCGACTCCCCGAGCCTGGTCGACGCCCCGGTTGCGGCGAGCGGCGCGGACATTCTGACCGTTGACGATGGCGCCTCGCGCTTCAGCGTCTTCGACGACCATCGCGGCGCCCACCACCACGACGACTGGATGCTCTGATTCCTGAGGTCCGGCGGCCCGTCTCGGGCCCGCCGGACCTCAGGGCCCGAGATACGGCCCGTGCTCATCGGTCATCCAAACGGCTCCGGCGTACGTATTTCGTCGCATTCAAGGAGCCGCCGATGCCGCAGAAA
Organism: Brevundimonas sp. Root1279; assembly: GCF_001425945.1. Classification (GTDB taxonomy): domain Bacteria; phylum Pseudomonadota; class Alphaproteobacteria; order Caulobacterales; family Caulobacteraceae; genus Brevundimonas. Next base: position 255,982 of record NZ_LMEB01000009.1, read on the forward strand.
CTGCTGACCGCCGCCATGGTGACGAGCCTCGCTGGCCTGGCCGCCGCCTGTGCGACCGCGCCGGCGTCCTCGCCCTCGGGCTACCTCTCGTCCTACGCGGGCCTGGCTCGCCGCGACGATACGGTCCGCGCCTCGGTTCACGAGCGGAGGGATGACGTGCTCGCCTCCGGCGTTCAGCGACTTTGGATCGCTCCGGCAGAGGTGTTCGGGGTGGTCCATCCGGTCCTGAGCGAGGGAGAGCGGCAGGCAGTGCTCGCCGAGGTCGATCGCCAGGTCTGCTACGAGCTGAGCGAACGGTTCGACATCGCCGACCAGCCCGGCCCAGACGCCGCTTCCGTCCGGATCGGGGTTACGCATATCGCCCCGACCAATCCGGCGGGGTCGGCGGCGGCGGCGGTGGCGAACTTCTTCATTCCGGGACCGGTCACTGTACGCGCGCCGGGCGGCACGGGCGGGCTGGGCGCGGAGGCTGAGTTGCTGACCGCAGACGGCCGGCAGGCTGCAGCGATCGTCTGGCGACGCGACGCCATGGTCATCGGTACGGACAGCCCGTCGCTGTCGCGGGTCGGCGACGCCCACCAACTCGCCGAGCCGCTCGGTGACATGGTGGGAGATGCATTCTCGACGAAGGACAGGAAAGTGCGCCCGATCCCGACGCCGGATCCGTGCGCGCGCTTCGGGCCGCGCGTGCGGGCCGAGGGGTTCCTCGTGCGCGTCGCGACGGGTCTGTACCAGCCTGAACTGAGCGGCGGACCCGCTGCTTCCGCACAGGATGACGCAGTTCAGGACTGATGCGACGAACCGGCCGACTCGGCGGAATGGCCCCGTCTCGCTGTTTCGGTTGTCCGCCGGGGCTTTCAATTTCGGCCCGCTTCACGGATTAACACCGCCTTGAAGGGCGCCCGGGATTCCCGGTTCGTCCCGGTCTGATGTCTGGAAGCCTACCTTGTCGAATGAACGTACGCCCCGCCGCGGCGTCCTCCTGATCGTCGCCAGCCCCTCGGGGGCCGGCAAGACCTCGCTCTGCCGTCGCCTGATGGCCGATCACAAGGGGCTGGAGCTGTCGGTCTCGATGACCACCCGCGGCATCCGCCCGGGCGAAGTCGCCGACCGCGACTACCATTTCGTCGACGACGCCGAGTTCCAGCGCCTGATCGACGCCGACGCCTTCCTGGAATGGGCCGACGTCCACGGCGCCCGTTACGGCAGCCCGCGCGGCCCGATCGACCGCGCCCTGGCCGAGGGCCGCGACGTGCTGTTCGACATCGACTGGCAGGGCGCCCGCGACATCGCCGCGAAATGCCCGGGCGACGCCGTCCGCGTCTTCATCCTGCCGCCGAGCCTGGAAGAGCTGCGCCGCCGCCTGGTGACCCGCTCGCAGGACGCTGAGGAAGTCATCGAGCGCCGCATCGCCAACGCCAAGGGCGAAATCGAGCACTGCGGCGACTTCGACTATGTCTTCGTCAACGACGACTTCGACCGCTCCTACGCCGAGCTGGCCCACATCTACCACGCCGAACGCAGCCGTCGTCAGCGCAACACCTGGGTCGAAGGCTACAAGCAGGCCCTGCTGCACGAAGCGGTCTGAGACTTCCCTCCGGCAAGGGAAGAGGGGACGCGGTCGCCCGCGCCCCCTCCCGTCACACTTGGATCGGAGGTCTAGAGCCAGGCGTCGTTGTGGCCGAACTCGACCAGCGCGTGGGGCGTGATCGGCATGGCGTCGTGAGCGTCGCCCATCGGCTCGAAGAAGGCCTTCTCCTGCGCCGCGCCGAACGAGGCGTCTTCCCAGATCGGCATGACCTGCATCCCTGCCGACTTGGCCAGCGCGTCGGCGGCCGGGATCGGGAACAGGTCGGTCAGCAGGAACTCTTCGCCGTTCGCGAAGCGGACGCGCTCGACGCCCATCAGCTGGTCGACGCCGTCACGGCCGGCGGTGTTGTCGGTCACCTGATAGCCGTCAAGCGTCAGGGCGATGGTGTAGTCGGCGCGCACGCCGGTGAAGACCGCGACATCGGTGCCCAGGTCGCCGACCAGGGTGTCGTCGCCGCCGCGGCCGGTCAGGACGTCATCGCCTTCGCCGCCCTGGATCACATTGGCCAGGGCGTTGCCCGTGCCCGTGAACGAACCCGTGCCGGTGAAGTCCAGGTTCTCGATGTTGGCGCCCAGGGTGAAGCGGGCGTTGGTGGTGGCCACCGCGTCGACGCCTTCGCCCGCGTTTTCGACGATCGTGTCATTGGCCGAGACGATGTAGACGTCGTCGCCCAGGCCGCCGAACAGCTGGTTGGCCGCGCCGGAGCCGCCGACCAGGGTGTCGTTGCCGGCCAGGCCGATCAGGGTGTCGCGGGCCTCGCCGCCGATGATGCGGTTGTCCATGACGTTGCCGACGCCCTGGAATTCGCCCGTGCCGGTGAAGGTCAGATTTTCGACATTGGCCGACAGGCGCTGGCTGGCGTTGGTGGTCTGGACCAGGTCGACGCCCTCGCCGGACGCTTCGATGATCGTGTCATTGGCGCTGACGACATAGACGTCGTCGCCGACGCCGCCCTGCAGCGTGTTGGCCGAACCGGCCCCGCCGACCAGGACGTCGTCGCCGGCCATGCCGATCAGATAGTCAGAGCCCAGGCCGCCGCGCAGGGTGTTCGAAACGCCGCTGCCGATGATGGTGTCGTTAAAGGCCGAACCGGTCGCGTCCTCGATGCCGAACAGGGTGTCCGTGCCGCCCATGCCGTCCAGGGTCGCGCCGCCGTTCAGGCGGATCGTCGCGCCCGCCGTCGAGCCGGCGTAGCTGACCCAGTCGATGCCGACGCCGCCGTCGATGCGGTCATTGCCCGCGCCGCCGATGAAGCTGTCGATCCCGCCCGCGCCGGTCAGGACGTCGTCGCCCGCGCCGCCGACCAGGAAGTCGTCGCCCAGGCCGCCCTGCAGCTGGTCGTCGCCCAGGCCGCCGTTCATGTAGTCATTGAGGTCGCCGCCGAGGAAGGCGTCGATGCCGTCCGAACCGAGGTTGACCGAGCTGAACAGCGCGCCGCGCTGGTCGCCCGACACCAGGTCACGGACGTCGAAGAAGTCGCCGGCGCCGGCCGTCAGGCGCAGGCCTTCGTCGCCGACGCGGATCTCGGAACCGGTCAGGACGCCGTCAGTATCTTGGGACTGCAGCCGTACAGCGGCGCCGCCGTCCTGGCCCGTAAGGAGCCCGGAGTCGTTGTTCAGGCCGTTGCCGACTTCCGAACTGGTAAACGTAACGCGAGTGGTAGCCATGGTTGAAACCTCCTGGGGAGACGGCGGTTTGCCGTCCAGATCCGGCCTTATTTTCCGGCGGCCACCAAAACCTGCGTGTTGGAAATTCGCCTCAGCTTCACCGTAAAAAAATGGCAATTTTTTCTTTGGAACCATTGGGATGGGCGCGTTTTCGCCTGTGAGGCGAGTGCCTATTAAGGCTTGTGGCGAACTGGTGGTGGGCGGGATACGCGCTTGACGCGTGGCGCTCCGGGCGGCGCCGGGCTGCCCTACGACCTTCCGGGTAGGCAAGCTCCCGATAGGCCGAAAGGTCTAGGGCGATGGTGTCACTTGTCGCTCTCCAGCCTTTCCCGGATGTTTCAGGCGGGCTGTATCGACGTGGCGTGCTGGAGGGCGGGTCCCGTCTGGATAATGTAGAGGGGGCATTGCCGTGGATTATTCTGCGTCATTCGACAGCGCCATCGCGAGCTTGCACGCCGAAGGCCGCTACAGAGTATTCATCGACATCCTGCGCAACAAAGGCGCCTTCCCTCGCGCCCGCTGCTATCATGAGACGGACAAGCCGCGCCCGATCACCGTCTGGTGCTCGAACGACTACCTCGGCATGGGCCAGCACCCGACCGTCATCGCGGCCATGGAGGCGGCCCTGCACGACGTCGGCGCCGGCTCGGGCGGCACGCGCAACATCGGCGGCAACACCCACTACCACCTCGCCCTCGAGGCCGAGCTGGCCGACCTGCACGGCAAGGAGGCGGCGCTTCTGTTCACCTCGGGCTTCGTCTCCAACGAGGCCACCCTGTGCACCCTGGGCACCGTCCTGCCGGACTGCATCATCTTCTCCGACGCCCTGAACCACGCCTCGATGATCGCGGGCATCCGCAACTCGGGCTGCAGCAAGCGCGTGTTCCGCCACAACGACCTGGACCACCTTGAAGAGCTGCTCGCCGCCGCCCCCGCGGGCGCCGCCAAGGTGATCGCCTTCGAGAGCGTCTACTCGATGGACGGCGACGTCGCCCCCATCGCCGCCATCTGCGACCTGGCCGACAAATACGGGGCCCTGACCTATCTCGACGAGGTCCACGCCGTCGGCATGTACGGCCCGCGCGGCGGCGGCGTGTCCGAGCGCGACGGCGTCGCCGACCGCGTCACCATCATCGAGGGCACCCTGGCCAAGGCCTTCGGCGTCATGGGCGGCTACATCACCGCCGAGCGGCGCATCGTCGACGTCATCCGCAGCTACGCCCCCGGCTTCATCTTCAGCACCTCCCTGTCGCCGGTGCTGGTCGCCGGGGCCCTGGCCAGCGTGCGCCACCTCAAGGCCTCCCAGGCCGAGCGCGACGGCCAGCAGCGCCACGCGGCCCTGCTCAAACAGGCGCTGGTCGCCGCCGGCCTGCCGCTGATGCCCTCGACGACGCACATCGTGCCGGTGCTGGTCGGCGACCCGGTCAAGGCCAAGGCCATCAGCGACCGCCTGCTCTCCGACTTCGGCGTCTATGTGCAGCCGATCAACTACCCGACCGTGCCCAAGGGGACCGAGCGCCTGCGCTTCACCCCCGGCCCCCTGCACGACGAGGCCATGATCGCCGACCTGGTCGCCGCCCTCGTCGAGGTCTGGGCCCTGTTCGAGCTCAAGCTGGCGGCCTAGAGCGCCCGGATTCTCGGCCCGGCCCCGCGGCCTTCGGCGCCGACCATCTCGGAGTCGCTGCGACAACTCCCGCCCGAGCTTGGGACCGACCGCCCCTTGAACCCGCCCGCGCGGCCCCTATCTCCAACCTACTGTTTCAACAACGAAAGGAGGTGGTCGAATGTCTCATTGTCTCACGCCGCGCGCGGCCCGTCGGATGAGCCCGGCCTCCCCTCTGGCGGGGGCCTTCGCCTGACGTAGCCGTACGCGGCTGAACAATGAAGGGCCGCCCCTCCGACGGGGCGGCCCTTTTTGCTGCGGGCGCTCGGCGGACAAGCCTTGCCTTGAGTCAGAAACCCCAAAGAGCCTGCGCCCCTCAGTGGCCTATGACCGTCGGCAAGGCCTGCCAGACGATGGCGATGACCGCCACACCGGATCCGAATGCGGCGATCTGACCCGCGAAAGCGTCTTTGCGATCACGCAGGCGCCGGAGGGCGGCCCAAAGCGAGGCGGCGGCGGTCAAGGCGCAAAGCCCGCTGAAGGCGAGCCCGGCCATGCGCCATCCTGCGTCGTCGGCCGTCGCCACGACGTCTGCGACGCTGGAAATCAGATAAACGCCGATGAAGTGGACGGCCCAGACGATCAGACCGCCGGTCATCCAGGCCCAGGTCCTCACAGCGCCCCCGGGAACAGGGCGGTGAGGGCGGCCGAGAAAGCGCCCTGTCCGGCGGAGTAGGCGAAGAACAGGGCGATCAGCTGGAAGGTCGAGCGCCGGCGCGCCTCAACGTGCCCGAAGACCAGCCGCAGCGTGGCGTAGAGCGCCATCAGGGCGACGATGCCGATGAAGAAGCCGTGCCAGGACAGCAGGGCGAAGACGGTGGCGCCCTGCCCGGTGGCCGATGCCTGCAGACCCGCGTCGATCCAGCCGTTCAAGTCGATCCACCAGGCCGCGCCGAGCGCGGCGGCGGCCAGCAGCATCAGCAGGGTGGCGATGACCGGGCTGCGCGGACGGTCCAGCGACAACGCTCTGCACGACAGCCAAGCGAAAAGGGCCCCGATGAGGTTCGCGCCGAGCGTGAGGTAGAGACTCGTGGAGGGTGGCGGCGCGAGCCAATCCTGCGGATTTCGGCTCCACAGGAAGACGTAGCTGAAGCCGGCCAGCAGGGCGACCATGCCCGCCACGATCAGGGTGATGACCATGGCCCACCAGCCATGGCTGGACGGACCGCTCATATAGGTCGGCAACCGGATGCCGCCGCCGATATCGACCGTCTCTGCGATGTGCGGTCGATCCAGCATCCAGCACCAATGCATGATGCACCAGACGGCCAGGATCCCGCTGATGGCCGATGCGACGTAGGCCTGCACGGTCAGCAGCAGGAACAAGCCCGCCGTGAAGATCGCCGCCCAGACATGCCAGGGCGAGGGCGACGGCATGCGCTGCAGATATTGCGGCTCGGCGTTCAGGGTAGAGGTGACGATGGTCTCGCGCTCGCCGGTGGGGGCGTTGGGCAGGAAGTAGCGGCCCCCCTCGACGTCGCGGGCGAGATTCTTCTGCTCCCAGAGCGGATAGAGGCTGTTCACGACGGGCACCGAGCGCACCGAATAGAGGCCGGTGGGAAGCCACTCCAGTCCGGGGGCGTCATGGATGTTGCCCGCGTCGCGGTCGCCGAAGGGGCGGAAGTTGCGGGCCATGTCGATGACCCAGAGCAGGACGCCGATGGCGGTGATCGCCGCGCCGATGCTCGAAATCATGTTGGGCAGCTCCAGTCCGCGTCCCGGCAGATAGGTGAAGACCCGCCGCGGCATGGCCATCAGCCCGCTGAGGTGCATCGGCAGGAAGGTCACGTGCATGCCCGCGAACATCAGCCAGAAGACCCATTTGCCCATCCGCTCGCTGAGCGGGCGGGTCGAGGACATGGGCAGCCAGTAGTAGATAGCCGCGAAGAAGGGGAAGACCATCCCTCCGATCAGCACATAGTGGAGGTGGGCGACGATGAAGTAGCTGTCGTGGGCCTGCCAGTCGAAGGGGACCATGGCGACCATGACGCCGGTCAGCCCGCCCATGACGAAGGTGACGATGGCCCCGGTGACGAACAGTCCCGCCGTTGTGAAACGCATCTTGCCCGCAGCGATCGTCCCGATCCAGGCAAAGACCTGCACGCCCGCGGGCACCGACACCGCCATCGACGCCGCCGAAAAATAACTCGTGGAGATGGTCGGCATGCCGGTGGTGAACATGTGATGGGCCCACACGCCGAAGCTGATGAAGCCGGTGGCCAGCATGGCCAGCACCACGGCGTTGTGGCCCAGTAGGGGCATCCGCGCGATGCCTGGGATCATGGTCGACATGGCCCCCGCCGCGGGCAGGAAGATGATGTAGACCTCGGGGTGGCCGAAGAACCAGAACAAGTGCTGCCACAACATCGGGTCGCCGCCCTTGACCGGATCGAAGAAGGGCCAGCCGAAGACCCGTTCCAGCTCCATCAGAGTGGTCGCCAGGATCACCGACGGGAAGGCGATGATGATCATTCCGGCGAAGATCAGCATGGCCCAGGCGAAGATCGGCATCTTGTCCAGCGTCATGCCGGGCGCGCGGTTTCGCAGCACGCCGACGATGATCTCGATGGCGCCGGCGATGGCCGAAATCTCGATGAAGCCGATGCCCAGCAGCCAGAAGTCGGCGTTGATCCCAGGCGAAAAGGCCGTCGAGCTCAGCGGCGGATACATGAACCAGCCGCCGTTCGGCGCGAGGCCGAAGAAGAGCGAGCAGAAGAAGGCCAGCCCGCCGATCAGGTAGGCCCAGAAGGCGTAAGCGCTGAGGCGGGGGAAAGGCAGGTCGCGCGCCCCCAGCATCTGAGGCAGCAAAAGCACCGCCAACGCCTCGACGGCGGGGACGGCGAACAGGAACATCATCATCGTGCCGTGCACGGTGAAGATCTGGTTGTAGGTCTCGGGCGGAAGGACGCCCGCCATTGGCACGGCCAGCTGGGTCCGCATCAGGACCGCGAGAATGCCCGCCAGCACGAAGAAGAGCATGGCTGCGCCGACGTAGTAGACGCCCACGAAATTGTTGTTGATGGCGGTGATCCACTGCCAGCCCTTCGGGCGGCACCAGATGCGCTCCAGCTCTTCCAGCTCGCCATCCGGTCGCGGTCCCGTCGTCGGGAAGCGCTCGTAGAGGGCGGTGTCGAACCCGGTTTCCTTTTCGAACTGTGAACTCACTTCAGGCTCTCGAGCCATCCGGAGACGTCGCGCAGTTCCTTGCCGGTCAGCACCGGATAGGCGGGCATCCGGTTGCCGGGCTTGATCGACTGGCTGTCCGAAATCCAGCCCGCCATCACGCCCTGGTTGTTCGGAAGGATGCCCGCGCCGAGCGTTCGCCGCGACCCGACGTGGCTCAGGTCCGGCCCGGCCTGCCCATTGAAGGCCGTGCCCGCCACCGTGTGACAGGCGCCGCAGCCGGCGCGGGCGAAGACCTGCGATCCGGCGGTGGTCTGCAGGGCGGCGGGTGACGGCGCGGCCTGGCGGGCGCGCCACGCCTGATACGCCGCCGGCTCATGGGCCACGACGACGAAGCCCATCAGGGCGTGGGGGCCGCCACAGTATTCGGCGCATTGACCTCCGTAGGAGCCGGGGGCGTCGGCCTGGATCCGGATCAGGTTGCGACGGCCCGGGATCATGTCGACCTTGCCGGCCAGACGCGGCGCCCAGAAGCTGTGAATCACGTCGGCGGAGTCGAGCTCGATCACCACGGGCTGTCCGGCCGGAATGTGCAGCTCGTTGGCGTCGTGGAACGCCTCTCGGCCCTGGTCGTCGAGGTAGGCGACGCGCCACCACCACATCTCGCCGGTGACGCGCACGCGCATTTCGCCGGGACCGGGCTCCTGCGTCAGGTGGCTGGTCAGCCCCAGGCCATAGATCAGCAGGGCGGTGAGCACGATGACGGGGAAGGCGAAGCCGCCGATCCACACCAGCTTGCGCCCGCCCAGCCTGTCGCGCCAGCGGCGGGGGCCGAACAGGGCGACGGCGAGGGCCACGACGACGATCAGCAGCACCGAGCCGGCCATGGCGAACAGCACCCAGGACAGAGTGTGCAGGGGCTCGGCGAAAGGCCCCGCCGGGTCCAGCGCCGCGGGCGGCCAGGCCGCCGTTCCGTCGGCGGCCCTAGTCATGGAGCGTGTACAGGTAGGCGGCCACGTCGCGGGCCTCGGAGTCGGTCAAAGGCATGGCGGGCATGGCGGTGGCGGGCGCCATCGAGGGCGCATCCTTGAGGAAGGCGATCAGCGATTCGGGGCGGTTCGGGAACTGTCCCGCGATCATCGGGCTGTCGGCGAAACCGTGAAGCGAGGGGCCGGCAAGTCCCTTGGGCCAGGCGACGCCGGGCGTGTCATGACAGGCGGCGCAGCCCATGCGTTCGATCACCTCGAGCCCATGGTTCGCGTCCGCGCCCATTATGGTCCGGGGCGGATCCGACTTGTCCGCACAGGCGCACAGGGTCGTGGCCAAGGCGATCGCGCCCCGCCTCACGCCGGACATGGAAACTCGGGAATCGTCATCGCGCCTCTTCGCCGCTGCCGATCAAACCCGTCCCCATGGTCAAGGTTCCGCCTGAAGCGGAACCGTGGCGGTCGGGCGGTGTTGGCGGGATGTGCGTGTCCTGCCCCTGCTTCTGCTGCTGCCGCTTGCGGCCTGCGCGCCTCCCGCCAACGAGACGGGGGCCGCCTACACGCGCACGGGTGAAATCATCGCCATGGGCGGCGGGGAGGGCGGACCGGCCAACGCCTGTTTCAGCTGTCATGGTCTGGACGGCGCGGGCGACGGCGTCAGCGTTCCCCGGCTGGCGGGGCTGGATGCCGGCTATCTGCAGAAGCAGATGGAGGACTACGCGAAGGACGTCCGGCAGGACGTCGTGATGCGCGAGGTCGCCCGCTGGCTGGACGACGGTGACCGCCGGGCGGTGGCGCAGTTCTACGCCGACATGCCCTCGCCGCCATCGCGGGGCCCAGCCGGTCCGCCGCCTGACCTTTATCTGAACGGGCGCCCCGCGCGGGGCGTGGCCAGTTGCGCATCGTGTCACGGCGCGGACGGTCTGGGCGTGGGTTTCGGCAATCCGGCGATCGCGGGCCAACCCGCCGCCTATACGGCCGACCAGTTGCACCGGTGGCGCGAGGCGAAGCGTCGCAATGACCCGCGCGGGGTCATGATCGATGCGGTGAAGGGGCTCACCGACGCCGAGATAGCCCAAATCGCCGCCTGGCTAGAGCGCGCACCCGCTGCTCCACCGCCCGATACCGCCGTTGCCAGCGCGTCCGTCGCGGCTTCGGCTGCGGCACGACCGGAAGCATCCCGTGGAGTACGTCGTCCCGATCGATAATCTGGTGCTTCAGCGCCGCGCCGATGTGGATCGGGATGAGCAGGAGCAGGGTCACGACCAGCGCCCAGTGCATCCATTCGGTGATCGCCTCCATTCGCCAGCGGCTCACCGCTGACAGATCCTGGAACGGCATCAGCGGCCATGAGGTCAGGCCCAGCAGGGTCAGGTCCTGCTCGCGGGCTGTCGCCGAGACGATGGCCCATCCGCTCAGCGGCAGCCCGAACAGGCAGATGTAGAACAGATAGTGGGTGACGGTGGAGGCATGGCTTTCCCAGCCCGGCTTGTCCGCGTCGTTGATCGGACCGGGCGCCAGCAGCCGCCACGCGCCACGCCCCATGGCCAGCACCAACATCAGGACCCCGATGGCGTAGTGCAGGCTTTGCGCCGCCACCTTGTCGCCGCCGACCGGGAGCTGGCCCATCCACCAGCCCCAGAACAGCTGGAAACTGACCAGCCCCGCCATGGTCCAGTGGAAGACGATGGCGACCGGCGAGAAGCGGCCTTCATCGTGGTGTCCGGCGGCCCACTCCAGCACATTGGCGATGAGCCGGTCGATCACGCGGACGGATCCACGTGGACAACAGGACGGTCCGGTCCGATCCAGCGGCCGAGGAGGATCAGAGCCGCCGCCAGATAGATCGCCGCCGCCGGAGCCCACATGATCAGGCCCGCGGCCTGCTGATCCTCCAGCGGCGTCAGACCCCAGGCCATGGTGGTCAGCAGGTGGGGCGCGTACAGGGGGGCTTCGGCGAAGGTCAGCAGGGCGCCCAGCAGACCCATGGCCACCATGGCGAGCAGCAGATGCCCGACCGCTGACGGCGCCGATGCGCGGCGCACCCCCGTCCAAAACCAGACGGCGCTGCCCAGCAGGCTGGCCTGCATGAGCCAGTAGGCCGCGTCGCTCGACAGAGCGGCGGCGTAGACCGACGGTGCATGCCACGCCCAGAAGAGGATCGCTTGCGTCGCCGTCGCCAGGGTCAGCGACCCCGCTCGCCCCGCGGGCAGAGTCCCCGCCAGCAGCGGCGCGCCGACCGCGACCAGAAGGACGTGGTGTACGGTCCGGGCCGAGAACAGGGCCGAACTGATCGCGCACAGGGGGGAAACGAAGATGACCCCGAAGACCGCGACGGCGGCCAGACCCAGCCATCGCGCCTGACCCCGGCCCCGCCACAGCGCCAGCGCGGCCATGGCGGTGAGCGCGATCAGCAGGAGTGGATCAAGGTTCCATCGCCAGTCGCCAGGCGCTGGAGCCGGGCCGCAGTACGGGAGCCAGGTCAGGGCGTCGGGCGTCATGCGGCGAACTCGGTCGGCGGGCGGATGATGGCGGCCCCTCGGCAGCTTCACCGTGAGAAGCCCCGCGCCCGTCCGGTGGTTCCCCGGGAATGCGGCAACGAAACGGCGTCCGACGGGTTGGCGACGGCACAGGCTGAACAGGAATGACGCACGAATGACATTGAAGGGACTGGCCGCGCGGCCACTGCAGACGACACGCTCCATCCTTCTGGGCTTCCCGGCGGCGCTGTTCGCCGGCGGCTTGCTGAGCGACATCGCCTATCTGCGCACCGAGGTGATTCAGTGGACCAACTTCTCCCAATGGCTGATCATTGGGGCTGAGGTGTTCACAGGCGTTCTGCTGGCCTGGTCGGCGATCAGCCTGATCCAGCAGTGGCGGACGCCGGAGCGGACCTCGGCCGTGCTGCTGTCCGGCCTGCTCGCCGTCGCCTTCGTCATCGGTTTCCTCAACTCCCTGCAGCACAGCCGCGACGGCTGGAGCTCGGTCGGAACCCCGGGCCTGGTGATGTCCATCGTCTGCACCCTGCTGGCCTTCGCCGCCGCCTGGGTCGGAACCGCGCAATCCATCCGGGAGGGAGGCCGATGATGCGCCGTCTGCTGGCCACCTCCGCCCTTACCCTCGCCGTAGCCATGACCGGCTGCGGACGCCCGGCCGAGAACCTCGACCAGACCGGTCCCAGCCCCCAGCTTCCGGAGCGGAACGAAACCCTGATCCCGCCCATGAAGATCGCCTCGCCCACCGGCTGGGACGGCGACCTGCCCACGGTGCCCCAGGGCTTCACCATCACCGCCATGGCCACGGATCTGAAGATCCCGCGCCAGATGCTCGTCTTGCCCAACGGCGACATCCTGGTCGCCGAAGGTTCGGGCGGCAATGCGCCCAAGCTGCGGCCCAAGGACGTGATCGCCGGGGTGATCAAGGCGGGCGGCAAGTCCAAGGTGAAGGGCGGCAACCGCATTACTCTGCTGCGCGACGCTGATGGCGACGGGACGGCCGAAGTGCGGACCGTCTTCATCGAGAATCTCGACGCGCCCTATGGTCTCGCCTTCGTGGACGGCAATCTCTACGTCGCCAACCAGGACGCTCTGCTGCGCTTCCCCTATCAGGACGGGCAGACCCGCATCACCACGCCGGGCGAGGTCGTCACCAGGCTGCCGTCCGAGGTCAACCACCACTGGACCAAGTCGCTGGCCGCCAGCGCGGACGGGACGAAGCTGTATGTGGGCGTCGGCTCGAACAGCAACGTCGGCGAACGCGGAATGTCCGTCGAGGAGGATCGGGCGGTGGTCCTGGAGATCGATCGCCTGACGGGCGCGCGCCGCACGCTCGCGACCGGCATCCGCAACCCCACCGCGCTGGCGATCGAGCCGACCTCGAACCAACTGTGGGCCGTGGTCAATGAGCGGGACGAACTGGGACCGGAGCTGGTGCCCGACTATCTGACCTCGGTTCGCGACGGCGCATTCTACGGCTGGCCGTACAGCTATTGGGGCCAGAACGTCGATCCGCGGGTCCGCCCTGCGGATGAGGAACAGGTGCGCAGCGCCATCGCGCCCGACTATGCGCTCGGTTCGCATGTGGCCGCGCTGGGCCTCAGCTTCGCGACTGACGGCGGCTTCGGCGGGCGTTTCAGCCAGGGCGCCTTCATCGGCGAGCATGGCAGCTGGAACCGGCAGGACCTGTCCGGGTACAAGGTCATCTGGGTCGCCTTCGCCAACGGCCGTCCGGTGGGGCGGCCCGTCGACTTCGTCACCGGCTTCCTGGCCGACGGCGAGGCGCGGGGACGACCGGTCGGCGTGAGCTTCGATCCGCAGCGCCGCATCCTGCTGATCGCCGACGACCTGTCCAACACCGTCTGGCGGGTCGCCCCTGCGCGCTGATGGCGACAACCGTCATCAATCCGGCCGGCGCGCGCTACCGCAACGACCTCGGCCGGTCGTTCGGCGGAGCCCTTGGCGACCGGGACGATCAGCGTCTCGACTGCCGAGGTCGGCGCCGGCCCCAAGGGGGGCGGCGGCCTGTTCTGCAGCGCCACAAGGCGCCGGACGACCTCACGGCTCGTTTTTGACGGCGGCGGTCGCGCCTCTGCAGAGGAAAATGGCGCGCCCGGCGGATCGACACCTGTCCGAGATTCTGTCACCGACAGCCTCGGTGGCGGACGACGAAGTGCAGGTGAGAGCATGTACACCCGCTGATCGACCCACTAGCTTCGCCTTAAGGGGAAGTGCAGCGTCAGCGTATCGCCCTGCCTATTGGTTCAAGTGCGGGGAACACTCATGTCAAACAACACCGGCCTCGCCGGCGACGACCGGGCGCTGGAAAACAGCGGGGGTGTCGGTAGCCTGCTCCATCCCAAATGGTCCGGCGGCCCTCTTGCTCATGTGACGAGCGTGGCGGCGCAGCGGAATGGCGTCCAGCTTTCGGCACTGCTGCCCATCTCCGGTACAAATGGGATCGATACCCTGACCGGGACGGACGCCTCCGAAGAAATCGAGGGTTTCGACGGCACTGACCTGATCGACGGCGGCAGCGGCGATGACGTGATCAGGGGGGGCGACGAGACCTACCCGCTCAGCGACAACGAAGGAGACGGCATCACGGGCGGAGCCGGCGATGACACTCTGTTCGGCAATAGCGGCGGCGACATCCTTATTGGCGGAAGCGGGGCTGACGGCGTCTACGGGGGCGCGGGGAACGACGTCCTCATCGGACAGGAGGGGCAGCTCACCGCCCGGCTCAATACCCATCTCTACGGGGAGCCGGTCGAGCACCTCCGGTTCACGACCTATGTCGGGCAGGATGACGAAGAAATCGACGTCCTGGACGGCGAGGCAGGCGACGATGACATCTACGCCGGGCTGGCCGACATCGCTTCCGGCGGCGATGGCATGGATCATGTCTTCGTCGACCTTACCCGCCTGGCGGCTGGCGTAGACCTCGATCTTCAGATCAATGCCGACGGCGTCCTCGGCGCGGCCCTTGGAGGCCAGTTGTCAGGCTTCGAGACCTACAGCGTGGCGCTCACCCTCTTCGCCGACGCGGTCACGGGCACCGCGGGAAATGACGTGATCTACGGCGAGGCAGGGGACGACATCCTTACGGGGGCTGCCGGCTACGACTACCTCTACGGCGGGTTCGGGCGCGACACTATCGAAGGAGGGGATGCTGCAGACGGCCTTTTTGGATCTTGGTCGATCGTAGGCTCCGCAACCAATACCGACGGCGTACTCGTAACCGGTGGCGCTCTTGACGACGGCGACGTCGATACGATCAACGGGGGCGCCGGGAACGACGAGATCCACGTCGGCTACGGCGATGTCGCCGACGGGGGAGCGAACAGCGACAGCCTCTTCCTGACCCTCGTCGGACGCACGTCGGCCCTGACGTTAGATCTCGGAGCGGATACGTTTGGCGCGCTCACAGCGGTCCAGGGGGGCTCCCTGATCGGGTTCGAGAAAGTCGGCGCGCTTGGCCTGACAAACTTTAGCGACGTGCTTCGCGTCGGGAGCGCGGTCGGCGGGAGTTACTCCGGCTACGGCGGTGACGATCGGATATTCGGGAACGACAGCGCTCAAACCTTGGCCGGCCAGGAGGGCGATGACCACCTTGAGGCGTTCGGCGGCGCTGACAGGCTGTTCGGCGGATCGGGCGATGACACCCTTCTGGGCGGCGACGGGTCCGACACCTTGCAGGGGGACAGTGGCCTCGGCGCTCTGCTGCCGATGACCGCGGGCGATGATCTGCTGGACGGGGGCGCAGGAACCGACACGCTCTACGGCGGCGGTGGCCACGACACCCTTCTCGGCGGGGCCGGCGCCTACCGCGATACGCTCCAGGGTGAGGACGGCGACGATTTTCTGATCGGCGGCGAGGGGGATGACAACCTTTGGGGAGGCGACGGATTCGACACGGCCGTTTTTGCCGCCGGAGCCGTTTCGATCATCGTCTCCGCTGGAGAGATCACCGTGAGAGGCGTCGACGGCGTCGATGGACTGACCTCCGTCGAACGCCTGCGTTTGGGGGCGATGGAGATCGCCGCGTCAGACCTCGTCGCATATCAGGTCTTCGGCACGGATGCCGGTGAGACCCTGGAAGCCGTTGGAGACAATGATTCCATGTTTGGATTCGGCGGGGCCGACATTCTGAACGGGTATATCGGCGACGACATCCTCGCCGGCGGCGCGGGCGTGGACGTCCTCAATGGCGGCGCAGGCATCGACACGGCCGACTACTCCGCTGCGGCCGCCGGCATGCGCGCCCAGCTCAACTCGAACAGCTCCAGCAACGACGGCGACGGCGGGACGGACACCTTCTCCTCGATCGAAAACCTGACCGGCTCGGCCTTCAACGACACCCTGATCGGCGACGCCAACGCCAACATCCTGCGCGGCGGCCTCGGGGCCGACACCCTGCTCGGCCTGGCCGGCAATGACGTGATCTGGGGCGGTTCGGGCGTCGTCAACCAGCTCCAGGGCGGTTTGGGCGACGACCGCTACGTCCTCGAGGCCAACGACTCCGTCGTCGAGGTCGCCGGCGAAGGGACCGACACCATCGAGGCCCGGATCAACGCCTATGTGCTGGCCCTGAACGTCGAGAACCTCGTCTTCGGCGGGACCGGGAACTTCGCGGCGACGGGCAACGCCCAGGCCAACACCATCACCGGCGGCAATGGCGACGACAACCTGCGCGGCCGCGGCGGCGTGGACGTTCTGAACGGCGGAGCCGGCGTCGACACCGTCGACTACACCCTGGCCGCGGCCGGGGTGACGGCGCGTCTCGACACCATGCGCGCCACCAACGACGGCGACGGGGCTACCGACACCTTCACCGGCATCGAGAACCTGACCGGCTCGGTCTACAACGACCTGCTGATCGGCAACGCCTCCAACAACGTCCTGCACGGCGGCATCGGCACCGACACCCTGCTGGGCTTTATTACGTGCTGGACGCCTTCGACACCTGCGTCGAGCTGGCCGGCGAAGGCATCGACACCGTCGAGGCCCGCATCGGCTCGTACACCATGGGCGCCAATATCGAGAACCTGCTCTACGTCGGTGGCACGGGCACCTTCGTCGGCACCGGCAATGCGCTGGACAACATCATCACCGGCGGGAACGGCAACGACATCCTGCGCGGCCGCGGCGGCAGCGACACGATCAACGGCGGGCTCGGCAAGGACGAGATCCAGATGCGTGGCCTTGCGGCGGACTACACCGTCACCGTCGAGGGCGCAGGCTACCGCATCGTCGACAAGGTCGCTGGTCGCGACGGCTCGACTTTCGTCACCTCCATCGAGGTGATCCGCTGGTCGAACAACGCCGTGCGCACGCTCAGCTATCCGCCGGTGGCGGCTTCGATCGGCGAGGCCGAGGGCAAGGGCGGTCCGGAGGTC
The DNA here is from genome assembly GCF_001425945.1 of Brevundimonas sp. Root1279. Lineage (GTDB taxonomy): Bacteria > Pseudomonadota > Alphaproteobacteria > Caulobacterales > Caulobacteraceae > Brevundimonas. The sequence goes on from NZ_LMEB01000009.1 coordinate 272,906, forward strand.
AGCCCGCTGATGGCGGCCGATGCGGATTCCTTCGTCCTGCCGGCGCTGGCGTCGGACCACACGCAAGTCCTGCCGGGCCTCGACGCGGCCAAGGCCTTCGACGGCTTCGACGTCCCGTCGGGCCTCGCCGATCGGTTGTTCATCGGCCTCGAGGCGCAGCTGGCCCACTACGACGGCGCTTGGTCGCTCGCCCAAGACCACGCCCGGGCGGCGGTGTTCGACCACGACTGGCTGAGCTGAGATCGACGCCCGGGTCCCGCTGCGGCGGGGCCCGGGCGCGACCCTTCGGAATGGGCGGGTGATTGTTGTCCGCTCCTGGCGCAGGGCCGACCTCCGGCCCAGAGGGGTCTCTATGGCCAGGCAGACCCTGAACCTCCGACCCTAGCCTTCCAACGCCCCCGCCAGCCGCAGGAACCCCGCCAGGTCGATCACCTCGGCCCGGTCCTCCGGGCTGATCCCGGCCTTCTCGCACAGCGCCGCGCCGCCCAGCGGCTTGAGGCTCGACCTCAGCATCTTGCGCCGCTGCCCGAAGGCGGCGGCGGTCACCCGCTCCAGCTTCTTCAGCATCTCCGCCGGCGGCCGCTGCGCCTTCGGGACCAGGTGGACGACCGCCGAGGCCACCTTGGGCGGCGGGGTGAAGGCGGCGGCGGGCAGGTGCATGACGATGCGGGCGTCGCACACCGCCTGGCTGATCACCGCCAGCCGGCCGTAGGCGTCGTCGCCCGGCGCCGCCACGACGCGCTCGGCGACCTCCTTCTGGAACATCAGGGTCAGGGCGTGGGGCAGCCACGGCCCGGTCAGCCATTTGATCAGCAGGGCGGTGCCGACGTTGTAGGGCAGGTTGGAGACCAGGTGCGCGGGCCCCTCGACCAGCTCGGCCTCGCGCACCTTCAGCGCGTCGGCCTGGACGATGGTCAGCCGCCCGGAGCCATCATTCAGTTCTTCCAGCAGCGGCACGAAGCGCGGGTCCTTCTCGACCAGCACGACCGGCCCGGCGTCGCTCTCCAGCAGCGCCCGCGTCAGCCCGCCGGGCCCGGGCCCGACCTCGATCACCGCCCGGCCCTCGAACGGCCCGGCCAGGCGGACGATCTTGCGGGTCACGTTCAGGTCCAACAGGAAATGCTGGCCGAAGCTCTTCTTCGCCGACAGCCCATGGGCGTCGAGCGTTTCACGCAGGGAGGGCAGGTCGGAGGAGGTCACCGGGGTGTCATAGGGGAGCGCGCCGCCTTCGTCTCCTCCCCGTTGCAAAGCAATGGGGAGGGGGACCGCGACCCGCAGGGCGGCGCGAAGTAGTCAAGCGGTGGAGGGGCGAAGCAGCAAGCAGTGGAGGGGCGAGGGGAGGGCCAGCGCTGGGCGTCCGACAGACATGGTTCGTCACAAAGGACACGAAGGTCACACGAAGGGCGCAACGGGGCCGGTGCTTAAGCCTTCAAGCCTGAGCCGGAGGTTCGGCGGGCTTTCTTGGGCGCTTCGCGCCCGATCAAATCGCGCGGGCCAGTCTGAAGGCCTGAGCGTAGCGGCGGCCGCGCTCTCTTCGTGATCTTCGTGAGACCTTCGCGTCCTTCGTGACGAACCAGCAAGGGGTCAGCGTCCGCACTCGCCGGCAGGCCGGAGGCGTCGATCGCCGCCGCTATCCTGCCCGTGCTCGCGCCATCTCGCCCGCCAGACGGATCGCGGCGATCAGGCTGTCCGGCCGGGCCAGGCCCTTGCCCGCGATGTCGAAGCCCGTGCCGTGGTCGGGCGAGGTCCGCACGATCGGCAGGCCCAGGGTGGCGTTGACGCCGCCCCAGAAGTCGAGGGTCTTCACCGGGATCAGGGCCTGGTCGTGATAGAGGCAGATGTGGGCGTCGTAGCGGGCGCGGGCCTCGTCGTGGAACAGGGTGTCGGCGGGCAGGGGGTCGGTGATGTCCAGGCCTTCGTCGCGCAGGGCCCGGGCGGCCGGGATCAGCACCTCGATCTCCTGCAGGCCGATGGATCCGCTCTCGCCGGCGTGCGGGTTCAGCGCCGCCAGGGCCAGACGCGGGCGGGCGATGCCGAAGTCGCGGCGCAGGGCCTCATGGACGACGCGGGCGGTGCGCTGGACGCGCTCGGCGGTGATCAGGTCCGGGACCTCGGCCAGCGGCGCATGGATGGTCACCAGGCAGGCCCGCAGGTCCTTGGCGGTCAGCATCATCACCGGCCCGCGGGTCCCCCTGAAGGGGACGTCGGCGGTCAGTTCGGCGATGAACTCGGTGTGGCCGGGGAAGCGGAAGCCGGCGGCGTAGAGCGGGGCCTTGGCGATGGGGGCGGTGACCACGCCGCAGGTCTCGCCGGCCACGGTCAGGTTGACCGCCTGTTCGATCCAGTCGGCGACGGCGGCGGCGTTGGCCGGGTCGGGGCGGCCGGGCTGGACCGGGGCGGGCAGGGGCTGGTCGAGGACGGGCAGGGCGCGGGCGAAGACCGCTGCGGCCTCGGCCGGCGAAGGGACGGTCTGCACCGGGACGCCCTGGGCGCGCAGCAGGGCTGCGTCGCCGAGGACCACAAAGGGCGGGGTGGAGGCGACGTCGGCGCGCAGGGCCTGCCAGGCCTTGGCCGTGATCTCGGGGCCCACGCCCGCCGGCTCGCCCAGGGTCAGGGCCAGCGGCGGGGCGGGCCGGTCGGTCATTACTGGCCGGCCTTGTACTCGATCAGGGCGTCGTCGCGCAGGTCGCGCATGTAGCGGCGGCCCAGGGTGGCGAGGTTCTGGCGGAACAGGTTGTTCTCGACCGCGCGGGCGTCGGGGGCCTGGATGCCGCCGGCGCGGCGTCCGCAGACGGCCAGCAGGTGCAGGCCCAGCGGGGTGCGCACGGGAGAGCTGACCGTGCCGATTTCGGCCGAGCGGGCGACCTGCTGGAACTGCGGCGCCAGGTTCTGGACGTCCGATTCGCCCAGGTCTGCGCCGAGCAGCCCCTGCTCCGAGGTGGCGCGGGTCAGGATGTTGTCGCAGGTCAGCTGCGGCTGGATCGACTCGAGCCGCTGGCTGGCCGCCTGCACCTGAGCCTCCGTCGCGCCCTCCGGCAGCTCGACCATGATCTGCTTCAGCGAAACCAGGCTCGTCGCCGCCCCTTCGCGCTTATCCCGCATGTAAACGATGTAGACGCCGCCCTCGACCGGAATCGGCCGCGACAGCTGCCCGACGCCGAGCTGGTCCATGGCGGCTTGCAGGGTCGGGTGGACAGTGCCTTCGACAACCCAGCCGGCGTCGCCGCCGCGCGGGGCGGACGGGGCCGAGGAGAACTGTTGGGCGACGGCTTGGAAGGGCGCGCCCTGGACCATCTGCTGAACCAGTTGGTTGGCGCCGTTCATGGCCGCCTGCTGGCCGCCGACGCGGTTGGCGTCGATGTAGATCTCGCCGATGAGGTACTGCTTTTTCGACGCGGCCTCGGACATCTGACGCATGGCGGCGTCAACGGCGCCCTTGCTGACGCGGGCGCGGCTCTGGAAGCGGCCGCCGACCAGCTGTTGCCAGCCGATCTGGGTACGGATCTGCTCGCGAAGGGTCGCCGGGCGGATGCCGCCCTGCTGCAGGAAGGCGAGGTAGGCCTCGGCAGTGGTGCCGGCCTCCTGGGCCATGGCGGAGATTTCCTGGTTCACCTCTTCGTCGGAGACGCGGAGGTCTTCGTAGTTGGCCAGTTCCTGGATCTGCAGGCGCTCGTCGATCAGGGCGTTCAGCGCCTCCTGCTGGATGGCCGGCAGGTTTTCCTGGGTCGGCTGGACCTGGGTCATGGCGATCAGCAGAAGCATGCGCTGGCGCAGGTCATAGCCGGTGATGACGCTGTCGTTGACCGTGGCCAGAACGCCGTCGGCCATCTGGAACTGCGGGGCCGCCTGCGGTGCGGCGGCCGGGGCCTGTTCCGCCGCAGGATTCAGCGTACCCGCCGCAGCCGGTTGTTGTGGCGCGGTCTGGGCCATGGCCGAACCGGCCAGGAGGGCCGCAAGGGCGGCGCCCGTCATGTAACGCTGAAAACGCATGTCAGTCCTGATTCCTCAAGCAGCGCCGCACCCTATGGTACCCGCCACGACTCCCCGCAGGCAGCCGTGAACCTGGGTCCGCCGGCGCCCGTCGCCCCGTCAATATCCTGTACTGCCGAAAGTGGCGAGGGTTAGGCGCACATAAGGACCTTCCGACGGGCCGGATGGTCTTACGCTGGTGTTGTCGCGCTGCCACCCCAGCTCGAAACGGAAGCAGTCGTCGTCGAACAGCAGGCCGATTTCGGAGCGCGTGATGATGTCCCGCTCCAGGTCCGCAATGCCGGTGACCGCGACACCCCAGTTGCCGTAGACGAACTGCTGGCCCGATACCTGAAGGAATTCGTAGTTGCGGTTGTTCGGGCCCGCCTGCGGATTCGAGCGGTCGAGAATGTAGCTCACCGTACCGAGATTGCGCCGACCCCAACGGCCGTCGACGGCCAGCTCGGCGCGACGCAGTTCGCCAGCGGAATCAACGGTGGCGTGGCCCCAACCGCGGACGTGGTCCGACGGCGAGAAGGTGCCCTGCACAACCCAGTCGGATGTCTCGGAGGCCAGGCCGGTGGGATCATAGAGTTTCGCCGGATCGTCGGGCGTCGGCACTCGGAAAGCCGGCTCTTCATTGGCGCGGAGGCTGCGGCCCACGAACAGGCTGGCCTGACGGCCCTCGTCCCAGCGCAGGGTGGCGCGGGCGCCGGCGGTGAGGCGCAGGCCGCCTTCGTAGAGGTCGTACCCGGGGAAGCGATCCACCCGGAACAACGAGCTCTCGTCGAGTTCGATGATCTCGCTGTCTTCGTTCGGAACGTGCGGGTCCAGGTCCGAGTCGGTCGAGTAAGACAGCTGGGCCATGGGCTCCAGGATCAGATCGCTCGCGCCGAACCGACGGATCAGCGGATAGCTGACGTCGACGCCTGCAGTGGCGCGACCGCGGGCGACGGAGTCCTCCTCGACGCCCAGCCCGGGGGGAAGGTCGCCGATCGAATAGAGGTCGGTGCGCAGGTCGATGAAGGGCTCCAAGCGGACCCCGGCGGCCGAGATCATCGTCCGGCGCCAGTCGAGTTGACCGGTGACACGGCGGCTGTCGACGCCCGGAAGGCCGTCGGTCGGTCCCGGCGGCAGGATCTCCGAGCGCAGCACGGGGGCGCCGACATAGTTGTCGCGGGCGAGGGCCACCGCCGAGCCGCGCAGTCTCAGACGGCCGCCGAACACCGGATGATCCGGCTCCCAACGCGCATCGATCAGCGGCGCGACGACCGGCAGGTCGCCGTCGGCCTCGAACTCGTTGAGGGCCGGTGTGATCGTGCTGAACTCCTTCACCCGCAGGCTCTGCAGGGTGAAGGCCGCCATCGAGAAGTAGGACCGTTCGGTTTGGCGCTCGGCGTAGATCTGAGAAATCAGCCGCCGCTGGTCGCCGTAGTAGAGGCCGTTGTCCTGGTAGGGATCCTGGATGTCGTAGCGGTCGAACAGGGTCTTGTCGGAGGTCCGCTCGGCCGTGAAGCCCCAGCGCCAGGGGCCTTCAGGATCGAATCGTCCGTAGCCGAGGAAGTAGCTGCGGCTGGTCGCGTCCCCGAACCGGATGTTCTTCTGGATGTCGCAATCGATGTCGCATTCGCCGTCCGGGTCGAAGTCGCCGAAATTGCGCTCGTAGGTGTATCCGCCGCGGAGCACGATCGTGCCGTCGCTGAAGCGCCGTCGCCACTGCAGGTTCAGGAATGGCGCGACGTCCGTGTTGATCTGCGGACTGATCAGCCAATCCTCGGACGCCGAGACGACCACGAGGTACGGCAGCTCCAGGCTGATGCCGCGGCCTTCGTCATAGCTGGGGATCGGGATCAGGAACCCAGAGGCGCGCTCGACCGAAGGATCGGGATGGGCGAACCACGGCAGGTAGAAGACGGGCACGCCGCCAACCCGGAAGACGGCGTTGCGGTAGAGAATGGCGCGCAAATCATGGTCCTGCACCACCTTCTCCGCCTGGACGGCGATGCTCGGCTCCTTCGGGTTGCCCTCCTCGTCGCAGATCGGGCAGGGCGAGAAAAGCGCGAAATTCAGCTCGTTGACGTTTTCCGACCGACGTACGGCCGTCGCCGCCATCAGGCTGGCGCCGTTGCTGAAGCGGGTCGCGAAGTCGACGGCGACACCGGCCCTCAGGTCGGACTGAAGCTCGAGGTGACTGGCGAAGACGGTATTGCCGTCAGCGTCCTTGAACTCGACGCGGTCGTCCGCCGTGGCGACCTCGTTGGCGAGATCGTAGGTGACCTGGCCGGCGCGAAGGGTGGTCTGACGGAAACGGGCCAGCACGCGGTCCTGGGTGCTGGACGCGGAAACCACGTCGCCGTCGCGGGTGACGGTTTCCGCGTCCAGATAGACGCCGCCGGGCGGCAGGCCATCTGGCCCCGGGACCTGCGCGGATTCGGAGGCGGGTTCGGCCGGAACCTCCTGCGCGAGCGCCGCGCCGCCGCTCGAGATGAGGGCCACCGCGGCCGCCCCAGCCAGCAGGCGAAGGCGCAGGGCTCCCGTATGGACGCGGCGGTCACGCTGCATTCAGTCTCACTCGAAGGTCGGCGGTGGGGGCTAAGTCAGTGATCCGCTTAGCCGTCTTCGGTATAGAACAGCAAGGTGAAGGCGGCGAGGGCGGTGAGCAAGGGCGGCAACCAGGCCGCCAGCCACGGCGGGATCACTTCCGCCGAACCGAAGGCCGAGGCGGCCTGGTTGACGAAGAAGAAGCCGAAACCGAGCACAACGGCCGCCGCGCTCATGCGCGCAAGATCGCCTAGGCGCATCAGTCGCAGCGAGAAGGCGGCCGCCAGGATGGACATCGCTGCGAACATCAGCGGCGTCGCCAGCAGTTGTTGGAGCCTCAGCCGATAGGCGGTGGTCGAAAAGCCGGCGGCGTCGACTCGGGCGATCTGCGCCGGCAGCGACCAGAAGGGCGTCGACTGGGGCCGGGCGAAGCGCTCGAAGGCTTCCTTGTCGGCGAGGCTGGAACGCAGGTCGAGGGTCGAGTAGCGCACCGCCCGTTGGCCGATGCGGGCCCCGACCGCGTCGACCAGCCGCCACCGGCCGGCGTTCAGCGAGGCTTCGGCCGCGTCAATCCGCTCGGCGAAGGTGCGGCGGCCGTCTTCGTCGTTGGTGTAGATGAAGAAGGAGACGCCCAGCAGGCGGGCGTTGGCCGGATCCTGCCGTTCGGCGCGGATGACCATCTGGCGGGTGTCATCGCCTTCGCGGATCCAGACCGCCTCCGGCGCCCTGCCGGACGCAGCGGATCCGGACAGCCGGGCGCGTTCTCGCTGGAACAGACCGTCTGCGGAGGCGGCGAGGGGACCCAGGGCGGTCACCGTGATGATGCCGAACAGGAAGGCCGCGCCGGCCGCCGGCAGCACGAAGCGCCAGGCCGAGACCCCGGCCGCGCGCATGGCGATCAGCTCGCTGTGGCGGTTCAGGCCGACGAAGGCCGCCAGCGTGCCGAACAGGAAGACGAAGGGCAGCAGTTGCAGGATCACCTGAGGCGACTTCAGCAGCATCAGGCCCAGGATGCGGACCGCCGAGAGATCGACGTCAGAGCCGACGCCGCGCGAAATCTCGACGAAGTCGATGAGCATGATCAGGGCGGCGATGACCCCCAGGGCCACGGCCAGCGAGCGCGCCTGCTGGACCAGCACATAGCGTTCGATACGGCCCAGTCGCATCCAGGAGGGCAGGGCGGCGAACAGGCTCACGCGAACCTCGCCTTCAGTCGCTCATAGGCCGGCCAGCTCCGGCGGCGACGAGGCTTCAGGGCGCGGAACAGCAATCGCATCGCGATCACGGTGGCGACGATCGGAAGGAGGTACTGGAAGACGTTGACCCAGGCGTTCCAGGCGCTGGCGGCGACGATGCCGTAGCCGATGATGCGCACGATCAGGAAGGCGCCCGCCGCCTTGGCGATCCGCAAGGTGTAGCCGGTGCGGCTGAACTGGCCGCCCATGATCGCCGACAGCGCCATGGCCATGGCCAGCAGGGCGTACAGCGGAGCGGACAATCGGGAGTGGGCTTCGGCCAGCAGCTCGCCCGCGGAACCGACCGAGTCCAGTTCGCGCGGCGACGGATTAAACAGCTGGGTCAGATACAGGTCCGACGGCTTGTAGCGGACCTCTTCGGTGATGTCGGTATAGGGCGACAGATCCACGACCGTCCGGTCGAAGGAGGTGAACTCCAGCACGCCCCGCGACGAATAGCTCTGGCGTGAGCCGTTCAGCAGATCCAGCGTGGGTAGGCCGTCGACGCGTCCGAAGCGGGCTTCCGCGGCGTCCCAGGTGGTCACTTCGTCGCCCTTCTGAATGTACACGAAGAGGTTCTTCAGAAGGCCGTTCTGTTCGATCTGCTGGACATAGACGGTCAGACCGTCGGGCCCCTGCACGAAGCGGCCCTCCTCGACCAGAAGGGCGGCCAGATCGGTCCTCACAGCGAAGGCTTCGACGCGCGCCTGGCGCTGCGCCCACGGCTGCAGGGTCGTGGTGATGGCCAGGGTCAACAGCGCGGCGATGAAGGCGATCCGCACCGCCGGCCGAATCGCTGACCAGCGCGTCACGCCCGAGGCGAACACCGCCGTGAGCTCCTGTTCGCGTTGCAGCCGGGTCAGGCCCATCAGGGCCCCTACAAACAGGCCGATGGGAATGATGACGGCCAACAACTGCGGCACCGCCAGCAGCGTCAGCTTGATCATGACCCAGATGCTCTGACCCCGTTCGACGATCACCTCGAGCTGGTCGAGGCTCTGGCTGAGGATGCCGATTCCGGCCAGCGCGGCGCACGCCCCGACGACGGGGCGCGCAATCTGGCGGAATAGATAGCCTTGAATCAGCGTCATACGCGGCAGGAAATAGCCCGTTGCAGGTGGCGGCGAGGGAGAGCATCTAATACACACCCGTTCGCGCCGGTGAAACCGCGCGACCATTCCCAGATCCACAAGCTCGGGACTTCCACCGGGCGGGAGCAGTAAATGAAGATCGAGTTCGTCGCGTCTGCTAGCGCCGCTGAGGTTCTGGCCGTTCTGGTGCATGAGGGCCGCGCTTTCCTGAGCTCGGGTCAACACGTTGACGCCGCGACCTCCGGCGCCCTGACCAAGGCCATGACCGCCAGCCGCTTCACCGGCGGTTCCAACAGCACCCTGCTGGTCGCCGCCCCCGCGGGCGTCGACGCCGCCGCCGTCGTCCTGACCGGCGCGGGCGATCCAGCCAAATTTGACGATCTCGCGCTCGAAGCCGCCGCCGGCGCCGCCTATCACGCCGTGAAGATGTCGGGCGCGACCGCGCTGACCATCGACGCCTCAGACCTGTCGGCCGCCCAAGCCGCACGCGCCGCCTTCGCCGCCCGACTGGCCAGCTACCGCTTCCTGAAATACCGGACCACGCTGAAGCCGGAGAAGACGCCGTCAATCGAGACCATCAAGATCGTCGCCGCCGATCCGAAGGCCGCCGAGGCCGCGTATGCGGCGCTCGCCGCCGTGGCCGAGGCCGTCGAGTTCAGCCGCGATCTGGTCAGCGAGCCGGCCAACGTCCTGTACCCGGAAGAGTTCGCCAAGCGCGTGAAGGGGCTCGAGAAGCTCGGCCTCGAGGTCGAAATTCTTGGCGAGAAGGAGCTGGAGAAGCTCGGCTTCCGCACCCTGCTGGCCGTCGGCCAGGGCAGCGTTCGCGACAGCCAGGTGGCTATCATGAAGTGGAACGGCGGCGCCAAGGGCGACCAGCCGATCGCCTTCGTCGGCAAGGGCGTCTGCTTCGACACCGGCGGCATCTCCATCAAGCCTGCTGAAGGCATGGAGGAGATGAAGTGGGACATGGGCGGCGCGGCCGCCGTCACCGGCCTGATGCACGCGCTGGCCGGCCGCAAGGCGAAGGTCAACGCCGTCGGCGTCATCGGTCTGGTCGAGAACATGCCCGACGGCAACGCCCAGCGTCCGGGCGACATCGTCATGTCGCTGTCGGGCCAGTCGGTCGAGGTGCTGAACACCGACGCCGAGGGACGCCTCGTCCTGGCCGACTGCCTTTGGTACACCCAAGAGCGCTTCAAGCCGAAATTCATGCTCGACCTGGCCACCCTGACGGGCGCCATGATCGTGGCTCTGGGCCTGGAGTATGCAGGCGTATTCTCGAACTCCGACGAGTTGGCGAACAACTTCCTCGCCGCTGCTCCGAAGGTCGGCGAGAATGCCTGGCGGATGCCGATCCCCGCGGCCTATGAGCGCCACATCGACAGCCCGATCGCTGATGTGAAGAACACCGGCAACGGCCGCGCCGGCGGCTCGATCACCGCCGCTCTGTTCCTGCAGCGCTTCACCAACGGCACGCCGTGGGCGCACATCGACATCGCCCCGACCGCCTGGGTCAAGGACAGCAAGTCCGCGACCGTGCCGGACGGCGCCGTCGGCTGGGGCGTGCGCACGCTCGACCGGATGGTGGCCGACAGCTACGAGTCCTGATCGCTCCAACTGCATGAGGGGGTAGGGCTAGGTGTCTGACGCCAAACCCGAAATCTGGTTCTACCACCTCGAGCGCTCGACGCTGGATCAGGTGCTGCCTGGTCTGCTGGAGAAGACTCGGGAGCGCGGTTGGCGGGCGATTGTGCGCGCCGAATCCTCGGGCCTGCTCGATGACCTCGACGAACATCTATGGACTTGGCGAGACGAGAGCTTTCTCGCTCACGGCCGTTCGTCCGAGCCCGAGCCGGGGCGCCAGCCCATCCTGCTGACCGAATCCCTTGAGAACCCTAACGGCGCTCAGGCGCTGTTCATCGTGGACGGCGCAGAGCTTGGCGATACGAAAGGGTTTGATCGATGCTTCATCATCTTCGACGGTCGGGACGAGGCATCCCTCACTGGGGCTCGCGCGCGCTGGAAGACGTTGAAGGCGGCCAACGCCAATCTGGCCTACTGGAAGCAGTCGCCCGAGGGGCGCTGGGAAAAGGCGGCCTGATCGTCCTCGCGGCGAGCCTCGCCGCCTGCGCCGCCTCGACGCCCGCCGCCGACGCCCCCGCGCCGCGCACAGTCGAGGAAGCCCAACTCAATCAGCCGGTTGGAACGCCCACCGTGAATCCGACCGCCGATCTTTGCCGCGCGGGCGAGATGCAGTGGCTTGTGGGGAAACCGAAGACCGAAATCCCCGTTCCGGTAGATGTGGTCAGCCGTCGAGTGACCTGCACGACCTGCCCTGTGACCGAGGACTACTCCCCGACCCGCCTGAATATCTTCTTCAACGAGCAGACGTCCGTGGTCGAGCAGGTGCGCTGCGGCTGACGTCGGAACGGAGACGCGTCCATGAAGTCCATCCTCACCCTCGCTGCGGCCGGCCTGCTGATCGCCTCCTGCGCCTCATCGACGGATCCCACGCCCGCTCCGGATGCGCCCGGCGAAAGTCTCGCCCAGTGCAAGGCCGACCGGTATCAGCAGTACATTGGCCGCAATCGATCAGAGCTGCCGGCCAAACCCGCTGACGCCAACTGGCGCGTAGTGTGCAGCACCTGCGCCATGACGATGGACTTCCACGAAGAGCGGATGAACGTCGTCTACGACCAGAACACCAATGTCATCACCAGGGTCTTCTGCGGATGAAAACGCTCCTCGCCATGGCGGCCATTGGAGCCGTCACGCTCGCCGCCTGCGGAAGCAGCGGCTCGTCCAGCCCGCGGCCCAGTCCGCAGCGCTGCGACGCGGATACGCATCGGCACCTCATCGGCACCCGCGCCGACGCGCTGAATTTCCCGCCGGGTTCGAACGTTCGGGTGGTGTGCACCACTTGCGCCTCCACGCAGGATTTCCAGCGCGATCGCCTGAACATCCGGTTCGACCAGGCCACCGGACTGGTCACCGCCGTTGACTGCGGCTGAGCCTCGCCAGAAGCTCAGGGTGCGGCTGTAGCTGCGACGGGCGGGCAGGACAGTCTGACGGCTCAGCTGCGCTCCAGACCTGCGATCGCCTCGCTGATGTCCTCGGCCTTGGCTGCGACCACCGCCTGGGCGTCGTAGAGGCCGCGGTTGTAGAAGAACGGCCCGATCTCGCGGCCCAGGAAGTCGAGCAGCATCTCGGCCGGCAACGCGCCCAGATCGAGCTCCAGCTCGTCACGGAAATAGGTCTGCAGGCGGCCGGTGATGGCCGCCGTCTCCTCGCGGCTGAAGGCGATCGGCTTCATCCGACGGCCGCCAGGGCTTCTTCGGCTTCCATCCAGGCGGTCTCGGCGGCCTCGAGGTCGGACTGGGTCTTGCCGCGAGCGCGCGTGAGGCCTTCCAGCGCCTTCGGATTGCTGACCGCGGCGTTGGCCAGGTCGTCGTCAATTCGGGCAATCTCGGCGGTCAGGGCGGCGACCCGCTCTTCAGCCTTCTTGACCGCGTGGCGCAACGTCGAGGGCGAAGGGCCCGAACGCTTCTCGTTTTTCTTGCCCTTGTTCGGCTGGGGCGCGTCCGCCTTGGCCTCTTCCTTGATCTGGCTGGGCTTGGAGACGGCGGCCTTGGCGCGGTCGAGGACGAATTTGGCGTAGTCGTCCATGTCGCCGTCATAGGGCTTCACCGTGCCGTCGGCGGCCAGCCACAGACGGTCGGCGACCATTTCCATCAGCGAGCGGTCGTGGGTGATCAGGATGACGGCGCCCGAATATTCGTTCAGCGCGTCCAACAGGGCGCGGCGGCTGTCGATATCCAGGTGGTTGGTCGGTTCGTCGAGGATCAGGACGTGGGGCGCGTCCATGGCCACCTGGTTGAGCAACAGGCGCGCGCGCTCGCCGCCAGACAGGGAGGCCACGGTGGTCTCCTGCTTTTCGTAGCCTAGTCCCCACTGCGCCAGTTTCGAACGGCGGCTGCTTTCGGAGGCGTCCGGCATGGCTCGGCGCATGATCTCCAACGGGGTGTCCGTCGGGTCCATGGCCTCGATCTGGTGCTGGTGGAACCAGCCCACCCGCATCTTGCGGTCGCGGTGCAACTCGCCCTCGGAGACGTTCAGGGCGCCGGCGATCATCTTGGCGAAGGTCGACTTGCCGGCGCCGTTGACCCCGAGCAGGCCGATGCGGTCGTCCAGGTCCATGCGCAGGTTGAGATTGCGCAGGATCGGCCGGCCGGTCTCGTAGCCGACATTGGCGCGCTCCAGGCGGATCAGCGGCGGGGCCAGCGGACGCGGCGGGGAGGGCAGGATGAAGGGGGCGACGCGCTCTTCGATGGTGGTCGAGACCGGCTCCATCTTGGCCAGCCGCTTCATGCGCGACTGGGCCTGGGCGGCCTTGGACGCCTTGGCCTTAAAGCGATCGACGAAGGCCTGCAGGTGGGCGCGCTCGGCGTCCTGCTTGGCCTTGGCCGACATCTGCAGCCGGGCCTTCTCGGCGCGGGCCTTCTCGAACTGGTCGTAGTTGCCCGTGTAGAGCGTCAGATTGTGGTTCGCGAGGTGCAGGATGTGGGTGCAGACCTCGTTCAGCATCTCGCGGTCGTGGGAGATGATCAGGGCCGTGTGCGGGTATTTCTTGAGGCGAGCCTCAAGCCACAGGGCGCCTTCCAGGTCGAGGTAGTTGGTCGGTTCGTCGAGCAGCAGCATGTCCGGCTCGGCGAACAGGGCGGCGGCCAGGGCCACGCGCATCCGCCAGCCGCCGGAGTATTCCGACATCGGCCGCTGCTGGTTTTCCTGGCTGAAGCCCAGGCCGACCAGGATTTCCGCAGCGCGGGCCGGGGCGGCGTCGGCGTCGATCTCGATCAGTCGGGTCCAGATCTCGCCCATCTCCTCCGGCTCGGCCGTCTCCAGCCGCGACAGCAGGCAGTGGCGCTCCTCGTCGGCCTCCAGGATGGTCTCCAGCACGCTGACGGGCGTGGCCGGGTGTTCCTGGTCCACCGAGCCGATGCGGGCCGTCTTGGGCAGGCTGATTTCGTCGCCGCCAGCAGCCAGTTCGCCGAGGATCAGCTTGAACAGAGTCGATTTGCCGATGCCGTTGCGGCCGACCAGGCCGACTTTGGAGCCGGGCGGCAGGCTGACGGACGCGTCCTCAAGGAACTTGCGTCCCCAGGCGTTGAAGGTCAGGTCGGTGATCTGCAGCATCGGTACGTCGAATTCTTGAACGGCCTCTTGTCGGCGGACGCCATTCGGCGGGCGATAGAGGCAAAATTGTGAGGCGGTTGGAAAGCGGGGAGGGCGCCGCTATAAGCCCGCGACCCTCAATCTCCCAAACAAGAAGTCACTTCCCATGACCGAACGTACCTTCTCGATCATCAAGCCCGACGCCACGCGCCGCAACCTGACCGGCGCCATCAATGCCGTGATCGAAGGCGCCGGCCTGCGCATCGTCGCCCAGCGCCGCGTCAAGCTCTCGGAAGAGCAGGCCAAGAAATTCTACGCCGTCCACGCCGAGCGCCCGTTCTACGGCGAGCTGGTCGGCCAAATGACCGCCGAGCCGGTCGTCGTCCAGGTCCTGGAAGGCCCCAACGCCGTCGCCGCCTACCGTGAAGTCATGGGCGCCACCAACCCGGAACAGGCCGCCGAAGGCACCATCCGCAAGCAGTTCGCCCTGTCGATCGGCGAGAACTCGGTCCACGGCTCGGACTCGCTTGAGAACGCCGCGATCGAAATCGAGCAGTTCTTCTCGGACGACCAGATCGTCGGCTAACGCCTGTTGGGCCGCGGTCACAAGGCTCCGCCTTGTCGATCCGACGCGGCCTGGCGCAATAGAAAGACGGCCCCGGCGATCGCTCGCCGGGGCCGTTTTCTTTTCAGGCCTTACCAGATCCGGGCGCGGGCCCCGGGCTGGAGGTACTGCTCGTCGCCCGGTTTGACGCCGAAGGCTTCGTACCAGGCGTCGATGTTCCGCACCGGCACGGCGGCCCGGTACTGGGCCGGCGCGTGCGGGTCGACCGTCACCTGCTGGCGCAAGGCCTCGTCACGGATGTTCTCGCGCCAGACCTGGGCCCATCCAAGGAAGACGCGCTGATCGCCGGTCAGACCGTTGATCACCGGGGCGGGCTGGCCGTTCAGCGACAGGTGATAGGCGTCCAGCGCCATCAGCAGGCCGCCCAGGTCGGCGATGTTTTCGCCCATCGTCAGGTCGCCGTTGACGTTGACGCCCGCGAACGGGCTCAGCGCGGAATACTGGGCGCCCAGCACCTTGGCGCGCGCCTCGAACTTCGCCGCGTCCTCGGCGGTCCACCAGTCGCGGAGCACGCCGTCGCCGTCGACCTTGCGGCCCTGGTCGTCGAAGCCGTGGGTCACTTCATGGCCGATCACCGCGCCGATGCCGCCGTAGTTCACGGCCGGGTCGGCGTTCGGATCGAAGAAGGGTGCCTGCAGGATCGCCGCCGGGAAGGTGATCTCGTTGCGCGGCGGGTTGTAGGAGGCGTTCACCGTCTGGGGCGTCATGCCCCATTCCTTCGGGTTCACCGGCTTGGACAGCTTGTCGAGGTTGAACGCCCATTCGAAGGCGGTCGAGCGCTCGACGTTGCCGTACAGGTCCCCGGCGTTCAGCTGGAGGCCGTCGTACGAGCGCCATTCGTCCGGATAGCCGATCTTCACCCCGAAGCGGCTCAGCTTGTAGAGCGCCTGTTCGCGAGTCTCCGGGCCCATCCAGTCGAGGCCCTCCAGACGGGTCTTCATGGCGGCCAGCAGATTGTCGACCAGGGTCTCCATCTGGGCCTTGGACTCGGCCGGGAAATGCTTGGCCACATATTCGCGACCCAGCACTTCGCCCAGCGAGTTGTCGACCAACTGCACGCCGCGCTTCCAGCGCGGCCGGTTCTCGGGCTGACCGTTCAGGGTCTTGCCGAAGAAGTCGAAATTGGCGTCGACGAAGTCCTGCGACAGATAGGGCGACGCCTGCTCAATGACGTGGAAGGCCTGCCAAGCCTGCAGGGTCTCGACCGGCGTCTCGGAGAAGACGCGGGCCATGCCCGGGAAGGCGGTGTTGTTGCCGGCGATGAGCACCGGCGCATTCTGCACGCCGGCCCCGCGGGCCCACGCCTCCCAGTCGAAGCCGGGCGCGGCGGCGGCCAACTCGGCGCGGGTCATCGGGTTGTGCAGCTTGTCGATCTGTCGGCTCTGGACCTGGGTCCAGTGCTGCTCCGCGATGCGGGTCTCGAAGGCGACCACGGCGGCGGCGGCCGCTTCGGCGTCCGGCCAGCCGGCCAGGCTCAGGCTGCGAGCGACATAGGCCTGGTAGGCCGTCCGGGCTTCAGCGAACTGCGGCTCCAGGTAGTAGTCGCGGTCGGGCAGGCCGATGCCGCCCTGGAAGATGTAGGCGCTGTTCTTGGAGGGCTCCTTGAGGTCCTCGAACACGGCCAGGCCGAACAGGCTGGCGCCGAAGCCCATCTGGCTCCGGCCCATAAGCTCGGCGATTTCGGCGTGGCTGTCGGCGGCGCGCACGGCGTCCAGATCGGCCTTCAGCGGCGTCGCGCCGAGGCGGTTCACCGCCGCCTCGTCCATGAAACTGGCGTAGAAGGCGCCGATGCGGGCGGCGTCGGCGCTGTAGGTCGGATTGGCCGCGCTCTGCTCGATCAGGGCCTTAAGGTTCTCCTGCGAGCGGTCGTAGAGCATGTCGAACACGCCGTAGGAGGTCTTGTCGCCGGGGATGGCCGTGTCGCGCAGATAGACGCCGCTGGCGTAGCGGTTGAAGTCGTCGCCCGGCTTCACAGCGGCGTCCATGCCGGCCATGTCGAAGCCGAAGCCGCCAATCTCGGCGTGGCGACCAGAGCCGGCGTCGGTCGCAGGCGCCGCGGCGTGGGTCTGGGCCGAGGCGACGCCGGCGGCAGCGAGAAGAACGGCGCCCGCAACGCAGGCCGTAAGACGAAGTTTGAGCATAGGCGCCCCTCAGAACGGAAAATCCGTGCGGGACCCTGACTCACCCCCGACGAGCTGTCGCCGGGAAACGCCCGGATTACAAAAAACTCATCTGTCGCGGCAGAAGGCCGCCAGGGTCTCTGGGTAGAGGCGATGTTCGGCGGTCAGGACACGCTGGGCAAGCGCGGCCGGGGTGTCGTCGGCCAGAACCGGGACGGCGGCTTGACCCAGGGCCGGGCCCTCGTCGACGCCTTCGGTGACGAGATGGACGGTGCAGCCGGCTTCCGTGTCGCCCGCCTCGATCGCGCGGGCGTGGGTGTCGAGGCCGGGGTATTTGGGCAGCAGGCTGGGATGAATGTTCAGCATTCGCCCGTCCCATCGGCTCACCAGCCAGGGCGTCAACAGCCGCATATAGCCGGCCAGGGCCACCACCTCGACGCCGTGCTCCATCAGGATCGCATCGATCGCCCGCTCGTGGGCCTCACGGTCCTTGCCGAACGGGCGGTGGTCGACGGCGGCGGTCGGTACGCCCTTGGCCTCGGCGACGGCCAGGCCGCCGGCGTCCGGCTTGTTGGAGAGGACCAGAACCACCTCATAGGGCGCGTCATCCGCCTTTGTGGCATCGATCAAGGCGGCCATGTTCGATCCCGATCCGGAGATCAGAACGGCCACGCGCGTCGGCGGGACGGGCGATCCGACCATCGGACGATCCTCTCTGGAGGCGACCTAGGCGGCTACCAGCTGGCCGCAGACGAAGGCGACCTCGCCGGCGTTGAGCAGGGCGGCGAGGACCGGTTCGGCGTTCTCGGCGGCCACGATCAGGATGAAGCCGATGCCGCAGTTGAAGGTCCGGCGCAGCTCATTGTCCGAGATGCCGCCCACTTCGCCCAGCCACTGGAACACCTGGGGCACCGCCAGGGTGTCCCAGTCGAAGCTGGCCTGCAGGCCGTCGGCGATGCAGCGCGGCGGATTCTCGATCAGGCCGCCGCCCGTGATGTGCGCCGCGCCCTTGACCAAGCCGGCCTTCATCAGCGGCAGGACCGGCTTCACATAGATGCGGGTCGGCTCCATCAGCGCCTGGGCCAGGGTGCGGTCCTTGGCGAAGGGCGCGTCATCGCCCCATGACAGGCCGGACTTCTCGACCACCTTGCGGATGAGCGAATAGCCGTTCGAATGCGGGCCAGACGAGGCCAGGCCGATGATGATGTCGCCCGCCTGCTGGCGGTCGAGGTAGGGCAGGGCGTGGCCGCGCTCGACGGCGCCCAGCGAGAAGCCGGCCAGGTCGTAGTCGCCGCCCTGGTACATGCCGGGCATTTCGGCGGTCTCGCCGCCCACCAGGGCGCAGCCGGCCTGGCGGCAACCCTCGGCGATGCCGGCGACGACGCGCTTGGCGGCGTCGATCTCGAGCTTCCCGGTGGCGTAATAGTCGAGGAACAGCAGCGGCTCGGCGCCCTGGGCCAGCAGGTCGTTGACGCACATGGCCACCAGGTCGATGCCGACGCCGTCATGACGGCCGGTCTCGATGGCGATTTTCAGCTTGGTGCCGACGCCATCTGTGGTGGTGACGATCAGCGGGTCCTCGAAGCCGGCGGCCTTGAGGTCGAACAGGGCCCCGAATCCGCCCAGCGAGGGCTCAGAACCGGGGCGGGCGGTGGATTTGGCCAGTGGCTTGATCGCGTCGACCAGCATCTCGCCGGCGTCGATATCGACCCCTGCATCGGCGTAGGTCAGGCCATTACGGAGCTTGTCGGGGGTGTCGCTCATGGGTCACGGGCCTGAATCAGTGGGCGGATTTATGCGGGGGCTCTTGCCACAACCGTATTGCGCGGGGCTATAGCACTCGAATGACGCCGATCACCACCACTGACGCACTGCGCGACTTCTGCGCGCGTCTGGCCCAAGCCCCCTTCATCACGGTCGACACCGAGTTCATGCGGGAGACGACCTACTGGCCGCGCCTGTGCCTGATCCAGGCCGCGTCGCCGACCGATGCGGCCATCATTGACCCGATGGCCGAAGGGCTGGACCTCGAACCCTTCCTCGAGCTGCTGCGCGACGAATCGATCCTCAAGGTCTTCCACGCCGCGCGCCAGGACGTCGAAATCTTCGTGAAGCTGGGCGCCATGCCCAAGCCGATGTTCGACACCCAGGTCGCCGCCATGGCCGCCGGCTTCGGCGATCAGGTCTCGTACGAGGCTCTGGTCCGCCAGATGCTGCGTCAGGAAGTCGACAAGGGCAGCCGGTTCACTGACTGGGCTCGCCGCCCGCTGTCGGACGCCCAGCTGGTCTACGCCCTGGGCGACGTGACCCACCTCGCGGCCCTGTATCCCAAGCTGCGTGACCGCCTGAACAAGGACGGGCGCCTGGAGTGGGTCATGGCCGAGATGGAGGACCTGACCGATCCGGCCCTCTACGACACCGATCCGGAAAAGGCCTGGAAGCGGCTGAAGCCCAAGAAGTACGCGGCCAAATACCTGGCGGCCTTCGTGTCCGCCGCCGTATGGCGCGAGCGCGCCGCCCAGGAGCGCGACCAGCCGCGCGGCCGCATCCTCAAGGACGAGGCCATCGACGAGATCGCCGCCCAGGGCCCGACCGATCCGGACGCCTTCAACCGCCTTCGCTCGGTGCCCAAAGGCTTCGGCGCCTCGCGCCTGGGCCTGGAGTTGATCGCCGAGCTCAAGCGCGTGCTGGCCGATCCGGAGGCCCACGCGCCCAAGCTGGAGCGTCCCGCCCACAACCAGCCTGCGCCGCCGTCGGTGGTCGAGCTGCTGAAGGTCCTGCTCAAGGCCAAGAGCGACAACGCGGGCGTGGCCACCAAGCTGATCGCCAACGTCGCCGACCTCGAGAAGATCGCCCTGGACGACAACGCCGAGGTCGAGGCCCTGCACGGCTGGCGCCGCCAGCTGTTCGGCGAGGATGCGCTCAAGCTCAAGCGCGGCGAGATCGCCCTGGTCCTGAACGGGCCGCGGGTCGAGGTCGTCGAGATCGAATAGAAAAAGGGCCGCTCCTTCGAGCGGCCCTTTTGTTTTAGGCCACCGTGGCCTTGACGATCTTGCCCGGGTTGCGGGGCGGCTCGCCCTTCGGCAGGGCGTCGACGTGGTCCATGCCTTCAATGACTTCGCCCCAGACCGTGTACTGGCGGTCGAGGAAGGTGGCGTCGTCGAAGCAGATGAAGAACTGGCTGTTGGCGCTGTTCGGATCCGAGGTGCGGGCCATGGAGCAGACGCCGCGGACGTGCGGCTCGGCCGAGAACTCGGCCTTCAGGTTCGGCTTCTTCGAGCCCGAGGTGCCGGTGCCGGTCGGATCGCCGCCTTGGGCCATGAAGCCCGGGATGACGCGGTGGAAGACCACGCCGTCGTAGAAGCCTTCTTCAGCCAGCTCGGTGATGCGGGCGACGTGGCCGGGGGCCAGGTCGGGGCGCAGCTTGATGACGACGTCGCGTTGTTCGCCGTCGCCGGTGTCGAGGGAGAAGGTCAGGGTTTCGGCCATCGGCGCGGTCCTTTGCACTAAAGGGGAAGGGAAAGTGGCGCGGGTCATAGCCCGTGATCGCCGTCGCCGCTATGTGGGAAGCATGAGTGACGAGGAAAAGCCCGTAGAACGCCGCCGCATGGTCCGTCCGCCCTCGGGCGGGACCGCTGCCGGTCGTGGCATGGGCACCAAGATGAAGACGGCGGACACCAAGTCGATGTCCAGCCAGCAGTGGATCAAGCGTCAGCTGTCCGACAAATGGTCCGAGAAGGCCCGCGCCGAGGGCTGGCGCAGCCGCGCCGCCTTCAAGCTGATCGAGATCGACGATCGTTTCCGCCTGATCAAGACGGGCAGCCGGGTCATCGACCTGGGCGCGGCTCCGGGCGGCTGGGTGCAGGTGGCGCTTCAGCGGGGGGCCAAGGCGGTGGTCGGGGTCGACCTGCTGCCGATCGAGCCGATCCCCGGCGCCGAGCTGGTGCAGGCCGACTTCACGCATCCGGGCGTCGATCAACAGATGATCGACCTGCTGGGCGGGCCGCCTGACCTGGTCCTGTCCGACATGGCCCACAACACCGTCGGACACCGCCAGACCGATCACCTCAAGATCATCGCCCTGATTGAGATCGCCGCCGACTTCGCCATCCGCACGCTCAAGCCGGGCGGGCATTTCGTGTCGAAGAATTTCCAGGGCGGCGACGCCGGCGGCGTGCTGACGCGGCTGCGCGCCGAGTTTGAGACGGTGAAGTATGTGAAGCCCGCCTCGAGCCGTAAGGACAGCGCCGAGGTCTTCCTGGTGGCGTTGAACAAGCGCTAGGCGGAGGCCAGTTCCGCCGCGCGCTTGGCCTTCTTGGCCTCGATCCGCGTCCAGATGCGGTCGTGGACGGTGAAGAAGACGGTCTGGACCAAGGGCTCGATGATGCCGATGGCCAGGGCAAGGCGGATGTTCTGGGTCAGGGCGAAGGCCACCGTCACCGCCACGGTGAAATGCATCAGGCCGTAGGTGACGGTTTTGAGCGCGATCTGTTTGAGCGAGCGGGGCAGGGCGTGGCTATGGCCGTGGTGACCGTGGCCGTGGCCATGGGCCCGGGTCTGCTCCTCCGGAGTCATCACTTCCAGGCGAGCGGTGAACGCCTCGGCGGCCTCCTCGACATTGGACAGCATCCGCCGCCGCTCGATGCGGTGCCAGACGCGGTCGTGGATCGAATAGGCGATGGTCTGGAAGAAGGGCTCGACGACCCCGACAGCCAGCGCCAGCCGCCAATCGCGGGTGATCGCGAAGGCGACCAGGATCGCCACAACCAGGTGCATGACCCCATAGCTCGCGATCTTGAGCGCGAGCCGTCGGGCGGTGCTGATGATCAATCCTACCATCTATCCTCAGATGTGGGTCCGGCGCCGCAACAGGCAAGGCAATTGTTCTTATCGTGAGGATAGGCGCGACGGGGCCTTGCGGTTCCCCGCCTTCCGGCTCTATACGCGGCCCGCAAAACGGAGACTCCTCATGGAGATACGCGAAGGGCTCACCTTCGACGATGTTTTGCTGGAACCCGGCCCGTCCGAGATCATGCCCGCCAATGCGGATGTCTCGACGAAGCTCACCCGCGACATCAAGCTGAACATCCCGGTGACCTCGTCCGCCATGGACACCGTCACTGAAAGTCGACTGGCCATCGCCATGGCCCAGGCCGGCGGTCTGGGTGTTCTTCACCGCAACCTCTCGGTCGAGGAACAGGCCGACCAGGTTCGTGAGGTGAAGCGCTACGAGAGCGGCATGGTCATCAATCCGGTGACCATCCATCCGGAGACGACCCTCGGCCAGGTCCGCGACATCGTCGCCCGCAAGAAGATCTCGGGCTTCCCGGTGGTCGATCCGAAGTCGGGCAAGCTGGTCGGCATCCTGACCAACCGCGACATGCGCTTCGACACCGATCCGAACCGCAAGGCCGCCGAGCTGATGACGACCGGCGACCTGGTCACCGTGC
This sequence comes from Brevundimonas sp. Root1279, assembly GCF_001425945.1. Lineage (GTDB taxonomy): Bacteria > Pseudomonadota > Alphaproteobacteria > Caulobacterales > Caulobacteraceae > Brevundimonas. The sequence goes on from NZ_LMEB01000009.1 coordinate 295,109, forward strand.
GCGAAGGCGCGGGTCGCGACGAGGCCCAGAACCTGCTGCGCACGCGCAAGATCGAACGCGTCATCGTCGTCGACGACGCCTATCGGGCGGTCGGCCTGATCACCATGAAGGACATCGAGAAGGCCCACGCCTTCCCGAACGCCGCCAAGGACGAGCAGGGTCGCCTGCTGGTCGGGGCCGCCTCCACCGTCGGCGACGCCGGCTTCGAGCGCTCTATGGCCCTGGCCGACGCCGGGGTGGACGTGGTCGTCATCGACACCGCCCACGGCCATTCGATCCAGGTTTCGCGCGCCGTCGAGCGGGTGAAGCGGGAATCGAACCGCCTGCAGGTGATCGCCGGCAACGTCGCCACCTACGAAGCCGCGCGCGCCCTGATCGACGCCGGCGCCGACGCCGTGAAGGTCGGCATCGGCCCAGGCTCGATCTGCACCACCCGCATCGTCGCGGGCGTCGGCGTGCCCCAGCTGACCGCCATCATGGAGGCCGTCCGCGCCGCTCGTGAAAGCGGCGCCCCGATCATCGCCGACGGCGGCATCAAATATTCCGGCGACTTCGCCAAGGCCATCGCGGCGGGCGCTTCCGTCGCCATGATGGGCTCGATGTTCGCGGGCACCGACGAAAGCCCGGGCGAGGTCTTCCTGTACCAGGGCCGGTCCTACAAGTCGTACCGCGGCATGGGCTCGGTCGGCGCCATGGGCGCCGGCTCGGCGGACCGCTACTTCCAGAAGGAAGTCGAGGACACGCGCAAGCTGGTCCCCGAGGGCATCGAGGGCCAGACGCCGTACAAGGGGCCGATCGCCCCGGTGCTGCACCAGATGGTCGGCGGTCTGCGCGCCGCCATGGGCTATGTCGGCGCCGCCACCATCGCCGACCTCCAGGAACGCGCCCGCTTCGTGCGCATCACCGGAGCCGGCCTGCGGGAGAGCCACGTCCATGACGTGATGATCACGCGCGAGGCGCCGAACTACCGTCAGGGCTGAGAAGGGGAGGGCCGGCAGGCATGGATATGACGCCTGAGTTCATCATGCTGGCCTTCACCCTGATCCTGGCGCTGGTCCAGATCGGGGCCGCCGCCATAGCCCGCACCGCCGAGCTCGGCGCCAAATGGAACGCGGGACCGCGCGATGCCGAGGTCCCGCCGCCCGGCAAGCTGGCCGGCCGCCTCATGCGGGCCCAGGCCAATCTGTTCGAGACCCTGCCGATCTTCGCCGCCGCCGTGATCATGGCGCATATCGCCGGTAAGGACGGGCAACTGACCTTCCTGGGCGCCCACCTCTATTTCTTCGGCCGGGTGATCTACCTGCCGCTCTACGCCTTCGGCGTGCCCTATATCCGCACCCTGGCCTGGCTCGCCGCCGCCGCCGGGCTGGTGATGTGCATCGTCGCCCTGTTTGTCTGAAAGAGTTGAATTGACCCCAGCCGCCCGCCTCGCCGCCGCCGCCTCCGTCCTGGACAGCATCGCCCAGGGCCGCGCTCCGGCCGAAGTCGTTCTCAAGGCCTGGGGACAGACCAATCGCTACGCCGGATCCAAGGATCGTCGCGCCGTCGCCGACCGCGTCTACCGCGTGCTGCGCGCCCGCGGTCGTTTGGTCTGGGCCATGGGCGGCCGCGAGGACGGCCGGGCCCTGGTCATCGGCTCGCTGAGCCTGATCGACGGCCTGTCGCTGGAAGAGATCGAGGCCCTGCACTCGGGCGAAGGCTACGGCCCGCGCCCGCTGTCCAAGCAGGAGCGCGCCCGCATTACGGCCGGCGAGGGCGACTTGCCCGGCTGGGCAGCCGCCGGCCTGCCCGAGTTTGTGGTCGAGGACTTCAAGGCGACCTACGGCGAGCGCTGGACCGAAGAGGCCCGCGAGCTGATGGCCCCGCGCGCCCCGATCGACCTGCGCGTCAACAGCGCCCGGGCATCGGTGGACGCCGTCCGCACCGAATTGACCGCCGCCGGCCTGGCGCCGGAGCCGACACCCTTCTCGACCTGGGGCCTGCGCCTGCCGTCCGAGCCGCCGCCGAACGTCCAGGCCCAGGACGCCTTCAAGGCGGGCTGGATCGAAATCCAGGACGAGGGCAGCCAGATCGTCACCTGGCTGGCCGGGGCTGGTCTCGACTTCAGGCCGGACAGCATCGTCGTCGATTATTGCGCCGGCGGCGGGGGCAAGACCCTGGCCCTGGCCGCCCAGGCCCTGCCGGTCGCCAAGGCCGGCGCGAAGCCGGCTGCGAAGCCGGCCGGCTGGTCGCCCACAGGCGGCGACGAGGGCGCAGGCGGCGCCCCGAAGGCCGAACTGACCTCGGGCATGACGCTGATCGCCTGCGACGTAGTCCAGAAGCGGCTCGACAACATCCGTCCGCGCCTCGCCCGCGCCGGCGTCGCGGCCGACCTGCGCCTGCTCGGCCAGAATGGCGGCGGGGTCGAGGACGTCAACGGCAAGGCCGACCTGGTCTTCGTCGACGCGCCCTGCAGCGGCTCCGGCACCTGGCGCCGCCGTCCCGAGGACGCCTGGCGGCTCAAGGCCGACGAGGTCGAACGCCTGCACGCCCTGCAGTTGCGCATCCTCGAACAGGCCGTTCAGCTGGTGAAGCCGGGCGGACGCCTAGTCTATGTCACCTGCTCGATGCTGAGCCGCGAGAACGAGGCCACGACCGAGGCCTTCGAAGCGGCGCACCCGGGCTTCCGCCCGGTGGCGATCGCCGACCTGATGTCGTCCCCGACGCTCACGGACGCCGCCCGGGCCCGGCTGGCCGAGGTCGCTTCGGGTCATCGCCTGCGGCTGTCCCCGGCCTCCACCAACACCGACGGCTTCTTCGCCGCCGTCTACGAGAGGACGGCGTGAACGGGAGCTGGTCCCTCCAGACCTACGGCGACCTTTCCGTCCTCTGCGTGATGGCGGCGCCGGCCGAGTACGGCCCGGCGCTCCGCGCGCGCATCCAGCCCCTGATCACCGGCGTCGGCCCGGTCGAGGCGGCCGTCGCCCTGTCGGCGACCCTGGCCCGGCTGGAGGCGGCCGGCCATCCGCCGGACCTGATCGTCTCGCTCGGCTCCTGCGGCTCGCGCGATCTCGAGCACGCGGCCGTCTACCAGGTCGCCTCGGTCGCCTATCGCGACATGGACGCCAGCGTCCTCGGCTTTGAGAAGGGCGTCACGCCGCTGCTCGACCTGCCGCCGGTCATGAGCCTGCCTTGCCCCGTGCCTGGCCTGCCCACGGCCCGCTTGTCGACCGGCGCGAACGTGGTCTCCGGAGCCGCCTATGACGCCATCGACGCCGACATGGTCGACATGGAGACCTTCGCCCTGCTGCGCGCCGCCCAGACCTTCGGCACGCCCCTTGTGGCCCTGCGTGGCGTCAGCGACGGCCGCTCCGAACTGACGAAGCTGGAGGACTGGACCTCCACCCTGCATCACGTGGACGTCAATCTGGCCGAGGCCATGGATCGCCTCGCCGAGGTCCTGACGACCCAAGGCCTCGCCGCCCTTGATCCGGGCGGCCCGAAGCTTCAAGACCCCGCCCATTCCCCGATTGCCCCGAATCTGGAACGCCCATGACCGCCGCCAACCACCAGTCCGTGCTGATCGTAGACTTCGGCAGCCAGGTGACCCAGCTGATCGCCCGGCGTCTGCGCGAGGCGAGCGTCTATTGCGAGATCCACCCGTTCGATAAGGCCGAGGCGGCGCTGGCGGCGATGCGTCCGGCGGCGATCATTCTGTCGGGCGGCCCTGAGAGCGTGCACGAGGAGGGCAGTCCCCGGGCGCCGCAGGGCGTGTTCGAGGCGGGCGTGCCGGTGCTCGGCATTTGCTATGGCGAGATGACCCTGTGCGAACAGCTCGGCGGCAAGGTCGAGGGCGGCCACTCCCGCGAGTTCGGCCGCGCCGAGATCACCATCGAAAAGGACTCACCCCTGCTGGCCGACCTGGCCCCTATCGGCGAGGAAGAGACGGTCTGGATGAGCCATGGCGACAAGATCGTCGCCATTCCCGAGGGCTTCGACGTCGTCGCCTCCTCGCCCGGCTCGCCCTATGCGGTGATCGCCGACGAGACCCGTCGGTTCTATGGCGTTCAGTTCCACCCGGAGGTGATGCACACCCCGCGCGGCGCGACCATGCTGAAGAACTTCACCCACCGGATCGCCGGCCTGTCGGGTGACTGGACCATGGCCGCCTATCGCGATGAAAAGATCGCCCAGATCCGCGCCCAGGTCGGTTCGGCCAAGGTCATCTGCGGCCTGTCGGGCGGCGTCGACTCCTCCGTCGCCGCGGTGCTGATCCACGAGGCCATCGGCGACCAGCTGACCTGCGTCTTCGTCGACACCGGCCTGCTGCGCAAGGACGAGGCCAAGCAGGTCACCACGCTCTTCCGGGAGCACTACAACATCCCGCTGATCCACGTTGATGCGTCTAAGGAATTCCTTGGCGAGCTGGCGGGCCAGTCGGACCCCGAAACCAAGCGCAAAACCATCGGCCGGGTCTTCATCGAGGTCTTCGACCGCGAAGCCGCCAAGATCGAGGGCGCCGAGTTCCTCGCTCAGGGCACCCTTTATCCCGACGTGATCGAGAGCGTGTCGTCGTCGAGCGGCAAGGCCCACGTGATCAAGAGTCACCACAACGTCGGCGGCCTGCCGGACTATATGAAGCTGAAGCTGGTCGAGCCGCTGCGCGAACTGTTCAAGGACGAGGTCCGCGCCCTGGGCCGCGAGCTGGGTCTGACCGACGCCTTCGTGGGCCGCCACCCGTTTCCAGGGCCCGGCCTGGCCATCCGCATCCCCGGCGAGATCACTCCGGAGGCCGTCGCCACCCTGCAGGACGCCGACGCCATCTACTTGGAAGAGATCCGCAACGCCGGCCTCTACGACCAGATCTGGCAGGCCTTCGCCGTGCTGCTGCCGGTCAAGACGGTCGGCGTCATGGGCGACGCGCGCACCTATGAGAAGGTGCTGGCCCTGCGCGCCGTCACCTCGACCGACGGCATGACCGCCGACTTCTTCCAGTTCCCCTGGGATGTCCTGGCCAAGACCGCCACCCGGATCATCAACGAGGTCCGCGGCGTCAACCGCGTGGTCTATGACGTGACCTCGAAGCCCCCTGGCACGATCGAGTGGGAATAAGCGCGGCCAGCTGCTGATCGTCTTGCGGATCGAGCGTCCCATTCCCTTCTAGCGGTTACGCCTGCGCGTCGCGGGCTCTGGCCGCAGGAGCACGCCATGCAAGCCGTCCGCATATCCGAGACCGGCGGGCCGGAGGTGTTGCGCCTCGTCGAGGTCGAGACGCCCGAGCCCGGCCCAGGCGAAATCCGGGTCCGGCACCACGCGATCGGGCTCAACTTCATCGAGATCTACCAGCGCAGCGGCCTCTATTCGATCCCGCTTCCGGGCGGACTCGGGCAGGAGGCGGCGGGCGTCGTCGAGGCCGTGGGGCCCGGGGTGACGCGGTTCGCGACGGGCGACCGCGTCGCCTACGCCAGCGGCCCGCCCGGCGCCTATGCCGAGGCGCATGTGGTGCGGGCGGATCGCACTGTCAGGGTCCCTGAGCGCGTGTCCTTCGAGGTCGCGGCCGCGTCCATGCTGAAGGGCATGACGGCCGAATACCTGGTGCGGCGGACGTTTCGCGTTGAAGCGGGGATGACCATCCTGGTGCATGCGGCGGCCGGCGGCGTCGGCACCCTGCTGTCCCAGTGGGCGGTCTCGCTCGGCGCGCGGGTGATCGGCACGGCCGGATCGCCGGAGAAGGCGGCTTTCGCCCGCTCCGTCGGCTGCGCGGAGGTCATTCAGTATCGTGAGGAGGACGTCGCCGCCCGGGTCCGCGAACTGACCGCAGGCGAAGGCGTGCCCGTCGTCTACGATTCCGTCGGGGCGGCCACGTTCGAGGCCTCGCTGGCATCCCTGAGCCGGCGCGGCTGCCTCGTCAGCTTCGGTAATGCGTCCGGCCCTGTTCCACCTGTTTCGCCCCTTCGATTGAGCCAGGCGGGGTCGCTCTACCTGACCCGGCCGACGCTCGGGGACTACGTCGCCACCGAGGTGGAGTTGGACGCGAGCGCCGCCGCCCTGTTCGACGTCATCGAGCGCGGGGTTGTGACGGTCGAGATCGGCGCGCGCTTTCCCCTGGCGGAGGTGCGCAAGGCCCACGAGACCCTGGAAAGTCGCCGCGCCCGGGGGTCTTCGATCCTTCTGCCCTAGGACCGAAGGACGCACGCACGATCGACCGCGGGTCGCGGCGGAACCCGGGCGGGCCGTCGCCGTTCTCGCCGCTCAGTTTCGGAGCGGGCGCGTGACTTCCTACTTCTGCATCGTGAATCTGCCGGGCGCACCGTACCGGGAGATCGCCGCGCTTTCGGCTGAGTCAGACGCCGATGCGAAGCGCGAACTCGAGGCCCTGGCCGCCAACTGGCCCGGGTTCGAGACCATCGCCCTGTATGAGGGCGAGCGGCCGGTCTCCGTCCTGTCCAATCCCGCCCTGGGCTTCGCCGCAGAACCGCTGGCGCTCTGGGACGAAGCCGCTTGATCAGATCCCCAGCAGCCGGATCAGGCCGAGGCTGAGCAGGGCCAGCGCCGCAAGCGACAGGAGAACTGCGCCGACCGTGCGGCCGCCGGCGCGGGCGACGGCGCGAATATCGGTCTGAAGACCGAGGGCGGCCATCGAAATGACGGTCAGCAGGCCGGAGGCGGCGGCGAGCGTGGGCAGGATGGCCGGCGGAATCAGGTCCAGCGAGCGCAGCGCGACCATCACGAGAAAGCCGACGATGAACCAGGGCAACAGACGCGACAGGCCCGGCTTAGCAGCGCCGGGCGCGCGGTCCCGGAAGACCAGCGACAGGCCCAGGATCACCGGTCCCAGCATCAGCACCCGCACCAGCTTGACTACGGTCCCGGTCTGGGTGGCCAAGGCGCCGAACGGGGCGGCGGCCGCCAGGACCTGGGGCACCGCATAGACGGTCAGGCCGGCCAGGACGCCGTATTGGGTCTCGGTCATCGACAGCAGGGCGCCGAGCAGCGGCAGGGTCAGGACGACGACAACGCCCAACACCGCCGTGAAGGCGATCGAGGCGGCGATGTCCTCGCCGTCGGCGTCGATTACGGGCGCGATGGCGGCGATGGCGGAGTTGCCGCAGATGGCGTTGCCGCAGGCGACCAGCAGAGCCATGCGCGGGTTAAGCCCCAGCATCCGCCCGACGCCGAAGCCGATGACGATGACCAGGGCGACGAGGGCGAAGATGCCGCCGATCATTCCCAGCCCCAGAGAGGCCAGCACCTCGGCGCTGACCGAGGCGCCGAGAAGGACGACGGCGATCTCCAGCAGCGTCCGGGCGCTGAAGCCGACGCCGGCCTTGAACCGGGCGCCCGGCGTCCAGACCGTGCGGATCGCAGCGCCGAGCAGGATGGCGACCACCAGGGGCTCCAACCAGACCTCGCCGATCAGGCTGCGCTCCAGACTGGTCAGGCAGAGGGCCGCGACCGTCACCGCCGCGCACAGCAGCAGCCCCGGCAGCAGCGAGCGGCCGATCGCCGTGAGGGACGCAACGGGGGGCGACGGGACAGAGGAGGGAGCGGCGCTCATCCGTGGACTGATGAGCCCGTCCGAGGATGTGGGTCCAACGGATAATTGTGCTAGGATTGATCCGATTTGGAGATCGTTCATGACTCTTGAGCGCCTACGCATCTTCGTCGCCGTGGCCGAGCGGGAGCATGTGACCTCGGCGGCGCGGGCGCTGAACTTGACTCAGTCGGCCGTCTCTAACGCCATCGCCGCCCTGGAGGCCGAGCACGGGGTGCGCCTGTTCGACCGGGTCGGACGCGGCGTGGCGCTGAACGAGATGGGCCGCGCCTTCGTGCCCGAGGCGCGCGCCGTCCTTGCCCGGGCTGCCGCCGCCGACGCCGTCCTGGCCGACATGAGCGCCCTGCGCCGTGGACGGGTGACCATCTTCGCCAGCCAGACCATCGCCAGCTACTGGCTGCCGCGCCGCCTGGTGGCCTTCCACGCCGCTCATCCGGGCGTGGAGCTGCAGGTCGAGATCGGCAACACGCGCGAAGCGGCGGATGCTGTGTTGAACGGCGTGGCCGAGATCGGTCTGGTCGAAGGGGACGTCGACGCCCCCGCCCTGGTCCAGACCCGCATCGGCTCGGACCGGCTGGCGGTGATCGTCGCCCCCGATCACCCGTGGGCGGATCGGCGGGCCCTGGCCGCCAAAGACCTGCCGTCGTCACCCTGGGTCATGCGCGAGGTCGGCTCCGGCACCCGCTCGACGTTGGAGGAGGCCGTTCGCGAGGCGGGCGTCGATCCCGCCGAGCTGCCCGTCGCCATGACCCTGCCGTCGAACGAGTCGGTCCTGGCCGCCGCCGAAGCCGGGGCGGGCGCAACGGCCCTGTCGGAGAGCGTCGCCCGCGCCGCCATCGACGCCGGCCGCGTCGTCGTCGCGCCCTTCGGTCTGGCCGAACGCCCCTACCGCCTGCTGCGCCACGCCGAGCGATACCGCAGTCGGGCTGGAGAGATCTTCGCCCAGCTGATCACGGCCCCGGACGGACTCGACCAGGCTTGAACTCGCGTCGGCGGCGCCGTTGTCGCTCGCTGCCTAGCGATCCCCGGGGGTCTGTTCCGGCCCCGCGCGCCAGATCCGGTAGCGCACTTCCAGCTCGTTCGGCGCATAGACCACCAGCGGCAGGCGGCTGTTGTAACGGAGCATCGGCTCGTCCGCGCTGCGCACGAACTGCTGGGTCTTCTGGGTGTCAGGACAGGCCATCATGGTCGAGGCGGCCGGACCACCGCCAGTCACGACGTAGTAGTTGAAGCCCCAGCCCTCGGCCGTGCGCTCCTCAAGGTGTGTCGAGAAGATCACCCGGTTACAGTCGACCCATTGGGTCCGGCCGACGATGACGCTGACACGCATGGCGTCCTCGTCTCGGCCCGGCTCAAGACGGATCACGTGCCGCGTCTCGCCCTCGCGGGCGGCGGGGAAGGCGGCCATGTCGTCCTGACCGGACTGGGCGTCGGCGCACGATCCGGAAAGGGCGACGATGGCGGCCCCAAAGGCGAGGCTTGCGGCGAGGTGGGAGGCGAGGAGTCGGGTCATGGACCGGGCCTTTCGCGTCTGTCCCCCGCCGTCAGACCCTAGAACGGTTGGCGCGGCCGTATGATCGGGCGTATCCCGCAGAGCGAGGCCCGGTCGAACCCTCAGCCCTCGCCGCGCGCAGCCGCCTCCAGGGCGGCGATGTCGAGCCGCTTCATGTCCATCATGGCGTCGAACACCCGCTTGGCCTTGGCCCGGTCGGGATCGGACAGGATCTCGGTCATCATCGTCGGCACGATCTGCCACGACAGGCCGTAGCGGTCCTTGACCCAGCCGCACTGCTCCGCCTCGGGCACGGCCGACAGGGCGTTGGTGTAGCGGTCGCATTCGGCCTGGTCGGCGCAGTCGATCTGGAAGGAGACCGCCTCGGTGAACTTGAAATAGTCGCCGCCGTTCAGGGCGGTGAAGGGGCTGCCGGCCAGGGTGAACTGGACCAGCAGGACGTCGCCCTCCTTGCCGGCGGGATAGTCGGATGGCGCGCGGTCGACCCCGTCGATGCGCGAGTCCGGGAACAGCGAGACATAGAACTCAGCGGCCTCCTCGGCCTGTTTGTCGAACCACAGGCAGGGGACGATCTTGGCGGCGACGGGCATAGGTGGGCTCCTTCTCGTGGTCTCTTGAGACCATTAAACCGAAAGGTTAAATGCAAACGCCGCCTCCGGCTTGCGGTTCCCGGGCGCGATGGGCAGACAGGCCCCATGACCCACACCCTCTACGGCATCCCCAACTGCGACACCGTCAAGAAGGCCCGCGTCTGGCTGGACCAGCACGGCGTCGCCTTCGACTTCCATGACTACAAGAAGGCCGGCATCGGCCGCGCCAGTCTTGAGAAGTGGGTCGCGGCGCACGGCTGGGAGACGGTGCTGAACCGCGCCGGCACGACCTTCCGCGCCCTGCCGGACGCCGAGAAGCAGGGGCTCGACGCCGACAAGGCGATCGGCCTGATGCTGGCCCAGCCGTCGATGATCAAGCGTCCGGTGCTCGATCTCGGCGACCGGACGCTCGTCGGCTTCAAACCTGATCTGTACGAAGCGGCCTTCGCCTAGCGGTTCAGCGTAAACTGGACCGGTTCGCCGGCCTGGGCGTCGGGCGACAGCCAGACGTCGAACAGGCCCGGCTCCACGGTCGGCTTCAGGTCCTGGCCGAGGAACAGCAGGTCCTCGAACTTCAGCGGCAGCGCTACCTCGACCGAGCCGCCGGCCGGGACCGTCACGCGCTTGAAGTGGCGCAGCAGGCGGACGGGCTGGGTGATCGAGGCGGTGCGGTCGCGGATGTAGAGCTGCACCACCTCCGACGCCTCGCGCGTCCCGCCGTTGGTCAGGGTGACGCTTGCGGTCAGTTCGCCGTTCCAGGCCATGGCGTCCGCCGACAGCCGCACCGGCGAATAGCTGACCGGCGCATAGGTCAGGCCGTGGCCGAACGGGTAGAGGGCCGTGTGCGGGACCTCGCGGAATTTCGAGGTGAACTCGCGATCGGTCGGCTTCGACGGCCGGCCGGTGGCCTTGTGCGCGTAGTAGAACGGCGACTGGCCCGAGCGGTGCGGGAAGCTGACCGGCAGGCGGCCGGTCGGGGCGTGGTCGCCGAACAGCACGTCAGCGACGGCGTTGCCGGTCTCCGAGCCGAGGAACCAGGTGACCAGCAAGGCAGGGGCGTCCTTGACCGCGCCCGCCAGCTCCATGCCGCGGCCGTTACGCAGGATCACGACGACCGGCTTGCCGGTGGCCGCCACGGCCTCGGCCAGGGCCAACTGGGCGGCCGGGATGCCGATGTCGACACGGGATTTGGATTCTGCCGACATCTCGGTCGACTCGCCCACGGCCAGCAGCACCACGTCGGCCGCCTGGGCGGCAGCCACGGCCGCCTCGATGCCGCCGGCGATCGGGGCTTCCACGTCCGAACCCTTGGTCACCGTCAGGCTGGCGCCGGCGCCCAGCGCCGAGCGCAGGCCTTGCTCCAGCGAGACGGCCAGCTTGGTGTCCTTGAAGATCGACCAAGGACCGAACAGGTCGGCCGAATCCGCGCCGAACGGCCCGATCAGGGCGTATGTCTTGCCGGTCTTGGGCAGAGGCAGCAGATCGCCGTCGTTCTTGAGCATGACGATCGACTTGCGCCCGGCCTCGCGGGCCAAAGCGAGGTGCTCGCGGCTGCCATGGACGCGACGCTCGGTGCGCACGTCCGCGCCGCGGTAGGGGTTCTCGAACAGGCCCAGAGCGGCCTTGGTCATCAGCACGCGGCGCACCGCCTCGTCGACGCGCTCGATCGGCACGTCACCCGAGGCCACGAGGTCGGGGATGTGCTCCATGTACAGGCCACTCTTCATCGACATGTCGACGCCGGCCATCAGGGCGATGCGGGCCGCGTCGCGGCCGTCGGCGGCGAAGCCGTGGGCGATCAGCTCCTGCTCGGAGGTGTAGTCGGAGACGACGAAGCCCGCGAAGCCCCACTCGCCGCGCAGGATGTCGGTCAGCAGCCACTTGTTGCCGCTGGCGGGCACGCCGTTCAGGTCGTTGAAGGCGCTCATCGTCGACAGCGCGCCGGCGTCGAAGGCGGCCTTGAACGGCGGCAGATAGACCGAGCGCAGCTCCAGCTCGCTCATGTCGGTCGAATTGTAGTCCATGCCTGCTTCGGCGGCGCCGTAGGCGGCGAAATGTTTCGGACAGGCCAGCAGGGACGACCAGTCCTTCAGGTCGTCGCCCTGGAAGCCCTTGGTCCGCGCGATGGCGAACAGGCGGTTGAGGAGCACGTCCTCGCCGGCGCCCTCGACCACGCGGCCCCAACGCTGGTCGCGAGCCACGTCGACCATCGGCGCATAGGTCTGGTGCACGCCCGCCGCGCCGCCCTCGACGGCTGCGGCGCGCGCCGTGCGTTCGGCCAGGTCGAGATCCCAACTGGCGGTTTCGCCCAGCGGCACGGGGAAGGTGGTCTTCAGGCCGTGGATGATGTCGGCGGCGAACAGCAGCGGAATGCCCAGGCGGCTTTCCTTGACCGCCATGTCCTGCACCAGCCGGGTGGTGGCGGCGCCGACGCCGTTGAACAGGGCCCCGATCCGGCCGGCCTTGATGTCGGCGGCGGTCTGGGCCTGGTCCGTGTTCAGAGCGTCGCCGGGGTTCACGCCTTCTGGGCGCCACCGGAACGGATCGTTCTGCAGGTTCAGCTGTCCAGCCTTTTCCTCAATGGTCATGCGCGCGATCAGCGCGTTGACGCGTTCGAGGTTGGCTTCGGCCTTGGCGGCCGCGATTCGCGGTGCGGTCATCATTCCGGCGATCATGACGCCACCGAGCAGAAGCATGCGACGGGAGGGTGCAGAGAATGAGGCATGCTGCATTGTAACCGGTTCCAACGAGAGTCGGGCAGGACTAAACCGTCAAGGCGGGCCCCGCCTACCCCGAAAAAATCACAACCCGTTGCGAGCCTAGCCTTCGACCTCGACTTCGGGCCGATCATGCCCGTCCGCGCGCTCGGTGACCCAACGTCCGGTGGTGTCCGCATACTCGATCAGGGCGTCCTCGTCCGGGACCTTCTGTTCCCGCGCGGCGGCCGCTGCGGCGGCGCGCGCCGAGTCGTGGTTCGGATAGGTCTCCGAATAGGTATCGCCAAGCCTGTAGGCCCATCCGCCGTCGTGCTCGACGATGCGATAGGTGATCTGGACCATGAGCCGTCTCCGGGAGAAGGGCAGGGAAGGGTCCCGCCAACCGCTGCGGTACGAACGCGGCGACGGCCAGCCAGTTGCAGTTTGCGGCGTACGCTCGCGGACTCGCGGTCTCGCCGAAAAATCTCTTCGCCCTGCATCCGCTGGCCCGGGGGGCGACGACTACCCTATGAAAGCGCAGGGCGACGGGCTCGGCGCGCAAGGGGTGAACGACGATGGAAGAACTGTTTCGCGACTTCTGGTGGCTGATTTTCCCGGTCGGCTTCCTGATCGCCGGCGCCTTCAACAGCCTGCTGAACTACAAGCGCCAGCAGGACACGCTGAAGCTGATCCGCACCTATGCGGAAAAGGGGCAGGAGCCGCCTGCGGCCCTGCTGAAGTTGCTTGAGCCGGAGAACGAAGTCTCGGTGACGATAGACGCCAGGAAGGACAACAACGACGGCCTGTGGTTCAGCGTCGTTCTGTTCGCGGTCATGGCGGTCGGGTTCGGCTACGGCGCCTACACGGACATGTACGGCTCGGGCCCGGGGCTGGTGATCGTCACCTTCGTCCTCGCCGGCTTGTGCCTGGCCTGCCTGGTCACTGCTTTGCTGTCCGGCCGCCGCTTGCGGAAGTGATGCGGGTCCGGGGCGCAGGGCATGGGGGGATTGCAGACCGACGCCGAACTGGTGGGCCGCGCGCTCGCCGGCTCGGACGCGGCCTTTTCGCGGCTGGTCGAACGACACCAGGCGCCGGTGCGGGCCTTCCTGCGCCGGACGCTGGGCGGGGGCTGGGCCGAGGCGGACGACGTGGCCCAGGACGCCTTCCTGGCCGCCTGGCGTTCGCTGCGGTCGCTCAAGGACCCGGCTGGGGTCCGACCGTGGCTGTGCGGCATCGCCTGGCGCAAGGCCCAGGACCGGATCCGCTCATCGCGCCGGGGCGCGGCGCGCGACTCGGTCTGGCTGGAAAGCATCCAACTGCCGGCCGGAGTGTCGCCGGAGGAGAAGCTGGCCCTTGTCGACGCCATGGCCGACTTGCCCGCCGACGTCCGGGCTTGCGTGGCCCTGTGCCTGGCCGACGGTTGGTCGCACGGCGAGGCCGCCCTGGCGCTGGACTTGCCGCTGGGCACCGTGAAGTCCCATGTTGCGCGTGGCCGGGCGCGGCTGCTCAAAGCGCTCGGAGGGCCTGACCATGACGCCTGAACAGAAACTCGCCGCCCTGTTCGCCGCCGACGCCCCGCCGGCGCGCGATTACGGCTTCCAGACGCTCGTTGCCGGACGCATCGCGGCGCGCCGGGCGTGGTTGACCGTCCTCGCCCTGACGCCCTGGGCGATCGCCTCCGCCGCCCTGCTGTGGGCTCTTCAGCCGATGATCCACCCGCTGTCGCAGGGCCTGGCCGCGGTCATCGGCCCGCTCGCCTCGATTCTGGCGATCGCCTCGGTCGCAGGTTTCAGCGCCCTGCAGCTGTCGCGCCGGGTCTCGCGCCGCTTCAGCGCAGGCTGACGGCCCCCGCCACGCCGAAGTGATCCGACGGGTGTTCGCCGCCCGTCATATCGGTGGCGAAGACGACGCCGCTCACCGGCGAGAAATAGGCCGCCTCGGCGAAGATGTGGTCGATCACGCGCGGCTGGTGGCCCTTGGCCGGATTCAGCGTGGTCGGCGCCGAGCCCCGTGGCAGAACGCTGAAGAAGCGGTCGCTGGTCAGCACGGCCAGTCCCGCATCTTCCTGCACAGCGTTGAAGTCGCCCATGATGATCAGTGGCGCGCCGTCCTGCGGCAGCCAGGCCAGCAGGTCGGCGATCTGTTGCGCCCGCGTCGGAGCCTGCTCGGGCTTCCAGGCCAGGTGGGTGCAGACCACGTCGATGGCCCGGCCGTGGAAATCGACCCGCGCCCGGATCGCGGTGCGGTAGTCGTCCAGCGGCGCCAGCTTGCGGGTGTCGTGGGCGAGAAGGGGCAGGCGGCTCAGGATGGCGTTGCCGTAGCGACGGCCGCTGTCCTCGGGATCGGTCGAGACGAAATGCACCTCATAGCCGCCCAGGGCCTCGGCGATGGTCACGGCCTGGTTCGGCAGGCCGACCGCTGCGTCCTCCAGCACCTCCTGCAGGGCGATGACGTCGGCGTCCTGGGCCTTCAGCTCGGCGACGATCAGCGGCAGGCGGGCGGCCCAGTTTCCCTGGTTGTGCCAGATGTTAAAGGTCGCCAGCCGCAGCGGGGCCTTCGCGCCCTGCTTCGCCGTAGTGGTGCAGCCCGCGAGCGGGGCGGCGAGGGGGGCGGCGGCGAGTCCGGCCAGCAGCAGGCGACGATCGATCATGGGCGAATCCTCTGTTCGGGGCGATGTAACCGGTTTCATCCGCCTTACGAAAGTTTCACCCGTCCGAACGCATCCGTACGGGCGCGCCGTCGCCTCTTGTCGTCAGAAGGTCGAAGCATCAGGCTCGGCTTCACAAGAGAGGGGATTTCCCAATGGAAGAATTCATTCCGGTCGTCGCAATCGTCGCCTTCTTCGGCACGATCGTCGCCATCTTCTTCGGTCCGACCTACCTGCGCTCGAGGGAGCGCCGCGAGGTCCAGGAGACCGTCCGCCGCGCCATCGACAAGGGCCAGGACATGCCGCCCGAGGTCATCGACGCCCTGACGAAGGACGTCCAGAAGAACCTGCCTTCGCGGACCCGCGACATTCGCCGCGGCATCATCTGGCTGGCGGTCGGCATCGGCATGGTGGCCTTCTCGCTGATCAGCACCTCCGGCTGGGGCCACCACGACGACTGGGGCGGCAATGTCGACAACGGCCTGATGGGCCTGGCGGCTATCCCGATCACCATCGGCCTCGCCTATCTGGTCCTGAGCTTCTTCAACAAGAACAAGGAGTAGGTCCGGGTCTGGCAGGAGCTGATCATGACCCAACCTCTGGTCGACCGGCACGATGTCGAGCTCGCCGCCCTTGCGGCGGCGGGCGGACGTCGGGAGTTCGGGGAGCTGGTCCGTCGCCACGGTTCGGCGGTCCGGGCCCTGCTCCGCCGTATGGGGGCCCAGCCCTCGCTCGCCGACGACATCGCTCAGGACGCCTTCATCCAGGCCTTCCAGCGCTGCGCGGAGTTCCGTGGCGAGGGGACCTTCGCCGCCTGGGTCAAGCGCATCGCCGCCCGGCTCTACATTAAGCGTGTCGCCAAGGAGGCCCGCTATGTCGCTGAAGTCGAAAGCGAAGATGTCGCTCCCCAGACCGACCAAGCGGGCCTGGTCGATCTCGACGAAGCGCTCAAGGCGCTCAGCGAGGTCGAACGGCTCTGCGTGTCTCTCTGTCACGGGGCGGGCATGGCGCATCCCGAGATCGCCACGGCCCTGAATTTGCCACTCGGCACGGTGAAATCTCATGTCAAACGTGGTTTGGATAAACTCCGCGCGCGGCTTCAACCGGAGCCCGCACAGCCCTTGGGGAGATCGCAGCATGTCGGCTGACGAATTCGATCCCTTCGTCGAGCGGCTGTTCTCGCGCACCCCCGCCATGCCCGACGCGCCGCTGTTCACCGCCCAGGTCGAGCAGCGCCTGCAGAAGGGTTCGCGGATCCGCTTCCTCGCCCTGTCGCTGGCGGGCGTCATCGGCGGCGCGGTGGCCATCCGCGAAACCATGACGGTCGACATCGACCTCGGCGCCCGCGAGGGCGTCGTGGCCAAGGACGCCCTCGGTCAGGGGCTCCAGTCGGCGTCGTTCAACCTCCAGAGCAGCGTCCAGTCGGGCCTTGAACAGGCCGGCCTGGCCCATGTCGAGTTCGGCTCCATGAGCAGCATGCAACTGTTCTGGATCGCCGCGGCCGCCCTGATCGCCATCGCCGCCGGCGGCGTGATGAAGCTGTCGCAGGACGCCTGAGTTCGCGGCCCGTCGTTCGAAAGGATGACGGGCCGGTCTCGCGCCCCTATCTAGGGCTCCGAACAGGAGAGCCGTCATGTCCAGCCAGAAGCAGGAAGTCGTCCGCCGAATCGCCGCCCCGGACATCCGGGCGCGCAAGGGTGGGGAGCCCATCGTCTGCCTGACCGCCTATGACGCCCCCACCGCCGCCATTCTGGACGATCACTGCGACCTGCTGCTGGTCGGCGACAGCGTCGGCATGGCTGTGCACGGCCTGCCCAACACGGTCGGCGTCACGCTCGAGATGATGATTCTGCACGGCCAGGCGGTCATGCGCGGCTCGAAGCGGGCCATGGTCGTCATCGACATGCCGTTCGGCTCGTACGAGGGCGGCAAGGAGCAGGCCTACGAGAATTGCGCTCGCGTCATGAAGGAGACCGGGGCCCAGGGCGTGAAGCTGGAAAGCGGCCCGACTGTCGCCGAAACCATCGCCTACCTGGTCCAGCGCGGCATTCCGGTGATGGGCCACGTCGGCCTGCGGCCCCAGGCGGTGCTGACCGAGGGCGGCTTCAAGGCCAAGGGGCGGACCGACGAGGAACGCCTGCGCGTCCTCGCCGAGGCTGAGGCCTCCGCTGACGCCGGGGCCTTTGCGGTGGTGGTGGAAGGCGTGGCGGAAGGTCTGGCCCGCGAGATCACCGACGCCATCGACAAGCCGACCATCGGCATCGGCGCCTCGTCCGGCTGCGACGGGCAGATCCTCGTCGTGTCCGACATGCTGGGCCTGTTCGAATGGACGCCCAAGTTCGTGCGCCGCTACGCCGACCTGCGCGGCGAGATCGGCCGCGCCGCTGCGACCTATGCCGCAGACGTGCGGGCCCGCCGTTTTCCTGCCGAAGTCGAGACCTACTTCTCGAAAAAGCCGGTTTCACCGTAACGGCCGCGTTGCGGCGGGGGAAACGAGCCTCTAGGGTCCGGCCGGTTGGATTTTCTGCGACTTCTGGGGCGATATTTCCGTGGTTGATGTCTTCGATCAGGTCGAGGAGGAGCTTCGCTCCGATCGATACAAGCGCCTGGCCCGCACCTGGCTGCCCGTCGTGGGCGGTGTTCTGCTGGTCGCGCTGATCGCCGCCCTGTCTTGGTGGGGCTGGCAGTCGTGGCAGACGGCGAAGGCCGACAAGGGCTCGATCGCTTACCAGCGCGGCCTCGAATCGCTCGAGGCCAGCAATGCGGTCGGCGCCGACGCCGCCTTCGTGCAAGCCGCCAAGGAAGGCAACGGCGCCTATAAGGCCCTGGCGCTGCAACAGCGCGCCGGCCTGAAGCTGCAGGCCAACGACATTCCCGGCGCCGTCGCGCTTCTTGACGAAGCCGCGCGCGCCACCCGCGATCCGATCATCGCCGACGCCGCCGCCCTGAAAGCCGCCTGGCTGGTGATGGACACCGCCAACCTTGAAGACATCACCAAGCGCCTCGAGCCGCTGACCGACGCGAAGCGCCCCTACAGCGCCTTCGCCCGCGAAGCCCTGGCCATGGCCCAGCTGCAGCACGGCAAGGCCGCCGAGGCCCGCGAGGCCCTGGTGGTGCTCAAGAACGCGCTCGATACGCCGCAGATCGTCAGCCAGCGCGCTGACCTCGCGATCGCTTCGATCGACTCCGGCACGGCCGGCAACCTCGCCGCCATCACCCGCGCCGCGGGCGAGGCTGAGGCCGCCGCCCGCGCCCAGGCCGCTCCGGCGGCTCCGACCGCCGCGCCCGCCGCGGCGGCCCGCCCGTGATCCACGCTTTCAGGACGTCCTCCATGAATCGCGCGTTCAAAGTCGCCCTGTTGTGCGGTGTCGCCGCCACCCTCGCGTCCTGCAGCAGCGTCCGTCAGGCGTTGCCGTTCGGCCTCGGGGGCGGGGACAAGCCCCAAGCCACCGCCAGCGCCGGCGAGCGCATCTCGGTGCTGGAGTTCGAGCAGCAGCTCGCGCCCGCCGCGGCGCTCAGCGGCCGTGACTTCTTCATCCCCGGCCCGCAGGCGGCCGTGTCCTGGACCCAGCCGGGCGGCACCGCCGAGAACTCGGTCGAGCACGTGATCGCGGCCCCGGAATTCGCCATCGCCTGGAAGCGCGATGTCGGCTCCGGCTCGTCGCGCACCCGCCAAATCATGGCGCCGGTGGTGGCCGACAACGGCCGTGTCTTCGTCATGGACGGCGAGGCCAACGTCACCGCGGTCGACTCCGGCACGGGCGCTGTCGCCTGGAAGGTTGATCTGAAGCGCGCCGAGAATGATCGCGGTCGTCGCGTGCTCGGCATTCCGATCACCGGCGGCGAGAGCGGCGGCGGCTTCGGCGGCGGCGTGGCTGTCGGCGGCGGCAAGGTCTTCGTCGCCTCCGGCTATCGCAGCGTGAGCGCTATCGATCAGGCTTCGGGCGCGGTCCTGTGGACCACCCCGGTCGACGTGCCGATCCACGGCGCTCCGACCGTCGCCGGTTCGCGCGTCTATGTCGTCGATGTCGAGAACCAGATTTTCGCCTTCGACGTGAATACGGGTCGCCAGGCCTGGGCTTACCGCGGCATCCCCGAGCCGGCGCGGATCATGCGCGCCTCCAGCCCGGCGGTGACGGGCGAGACGGTCGTCGTGCCGTTCTCGTCGGGTGAACTCGTCGCCCTGCGCGCCTCGACCGGCCAGCCGGTGTGGCAGCAGGTGCTGTCGCGCACCAGCCGCACCAGCGCCCTGTCCGAAATCCGCGACATCGCCGGCCGCCCGGTGGTCAGCCGCGGCGTCGTCTACGCCGTCGGCCACTCCGGGGTGATGTCGGCCATCGACGTCCGCACCGGTCAGCCGAAGTGGCAGCTGCCGGTCGCCGGCGTGAACGCTCCGCTGCCGGTCGGCGACGTCGTCTATGTCGTCTCCAAGAACGGCGAGCTGACCGTGGTCAACCGTGAAACCGGCCAAGTCTACTGGACCCACGACCTCAATGAGGGCCGTGAGCGCCAGGAAGGCGGCGTGTTCGGGCTTTGGGACCGCACCGTGCGCCCGGAATGGTCGGGCCCGATGATGGCCTCGGGCCGTCTGGTGCTGACCAATTCGGACGGCGAACTGGTCGCCTTCGACCCCAAGACCGGCCAGCAGACCGCCTCGCTCAAGCTCGGCGGCCCTGTCTATCTCGCCCCGGCCGCCTACAACGGCGCGCTTTATGTGCTCACCGATCAGGGCCAACTGATCAGCATTCGCTGACTTAGTCGCCCGAACTGCGTTAGAAGGCCGACATGGCTCTCAAAGTCGCCATCGTCGGCCGCCCGAACGTGGGCAAGTCGACACTATTCAACCGCCTCGTCGGCAAGCGCCTTGCGCTGGTCGATGATCGCCCGGGCGTGACCCGTGACCGTCGCTATGCGGACGGGAACATCGGGGACATGGACCTGACCCTGATCGACACCGCCGGCTACGAGGACGTCACCGACGAAAGCCTCGAAGCCCGTATGCGCGAGCAGACCGAGGCCGCGATCGACGACGCCGAGCTGATCCTGTTCATGATGGACGCCCGCGAGGGCGTGACCCAGCTGGACCGGATCTTCGCGGATCGCCTGCGTCGCGTGACCAAGCCGGTCATCCTGCTGGCCAACAAGTCCGAGAGCCGCGAAAGCGGCGGCGGCATCGGCGAGGCTTATGCTCTGGGCTTCGGCGAACCCGTGGCCGTCTCCGCCGAGCACGGCGAGGGCATGGCCGACCTCTACGCCGCCATCGTCGCCGCTTCGGTCGACATCTTCGTCGAAGAGGTGGACGAGCCGGACAAGCCGATCCGCATCGCCATCATCGGCCGCCCCAATGCCGGCAAATCGACCCTGATCAACCGCCTGATCGGCGAAGACCGCATGCTGACCGGCCCTGAGGCCGGCATCACCCGCGACTCGATCTCGGTCGACTGGGAGTACGAAGGTCAGAACATCCGTCTGGTCGACACCGCCGGCATGCGCCGCAAGGCCCGGGTGCAGGAGAAGCTGGAGAAGCTGTCGGTCGCCGACACGATTCGCGCGATCACCTTCGCCGAGGTCGTGGTCCTGGTCATGGACAAGGACGACGCCTTCGACACCCAGGACCTGCAGCTCGCCGACCTGGTCGAGCGCGAAGGCCGCGCCCTGGTATATGTCGCCGCCAAATGGGACCTCGAGACCGAGCCCCAGGCCCGTCTGGCCAAGCTCAGCCAGATGGCCGAGGACAAGCTGCCCCAGTTGAAGGGCTCGCCCTTCGTGGCCCTGTCGTCGCACAGCGGCCGCGGCGTCGAACGGCTGATGCCGGCGGTGCTCAAGGCGCACGAGACCTGGTCGGTGAAGGTCAAGACCAAGGACCTCAACACCTGGCTGTCCCTGGCCACCCAGAGGCACCCGCCGCCCGCCGTCGACGGCAAGCGGATCAAGCCCAAATACATGGCCCAGACCAAGGCCCGCCCGCCGACGTTCGTGCTGATGGCCAGCCGCGCCGAGGCCATGCCGGAGCAGTACAAGCGCTACCTGGTCAACGGCCTGCGCGAGAGCTTCGACCTGAAGGGCACGCCGATCCGCCTGATCGTCAAGTCGGGCAGCGAGAACCCCTATGCGCCGGGCGGCTCCAAGTCGGGCCCCGAGCGCTACAAGGGCGACGCCAAGACCGCGCCGCGCCGCGTCATCAAGAAGGCCGAGCGCGCCGAGATGCTGTCCAACCTGCCCGGCAAGGCGCTGGAGCAGAAGAAGGCCGGCAAGGGCAAGGTGAAGCCGGTCAGCGGCCTCAAGAGCAGCGCCTCCAAGAAGGCCGGCTCCTCGGTGGCGGTCCAGAAGGGCGCCCGTGGCGGAGCCCGGCAGGTCTCGCGTTCAGGCCGGATCCGCACCGGCCAGAAACACGCGCCGAAGAAATAGGGCCGGGGAGGGCGCGCCGTGACGAGCAGCGTCCTCCGCATCGCGCCTCGTTTTCGTGGTCCGCCGAATAGCGGCAACGGGGGCTATGTCGCCGGCCTGCTGGCGGGCGGGCTCGGCGGCTCGAACTGCGTCGTCACCCTGCAAGCGCCGCCCCCGCTCGACGAGACGCTGGGTCTCGAGGTCGCCGGCCGCGGCGCGACCCTGTGGTTCGGCGACGAGCAACTGGCGACCGCCAACGCCGTCCCGGTGTCCGTCGACGTCCCGTCGCCGCCTTCGCTTCAGGATGCAGAGGCCGCGGCGCGGCGGTTCACCGGCTTCCACAAGCACATTTTCCCCGGCTGCTTCGTCTGCGGACCTGAGCGCGCACCGGCGGACGGCCTGCGCATCTTCACCGGCCCGCTTGATGACGGCTCGGGCCGTGTCGCGGCCGTCTGGACCCCCGATGAGGGTCTTGCCGGCGTGGATGGGCATATCCGGGATGAGTTCATCTGGGCGGCCCTGGACTGCCCCGGCTACTTCGCCGTCCAGGACCGGGCCGGCAAGGCTGTCCTCGGCCGCCTCGGCGTCGTCCTGCACGCTCCGGTCCGTGCCGGCGAGCCGATCATCGTGACCGGCTGGCCGATCGCCTCGGACGGCCGCAAGCATACGGTCGGGACGGCCCTGCACGCCGCGGACGGGACCTTGGCGGCCGCTGCCCTCGGGACCTGGGTGTCGCTGAAACCAGAGCTTCAGACCGCCTGAGCCTGCGTGCAGGCGCGGCCGGTTTGCAACCGGAGCGTACTTCGCACACAGTGGCATGCGAGATGGAGGGGTCCCCATGCTGGTTGTTCTGATTGCTTCGCTGGCCTTGCAGGCAGCACCTCAGGGAAGTTCGGCTCCGGGCGTCTCTGCCCCGGAGAGCGAGACCGTCCAGCCCGCTGCACCGGCGCGCAATCGTCAGGGCGAAACCCTCGTCTGCCGCGAGCGTGCGCCGACGGGCTCGGTGCTGCGCCGCCGTGTGTGCCGAAGCGAGCGCCGGACCGATGCAGATCGCCAGGAGGCCGGCGAATACCTGCGTGACGTCGCTCCGAACGTCCCTGTCGACCCGACGATGCCGCGGTAGTCTCCAGCTGCGGCTGCAGGTGGCGCGCCC
This sequence comes from Brevundimonas sp. Root1279, assembly GCF_001425945.1. Classification (GTDB taxonomy): domain Bacteria; phylum Pseudomonadota; class Alphaproteobacteria; order Caulobacterales; family Caulobacteraceae; genus Brevundimonas. Next base: position 317,629 of record NZ_LMEB01000009.1, read on the forward strand.
CGCTGGTCTATCCGCCAGGCAGCTAGATCAGCGCGGACGCCCCCGGTTGGCCGCTCCACTCCTTGAAGCTGACCTCCAGCGGCGGCTGCAGGTCGCCGCGGGCCAGTTCGACCACCAGCGGACCGATGGCCGAGGGATGTACGACGTCCTGCGGATCCTCGCCCGGATAGGCCTGGGCGCGCATCTGGGTGCGCATCCGGCCGGGATTCACGATGGCGACGCGCATCGCCGTGGATTCGATCTCGTCGGCCCAGCATTTCATCAGCGCCTCGGCGCCCGCCTTGGTCGCCGCATAGGCGCCCCAGAACGCCTTCGGAGCGCTGGCGACGCTGGTGGTGAAGTGGATGACGCGGCCGGCGCTCGAGCTGTTCAGCAGCGGCTCCAGCGAACGGATCAGGCGGTAGACGGCGGTGAAGTTGGTCTTCTCGATCTTGGCGAAGCCGCGCGGGTCGGCGTGGCTGACCGGGGTCAGGCCCTCGGCGCCCATGGTCGCGGCCGCCTGCACCCAGATGTCCAGCCGGCCGAAGCGTTCGAAGATGGCCCCGCCCATGCGGTCGATCGCGCCGCCGTCGACCAGGTCGAACGGGATCAGGGTGGCGTGCTGGCCGGTGGCGGCGAAGATCGCGTCGTCCAGCTCCTCCAGTCCCCCTTGGGTTCGAGCGGTGGCGATGACATGGGCTCCGGCCTTGGCGAGGGCCAGTGCGCTCTCATAGCCGATGCCGCGCGAGGCCCCGACGACGAGGGCGATGCGGTCTTTCAGGGGGAGGTCGGTCATGGCGGGCCTGATAGCGCGCCGCTACGTTCGCCGAAAGCGAAACCGGCTCAGAAACCCGGGGCAGGCTGCCACAGGCTGAAGCTGACGCCCTGGTCGTCGGCGACGACCACCGTCCGGCCCGATGGCGTCTCCGAAGGCGCGGCCGCCTTGCCGCCGAGCTCGGCCACCCGCTTGCACAGGGCGTCGACATCCTCGACGCGGAAATACAGGTGCTGGAATTCCTTGGCGCGCTCGACCTTGGTGAAGCCGAAGGATGGGTCGCTGTCAGCGACATGGGCATAGGTCGGGCTCGAGGCCGCCTCGTCGAAGCGCCAGCCGAACAGCCCGCCGTAGAAGGCGCGGGCCTTGTCGATGTCAGGGGTGTCGATCGTGAAGTAGCCGAGCTGAATCATCCGCGCTTTCCGTTGGCGAAGACCTGCCGGACGCTTGGCGCGACCGGCCGGGTTCGCCCTAAGCGCTCACCAGCAGCGAAAGTTGCCGCGCGGCCACCTCGCGGCCGCCTTCCTCGATCTCGCGATCCAGCAGGCGGGTCGGGTATTCGCCGGTGAAGTAGTGGTCCGTGAACTGCGGGTTCTTCGGATCGCGCGGCCCGGCCTCCATGGCCTCGTACAGGCCATCGACCGACAGGAAGCCGAGCGAGTCGACCTCCAGATAGGCGCGCATCTCTTCCAGGGTCTTGTTGGCGGCGATCAGCTGATCGCGCTCCGGCATGTCGATGCCGTAGAAGTCCGGGTACAGGATCGGCGGCGATGCCGAGCGCAGGTGAACTTCCTTGGCGCCGGCGGCGCGGACCGCGCGCACCAGTTTCACCGAGGTCGTGCCGCGGACGATCGAGTCGTCGATCAGCACGACGCGCTTGCCCTCGATGACCGAACGGTTCGGGCTGTGCTTCATGCGCACGCCCTTCTGGCGCGCGCCCTGGCTCGGCTGGATGAAGGTCCGGCCCAGATAGTGGCTGCGGATGATGCCCATCTCGTAGGGAATGCCGCTTTCCTGGGCGTAGCCCAGGGCGGCCGGGACGCCGGAGTCCGGCACCGGCACGATGACATCGGCCTCGACAGCATGTTCACGCGCCAGGCCGCGGCCCATGCGTTTGCGCACGTCATAGACCGACTTGCCGTTCACCACGCTGTCCGGGCGCGAGAAGTAGACGTATTCGAACAGGCAGGGGCGGGCGGCGCGGGTCGGGAAGGGCTTCAGCGACAGCAGGCCCTCGTGGTCGATGACGATGACCTCGCCGTGCTCGACGTCGCGGACGAAGGTCGCGCCGATGGTGTCCAGGGCGCAGGTCTCCGACGCCATGACCCAGGCGTCGCCCAGCTTGCCGAGCACCAGCGGGCGGATGCCCAGCGGGTCGCGGGCGCCGATCATCTTGGAGCGCGTCTGGCAGACCAGGGCGTAACCGCCCTCGATCCGGCCGACGGCGTCGATGAAGCGATCGACGATCTTGGCCTTCCGGCTGCGGGCGATGAGGTGGAGGATGACTTCCGAGTCCGAGGTCGACTGGAAGATGGCCCCTTCGCCGACCAGCTGGTTCCGCAGGTACAGGAAGTTGGTCAGGTTGCCGTTATGGGCGATGGCGATGCCGCCCGAGTCCAGATCCGCGAACATCGGCTGGATGTTGCGCAGGAAGCTGCCGCCGGCGGTGGAGTAGCGGGTATGGCCGACCGCAGCCGAGCCGGGCATGCGCTCCGACAGATCCGCGCCGCCGAAGGCTTCGCCGACCAGGCCCATATGACGCTCGGTGTGGAAGCGGGCGTCGTGGACGCTGGCGATGCCGCAGGCTTCCTGGCCGCGATGCTGTAGGGCGTGCAGGCCCAGGGCGACGATCGAGGAGGCGGCGTCGGGCTCGGCGCCCCAGACTCCGCAGACCCCGCACTCGAGGCGCAGGGCGTCGTCATCGGCGTCACGCCAATGCTCGCGGTGAACGACGGGATCGGCGATCAGGTGGGACATCGTGGGGCTCCGATGACCGAGAATCTACTAGGGTGCGGCGCGGCGGGACGTAGGCTCGGATTGCGTCGGGGGCAAGGCTTCTTCGTCGGAAAATCCTTTGCTTACGGACGAAGCGACCACCGGCGTCAGGGCGTCGGCGCCCCGGCCGATGCCGGGCAGGATGAACTGGATCGCGCGGGCGGCCGCGGCGGTGACCGGGCGCACCGTGGCATCGCGCAGCCAGGTCGGGGTCTTGTCGCCCGGCATGGCGGCGACCACGACCAGGTGGATGGCCCCCAGCAGCAGCAGCGAACGGGCCGCGCCGACGAAGATGCCGACGATGCGGTCGACGCCGCCGAGGCGCGGATGGGCCTGGGCGCGCTTGGACAGGATCTGCCCGAACAGCCGCATGCCGAAATAGATGACGAGGAAGGCGACGACCGCCGCCGAGATCGAACCGGCCCAGTCGGGATCGACCAGCGCCCGGCCCAGCCTGGCCGTCAGGGGCAGGGTGACCAGGGCCAGGAAGGCCGCCACCACGAAGCTGAACAGGGTGATGATCTCGCGCGTGCCGCCGCGCACCCAGCCGGCGGCGGCCGAGCCGAGGATGACCAGGATGGCGATGACGTCGAAGCCGGTCATGCAGATCCGATAATGACGGATTGTCGGGGAAGCGTAACTGTCCCCGACATCAATACCTGTTTTGCGAGATTCGATCGACGGCTTCGCTTAGTCGGTTGACCGTCGTCGCCGTCACGCCCTTGCCCTTGGCCGACAGGGGCGGGCACAGGGCCTGGTCGAAGCCGAGTTTCTGGGCTTCGCGCAGGCGTGCTTCGGCGCGACCGACGGCGCGCACCTCGCCCGACAGACTGATCTCGCCGAATACCACGCAGCCCTGGGGCAGGGGCACGTCGGTGGCCGAGCTGATCAGCGCCGCCGCCGCCGCCAGGTCCGCCGCCGGCTCATTGATGCGCAGGCCGCCGGCGACATTCAGATAAACGTCCTGGTCGCCGAAGCCGAAGCCGCAGCGCGCCTCCAGAACCGCCAGCACCATGGCCAGCCGGCCGGTGTCCCAGCCGACGACCGCTCGACGCGGCGTGCCGTAGGCCGACTTCGACACCAGCGCCTGCATCTCGACCAGCACGGGGCGCGAGCCTTCGATGCCGGCGAAGACGGCGGCGCCCGACGCGCGCTCCTTGCCCTCGCCTAGGAACAGGGCGGACGGATTGCCGACCTCGCGCAGGCCGCCGTCGCCCATCTCGAAGACGCCGATCTCATCAGTGGCCCCGAAGCGGTTCTTGCCGGCGCGCAAAATGCGGAAGGGATAGCCGCGTTCGCCTTCGAAGCTGAGCACGGCGTCGACCATGTGCTCGACGACCCGCGGCCCGGCGACCTGGCCGTCCTTGGTGACGTGGCCGACCAGGATGACGGCGGGGCCGCCGGACTTGGCTAGCCGCACCATCTCGCTGGCGCAGGCTCGCACCTGGGTCACCGAGCCGGGACCGGCCTCATGGGCGTCGGACCACAGGGTCTGGATCGAGTCCACGATGACAATGTCGAATTTTTCGCGCTTCAGCGTGCCGAGAATCTCGCGCAACGCAGTGGCCGAGGCCAGCTCGACCGGCGCCTTCTCCAGCCCCATGCGGCGGGCGCGCGAGCGGATCTGCTCGACCGCCTCTTCGCCGGAGATATAGGCCACCCGTCGGCCCGCCAGCGCCGCGCGTCCGGCCACGTCCAGCAGCAGGGTCGACTTGCCGACGCCCGGGTCGCCGCTGAGCAGCAGGGCCGAGCCGGGCACCACGCCGCCGCCGCAGACGCGGTCGAACTCCGTCACGCCGGTGATGATGCGCGGCGGCTCGGGGTTGTCGGACTGCAGGGTCTCGAAGGCCAGGCCGCGCGTGCGGCTGGACGCCGCCGGCTTCAGCGCGCCCGGCGGAGCCGAGCGGCTCTCCTCGACGATGCAGTTCCACTGCCCGCATGCGCTGCACTGGCCCGACCACTTGCCGTGGACCGCCCCGCAGGACTGACAAACATGGATCGCACCGTCTCTAGCCATTCGCTTGGCTTACAGGAGTCGGCCGCGACGGGGCAGGGGGAGGCTGAAGGGGTGCGACCGCGATTGACGTACGGTCTAGCCGACGTATCGGCGCGGCACCCGCGCGGTGATCGAGGTCAGCAGCTCATAGGCGATGGTGCCCGCGGCCGTCGCCGCCTCGTCGATGTTCCGCTGAGCGCCGAACAGTTCGACCGTGTCGCCGACAGCCACGTCCAGCCCGCTGACGTCGACGGCGCAGACGTCCATGGACACCCGGCCGACGATCGGGCGAAGCGCGCCGCCGACGGCGACAAGGCCGGTCGGGCTGTACGCGCGAAGCACGCCATCGGCGTAGCCGGCTCCGCAGGTGGCGATCCGGGTCGGGTGCTCGGCGAGGAATTTGCGCGAATAGCCGACGGTCTCGCCGGCCGGCACGTCGCGCACCTGCAGCACCTCGGCGCTGAGGGTCGCCACGGCGCGGATGCGCGGGTCTGGCCGCCCCTCCGGACCGCCGCCGTACATGCAGATGCCCGGACGCAGGGCGTCGAAGGCGTAGTCCGGGCCCAGGAATGCCCCGCCCGAATTAGCGAAGGATCGCAGTGCGCCAGGATAGCGCTGCGCCACGACCGCGAAGGCGTCGCGCTGGCGCGCGTTCATCGGCTCGGAGGGATCGTCGGCGCAGGCCAGGTGGCTGAGCACCAAGTCCAGACCCTCGAACGGCTCGGGCGCGTCGTCGATACGGAAGCCCAGCCGGTTCATGCCGGTGTCGATCTGCACGCCGCAGCGGCCGCCGCCGGCGGCGCGCCACTCGGCCAACTGGACGGCGGTGTTGATGACTGGTCGCAGGTCAGCCGCCTTTAGCCGCGGCGCCCGTCCGGCCAGACAGCCGTCCAGAACATAGATCGCCGGCTCCGGGCCGAGCACGGCGCGCAGGACTTCGCCCTCGCTGGCCCGAGCCACGAAGAAGGTCCGCGCCCCTTCCGTCATCAGCCGCGTCGCGCAGGCGGCGGCGCCCAGCCCATAGCTGTCGGCCTTGACCACCGGATGCACGGGGGCGGCGCCCACAGCCTCGAGGGCGTGAAAATTGGCCGCGAGGGCGTTCAGATCGACGGTGAGCAGGGCCGGAACGGGCATGGCGCGCATCTAGGGCTACGCCGTTGTGCGATGCAATAAGAAGCCGCGCGGTTACAGCCGTTCGAAGGCGATTCCTTGCGCATCGAACAGGTGCGCGTGGCTCGCCGGGACATGCAATTCCACGTTCTCGCCCATTGTCGGCCGGACGTCGCCCGGCAGCAGCAGGGTCAGCGGCGTCTCGCCGGCCGCCAGATAGGCGTAGGTCGCGTGGCCCAGGGTCTCGCAGAAGGTGACCTTGGCGCTGAGCGCGGCGCCCTTGCCCTTCACCTGCAAATGCTCAGGCCGCACGCCGAGGGTGACCTGGTCGCCGGCCTTGGCGCGCGAGGCGTCGACGTCGACCTTGATCGTCTCGCCCGCGGCGGTCTTCACCGTCGCGCCCTTGGCCGTGGCGGTGACGATCTCCGCCGGCAGCAGGTTCATCTTGGGGCTGCCGATGAACTCGGCCACGAACAGATTACGGGGCCGCTCGTACAGCTCCATCGGCTTGCCGACCTGCTCGATCAGGCCGCCGTTCAGCACCACGATCCGATCGGCCAGGGTCATGGCCTCGACCTGGTCGTGGGTGACGTAGACCATGGTCGTCTTCAGCCGCTCGTGCAGGCTGGCGAACTCATAGCGCATGCGCACGCGCAGGGCGGCGTCCAGGTTCGACAGCGGTTCGTCAAACAGGAACACCTCGGGCTCGCGCACGATGGAGCGGCCGATGGCCACCCGCTGACGCTGGCCGCCCGACAGGGCCTTGGGCTTGCGGTCCAGATAGTCGGTGATGTTCAGCGTTTCAGCGGCGGCCCGCACGCGCCGGTCGATCTCAGCCTTGTCCGCCTTGGCCAGCTTCAGGCCGAAGGCCATGTTCTCGTAGACGCTCATGTGCGGGTAGAGCGCATAGGACTGGAACACCATGGCGATGCCCCGCTCGGACGGGGACAGGTCGTTGACCCGCTTTCCGCCGATCGAGATGTCGCCGCCGTTGGCTTCCTCCAGCCCCGCGATGGTGCGCAGCAGGGTGGACTTGCCGCAGCCGGACGGCCCGACGAAGACGACGAACTCGCCGTCCTCGATCTCCAGGTCGATCCCCTTCAGCACCTCGGTCGTCCCGAACCGCTTGGTCACGCCGGTCAGCCGGACGTCCGCCATGTGTTTCCTGCCTGAGCCGTCTTTTGGTTTGGCTGCACCGTAAACGGTTACACGTGCGGATCAACCGCTGGACAGTCCTTGCGCCTCGGCGCGGAGGGGCGGAAGAGGGCGGCATGTCGCTCCGCCCGTTCGCCCTCGCTTCCATCGTGTCGATCCTGCTCGTGCTCGCCGCCGCTCCCATGCCCGCGGCGGCCCAGACCCCGCCGGTCGGGACCGCGCCGGCCTTCCAGGTGGTCACCTCGCCGGAGGCCCTGCCGGCCGGTGACGGACGGCCGCGGCTGTTCCTGGGCGGCAGCATCGCCGGCGGCGAAGCGCCGGACTGGCAGGCGGAGCTGATCGCAGCGGTCGACGATCTGGACGTGGTGGTGCTGAACCCGCGTCGCGCCGACTGGAACCCCGACTGGCGGCCCGAGGCGGATGAGCCGGAGTTCCGGCGTCAGGTCGAATGGGAGCTGGCGGCGCTCGAGGCGGCCGACGTCATCGTCATGTATTTCGCGCCGGGCGCCCAGAGCCCAATCAGTCTGCTGGAGCTGGGCCTGCATGCCCGCTCGGGCAAGATGATCGTGCTCGCCCCCGACGGCTTCTGGCGCAAGGGCAATGTCGACATCACCGCCGAGACCTATGGCGTGCGCCAGGTCGAGGACATGGATGCGCTGGTGACGGAAGCGCGCCGCGCCCTGCAGGCGGCGGCGCGCTAGTTCAGTTAGCTGCGGTCGGCCTTGCCCTTGTAAGGCTTGCCGCCCGGCTTGGGCTTGAAGCCGGGCTTCGGCTTGCCGGTCCACGGACGATCACCGGCGGGCGCGGCGCCCTCGGCGCGGGGCGTCCACGGCTTCTTGTCGCCCTTGGGCTTCTCGACCCACGGCTTCTTGCCTTCGGGCGTCGGGCCGTCCTTCGTGCGTTTGACCCATTTCCCGCCGGTGTCGCCTGACGCGGCGGGAGCGGCCTCGCGGTCGGTGCGCGGCGTCCAGGGCTTCTTCGGGCCGTCGCCTTCCGGACGGTCCTCGCGGGCCTTCCAGGGCTTCTTCGGCGCATCGCCGTCCGGGCGCGGCGTCCAGGGCTTCTTGAAGCCTTCGCCCTCGGCGCGCGGCTTGCGGAAAGGCTTGTCGCCGCGGTCGGGACGGTCGCCCCCACGGTCGCCGCCACGATCGCCTTGCGGCTTGTCCCACTTGCGCAGGCTCTTTTCGCCGGCCGCCGGAGCGACGGCGTCGCCGATGTTGACGCCCTCGTCGTTCGGCGTGTTCAGGGCGGCGCGGAACTTGGCCTCGGCGTCCTTGGTGATCTCGAACTTGGTCTCGCGGTCGAAGATCTTGATCGAGCCGACGTCGCGCTTGGTCACGTGACCGAGGCGGCAGATCAGCGGCAGCAGCCACTTCGGATCGGCGTTCTTCTCGCGGCCGATGTTGACCTTGAACCAGGTCATCTCGCCGCCGCGGGCGAAGTCGGTCAGCGGGCCGTCGCGCTGGCCGCGCTCGTTCACGCCGGACGCTTGCGCGCGCTTCATGCGCTCGTCGTCGTGGACGTCTTCCGGCGGCGGCAGCTTCTCGCGGTACAGGCGGATCAAGGCGGCGGCGACGTGCTCGGGCGAGGTCCGGGCCAGCAGTTCGCGACCCATGGCGATCGATTCCTCGTCGGCCTCGGCCATCAGGATCGGATCGGTCAGCATCCGCTCATGGTCCTTGGCGCGGATGTCGTCGGCCGACGGCGGGCCCGCCCATTCGGCCTTGATCGAGGCCGACTGAAGCATCAGCTCGACCTTGCGGCGACGCGTGTGGGTGACCATCAGGACGGAGACGCCCTTCTTGCCCGCGCGGCCGGTCCGGCCCGAGCGGTGCAGCAGGGTGGCCTTGTTGACCGGGATCTCGGCGTGGATGACCAGGCCCAGGTCGGGCAGGTCGAGGCCGCGCGCCGCCACGTCGGTGGCGACGCAGACCCGCGCATGGCCGTCGCGCAGCGCCTGCAGCGCCTCGGACCGCAGCGATTGGGTCAGTTCGCCCGACAGGCCCACGACCGAGAAGCCGCGCTCGCGCAGGCTGGCCGTCAGGTGCTTCACCCGCTCGCGGGTGTTGGCGAACACCAGGGCGCCAGGGCTTTCGAAATAGCGCAGGATGTTGACCACGCCGTGCTCGACCTCATGCGGGGCGACGCGGATGGCGCGGTATTCGATGTCGCCGTGGGCGACGTTCTTGTTGGTGGTGTCGATGCGGATCGCGTCGCGCTGATAGGTCTTGGCCAGCTCGGCGATGTCGCGCGCGATGGTGGCCGAAAACAGCAGGGTGCGGCGTTCGGCCGGGGCCTGGTCGAGGATGAAGGTCAGGTCTTCCGAGAAGCCCATGTCCAGCATCTCGTCGGCTTCGTCGAGGACGACGGCCTTCAGCTCGGACAGGTCCAGGGCGTCGCGCTCGATGTGGTCCTTCAGGCGCCCGGGGGTGCCGACCACGATGGCGGCGCCGCGGTCCAGCACCCGGCGCTCGGCGCGCGGGTCCATGCCGCCGACGCAGGTGGCGATGCGCGCGCCGGTGTTGGCGTAGAGCCACTCCAGCTCCTTGGACACCTGCAGGGCCAGTTCGCGGGTCGGGGCGATGACCAGGGCGACCGGAGCGCCGTTGTCGGCAAAGCGCTCGGCGTCGCCCAGCAGGGTCGTGGCCAGGGCCAGGCCGAAGGCGACGGTCTTGCCCGAGCCGGTCTGGGCCGAGACCAGCAGGTCGCGGCCTTCTTCGGCTTCCAGCACAGCGGCCTGCACGGGGGTGGGCTCGGCATAGCCGCGTTCGGAAAGCGCGCGGTCGAGCGCGGGATGACTGGCGGGGAAGGGCATGGGATGGTCCGTAAGGCGCCAGAGCGGCGCGCGCCAGCCAAAGGGGCCGCGCGAAGGGCGGGGCTTGTGCGCCTTGAACAAGGCGGAAGGGTGGCCGGACGCCACATTCCTTACTGGACGACCTCGGTTATCCCCTTGAGAAGCGCCGCCCAGCAGGCCGCCAACCCGACCGATGACAGGGCGCAGGCGAACCAGGCCCGGCGCAAGGCGGCGCGTCCGCCCCTTCGATAGCCCGCCGCCATCACCCAGGCGCCGATCCCGCCGATGGCCAAGGCTGCGATCCCCGGCGCGGGGAGGGCCGCGCCCAGCGCCGGACCTGCGACGCCTGCGCTCGATACGATGAGCAACGTCACCGCCGCCATCTGGGACCGCCGCTCCCCGAGCCGGTGCGACAGCCCCGCCGTCTCAAGCGCTGCATCGCCCTCCAGATCGGGCAGGGTGTTGGCCAGGTTGAGTGCGACCGCCATCGCCGCTCCGACGGCATAGCTGGCCCAGATCCACGGCGAGGTCGAACCCGCCGCTAGGAAGGCCCAGACCGCCACCGATGGAATGGCGACAGCGTACGGCGCCCAGCTCCATAGCGTGCCCTTGAGCGCCAGGTTGTAGGCCGCTCCCGCCAGCAGGATGGCGAGGCCGATGGGCAGGGCGTGGGTCGCCCAGGCGCCCATCAATCCCGCCAGGCCGGTCAGCACCGAGGCCGCCAGCACCTCCAAGGGCGCCACGACGCCGCGCACGATCGGCTTGTCGGGATTGCTCAGGCGGTCGCTGTCGCGACCGACCCAGTCGTTCATGGTCCCGATCGAGGCGTGGATGAGGGCGATCGAGGCCGCTACGCCCAGGCTCGTCGGCGACAGTCGACCCGCCGCCACGACGTGGACCAGACCCCCTGCGAAGCCGTTCAGCACGGCCGGGAAGGGGTGCGCGGCGACCAGCAGGCCGCTCAGGCGCGAAGACTGAAACCGCCCGGGATTCGAAGCTCTTGCGTCCGGTTGGGTCACGTTGCGCCTGCCCCTGAACTGAGCGACAGTGTGCCTCGACGCCGAAGGATGCAACCGCGCCCGGAGACGCCAAGGGACGTGGGTCCGTGCCTCAGATCGTCGCCGTCGCCACAGTCGTCCCCGAGCATCGGCTCTCCCAGCCCGAGGTGCGGGCCCTGGCCGAGGCCCATTTCGGCCCGGCCAACAGCCGCTACCTGTCGGTCTTCGACAACGCCCTCGTCGACGAGCGCCATTTCGCCGTGCCGCCGGAGTGGTTCGCCCGCGGCGCTGGTCCTGGCGCGGCCAATGACGCCTACCTCGTGGCGGCAAAGGCCCTGGCCTCGGAGGTCGCCGCCGACTGTCTGGCCAAGGCCGGGGTCGAGCCCTCAACCATTGACGGAGTCATCTACGTCTCCTCCAGCGGCATCGCCGCGCCCAGCATCGACACCTATGTCGCCGAGACGCTCGGCCTGCCGCGCACGGTCAGCCGCGTCCCGCTGTTCGGCCTCGGTTGCGCCGGCGGCGCGGCGGGCCTGGCCTTGGCCGCTCGGCTGACCGAGGGGCGGCCGACCTCCCGCTGGCTGCTGATCGCGCTGGAGCTCAATTCGATCACCTTCCAGCGCACGGACGTCTCGCTGCAGAATCTGGTCTCGACCGCCATCTTCGCCGACGGCGCCGCGGCTGTGCTGATCGCCGGTGATGCGGCCGGGTTGTACGGCCCGCTGGAGGTTCTCCGCTCGACCACCCTGCGCAGTCCGGGCACGGCCGGGGTCATGGGGTGGGACTTCGACGACGGCGGCTTCCGCGTCCGCGTCTCAGGGACCGTGCCCGACGTCGTCCGCGATCTGGTGCCGGAGGTGATGGAGGCCTTCGCCGACCTCGCCGGCCCGGACGACCTCGCCTCCCTGCTGCTGCATCCGGGCGGGGCCAAGATCCTGGCGCGAGTCGAGGAACTGATACCCGACGCCCGCCCGCGCCTGACGGCCAGCTACGCCACGCTGGCCAAGTTCGGGAACATGTCCAGCGCCACCGTCCTGTTCGTCCTCGACCAGGCCCTGCGCGCCGACCACCCGTCGCCCGGCGCCCTCAGCCTGCTCGCCGCCTTCGGCCCGGGGTTCACGGCGGAGGCGAGTTTGCTGAGGTGGCGAGCGCAATCCACCGGCTGAGAGTCGCTTGGCGCTGGCGATGTCGAGGACGGGAAGATGGTGGATGCGACAGGGATTGAACCTGTGACCCCCTCGGTGTGAACGAGGTGCTCTCCCGCTGAGCTACGCATCCATCTTCGGGCCCGAAGCGGCGTCGCCGTCCGGGGAGGGCGCGGACATAGCCCGGTCGCCCGAGCCGCGCAAGCCTCAGATTCCCGCCGCCTGCACCGCTTCCGGAGTCTCGGCGTCCGGGTCGCCGGGAAGCCAGGCGACGTGGCCGTTGTAGATGTCCTCGTTGAGGATCTCCTCCTCCTTGGCCACCAGCACCGGGACCAGCATCTGGCCGGTCACATTGGTCGCCGTGCGCATCATGTCGATGATCCGGTCGATGGCGACGATGTAGCCGATGCCTTCGAGCGGCAGGCCGGCCGTCGACAGGGTCAGGGTCAGCATGACGATCGAGGTGCCCGGCACCCCGGCTGTGCCGAGCGAACCGAGCACCGCCGTCAGCCCGATCAGGATGTAGTGGGTCAGGGTCAGATCGATGTGGAAATACTGCGCGATGAAGATCGCCGCGATGGCCGGATAGATGGCCCCGCAGCCGTCCATCTTGACGCTGGCCCCCAGGGGCACGGCGAAGGCCGCATAGGCCTGGGGCACGCCCAGCCGCTCGACCGTCTGGCGCAGGGTGACCGGCAGGGTCCCAAGCGACGACGAGGTGGCGAAGGCCGTCTGCTGGGCCGCGAAAGCCCCGCGGAAGAAGCTGCGCGCCTTCAGTCCGTGCAGCTTCAGCAGGCTCGAATAGACCACCAGGATGTGGAACAGGCAGGCGGCGTAGATGGCGAAGATGAACTTGCCGAGCGGCAGCAGCGCCTCCCAGCCGTAGCCGCCGACGACCGAGCCGATGAGGCCGAAGACGCCGAAGGGGGTCAGCTGGATCACCCAGCGGGTGATGCGGAAGACGATCGCCGCGCCCTCGTCGACCAGCCGCCGCGCCGTCTGCGCCCGATCGCCCAGCGCCACCAGGGCCGCGCCGACCAGGGCCGAGAAGAAGATGATCTGCAGCACCTTGCCCTCGCTGAGGGCGGCGAAGGGGTTGGTCGGCACGATGCCGATCAGCACGTCCAGCGGGGTCGGGATCTCGCGCTCGCGCACCTCGCCCAGCGGCAGGTTCTCCAGCCCCATGCCCGGGTTGACGATGTGGCCGAAGGCGAAGCCGACCAGCACCGCCAGCAAGGATGTGATGGCGAACCAGACGATCGTCCGCACCCCCAGCCGCACCGCGCCGACGCCTTCGCCCAGCTTGGCGATTGAGCTGGCGATGGTGAACAGCACCAGCGGCGCGACCACCATGCGGATCAGGTTCAGATAGACGTCGCCGATTGGCTGCAGCCAGGTCTCGGCATGCTCCCTCAGGATCAGGCCGGCGACGATGCCGAGCGCAAAGCCGGCGGCGGTCCGCTGCCAGAGCGGAATGGCGAAGAAGCGACGGATCATGCGGACGTTCCGGGGAGGGATCGGCCCTTCAACATGTTCGCAGGTGCAGCATACCGCAACGGGTGCAGATGCAGATTTATGTGATCAGCCGCCCGATCACCGCCGGCAGCGCGCTGAAATGGTCGATCACAGCGTCAGCGCCGAGCTCCGCCGCCGGGATGTCGGTGTAGCCGAAGCTGGTCAGGATACACGGCACGCCGGTGGCGCGGGCGGCGTTCAGGTCGGTGATGCTGTCGCCGACCATGATCGCCCGGGCGGGGTCGCCGCCGGCCTGAAGCACCGTCTCGCGGATGTGGGCGGCGTCCGGCTTCTTGGCCGAAACCGACTGTGGGCCGCAGATCACCTTGAAGCGACTCTCCAGTCCGATCGCGCGGAACAGGGCCACCGACAGGTCGGTCGGCTTGTTGGTCGCCACGCACAGGATCGCCCCCTGCGCGGCCAGTTCGTCCAGCGCCTCGATCGCGCCCGGATAGGCGGTGCTGTGCTCGGCGATGTGCTCCATGTAGTCGGCCAGGAAGGCCTTGAGCAGCGCGGGGGAGGCGGTCTCGTCCCAGACCGCGCCGGCCGCCTCGAACCCGCGCTTCAGCAGCGCCACGGCGCCGTGGCCGATCAGGTTGCGGGCCTGCTCGAGCGGCAGCACCGGCAGCTCGTGCTGGACCAGCAGACGATTCAGCGTGCCGACGATGTCCGGCGCGGTCTCGACCAGGGTGCCGTCGAGGTCGAAAGCGATGGTCCAGCCTTCCAGGTCGCGTGTCGTCACCCGTCTCTCCCGCCGTGCGCCCCGATGGGCTAGAGCTGGGGGCTGACTACCGTTCGGACCGATTCATGACCAGCCACCCCACGTCTTCGCATCCAAGGGCCGCCATCATCCTCGCCGCCGGACAGGGCACGCGCATGAAGTCGCCCCTGCCCAAGGTGCTGCACCCGGTGGGCGGCCGCGCCATGCTGGACCACGCCATCGACGCCGCCGAGGCCCTGCACTGCGAGCGGATCGTCGTCGTCGTCGGCGCGCATTCGCCCGAGGTGCGCGACCACGTGGTGAAGCGCCTGGGCGAGGACGCCATCGCCGTGCAGGACCCCCCGCTCGGCACCGGCCACGCCGTGCGCGCCGCCGAGGCCGTGCTGGGCGACTTCGTCGGCCAGGTGGTCATCACCTACGGCGACGTGCCCCTGCTGCGCGCCGCCGACATCGAGCCGGTCTTCGCCGACCACGAGGGCGTCACCGTCATCGGCTTCGAGGCCCGCGACCCCGGCGCCTACGGCCGCCTGGTCACCCGGGACGGCGAACTGCTGGCCATCACCGAGGCCAAGGAGGCCTCGCCCGAGGTTCTGGCCATAACCGCCTGTAATTCCGGCGTCATGGCCGCCCCGGTCGGCTTGCTGTTCGAGCTTCTGGGCGAGGTGAAGAACGACAACGCCAAGGGCGAATACTACCTGACCGACGTGGTCGAGCTGGCCCGCGAGCGCGGCGAGCCGACCCGCGCCGTCTTCGCCTCCGAGGACTCGGTCATGGGCGTCAACGCCCAGTCCGAACTGGCCCAGGCCGAGGCCCTGTTCCAGAAGGTCCAGCGCGACGCCTTCCTGGCCGCCGGCGTGACCATGCCCGCTCCGGACACCGTCCACTTCGCCTGGGACACCGAGGTCGGCGGCGGGACCCACATCGAGCCGTTCGTGGTCTTCGGCCCCGGCGCCAAGGTCGCCCCGGGCGCCCGCATCCGCAGCTTCAGCCACATCGAGGGCGCGACCGTCGCCACCGGCGCCGAGGTCGGCCCCTACGCCCGACTGCGCCCCGGCGCGGCCCTGGGCGAGAAGGTCAAGATCGGCAATTTCGTCGAGGTGAAGAACGTCAAGATGGCCGCCGGCGCCAAGGCCAACCACCTGGCCTACCTCGGCGACGGCGAGGTAGGGGCCAAGGCCAACATCGGGGCCGGGACCATCTTCTGTAACTACGACGGCTTCTTCAAACACCGCACCGTAGTGGGCGAGGGGGCCTTCGTCGGCTCCAACACCTCCCTGGTCGCCCCGGTCACAATCGGCGCCGGCGCCATGGTCGGCTCAGGCTCTGTGATCACCAGCGATGTCGCGCCCGGCGATCTCGCCCTGGCCCGCGCGCCTCAGACCGCCAAGACGGGCTGGGCGGCGAAGTTCATGGACATGATGCGGGCGAAGAAGGCGGCGAAGGGGTGAAGCCTCTCCCCTCAGCGGCGCGAACAGGTTAGGAGGCCGCGCATGAGCGACACGCAAAAGAAACTCGCCGGCGAAGCCGCCGCCCTCCGCGTCGAGGCGGGCATGATCGTCGGCCTGGGCACCGGCTCGACGGCCGCCTGGTTCGTGAAGGCCCTGGCCGCCCGCAACCTGAACGGCCTGCGCTGCGTGCCCACCTCGGAGGCCACCGCCGAACTGGCCCGCGAGCTGGGCCTGCCGCTGTCGACCCTGGAGGACACCCCGCGCATCGACCTGACCGTCGACGGCGCCGACGAGTGCGGCCCGGGCCTGGCCCTCATCAAGGGCGGCGGCGCGGCCCTGCTGCGCGAGAAACTGGTGTGGGAGGCCTCGGCCCGCTGCATCGTCATCGCCGACAAGGCCAAGGTGGTGCCGGTGCTGGGCAAGTTCGCCCTGCCGATCGAGGTCGTCGCCTTCGGCCACAAGACCACGGCCAACCGCATCGCCGACGTGCTTTCGGACCACGACATCGCCATGCCGGCCCGTGTCCGCACCGCCGAGCGCGGCCTGGTCCGCACCGACGGCGGCAACCTGATCTACGACGCCGCCTGCCAGGCCATCCACGATCCGCAGCGCCTCGCCGACGATCTCAAGCTGATCACCGGCGTGGTTGAGCACGGCCTGTTCCTCGACCTCGCCGACGAAGCCATCATCGGCACGGATGACGGCGTGCAGGTGCTGACGCCTTAAACGGAGCGTCCTGGCTCGTCCGGGCTTTGCAGTCGGTGATCCATCGGTCGGATGAAGGAGCCGTGCATGGCCGATCGTCGCCTGCCTGACCTTCGCGACGCGTGCTGCTTGCAATGTCCCCATAGGGCCCGCCGCTTGGATTCAGGCGCGGACCGTCTACATGGCGTGGACCGACTGCTCCGCTGAATCGACAGGCCATGACCCAGACCTACGACTACGACCTCTTCGTCATCGGCGCCGGCTCCGGCGGCGTGCGGGCTGCGCGCCTGACCGCCCTGGGCGGCAAGCGAGTCGCCATCGCCGAGGAGCACCGCGTCGGGGGCACCTGCGTCATCCGCGGCTGCGTGCCGAAGAAGTTCATGGTCATGGCCTCCGACTTCGCCCACCAGTTCGAGACCGCCGAAGGCTATGGCTGGACCGTCGACGCCAGCTTCGACTGGCCGAAATTCATTCACGCCAAGGACGTCGAGATCGCCCGCCTGTCCGGCATCTACGCCGCCAACCTGGGCAAAGCCGGTGTCGACCTCGTGCACGGCCGCGCCGTCCTGAAGGACGCCCACACTGTCGAGATCGTCGGCAAGAACCAGACGATCACCGCCGAGAAGATCCTCATCGCCACCGGCGGCCGTCCCTGGTCGCCCGAGGACATGCCGGGCATCGAGCACTGCATCACCTCGGAAGAGGCTTTCCACCTGCCGGAGCTGCCCAAGCGCATCCTGATCGCCGGCGGCGGCTACATCGCCGTCGAATTCGCCGGCATCTTCGCCGGGCTCGGCGTCGAGACGACCCTGATCTACCGCGGCCCGAACATCCTGCGCGGCTTCGACGACGACGTCCGCGCGCACCTGGCCGGCGAGATCGAGAAGCGCGGCATCAAGGTCATCCTCGGCTGTCAGCATGAGGCCATCGAGAAGACCGAGACCGGCCTGATGAACCGGCTCGAGAACGGCATGACCATCGAGACCGACGTGGTCATGTTCGCCACCGGCCGGGTGCCCCACGTCAAGGCGCTGGGCCTCGAGACGGCCGGCGTGAAGGTCGACGACAACGGGGCGATCTGCGTCGACGCCTTCTCCAAGACCACGGCCGACAACATCTGGGCGATCGGCGACGTGACCGACCGGATGAATCTGACCCCGGTCGCCATTCGCGAGGCCGTGGCCTTCCACGAGACCGTCTTCCGCAACAACCCGCAGCATTTCGACTACGAGGCCGTGGCCACCGGCGTCTTCAGCCAGCCCCCGGTCGGCGTGGTCGGCCTGTCCGAGAGCGAGGCCCGCCACTCCTGCCCCGGCGAGGTCGACGTCTACGTCACCCGCTTCCGGCCGATGAAATACGCCTTCACCGGATCGGACGAGCGCGTGCTGATGAAGCTGGTCGTCGACGCTACGACCCAGAAGGTCGTCGGCTGCCACATCGTCGGCCCCGAGGCCCCCGAGATGATCCAACTCGCCGCCATCGCCGTGAAGGCCGGCCTGACCAAGGCCCAGTGGGACGCCACCTGCGCGGTGCATCCGACCATGGCCGAGGAGCTGGTGACGCTGAAGGAGAAGCAGCACCCGGGGAATATGGCGGCGGGCTGATGTCTGCGGCGGCTGAGTGGCTAGTGGCTAGTGGCTAGTGGCTGGCCACCGCCTCCGGAACCGCAGCCGTCCGCGTCGCCCTTCCGCCGACCGTCGACCCAAGCACGCGCCGTCGCCAGCGGGGGGCGGCTCGATGGTCGCCGCTTCACCGGCGCGGGCCAGCCACTAGCCACTTGGCATCCGCGGACGGCGCCCAATCGGCCACGCCGCCTGATCCAATCCGCCCTCAGCCAAACCGCCGCGTTGTCCCCGCGCGCCCGTCCGCCTATCTTGCCCGGATGAGTACGCGCTGGACCCCCGAGAGCTGGAGACAAAAACCCGTCGTGCAGATGCCGACGGATTATCCGGACATCAACGCCCTGCACCGCGTCGAGGACGAGCTGCGCGCCATGCCGCCGCTGGTCTTCGCCGGCGAGGCCCGTCACCTGACCGCCAAGCTGGCGCAGGTCGAGGCCGGCGAGGCCTTCCTGCTGCAGGGCGGCGATTGCGCCGAGAGCTTCAAGGAGTTCTCGACCGACAACATCCGCGACACCTTCCGCCTGATCCTGCAGATGGCGGTGGTCCTGACCTTCGCCGGCCGCAAGCCGGTGGTGAAGGTCGGCCGCATCGCCGGCCAGTTCGCCAAGCCGCGTTCGTCCTCGATCGAGCAGATCGACGGCGTCGAGCTGCCCAGCTACCGCGGCGACATCATCAACGGCATGGCCTTCACGCCCGAAGAGCGCGTGCCGGATCCGCAGCGCCTGATCCGTGCCTACAACCAGTCGGCCTCGACCCTGAACCTGTTGCGCGCCTTCGCCGGCGGCGGCTACGCTGACCTGTACAACATCCACCGCTGGACCATGGGATTCGCGGGCGACACCGCCTACGGCGCCAAATACCGCGAGCTGGCCGAGAAGATCACCGAGGCCCTGGCCTTCATGGAGGCGGTCGGCGTCACGCCGGAGACCCATCCCGATCTGTCGCGCGTCGAGGTCTTCACCAGCCATGAGGCCCTGCTGCTGAACCTCGAGAGCGCCCTGACCCGACTCGACGGCGCCACCGGCGAATGGTTCGACACCTCGGCCCACATGGTCTGGATCGGCGAGCGCACCCGCCAGCTGGACGGCGCCCACGTCGAGTTCGTCCGCGGCATCAAGAACCCGGTCGGCCTCAAGTGCGGCCCGACCATGGAGCCGGACGACCTGCTGCCGCTGATCGACGTGCTCAATCCGGACAACATCCCGGGCCGCCTGACCCTGATCGGCCGCTTCGGCGTCGACAAGGTCGGCGACCGCCTGCCGCGCCTGATGAAGGCGGTGAAGGACAACGGCAAGCGCGTGGTCTGGTCGATCGACCCGATGCACGGCAACACGCTGAAGGCCGGCAACGGCTACAAGACCCGTCCGTTCGAGCGCATCCTGGGCGAGGTCCGGGGCTTCATCGACGTAGCCGAGGCCGAGGGCGTCCACCCCGGCGGCGTCCACCTGGAGATGACCGGCCAGGACGTCACGGAATGCCTGGGCGGGGCGCAGGCCCTGACCGAGGACGACCTGTCGAGCCGCTACCACACCCACTGCGACCCGCGCCTCAACGCTGACCAGGCGCTTGAGCTGGCCTTCCTGGTCGCCGAGCGGCTCAAGTCGGGGCGGGTAGACCGCTCGCAGGCGGCTTAGGTGGAGGGCGTCGGCCGTCCCGGAGATGACGAAGCGCCCGGCCGCGTCTCCTATCAGGGCGCGCCCGGCGCCTTCAGCCATGAGGCCTGCCTCGACCTGCGTCCGTGGGACGAGCCGGTCGCCTTCGACACCTTCGAGGCGGCCATCAACGCCCTGAAGGCGGGGGAGGTGGGGGCGGCCCTGATCCCGGTCGAGAACTCCACCATCGGCCGTGTCGAGCCCGCCGCTTCGCTGGTCGAGTCCTCGGGCCTGACCATCGTCGGCGACGCCTGGCGGCCGATCCGCCTGGCGCTGATGTCTGTCGAAGGCGCGCGTCTCGGCGACATCAAGACCGCGGAGAGCCATCCGGCCGCCTTGGGCCAGTGCACAGGCTTCCTCACCGCCAACAGCATCACCGCGGTCGAGGCCTTCGACACCGCCGGCGCCGCCCGGGCTGTGGCCGAGGCCGGCGACCCGACGCGGGCCGCGGTCGCCCCGATCCGGGCCGCGGAAGTCTATGAGCTGTCGATTCTGAGCAACGATATCCAGGATTCGGCCGACAACCGGACGCGTTTCGTCCTGCTTAGCGCCTGAACGGGTTGACGGCGCACGATTGTTGCGGCTTCTAAACCCCATGGTCTGCTCGCAAGCCATCGCTGCGACTTTCACCGCCCGCGCTTTCGCGGCCGCGGACCTGTATTTCTACGGCTTTCGATACGCCGGCTGAGGCGTCGGGCATCGCGTCCTGACTTCCTCGCCGGCGACCGCTCCGAGATGGAGCGGCGGCTCGCAAACGAACCACCCGCCGTAGTGAAATCGAAAGACTGTCCCCTGTGACCACCTCCCGTACCCAAGCCGCCCTGCAGCAAGTCTGGCCGGCCGCCCCCCAGGAACTCTCGGCCGAACAGATGGCGCTGGCCGCCCTGCGCCACGAGATCGACGAACTGGACGACCAGCTTTTGGCCCTGTTCGAGCGCCGTCTGGCCATCGCCGCCAAGGTCGGCAAGGCCAAGGACGCCCCCTCGGGCCCGCATGTGAAGCTGCGTCCGGACCGCGAGCAGACCGTCCTCGACCGCGTCCTGTCCCAGGCCGAGCCCGACAACCGTGAGGCGGTCGAGTCCCTGTGGCGTCAGATCGTCGGCTGGGGTCTGGCCCGTCAGGGCCGGATGAAGGTCCAGGTCTGGTCGCCGGTCGAGCCGACCCGCGCCTTCGACGGCGCCCGCCTGCGCTTCGGCGCCGCCGCCGACATGCGCGCCGTCCGCGATCCGCAGGCCGCCCTGGCCTGGGCCGCCGAGGGCCATGGCGTCGCCGTCCTGGCTGTCAACGCCGGCGATCCCTGGTGGATCGGCCTGCGCCGCGACTGGTCCATGCTCAGCGTCTTCGACGGCTTCGGCGGCGACACCCCGACGGCGCTCGCCGTCGGCAAGATCGATCCGGCCGCCCTGCCGAACGGCCGCCGCGTCATCGTCGACGTCGGCGGCGACGCCGGCGACGGCTCCGGCATTCGCCGTCGTGGCCTGGACACCCACCACGGCTGGACCCTGAGCCTCACCGACGCCGCCCTCCCGGTCGGCGGCGACGAGGGCTGCGTGGGTTCGATCGGCTAGGTCGGACACCCAAACTCACCGCTCATCCCCGCGAAAGCGGCTTGCGTGCACGTTCGCCGGTCCGGACGCGCAAACGTCAAGCTGGAGCGAACTGGGTCCCCGCGTTCGCGGGGATGAGCGGAAATCGGGGGCGGTCTCACACCGCCATATTGTCGATCAGCCGCGTCCGCCCGATCTTGGCCGCCGCCAGGACGCGGGCAGGGGCGTCCGCCACGGTTTCAAAGGCCGACAGGTCGTCCGTTCGGCGGATGGCGACGTAGTCGACGCTGTCGAAGCCTGCCGCCAGCAGCGCCTGGGCCGCCTCGGCCTCCAGCGGAGCGACCGGATCGCCCAGCGCCGCCTTGGCGCCCGCTTCGGCCAGAATGCCGTTCAGGCGCCGCGCCACGGCCAGATCGGCCTCGCTGAGGTAGGCGTTGCGCGAGGACAGGGCCAGGCCGTGGCCGTCGCGGATGGTCGGCAGCCCGATGATCTCGGTCGGGATGTCGAGGTCGCGGACCAGCCGGCGGACCACGATCAACTGTTGAAAGTCCTTCTCGCCGAAGACCGCCACGTCGGGCTGCACCTGATTGAGCAGCTTGGACACCACCAAGGCCACGCCGCCGAACATCTGCGGCCGGAAGGCGCCTTCTAGGCCCTCGGCCGGCGCGCCGACGCTGATCGTCGTGGTGGCGTCCGGGCGGTACATCTCCTCGACCGACGGCGCGAACATCAGGTCGCAGCCTGCTTCGGCCAGCAATTCCGCGTCGCGGCCCTCCTGTCGGGGATAGGCGCCCAGGTCCTCGTGGGCGGCGAACTGGGTCGGGTTGACGAAGACGCTGGCCACGACGCGGTCGGCCCGTTCCTTGGCCTCGCGCACCAGGGCCAGATGGCCGTCGTGCAGGGCGCCCATAGTCGGCACGAAACCTACGGTGAACCCTTGGCGCTTCCACGCGCTTACAGTTGTGCGCAGGTCGGCGACAGGGCGGACGATGGCCACGAGTGGAGTATCGGCCATGGTTAACAGTGAGACCTTTCGGCTTAAGGCTGATCGTAAACTAGGCTGCAAACCCCGGCGTGCGAGTGTGCCGCTTATGACGCCGAGCCTTATGATCCGTCCAGTGCTGGTCTGTCTTGCCGCCGCAACCGTTTCGGCTTGCGGCGTCGTCAACGCTGATCCGCACCGCTTCGAGAATTTCGCCGAAAACGTCGCCGCCATTCCGGTCTCCGAGGACCGCACCCCGGCCAGTAACGACGCGCCGGCCGCCACCGAGCGCGCCGAGACAGGGCCTCGGAAGCCGCTCACGGTCGAGGTCATGGATCCGCACGCCCTGTGGGACGCCCGCGACGGTCTGATGCCGGCGATGGCTCCCGCTCTGGCGGAAGCCGCTGCGCCCGCCGTCGTCGAGGCCGCAGTCCAGCGCATCGCGGCCCGCCCGGCCGAGGCCGCGCCCGCCGCCAAGCCCGCCATCCAGGTCCGACCGGCTCCGGCCGTCCGTCAGGGCGGTAACCTGGTCCAGATCGGCGCCTACTCCAGCGAGGCCGCCGCCCGCGCCGCCTGGGCCCGTCTGAAGGGCGGCCAGGCGTCCTGGGCCCTCGAAGGTTTGACGCCGGTCTATGAGAAGGTCGACGTCAACGGTCGTCAGCTGGTCCGTCTCAAGGTCCGCGTGCCGGGCGCCGGCGCCGCCGCCGTCTGCGCCGCCGCGGGCATCGACGACCCCTGGTGCCACCGCTCCGCCTGAAACCCGCCACAGCGGCCCGCTAGTCGTACGGCAGCGGTCCACAGACGCCTAAGCGGCCCGCGTTGACGTGGGGGCGCGCTGCCGCGACTCTCCTCCTGGGGTCGCGTGTCGAGTCGGCGGCTGTTCAGAGGTTGAAAATCCATGGCTGAGCCTACGGTCATCATCGTCGGCAACGAGAAGGGCGGGGCGGGCAAGTCCACCCTCGCCATCCACATCGTCACTGGCCTCCTGCACGCGGGCAAGAAGGTCGCCATCATCGACCTGGACCTCCGTCAGCGGTCGCTGGCCCGGTTCTTCGCCAATCGCGCGGCCTGGACCGCCGGCAACGGCTGCTTCCTGCCCATGCCGTTCGAGGCGGACCTCGGCGACGGCAAGGCTCTCGCCCAGGCCCCGTCCGCAGAGCAACTGGAGAGGTTCGGCGCCGCCTTCTCCGCCTCCAAGGCGGAAGGCGTCGACGTCATCCTGATCGACACCCCCGGCGGCGACACCGTCCTGTCGCGCGCCGCCCACGGCTTGGCCGACCAGATCGTCACCCCGATGAACGACAGCTTCGTCGACTTCGACCTGCTCGGCACGGTCGACCCGGTGAGCCTGGATCTGCTCAAGCCCTCGATCTATTCCGAGAGCGTCTGGGAGGCCCGCAAGCAGCGCGCCATCGCCCTGGGCCGCACCGCCACGATCGACTGGATCGTCGTCACCAATCGCCTGGCGGTGGCCGAGGCGCGCAATCGCCGCCGCCTGGAAGAGCGAATGGAGAAACTGGCCCGCCGCGTCGGCTTCCGCATGGGCCCCGGCCTGCGCGACCGCGTCATCTACCGCGAGCTGTTCCCGTTCGGCCTGACCGTCGCCGACCTGTCCAACGAGGTGCGTCCTGTGGCCGTCTCCCTGGCCCACGTCGCCGCCCGCCAGGAGCTGCGCAACCTGATGCAGGCCCTCGGCCTCGACGGCGGCACGCTGAACACGCCGCTCGAAGCCGCCGCGTGACGTCTTGAGCCTGGTCTGGCTGGCCCTGGCGGCGATCGCCGTCTGGGCCCTGGTCCGTCTGGGCCGTCAGACCGAGCGGCCCGGCCGCGCCCATTGGCGGGTCGCCGCCACCCTGTTCGCAGCCGTGATGACGGCCGGCGCAGTGCTCCTGGCCGTGCGCGGCTCATGGATCGCGGCCCTGGCGCTCGCCGGCGCCGGCGTGTGGCTGAGCGTCGTCTCCCGCCAGCGCGCGGTGGAGCGTCGCCCGGAGGGGATGACCCTGTCTGAAGCACGGTCGCTGTTGGGCGTCTCCGCCGACGCCACGCCGAAAGAGATCAACACCCAGTGGAAGCGCCTCATGGCCCGCGCCCACCCTGACCAGGGCGGCACGGAGGGGCTGGCGTCGCGGCTCAACGCGGCGCGGGATCGCCTGCTCAAGGACTAGGGGCGCCGGCGGAAGATTACTCCTCCGCCGCCGCCGCCTTCTTGGTCGCTGTCTTCTTGGCCGGAGCCTTCTTCGCCGCCGGCTTCTTCGGAGCCGCGGCCTTTTTCGCCGGCGCCTTCTTGCCCTTGGCCGGAGCCGCGGCGGCGCGAGCCGCCAGCAGCGGCAGGGCCGCCTCCAGCGTCAGGTCCTCGGGCGCCGTGCCCTTGGGCAGGGTGGCGTTGATCTTGCCGGACTTCACATAGGGGCCGAAGCGGCCGGCCATGACGTGGATCGGCTCGCCCGTCTCCGGGTGCGCCCCCAGGTCTTTCAGCGGCGCCGCAGCGGCCCCACGGCCGCCTGGACGGCCGGCCCGCTTCTCGGCCAGCAGGGCCACGGCGCGGTTCAGACCGACTTCGAAAACCTCATCGATGTCAGAGACATTCGCGTAAGTCCCCGCGTGCTGCACGAAGGGACCGTAGCGGCCCAGGCCCGCCGTGATCGGCTTGCCGTCCTCCGGGTGCATCCCGACCTCGCGCGGCAGGGCCAGCAGGCGCAGGGCCTTGTCGAGGTCGATCGAGGCCGGCGACCAGCCCTTCGGCAGGGACGAGCGCTTGGGCTTGTCCGCATCCGGCGGCGTGGTTTCCACATAGGGGCCGAAGCGGCCGATCTTGAGCGAGACTGGGGCGTTGGTCTGCGGATCGACGCCCAGCTCGCGGTCGCCGCTCTCGGCCGAGCCGTTCTCGGCGTCGGGGGCCGCGACCGGGCGAGTGTATTTGCACTCGGGATAGCGCGAGCAGCCGATGAAGGCGCCGAAGCGGCTGGTCTTCAGGCTCAGCTGGCCCTGGTGGCACAGCGGGCATTCGCGCGGATCCGCGCCGTCTTCCTTCTGCGGGAAGATGTGGGCGCCCAGCGACTCGTTCAGCGCGTCCAGGATGGCCGTGGTGCGCAGCTCGCCGGCGGCGCTGGTGGCGGCGTGGAAGTCCGTCCAGAACTCGCGCAGCAGAACCTTCCAGTTCAGATCGCCCGCCGACACTTCGTCGAGGCGCGTCTCCAGGGCGGCGGTGAAGTCGTACTCCACCCATTTGGAGAAGAACTGCTCCAGGAAGGCCGTGACCAGCCGTCCCTTGTCCTCGGGGTAGAAGCGGCCCTTGTCCGAGCGCACGTATTCGCGGTCGCGCAGGGTGGTCAGGATGGAGGCGTAGGTCGACGGGCGGCCGATGCCCAGCTCTTCCAGCTTCTTGACCAGGGTGGCTTCCGAATAACGCGGCGGCGGCTCGGTGAAATGCTGCTCGGTGCGGATGGCCTCGACCTTGGCGGTCGCGCCTTCCTTCAGCGTCGGCAGGCGGGTCGAGTCGTCCTCGTCGTCGGCGCCGTCCTTGGGCTTGTCGTCACGGCCTTCCTCATAGACGGCGATGAAGCCGTCGAAGGCGACCACCTGGCCGGTGGCGCGCAGGCCCGTCTGGCCGTCGGCGGTTTCGACCTCGACCGTGGTGCGGTCCAGGCGCGCCGATTCCATCTGGCTGGCCACCATCCGCTTCCAGATCAGCTCGTAGAGCCGCTGCAGGTCGCTATCGAGCCGCAGGCTCTCCGGCGCACGCGCGATGTTGGTCGGACGGATGGCTTCGTGCGCCTCCTGGGCGTTCTTGGCCTTGGTCTTGTAGTAGCGCGGCTCCGAAGGGACGTAGGCCGGGCCGAAACGCT
Source organism: Brevundimonas sp. Root1279 (assembly GCF_001425945.1). Lineage (GTDB taxonomy): Bacteria > Pseudomonadota > Alphaproteobacteria > Caulobacterales > Caulobacteraceae > Brevundimonas. The sequence continues at coordinate 343,613 of NZ_LMEB01000009.1, forward strand.
CGCCGATGACCTGGCGCGCCTGCGCGATGCCCTCCGGGCTGACGAACAGGCCGTCGGTCCGCATGTAGGTGATCAGACCGCCCGTGTCGTCGACGCCTTCGTACAGCTTCTGCGCCGCCTGCATGGTGCGCTGGGCGGTGAAGCCGAGCTTGCGCGCCGCTTCCTGCTGCAGGGTCGAGGTGGTGAAGGGCGGCGAGGGCGAGCGCTTGACCGGCTTCTTCTCGATCGCCTTGATCGTGAAGGTCCCGGCGTTGATCGCCTCGCGCGCCGCCGTGGCCATGGCCTCGGAGCCGATGTCCAGGCGCTGCACCCGCTTGCCCTCGTGCTTCACCAGACGGGTGGTGAAGGGCGGGCTGTCGGCGGCCAGGTCGGCCTCCACGGACCAGTATTCCTGGGCCTTGAACTTCTCGATCTCCATCTCGCGATCGACGACGATGCGCAGGGCGACCGACTGTACACGGCCGGCCGAACGCGCGCCCGGCAGCTTGCGCCACAGCACCGGCGAGAGGTTGAAGCCCACCAGGTAGTCCAGGGCGCGGCGGGCCAGATAGGCCTCGACCAGCTCCATATCCAGGTCGCGCGGCGCGGCCATGGCCTCGAGCACGGCGTTCTTGGTGATGGCGTTGAAGGTGACCCGCTGGACCTGGGTGTCCTTGAGGACCTTCTTCTTGGTCAGGATCTCAAGCACGTGCCAGCTGATCGCCTCTCCCTCGCGATCCGGGTCGGTGGCGAGGATGACGCGGTCGGACTTCTTGGCGACCTCGGCGATCTCGGACAGGCGCTTGGAGGCCTTGGCGTCGATCTCCCACGACATGGCGAAGTCGTCGTCGGGCAGCACGGACCCGTCCTTCGACGGCAGGTCGCGGACGTGGCCGTACGAGGCCAGGACCGTATAGTCCGGGCCCAGGTACTTATTGATGGTCTTCGCCTTTGCGGGGCTCTCGACGACGACAAGATTCATAGGGGGAGGTGCGCCTAAGGAGGGCTTTGAAGGGGCGGGAACGTGGTTGGCGCGAGGGCCGCTGTCAATCGGCGTCCGGTCCGGTGGGTGATTTCACGTCGAAACCAGCCCGCCCGGCAGCAGGCTGGCGCGCCCGGCCAGACTGAGTTCCAGCAGGGCGGCGGCGACCGGTCCGATCGGCAGGCCCAGGGCCCGGGCCAGCTCGTCGCGCGGCGTCGGCGTCGGGGCGAGCAGGGCGGCGACTCGCTCAAGCAGCGCTTCGTCGACCTCGCCGGGGGACGTCTCGAACGGATTGTCCGCCGTGGGTTCGCGCAGGGTGCGTAGGGTGGAGAACGCTCGCTCCACGTCCTCCAGCCCCTCGCACAGGATCGCCCCCTGGCGCAGCAGCTCGTTCGGCCCTTTGGAGCGCGGGTCCAGCGGCGAGCCCGGCACGGCGAAGACGTCGCGGCCCTGTTCGCCGGCCAGCCGGGCGGTGATCAGCGAGCCGGACTTCAGCTCCGCCTCGACCACGATCACGCCGCGCGACAGACCGGAGATGATGCGGTTGCGGCGCGGGAAGTCCCTGGCTTGAGCCCGGACTCCGACCGGGCTCTCCGAGACGATGCAGCCCTTCTCGACGATCTGGGCGTAGAGGTCGGCGTTGTCGGGCGGATAGACGTCGTCGACCCCGCCGCCCAGCACCGCCACCGTCCCGGTCGGCAGGGCGCCCAGGTGGGCCGCCCCGTCGATGCCGCGGGCCAGGCCCGAGACCACCACATGCCCGGCCTCGCCCAGTTGCTGCGCCAGGCCCCGGGCGATGCGCTGGCCGCCCGCCGAGGCGATCCGCGCCCCGACGATGGCGATGCAGGCGTCGAGCATCAGGGCCGGGTCGCCCAAGGTCCACAGTAGGGGCGGGGGCGGATCGACCGCCGCCAGCATCGGGGGAAAGTCCGCATCGCCCAGCACCAGCAGCCGCGCGCCCAGGCGCTCTCCGGCCGCGAGTTCAGCCTCGACCTGTTCGACCGGGGGCAGGGCGTGGCCATGCCCGCCGCCGCGGCGGATCAGGTCCGGCAGGGCCTCGACGGCGCGTTCAGCCGTGCCGAACCGCTCCAGCAGTTGTTTGAAGGCGACCGGGCCGACCCGATCGGTGCGCGCCAGCCTCAATCGGGCGAACCGCTCCGTCTCCGGCAGCGGCGCCCCGCGGCTCAAGCCTTCTTGCCGCCGATGCGGGGTTCGGTCCCCTTGAGCAGGCGCCGGATGTTCTCGTGGTGGCGAATCCAGATCAGCACGGCGGTGAAGATCGCCAGCACGAAGATCGGCTGCGGCGCAGGCAGGCCCAGCGCGGCCAGGGGCAGCAGGGCGTAGAACGGGGCGGCGGCTGAGGCGACCAGGGCCGACAGGGACGAGATGCGGAACAGGGCGGCGACGATCAGCCAGGTCGCGCCGGCCATCAGGCCCAGCGGCCAGCAGGCGGCGATCAGCAGGCCGAAGAAGGTCGCCACGCCCTTGCCGCCCTTGAAGCCGAGCCAGACCGGGAAGAGGTGGCCCAGGAAGGCCGCGCCGCCCGCGATGGCGCCCGCGACCTCGTTGCTGAACAGCATGCGGGCGATCAGGAGCGCGGCCGCGCCCTTGCCGGCGTCGAGCAGCAGGGTGGCGATGGCCAGGTCCTTGCGGCCGGTGCGCAGCACATTGGTCGCGCCGATATTGCCCGAGCCGATGTTGCGCACATCCCCGGCGCCTGCGGCGCGGGTCAGGATCACCCCGAACGGGATGGAGCCCAGCAGGTAACCGCCCACCGCGACGAGCGCGAGCGTCCCTACAGCGGGTCCGACCAGATCCTGCACTTCATCCCCCTTACGGTCGCAGCGTGAATAGCATGCCGAGGTTCATGTGAACCAGCACCGGTGCCAGTGTCCGGTGATTCGGGTGCAGGTAAGGAGGTCGCCGCCCCACAGTTCCTGCACATAGGGACGCGCCGTGTATTCGCCTGCGCCTCCCGCGCCCCAGCCTCGGGCGGTGAGCACGGCGTCGGACGGGTCGTGGATCACCGCGCTCCAATTGTCGGCGACGCCGACGGGTTGGGGGAAGGCGACACGAACCGGAGGGCCGGGTTCAACCAGATATCTCACGCCATGCGCTGTGCCTTGTCGTGGAAGTCCGGGCGCCTCCTCCACGACCTTCGCATAGGCCGCCTTGTGGGACTCGAAGCTGATACGAAACCATAGCCAGCCTCCCCACTGGGGCAGGGGAGCCAGGACAAGTGCGGCGCCGGCGCCAACCAGCACTATAGTCGGAATCCAACGGCCGCTTAGCAACAGGTTCGCCAGGAGGGCGAGGCCGACACAGCCCCAGGCGAGCTGAATCATCGTGCCGAAGATGAAGATCGCTTCGAACATCCAATCGGATGCCAGGAGCAGCAGGGCGGCGATTACGAGCCAGGCGCTAACGACCAGCCAGTCCGGACGACCGCCCCTCCATCTCATACGCTAGACCTTCCGAACGCCGCCCACCCAGGTTCCGAGAACCTTGCCCTGCAGGCGCCGTCCGTCGAATGGAGAATTCTTGGATTTTGAGTGCAGACGCTCTGCATCGATCACAACCGGCGCGCCTGGATCGAACAGGACGAGGTCCGCCGGCGCTCCGGCCTTGAGCACCCCGGCGTCCAGCCCAAGCAGGGCCGCCGGCCCGGCGGTCAACGGCCGCAGCACGTCCAGCAGGTCCAGGCCTTCCTGATGGTGCAGGGTCAGGGCGGCCGGCAGCAGGGTCTCGAGCCCGATCGCGCCCGGGGCCGCCTCGGCGAACGGACGGCGCTTGTCTTCGGCCGGGGCCGGGGCGTGGGCGCTGGTGATGGCGTCGATCAGGCCTTCGCGCACCGCCTCGACCAGGGCCTGCCGGTCGCTCTCGGGGCGCAGCGGCGGGTCCATCCGGTAGAAGGTCCGGTAGTCGCCGATGTCGATCTCGTTGAAGCACAGGTGGTTGACCGAGACCGAGGCGGCGACCTCAAGTCCCTTGCCCCGAGCCCGCGCCAGGGTGGCCAGCGCGCCCTCGGTCGAGATCTGGTCGACCAGGAAGCGGGCGCCGGTCTGCTCCACCAAGGCCAGGTCGCGCTCCAGCTGGATGCGTTCGGCGATGGCCGGGGCCGACGGCAGGCCCAGACGAGTGGCCAGCTCGCCCGAGGTCGCCACCGCGCCTTCCGACAGCCAGGGCTCGGCCGGGCGGCAGGCGATCAGGGCGTTGAAGGCGGCGGCGTAGCTCATCACCCGCTGCAGGGTGCGGGTGTTGGCGATGACCTTGTCGACGTCGGTGAAATAGAGGGCGCCGGCCTCATCCATCAGGCCGATCTCGGCCATGCGCTGGCCGTCGCGGGCCTTGGTGGCCGCGCCCGCCGCACGGACGTTCACCAGCTCCAGCGCGGCGCCGCGCCGCTGGATGTGGTCGATCATCGCCGGATCGTCGATGGCCGGGTCGGTATCGGGCTGAACCACGATGGTCGTCACGCCGCCCGCCGCCGCCGAAAGGGCCGCGGACTTCAGCGTCTCCTTGGGCTCGGCGCCCGGCTCGCCGGTCTTGACCCGGATGTCGATCAGGCCCGGCGAAAGGCAGAGGCCGCCCGCGTCGATGACCGTGACGCCTTCGGGGGCCGTGGCCCCTGCGCCACGAACGACCTCTGTGATGCGGCCGTTCTCGATCAGTACCGCGCCCGGGCCGTCATAGTCCGTCGCCGGGTCCAGCAGGCGGGCGTTCAGGATGGCGAGAGCGCTCATTGGCCGGCTCCCTCGCGGCGGGCGGACAGGGCGGCCAGCACGGTCATGCGCGCGGCGACGCCCATCTCGACCTGGTCCTGGATCAGCGACACCGACAGGTCGTCGGCGACGTCGGAGTCGATCTCCACCCCGCGGTTCATCGGCCCCGGGTGCATCACCTTGGCGCCCGGTTTGGCCCAGGCCAGCTTCTCGCGGTCCAGGCCCCAGAAGCGGAAATATTCGCGGGTCGAGGGCACCAGGGCGCCCTCCATCCGCTCCAGTTGCAGGCGCAGCATCATGACCACGTCGCAGCCCTGCAGGCCGTCGCGCATGTCATGGAAAACCTCGCAGCCCCAGCGGTCGGCGTCGCCGGGCACCAGGGTCGGCGGCCCGATCAGGCGCACCCGCGCGCCCATCATCGACAGCAGGGCGACATTGGAGCGGGCGACCCGGCTGTGGGCGATGTCGCCGCAGATGGCGATCGTCAGCCCGCCGACGTCGCCGAAGGCGCGGCGGATGCTCAGCATGTCGAGCAGGGCCTGGGTCGGATGCTCGTGGCGGCCGTCGCCGGCGTTGACCACGGCGCAGCCGACCTTCTGCGACAGCAGGGCCGCCGCGCCCGACGCCGAATGGCGGACCACCAGCACGTCGGGCTTCATGGCATTCAGCGTCGCCGCCGTGTCGATCAGGGTCTCGCCCTTGGCCACGGAGGAGGTGCGCGGGCTCAGCGCCGTCACGTCGGCGCCCAGGCGCTTGGCCGCGATCTCGAAAGAGGCGGAGGTGCGGGTCGAGTTCTCGAAGAACAGGTTCATCACCGTCCGGCCGCGCATGATGTCGAGCGACTTGGCGCCTTGGCGGTTAAAGTCGACGAAGGCGTCGGCCAGATCCAGCAGCGGCGGGACCGTCGCGGCGTTCAGATCGCCTGCGGACAGGAAATGGTCGCGGGGAAACGGCGCCAGCCGCTCGTGAATCAGGTCGGTGACATCGGGCTGGGTCATCGAGGCCCGGCTATAGGGCGCATCTAGGCCAGATGGAATAGCGCCAGCAGCACGGGGATGCTTAAGGCGCTTCCCACCGTCGTCAGGGCCACGATTCCGGCCATCAGCGGCGCGTCTCCGCCCATCTGCCGCGCCAGCATATAGCTGGCCGCCGCACCGGGGGCCGCGCCGCACAGCAGGGCGATGCCCTGCGCCGTCTCGTTCCCGCCGTAGAGGACGCACAGGCCCCACATCAGCGGCGGGGTGACGACCAGCTTGATGAAGGACACGGCGCCGATGGTGATCCTGCGCCGCGCCACCTCGGCGAAGCTCAGCCCGGCGCCGGCGACGATGAGGCCCAGGGGCAGGGCGGCGGCGCCCAGCAGCTCGAGCGTATCGGAAATCCCGCCCAGCCGCGGCACGCCGCCCAGGTTCAGCGCCAGGCCGATCAGACAGGCGAGCAGGATGGGGTTCGAGAAGATCGCCTTGGCCAGCGACAGCGGCGACATGGCCCTCTGGTCGGCGCCCCAGCGCACCAGCACGATGACGCACAGGATGTTGGTCACCGGAATCATGGCCGCGATCACTACCGCCGCCAACGCCAGCCCGTCCGGGCCGTAGACCGACTGGATGACTGGGAGGAAGACGAAGCTGTTCCAGCGGATCACGCCCTGGAAGACGCTGGTGTAGGCTGGGCCGTCCAGCTTGATCAGCGGCTTGGCCAGGAGGGTCAGGGTCGCGATGATCAGCACCGAGGTCACCGACGCCGCCCCGGCCGCGCCCGCGCCGCCGCCCGAGATGTCCGCGCTCCAGATCGCCGGGATCAGGAAGCCCGGATAGAGAATGTGGATCGAAAGCTTCTCGATCGGCCGCCAGGTCGCGTCGGGCAGGAAGTCGGACTTGCGCAGCCCGTAGCCGATGGCGATCAGGACGAAGACCGGCAGGACGCCGGCGAGCAACGCCCCCATCAGCCCCTCAGCCGGTCCAGCGCGCCCTGCAGAATCCAGGCGGCGGCCGTCCGGTCGACCACATTCGCCCGTCGCTTGCGGTTCAGGTCCAGCTCCTCGATCAGGAACCGCTCCACGGCCGCCGTCGACAGCCGCTCGTCCTGGAAGACGCAGGGCACCTCGCGGATCCGCTGCAGATTGCGGGCGAAGGCGCGGCACGACTGCGCCCGCGGCCCTTCGGTCCCGTCCATGTTCAGCGGCAGGCCGATGATCAGACCCGACGCCTTGCGGCCGTCCATCAGCTTCAGCACCGCCTTGGCGTCGTCGGTGAACTTGGTCTTGCGGATCAGCTCCAGTGGGCTGGCGATGATCCGCGTGGCGTCCGAGGCGGCCACGCCGATGGTCTTCTCGCCCAGGTCCAGGCCCAGCCAGGGCGTCCCGGGCGGAGTGGCGGCGGCGAGCTCTTCGAGGGTCAGGACGGTCACGCCTTGGCGGTAGGACCGGGGACGCGGTGAGTCAAAGCGGAATGCGCGCCGACGGGACTGGCGGAACAGCGTTCCAAGTGGCAAAGCTTGGTTAAACCGATGGGAGGGTTCGATGAGGCCAGTGCTGTTTCTGACCGCCTTGGTGGCTCTGGCCGCCTGCGATACCGGCGTCGAAAGCCGCAAGGAGGCCGTTCCCGCCGCCGAGCGGGAAGCGCCGGCCGCGTCCGCAGCGCCTCTGACCGCGGCCGGTCCTGCGGCCTCGCTGACGCCCGACGGCGACGCCAACCTGCAATGGTCGGCCTCGGTGGTGCAGCTCGACGCCTTGGCCAAGCAGGGGACCCTGACCACTAAGCTGTTCGGCACGGCCGGCGGCGATCCGGCCATGAACGGCCTCTATGCCCACGTGGCCTTCTTCGTGTCCCCGGCCGACGGCTGGCGGGTGTTCCGCATCGGCGACTTCCTCGGCTACCGCGTGCTGTCTGAGGCTCCTGGCCGCGTCGATCTGGAGATCGAGGAAAGCACCCACGACGCCGCCAGCGGCCAGATCGGCAGCCGCAAGCGTCGCGTCATCATCGGCTGGGCCGCCCCCACGGACGGCTCGCCGCCGACGACCGTCACGGTGACCCCGGCGCAATAGCGTCAGAATCCTTGTGAATTCGGGCCCGGAAGGCTAATCCCGCCCGTTCCGCTTTCGCATTTGGAGGGCCGCATGGCCATCGACGCTGCGACGGTGCGCAAGGTGGCGCATCTCGCCCGTATCAAGACCCCGGAGGATCGGCTGGAGCCGCTCGCCGCCGAGCTGAACGGCATCCTCGCCTGGATCGAGCAGCTCAACGAGGTCGACGTCCAGGGCGTCGAGCCGATGACCTCCAACGTCCACCAGCCGCTGCGCCTGCGCGACGACGTCGTCACCGACGGCGCCAAGGTCGACGCCGTGCTCTCCAATGCGCCCAAGTCCGCCGACGGCTTCTATGTCGTGCCCAAGGTGGTCGAGTAGATCATGTCCGACCTGACCAAACTGTCGCTTAAAGCCGCCCTCGACGGCCTCAAGGCCCGTGAGTTCTCTTCAGAGGAGATCACCAAGGCCTTCGTCGCCAACATCGACGCCGCTAACCTGACCCTGAACGCCTACGTCACCCAGACCACGGACAAGGCGCTGGAGATGGCCCGCGCCTCCGACGCCCGCCTGGCGAGAGGCGAGGGCGGGGCGCTGGAAGGCGCGCCGTTGGGCATCAAGGACCTGTTCTGCACCGACGGCGTCCAGACGACCGCCGGCTCGAACATGCTCAAGGGCTTCGTGCCGCCGTATGAATCGACCGTCACCGCCAACCTGTGGCGCGACGGCGCGGTCATGCTCGGCAAGCTGAACATGGACGAGTTCGCCATGGGCTCGTCGAACGAGACCTCGGCCTACGGGTCGGTGGTCAATCCGTGGAAGTCCAAGACCTCCAACGCCGACCTGACCCCCGGCGGTTCGTCGGGCGGTTCGGCCTCCGCCGTCGCCGGCGACCTCTGCCTGGCCGCCACCGCCTCGGACACCGGCGGCTCGATCCGCCAGCCGGCCGCCTTCACCGGCACCGTCGGCATCAAGCCGACCTACGGCCGCGCCAGCCGCTTCGGCATGGTCGCCTTCGCCTCGTCGCTGGATCAGGCCGGACCGATCACCAAGACGGTCGAGGACGCCGCCATCCTGCTGCGCTCGATGTGCTCCTTCGACGTCAAGGATTCGACCAGCCTCGACATTGAAACCCCCGACTGGACCCAGTCGCTCGGCAAGGGCGTCAAGGGGCTGCGCATCGGCGTGCCCAAGGAATACGTCGTGGACGGCATGCCCGCCGAGATCCAGAACCTGTGGGATCAGGGCGTGCAGTGGCTCAAGGCCGCCGGCGCCGAGATCGTCGAGATCAGCCTGCCGCACACCAAATACGCCCTGCCGGCCTACTACATCATCGCCCCGGCCGAGGCCTCGTCCAACCTGGCCCGCTACGACGGCATGCGCTTCGGCCACCGCGCCCAGCAGGCCTCGTCGCTCACCGATCTCTACGAGACCAGCCGCGCCGAGGGCTTCGGCAAGGAGGTTCAGCGCCGCCTGACCATCGGGGCCTACGTCCTCTCGGCCGGCTTCTATGACGCGTACTACGTCCGCGCCCTGAAGGTCCGCCGTCGCATCGCCGAGGACTTCGACAATGTCTGGGACAAGGTCGACGCCATCCTGACGCCGTCCACGCCGTCGGCCGCCTTCGCGCTGGGCGACAAGCAGATCGATCCGCTGCAGATGTACCTCAACGACATCTTCACGGTGACCGCCAACCTCGCCGGCCTGCCGGGCATCTCGGTCCCCGCCGGCGTCGACTCGGGCGGCTTGCCGCTGGGTCTGCAGGTCATCGGCAAGGCGCTGGACGAGGCGACCGTGTTCCAGGTCGCGGATGTGCTGGAACAATCCGCGGGCTTCACGGCCAAGCCGGAGAAGTGGTGGTAGATTGAACGAAACCCTCTCCCGTTGGGAGAGGGAGGGGCCCGCGCGCATCGCGCGTGGGAGGGTGTGGGGTTACGCTTCATGACGCCCGAGGCTCAAACCGCGCACGCACGCGACCTTCGCAAGCGCCAGACCTATCCGGAGGCGCTCCTCTGGCAGGCCCTGCGCGCCAGCCGCCTCGACGGTCTGAAGTTTCGGCGGCAGCATCCGATCGACCGCTACTTCGTCGACTTCGCCTGCGAGTCGCTTCGGCTGGTGGTTGAACTCGATGGCGGCGTCCACGACCAGGATGAGCGCCATCTCGACGACTATCACCGCCAGCAGGCGATCGAGGCGCTCGGCTGGTGCGTGCTCCGCTTTCCAAACGCCCAGGTGACCGCAGCATTCCCGACCGTTCTCGCAGCCATCCGCGACCAGGCCAGGCTGGCCGGCGCCGTAACCCCACTCCCTCCCGTCGACGACGTCGACGGGCCCCTCCCTCTCCCGATGGGAGAGGGGATGCGAAAACCCTTCATTCCCAAGCCGCGCCGTCCTAGATACCGACCATGACCGATACCGCCGCTACCAACTCCAAACTCATCCAGGGCCGCACCGGCGCCTGGGAAATCGTCATGGGCCTGGAGATCCACGCCCAGGTGGCCTCGAAGGCCAAGCTGTTCTCCGGAGCCGCGGTCGGCTTCGGCGCTGGACCGAACGAGCAGGTGTCGCTGGTCGACGCCGGCTTCCCCGGCATGCTGCCGACGCTGAACAAGCATTGCGTCGAGCAGGCGGTGAAGTCGGGCCTTGGCCTCAAGGCCCAGATCAACCTGAAGAGCCAGTTTGACCGGAAGAACTATTTCTACCCGGACCTGCCGACCGGCTATCAGATCAGCCAGCTCTTCTATCCGATCGTCGGCGAGGGCGTTGTCGAGGTCGAGGCCGAGGACGGCTCCTTCTTCAACGTCGGCATTGAGCGCCTGCACCTGGAACAGGACGCGGGCAAGCTGATCCACGACCTGTCGCCGACCGAAAGCTTCGTCGACCTGAACCGCGCCGGCACGGCCCTGATGGAGATCGTCTCGCGTCCGGACATCCGTTCGCCGGAAGAGGCGGTCGCCTACGTCAAGAAGATCCGCACCATCCTGATGTACCTGGGCACCTGCGACGGGGACATGGAGAAGGGCAACCTGCGCGCGGACGTGAATGTCTCCGTCTGCCGCGAAGGCCAGTACGCCAAGTACAAGGCCACCGGCGACTTCAGCCACCTGGGCACGCGCTGCGAGATCAAGAACGTCAACTCGTTCCGCTTCATCTCGCAGGCCATCCAGTACGAGGCGCGCCGTCAGATCGAGATCCTCGAGGACGGCGGTTCGGTCACTCAGGAGACCCGCCTGTACGATCCGACGGCCGGCGAGACCCGCTCAATGCGGTCCAAGGAAGAGGCGATGGACTATCGCTACTTCCCCGACCCCGACCTGCTGCCGCTCGAGCTGGAGCAGGCTTGGATCGACGACATCAAGGCCTCGCTGCCCGAGCTCCCGGACGAGAAGCGCCGTCGACTGATGAGCCAGTACGGCCTGTCGCAGTACGACGCTGTGGTGCTGATCTCGGATCAGGCCAAGGCCGACTATTTCGAAGCGGCCGCCAAAGGACGTGACGCCAAGCTGGTCTCCAACTGGGTGACCAACGAGGTCTCCGCCCGTCTGGCCGCCGACGGCAAGGAGTTCAGCGAGAACCCGCTGCCGGCCGCCCACGTGGCCCAACTGGTCGAGCTGATCGAGACCAACGTCATCTCCTCCAAGATCGCCAAGGAGGTGTTCGACTACGTCTGGAATGGCGAGGGCTCGCCTGCCGAGGTGGTCGAGAAGCACGGCCTCAAGCAGGTGACCGACACCGGCGCCATCGAGAAGGCCGTCGACGAGATCATCGCCGCCAATCCGGACAAGGCCGCAGCCGTCGCCGAGAAGCCCCAGGCCATCGGCTGGTTCGTCGGCCAGGTCATGAAGGCCACCGGCGGCAAGGCCAACCCGGCCGCCGTCAACGACATCCTGAAGGCCAAGCTGGGCCTGTAAGGCCCCACAAAGGAGGACGCGCCGTGAACGACAAGGTCGAAATCCGGAACGTCCTCCAGCCCGGCAAGACCTATCGCGTCGACGCCGCCAAATTCACCGAGGCCTCGGCCGCCCTGCTGTCGATCCTCCCCACCGAGGCCCCTGGCATGACCCAGGGCGCCATGACCGCCGCCATGCGCGAGACTCTGCCCGCCGACCGATTCCCCGGCACCACCAGCTCCTGGTGGATGAAGTCCGCCCAGCTGCACCTGGAGGCCGAGGGGGCGGTGGTGCGGGACAAGACCAAGCCGCTGACGTGGCGGCGGACGTGACTTGATCCTTCTCCCCTCGGGGGAGAAGGTGCCCCGCAGGGGCGGATGAGCAACTGTGTTTGTCAGGTCGTGGCTGCTCTCCATTCGGTCTGGTCGCGGAGGATGGCGTTCAGAAGCGTCATCAGCTTGTTGACCAGGGCGAC
>NZ_LMEB01000010.1 GCF_001425945.1 Brevundimonas sp. Root1279
GTGATCGCCGCCGTCAGGGTCGTCTTGCCGTGTGATCGCCGCCGTCAGGGTCGTCTTGCCGTGGTCGACGTGACCGATCGTGCCGATGTTGCAGTGCGGCTTGTTACGTTCGAACTTTTCCTTGGCCATGGCCAAAACTCCTGTGGCCCTGGAGGGCGGTTGGATCAGCTTAAAATCTTGGAGCGGGTAGACGGGATCGAACCGACATCCTCAGCTTGGAAGGCTGCTGCACTACCATTGTGCTATACCCGCGCGGAGAATGCGTCGGGTCTCCCCTTCGCACCCGGTCCTCATCGAGGTCCGTTCGTCCGGTCTTCATCAGCGCGTGGTGGGGGAAGCAGGACTCGAACCTGCGAAGCTTACGCAGCGGATTTACAGTCCGCCCCCTTTGCCGCTCGGGACATTCCCCCTCGCGCGATGTGAAGACCGATCCGGAACGCCCGAAACCGGTCCAAAGACCGTTCTCGAAACAAAAGCCTTCGAAGTCCGGCAAGCCCTGGTTTAGAGGAAGCGCCTGACCCGGAATGCCCTTGGGCCCCAAATCGGAGGGCGTCTTATAGTGTCGTCGAAAACAGAACGCAACGACCGGAAAACCGGTAAAAAGCCGAGCTTCCGCGGAAGGGGTGAAACCCCCAAATCGCCAGGCTGGACGCCGAATCCGCCGCCGCGAGGCGCCGGCGAGTCGGCTCCCCGCGGCGCCAAGAGCAAGGTCGACCCCGACAACTGGCTGTGGGGTAGGCACCCCGTTTTGGCCGCTTTGGCGAATCCCTCCCGCAAGGGCATGGGCCGGCTGCTGGTCACCGAGGACCGCGCGGCGGAGATTGAGCGCGACAAGCTGGCCCCCAACGGCCACCGCCCCGAGATCGTCGACGGGCCGACCCTGGCGCGCATGCTGCCGCCCGGCGCCGTGCACCAGGGCCTGGCCTTCAAGGTCTCTCCGCTGGAAGGCGTGGCGCTCGACGACATCGCCGAGCCGGCTGAAGGCGTCATCGTCATGCTCGACCAACTGACCGATCCGCAGAACGTCGGCGCCATCTTCCGCTCGGCCCTGGCCTTCGGCGCGCGCGGCATCGTCGTGCAGGACCGTCACTCCCCCGCCCTCGCCGGCGCCCTGGCCAAGGCCGCCGCCGGCGCCACCGAACGCCTGCCATGCGCCCGGGTGACGAATCTCAGCCGGGCCCTCGAGCGGCTGTCCGATCTGGGCTGGCAGGCGGTCGGCCTGGACGGCTCGGCCGAGCAGACGCTGGAGCAGGCGTTGGACGCCCGCCCGACCGTGCTGGTGATGGGCTCCGAGGGCGACGGCATCCGCCGCCTGGTGGCCGAGCACTGCGACGTGCTGGGCAAGATCCCCATGCCTGGCGGCTTCGAGAGCCTGAACGTCTCAAATGCCGCGGCGATCGCTCTTTATGAAGTCGCGCGCGCGCAAGGACGGACCTGAACTCACATCCGGGTTCCACCTGAGAACCACTCGCGCTTGCGGAACAGCCCCGCCCTGCCCTAGAGCGCGAGCATGGAATTTCTGAGCAACCCCGAACTCGCCTCCCAGCTCTCGGCGCTGGGCAAGGTGGTCATGATGGATCTGGTGCTGGCGGGCGACAACGCCGTCGCCGTCGGCCTGGCCGCCGCCGCCCTGCCGCAGGAGCAGCGCAAGAAGGCGATCATGATCGGCCTGATCGCGGCCGTGGTCATGCGCATCGGCTTCGCCCTGATCACCGTCCAGCTGCTGGCCATCGTCGGCCTGCTGCTCGCCGGCGGCCTGCTGCTGCTGTGGGTGTGCTGGAAGATGTGGCGTGAGCTGCAGGAGCAGAAGACCCACAACCAGGAAGAAGCCGAACGCGAACTCGAACTGGCGCTCAGCATCGAGCACGGCAAGGGCCCCTCGCCGGAAGAGCTGGGGCTGAAGCGCAAGAGCTTCGGCGCGGCCCTGGTCCAGATCATGATCGCCGACATCACCATGTCGCTCGACAATGTGCTGGCCGTCGCCGGCGCGGCGCACGAGCACCCGTGGATCATGGTGTTCGGCCTGGTGCTGTCGATCGCCCTGATGGGCGTGGCCGCGACCTATATCGCCAAGCTCCTGCACAAGTACCGGTGGATCGGCTACGTCGGCCTCATCGTCGTGCTCTACGTCGCCCTGCACATGATCTGGGACGGCTACCGCTCCACCGTGGTGCGCACCGAGAACGTCGGCCGTCACAACGCCGCCCTGCCGGCCATGCTCTCGATCGGTCAGGAAGAGGTCGACAAATTCTGCAAGGCCGAGCGCGAAGCGACCCGTCAGGCCTGCCTGACCCAGCCGCTGAGCCGCACGACGCCCGCGCCGGTCACCGTGCCGGCGCCGGCGCCGACCGCCCCAATGCCTGCGCCGACGCCCGCTCCCGCCACGAACTGATCCATGCCCCCTATCGATACGCTTACGCGACAGCTGTCGTTCGCCACCGGCGTGGCTGCGGCCCTGGCCCTGAGCGGCTGTGGCCCCCGCCCGGCGCAAGCCAAGCCCGAAGCCCGCGCCTGCGCCAACGATCGCGGCAATCGCATCCCGGACGACGACTGCAATTCCGGCCGCGGCGGCGCTCGCTGGTACTATGGCGGCAACGCCTATGGCTCGAACTACGGCGATAAGCTGAACGGCGGGTCGCATCAGGCGCCACGTGCGGGCGGTTTCGGCTCCTCGGCGCGCGGCTCCAGCGGCGGCTGATCTCATGGAGCGCCTGCCGCTGACGCCCCGACCCGACTGGCGCGAACGGGTCGAGGCGCTCGGCTTCGTCTGGCACACGGCCGACGGCCAGCCCTACTGGAACGAAGCCGCCTGCTACCGCTTCGACCGCGCCCAGGTGCGCGAGATCGAGCAGGCGACAGAAGAGCTGTACCGCCTGTGCCTCGAGGCCGGGCAGCACATCATCGACCGCGACCTGTTTCACCGCTTCGGCATTCCGGATTTCGCCGTCCCGCTGATCCGCAAGGCCTGGGACGAGGAGCCGCCGGCGCTCAACTACGGCCGCTTCGATCTCGGCTACGACGGCGTCTCGCCGCCCAAGATGTTCGAGTTCAACTGCGACACCCCCATCTCCCTGCTCGAGGCGGCGGTGATCCAGTGGGATTGGCTCGAGGCTGTCTTCCCCGGCCGCGACCAGTTCAACCGCATTCACGACGCCCTGATCGCACGCTGGCGCGAGCTGGCCCCGCGCCTGCCGCTGCGGGTCCACTTCACCCACGCCGAGGAAGGCGCAGCCGAGGACGCGGTGACCGTGGCCTATATGCGCGACGTCGCCCGGGAGGGCGGCGTCGACAGCGTGCAACTGCCGATCGAGGCGATCGGCTGGGACGGCCAGTGCTTCGTCGATCCCGAGGGCCGGCGGATCGTGGCCCTGTACCATCTCTATCCGTGGGAGTGGCTGGTCGCCGAAGACTTCGGCCGCCAGATCGCCCAGGCGCCGACGCAGTGGATCGAGCCGATCTGGAAGATGATCTGGTCGAACAAGGCCCTGCTGCCGATCCTGTGGGAGCTGTTCCCTGACCACCCCAATTTGCTCGAAGCCTCGTTCGAACCCATGGCCGGCGATCATGCGCGTAAGCCGATCCTGGCTCGCGAGGGCGCCAACGTCTCGATCGTCAAGGACGGCCGGGTGGTCGAGGCGACCGGCGGCGACTACGGCGACGAGGGCCATGTCTGGCAGCGGCTGTACGACCTGCCCGACTTCGACGGCCATCGGCCGGTGATCGGCAGCTGGGTCGTCGACGGCGAAGCGGTCGGCATGGGCATCCGCGAGGCCGGGCTGATCACCGGAAACGCCGCGCGGTTTGCGCCGCACCTGATCCGCGGCTGAAGTCAGCCGAGGAGATCGGAGAGGTCGTTCTTGCTGAACGGCTCGGGCATGTCCTGCTGGCGGCAGAAGCGGGCGGACCAGGTCGAGCCGTCGTCGGCGACCACCGCAAATCCCATGTCGCTGGTCACGCGGATCGTCTGGATCGAATCCCGCTCGGGCTCGCCCCGGTCGGAGCAGGTCTCGCTCAGGCGGTAGGTGTCAGGCGCCGTCCGCTCGATCGATCGTGTGGTGCAGGTCGCATAGAAGCCGTCGCCCTTGAACAGCGTCGTGGTGCCGTTGGACGCGTCCGCGCAATCGGTGTCGGCGGCGACGTAATAGCCCCGGCGGAGCGGGATGGACTCGACCCGCTCCACCGCCTGTCCCACAGAAAGCGCCCCGGGAGCTGGCGCCGCCGCCAAACAGGCCGCCGCGAAGAGAAACGCGCGCATGGTCCCTCTCCATTAGGGCGGGAGGTCCAGCGATAGTCCCCTTATCCACAGGGCGTCGAGGGCGCCGAAGCGGATAGCCTGTTCGGTCGACAGGGTTTTCCTGAGGCCTCAGCCCTCGGCGCCGCCGAACCGTTCGGACCATTCGGCGACCTGCTCATCCTCGACCTTGGCGAACAGGACGTTGGCGGCGGCGACCGTCTGACCGACCGGCACGGCGGCCATCAGATCTTCATCCGCCGACGGCCAGCTCAGGTCGGTCGAACCCACCGTCGCGGCGATCTTCTCCGCAGAGGCCGGAATGATCGGCGCCGCAAGGCGGGCGAACTGGGCGACCAGGTTCAGGCCCATCCGGGTGGCGGTGGCGGCCCGCTCGGGGTCGGTCTTCATCGCCGTCCAGGGCGCCGCGACCTGCAGATACTCGTTGCCCAGCACCCAGACCGCGCGGATCGACTGCGCCGCCTTGCGGAACTCCATGTCCTCAAGGTTCGCCGTCGCCTCGGCGACGCCCGCCTTGATCTGGTTCAGGAAGTCTTGGTCGACGTCTGTCAGGGCGGCGCCCTCGGGGACGACGCCGCCGAACTTCGACTCCGCGAACTTGACGATGCGATTGACGAAATTGCCCAGCACGTCGGCCAGGTCCTTGTTCGTCGTCGACTGGAACTGCTCCCAGGTGAAGGCCGCATCCGAATGTTCGGGACCGTAGGCCGTCAGGTGCCAGCGCCAGTAGTCGGCGGGCAGCAGCTCCAGCGCCTGGTCCATGAAGACGCCGCGCTTCTGGCTGGTCGAGAATTTGCCGCCGTACCAGTTCAGCCAGTTGAAGGCCTTCAGCGTGTCGACCGTCTTCCACGGCTCGCCCGAGCCCAGGATGGTCGCCGGGAAGCTGACGGTGTGGAAGGCGACATTGTCCTTGCCCATGAACTGGACGTAGCGGACGTCGTCCGCGCCCTCGTCCAGCCGCCACCAGTCCTTCCAGGTCCGGCCGTTGGCCTCGGCCCACTCCTCGGTGGCGCC
The DNA here is from genome assembly GCF_001425945.1 of Brevundimonas sp. Root1279. GTDB lineage: Bacteria > Pseudomonadota > Alphaproteobacteria > Caulobacterales > Caulobacteraceae > Brevundimonas. The sequence continues at coordinate 5,267 of NZ_LMEB01000010.1, forward strand.
GATGTATTCGATCGGGGCGTCGAACCAGACGTAGAAGACCTTGCCTTCCATGCCCGGGCGCGGCCCGCCGTCGGCGCCCACCACCGGCACGCCCCACTTCAGGTCGCGGGTGATGCCCCGGTCGATCAGGCCTTCGTCGAGGTGCTTGTAGGCGATCGAGCGGGCCAGGGTCTGCCAGTCGGTCTTGGTCCCGATCCAGTCGCGGATCGGCTGCTCCAGCTTGGTCTGCAATAGGTACAGGTGCCGCGTGTCGCGCACCTCCAGGTTCCTGGAGCCCGAGACCGCCGAATAGGGATCGATCAGGTCGGTCGGGTCCAGCAGTCGCCCGCAGTTGTCGCACTGGTCGCCGCGCGCCTTCTCATAGGCGCAGTGCGGACAGGTGCCCTCGACATACCGGTCCGGCAGGAAGCGGGCGTCGTCGATCGAATAGATCATCCGGTCGACGCGTTCCTCGATCAGGCCGCGCTCCTCCAGCACCTTGGCGAAATGCTGGGTCAGGCGCCGGTTCGGGGCGTTCGAGGAGCGGCCGAACCAGTCGTAGCTGAGACCGAAGCTGTCGCCGGCGCTCTTCTGGATCTCGTGCTGCTCATCGCAGTAGGTTTTCACGTCCTGGCCGGCGGCGGCGGCGGCCAGCTCGGCCGGCGTGCCGTGCTCGTCGGTGGCGCAGATGTAGAGGACCTCATGGCCCTGGGCCCGCTTGAAGCGGGCGTAGACGTCGGCCGGCAGCATCGAGCCCGCCAGGTTCCCCAGGTGCTTGATGCCGTTGATGTAGGGCAGCGCCGAGGTGATGAGGATGCGGGCCATGGTCGTCCGGAGAGTCTTGGGGAGGGGTCGGATATAGAGGCCGCGACGGCGCACGTCACCACAGGCTGTGCGATTGCCGCAGCGAAGCCTAGTCTGCGGCCATGGCGATAATCCCGACCCTGAAGTGCTCGAACATGGCCCGGTCGCTGGCCTTCTACACGGGAGTGCTGGACTTCGAGTTGCGTGGGGCCTGGCCGGACCAGAGCGATCCCTCATTCGCGGAGCTGGCGCGCGACGGCGACCTGCTGTTCTTGTCCAGCCATTCCGGCGACGGCGTGTTCGGGACGGCGGTGGTGGTCGTGGTCGACGAGATCGACGCCCTGTTCGAGACCTTCCGCGCCCGCGGCCTGGACCCCTCGCACAAGCCGGACTCGCCGGTGCACCAGGGACCGCTGCACCAGACCTGGGGCACGCGGGAGTTCTACGCCGACGATCCTGACGGCAATACGCTGCGCTTTACGCAGGCATGACCTTGAGCCGCCGCGCCACGCGTACGAACCGGCCAGTCAACAAAGTTGCCGAGACCAAGCTGGCGATGATCACCGCCCAGGTCAGGCCATTGACGCCGATGCGGTGGGCGAGGAACCAGCCGAGCGGCATCATGATCGCGGTGTAGGCGACGAAATGCATGATCGTCGGCCACCAGACGTCCCCGCCCGCGCGGTTCGCCTGCGCCGCGACCACCTGGATCGCGTCGGCCACGAAGAACAGGGTGGCCAGGGCCAGGGCCGGGGCGGCCACGGCGATCAGGGCCGGGTCGCGGTTGTAGGCCTGGGTCAGCAGGTGGGCGGTCGGCCAGACGAACAGGGCGATGACCGTCGCCAGGACGGCGACCACGCCGATCCCCGCCAGGCCGGCGCGCATCACGCCGCGCCCATCGCCCGCTCCATAGGCACGCCCGACCAGCACAGCCGTCGCCGAAGACAGGCCCATGGGCACCATGAAGACGATCGCAGAGATATTGAGGACGATGGCCCAGGCCGAGGTCTCGACCGCACCCAGCTGGCCGGCAAAGAAGGTCATGGCGGCGAAAGCGCCGACCTCGATGAAGTAGCTGGAGCCGGCGCCGAGCCCGACCTTGATCTGGTCGCGCGCGGTCTCCGGATCCGGCTGGGGCTTGTCGAACAGGCCGAGCGCCCGCGCCTCCGGCAGGCGCAGGATGTAGACCAGCGGGAAGATCGCGAGGGCCGCCCGCGCCCCGAACGTCGCCCAGGCCGAGGCCACCGCGCCGTTCAGGCCGATGCCGAGAAGGTCAGGCACCAGCACCAGGTTGAGCAGCAGGTTGACGATATTGGCGACCCAGATGGCCGCCATGCTCAGCTTCGGCCGGCCCAGCGCCTCGATGAAGAACTGGCCCGTCGCCGACAGCAGGTAGAAGGGCATCGACAGGGAGAAGATGATCAGCGCCGGCGAGGCGCCTTCGGCCAGGCCGTTCTCCAGCCCCATGTGGCGCAGGCCCCAGGGCCCGAGCGCGATCAGCAGCACGGTCGAGACCAGGGCGATCTGCAGGGCGAAGACGACTCCGCGGCGCAGCACCGCGCCGACATCATGCCGCCTGCCCTCCCCCAGCATCCGGGCGGTCATCACCTGTACGCCCAGCATCAGGCCGACGGCGGTGGTCACCACGATCGAGGTCGGGGCCCAGGCCAGGGCGTGGAAGGCCAGCTGCTCGGACGCGTAGTTGCCGACCACGATGGCGTCGGTCAGACCCATGGTCATGATGCCGATGCGCGCCAGCACGACCGGCCACGCAAGGTGCAGCAGGTCTTTCAGGGTGACGCGGGTCTGGGGGCTCAGCAACGACATGGGACCGGCGACAGGCCACGCCGCGGGCTGCCGGTCAACCCGAGTTTCCCCGAGCTTGGCATAAGCGACCCGAGGGGCTGGGCCGATCCGCACGATCATTGCGGTGCTTCGCATAGGCGTGAGCACGAAATCTGTGGAGCCCGCGCGGAGGGCGCCTTAAACCAACCTCATGCCCAAGCTGACGTCCGCCATCGATCCGAACAGCGCAGCCTTCAAGGCGCTGGACGCCCACAACCGCGCCCTGCGCGACGAGCTGTACGCCAAGGTCTCCCAGGCCGCGCTTGGCGGGCCCGAGGCCAGCCGCGAACGCCACGTCAAGCGCGGCAAGCTGCTGCCGCGCGACCGCGTCGAGCGGCTGCTGGATCCGGGCTCGCCCTTCCTGGAGGTCGGCCAGCTGGCCGCGGGTGGCATGTACAATGACGAAGCCCCCGGCGCCGGCATGATCTGCGGCGTCGGCCGGGTCTCGGGCCGCGAGGTCATGATCGTCGCCAACGACCCGACGGTGAAGGGCGGCGCCTACTTCCCCCTGACCGTGAAAAAGCACCTGCGCGCCCAGGAGATCGCCGAGCAGAACAACCTGCCCTGCGTCTATCTGGTGGACTCCGGCGGCGCGAACTTGCCGCATCAGGCCGAGGTCTTCCCCGACCGCGACCACTTCGGCCGCATCTTCTTCAATCAGGCTCGGATGTCGGCGAAGTCGATCCCGCAGATCGCCTGCGTCATGGGCAGCTGCACCGCCGGCGGCGCCTATGTGCCGGCGATGTCGGACGAGACCGTGATCGTCCGCAACCAGGGCACCATCTTCCTGGCCGGCCCGCCCCTGGTGAAGGCCGCCACCGGCGAGGTCATCTCGGCCGAGGAGCTGGGCGGGGCCGAGACCCACGGCCGCAAGTCCGGCGTGGTCGACTATGTCGCCGAAAACGACGAGCACGCGCTCGAAATCGTCCGCAACATCGTCGACGGCCTCAACACGGTGAAAGAGGTCAAGCTGGATGTCCGCGAGCCGCGCGCCCCGGCCTTCGCCGCCGAGGAGCTGTACGGCCTGATCCCCGACGACGTCCGCGCCCCCTATGACGTGCGCGAGGTCATCGCCCGCGTCGTCGACGGCTCCGAGTTCGACGAGTTCAAGCCGCTGTACGGGAACACCCTCGTCTGCGGCTTCGCCCGGATCTGGGGCTATCCGGTCGCCATCCTGGCCAACAACGGGGTGCTGTTCTCGGAGAGCGCGCTTAAGGGCGCCCACTTCATCGAACTGGCCTGCAAGCGGAAGATCCCGCTGGTCTTCCTGCAGAACATCTCGGGCTTCATGGTCGGCGGCAAATACGAGGCCGAAGGCATCGCCAAGAACGGGGCCAAGCTGGTCACCGCCGTCGCCTCGGCCGAGGTGCCCAAATTCACCGTCCTGATCGGCGGCAGCTTCGGGGCCGGAAACTACGGCATGTGCGGTCGCGCCTATTCCCCGCGCTTCCTGTTCACCTGGCCCAACAGCCGCATCTCCGTCATGGGCGGCGAGCAGGCGGCCTCGGTGCTGGCCACCGTCAAGCGCGACGCCCTGGAGGCCAAGGGCGAGACCTGGGTTGTCGAGGACGAGGCCGCCTTCAAGGCCCCGATCCGCCAGCGCTACGAGGACGAGGGCAGCCCCTATTTCGCCTCGGCCCGCCTGTGGGACGACGGCGTCATCGACCCCGTCCAGACCCGCGACGTGCTCGGCCTGGCGATCAGCGCCTCGCTGAACGCCCCGATCCCGGAGACCACCTTCGGCGTCTTCCGGATGTAGACCGGGAGACCTAGCCGGACTGACGCGTTGAGAATTTGAAGGAGCCCCTGATGACCGACCGCACCACGCCCTCCGAGGCCGACCTCAACGCCCTCGACATCACCGACGCCGAGGCGGCGCAGATCAACGCCATCGCCAACCCGCTGCTGGCGGGCGCGGCGCCGGACGCCAACGACCAGTTGGTCCAGATCGACTCGACGACCGACGGGGTCGTGTTCGTCACCATCAACCGGCCCGAGAAGCGCAATGCCTTCGACGCCGCCACCATCGCGGCCCTCTATGAGGCGTTCGAGACCCTGCACGGCGCCGACAGCGTGCGGGTCGTCTTCGTCCGCGGCGCCGGCGGGACCTTCAGCGCCGGCGCGGACCTGTCCTGGATGCGCGACGCCACCGGCTGGAGCGAGGGCGACAACCGCAGCGACGCCATGGGCCTGGCGAAGATGCTCAAGGCCCTGCACGACGTCCCGGCCCTGACCGTGGCCATCGTCGAGGGCTCGGCCATGGGCGGCGGGGCCGGCATCGTCGCCGCCTGCGACATGGCCGTGGCCGTCGAGGGCACGCGCTTCGCCTTCTCCGAGGTCAAGCTGGGCCTGATCCCGGCGACCATCGCCCCCTATGTGGTCGAGGCCATCGGCGCCCGCCGCGCCCGGCAGTTGTTCCTGACCGCCAACATCTTCGACGCCGACTACGCCGCCCATGCGGGCCTGATCGACCTGGTCCTGCCTGAGGGCTCGGTCGACGAGTTCGTCTCGATGCTGTCCGACAGCCTGACCGGCAACGCGCCCGGCGCCATGGGCGACGCCAAGCGGCTGGTTCACGACGTGGCCGGCCACAAGATCGACCACGGCCTTATGGAAGAGACGGCTCGCCGCATCGCCCGCGCCCGCGTCTCCGACGAAGGCCAGGAAGGCGTCCGCGCCTTCCTGGACAAGCGCAAGCCTCGCTGGGCGGAGTAAGCGGCTAGTCGCCAGCCGTCTCGCCGCCGCCGACCGTCCCTCAACTCCCCCCGCCCGAAGACCCAGCCCCCATGTTCAAGTCCGTCCTGGTCGCCAACCGCGGCGAAATCGCCTGCCGGGTCTTCCGGACCGCCCGCCGCATGGGCATCCGCACGATCGCCGTCTACTCGGAGGCCGACGCGAGGGCTCTGCACGTGCGTGAGGCCGACGAGGCGGTGCTGATCGGGCCGGCCCCAGCGCGCGAGAGCTACCTCGACGCCGACAAGGTGCTCGCCGCGGCCAAGGCGACCGGCGCCGAGGCCATCCATCCTGGCTACGGCTTCCTGTCCGAGAACGCCGACTTCGCCGAGGCCGTCGCGGCTGCGGGCATCATCTGGATAGGCCCCAAGCCGTCCTCGATCCGCGCCATGGGCCTGAAGGACGCGGCCAAGAAGCTGATGATCGAGGCCGGCGTGCCGGTCACCCCCGGCTACCAGGGCGAAGACCAGTCCGAGGCGACCCTGACCGCCGAGGCCGCACGCATCGGCTATCCGGTGCTGATCAAGGCGGTCGCCGGCGGCGGCGGCAAGGGCATGAAGAAGGTCGACCGCGCCGAGGATTTCGCCGCCGGCCTGGCCTCGGCCCAGCGCGAGGGCCAGTCCTCCTTCGGCGACCCCCGCGTCCTGATCGAGAGCTACATCACCCGCCCGCGCCACATCGAGGTGCAGGTGTTCGGCGACGGCGAGGGCAACGTCGTCCACCTCTATGAGCGCGACTGCTCGCTGCAGCGCCGCCACCAGAAGGTGATCGAGGAAGCCCCGGCGCCGGGCATGGACGCGGCGACCCGCAAGGCCGTCACCGACGCCGCCGTCCGGGCCGCCAAGGCCGTCGACTACCGCGGCGCCGGCACCATCGAGTTCATCGCCGACGCCTCCGACGGCCTCAAGCCCGACCGCATCTGGTTCATGGAGATGAATACCCGGCTGCAGGTCGAACATCCGGTCACCGAGGCGGTCACCGGCGTCGACCTGGTCGAATGGCAGTTCCGCGTCGCCGCCGGCGAGCCGATCCCGCTGAAGCAGGACCAGATCCCGCTGAACGGCTGGGCCATGGAAGCCCGCCTCTACGCCGAGGACCCCGCCAACGGCTTCCTGCCGAGCATCGGCAAGCTGGAGCATTTCGTCATGCCCGACGACGTCCGCGTCGACACCGGCGTCATGCCGGGCGGCGAGGTCAGCCAGTTCTACGACCCGATGATCGCTAAGCTGATCGTCCACGCCGAGACGCGGGAAGAGGCGGCCGCCATGCTCGCCGACGCCGCCGGCGAGGTCGAGGTGTGGCCGGTCAAGACCAATGCCGGTTTCCTGGTGCGATGCCTGGAGCATCCGCGCTTCGTTGAAGGCGATGTGGACACGGGATTTATCGCAGCGGAGGAAGCCGAGCTCGCGGCGGCGCCGTTGTCCGAGGTCGGCCTCGAGGACTCTGCCTATTATCTGCGTACGAACGTGCCTGAGGCGAGCGGCAACGATGCGGCCGCCCCTTGGGACGGCTTCGGCGGTGCGGTCGGGCTGCGGCTCAATGCCCCGCCGCGACTGACCCAGTCGCTGGTCGTCAACGGCGCCGGCCGCACGGCCCGTCTTCTGGACGGCGACGAATATCCCGTTAGCCGGTACCTCGAGCTCGAAGACGCCCGGGGCATCTGTTTCGAGAACGGGTCGGCCTTCGAGGTCAGCACCTTCCCCCGTCCGGGGCCGGGCTCCGGCGCCGCCTCCGACGGCTCCCTCCGCGCACCCATGCCCGGCAAGATCGTCGCCGCCCCCGCCATGGCCGGCGAGACCGTCGCCAAGGGCGCGCCGATCGTGGTGCTTGAGGCCATGAAGATGGAGCACGCGCTCGTCGCCCCCTTCGACGGCGTGGTCGAGACGGTCAGCGTCGCCGTCGGCGAGCAGGTCGGCGAGGGCACGGTGCTGGCGGTGGTTCGGCCGAGCGAAGGGCTCAGGGATTAGGGACCGGGATCAGAAAATTACTCCGCTCGCGCTTGCCTCTGACAGGCGTGCCGCCATCTCCCCTGTCCCTCCCTCGTCCCCAGTCCCTCCTCCATGCCTCTCCACATGATCAAGCTGTGCGTCGGCGTCTCCGACGTGGAGACCCTCGAGCGTAACGCCGAGCGTAGCGACTGGCGCGTGGTGCACACCCGCATGACGCCTAAGCGCGCCGCCGAGATCGAGGACGGCGGATCGCTCTACTGGGTGATCAAGGGCTCGGTGCTGTGCCGCCAGCCGATCCTCGACATCTCGACCGTCGGCGAGGGGGCAGCGAGCCGCTGCGAGATCAAGCTGGCGTCGCGCGTCATCCGCACCGCGCCCCTGGCCCGCCGCCCCTTCCAGGGCTGGCGCTATTTCGACAAGGACGTGCCGCCGGACCTGACGGTGCTCGAGGACGGCGACCTGCCGGCCGATCTGGCCAAACAGCTTCAGGAAATGGGCGCCTGGTGACTGCGGCCTCGCTTCGGCGAGCGGAGCAGGTATGGTGAGCTAATCCACTGTTTGGGAAGCCCATATGACCGGCCTGATCTTCGCCGCCCTGCTCGTCCTCACGCCGCCGCAGGACAATCTGTCCGGCTCGCGCAATGCACAGACCGAGGCCGACTTCCGCTGCTTCGCGGCCGGACTGGTGATGGCCGAAGTCTCGGGCGACGACGCCGAGATGGTCAATGCGGGCTCGATGGTCGCCTTCTACTATCTCGGACGGCTTGAAGGCCGGGAGCCTTCGATCGACTGGGTCGCGCGCGGCGTCGAGGTGGGGACCGCCAAGGGCGAAGAACTCCTGCCCGAACTGGCCCGCTGCGGCGAGGAGTTCGCGGCCAAGGGCGAGGACATGGTCAAGAAGGCGGGCGTCCAAGGCTCGTGACGCGCTCCCTCGCATGATCTCCGACTCCCGCTAGGCTCCGTCCATGGCCCCTGCCCGCTCCGCCCAACTGGAAGACGCCCTGCACCGCATCTTCGAAGGCGGCAAGAACACCCGCGCCAGCTGGTTCGCCCTGACCGGCGGCGAGACCCTGTTCGCGGAAGGCGATCCGGCCGACACCCTGTACCTGCTCCGCAGCGGGCGCCTCGGCGTGTTCCGGCGCGAAGCCAACGACCAGCCGCCGCAGTTCGTGGGCGTCATCCGGCCCGGCGAACCGGCGGGCGAAATGGCCATGCTGGCCGGCGGCGGCCACACCGCCGACGTGGTCGCCCTGCGCGATTCCGAAATCCTCGCCCTGCCCCGCGACGCCTTCTTCGAGGCCGCGCGCACCGAGCCGGATCTGATGGTCGAACTGTCCCGGCTGATGATCCAGCGCGCGCGTGACCGGCGCTCCGGCGGCGGCGAGCCCAGCGTCTTCGGCTTCATCTCGGCCCGCCCTCGCCCGATCCGCGCCTTTGTGGAGCGTGTCGCAGCGGCCATCGAGGCGGACGGCTTCACCTGCGAGGTCATCGACCATTCGGCCCTCACCTCGGCCAAGGAATGGTTCAGCCGCGTCGAGGACGCGCACGACTTCGTCCTCTATGTCGCCGAGATGGACGAACCGGTCTGGGCCGCCCTGTGCGCGCGCCAGGTCGACCGGGTCTTCGTGGTCGGGCAGTGCCTGCTCGCCCCGCCCAACCGTCCCCTGCCCCACGCCGGGGTCCTGGACGCCCAGCGCCGCACTGACCTGATCCTGCTGCGCGATCCACGCATGGCCCGCCCCGCCAACACCGCTGTGTGGATCGACTCGATCCAACCGGGGCGCTGGCTCCAGGCCGTCGAGGGCGACGCCGCCGACGCCGCCCGCATCGCTCGGGTGGTCACCGGCTCGGCTGTCGGGGTCGTTATGTCGGGCGGCGGGGCGCGGGCCTATTCGCACATCGGGGCCCTGCGCGCCCTGACCGAGGCCGGCGTGCCGATCGACTTCGTCGGCGGCGCCTCCATGGGCGCGATCGTCGCCGCCGGCCCGGCCATGGGCTGGTCGCAGGAAGAGCTGGAAGAGCGCATCCGCAGCTCCTTCGTGAAGAGCGACCCGCTGTCCGACATCACCTTCCCCATGCTGGCCATGAGCCGGGCCCGGAAGGTCGAGCGGCTGCTCAAGGACGCCTATGGCGACGTCGACATGGCCGACCTGGCCCGGCCGTTCTTCGCCGTGTCCACCAATCTGACGACCGGGCGGATCGAGGTGCATCGCCGCGGCCTGATGCGTCAGGCGATGCGCGCCTCGATCGCCATTCCCGGCCTGCTGCCGCCGATCGTTCTGGACCGCCAGGTCCTGGTCGACGGAGCCGTGCTCAAGAATTTCCCGGCCGAGGTCATGCGACAGATGACCAGCGGGCCGATTGTCGGCATCGACATGTCCGAGGCGCGGGGCGTCGATCCCGATCTGATCGAGCATCCGCCGTCGATCTGGCGGTTGATCGCCACGGGCGCCTGGAAGCGCGGTCCGCCGATCGTGTCCATCCTGATGCGCTCAGCGACCCTGACGACCGACGCGGACCTGGAGAGTTCGCGCGCCGCCACCGACCTGTTGGTGCAGCCGACCCCGGACGGCGTCGATATTCGTGACTGGAAGGCTTATGCACCGGCCGTGGACGCCGGTTATCGCTCGATGCGCGAGGCGCTGGCGACCCTCGACGGTCCGGTCACCGGCCTGCGCCGTCAACGCGCCCTCAGCGCCGCCGCGCCACCAGAAACAGCCGTGGGAACGGCATCAGAGTCACTCCGTCCGCACGTCGGGGGAAGGCCTCAGAAAGCCGTGCGCCGAGCGCGTCGAGGTACGCCTGCCGCATGATCGGGTCCTCAAGCGCAGCGAGATAAGGGCGCAGCGCCGTGCCCTTCATCCACTCCAGCACCGCGTTAGGCTGCCTCAGGACCTGCAAATACGTAGTCGTCCAGATGTCGATCGACTCGCAGGTCTCCGACAGCACGGCGTAATAGGCTTCGGCCGACAGCAGGGGCGCGATCCGGTGTACGCCGGCGAGGGCTTTCGCCCAGGGGCCCTCATCGGCCACCTGGCGCATGATCACATGGTGGCGCGTCTCGTGGGCGATCGGCATCTGCACGGCCAGCACGCCGCCCGGCGCAAGGGTTCCCGCCAGTCGACGCAGCAGGGTGTCATGATCCGGGAGCCACTGCAGTGAAGCATTGGCCAGGATAAGATCAACGGGCCGCTCCGGCGTCCAATCCGCAATGCCGCCCAGACGCCAGTCGACCTCGTCCCGACGCGCCTGCGCCTGGGCCAGCATGGCCTCGCTGGAATCGAGACCGTGCACCCGGGCTTCGGGACGCCAACGCTTGAGCCCGGCGGCGTCGCGACCGCCGCCGCAGCCGAGATCCCAGATCTCATCGGGCTCGAAATCCGCAGGCAGACGGCGCAGCAACTCACGCACGGCGCGAAAGCGCTCGGCCTCAAACAGATCGTATTGCTTGGGGTCCCAGGCCGGACGAGTGTCGGTCATGTCGCGTATCGCCCCCTGGAATGGGCGGGGATGGTACAGCCTCTCAGGATTGAACTGAGGACCTCCGGCTCCACAAACCGGCGCTCTAACCAGCTGAGCTAAGGCTGCACATATCCGCGCGAGCGGCGTCTGTAGCGGGGTCGCGTGCGTCGATCAAGCCGGTTTTGCAGATAGTTTGGCGCCGAGGGCCGAGGGGCGAAGGTCGGGGGTCGAGAGACGCGGTGCAGAGCAGTCCAGACCAGACCCGACGTATCGCCGAAACGTCTGGCCCGCCCAATGACCCCGCCCCTCGACCCGTGACCTCACGCCCAGCCGCGGCTGTCGATGTACTGCTGCAGCGCGGCGATCCGACTTTCGTCCGAGGGGTGGGTCGAGGCGAACTCCGGGGTGCCGCCCTGGCGTTGGGTCTGCATCAGGCGCCACAGGGCGATGGCCTCAGACGGCTTGTAGCCGGCGCGCTGCATGTAATCGACGCCGAGACGATCCGCCTCGAGCTCATCACGCCGCGAGAAGGGCAGCAGGACGCCGAACTGGGCCCCCAGGCCGCCTAGAGCGCCTGCGGCCTGGGCGTAGTCGCCGGCGACGCTCTGGACCCCGCTCAGGGCGATGCTCGTGGCCGCCGTGGTCGAATAGCGCTCGGCGGCGTGGCGAGCGACGACGTGGCCGACTTCGTGGCCGAGGACCGCGGCCAGCTGGTCGTCATTCTGGACAAGGGCCAGCAGGCCGGTTGTGACGCCGATCTTGCCCGACGGCAGGACGAAGGCGTTGGGGCTCTTGCTGACGAAGACAGCGTAGTCCCAGCGACGGTCGCCCAGGCTGGCGGCGTCGACGACCCGCTCGCCCACCCGGCGGATCCGGGCGTTGGCGGCCGCGTCCGACGAGGTCGGCTGGGTGCGCAAGGCCTCGGCCCAGGCGGCCTCCGACTGCTGCGTCAGCGAGCTGTCGTCGACGATGAGAAACTGGTTGCGGCCGAGGGTGTCGTTATAGGCGCAGCCCCCCACGAGGGCGGTGAGCGCGACGGCGGCCAGAATGGGCAAACGGAGGTGCATTGAAGTCTCCTTCCAAGGACTGGCCGCACAACGATCCAGACGCGGCTAAGCTCCGTGCAAAGCAAAACGCCCCGGCCAATGGCCGGGGCGCTCGCTTATCAGGTGGTTCCGTCCGTCAGTCCGCGAGGCGGAAGCGGATGGTGAACCGGGCTTGTCCGCCCTCGGCGACGCTGTCCACGGTCCGCGGATTGAACCGCGCCCGGGACATCGAACGGAGCGCCGCCTGGCCGAAGCCGGCTCCATCCGGGTCTTCGGAGACGATGCTGCAGTTCGAGGCCGAGCCGTTGGACTGCACGGTGCAGAGCAGGGTCACGGAACCTTGCTCGATACCGCGCGACTGGGCGCGATCCGGGAACTCCGGCTGCGGCTGGCGCTGCCAGCTCACATTGTTGATCACCGGAGGACGAGCCGGCGGCGGCGGCAGCGGCGGGGTCACAGGACCTTCGACGCGGCTCGGCGGGACGGTCGACTCGATACGGTCGGCGTCCTTGACCGGCGGGATCGGCAGCGGCGGAACCGGGATGTTGGTCGGGACCGACACCGGCGGACGCGGCTGAATCCGCGGCGGCGGCGCCGTTTCCGGCGGCGGAGGCGGCGGCGGCGGAGGCGGCGGCGGCGGAGGGATCGGTTCGATCAGCTCCACATCCACCGACTCGTCCGAGTAGGTCACTTCCTTCAGCTTGAACTGGGCGTTGATGAAGTAGAACGCCAGAAGGCTGAACAGCAGCAACACGACGGCGATGCTGATCAGGAAGATGTGCGGCGGAACCCCGAAGATGCCTTTGGCCTTCGGCGGGTCGTAGAGGCTGCGATGATATTCGACTTCGCTCATATGATCACCGCTCCTACTGTGCCGATTGGTCTTCGCCGACCAGGGCGACGCTGTAGAAACCGCTGTCCTGCAGCGAGTTCATGACATCCATGAAATCGCCGTACAAAGTGTCCTGGTCTGCGCGGATGAAGATCCGCTCGTCCGAAGGCACCTTGTTGCCGATCTGGCTCAGAAGCTCCGTGCCCACGCTTTCGATCGGCACCTCGTCGTCGCCGATGTAGGCGCGCGAGTCGGCTTGGATCGAGACGTAGAACGGCTTGGGCGGATTGACCTGCGGCGGTGCGACCGCGCGCGGCAGTTTGACCTCCACCGACACGGTGGCGAGCGGAGCCGCCACCATGAAGATGATGAGCAGGACAAGCATGATGTCCACGAACGGCGTGACGTTAATCTCGCTGTTCTGCTCGATGGCGTACTTGCCGCCGCCGCCACCGGAAAGTTTGGCGGCCATCGGTCTTACGCCCCCTTGTCGAGGTTACGCGACACGGCGTTCATCAGTTCGGCGTTGAAGCCGTCCGAACGGGTGCCGTACGCGGCGATACGGGTGTTGAAGTAGTTGTAGAAGATAACGGCCGGGATAGCGGCGAACAGGCCGATACCGGTGGCGAGCAGGGCCTCGGCGATACCCGGGGCGACGACGGCCAGGTTGGTCGTGTTGGTGTTCGCGATACCGATGAACGAGTTCATGATGCCGTAAACGGTGCCGAACAGACCGATGAACGGACCGGTCGAACCGACCGACGCCAGGAACTGCTGACCGCCCGAGAGGCGCTTGGCCAGACCCGCCTGAACCGCGTTCACAGCGGCTTGGGCGCGGCCCAGAGCCGAGTCACGGTGATCGCCGGTGACCGAGAGGCCGGCCTGGCGGGACAGTTCGACTTCGTCGGTCGCCGCGGCGGCCATGTCGGCCAGCGGGTTGCCTTCGAACTCTTCCGAGGTGGCGACACGACGCATGTCAGCGATCGTGCGAGCCTGACGGAAGGACTCAAGGAAGCGGTCGGTGGCGCGGTTCAGCGAACCGAACTCGAACAGCTTGATGAGGAGGATCACCCACGAGAACACCGACGCGAGGAGCAGGCCGATCATGACGACCTTAACGACGATGTCCGCTTCCATGAACATGGCGGCGGGGGTGAGCTTGCCGTGGCTTTCAGCGGCCGGAGCCTCAGCTTCAGCGGCCGGAGTGGCAGCGGCGGCCGGAGCGGCAGCGTCAGCGGCCGGGGCCGAAGCGGCGGCCGGAGCGGTCGCGGCCGGAGCCGCAGCATCCTGCGCGAGGACCGGCGTACCGGCCATCAGCACGGCGGCGCCGGCCATGGCCAGGAGGAGGTTGGTCTTCTTGATATCGAGCATAGTTCGCCAGTTCCTGCGTTCTTTGGTCTGACTAGTGGAACCCTGAGATACGAACGCAGACGACGCCCGTACCCCCGATGAAATTCTCGCCCGCAGCGCAGGGGTACAATGAACCCCGGTCTGCGGAACGCCTCCTAACGCTTCCGGTTGCCTGTTGGCTTCCAGAGCGGCGCCGAGGGCTTAGGGAAATAAAATTCCCCTCGGCCCCCGACCGCTCGCGAAGGAAAGCGGTCAAGCTCCCTTTGGCGAACGGTTACCAGAGCGTCAAGTGCGCAACCGCGCTTTTCCCCTCGTGGGGGAGACAACGCGCCCGGAGCCCAAGATTCCGGCCGAAAGCGACAATTTCATGATGCGCGGAAACGAAGTTCCGGGTCCACACGGAGGGGTGGTGCCTGGGGGCGGATTCGAACCACCGACACGCGGATTTTCAATCCGCTGCTCTACCAACTGAGCTACCCAGGCATGCCGTCCGTCGGACGTTCCCGTGACGGAGGACGCTGGCGTCCCTGTCCTTCGAGAAGGTCTTTCGCACCGACCGATCCCGTAGGAGCGGTCTGGGGAGCGGCGTCTATAAGCGAGCCGCTTTCGGGTGTCCAGCGCCAGATTCAGTCTTCTTCGCCGTCCTCGCCGAGGGGCTCATCCGAGCCGCCCGGAATGACGTACGAACCGCTGAACCAACGCTGCAAGTCCACGTCAGCACAGCGCTTTGAGCAGAAGGGGCGGTATTTGTCGGCCGGCGGCTGACGGCGGCAAACGGGGCACATTGCGGCCATGGTCAGAGATCTTCCCAGCGGAGGGTCCCGGCCGCGAGGGCGGGGTCGGCGATCAGATGGGCCCGCGGGCCGAGTCGCGCCACCAGCGGGGCCGCCCGCTCGGCGTCAGCCGGGGCCGCGCGGACGGCGATCCGCGGCGCAGCGGTGTCCGTCAGCAGGCGCAGATTAAGGGCGCGGACCAGATCCTGGGCCCGGCGCGCCGGGCGACGGCGCCCGTCGGCCCCGTCCAGCGCCTCCTCCAGCGGGGTCAGCCGCCACGGCAGGCTGAGCTGGAGCACGCCGAAGCGGTTCACCGGCCCATATACAATGTCAGGATCGTCGCCGAAGGCGCGACGCGCGGCGGCGGTGACCGCTGCACCGTCGTGGACGGTCCCGACGAGATCGACGGCGACCAGCCCGCCCCAGCGACGCAGCCGGATCAGCCGAGCGGCCTCCGTAAGGCCTTGGCGATTCGCGCGAGCCCGGGCAGGCGGCCCGAACGCCACCCCAGGGGCCGGCGAAAGGTCAAGGTCGACCGCCACCAAGGCCCGCGTCCGCTGGACAGCCAGGTCGAGTCCGGTGTCGGTGAAGGCGTGCAGCGTCGTCAGCGCCTCCTCCTCGGCCTCGAGACCGGCGCGGATGGCGGGAGCGCCGGTGACGATTTCTACGCCGGGCGCCTCGCGCGCCAGTTGTTCGGCCACGCTTGGACCAGGACTCAACAGGCGGGGTTCGCCCTCCCCCGCGCCGATCAGACGAAGGGTCGGTCCCTTGGATTCACGCGGTTCGGCGACGATCTCGACCTGAACTTTGTGACCCACATTGAGCCGGTCCTTGCCCGCGAACGGAAGAAATCCGAGCGGAGCCGGAGCGCCGAGGTCGACGAAAGCGCCCTTCAACCCCGGATGAACGTCGACGATCCGGCCAAGGCAGCGCGCGCCGAGGCGGTGCTCGGGGACATCATCCTCACGCTGTATAAGAAGACGATCAAAGCGGCCGTCCCGGACGACCACGCCGCGCACCTCGCCGGGCCCATCGTCCAGAAAGAGCTCGAGCGCGTTCACCGGGTCAGGCGGCGCGCCAGCCGGCGCCGCCCAGAAGGTTCACGGTTTCATAGAGCGGCAGGCCCATGACCGCCGGGTAGCTGCCGACCAGGCGGGTGACGAAGGCCCCTGCCCGGCCCTGGATGCCATAGGCGCCGGCCTTGCCTTGCCATTCGCCGGAGGCGACGTAGGCGGCGATCTCTGCGTCCGACAGGACCTTGAAGCTGACGCGGGTCTCGACGACGCGGACGCTGGTCTTGCCCTTCGCGGCCACGGCGACGCCGGTCAGGACGCGATGGCCGCGGCCGGAGAGAAGTTTGAGGAACCGCGTCGCCTCGGCCTCGTCGGCGGCCTTTTCAAGAAAGCGGCGTCCGACGGCGACGACGGTGTCGGCGGCGAGCACCACGGCGTCGGGCGTCCGGGCGGACACGGCCTCGGCCTTGCCGACAGCCAGCCGCGCGGCAAGCCGCGGCGGCGTCTCGTCCTTCAACGGGGTCTCGTCGATGTCGGCGGGTTCGATGCGATCGGGCGTCACGCCCACGAGCGCCAGCAGTTCGATGCGGCGCGGGCTGGCCGAGGCCAGCACCAGCTCAGGACGGCTCACAGCGAGCCGGTCCTTACTTGAAGCGATAGGTGATGCGGCCCTTGGTCAGGTCGTAGGGCGTCATCTCGACCAGGACCTTGTCGCCGGCCAGCACGCGGATGCGGTTCTTGCGCATCTTGCCTGCCGTGTGGGCGATGATCTCGTGATCGTTCTCGAGCGTCACGCGGAACGTCGCGTTCGGCAGCAGTTCGCTGACGACGCCGGGAAACTCGAGCAGTTCTTCCTTAGCCATGCGGCCTCTCGCGCCCAGTTTCGTCGAATCGAGGGCGCGCGCCGGGCCAGCGCGAACCGTAGGGAGCGGGCATATGCCCCAAAACGCGCCGATAGTCGAGTTCAGCCGCGCCGATAGAGCGCAGTCACCAGCGTGAACAGCCGCCGGGCGGTCTCGTGGTCGATGGCGATCTTGCCATCCAGACGGGTCCGCAGCAGGTCCGCGCCTTCGTTGTGCAGGCCACGACGGCCCATGTCGATCGCCTCGATCTTGCCCGGATCGACCCCGCGCAGGACCTCATAATAGCTGTCGCAGATGGCGATATAGTCCTTCACCACCTTGTTCATCGGCGACATCGACAGGCCGTGCGCCTTGGCGAAACCGGGGCCGGCGACGTCGAAGACCAGCCGGCCGTCCTGGAATGACAGTTTCAGGGCGTAGGGGCCGCCCTCGGCGCCCGCCGGCTCAAAATTGTTCTTTTCGACCAGGTCGAAGATGGCGACTCGCCGCTCATGCTCAATCTCGGCCGTCGCGGCCGGAAGCGTTGCGGCGTCGAGGTCGATGGAGGCCAGGCGGTGCTCGCTCACGCGGGATCGGGCCCTTCCGCCAGATGGGTCGGGGCGACCCGCGCCGGCCAGCGTTCCGAAAGATCTGTCAGGACGGCGTCGAGGCATTCGACGTCGATGCGAAGGTCGCCGCCGCCGGCGAACATCAGAAGTACCCGGCCGCCGGGGGCCTCCCCGGGCTCGAAATCCATGGCCAGCAGTTCGAGAGCATTGTCGGGCGAGCGCGGCAGGCGACGGCTCTTCACCGCCACCACGTCCCCGAATTGCATGCCGGACATCACGCGGGTGCCGCCGCATTCCCAGCAAAAGCGGCTGAGTTGCAAAGTCACTCGGCGGGCCGAGGGCTCCCAGATGATGTCCTTCGGGCGAAGGATCGCATCCTGCAGAGCGGCGGAGATGATGTGCAGATCGTCCGCGTCCTCAGCGAGCAGGCGCAATGGCTCGATGGCCGCGCCCGGCAGCATTTCGTCAGCGGCGGTCGGCTCAGTGTTCATCACCCTCGCCCTTGATACGGCGAATCTTCGCGCCACAGGCGCTGAGCTTCTCTTCGAGACGCTCGAACCCGCGATCCAGATGATACACCCGGCCCACGGTCGTCTCACCCTCGGCGACAAGTCCGGCGATGACGAGGCTGACCGACGCCCGCAGGTCGGTCGCCATCACCTGGGCCCCGTGCAGGACCTCGACGCCCTTCACGGTCGCCTCGCCGGCCTGGACGTGGATATCGGCCCCGAGGCGCGCCAGCTCCGGCGCATGCATGAAGCGGTTCTCGAAGATGTTCTCGTGGATGACGCTGTCGCCGTCGGCCGTGGTCATCAGGGCCATGAACTGGGCCTGCAGGTCGGTGGCGAAGCCCGGATAGACCTCGGTGGCGACGTTGACGGCCTTAAGACGCTTGGCCGGGTCGCGCTTGATGATCACGCCGTCTTCGGTCGGGATCACCTCGACGCCGGCCTCGACCATCTTATCGGTCAGGGCCTGGATCAGCTCGGCCCGGCCCTTGGTCAGCCGGACCTCGCCGCCGGCCATGGCCGCGGCCACGGCGTAGGAGCCCATCTCGATGCGGTCGGGAATCACCGACCAGGTCGCGCCGCCCAGCGACTTCACGCCGGTGATGGTCAGGACGTCGGTGTCGACGCCCTCGATCTTGGCGCCCATGGCGGTCAGGCAGCGGGCCAGGTCGCCGATCTCGGGCTCGCGGGCCGCCCTGCGCAGCACGGTGACGCCCTCGGCCAGCACGGCGGCCAGCAGGGCGTGCTCGGTGGCGCCGACCGAGACGAACGGGAACTCGATCTCGGCGCCCTTGAGGCCGTTCGGGGCGCGGGCGGTGACATAGCCCTCGTCCAGCTCGATCTCGGCCCCAAGCGCGGTCAGCGCCTGCAGATGAAGATCGACCGGGCGCGCGCCGATGGTGCAGCCGCCCGGAAGCGAAACCTTGGCCTCGCCGGTGCGGGCCAGCAGCGGGCCCAGGACGTTGAACGAAGCCCGCATCTGGCGGACCAGGTCGTAGGGGGCGAAGGTCGAGGTGATCTCTGCGGCGTGGAACAGGGTCTCCTGACCGTCGGCGCCGTCACGCTCGGTGACCGCGACGCCGAGCGCCTCCAGCAGCTTGCCGAGGAATTTGGTGTCCGCCAGGCGCGGCATGTTGGTCAGCAGCAACGGCTGATCCGTCAGAATCGACGCGGCCATCAGCTTGAGGGCGGAATTCTTGGCGCCGCTGACGGGAATGATTCCGTTCAGCTTGGCGCCGCCTTGGATGGCGATGCTGTCCATGTCGCTTTCTATCAGCCGCTGGGCGGCGTCGGGGGGGTCGGCTATCTAGCCCGGACCGCCGCTGTTGCGAAAGGCCGCGAGAGAGTCGCGACCGATGACATTCAGTTGCTCGGTTTGACGGGCCGGGCGATGCGGCTGGCGGCCTTGCGGCGCTTGAGGTTGTCGCGCAGGGCCGAGGCCAGGCGCTGGGCCCGCTCAGTCGCGGCGGACCGCGCAGGCGTCGCCGTATTCGGGCTGCCGGAATCCGGCTGGGGCGTGATCGCTTCCGAGTCGTCCATGAGCCGATGATGGCGCGCCAAAAAACTTTTCCGCAAGCGCGCACATTCGGGGCTTGCCCCCGACGCATGCCCTTCGCTATACGGCCGCTTCCTCAGTTTCCGCCGCCGTAGCTCAGTGGTAGAGCGCATCCTTGGTAAGGCTGAGGTCGGCAGTTCAATCCTGCCCGGCGGCACCACTACAGCGAAGGCCCGATCCTCACGGATCGGGCCTTTTGCTTTGCGCATCAGGTCGCGAATCGACAAAGGAGCCCCGCCGCGCGGCCGAGCCGGCGACGGGGCGAGCGCCGGCCCCAAAAGGCGCTCGGCGGACCGAGCCCCCGATCTCGGCCGGCAGCAGTTGGAAAATCTGTGAAGAGCCCGGGAGGTTCCCCGGACGGATCTAGTCGACCAGGCGAGGCGAAGGACGGCGGAAGCCCGGTAGCGCCTCCGGCCGACCGGCGCTCGGTTCGTAGTCAGCCGGAGCGTAGGCTTTGTAGCCGGGCGCGGCATACGCCGGACCGCCATAACCGTAGCCGTAGCCGCCGTAACCGTAGCCGTAATCGTAGGGATAGCCGTTCTCGACCTGGCGGAAGCTGAGATCCAGGCGACCGCTTTCGCCGATCGGCATGGTCACCGCCACGCCGTAGCTGCGGAAGCCGTCGGTGCCGACGCCGACATCGACCATGCCGTGGACCTTGCGATCATCCACGTAAGCTTCGCTGAACGGTTCGGCCGTCGGATCCCGGTCCGATAGCCAACGCTCGATCTGCTGGTCGGTCGTCAATCCGTGAGGCGCCGCGGCCTGGGCGGCGGCGCCGACCGGCGGAGCCACAGGGTGAACGGCATGAGCGTCCAGGACCACGGGGGTCTCCCGCGCGGTAGCCACGACGCCGTCCTGGTCGCTGGCCGGCGCTCCGGTCAGGGCCAAGGTCATCATCAGCGTCGTCAGCAGCATGATCGCCTCCAGTCGCGCTTAGCCTAACGGCAAATGCGGCGGGACCGTGATCGAAATCTCGCGCGTCGCCTCAAGCCGTCCCGTCGCCGCGGCCGAGAGGGTCCGGAAGGGCCTCGCCTTCGGGGACGAAGGTCAGGGCGACGGAGTTGATGCAATAGCGCAGGCCGGTCGGCGGCGGCCCGTCGGGAAAGACGTGCCCCTGGTGGCTGCCGCAGCGGGCGCACTGGGTCTCGGTCCGGACCATGCCGTAGGAGCGGTCGGTGATGGCCGTAACATGCGCCTCATCCACGGGCTGGGTGAAGCTGGGCCAGCCCGTGCCGCTTTCGAACTTGGTTCCGGCGCGGAACAGCGGCAGGCCGCACTCCCGGCAGCAGAACACCCCGGCTCGCTTCTCGCCCAGCAAGACACCGCAGAAGGGCGCCTCGGTGCCGTGAGCGAGCAGGACCCGCTTTTCTTCCGGGGAAAGGTCCGCCTCGAGGGCCTCGCGCTCACGATCGTCGGGGGGCGTCAGGTCGAAGCCGGAGGCGGAGCGAAGGGTCGGGGCAGGATCGGTCATGGGCCCGAAATAGGAAGGGCCGGACGGAGGTTCCACCCCGTCCGGCCCCAAGCCTTGCAGCGCTGTGGCGGGATCAGCCGCCGAACAGGGTGGCGACCCAGGCGCGCACCGCGTTCTCGTCGACCGGGTTGCCCGTGTAGACGAGGCCTTGGCCCGGCGTGAACGGCTGATTGTTGCCGCGCTCGCGCGAGGTCCACGCCTTATGACCGTAGGCCAGGTCGGCGTAAGTCGAAGGCAGGCGCATCGTGGTCTGCTCGATGAAGATCGAGTCGGCGGCCGTGGTGGCGCCGGCGATACGGACGTTCGGCAGACGGGTCAGCAGGTCGACGGTGTCGAGGCAACCGCCCGAGCAGCTGGCGTCGACCAGAACGACGACCGGGCCCTGCACCGGGTTGCCGGCCGACGCGTCGGCGGTCGACGGGGCCAGCGGGCTGGTGAAGGTGGTCTGGCCGGCGGCGGCGGCGGCGTCGAAGGCGGCCACGATCGCCTCGGTCTGGGCGATCACGCCCGGGGCTTCATAGACGAAGCGGGCGTCCTGCTTCATCCGGCCGAGGACGTCGGAATACCACTGCCGGTTCGCGGGCGTGACGCGGTAGGTCAGCTCGCCGCCGCTCGGCTGGCGGCTCTGGGCGAAGCCCGGCGTCCAGATGCGGTTCAGCACGCTGTAGCCGCGAGCGGCCGAACCAAGGTTCGAGGCGCCGCTGCCGCCACGCAGGTCAAGGACAAAGCCCTGCGGGCCCCGGATCGCTTCGACCTGGCCTTCCAGGGCGGTGTTGAAGGCTTCCCAGCCGGCGTCGTCGGCGAAGGAGTGGACGTTGATCCACGGACGGCCGTTGACCGTCTCGATCGAAAGCTGGGTGGCGCCGGGGGTGTAGACCGTAGCGCGGTACGCGGCTTCCAGAGCGGCGGGATCCACCGCCTGCGGCTTGAGCTCGACCTCACGGGTGCGGCGGCCACGCTGGAATTCGCACAGCGACGGCACGCCGGCCGCGTACGGGTTGTTGCGGTTCCACAGGAGGTAGGGCGCGGTGGTGACCCGGCCGGCTTCGGTGTTCAGGTCGCCTTCCCAACGGTCCAGCTTGCCACGGGCGAACTCGTCGATCGGGATGTCATTGCAGCTGACCACCACGTCGCCGATTTGCGGCGCGTTGCGCAGGCCCTGCTGGACGTAGGTCACGACGTATTTGCCGTCGCGCCAGCCGGTGGCGACGCCCGGCCAGTTAATGGCGAAGAAGCGGCTCGACGGCGTGTCGTAGCTGGGGCGGGCGACGATGTTCGAATCCCGGAAGCCAGCGGCGTAATAACGCAGCAGATAGGCGTGGCTCGAGCCGCTGTTGGCCTGGCCGGACTTGGACAGGGCGTCCTGTAGGCCCGAGTCGAGCCAGCCCTGGAACGACTGGCTGGCCGCGCCCGAAATGGCGGGAGCCGGATGGTTGGCGGCCAATTCGTCGTGAGCGGCCTGGAGATCCTGGCGCGCCAACGCCCGCCAATCCTGGGCGAGAACGGAGCCGGCGCTCAGCGCCAGCGTCAGCGCCGCAGTCGCGGCGACGGGGAGGATACGGGACATCAAGGCTGGCTCCGGGCCGATGAACAGGGAGTGGTCAGCGTTAAACTCCAGCGGACAAGCCTTGCCAAGCCCGTATCCCCGTTCAGTAGAACGCCCCCATCCGGTTTACTCCGCAAAGATCGCGGCCTAATCGGGGCGCATGTTCAAGAAGATCCTGATCGCCAACCGCGGCGAGATCGCCGTCCGCATCATCAAGACCTGCCGCCGCATGGGCATCCAGACGGTGCAGGTCTACTCGGAGGCCGACGCCGGTTCGCTGGCCGTCGAGATGGCCGACGAGTCGGTCCTGATCGGCCCCGCCCCGGCGGCGCAGAGCTATCTGCTGGCCGACAAGATCGTCGAGGCGGTGAAGCAGACCGGCGCCGAAGCTGTGCATCCCGGCTTTGGCTTCCTGTCCGAGAACGCGGGCTTCGCCCGGCGTCTCAAGGAAGAGGGCATCGCCTTCATCGGCCCGAACCCCGAGGCGATCGACGCCATGGGCGACAAGATCACCTCCAAGAAGTTCGCGGCGGCGGCCGGAGTCTCGACCGTCCCAGGCCACATGGGGCTGATCGAGTCGACCGAGGAAGCGGTGAAGATCGCGCGCGAGATCGGCTATCCGGTGATGATCAAGGCCTCCGCCGGCGGCGGCGGCAAAGGCATCCGCGTCGCCCACTCCGACGACGACATGGCCGAGGGCTTCGCCGCGGTGAAGGCCGAGGCGCTGAACGCCTTCGGCGACGACCGGGTCTTCCTCGAGAAATTCATCATCGACCCGCGCCACATCGAGATCCAGGTGCTGGGCGACAAGCACGGCAACGTCGTCCATCTGTTCGAGCGCGAATGCTCGATCCAGCGCCGCAACCAGAAGGTCATCGAGGAGGCCCCCTCCCCGCTGCTCGACGACGCCACCCGCGCCGCCATGGGCGCCCAGGCCGTCGCCCTGGCCAAGGCCGTGAGCTATGACTCGGCCGGCACCGTCGAGTTCGTCGCCGGCCAGGACAAGAGCTTCTACTTCCTGGAGATGAACACCCGCCTGCAGGTGGAGCATCCGGTCACCGAACTGATCACCGGCGTCGACCTGGTCGAGCAGATGATCCGCTCGGCCTGGGGCGACAAGCTGGCCTTCGAGCAGACGGACCTGTCGATCAACGGCTGGGCCATCGAGAGCCGCATCTACGCCGAAGACCCTTATCGCGGCTTCCTGCCATCGATCGGCCGCCTGGTCCGCTACGAGCAGCCCGAAGAGGGCGAGCACGAGGACGGCTATGTCGTGCGCAATGACTCCGGCGTCCGCGAGGGCGACGAGATCAGCATGTTCTACGACCCCATGATCGCCAAGCTGTGCGCCTGGGCTCCGACCCGCGAAGAGGCCATCGACGGCATGGCCCGCGCGCTGGAAGACACCCACCTGGCCGGCCTGGGGCACAACGTGCCCTTCCTGGCGGCGGTGATGGACCAGCCGCGCTTCCGCTCGGGCGAACTCTCGACCAGCTATATCAAGGATGAGTTCCCGGACGGCTTCCACGGCCTAAAGCCGGACCTCCGCCAGACTCACATCCTGATCGCCGCCGCCACCGCGATGAACGAGATCATCTCGGAACAGGACGGCGATCCGTCGGACCGCACCGACTGGGTCGTGCTGATCGAGCAGGGCAAGGGATCGGGGGACCCGCACGGCGTCACCCTGTCCTACGACGCCGACGAGGCCCTGCTGCTGGGCCTGACCGGCGGCGGTCACCTGCGCTTGTCGGAGATCGACTGGCGACCGGGCCTGGCCCAGTTCCAGGCTGAGCTGGACGGCGAGGCGTTCACCGCCGAGGTCAAGCGCGTCGCCGACGGCTTCATCATTCGCCACCGCGCCGCCAAGGCCCGGGTCCGCGTCCTGACCCCGCGCCGTGCCGAGCTCTACGCCCGCCTGCCCGAGAAGGTCGCCGCGGACACTTCCAAACTGGTGCTGTCTCCGATGCCGGGCCTTGTCGTCGCCATCCCGGTGGCCGCCGGCCAGGAGGTCAAGTCGGGCGAAACCGTCGCCATCATCGAAGCCATGAAGATGCAGAACATCCTCAAGGCTGAGCGCGACGGGGTGGTGAAGGCCGTCTCGGCCAAGGCCGGCGACCCTGTGGCGGCGGACGACGTGCTGGTCGAGTTCGCCTGAGCGGCGGCCGTCAGGCGCCCGTTCGGGCAGGGGCGCCGCTGGGCGGCCGCCTCTCAGCGCCCCTACGCACCGCCTCCACCACTCGGTGCAGAGGTTCCTGACTCACCTCGACCAGGCCAGTCCTCGGTCGATCCAGGTCGATGATCAGGGCGAAGGCCAGCGCCAGCAGAATGAACTGGATCGATGACGCCACGAAATACCGACGCTTGATTGGGTGGCTGTAGCCCATGAAAGTCACGGCGATTACCGCATAAAGCAGCAGCGCCAGCAGGATGGTGCGCGGAATCACCGCCTCGATGGCTGCCCGTCGCGCCGCCGCAATATTGAACATGGCGTTGAGCGCATCGAGATAGGTGCGCAGAGCGAAATCCGTCGCGTCGGCCTCGCGAGCCGCCGCGGACCAGACCGCCTCCCCGAGTTCGTCGCTGCGCTTTTCGGCGTCATGGAGCTCTGCCGGCGAACTGGCTTGTGAGAAGGCCCAGCGGGTTTCGACATAGGCGGCGAAATCATCGACCAGCACGGCCTTGTCAGCCGTCGGAAGGGCGTCCAACCGCCGCCAGGCGGTGCTGATCAGATTGGCCTCCTCGCGCACCAGCGCCGACCGGCTGTTGTATCGCTCGACTCCCATGCTGAAGCTGAACGCGACCAGCAGGGCTAACAGGCTGAGGCTGGCGGTGAGGTAGCTGCCGCCGACCGCTTCGACCCCGTCGGCGTCAGCGTCGACCGACCGGGTCGTGCGGCGGCGAATCTGGACGCCCGCCTCGTGCCCGATCAGCAGCACCGCTGTGACGATCAGAAAGATCGCCCAAAGCGGAAGGGCCCAGAATAACGGGGGCATCAGACGGTCGCCGCCCGGGCCGACTGGGATCGCATCGCCGCCTCGCCAACTGGAAAGGATCGAGGCGTTCAGCTTGCCAGTCCGCCCGGGCGTCTCCCATCCGGTGCAACCCTGAGCACCGGGCCTTCTCGCGCCTTGGGATGCGACCTAAGCCAGCGCCGCCCTCGCGCGGACTATGACGTCGACCCAGTCATGGAAAGCATCGGCCAGCTTGCCGACCAGGTCCTTGAGCGGACCTTCCTTGAGGCAGCCGTCTTCGCCGAAGCTGTCGTCCGAGACCTGACCCAGATAGGCCTCAGGCTGCTGCATCACAGGCATGTCGAGGAAGACGCAGGCCTGGCGCACCTGATGGTTGGCGCCGAACCCGCCAATCATGCCCGGTGAGGCGCTGACGATCGCGGCGGGCTTCTTGTAGAAGACGCTCTGCCCGTACGGTCGCGAGCCGACATCGATGGCGTTCTTCAGGACGCCGGGCACGCCGCGATTGTATTCCGGCGTGACGAACAGCACGCCGTCTGCGGCCGCGATCGCCTCCCGGAAACGGGTCCATTCCGCCGGCGGCGTCGCCTCCAGATCCTGATTGAACAGCGGCAGGTCGCCGATCTCGACGATGGTGCAGTCCAGGCGATCGCCGGCGAGGCGGCAGATCGACTTGGCGACCCTGCGGTTCAGGCTGTCCTTGCGGAGACTGCCGACGACGATGGCGATGCGATGTGCGGGCATGGGGCCGCAACGCCCGACGCTGCGATCAGTTTCGGTCCCGGCGTCAGCGTCGCCCGCCGGTCAGGTCCGACCACCGCCAGGCGGCTGTGCCGAGAGCGACCCGCGGCGCCCCCGGGGTGTCGGCCAGGGTGATCACAGCAAAGCCGCGCACCGCCTGCGACCGACAGGCCGCCGGGGCGAACGCCACCTCCAGCCCGATCGCCTGACGCACGCCTGCCAGCCCCTTGCCCGCCTGTCCCGGGTTCTGGATCCAGTCGCCGTTCCAGACCAGGAGGGCCCGTCCGGAGCCCTCGGTCCGATGGGCCTGGGTGATGGCGGACCGGACCTCCGGATCAGAGCGCAGAGCCTCCTGGATGCGTTTGACCATGTCGCAAGGGCCGCCGGCGCCCGAACCGCTGCCCGCTCCCCCGGCGCCCGATCCTCCGGAACCGGCAGAGCCGCCGGCGCCCGCGCCGGCGGTCAGGGCACCCGCCAGCTGGGCTTCGCCGAGCGTCGGGAAGCGCGCTGGAACAGCTACCGCCGGGATCGGCAGGGTCGCGACCGCCGGCGGTGGCGGGGTCCGCGGCGGGCGGGGCCGGGTGGCGGCGCGGGCCGGTTCGCGGACGGCGGGAGCCGAAGCCTCCTTCGGCGCCGGCCCGGGGTCAGGGGAAGGCTCAGGCGCCGCCTCGGGTTCGGGCGGGGGCGGCGGCGGCGGCGGGGTGAGACGATGCAGGCTGACGATGACGGGCGCAGGCTCGACAGGCGCCACCACCGGCGCGGGCGCGCTATCGATCGTCAGGGCGCCCAGAACGACGACATGCACGCCCGCGCTGACCGCTGCGGCGACGATGTAGGGATGCCGCGCCAGACGTTTGCGTGAACGTCCCGGCTCACGCCCGGTAACATCGTTCTGATCGATCATTGAAATCCCGACTCGCGACGAAATACGCCGACAGACGTTGAAGATCATCATCAAACGTCAGGATCGTGGCACGCGAAAACAATGTTACAGCAAGCTTGGCTGCAACTAATCGCCGAGCTGTCGATTTCTCACGCAACCGAGGAACCAGTTCGCCGTTCCTGCATCGGCACCAATGTACGGTGCGCGAATACCGGCGTTCGCACCGTCGGCAACTAGGAGAATGGAACTTGACCAGAACGACACTCAGGAGCGCCACCCTCCTCGGAGCCGCCGCCCTCGGCCTTGCCGTCAGCGGCTGCGCTACCGAGCAATATGTGCGCGATCAAACCATGCTGGTGGATTCCCGAGTCAGCCAGGTCGACGCGCGCGTCACCCAGGTCGAAGGCACCGCTGGTCAGGCGTTGGACCGCGCCAACGCGGCCCACAAGCTCGCCGAAGGCAAATTCCTCTATGAGGTCGTGCTTTCGGACGACTCCGTGAAATTCCCGACCGACGTGAATGCGCTGTCGCCGGAAGCCGAGTCCCGTCTGGCGGAGCTGGCGCAGCGGCTGAAGGCCGAGAACCGCAACGTCTTCCTGGAAATCCAGGGCCACACCGACTCCGTCGGCGATGCAGGCCACAACGATCGCCTCGGCGCGGCCCGGGCCGAATCCGTGCGGCGCTTCCTCAGCCGTGACGGCGTCGCGCTGAACCGAATGGCGACGATCTCCTACGGTGAAGAGGCGCCGGTTGCGTCGAACGACACCCCGGAAGGCCGATCGCAGAACCGTCGGGTCTCCATCATCGTCCTGAACTGACGAAAACGGCCGTCCCGGAGGCTCCGGGACGGCCGCGCTTGTCGCAGGTCGAGTGCAAAAACTAAGTCAGCGGCCGTCGTGCGACGCGTCGCCGGGATCAGGCCGCGCCGGCCATGAAGTCGTAAACGTCCGCGGGGCGCGTGACGGTGATGGCGATGCGATCCTCGCGGATCTCGATCTCGCCGCGCGCCACCGGGTGATTGTTGGCCAGGATCCAGACCTCGTCGGACTCCGAGGCGTCCAGCGGAATGACCGCGCCGCGGCCCATGCGCAGCAGCTGGCTCATCGGCAGCACCGAGCGTCCCAGGACGACCGAAATCTCGACTTCGACGGCATCGATCTGTGACAAGGGGGGCTCTGTCGGGGCTGTCTGGACTTGCATGGCGCTTCCAGTCCCCACATTGGGTCCATCATGCTTTCCCAGTCCTTAAGCGAGACCGCCTCCAAGCTGATTCCTGCGGAAGGACGCCCCGTCGAGTGGGCCGTGTCGACCGGCTACGTCGACTACCCGCTTGCCGTGGAGGCGATGGAGGCCCGCGCCGCGGCCATCGCAGCCGGCGACGCCCCGGAACTGGTCTGGCTGCTGGAGCATCCGGCGCTCTACACGGCCGGTGTGTCGTCGAAGGACGAGGACCTGCTGGATGCGGGTCGCTTCCCGGTCCACCGGACCGGTCGCGGCGGCCAGTTCACCTATCACGGGCCCGGCCAGCGAGTGGCCTATGTGATGCTGGACCTGAACCGGCGCGGCAAGGACGTGCGGGCCTTCGTCCGCGGTCTCGAACAGTGGATCATCGGCGCCCTCGGCGAATTCGGCGTCCCGGCCGATGTGCGCGAGGGGCGCGTCGGCGTCTGGGTCGAACGAAAGGGCCCCGGCTGGAGCCGCGAGGACAAGATCGCCGCCATCGGCGTGAAGGTCCGCAAATGGGTCAGCTTCCACGGCATCAGCCTGAACGTTGAGCCGGACCTGAACCATTTCGGCGGCATCGTCCCGTGCGGCATCGCCGAACACGGCGTGACCAGCCTGGTCGACCTGGGCGTGCCGGCGACGATGGACGAGGCGGACGAGGCGCTTCGCACCAGCTTCCGACGGATTTTCGGAGCCGTTGAGACCGGCCGTCCGCCGCTCGCCTGAACCTCAGGGAAAAGTCGGGTTCTTTCCCCTTCCCTTTCTTTCCGACCTCCGCTATCAGCCCCGCTCCGATGCGAGCGGTCGTGGCGGAATTGGTAGACGCGCAGCGTTGAGGTCGCTGTGGGGCAACCCGTGGAAGTTCGAGTCTTCTCGACCGCACCATCGATATTTGCCGTGTGTCCCCCTACCAAGGGACAGGCAGTCACTTCAGACGGGAACGGCTATCGTTTCCAAGGGCGAATCATCGGCTTACAGCTGATCTGACAGATTGAGGGAGGCCGAGCGTGAGCAACACCGCAACCGCCCCCCTGCCGCCTGAAGACGACATCGAACACATCGCGCTGGACGAGGACTACGTCCTGACGCCCGCATTCGTGGAGAAGGTGGTCGACGCCGCCGACGACGGCGACGGCCTGCGCCTGCGCTCCCTGCTGGAAGACCTGCACCCGGCCGACGTGGCCGACCTGATGGGCTTCCTGACGGCCGAGCATCGCGCCGTGGTCACTGTCTGGCTGCCGCCGGACCTGCTGGCCGAGACCCTGCCCGAACTGGACGACGGCATCCGCGAAGAGGTGCTGGAGCGCGTCCCACACCTGACCCTGGCCGAGGCGCTGCAGGAGCTCGACTCCGACGACGCCGCCGCCGTGGTCGAGGACCTTGAAAAGGGCCAGCGGGAAAAGGTGCTCGCGGCCATGCCCGAGGTCGATCGCGCCGCGATCGAAAGCTCGCTGGGCTACGCCGAGGATTCCGCCGGCCGCATGATGCAGCGCGAGGTGATGGCCGCGCCGCAGTTCTGGAACGTCGGCGACACCATCGACCACATCCGCAAGCAGGGCGAAGATCTGCCCGAGCTGTTCTTCGACATCTATGTCGTCGACCCGATCAACAAGCCGGTCGGCGGCGTGGCCATCAGCCGCCTGCTGCGCGCGCCGCGCGCCACGGCCCTGACCGAGATCATGGACCCGGTGAACGAGATCGCCGTCGACCAGGACCAGGAAGAGGTCGCCTACATCTTCGAAAAATACCACCTGATCTCAGCGCCGGTGGTCGATTCCGCCGGCCGCCTGGTGGGCCAGATCACCGTCGACGATATCGTCAACATCATCCAGGAAGAGAACCGCGAGGACATCCTGCGCCTCGCCGGCGTCGCGGATGAGGACCGTGGTTCGTCTGTGCCCGAGATCGTCCGCGGCCGCGTGCCCTGGCTGGCGATCAACCTGGCCACCGCCACCCTGGGCGCCAGCGTCATCGGCTGGTTCGAACCGACCATCCAGGCGATCGTCGCCCTGGCCGTGCTGATGCCGATCGTTTCGGCCATCGGCGGCAACGCCGGCACCCAGGCTCTGACCGTGACCGTGCGCGCCCTGGCCACGCGCGAGCTGAACAGCTCCAACGCCCCGCGCACCTTCTGGCGTGAACTGGCTGTCGGCCTGGCCAACGGCCTGGTTCTGGCTCCGTTGATCGGAATCGCCACCGCTCTGTGG
The DNA here is from genome assembly GCF_001425945.1 of Brevundimonas sp. Root1279. Lineage (GTDB taxonomy): Bacteria > Pseudomonadota > Alphaproteobacteria > Caulobacterales > Caulobacteraceae > Brevundimonas. The sequence continues at coordinate 35,578 of NZ_LMEB01000010.1, forward strand.
TTCCGCGACGAGGACTGGCGCATCGGCCTGGTCATCGCCGCCTCCATGGTGCTGAACCTGCTCGTGGCCGCCTCTATCGGGGTGCTCACCCCGCTGACTCTCTCGAAGTTCAAATTCGACCCGGCCGTGTCGTCGGCCGTGTTCGTGACTGCGACCACGGACTTCTTCGGCTTCCTCATCTTCCTCGGTCTGGCCACGATCGTCCTGCTCTAGGAACGGGACGCCCGGTTGGTGCGGGCCTTGCTGGCTCTCCCATCGGGCGAGCGCGCCCGTATCGATTTGGGTCAGTCCGTGTCCGAAGCGACCAAGCCAACGCTGAAAGTCTCCCGCGAGGGGGTCATTCTGATCAAGAGCTTCGAGGGATTCCGCCCTCGGGCGATTCGCGGCGACGATGGTCGCTGGGTGATCGGCTACGGCCATAAGCGGTCAGCCCGCGAGGGCCTGACGGTCGGCGAACAGGACGCTGAACTGCTGCTGCAGTACGACCTGCTGCCGGTCGTGAAGGCCCTGAACGAGCAGATCTCGGCCGAGCTGAACCAGCACCAGTTCGACGCCCTGGCCAGTTTCGCCATCTCGATCGGCGTCGAACGCTTCGTGACCTCTGACGTCCTGCACCGCCTGAACGAGGGTCTGGCCCACGAGGCGGCCGAAGCCCTGGTCGGCTGGCCCGAGGCGACGCCCCCCGACGCCCCGCTGCGCCGCCGCGCAGCCGAACGCGCCCTTTTCATCGCCGATCCTGGCTCGCCGGTGCACCTGGCCGAACTGCTGGCCGCGCCGCTTCCTTCGCCCGCCGAGGTCGAAGCCTCCGTGATCCAGCCGGTGTTCAGCCCGCCCGGGGACGCGCGCGCCGCGGCCGTGGCCACCCTGCTGGGCGAGACGCAGGCCGAGAACCCCGCAGCCGAGCCGATGGTCGTCGAAGAGACGCCCGCTCCGCCCGCGTCCGAGCCGCAGCCGGTCCCTCCGCCGTCCGCCGCAGCCATGCAGTTCCAGCGCTACTCGCCCTACGCGGCGGCGCTGATCGGCCCCCTGCCGGGCTTCCCATCCGCCATGCCGAAGAAGTCCGCCGAACCGGCGCCGGCGGCCGCAGAGCCTGTGAGCGAACCTGAACTGGCGGCCGCCCCCACTCCCGAGCCGGCGCCCGCCCCTGCTCCGGCGGCCTTCCCCTCCCCCCTTCCCATCGGCATCGCGGTTCCGGCGGCGTTTCCGCCGGTCGTGCTGGCTGCGCCCGCACCGGTCGCGCCCGTCGCGCCGGTCGCACCCGTCGCGCCTGTCGCGCCTCTGGTGCCGCCTGCTCCCGGCCCGTCACCCTTCCCGCCGATGGACGAACCGTTGGTGCTGACGCCTGCGACCGAGGCCGACTTCCATGAGGTCATCCGGCCGATCTGGGGCGAAACGGACCGCAGCGGCGCACAGGCGCAAGACACGGTCCTGTTCGAGGACGAGCCGGCGCTGTCGGTGCTTCGCCACGAAATCGAGCCGACCGAACCGCGCCGTTTCGACTGGGGCGAAACCGGCGCCTACATGATCATGGGCGGCCTGGGCCTGGCGTCGTGCGCCTTCTCCGCCGGGGCCTTCCGCCTGTCGGTCGAGCAGCCGTCGCCGATGGGCGAGACGACCCTCATCGCCTGGGTCCTGGCCCTGATCGGCGCCATCTGCGTCGGCGTGTCGTCGTGGAACCTCTATGTGCGGTGGGGCAAAGCCCAGTGACTTTGCCCGGGGCGCGGGCGGTGCTACCCCCCTGCCATGAGCATTCCCAACGCCCCCCAATCGATGGAATTCGGCCTCGGCGAGACCGCTGACGCGATCCGTGACACCACCGCCCGCTGGGCCGCGGACCGCCTGGCCCCCTTGGCCGCCGAGATCGACGAGAAGAACCAGTTCCGCCGAGAGCTGTGGCCCGAAATGGGCGAGCTTGGCCTGCACGGCATCACCGTCGAGGAAGAGTTCGGCGGCCTCGGCCTCGGCTACCTCGAGCATGTGGTGGCCATGGAGGAGGTGTCGCGCGCCTCGGCCTCTATCGGCCTGAGCTATGGCGCCCACTCCAACCTCTGCGTCAACCAGATCCGCCGCTGGGGCACAGCTGAGCAGAAGAACCGTTACCTGCCCAAGCTGATCTCGGGCGAGCACGTCGGCTCCCTGGCCATGTCCGAGGCCGGTTCGGGCTCGGACGTCATGTCCATGCGCACCCAGGCGGTGAAAAAGGGCGATCGCTACGTCCTGAACGGCACCAAATTCTGGATCACCAACGCCCCCTCGGCCGACACCCTGGTGGTCTACGCCCGCACCGGCGAAGGCAACGGCGGCGTCACCGCCTTCCTGATCGAGCGCGGCATGAAGGGCTTCAGCGTCTCCAAGAAGCTGGACAAGATGGGCATGCGCGGCTCCGACACCGCCGAACTGGTGTTCGAGGATTGCGAAGTCCCGGAAGAGAACGTCATGGGCCCGGTCGGCGGCGGCGCCGGCGTGCTGATGAGCGGCCTGGACTATGAGCGCGCCGTGCTGTCGGCGGGCCCGCTGGGCATCATGCAGGCGGCGCTCGACGTGGTCCTGCCCTACGTCCGCGAGCGCAAGCAGTTCGGCAAGGCGATCGGCAGCTTCCAATTGATGCAGGCCAAGGTCGCCGACATGTACGTCGCCCTCAACTCGGCCCGCGCCTACGTCTACGCCGTGGCTCGCGCCTGCGACCAGGGCAAGACCACCCGCTACGACGCGGCCGGCGCGATCCTGTTGGCCTCTGAAAACGCGGTGAAGGTCAGCCTTGAGGCCGTTCAGGCCCTCGGCGGCGCCGGCTACACCAAGGAATGGCCGGTCGAGCGGCTGGTGCGCGACGCCAAGCTCTACGACATCGGCGCCGGCACCAACGAGATCCGCCGCTTCCTGATCGGCCGCGAACTACTGGGCTGAGGCCGGGCAATCCCCGAGACGCTCGGCGGTCATCGTCATCGTCATCGAGCCCGACTCGGGCGTCGGCGCCGGCGTCGCCGTCGAGCGGATCTCCATGGTGTAGCGCTTCGAGAGGTCGCCGGTGAGCCGGAAGTCCGCCTCCATCCGCCGCTCGCCCGTGGTGCAGACCGATCGACCGACGATGGCGCCCCCTTCGCGACGGAACGGTTCCTGGGTGCAATCCATGCCTCGCATCCCGGGCAACTCCAGATCTTGGCTCCCGCCCGTCACGCAGGTCTCCGTGACCGGCGCCTGGGCCCCTTCCGGCAGGCCGGCAAATCGGGTCGTGACCCGCCAGAGGCCGGGCCGGGGCCCTTCGATCGCCGCGGCGGCGGCAGTTGGCGTCGGCTCGGCGGTCGGCGCCGGTTCGGCGGCGGGGCCGGCGGCGTCCTTCTTCTCGGCGTCTCCCCCCTGACCGCAGGCGGGCAGCAACAGAACGGCCAGGGCGGCCAGAACGATCTTGGTTCGCATGGAAGTCCCCTCTGTGAGCCCCTCGCCCACCTCGCGAACGGTTTTGACGAACCGCCGTTCCTTGGGCCGTGCGGGGAACCTCCCCGCGGGGCGTTGGTTGCTGGCGCTCGGAAGGAGACCCGTCATGCCCGCAAAGTCCGCAGCCCAGCAGAAGGCCGCCGGCGCCGCCCTGTCCGCCAAGCGCGGCGACACCCCGAAGTCCGAACTGAAGGGCGCCTCGAAGCACATGGTCGAGTCGATGACCGAGAAGCAGCTGGAGGAGTTCGCCCACACCAAACGCAAGGGCAAAGCCGAGCACGTGCGGCATTGAGCGCCGCTACACGGCGGTTTGCGACCATGGACTTTTGTTAAGTGGCGCGGGAGCGTAGCCGTGCCTAGATCAACAAGCCCCGTCGCTCGAGTCCTGCAGGCGCCCATGCCCGACTACGACTACCAGAGCGACACGCGGTCGTTCTCACAGGTGATCGAAGACATCGGACACAAGGCCGACCCGCGCCTGTATCTGGGCGAGTTGGTCAACGCCTTCGGCGAGCGCGGCTTCGGCGCGCTGATGCTGTTCTTCGGCGTACTGAATATCGCCATCGGCATCATTCCCGGAACGACCACCCTCCTGGGCCTGCCCTTGCTGGTGATGGGGTTCCAGCTGGTGATCCGCCAGGACCAGCTGTGGCTGCCTCGCTGGGCGCTGAAGCGCTGGATCGACCGCGAGGCCTACCGGACGGGCGTCGAGAAGGTGATCCCGCGCCTGCGCCGGATGGAGCGCATGTCCCGGCCGCGCCTTGAGGCGATGACCAGCGAGCTGTCCGAAGTCCTCATCGGCCTCGTGACCATGATGCTGGCCTTCATCCTGATTCTGCCGATCTGGGGCGGAAACTTGATCCCTGCCCTGATCATCGCAACCTTCGGCTTCGGCCTGATGCAGCGAGACGGCCTGGCGATTCTGCTGGCGTGGTGCGCCGTCGCCCTTATCGGCGTGGCCGGCCTGGTGGTCTGGCTGGCCTGGACCCAGGTGTCGCCCTACGTCCTGCCGGTGCTCGAATGGGTGCAGGGCCTGCTGCCCCAGGCCTGGGCTTGGCTGACCGGCCTGTTCGGGGGCTGAAACGCGAGACGCCGGAGAGGTCTCCCCCTCCGGCGCCTGCGAGAGCCTGAATAGAATCAGCCGCGGAACAGCGACATGATCAGCTGCGGCGTCTGGTTGGCGATGCCCAGCGCCTGGACCCCGAGCTGCTGCTTCGTCTGCAGAGCCTGGAGCTTGGCGCTTTCCTTCGCCAGATCGGCATCGACCAGATTGCCCACGCCGGCTTCCAGAGCGTCCGACAGCTTGCCGACGAACGTCAGGTGGGTGGTGAGCGCCTTCGACTTGGTGCCCAGACGCGCCAGGGCGCCCGAGACCTTGTCGATGGAGTTGGAAACGGCCGTCAGGGACGCCGTCGCCTTGGTCAGGGTGTCGATCGATTGCGTCGTCGCAACCGAGACGTTCGCCCCGCCCAGCGCCAGCACTTCGCCGCTAACCGTAAGGGTCGCGGTGCCCGCCGCGTTGGCCAGAGCCGTGAAGCCGGTGGCGCCGGTCTTCAGCAGGTTGATCCCGTTGAAGTCAGCGTTGCCGGTCACCGAAGCGATCTGGTCACGAAGGGCCTTGAAGTCCTCGTTCAGGGCGGCGCGGGCCGCGGTCTTGAGCGACGCATCAGTCGCCGCGAGAGCCTTCTCCTTCATCTGGAGCAAGAGGTCAGAGACCGTCTCGCCCGCCGCCAGAGCCACATCCACCGCGGCGACGCCGCGATCGAGCGATTGCTTCACCGCGCTCAGCGCCCCGATGTCGGCACGTTGGCCCTGGGCGATAGCCCAGATGGCCCCGTTGTCCTTTGCGGTCGCCACAGACTTGCCGGTGTTGATCCGGTTCTGCGTGACCGCCAGCTGGGCGTTGGTCGCGTTCAGGTTCTGGAGCGCAACTTGAGCGCCCACGTTGGTGTTGACCGACATAACCATCGGGTAGTTCCTTCCATTCTGGTCGGTTGTGAACGGCCTTCTGGCCGTAGAACCGGTTCTAGGTTCGGAAGGGGCTACGCAAGGAACGGGCCTCGCCGAGATCGACGAGGCCCTATTGTTTTCAATGACTTATAAGGTTAGCGGAGCCGGTAGATCGGCAAGGACTGACGCCTGGCGGTCAGACTTTGCCTACCGGATCAGGCAGCTTGCGCCGGGGCGCCGGCGAGGCCCTGCATGATCATCTTGTTGATGTCGATCAGGGCTTCAAAATCGTCTTCGCCGCGCATCACCGCCGACGAGTGACGGCCCACGAACAGGCTGATCGAGATGATCGATGCCCGCAGGTTCTTGTCCATCTGGTTGTCAGGATTCGAGCAGTCGGTCGCCAGCGTCGACCAGAGTCGACGGTTCCAGTCCAACGCGTCGATACGGGTGGCGATATCCGACGCATCCGCGGTCGAGGCGTGCACCAGCGCCCGGGTCACCTGCCCGAACAACCGATACTCGGCCTCACGCGGGGTCTCAGCCCGCGTGGCTGCGGTCTTGTACGCCTGAAGCGACATTCGCCAGACCTTCCTCGTAATCAACAAGCTTTCGGGCGGCCATCAGCGCCTTGTAGTACTCGCGCGCCATGACGTGACGAGACGCGGCGACGCAATCGGCCAGCACCTCGGGATTGCGGGTCGCCCCCATGAACTCCGTCAGGCGCAGGGCGAACTCGTCGAACACCTTGGGCGCGGAGGCCTCGTCCAGGTACATCATCATGACCGGGAAATAGACGCGCTTGGCAGGGGTGTTGGCGTCCTCCGGCTGGAGGATGTCCTTCTCCCGCAGCACGCTGGCCTTGTTCTGAAGGATCAGGACGCCGCGACGATCGCCATTCTGGACGACAGCGCCGTTGAGAACGAATTTCTCGCCGGGCTTGAGCGACAGCTTCAACGGCATTCAGGGCGACTCCTCAGGCGCCCGGCGACGTTAGGAAGCCGGGGACCAACACAGGCTAAACAGACGTGGTTAACCATCTCTTGTGATCCCGACGGCATGTTCGCCGGATCAACACGGAACCGCTCATGTCCGCCGTCGAACTGTCGCCTGAAGAAATCCACGGGGTCGCCCCCGCCGCCCAGGGTCTCGTCGGCGATTCCGCCTCTCCAGAGGCGATCCGCAAGCTGTCGCACCAGCTCGCCAGCCCCAAGCTGGGGGTCAAGAGCCAACGCAAGGCGCTTGAAAAGCTGAAGGCCGCCCTGATGGCCATCCGCGCCGGCGACTTCGACCTCGGCGGTCGGCGCGCGATGGACGCGCTGAAGATCGACGAAACCAACGGGCTCGGCTGGCACGTGCTCGCGATCTGCCGCGAAAAACAGGGCGAACTCGGCCAGGCCCTGCTGGCCTATGAGGCGGCGCTGAAGCTGCTGCCGAACGAGACCGACGTGGCCCACGACCTGGGCCGCCTGGCGCAACAGATGGGCTATCTCGAGATCGCCGAGAAGCTGCTGATCAAATATCTGGCCGCCGACCCGGGGCACATCGAGGCGACCAACAACCTCGCCTGCGTGCTGCGCGACCAGAAGCGCTACGGCGACGCCATCGAGACGCTGCGGGCCCTGCTGGGCGTCGAACCGGAATCGCCGGTGCTGTGGAACACGCTCGGCACGGTCCTGAGCGATCAGGGCGACATGGGGACGGCCCTGACCTTCTTCGAGGAGGCGCTGCGCCACGATCCGACTTTCGCCAAGGCTCGCTACAACCGCGCCAACGCTCGCCAGCCGTTGGGTGACGCCCTGGGCGCCCTGGAGGACATCGACGCCGCCCTGCCCGGCGCCGAGAGCCCCTACGAACGCGCCATGATGACCATGGCCCGCGCCATGCTGCTGATGACGCTGGGCCGTATTCCCGAAGGCTTCGAGGCCTATGAGGTGCGCCTCGATCCGCACCTGCCGGAAGCCATGCGCGTCGCCGTCGACGCGCCGCGTTGGGATCCCAAGACCGAGGACCTGGCCGGCAAGCGCCTGCTCGTCGTCGGCGAACAGGGCATCGCCGACGAAATGGTCTTCGGGACCTGCATCGGCGACGCCATCGAGGCCGCCGGCCCTGAGGGCAAGGTCTTCGTCGCTGTCGAGCCACGCCTGGTGGGTCTGTTCCAACGCGCCTATCCGAGCGCCATCGTCGGCGGCCACAAGGCAGTCAAGCTGGAGGGCCGGATCACCCGCTACGTCCCCTTCGTCGAGGAGCTGTCGGCGACCGAGGGCAAGATGGACGCCTGGATCCCGATGGCCTCGCTGCTGGCGGCCTATCGCCCTACGGTCGAGAGCTTCCCCGAGCGCCGCGGTTATCTCGTGCCCGACGCGGAAAAGGTGGCCTACTGGAAGGCGGAGCTGGAAAAGCTGGGCCCCGGCCTCAAGGTCGGCCTGCACTGGAAGAGCCTGGTGCTGACCGGCTCGCGGGCTCGCTATTTCTCCAGCTTCGAGCGCTGGAAGCCGGTGCTGACCACGCCGGGCGCCCTCATGGTCAACCTGCAATGCGGCGACGTTTCCGAAGACCTGGCCCAGGCCGAGGCGGCCGGGGTGACCATCTGGACCCCGCCGATCAATCTGAAGGACGATCTGGAGGACGTGGCGGCCCTGTCGGCGGCGCTGGACCTGGTCGTCGGACCAGGCATCGCCGGGACGAACCTGGCGGCGGCGGTCGGCGGAACGACCTGGATGATCACCGCTCCGGACGACTGGCACTACCTGGCGACCGACAAATACCCCTTCTACCCGCACGTCCGCTTCTTCCGCCGCGACAGCTTCGGCGACTGGGAGGGCGTCATCGCCCGCATCCGGACAGCGCTGGACGAAGCGGTCGCACTCGGCCGAGCGGACTAGTCCGTTCCGGGAACACCGGACGGAACCGGGGCGTTGAGCAGCGGACAGGAGGTTCGCAATGCCCGTGCTCGACGACTACTCGGACGATCAGGAACAGTCTGAAACCTTTGACGAAACCCACATCGACGATGAGGGCGACGGCGAGGTCATGCTCGACGAGGCTGACGACGTCCTGGACGTGACCCAAGCCGACGGCGACGCCGACGAGGAAGAGTTCGATGAGGACGCGGATCCCGACCTCGACGAGGAGCTCGGAGCGTCCGGCATAGAGGCCGAGGCGGACGCCCTGCTTGGCGTGGACGGCGAACGTGTCAACGAGATCGACGGCGAGAGCAATGGGGCCCTCGGGCCCGATGAAGTCGAGCTCGTCTATTCCGGGCTGATGCGAAACTCGAAAGGCGCCCAGGCCAGCGCGGCCCACTGGGAAGCCAAACGCCTGTCAGACGACGACATCGCCGACCTGGGCTACGGCCCGGACGGCGATGAAGACCATCCCGCGCACTAAGGAACGCTTATGACCACCCACACCCCCGGCCAGACGGACCACCAGCAGGCCCCGGCCGACGACGCCCCGCACGCCCGTTCGGCGCCCCGCGAAACCGGGAAACCCGATCAACTGTGCGAGGAAGAGCGCCAGGCGGAAGATCGCCAGGAAGCTCTGGTCGACGAAGGGATCGAGGAGACCTTCCCGGCCAGCGACCCGGTCAGCGTCAAGCGGATCACCTGACCGAACTCAGCCTTTCAGGCGCCAGGTCGCGCCCTGGGGTCCGTCCATCACCACGACATTCAGAGCATTGAGCCGATCGCGGATACGGTCGGCCTCAGACCAGTCCTTGGCGGCCCGCGCGGCGGCGCGCTGCTCGAGCAGGGCCTCGACCTCGACGCGCAGGTCGTCGGAGACGTCGCCCTCCAGCCACTCGCCCGCATTGGCCTGCAGCACGCCGAGCAGGGTCGCGGAGGCGATGAGTTGGCCCTTGGCGGTCGCCACGGCGGCATGGTCGCCCGCGGTCATGCCGCGCTCGATCTCGCTGGACAGGCCGAACAGCACGGCCATGGCGCCGGGCGTGTTCAGATCGTCCTCGATCGCCTTGAGGAAGTCGGCCGGCGGCTGGTCGGTCGACGCCTCGACAGCGGCGGCGCGGTGCAGGGCGCCGTAGAGGCGGTCCAGCGATTTGCGGCTTTGATCGAGCAGGCCCTGATTCCAGTCCAGCGGCTGGCGGTAGTGGGCGCTGAGCAGGGCCCAGCGGACCACCTCGCCCGGCATGTTCTGGACCAGGTCGTGCAGCAGCAGGACGTTGCCGATCGACTTTGACATCTTCTCGGCGTCGACGGTCAGGAAGCCGTTGTGCATCCAGTAGCGGCTGTATTCAGCATGCGGCTGGTCGCCGTGGGCGTGGCCGTGAGCGCAGACCCCCTGGGCGATCTCGTTCTCATGGTGCGGGAAGACCAGGTCGATGCCGCCGCCGTGGATGTCGATCGGGAGGCCGAGATTCTCCTCGATCATGGCCGAGCACTCGATGTGCCAGCCCGGACGCCCCTCGCCCCAGGGCGACGGCCACGACGGCTCGCCTTCCTTGGCAGGCTTCCACAGCACGAAATCGTGCGGATTCTTCTTGTAGGGCGCGACCTCCACGCGGGCGCCAGCGATCATGTCGTCCAGGTTCCGTCCCGACAGGCGGCCGTAGTTCTCATAGGCCGAGACATCGAACAGCACATGGCCCTCGGCGGCATAGGCGCAACCGTTGTCGAGGATGGCGGCGATCTGCTGGATAATGGCGTCCATGTGGTCGGTGACGTGCGGGGCCAGATCCGGCGGCGAGACGTTCAGCCGGCCCATGTCCTCGAGATAGGCGGCCTCATAGCGGGCCGTGACCTCGCCGATCGGCGTGCCTTCCTTGGCCGCCTTGGCGTTGATCTTATCGTCCACGTCCGTGACGTTGCGGGCGTAGATCACCTTGTCGGGGCCGTAGGTGCGGCGCAGCAGGCGGACCAGCACGTCGAACACCACCGGCGGGCGCGCATTGCCGATATGGGCGAAGTCATAGACCGTCGGTCCGCAGACATAGAGGGTCACCCGGTTCGGATCGCGCGGTTCGAAGACGCGCTTTTCACGGTGAAGGGTGTCGTGGATCGTCAGCGGCATTGGGCTGCAGTCGCCTCAGTTTTCTTGCGGAACGTACGGGATCGCCCATATAGCCGCCTTGCCGCATACTCGACAGGGTTACGGCCGAGAATAACAAGGGAGAGCGGCGCGCGTCCTTCCGGTGGCCATCGCCCCGGCGCTACTTCGCCGCTTCAGAGATCGAGAATGAGCGTCACCCCCGTCAAGCCCGTCCTGGTCGGCGAGAACGACGAAGTCATCCGTCCCAGCCGCGAGCAGGCGCTCGAGGCCGTGCGCACCCTGCTGGCCTGGGCCGGCGACAACCCGGACCGCCCCGGCCTGATCGACACCCCCAAGCGCGTGGTCGACGCCTATGGCGAATGGTTCGACGGCTATGACGCCGACGCCGCCAAGGAGCTCTCGCGGACCTTCGAGGACGTGCAGGGCTATGACGACATGGTCCTGCTGCGCGACATCGAGGTCGAGAGCCACTGCGAGCACCACATGGCTCCGTTCCTGGGCAAGGCCTACGTCGCCTACATTCCGAATGAGAAGGTGGTCGGCATCTCCAAGCTGGCCCGCGTCGTCGAAATCTATTCGCGCCGCCTGCAGACCCAGGAAGTCCTGACCAACCAGATCGCCGAGGCCATCGAATCGAATCTGCAGCCGCAGGGCGTGGCCATCCTGATCGACGCCGAACACCAGTGCATGACGACCCGCGGCGTCCATCATCGCCACGTTTCGACCATCACGACGCGTTTCACTGGCGTCTTCAAGTCCGACGCGGCGCTCAAGGATCGCTTCCTGAAGCTCGCCAAGGGCTGATTTGGCTCGCTCTACAGGCGTAAAGTGAAGCTGGATCCCTCTCGGGAACCGACTTCCACCCGAACCCGCTTTACAAGCCGGGCCGGGAACGCCAAGAGACGTTCCGAAGCTTTAAGCGTCGCTCGTCGCCTGTTGCGCCGGGCCTGATGGAGAACCAGCGCATGGGCGCCAAACTTTCCGGACCGGGTGGCGGCAAGAGCCACACGATCAGCCAGAACGCGGACATCAACGTCACGCCGTTCGTCGATATCATGCTCGTGCTGCTGATCATCTTCATGGTCGCGGCGCCGATGGCCACCGTTTCGATCCGTCTCGACCTGCCGCCGGCGGTCCCGCCGCCGCCGGATCAGGTGCAGAAGGAGCCGGTCAACGTCTTCATCCAACGTGGCGGCGAAATCTTCATCAAGGGCACCCCGACCACCCTCGAGGGCCTCGCGGCCGACGTCTGCGCCGCCCTGGGCGGCGGCGACCCGGCCTGTAAGGAAGAGCGCGTGTTCGTCCAGGCCAACCAGGACGTGACCTACAACCAGTTCATGGAAGTCATGAACGAGCTGCAGGCCAAGGGCTTCTACAAGGTCGGCCTGATCAACGAAGAGTTCCAGTAAGGCTTCACCGCCCTACCGAAAATCAAAGGCCGTCGCCCTCGGGCGGCGGCCTTTTTCCTTGCCTCGCTCCCGCCCCCTCCCCGCCCTGCAAATGACGCGGACCGCGCTCGACATGCCGGTACGGCCGCGCTTGGCGGTCGGACAGGAGGAGACCATGGGAGCCAGACTTTCAGGCGCGTCAGGCCATGCCGGCGCAGCCGTCCAGCAGAACGCCGAGATCAACGTCACACCCTTCGTGGACATCATGCTGGTGCTGCTGATCATCTTCATGGTTGCGGCGCCGATGGCCACCGTGTCAGTCCGGCTCGACCTCCCGCCCGCCGAATTTCCGAAGCAGCCGGTCAGGGAGCCGGTCAATGTGACGCTCCAGAAGGACGGCGGCCTCTACATCAGCGGGCGGGAGACCAGCCTGGCCAATCTCGCAGCCGATCTCTGCACGGCCCTGGGCGGCGGGGCCTGCACCGAAGAGCGCCTGTTCGTCCAGGCCCAGCCGGACGCCTCCTATGAGCAGTTCATGACGGTGATGAACGAGCTGAACGCCAAGGGCTTCCACCAGGTGGGTCTAATCAACGAGGACTTCCCCGCCCGTTGAACGAAGAAGGCCGCGCCCGAGCCGGGCGCGGCCTTCTCAAGTCTCAACGAACAGCGAGCCTACTGCACCGATTGGCGCGGCTGGTTCGCGGCGGCGGCCGGCGGGGTCGCCGCAGGCGCTTGATAGGGCTGGGGACCCGACGGCTGGGCTTGGGCCGGAGCAGCGGCCGGAGCAGCAGCGGTCTGCGGTCGACGCGCGGGCGGACGGGCCGGCGGACGGGCCGGCGTGCGAGCGGCCGGACGCGCGACCGGCGGCTTGGCGGCCGCCGGAGTCGCCACGGCCGGCGTCGGAGCGTCGGCGGCCGGCTCGGCGGTCGCGGCGGCGGCGCGGGCCGCCAGCTGCTGCTGGGCGGCGAAGCGGCCGGCGAGCTTCTCGGTCAGCACCCGGGCGGCGTTCGGATCCATCTGAGCCATGATGGCGGCCAGGGAGCGCGGGCGCATGGCGGCGGCGACGGGAAGGCGGACATCGTCATTCAGGGTTGAGAAGACCCGGGCGGCGTCGCGCGGACGCATGGCCGAATAGACGGCCACGAGACGATCGATCTCGGCCTTTTCCTTCTCGTCCACCTGCCCGAGCATGGCGGCCACCTCGGCCTTGACCGATTCCAGCGCCGCCACCTTGGCGTCCAGCTTCTGCTCGGCCGCAGTCATCAGCGGCAGCATGGAGGCCATGTCCGCGTCGCGGGCGTCCAGCTCCGTGCGGCGGGCGGAAAGAGACTGGATGATGCGCAGTTCGGCGGGCGAGATGCCGGCCTGCTGGGCCAGCTGTTCCGGGGTCAGGGCGCAGACGGCGGGCGCCGCCGGAGCCGCCGCGGCGGCCGGAGCCGCTTCCTCGGCCCACGCCTTGGCGCCGTCGAACAGCTCAGGGGCGACCCCCGCGGCGCGGACGACCACCACGCCGCCGATGGCGACGGCGATCAACGGCAGGAGGCGGGGAATCTTGCTCATGAGCGTTCTCGAAATGGGTCCGTAGCGGCCGATCAGGCGGCGAACAGATCTTCGTCCAGGGTGCGGCGGGCGCGGTTGACGGAGTCCTTCGCCGATTGGTTAGCGGTCAGGACGGACAGCAGGGCGACCAGATTGTCACGGTCGGACTTCGAGGCGGCCGGCGGGGCCTTGCCGGTGATGCGCTCGGCCAGGGCGGCCATGCGGCGGTCCCGCTCGGCGTCAGACACGGCGGCAGGGGCGATCTGGCCCCGGGCGGCGGGGGTCGGCGCGGGGCGCGGGGCGGCCACGGGAGCAGCGACCGGCTGCGGGGCTTCTTCGCGGAGCCCGCGCGGTTCGGCCGGAGCGCGAGCGATCAGGGCCTCCAGCTGCGCCTTCACTTCGCGCGCCTTGACGATGCGGTCGTGCAGCAGGTCGGTCTCGTGGCCGGAGTCGCGCAGCGAGCCCAGGGCCGCTTCGGCGCGGCCGGCGGCGGTGTTCAGCTCGACCACGGCCGAGGCGAAGGCCAGCTGGCCGGCGCGCAGGGCGGCGAGTTTCTTCTCGAGCCTGACGCCGTAGCCGAGGGCGGCCACCAGCAGGATCATCAGAACGCCATCGAGGATCATGCCGGTCATCAGCGTTTACCCTTCGTCAGACTGGAAGCGGCCTCAACATTGATCGGCGCCTCGACGCGCACCGCGATGTGTTGACCTTTGCGGCCCATGCGGCCGACCGTGAGCGGAATGGCGCCCGCGCGAACCGAAATCTCGGAGTCCGGCGTGGCGTTGAGCATCAAGGTATCGCCGACCTTCAGGTCCAGGACCTGCGACAGCGGCACCTGTTGTTCGTCAAGAACGGCGCGGACCTCGGTGTGCGTGGTCCAGAGCTCGGTGGCCAGGTGGCCTTCCCAGATGTTGTCGCGGCCGAACTTCTCACCCATGAACTGCTGCAGCAGCATCTTCCGGATGGGTTCGAGCGTGGCGTAGGGCAGCAGGAGCTCGATGCGGCCGCCGCGGTCTTCCATGTCGATCCGCAGCTTGACCAGGATGGCGGCGTTGGCCGGCCGGGCGATGGCGGCGAAGCGCGGGTTGGTCTCGAGGCGATCAAGGTTGAAGTGGACCGGGGTCAGCGGCTCGAACGCGGCGCGGGCGTCGGCCAGCACGACCTCGATCATGCGCTGCACCAGCACCCGCTCGATCGTCGTGTAGGGCCGGCCCTCGATGCGCAGGGCGGCGGTGCCGCGGCGGCCGCCGAGCAGGACGTCGACGATCGAATAGATCAGGTTCGAGTCGACCGTCAGCAGGCCGTAGTTGTCGAGCTCCTCGGCCCGGAACACCGCCAGGATGGCCGGCAGCGGGATCGAGTTGAGGTAGTCGCCGAAGCGGATCGACGAAATGTTGTCGAGGCTGACCTCGACGTTGTCCGAGGTGAAATTCCGCAGGCTGGTGGTCATCAACCGCACCAGGCGGTCGAAGACGATCTCAAGCATCGGCAGACGCTCGTACGAGACGAGCGCCGAGTTGATGATCGCCCGGATGCCGGAGCGTTCGGCCGAATCGTCGTCGCCGAGGTCGAAGCCGAGCAGACTGTCGATTTCGTCCTGGTTGAGGACGCGTTCCGACATCATCGCGCCGGCGAAGGGATCGGCCTCCGGCTGCGGGTCCGGATCATCGGCGAAGGCGGCGTCGCTCATTGCACCAGCATTTCTTCGATGAGGACGGCGTCGACCTTGCCGGGCGCGGCGATCAGGTTGACGCGACGCAGAATCTCCGCGCGCAGTTGGAAACTTCCGGCCGAGCCGGCCAGGTCGTCAGGACGCAGTTCGCGCAGGAAGCCCTGGAACATGTCCTGCATCCGCGGCATCTCGCCCTGCAACTGCTCGGCCAGGCCGTGGTCCTTCATCTCCAGCGTCAGCTTGAGCTTGAGATAGGTCGGACGGCCCTCCGGGCCCTGGATGTTCACCACCATGTCCGGCAGGGTGTAGAAGACCACGCCGTCCGGGCCCTCGCTGATGACGCCCAGGGACGGATCGGCTTCCTCGCCGCCGCCGCCGTGACCGCCGCCCTTCTTCTTCTCGGACTTGCCGTGGTCGCCGCCCTTCTTCTCGGCGCCGTGGCCGCCGCCGGCGTCAGCCGCTTCGGCCTTGGGCTGCATCAGGAAGAAGGCCGCGCCGCCGCCGCCGCCCAGCACGACCAGCGCGGCCGGGATGGCGATGAACAGCAGAGGCAGCTTCTTCTTGGCAGGCGCGTCGCCGCCCTCACCTTCCACGCCGTCGCTGACGGCGGGCAGGTTGGCGTCATCGCCCTTCTTCTTAAGGAACTTGAACATGCCGCGCCCCGGAATCTCTTGATCCCATTCGAGCGTTTTTTGGTTAACGACCCGTTTAGAGCCGGCAAATCCTGCCGGGCGCCGGGGCTAGCTTAACGGGTCAAATGCCCGCCACCACTGGATTAACCGTGTTGGCACATCCGTTGCGAAGGGGTTGGCGAAAGGAGCCGCCCCGTGGAAAACGCCGCTTACGTTGGACTGTCACGCCAGATGACGCTGCGCCGCGAGCTCGACATCGTGGCGAACAACATCGCCAATGCCGACACGAACGGCTTCAAGGTCGAGCAGCTGCTGCTCGGCACGGAGGTCGGCGAGCGGGCTCGCAACGCCTTCGTCAAGCCGGGCGTCAGCTTCGTGCTCGATAACGGCGTGGGGCGCGACTACGGCCAAGGCTCCCTTGAGCAGACGGGGCGCTCGCTGGACTTCGCCATCGAAGGCGAAGGCGCCTTCTTCAAGTTGCAGGACGGCGCCGGCGAAGCCTACACCCGTGACGGGGCCTTCACGCTGGACGCAGAGGGCCGCCTGACCACCCAGGGCGGCGCGCCGGTGCTGGGCGACGGCGGCGAGATCATCCTCGACCGCAGCCTGGGCGAGGTCTCCGTCGCCTCCGACGGAACCATCAGCCAGAACGGCCAGCCGGTCGGCCGCCTGGCCGTGGTGCGCTTCGACGCTCTGGCCGCCCTCGAGAAGGGCGGCGACGGCCTCTACCGCAACGCCTCCAACGCCGCGGCCCTCGAGGCCAACGACGTGCAGGTCCGTCAGGGCATGCTGGAAGGCTCGAACGTCAATCCGATCCTCGAGATCACCAACCTCATCGAGATCCAGCGCGCCTACGAGAGCGTGACCCGGATGATCGAAAACAACACCGACCTGTCGCGCCGATCTGTCGAGCGCCTCGGCCGGGTTTCGTAAGGGAGCACTGAGACATGCGCGCGCTCAGAACCGCCGCTTCGGGCATGGCCGCCCAGCAGCTGAACGTCGAGGTCATCTCGAACAACATCGCCAACATGAACACGGTCGGGTTCAAGCGGCAGCGGGCCGAGTTCCAGGACCTGCTGTACCAGAACGTCGAGCGGATGGGCGCGCAGTCGTCCAGCCAGGGCACTGTCGTCCCGACCGGCATCCAGATCGGCGCGGGCGTGAAGGCCGGCTCGGTCTACCGCGTCACCGAACAGGGCACCCCCAGCCAGACCGGCAACCGCTACGACATGGCCGTCGACGGCCGCGGCTATTTCCAGATCATGCTGCCCTCGGGCGAGACCGCCTACACCCGGGCCGGCAACTTCTCGGTCAATGGCGAGGGCCAGCTGGTCACCGACGACGGCTACGCCGTGCAGCCGAACATCTCGATCCCGCAGGACGCGGTCGACGTCTCGATCTCCAAGGCCGGCCAGGTTCAGGTGCTGACCCAGGGCGAGACCGAGCCGCAGATCGTCGGCCAGATCGAACTGGCCACCTTCTTCAACGACGCGGGCCTGGAAGCCATCGGCGACAACCTGCTGCTCGAAACCGCAGCCTCGGGCCCGGCCAACGTCGGCGCGCCGGGCGACGTCGGCTTCGGCGAGGTCCTGCAGGGCTATACCGAGTCCTCGAACGTCGACGCTGTGGCCGAGATCAGCGCCCTGATCGTCGCCCAGCGCGCCTATGAGATGAACTCCAAGGTCATCACCACCGCCGACCAGATGCTGTCGGTCAGCGCGCAGGTGAAATCGTGAAGTCCCTGATCCTCGGCGCCGTCGCCGTCGCCGCCCTCGCCTTCGCCGGTTCGGCCTTCGCGGGCCCGGTGACGCTGAAGTCCAATCCGGTCGACGTCGACGGGCGCATCACCCTGGGTGACCTGTTCGACGGGGCCGGAAACGCCTCGGACGTCGTCGTCGGCCAGCGCAATGGCCCATCCATCGTCTTCGAAGCGGGCCAGCTGCAGGCCCAGGCCCGCCAATCGGGCCTGGAGTGGGCAAATCCGACCGGGCTGCGCCGCGTGGTCGTCCGTCAGGCCTCGGCCCCGGTCGCCGCTGACGAGCCCCCCGCCCCGACGGCCGTCGCCGCCGCGGCTCCGGCCCGTCCCGCTGTGGCCCGCCCCGCCTACGCCGACCGCGTCATCAGCCGCAACGACATCGTCGAAGTCGCCTATGAGGCCGGCGGCGTCCGCCTGACGATCAGCGGCCGTGCTGAAGGCAATGCCGCCGAAGGCCAACGCCTGGCCGTTCGCAACCTGCAGTCGGGCCGTATCATCGACGCTGTCGCTGTGGCCCCGGGCCAGGCCGTCGCCGGTCCCGCCGCCCAGTCGATCCGCACCCAACAGTTCGCCGCCCGATAGAGGGAAGAGTACCGATGCGCACCATCCTGACCATCACCGCCCTGACCGCCGCCGCCCTGTCGCTGGGCGCCTGCTCGACCGCCGTCGAAGCCGTCCGTGGTCCTGAACTGGCCCCGATCGCCTACCCGGCGGCCCTGGTTCCGGCCAACCAGATGTACGTCCCCAGCGCCCAACAGCAGCAGGAAGACCGCGCCGCCAGCGCCAACAGCCTGTGGCGCACCGGCACCCGCACCTTCTTCGGCGATCAGCGCGCGCGCCGCATCGGCGACATCGTCACCGTCAACATCGACATCGACGACCGCGCCCAGACCCAGAACACCACCCAGCGCAGCCGCTCGAACGAGATCAACGCCGGAGTGACCAACTTCTTCGGCCTCGAGACCGCCATGGGCCAGGCCTTCCCGGCCGGCTTCGACCCGACCGCCCTGGTCGGCATGGGCGGCGAGTCCAACGCGAATGGCTCGGGATCGGTGAACCGCTCGGAGAAGGTCAGCCTGACCATCGCCGCCGTCGTCACCGATGTGATGGCCAACGGCAACCTGGTCATCCAGGGTCGGCAAGAAGTGCGCACTAACCGCGAGGTCCGCGAACTGACCGTCGCCGGCATCGTGCGCCCCGAGGACATCAGCTCGGCCAACACCATCGCCCACTCCCAGATCGCAGAGGCCCGCATCTCCTACGGCGGCCGCGGCGACATCAGCCGCGTCCAGGCCACGCCGGCCGCCCAGTCGCTGGTCGAGCGCTTCAGCCCGTTCTGATCAGCCACACCTGAAAGATGCAGGGACGGCCGGGGTTCGCGCCCCGGCCGTCTTCGTTTGTTCGGCGAACGAGCGTCAATTTCGCAACAGCGAGCACGATGACGCTATTGCGAGAAGCGGAGCCGTGAACCGTTAACGAAAATCGGCGTTTGCCCGGCCAGACGCGAGTAGATTTTCCATGTTCAAGTTCGCCGTTCCCGCCGTAGCCGCCCTGGGCCTGATCGCCATTGCGGCCCAATCGCAAGCCACCAACACGGACGTCGCCGTCGTCGACGGCCTGCCGATGGGGTGGCACCTCAGCCATGAGGAATCGATGGCCAAACTGGCCTACGGCGTCGAGAATTCCGATCAACTCGCCCTGATGATCACCTGCGAGCCGGGCCAGGCCCAAGCGATCGTGTATGGAGACGTCCAGCCGGACAGTCCCCGCCTGGTGCATGCGTCGGCAGGCGCTGCCTTCATCGACCCCCTGTCGGGCGACCTGTCTGACGAGACCCGGATCGCCTTGCGCGATCCCGCGTTACGGGATCTGGCCCGCAAGGGTCGGATGCCGGTGACCGGCGAAGCGGGCGCTTATGAACTGACGGCGACCCGAGAGGAGCGCCGGCTGATCAACCAGTTCCTGTCCTACTGCGAAACCAGCCACGTCTGACGAAACGCGGCCAGGGGGGGGAGACAAGATGATCGCCATTGTCGCCGCCCTGGCGCTGGCCGGGCAGACCGCGCCGGCTGAGGCCGCCTGGACCTGGACCCTGTACGACGACACGACGCCCGTCGTTCTGGCCAACGAGATCCCCGACACGCCAAGCCTTAGGGCCACGCTGGAGTGCGATCCCGCTTCGGGCGTGGCGCGCATCATCCTGTATGGCGGATCACCCGATGGGGGCATGGCCCGGATCACCGCCGGCCAGACCTCCGCCATGGCCCAGGCCGAGGCCCAGCGAGGCGGTGCGCTCAAGCTCGCCCTGCCGACCGACCATCCCGTATTTGCGGCTTTCGCGGCGGACGGCCGCATGTCCATCGCCGTCGCCGAACAGCGCCAGTCGTTGGAAGTGCCGCGCGCCCACCTTGCCAAGCTGCGCCGGTTCGCCGAACTGTGCTCCGGTTAGTCCGGAGCCGTCCATGCGCCTGCCCGTCCTGTTTGTCCTCGCCGGCCTGACGCTGGGCGTGACCGCCTGCGCCTCGGTCGCGCCGCCGCCTGTGGCCTCATCGGGCGCGCCTTTGCCGGTGGACGGCTACGACTGGCATTTCAGCGGCGACGCCGCATCCGCCCGCCTCGCCTACGGCGTCGAGGCCAGCGACGACGTCCGCCTGGCCATGGATTGCCAAGCCGGCGCCGGGCGCCTGGATCTGATCGCCAATGCGCCCGAGGGAACACGCCCGGAGATCCATCTCGAATCCGGCGGCGACACCGAGCGATTCCCGGCCGCGAGCGAACCCTCGATCATCCATGACGGGGTCTTCCTGACCGCCGAGGCAGCCGCGGACGAGCCGGTCTTCCTGCGATTCCGCCGACTGGGCTGGATCGCAATCTGGCGCGGCGAAGAGCGTGAGCCGCTGGCCGCCCATCCGGGGACGCTGCCGCAGATCGAGCGGTTCTTCGCCTTTCTGCGGTTGACGGCGGCGCTCGGCTCCGGTGCAGTCCCGCCCGCATTCGGGAGGGATCCATGAAGACCATGCTCGCCGTCGGGGCCGCCGCCCTGCTCGCCGTCGCCGCCCCGGCCTGCGCCGCGCCCCTCCAAGCTCCACCCGCCGCGTCGCGGAATGCCGAGAACCCGGCCCTGGCGTCAGTGCTGGCGGATTATGAAACCTACCTCCGCACCGTCGATCCCATCACCGCCGGCATGGAGGGCGATCGCGCCGCCCTGTCCCGCCTGCCCGACGCCTCGCGCGCTTTTGAGGTGGCCCAGGAGCCGGTGCTCAAAGCCTTCGCCGACCGACTGGCCGCCATAGACCCGGCGACATTGAGCGACGATGACCGCCTGAACCATGCCTTCCTGGCCTATGTAATCCAGCGCTCGCGCGACCGCATTCCGCTCGACACCGGCCGACTGGAAGCCTTCAACTCCGAGGGCGGCCCCGGCCAGAATGTCAGCTACCTCGCCAGCGTCACCCGCATCGCGACCCGCGAGGACGCCGAGGCCTGGATCGCGCGTCTCGAGGCCATGCCCAAACTGTACGAAGACCAGCTGGCCAGCGCCCGACGCGGCCTGGAAAGCGGCCTGGTGCAGCCCCGCTCGATCGTCGAGAACGCGCTCAGCCTGATCGAGCCGGAGGCGGCCCTGACACCCGCGGCCGACCCGCTGTTGAAGCCCTTCGCCAGTCTGCCCGCCTCGATCCCCGCCCCCGAGCAGGCCGCGCTGCGCCAGCGCGCCGAACGCGCCGTGGCCGATGGCGTCATGCCCCACCGCCGCGAGTGGGCCCGCTTCCTGCGTGAGGACTACCTGCCCCGCGCGCCCGAGACCCTGGGCGTCGTCCACCGCCCGGGCGGCCGCGAGCTCTACGCCTTCTACACGCGCGGCTTCACCACGACCGACCTGACCCCGGATCAGATCCACGCCATCGGCCAGCAGGAAGTCGCCCGCATCCGCGCGCGCATGGACATCGAGATGAAGGCCGCCGGATGGACCGGCGACTTCGCCTCATTCCTCAACTTCCTGCGAACCGATCCGCAATTCTACGCCGCCAGCCGCGAAGCGCTGATGGAGAAGGCGTCGGAAATGGCCAAGCGTTCCGACGACGGCCTTCCGGCCCTGTTCGGGACCCTGCCCCGAACCCCCTACGGCGTGCGCGAGGTGCCGCGCGAGATCGAGGCCAACTACACCACCGGCCGCTACTTCCCCGGCTCAATGGAGAACGGCGTCGCCGGCGGCTATATGGTCAACACCGGGAGGCTGGACCAGCGTCCGCTGTACGAGCTGCCCGCCCTGACGCTGCACGAGGCGGTGCCCGGCCACCACCTGCAGATCGCCCTGCAGCAAGAGGCCGAGGAAGGCCCGTACTTCCGCCGCAGCGTCGACGTCACCGCCTTCGTCGAGGGTTGGGGCCTCTACTCGGAGTTCCTGGGCGAGGAGATGCAGTTCTACCGCACGCCCTACGAGCGGTTCGGCCGCCTGAGCTACGAGATGTGGCGGGCGTGCCGCCTGGTCGCCGACACCGGCATCCACGCCCTGGGCTGGGATCTCGAACAGGCCCGCGCCTGCTTCCGCGATAACTCGGCCCTGGCCCCACACAACATCGAGACAGAGTTGCAGCGCTACATCGGCTGGCCGGGCCAGGCCACGGCCTACAAGATCGGCGAGATCCGCCTGCGCGAGATCCGCACCCGCGCCGAGCGCGAACTGGGCGACAAGTTCGACGTCCGCCGCTTCCACGACGCCCTGCTGGTCGACGGCCCGCTCCCGATGGCGCTGCTTGACGAGCGAATGGACCGCTGGATCGCGGCGGAGAAGGCGCGGCCGGCGGGGTAGGCGCCCGGCCTACAGGCGCCGGACGCGGATCGCGCGGCTGGAGCCGACGGTCATCAGGAAGCTGCCCATCGCCGCGCGGCGGATTCGCACGGGTTGGCCGGGCCGGTTGCGGAACTGCGCCGACTCACTGTCGGCCTGAATCCAGCTGCTGCCGTCGGCGAGGCGGAAGGTCCATTCGTCGCGCGGATTGCGGCTGGCCCCGACCAGGGTGGTCTCGACCTCGGTCAACGCGGCCCCGGCGCCGGCGCCGAACACCTGCGGGAGTGCGGACAGGTCCAGGCCGAAGGTGTCGCGCCGGGCGCGATCCACCTGGGCCCGGTCGACCACCACGATGGAGCCGTCTCGGCGGGCGGTCTCGAGGGCCCCGGCGGCCGCGTCGAAACAGGCCAGGCGGGCCGTCCCCTCGGTCAGCGCGCGGCAGGCGAGCAGACGCTGCAGTTGTTCGGGGTCCTGTGACGGGGGCGCCTCCTGGGCCGTGTTCAACGCCAGCGCCGCCAGTACGGATGTCACCAACATGGGCCTCTCCCTGTTTCGCCCGCGGAGCATGCGGTCAGCCGGGAGGAAGTCCAAGGGCTGCGCGCCGTTTTATCGAGAGCTTCGCCGAGATCAGCGAATGGGCGATGACCAGATGCTCCGCCAGTTCGTCGTCGGGCCAGTCGTCGATGCTGGGCAGGTTCACCCACTTGGCCCTGGCCAGATAGGGCGCCGGGCGAGCGCGGCCGTCCTCGGTCAGCACCTCATAGGCGATGTCGGAGACCTTGAACGAGATGCCGCCCATCTCGCCGACCATGGCGAACATCTTGCCGCCGATGCGATAGGCGTCGTGATGGTCGCCGAACGGGTGGTCGAGCGTGGCCCCCGGCAGCGCCAGGCACACCTTGCCGACCCCCGCCCGGTCCATGATCAGGCGTCCGCGGCGACGCCGACGCCGATCGGGCAGACCACGCCCGTCCCGCCGATTCCGCAGTAGCCGGCCGGGTTCTTGGCCAGATAGCCCTGGTGGTAGTCCTCGGCGAAATAGTAGGGGCCCGCCGGTTCGATCTCGGTGGTGATCTTGTCGCGGCCCGCCTTGTCGAGCGCGGCCTGGTAGGCGTCGCGCGAGGCCTCGGCCTCGGCCTTCTGGGTCTCGTTCAGGTAGTAGATCACTGAGCGGTAGGTGGTGCCCACGTCATTGCCCTGGCGCATGCCTTGGGTCGGGTCGTGATTCTCCCAGAACACCTTCAGCAGTTCGCCGTAGGTGATCTCGTGCGGATTGAAGACCACCTGCACCACCTCGGCGTGGCCGGTGCGGCCGGTGCAGGTTTCCTCATAGGTCGGATTGGGCGTCAGGCCGCCCGAATAGCCGACCGAGGTCACCCAGACCCCCGGCAGTTGCCAGAACACGCGCTCGACGCCCCAGAAGCAGCCCATGCCGAAGATCGCGGTCTCGAACCCCACCGGATGCGGCCCCTTCAGCGGCCGGCCGGAGACGAAATGGACCTCGTCGGTATGCAGCGGCTTGTCGCGCCCCGGCAGGGCTTCGGCGGCGGTCGGCATCTCGGCGGTCTTCTTGAACAGCATGGCGGGGTTCTCCAGTCGGAGGCTTCAGGACGTCGTCGCCTATATGGGATGCGTCGCGGCGCTTGCCGAGGGGGCCCGGGTGTTCTATCAGCGCGCCTCGCGCCGGATCGACCGTCCGGCGCCTTCACGCACGTCGTGGAAACGGACAGGTGGCGGAGTGGTCGATCGCGCACGCTTGGAAAGCGTGTGTAGGTGAAAGCCTACCGAGGGTTCGAATCCCTCTCTGTCCGCCACGCCCCCCCCCGGAACAGTTCTGTGATCTGATCGAGGCCTCGCAAGGGCCCGGGCCGTCGGGGTGGATTGCCGTTACCCCCGTACCGCTCCCCTGGAAACCGCCGCGCCTCGCCAAGCCAGTCAGCGCGGGCCCTTCGGCTACCGCCCGCCTCAGGGGTCGCTCGTCTACAAGAAGGCGGGCAAGCTACGCCCCTGCGAGCTCCTGCTGGCGACGCCCGGTGGTGGTAAGCCGACACCACAAACAGACCAGATCGCTCACCCGTCCGGCTTTCAGATAGCGATTGATTCACGTAGGTGGATCATCATGTTGTTGGGGGGGCCAGACAGCAGGAGAGCGCCGCGCGTGGCCCGGATACTGATCGCCGACGATGATCCCCTCCTGAGGGCCCTGTTGCAGCACAGGCTGGCCGCCGACGGGCATGATGTGTTCGCCGTGGAACATGGCGGCCAGGTTTTGCCCGCCCTCGCGGATTTTCGTCCCGACCTCATCGTTCTGGACGCGATGATGCCGGTCATGGATGGGTTCGAGATCCTGCGCCGCCTGAAGTCCGGTGCGGACCAGGACGCCACGCCGGTCATCATGCTGACGGCCCTGAAACGCGAACCCGACATCGTGGGCGCCCTGCAGCTGGGCGCCGCCGATTACCTGGTCAAACCGTTCATTCCGGAAGAACTGTCGCAACGCATTCGCCGCATTCTGGCGGTCGAAACTAGCGGAGAAGAGCATGATACCGGCGCCCGCCGTCCAGGTTGAGGTCGCAGCGCAGGTTCAGGCGGATCCGCAGGCCCTCTATGAGGCGGCCGTCACCGCCCGCCTTGCCGGCCGCCATGCCGAGGCGGTCGACCTCCTGAACCGAGTGCTCGCCCTGCGCCCCGCCGACGTGGACGCGAGGCTGAACCTCGGTCTGTCTCTGCTGGCTCTCGGCCGCATTCCCGAGGCCGAGACGGCCTTCCGGACCGTGCTCGATCAGGCGCCGGGATATGCGGACGCCGAAGTCGGGCTCGCGCGCGCTGCTGAACTGCGCGGCGATCGCGAAGCCGCGCGGGAACACGCGACGCGGGCGCTGATCCTTTCGCCCGGTCGACAAGATGTGGCGGCGTTCCGCCGCAGCCTCGACGCGGTCGCTTGGCGCGGGGACATCGATGTCTCGCGCAGCCGGCTGTCGGCCGGCCTTCCGGACTGGACCATGACCCGCCTCGGCGTGGCCCGTTCGATCACGCCCGTTTGGAGCGTCAGCGGGTCGGTGGAACGGACGGAGCAATTCAACCAGGTGGACGTCTATGTCGAGGGCCGCATTGACCGCCGGATGACTGGAGCCGACGCCTATGTCGCCCTGGGCGGAACGCCCGAGGCCGACCACCGACCGGAAGTCATAGTGATGGCGGGGGGGAGCGCCTTGATCGCCCCTGACTTGCGGGCGACGCTGGACGCATCGGCCGCACGCTATGTGACGGGATCTGTGGAAAGCCTCCAACCCGGTGTGACGGGCGCCCTGTTCAACGGCCGTTTCGAGATCACTGCGCGCTGGATCAACGTCTGGGACGAGACGGATCGCCATCGCAGCGGTTATGCGGCGCGCGCCGCCTGGCAGGTGACCGATCGTTTCCGGTTGAGCGCCGGACACGCGGACGCTCCGGAGACTTCCGAGGGCGTGGTGGTCGATGTGGTGGCGACTAGTCTCGGGGCGGCGTTCGATATAACGGATCGGGTGACCCTGCGCCTTGGCGTCGTTGACGAGGACCGCGTCTCCTACACCCGCGAGGAGGTTGCTGTCGGCCTCGGCTGGCGCTTCTGACGTGAGCACGCTCGCGGGTCTCTGGTGGACATCCCTTCTCCTGGCGGCTCTGGCGCTGATCTGGATGAGCGGTCTCGTCCTGGCCCGGTTCAGCCGGGAAAAAGCTGACAAGCGCCGGGACATCGACAGGGCGCGCGTCCGCGCCGCCTGCCTGGACATCATGCAGGGAGCGGGAGATGCCGCATCGGGCCTCATGCCCTTCCGGCGTCGGGCCCGGCTTATGTCCGAAACCCTTCTGGAATTTCTCGCCATCGTGCGGGGAGGAGAACAACAGGCGCTGGTCTCGGCGTACAAATCGCTGGGCATCGACGGTCGCATCAGGGGACGCCTCATGCGAGGCGGCAAGGCAGGCAGGCTGGCGGCCGCAGAAGCGATAGCCGCCTTCCCCGGCCCGGAGACCGTCGCCGCGCTGGAGCGGCTCATAAGGGAGCACGGCGACGCCGAACTCCGCATCGCGGCTGTAAAGTCGCTGATCGATCTCGACGCCCCCCCGCCACTCCGGGACCTTCTGGCCGACATGCGGACCCAAGGCGTCAGCGAGTCCCTGCTGTACCTCCCTGTGGTTCAACGCATGACCAGGCTGGATCCGGACGGCGCGCTAGAACTGTTCGCCGACGCCACCGTCGAGCCTGCGGCGCGAGCCCTGATGGCCGACGCGCTGGGGCAGTCCGGAGACTATCGGGCGGTGCCTCCCTTGTGTGTCGCCGCCGAGGCCCCGGACCGGTCGCTCCGGATTTCAGCGGTCCGCGGTCTCGGGGAGCTTGCCCACCCTGCGGCCGCCGAAGCCGTCATCCAGGCGCTTGAGGATCCGGAATGGGAGGTCCGCTCCGCAGCCTGCGAGGCGGCGGGGCGCATTGGCCTGACCGCTGCGCTTCCGGCGCTGACCTTACGGCTGGCCGACCACATCTGGTGGGTTCGCTTCCAGGCCGCCGAAGCGATGACCGGGATGGGTCGCAAGGGGATCGAAAGCCTTCGCGTCGCCGCCGAGGCCGAATTCGATGTCGTCCGTCGCGCGGCTTCCATGGCGCTGGCGGAAAAGGGCCTGACCGAAGGGGTGGACGCTTGATGGAGTCCGCAGGCCCCGTCATGGCCGGATTGGCCGGACTGATCGCCTGGTTCGTGATCGGCACCGGACTGCTGCAGAATCTGATCTATCTGGTGCAATTGGGACTGGCCGCGGCCGCCCTCATCGAACGCCCGCCGTCGCCCCAAGCCGGCGTGTTGTGGCGCCGTTATGCGGACGCCTCGCCGCCCATCGCGCTGCTGGCGCCGGCGTTCAACGAAGCGATGACGATCTCGCAGAGCGTTCGCTCGCTGTTGTCGCTGCACTATCCCAATTTCGAGGTCATCGTCATCAATGACGGCTCGACGGACAAGACGCTGCAGGTCCTGATCGACGTCTTCGACCTCAAGCCGCTGCATCGGCATTACGATCTGGCCATCGATCACAAGCCGATCCGCGCGGTCTACGGCGCCGCGCACCAGCCGCGCCTGATCGTGGTGGACAAGGAGAACGGCGGCAAGGCCGACGCCTTGAACGCGGGCATCAACGTCTCGCGCGCGCCGATCTTTTGCTCGATGGACGCCGACTCCCTTCTGGAGCCGGACGCCCTGCTCCGCGCCGTGCGTCCTTTCGTCGAGGATCCCGAGAAGACCGTCGCCGTGGGCGGCACCATCCGCATCGCGAACGGTTGCCGGATCGAGGATGGCAGGGTTGTCGAGGTGCGCGCGCCCCGCAATCCCCTGGCGCTCCTTCAAACCGTCGAATATTTGCGCGCCTTCCTGATGGCCCGGCTCGCCTGGAGCCGGATCAACGCCCTCACGATCATCTCCGGAGCCTTCGGCCTGTTCCGCCGCGCACGGGTCATCGAGGTCGGCGGCTACACGCATGGCACCGTCGGGGAAGACATGGAGCTTGTGGTCAAGCTGCACCGGCTGATGCGAGACAAGGGCTTGCCGTACCGGGTCTCCTTCGTGCCCGAGCCGGTGTGCTGGACAGAGGCGCCCGAGAGCATTCGCGTCCTCGGCCGTCAGCGCTCCCGCTGGCACCGCGGCGCCTTGGAGACCTTTGAGCGCCACTGGCGGATGCTGTTTACGCCCCGCTACGGCCGCGTGGGATTCGTCGGGTTCGGCTACATCCTGCTGGTCGACGTCATCGGCCCGGTCGTGGAGCTTCTGGGTTATCTGCTGATCCCGACGCTGTGGGCCATGGGCCTGCTGTCCGTCGACTATCTGCTGGCGTTTCTGGCGGGCAGCTTCACGTTTGGCGTGGTCATCTCCGTTGGCTCCCTTGCGCTGGAGGAATCGGAACTACGCCGCTTCCCCCGCGCCCGTGATCTCATCCTGTTGACCACCGTCGCGGTGATCGAGAATTTCGGCTACCGGCAGGTCAACAACCTGTGGCGCCTCCGCGGCATCTGGCAGTATCTGCGGCGGAGCCAATCCTGGGGCGCGATGACCCGAAAGGGCTTCGGCGCCCCGTCTAGCTGATCGTCTCCCGCAGGACAGAGAGCAGCGCGATCATGTCCGCATCCGAAGGCTGACGGCCGTCCGTCAAGGCATCGTCCACCAATGCGGCCGCTTTGCTGACGGCCGGGAAGCCGAAGGTGCCACCGGAGCCCGCGAGGCCGTGGGCAAGCACGCGCAGGTCATCGCCGGAGCGGACGCCGTCGCGCCAAAGGCTCTCGAGGGCAACCAGATCGACGGCGCATCGCTCGCGAAATCGCGCCCTGAACGCCTCCATGGGATCTGTCATTTCCCGTTGGCCAACAAGGCGCGCACATCCTTCGCCAGAACCATTGGGTCGAACGGTTTGATGATCACGTCCAGCGCGCCCAGCGCCGCCCGGTACTGATCCGTCTCGCTGGTCTGGGCGCGCGCCGTCATGAAGATGACCGGCGTCCCCGCATGCCCAGGCAACTCCCGGATCAGCGCGAGCGTGCCGGGGCCATCAAGGCGCGGCATCATGACATCGAGCAGGATGACGTCAGGCCGATAGCCCTCTTCCAGGACCGCCAGGGCCTCTGCGCCGGAGGCCGCGCTGCGCAGTTCGATCTGCGGATCAATCGCGAGGGAAAAGGCGGCGACTTCACGGATATCGTCGTCGTCGTCGACGTGAAGAACCTGCATACGCGTCATGATTGATCCTCGCCCGGCGGTCGGCTCAGCTTCCTGACGGTTCTCGCCAGCTGGGTGAGCGACATACGGGATTTCGTCAGCACCGCCTGTACGGCTGGCGCCAGGTCGCGGTCGATCTCCTGGGCGGAATAAACGATCACCGGAATGGTCCGACCGGATTCGTCCGTCAGGTCGGGCAGGATTTCAAGGCCCGAGCCGTCCGGCAGCCCCAGATCAAGAATGACCAGATCGGGACGGAGCTGCCGCAGGAGCCGGCGCGCGTCCGCGAGACTTTCCGCGGTGGTCACATCCGTGACATCCGCTAGCGCAGCGCGGGTGACTTCGAGGATATCGCGGTCGTCGTCGATGTGGAGCACGACCGGCCGTCGACCGCTGGTCAAGACGGCTCCGATCGCCTCGCGGATGCGACTCTGATCAAACGGCTTTTCGATCCAGTCCACAATCTCGAGAGACCGGCCGCGGGCCTTGCCCCGGGCGATGTCACCCGAGACGGCGATAACCGGCAGAGCCCGCGTCTCGGGCCGCGCACGCAGGGCCCGGATCACGGCGATACCGTCAGTGTCCGGCAACTGAAGGTCAATCAGGGCCGCGGCGTACCGGCAGGATCGGGCAAGTTCGAGCGCGTGACGTCCGGTCGAAGCGATATCAGCCTCGAACCCTTCGATCGCCAGCATGTCGGCGAGCACGGCCGCGACGTCAGCGTCATCCTCGCAGATCAGCAGCCGCCCCATGGAGACCGCGCTGGCGTCGATCTCATGATCAAGGGGCAGATCGAGGTGAAAGGCGGCGCCTTCGCCCTCGGCGGATTCGAACCAGAGTCGCCCTCCGTGCCGCTCGGCGATCTCTCGTGCGATGGCGAGGCCGAGACCCGTTCCGCCCTTGGCTCGGGTGTCTGAACTGTCGGCCTGGGCGAACTTCTGAAAAATGCGCGACCGGAAAGCGTCAGGGATGCCCGGCCCCTGATCGACGACGGTGAGACGGGCGATCCGGGTTTCAGGATCGACGGCGACCTTCACCTCCCCCCCTCGCGGCGAGAACTTCGCGGCATTGGAAAGCAGGTTGGTGACGACCTGGATGAGGCGGTCGGCATCCCCCCTGACAGGAGCCGGCTCGCCATCGGTGAGAGTCAGGGCCACGCCAAGGCCTTCGGCAAAGCCGCTGACCCCCTCGATCGATCGCGCCGCGATGTCCCGTAGGTCGACGGGCGCAAGCTGAAGCACCAGTTGGCCGGCCTCCAGCTTCTCGACGTCGAGAATATCGTTGATCAATCGGACCAGCCGCTGGCTGTTGGAATGGGCGATGCCGACGAGCTTCTGCGCCCGCTCCGGCAACGCTCCCGCCGCTCCGCCGGCGAGAAGGCCGAGAGAGCCCGCGATCGAAGTCAGGGGCGTGCGCAGTTCGTGACTGACAGTCGAAACGAAGGCGTCTTTCATGCTTTCGACACGTCGCCGCTCGGTGATGTCGCGCATCACCGCCACCACGTGGCGGCCATCCGGCAAGTCCATCGCCGCCAGGGTGACGTCGACCGGGAAGGTCTGGCCGTCCCGGCGCCGTCCGATCAACTCCCGCGCCACGCCCTCGTCGAGCGCCCCCTGGGTCGCTCTCAGCCGATCCAGGAAGCCCCCGTCGCCGTTGGAGGCGACATCGAACAACATCTTCACATCCCGCCGGCTCAGCTCTTCGGCCGGGTATTCGAACATGAGCCGGGCTGCGCGGTTGACTGTCTCGATGCTTCCGCTGGGGTTGAGAGTGACGATAGCGTCGATGGTGCTGTCGAAGATCGCCTCCTGTCGGGCGGCGGTGGCCTTGATCCGGCGAAGCAGAACATCCCTCGTCTGGACATAGCGCCACACGAGCCAGGCGGCGCCGGATGCGACAGCGACGAGCGCGAGAAACAGGCTGATCACCAGAATTTCCGTCACTCTGGTCCGGGCCGCGGCGCTGACAGATCGCTCCTCGAGTGAGCGAGCCTCGCGTTGGGTCATGCGGTCTATAACGGCGCGTATGTCATCCATCGCCGTCTTGCCCGCGCCGCTGGAGA
Organism: Brevundimonas sp. Root1279; assembly: GCF_001425945.1. GTDB lineage: Bacteria > Pseudomonadota > Alphaproteobacteria > Caulobacterales > Caulobacteraceae > Brevundimonas. The sequence goes on from NZ_LMEB01000010.1 coordinate 66,533, forward strand.
CGATGGCGATGGCCGCTTCAGCCCCCTCACGCGAGCGCGCCTGAATGCCCCGTTCCATCGTGCGCCGTTTGACCGCGGTCAGCGCCACAAGTTCGCGGTGATCCCGGGCCTGCTCGGGTTCGTCGGCAAAGCGAAGCCCGAGTTCGGACAACCTGTCGTCCAGTCTAGCGCGCGCAGCCTCGTACGGTTCGAGATAGCTCGGGTCGCCGGTGATGACATACCCCCGCTGGCCAGTCTCTGCGTCCTGGAGCAGGGAGAAGACGCTCTGGATCGAAGACCGGGTTTCGTAGGATTCGCGCACCGCTTCGCGAACCCGGCTGGCGCTCGCAAATTCGCGATAAAGCTCTACTCCGGTCAGGACGAGAAGGGCGGCTATCAGCGCGCCGCTCAGGATGGCCGTGAGGCCAAACGCCGGCCATCCGGCGCGTGCGCGCGACCTCAGCTTCACTGCGCCAGAGGCCGGCGTTCCTTGGTCGGATGGCTGCCTCGAAATCATTGTGGTTGTGCTGCCTGCGCCGTGTGGACGTACACCATGGTGGATCGGGGTTACCGGCCAGTGACCTTCAAGCCGGCCACCGGCGGAGAAAAATTGGCAGGCGACTGACTGCACCGCCAGGGCGCACCACGACAATCTAATCTTTCGATCGGTTTCCGTCCTGATCTGGCGAGGCATGCGCTGGCGGTCGTGGCGGGTCCCGCCTCGGCGAGCAGGCCGTTGGTTCAGCGCCTCGGCGTAGCGCCCGACGGCTCCGGGCCGTGCTCGCGCCGCGGCGTTTGCTTGCCGACGTCCGCCGGCTCTCCGCGCCCCACAGGCTTCGGCTCGCTGCAGTCGAAAATTGCGTCCACCCGGCTCGCTGGGGCGGACCGGGTGGACGTCAAATCAGCAGAATGAACTGAACCCCACGCCCGGCGGCGCGAGGCCGCCGGACGTGGGTTCGGACCGGTTAGAGCATCCAGTGATCGCCGAGGTCGTGGCCGTAGCCGGCGCCGAGGTCGGCATCGAAGTGCAGGGCGAGGTTGACGCGCTCCGGCATCAGGCTCGCCAACTCTACGGCCTGCGTTCCGAGGTCCATGTCGAACGCCTGCCCCAACGGCGAGACCATCGGCAAGTCGGCGCCCTTGCTGTAGACGAAGTCGTCGTCCGCCAGGGTCGGCAGGACCTGCGGACCGGCTTCCTTGGCCGTGAGCGCCGGCGCCGGCGGGGCGACAACCAGCGACTGCGTCACGCCGTTGCCGAAGCGCAGGCTTTCGATGTTGGTCAGGAAGTCGTTGCCGTCGTCGCCATCGCCGAGGTTGGTGTCGATGACGCGCCAGCCGGCGCCTTCCTGGGTGATCGAGTAGCCCGACGCCAGACCCGACAGACGGGCGATATCGACGCCGTCGCCGCCGTTCAGAGTGTCGTTGCCGGCGCCGCCCGTCAGGGTGTCGTTGCCGGCGCCGCCGGTGATCGAGTTGTTCAGGGCGTTGCCGCCGCCGGTGAAGGCGCCGGCGCCGGTGAACACCATGTTCTCGACGTTCGCCCGCGCGGTGTGGGTGTTCAGCGAGACCATGACGGTGTCGACGCCTTCACCCGCGGCCTCGACGTAGGTGTCGTTGGAGTCGACGTAGTAGGTGTCGTCTCCCGCGCCGCCGATCATCGTATTCGGCGTGCCGACGCCGCCGTACAGGGTGTCGTTGCCGGCCATGCCGATCAGGGTGTCGCCACCCAGGCCGCCTACCAGGACGTCATTCCCGGAGAAGCCCGCGATCGTGTTCGCTCCATCGTTGCCGGTAAAGTGGTGACCGGTCGCGCTCTGGCCGTAGAGGTTCTCCAGCTCGGCCGCCAGTTGGTAGGTCGCCAGCGTGGTGCTGACGCGATCCACGCCGCTCGTGTCGACGACCATGTCGCCGGCGTTGTCGACATAGTACCAGTCGTTGCCGTTGCCGCCGACCATGAGGTCGGCTCCGCCGGCGCCGTTCAGGGTGTCGTTGCCCTCGCCGCCCGAGATGAGGTTGGTCAGCTCGTTGCCGGTGATGGTGTCGTTGTAGGCCGAGCCGATCACGTTCTCGAAGCCGGTGATCATGTCGAAGCCGTCGCCGGTGTGCTGGAAGCCGCCGTTCGACAGATTGACCGTGATTCCGTTGAGCGTGTTCTCGAACGAGATGGTGTCGTTCGAGGCCGTCCCGCCGCGCAGATCGTCGTCACCGGCGTCGCTGTAGACCAGGTCGTCGCCCGAACCGCCGTTGACGAAGTCGTTGCCTTCCCCGCCGCGGAGGACGTCGTTGCCCGAACCGCCGTTGAGGGTGTCGTCGCCGGCGTCGCCGTGCAGCTCGTCGTGGCCGGAGCCCGCGATGATCTGGTCGTCGCCTTCACCGCCGTGGACGATGTTGGCGCCCGCGCCGGCGTTGATGAAGTCGTCGCTGTCGCCGCCGGTGATGTCCTCATCGGCCGCAACGCCGGTGTAGCTGTCGCCACCGTCCAGCATGTTAACGACGTTGATGGCGCCGTTGATGGTGATGGTGACCGTCCGCTGCTCCGTCTCGGCGCCGGACTCGTCGGCGGCGATGTAGGTGAAGCTGACGTCCAGCGACTGGCCTTGGTTCAGGTAGGTGTAGCTGGAGGCGTCGAACGAGTAGCAGCCGTCCGAGCCGAAGGTCAGGCCCGTCGGAGCAGCGCTCGTCAGGCTGTAGACCAGGCTCTCGCTGTCGACGTCGGTGGCGTCCAGCTGACCCCAGAGGGTGTCGCCTTCCGTCACCGAGGTTTCCGAGTTCACGCCCGCCACCGGACCGTCATTCGAGCCGGTGATGTTGATGTACAGCGTGCGCTCTTCCGAGACGCCCGTGTTGTTGTCGGTGACCGTGTAGGTCGCCGACACCGTGGTCTCCTCGCCGTCCGCCAGCCAGTCGTAGCTGTCCGCGTCGAAGGTGTAGACCCCGGTTTCGCCGTCGATGCTCAGGCCTGCGGGGGCTTCGCCGGTCAGCTGGTAGCTGACGATCGAGCCGTCCACGTCGTCGCCGACGAGGTTGCCCGAGATCTCGCTGTCCTCGGCGACGTCGTCGCAGACGGAGCCGGCGGTCGGCAGGTCGTTCGCGCCGGTGACGGTGACGGTGACGGTCTGCGGTTCGCTGTCCGCGTCGCCGTCATTGACGATGAAGTCGAAGCTGACCTCGGTCGTGTCGCCTTCCGCCAGCTCGAAGTACGAACCGTCGATGGAGTAGGCGCCGTCGCTGTTGAACGTCAGCCATTCCGGCGTCTCGCCGGACACGGCGTAGGTGAGCACGCTGTCATCCGCGTCGCTGGCCGAAACCGAACCCTCGGCTTCGGAGTCCTCGGTGACCGCGATCGAGCTGGCATCGCCCGCCGGCGCGTCGTTCACGCCGTTGATGTCGATGGTCAGGGTGCGCTCTTCCGACACCGCGCCGCTGTCGTCGGTCACGGTGTACGAAATCACGACCGTTTCCGAATCCCCCTCGTCGAGGCTGTCGTACAGGCCGCTGGCGTCGAAGGTCCAGGCGCCGGTCTCCGAGTCCCAGGTCAGGCCCGCCGGGGCGTCGTCGACCAGGTTCCACGAGACCACGGTCCCGTCGAGGTCCGAGGCGTCCAGCGTGCCGGAGGCCGAGCCGTCCTCGTCGATGCAGACGTAGTCGTTGTCGGCGTCCGGACCATCGTTGGCGCCGGTGACGGTGACGGTGACAGTCGCCGGAGCGCTGTCGGCATCGCCGTCATTGGCGGTGAACTGGAAGCTGACGTCCTGCGTCTCGCCTTCCGGCAGCTCGAAGTAGGAGCTGTCCACGGTGTAGGTGCCGTCGCTGTTGAACGTCAGCCATTCCGGAGTCTCGCCGACCAGGGCGTAGGTCAGGGCCTCGCCGTCAGCGTCCGTGGCCGAGACGGAACCGTTGATGCTGCCCGGCTCGGTCGCTTCGTTCGTGCTGTCCGCAGCCACCGGCGCATCGTTCACGCCGCTGATTTCGAAGGTCAGGGTGCGCTGTTCCGACTCCGCGCCGTTGTTGTCGGTCACGGTGTAGGTGACCTCGACCGTCGCCGTCTCTCCGCTGTCCAGACCCTGGTGCGCGACGCTGGCGTCGAAGCTCCATTCGCCGGTCTCGGAGTCCCAGGTCAGGCCGGCCGGGGCTTCATCGACCAGATCCCACGAGACCACGGTCCCGTCCGAATCCGAGGCTTCCGCCGAACCGGTGGCCGTTTCGTTTTCGGTCAGGGTGATGGTGTCTTCCGAGGCGATCGGAGCGTCGTTCACGCCGTTGACCGTGATGGTCACCGTGTGCGGCTCGCTGACGCCGCCGCTGTTGTCCGTGCCGGTGAAGGTGAAGGTCACCTCTTCCGACTGGCCTTCCGAGAGGTCGAAGCCGGCGGCGTCGAAGCTGTAGCTGCCGTCCGGGTTGAACGTCAGGCCCTCGGGCTCTTCGCCAACCAGTTGGTAGCTGACGATCGAACCGTCCACGTCGTCGCCCGAGACCTGGCCGGTCAGCAGGACTTCGCCCTCGTCGAGCGAGACGTCGTCTGCGTCGACTTCCGGCTCATCGTTCGAACCGGTGACCGTGATGGTCAGGGTACGGGTCTCGGACGGCGTGCCTTCGGAGTCGACGGCGACGTATTCGACCTCGACCTCCTCGGTTTGTCCGCCGGCCAGGTCGTCATAGGCGCCGGCGTCGAACGACCAGGTGCCGTCCGGGTTGAAGGTCAGGCCTTCCGGCGCTTCGCCGACCAGTTCGAAGGTCAGGTCCGTGCCGTCTTCTTCGTCCGTGGCCAGGTTGTCGTCATCTTCGCTTCCGGCCACCGAGCCGTTGATCGACGAGTCCTCTGCAACTTCGTCCGCGAAGTCTGAAGCGACCGGGGCGTCGTTCACGCCGGTGATGGTGAAGGTGACCGTGGCCGGCTCGCTGACGCCGCCGTCTTCGTCGGTGCCCGTGTACTGGAAGCTGACTTCCTGGGTTTGACCCGCGCCGAGCGCATAGGCGCTCGGGTCGAAGGTGTAGGAGCCGTCGCTTTCGAACTCCAGACCGGTCGGAGCTTCGCCGACGATGCTCCAGCTGGCCATTTGGCCTTCGGCGTCGTCGCCCGTGACCTGGCCGTCGTAGATCCCGTCGTCCTCGCTCAGCGGGATCGAGGCGTCATCAGCCGTCGGGTCGTCGTTCGCGCCGATGACCGTGATGGTCAGGGTCTGGGGCGCCGACTCGAGGCCGCCGGAGTCGATAGCGATGTAGTCCACCGTGACCGGCAGGCTGTCGCCGCCGGACAGGGAGTCATAGCTGCTGGCATCGAAGGTCCAGGTGCCATCCGGGTTGAACGTCAGGCCCGCGGGCGCGTCGCCGACCAGTTCGTAGGTCAGGTCTTCGGCGTCATCCTCGGCGTCCGTGGCCGAGACCGAGCCGGAGATCGAGGAGTCCTCGTCCACCTCGTCCGACACGTCGACCGCGACCGGCGCGTAGCTGACGCCGTCGACGGTGAGGATGATGACCTGCTCGGTGTAGGCGCCGGTGGCGTCGGTGGCCCGGATGGTGACCTCCGCGCTGGCGGACTCGTCCGTTTCCAACTCATCGAACGAGGCGTCGGTGGCCGTGTAGGTCCAGGCGCCGTTCGAGGTGAGGCTGAAGCCCGTCGGGGTTTCACCGACCACGCTGAAGGTGATGGCGCCTTCGGCTTCCGGATCGACAGCCGTGAAGACGCCGGCGGCGTAGTCGTCCTCTTCGGTCGAGATCATATCGGCGGTGAACACCGGGGCGTCGTCCGTGCCCGTGATGGTGATGCTGACCGTCTCGGTGTCCGTGCCGCCGTTACCGTCGCTGACGGTCACGTCGTACGACTGGACGATGCTTTCGCCCTCGTTCAGCGCGTTCAGGATCGCGTCGTCGATATCCAGCGACCAGGTGACATTGCCGTCCTCGTCGATCGAGGCGGAGAAGTCGCCGACGTAGTCCACGCCGTTGGCTTCGGATTCGACGGTATGCTCGTCGGACAGGTCGACGTCGGTGAAGGCGATCGTGCCCGAGATGCCGTCGGCGATCGCATCGTCTTCAGCGATGGAGCCGTCGCCGGTCACGTCGGTGATGGTGACGCCGTCGTTCTCGCCGGTGATGGTGATGGTGACGGTCTGCTCGACCGTGCCGCCGTTCCCGTCGTCGACGGTGACGGTGTAGACCTGCTCGATGACCTCGCCCTCGGCGGCGAACTGCAGTTCCGAAGCGTCCGCGGTCCATTCCCACTCGACGGTGCCGGCGCTGTTGATCACAGCGCTCAGTTCCCCGGCGTAGTCCTCGTCGCCCGAGACCGAGACGGTGTGGGTGTCGGTCGTGTCGAGGTCGGCATAGGTGAAGCTGCCCTCGGCGGAACGCTCCGTCGACGAGCCGCCGGTCCCGTGCGGAGCGGCCAGCCAGTTGTCGATGCTGACATGGAGGGCCGTGCCGACCGAACCGGAGGGGCCGTTGTCATACAACTGGATGTAATAGGTGCCGGTATACGTGGCGAGGAAGGAGCCGAACGCCGACTGGGCGCCGCTCATCATGTCCGTTTCCTCGTGCGCGAAGTAGTAGATCGGGTTTCCGGCGGCATCCAGGACGTTAGCGTGGAGGTCGTCGCCCGAATTCGCATAGTCGATGTCGAGGGTCACGACCTCGCCGGCCACGAGTTCAATCCGCAGGTACTCGCCGGTGTAGCCTTCGGCTCCATAGTTGACCCGCAGCGTCGGCAGGCCGTCGTTGGCGACGTCCACGTTCGGCGCGATGCGGAACGCATCGCGGTCGAGCACGGTCGCCGTCCCCAGGGTCGTGTTGAGCGAGCCCGCCTCGACGACGCCGCCCTCCGGAGTGTCGGCTTCGGTGACGCTGCCGCTCACCACGGTCGCCGCGGTGATAGTCGGATCGTCGTTCGTGCCGGTGACGGTCACGGTGACGGTCTGCGGGGCGCTGGTGGTCTCGTTCTCGTCGGTAACGGTGTAGTCGAAGCTGACGGTGGTCGTTTGACCAGCAGCCAGCGAGTCGAACGTCGAGGTGTCGAGGCTGTAGGTGCCGTCGGCGTTGAATTCCAGCCCAGCCGGAGCTTCACCGCTCAGGGCGTAGGTCAGGACGGCGTCGTCGTCGGCGTCCGTGGCCGACACCGAGCCGGTGTGGGCCACGTCCTCGGTCGCGGCGCCCGTCGTGGTCGTCGCCACCGGGCCGTCATTCGTGCCGTTGACGGTGATGGTGATGGTCGACGGCTCGCTGGTTACGCCGTTCTCGTCGGTGGCGGTGTAGGAGAAGGTCACCGTGGCGGTGTCGCCGACGTTCAGGTGCTCGAACTCCGGCCCCGGAACGAAGCTGTACTCGCCGGTCTCGTCGTCGAAGGACAGGCCCGCCGGCGCTTCGTCGGTCAGCTGGTACGAGACGATATCGTCGCCGTCGACGTCAGACGCCACCATGTAGCCGCCCAGCGTCGCGTTCTCGTCGACCTGGACCTCGGCGTCGCTGCCGGTCGGGGTGTCGTTGACGCCCGTCAGGGTGACGGTGACGTCCTGCTCGACGCAGCCCCCGTTCCCGTCGCGGACGGTGACGGTGTAGGTCTGGACGACCGACTGGCCGGCGGCCAGGCCCTGGATGTCAGCCGGGTCGACCTCGAAGGTCCACTCGACCTGACCGGCCTCGGTGATCATGGCGATGAACTCGCCGACGTAGCCGACACAGGCGGCCTCGCTGTCGACGGTGTGGGTGTCCAGCGCATCGACGTCGGCGAAGGCGACCGTGCCCGAGGTCGAGGCGTTGGTGTCCTCGAGGATCGTGCCGTTGGTCGCCGAGGTCACGGTCGGGGCGTCATTGGAGCCCATGACGCAGAACACCAGCGCCGCGTCAGAGCCCTGACCGGTCGCGTCATTGACGTGATAGGTGAAGGCTTCCTCGACGAACTGGCCGGCCGACAGGGTCTCGTCGGTGATTTCGTAGTCGTAGGAGCCGTCTGCGTTGATCGTGAGCGTGCCGTAGGTCCCGACGATGACCGTCGCGCCCGAGATGACCGTCATCGAGCCGCCGGCGGCTTCCAGGCCCGCGCGGGCGCCGGAGACCGTCATCGTCTCGTTCTCGATCTCGATGTCGTTGCACAGGACATTGCCCGACGCGCCGCAGTTTTCCGCGGCGAAGGCGCTGTCGTCTGCCCCGTAGGCGTAGGCGTTGCCGGTCGAGCCGTCGACCTGGATCAGGGCGTCGTTGAACTGGATGAACTCGACGTTGCGCAGCACGTCCACGCCGTCGCCGCTGGTCACGGTGATCCGGAACGAGCCCTGGACGGCGGTGACGTCCCCGGCGTTGGCGTTGATCACGACCGTGTCGAGACCGCCGTTGCCGTTGATGGTGTCGTCGCCGCCGCCGCCGGTGATGACGTTGGCGACCGACGAGCCCGAGATGGAGTCGTTGTGGGTCGAGCCGATCGCGTTCTCGATGCTGAACAGCTGGTCGGTACCGACGCCGCCGCCCGAGGCCGCGTTGTTCAGGTTGATGTTCATGGCGCCGGTGGCGGCCGAGTAGTCGACCGTGTCCGAACCGCCTTCACCGCGGTAGTTGTCGCCCACGCCGTCGACGGTGCCGACGAACACGTCGTCCCCCAGGCCGCCGTAGACGTTATCCGAGCCCGCGCCGCCGTCGAACAGGTCCTCGCCGCCCGCGCCGTAGATCAGGTCGTTGCCGGCGCCGCCGTTGGCTTCGATCGACTCGCTCGAGGTCATCAGGCGACCGTCGAGGATGTCGTTGGCGCCCGTGCCGTTCATGATGACGGTGTCATCGGACAGGCCGGTGGCGCCGAAGTCGCCTTCCAGCACGATGTGCTGGCCGTTCAGGACGATCTCGTCCATGCCGCTGACGACCATGTCGACGTCGCCGTCGCCGTCCAGGTCCAGCTCGATGGTCTCGCCGGCCGATTCCATGCGAACGACGTCGCTGGCGGTCAGGTTCGAAACCTGGATGTTCAGGGTCTGGAAGCCCTCGCCGCCTTCCATCTCGACCACGTCGTCAGGCAGGTCATTGGCGTCGAAGGCGGTCACCAGGGTGACGCCCGCGCCGACCGTCACGTTCTCGACGTTCGAGATCGAGTCGACCTCGCCGTCGTGGGTGATGGTGCCGGCGCCGAAGTCGACGACCACGTCGGAGAGCGACGACGCGATGTGAACGGTGTCGTAGCCGTCGCCGCCGTCAATGACGTCATTGCCGCCACGGCCGTCGATAAAGTCGTTGCCATCGCCACCGGTCAGGGTGTCGCCGTCGCTGGAGCCGAACAGGCCCATCACGCCGCCGCCGGTCTCGAGGATGCTCAGGGCGCCGCCACCGAAGGCGCCGCACTGAACCGCCGCCAGCGCTTCCTCAAAGGTCGCGAAGGATCCGAGAAGGTCGCGGCCGGACTTGACGATGAAGGGATTGGTGTCGGCGGTGGTCAGGGTCAGGTCGTCGATCGCCAGGCCGCCCTCGACGGTGTTGGCGGTGAACCAGCCGTAGCGGTTGCCGCCGATCTGCGAGGCGATCAGGTCCGACGGATCCGAGATCGTCTGGGTGAAGACCACGCCGCCCTCGGCGTCGATGACCGACAGAACGACTTCAAGCACGCCATCCTCGTTGGCCTGGAAGCTGTGCGCGAGCGTGTACCAGCCGGACTCCGTGATGACGGCGTGGGGACGGAGTTCAAGATCCGTCATCGGGGTCGCGGGCGACCCGGTGTTGACGCCGATCATCAGCTGTCCGTCGTCCATCGCCACGTGGAAGGCGAAATCGCGCCGATGCGTACCGTTCTGGTCGTTGACGGCCACCGTGAAGTTGAAGCCCTCCCCGTTGGACCAACCGGCGTCGAGGTAGACCTGGACGCTGGCGTCGAAGCCGTCGTTGAACGCCCGGCGGTAGCCGTCGAACTGCGTGTAGGGGCCCGGGCCGTGAAGGAGTGCGTGCGCCTCGTCCCCTGCACCTGCCGGCGTCAACGATCCGCTGCCGAAGAAGAGAACGCCGGAAGCATCGGCGGCTTCGAAGCCTTGAGCGAAGCGGGTCAGGTGGTTCGGGTTCGCGACGTACGGCATGGCACAATTCTCCCACGGCCGGCAGCGCATACGTCTGTCCGGTCCAAGATTTCACACAGCAGGGAGCGCGCGCGGACTCGTAATGAATCCTCGTTCGCGAACTCCCAAGAGTCCTTCAAAGATGAGATCGCCGCGGTGGCCGCACCTTGTGCTTGGCCCCGGGCGTCTGCCCCCCCTTAGTTCTTCCGGTGGATGCCCTTCTCGATAGGGAATGCCACCAGCGCGGCAGACTTGGCGGTTTACGCTTTATTAATCATCCCCCGATCGGGGTAGACAGACGAAAATCTGATCTATTCTCCGCAAGCGGTCCCGGATCCCAAGACAACATGCTTAACAACGCGCTCGAGAATGAAGGACGTCATGCACCAGCCGGCACGCTCGGCTAGATCTGCTATCTGGAATTTCTTACTACCGGCGCGCGTGGACGTCCGAAACCTTGATGGTTCTGGTCTCTCATTTCCCAAGGTGGCGCGCTTCCCAAGCCGGAAGAACGACGTTGCTCAGGAAGGATTCAAATCAGGGCGTCTAGGCCACCCGATATGCGAGCATTCGCGAGTAGAACTCCTCGCGGCCGCGAACGCCCAGTTTGGCGTAGATGCGCCTCAGGTGGGTTTTGGCGGTTTCGTAGGTGATGCTCACGCCAGCGGCCGCTTCGGCCAGCAACTCACCCTCGGCCAGGCGCCGCGCCAGCGTCGCCTCGGCATTGGTCAGGGTGAAAGCTGTCGCGAAATCCGCCCACACGATCGAGGACCGGTTGCCGCTGTCGTGGAGGACGCAGGCCACCGCGGGCTCCATCTGGTCAGGCTCGAGCCGCACGCAGCGCACCAGCAGCACGCCGCACTCGTCGTCCCGCACAACCCAGGCCGAAGGAACGGTGGTGACGCCGGCCAGATAGGCGGTGAAGGCGGCGTGAAGCATCCGGTCGCAAAACTGCAGCGCCCGATCGTGCTCGCGGACCGGCGCCGACGCATCCAGCGCGGCGAAGGCAGGGTTGCGCCACAACACCTTAAAGTCCGGGCCGATCAGGAACGACGGTAACGCGCTCGCGGACTGCCACAGCCGGTGGTAGGTCGAGACGTCGGGGTCTACGGCAGTGCGCATGTCAGTCTTCGCCACAGGGCTGCGACGCCACCAGACTCCGACCCCCGCCACGCGCGACCTGTGCGCGTTACGGCAGCCGCCGAGACAACCGGAAAAGCGGTTGCACGGATGGTCTCACAGCCAGTTGTCGCCCCCGTCCCGCGCCAATGAAGCGCGGCCCCCCGTTGACGGCCGACGCAAAAGTCGCATCGACGAGCGCAACCTACCCCAAAGGGAGAACATCGATATGCCTGTCCGTCTCAATCTCTTGCCTCTCCGTTTCAGAACACCACTCACTCGCCCGGTTGGAGAACTGCTTGAAAGCCAGAAACATTTTCGAGGGACGTCGTTATTTATAAGCGTTGCTTTTCCTGACTAACCCCCTATTGGGGTATGGAGCAGTCTCATTTAGGGACACATGACCACCAGTCCAACGAACACCAGTCGACCCGGCGTCGCCAGCTGGAACATCTCGGCCAAAGACAACCCCGACGCCTACGAATACTACCAGAGCGGGATTTCAGAATGGTATGAAGTCTCGAGCGTCGAAGACGGCGCACAGCGACCGTTCTTCACTCAGAACACCGTCTGCCAATTCGGAGAGTATGTGCTCGGACGTGGCCGGTCGGTTGGCCAGACGCTGACCCGCGGCCCCGCCGAAGTCCGTCGGTCAGGCATGGACGCCGTCACGATCATTCTGAACTTCGCCTCCACCCAGGGCGACGTCGACGGCGTTGACATAAACACCGGCCCGGGAACGGTCCATTTCCGCGACCTGTCCCGAACTTCTGCAGCCCAGGTGACGGCGGTGGACGCAATCACCCTGGTGGTGCCGCGCGACCTCGCGCCGCGCTGGCTGACGGAACGTCAGTGCCACGGCCTGACCGTTGACAGTTCGCGCGTGCTCGGCGGCCTGCTGGTCAACCACCTTTCCGGGCTCGGCGGCGCCGCGCCGCTGATGACCGTCGACGAAGGGATCGCCGGAATCGAGGCCGCCCTCATGCTGGCCGAAAGCGCCCTGATCCATTCCGACCGGCTGTCCGCCAACGACAATGCGGCCGCCTATCGCAGCCTGCGCGCCGACGCCGTCCGCCTGATCGACCGAGAGCTGTTCAATCCGGAGCTGGGCATCGAGAGCCTGATGCAGGAACTGGCCGTGTCGCGCGCGACGCTGTTCCGCGCCTTCTCCGAGAGCGGCGGCGTCAACCTGTTCATCAAGCACCGCCGCCTGCAGAAGGCGCGCGCCGCCCTCCTCCGCCGCGTCGGACACCGGCCCACGATCGGCGAGATCGCCCGCGCGCACGGCTTCGTCAGCGAGTCCCACTTCAGCCGCGCGTTCCGCGAGTACTGCGGCACGGCGCCGGGCGCGCTGGGCACGCTGGGCGCGCTGGGCGCGGCGCCCTCTGTCGTTTCGCCTCATCCCCAGCAGGACAACAACGCAATGCGCTACGATGTCCTGCTCGGCTGGATGAAGGGCGAACGCGATTGACGACGCGTTCGCGGGGCCCAGAGCCCCTCGACGCCGGCAGGCCAGCCGCTAGTCTCCGTCGCTCCACCCGCCGGAGCCTCCCATGAAGCGCGCCCTCCTGTCGGCCACGCTCGCGTTCGTAGCAACTCTCGCCGCGTCGACGCCTGTCCTCGCCAACGACTGGCCCGGCGGCGCGCGGGCCGCGGTGGTGCTGACCTATGACGACGCGATGGCGTCACAGCTTGAAACGGCGATCCCGGCCCTGGATGCGCGGGGACTGAAGGGGGTCTTCTACCTGTCGAACGTGCGGCAGGCGGACTTGCCGCGATGGCGGGCCGCCGCCGCCGAGGGGCATGAGTTGGGCAACCACACCCTGTTCCACCCCTGCGCGGCGGCCACGTTCCCAGCTGACCCCCGCTACACCACCGAGGCCTATACGGTGGGCGAGATGCTCCGTGAGATCGAGCAGGCCAACGTCCTGTTGACGGCCATCGACGGTCGCGCGCAGCACGGCATGGCCACGCCGTGCGGCCAGAGTACAGCGGGCGGGGTCGACTACTTGGAGGCGTTGCGGACAGCCGGTCTGGTCACCTATGTGCGCGGCGTGTCGGTTGAGCCGGGCGATCTTTCCGCCGAGATCGGCGACCTGGACAGGATGCACGTCCCGGCCAAGGCCTTCGACGCCGACGTCACCGGGGCTGAGCTGATCGCCTGGGTCGAGCAGGCTGTCGCGGGAGGCGGCATGACGGTGCTGCTGTTCCACGGCGTCGGCGGCGAGCACCTGCCGGTGTCGGCCGAGGCGCACGCCGAACTTCTGGATTGGCTGGCGACGCACCGGGACCGGGTGTGGACGACAACGCTGCAGGAGGCGCTGGACCACGCGGCCCGGCCCCTAGGCTGACCGCACCTTGGACTTCGCCTTCTTGGTTGGCGTCGACGCGGCAGGCTCCGGCTTGGCGGCGAGGACGGCGCGAAGCCGGGCCCCCAACTCGGTCCGCTGGTACGGCTTGTCGATCACCTCGAACTCGTGGTCGAGCTGCTGCGCAGCCTCGCCGAGATAGCCGGAAGTCAGCAACACCCTCAGGTCGGGGCGCAGGGCCTGGGCGCGGCGACCCAGCTCGATGCCGTTCATGCCGCCCGGCATGACCACGTCCGAGAACAACAGGTCGTATGACTGGTCGCCTGCCAGCCGGTGCAGCGCGCCAGCGGCGTCGGCGGCGACCTCACAGCGGTAGCCGAGCCCCGTCAGCATATCGAGGCAGACGCTGAGTACGGCGGGATCGTCCTCAACGATCAACACCCGCTCGTGACCCAGCTCGACCTCATGCGCGCCATCGCCCGCCACTGCCGTCTCTGGCAGATCGTCGGTGAGCGGCAGCACCAGGGTGAAGGCCGCGCCCTCGCCGGGGGCGCTGACCAGCTCGACGCAACCGCCGGACTGGGCGACGAAGCCGTACACTTGGGACAGTCCCAGGCCAGAGCCGCGCCCGACGTCCTTGGTCGTGTAGAAGGGCTCGAACACCCGGCTGGCCACCTCGGGGCTCATGCCGGCGCCATTGTCGGCGATGCGTATGGAGGCGCGCCGCTCGCCTTCCTCGTCAACTTCGGACAGGCCAATCACCAGCCGCCCGTCATTCTCCATGGCGTCGCGGGCGTTAACCGCCAGGTTCAGCAAGGCCGTTTCCAGGTGGGTCGGGTCGACAGAGGCGTAAAGCGGCTCGGCCGCCAGATCGAGGTCTATCACCACCCCTTCCCCAACCGCCTGCCGCATCAGGGGAGTGAAGTCGCGGATCAGGGCGTTCAGGTCGACCACACGCGGATTCAACTGCTGGCGGCGCGAGAAGGCCAGCAGTTGACGGGTCAGGGTCTGGCCCCGCTCGGCCGCCGCTCTGATCGCCGCCAGGTGTTTGACGATCCGCGGCTGGTCCTCGACCCGGCGCAACAGGATGTCGGCGTTGCCGAGCACCACCGTCAGCAAGTTGTTGAAGTCGTGCGCGACCCCGCCGGTCAGCTGGCCCACCGCCTCCATCTTGCGCGCCTGCGTCAGCTGTTCCTCCAGGTGCCGGCGGTCGGTGACGTCCAGCAGGGTGCCCAGGATCTGCCCATCGACCCCATCCTCGTCATCCGGCACCCAGACGCCCTGGTCGAGGAAGGTGCGGTACTGGCCGTCAGCGCACAACCAGCGGTACTCGCAGGCGTAGGCGCCGCTCTCCGACGCCTTCATCAGGCAGTTGACCACGCCTGCGACATCGTCCGGATGAATGCGGCCCAAGCCGATGTCGGGCTCGTCCACGAACCGGTTGGCCTCGAAACCGGTCAGGGGCCCGATGCTGTCGCTGACGAACAGGGCGCCGAACGGATGAACGCTGGCGCGCGAGGTGAAGACGACCGGCAGTGACTTCAGAATGTTGTCCTGCCGCTCGCGGGTGCTTCGCAGCGCCATCTCGGCGGCCAGCTTCTCCTCGCTGATGCGGGCGTTCTCCTCCAGCAGGATGCGCTGCTCCTCGGCCTGACGGCGGACCTCCAGCGTCTTGAGGTGCAGATCGGCGAGGATCGACACCTTCGAGCGCAGGATGAAGGGGTCGACCGGCTTGAAGACCACGTCCACGGCCCCGACCGTATAGGCCTGGAAGATATGGGCCTCGTCGCGGAACACCGCCGTCACGAAGACGATCGGCGTATTGCGGGTGCGCGGGTGCTCGCGGATGAGTCGCGCCGTCTCGTAGCCGTCCATGCCGGGCATGTGCAGGTCCAGCAGGATGACCGCGAACTCCTGGGTCAGAAGAAGCCGCAGGGCCTCCTCGCCCGAGCGGGCCACGACCAGCTCATGGCCCAGCACCCCCAGCGCCTCGGCGGCAGCGAAGGCGTTGCGCTCGTCGTCGTCGACGATGAGGACCCGCGCGGTGAGCGGCGGTGGGCCCGAACTGATGCGATCGCTGGCCATCAGACCGCCGCAGGCTCGCGCGGGGCCGGCAGGGAAAGCCGCTGTGCGTCGGTGCGCTGGATCGAAACCCGCATGACCGAGATCAAATAGTCGATGTCCACCGGCTTGGAGACGTAGTCGGAGGCCCCGGCCTGGATACATTTCAGGCGGTCGCCCTTCATCGCCTTGGCGGTGACGGCGATGATCGGCAGGTCGGCGAAGCGGGAGATCGACCGGATCTCGCGCATGGTCTCGTAGCCGTCCATGTCCGGCATCATGATGTCGACCAGGACGATGTCGATCTCGGGATGCTGAGCCAGCAGGTCGAGGCCGGCGCGGCCGCTCTCCGCGTAGTGCAGCCCGACGCCGAACTCCTCCAGCGCGCTGGCCATCGAGAAGATGTTGCGGATGTCGTCATCGATGACCAGGGCGGTGCGGCCGGTCAGGATGGCGTCCTCCTTGCGCGTCTGGGCCAGGGTGATGCGGGCGACGTCCGACAGGCGCTCGGTCGGCTCGTGCAGCAGCAGGGTGGCCTGCTCCAGCAGCTGTTCCGGGGTGCGGGCCAGGCGAGCCTGGCCGGCGAAGACCGACAGCCGAAGGCGCCGCTCGTCCTCCGCCGCCAGGGGTTCCGCAGCATAGACCAGGGCCGGACGGCTGGCGGACTTGAGGTATTCGACCACGACCGACACCGGCGTCGCCGGAACGTCCAGGATCAGGCTGTCGGCGTCCTTGATCTTCAGCTTGGCCAGGGCCTTGAGGTTCTCGACGCGGGTGAACTCGCCAAAGGCGGACTTGAGGCCGGCGGCGGCTTCGGCCTCAGGGCCGACGAAGACCAGTCGACGGTCCGCGGCGGCGATGAATTTCTTCACCTCGGCCAGGCTGGCGACCACCCCTTCCCGGTCAATCGGCTTGGCGGTGAAGCCGAAGGCGCCGATGGCCAGGCCGAGACCCGCCTGGTCGTCCGCCGAGATCACGTGCACCGGGATGTGACGGGTCTCGGGCGTCCGCTTCAGCAGGTCGAGCAGGGCCAGGCCGTCCATGTCGGGCAGGCCGACGTCCAGCATGATCGCCTGCGGGCCGTAGCGGCGCGCCAGGGAGGCGGCGGCCACGCCTTGCGGCGTGATCACCCCCTTGAAGCCGCAGTCGCGGACGAGGGCCAGCAGGATGCTGGCGAACCGGGTGTCGTCCTCGACGATCAGGATGACCGGGTCGCCCGGGGCGATGCCGTCGCGGTCGTCGCTGATGATCTCCGGGGCCTCAGCCTCCTCCTCGATCGGCGCGGTGCGGACCATGACGTTGCGTCCAGCCTCGCCGCCCGCGGAAGTCGGCAGGGCCGTGGGGCTGAAGTTGAGCGGCAGGTACAGGGTGAAGGTGGATCCCTTTTCGGGCTCGCTCTCCACCTTCAGCTCGCCGCCGAGGGTGCGGGTGATCTCGCGGCTGATCGAGAGGCCCAGGCCGGTGCCGCCGTATTTGCGGCTGGTCGTGCCATCAGCCTGCTGGAAGGCCTCGAAGATAATCCGCTGCTTGTCCTCGGGGATGCCGATGCCGCTGTCCTGCACCGAGAAGGCCAGCACCTGCCCCGCCTTGTTCAAGTGTTCGTTGCCGGTGCTCCAGCCGCTGCCGACACGCTCCATGCGGAAGCGAACGCCGCCGTTGGCCGTGAACTTGAACGCGTTGGACAGCAGGTTCTTGATGATCTGCTGCAGCCGCTTGTCGTCAGTGTACATCGACGCCGGCAGCTTCGGATCGACCTCGATCTTGAAGTCCAGCTTCTTGTCCTGGGCCATCTGCGAGAAGGTTCGCTCCATCTGGTCGCGCAGCGAAGCGAAGCTGGTTTCGCCGATATCGAGGGTGACCGTTCCAGACTCGATCTTCGACAGGTCGAGGATGTCGTTGATCAGACCGAGCAGGTCCGAGCCGGCGGCGTGGATGTTGTTGGCGAACTCCACCTGCTTGCCGGTCAGGTTCCCCTGGGTGTTCTCGCTGAGCATCTTCGACAGGATGAGCAGGCTGTTCAGCGGCGTGCGCAGCTCATGGCTCATATTGGCCAGGAACTCGGACTTGTATTTGGAGGTCAGCGCGAGCTGTTCGGCCTTCTCCTCCAGCGCGTAGCGGGCCTGTTCGACCTCCTGGTTCTTGGCCTCCACCTGCTTGTTCTGCGCCGACAGCAGGACCGCCTTGTCCTCGAGTTCGGCGTTGGACTGCTGCAGCTCCTCCTGCTTGGCGCGCAGCAGCTCCTCGGACTGGCGCAGCGACGCGGCCTGCTGTTCGAGGCGATCGTTGGTGGTCTTCAGCTCTTCCTGCTGGGCCTGCAGTTCGGCCGTCAGCAGCTGCGACTGGGTCAGCAGGCCTTCGGTGCGCATGTTGGCGCCGATGGTGCTGAGCACGATGCCGACGGACTCCATCAGCTGGCTGAGGAAGGATTGGTGGGTCTCCGAGAACTCGCCGAAGGTGGCCAGCTCGATCACCGCCTTCACCTCGCCCTCGAACAGGGCCGGCAGGATGATGATGTTCAGCGGCGCGGCGCCGCCGAGGCCGGAGCCGATCTGGACGTAGTCGGCCGGCACATTGGTAAGGAGGATTCGCTCCTTCTCCTTGGCGCACTGGCCGATCAGGCTCTGGCCAAGGCGGAAGGTCGGCGACAGCTGTTCACGCTCGGTCGAGGCGTAGGCCGCGGCCAGCACCAGGACCGTCTCGTCGTCAGCGTCCTTGTCGGCGACGTAGAAGACGGCGTGTTGGGCGTTGATCAGCGGGGCCAGCTCGGACAGCACCATGTTCGACACCGTCGCGAGGTCGCGCTCGCCCTGCAGCATGCGGGTGAAGCGGGCCAGGTTGGTCTTCAGCCAGTCCTGCTCGGTGTTCTTGAGAGTCTGCTCCTTCAGGTTGCGGATCATCTCGTTGATGTTGTCCTTCAGCGCCGCGACCTCGCCCGAGGCCTCGACGGTGATGGAGCGGGTCAGCTCGCCCTTGGTCACCGCGGTCGACACCTCGGCGATGGCGCGCACCTGAGTGGTCAGGTTGCCGGCCAGCTGGTTCACGTTGTCGGTCAGGTCGCGCCACAGACCAGCGGCGCCCGGCACCCGCGCCTGGCCGCCCAGCTTGCCCTCGATGCCCACTTCGCGGGCCACGTTGGTCACCTGGTCGGCGAAGATGGCCAGGGTCTCGATCATCCCGTTGATGGTGTCGGCCAGCGAGGCGATCTCGCCCTTGGCGTCCAGCGTCAGGGTGCGCTTGAGGTCGCCGTTGGCCACCGCGGTCACGACCGACGCGATGCCGCGCACCTGGCCGGTCAGGTTGGCGGCCATTGAGTTCACATTGTCGGTCAGGTCTTTCCAGGTGCCGGCCACGCCGGCCACCTGCGCCTGGCCGCCCAGCTTGCCCTCGGTGCCGACTTCACGAGCCACGCGGGTCACTTCCGAAGAGAAGGCGTTCAGCTGGTCGACCATGGTGTTGATGGTCGACTTCAGCTCCAGGATCTCGCCCTTCACGTCCACGGTGATCTTCTTGGACAGGTCGCCCTTGGCCACCGCGGTCGTCACCTCGGCGATGTTGCGGACCTGGCCGGTCAGGTTGCCGGCCATGAAGTTCACGTTGTCGGTCAGGTCCTTCCAGGTGCCGGTCACGCCCTTCACCTGCGCCTGACCGCCGAGCTTGCCTTCAGTGCCCACCTCGCGCGCCACGCGGGTCACCTCGGAGGCGAAGGCGTTCAGCTGGTCCACCATGGTGTTGATCGTGGACTTCAGCTCCAGGATTTCGCCCTTCACGTCCACGGTGATCTTCTTGGACAGGTCGCCGTTGGCCACGGCGGTGGTCACCTCGGCGATGTTACGGACCTGGCCCGTCAGATTGTCGGCCATCAGGTTCACGTTGTCGGTGAGGTCCTTCCACGCCCCGGTCACGCCGGTCACCTGCGCCTGGCCGCCCAGCTTGCCCTCGGTGCCCACTTCGCGGGCCACGCGGGTCACTTCCGACGCGAAGGCGTTCAGCTGGTCCACCATGACGTTGATGGTCGATTTCAGCTCCAGGATCTCGCCCTTCACGTCCACGGTGATCTTCTTGGACAGGTCGCCGTTGGCCACGGCGGTGGTCACTTCGGCGATGTTCCGCACCTGGCCGGTCAGGTTGTCGGCCATGAAGTTCACGTTGTCGGTCAAGTCCTTCCAGGCGCCGCCGACGCCCTTCACGTTGGCCTGGCCGCCCAGCTTGCCTTCAGTGCCCACTTCACGGGCCACACGCGACACTTCGGAGGCGAAGGAGTTCAGCTGGTCCACCATCACGTTGATGGTCGATTTCAGCTCCAGGATTTCGCCCTTCACGTCCACGGTGATCTTCTTGGACAGGTCGCCGTTGGCCACGGCGGTGGTGACTTCGGCGATGTTACGCACCTGGCCGGTCAGGTTGTCGGCCATCAGGTTCACGTTGTCAGTCAGGTCCTTCCAGGCCCCGGTGACGCCTTCCACCTGCGCCTGGCCGCCCAGCTTGCCGTCGGTGCCGACCTCCTTGGCCACGCGGGTCACTTCCGAGGCGAAGGCGTTCAGCTGGTCCACCATGACGTTGATGGTGTTCTTCAGCGCCAGCACCTCGCCGCGCACGTCCACGGTGATCTTTTTGGACAGGTCGCCCTTGGCGACGGCGGTCGTCACCTCGGCGATGTTGCGGACCTGGCCGGTCAGGTTGTCCGCCATCAGGTTCACGTTGTCGGTCAGGTCCTTCCAGGTGCCGCCGACGCCTTCCACGCGCGCCTGGCCGCCCAGCTTGCCCTCGGTGCCCACTTCGCGGGCCACGCGGGTCACTTCCGACGCGAAGGCGTTCAGCTGGTCCACCATGGTGTTGATGGTGATCTTCAGCTCCAGGATTTCGCCCTTCACGTCCACGGTGATCTTCTTGGACAGGTCGCCCTTGGCCACGGCGGTGGTGACTTCAGCGATGTTCCGCACCTGGCTGGTCAGGTTGGCGGCCATGAAGTTCACGTTGTCGGTCAGGTCCTTCCAGGTGCCGGTCACGCCCTTCACCTGGGCCTGGCCGCCCAGCTTGCCCTCGGTGCCCACTTCGCGGGCCATACGCGTCACTTCCGAGGCGAAGGCGTTCAGCTGGTCCACCATGGTGTTGATGGTGTTCTTCAGCTCCAGGACCTCGCCCTTCACGTCCACGGTGATCTTGCGGCTGAGGTCGCCGTTGGCCACGGCGGTGGTCACTTCGGCGATGTTCCGCACCTGGCCGGTCAGGTTGGCGGCCATGAAGTTCACGTTGTCGGTCAAGTCCTTCCAGGCGCCGGCGACGCCCTTCACGTTCGCCTGCCCGCCCAGCTTGCCCTCGGTGCCCACTTCGCGGGCCACGCGGGTCACTTCCGAGGCGAAGGAGCCGAGCTGGCCCACCATGGTGTTCACGACCTTGCCGGTGCGCAGGAACTCGCCGCGCAGAGGGCGATCCTCGTTCTCCAGGTCCATGGTCTGGCTGAGGTCGCCCTTGGCCACGGCGCCGATCACGCGCGCCATTTCGGCGGTCGGGTGCACCATGTCCTCGATCAGGGTGTTAACGGCGTCGACGCTGTCCGCCCACGCCCCCGTCGCCCCCGGCACTCGCGCGCGGTTGTTGATCTTGCCCTGACGACCGACGACCTCGCCCAGTCGCCCGAACTCGCGGCTCATGCGGTCGTTGAGTTCGACGACGTCGTTGAAGGCCTCGGCCAACTCGCCGTCCAACCCGGTCAGGTCATCGGGGAGGCGAACGGAGAAATCTCCCCGCCGGAAGGCCCGCAAGGCGGCCAGCAGCCGGCGATTGTCGAGCGTGGACTCAGGAGCCAAGGCGGCGAGCGACATTCTTCACCTACGGACGGGACAGACCCAACGACCGGAGGCGCAGAGCGATTCAGACCCAGACCGCCGGCGACACCTGTCCACCGACTGCCTGATTCTGATCAGCTCATCGCGCTGCTTCCCCCGAACCAACTTCTCAAAACCATCAATGGGTTCCTTGGTTCCGTGCGGGTTCCAGAATCTCTTGCGTTGCCATTCGCGGTTTCGTCGTTAGCTTCGCGCGCCATGTTGACCCGATCCGTTCAGACGGCGGCGGCGTGAGCGCGGAGTCGCGGTCGCCTCTCAGCCTGGAGCTTGTGTCCTTCATCGAAGGCGCTGTTCCCTCGGTGTGGGCGCTGGAAGTTCTGCTCCTGCTGCGCCGCAACGCCGGTGCGTCCTGGGCGGTCGATCCGATCGTCGCAGAGCTGCGCGCCAGCCCCCAGCTGGTCACCGACTGCCTGACCGGCCTGGAGCGCGCCGGCCTGGTCGCCCGCGACGCCGACGGCTTCCACTACGCACCGGCCTCCGCGATCCTCAGGGACCTAGGCGACGCGCTCGAAGCCGCCTACCGTGAGCGCCCGGTCGCCGTCGTGAAGACCATCGCGTCACGTCGGCCGGATCCGTTGAGAGGGTTTGCGGATTCGTTCCGCTTCAGGGGCTGGAAGTCGTGATGGATTGGGGCCCCGCCGTCGTCTACGGGCTATGTCTGCTGACCAGCGCGGCCTGCGCCGCCCTGCTGGTCCGGTCATGGCTTAAATCCCGGCAGCGGCTGCTGATGTGGAGCGCGGCCTGCTTCATCCTGCTGGCGCTGAACAATCTGATGGTCGTTCTCGACATGGTCGTCTTCCCGGACGTGTACCTGTCGCCCGCCCGTCAGGTCACCGCCCTCGCTGCCGTCTCCGTGCTGATCTACGGCTTCATCTGGGAGGTCGACAAATGAGCCCCGCCTCCATGATCACCGGCGCCATAATCATGGGCTACGCCGTGGCCGCGTTGTTCTTCCTCAAATTCTGGCGGCGCACGGGGGATCGGCTGTTCCTGGCCTTCGCCGCCGCCTTCACCCTCATGGCTGCGACGCCGCTCCTGACGGGTCTTCTGCAGGTCCCGCGCGAGGAACAGAGCCCCTTCTACCTTCTTCGGCTGCTGGCCTTCCTGATCATCATCCTGGCGGTCATCGGCAAGTCGCGCCGGGCGCCCAAGGCCTGAAGCTCAGTCGGCGGTAAGCCGTTCCTTGTCGCCGGGACCGGCGGCGGGATCGGGCGCGGCCGCCAGCCCCTCAGGATCCCCACCGAGCGCCGCCTGCAACTGCGCCTGATCCAGCTGCCCCTCCCAGCGCGCCACGACCAGGGTCGCAACCGCATTGCCGACGAAGTTGGTCAGGGCCCGGCACTCGCTCATGAAGCGGTCGATGCCGAGGATTAGCGCCATGCCGGCCACCGGCACGCTGGGCACCACCGCTAGGGTCGCGGCGAGGGTGATGAAGCCGGCCCCGGTGATCCCCGCGGCCCCCTTGGAGCTGATCATGGCGACCAACAGCAGGGCGACCTGCTCCTGGAGGCTCAGTTCAATGTTCATAGCCTGGGCGATGAACAGCGCGGCCATGGTCATATAGATGTTGGTGCCGTCCAGATTGAACGAATATCCGGTCGGCACGACCAGCCCGACCACCGATTTGGGCGCGCCGGCGGCCTCGAGCTTCTGCATGAGACTGGGCAGTGCCGCCTCGGAGGACGAGGTGCCGAGCACCAGAAGCAGCTCCTCCTTCAGGTATCGGATCAGGCGCAGGATCGAGAAGCCATTGGCCCAGGCTACGGTCCCCAGCACTCCCAGCACGAAGACGAGCGAGGTCAGGTAGAAGGTCAGGATCAGGGCCAGCAGGTTGGCGATCGAGGCGATGCCATAGGCTCCGATGGTGAAGGCGAAGGCGCCGAAGGCGCCGATCGGCGCGGCTTTCATCAGGATGGCGACCAGGCGGAACACAATCTGGCTCAGAGCCTCCAGTCCTCGCTGGACCGGGGCCGCCACGTCGCCGACGACGGCCATGGCGACGCCGAAGAGGATCGACACGAACAGCGTCTGCAGGATGTTCCCCTCGACAAAGGGGCTGACCAGCGTTGTGGGGATGATGCTGGTCAGGAAGCCGACGATGGTCGTCTCGTGCGCCGCCTGGGCGTATTGCGCGACGGCGCCGGCGTTGAGCGACGCCGGGTCGATGTTCAGCCCGCGGCCGGGCTGGACGACATTGGCGATGATCAGGCCAACGATCAGGGCCAGGGTCGAGAAAACGAGGAAGTAGGCGAAGGCCTTGGTCGCGACCCGCCCCACACGGCCCAGATCGCGCATGCCGGCGATGCCGGTCGAGATGGTCAGGAAGATCACCGGCGCGATGATCATTTTCACCAGCTTGATGAAGGCGTCGCCAAGCGGCTTCAGCTCCTTGCCGACGTCTGGCCAGAAATGACCGATCAACCCGCCGAGCAGGATGGCGGCGAGGACCTGGACGTAAAGGCTGCGGTAGAGCGGCTTGCGCACGGCCGGTGCGACGTCTGGCTGGACAGGCTGGATCAAGCCGAGCTCTCCAATCGACGGCCCTGAGGGTCCGTCAGAATACGACGCGAGTATTCGAAGCCGCCCACGCCAAAACAAGCGAAATCCGTCAACCGCTAGATTTTGAAAAGGATAACCTTTTTCCGCTGACAGCGCTCGACCGCGGGGCGCATCCCGATCGGCGGCGGCCGCGGGTCGCCGATCACGTATCCGGAACCGCCCGGGAAACGTCACGTTGTGGACCCCACCGAAGGAGGCTCCGATGAAACGGATCATGCCCATGGCGACCGCGCTGGCGCTGGCTCTCAGCCTGCCGCAGGCGGCCGCCGCTCTAGACAACAACGGCAACGGCAACGGACACGGCCGGGACCACGGCGACAAGGGTGGCAAGGGTCACAACGACGACCGTGGCGGCCGGGGCCACCAAGGCCGCGGCAATGACCGCGCAGATCGCGACCACAGCCGCGGCCCGCAGGCGGTGCGGATCGACACCCGCAGGGACGACCACCGCGGCCCCGACCATCGAGACGAACGTGGACGCGGCCATGACCGCGACGTCCGCGTCGTCGAGCGCGAAATCAACCGAGTGGTGGTGGACCGGGATCGACCGGTCGTCTACCTACGCACGGCCCCGGACCGCGGCCTGATCGCTGGCTGTCCGCCCGGCCTGGCCAAGAAGCACAACGGCTGCCTGCCTCCGGGCCAAGCCCGTCAGCTGGAGCGCAGCCGCTACGACTACGTCTGGCGCGTGCGCGACGACCGCTTCGACTACCGATATGACGATGGCTATCTGTACCGGCTGTCGCCCCAAGGCTCGCTGCTGGGCTACCTGCCTGTGCTCGGCGGCGCCCTGTCGCCCGGCAACGTCTGGCCGGCGCAGTACGTCTACGAGCCCGCGCCGCGGTACTATGTCGACTATTTCGGCCTGAACGACCGGTACAACTATCGCTACGCTGACGGCGCCATCTACGGGCTGGACCCGCAGACGCAGGCTATCGGCCAAGTGGCGGCGCTGCTGACCGGCCAGCAGTGGAACGTGGGCCAGCGGATGCCGTCGGGCTACGACGTCTACAACGTGCCGTATGCCTACCGCAGTCAGTACGCAGACACGCAGGACCGCTTGTACCGGTACAACGACGGCTATGTGTACCAGGTCGACCCTACGACCCAGTTGGTCCAGGCCGTCATCCAACTCCTCACCTAAGCGTCGCCGGAGACACAGATGCGAAATCTCGTGCGCTGGGCGGCGACGCCCCTCGCCTTTCTCGCCCTCGCCGCCTGCAACAGCGGCGACGGCAAGACGGGGGATGGGGCCCTGGAGCCCTCCTCCAAGACCCTGTCCGCTGGGCTGGACGGCGACTTCAAGACGCTCGACCGCGTCATCGATAACGCCGGGCTCGAGGCTGTCCTCGAGGGCAAGGGGCCCTACACCGTCCTGGCGCCCTCCGACGCGGCCTTTTCGGCCGCCCAGGGGGCGGACTTCACAGCGGATACGATGAAAGCCCAGGGCGCCGCCCTGGTGCAGGCCCACATCCTGCCCGGCGCCCTCACGCGTCAGGACATCGGGACCGCCATCGATCGCGCGGCTGACGGTCGGGTCCAGATGCGGACGATGGCGGACGGCGTGGTGACCTTTTCCCGCGACGGCGAGACGATCGTCGTCACCGCCGCCGACGGCGCCCGGGCCCGACTCGCCGGCGACGAGACCCTGAGCAGCAATGGCGTCATCCAGCCTGTCGACGCTCTGCTGGTGAAGGCTCCGGATGGAACCACCGCCAACGGCAGCGGTTAAGCTTGCTACGGCCACGCGCCGGCTGCTCGAGCGGAGGGTCGAGCCATGCTCAAGTTCCTAAAACAGCTGTTTTGCAAGCATCACTATGTGCAGAGCCGCAGCCATCCCGGGATGCTGACCTGCAAGCGGTGTCGCCACAGGAAATGGCCGGGCTGACGATGGCTGCGCCCTAGAGGGCCCAGTCATCGACGGCGCCCGAGCCCCCAAAGTCGGCGTCGCGCACAGCGAAGCCGAGGTCATCGTTCTGCAACATCTGCCTCCACAGAGGAATGTGGCGGCTCTCGTCCCCCGGCAGGACCAGTGGACTGAGCGGGTTCTCGGCCTTGGCGAGCGCCGCGAAGGCTCCACCGCTGACCAGGAATTCGTCGGAGCCCGGGAGGACCTGCGGTCCTGAACCCTTCGCGTCGGAGACGGCCGGGATGACCTGCGGAGCTGCGCTCTTCGGTTCGGCGGCAGGGGCCGGGGCGGACACCAGGGTCGACAGAAGCACCGTCGCGCCGTTGCTGAACCTCACCCGCTCGACTCCAAGGAGTTGATCGACCCCGTCGCGCCCGATCACCGAGTCGGTGATCTGGTAGCCGCCCGCGACCGCGACGACGGTATAGCTGGCCTGCAGACCGGACATGACCGCCAGGTCATTGCCAGCGCCGCCGGTGAGGGCGTCGTTGCCGCCACCCCCTGTCAGGGTGTCTGCGCCCACGCCGCCGATGATGACGTTGTCGATGGCGTTGCCAATGCCCGTGAAGTTGCCGACCCCGGTGTAGGTCACGTTCTCAACATTGGCGGCGAGCACATGGTAGCTGGACAGGCTCTGGACGCTGTCCACGCCATCTCCCGCCAGTTCGACGATGGTGTCGCCCGCAGCGGTCAGAACATACAGGTCGTCACCCAAGCCGCCCTGGAGCTGGTTGGACACGCCCGAGCCGCCGTGCAGAACATCATTGCCGCCGAAGCCGAGCAGAGTGTCTCGCGCCAGCCCGCCATTGAGGACGTTGACGTCCGCATTGCCGACCAGCAGGTCAGCGAAGGCGGAGCCGGTCAGGTTCTCGACGCCGACAAAGGTGTCCGCCCCGCCATCGCCGTCCACGCTCGCTCGCATGGCGGTGAGGTTGGCGTTCACCGAGCCGGCGGCGGCCGCATAGGTGACGGTGTCGACGCCTCCAGCCCCGACGAGCGTGTCGTTCCCGCCCGCGCCGTACAGGGTGTCGGTCCCGCCCGATCCCGTGATGATATTGGCCAAGGCGTTGCCGGAGCCGGTGAAGTTGCCAGCGCCGGCGAAGGACAGGTTCTCGACGTTGGCCCGCTGGGTGTAGGTGTTCAGCGTGGTCTCGATACTGTCGATGCCTTCGCCCGCCAGTTCCACGATCGTATCGCTGGCCGAGACGACATAGTGGTCGTCGCCGAGGCCGCCGATCATCGTGTTCGCCGCACCCGCGCCCCCAACCAGGGTGTCGGCGCCGCCCACCCCCACCAGGGTGTCCGCCCCGCTTCCGCCGATCAGCATGTTGCCGAGGGCGTTGCCCACCAAGGTGTCGTTGAAGTTCGACCCGGTGACGTTCTCAATGCTGTTGAGCGTGTCGACCGCACCGCTGCCGTCATTCGACGCCTGGTTGGCGTTGAGGCTCACGTTCACGCCGTTGCCTGACTGCGAGTAGTTGGCGGTGTCGAGACCGCCCAGGCCATTGAGCGTGTCGTTGCCCGCGCCGCCCCAGAGGCTGTCGTTGGCCGCCGTTCCGTTAAGGACGTCGCCGATGCTGTCCTGACCATTGATCGTGATGGTCACGGTCGCCGTGTTGCCGCCTGCAAGGGTGTAGGTGAAGGTGTCGAATGCAGTCGTGTTCGAGGCGCCGGAGAGCGGTCCGGGCAGGCTGCGGAAGATCAGACCCGGATTGTACGAGAACGTCCCGTCGACATTCAGGGTCAAAGTGGCGCCGGAGGCCAGGACCGTGGCGTTCCCGATTGCCGCCGTCGAGCCGTTGACCGCCGAGACCGCCAGAATGTTGCCCGCCGGGATGGTGATGTCGGCCCCGCCGCCGTTGTTGGCGAGGACGTTCCCGTTCAGCGTTCCGGTCTCGGTGATTGAGAAGGCGTCCGCCTGGGCCACCGCCGTATCAAGGGCGCTGATGGCGAAGTCGACCGTGCCGGTCAGGCCGTCGGAGAAGCGCAGCAGCTCGATGTTCCGCAGCACATCCGTGCCGTCGGCCAAGGTGCCGCGGGCGTGGACGATGGTGTAGCTGCCGTTGCCGTTGTTGATGATGTCGTAGTCTTCCCGGATGCCCGAGAACCGGGCCACGTCGATGTCGCCTACGGCCCCGCCATTGACGATCTCACGCACGATCCTGAGCTGGCCTGGATTGTAGGTCCCGGCCAGCATGGCAGCGTTCAGGGCCCCGCCCATGCTGGCGAAGCTGGCGATCTGGACGTTGTTCGCGTCGAACACCCCGATCCTGGCCTGCAGGAAGCGGTCGCCGTCCAGAATGTCGTTACCGCCGCGGCCTTCGATGACGTCGCTGCCGCCGCCGCCGAGGATGATATTGCCCGTCGAGAACTGGACCACGCCGATGCCGACGATGTCCTGAAGCCCGGCGATGCGCGCGATGCCCGCCGCGTTCAGCACGCTGCCGCGCGCGCCCTCGGTGAACTGAAGGACGCCGCCGACGAGCCCCTGCGCCGCAAGATCCGCGACGTCGGAGCCGAACAGCTGGTCGTTGCCCGCGCTGCCTGAGAGCCCCTCGACGTTGGCATACCGGTCGGTGGCCGTGTTCGGCGTCGGCGGGATCGGCGTCTCGTCAAACGCCGGCAGGTTCAAGTCGGCCAGCACGGACGGCAAGGTGTAGTAGGCCGCCCAGTCAAAACCGGACATGCCCTCCATCCGGTTGACGCCGAAGCTGCCTGTCATGACGTCGTCGCCGCCCTCGCCGACGAACTCGTCGAAGCCGCCATTGCCGAAGAAGACGTCATGGCCGGCGATCTGGTCACGGCCGAAGGGATCGAAATTGTCCCCCGGGGCCCCGTCCTGTGTGCCGATCTCGATCCAGTCGTCGCCCTCGTTGCCCTGCATGCCTTCATTGAAGGTCGAGCCGAAGATGAAGTCGTTGCCGGTCCCGGCGAACACCTCTGACGAGTCCTCGCCGGTGATCAGATAGTCATTGCCGGATCCGCCGATGATGAGGTTCAGGCCGGGGCCGCCGTGGATGACGTCATGGCCCTCATTGCCCTTGATCACGTCGTCGCCGCCGGCGTCGGTGATGATGTCGTTGCCGACGCCGCCGTCGATGTTGTCATTGCCCTGGCCGCCTTCGATCCGGTCGTTGCCGCCGTCCCCCCAGATCGTGTCGTCGCCGATACTGGCGATCAGGGTGTCATTGAGGGCGCTGCCCCCGAGGACGACGTGATCGACGCCGTTGTAGCGGAGGTAGCTGACCGCCGGTCCAGGATCAGCGCTGCCGGCCCCGGGATTGCGGTCGACCAGCGGAACAGTGCCCGCCTGGGTCGGATCGAGGTTCCCGAGACCAGCGTTGAACTGGGCGTCGCCATCGGCATCCACATCGAGGCGATCAACCTCGAGGATGTAGGTCGGCGTTGAGAACACGTCGATCGGAAGGTGGTCCGTGTTGGAGTTCGCCATGATCAGGCTGGCGAAGGAGTTCTGCTCCAGCTCATTGATGAAGTTCATGCCTGCGGTGCGCGCCAGGTAGTAGAAGCGGTCGCCGTTCTGGAGAGCTTCGAGCTGGGTCTCGAACACGAAGTTGAAGGTCGAGCCCAGCATGCCGCCGAAGGGCATGACCGCCTCGGCCAGGCCGCCGATCCACAGGTCGACCTCGTCGAGGCCCGTGACGCTGTCGGTCCCGACATTGGCCCAGGCGCCTTCGCTGTTCAGATAGTCGACGGCGTCAGCCGGCGCGCCCACGCCTCCGAACACGATCAGCATCGCCGCGTCGCGCTTGGCCTCGTAGCCGACCGCCCCTGTAACCGACGGGTGGGTGCCGTAGGCGGCGATGAAGTTGACGATCGACATCTGGTGCTTGAGGTGCAGCGCCAGATCGTACCAGCTCTCATACGGCCTGAGCTGAGCGTCGCCGGTCTGATCGTAGAAGGTCTTGCGCGCGTCGTTCAGGGTGGCCACCCCCGTCTCCCGCCCGCGGGCCAGGTTGATCGCCGCGAGGTCGAGCGGCAAGCCGAGCAGGCTGTTGCGCAGAGCGTCGGTGACGAACTCGTCGATCTCGTTGGCGACCTGACGAGTCATGCCGCGGATGACCGCGCCCGCCGCCACGTCAGCGTCGATCGTGCCGCCCGCATCGAACTCGACCGGATTGAGGAAGGCCTGGATCAGGCCGATGTGGTCGGCCGTGAAGTTCGGATCGTACCGATCGATGGTCTCGGTCAGCATCGAGTGGCCGAAGCGATAGACCGTATGGGCGAACTCCGCGACGATCGAGGGATCGACAGTCACGTCATAGCCGACCGGCGCCACGAAGACGTCGATCTGCGGCTGCAATTTCCGCGCGAAGTCCTCGAACACGAGGTGCTGGTACTGCATCTCGGTGGCGAATTTCGCGGCCTGGAACAGGCGTTCGCCGTTCCAGTCGAAAGCGTCCGGATTCAGGTTGGCCAGGTTCAGCGCCTGGAAGGCCCCCAGCGACAGCGGCGTGTCCAGCCAGTCGTTCAGGAAGGCCAGGTGCTCGGCGGCCGTGAACTCCGGATCATCCAGGGAGTCGAGAACGAGCGCCTTGGAGAAGTCGACTTGCCGGTTGTGCTCCGAGTGGAAGACATGGTGCACGGCGGTCAGGCCGATGTTCTCGTTCACCCGGCCGTCGCCGGCGATGAAGTGCGCATTGAGCAGCGCCGCATCATACTGGCCGGCGGGAAGCGGCTGACCTGTCTGTTCATTGAAGGGATTGGCCGCATGGGCGATGTCGAGCAGGAAGGAGTGCCCGCTCTTCGTCGCCAGGGTGGCGTCTACGGGAGCCCCGGGCGTTCCCGACGTCCAGACGCCATTGATCAGCAACTGCGGGAAGCCGTTCGCGCCGGGTATGAAGTTGCCATAGAGGTCGGTGCGAACGAGCGGGATGGCGGCGGCGTCGTAGTCATCCAGCGCAATGCCCATCAGCAGAGCTTGCGCTTTCACAGCGGCCCAGGTGGCCATGCCGCCGTTGTCGCCTTGGATCAGCTTGCCCGTGGCTTCCGGTGAACCGTTCGGCCCCGTGAAGGTGTAGCCGCGCAGGAAAACCTGGTGCGACGGGTGCGAGGAATAGGTCTGGTTCTGGTCGACGTAGGGCGAGGTGGCGTTGACGGCCTCGCCGCCGGCGACGTTGGCCCGGGTCAACAGCATGAAGTTGGTGGGCGAGCCGACGACGAAGAGCGGATCATCCGGCTGGAGGGGGACGAAGACCGTGCCGCTGCCGCCCTTGTTCACCAGGTCGAGCCCGTGATCGAAGAACTGGCCAAACAGGGTCATCCACGAATTGAACGGGGCTGACAGGCCCTCGTCCGGGGCCCGATTGGGGATGTGGTAGAGGAAGACCCCTGGCTCGATCTCGGTCTGGGTGGCGTCGAGCCCCTGTTCGAGCGCCAGCTCATAGGCGGCCGTCGCGGCCGGGTTTCGGCTGGTCATGTCGACGAGCAGGTTTGAGATCGTCCTCGGCTGCGCGTCAGTGACGAGCGCTCCAGGCTGGTTGGGGGTCGGATTGTAGTTGACCCCCTGCCGGTCGTAGTCCGCCGGCGTCATGCGCGGGAACGGCTGGTCAGCCTGGCCGAAGTCGGATTGGCCGTCGGTCAGCAGGTTATTGAAGATGCCGCTGACGGTGCGCAGCCCGAATGAGTGGTTCGGCGATCCATCAACCAGCGCGAGGAGACTGGTGCGGCCGGCGGTGAGCTCGGCGGCGGTGACCGCCGTCCCGTCATTGAACGTGGAGCCGGTGGCGGCCGCGTGCTGCTCTGCGATTTTGATCTGGGCGAGAATGAAAACCAGATCGCTCCTAATGAAATTCGCCATAGCCCTTACCCCGCTCTCGGAGGGCGGCGACCGTGGCCGGGCCCTCGATTGTTGCTGGGCCCGGCCGCGGGGGCCGGGGCCCTATTGCGTCAGAAGAACCAGTCGTCGCGGGGGTCTCCGTCGCCCCTGAACCACTCGCCGCCGTGGTCGACGCGGACGGCGAACCGCCCGTCATCCACCTGATCGTTCCAGGCCGCCTTCCATCTGGGGCCCGCCATTTCCGCGTCGAGCGGCGGCAGGACGGGCGGCAGGTCGCCGCCCTTGAAGACGAAGTCGTCGATCGCCGGGATCACCTGCGCCACGTCGATGCCCTTGAGGACGAAGTCTTCGACAGGGGGCAGGACCGGCGGATCGGTGACGTGGTCCTTCGCCGCGGGCAGGACCGAGGGCCCCGCTTCCTTGGCGCTCACCGCCGGCGCCGCGGCCAGGGTGGAGAGGAGCACGGTGGCCCCGTTGGTGAACCGGACCCGCTCGATGCCGATCAACTGGTCGACGCCATCGCGGCCGCCGATCAGGTCGGTGATCTGGAAGCCGCCGGCCACCGCGGTCACGATGTAGTTGGCCTGCAGGCCTGACAGGATCGCCAGGTCCTGGCCTCCACCGCCGTTCAGGGTGTCGTTGCCGAGGCCGCCCGTGAGGGTGTCGGCCCCCGCACCGCCGGTGATGACGTTCGCCAGCGCATTGCCGATGCCGGCGAAATTACCGGCGCCGGTATAGGTCAGGTTCTCGATGTTCGCGCCGAGGCTCCGGCCGGCCAGAGAGGTCTCGATGGTGTCGGTCCCCTCCCCGGCGAGTTCGACCACCGTGTCATTTGCGTCGAGGATGTAGACATCGTCGCCGGCCCCGCCCTGCAACTGATTGGCTGCGCCGGAACCGCCGCGCAGGGTGTCGTTGCCGAGCTGGCCGAGCAGGATGTCGGCCCCGTCGAGGCCCCAGAGCGTATCGCCTCCGGCCCCGCCGTTGAGCGTGTTGGCGCCGGCGCCGCCCGTCAGGGAATCTGCGAAGGCCGAGCCGGTCACGTTCTCGAAGCCGGTGAGGCTGTCGACCCCGCCTTCGCCGTCGTTTGACGCGGTCTGGAGCGCGAGGTTGACCGTCACGCCCGCCGCCACTGCGACATACGTCGCCCAGTCGACGCCGCCGCCGCCGATCAGGCTGTCATTGCCGCCACGGCCGCTCAGGATGTCGTTGCCGCCGCCGCCGGTGATGACATTGGCCAGGGCGTTGCCGATGCCGATAAAGGCCCCGCCGCCGGTATAGGTCAGGTTCTCGACGTTGGCCGCCACGGTGCGGACCGCGAGGGTGGTCTCGATCCTGTCGACGCCCTCCCCGGCGAGTTCGACGACCGTGTCGTTGACGTCGAGGACGTAGACATCGTCGCCGAGGCCGCCCTGCAACTGATTGAGCGCGCCCAGACCACCACGCAGGGTGTCGTTGCCGGCCATGCCCAGAAGGACATCCGCCCCGCCCCCGCCGCTCAGGTCGTCGCCGGAAACGCCGCCGATCATGACCTGGACCAGTTCGTTGCCGCCCAGGACGAGCCCGGGACCAGCGAGATAGTTGGCGCGGATCTGTTCGACCTCGGATCCGGCCGTCAGCGTCCAGTTGGCGCTGGCGTAGACGATGTCCACGCCGCCGCCGGCCGTCTCGCCCACAGTGTCGCCCGCATTGTCGACGTAGTAGCGGTCGCCGCCGCCGCCGCCGGTCATGGAGTCCGCCCCAGCCCCGCCATCGATGATGTTGGCGGTGTTGGTGGCGATCAGAATGTCGTTGAAGGCGCTGCCGGTGACGTTTTCAAAGCCGCTCAGGGTATCGCCCTGAGCATGGCCGCCGGTGACGGTTCCGAGCAGCAGATGGATGCTCACCGCGGCGTTCGAACTGCGGTAGCTGACCGTGTCGTTGCCGGCGCCGCCGATCAGGGCGTCCGCGCCGGCGCCGCCCTCGAAGGTGTTGTTGGCGCCGTCGCCGGTAAGGAGGTCGTTGAAGCCGCTGCCGACAATGTTCTCGACATTGACCGCGACGTCGCCTTCCGCAGTGCCCCCGTCGCCCTCATTCGGCAGGAAGCGGCCGGCGGGCACGAGCAGGCTGACCGTCACCCCGGCGCCCGAGGCGCTGTAGTCGATGGTGTCGATGCCCTCGCCGCCATCGAAGGCGTCATCGGCTCCGTTCCCGCCGACCATCCAGTCGTTGCCGGCGTCGCCGTTGAGGAAGTCCTTGCCGTCGTTGCCGTAGATGATGTCGTCGCCGGCTCCGCCGCGCAGGACGTCGTCATTGCCGTTGCCGTTCAGGATATCGTTGCCGTCGCCGCCGTAGAGGAATGCGTCCTGTGCGTTGAGGCTGGCGTTGAGGACGTCGTCGCCCCCCTCACCGTGCAAGGCGTCCTTGCCGCCCCCGCCGCCTATCGTGTCGTTGCCGTCGCCGCCGTAGATGGTGTCGTTGCTGTCGGTGCCGGTGATGGCGTTGTTCAGGGCGTTGCCGACCAAAACCAGGTCAAGCGCAGAGTTGTTGAAGTCGCTGAAGTTGCGATTCACCTGCCCGGCCGTCATGGCGACCGTGTCGGTCGTCTCGAAGGTGTCCCAGTGGAGGTGGGTCAGGCCGGTGTTGCGCGCGATCAGGTCGGAGAAATGCTCCGAGTCGATGTCGCGCAGCAGCATCGTCCCGTCGAACTGGTTGATATAATAGAACCGGTCGCCGTCCTGCAGCCGGTCAAGCTGCTCCTGGAAGATCCAGGTGAAGGTCGAACCCATCTGGCTGGCGCCGAAGGAGGCTTCAGCCAGGCCGCCGATCCACAGGTCGACATCGTTCACATGACTGATGCCGGTGCCGTTGAGCAGACCGTTGCCGGGATCGATGACGTCCTCGCCGTAGACCGCCTTGAAGCGGGCAAGCAGGTCGGCGCGCTCGGCCGCATTCCCACGCAGGGCGGCACCGAACTGATCCCAGTTGGCATAGGGCGACAGCTGGGGAATGCCAGCCTCAGTAGAGTAATCCGAAGCCTGGCCATTCTGCTGCAGCAAGGAGGTGTTGCCGCTGATGTAGGCGCGGAACTCATTGAGCGAGGGCAGGCCCAACTCGCGGCCGCGCATCAGGTTGGCGGCGCCGAGATCGAGCGGCAGGCCGAGCAGCATGCTGCGCACCGCCTCGACGATGCTGTGGTCGATACGCTGATGCTCGACCCGCATCAGGCCACCCATCAGCGGCGCCGCGCCGCCCGGGACTTCCGGATGGCTCGCGTCACCGCCCGCGAACATCGACGGATTGAGGAAGGCGTCGATCAGGGACACCTCCTGCAGCACGCCGTTAGCGTCGAGGTAGGGAATGGTCTCGTTGATCATCGAGTGACCGACCCGGTACATCGCGCCGGCGAACTCGTCGGAGATGGCCGCATTGACCGCGGGGTTATAGCCGTCGAAGCCGTGGTCGCCCGCGCCCGGCAGGGTGCCGGACATCTTCTCGGCGAACTCGTCGAAGACGGTCCGCTGGTACTGGGCGACGGTGACCGCCTTGGCCGCCTGGAAGATCTGCTCGGCGGTCCATTCCGGATGCAGGGCGGCGATCTTGTCCGCCTGGAAATTGTGTTCGCGGTGGAAGACCGTGTGCACCGCCGTCAGCGCCACGTTCTCATTCGGCCGGTGGTCGCCGGCCACGTAGTAGGACAGCAGGGCTTCAAGGCTGAAGTTCGCGTTGGCCCCGCCGCTCTGGGCGTAGGGCGATGCATCGAAGTCGTTCTTGTCGCCGATCAGCGGCGTGAACAGGCCGTCGCCGATGTCGCCGAAATCACGAAAATCGAGCGCGCCCTGCAGGTAGGTCCAGGCGGCGAAGTCGCCGCCCGCCACGGCCGCCATAGCCAAGGCCGTATCAAGGTCGGCCTGGCTCACCCCGTTGTTGAGCAGGACGTCGGCATAGGTCGGCAGGTTGCCGCGGCTCACGCCGTCCGGGCCGATCTCGAGGGAGCCGTCAAGCAGGCGATGGGTCTTGATCAGATCGCCGTTGCCGTCGCGCATGATGTCGCCGTTGGCGTCCCGCGCAGTCTCGCGCAGCAGGAACTGCAAGGCAGCCGTCGAACCATAGGTCTGGTTCTGGTCGACAAACGGCGACGTCATGTTCAGGCGCTCGGTCCCGTTGACGTTGTCCAGCGTGATGACGCCGTTGATGTCCACGGTGTAGCGGGCCGCGCGACCGCCGATCAGGAATTGCAGCTGCGGCGGGACGCCTTGGGCGATGATGTTGTCGGTGACGTCGATGTTGAGCCCGGGATTCGCCGCAGCGATCGCAGCGAGCTGCGCGTTGATCGTGCTCAGGTCGACGAACTGGCTACCGCCGCCGCGCGCGTAGAAGTCGAGGCCGTGGTCGAAGAACTGGCCAAAGGACATCATCAGCAGATTGGTGTTCGCCGTGCTGGGCACGTCGATCGACAGGCCGTCGCCGCCGACGAACTGCGAGACCACATTGGAGACCAGTCGCTCGTTCGGCAGCGGCGCTCCGCTGGCGCCGGTGACCCGCACGCCGTTGACGGTGCTGGTTTCCGGATGGGCCGGCGTCAGCCTCAGGAACGGCTGGTTGGAGTTGCCCCAGGTCGGATGGGCGGCATTGTTGCCGAAGCCGCTCGGCACGCGAACCTGCCCATTGGCGATCTCGCCTGCCAGGAAGCTGAGATCATTCGCCCGTAGTGAGATCGGCATAGCAACTACCTCCAGCCGCAATCCTTAGTAATCGTCAGTAGTTCGCGCCCACGTTCGACCTCCGTACGCGCGACATAAAGTTGTTCTATCGAGAGTTGTCGACAGCGCTGGACACGCAGGATCGGGGCCCCATGGATCAGAAAGGCGAGTGCGTCCCAGCCCCGGACGCGGGCGGCCCAACCCCGGCGTTTCCGCATCATTCCCACCATAGCTACCCTCCAGCAGCCGCCCATGACTGGTCATCGCCCCGGAGGGCCACGCACAGGTTCGTCTTTGTCGGATACTGCCGGGGAGATTCTAGCCCACGAGCGGGCTAGAAATAGCCTCGATCTCGCCCCTACTTTGACGCACGTTTACTGATTTGAACCAGAGAACGCTGATCGTCTATTGTCCTTAGGGGATACATACTTTGGACTGCCGACGAATCTATCTCGATCGGTCTAGGGTGGACGACCTAGAGAGCCCTTAGACGCGGCCCGACCGGGCTTTCAGGCCGCGCCGTTCACGCAGCGCCCAAGGAAGGCCGCGTGACTTGGCATGCCGTCGACACGGGCCTGAATCGCCGCACGAATTCGCGCCAGCCGAACCCGGAGATCATCGTCGGCCAGGGCGTCGGCGATGGGATGGTAGTCGTCGGGAACGAGACCCTGGCCGTACAGGATTGCGAACCAGTTGGTTTCGCGAAACAGCTCGTGGTTCTCGACCATCACCTCGCCACGAGCGCGAAACGTCTCGAGTTTCGCGGCGAGGCTGTCTGGGATTTCCATGTCGCGGCAGTACCGCCAGAACGGCGTGTCATCCCGCTGACTGACCTTGTAGTGGGCGATGATGAAGTCGCGGACGCTCTCGTACTGGAGGTCCATTTCGGCATTGAAGCGATCAGCCATCGCCGGGTCGAGACGGCGTCGCGGGAACATGCCCAGCAGCTTCGAGATACCGGCCTGGGTCAGGTGGATGCTGGTCGACTCCAGGGGCTCCAGGAATCCGCTCGCCAGGCCGAGCGCGACGCAGTTGGCGACCCACCCCTTCTTGCGCCGCCCGCTGAGGAACCGCAGCACCCGCGGCTCGGCCTGAGCCGCGCCGTCCAGGCGGGACATCAAGGCGTCCGTCGCCTCGGCCTCGCTGACGTAGCTGTCGCAGAAGACATAGCCGTTGCCGGTGCGGTGCTGCAGCGGGATGCGCCATTGCCAGCCCGCCTCGCGCGCGGTCGACCGGGTCACCGGCTCCGGGTCGCCGATCCGCTCGCACGGCACGGCCACCGCCCGGTTGCAGGGAAGCCAGCGCGACCAGTCCTCGTAGCCGGCCTTCAGCTTGTCCTCGATCAGCAGCCCGCGGAAACCGGAACAGTCGATGAAGAAGTCGCCGCGCACGGCCTTGCCGTCGGCGAGGGTCACCGATCGGATCGACCCGTCCTGGCCATCCTGCTCCACCGTGACGATACGGCCCTCGCGCCGAACCACCCCCCGCTTCTCCGCATAGCGACGCAGGAAGCCGGCGTAGAGGCTCGCGTCGAATTGGAAGGCGTAGTGGATGCTCGGCATCTCCGGCGTGGGCCGGGGCGTGCGCATGAACCGGCCCAGGCGGATGGCCTCGGCCTCTGCGACGAAACGGTGATTGCCGGGATCGCCCCCGCCCTTCAGCGCGCGCAGCCAGTAGTGGGCGAAGCCGATGCCATTCATCTCGGCTCCGAACAGGCCGAATGGATGCATGTAGGTGTGGCCCAGCCGCGCCCAGTCGACGAACTCGATGCCCAGCTTGAAGGTCGCCTGGGTCTCGCGGATGAACTCATCCTCGTCGATGCCCAGGAGCTTGTTGAACAGCAGGATCGGCGGGATCGTCGCCTCGCCGACGCCGACCGTCCCGATCTCCTCGGACTCGATCAGGGTGATCGAATAGGTCTCGGTCCCCACCACCTTGGCCAAGGCGGCGGCGGTCATCCAGCCGGCCGTGCCGCCGCCGACGATGACGATGTCGCGAACCAGAGCCTCGGTCATCCGGCCCGTCCAAAGGCGGCGTCCATCAAGGGCATGGCGCGGACCTCCTCGGCGATGCGGCCGAGCAAGCTGCGGAAGCGATCGATCTGCTCCCCCTCCGGCACAGCCTCGACCAACGGGTCGTAGTCAGCCGGGATCAGGCCATGGCCGACCAGAACGGCGATCCAGTTCTGCTCCTGAAAGGACTCGTCGTCGAAGGTCGCCACAAGCCCCCGCGCCGCAAACAGGCGCAGCCGCGTCTTCAGCGACTCCGGCGGATCGACATCGCGGGCCCGGTCCCAGAAGCGCTCGTCGAAACGCCGGTTGAGAACATAGTGGGCCAGCTGGAAGTCGCGGACGTTGCGGACGTGCGAGGCGAAACCGGCGTTGAACGCCTCGGCCTCGGGCATGGCGACGGCGTCGACCGGGAACAGCCCGATCAACAACGACAGGCCCATGTGCACGAGGTGCAGTTGCACGGCGTCCAGCGGCTCGAGCGCAGCGGCGGCGGCGCCCAGGGCCACGCAGTTTCCCGCCCAGGCCGGACGCACCCCGGCCTCGAACGGCTCCACCGACGCCTCGCCCTCGAGGCTCAGTCCGGTCAGCACCGGGATGGCGTCCAGCACAGCGCGATCGGACATGACGGAGGCGTCGTAGACCACCGTCAGAGCTGTCCGATCCCGCAGTGGGTGGAGGCCGATCCAGCCCGCCTCAAACGCCACGATCTGGGCGTAGGCCGGAAGCGGCTTCAACGCCTTCGCCGTGGCCGTCAGCATCCGGTTGGCGCCGAACCAGCCGCGCCAGCTCTCGAACCCGGCAGAGGGCGCGTCCCCGGCCACCGCCGCCTCCGGACCCGAGGCGTCGATGAACAAGTCGGCCTCGATCCGCAGGCCGTCTTCCAGCGTCACCGAGACGATCCGGTCGCCGTCCCTCTCGACGCTGCGCATCGCCCCCGACCGAGCCTCGAGGCCGGCCGCCAGGGCTTGCCGCCGCAGCAGGTCGACATAGCCCCGCGCATCCAGGTGATAGCCCGGAGAGACCGGGACCTCGGGTCGCGCCCCGTCCCCTTCCAGCGGCGAGCGCCCCTGCTTGGCGGCTGCGGAGGCGAGCGAGAAATCCTCGAGCTCGACGTTCAGGCCCTCGCTCCGCGCCTTCACCCAGTACTGGATCAGATCGATGTCGTTGATGCCGACACGCTGGGTGTCATAGCCATGCATGAAGGGCGCCTTGGCCCGTGACCAGTTGGCGAACCGCTGACCCAGCACCGGCAAGCCGGCGGCGGCGGCGAGGACGTCCATCTCCTCCAGGCCCAACAGCCGATGCAGTCCGCCGAGCGCCGGCACGGCGGCATAGGCGTCGGCCGGAGTCAGCAGCGACGGCAGCTCGACGATCCGGACGCGAACGCCCGCGCCGGAGTACGCCCGGTGCAGCCCCAACGCAGCCAGCCAGGCCGCAGCGTCCCGCCCGACGACCAGCACCTCCTTGACCGGGCGGCTCATGCCCCGGCTCCCGCTGCTCGCTGTGGGGCCTCGCCGCCGCAATAGTCCGCAACGAAGACGTCGTGCGCCGGCATGGCGTCGACGCGGTCGGAGATGCGCCGGCGGATGTCCGCCATCTCGGCCGCGGCCTGATCCAGCGGCATCCGATCCGTCATCGGGTGATAGCCGCGCGGCGACATCCCCTGCCCGACGAAGACGCTGAGCCAGCTGGGCGGCGAGAACAGACCGTCCTTGTACTGGGCGATGTGCCCCCGATGTTCGAACAGGGCCATCTTCTCGCGCAGGCTGTCGGGGATCTCCATCTCGCGGCACTGCCGCCAGAGGTCCCCATCCTGCCGCGCGTTGACTTGGTAGTGCAGGATCAGGAAGTCCCGCACGCGATCGTATTCATTGTCGATGCGACGGTTGAACTCCGCCGCCAGCGCCGGATCGACGTTGCCGCGCGGCAACAGCTTGAGCAGCGTCGTGACCGCCACCTGGGTCAGGTAGATGCTGGTCGACTCCAGCGGCTCCAGGAAACCGCTGGCGAGGCCGACGGCGATGCAGTTCTTCGTCCAGGAAGCCGTGCGGCGGCCCGACTTGAACTTGATCGGCCGCGGCTCGGCCAGGGGCTTGCCGTCCAGATTGCCCATCAACCGGGCGTGGGCCTCATCATCGCTGATGAAGGCGCTGGAATAGACATAGCCATTGCCGGTGCGGTGCTGCAGCGGGATGCGCCACTGCCAACCGGCCTCCAGCGCCGTGGAGCGGGTATAGGGCGTAAAGTCGGCCGAGCGCTCGGTCGGCACAGCCAAGGCGCGGTCGCAGGGCAGCCACTTGCCCCATTCCTCGAACGGCCCGTTCAGGGCCTGGCCGATGATCAGGCCACGGAATCCCGAGCAGTCGATGAACAGGTCGCCGGCGATGACCTCGCCCGACTCCAGGGTGACGGAAGCGACGTCGCCGCTGTGCGGATCCAGCGTGACATCGACGACCTTGCCCTCTGTCCGAACCAGCCCCCGCGCCTCGGCCCAGCCACGCAGGTAGCGAGCGTAGAGCCCGGCGTCGAAATGATAGGCGTAGTCGAAGGTCGAGTTGATCGCGCTCTTGTCGTCCGCCGGAAAGTCGAAGCGGTTCCGACGGCTGGCGACGATGGCGAAGGAGTAGTCGCCGATGTCCTCGGCCTGTCCGTTCAGCCGGGCCCGCGTCCACTGATGATGGAAGGCGACCCCGCCCATCGGATGACCATGAGCGCCGAACGGGTGGACATAGTTCGACCCCTTGAAGCCCCAGTCGCGGAACTCGATGCCCAGTTTGAAGGTGGCGTTTGTCTTCCGCATCATGTCGGATTCGACGATGCCGATGAGGTCGTTGAACTCCCGCATCTGCGGCAGGGTGGCCTCGCCGACGCCGACGATGCCGATCTCGTCGGACTCGACCAGACGCACCTGAACCTGCTGCTGCGTCAGGGACCCGACCAGGCCCGAGGCGGTCATCCAGCCCGCCGTGCCGCCGCCGACGATGACGACCTGCAATGGTCGCGTCATCCGAACCCCCACCCCAAGCCACAAACCGAAAACGCGCCGCCCAAGGGCGACGCGTTTTCTTGTACCGTCGTTCCGGTCAGAACCGGTAGCGGAGACCGACCACCATGCGACGGTCGGACCGTAGCCAGGCGTTGGGCGTCAGCGTCCCGCCCTCGGAGGCGTTGTTGACCTGCTGGTACAGCTTGGTCTCGGTCGAGAGCAGGTTGCTGCCCTGCAGGCTCAGCTCAAGGTGGTCGTTGACCTTGTAGCGCAGGGAGCCGTCGAGGAAGCCCGCCGACTCCTGCCAGATCGGCAGATAGACGCAGCAGTCCACGGCCGTGACCAGGTATTCGGAGCGCCAGTTGTAGGCGAGACGCGCGGCCCAAGGGCCCCACTCGTACATGCCGACGATGTTGTACTGGTGGTCCGACAGGCCTTCCAGCTTGTCGACGCCCAGAACCGAACCCGAGCTGCCGGCCTGCGCCGTCTCGCCGCTGGCGCCGCCCGAGGCGACCTTCAGGTTTGAGTTCGTGATGCCCTGGTTGTCGATGTAGGTGTAGTTCGCCTGCATCCCGAGGCCGGCCCAAGGTCCGGGCAGGAAGTCGAAGAACTGCTGGTAGGCGAGTTCGATGCCCTTGATCTCGGCGCCTTCGCCGTTCATCGGGCCGCGGACGCGCACCGTACGGGTGACCCCGTTGTTGGTGACCTCAAGGTCGTACGAGCCGTACTGAATGTAGTTGTCGAACGTCTTGTAGAAGGCCGTCGCCATCAGCGAGCCGACATCGGAGAAGTAATACTCGACCGCGAAGTCGAACTGATCCGCGGTCGTCGGGGCCAGGTACGGGTTGTAGGCGTTGGCCGTATAGGTCGGATTGACCCCGGTGATCACGCCGCCGCTGGAGATGTAGCGGGGATCGGTCGGATCCGTGCCCGGCAGGCTGGTGGAAACCTCGACATAGTTCTTCAGCAGCCCGATATCCGGCCGCGCCATGGCGCGGGAGGCGGCGAAGCGCAGAACCAGGTCCTCGCGCGCATCGAAGCGGATGTTGAAGCTGGGCAGCCAGTGCTGGTGCTCGCTCTCAGCCGTGCTCTGGACGCCGCCACCGGAGTTGAAGGCGATGTCGTCCGCCGAGAGATAACAGCCGATGCTGCCCGGAGTGGTCGGCACGCCGGGGATCGGAACCGTCGGCGTACAGGCCAGGGTCGAGGGCGAGAACGGCACCGGATAGGACAGCGAGCCGGTGCTGCTGTTGTCCGTCTCGACGTAGCGAATGCCGATGTTGCCGACGAACGGCGTGCCGCCGATTTCGGCGCCGTCGCCCCCGAAACGAAGCATGGCGTAGGCTGCGCGGGTTTCTTCCTCGACCTCGTTGAGCTCGTTCGGACGGAAGCAACTGTCGGCCACCTCGCCTGCACGGTCGCAGACCGGCCGCCACTGATCCTGTCCGGCCCCGATGTTGTCGTAGCTCAGCAGAGCCATGTCGCCGTTCGCCATCCGGTCGATGTCGAAGAAGACGTACTCGCCATTGGTGCCGAAGAAGCCGTTGCCGAACTCACGGTTCTGGTACAGCCCGGTCGGATAGCCGGTGAAGGACCCGCTCGGCGAGTGCCGATCGATGTTCCAGAACGCCGCCTGGCCGCCGCCGAGGTTCCAGTTGTTGGCGATATTACCCCAGTTGTAGGCGCTGTACTTCACGTCCTGCTCGCGCTTGGCGTAGCGGACGCCGACACGCAGCGAGTCCAGCCAGTCGGAGCCGAGGTCGTACTCCATGTCCGCGCGCAGGGAGAGCTGATCACCCCCGCTGTCCTCGCGGTGGTCCATCGCGTGGTTGTAGCGATAGTTGTTCGGGTTGGTCAGACCGCCGGCGGACTGGTTGATATTGGTCGGCGCGGCGAAGGTCATGTTCGGCCGGTCGCCAGACCAGTCCAGCGTCATATTGGCGAAGGTGTACTGGCCCACCTCGGCGTCATAGTTGTCGACTTCCGAGTGAATAAGCTGGGCGTCGAAGCTGGCGCGCAGGCGGTCGGTGATTTCCCACTTCAGATTGACCGACGCGTCTTCCGTGACGTTGTTGGTCTGGTTGAAGCGGGTCACCGCGTTCAGGTCGCCGCCCCGCACCGGATTGGTGCAGGTCCCCTGCCACGCGTAGCAGGGCTCGAGCATGTTCTGGCCCTGGTCATTGACCGCGATCTGCGCCGCCTCAGCGTCGCTGGCGCCCCACCAGAAGGTGTCGGTCTGCTGGACCAGCAGCGTGCCGCTGCGGAAATTACCGTCGGAGTCGAACACATACGGCGTGCCGCCGACGCCCGGCGACGGGATCCACTGCGAGCGCGCTCCACCCGGCGTATAGGTGAAGTCGACCGGCAAGGCCCACATGTCGGCGTTGTAGCTGATGATGGCGTGCTCACGCCATTCATTGCTGAAGTCCGAGCGGTTGTACTGGCCGGTCAGCAGGAAGCGGCCGTCGTTGCTCTTCCATTGACCCGCCAGGGCCAGGCCGTTGCGCTCGCGCTCGTACTCGGTCTGACGGTTGCCGACGCTCGACGGAATGTACTGGGTGCCCGGGCCAAAGACGCCCTCGAAGATGCCCATCCGACCATACTGGATGGTCTCGGACATGGTCGTCACGTCGGAATAGGCGAGGTTGATCAGGAAGCCGAACTGGCCGGCCTCGGTGTCCCAACGATCGCTGAAGATCGCCGAAGCCTCGGGCGTGTAGTTGCGCGACAGGTCGCCGTAATTGACCGCGGCCGACACCTGGACCACCCGACCAGAGGCGTCGAATGGCACGCGCGTGCGCAGGTCGATCGTGCCGGCGATGCCGCCTTCGATCATCTCTGCGGTCTGGTTCTTGTAGGTGTCGACGCCCTGCATCAGCTCGGGCGAGATGTCGCCCCAGCTCAGGCCGCGCGACGAGTTGGCGCTGAAGGTGTCGCGGCCGTTGTACTCCGACCGGACCTGCTGCAGGCCGCGGACCAGAACGCCCGAGGGCTCGGCCGAGAAGTGGGAGGTGTCGTCGCTGGCGGCGAAGCGGTTGACGGTCACGCCCGGAACACGCTGCAGCGCCTCGGCCACGGACTTGTCCGGCAGCGCGCCGATGTCGGTGGCCGTGATCGAGTCGACGACGGTGTCCGCGTTGCGG
This sequence comes from Brevundimonas sp. Root1279, assembly GCF_001425945.1. Classification (GTDB taxonomy): domain Bacteria; phylum Pseudomonadota; class Alphaproteobacteria; order Caulobacterales; family Caulobacteraceae; genus Brevundimonas. The sequence goes on from NZ_LMEB01000010.1 coordinate 110,948, forward strand.
CGGAGCTGTTGTGACGTCTCAAGCGCCTGGCGCGTGCCGACGACGATGACTTCCTCGACCTCTTCGGTCTCCGGGTCCTGCGAGTCCGCAACCTGTGCGAATGCGGTCGAGCCCGCGGCCATCGCAACGAGCGCCCCAAGAGCCAGGGCGGAGGCGCCGCCGAGAAGCCCAGGCCTGCGCGCAGGCGTAATCCTGTTTGTGGTCTTCATTCCTACCGCCTCCCAACAGCGGGTCTGAATCGGGCTGACAGCCCTGTCAATTTTAAGCCGAAGTCGTCTTCCTGGTAGTCACCGGGGCGGTACGGCCGCCCTTCGCATTCTTCGATGAGATGGCGCGGGAGCGATTCCCACAAGGCACTTGCGGACCGGCAGACCCTGCCCGCTACGCTAGAAGTCGGATGTGGCTGACACCGTCCGCGACTGCGAACCGTAACCTCCCCCTCGTCCGTTCTTTTGCCGAACTTGGTCTAGGTTGTAATGTGAAGTTTACGGCGTTCGCCAGTAGCTTTGTGTAACAAACGTCACATTCAGCCTGCTGTGTGAAATTCATCATACGGTTGAGACTGGGTTCTTCAGGGAACAGCGCTGACATGACGTCGTCGACGGGTCTGGCTTCCATCGATGCGGCCGGGCTTGAGCCGCGCCGCTTCCATGAGGAGATCCTGCCTGTCGCCCGACCCGTGATCCTGCGCGGGCTGGTCCGGGACTGGCCGGTGGTGAAGGCGGGGCGCGCCTCCCCCGACGCTCTCGTCGGCTACATGACGCGGTTTGATCGCAGCGTCCCGGTCAGCGCCATGATGGGCGCGCCCGGCATCGGAGGACGCTTCCACTACAATGACGATCTGAGCGGCTTCAACTTTCGCAGGACCTCCGTGCGGTTGGCGGCGGGGCTGGACCTGCTGCTCGAATATGCGGGCCAGGACCGTCCTCCTTCACTGGCCATCCAATCTGTCCCGGTGCGCGAGAATCTGCCCGGTTTCGAAGCCGAGAACCCGCTTGCGCTGCTGGGTGGCGCGGTCGAGCCTCGGGTCTGGATCGGCAACGCCGTCACAGTCGCGGCGCACCACGATCCGTCCGAGAACATCGCCTGCGTCGTCGCCGGCCGTCGGCGCTTCACCCTGTTCCCGCCCGAGCAGCTGCCGAACCTCTACATGGGTCCATTCGAGCTGACCCCGGCTGGCCCGGCGGTCAGCATGGTCGACTTCGAGGCGCCGGATCACGACCGCTTCCCCCGCTTCCGCGAGGCCATGGCGGCGTCCGTAACCGCCGACCTGGAGCCGGGAGACGCCCTCTACATTCCCTACCTCTGGTGGCACCACGTCGAGTCGCTGGAGCCGATGAACATGCTGGTCAACTACTGGTGGGCGCCGCCGGATCACGGCCGCGGCCGGCCGCTCGACGCCCTGATGCATGCCATCCTGGCTGTCCGCGACCTGCCCCCGCCGCATCGCGCGGCCTGGAAGACTCTGTTCGACCACTACGTCTTCGAGGCCGACGGCCCCGCCGCCGAGCACTTGCCCGCCGGGCGACGAGGGGTCCAGGGCGCCTTCGACAACGCCATGATCCGCTCAATCCGCGCGGCCTTGGCCCGCACCCTGGGACGCCCCTCATGAAGCGCCTGCTGCTCATCGCCGTCGCCCTGCTCACCGTCGCCGCAACCGCCGTCCGCGCCGAGACGCCGGTGGAGAGGCACGGCCAACTGCGCGTCGAAGGCGGTCGCGTCATCGACCAGCACGGCGCCCCTGTGACCCTGCGGGGCATGTCCCTGTTCTGGAGCCAGTGGGCGCCGAAATTCTACAATGCCGAAACGGTCGACTGGCTCGCCGATGACTGGCAGGTCACCGTCGTCCGCGCGGCGATCGCCGTCCCGTCGGGCGGCTATCTCGAACATCCCGAGCGCGAGACGGCCAAGGCCGAGGCGGTGATCGAGGCTGCCATCGATGCAGGGATCTACGTCATCGTCGACTGGCACGCCCACGAGCCGGAACCCGAGGCGGCGGCGCGCTTCTTCGCCCACATCGCCGCCAAATACGGCGACCGGCCCAACGTCATCTACGAGACCTGGAACGAGCCGCTGGACACGCACGGCTGGGCCGAGGTGGTGAAGCCCTTCCACCTGGCCGTCATCCTCCGGATTCGCGCCCTCGATCCAGACAATCTGATCGTCGCTGGAACACCCACCTGGTCGCAGGACGTCGATATCGCCGCGGCTGATCCCCTGCCCTTCTCGAACCTGGCCTACACCCTGCATTTCTATGCCGGCTCCCACCGACAGGAGCTCCGCGACAAGGCCGAGCGCGCCATGGACCTGGGCGCGGCCTTGTTCGTCACCGAATGGGGCACGACGCCGGCGACTGGCGACGGGCCGATGGACCTGGCCGAGACCCGGCTGTGGTGGGACTTCATGGAGGCGCGTGGTCTGAGCCACCTGAACTGGTCGATCACCGACAAGGCCGAGGGCTCGGCGGCGCTGGAGCCTGGCGCGTCCGGGCGTGGCGGTTGGGGGGAAAACCAGCTGACGCCGTCCGGCCGACTGCTGCGCGACCGGCTGCGCGAAATGAACCTGACGCCCTAGGCGACCCGGCGGATCCTGAGCACGACCAGTCCGCCGGCCGCAGCGAAGGCGGTCGAGACGGCGAAGACCCAGGCCAGGTCCCGACCCAGAACCGTAAGCACCACGAGGCCGATCAGCGGCGCGATCACCTGGGGCACGGTGATTGCGATGTTCATCAGGCCGAGATCGCGTCCCGTCGCAGCTGGATCGGGCAGCACCTCGGCGACCAGGGCGATGTCAACGGTCGAGAACAGACCCAACCCTGCCCCGAAGACAATCTGGGCCAGCATGGGCGTCGGCCACTGCGGGGCCAGGGCCATGAGGGCCGCCCCCAGCGCCATGACCAGGCCGCCGGCGGTGACCAGCAGCCGGCGCTTGCCCACCCGGTCCGACAGCAGCCCGCCCGCCAGGCCGGCGACCAGGGAGGCCACTGTCGCCGAGGCCATCAGCCACCCCAAGATGGTCTCGGGGGACCCGGGCGCAGGACGCCCGCCGAAGTCGATCGAACCCTGCACATAGAACAGCAGATAGATGACGTTCAGGGTGATGGTGACCTGCACCAGCATCCGCGACACGAAGGCGATGAGGAAGTCGTGGTCCAGCAGAGCCGCGAGCGACAGCTGGGCCTTCGGCCGCGACGCCTGAACGGGCGCGACCGGCTCGCGACAGACCAGGGCGAAGGGCAGGATCATCAACGGCACGGCCAGGGCGGCCACGGCGAAGCGAGCGCCCAGGTCCGTCACCAGCATGGCTACGACGAAGGCCGAGAACAGGTTGGACGCCGGCAGCGCCAATCCTTGCAGCGCCGAAACCAGGCCCTTCTGACGCCCCGGCACCACATCGGGCAGGACCGCATTCAGGGGGGCGAACATGACGTTGATCGCCACCTGCAACACGATCATGGCGAGGATCAATCCCAGGCGATCAGCCGCGGCGTAGACCAGGCCGTGCCCGACCGCGACGGCCAGGGCGCCCCCCACGATCCAGGGACGACGACGGCCGAAACGACCACGGGTGGCATCGCTCAGCGCCCCAACCGCCAGATTGGCGATCGCCGCCGCCAAGGCGCCCCAGAGAGTGACCTGGCTCAGCAGGACCGCCTTGCCCGCTGGGTCGACTGCTTCGGCCTTCAGCGGCAGCAGCACATTCAGCAGGGGCATGAAGCTGATGAAGGCCCCGACCTGGGCCAGGGTGTAGGTCGCCACGAAGCCGGCGCCGACCGCGCGGCCCGGCGGCTCGTGAATCCTGACGTCTTCGATCACCCCCATGTCCAAGGTGTCGCCGGAGCGACGCCTTGGTGCAAGCGTTCAGACGACCCGGCTCAGGTCGCCGGGCAGACGGCGTCGCCCTCGTTCGAGGCCAACTCGATTTCAGACACCGAGACGGTGAAGGCGCCGCTCGACTCAAGCTCGAACGGCCGCTCGACCGCCGCCAGGTCCGCGCCGCGCGCGCCGAAGCACGACAGGCGCACCTTGAGCGTCCGCCACTCTCCAATCGGCGCGGTGCGGAAAGCGTCAGTCAGGTCGACGGCGCCGCGACCGCCACCCTGCCCGGAGGCCAGGGTCACCCGTCCCTGAGGCGAGGCGTCGACGCGGTAGCGGAAGGCTAGGGCCATTTCGCCGTTCGACTGGCGCGACAGGTCGACTGGTCCCCCCCAGATCAGGGCCCGCTGCCCTTCCCCGCCGGTGAAGGCGAAGCGCCGGGCACTCTCCTGCGCCAAGTCGTCGACGACCGTCAGGGTCACGCCGCCGCGCGGGCTGGCGACCGACTTCTCGGCCCCGACCCGGGTCTGGCCGCCGGAATCTTCCAGCGCCAGGGACCACGGCGACACGATGCGGCCGTCGATGAAGTAGGCGGTCAGGCTGGAGGCGGCTCCCGCGACGCCACTATCCTCCGACAGCGCCCCGACCGCGGCGGGACGGGCGTAGCTCAGGCCGTAGCCATAGGCGAACTGCGGGTCATAGCCAGGCTGGCCGCGGTTCAGCGGCGCCCCGGCCGCGTCTTTCGGCCAAGAGAAGCCGAGCTTCCCAGAAAAGTCATGGCGCGGACGGCCCTGCCCGTCGCTGATCAGGACATCGGCCAGGCCGCCGCCCTCCGATCCCGGCAGCCAAGCCGCGACGAAGGCGTCCGAGGCGTTGATCTCGGGATTGGTCCACATCGGCCGCCCGGACAGGAAGACCGACACCGTCGGGACGCCCGCAGCCTGCAGCCGCTTGAGAACGGCCAGCGGCTCCTCCGGCTTGAAGTCCAGGTCTTCGATGTCGCCCTGGAACTCGGCGTAGGGCGTCTCGCCGAAAACGACGATGGCCACGTCCGGCTTATCTTCGAAGGTCCCGTCGGCGCTGAGCGTCGCCGTGCCGCCGCCGGCGCGCACCGCCTCCTCGATGCCGCCCCAGATCGACTGGGCGTTGGGGAAGTCGGCGTTGGTGTTGCCCACGCCCTGCCAGGTCAGGGTCCAGCCGCCGGCGGCCTGGCCGATGTCGTCAGCGGCCGTCCCGGCCACCAGCACGCGGGCGCCCGGGCGGATCGGCAGCACGCCGTCCTCGTTCTTGATCAGCACCAGCGACTTGCGCACCGCCTCGCGGGCCAGGGCGCGGTGCTCGGGCGAGCCCAGCACCTCCAGCCGCCCCTCGACCGGACGCTCTTCGCGGAACACGCCGGTCTTCACCTTGGCGCGCAGGATGCGGCGAACAGCTTCGTCGAGCCGCGCTTCGGAGATCTCGCCCGAACGCGCCTGGGCCAGGGTGTTGTCGTACAGCGCCTTCCAGCTGTCCGGCGCCATGAACATGTCGATGCCGGCGTTGAAGGCTTGGGGGCAGCTCTCGTTCGAGCAGCCCGGAATCTGGCCGTGTGCGTTCCAGTCCGAGACCACGAAGCCGTCAAAACCCAGCGGCCCGTGCAGCACGTCGCGCAGGATGGTCTCGTTGGCCGAATGTTTGACTCCGTTCCAGCTCGAGAAGCTGGCCATGATCGACAGCACCCCGGCGTCGATCGCCTGGGTGTAGCCGCTCAGGTGGATGTTCACGAGGTCCTGTTCCGAGCCGATGAAATCGCCTTGGTCGCGACCCCGATCGGTGCCGCCGTCGGCCAGATAGTGTTTGGCGGAGCCGGCGATACGGCCCGGAGCCATCGGCTCGGTCGTCAGCGCGCCCTGCAGGCCCAGGGTCATTGGCCCGGCGTAGCTGCGGGCCACCTCAGGGTCCTCGGCGTAGCCCTCATAGGCGCGGCCCCACCGATCGTCGCGAGGCACAGCCAAGGTCGGGCCGAAGGTCCAGTCGGCGCCGGTGGCCGCCACCTCCAACGCCGTCGCCTCACCGATGCGGCGGATCAGGTCGGGGTCGCGCGCCGCGCCCAGGCCGACGTTGTGCGGGAACAGGGTCGCCCCGACGATATTGTTGTGGCCGTGCACGGCGTCGATGCCGAAGATCAGCGGCACGGCGGTCCCGCCGCGCTTCGCGTTCGCTTCGCGATAGGCCCGCGCCAGGTCGACCCAGGCCTGGGCCGCGGCCCGCTCATCTCCACCCGGCGAGGAGTTCCCCCCGGCGAGGATCGAGCCCAGCGGATAGGTCAGCAGGTCCTGGGGCGTGACTGAGGAGATATCGCCCTGGATCACCTGGCCGACCTTCTCCTCCAGCGTCATCCGGCTCATCAGTTCTGTGACGAAGGCCTCGGTGCGCGCGTCGCTCATCGCGTCGGGCGAAGCGGCGTGCGGCCAATTGGTCGGATGCGCCCGCGCAGCGTCAGCGACGGGGACATCGGCGGGGGCCTGGGCCCAGGCGGGGCTGCTGATGGCGAGCGCCAGGGCGATCAGTGAGACGGGGCTTCGCATCGGGGACCTCAGGGGCGGACCGCGACGACAGCGCCGCGAAGATTTAAACCAGTCGGAAGCGAACTGTCCTCGGCGCTGACAGCGCTGTCAAGCATCCCGAGGAGGCGGGGCGGTCGAGCCCCGCACGATCAGGGAATAGGGGGTGACGACGTCGGTTCGCTCCCCCTCGGAGCCCATGGCGGCGCGCAGCATCGGCACCAGCCGACGCGCCGCGGCGGCGGCCATCTCGGCCACGGGCTGGCGGACCGTGGTCAGCGGCGGCGTGCTGAAAACGGCGCTGGGCGTATCGTCGAAACCGGCGACCGACAGGTCCTCCGGCGTCTTCAGCCCGACGCTCGCCGCCGCCTGCAGCACGCCCAGGGCCATATCGTCGTTGGCCGCGAAGATGGCGGTCGGACGCACCGCCGCGCCGAGCAGTTCGCCGGCCGCGCGCAGGCCCGATTCGAAGGTGAAGTCGCCTTCCGCCACCGCCTCGGCCGACGGCGCGAGCCCGTGGTCGCGCAGCGCCTTTTCGAACCCCTCGCGCCGCAGCTTGCTGGCCGCGTAGGGCCGTGGACCCGAGACGTGCGCCAATCGCTGGTGGCCGAGACCGATCAGGTGGGTCGTGACGTCATAAGCGGCCTGCCGCTCATCCATGCGTACGCAGATGCCGCGGCCGAGATCCTGCTCGGGGCTGATGCGGGCGAAGGCCACCCCGGCCTCCTCCAGCACGTCCAGAACCACGGGGTGGTCCGAGTTCGGCGGCGTCAGCAGCACCCCGTCCGGCCGTATCGCCGACAGCAGGGAGGACAAATCGCGCCGCAGGTTGGCCGAGCCGTGATCCACCAGCTCCACCATCAAATGATAGTCGGCCTGGCGGCACTCCATCAGCGCCCCAAGCTCCAGCCGACTGAGGTAGTCGTTGCCGCGCCCGCTGCGCCAGTGCTCGATGGTCAGCTCGGCGTCGACCAGGGCGGCGATGATCGAGGACGAGGAGCCGGCCAGAGATCGCGCCGACAGGCTGCGCCGATAGCCGAGCTCGGCGACGGCGGCGTTGACCTTGTCACGCAGGATCGGGCTGACGTTGGGCTCGCCATTGACGACGCGCGACACGGACTTGATCGATACGCCGGCGCGCGCCGCCACGTCATAGATCGTCACCCCGGCCATGCTCGCCTGCCTTTCCTGACCCTGTCCTGACAGGCGCGGCGCACGATGGCAACCGCCCCGCTTATGCCCCCGCTGGACTTGAGTTCTGGATTATTTTAGGCTTGAAATATGTCATCGCGGGAAGCTGTTCAGAGCATCGCCGTCGTGGGCGCCGGACCCGGCGGCCTGTACCTCGCCATATCGCTGAAGCTGCGCGACCCGTCGCTGTCCGTGACGGTCTACGAGCGCAACAAGGCGGACGACACTTTCGGCTGGGGCGTAGTCTTCTCCGACCAGACCCTGGCCAATCTGAAGGCCAACGATCCCGAGACCGCGGCGATCATCGAAGCCGCCTTCGTCCACTGGGACGACATCGACGTCCACATCCACGGCCAAACCATCCGCTCCGGCGGCCATGGCTTCGCCGGCGTCGGCCGCAAGCGGCTGCTGAACATCCTCCAGGACCGCGCCCGCTCGCTCGGGGTCGAACTGCAGTTCGAGGCCGAGATCGAGGACGCCCGCGCCCTCCCCGCCGACATCGTCGTCGCCGCCGACGGCCTGAACAGCCGGGTGCGCAGCGGCGATCCGGAAACCTTCGGCGTCGATGTCGACGTGCGCTCGAACAAATACATCTGGCTGGGCACGACCCAGGCCTTCGACGCCTTCACCTTCGCCTTCGTCGAGACGCCGCACGGCTGGATTTGGGCCCACGCCTACCAGTTCGAGCCGGGCGCCTCGACCTTCATCGTCGAATGCACCGAGGCCACCTGGCGCGGTCTCGGCTTCGACGAGATGGATACCGACCAGACCTGCCGCACGGCCGAGGCCCTGTTCGCCGACTGGCTCGGCGGCCATGCGCTGATGAGCAATGCGCGCCACCTGCGCGGCTCGGCCTGGCTGAACTTCCCGCGCGTGGCCTGCGCCAACTGGCGCGACGGCAAGGTCGTCCTGCTCGGCGACGCCGCCCACACCGCCCATTTCTCGATCGGCTCGGGCACCAAGCTGGCCTTCGAGGACGCCATCCGCCTGGCCGACGCCCTGACCGGCGATGGCGACCTCGAGCGCTACGAGGCCGAGCGTCGCATCGAGGTCCTCAAGCTGCAAAGCGCCGCGAGGAATTCGACCGAATGGTTTGAAAACCTTGAGCGTTACGTGGGTCTCGCCCCCATTCAGTTCGCCTACAGCCTGCTGACCCGCAGCCAGCGAGTCAGCCACGAGAACCTGCGCCTGCGCGACAACGCCTTCCTCACCGGCGTCGAGAAATGGTTCGCCGAGGCCGCCGGCGCGCCGCCGTCCAAGGCTCCGCCGCCGCCGATGTTCGCGCCCCTTCGCCTGCGTGGCCTGACCCTCCCGAACCGCGTCGTGGTCTCGCCCATGTGCATGTACTCGGCCGAGGACGGCACGGTCGGCGACTTTCACCTGGTGCATCTGGGCGGGCGCGCCCTCGGCGGCGCGGGCCTGGTCTTCACCGAGATGACCGACGTCTCGGCCGACGGCCGCATCACCCACGGCTGCGCCGGCATGTACCGGCTCGAGCACCGCGACGCCTGGAAGCGGATCGTCGACTTCGTCCACATCCAAGGTTCGCGCATCGCCATTCAGCTGGCCCACGCAGGCCGCAAGGGATCGGTCGAGCGGCCTTGGGGCGAGCGCGCCGATCAACCATTGATTCAGGACGGCTGGCCGCTGATCGCCCCCTCTCCCATCCCCTGGACCGAGGACGATCAGGCGCCCCGCGAGATGACCCGCGCCGACATGGACCGCGTTATCGCCGACTTCGTGCAGGCCACGCGCTGGGCCGATGAGGCGGGCTTCGATCTGGTCGAGCTCCACTGCGCTCACGGCTATCTGCTGTCGTCCTTCCTGACCCCGGTCTCGAACCACCGCACGGACGAATACGGCGGCCCGATCGAGAACCGCCTGCGCTTCCCGCTGGAAGTCTTCCGCGCCATGCGCGCCGTCTGGCCGGACGACAAGCCGATGTCCGTCCGCCTATCCGCGACCGACTGGGTTGACGAGGGCCTGAGCCCCGACGAGTCCGTCGTCATCGCCCGCGCCTTCGCCGAGGCCGGCTGCGACCTGATCGACGTCTCCGCCGGCCAGACCACCCCGAACGGCACGCCGGTTTACGGCCGCATGTTCCAGACCCCGCTCAGCGACCGCATCCGCAACGAGGCGGGCGTGGTCACCATGGCGGTCGGCAACATCTACGAGACCGACCACGTCAACAGCATCCTGGCCGCGGGCCGCGCCGACCTGTGCGCCCTGGCCCGGCCGCATCTGGCCGACCCGAACTGGAGCCTGCGGGCCGCCGCCGAACTCGGCTGGCGCGGCATCCAGCCTCCGATCCAGTACCGCGCCGGCTTCGCCCAGCTGGCCCGCAATCTCGAGAAGCAACAGCAGGCGGGACCGGTATGAAGACGCTCGAAGGCCGCCATGCCGTGGTCACCGGCGCGGGCGGCGGCATCGGCCGCGCCACCGCCGAACTGCTCGCCCTGGCCGGCGCGCAGGTCACGCTGATCGGACGCCATGTCGGACGCCTGAACGAGACTGCCGACCGCGTCGGCGACGCGGCTTTCGCGGCTCCCGGCGACGTCACCGACCCGGACGCCCTGTCGGCCGCCATCGACGCCGGTCGCGACCACTTCGGACCGATCGACATCCTGGTGAACAACGCCGGCGGGGCTATCTCAGCCCCCTTCCAGAAGACAGGCGCCGCCGACCTGCGCGCCATGTTGGCCCTCAACCTGGAGGCCCCCGCCGAAGCGATCCGCCTGGTGCTGGACGGCATGCTGGCGCGGCGTCACGGCCGCATCGTCAACGTCGCCTCTATCGCCGGGCTCAAGGGCCACGCCTACACGACGGCCTATTCGGCGTCGAAGCACGGCATCGTCGGCTTGACCCGCTCCCTGGCCATGGAGGTCGCCGCCAAGGGGGTCACCGTCAACGCCGTCTGCCCGGGCTTCACCGACACCGACATGGTCGCCCGGTCGGTCGAGACCATCGTCGGCAAGACCGGCCGCAGCGAGGAAGACGCCCGCGCCGCCCTCGCTAGCGGCAACCCGCAGGGCCGGCTGATCACGGCGGACGAGGTGGCAGAGACGATCGTCTGGCTGTGCGGCGACGGCGCCTCGGGGGTCAACGGGGCCGCCATCACCATCGCCGGGGGAGAGGCATGACGCCCGGCGCGCTTCCCGACAGGCTGGGCGGCGCACCCGATGGCAAGCGGGCCCTACGGCTGTGGCTGCGCCTGCTGACCTGCTCCACAGCCATCGAACAGCGCATCTCCCAGCGGCTGCGCGACGAGTTCGGCTCCACCCTGCCCCGCTTCGACATGCTGTCGGCCCTGGACCGGGCCGGCGAGGCCGGCCTGACCATGGGCGAGGTGTCGCGCATGCTGATGGTATCCAACGGCAACGTCACCGGCCTGGCCCAGCGGCTGAAGGCCGACGGCCTGATCGAGCACATCCCCGGCGCCGACCGCCGCGTCCAGCGCGTCCGCCTGACCGCCGAAGGGCGGACGCGGTTTGACGCCATGGCCCGGGCCCACGAACGTTGGATCGAGGGCCTGTTCGCGGGCCTCTCCGACGGCGAGGCCGAGCAACTGACCACCCTGCTGGACGGCGCCAAGCGCTCGATCCACTCCGCCGCTCAAGAGGAGAGCCACTGATGAAGGCGCGCGATTACCGGGCCGAGCATTTCCTGTGGTCGGTCGACGACGACGGCGTCGCGACCCTGACGCTGAACCGGCCCGAGCGGAAGAACCCGCTGACCTTCGAGTCCTATGCCGAGATGCGCGACCTGTTTCGCGACCTCGTCCACGCCGACGACTGCAAGGTCGTGGTGGTCACCGGCGCCGGCGGCAACTTCTCCTCGGGCGGCGACGTGCACGAGATCATCGGCCCGCTGACCGAGATGGAGATGCCGGCCCTGCTGCGCTTCACGCGGATGACGGGCGATCTGGTCAAGGCCATGCGGGGGTGCCCACAGCCGGTCATCGCAGCGCTGGACGGCGTCTGCGTCGGAGCGGGAGCGATCATGGCCATGGCCTCGGACCTGCGCATCGCGACGCCAAAGACGAAGACCGCCTTCCTGTTCACCCGCGTCGGCCTGGCCGGCTGCGACATGGGCGCCTGCGCCATCCTGCCCCGCCAGATCGGCCAGGGCCGCGCGTCCGAGCTGCTGTTCACCGGCCGGGTCATGACCGCCGACGAGGGCGAGCGCTGGGGCTTCCACAACCGCCTGGTCGAGCCGGACGCCCTGATGGACACCGCGCTGGAGATGGCGCGCGCGCTGGCCAAGGGGCCGACCTTCGCCCACGGCATGACGAAGAACCAGCTCAACATCGAGTGGGACATGAGCCTGGACGCCGCCATCGAGTCCGAGGCCCAGGCCCAGGCCATCTGCATGAAGACGCACGACTTCCGCCGCGCCTACGAAGCCTTTGCGGCCAAGCGCGAGCCGGTGTTCGAGGGGAACTGAGCCATGGCTGACCGCAGCTTCCTCGACTGGCCCTTCTTCGAAGACCGTCACCGCGCCTTCGCAGCCGACATCGAGGCCTGGGCCGAGGCGGAGCATGAGGCGCTGCACGTGCACGGCGACCATGACCTCGACGGCGATTGCCGGTCGATCCTCAAGGCGCTGGCGGCCGGCGGCTGGCTGAGGAACGCAGTGCCTGACCCTGACGGCAAGCTCGATGTCCGCACCCTGTGCCTGACGCGCGAGACCTTGGCCCGCCGTTCGGGGTTGGCCGACTTCGTCTTCGCCATGCAGGGGCTGGGCTCGGGCCCGATCAGCCTGTTCGGCGCGCCCGAGCAGAAAGCCCGCTGGCTGCCGGGCGTGGCCGCCGGCGAGACCATCGCCGCCTTCGCCCTGTCCGAGCCCGAGGCCGGCTCGGACGTCGCCGCCCTTGCCATGACCGCCCGGCGCGATGGGGACAGCTGGGTGCTGGACGGGACCAAGACCTTCATTTCCAACGGCGGCCTCGCTGACCGCTACACCGTCTTCGCCCGCACCGGCGAGGGCGAAGGGGCCAAGGGCCTCAGCGCCTTCGTGGTCGATGCGGATACGCCCGGCTTCGAGGTCGTTGAGCGCATCCCGCTGATGGCCGCCCACCCGCTGGCCACCCTGCGCTTCAGCAACTGCCGCATCGATGGCGACCGGCTGCTCGGGCAGCCAGGCGAGGGCTTCCGCATCGCCATGGCGACGCTCGACGTGTTCCGCTCGACGGTGGCCGCCGCGGCGCTGGGCTTCTCGCGCCGGGCCTTCGACGAGGCGGCGAACCGCGCCGTGAACCGCCAGCTGTTCGGCGCCCCGATGAGCGACCTGCAGCTGGTCCAGGCCTCACTGGCCGACATGGCCCTGAAGATCGACGCCTCGGCCCTGCTGATCTACCGCGCCGCCTGGCTCAAGGATCAGGGCGCGCCGCGGGTCACACGCGAGGCGGCCATGGCCAAGCTCTACGCCACCGACGAGGCCCAAGCCGTAATCGACGCCGCGGTGCAGATCTTCGGCGGCCTGGGCGTCGTCTCGGGCAATCCGGTCGAGCGACTCTACCGCGAAATCCGGGCCCTGCGGATCTACGAGGGCGCGTCCGAGGTGCAGAAGATCGTCATCGCCCGCCAGGCGCTGGGCGCAATGCAGGGCGGGCGCTGATGGGCAAGAGCGCGCATCAAGACCGGTTCGTCCTCGACCATCTGCCGCCCGCAGACCAGCAGCCGGAGCTGATCTTCACCCTGCCGGAGCTGGCCTATCCGGAGCAGCTCAACGCAGGAGTCGAACTGCTCCGCCGAGCCATCAAGGCCGCCGGTCCTGACGCGCGCGCCCTGATCGACTTCGACCTCGAGATCAGCTGGGCCCGCGTGGACGCCATCTCGGACCGAATGGCCCGCGTGCTTGTCGAGGACCTCGGACTGATCCCGGGCGCCCGGGTGCTGCTGCATGGACCGAACTCGAGCTGGACCGTCCTGGCCTGGTTCGCGATCCTCAAGGCCGGCGGCGTGGTCGTCGCCACCATGCCTATGTTGCGCGCCGCCGAACTGGCCATCGTCATCGACAAGGCCCAGGTCAGCCACGCCCTGGTCTATGAGACGCTGGTCGGCGCCGTCGACGAGGCGAAAGCCAACGCGCCGTCGCTGACGAAGGTCATGAACTCCGCCGCACTCAAGGCGGCCGCGATGACCAAGCCGACCGGGTTCGCGGCCGCCGACACGGCCGCCGACGACCCGGCGCTGATCGCCTTCACCTCCGGCACTACCGGAAAGCCCAAGGGCTGCGTCCACGGCCATCGCGACATCCTCGCCATGGCCGACACCTTCGCTCGCCATACGCTCGACCTGGCGCCCGGCGACGTGGTCGTCGGCACCCCGCCGATCGCCTTCACCTTCGGCTTGGGCGGCCTTGTGGTCTTCCCGGCCAGCGCCGGCGCAGCCACCGCCTTCGCGCCGCGCGCGGGCTTCGACGCCCTGGCCGAGACCATCGCCCGCACCCGCGCCACGGCCCTGTTCACCGCTCCGACCGGCTACCGCGCGCTGCTCAAGCTGGCGGGCGAGCACGACCTCACGTCGCTGCGCACCTGCGTCTCGGCCGGCGAGGCCCTGCCCGCCGCCACGTCCGATGCCTGGCGCGAAGCGACCGGCGTGCGCATCATTGACGGCATCGGCTCGACCGAGATGATCCATATCTTCATCTCCGCCCGCGGCGACGACATCCGCCCCGGCGCGACCGGCAAGGCCGTGCCCGGCTATGAGGCGCGGATCATCGACGAGACGGGCCATCCCCTGCCCCCGGGCTCGACCGGACGGCTGGCGGTGCGCGGTCCGACCGGCTGTCGCTATCTCGATGACAAGCGCCAGGCCGCGTACGTCCAGAACGGCTGGAACCTGACCGGCGATGTCTATCGCCTGGATGAGGACGGCTATTTCTGGTTCGTGGCCCGGGCCGACGACATGATCATCTCGTCCGGCTACAACATCGGCGCGCCCGAGGTGGAGAACGCCCTGCTGCGCCATCCCGCCGTCGCCGAGGCCGCCGTCATCGGGGTCCCGGACGAGGAGCGGGGCCAGATCGTGAAGGCCTTCGTCGTGTTGAACGGGGAGCACGCGCCTTCCAGCGAACTGCGCACCGCCCTGCAGGAGCACGTAAAGGCGGTCATCGCGCCCTATAAATACCCGCGCGCCCTCGATTTCGTGGACGCCCTGCCCAAGACCCAGACCGGCAAGCTGCAGCGCTTCCGGCTCAAGGCGGACGCATGAGCGGCCAGGTTTTCTCCGTCGAGCGGCGGGTCCGCTTCGCTGATTGCGACGCGGCGGGGATCGTCTTCTTCCCGCGCTATTTCGAAATGCTGAACGGGGTGGTCGAGGACTGGTTTGCAGGCCCGCTCGACCTGTCGTTCGCCGAACTGCACCTGCGTCGCCACGCCAGCGTGCCGACCGCCGCAATCGAGGCCTGCTTCGTCGCTCCGTCGCGACTGGAGGACGACCTGACCTTCACCCTGGCCGTGACCCGGCTGGGCGGGGCCTCCTGCACTCTGCGCCACCGCATCACGTCCGGCGAGGCGCTGCGTTTCGAGGCGACGCAGACCATCGTCCATGTCGGCGCCTCGCTGAAGCCCGAACCCTGGCCCGAGGCCTTACGAGCCCGCATCGCCCCCTTCCTGGAGTCCGCCCCATGAACCGCGTCCTGCTGCCGGAAGGTTGGCCCCGGCCCAAGGGTTACTCGAACGGGATCGCGGCGCGGGGCGAGACGATCTTCGTCGCCGGCCAGATCGGCTGGACCCCGGACGGCGCCTTCCCGGCGGGCGGATTCGCCGCCCAGTTCCGGCAGACGCTGGTCAACACCCTGGCCGTCCTGGCTGAGGCCGGCGCCGGGCCGGAGCATGTCGTGCGCATGACCTGGTACGTGGTCGACAAGGCCGAGTATCTGGCCAGCCTTCGCGAGATCGGCGCGGCCTGGCGCGAACTGATTGGCCCCCACTATCCTGCCATGGCCGTGGTCGAGGTGAAGGGCCTGATCGAGGACGCCGCCCGAGTGGAGATCGAGACTACCGCCGTGATCGAAACGACCGCCTAGGCGCCGACCTCGGAGGCGCTCGCCTCGGCGTGGCGGGGCTGATCGGGCAGGGTCGCCCGGATCCGCAAGCCTCGCTCGGCCGACGTGATTTCAAGATCGCCGCCGAGATGCTCCATCCGCGCCTTCATGCCGGCGATGCCAACGCCACCCGTGCTGTCGGCGAGCAGGCCGTGGATGTCTTCGTCCGACAGGCCGACGCCATCGTCCCGGATCTCTAGGGTGGTCGCGTCGCAAGCCGCGATCAGGCTGACCTCGACGGACCGAGCGACTGCATGCTGGTGGACGTTCATCAGCGCTTCCTGCGCGATCCGGAACAGGGTCAGCTCGGCCGCCGGCCGTAGGTCGCTCAGGTCCTCGTCGATGTCCAGGCGGGTATCGAGGCCGGTCCTCCGGCCAAACCCTGAGACGAACTTCCGGAGGGTTCCGGCCAGTCCCAGGCGCTCCAGATCCGGCGGGTGCAGAAGGTAGGAAAAGGTCCGCACCTCACTATGGGCCGCGGTGAGGGCTTCACGGATGTCCCGCACCGCCTCGGCCGGCATCTCGGACCGGGGGTCGCGTTGCAGCCGCGACAGGGACAGATCGATGGCCACCAGATGCTGGGCCATTGAGTCGTGCAGTTCCCGGGCGATGCGACGGCGCTCCTCGGCCTCGGCCTTCAACAGCGCCGCAGACATCTCGCCGAGTGACTCGGCCAGCTGGCGTTGCTCCGTGACGTCGAAGGCGAACCCCAGGATCTGCCGGACCGCACCCCGGACCGACCGGGTCAGCACCTGCTCGCGCACCTCGATCCAGCGCCAACCGCCATCCCTGTGCCGCATGCGCGCGCTCGCGCGGACGATGTCGCCGTCAGGGGCCGAGGCCAGACGGCGCCGATGCATCATGAACTCAGGGATATCCATGGGATGGATCAGGCTGCGCCCCTCGGGTCGACCAACCTCACCGTCGGCGGGGCTGTAGCCCAGCAGCACCGACAGGTTGAACGGCATCCACGGCGCCCGGTCGTAGACATACGCTGCGCCGGCGTTGATCCGGTTCAGATGGTCGATCAGGGCGCGCCGACGGGTTCCGCCCGCCGGTCCTTCCTCTGAGGTCGTCTGAACCTCGATCAACACGCCGCGACGGGGCGTCGCGACCGGATGGATGGCCAGCGACAGCCGCCGGGTCCGACTGACGTCCAGATGGATCGGCACCACCGTCTCAACGCGCTGTCCATTCGCCAGCGCCCGACGGATCGCCTGGTCGAACGGCAGGTGCGTCTCCCGGGACAAAACGTCCCCGATTCGGCGCCCGATGATCGAATCAGCATGAATCCCGAGGTCGGCGAGAAAACTTCCGCTCACTCGAGTGAACCGCGGACCCTCCTCGCCATCGACCGCGAGGGCCACCCGGAGGCTTGAATTGTTGATCCAGTCAAAGACCGAACCAAGCGGAGCCATAACAAGTTTATGGTCAAGCTTCTCGCCATATTCCTCAGGCATATCATGCCATGAGACAGGTTCTTCGAAAGCTTTGCTGATTTCCGGTCCCACAAGCCACCCATCAGATCGACCAGCATGCGACCACATGCTTAACTGCAGCCAAGTCATGCAATACGATTTCTATCGTATCAGTTGTTTACCCCATATACTACCTAGGTAGTACAGTGTAGATCGAGTACCGGAGGACCACACGGAGGGCTGGGTATGCTGCGCGTCCTGATCGCTGACGACCATGAAATCGTGCGCCATGGAGTGCGCGACGTGGTTGCCAACCACTTGGGGTGGGAGGTCTGCGGCGAGTGCAGCGACGGAGCGGAGGTCCTCGCCCTGACCCGGGAGCGCCGGCCCAACGTCATCGTCCTCGACGTCTCCCTGCCCGGCCTCAACGGCATCGCCGTCACCCGCCAGATCCGCCAGACCTTCCCGGCGACCGAAGTCCTGCTGTTCACCATGCATGACGACGACGAGACCGTATCCGGGGGACTCGCCGCCGGAGCCCGGGGCTATCTGCTAAAATCAGAGGGCGACGCCCAGTTGGTGGCCGCCATCTCGGCCCTGGGCGCCCACCGTCCCTATTTCTCGCCCGCGGTGGCCGAGATGCTGCTCGAGTCCGCCGTCCACGAGCGCAAGAAGTCGCGCCTTGAGAGCTTCACCCTTCGCGAACTCGAGGTCGCCCAACTGATCGCCGAAGGCGAAAGCAACAAGCAGATCGCCCGCAAGCTGGGCATCAGCATCAAGACCGTCGAGAGCCACCGCGCGGCCGCCATGCGCAAGGCCAGGGTCCGGACCGCGGCCGAATTCGTCCGCTTCGCCATCAAGCACAACCTGATCCAGGCCTGACCTCGCCGGGCTATTCAGGGTTCGACCGGATTGCCGAGCACCGCTTTCCGGCGATCATGAATCGGCTGGAGGGACGGCTATGACCGACCAATACCCCGTGCCGACTGTCGACGAAGCCTGGCGCACGGCGCTGGACGCCTGCGTGGCGGGTTTTCCCCTATTGGTGCTCGACGCCGCACGACGCGCGCACCCCGCCGGGCCGAACCAGTTCGTCCACGCCCGGGCCGGTGAAACCCTGATCGGCCTCTGCGCCCCCAACCCGCACGTCGTCTATTCAAGTGCATGGCTCGACCTGCGCGACGGCCCGGTGATCGTCAGCCTGCCCGACCTTCGCGCCCGGCATTTCGCCATGCCGATGATCGACGCCTGGGGCTCCATCTTCACCTCCATGGGCGTCCGCCGACGCGGCGAGGCGGCCCAGCACCTGGTCGTGGTCGGCCCCCACTGGAGCGGCGCCGCCACCGACGATGTCCCCGTCGTCCGCGCCCCCACGAATGCCGTCTGGCTGCTGGGGAGAACCCTGACCGACGCGTTCGACGACGGGCTGGAAGGGCCTTGGCACGAGTTCTACCTCACCCTGAAGGGACGCCGCACGCCTGCGCCGCCCGCGCCCCCGATAGAGCCCGAAGCCCGGCCGGCCTGGCCGGCGGCCGAGTTCCTGCAGCTGGACGCCGAGGACTTCCTGAGCCGCATGGCCGACCTGATGGACGTCCACCCGGCCCCGCCGACACGATGGCCCCTCGCCCAGCGGCTGGCTCGCATCGGGGTGAACCGCGGCGCGCCGGTCGACCTGTCGCGGCTGCCCCGGGAAATCTCGGACGCCGTCCGGGCGGGTGTGGCCGAGGCTCTCGCGCGTATCGACGCGGCCGCCTGGCCCCAGTCCGCGCCGACGAACGGCTGGTCCGCCCTGGCGCGGCCCGGCGACGGCCGCCTCGAGCCGCTCGCCCGCGCCGCCATCGCCCGGCGAGGCTTCGGCTTCAACCTGCAAGAGGATGTGACCTACTTCCTCGCCTGTCAGGACGTCGACGGCGCGCCGCTGGACGGACGGACCGACTATCGTCTGCGCTTCGAGCCGCAGCGCCTGCCGCCGGTCGGCGCGTGCTGGTCCCTGGCCGCCTATCGACCCGACGGCTCCCTGGCGACCCCGGAAGGCCCCCGCGCCGGCCTGTCCAGCCGCGAGCCGCTCCGTTTTGACCTCGACGGCTCCCTGGAACTGCATATCCAGCGCCGCAAGCCCGCCGGACCGCGCGTCATGAACTGGCTGCCGACGCCGGACGGTCCCTTCCATCTGGTGCTGCGCGCCTGTTGGCCGGGACGAGCGGTCCTCGACGGCCGCTGGTCTCCCCCGCCGATCGTTCGCAGCGCCGCCGAACGTCCGGCGTGGCGTGATCAGGCCGGGACTAGGCCTTCCCCGTCAGGCGGAAACCCGGCCTCTCTCCGGGATAGGCCTGATTCCTCGGCAGCCTGCCATCCGTAGACTGTACGTGCATGGGCGGCGGGTTCGCCCCCCGACCACCTGCCACATGCAGGGCGCTGCTCATGTGCGGGGCCGCCTTCACCGCCGTCGGGCCTTCCAACGACCCGGGGTGAAGGCGGCCCGGCTACATCCCGTATCAATCCGGGTCACCCCCTCGAAGCGAATCGCCTTTCCCGTCAGGGTTTCGCCCGATCGAAGGCCCACGGCATGGGCGTATCTTGCTGGTCCGCCCCTTTGGATCGCGGCATCCTCCTCCTGATCCCGTGTGTTCCGGTGCGAACCTTTACGGCCCCGCAGTCCGCTGCGGGGCCGCTCTGTTTCACCCGCCAGATACGCATCTCAGGGTTCCGCCTGATGTCCGCCCCGACCGCCACCTGCTCAAGTGCGAGCCTCATCCGGGAGGCGGACAGAATGACCACCCAGGCGCCCGATCTACAGGACCCCCAACCCGCCTCGCCGCGGCCGACCCCGACGCGCCGCGGCATGGTCTGGATCGATGGTGGAACCTTCCGCATGGGTTCGGACGAACACTACGCGGAGGAGGCGCCGAGCAAGCGGGTCACCGTCGATGGCTTCTGGATCGACAGCCGCCCTGTCACCAACGCCCAGTTCGCCTCCTTCGTGCGCGCCACGGGCTGGAAAACGGTCGCCGAGCGACCCGTGGACCCGGCCCTCTATCCGGACGCTGATCCGGCCCTGCTCCAGCCCGCTTCGATCGTCTTCATGCCGCCCGAGCGCGACCACCCTCTGCGCGAGGGCGAGTGGTGGCAATACATTCACGGCGCGGACTGGCGCCATCCGACGGGCCCCGGCAGCAGCATCGACGGACTGGAGACCCACCCTGTCGTCCACGTCGCCTGGGAGGACGTCACCGCCTATGCCGTCTGGGCCGGAGCCGACCTGCCGACCGAGGCCGAGTGGGAGTTCGCCTCGCGCGGGGGGCTGGACGGCGCCGCCTTCGCCTGGGGTGATGAACTGCTGCTGGAAGGCTGGCAGCACATGGCCAACGTCTGGCAAGGGATGTTCCCGATCGAGAACCGGCGCGAGGACGGCTGGCTGCGGACCTCGCCGGTCGGGTCCTATCCTCCGAACGGCTACGGCCTGTACGACATGATCGGCAATACCTGGGAATGGACCAAGGACTGGTGGTCGCTCGCCGCCCCGGGCGCGGTCCCGGCCAGTCCCTGCTGCACGATCAAGAACCCGCACGGCGGCTCGTCCGAGCAGAGCTACGAACCCGGCATGGAGCATCTGAAGATCGCCCGACGGGTGCTCAAGGGCGGGTCGCACCTGTGCGCTCCCAACTACTGCCGCCGCTATCGCCCGGCGGCCCGCCACGCCCAGGCCGAGGACTCCTCGGCCTCGCACATCGGCTTCCGGGTGGTGGTCAGGGGCTGACCGTCTCGCCTGGCTCGGGGGCCCCGCCTGCGCCGTCCTTGACCTGCATTTCGCGGAAGGCGTCGATGTCGCGTTCGAGGAACAGGTTCAGCAGGGTCCGGATGGTCGCGATCGCCGCCAGCTGACCGATCTCTTCCCACGACGGCGCCACCGCGGTGTCGGCGATGTCCGCCGCCAGGGCGAACTCCAGGGCCAGGACGATCGAGGCGGCGAAGCGCAGCCAGATCGCCTTCCGCAGCGGCATGTCGGTCTCAAAGCGCCGCCAGTGCACAGCCACGCGGTAGGCTGCGGTCGCGGCGGCGCCGGCCAGGATCAGGACGGCGACGAGCGTGCAGCCCAAGGCGACGAAATGGGCGAATTCCTTGATCGCAGCTTCCATGGCTTCCTCCCTGAGCGAGCCATAAGGCCGTCGACGCACGGGGCGAGCCATCCGGCGCAACCCGGAGTTCGCGGTCCGCCAGCCCCAAGGCCGGATCGGATCAACCGGTCGGAACGGTCACAATCGCGCCCGCGGGGCCCCGCCGCCGTCATTGAGCGAGCTGGACCTTAGCCAGCGTCCCCGTCGACTGGCGCATGGCGTTCGCCGATCCGCCACAGCTCTGGTGACGGGGCATTCGGGCGGCGCGGGTCAGGGGTTTACCTGATCCCGCGCTGTCGTAGCGGCCGCTAGCGTTCCGCAACCCAAGGGAGAGCAGCCATGCCGAACGGTAAACCGAACATCCTGGTCATCTGGGGCGACGACATCGGTCAGTCGAACCTGAGTTGCTACAGCCACGGCCTCATGGGCTACCAGACGCCCAATATCGACCGCATCGCCAAGGAAGGCATGCTCTTCACGGACAGCTACAGCGAGCAGTCCTGCACCGCCGGCCGGTCATCCTTCATCACGGGCCAAAGCGTCTACCGGACGGGCCTGTCGAAGGTCGGCATTCCGGGCGCGCCCGTGGGCATGCCCGACGGCGTGGTGACCATCGCCGATCTGCTGAAAGAGCAGGGCTACGCCACCGGCCAATTCGGCAAGAACCATCTCGGCGACCTGAACCACATGCTGCCGACCGTGCACGGGTTCGATGAGTTCTTCGGCAACCTCTATCACCTGAACGCCCAGGAAGATCCGGAGGACCCAGACTATCCCTCGCCGGAAGAATTCCCGGAATTCGCTGCCGCCTTCAGCCCGCGCGGGGTGCTGCATTCCTTCGCCAGCGACACCGACGACCCCACCGAGGAGAAGCGCTGGGGTCGGGTCGGCAAGCAGAAGATCACGGACACCGGACCGCTGAACACGAAGCGCATGGAGACGTGCGATGACGAGTTTGCGGAGAAGGCCAGCGACTTCATCAGGCGCGCCCACAAGAACGACACCCCCTTCTTCGTCTGGGCGAACTTCAGCCACATGCATCTCTATACCCACACCAAGCCGGAGAGCGTGGGCCAGGCCGGGCGGTGGCAGTCGCGCTACCACGACACCATGATCGATCATGACAAGAACGTCGGCACCCTGCTGGACCTGATCGACGAACTGGGTCTGGCCGAGGACACCATCGTCATCTACTCGACCGACAACGGACCGCACCGCAACTCATGGCCGGATGGCGGGACCACGCCATTCCGCAGCGAGAAGAACACCAACTGGGAAGGCGCCTTCCGCATTCCCGAGGTCATCCGCTGGACCGGGAAGATCAAGCCAGGCTCTATCGCCAACGGCATCGTGCATCACCATGACTGGCTGCCAACCTTCCTCTCCGCCGCCGGCGCGCCTGACGTCGTCGACAAGCTGAAGAAGGGCTACAAAGCCAACGGCAAGACGTTCAAGAACCACATCGACGGGTTCGACCTGCTGCCCTACCTGACTGGCGAGGTGGAGAAGAGCCCCCGCAACTTCTTCTTCTACTTCAGCGACGACGGCGACGTGCTGGGCATCCGGTTCGACAACTGGAAGATCGTCTTCATGGAGCAGCGCTGCAAAGGCACGCTCCAAGTGTGGGCCGAACCCTTCACCCGCCTGCGGACGCCCAAGCTCTTTAACCTGCGCACCGACCCCTATGAGTACGCGGACATCACCTCGAACACCTACTACGAGTGGTTCATGCGGCACGCCTATTTCATTATGGCAGGCCAGGCCATCGCTGGAAAATTCGTCGAGACGTTCAAGGAATTCCCCCCGGTTCAGAAGCCGGGCAGCTTCACCATCGACGACGCCATGGCGAAGATCTCCGAGTCCGCCAGCGCCGACTAACGTCCCGTCTTGTTCAAACGGCTTGGAAGCCGGTGGTGAATCACCACCGGCTTCTGTTGTTTTGCGGACCTAATCAGGCGCCATGGCCTCCGGCATAGGGTACTCACCCGATGCCGCCGAGCTCCGCGGCGTGGTGTTTGGGGGCAACCGCAATCGGTCCCGCCGGCGATTCGCTCGATGACACCCCTCCCCTCCTGGCGCCCAGGCGTCGTGCGCGATGCGATCCTCGACTTCGTCGAGGCGGTGTCGAAGCCCGGCCCCAACTTCGTTCCGGAGGCCGAACGCATCGCCGTCTTCGACAATGACGGCACGCTGTGGTGTGAGCAGCCCGTCCAGGTGCAGGTCCAGTTCAGCCAGGATCAGGTCGAACGGATGGCCAAGGCCAACCCCGCCCTGCGCGACCGCCAGCCCTACAAGGCGTTCCTGGAGCGCGACGTTCCCACCATCCATGCGCTCGGCAAGAAGGGCGTCTTCGAGGTGGCGTTCGCGGTCCATTCCGGCATGACGGTCGACGACTTCGGTCATAGCGCCGCCGACTGGTTGGCGCGGGCCAAGCACCCCAAGTTCGGGCGCAACTTCACTGAACTCGTCTATCAGCCGCAACTGGAGCTGATGGACTATCTGCGCGCCAACGGCTTCCAGACGTGGATCGTCTCGGGCGGGGGCGCCGACTTCATCCGCGCGTTCGCCGAGGACCGCTATGGCGTGCCGCCGTCGCAGGTGATCGGCAGCACCGTCCGCACCCAGGTGCAGGAGAACGGACGCAGCCTGGACCTGTTCAAGCTGGCCCAATTGGACAGTTTCGACGACCGCGAGGTGAAGGTCGAGAACATCGGCCTGCACATCGGCCGGCGGCCGATCTTCGCCTTCGGCAATTCAGACGGCGATCTGGCGATGCTGCGCTACACCCTCTCAGGCTCCGGTCGTCGACTGGCCCTGCTGCTGCATCACGACGACGACGTGCGCGAGGTCGCCTACGATCGAAACTTCCGCCTCAGCCCCCTCGCCGAAGCGCTGGACCACGCCGACGCCTACGGCGTCCGCGTCGTCAGCATGGCAAAGGACTGGGACGCCGTCTTCCCGATGGAGGACGCCGGCCATCTGCAGGCGGCGGGGGGTCAAAAGGCTTCCGAAACCCGGAAATAGACCGCCTCGCCATCCCGACCATAGGCGACGTCGACCCCCACGTTGACCCGGTGGGGCCTGGGGCCGGGCTGAGCCGAATGCGGCACGTCCGGAAGGTCCGTCGGCGCAGCGGGGATCTCCTGCTCCCCCGCCGAGCCGGCGCAGGCGAAAGCTCCTGCCGCCGTCACGACTACAAAACTCGGCGGCACGGGCTGCCAGAACGCTACTCGTGCAAGCATGGGTGGTTCTTGGACGGGACCCCATCGGGTGATCACCCGACCCCGCCCGACGACCGTCCGGAGCCCCGAGGGGTCAGGGCGCGCCTCGGCGGCGGTCAGGTCTTCACCCGATTACCCTCAGGCCATCGCGGGTTGAAAACACCCGCAGTCTCGCGAGGAGAGCACGATGTCCTATTCCACTGTTCGCGCGGCGGCCGCAGCAGTCGCCGTCAGCCTTTTAACACTCACGGCCTGCGGCACGCCCGCGGGCGACGTCTCCGTGCTCCAGTCCAGCACGCGGGCGGTGGTTCCGGGCTCAACCTATGCCTGGGCTCCATTCGACCCCTCGGTCCGAAGCGCGGCGGACGTCCGGGTGGCCAACGACATCATCCAGCAACGGATCACCTCGGCCTTCGACGCAGCCATGCAGGCCCGAGGCTTCCGCTTGGTGTCCGATCCGCGTCAGGCGACGCTGCTGACGTCCTACCATGTCGGTCTTGAGAACCGGACCGAGGTCCGCGCCGACAATTTCGGCGCCCCGATGGGCGCCTGCGGCTTCCGGGGCTGCATGGGTGGATGGGGCTGGTATGGCGCGCCGACCCTGAACGTCGACACCATCAACTACACCCACGGTACGGTCATCTTCGACATCGTCGACCGCGCGTCTGGCGAGCTCGCCTGGCGCTCGATGTCGCAGCAGCGCGTGGACAGCGGCGACGCCGACCAGGCCCGCCTCAACGCCATCGCCGACGACATGTTGCGGTCACTGCCGCGCAACACGCCGACCAACTGAGTCCGATCCCGTACAGACTGCACGCCCCGCGTCGGTCCGTACGGAGGGCGCCCTCGGGGTTTCGCCCGATGGTCGCCCGGAAGGTCGGGTCGATAATGCCCCGTCCCGACACCGGGACGAAAGGAGCCGCTATGAAAGGGCCCGCGCTCGTCGTTTTCGCCGTCGGAATGCTGCTCGGCCTGGCCGCTTGCGAGACCACGGGCCCGAACCTGACGGTGACCCAGAACAGTGCGATCGCCCCCGGATCCACCTACGCCTGGAAGCCGATCGAGAGCGTCCGGGAACGGGGGGTCAATCCAGCGGTCGCCAACGATCTCGTGCAGCAGCGCATCCAGACCGCCATCGAGGCCGGCCTCGACGCAAAGGGCTTCCGACAGGTCTCGGATCCAGGTCAGGCGACCCTGCTGGTCGCGTACTTCATCGGTCTAACCCCGCACTCGGATGTCCGGGCCGCCTACACAGGACCGGTCGGGCCGGCCGCCTGCGGCTTCAGCGGCTGCGTCCCCGGCTGGGGCGTATACGGCTATCCGGCCCTGGAAGGCATGACCGTCAACTACACCGACGGGACGGTCATCCTCGACCTCACCGACCAGTCCTCGAACCAGCTCGCTTGGCGCGCGGTTTCCAAGCAGCGCGTCGATAGCACTTCAATCGCCCAATCCACCCTGAACGCCATCTTCGCCGAGATGATGACCAGCCTCCCCGGCGCACGATGAGGAACCCTGTCATGCATGCTTCCCTTCCCGCCTTGGCTTTCGCCTTCGCCCTCGGGGCCGCTCCGACGGTCGCCTCGCCCCAGGCCACGCCGGCGACCGCAACTCCGTCCCAGGTCGATCCGGCCGCGGCGTCAGCTCCGACCAACCCGGTCTCGCCCGACGCGGTTCAGGCCCTGCACCGCATGGGCGCCTACCTGGGCACGCTCGTGAGTTTCGAGATCACCGCCGAGACCAGCCGCGAGTTGATGCTGGGCGCAGACCAGAAATTCGACCTGGACGGCGTCGCCACCTATCGGGTCCGTCGACCCAACGCCCTCTTCGTCGAGAACACCACCCCGCGCAAACAGCGGCGCTTCATTTACGACGGCCAGCATTTCACCGTCTACGCGCCGAGCCGCAGCTACTACGCGACCGTCGACGCGCCGCCGACGATCGGCGAGTTGCTCAACCTCGCGGCCGAACGCTACGGCGTCGAACTTCCCCTTGAGGACCTGTTCCATTGGGGCGATCCCGCAAACCTGCCCCAGAATCTGGAGTTCGCCGCTCACGTCGGCACGGCGATGATCAACGGCGTCCAGACCGACCAGTATATCTTCCGCCAGCCAGAGATGGACTGGCAGATCTGGATCCAGCAGGGCTCCGAGCCCCTGCCCCGCAAGATCGCGATCATCGACCGCACCGATCCGACTCTGCCGAAATTTTCAGCGACGCTCGACTGGAACCTGTCGCCCACCTTCGACGCCCGCACTTTCGCCTTCGCGCCGGACGCCGACGACAAGGCCATCCAGTTCAGGGAAGCCCAGGAAGCCCAATAAGGAGCTAGCCATGAAACTCTCGAAAGCGGGGCTCGCCACCCTTTTCGCCAGCATCACCTTCCTCGTCGCGGCGCCGGCCATCGAAGCGGCGAACGCCCAGGTCCGCGGAGGCGGGCGCGGCGGCGGCATTAGCCGCGGCGGCGGGGGGGGCGGCGGCGGCTTCAGCCGCGGCGGCGGCGGCGGCCGCGCCAGTGCAGCCCGGCCGAGCGGCGGCAGCCGCGCCAGCGCGGCGACCCGACCGAGCGGCGGCGGCCGCGCCAGCGCGGCGACCCGCCCAAGCGGCGGCGCCGGCGCGGCTACCCGGCCGAGCGCCGGCGGCGCAACGAGCCGGCCTGGGGCCGGTGGCGCCGGCGCGGCGACCCGCCCCAGCGGCGGCGACCGCACCAACATCAGCGGGGGTGATCGGATCAACACCGGCGACCGCGGCGGAAACCGCGTCAACACCGGGGACCGTGAGATCAACCGCGGAGATCGCGAGACCAACATCGACCGTGGCGATATCAACATCGACAACGACATCGACATCGATGGCGATCACGGCTGGGACTGGGATGACGGCTGGGGCGACCATCCGCTCGCCGCCGGCATCGCCTTCGGCACCGCGGCGGCCTGGACCTCCGCGGTCGTCGGCTCGATGTTCTACAGCATGCCGCCCGGGTGCTCGCCGTACTACACCTCGTACTACTATTGCGACGGGCACTATTATGCTCCGCAATATCAAGGAGATACGGTGGTCTACGTCGTGGTCGACGACCCGGCGAAGAGCGTGACTGTGGTCCAGTAGGGCGGCATGGGGTCGATGACGCGCGTTCAACCTCGGCTTGCCGGGGCGGTGGGATGGCGGTTGGCCTGCGCGCTGCTCGTCGGCCCCGGCGTCGCGGCGGCGCAGGAGAGCGAGGAGGAACTGGCCAAGAAGCTGTCCAATCCCGTCTCCAGCATGATCAGCGTGCCGCTGCAGTGGAACTACGACTGCTGCTACGGCCCGAACGACGGGCAACGGCTGACCCTCAACGTCCAGCCGGT
This sequence comes from Brevundimonas sp. Root1279, assembly GCF_001425945.1. Classification (GTDB taxonomy): domain Bacteria; phylum Pseudomonadota; class Alphaproteobacteria; order Caulobacterales; family Caulobacteraceae; genus Brevundimonas. The sequence continues at coordinate 138,647 of NZ_LMEB01000010.1, forward strand.
CGTGCCCTTCAGGCTCAGCGACGACTGGAACCTGATCGTCCGCACCATCATGCCGATCGTCTACCAGGGCAGTCCGGCGCCCGGGGTCGGGGCCCAGTCCGGGGTGTCGGACATCACCCAGAGCTTCTTCTTCGCGCCCGAGGCCAAGGACGGCCTGACCTGGGCGGTGGGTCCCGTTTTCCTGTGGCCGGTGGGGACGGAGGAGCTAGGGACGCAGAAGTGGGGCGCGGGGCCGACGGCGCTGGTTCTCAAGCAGGACGGCCCGGCCTCGTTCGGGCTCCTCGCCAACCACATCTGGTCCTATGCCGGCGATGAGGACCGGGACGACGTCAACCAGACGTTCCTGCAGCCCTTCTACAGTTACACCACGAAGTCGGCGACGACTTACGGGCTGAACCTGGAGTCGACCTACAACTGGGAAACCAAGACCTGGAGCATCCCGCTGAACATGACCATCACCAAGGTCTACAAGTTCGGCGAACAGCGGGTCTCCATCGGCGCCGGCGCCCGGGTCCATCTCGAAGACGAACCGGGCGCGCCGGAATGGGGCCTGCGCGCGATCGCGACCTTCCTGTTTCCGGACTGAGCCGCGTCAGGGCGCGGCCGGCGCGCCATGCGCCGGCGCTGAACGTTTCAGCCAGACTCCGTAGAGCGCGCCGACCACGAGGCCCACCAGGAGGTAGAGCAGGACGGCGGCCTGAACCTCCTTGCCGACGAAATTGGCGCCGGCCAGGGCAATGGCGATCCCGGGGTGGCGGACGGATGCGGCGACCGCCAGGGTCGCGCGGTTGAGCCGTTCCGGCCCGCCCAGCATGTGGCCGGCGGCGATACAGATCACGGTGACGACGGCCATGGCCAGCAGGGTTCCGTTGCCGATCAGGGCCTCGAGCGCGGGCCAGATGGCCACGAGGATCGGCAGGAAGGCGAGCAGGACCAGCAACATGCTGAGCTTGTAGATGAGGGGTGCGGCCTTGTCGGCGATGGCGGGGGCGAAGCGGCGCACCAGCAGGCCGAGCGCGAGCGGGAGAAGCACGCCGGTGAGGATGGTCATGATCAGCTTGGTCATGGGCACCTTGTCCTCAGGTCGCCCGAACAGGGCGCTCGCGACTTCGAACACGAGGGGGACGGAGATCACCGTCAGCAGCGCCATGGCCACATAGACCCCGTAGGCGTACTCCTTGGAGCCGCCCATCTTCAGCTCCTTGCCGGGCACCAGCGGGGGCACGGGCGCGACCGCCATCAACATGATCCCGGCCTTCACCGCCGGGGTCAGCGGCAAGGCCCAGATCAGCAGGCCGGCCGCGATCGGCGGAATGACCAGCACGGCCAGAACGGCCCGCGCCAGAAGCGCCGGCCGTCGGAACACGTAGAGCAGTTCCCCGCGTCCGGAGTTGAGCCCGACCACGAACACCAGTCCCGCCAGACTGACCGTCAGCAGGATGGGAATGAGAGCCTTGATCGCCTCCATGACGGCGTCCCTCTGCAGCGACGCGCGCCAACACGGACGCGCCAAGGCGCGATCATGGGGAAAAGCGACGATGCGCCTATCCGGGCGAACCCTTGGGGGCCGTCTCGCAGCGCCTAGGTCGAGGAGGCGAAGCGGGCCCCGGAGGTCGTCCGGGGCCCGTCTGATCAGAAGCGCATACGGAGGTTCAGGCCGGCGGTGCGATTGTCGAAGGTCTCGCCGGATTCCGCCTCATAGGTGAACCGGAACTCGAAGCCCGCCGCCGTCGCCACCCGCAGGTCCGCGCCCAGCACCAGGGCCTCTTGATTGAGGCTGGTGCCGATCATGGCGGGGATGGCGTCCGGATTGGAGCCCAGCAGACGGTACGGCATCCGGATCTCGTCCTGCGAGCGGAAGACGCCGCCGGCGGTGACCTGGAACGTCGCCTCGGCTTCCTGGCTGTCGGCGAGGATGAAGCCAAAACCGAGCTCAGGATTGGCCGTCGCGTAGACCTCGGTGTCCGCAAGCGCCTCGACGCCGAGGCCTTCCAGCCCCTCTTCCGAGAAGTTGCCCTGACGCAAAGCCGTCGCCGACAGGTTCAGGGCCGGGCGGACGAACAGGTTTCCGCTGACCGCCGTGTAGGCGATGTGCGCATTGGTCTGGAAGTAGCCGCTCTCCGGCTCCGAGGTCCCGACAAGCGGCTCGAAGACGTTGACCGAGCGGGCAGTCTCCAGCTGTTGCCAGCCACCCGAGATCGACACGCCGTACTCCAGGCCGTCCCAATCGGTGCGTTCGATGCCGAGGCTGCCGTGGAAGCCCTTGCCGTCCGAACGGGATCGATCGGCCACGTCGACGCGGCTGATCTTGTCGAAGCCAACCGCGGCGGCCACGGTCCAGTTCTCGGCGAACGGCCGCTCGAAGCCCATCCGCAGGCGGGTTTCCTGAGCCCCGACCTGGAAGTTCTCGAACGTCCCCGGCCGATCGAACGCCGTGCCCTCGACCCGCGCCCACACGCACTGTTCGCGCTTGCGGAAGGCCGGCGGCGCACAGTTGAACAGCTGGCCCGCGAAGTCCTCAGCGGCGGTCAGCTGCGTGGCCATCGGGACCATCAGCGGTTCGGGATTCAGCTCGCGGAAGATCTGGGCGTAGAGCGCTTCGTCTCCGGCCTGAAGGTTGCCGATCAGGGCCATCAGCCGGCCGATGCCGCCTGAGTCGCCCGCCAGGATGGCGAAGTCCATGTGACGGCCGAGCTGGCGCTCGTTGTAGTTCAGGAACGGCTGGCCGAAGTCGCTGACGAAGGACAGGTGCACCCCGTTGGCGTCGGCGCGGACGCTGTAGTCCATCGCCAGGGTGTCTTCGATCTCCAGGCCGTTGTCGACGCCGATGCCGGCGCCGGGGGTCGCGAACAGCGTCCGCTCCTCGGCGTTCTCCAGCCAGGTCAGGATGACCTCGCCGGTTCCGTCAACGGTCGCATTCCCCGTAACGTTCACGATGTCCGAGGCATACGGGCCGAAGGCGATGTCGAACGCCAGGTGGCCGTTCGACGTCTGGATGTAGTCGCCGTCCAGCGCCACCGAGTTGATGACCCGCGCGCCGTACAACAGGTTGGTGGTCGGATCGCCCTCGTTGTCCAGGTCGTCGAAGACGTCCCCGGCCGCCAGATCGATCGGCAGACGCGACGCGCTGAGACCCATCAGGAAGTCGCCGGCGTTGGTGAAGGTCCCGGTGCTGCCGGCTCCGTCACGCAGGTCGATCGTGCTGAAGGCCATGAAGGTCCCGTCGACGTTGTTGTCGAAGGCGTTGTGACCCGAGCCGAGATCGATATTGCCGATCACGGCGCCGTTGTTCTGGACTTCGTCATCGCCGGTGGTGGTGTCGATGGCCAGGCCCGAGACCGCCGAGATCGAACCCGAGGTCTGGATCAGGTTCAGCGAACCGCCGTCAAAGCGGACGCCGGCGCCCGTTCCCGTGCCGCCGCGGATCATGTCCTGCGAGATCAGGCTGATCGCGCCGCGGCCCGTCGACCCGAGGCTCTGGGCGAAGACGCCCGTCGAGTTCGTACCGGCCGCGAAGATCACCCCGCCGACGGCGAGGTCGATGTTTCCGCCGGCGCCGACGCCGCCGGCCGAGGAAGCCAGGCCGCCTTCGACCCAGCCGCCGCCGCCGCCCAGGCTTTGAGCGACCAGACCGTAGGCGTTGTCGCCCAGCACGATGATGCTGTCGTCCTGGACGAAGCTGATGTCGCCGCCGTCGCCGACATTGTCGCCGCTGACGGTGACATTGGCGTCGAAGTCGCCGAACACCGCGCCGCCGCCGCCGCCGATCGACTGCAGGAAGACGCCGTGCGAGTGGTCGCCGACCGTGACGATGTCGCCGTCATGGACGACGTCGATGTCGCCGCCGTGCCCTTCGGCGCCGACGGCTCCGCCGATCGCGACGTTCACTGTCGACACGCCATGCACCCGCAGCTCGCCGCCGCCGCCGCCGATCGACTGGGCGATCAGGCCGGTGGCGTAGTCGCCGAAGGTCTGGATCCCGCCCGAGAAGAGGCCGGAAATATCACCGCCGTCGAGCCCGGAGCCGCCGTTCGCGCCCAGCACCGCGCCGAGCGTGGCGCCGGTCGCGCCGTCGCCCGCCAGGATGACGCTGGCCGAGCCGCCGCCGCCGCCGATGCTCTGCAGGATCGCGCCGGGCGACAGGTCGCCGCCGGTGGTGATGGCGCCGGTGTTGACGCGGGACACGTCGCCCCCGGTTTCATCAGTTCCGTTCGTGCCGCCGAGCGTGACGTCGAGGGCCCCGATCAGGGCGCCGGTCGGAATATCCAGATCGATCAGGCCGATGCCGCCGCCGCCGCCGATCGACTGCACCATGACCGCAGGCGCGTTCAGCCCGGCCGTCAGCATGGAGCCGACATGGGCGCTGGCGACGTCGCCGCCGTGGTTGCCCACGCCGTCCGCGCCGCCGAGGACCAGGGCGAACGGGATGGCGACCGGATCGCCCGGAGCCGCCGACGGATCGACGCCCGGCGCCGCCAGCGGCGACACTTCGGGACCGCCCGCAGTCTTGGTCGCAGCCAGGGCCGGGAGCACTTCCGGAGCCGGGGCCGGAGGCGGAGCCAAGGGCGAGATGGTCGCCTTCATGATCACCTGGCCGCCACCGCCGCCGATCGCCTGGGTCAGGCTGCCGATGCCGTTGCGGCCGCCCACCTGCAGAGTGCCGGTGGTGTTGATGGTGACGTCGCCCGACGTCATGTTCACCGCGTTCTCGGCGCCGAGACGGCCGAGGACCATCGGATCCGGGACGACGGTGTCGCCGTGTAGATCGATGAACGGCGAGCCGTTCAGGCCGACGATGCCGCTGAAGTCGAAGGTCAGCGTGCCGCCGCCGCCGTTGATGCTCTGGGCGATGATCGCCTGCGAGCCCTCGCCGAGGACGGTGATGTCGCCCGAATGGTTGACCGTCACATGACCGCCGGCGCCGCCGGAGCCGCCCCCGAAATTGCCGACCAGGGCCGAAATGGCGTGCGACAGGATCATGGTCCCGACGTCGGAGGTCAGGCCGAAGCCCATCTGGGCGTTGCCGCCGCCGCCGCCGATCGACTGGGCCAGGATGCCGTGGGCGTTGGTCCCGCGGGTGACGATATTGCCGGTGTTGGTGACCGTCACCGCGCCGCCGTCGCCGCCGTCGCCGCCGACGCCGCCGACGGTGATCAGCGGGGCGTGGGTCAGCATCTGGGTGGTCGGGGCGATCATGACGTTGGCCGCGAAGGCCGCGCCGCCGTTGCCGCCGCCGCCGCCGATCGACTGGGCCAGGATGCCGTGTGCGCCCGCGCCGGTCGTGTCGATCAGGCCCGCGTTGAGGACATCGACCGTGCCGCCGGTGTTGCCGGTGCCGCCCGCGCCGCCGACGTTGAGGCCGATCAGGAAGCTGTCGCGGCCAGTGACCATGCCGGTCAGCGACAGGACGCTGGAGCCGTTGCCGCCGCCGCCGCCCAGCGACTGGGCGAAGATGCCGTAGCCGCCCTCGCCGCGCGTGACGATCTCGCCGGTGTGGTCGTCGCCGGCCACCGGCCGGTTGATAACGGAGACATTGCCGCCGACGCCGCCGTCGCCGCCGGAGCCGCCGATGTTGGCGACGAAGCGGTGGGTCTGGTTGTCCGTGCCCGCGTAGCCGAGCTGCACATCGAGGACCAGGCCGGCGTCGCCGCCGCCCCCGCCGATGCTGTTGGCGCTGATGCCCGTGGCGAAGCGGCCCTCGGTGAAGATCAGGCCTTCGTTGAGGACGTCGACCGCGCCGCCGGCGCCGCCGGTTCCGCCTGCACCGCCGATGTTGAAGTCGATGTCGTCGCTTCCGCGGTACTGCAGGGCCGCATTGAGGACCATGCCGCCCACGCCGCCGCCGCCGCCGATCGATTGACCGCGGATGCCGTGCGAGTATTCGCCCTCGGTGCCGATGACGCCGAAGTTGGAGACGTCGACCGCGCCGCCGACCGCGCCGGTCCCGCCTGAGCCGCCGACGCTGACCGACAGGGTGCGCATGGTCGTCGTCGGGGGCGGGCCGCCGACCTGGAAGGCCAGGGTGCGGGCAACGCCGCCCATGCCGCCGCCGCCGCCGATCGCCTGGGCCAGGATGCCGTCGGCGCGGTGGCCGGTGGTCACGATGGTGGCGTCGCTGGTGACGGTGACGTCGCCCGAGACGGCGCCCGTGCCGCCCGTGCCGCCGACGGTGACCGTCGCGGCGCCGGCGTTGCGGACGATGGTGTTGGCGGCCGAGCCGCCGCGGCCGCCGCCGCCGCCGATCGATTGGGCGAAGACGCCGCGCGCCTCATAGCCCGCCGTCTCGATACGACCGCTGACGTCCACATTGACGTCGCCGGCGGTCGCGCCGACGCCGCCGGCCAGACCGACCGAGACGCCCGCGCTGTAGGATTCGGCCTGCGGCGTGTTGGCCCCGCTGGTGCCCGATACGGAGACGGTTGTGGCGCTGCTGGCGCCGCCGCCGCCGCCGATCGACTGGGCCAGAACGCCGTCGGCGGTCTCGCCTTCGGTCACGATCGTGCCGTCGGCGACCACGGTCACATCGCCCGCCGCGCCGCCCGTGCCGCCGTTGCGGCCGACGGTGATGCCCACAGAGTGATTGGCCAGGATGCCCAGGGCGAGGTCGAGGACGGTGTCGCCGCCGCCGCCGCCGACCGACTGGGCGTGAATGCCCGCCGAGTCGCGGCCTTCGGTCATGATGACGCCGTGGTGCTCGACCGAGACGTCGGCGCCCGAGCCGCCGGCGCCCGTGGCCCCGCCGACAGCGAGGTTCAGGGCGGTGGCGTTGCGCAGCACGCCGAAGCCGATGTTGAAGTTGGCGTCGCCGCCGCCGCCGCCCAGCGACTGGGCGAAGATGCCGTCGCTGTCGATGCCGGTGGTCTGGATATCGCCGTTGTGGCGCACGGTGACGTCATCGCCGCTGCCCGCGCCGGCGCCCGAACCGCCGACGGCGATCAGGGCCGCCATCGGGTTGTTGCCCGGCGAGTGGGTGGTCAGGGCGAAGACGGCGTTGACGCCGGCTCGGCCGCCGCCGCCGCCGATCGACTGGGCGATCAGGCCCGCGGCGTTGTTGCCTTCCGTGCTGATGAGGTGGGGCGTGCCGACCTCGGCCGCGCCGCTGCCGGTGTAGCCGCGGACCACGTCGACCGTGCCGCCGTGACCGCCGGAACCGCCCGATCCGCCGACGCCGATCGCCGCCGGTTGGCCGAAGGGCGCGACCACGCCGGTGGCGTTGACGCCGCCGACGCCGCCGCCGCCGCCGACCGACTGGACCAGGATGCCGGCCGCCGGCATGTCCGGAGAGCCCTCCAGCGGGATGCTGGTCGCCTGGGCGTCGAGGAAGATGTTGCCGTTGCTGTGCAGCGAGACCGCGCCCGCGTCCGCGCCGTCGCCGCCCGTGCCGCCGACACCCACGCCGATTGCGATGCCGCGCGACCGGTTGTCGGAGCCGCCTTCGCCCAGGTGGACGTCAGCCGTGACGTTCAGGCCGCCCGAGCCGCCGCCGCCGGCGATCGATTGGACCAGCACGCCGATGGCGCCGCCGCCCTCGACCACGACCTGGCCGTTCTGGATGGCCGTGACGTCGCCGCTGGCGTTGCCGGCGCCGCCGAAGCCGCCCATGCCGAAGGTCAGCGAGGGCTCTTCGCCGGCGGGATCGGCGCTGACGCCGCCCGAGATGTTGATGGCGCCGGCGCCGCCGCCGCCGCCGATCGACTGGACCATCAGGCCCCGCGACAGGGCGCCGGCCGCGAACAGATCCGCGTCGACGTCGGCGTAGACGTTCCGGCCCAGGCCGCCGCCGCCGCCGAAGCCGCCGATGCCGGCGGTCAGGACGCCGTCCATGGCGATGCCGCCCGAGACGTTGATGCCGCCGTTGCCGCCGCCGCCGCCGATCGACTGCACGGCGACCGCTGAGCGGCTGTCGCCGATGGCCGAGACCTGGACGCGCGAGGCGTCCGGCGAGCCGAGGGTCAGGCTGACGGCGCCGGCGTCGCCGCCCGCGCCGCCGAAGCCGCCGACGCCCAGGGTCACCGAGCGCGCCGCCTGGCTGCCCGGAGGCGTCAGGGAAATCTGGCCGGAGACGTTGAGGCCGCCGTTGCCGCCGCCGCCGCCGATCGACTGCACGACCACGCCGTTGGAGCCGCCGTCGCGAACGCGGTGGGCCGGGATGTAGGTGTCGTCCCAGGAGCCAGGCAGGATGCCGGTATTGGTCTCGGCCGGGGTCCAGTAGTCGATCTCGAGGCCGCGGGCCCAGACGTTGCCGGTCACCGTGGCGTTCACGTCGCCGGCGTCGCCGCCGCCGCCGCCGAAGCCGCCCAGGCCGAAGGCGAGTCCGCCGGCCGTGCCGCTGGTGCTGGCCGCGATGCCGCCGGTGACGTTGATCGCCCCGTTGCCGCCGCCGCCCGCCAGGCTCTGCACGATCAGGCCGTCGGAGTTGGCGCCGTCGGTGTCGATGTCGCCGGTGTAGCTGAAGTTGACCGCGCCCGAATTGCCGCCCAGGCCGCCGAAGCCGCCGATGCCGATGCCGACCGTGCCCGCCGTGCCGGAGCTGAGCGCCACATTGCCGGAGACGTTGAGGCCGCCGTTGCCGCCGCCGCCGCCCAGGCTCTGGGCGGTGACGCCGTCGGCATTGGCGCCGCGGGTGATGTAGTCGCCGGTGACCGACCCGGTCACAGAACCGGCGTCGCCGCCGCCGCCGCCGAAGCCGCCGACGCCGATGCCGATGGTGACGGCGGGGTTGCCGTTGACCGACAGCGACAGGCCGCCCGTGACGTTGAAGCCGCCGTTGCCGCCCGAGCCGCCGAGGCTCTGCAGCATGGCGCCGTAGGAGCCGTCGCCCTGGGTCTGAACGTCGCCGGTCAGGTAGCCGGTCACGTCGCCGGCGTCGCCGCCGCCGCCGCCGAAGCCGCCCAGGCCGAAGCCGAGCGTGCCGTTCATGCCGGCCGAGGCGCTCAGACCGCCGGTGATGTTGAAGCCGCCGTTGCCGCCGCCGCCGCCGACCGACTGGACCAGGGCGCCCCAGGCGTCCACGCCCTGGGTCGAGATGTCGCCGGTGATCGAGGCGTTGACCGTCGAGCCGTCGCCGCCGTCGCCGCCGAAGCCGCCCACGCCGACGCCGATGTTGCCCGTGCCGCCGCCGCTGCCGGCGATGGCCACGCCGCCGGTGATGTTGAAGGCGCCGTTGCCGCCGCCGCCGCCAAGGCTTTGATAAGTCACGCCGGATGAGCGATCGCCCTCGGTCACGACATCGCCGGTGAAGGTCCCGCTGACCGCGCCGCCGTCTCCGCCGCCGCCGCCGTAGCCGCCGACGCCGACCATCAGGTTGCCGGCCGCCGTCTGCGAGCCGCTGACGCCGCCCGAGACGTTGAAGCCGCCATTGCCGCCGCCGCCGCCGACCGACTGGACCAGCACGGCCGCCGAATCCGCGCCGTCGGTGCCGACGTCGCCGTTGATGTTGCCGATCACGACGCCGCCGTCACCGCCCGCGCCGCCCCCGCCGCCGATGCCGACGCCCACGTTGCCGGCCGCCGACTGGGCGCCCGAGATGCCCGCGGTGATGTTGAAGCCGCCGTTGCCGCCGCCGCCGCCGACGCTTTGCGCCAGGATCCCGCGCGCATTGGCGCCGGTGGTCACGGCCGCGATCAGGGTGTCGCCCGGATCGGCCACGCCCGTGTTCTGGTTCAGGGTGACCGCGCCGCCATTGCCGCCGCCGCCGCCCGTGCCGCCGATGCCGATGCCCAGAGTGCCCGCGCCGCTCTGCGCAAAGGCCATGTTACCGGTGACGTTGAAGCCGCCCGAGCCGCCGCCGCCGCCCACGCTCTGGGCGATGACGGCGTCGCTGCCCGCGCCCGAGGTCTGGGCCGCGCCGGTGAAGGTCAGGCTGACCGTGCCGCCCGCGCCGCCGGCGCCGCCTGAACCGCCGACGCCCGCCGACAGCGAGGCCGCGCCGGTCTGGCCGCCGGAGATGGAGCCGGCGACGTTGAAGCCCCCGTTGCCGCCGCCGCCGCCGATGCTCTGGGCTGTGACCGCATCGGATTCGCCGCCCGAGGTCACGACATTGCCGGTCACCGTGGCCGTGACCGAGCCGCCCAGACCGCCGCCGCCGCCCGATCCGCCGACGCCGACGCTCAGGCCGAGGCCGCCGGTCTGGCCGCCGCCGATGCTGCCGGAGACGTTGAAGCCGCCGTTGCCGCCGCCGCCGCCGACGCTCTGCGCCAGGAAGCCGGCCGACTGCTCGCCGGAGGTCAGGATGCCGACCGAGCTGGCCGTAACCGAGCCGCCCGCGCCGCCCGAACCGCCCGAGCCGCCGACGCCGACCGAGATCGCGCCGCCGACCGTGCCGCCGCCGCCGATGCCGCCCGAGACGTTGAAGGCGCCCGAACCGCCGCCGCCGCCGATGCTCTGGATCGTCACGCCGGCCGACTGGTCGCCGCGCGTCTCGACTGCGCCGAGCGCATGGCCGATGACCGTGCCGCCCGCGCCGCCGCCGCCGCCGGCCCCGCCGACGCCGACCGAGACCGCGCCCCCGACCGTGCCGCCGCCGCCGATGCTTCCGGAGACATTGAAGCCGCCGTTGCCGCCGCCGCCGCCGACCGACTGGACGAGCAGGCCGCCGGACTGCTGGCCCAAGGTCAGGATGGTGTCGCCGCTCGAGCCGGTGACATCGCCGCCTGCGCCGCCGCCGCCGCCGGCCCCTCCGACGCCGATGGCCAGGCCGAGGCCGACCGTGCCGCCGCCGCCGACGCTGCCCGAGACATTGAAGCCGCCCGAGCCGCCGCCGCCGCCGATCGACTGGATGGTCACCGCCGTCGAACGGTCGCCGCGCGTCTCGACCGCGTCGCCGACGCTGCCGATGACCGTGCCGCCCGCGCCGCCGGAGCCGCCCGAGCCGCCGACGCCCACCGAGACCGCGCCCCCGGCCGTGCCCGCGATCGAGACCGCGCCCGAGACGCTGAAGCCGCCGTTGCCGCCGCCGCCGCCGACCGACTGGATCAGGGCGCCGCGCGAGTCGTCGCCGGTGGTCAGAATCGTGCCGTCGAAGTGGCTGGTGACCTGACCGCCGATGCCGCCGAGGCCGCCTGAACCGCCGACGCCGACCGAGGCCGAAGCCGAAGCCACGCCCGCGCCAGAGCCGGTGAAGGCGATCGAGAAGCCGCCGTTGCCGCCGCCGCCGCCGACCGACTGCGTCAGGAAGCCGGTCGAGAAGTCGCCCGTGGTCTGGATCGCGCCGCCGGAGTCGACGTCGACCGTACCGCCGACGCCCCCGTTGCCGCCCGAACCGCCCACGGACACGCCGAAGGCCGCCGCGGCGGTCTCGCCGGCCGCGAAGGAGAAGGACATGGCGAAGCCGCCGTTGCCGCCGCCGCCGCCCACCGACTGGGCGAACAGGCCCTCGGAATAGTCGCCGCTAGTCAGAATCGTGGCGTGGCCGTCGAGATTGACCGTGCCGCCGACGCCGCCGCTGCCGCCCGAGCCGCCCACGGCGACGCTGGCGCTGACGCCATAGCCGGCCGAGACTTGGGCTGCGAAGCCCCCGTTGCCGCCGCCGCCGCCGACCGACTGGGCGAAGATGCCGCGCGACCGCAGGCCGTCGGTGGTGATCAAGGGCGCCAGGGTCTGGCTGCCGCCGCCAATTGTCTCGGTGCGTTCGAACAGATTGACGTTGACCGTGCCGCCGTTGCCGCCGAGCCCGCCATTGCCGCCGACCGCCGCGCCCGCAAAGGCGCTGATCGAGACGGTCGAACCGCCGTTGCCGCCGCCGCCGCCGACCGACTGGGCGAAGATGCCGTGCGAGTCGTCGCCGAGGGTCGACAGGTCGTGAGCGTTGTTGATCGTCACAACACCGGAATTGCCGCCGCCGCCGCCCGCGCCGCCGATGGTCAGGAAGACGCCGCCCGAGGAGCCGCCGTCGCCGCCGCCGCCGCCGATCGACTGCGCCTGAATGGCGCTCGACATGTTGCCCAGGATCCCCCCGACACCGGTGGAGATGCGGCCGTTATTGGTGACCGTGACGTTCTGGCCGATGCTCTGGCCCGAGCCGTTGCCGCCCAGGGTCGCCAGACCGCCGCTGTCGCCGCCGGCGCCGCCGCCGCCGCCCACCGACTGGGCGAAGATTCCGCGCGCGAAATTGCCGGCGGTCTCGATGGTCCCGCCGTTGGTCACTGTGACAACGCCGCCGTTGCCGCCGAGGCCGCCGCCGCCGCCCAGGGCGACGACGCCGCCGCTGGCCGAGCCGGAGCCGCCGCCGCCGCCCACCGACTGGGCGAAGATGCCGTCGGAGCCGAGGCCGCTGGTCGAAATCCAGCTGTCGTCACTGGTGGTGACGGTCACGGCGCCCGCATGGCCGGCGCCGCCGCCCGAACCGCCCAGGCTGACCAGGCCGCCGGTGCCCAGGGCGTTGCCGCCGCCGCCGCCCAGCGACTGGGCGAAGACCCCGCGCGAGCCCGCGCCGGTCGTGGTCACCGTTGCGCCGGAGTTGACAGTGACGTCGCCGCCCAGGCCGCCGCTGGCGCCCGTCGAGCCCAGGCTCACGATCAGGGAGCCGGTGATGCCGCCGTTGCCGCCGCCGCCGCCGATCGACTGGGCGAAGACGCCGTGGGACGAGATGCCCGTGGTCGTCACGAAGGAGTTGTCCGCCGCGAAGATCTGGGCCGCGCCGCCGTTGCCGCCGGTGCCGCCGCCCGAACCGAGCGCGACCAGGCCGAGGCCGAGGCCGCCGTTGCCGCCGCCGCCGCCGATCGACTGCGAGAACAAGCCGTGCGAGGCGTCGCCCTCGGTCCGCACCTGCGAATTGGCCATGGCGCGTACGATCGCCGTGCCGCCGTTGCCGCCCGGGGCGCCGTCGTCGGAGAAGGTCACCAGACCCACGGCGTTGCCGGCGTCGCCGCCGATGCCGCCCAGGCTCTGGGCCGTCACGCCGTAGGAGGCGTCGCCCAGGGTGGTGACGATGCCGTAGTTGATCGCCTCGGCGTGTCCGCCCTGACCGCCGCGGTTGCCCGCGCCGCCGTCGCCGAACAGGCCGTAGCTGCCGCCGCCGCTGCCGGCGCCGCCGCCCAGCGACTGGGCGAACACGCCGTGCGAGCCGCCGCCCTGGGTGGTGATGGTGCTGTAGTTGGTCGCCGTAGCCGTGCCGCCGCTGCTGCCCGAACCGCCCGAGCCGCCGCTCGAGAAGACGAAGCCCGAACCGCCCTCGCCGCCGATGCCGGCCCGGCTCTGGGCGACGACGCCGTGCGCCTGGTCGCCGCTGGTGGCGATCGTCCCGTAGCGCGAGACGACCGTGACCTGCCCGCCCGCGCCGCCGTTGCCGCCCGAAGCGCCCGAGGCCCCCAGATAGCCGTCGCCGCCGTCGCCGCCGTCGCCGCCGATGCTGACGCCCATCAGACCCGAGACGCCGTTCGAGGTCGTGCTGATGCCCAGGCCCGAATTACCCATGTCGACGGTGAAGGGCGCCACGGTCTGACCGTCGCCGCCCGAGTCGGCCGAGACGAACAGGGCGCCGTCGCTGCCGCCGCCGCCGCCGTCGCCGCGCCGGATGTCATGGAAATAGCCGCTGTCGCCCGGACCCGAGGGCATCACGATCGAGCCGCCCGGAGGGGCGCTGGGGGCGGTAGTGATGGCCGACACCCGGTTGATGGTCGAGACGACGCTCGCCGAGTTGGTGACGGTCAGGCTGACCACATGGCCATCGCCGTCCAGGCTGACCGCCGTGACCGTGTAGATGCCGCCCGCCGGATTGGCGAACACGTCGCCGACGGCGTTGGCCAGCAGAATGACGTTGTTCTGGCTGGTGCGCACCGCGACCGGGCTGAGCACCTCGACCACCGTCTCATTGGCGTTGGTCACGGGATTGAAGATCGTCCCCCCGACCGGAACGGCCGGGAGAATGGCCTGCGGGCCGGTCGGGAGCGTGCCGGCGACCGCGGTCGGGGAAACGGGGTCGGCTTCGGAGGCGGCCGCGGCCATCGGTGCGGCGAGGGCGGCGCCGGCGGTGATGATCAGGGCGATGCGGCGCAGGTTGCGGCTGAGGCGACGATTGGCGGCGACGTCGCTGCGACGCTCACGCCCGCGCTTCTCGACGCTGGCCAGGCTGTGGCGCAGCGTCAGCAGAGCGTCGGCCAAGACTTTGGCGTCCGCGTCGTGACGCCGGGCGTCGAGGATGGCGACCAGTTCGTCCAGGTCGGCGATCAGCGCATCGGCCTGCGCCTTCTTCAGGCGGCTGGCGTCAAAGGTCTGGGCCAGTTGTTCGATGAGGGCCGCGGCCCGGACAAATTTCGACGTACCGCGCGTAATGCTCGACATGGCTCACCCCCAACAACAAGCGGTTGCGTAGGCGGATGTCATCCGGCCTCGCAATCCCTTTCGCCCGTGAGCTGAAATGCGGATTTCTCCGCGGCCCCACGCGCCCCACCTAACGTTGATCTCCTAAAACGGGACAGGTCAAGGTCAAGCTTGGGGACGACTGCGAAAGCGGCGCCGTTGCGTCCGCCATGCCCCACTTGATCCGACGGCGGACCTCCGTCAGGGTCCGCACGCCCTCAATCGGACCTCAGTCTCCTTGCCCCAGCCCTCGCCGGACGACCGCTATCTGGACCAGCTGGAAGCCGAGGCCATCCAGATCATGCGCGAGGTGGCGGCCCAGTGCGCCCGCCCCGTCATGCTGTACTCGGCAGGCAAGGACTCGGCGGTGATGCTGCACCTGGCGCGCAAGGCCTTCTTCCCGGCCGTCCCGCCCTTCCCGCTCCTGCACGTCGACACCGCCTGGAAGTTCCAGGAGATGTACGCCTACCGCGACCGCGCCGCCGTCGAGGCGGGCATGGACCTGCTGGTCTATCGCAATCCGGAAGCCGAGGCGGCCGGGATCAACCCCTTCGACCACGGCGCGCGCGTCCACACGGATCTCTGGAAGACGCAGGGGCTGAAACAGGCGCTGGACCTGTACGGCTTCGACGCGGCCTTCGGCGGCGCCCGCCGCGACGAAGAGAAAAGCCGCGCCAAGGAGCGCGTCTTCTCCTTCCGCACCCGCACTCACCAGTGGGATCCCAAGGCCCAACGGCCCGAGCTCTGGCAGCTCTATAACGCTCGCGTGCACAAGGGAGAGTCCGTCCGCGTCTTCCCCCTGTCCAACTGGACCGAGATGGACGTCTGGCGTTACGTCCAGCGCGAGGGGATCGAGGTGGTGTCGCTCTACTTCGCGGCCCAGCGGCCCGTGGTCGAGCGCGACGGGGCGCTGATCATGGTCGACGACGCCCGCATGCCCCTGGCTCCCGGCGAGACGCCCCAGATGCGGCAGGTCCGCTTCCGCACCCTCGGTTGCTATCCCCTGACCGGCGCGGTCGAGAGCGAAGCCGCCGACCTGGCCGCCATGATCGAGGAGATGCGCCTTTCGGACGCCTCCGAGCGACAGGGCCGCACCATCGACCATGACCCGGCGGCCTCCATGGAGCTGAAGAAGCGCGAGGGCTATTTCTGATGGCCCGCGATCTGGTCCGCCTGATCACCTGCGGCTCGGTCGACGACGGCAAGTCGACCCTGATCGGCCGCCTGCTGCACGACACCGGCTCGGTCCCCGCCGACCAGCTGGCCGCCATCCGCACCGTCACGGGCGAGCCCGACTTCTCGCGCCTGTTCGACGGGCTGGCCGCCGAGCGCGAGCAGGGCATCACCATCGACGTGGCCTATCGCCATTTCGAGACCGCCGGCCGCCGCTTCATGCTGGCCGACACCCCGGGCCACCCGCAGTACACGCGCAACATGGTCACCGCCGCCTCGACGGCCGACGTGGCCGTGGTGCTGGTCGACGCCCGCAAGGGCCTGCTGCCCCAGACCCGCCGTCACTCCTATCTGGTCAGCCTGCTGGGCGTCCGCCGCGTGCTTCTGGCCGTCAACAAGATGGACCTGGTCGACTGGTCGCAGGAGCTGTTCGACGAGATCGCCGAAGACTACCGCGCCCTCGCCGCCGAGCTCGGCCTCCAGGCGGTCGTGGCCGTGCCTCTGTCCGGCCTGACCGGCGCCAATGTCGTCCAGCGTGGCGACGAAGCCCCTTGGTACGCCGGTCCGACCCTGCTGGAATGGCTGGAGACCGTCGGCCTCAGCGAGGACGACGACGGCCCGTTCCGCATGGCGGTCCAGTGGGTCAACCGCCCCGACGCCGAGTTCCGCGGCTATGCCGGCCGCATCGCCGCCGGCCGGGTCCGCCCCGGCGATCGGGTCAAGGTCCTGCCCTCGGGCCGGGCGGCCACGGTCGAGCGCATCGTCACCCTGGACGGCGACCTGGCCGAAGCGGGCGCGGACCAGTCGGTCACCCTGACCCTGGCCGAGCACGTCGACGTGTCGCGCGGCGATGTCCTGGCGTCCGCCGTCGACGCCCCCGAGGCCGCCGACCAGTTCGAGATCCAGGTCGTCTGGATGTCCGAGACCCCGCTCCTGCCCGGGCGCGCCTATGTGGTCCGGCTAGGGACCGCCTCCGTCACCGGCCAGGTCACCGACATCCGCCACCGCGTCAATGTCGAGAGCATGGAGCATCAGGCGGCCCGGACGCTGGAGCTCAACGACATCGGCGTCTGCCACCTGCACCTCGATGCGCCCCTGGTGTTCGAGCCCTATGAGCGGAGCCGCGACCTCGGCGGCCTGATCCTGATCGACCGCCAGACCAATGAGACGGTCGGCGCCGGCCTGATCCGCTTCGCCCTGCGCCGCTCCGCCAACATCCAGTGGCAGGCCCTAGACATCACCCGCGCCGAACGCGCCGGCCAGAAGCGCCAGAAGCCGCTGGTGCTGTGGTTCACCGGCCTGTCGGGGGCCGGCAAGTCGACCATCGCCAACCTGGTCGACAAGCGGCTCTACGCCGAGGGCCGCCACACCTACATGCTGGACGGCGACAACGTCCGCCACGGGCTGAACCGCGATCTCGGCTTCACCGACGCGGACCGGGTCGAGAACATCCGCCGGGTCACCGAGGTGGCCCGTCTGATGGCCGACGCGGGGCTTATCGTGCTGGTGTCCGCCATCTCGCCCTTCGCCGCCGAGCGCCGCATCGCCCGCGAGCGGATGGAGCCGGGCGAGTTCGTCGAGATCTTCGTCGACGCGCCGCTGGACGTCGTTGAAGGCCGCGACGTGAAAGGGCTCTACGCCAAGGCCCGTTCGGGCGCCCTGACCAATTTCACCGGCATCGACAGCCCCTATGAGCGGCCCGAGAATGCGGACATCCACATCGACGCCGCCGCCCTGACGCCCGAACTGGCCTGCGAGCGGATCATCGAGGCCATCCGCGACCGCCTCTAGACGTCCCGGAAGCGCCACTTCATGGCCAGGACGCCCGACGCCATGACCAGGGCGCAGGCGTTGGCCGCCACGATCGGCCAGGCCTTCGTCATCACCCCATAGGCCGTCCACAGCACGAAGCAGGTCACTGTCAGGGAATAGGTCTTCAGCGATACGGACGAAGCGTCGCGGGTCTTCCAGATCTTGATCATCTGGGGCGCGAAGCTGGTGATCGAGCAAAGGGCGGCGGCGGAGCCGACGACGTTGGCGGCCAGGCTCATGCGCCGGCCGCCTTGCGCCCGTTCTTGGCCCCCGCGCCCCTGTGCGAGCGCTTGGCGGCGGCGCTGCGCTTGCGGTCTTGGGCCCGGGTGGCGACCACCGGCGGCCCCTCGCCCTTGATTACGATGGCGCGGGCCTCGACCTTTTCCAGGATTACCGCCAGCTCCTTGTCGCTGAGCCGCTCAATGCCGATGAAGCGTTCGTCGGCGTTGCGCACGGCGTGGAGCAGCTCGTCCAGCTTGGCTTGTACGGCCGCTCCATCGCGGTTCTGGGTATTCTGGATCAGGAACACCATCAGAAAGGTGACGATCGTCGTGCCTGTGTTGATGATCAGCTGCCAGGTCGCGCTGAAACCGAATAGCGGCCCGGTCACGGCCCAGGCCAGCACCACCGCCACGCACAGGAAGAAGGTCCACGGCCGGCCTGCGATCCGGGCGGTGATATTGGCGAAACGCAGGAACATCTGGTCCATGGCGCCCGTAACAGGCACGCATGGCGAAGGTTGCAGGCTCAGCTCATCCGCTCGGCGTAGGTCACCCAGCGCCAGGGGCCGCGCGTCTGGCCGTCGAAGGGCCAGCAAGTGCTCAGCACGATGCTCTCACGGCTGTACGGATTGACCCCGAAGGCGTCATCCCGGACCACCTTCCCGCCGGTGACCCAATACTCCATCCGCACGCCCCCTACCGTCTCGACGACGATGGTGTCGCCCTGCCGCACCAGCTCGAGGAAGCGGAAATGGGTGTCCCGGTGGGCGGCGAAGACCGCCGTTCCCCGTCCGCCCAGCTCTGCGCCGCCCGGCATCAGCGTCGGACCGAAGGCCATGGCCTCGCCGGAGCCGCCGGACAGCACCACCTGCCGGACGCCCAGCCGGGGCACCTCGATCACTGCGATCGGCGCGGCGTCGGCCCAGGGCCAGGCCTTGACCGGCTCGCCCCGCTCCCGACTCTCGGCCCAGGCGCGGTCGAGCAGCCACTGGGCCGCCGCGGCCTTGACGGGGACCGAAGTCCCCGCCGCCGCCACCGCCAATCCGGCGATCAGGACCGCGGCGAAGGGAAGACGGCCCCAGGCCCCCCGCCCGCTCACGCCTGCCTCCGACGCTGGAACGGGCGGCGCTGGAGCCACAGACCGCCGGCGCCGAACAGGGCCAGCCAGAGGCCGAGCCAGGCCGAGGTCCCCCAGTTAGCCGCCGTCTGGGGCAGCTCGAGCAGTTCGGCCGCATCCTCAGGCTTGGCGCTGGCCGCCCGGTCGCCGACCGGACCGCCGAACAGGCCTTCGAAGTCCCAGCCCGTGGGCAGGTTCAGCGGCAGATCCTCCTCGCGGAGCCGCGCGCCGTCCGGTCGGGCCGGAGTCTTGTCGACCGCCACCAGGCTGGTCTCGCGGGTGACCAG
Organism: Brevundimonas sp. Root1279; assembly: GCF_001425945.1. Taxonomy (GTDB): domain Bacteria; phylum Pseudomonadota; class Alphaproteobacteria; order Caulobacterales; family Caulobacteraceae; genus Brevundimonas. The sequence continues at coordinate 157,555 of NZ_LMEB01000010.1, forward strand.
GGAATACTGCAGCCCGAGCTTGGCGATCGCCTCCGTCGCAGCCGTGCCGTCGCTGTCGCCAAGGCGGTCCTCGACCTCGATGTCGGTGATCCGCCGCTTGGCCCACAGCCGCGCCACGCCGGGCGCCTCGACAGCCTCGGACAGGTCGACCGTGCGGGTCCAGCGCCGCCCGTCAGTGACGCCGGTCACCGTCAGCTGGCCGCTGACCCGACGCGTCTTGGCCAGGACCACGAGCGGCTCGCCATCATAGAGGTCGGGCAATATCGCCGGGGTGAACTCGGCGCCGCCGCTCGCGGCCACCGTCAGCTCGGTCGCCACGGGTCGCGTCAGGCGGTCGAGGAAGATCCGCATCCGCGCCGCGACCTCGGAGGTGTCGCTGATATTGACGTAGGTCCCGCGGCCGACCTCGGCCATGCGGTTCATCAGGAAGGTGTTCGGAGCCGAGCCTATGCCGATCATGAACACCCGACTGCGCCCGCGATCGGACCCCAGGGCCGCCAGCATCTCATCCTCGTTGCCGATCGAGCCGTCGGTCATGAAGACCACCTGCCGCACGCGCCCCGCATCCGTCGGCGTATCGTCGACCAGGGCCTCATGCAGGGCCGGCAGCATTTCGGTGCCGCCCTGGGCTTCCAGGGTGTCGGCGTAGCGCTGAGCCAGGGCGACCTGCTCCCGCGTCGCCGGCACGGGCCGCTCGAATAGCTCGGTCATGCTGTCGTCGAAGCGGATGACGTTGAAGCGGTCGGCCGGGGTCAGGCTCTGCAGCGCCAGCTTCAGGCTGGCCTTGGCCTGGTCCATCGACTCGCCGCTCATCGAGCCGCTGTTGTCGATGACGAAGACCAGTTCGCGCGGCGGGACCGGCCGACGGCGGTCCGGCGCCGGCGGGCTGACCACCGCCATCAGATAGCGGTCCCGGCCCATCGACTCGCGGAACAGGCCGACCGACGGCTGGGTCTCAGCCGAGCGCCAGCGCAGCTCGAAATCGCGGTCGGCCGGAACCGGTCCGCCCGCCAGGGTGACGACCCGCTCCGCGGCGCCGTCCTCGACCATGTCGACGCGGTGATACGGGCTGACCACTCCGGTCGGGATGAAGCCCGGGCGCAGACGCACCTGGATCGAAACCGGATTGAGCATCCCCTGCCCCGGCGCGGCCACAGGGGCAGTGATCGCCGCGGCATCCGCCTTGCCCGCCGCCGACACGGCCGTTCGCGCCGGGATGTAACGCTCACCGGTCACCAACGGCAGGCGGATCGAGTACTCGCCGTTCACCCGCCGCACCGGGGCCTGGAACTCGATCTCGATCAGAACCGTCTCGCCCGGGCCGATGTTGGCCACCTTGTTGGTGAACATGTTGGGACGCTGCTGCTCGACCAGTCCGGCCCGCTGCCCCTCGGCCTTGGCGGTCTCGTAGATCTGGCGGGCCTCCTCGCGGCGGTGGATCTCGCCGACGATGACCCGCTGCCCGACCACCATCTTCAGGCTGTCGACCGCCCCGTCCTCGGGCAGGGGATAGAGGTAGGTCGCCTCGACCCATTCGGTCCCGGTGTTGCGGAAGGCCTGGACGACCTTCACGCGCGCCGTCTGGCCGGTGACGTCGACCTGCATGTCCGTCCCGAGGCGTACGGCGTTCAGCGTCGTCCCGCGGCTGGTGCGCAGTTGCAGTGCGCCGGAGGCCGGGTCTTCCGGCGGCGGCGTTTCGGTGGCGCGGACCATGGTCGCCGCGCCGATGGCCAGGGCGGCCAGGCCTATGACCAGGGACCTCATCGTCACGAGTCCCGGCGAGCGGTTCAGCCCCGCTCGGGGCGGACGGGATTCAGGCAGGCGGTTCACGGTGTTTGCTCCCTTGAGGAGCCTGCCAATTAGACCCGCGCGCGTGCGCACAGCCACGCGAAATCCATGCATTTTCCCGCCGCAAACCACCGCGATGTGAGGGGCGTTACGGACGCCTTGACGGCTTGTGCGGAAATGTGCGCACTCAGCTTCTGGTTAGGGACTGAATCGCGCCATGGACGACCCCGAGGCCGAAGAGATCGCACGCCGCGTCCGCGAGGAATTGGCGCGTCGCCGCATCTCCCGTCAGGCCCTCGCCGACATGGCCAAGGTCAGCATCTCGACCCTCGAAAAGGCCCTGTCCGGCAAGCGCGCCTTCACCCTCGCGACGGTCATCCGGCTGGAGGAGGCGCTCGGCGCGCCGCTGCGCCCGCGCCCGGCTCCCCCGCCGGTGCTCGATGCGGTCACCGCCTCACCCGAGGGCCTGGGCGGCTACGCCCGCGGCTCGGTGCGCTGGCTGGAAGGACGCTACCTGACCCTGCGGCCGTCCTTCGGCTCGCCTGGCGACATCTACGCCTATCTGACGACCATCGAATGGGACGCTGCCCGCTCGCACCTGGTGTTCGCCGAGTCCGAGCGGCTGGACAGCGCCTTCGCCCAAACCGGAAGCGTCTCCCTGCCCAGCCAGTCCGGCACCGTCTATCTGGTCACCAATGTCGAGGGTCAGTACCGCCTGGCCATCCTCAGCCGCCCCACCATCAAGCGGGCGCTGTACGGCATCCTCAGCACCCTGCTGATCGGCCATGGCTCGCAGCTGGTGCCTGCCGCCGTTCCGCTGGCCATGATCCGCCTCGGCGCCGACGCCGACTGCGCCTTCGGCCGAGTCTCGCCGGACCACCCCGACTACGGCCGCTATCGCGCCGAGCTCGAATTCATCGTCGCCGAGGACTTCGCGCGCTTCCCTCGCTAATGCGCGGACGGCGCGTACGGGGCCAGCAAAGGCTCGACGACCAAAAGATGGTCGAGCGACTGCAGGTACTCTGGATCACGCCGCGCCTGGGTCAGCTGCTCGAAGGCGTAGCCGAGCGACAGCACCTTGGCGTCCTCCCACTTGCCGGCGATGAAGCTCATCCCGACCGGCAGGCCCTCGACGAAGCCCATAGGCACGGTCAGGTGCGGATAGCCGGCGATCGCCGGCATGGTGCTGGCCGCGCCCGCATAGTGGTCGCCGTTGACGATGTCCGTGGTCCAGGCGGGTCCCGTCGTCGGTGCGATCAGGGCGACGACATTGTGTTCGCGCATCAGCTTGTCGATCCCCTCCGGCCCCGCCAGCCGCAGCGAGGTGGCCCGCGCCTGAATATACGCCGGATCGTTCAGCCCCTTGGTCGCCTCCGCCTGGATGAACAGCTCCTGCCCGAACAGGGCCATCTCGCGCGGCGTCCGCTCGTTGAAGGCGATGACGTCAGCCAGGGTGCGGGTCTGCACCTGGGTCGGATTGGTCGAGGCCAGGTAGGCGTTCAGGTCGACCTTCAGCTCGGTCAGCAGCACCGTCAGTTCGGCCGAGCCCATGGCGTCCATGTCCGGCCCCTCGGTGAGCTCGACGATGACCGCCCCGGCGTCGCGCATCTTCTGGAGGTTCTCCTCGAAGACCGCGTCGGTCTTGCCCGAATAACCCATCGAGAAGCGCATCACCCCGATACGGGCGCCGCGCAGCGACTGGGCGTCCAGCGCCGCGCGATAGTCGACCTTGCGCGCATCCGCCTCGGCCGTGGCCGGGTCCAGCGGGTCAGAGCCCGCGATGGCGCCCAGCACCAGAGCCGCCTCCTCGACCGTCCGGGTCATCGGCCCGGCCGTGTCCTGCGAATGGCTGATCGGAACGATGTGAGTGCGGCTGACCAGGCCGACCGTCGGCTTGAAGCCGACGATGCCGTTGATCGCCGCCGGGCAGGTAATCGAGCCGTCCGTCTCGGTGCCGATCGCCGCCGGAGCCAGGCCCGCCGCCACCGCCGCCCCGCTGCCCGAGGACGAGCCGCAGGCGTTGCGGTCCAGCGCATGCGGATTGCGGGTCAGCCCCCCGACCGCACTCCAGCCGCTGGTCGAACTGCCCGAGCGGATGTTGGCCCACTCGGACAGGTTGGTCTTGCCGACGACGATCGCCCCGGCGTCGCGCAGCCGGGCCACCAGCGGCGCGTCCCGACCGGGCGAATTGTCGACCAGGGCCAGCGAGCCGGCCGTGGTCGGCATGTCGCGCGTCTCGATGTTGTCCTTGAGGAGGATGGGCATGCCCGAGACGCCGACCTGCTCGGCGATCGGATGCGCAGCGGCCCAGCGCAGCACCGCGTTGACGCTCCGGCGGTCAATCCAGCAGCTGACGCGGATGGCCTCGTCCGTATACTGGCCGCACAGCTCCTCGATCGAACCGGCACCGTGATGGTCGTAGCCCGCCCGAGCGGCGGCGTCGGCCGCGGCCAGCGCATCGGCGGCGGCCTCGTCGACGAGGGTCGCGTCGTCCCAGACGCCCTCGTCCGCATGGACCTCCACGGTCATGCACCCGCCCAGCGACAGCGCCGCCGCTACGGCCAGCGCCGCCAGCCCGATCCCGTTGAACCGCATCCCGTCCCCCTGAGGCTTCAGAACGCCGGAGCCCTCCGCGCCTGCGTCCGTTGTTCGAAAGCGTAGCCGAGCGACAGGATCTTCGCATCCCCCCACTTCCCGCCGTTGAAGCTGATCCCGAGCGGCATGCCGCGGCTCCATCGCCCCCCAGGGGGCCCCAACGAAAACCGGGGTCCCGCTTTCGCAAGACCCCGGTCATTCAGATCAGTCTTCCAGCGCCGCCGGCGAGCGCTCGCCGATGGTGCGGTCGAAGAAGTCGAGGTAGGTCCGCCACTGCTGCAGCTGGCGCTCGTTGCCGCGAACGCCGTGGCGCTGGCCGGGGTAGAGCATCAGTTCGAACGGCTTGGACGAGGCCTGCATCGCGTCGATCACCCGGGTCGAGTTCTCGAGGATGACGTTGTCGTCGGCCATGCCGTGCATCAGCAGCATCCGGCCGGTCATGTTCGGCAGCCGCGGGATGGCGTCCGAGGCGGCGTAGCCTTCCGGGTTCAGCTCCGGCGTCGACATGAAGCGCTCGGTGTAGTGGGTGTCATAGAGGCTCCACTCGGTCGGCGGCGCGCCCACGGCCGCGGCGGCCAGGCCCATCTTCGGCTCGGTGATGGCCATCAGGCTCATGAAGCCGCCGTAGGACCAGCCCATCATCGCCATGCGGTCGGCGTCGACGTACGGCAGCGAGCGCAGGTAGTCGGCCGCCAGCACCTGATCCTCGATCTCCGGCTGGCCCATCTTCAGGTACAGGGCCTGCTTGAAGGCCGCCGAGCGGTCGCCCTCGCCGCGGTTGTCGAGGCGGAAGACGATGTAGCCCTCTTCCGTCAGCAACTGGCTCGTCGCGCCCTGCCAGCCGCGCTTGACGCCGCCGCCCGACGGGCCGCCGTAGACCTGCATGATTACCGGATACTTCTTCGACGGGTCGAAGCCCGGCGGGGTGGTCATCTGCCAGACCAGGGTCTCGCCGTGGCTCTCCAGCGTGCCGAAGGTCGTCTCGCCACGGCGCGACAGATACGGCCAGTAGGGGTGGTTCTGGTCGAGCTTGTTCTGCTCGATCCAGCGCACGAAGGTCCCGTCGGCGCGGTACAGGCCCGACTGCATCGGGGTGTTCAGGTCGGTGTAGTTGCCGACGAACGCCGTGCCGGTCTTGTTCAGCGAGGCCGACCACCAGCCGCCCTCCGGCGTCACCGCCACCGGCGTGGCGGTGCGGCGCAGGCTGGTGCGGAACAGCTGCTGTTCCGTCGGGTTCTCGCGGCCGTCCTTCATCGAGGCGGTGAAGAAGACCTCGCCGGTTCGCTGGTTCACCCCGTTCAGCGACTTGACCGGATACTGGCCGCTGGTGATGGCGCGCAGGCGGCGGCCGTCGCGGTTGTAGAGGTACAGGTGCTTCCAGCCGGTCTCTTCCGAGGACCAGATGAAGTCGCCGTTCTCGAGCGCCTTGAAGTCGTGGTTCAGCGGCACCCAGGCGTTAGAGGTCTGGGTCACGATGACCTTGGAGGCGCCCGTGGTCGGATCGACGCTCAGCAGGTCCAGGGTCTTCTGGTCGCGCGACTGGCGCTGGACGTAGAGGGTGCGGCCGTCGGCCGACCAGTTCACGCGGGCCAGGTAGATGTCGTTGTTCGCGCCCAGGTCGACCTTGACCCGCTGGCCGCTCTGGCGGTCGTGCACATACAGCTCGACCACCGCGTTCGGACGACCGGCGCGCGGGTAGCGCTGCTCGATCGTGCGCGCGCCGCCGCCCGAGATGTCGAGGCGCGGGATGACGTCGACGGTCGACTCGTCAGTGTGCTGCAGGGCGATGAAACGCTCGTCCGGGCTCCACCAGTAGCCGGTGTCCCGGTCCATCTCCTCCTGGGCGATGAACTCGGCGGTGGCCCAGGTCTGCAGGCCGTCGCCGTCGGTTGTGACGGCGGTCTCGCGGTTCGAGGCCAGGTCGTAGACGACCAGGTCCTGGTCGCGGACGAAGGAGACGAAATTGCCCTTGGGCGAGACCTTGGCGTCGATCTCGTCGGCCTCGGTCTCGGTCAGGCGGCGGATCTGACCGCCCTCACGCGACGCCAGGAAGATGTCGCCTTCCAGCGGAGCCAGGATGTAGCGGCCCTGCTCGTCCCAGGAGTATTCGACGACGCCGCGGGCGCTGATGCGCATCCGTTCGCGGCGGGCCTTCTCGGCCTCCGACAGTTCGCCGGCGTCCGGCACCAGGGCGCGGGCGTCGATCAGCTTGAACGGCTCGCCGGCGCCGGTCGGGGCGGCCCAGAGGTCCAGCACGTCGACGTCGTCCGGGCGCGAGCGCAGGAAGGCGACCAGCTCGCCGTCGGGCGACAGGCTGACCCCCTTGGCGACCGGGCCCGACAGCGACGGGTTGGCGAAGACTCGCTCGGGAGTCAGCACGGCCGGGTTGGCGGCGGTCTCTTGCGCCATGGCGGCGGTGAACGGCGACTGGGCCGCGAGGAACAGGGTTGAGGCGAGAAGAATGTTGCGCATGGCGGCGGACGCTAGTGTGGGTTTCGCGCCTCGTCATCCCGCGAAATGCAAAGCTGACCCGCTGCGGGTCACGATGCACGGGCCTGTGGCGCGCGTCCCACAATCGACGCGACACCGCATCCCTTCCGAAACCGCGCCGAGCCCCCTAATAAGCCCGGCAATGACCGACGTCGCCGTCTCCCCCCCTCCGCCCAAGGCCTCGCCCTTCCATGAGCTGGAGGTGCTGTCCGTCCATCACTGGACCGACGCCCTGTTCAGCTTCCGCATCGCGCGGCCGGAGGATTTCCGCTTCCGCTCCGGCGAGTTCGTGATGATCGGCCTGCCCGGGGAAGGCGGCGCCAAGCCCATCCTGCGCGCCTATTCGATCGCCAGCCCGCACTGGGACGAGGAGCTGGAGTTCTTCTCCATCAAGGTGCCCGACGGCCCCCTCACCTCGCGCCTGCAGAAGATCCAGCCCGGCGACACCGTCCTGATGGGCAAGAAGCCGACCGGCACCCTGGTGCTGGACGCCCTGACCGGCGGCGATCGCCTCTGGCTGATCGGCACCGGTACGGGCCTGGCCCCCTGGCTCAGCGTCGCCCGCGATCCTGACACCTACAGCCGCTTCGGCCAGGTCATCGTCTGCCATACGGTGCGCAACGTCGCCGACCTGGCCTACCGCGACTTCTTCACGGCCGGGATCCACGACGATCCGCTGATCGGCGAGGAGGCCAAGGCGCAGTTGCGCTACTATCCGACCGTGACCCGCGAGCGGTTCGAGACGCCGGGCCGGATCACCGACCGCATCAAGTCGGGCGACATCTTCGCCGATCTCGGCCTGCCGATCGGCTTCTCGCCCAACACCGACCGCGTCATGCTGTGCGGCTCGATGGCCATGATCAAGGAAACGGGCGAACTGCTTGAGACCTACGGTCTCAAGGAGGGCTCGAACGCCGAGCCCGGCGACTATGTTCTGGAGCGCGCTTTTGTCGGTTGATGTGAAAAAGGCCCAGACCGTGGTTGCTGTCGATGCTCGCGTGGCCCCGGAAGCCTGCCTGACCATGGCCGAGGTGCGCCACGGCGTGGACGCCCTGGACCGCGCCCTGGTCCAGCTCCTGGCTGAGCGCCAGCGCTACATGGACGCCGCCGCCCGCATCAAGCCGAGCCGCGACGTGGTCCATGACGACGCCCGCATCGAGGATGTGGTGGCCAAGGTGCTGGCCGCCGCCGGGCCCGCCGGTCTCTCGGCCGACATCGCCGAGCCGGTCTGGCGCACCCTGATCGACCGCTGCATCGCCCACGAACTGGGCGTGTGGGACAAGACGCGGGCCTAACCCCGCAGCGACCTCAGCATGATCTCGTGGCGGTAGGCCGCCACGTCGGCCAGGGCCGTGTCCAGTTGATCGCGCACCCGGTCCAGCAGCGGCGGAGCCTCGGCCTTGTCGGCAGCCTCCGCGTCCTGGCAGGCCGCCGCCAGCCCGTCCGCGCCGATCCCCGACGCCGCGCCGCGGATGGTGTGCACGGCGTCGCGCCAGCCCTCCTCGCGCACGTCGAGCAGCGGCGACCACATCGCCGCCTGCTGGCTGAACAGGCCCAGCACCTCGTCGGTGATCGAGTCCTCGCCGCCGGTCATCCGCTCCAGGACGGTGAAGTCGACGGCGCCGGACAGGTCGCGGCGGGCCATCAGCCCGCCTGTTCCTCGCCCTTGGCCAGGCGCGAGTTGCGCGACGACCAGACCAGGTAGACCACCAGGCCGACCGCGTTCCAGGCCAGGAACCACAGCTGGGTGCGGGCCTGCAGGCTCAGGAAGAAGATCACGCAGCCGATCATGCAGATCGCGCCGACCAGCCACCACAGCGGGGCCTTGAACACGCGCGGCCGGTTCGGATCACGGACGCGCAGCACGACCAGGCTCAGACCGACGGCGAAGAAGGCCGCCAGCGTGCCGGCGTTGGCCAGCGAGGCCAGCTCGTCCAGGCGCATCACCCCGGCCAGGGCGGCGACGACGATGGCGGTGAACACCGTCACCACCGCCGGCACGCCGCGGCTCGAGACTTTGGCCAGCGAGCGCGGCAGCAGGCCGTCGCGGGCCATGCCCAGGAAGATGCGGCTCTGGCCGAACAGGAAGGCCAGCAGCACGGTCGGCAGGGCGATGACCGCGCTGGCCGCCAGCCACTGCGCCGCCGTCCCCTGTCCCAGCTCGCGCAGGATCAGCGCGAGGGGCTCGGGGCTGGCCGCAAAGCTCTCGACCGGCCGGGCGCCGATCGCGGCCGCGGCCACGATCAGATACAGGGCCGTGCACACCAGCATGGAGCCGACGATGCCGATCGACAGGTCGCGGCCCGGGTTCTTGGTCTCCTCGGCCGCCGTCGAGATGGCGTCGAAGCCGTAGAAGGCGAAGAAGATGATCGCCGCCGCGGCCATCACCCCCGTCTGCACGAAGGGCGCGCCGAAACCGTTGGGCATGAAGGGCGTGAAGTGGGCCTGGTTGAAGTGCGGCAGGGCGATGGCCACGAAGCCGATCAGGGCGACGATCTTGATCACCACCAGAATGGCGTTCAGCGTGGCGCTCTCGCGCGTGCCCAGCAGCAGCAGGCCGGTCACCACGGCGATGATGGCCACGGCCGGCAGGTTGACGACCCCGCCCGCCACATGCGGTCCGACCGTCAGCGCCGTCGGCAGGTCGACGCCCAGCCCGGTCAGGAAGCCCACCGCATAGCCCGACCAGCCCACGGCCACGGCCGAGACGACCAGGGAGTATTCGAGGATCAGGCTCCAGCCGACGATCCAGGCGATGAGCTCGCCCAGCACGGCGTAGGAGTAGGTGTAGGCGCTGCCCGCCGCCGGCATCATCGTCGACAGTTCGGCATAGGCCAGCGCCGCGCAGGCGCACACCAGACCGGCCAGGGCGAAGCTGATCATCACCGCCGGCCCGGCCAGACCGGCGCCGACGCCGATCAGGGTCAGGATGCCCGTGCCGACGATGGCGCCGACGCCCAGGGCCATCAGGTGCGGCCAGCTCAAAGTCTTCTTCAGCGCCGGTCCGTCGTGCGGGGCCAGCATGGCGTCGATCGATCGCCGGCGGTTCCAGAAGGCCATGGTCGCGTCTCCCCCGCCGCGCTTCGGCGGCTGATTCCAGGGCGACCCTATCGCCTCCTGCGACAAACCGAAACGGACACGGAAAAGCCGCTTGCCATCGCCGGACGTCGCCGCTATGTCCCGCCCCTCGCCGACGCCGGTCCCGCCGACGCCGCCGACACGACGATGAGTTCGGGTGATTAGCTCAGTTGGTAGAGCAGCTGACTCTTAATCAGCGGGTCGTAGGTTCGAACCCTACATCACCCACCATCGTCCTTCCCTGATTTCCCCGCCTTCCGCCGCCTTCCGCCGCCTCCGCGGCTTGCGGCTCGCCGCCTGCCCCTCCGCCAGCGTCGCCGACAGCTCGACCGGTGCGCTCGAGCCCGCGGTGGCGCCGCCGAAGCGGGATGAGGCGCGCTCGATGATCACCTGCATCAGGTCGCGTCGGTCGATCTCACCCTCCTGCTTGATGACCGACAGCCGGTGCAGCGAATACAGGCCGCACAGGGCCGAGAGGGCGAAGTAGAAGTCCCACCCGTTCAGGCTCAGGCCCAGCACCTCGCCCTGGTAGTGCGGCCCAGTCCACTCCAGCGACAGGCCGAACTCGCGCACGGCGAAGAAGTGGGCGCCCAGACCGCCCAGGATCGGAGCGATGCCGCCCATGACCGACGAGATCAGGCCGTTGGCCGAGAGATAGGCGGCCGCCTCGCCCTTGGGCGACATCTGCTGGGCGATGGCCCCCGAGGCCAGGGACACCCCCGCCGTGGTCACCCCGAGGAGGATGTGCAGCAGCGCCAGATAGACGAGGGTCACCGTCTGGGAGGCGAACTGCGACGCCCCGATCATGCCGAGCACGCACAGCAGGAAGGACGGCGCCGCCAGGTTCAGCACCGACTTGAAGCCATAGCGGTCGGCCAGCAGGCCCCAGCGCTTCAGCGCCCAGACATTGGCCATTTGGCTGAGGATGGTCAGGGCCATCATCACCGTCACGCTGAAGCCCAGTTGCTTGAGGATGAAGACGGTGAAGAAGGGCTGGGCTAGGTTGACCGCGAAATTCCAGCTGGCCGTGAAGCGGATCAGCGAGCGGAAGTCGGGATCGCGCAACGGCCCGGAGAGCAGCGCCCTGAGCCGGCGGGGCTCGGCGGTCTCGGGCATCATCGGCTCGACCGCCTGCGACAGGCTGGTCGCGCTGAGCAGCTGGGCGACGAAGGCCAGCAGATAAAGGCCGCCGAACACCACCGCCCGTCCCCCGGCGCCCTCCGGCACGGCGTCCAGCGTGGCCGCCGCGATCAGCCCCATGCCCACGCTGGCCACCATGCCGAGACGGGATCTCCGGGCGAAGAAGCGACCGCGGATGTCGTCGGGGACGAGGTCACGCGTCCAGGCGTTCCAGGCGCAACCGGCGAAGGCCCCGGCGCAGCAGTAGAGGGCGACGGCGGCGATCATCCCGAACTGCGCCTCCCGCCCGCTGCCCGCCGCGAAAGCCAGCGCCGCCAGGGCCGCGGGGGCCATCGACGACACCAGGCTGCCGACCACGGCGATGGCCTTGCGCCGACGCAAGCGCTCGACCAGCAGCACGCCCGGCGCCTGCAGCAACTGGGCCCAGAAGACGATCGCCGCCAACAGGCCGATCTGCGCCTCATTGGCCCCGTTGTGCAGGGCGAAGGCGGTGAGGATCACCCCCATCATCACCGCGTCGCAGGTCGAGGAGCAGACGACCTCCAGCGTCAGGGTGCGCAAGCCCCGCTTCAGGGCCGCAGGGTCGATGTCGGCTTGGGGTTCAAACATGGGACAGCACCGCCATCCCGGCGCCCGCGCGGCAATCCGGTAAAGACCCTAGGGACCCCGTGCTCTGGCCTGACGAGCGGTGGGTCAGGCGGGCGCAGGGGCGGGACGGGGACGGGTCGTGGAGCTCCAGGCAGCCTCGACGACATTCTCGTCACCGCGGACGACTGGCCAGGAATAGCCAAGCCTGCGGCGCCGCAGCCACAGGCTTGGCGGAAACGTCAATCGCGCAGAACGCGAAGGTTGAGGCGGGGCGGCCGTCAGGCAGTCGTCAGGCCCCAATCCTTGGTATGCGCCCTGCCCGCAACCCTCTGACACCTCTTGCGAAATAGGGATTCCAGTGATTTCTCAGGCGCGCGGCCGCGCCATGGGGGATGAGCGGACGACTCATCACGCAAGGATCTCGCATGGCCATCATCAACGGCACGTCCGGCGACGACGTTCTCGTCGACACTGACGGACAGGACACCCTCAACGGCGGTGACGGCAACGACACCATCACGGTGCATGGTCCAGCCTATGACAGCGCCGACGGCGGCCTCGGCGACGACCTGCTCATCGTCGACTTCGCCAACGCCACCGGCAATGTGGTCACCGGCCAGTTCTTCCCCTCCAGCGGCGACGTGACCGGCTACTTCTATGAAGTCCCGACCCGCCAGGTCGACTTCACCAATTTCGAGCGCTTCGACATCCGTACGGGCTCGGGCAACGACACCATCGTCACCGGCGGAGGCGCCGATATCGTCAGCACGGGCAGCGGCGACGACGACATCGACACCTGGCGCGGCAATGCGACGGTCAACGGCGGGGCCGGGATCGATCTCTGGCGCGCTGACTTCAGCAACAACGCGACCGGCATCTCCCTGGACCTGAACGCGGCGGCCGCCGGCGGCCCGATGAGCATCGGCAACGGCTCCAGCGTGACGGCGATCGAACGCCTGCTGCTGGTTCTGGGGACCGGGGCCGACACCGTCGTGGGGCGCACCGGCGCCTATAACGACACCATCGACACGGGCGACGGCGACGACTCCATCACCTTCACCGGCGGCAACGACGTCTATCAACTGGGTCTCGGCGTCGACACGCTGATCGCCGACTTCTCGGCTGAGACCGCGGCCGTCTTCCTGCAGATGCCCTACGACAACGAGTACGGCGTGCTGCGCAACGCGGGGAGCACCCAGCGGGTCAGCTTCAAGGGCGTCGAGAACTTCAACGTTCGCCTCGGCTCCGGGGACGACAACTTCACCACCGCCGACGGCAACGACACCGTGTTCGGCGGCGACGGCCGCGACTTCCTCAACACAAACGCCGGCGCGGCGGTCGTCGACGGCGGCGCAGGCGTCGACACCTGGTACGCCGACCTCACCTACTACACCGGCGGCATGACCCTGGACCTCAACGCCGGCGTCTCCGCGATCAGCGCCATCGGCGGCGGCTCTTCGGTGCGGAGCATCGAGCGCGCCGAGCTGACCTTCGGCTCGGGCAATGACGTCATCACCACCCTGTACGGGGCGAACAACACCGGCACGGACCAGCAGACCGGCGGCGTCGGCTATATGGACGTCATCCGCGCCGGCGACGGCGACGACGTCATCACCTCGGGCGGCGGCGGCTTCGGCGGCGGCCTCGGCGACGAGCTTTACGGCGACGCCGGCGTCGACACCCTGATCATCGAGATGAGCGACCGGACCGCGGCCCTGCATTCCAGCGAGTCGGCCACGCCGGGTTCGGGCATGTTCGGCAACAATCGCTTCTACGGCATGGAGAAGATGATCATCCGCAGCGGCTCGGGCGACGACGAGCTGCAGACCCTCAACGGGGCTTGGGAAGACACGGTCGACGGCGGCGCCGGCGACGACATGATCGTCACCTACCAGGGGATCGCCCACGTCAACGGCGGCACGGGTCTGGACCAGTGGAACGCCGACTTCAGCGACACCTCGACGGGCATCGAGCTGGACCTCAATGAGAGCGGGGTGCAGGCGCTCGGCAACGGCAGCGACGTCGTCGGCATCGAGCGGCTCTATCTCACCCTCGGCTCGGGCGACGACATCGTCACCACGCGGGTCGGGAACGCGAATGACGGCATCGGTGACAACGTCTGGGGCGGCGGCGGGAACGACGTCATCACGGTCGGCGGCGGACAGGACACGGTCGACGGCGGCGATGGCGAGGACATTCTCGTGGTCGACTGGTCGACCGAGACGGTCGGCATCCAGTCCTTCGGAGGCCTGTTCCGCGACGGCCCGTCGGGCAACACCACCGTCACCTATGCGAATTTCGAGCACCTGCACGTCACTGGCGGCTCGGGCGCCGACAACATCTTCGACCTGTACGGCGGCAACGACCGCTTCCGCGGCGGCGACGGGGCCGACTGGCTGAGCGGCGCGAACGGCGACGACTGGCTTGATGGCGGCGCGGGCGCCGACATCCTCGGCGGACTGAACGGCTACGACATCGGCAGCTACGTCTCGGCCGCCGTGGGGCTGACGCTGAACCTCGCCAACAACGCCGCCAGCACCGGCGACGCGGCCGGCGACCAGTACGTCGACATCGAGGCGTTCGAACTGTCGAACCACAACGACATCCTCGTCGGCTCAAGCGGAACCGACATCGTCTTCGGCATGGCTGGCGACGACACCCTCAACGGCGGCCTCGGCTCCGACGAGCTCGACGGCGGCGACGGCGTCGACACGGCCATCTTCTCAGGGAACTACGCTGACTATTCGATCAGCACCGTCGCCGGCGTCACCAGCGTCTCCGGCGCCGATGGCTCCGACATCCTGGTCAATGTCGAGCGGATGCAGTTCGCGGACCGCCTGGTCATCGCCGGGATCATCGTCAACGGCACGCCGAACGGCGAGATGCTGACTGGCACCGAGGGCGATGACACCCTCGACGGCATGGCCGGCAACGACAACCTGCGCGGCGGACAAGGCAACGACGCGCTGATCGGCGGCGACGATATCGACGTCGCCGACTACAGCCTGGCGGCGGGCGGCGTCATCGCCAACCTGACCACCGGCACGGCGGCCAACGACGGCGACGGCGGCCAGGATACGTTGGCGGATGTCGAGAACCTGTTCGGCTCGGCCTACAACGACAACCTGACCGGCAACGGCGCGAACAACGACCTGCGCGGCGGCGCGGGCGACGACATCGTGTCGGGCCTCGGCGCCGACGACTTCCTCCACGGCGTCACGGGCAATGACCAGCTCCTCGGCGGCGACGGCGCCGACGTCCTGCGCGGCGGCGCGGGCGTGGACGTGCTGAACGGCGGGAACGGGATCGACACGGCGGACTATTCCGCCGCTGCGGCTGCCGTCCGAGCCCAACTCAACGCGAACAGCTCGTCGAATGACGGCGACGGCGCGACAGATACGTTCGTCTCGATCGAGAACCTGACCGGCTCGGCCTTCAACGACACCCTGATCGGCGACGGCGCCGGCAACATCTTGCGCGGCGGCCTCGGGGCCGACACCATCCTCGGCCTGGCCGGCAACGACGTGATCTGGGGCGGCGCCGGCGTCGTGAACCAGGTCCAGGGCGGGCTCGGCGATGACTACTATGTGCTGGAAGCCAATGACTCCGTCGTGGAAGTCGCCGGCGAAGGTAACGACACCATCGAGGCCCGGATCAACACCTACGTCCTGGCCCTGAACGTCGAGAACCTGGTCTTCGCAGGGAACGGAAACTTCGCGGCCACCGGCAACGCCCAGAACAACACCATCACCGCCGGGAGCGGCAACGACAACCTGCGCGGCCGCGGCGGCGTGGACGTTCTGAACGGCGGCGGCGGGATCGACACGGTCGACTACACCCTGGCGGCGGCGGGAGTCACCGCACGCCTGGACACCAACCGCGCGACCAACGACGGCGACGGGGCCACCGACACCTTCACCGGCGTCGAGAACCTGACCGGCTCGGTCTACAACGACCTGCTGATCGGCAACGCCGGGAACAACGAACCGACACCTTCACCGGCGTCGAGAACCTGACCGGCTCGGTCTACAACGACCTGCTGATCGGCAACGCCGGGAACAACGTCCTGCACGGCGGCATCGGGACCGACACCCTGCTCGGCTTCGGCGGCGACGACATCCTGTGGGGCGGTTCCGGCGGCGGCAACAACCAGCTGCAGGGGGGGCAGGGGAACGATTATTACGTGCTGGACGCCTTCGGCGACGACATCCTGTGGGGCGGTTCCGGCGGCGGCAACAACCAGCTGCAGGGGGGGCAGGGGAACGATTATTACGTGCTGGACGCCTTCGACACCTGCGTGGAGCTGGCCGGCGAGGGGATCGACACCGTCGAGGCCCGCATCGGCAGCTACACCATGGGCGCCAATATCGAGAACCTGCTCTACGTCGGCGGGACCGGGACCTTCGTCGGCAACGGCAACACGCTGGACAACCACATCACCGGCGGGAACGGCAACGACATCCTGCGCGGGCGCGGCGGCAATGACATCATCGACGGCGGCCTCGGGGCCAAGGACGAGATCCAGATGCGCGGCCTGGCGGGCGAGTACACCGTCACGGCCGAGGGCGCCGGCTACCGCATCCTCGATAAGGTGGCGGGCCGCGACGGCTCGACCTTCGTCACCTCCATCGAGGTGATCCGCTGGTCGAACAACCAGACCCGCCTGCTCACCTATCCGTCGCCTGCGGCCTCGATCGGCGAGTCCGAAGGCAAGGGCGGCGCCGAGGTCAGCCCCCTGATGGCGGCCGACGCGGATCCCTTCGTGCTGCCGGCGCTGGCGGATGACGCCGCCCAGGTCCTGCCGAGCCTGACGTTCGCCGACGCCTTCGACGGCTTCGACGTGGCGTCGGGCCTCGCCGATCGGCTGTTCCTCGGGCTGGAAGCCCGGATGGCGCACCACGACGGCGGACTGTCCGGCTTCGACCACGGCGGCTTCGACGCCGGGGTGTCGAACGACGACTGGCTGTTCTGACGACCTCTGAATAGACCGGCGGGGCTGGGACCATTTTCTGGATTCGGGTCGATTCGACCTGATCCAAAAATGGTCTAGGGTCCCGCCGGTTCTGTCAGGGGGAAGAGTCGATGCGCCTGGGTCGGATGACGATGCTCGCGGCCTGGGCGGCCGTAGGTCTCTCGGGCTGCGCCACGGCGCAGGAGGCCGCGACCGCACCGCCCTCCCCGTTCGAGGCCGTCGATCCGTTCATCGGCACGGCCGGCAAGGGCCACACCTTCCCCGGCGCCGTGGCTCCGTTCGGCATGGTCCAGCTCAGCCCGGACACCGACTACAAGCTTCTGCGCGAGGGCTATGACTGGGCTTCGGGCTACCGCTACGACGACCCGACCATCCTCGGCTTCTCACACACCCATTTCTCGGGCACAGGCCACTCTGACCTCGGCGACCTGCTGCTGGTCCCGATCTCAGGCGAGGTGCGCTGGGACGCCGGCGCCGCCGACCAGCCCGGCTCGGGCTACCGCTCGCGCTATAACAAGGCCTCCGAGGTCGCCGAGCCTGGCTACTACGCCGTCAGCCTGACCGACTCGCGCGTCCGCGCCGAACTGACCGCCGGGACCCGCATCGGCGTCCATCGCTACAGCTTCCCGCGCAACGCCCCGGCCCGCGTCCTGCTCGACTTCCGGCCGTCGATCTACGACTACCCGGGCAAGGTGCTGTGGTCGCGCATCCGGGTGCATCCGGACGGCACCATCACCGGCTTCCGCGAGACCCGCGGCTGGGCCCCGGGGCGGCAGTTCTACTTCGCCATGCGCTTCTCCGCCCCGGTCGTCGGCTATGAGCTGCGCGATCGCGACGAGGCGATCCCCTACAAGGGTTTCCGCCAGCCCGGCCGCGCCATGAACGACCGCGCCCAGGTCCAGGGCCGCCAGCTGGAAGCCGCCTTCGACTTCGGCGAACTGGCCGGCCCGCTGCAGGTTCGCGTCGCCGTCTCGTCCGTCGACGAGGCCGGCGCCATCCGGAATCTCGAGGCCGAGCCGGGCGACTTCGACGCCGTCCGCGCCTCTTCCCGGACCGCTTGGGAGCAGGCCCTGGGCGCCGTCGACATCGAGGCCGATCCGGAGATGCGGGCCAGCCTCTACACCGCCCTCTATCACTCGCTGATCGCCCCCTCGGTCCACGGCGACGTCGACGGCCGCTGGCGCGGCCCGGACAATGCGGTGCACGACGCCGACTTCACCGTCCATTCGACCTTCAGCCTGTGGGACACCTTCCGCGCCCAGCACCCGCTGCTGACGCTGGTGCAGCCCGACAGCCGCAACGCCGACATGGTCAACTCCCTGATCGCGGCGCGCGAGGTCAGCCCCTACGGCATCCTGCCGGTCTGGTCGTTCGCGGGCCAGGAGACCTGGACCATGATCGGCTATCACGCCGTGCCGGTCATCGCCGACGCCTACCTGAAGGGCGTCCAGGGCATCGACGGGCCGCGCGCCCTCGCCGCCATGACGGCCAGCGCCACCTACCGGCCCTACGGGGGCCTGGGCGACTACATGGACCTGGGCTTCGTGCCGATCGACCGCGAGCCAGAGGCGGCCTCCAAGACCGTCGAGTACGCCTATGACGACTGGACCATCGCCCGCATGGCCGAGCGTCTCGGCCGCGCCGACGTCGCCGCACAGTACGACCGTCGCGCCGGCTTCTGGAAAAACACCTTCGACCCCGCCACCGGCTTCGTCCGCGCCCGCTTGGCTGACGGTTCGTTCCGCGAGCCCTTCGACCCGACCGCCATCAACTATGGTTCGGACTACACCGAGGGCAACGCCTGGCAGTATTCGTGGTTCGCGCCCCAGGACATGGGCGGCCTCATCGCGGCCATGGGCGGCGACGCCGCTGCGGTCGTCAAGCTCGACGCCATGTTCGACTACGACAACACCGGACTCGACTACTCCCACGCCGAGGACATCGCCGGCCTGATCGGCCAGTACATCCATGGCAACGAGCCCAGCCACCACTCGGCCTACGCCTATGTCCACGCCGGCGCGCCCTGGCGCACCCAGGCCCGGCTGAAGCAGATCATGGACAGCCAGTACAAGGCGACGCCGGACGGCCTGGCGGGCAATGACGACGTCGGCCAGATGTCGGCCTGGCTGATGTTCACCGCCATGGGCTTCTACCCCGTCACCCCTGGCTCGGGTCAGTACGTCATCGGTCGGCCTTTTACCGAGCGCACCACCCTGAACCTGCCCAACGGCCGTCGCTTCGTCATCTCGACAGAGGGTCTGGCGGACGAGCATCCCTACATTCAGGCGGTCACCCTCAACGGCCAGCCCCTCACCCGCAGCTGGATCGGCCACGCCGAGATCCAGGCCGGCGGCGAGCTGCATTTCGTGATGGGCGCCGAGCCGAACACGACTTGGGGCGCAGCGGCCGACAGCCGGCCCTACTCGATGAGCGCGCCCTAGGAGTCCCGACTGGCGGGCCTCGGGTTTCGCCCCATGCCTGCCGGCGGACCCGGTCGGCAGTATGACGCGCCCCGCCAAAGGAGTTCGTCATGGCCGATCTGCCGCGTCACATACTGCCCATTCCCGACCAGAAGACAGTCGGACTGACCACCTACGACGCCAAGGACCCGAACACGAAATATCCGCCGATCAAGGCGCTGCGGCCGCCGGAAGGCGCGCCCAACGTCCTGATCGTGTTGATCGACGACGTCGGCTTCGGCGCATCCAGCGCCTTCGGCGGTCCCTGCCACACCCCCAATTTCGAGCGCTTGGCGAAGAACGGGCTGAAGTACAACCGCTTCCACACCACCGCCCTGTGCTCCCCCAGCCGGCAGGCCCTGCTGACCGGCCGCAACCACCATTCGGTCGGCATGGGCGCCATCACCGAGATGGCCACTTCGGCCCCCGGCAACAACAGCATCCGGCCCAAGGAGAAGGCGGCCATAGCCGAGATCCTGCGGCTGAACGGCTACTCGACGGCCCAGTTCGGCAAATGCCACGAGGTGCCCCTGTGGGAGGTCACCCCGGTCGGGCCCTTCAACCAGTGGCCGACGGGCTCCGGCTTCGAGCATTTCTACGGCTTCGTCGGGGGCGAGGCGAACCAGTACTATCCGGGCCTGTACGAGGGCACCAAATCGGTCGAGCCGCCGCGCACGCCCGAGGAGGGCTACACCCTCACCGAGGACCTCGCGGACCGGGCCATCACCTGGGTCCGGCAACAGAAGGCCCTCATGTCGGACAAGCCGTTCTTCATGTATTTCGCGCCCGGCGCGACGCACGCGCCGCACCATGTCCCCAAGGCCTGGTCGGACAAGTACAAGGGCAAGTTCGACGCCGGCTGGGACAAGCTGCGGGAGGAGACTCTCGAACGGCAGAAGAAGCTCGGCGTCATCCCCAAGGACGCGGAACTGACCGTGCGTCACAAGGAGATCCCCGGCTGGGACGAGGTCGACGAGGCGCTGAAGCCCGTCTTCGCCCGGCAGATGGAGATCTACGCCGGCTTCCTGGAGCAGGCGGACCATGAGGTCGGTCGCCTGATCGATTCACTCGAGGACCTCGGCGTCCTCGACGACACCCTGATCTACGTCATCATCGGCGACAACGGCGCCTCGGCCGAAGGCACGCTGAACGGCTGCTTCAACGAGATGTGCACCCTGAACGGCATGCCGGGCATCGAGACGACCGAATTCCTGCTGAGCAAGATCGACGACTTCGGGACCCCCAAGGCCTACAACCACTACGCTGTCGGCTGGGCCCACGCCCTGTGCGCGCCCTACCAGTGGACCAAGCAGGTCGCTTCCCACTGGGGCGGCACGCGCAACGGCACGATCGTCCACTGGCCCAACGGCATCAAGGACAAGGGCGCGATCCGCAGCCAGTTCCACCACGTCATCGACGTGGCCAAGACCATCCTCGAGGTCTGCAAACTGCCCGAGCCGGCCATCGTCAACAGCATCGCCCAGGCCCCGTTCGAAGGCGTCAGCATGGCCCCGACCTTCAGTGATGCGAAGGCTCCCGAGACCCACCTGGTCCAGTATTTCGAGATGATGGGCAACCGCGGCATCTATCACGACGGCTGGACCGCCTGCACCAAGCACCGCACGCCGTGGAGCGCCGATACCCCCTGCGCCTTCGACGACGACGTCTGGGAGCTTTACGCGCCGGACGACTGGACCCAGGCTCGCAACATCGCCAAGGAGAACCCCGCCAAACTGGCCGAGCTCCAGCGCCTGTGGCTGATCGAGGCGACCAAATACAACGTCGTGCCGCTCGACGACCGCGGCTTCGAACGGGTCAATCCGGACATCGCCGGCCGGCCGCAGGTCATCAGCGGCAACAGCCAGCTGCTGTTCCCCGGCATGCGCGTGGCCGAGGCCTGCGTCCTGACCCTGAAGAACAAGTCCTACTCGGTCACCGCCGACGTCACCGTGCCGGAGGGCGGCGCCGAGGGCGTGATCATCAACCAGGGCGGCGAGGCCGGCGGCTGGGTGCTCTACTGCAAGGACGGCAAGCTGAAGTATTGCTACAACTTCTTTGGCATCGACTACTTCATCATCGAGGCTGAGAAGCCGGCGCCGGCCGGCAAGCATCAACTCCGCATGGAGTTCAAATATGACGGCGGCGGCCTGGCCAAGGGCGGCGACGTGACCCTGTTCTATGACGGCAAGGCGGTCGGGAAGGGCCGGGTCGAGAAGACCCAGCCGATGGGCTATTCCGCGGACGAAGCCTGCGACGTCGGCAACGACACCGGCTCTCCGGCGTCCCCGGAATACGGCCCGACAAACAACGCCTTCAACGGTCAGCTAGACTGGGTCCAGATCGACATCGGCGATGACGACCACAGCCATCTGATCAAGCCCGAGGACCGGCTCAAGCTGGCCATGGCGCGACAGTAGGCGTCAGGCCTCCGGGCGGCGTAAGCTCGCAGCATGTTGCTGCTCTTCGTCGCCTATCTCGCCGGCGCCCTGACGATCGTCAGCCCGTGCATCCTGCCGGTGCTGCCGTTCGTGTTCGCGCGGGCGGGCCAGCCTTTCGTGCGCAGCGGCCTGCCGCTGCTGGCCGGCATGGCGATCACCTTCGCGGCGGTGGCGACCTTGGCGGCCGTCGGCGGCGGCTGGGCGGTTCAGGCTAATCTGATCGGGCGTTGGGCGGCCCTGGCCCTGCTGGCGGTGCTGGGACTGACGTTGCTGTTTCCGACCCTGGCCGACCGCCTGACCCGCCCCCTCGTCGCCATGGGCGCCCGACTGACCGAAGGCGCGTCGGAGCAGACCCGTCGCACCGGCGCCAGCGTCGGTCCGTCCTTCGTGCTGGGCATCGCCACCGGCCTGCTCTGGGCGCCCTGCGCGGGACCGGTGCTGGGCCTCATCCTGACCGGGGCGGCGCTGCAGGGGGCGAGCGCCTCGACGACCCTGCTGCTGGTCGCCTACGCGCTCGGCGCCGCGACCTCCCTGGCCCTCGCCCTTCTGGTCGGCGGGCGGGTGTTCAAGGCGATGAAGGCCTCGCTGGGTGTCGGCGAATGGGTCCGGCGCGGCCTCGGCGCCCTGGTGCTGGTCGGCGTGGCCGCCATCGCGCTGGGCCTCGACACCGGCCTGCTGACGCGGCTGTCGGCCGGCGGGACCAATCGGATCGAGCAGGGCCTGCTGGCCCGCGCCGGCGCCGGCGCCCCAGAGGCGCGTCGGGTCGATGTGATGAACCTGCCGGACTTCGGCCCCATGCCGGGCTTCGAGGGCGGCGGCCCATGGCTGAACGCGTCGCCCCTCACGCCTCAGGACCTCCAGGGCAAGGTCGTGGTCGTCGACTTCTGGACCTACTCCTGCATCAACTGCGTGCGCACCTTCCCCTACGTCCGCGCCTGGGCCGAACGCTACAAGGACGCCGGCCTGGTCGTGATCGGGGTCCATACGCCCGAGTTCGCCTTCGAGAAGGATCCCGCCAACGTCCGCGACGCCGTGCGCCGCTTCGACCTCACCTACCCCGTGGTGATGGACAACGACTTCGCCATCTGGCGGGCCTATTCGAACCGGTATTGGCCGGCCCACTACTTCATCGACGCCCGGGGTCACGTCCGCCACCTGCATTTCGGCGAGGGCGACTACGACCAGTCGGAGCAGATCATCCGCCAGTTGCTGCGGGAGGCGGGCCGCGATCCGGGCCCCGCCCTGTCCCGCGCCGCCGGCGAAGGGGCCGAGGCCGCGTCCAGCCGCGCCGATGACTCGCCCGAGACCTATGTCGGCTACGCCCGCGCCCGCAGCTTCGCCTCGCCCGAGCCCGTGCTCAGGGACGCCGCCCGGCTCTATTCGGCCCCCGCGCTGACCCTCAACCAGTGGGCCCTGTCCGGTTCGTGGATCGTCCGCGCCGAGCAAGCCGAGGCGGTCCAGGCCGGCGGCAGGCTCCGTTTCCGCTTCAAGGCCCGCGACCTGCACCTGGTGCTGGGCTCGGCCGGCGATCGGCCGGTGCGGTTCCGGGTCACCCTGGACGGCCGGCCGCCCGGACCCGACGCGGGCGCGGACATCGACGCCCAGGGCTTCGGCCGCATCGATGGACAGCGGCTCTACCAGCTGATCCGCCGCTCCGAGGGCGCGGGCGAACACCTGTTCGAGATCGAATTCCTCGACCCCGGCGCCCAGGCCTTCGCCTTCACCTTCGGCTAGGCCCAACCGCTCAGGCTCTAGGGCCTGACGAAACCCCGCAGCACGCAGGCCTCGGTGCTCAGCACCAGCTTGCTGAGGTCGACCCGCTTCGGCTCAGCGAACATCAGGTAGTAGTATTTGGTCTGCTCCGACCACCAGTAGCCGGGGCAGTTGTCGCCCTGGGTCATCGGCCGGGTCGTGATGTCGGCCAGCGACGTGTAGCCGTAGGCCGCCTTCGAGGTGGCCTTCATGTTGCGATAGTGCTGGGCCGTCAGCACGCGGTAACGCTCGTCGCGGTCGCCCAGCCACAGGTTCAGGCAGGCGTCGGCGAATTCGGGGCGCAGGCCGGTCCGCTTGGTTCGGGCGACGCCGGCGGTGACGTCGATCGACTCCGGGATGATGACGTACTTGTCCTGCATGGCCTCGTAGCTGGCCAGGAAGTCGTCACCCTCGGCCTTGAAGCCCGCCTGCCCCAGCAGCCCCGCCAGGTAGCCGCCCAGCACCGTCTGCGAGGTCCCGGTCACCGCCCCGGTCTGATAGTCGACCATCGGGAACCACAGCCGCCCCTCGTACCGCTTGCCCTGGTGGGCGATCATGGCGGCGAGGCATTCCTGGGCCCAGCCCTTCATCTCGGCGTCGCCGAACAGGTCCCAGCTGTCCCAGAGGTATTCGTAGAAGCTGTCCGCATAGACATCGATCGAGGCGTTGCGGCTGGTGAACTCGCCCGTCTCGGCATGGATGTTGGCGGCCATCAGGCCAAGGTCGGAGCGCTTGTCCAGCGCATGCTTCATGGCTCGCTTGGCGGCGGCGTAGTAGCGGTCGTCGCCGGTCAGCTGACCCAGCAGGCCGAACTCGGTGGCGTAGGTGCCGATTTCAGCCAGGTTGGTCTCCGGGTCGCGCACCGCCCCCGTCTTCAGGTTCACATAGCGAAACGGCAGGCCGTGCGGCGAGGCGTCGAAGGCCTTCATCAGCCGGTCGGCGAGGTCCTTTGCCTTGGCCAGCAGCACCGGATCGCCGCAGGCCAGATGCGCCGCCAGCAGGCCGCCGACCAGACGGATGTTGGTCTCGAACACCTGCGAATAGCCGTCGATGTCGAAGTTCAGGCTCGACTTGACCCAGTCGACGCCCTGCTGGAACTCGGTGTCCAGCTCCATGATCCAGAGGGTGGCCAGCGCCTCGACCAGCGACAGGCCCAGATCATGACCGTCGATGAAGAAGGACCGCGAAGTCCCCGACACCGGGTTGATCTCGTCCTTGCCCCAGGCGCGGTCGACGTAATGATCCCAGGCCCATTTGAACTCGGCTTTCACGTCGGCGCCGAGCGCGGCCCAGTCCTCGGAGCGGGCGTAGGCGGGCGCGCCGGCGAGGCCGGCGAAGGCGGAGCCGCCCATCAGGGCGAGGGCGGAGCGGCGATTCAGGGACAGGGTCATGCGTCACCGTATCCCGGCCACGCCTGCCCGCAAGTCTAGCCGTTCTGGGCCGCCAGCCTCGGGCCGATCATCCACGGCGGCTCGGGCATGGCCCGGCGGGCGTGGACCTGCGCGCGGGTCCACTGGTCGTGCAGGTCGACGAAATAGGGGTCGTCAGCCTCGATCCGCCGTTCGTCGCCGACGATGGCGTCGCGGCGCAGGGTGAGCATGTCGAAGGGCGCCCCGACGCCCACGTTCGAGCGCATGGTCGTCGAGAAGGAGATCAGTCCCAGCTTCACCGCCTCCGACAGGCTTGAATCGTATTCCAGCCCGCTCTCCAGGATCGGCTTGCCGTATTTCAGCTCGCCGATCTGCAGATACGGCGTGTCGCGGCCGACCTCGATGAAATTGCCTTGGCTGTAGATCAGGTAGAGCCCCATCTCGCCGCCGGCGAGTTGGCCGCCCAGCAGCATGGAGGCCGAGGTGTTGAGGCTGTCCGCCTGCAGGCCCGGCGCGATCGCCATGCGCACGCTGCGCAGAGCATGGCCCAGCAGTTGGGCGCAACGAAACAGGGACGGCGCGGTCTCCAGCGTCTCGGCCGGTTCGCCGACGTTTAGGTGCACGCCCTCGCGCACCATGGCCAGGGCGGTCTGGGTGACCGACAGATTGCCCGCCGTGCAGACCCCGAGCACCCGCTCGCCGACCTTCTCGAAGATATGCATTTTCCGATAGGACGAGATGTTGTCGACACCCGCATTCGTGCGCGTGTCCGCGATCATCGCCAGGCCTTCCTCGACCAGCATGCCAACGCAATAGGTCATCGGGCGCGCCAACTCCGGTGCACATCGGTCATGGGCCGACGGTAGCTGATTCCCGCGGCGGCCATGTCGCAGTTTACGCCTGTTGTTGCCCCTGTTGCACCTCTGCATCACGAACATTGAGCCGAACGGCCAGTTGCTCGCCCCCGCCGCCATAGCTGGCGCCCCGCACGGGAGCCGCGCCGAGGTAGTCCAGGCCAGTCGCCACCCGCACATAGCGGTCGGTCGGACAGATGCCGTTGGCGGCGTCGAAACCGACCCAACCCAGGCCCTCGACCCAGGCTTCAGCCCAGGCGTGGGCGGCCTCTTGCTGATCCTGTCCGTCCAGCCGCAACAGGTGGCCGGAGACGTAACGCGCGGGCACGCCCATTTGTCGGGCGCAGGCGATGAAGACGTGGGCGTGGTCCTGGCAGACCCCCCGCCCCAGGGCCAACACCTCGGCCGCGGTGTGGGTCGGCGTGGTCACCCCGACCTCGAAGGCCACCGACCCGTGAATGGCCGCCATCAGCCGGTGCATCCGGTCCAGCGGCGGATGGGCCAGGAACTCCGAGGCGAAAACCGAGATCAGCTGGTCGCGCTTGGTCAGCTCGGTGTCGCGCAGGAAGACCAGCGGCGACAGCGTCTCCTGGTCGGCTGGCACGACGCCATGGGTGTCCGTGGTCGCCACCTCGCCCGACACCCGCACTGACAGGCTACGCGTCGGCTGCTCGGTGTAGAGGGTATGGACGATGTTGCCGAAGGCGTCCTCGGTCCGTCGCAGCCGGGCGTCGACATCGGTCTCGACGCGCCAGTGCCGCACCTGCTGCGCCTCGCTGGAGCGCGGCGTCATGCGCAGCACCTGGATGATGAACCGCGCGGCGCGGTGGTAGTCGTAGGTGGTGAGGTGGTCGATGCTGATGAGCATGGGTCAGGCCAGATACTGGTCGTGGATGGCCTGACCCAGGCGGCCGTTCTCGCCCAGGAACTCCTGGATGTACTCGTGCAGGCCGGACTGGAAGATGGCCTCGATGCGCGAGTGGTCGAACTGGCGCATCCGCTCGGCCGCCAGCCGCTGCGCCGGCCCGCGTCGGCCGTAGTCAGTGGCCAACCGCTCGAGGTAGCGGACGATCGAGGCCTGGCAGCTGGCCAGCGAGCGGGGCATCTGCCGGTTCAGCACCAGCAGATCAGCCACCAGCCATGGCTTGACGCTATCGCGGTAGACCCAGCGATAGGCCGTCAGGGCCGACACCTCGCGCAACAGGGTCGTCCACTGGAAATAGTCCAGCTGCCCGCCCACGCGCTCGCCCTCGGGCAGCAGCAGATTGTACTTCACGTCCAGCAGCCGGGCGGTGTTGTCGGCCCGCTCGATCGCCGCGCCCAGACGCAGGAAATAGTAGGCGTCATTACGCAGCATGGTCCGCGAGGTCGCGCCCTCGATGGCCAGGGTTGTGTTCTTGACCCATTCCAGGAAGCGGCCGAAGTCATCCCGGCGTGTCGGCTGCCCCTGCTCCGTTAGACCGTTCCAGGCCCCGTTCAGGGCCTCCCAGACCTCGACGGTCAGGGCGGTGCGCACCGAGCGCGCATTGGTCCGGGCGCGGGTGATGCAGGCGGTGATCGAGGACGGATTGTCCGGCGAGAAGGCCAGGTATTCGCGCACCGACTTCTCGGTCGGCGAGCGGCCGAGCGCGCGGGGCGCCCCGGCCGAGGCCAGGGCGCTGGCCCAGACCGTCTCGGCGTCGCCGTCGCCGCGCGTGGGGATGGCCGCCAGGCGGATCGTCGCCTCGAGGATGCGGGCGAGGAAGTCCGCCCGCTCCATGTAGCGGCCGGTCCAGTACAGGCTGTCTGCGGTACGGCTAAGCATCAGACGTCCAGCACCCAGGTGTCCTTGGTTCCGCCGCCCTGGCTGGAGTTGACCACCAGCGAACCGGGCTTCAGCGCCACGCGCGTCAGGCCGCCCGGGGCCACCTTCACCCCGTCGGGGCTGGACAGCACAAAGGGTCGCAGGTCGACGTGGCGCGACGCCAGCTGTCCCTTGTCCAGGGTCGGCGCGGTCGACAGTTGCAGCGTCGGCTGGGCGATAAAGGCTTCAGGGTCGGCGATCAGCTTCTTGCGGAAGGTCTCGATCTCGGTCTTCGACGCAGCCGGTCCGACCAGCATGCCGTAGCCGCCCGAGCCGCCGACCTCCTTGACCACCAGCTCGCCGAGGTTGGCCAGCACATATTTCAGCGCCTCCGGCTCGCGGCAGCGCCAAGTCGGGACGTTCTTCAGGATCGGCTCCTCGCCGGTGAAGAAGCGGATGATCTCGGGCATGTAGGTGTAGACGGCCTTGTCGTCCGCCACGCCGGTGCCGACCGCATTGGCCAGGGTCACCGTCCCCTCCTGATAGGCCGTCATCAGCCCCGGCACGCCGAGGGTCGAGTCCGGCCGGAAGGTCAACGGATCCAGGTAGTCGTCGTCGATGCGCCGGTAGATGACGTCGATCTGCTGGCGCCCCTCGGTCGTGCGCATGAAGACCTTGCCGTCGTCGACGAACAGGTCGCGGCCCTCGACCAGTTCGACCCCCAGCTTGTCTGCCAGGAAGCTGTGCTCATAGTAGGCCGAGTTGAACGGCCCCGGCGTCAGCACGACGATGGTCGGATCGCCCCCCGCCGCCTCGGGCGCGCAGGCCCGCAAGGACGCCAGCAGCATGTCGGCGTAGGTCTCGACGGGCCGCACCGGATAGTCGGCGAACAGGTCCGGGAAGAGCCGCATCATCATCTCGCGGTTCTCGAGCATGTAGCTGACCCCGCTCGGCGTGCGGGCGTTGTCCTCAAGGACGTAGAAACCGTCCTCGCCGGTGCGCACCAGGTCGACGCCGGCGATGTGGGTCCATACCCCGCGCGGCGGCCGGCGGCCCTGCATCTCCGGCACATAGTGGGGGTTGGTCAGGACCAGTTCGGCCGGGACGACGCCCGCCTTCAGACATTCCTGCCGGTCGTACACGTCGGCCAGGAACAGGTTCATGGCGGTGACCCGTTGGACCAGCCCGGCCTCCAGCGTCGCCCATTCCGCCGCGCCGATGATGCGCGGCACCACGTCGAACGGGATCAGCCGCTCGCTGGAGTCGGCGTCGCCATAGACGGCGAAGGTGATGCCCATGCGGCGGAAGAACAGCTCGGCCTGTCGTGAGCGCGCCTGCAGCAGGCCGTCTGGCGCGTCCGCCAGCCATTTGGCCAGGCCGCGATAGCTCCGACGGACCGCGCCCGTCCCGTCACCTGACATCTCGTCGAAGGCCATGCCGCTCCCTTGTCGGTAATGGATCACCGTGGCCCGGATGGCGGCGCCCGCGCAACTGCTATGTGTCGGATTCGCAAAGGCCGCTGACACCTTCGTGAGATCGCGTGAGATCAGGAACCGGCTCGGCGTCGGCCTGTTTTTCGGACCCCAACCCGTGGAGGCCGATCAATGCAGAACCCCTTCCGACACCAAGGTCCGGACGACCATCAGCGCGAAACCGACGAACGCCGCTGGGAAGCCCGCGACCAACGCTTCGACGAGAACCGGAGCTGGGGCTACGGCGGCGGCGACGGCGGCCGGACCGCCGAAGCCTATGGCCGTCACCAGGCCCAGGACCAGGAACGCTATCGCGCCCAGGCCCGCGGCGAGTGGTCGCCCGGCGGCCGGGAGCGCGACTTTGGCCGCGGCCAGCCGACCTATTCGGCCGACTACGGCTCGCAGCGCGACGACTGGTACGGTCAGGCCAGCCCGCGTCATGACGTCCGCGACCGCGAAATGAGCCGCCGCGACTTCGCCCAGAACGACTTCGGCTACCGCCAAGGCGGCGACTATGGCCGCTCCCAAGGCTACGGCCGCAGCGACTATCGCGGCTATTCCAGCCAGGGCTACACCCCCGGCGCCGACATCTGGCGCGGCGGCGGCCGGGACGTCGAGGGCCGCGGCCGCTCGCTCCACTCGCAGCACGACTTCGAGCCGGACTACCTGCACTGGCGCGAGCAGCAGCTGCAGAACCTCGACCGCGACTATGACGAATGGCGCCATGAGCGGCGGCAGAAGTTCTCCGCCGATTTCGACACCTGGCGGCAAAGTCGGCCGCGCACCGAAGCCTCCGGCGAGCCTCGAACGCCCGCCGACAACCCCATTGTCGGCGACGTCTCTGACGGCGGCGTCGGCAGTCAGCACGACGCCAAGAAACGCTGACCCCTCCCCCAGCGCCTTGACGTGACGAAAGGGCCCGGTGTTCGCACCGGGCCCTTTTTTACCGCGTCAAAGTCCTCGGCTAGTCCGCGTGGCCATCCGGAAGTCCATCCACCACCAGCATGCCGCCGGTATATCGCACGTCGTCGGTGACCTCCCGGACGGCGAACTCGGGCATCGGGTAGCGTTCCATGGCTTCGAGAGTCTCGAACTCGGCCTCGGCCATGATCAGGCCGCTCAACGCCCCCTCGAACACGTCCACGAAAACGTCCGCGCCATCGATTTTGCCGAGCGAGTGACGGGTCTTCTGCAGCGTGCGCCCCGGCAGGGTTGAGAGGAGCCGGTACTCCTGAGGCGAAAGGTAGATCGACGTCAGCAAGCGAACGGCCGGGGTGACATCCGCCTTCCGACCAAGGCGGAGCATCCGGGCGCCGCCGCCGACCGCGACGGCTTCGCGCAACCGGAGCTGTGTGCCCTCCACATACAAGTCTGTGTAAACCTCGGCGCTTACGACCCGCTCGAACGGCACGCTCTTGCAGAGCCAGCGTCTCTCGCGCTCCACCCATGCATATTTTGATTTGGGCCAACCCAGGGCGGCGGCCGTCGCTTGATCGATCTCGGACACAGGCATCCTCGTTGATAAGGTCAAGCCTAGAGGACGATAGACCCGCGTTCCATCCTCGGAGATCCGCCGGGGCATGGGCGACCCGGCGATAAGCCCTAGTTGCGCCGGTGGTGGAGCGCCCCCCCGTTCGTATTGGGTCATCCCTCTGCAAGCGCTCGACGAGGGCACGGGTAGGCAGCCTGCCCGGAGTTGCGACGTCTCAGGCAGGCTGCCGGACCCCCGGATATGCTCAGGCGGTCAGCGGCGGCCTCGGTTGGGGGGTCAGCCTTCCGCTGAGACCAGCTTCCCGGATAGGTGGTCCAGGGACAAGGCAGCCAAAGGTCCTAGTACCCCTGGCCGCGATCCCGCACTGCGTCCAAGCAAGGTCGTAGCTGGCGAACGCTCCTCTGTTGCGCCCGCCTTCTTGGCTGGACGTCGAGTCCGACGCCGCCATTCCACGACTTTTGCCTCACTCCCGCGGCGGAGCGTTCTTCACATAGGTGTCCAGCCAGCGGGTCATCTCCCACAGGGTGTGGCCCACCGACTCGCGCGCCCGATAGCCGTGGGCCTCGAGCGGCAGGACGACGTAGCGGACCTGCGCCCCATTGCCCTTCAACGCCGCATAGAACCGCTCCGACTGCACCGGGAAGGTGCCCGAGTTGTCGTCCGCCTCGCCGTGGATCAGCAGGATGGGCTCGTTGACCTTGTTGGCGTAGGTGAAGGGCGACATCTCCGTATAGGTCTCGGTCGCCTCCCAGTAGCTGCGCTGCTCGGCCTGGAAGCCGAATGGGGTCAGGGTGCGGTTGTAGGCGCCCGACCGGGCGATGCCGGTGCGGAAAAGATCGGTGTGAGCCAGCAGGTTGGCGGTCATGAAGGCGCCGTAGCTGTGCCCGCCGACGGCGATCCGGTCGCGGTCCGCCACGCCCATGCCGACCACCGCGTCGACCGCCGCCTGGGCGCTGGCCGACAGCTGCTCGATATAGGTGTCGTTCGGCTCGACCCCGTTGGCGCCGACGATCGGCATCGACGGGTCGTCCAGCACCGCATAGCCCTGGGTCAGCAGGAACAGGTGGCTGGAGCCGCCCGGGCGCACGAAGCGGTTGGCCGTATCGACCACCTGCCCGGCCACGGCGGCGTCCGTGAACTCGGCCGGATAGGCCCACATCACCAGCGGCAGCGGCCCATCACGGTCCTTGTCGTAGCCGGCGGGCAGATACAGCGTGCCGGACAGTTGGACCCCGTCGTTGCGGGTGTAGGTGATCAGCTGGCGCGTCACCCCGGCCAGTTGCGGGGCCGGGTCCGGGAAGGCGGTCAGGGCCGTCGCCTGGCCGTCCAGGTCGCGCACCTGCAGGTTCGGCGGCGCGTCGCGGGTCTCCCGGCGGGTGACCAGCTTGCGGGCGCCGTCGTCCAGCACGCCGACGATGCTCTCGTACTCGCCGGTGGCCGAGGTCCACAGCCGCTCCGACTGGCCGGTCTCCAGGTCCATGGCGGCCAGGAAGGGATACTCGCCCTCGCGCGTCGCCCCCGGTCCGCTCATCAGCACCCGGCCGTCGGCGGCGAAGCGCACCACCGGGAAGCCGGCCGCGTTGGGCTCGGTCACCGGGAAACCGGGGTCGTTGTAGCGGTCCTGATAGTTGCGCTCGATCAGCACCCGGCCCTGCCCCGGATGCGACGGGTCGACGACGTAGCGGGTCTCGTGGCGGTTGTTGAACCAGCGGCTGGTGACCAGTGCGGTGTCGGCGTCGCCCCACGACACCCCCGCATAGCGTTCCTTCAGGTCGACCAGCGGGGTCGGGGCGGCCGTGAACGGCGCCGCCTGCAGGAAGACGCGGTCGCGCACCTCGGCCGGGGTGCGCGGATCGCCGCCGTCCTGGGCCTCGGCCCAGACCAGGGTCGCCGGAGCGTCGGCCCGCCACTGCACCGAGCGCGGGCCGGCGGCCACGGCGTCGAACGGCGTCGGGATGTCGTCGCGCAGCGGCAGGTCGGCGATCCGCTTCACCTCGCGGCCCTGCAGGTCGACGACCGAGACCTCGGCCGGGAACAGCGCCGCCGGCACGACATAGGAGTACGGCCGCTTGGCCTTGGTGGTCAGGACATAGCGCCCGTCCGGGGACACGCCTGCGCCCAGGTAGACGCCCGGCGCGCCCAGCGTCCGCGCCCGGCCGTTCAGCGGCACATGGGTCAGCTGCGAGGTGAAGTAGTGGTCGAACAGGGCCTCGTCGCCGGCGTCCGCCAGCAGGTCCTGATAGGTCCGCACCGGCGCCGAGCGGCCCATGCTCTCGGCCACGGTCGGTCCGGTCGGCGGGCGGGTCACGTCCGGCGCGGCGCCGCGGCCCTCAGGCACCATCCGCACCACCAGCCCGGCGCTGTCCGGGGTCCAGTCATAGCCGGCGCCGGTCGTCGCGTTGACGCGGGCGTCGGTCAGCTTGCGCGCCCGGGCGGTGGCGACGTCGACCACCCACAGCTCCAGCCCGGTCGGGGCGTCCATCAGCAGGGCCAGCGACTTGCCGTCCGGCGACCAGCTGGTCGAGGTGAAGCGCGCGCCGGCCGGCAGTTGCACCGCCCGCGCCGGACCGCCCGCCACCGGCTGGAAGCTGAGCCCGGTCAGCCAGGCGACGCGGCTGTTGGCCTGGCCGTTGTTGCGCGGATTGATGCGATAGCCGCCCAGCCGCAGCATCGGCTCGGCCAGCTCGGCGATCGGCGGCAGGTTGGCGCGGTCGTACAGCGCCAGCGTCCCACGGTCGGGGCTCAGGCTGGCGGTCGGCGTCGGCTTGGCGTCCAGAATGTCCGCGATCGGCGCCGGCGGCTGCTGGTAGGTCGTTCCCTCCTGCGCCAGCACGGGGCCCCCCAGGGCGGCCAGAAGCACGAAGGCGGGCAGGGCCCGGCCGAGCAGACGATGACGCATGAGTTTCGATCCCCGATGACTCGCCCCCGATGGAGCGCGGGCACGCTAGGGGCCCAGCTTGACCGGGGTCAAGGACGCGAAGGCCGCACCGTCGTCGCGCCGGTCAGCGCATAGCAGCTGGCCCGCGTCGGCCGCCGCCCCTGAGGATCCCCATAGGCCGCCCGCACCGAACAGATATCCGCCACGCTCAGCTCGCCTTTCCAGCGCGCGGGGTTGCAGTAGTTCATGATCGAGGCCGCGTCGTAATAGGTCTCGTCCGCGACCACGGCCTCAGGCGTCCGCATCCGCGCCACGCACTCCGGCGCACGCGGGCTGACGTGGTCGTGGCTGAAGCCGAGAGCGTGGCCCAGCTCGTGCACCGCGTCGGCCTGGAAGCAGCCGTCCCGCCCGATGGTCCCGCGGCGCCCGCAGATGCGGTTGGTGACCAGGTATTCGGCGTTCAGGGTGATGGTCCCCCCGCGCACCAGATTGACACCCAGGTGGGTCGATGAGGCGAACAGCTCCGGATCATGGACGATGCGGATCGGGATGCGGCGGTTCGGCCCCGTGGTCGGGCTGTCCGCGCAGTCCAGGCGGATGTCGAAATCGACCTTCGCCACCGCTTCCCAGGTCGCGGCGGCGGCCATCACCTTGTCCCGCGCCCAGGCGTCATCCTCGGTCGGCGACGCGAAGCACATCGGCACCAGTCCGCCCGGCCAGACGTCGGCCTCGTCCGGCGGCGGAGCCAGCGGCGGCGGCGGCGGCGGCGGCGGTGGAGGGGGCGGCGGTGGAGGCGGCGGCACGTAGACGGGCGGCGGCTCCTGGAACAGCGAACAGGCCGCCATCGGCGCGGCGGCCCCGAGCACGGCGAGCAGGACGAGCAGGATCCGGATCAGCTTCATGCCCAGCGGGTCTCCGTAAGGGTCAGCTCCAGCTCCAGCCAGGCCGCCTGGGCCTCCGGACGACCGGCTTCGGGCGCCAGGTCCTCGGCCGAGACCGCGATGGTCGCCGCCCCGCCCTCATAGGCCAGCAGGTTCAGCACCTCCTCGCCGAAGCGGAAGGGCGCGATGTAGTCGCCACGATGGTGATGATGCTCGCCCGGTTCGGCCACGTGCACGAACGTCGGGGTCGAGCCCAGCGACCGCTCCCGCGCGCCCGCCGCCAGCCGGATCTCCAGCGAGCGGTCCGCCAGGTTCTCGCTGCGGGCGTAGGCGGCCTGCCCGATCCCGGCGATCATCAGGGTGTCGTCCGCTTCGCGCATGCGCGCCACGGCCTCCTCGGGCAGGGTCAGCCGCAACCGTCCCTCCCCCGGCGCGGCCTCGGCGCGAACCCGATACACCGTCTCCCCCAGCGGCTCGCGCCGGGTCGCCCCGGGCGGCCCCATCTCGGGGGCGTTGAACACCGGGAAGGGATAGAGCCGCTCGAAGCCGAAGCCGAGCGCCGCAATATCAAGCGTCGAGCTCACCGCCTGCGCCGCCGCCGGCTTCCCTTCGGTGTCGACATAGCCGGTCAGCGGCGTCGCCAGCCATTCGGCCGGATAGACCGACCGGTCCCGCATCGCCTGCCAGGTCGCCCAGACGCGGTCGATGTTGCAGTGGTGCAGCCAAAACATCGGGTCCGCCGTCGCCGTGGCCGGGTTCTTCATCAGCCCGCCGACGAGCTGATGGATGTGGTTGTGGGCATAGGCGTCGACCATGCCCGCGCCCTCCGGCAACCGGCCGCAGAAGGTCGTGAAGTCGTCCGACGCCAGATTGGCCGAGTACTCGGACGTGGCCCATCGCGCCGTGGCGAAGTCCAGCTCAGCCACCCCCTTCGCCCGGTTGCGCTCATACAGCGGCGAGGCGCTGTCGGTGATCCACGACGGCAGGAAACGATCCTCCTGCCAGTCCCAATAGGGCATGGCGAACGTCTCATGCCCGGTCAGATTGGCGATGATCTGCTCGAGGTGGAGAAGCTGCAGCCGGTGCCAGGGCAGGAAGAGGGCGTTGCCGTGCTGGGCCTCGCTGGCGTGCAGGCGGAACTGGCGCTGCCACGACAGGCCGTCCGAGCGGCGCTTCATGGCCCGCACGCCCTCGCCGAAGGCGACCACGTCGTCGCTGGTCGCGGTCAGGCTGGATACGCCGCGCCGCACGCGCTTGCCGGCCAAGGGAGAACTCTGGGCCGAGACCCCGCCTGCCGCCGCTGCTGCCAGCAAGGCTGCGCCGCACGCGAGCGCCGATCGCCGATCCAGTCTCATGCCCCTCAAGCCCCTCAGCCTTCGGCCGAACCCTTCACGACTCCGTCGGCGGTGTCGAGCCCGGGTCCTGCCCGCTGAACCGCGCCTTGCGCGCCGCCATCAGCGGAAGACCGTCCCCACCTTAAGAACGGCGAGAGCGTCCTCAAAGGCTGGCGGCACGGTACCTCCCAGAGGTAGCTTGGCGATCTCGGACTGGCTCATTCTCCTCGCCTTCACCACGAAGCTCTCGCCGGGTTCCGGTAAAGGACTTGCGGCGGGCCAAAGTACGAGCAGGTTCTCGTGCGGCGGTGGCATTGGGTAACGTGTTGCCAAGAATAGGTGGGTTCCGCCGTCGTCCGACCTAGTCCCTAAGATTTCATCCCCCACCCTCGTGAGTTCGAGCGGCGCAAGATCCACCAACGGGTCCAACATTTCCAAGTTCGACGTGGCCAACAAGCGAGCATCCTGTCGATCCTTGGCCTCATAGATCGTCACCGGCGGTTCATCGCGGATCTGAATCTCCACGCGCGAAACGCCTTTGGTGATAGCGGCGCTCATCAGCGCTTCAATTGCATGAGTAATGTTGCCATCCCTGAGCGCGCTGGCGCCGACCGAAATCTGAGTCGCGCTAAAACCCGGATTGTCAGCAACCAATCTCTGGACCTCGAGTGGTGAGGTACCGATTTTGCGGCGGAACATGTCAACCAACGCATACTTTCCACCAAAGATGATCGTGAAGATGTCGACCGCTGAGCCGATCAGATCACTTTCATTAATGAGCATTGAGCGAAGGTTTCCCAACGCCGCCTGGGCGATTGGAAGAACACTTTGCGCGGAAATCGCGTGGTGCAGTACGATCTCTAAGCTGACCTTTCGGGGAGCTACAACAAAGTAGAACTCAACCCTAGCGTTTAGCCCGATCTCGTTAGCAAACCACCGAAAACAATCGGACATAGCACTGGTGATCGCAGCGACTTTGGCCGGCGCGACATCTGGCACAGCGCCCGGGTGAGCGCCATGAAATCTGATTATCGTCAGTTCGTTCTTCAAGTTTAATCCTCGCCGTAACAGTCGCTTAGCCGCCTCCAGCGCAGCATTCGCCTGTACAGGTGCCTGGTGATTGTTCGTGCCAGACCACCCCTGATTCACAGAAGCCCGCAAGAGCGAGGGGCCGGGCCAGGTATCAAATCCGCCGGGCACTAGGTTGCGGGTGCCGCAGCTTCCTGACCGACAAAGCGAGCCTCGCGCGCCGCCTGCCACAGCTCGCGCGTCCCCTGCCGCGGCTGGTCGACGCCGAACACCGCCAGTTGGTCGACCCACACCTCCGACAGCTGCCGCACCGTGTCCGGGACCCAGCCCGCCGGCTGTTGCCGCGACCAGTTCAGCGGCGACACCGCATTGAACACCAGCAGAAACACCGTCGCTGTCAGGATGGTCCAGCTGGTCCAGCGCCGCTCGCGCGCCGCCACCCCCTCGTCGTCCAGCGGCGGGGCCGGCGGAAAGGCGAAGCGGCCCAGCGCCACCAGAGCGTTGTCGCGCGTCGGCAGGTCGTGGGCGTTGGCCGTCTCCATCCAGTCGCTGGGCGGATCGGCGGGCGTCTCCATTTCGAGCCCCAGCGGCGGGAACGGCGAGTCCCCGTTGTGGACCGGGAAGGGCCCGGGCGGTTCGTGATTGTCCCTGTCGTCGGTCATCGCGGGTCCAACGTCCTAGAACTGGAAATAGATGAAGGGGGCCACGCCCTCGGGCCGCACCGCCTCGACCAGCAGGATGGCCGCCCCGATCAGCAGGCCCAGGGTGATCGCCGGCGCGGTCTTCAGCCGTTCGGCCAGCCCCTCGACCGCCCGCGGCGGCAGCCAGTGCATGGCCAGTCCGGCGATGATCAGGCCGAGCAACAGCGGCGTCAGCATCTGCACCGGCCCGGCCCGCGTCAGCCCCTCCAGCATGGCCATGGCCAGCTCGAAACTCTCGGCCCGGAACAGGATCCAGCCCAGGCAGACGATGTGGAAGGTGACCAGCACCCCGATGGCCGGGTGGATCACGCGCCGGCCGCCGAACGCCTCGCGCCCCAGCCGCTCAATCACTTGCACTCCGCCGTGCAGCGCGCCCCAGGCCAGGAAGGTCAGGGCCGCCCCGTGCCACAGCCCGCCCAGCACCATGGTGATGAAGACGTTGACGCAGGAAGCGATCAGCCCCTTCCGTCCCCCGCCCAGCGGCACATACAGGTAGTCGCGCAGCCAGCTGGACAGGCTGATGTGCCAGCGCCGCCAGAACTGCTGCATCGAGCTGGCCCGGTACGGCTGGTCGAAATTGCGCGGGAAGGAGTAGCCCAGCAGGGCCGCCACCCCGATGGCGATGTCCGAATAGGCCGAGAAGTCGCAGTAGATCTGGATGGCGTAGCCATAGACTGCCGCGGCCACGTCGATCGCGCTGTAGGCGGACGGATCGAAGAACACCGGGTCGACCAGGTGGATCGACAGCTCCGAGGCGATCACCGTCTTCTTGAACAGGCCCCAGACGATCAGCAGCAGGCCGTGGGTGGCCATCTCGCGCGTCAGGCGCGGCGTCCGGTCGAATTGGGGCAGCAGATCCGAGGCCCGCACGATCGGTCCCGCCACCAGGTGCGGGAAGAAGCTCATCAGCAGCATGACGTCGAGCAGGCTCTTGGCCGGCGGCGTCTTTCCGCGGTGCACGTCGACGACGTAGCTGATGCCCTGGAAGGTGAAGAACGAAATCCCGACCGGCAGGACGATCTGCAGCAGCGGCAGGTCCCGCTCCCAACCGAACCGGGCCAGCAGCTCCCCGGCCTCCTGCACGAAGAAGCCGTAGTATTTGAAGAAGCCGAGGATCAGCAGATTGACCGCGACGCCCAGTCCGACCAGCCAGGCCCGCCGGGCCTCTGCCCCCTCCCGCTCCATCTTGCGCGCGATCAGGGCCGCGATGGCCCAGTTCAGCACCGCCGAGGCGATCAGCAGTCCGACGAAGCGCCAATCCCACTGGGCGTAGAAGAACCAACTGGCCAGCAGCAGGAACAGCTTGCGCCGCCCGTTCTCGCGATCCAGCGACCAGGCGACGAAATAGACGAACAGGAAGAAGACGCCGAAGGCGAGCGTGGGGAACAGCACTAGCGGATGCTCCCAGGGCCCTGGCTCGCCTTCCACGCGTCATAGGCCGCCAGCAGATCGTCGGCGAGGACGCCGCCGATCCAGTCGGCGCCGGCGGCGGTGAAATGCACCCGATCGCCGCGCATGAAGGGGTCGGCCCTCAAAGCCAGCCGGTCCGCCGAACAATCCCCGCCCATACGCCCGTGCCAGTCCCAGAACGCCACACCCAGCTCGGCGGCGACCCGGCGCTGCACGTCCCGCACCACCGCCAGATTGGCGGGCGGCGCGCGCAGGCCGTCGGCGGAACAGCCACCGCCGGACCCGGTGCGCAAGGCGTCCGGCGCGCCGAGGATCAGCACCGCCGCCCCATCCTTGCGCAGGCCCTCGACCTGATTGCGCAGCAGGGCCTCGAACACGACCGGGTCCAGCCCGTCGTCGAACCCGTCGTTGGTGCCGAAGGCGAGGATAGTCAGCACGGCGGACCCCGCGGACGGCAGGGCCGGCTTGCCGGTCGCAAAGCCGGTCAGGGTGGCCCCGACCTCGCCGGCCTCGATCAGGCGCACGCCCGGTGCGTCGATCGGCTCGGGGGCGTCCGCCGTCAGCATCGCGCCGTAGCCGAAACGCATCTGCAGCCGCGCGCGCAGCTTGCCGGAGATCTTGCCGCCCGCCGTGTGGCTGTCGCCCGCCTGCAGGATCAGCACCGGCGTCTTGCGCTCGCCGGCCTCGGTCGCCGCCAGGGCCTCGAACAGAGGCGTCAGCCCCGCTGAGCCGCACATGCCGCCCGGACAGATCGAAGTCCCCACCGGCCCGCGATCAAGGTCCGCATAGGCGACTTCTTGCGCCGCCGCGCCCGTTGCGGTCAGAACCCCCGCGAAAATGAGCGCCCCCGCCCGGTTCATCCTCAGACGGCCGGCGCCGCCGGACCGTCCAGTCCCGCATCGCGTTTCAGCCGGTCGGCGACCGGGCGGCTGATCCGCAGATAGCCGGCCATCGACATGTGGATGCCGTCGTTGGCCCGCATTAGGGTGCGGCGCCCCTCGTCGTTGGCCAGATAGGCCTCATACTCGCCGTTGCCGTTCGAGGTCGCCGATAAGGTCTCGATGAAGGGCACGTTCAGCGCCTTCATCCGCGCCTCGACCACCTCGTTGATCAGGCCCATGCGCGCATCGAAGCGCTCGCCCTTCATCCGCGGCAGGCCGACCCAGTAGACGGCCACATCGCGGCTGCGCAGCAGGGTCACCAGGTCGTCGATCCGCTTGCCGTAGGCGGCCTTCCAGCCGTCGCTCCCGAAGACGTGGATGGTCCCTTCCAGATTGATGCCCTGGGCGTCGTTGGTCCCGAACAGGATCACCGCCACGTCGATCGGCTGCTCGTCCAGCTGGCGGCGGGTCTTGGCCTGGATGTCCACGTAGTCGTAGCGCGACAGGCCGGTCGACACCTCGGAGAATTTACTGACGGTCACCTTCGGCTGATCGCGCAGGTCGCGGTACAGGCCCGCATACAGGCCGTCGGCCATGGAGTCGCCGAACACGCCGACACGCAGCCCGCCCTTAGCCAGCCGGTCGGGCAGCGGCGTCACCGCAGCCAGTACGGGCGCAGGGCTGGCGATCGGAACCGGGGCAGAGGCCGGGGCTCCCGACGCGGGCTGGACCGAGGCGTTGGCCTCGCCGCCCAGCATCACCGTCGGATTGCGCAGCCAGTGACGGCCGTCAGGGGTCAGGGCCAAGCCCGCGGCCACCCCGATCACGAAGACAAGCGTCAGTGCATTGATGCCGGCGCGCAACTCGCCCCCCAATGGCGAAGGTTAACCAGCTCGACCTTTTACCCTATCGGCGGTCTCTGGCTACCGCCCGCGCGCGCCAGGCGAAGAAAAAGGTTAACGGAGCTTGGCCGTTACGACCGATCCTGGCGCGGGGTGCCGCTACAGGCAGGCCGACGTCACGAGGCCGTCCGGCCGATTTCAGACGATTCAGACTATTCAGACTCTCTTTTTGCTCGGCAGGAGTCTGAACCCGTCGCTCGGCGCCGCGGGACTTGCCCCCGCCCTCCTCGCGCGTTACGGACGGGCAAGGCCGCTGATATTCATCAGACGGTGAAAAAACATGAGGAAGCGATGCGGAAGATCTTCCCCGACGCGAACGCCGCGCTGGAGGGCCTGACCTTCGACGGCATGACCGTCATGTCCGGCGGCTTCGGCCTGTGCGGCATCCCCGAGAAGCTGATCGCCGCCCTGCGCGACAGCGGCGCCAAGGGGATCACCGTCATCTCCAACAACGCGGGCGTCGACGGCTTCGGCCTCGGCCAGCTGCTGGAGACCAAGCAGATCGCCAAGATGATCTCGTCCTACGTCGGCGAAAACAAGGAGTTCGAGCGGCAGTACCTGGCCGGCGAGCTCCAGCTGGAGTTCAACCCGCAGGGCACTCTGGCCGAGCGCATCCGCGCCGGCGGCGCCGGCATCCCGGCCTTCTTCACCGCCACCGGCGTCGGCACCCTCGTCGCCGAGGGCAAGGAGGTCCGCAATTTCGGCGGCCGCGACTACGTCATGGAAACCGGCCTCGTCGCCGACCTGGCGATCGTCAAGGCCTGGAAGGCCGACGAGCGCGGCAACCTGGTCTTCCGCAAGACCGCCCGCAACTTCAATCCGATGATGGCCACGGCCGGCAAGGTCACCGTCGTCGAGGTCGAGGAGATCGTCCCCGTCGGCTCGATCGACCCCGACCAGATCCACACGCCGGGCATCTACGTCGACCGCATCGTCAAGACCGTGTCCGAAAAGCGCATCGAACAGCGCACGATCCGCACCCGGGAGACCGCATAATGGCCCGCACCCGCGAACAACTGGCCGAGCGCGCCGCCAAGGAGCTCCAGGACGGGTTCTATGTGAACCTGGGCATCGGCATCCCGACCCTGGTCGCCAACTACATCCCCGCCGGGATGGAAGTGACCCTGCAGTCCGAGAACGGCATGCTCGGCATGGGCCCCTTCCCCTACGATGAGGACGTCGACGCCGACCTGATCAACGCCGGCAAGCAGACCATCACCGAGATCCCCGAGAGCAGCTATTTCAGCTCCTCGGACAGCTTCGCCATGATCCGCGGCGGCCATATCAACCTGTCCATCCTGGGCGCCATGGAAGTGGCCGAGAACGGCGACATCGCCAACTGGATGATCCCGGGCAAGCTGGTGAAGGGCATGGGCGGCGCCATGGACCTGGTCGCCGGCGTCAAGCGCGTGGTCGTGGTCATGGATCACGCCAACAAGCACGGCCAGTCCAAGGTCCTGAAAGCCTGCACCCTGCCCCTGACCGGCACGGGCGTGGTCAGCCGCATCATCACCGACCTGTGCGTCTTTGACGTCAAGCCGAACGGCGCGGGCCTGGAGCTGATCGAAC
Organism: Brevundimonas sp. Root1279; assembly: GCF_001425945.1. GTDB lineage: Bacteria > Pseudomonadota > Alphaproteobacteria > Caulobacterales > Caulobacteraceae > Brevundimonas. The sequence goes on from NZ_LMEB01000010.1 coordinate 199,411, forward strand.
TGGCCGACGGCGTCACCCTGGACGAGGTCGCCGCCAAGACCGAGGCGACCTACACCGTCAGCCCGGCCCTGGCCGCCTAGGCTTTTCGCGCGGCGAGAGCTGCACCGTTGCCGACACGCTGAAGTCGTAGTCATACTCGCCCCGCCGGTCGCAGAACCGGGCGGGGTGGAGTGGGGTGATGGCTGACGGAGCCTACCGCTGGCAGGGCGTCGTGCCCGAGGCGGACGCGGCGCGAATCGAGGCGATCGACGCCGCCTTCGACGAGGCCCAGGCGGCTTCGTTCGCCGAACCGGCCCGCGCCTCCGTGGTCGAGAAGATCGAACGCGCCCTGGCCGCCGCCCGCACCGGCGACCTGACCGAGGCCGCGGCCCAGTTGACCCACGCCCGCGCCGTCCTCGGTGACCTGGACCCCGCCCTCCTGGAGCCCCGCCGGGGCCTAGCGGGGCTGTTCGACAGTCGTGGCGGCCGCCTGAAGGCCTTCCGCGAGGCCTACGCCCGCGGCTCCGCCTCTCTCGCCGACGTGGCCGCCGATCTGACGGGGCGCGTCGACGGCGCCGGCCGCCGCTCGGGCTCGCTGGACAGCCTGTGGGTCGAGATCCGCGACGCTGTCGTCGACCTGGACGCCTACACCGCCGCCGCCGTCCGCCGCCTGACTGGCCATTCGCCGCTGGGCGAGGACGCCGCCTATGCGCTGGACGGGCGCAAGGCTGCGCTGGACGCCTGCCGCGCCGCCGCCATTGGAACCCTGCCCCTGATCCGCGGCGCCCAGAACGCTGACGCCCGCGCCGTCGACACGCTCAAGGCCTGCGCCGACGGCGTCGCCGCCTGGCGGGATGACTGGAAGGACGCCCTCGGCCTCGCCGGCAAGCGGCCGAAGAAGGTCCGCCCCGAACGCGAGCGCATGCTGAAGCTCCGCGACGACCTGGTGAAGCGCATCGACCGGGCCCTAACCGAACTCAAGGCCTCCCGCGCCCGTCATGCCGAGGTCGAAAGCCGGCTGACCGGCCTGCGTCGCCCGCTCTAGCTCGCCGCCGGTACCGCCTGCGCGTGCTGGTCGGTCCAGCTCACGATCTGGGTGTTCAGGTCCCGCGTGGCCACGTCGAAGGCCTCGACAATGGCCGAGACGCGGTTCGCCGACGCCGGCTGCTCGACCACGAACACCCGCTCCGCCGTGACTGACCGCTCCTGAGCGTTCAGGAGCCGCACCCGGGCCACGATGGTCACCGTCGGCGCCGCGCCCGGGGCCGGGTACCGGGCCTCAAAGGTGCGCACGTCGATGTCCAACGCCTGGCTCGATCGGGTCAGCTCGCGCGGCCCGATCAGCCGCACCCGCTGCGCCTGGGAGGCGAAGGCCGACTCCAGGGCGTCGCTGTAGAGCACATTGGCCGGGCTGACCCAGCGCGCGCCGGCGATGTACGCGGCTTCGGAGCCAGTGACGCCCAGGATGCGATCCTCACGCGCCGCCTGCACGAACTCCGGCCGGCGCATGGCCACCTGAACCTGCGACGCCGGGGCGACAGCTTCGCCTCCGGCCGCCGGCGAGGTCCCGAAGCGATAGAGCGCTACCGGATCCGGGCTCGACAGGAGGGCGCAGCCGCCCAGCGAGGCGACGGCGGCGACCGCCACGAGAGTCTTGCTCAGGGCTCGGATCACGGTTCGACCTCCATTTCCACGGACGGTGGGCGTTGGATGAACTCGCGCGGGCTGGCCCGCACGTCGTCAATCAGGGACTGCAGCGACCGCGTCGCCTCATCCAGTTGCTGGATCGACGTCTGCAGCTGAGGCAGGCCCGTCGACGCGAAGTCGTTCAACGGCCGCTCCAGATTGGTCGCCGATCGATTGATCGAGGCCACGGCTGAGCGCGCCTCTTCCGCGGCGGCGTTGATGTTGGCGACCGCTCTCTGCCCGTCACCCTCGACGATGCGACGGCTGCTGATCGCCAGAGCCTCGTATTCGGCCACGGCGGAGTTGGCGCGGGTCAGGGTCTGCTCGAGCTGTTCCAGCATGCGCTTGCGGGCTTCCAGCTCGGTCGTCAGGGCCTCGACGTTCTTCAGGCTGGTCGAGAACGAACGGACGTTGTCGTCGGACAGCACCCGATTGATCCGGTTCAGCGCATCCACCGTCTGGGCCAGCACCGTGCCTGAGCCGGACAACAGCTCGGCGATCGGCGACGGCTGGCTCTGGATCACCGGCACGACGTTGTCGGGATACTGGGTCTTGAGGATGTCGCTGTTCGGGTTGCCGGCGGTGATCTGGATGTAGTTCAGGCCGGTGATGCCCTGCGGCTCCAGCTGGGCGCGCGAGGTCACCCGGATCGGCGTGGTGGCGTCCACCCGGATCCGCGCGATCACCTGATCGCCCTTCTTCGGATCAAGATTCAGGTCCGTCACCTCGCCGACGCGGATGCCGTTGAAATGCACCTCGCCGCCCTCCGACAGCCCACGCACGGGGCCGTAGAAGACGATGTCATAGACGTCGTAGTCGTTGTTGAACTGCAGTCGGGCCAGCCAAATGGCGAACACCGCCAGGGCCGCCAGCAAGGCGACTGTGGCGATGCCGACGGCGGCGTAATGAGCGTCTCGTTCCATCGTGTCCGCTCTCCCTCAGGCGGCCTGTTTGCCGGCGCGTCCGCGCGGGCCCAGGAAATATTCCCTGATCCAGGGATGGTCCGAATGTTCCAGCTCCCGGACCGGAGCCTTGGCGACCACGTGCTTGTCGGCCAGCACCGCCACCTTGTCGGTGATGGCGTAAAGGCTGTCGAGGTCGTGGGTGATCATGAAAACCGTGAGCCCGAGGTCGTCGGACAACTGCCGGATCAGGTCGTCGAAGGCCGCTGCGCCGATCGGGTCCAGGCCCGCCGTCGGCTCATCCAGAAACAGCAGCTCCGGATCCAATGCCAGCGCGCGCGCCAACCCGACCCGCTTGCGCATGCCGCCCGACAGCTCCGCCGGCTTGAGATGGTGCGCTTCGGGCTTGAGCCCGACCATGGCGATCTTCATCTCGGCCAGTTCGCGGATCACGTCGCGCGACAGATGGGTATGCTCGACCAGCGGCGAGGCGACGTTGTCGATCACGCTCAGGGCCGAGAACAGCGCCCCCTGCTGGAACAGGATGCCGGTCCGGCGCTCGAAGTCGGCCTCCTGGGCCGGGGTCATGTCGGTCCGGTCGTGGCCCAGCACCTTGATCGTGCCGCCCTCGGGCTCCTTGAGCCCGATGATGCTGTTCAGCAGCACTGTCTTGCCGGTGCCCGAGCCGCCGACGACGCCCAGCACTTCGCCGCGCTCGACGTCGAGGTCGAGGTTCTCGTGGATGACGCGGTCGCCGAACTGGCTCAGCAACCCGCGCACTTCGATGAGGCGTTCCGGAGCGGCCATCACATATTCAGTTCCAGGAAGATCATCGCGAAAACAGCGTCGAGGAAGATGATCGCAAAGATGGCCTGGACCACCGCCGCGGTGACCCGGCGACCCAGGCTTTCGACATCGCCCGCGACAGCCATGCCCTGCCGGCAGCCGATGGCGGCGATAACCACCGCGAACACAGGCGCCTTCACCATGCCCACCAGCAGGTGGGTGCTCATGGCCGGGTCTTCGGCGATGCGCTGAATGAAGAAGGACGGACCGAAGCTCAGCTGGCTCCAGGTCACCAGCAGGCCGCCGAGCAGGCCGGCGACGATGCCGACGAAGGTCAGGACCGGCAGCATGACGACCATCGCCACCAAGCGCGGGATGACCAGCGCCTGGAAGGGGTTCACGCCCATGACCTGCATGGCGTCGACCTCCTGGTTCATCCGCATCGAACCGATCTCGGCGGCGAAGGAGGAGGATGATCGCCCCGCCAGCAGCACGGACGTGATGACGACTGCAAACTCGCGCAACACCGACACTGCGACCAGCTGCACGGTGAACACGCCGGCCCCGAACTGGGTGAGCATGTTCGCGCCGAGGAAGGCGATCACCGCCCCGATGAAAAAGTTGGTCACGGCGATGATCGGGATGGCGTCCAGCCCCGACCGCTCGCCCTGGCTGAACCAGGCCGCCCACCGGATTCGCCGGGGATGCTTTAGCGCAGTGCCGACCGAGGTGATCAGCCGCCCAAGGAAGGCCATCGACAGAGTGGCCTCTTCGACGATGTCCTCGACCCCGCGACCGATCTTGGCGAAGCCGCGCACCCAGCCGGACGACCGCTTGGGCGGCCCGGCGCTCTCGCGCTCCAGCTTCTCGACCATGGCGTAGGTCCGCCCCGCCTCGGGACGCTGCCCCCAGGCCTGGGCGGGCAGCACGCAGTGGCTGGCCTGGACGATGGCCAAGGCTCCCGCGGTGTCGAACTTGCCCAACCCCGCGAGGTCGACCGCCTCGAGCTTCCGGTTCTCCAACGCCTCGTCGAGCCGCGTCGAGATGCGGCCGAGCTGGGTCGCGGTCCAGTCGCCGGTGAGCCGAAGCGTCACCGGTCCTTCGCCGTCCTCGATCTCGAAATCCGCTGCGGCCATGCCCCTACCTAAAATGCCCCGGCCGTTTTGCCTACGGTTCGCCACGGCAAAGCTGGGACACAGCCAAAGAACGTCCGCGAAGCGTAATCGTTCAGACACGCTTTGCTGGAATTTCAGAGCAGTGCGCGGACCTTCTTGAGGTCGGCGACGAAGCGCTCGCGCTCCTCGGCGGCCTCGACGCGGTCAGGGATACGCAACAAGTATGACGGGTGCACGGTCAGCAGCGCCCGGGCGTCAGGCAGATCGATCGGCCGGCCGCGCTCCTGGGTCACCACCGGCTTGCGTCCCAGCACGCCCAAGGCGGCGGTTGCGCCGAGGGTGACGATGACCTTCGGCTTCACCAAATGCCGCTCCGCGTCCAGCCACCAACGGCAGGCGCTCACTTCACTGGTGTTCGGCGTCCGATGCAGGCGCCGTTTGCCGCGCGGCTCGTGCTTGAAATGCTTGACCGCATTGGTGACGAAGGCGTCGTCTCGATCGATGCCGGCTTCGTCCAACGCTGCGTCCAGCACCTGGCCCGCGGGGCCGACGAAGGGATGGCCGGCTAGGTCCTCCTGGTCGCCCGGCTGCTCGCCGACGATCATCAGCTTCGCCTTCTTCGGCCCCTCTCCGCACACCCCTTGGGTCGCGTCGCGCCACAGCGGGCAGCGGCGGCACGCCTGCACGGCTTGATCCAGCTCCTGCAGGGTCGAGGGGACGAAGCCCTCGTCAAAGGCCGCGTCCCGATTGATCCGCGACAGGGTCTTGGCGAGACGGGCGTTGGGTTCCGGGGCGGGCGCGGCGACCATGGCGTCGGTCCGAACCGTCGCCATCGCCACCAGTTCCGGGATCAGCGCCGCCTCCGGCAGGTTCTTCCAGTACCGCTTGGGCATCTCGCCCTGCATGGTCCGGGTCTTCAACCGCGCCGGGTTGAAGGTCGAGGCGTAGTAGGTCTTCCAGAACGCCTCGATCTCATCCTCGGCCGGGGCCATGTCGCGCGTCGCAGGCGGACCGAAGCTGAGCGAATCTCCGTCCCAGAATGCCGTGCCGTCCGGCGTCAGGATCGACCAGCGCATGCTGGTGAAGCGACGCTGGAAGAAGGGCGCAGTCCTTTCCAGCACGCGGTGCGCCGGCTCAAACCAGGCGACCCAGGCCTCGCCGCGATCGTCCTGCACCTGCCGAAAGCGCACGAAGGCCTTCATCTTGTGGCTGGCCCGGCTGACGTTCTTGGCCCTCTCCATGGCGTCGGCGACGTCCGGGTCGCTGACCACCTTGATCAGGTCCGGCTCGTCGCCCAACCGCCAGAGAAGCCGGTACAGCAGGTCGAACCGGTCAGCGGAGCGGTGCAGGATCACTGCCTGCGCCAGGTCCACGAAAGCCCTGGGCGCAGTGAACTGGGCGTTCGCCTCAGGCGCAGGCGGCGGCCCCTCATCGAACAGGCCGCCCTCCCCCGCCCCGACCCGAAAGCCCGCATCCGACGGCCTGACGTTCCCCAGACGAAAGGCCCGCGCCGCCCTGCGCCAGCCGTCGAAGTCCGTCTCGCTGTCCAGATGAGCGACCCGCATCAGAACAGGCTCATCTGCACGGGCGCCGGGTCCGGGGATATCCGGGCGCGGAGGTCGACCGCGTCGGTCAATCCGCCCGGGGTCCAGTCAAGCGCCGTGATGAAGGGGCGCACCTTGTCGATGCCCCGGCATAGCCGCGCCACGTCCTCCAGACGCAGGGTCCGGTAGCGGCGCACCGAGATCATCCGGTCGACCGACTTCACCCCCAAGCCCGGCACGCGCAGCAGCATCTCCCGCGGGGCGGTGTTCACATCGACCGGGAACTGCTCGCGCCGGTTCAGCGCCCAGGCCAGCTTGGGATCGATGGCGAGGTCGAGCATGCCGTCATTGGCCGCTTCGCCGATCTCAGCGGGCGCGAAGCCGTAGAACCGCATCAGCCAGTCGGCCTGGTAGAGCCGGTGCTCTCGCATCAGAGGCGGCTTCGTCAGAGGCAGGATGCTCGAGGAGTCCGGGATCGGGCTGAAGGCCGAATAATAGACCCGACGCAGGCCGTACCCTCCGTACAGCGACGCCGATCGGTCGATGATCTCCGTATCCGGCGCCCCGTCTGCGCCGACGATCAGTTGGGTCGACTGGCCCGCCGGGGCGAATTTCGGGGGCTTGATCCGATCGCGCTTGCCCGGTTTCGCCGCCTCGACGCCCAGCCGCACCTGGCTCATCGCCTTCTTGATCACCCCGACGCTCTTCTGCGGCGCAAGGCGCTCAAGCGCCTCGTCGCGCGGCAGTTCGATATTGGCCGACAGCCGGTCGGCGTAGAGGCCGGCCTCCTCGACCAGCCTGGGGTCGGCCTCGGGGATCAGCTTCAGGTGGATGTAGCCGCGGAAGTCGTGCTCGGTGCGCAACTTCTTCGCCACCAGCACCAGCTGCTCCATCGTGTAGTCGCCCGAGCGGATGATGCCGGACGACAGGAACAGGCCCTCGATATAGTTCCGCTTGTAGAAGTTGAGCGTCAGCGCGACGACCTCGTCGACGCTGAACCGCGCCCGGGGCACGTTCGAGCTCGCCCGGTTGATGCAGTAGACGCAGTCGTAGATGCAGAAATTCGTCAGCAGGATCTTGAGGAGCGACACGCACCGCCCATCCGGCGTGTAGGCGTGGCAGATCCCCATCCCCTCCGTCGAGCCGACTCCCTTGCCGCCGACCGAGTCCCGCTTGGACGTGCCCGAGGATGCGCACGAGGCGTCGTATTTCGCTGCATCCGCGAGGATGGACAGCTTCTTCCGGAGATCGATCTGAGCCATTTGTTCGCACTATGTTCTCTTCGAGAACGTGCGTCCAGCGTGGCCGTTACGGGCGTTTTGTCGCGTCAGCTCAGATAGTTGAGCAAAGAGACCGTTCTGAGCTGCGACACGACCTGCGCCGACGCCTGGATGGCCACCTGCGACAACTGCAGATCGGTCAGCGCCGCCGCCATGTCGGCGTCGGTGCGGTTCGAGACCAGCTCCTCCAGAGAGTTCAGCTGGGCCGTGTGGCTCTTGGTGATGGACTCGACCTGGTTGGCCATCGAACCGGTCTTGGCCATCTTGTCGGTTACGCCGGTCGCCGCCTGCTCCAGACGCTGGAACTGGGTGGTCAGGAAGGCCTTCTGGGCCTCGCTCATCTTGCCCGTCAGCGGACCGCTGGCGCTCTGATGATACAGCTGGATGTCACGCAGGATCTCGAACACCTCCGTGCCGAGCTCATCAGCGAGGAAGCCGGTCTCCAGCGTCGTGCCCTCGGCCACGCGGCTGGCGGTCTTCAGGGTGTCGTTGTCGAACACCGAGGCCACCGTCGGCGCCGCGGCCAGTTCGCCGAGGGTGTCGATGTTCACGGGCGTCTTGCCCGTCGACGCGCCCGAAAACAGATAGCCGCCCTGGTGACGCATGGTCAGCCCGCCGCGGATGCTCTGGAAGTAGCCGTCGAGGTCCTGCATCAGCGATATCGCGGAGTCGGTCGCCAGCACATTGCCGACGGCTTCGCGCAGTCCAGCGACGCCGTCGCTGATCTGGCCCATGGCCAGGTCCTGGGTCGTCAGGCGGGCGGAGACCGCCTCGGCCGTGTCGATGAAACCCTGGATGCGGCTCTGCGACCCCTTGAGCGCCGTCAGCGTCTCCGACTGCCGGCCGAAGCCGGTCAGGTCCGTGGCGTTCTTCTGGGTCGAGACGCGTTCCTGCGCCTCGGCCGCCCGGGTCTGGGCCTTCATCAGGTCCAGGAGAGCCGACTCGTAGTTTCCGAAAGTCGCGACGCGGGTCATCAGATCATCCCCAGAAGCGTGTCGTACATGTCCTTGGCCGCCTGGATCAGGCGCGCCGAGGCGTTGAAAGCCTGCTGATAGGTCGTCATCAGCACCAGCTCCTCATCGAGGTTCACTCCCTCGTAGGCGGTCTTGCGGGCCGTGGTCTCGGTGTAGAGGGCCTGCGCCGCCTCCTTGCGGTTCTTCGAGGCCGCCGCCTTGCCGCCGATGTCGCCCGACAGCTCCGAGGCGTAGCGCGACACCGAGATTGCGCCGCCCGAGGCCCCGCCGGCGGCCTGGAAATTGGAGGTCCGCTCGCCGGCGTCGGCGAGAAGCAGCCCGCCGCGACCGTCGCCGTTGCTGAGCGCCGAGGCGCCGGCGGCTGCGCCCAGGTTCAGCTGCGCGAGGGCCAGCTTGCCGGGGCTCTGTCGGATGTCGCCGCGCACCGTGAAGCCGTCAGCGCGCGAGGAGCGAACCCCGCCCGCGATGCCGAACAGCTCGGTCACCGACACGCCCGACGGAACCTGGATGGTGCGGTCCTCGAGCACGCTCATGGTCGGCGGCGGGTTGCCGAAGCCGGTGAAGCTCAGCGAGCCGTCGGCGCCCAGGGCGAAGGAGCCGAAGCGACCGACGCCGGTCGCCGGATCATTGAGCGCGGTCAACAGGTCGCCAAGGGTTCCGCCCGCCGGCACCGCCACCTGAATGTCGCGCAGCTTCGAGCCGCTCTCTCCGGTGAAGCGGAAGCTGAGGGTCTCGCCGGCGGTGAAGCCGTGCGGCGAGGCCGCGGACATGCCCGTATCGTAGAAGGTGGGCCGATCCGTTGAGATCAGGTCGTTGAGGCCGAAATAGTGGGAGAAGCCGCGCCCGGCCTTGTTCGAGGGCGAAGTCGCGTCGTCGGCCACAGCCACGCCGTTGCCGCCCGTGGCTGCAATGCTCAGCTTGCCGTCGACGAAGCTTGCCGTGGCCGCGCCGCCCAGTTGGGCGTTCAGCACGGTCAGGAAATTGGCGGGCGTCGCCGCCACGCCGTTGATCGTCATCGTCGAGCCGCTGAAGACGATGTTCGCGCGCGTGGAGATGACCCCCGTCGGCGTGGTGATGGCGATCGTGCTCTGGCCGGTGAACCCGGCGATGGCGCTCTCGAAGGTCTGGCCGACGTTGCGGCCGGTGAGGCTGGTCGGCGCCGGAACGCTGCTGTTTGCGTTGTGGGCGCGGTTCAGCTCGTCGGCGACGTGGGCCACCAGTTCGGCCAGACGCTCCGCCGCGGCCGGAGCCTCGACGTCGCGCAGCTCGACCAGGCCCTTGATCTCACCCGAGGTGACGTTGTCCAGCAGCGACTTCTTCTGGCCGCCCGGTTCGGTGATCCAGATCTCGTTGAAGGCGGTCTCGCCGGTGATCGTGCCTGCGCGCGTGTAGGAGAGCGTCGCCGCCCCCTCCCCGGCCAGCAGCGAACCGCTGGAGGTGCGGATCGAGACGCCGCCCACCGGCCGCACCGAGACCCGGATGTCCATCAGCTCCGCCAGTTGCCCGATCAGGGCCGACTGGGCGGTTTCAGCGCCCGAGGCGTCGCCGTTGACCACGGTGGCGCGGGCGATCTCGAGGTTCAGCCCCTCGATCTGGGTCAGCAGGCTGTTGGCCTTTTCGACGGCGCTCTGGATGCGCCCGTCGGCGTCTTCGCGGACCGCCTGGATCTGCTTGCCGATGCGTCCGGCCTCATCGAACAGGGCCTGGGTCTTGAACAGCGCCTCCTGTCGGCGCGGCGACGAGGTCGCGTCCTCGCCGCTCGCGGCGAAGGCGGAGAACACGCCGTCGACCTGCGAGAAGAAGCCGCTGTCGCCGCCGGGATCGCCGAACAGCGACTGAATCCGGTCGTACAGTTCATAACGCACGCCCTGGCGCGCAGCCTCGGCGCCGGCGTTCAGACTGGCCGCCTGCAGGAAACGGTCGGTGGCCAGGCGAATCCGCGCCACCTCGACGCCCGAGCCGATGCCTTGGCCCGTCAAGGTGACCTGATCGCCGATCTTGCGGACGTATCCGGGCGTGTTGACGTTCGAAACGTTGTCCGAGACGATCCGCAGCTGGGTCTGGGCGGCGGCGAGACCCGAGGTCGCCGTATGCATGATCGCGTTAAGCGACATCAGAAGGCCTCCTTACGCACGGCGCCCGGCAAGGCCTTCCAGCCTGCGCGCGCTTTTTGCCCGGCGGCGGTTGCAGGCCGCCCGGACAAGTCACTGATTTTCCGCGAGTTCGCGTTTTGCGCCTGGGTCATGCCGGGCAAGGAGCGCAAACACCGGGCCATTTGGATCGGCCCGCCCGGGCGGCGCCCGGCGCCGGGCAAGAAACGACCTCACGCGGCAAGTTTCGACATCAGCGGCGCCTGACGCGCACCGGCGCGTCGGGAACTTAGTCGTTATATTTCCAGCAGTTGCTCGGATCAACGCAAGTGGCCCGCGACTTGCGCCAGGGGTTTCGAATGTTCGGCGCAGCAGGCGCCCCAGTCCCCATCGCCTCGGCGACACCCCCTCTGGACCATGTCCGCGCAAGCCGTGCTCTCCATGATCGCATCCGCCGTCCCGGCGATCCCGCAAGGATCGACCGAGGTCGTCGACGCGTCCGGCTTCGAAGGCATCCTGGCCGGCATGATGACGAGCGGCGCCGCCAAGGCTGACGCGCTGGCCGACAAGGTCCAGACCGACGCCGGCGACGAGATCGATGTCGCCCTCGTGCCGCCGGGCTTCCTGATCGCTCCGGTCACCCTGCCGCTGCCCCTGCCGCCGGAGACGACATCCGGCGCTGATGCTTCGGCCGCCCAGCCTGCCCCGAACGGCGGCGCCGCCGCCCCTGAGCTTCCCGCATCTTCCGTGATCGCCCCGCCCGTCGAGGCCGCCGTCGCCGCCGGCCCGCCTGCCGCCAAGGCCGACCCGACCACCGCGCCCCAGGTTCTGCCGGACGAGGCCGCGCCCGCCGTCGCTACGCCGCCCCCGGCCGCCGAGCCCGTCGCGGAGGGCGATCCGGCCGTGGTCACCGCGGCTGCCGTCGCCACGACCACCAAGGCCGCCACCGAGGCCCTCGTGGCCCCGACGCCGCCGCCCGCCAAGCCCGAGCCCGCGCCACTGCGTCCGCTGACCGAGCGCGCCTCCAAGGTCGTCGACACCAACGCCCTGACCGCGGAGCCTGCCGCGCCCGGCGACGCCCGCGGCGCCCAGGCCGCCGCGCAGCCCTCTGCCGCCCCGGCTCACGCCCCGGCGAACGATCAGCCGACCAAGGCCGCCGAGGCCGCACCGGCCGTCGCCGCTGCAGCAACCGAGCAGCCCCCCGCCGACACGGCGGAACCCCTCGTCGGCTCGAGCGAACCGTCCGCCAGCCAGACCGCCGCGACGGTCCGCGAGGCCGCCACCGCCCCCACGTCCCTGTCGCGCGTGACCATCGACGCCACGGCCCAGATCGCCGCCCAGATCATCCGCAAGCTGGACGCCCGCTCGACCCGCTTCGAGATGGCCCTGCTGCCCGAGGAGCTCGGCCGCGTCGACGTCAAGCTCGACATCGATTCCGAGGGCCGCCTGCAGGCGCGCCTCGCCTTCGACAACCCCGCCGCCGCCACGGACCTGAAGGGCCGCGCCGACGAGCTGCGCCGTCAGCTTGAGCAGCAGGGCTTCCACCTTGCTGAGGACGCCTTCGAGTTCGCCGACCGCGACAGCGGCTCCAGCGCCTTCGACCGCGGCCAGGACGCCCGTCAGAACCAGGGTCGCGCCTTCGCCGCCGCCGCCCGACTGAACAACGACACCGACGTCGTCCAGCCGCGCTGGATGTCGCTCTCACTCGCGCCCACGGGCGTGGACATGAAGGTCTGACCGATGGTTGACGCCGTCACCACAACCAATAATGCGACCGCCCGCATCAATTCCGGGACGGGCATGCTGGCCTCGAATTTCGAGACTTTCCTGACCCTGCTGACTTCGCAGCTGAAGAACCAGGACCCGCTGTCCCCCGTCGACTCCAACCAGTTCACCGCCCAGCTGACCCAGATGGCCGGGGTCGAGCAGCAACTGCTCACCAACGACCTGCTCAAGAGCCTCGTCTCCGCCCAGGGCGGCGGCGGCCTGGCCGGCGCGGCCAACTACATCGGCAAGGAAGCCACCGCGGCCTGGGCGGCGACCAAGTTCACGGACGGCGAGGCGACCTGGAGCTACGAGCTGGCCTCCAACGCCGCGTCGGCGGAACTGCAGGTGCTCGACGGCTCGGGCAAGGTCGTCTGGTCGGGCCCCGCGCCGGACAAGACCACCGGCCTGCACGACTTCAAGTGGGACGGCGTCACCACCACCGGCGCCAACGCCCAGGACGGCTCGGTCTATTCGCTGAAGGTCGTGGCCAAGGACGCCGCCGGCCAGGCCATCGACAGCCAGGTCCTCACCCGGGGCCGCATCACCGGCGTCGAGATGTACGACGGCGAGGCCTACCTGACCGTGGGCAACTCCATTCTGCCGCTCTCCAGCGTGATCGCGCTGGAGGAGGCCCGCACGGCGGCGACGCCGCCCCCCGCTAACGACGACGAGAGCCTGATGGACTCGCTCGCCGCCCTCAACCCCATGAAATTGTTCTCGTAAGGAGCTCCTGCCATGAGCATCAACAGCGCCCTTCTGGCCGGCGTCTCCGGCCTGACCGCCAACTCGGCCGCCCTCGCCGCCATCTCGCAGAACATCGCGAACGTGAACACGGTCGGCTACAAGCGCAGCGCCGCCGAGTTCCAGACCGTCATCAACAGCCAGGTCACCGGCGCGGGCTATTCGGCCGGCGGCGTGCTCTCCAGCGCCCGCCACTACGTCAGCCAGGCGGGCCAGCTGCAGCGCACCACCTCGGGCACTGATCTGGGCATCGCCGGCCAGGGCTTCTTCGTCGTCACCGAGAAGGCCGAGAACCTCCAGGTCACCGACGCTCGCCTGTTCACCCGCGCCGGCGCCTTCCGTGTCGACAACCTGGGCTATCTGAAGAACACCGCCGGCCTCTACCTGCAGGGCTGGCCGGTCGACGCCGACGGCAACATCACCACCGATCCGTCGGACCTGAACCGCCTGCGCACCATCAACGTCGGTTCCGTCGGCGGCACCGCCGAGCCGACCACCCGCGTCCAGCTGAACGCCAACCTCAAGTCCAGCCAGACCCTGTCGGCCGAGGCCATCGACGCCACCGCCACCCCGGTCGGCGCCAACGCCTACAACGCCGCCACCAACTCCATGGCCATGTGGGATCCGGAGACCGGCGCCGGCGTGAAGCCCGACTTCGAGCTGACCATCCCGGTCTCGGACTCCAAGGGCGGCCAGCGCACCGTGGCCCTGTCCTTCCTGAAGAGCACCGTGCCGAACCAATGGTACGCCGAAATCCGCGCCATCCCGGCCGGCGACGTCATCACCGGCGCGGGCCTGACCAACGGCCAACTGAAGACTGGCCTGGTGGCCTTCACCCAGGACGGCCGCCTCGACGTCGACGCCATGGCCGCCATGGGCGCCTCGGCCCTGTTCGCCGATCCGGCCGCCGCCACCCTGAACTTCGGCGCGTCCGACACCGCCGCTCCGGGCGCCGGCGCCTTCAACTGGGCCCCGGGTCTCGGCATCGATGACCAGGTTCTGACCTTCGACCTGACTGCGGCCGCAGGCGGCCTGACCCAGTACGACAGCGCCTCGGTCGTTCAGGCCGTGCTGACCAACGGCACCGCCTTCGGCAACCTGGCCGAGGTCAAGATCGACGACACCGGCTTCGTCACCGCCATCTTCGACAACGGCGTCACCCGCCGCATCGCCCAGATCGCCCTGGCCACCTTCCCGAGCCCGGACGCCCTGCTGGAGTCGACCGGCAACGCCTACCGCGTCAGCCAGGGGTCGGGCACCTACAACCTGAAGACTGCCGGCACGGGCGGCGCGGGCACCATCGGGTCGTCCCAGCTCGAGGCCTCGACGGTCGACCTGTCGGCCGAGTTCACCGGCCTGATCACCACCCAGCGCGCCTATTCCGCCTCTTCGAAGATCATCACCACGGCTGACGAGATGCTGGCCGAACTGATCAGCATCAAACGTTGATCTTTCAGTAAGGGCTCATAAACCTCGATGAATCCTTTGTTGAATATTGGACGTGTGGACGGAGGGCATTTTAGCCTTTCCTTCACCACGACGCTTAAACGGCCCTTAGCCGCCCACCGCTACGGTTCTGTCCATAGTGATGGTGGTCAATGAGGCATAAGCCCATGTTGCAAGAGCGACGCCTTAACACACGAGGCGAAGAATATGTGGTCGGGCCGACGGGGACTCCCCTCACGCTCCATGACCTGCCCCCGGCCAATACGGACCGCTGGGTGATCCGCCGCAAGGCGGAGGTTGTGGCCGCCGTGCGCGGCGGACTGATCAGCCTCGATGACGCCCTGGCGCGTTACCGACTGACCGCCGAGGAGTTCCTCGCGTGGCAGAAGGCGATCGACAAATGGGGCATGCAGGGCCTGCGGACGACGCGGATCCAGCACTACGGTCGTTAAGACCCAGCCTTCCTCGAAAGATCCAGACGGCCGCTCCGGGACACCGGGGCGGCCGTCGCCGTTTTCGCCGTTATCTGCGACCGGCCTCGAAATCGTACGCCTTTCGCACTAAATGGCGGCGATGACGGTCACCGAGCCCCTTTGCCCGATCCCCGATATCGCCCCCATGGCGTCGCAAGCCGACATGGATGCGGCGATCGAGGCCGCGCGCCTGGCGGTCGGCCTGCCGGTCGGCTCTCGCGTGGTGGCGGCCATGTCCGGCGGGGTGGATTCCACCGTCGTCGCCGGCCTGCTGCACAAGGCGGGCTATGACGTCGTCGGCGTGACCCTGCAGCTCTACGATCACGGCGCCGCGCTGAAGAAGAAGGGCGCCTGCTGCGCCGGCCAGGACATCCACGACGCCCGGCTGGCGGCCGAGACCCTCGGCATCCCGCACTACGTGCTCGACTACGAAAGCCGCTTCCGCGACGCCGTCATCGACCAGTTCGCCGACAGCTACCTGCGCGGCCAGACGCCGGTGCCGTGCATCCGCTGCAACCAGACGGTCAAATTCCGCGACCTGCTCGACGTCGCCCGCGACCTCGGCGCCGAGGCCATGGCCACCGGCCACTACGTGCGCCGCGCGGTCGTCGGCGGACGCACCCAGATGCGCAAGGCGATCGACCACTCGCGCGACCAGTCCTACTTCCTGTTCGCCACCACGCGCGAGCAGCTCGACTATCTGCGCTTCCCGCTCGCCGACCTGGAGAAGCCCCAGGTGCGCGGCGTGGCGCTGGAGCTCGGCCTGCGCATCGCCGCCAAGCCGGACAGCCAGGACATCTGCTTCGTGCCCAACGGCGACTACCGCACCCTGATCGACAAGCTGCGTCCGGAAGGCCGCGCGGCCGGCGAGATCGTGCACATGGACGGCCGCGTGCTGGGCGCCCACCACGGCATCACCGACTACACCATCGGCCAGCGCCGCGGCCTCAACGTCGCCGTCGGCGAGCCCCTGTTCGTGACCAAGCTGGATCCTGAGAAGCGCCACGTCATCGTCGGTCCGCGCGAAGCCCTGCTGACCGCCGCCCTGACCCTGGACGAGACCAACTGGCTCGGCGACGAACCCTCGATCGAGGCGGCGGCCGAGGCCGGCGCCCCGGTGCTGGCCCGCGTCCGCTCGACCCGTCCCCCCTCGCCGGCCCGCCTGTCCATGGTCGACGGCGCGGTGTCGGTGGCCTTCGCCGCGGGCGAGGAAGGCGTCGCCCCCGGTCAGGCCTGCGCCCTCTACGACCCGGCTGATCCGGATCGCCTGCTGGGCGGCGGCTTCATCAAGACGACCACCGCCGTTGCCTGATCACAGCGACGACGCAGGCCTGGCGCTCGCCGTCCGCTCCGGCCTCCCGGCCGAAATGCTCTATCTGCGCGACGCGCACCCCCGCGACCGCTGGACCACCGGCCTCGACGAGACCGCCGCCTTCTGGCTGCAGATGCACGGCGGCTTTCGTCAGCACCAGACGCACATGGCCGGCCTGGTCGACGCCTGGCGCGGCGGCGGCGAGCTGTCGGCCCTGCATCGCCAGCTGGTCCCCGCGCTGCAAGCCTTCCTGCAGCACCTCGACGGCCACCACCGCATCGAGAGCGGCCAGTATTTTCCGATGATGCGCCGGATCGAGCCGCGCATCGGCCACGGCCTCGACTTGCTGGATCGCGACCACGACGTCATCCACGCCGAGCTGGAGGCCCTGTTCCAGGGCGGCCTCGACTTCCATCGCGCCGTCCAGTCCAACGCCGTCGACGCCGCTGACCGCGCCGAGCGCCTGTCCGACGTGCTCGCGAGGGCCCAGCCGCTGCTGCTGCGTCATCTCGAGGACGAGGAGGACATCGTCATTCCCCTGATCCAGCTGCGCGGCCTTCCGCACTGATCAGAGAACGCGGTTTCATTAATACGGCGACAGGTTGCATCCAAAATGCTCAGCTCGCCCCTCAGGTGTGCATCATCCGTCTTGAGGGGCTACCCATGCGATCCACCACCGCCGGAATGGCGACCGCGCTCATTCTCGTTCTCGCCGCGCCGCTCGCGCCGTCTGTCGCCTGGGCCGAGCCTGCAGCTGCGACCTCCGAGGCCCCGAGGCCTCCGGTGAAGACCTATAGCGCCGCCCAGTTCTTCGAGACGACCAGCTACGGCATGCCCCATCCGTCCGGCCTGGCCTTCTCGCCGGACGGCCGCTCATTGCTGGTCTCGTCGGACGCCAGCGGCGTGTTCAATGCCTACGCCCTGCCGCTGGACGGCGGCGCCGCCACCCAGCTCAGCGCCTCGACCGGACCCGCCACCGCCGGCGCGACCTACTTCCCCAACGACGGCCGCATCCTGCTGACCGCCGACGGCGGCGGAGACGAGCTGACCCATGTCTTCGTGCGAGAGCTGGACGGCGCGGTCCGCGACCTGACCCCGGGGGACAAGGTGAAAGCCGAATTCCTCGGCTTCAGCGGCGATCGCAAAACCTTCTGGGTCACCTCCAACGCCCGCGATCCGGAGGTCTTCGACCTCTACGCCTACGACGCCGCCACCTACGAAAGCCGGATGATCTTCGAGAACCCGGGGATGTTCATCTCCGCCGTCTCGCCGGACGGCCGCTGGCTGGCCATGGCCAAGCCGATCACCAGCGCCAACTCCGACGTCTACCTCGCCGACCTGGCCAACGGCGGCCAGCCGGTCCTGATCACCGAGCATACGGGCGACATCGCCTATGACGTCTACGACTTCACCCCCGACAGCAAGGCGGTGATCCTGGCCACCAACGAGCACGGCGAGTGGAACCAGGCCTGGACGCACGACCTGACCACCGGCGCCCGCGGGCCCCTGGTCCAGGGCGACTGGGACGTCTCCTACGTCATGTACTCGCCCTCGGGCCGCTACCGGGTCTCGGCCCTGAACGCCGACGCCTCGACCCGGCTGACCATCCTCGACACCACGACCAACCAGCCCGTCCGCCTGACCGGCCTGCCGGACGGCGACATCGGCGGCGTCCGTTTCAGTGAGGACGAGGGCCGCATGGCCTTCACGGTCGCCTCGGACACTTCGCCGAGCGACATCTTCGTCGCCGACCTCGCGGCCGGTACGACCAAGCGCCTGACCACCGCCCTGAACCCGGCCATCGCCGAGTCCGACCTCGTCGAGGCGACCATCGTCCGCTACCCCGGCGAAGGCGGGGTGATGATCCCGGGCGTCCTGTACAAGCCGCGGAACGCCTCGGCCGCCAACCCCGGCCCGGCGGTCGTGTTCGTCCACGGCGGCCCCGGCGGCCAGAGCCGGCGCGGCTACTCGGCCATGATCCAGCACCTGGTGAACCACGGCTACACGGTGCTGGCCGCCAATAACCGGGGCTCGTCGGGCTACGGCAAGACCTTCTTCCACATGGACGACAAGGCCCATGGCGAGGCCGACCTGCGCGACATCGTCGCCGGGGGCGAGTGGCTGCGCCGGCAGGATTGGGTCGCCGACGACCAGGTCGCCGTCATGGGCGGGTCCTACGGCGGCTACATGACCGCCGCCGCCCTGGCCTTCCACCCGGAGGCCTTCGAGGCCGGGGTCAACATCTTCGGCGTCACCAACTGGGTGCGCACCCTGGAGTCCATCCCGCCCTGGTGGGGCGCCCAGCGCGACGCCCTGTTCGACGAGATGGGCGATCCGGCCACCGACGCCGAGCGCCACCGCCGCATCTCGCCCCTGTTCCACGCCTCGAACATCCAGCGCCCCATGCTGGTCGTCCAGGGCGCCAACGACCCGCGCGTACTGCAGGTCGAGAGCGACGAGCTGGTCGCCGCCGTCCGCGCCAACAACGTGCCGGTCGAATACGTCCTCTTCCCCGACGAAGGCCACGGCTTCCAACGCCGCGACAACCGCATCACCGCCCAGGAAGCCTATCTGGCCTTCCTCGACAAATACGTGCGCGACTAAATCGGATCGGGAGGGGGCTGGCCAACCGGCGACGCTTCGCGTATCAGCGCCCTCCCGAAAACGAGACGACCCATGTTCGCCTATTGCATCACCTCGCAGCTGCCCATGCAGCTCGACCGCCAGCCGGTCGAGGGCAAGGCGGCGTGCGCGGAGGGTGTGTAGGGAACGACAGGGCCGGATCGGCTTCGGTTTTCAAGCAACCCCTCCCGCCAACCGGCCGGAGGGGTTTCTTGTATGCGCAAGAGCCTCCCCCGCCGGTCCGGAAGGATCAGAAAGGAAGGAGAGACGACATGCGCGATTACGATGTGATCGACAGTCCGGACCACGTGCCGATCAAGACGTGGACCCGGGGCGTGCCCATCGAGGACGCCGCACTGAAGCAGCTGAAGAACGTGGCCTCGCTCCCGTTCATCCATAAGCACGTGGCTGTCATGCCGGACGTGCACTGGGGGATGGGCGCGACCGTGGGCTCGGTGATCCCGACCGTGGGGGCCATCATCCCGGCCGCCGTGGGCGTGGACATCGGCTGCGGCATGATGGCGGTGCGCACCTCGATCCGCGCCGAGCACCTGCCGGACGACCTGTCGGGCATCCGCTCCGCAATCGAGGCGGCCGTTCCGCACGGCCGCACCGACAACGGCGGGCGTAACGACAAGGGCGCCTGGGCCTCTGAGCCCCCGGCTGCGGCGGTGACCCGCTGGGCCGACCTCAAGGCCGGCTACGACGCCGTGGTCGACAAGCACCCCAAGGCGGCGCACCCGCGCGGCTTCGGCCACCTGGGCACGCTCGGCACCGGCAACCACTTCATCGAGCTCTGCCTCGACGAGGCGGGCGACGTGTGGGTGATGCTGCACTCCGGCTCGCGCGGGGTGGGCAACCGCTTCGGGACCTACTTCATCGAGCGGGCCAAGCACGAGATGCGGCGCTGGTTCATCAACCTGCCGGATCAGGACCTGGCCTACTTCGCGGAAGGGTCCGAGGGCTTCATCGACTACGTCCGGGCGGTGTCCTGGGCGCAGAAGTACGCCCGCGCCAACCGCGAGGTGATGATGGACAGCGTCCTGAACGTGCTGCGCGCGTTCTGGCCGGATCTGGAGACGACGCAGGAGGCGGTGAACTGCCACCACAACTACGTCTCGAAGGAGCGCCACTTCGGCAAGGACGTGTTCCTGACCCGCAAGGGCGCGGTGTCGGCCAAGGACGGTGAACTGGGCATCATCCCCGGCTCGATGGGGGCCAAGTCCTTCATCGTCCGCGGCAAGGGCAACCCGGAGTCGTTCTGCACCTGCTCCCACGGGGCGGGACGCGCGATGAGCCGGAACGAAGCCAAGCGGCGCTTCACGGTGGAGGACCACGTCCGCGCCACCCAAGGCGTCGAGTGCCGCAAGGACGCCGAGGTGATCGACGAAACGCCGATGGCCTACAAGGACATCGACGCGGTCATCGCGGCCCAGTCCGAACTGATCGAGGTGGTTCACACCCTGCGTCAGGTGGTGTGCGTAAAGGGATGACGGGAGCCGGTCGTGCAGCGATGCGCGGCCGGCTTTCGTCGTCTCAGGCTCCGCGCATCGGCACGATCTTCCGCCGCTGACGCACCAGGGCCAGCGGCGTGCCGTCGGGTGCCCAGGCGACGCCGTCCTCGACCGCCCAGCCGCCGCCGACGTCGCGGCTCTTGAAGTGGAAATAGGCCCAGCCCTCGGGCGAGACGTCCGGTGTCAGGTCCGCCAGAAGGTCGGCGCGCAGGTCGACGCTGGCCGAGATCGCCGGCGGCGCCGGCAGGGCCGTCCAGTAGGTCGGATACAGCCCATCCAGCAGGAACAGCAGCCGCGCCTCGTCCAGCGGCGCGCCGTCCGTCGTGCGCATCCAGCAACCCAGTTCGGGCGACTGGCCGGCGTTCTGGCCGAAAAGCTTGGGTCCGGCGACGAAGCGGTGCTCGATGTAGCGGGTGAACCAGGGCCCGTAGAGCGGGTCCAGCGGCGAGGATTCCAGCGCGTCTACCGGGGTCGGCTTGACGTCCAGCGGCTTCAGCACCGGCCCGGCCACGTCGCGGCCAAAGGTGCCCAGCGCCTGCACCGCCATGCGGTCGCCCTGCCCGCCGATGACGCTGGCGTAGGAGACGTTGCGGCCGCCGCGGGCCATCGCCGGCTTGAAGTTGGCGGCTTCGAAACGCGCCGCCGCCAGATACTGCACGGTCAGGGTCTGCAGAGGCGTCTCGATCCCCAGCCCTTGGCGCATCGCTCCCCCGGCCAACGCCGCCATCAGCCCGCCGAAGGGCGCGCCCTTGGCCGGCTCCAGCGACATCGGCGCATTGGAGAAGTCGCCGCTGAGCCGGACATCCAGCCCGCCCTCCCCATCGTCGGTGAGGGTCAGGGCTTCGGCGAGCGTCTGCTGGAAGGTCATTCTCTGGTGCATATCGATCAAGAAAGACGGGCGGAAGACGGGGGGCCTTCCGCCCGAGTTCGAGGGATCTAGATACGTCGCGGCTCGCCGCTACGTGTCAGTAGCGAAAAAATACTGACCTAGTCCGTTCAGATTGGCAACCCTCTTGCCAAATGGCTGACGCGACGTCACCTTCCCTGCATGGGACGCACCGCCGACTATTCTCGCCAGAGCTGTTCGATCGCCGCCACCCTGGAGGTGATCGGAGATCCGTGGACCCTTCTGGTCATCCGCGACGCCTTCAACGGCGTCAGCCGCTTCGAGCAGTGGCAGGAGAACCTCGGCGTCGCGAGGAACGTCCTGGCCGCCCGGCTCAAGAGCCTGGTGCAGCACGGCGTGCTCGAGCCCCGCCTCTATTCCGAGCGTCCGCCGCGCAACGAGTACGTCCTGACCGCCAAAGGCAAGGACCTGTACGGCGTGCTGGTCACCCTGCACGGCTGGGGCGCCAAACACGTCTACGGCGACGCCGACTCGGGCATCGCCATGGTCCACAAGACGTGCGGCCATGATCTCTCGCCCCGCATCGCCTGCGGCCATTGCAACGAGATCGTCAAACCGCGCGACATCCAGCTGACCCGCGCCGAGAACTGCGCCACCGTCGGCGACATGATGCCCCGCGAAAAGGCGGACGAGGAAGCGGCTTGAGCTAGGGCGCCTTGATGACGTTGATCGTCATGACCACGCCATCGGTCGCCTGAGCGAGATTAGTGGTGCGCCAAACTGCAACGCACACTTCACCTTCCATCTTGGAGGTGCCCCCGCACCAGAGGTCGGAAAGCGAGCCGTCTGGCGACCAGACGTTCCGCTGCTGCTCGCCCCATCCGATTGCGGTCATCTCATCGAGGAGGTCATTCGCGGTCCCGACCGCACCAGAGATGGCGATCTGGCAAACGCCCGGTTCCGG
Source organism: Brevundimonas sp. Root1279 (assembly GCF_001425945.1). Classification (GTDB taxonomy): domain Bacteria; phylum Pseudomonadota; class Alphaproteobacteria; order Caulobacterales; family Caulobacteraceae; genus Brevundimonas. Next base: position 221,453 of record NZ_LMEB01000010.1, read on the forward strand.
ATTCCAGGACAAGGCGAGCGATGTACCGCCACGGATGAGCGCATACCATTTCCCTTCGTGCTCACGAAGGTTGATGCCGGTGGCGACTTCGCGAACGCGGTCTTCCGTTACCGCTCCACCTTCAAACAAGGGCAGGCAGCCATTGTGGAGGATGTACTCGGCAGCCTTGGCCGCTGAAGCCTCTTCGGCTTTGGCCGGGCCCGCAAAGGCGCAGGCGACGGCGGCGAATGCAGCAACAGACTTCATGACGCGACCCCAAAAAACGCGCGGCGCATACAACGCCGGCGACCACCGACCAAGCGTTGCAAGAGATAATCTAGAATGTTCCAGCCCGTCACCCTGATCGGCAGCCCCGTCTCGCCGTATGTCCGCAAGGTCCTCGCCGTCTGCGCGATCAAGGGGATCGAGGTCGAGCTCGATCCGATCACGCCCTTCATGGGTAATGACGATTTCGAGACCGTCAGCCCGCTCCGCCGCATTCCGGTCTGGATCGAGGGCGACGTCACGCTCTGCGACTCCAGCATCATCGTCCAGTACATCGAGGAGACCCGGCCCGGCCCGGCCCTGTGGCCGGCCGATCCGGTGCAGCGAGCCAAGGCGCGCTTCATTGAGGAGTTCGCGGACACCCGCCTGTTCGACGTCCTGGGCTGGAAGCTGTTCTTCCAGCTGGCCCTGAAGCCGCTCTTCTTTGGCGGCGAGGCCGATCAGGCCCTGGTCGACCAGGCGCGCGACGCCGACCTGCCGGCCCTGCTCGACTGGCTCGAGACCCAGACGCCCGAGACCGGCTTCCTGTTCGGCGACCTGTCCATCGCCGACCTCAGCCTCGCCCCGGCCTTCTTCAACGCCCGCGCGGTCAAGGTCGAGGTCGAGCCGGAACGCTGGCCCAAGGTTGCGGCCTGGCTCCAACGCATGACCGACGAGACCCCGCTGGGCTCGCTCAACAAGCTGGCCCGCGCCCTGCTGCGGACCCCGATCGAGCACCACCGCGAGCGCCTGACCGAGTTCGGCCTGACGCCCGCCGCCCGCAGCTGGGGCGGCAGTGTGCCGCGCCGCGGTCCGATGACTCCTCGCTGATCGACGGCTTGCACTCCGCCGCCGACCGGCTCATTCACGCGTCCAAAATCACAAGACTCGCTCAGGTTAGCTCCATGTCCGATCCCGTCGTCATCTGCTCCTTCGCCCGCACCCCGATGGGCGGCTTCCAGGGCGCCCTGTCGGGCGTGAAGGCCACCGAACTGGGCGCCGCCGCGGTCAAGGCCGCCGTCGAGCGCGCCGGCGTCGACGCGGCGAAGGTCGACCAGATCTACATGGGCTGCGTCCTGCCCGCCGGCCTCGGCCAAGCCCCGGCTCGCCAGGCCGCCATCGGCGCCGGCCTCGGCCAGCACGTCGAGGCGACCACGGTGAACAAGATGTGCGGCTCGGGCCTCCAGGCGGCCATGATGGCGCACGACGCCCTGCTGGCCGGCACGGCCGACGTCATCGTCGCGGGCGGCATGGAGTCGATGACCGGCGCCCCCTACGTCATGGCCAAGCACCGTTCGGGCGCCCGCATCGGCCACGACGTCATCTCGGACAGCATGTACCTGGACGGGCTGGAGGACGCCTACACCCCCGGCAAGCTGATGGGCGCCTTCGCCGAGGACTCGGCCGGGACCTACCAGTTCACCCGCGAGCAGCAGGACGAATACGCCATCGAGAGCCTCAACCGGGCGCTCAAGGCCATTGAGAGCGGAGCCTTCGACAAGGAGATCGTCCCGGTCGAGGTGAAGACCCGCAAGGGCGTGGAGACCGTCAGCCGCGACGAACAACCCGGCAAGGCCATGCCGGAGAAGATCCCGACCCTGAAGCCGGCCTTCTCCAAGGACGGCACCATCACCGCCGCCAACGCCAGCTCGATCTCGGATGGCGCTGCCGCCCTGGTCATGACCCGCGAGAGCGTCGCCAAGGCCATGGGCCTGCCGATCGTCGCCCGCGTCGTCAGCCACGCCGCCCACGCCCACGAACCGGGCCTGTTCACCACCGCCCCGGTCCCGGCCATGCAGAAGGCGCTCAAGAAGGCCGGCTGGTCGGTCGAGGACGTCGACCTGTGGGAGGTCAACGAGGCCTTCGCCGTCGTCGCCATGATCGCCATGCAGGAACTCGGCATCGACCGCGCCAAGCTGAACGTCAACGGCGGCGCCACGGCGCTGGGTCACCCGATCGGCGCCTCGGGCGCCCGCGTCCTGACCACCCTGCTCGCCGCCCTGGAAGCCCGCGGCGGCAAGAAGGGCGTCGCCAGCCTCTGCATCGGCGGCGGCGAGGCCGTGGCGATGGCGGTGGAACTGGTCTAGGCCGCCACCGCGTCCTGCGCGAACATCCCATCCAGTCGGGCGTAGCCGGCCTCCATGCCGCTGGTCATGCCCGACATCTTGGCCCCATCACGGGCCTCCTGCGACGCATAGAGGATGTGCGTCCGCAGCACAGTGCCGCCGTCGACCTCGTGCAGGGTCTGGGTGACCAGGGTCTCTCCGCCGGTCCAGTCCTCGTCAAAGAGTTCGGTGGCCACCATCCGCTCGTCGGGGACCAACTCCTTGAACACGCTGGTCAGACCCATGGTGCGGCCGTCCTCATTGGCCCATTCAACCCGCAGCGCCCCGCCGACACGCAGGTCGACCGTGCACACGGGCATCGACCAGCCCGGCGGGCCCAACATCCAGCGCTTCATCAGTTCGGCCTCGCTGATCGCCCGCCACACCTGGGCGCGGCTGGCGTCGAAGCGGCGCTCGATCAGGATCTCGCGGTCGCCGGGCGTGGTCATCTTCAGCGGTTCTGGCATCGGTCGTCTCCTCTCCATCACTGACCGGGCGTCTTCGCCCCGGTCGTCTTGAGTTCTTCCAGCACCGCGTCGAGCGCCGCATAGCGGGCCTCGAACAGGGTGCGCAGTTCGATCAGAAAATCATTTGCGATCACGAGAGCCTCCGGCTCCAGCTTGCGGGGACGGCGCTGGGCGTCCTGCCCCGTCGAGATCAGCCCGGCCCGCTCCAGCACCTTCAGATGCCGCGAGATGGCCGGCTGGCTCATGTCGAACGGCGCCGCCAGTTCGCTGACCGAGGCCTCGCCCTGGGCCAGCCGCTTGAGGATGGCCCGCCGGGTCGGGTCCGCCAGGGCGGCGAAGGTCTCGTCCAGCTTGAGTGCGGTCGCGGCCATTCCATAACCTCGCTGTTGTATAACGTATACGTTATGCATCAAGCAGAGTCAACGCTCTTGTCCGATCCGGGCGCGCCGGCCTAGCCTCGCGTCTTCGGGAGACTTCCATGACCGTGAACCGAAGAGCCGCCCTGGGCCTCGCCGCCCTGGCCGCCGCGCCGCTGCCGGCACGCGCCGTGACACCGGTGTCGCAGGCGACCGCGCCGCCCGATCCGACCGAGACCATCCGGCTCTGGCCCGGCGCTGCGCCCGGCGGCGAGAGGGTGACGGTCACGCCCAAGGTGGTCGAGCGCTCGACCGACCCGAGCTTCCACGACCGCTTCGCTCAGTACACGACCGATCCGATCCTGACCGTGCTGCGGCCCGAACGGCCCAACGGCGCCTCCCTGCTGCTGATCCCGGGCGGCGGCTACAAATGGGCCGTGGTCGACAAGGAGGGGCTGGACGTCGCCCGCGTCTTCGCCGCCGCGGGCGTCACCTGCTACGTGCTGCGCTACCGCCTGCCCGGCGACGGTTGGGCGGCCGGCCCTGACGCGCCGCTGCAAGACGCCCAACGCGCCCTGCGCCTGGTCCGCGCTCGCGCCGCCGCGGACGGCCTGGACCCCGCCCGCGTCGCCGTCCTCGGCGCCTCGGCCGGCGGCCATCTGGCCGGTATGCTCACCGCGCGCGCCGACGTGACCTACGCCCCCGTCGACGAGGCCGACGCCGCCCCCTTCCGTCCCGACCTGTCGATCCTACTCTATCCGGTCGCGACAATGGCCGACCCGTACGTCCACGCCGGCTCCAGCAAGGAGATGCTGGGCGAGTCGCCGTCTCCCGAGGCCATCGCCCGCTATTCCCTTGAGCGGATGACCTGGAGCGGCCGCCCGCCGGTTTTCCTGCTGCACGCCATCGATGACGCCGCCGTGCCGGTCGAGAACAGCCTGCAGCTTCTGTCAGCCCTCCGCACCGCCCAGGTCCCCGCCGAAGTTCACCTGTTCCAGGAGGGTGGCCATGGGTTCGGCATCCGCCTCATCGGGGGCAAGCCGGCGTCGGCGTGGCCGGAGCTGGCAATGGCTTGGGCCGCGCGGCACGGATGGTGAATGGAGCGCGCGATGGCTCCGGAGCAGACCTCGGCGATGGCAGCTATGGGTGGAAAGCGGACATTGCACAGGTTAGCCTCCGAATGATGTTCACAAGCGAAGCTGATTTTGAGCGAGCTGACTGGCCACTCCTCCAAAATGGCGCCGTCAATCTGTTCTGGAAGCCTGAAATCCTTGCCGATGCCCGGGGAGAATTGGCTGGCTTGGATTATGAGATTTCGGAGGTTTCGTGCGGCGCTGAAGTCCCAAGCTTCGAGGTCCAATTATCTAACGCACTTAAATGGCAAGAGCAGTTCGGCTATGAGCCTTGGACCGGCAATCTCGACGCTCTAAACGATGGCCTGAGATACTACCCGTTCGGTCCGTCCGGGCGGAGCGCGTTGGTACTAACAGGTTTTCATCACCTGGTTGCCGCCGACAGCGAGCGCGCTCACGTCATTCTCGACATTATAGAAACGGCAGCCCGCGACCATTTGTTGAACGCGAAGTTGCTCATCGCTTTGGTGCAGACCGATGATCCCGGCTACTCCTGCCCGGATATTGGCGGTCGCAACGCGAGCTGGAACGGCCGCGAATGGTTGAACGCTAATCGCGGCTTGTAGCGGCCAACGTCCGCAACGGGTCGAATGCGGACTTCAGCATTCGAAACCTACTCCTCCGCCGCCCCCTCCAGATCGGCGGCGTCGAAGTCGTAGTCCAGCAAATCCCCCGGCCGGCAGTCCAGCGCCGCGCACAGCTTGGCCAGGGTGCGGAAGCGTATGCCCTTCACCTTGCCCGAACGGAACAGCGACAGCTGGGTCTCGCTCAAGCCCACCTCAGCGGCGAGATCCCGCGCCTTGAGGCCCTTCTTGACGATGAGATGGTCAAGGGTGACGCGGATCGGCATCAGATCATCTCGTCCAGCTCGGCCTGGACCTTGCCCGCCTGCTCGGCCACGCCGCCCAGGAGGTACAGCGCGCCCCCGATCATGCCCAGCGTCATGCCCGGCACGTCGAAATGGGCGAAGCCGCCCTCGATGGCGCCGATCAGGCGCAGCAGGTTGGTGACCACGAAGACGCTCAGCACCCCGCCGACGCCGAGCGCCAGCCCGACCCGCCGCAGTGCATGCGCCAGGGTCGGCTGGATCAGCCGCCCCTTGGCCAACTCGCCCAGGGCGCTGCCGATAGACCAGACGCCGAACAGGTAGCAGGCCGGCGGCAAGCCGGAGATCATCGAGGCCCACAACGTGGTCGGATAGCCGCCGTAGCCGCGGCTCCACATCACCGCCGGGGCGATCACATGCATCAGCGCCAGCAGAGCCCCGACGCTGACGACCATGAAGATCGCCAACCAGCGAAACTGGCGGCAGCGCTGGCGGAAGCGGTCGATATCGGCCTGGCTCAAGGTCGGTCTCCGAGGTTCGAAACGTGTCTCATCTTTAATCTTGACTTAAAGACGCGCCGTTCGCAACTTTATATCTGACTTAAACGAAACGCGAGCGCCCGCCATGTCCGCCGCCATCGAGACCCACCGCCTCACCCGTCGCTTCAAGCGCCATCTGGCCGTCGACGCCGTGTCGATGACCGTGCCCGAACGGGCCGTCTACGGCTTCCTCGGCCGCAACGGCGCGGGCAAGACGACGACGCTGAAGATGCTGCTCGGCCTGATCCGCCCGACCGAGGGCGCGGCCCTGGTGTGCGGCGTCGACGTCGCCCGGGACCGCCTCGCCGCGGCGCGGAACGTCGGGGCCCTGCTCGAGGCGCACGGCTTCTACGGCAACCTGTCGGGCCGCGAGAACCTGGACCTGACCCGAACCCTGCTCGGCCTGCCGGCCACCGAGATCGACCGGGTGCTGGAAGTGGTCGAGATGACCGCCCACGCGCGCCGCCGGGTCTCGGACTATTCCCTCGGCATGCGCCAGCGGCTCGGCTTGGCCCGCGCCATGCTCGGCGCGCCTCCGGTGCTGGTCCTCGACGAGCCGACCAACGGCCTGGATCCCGACGGCATCGCCGACATGCGCCGCTTCCTGCGCGCCCTGCCCGAGCGCACTGGCGCCACCGTCCTGCTCTCCAGCCACCTGCTTGGCGAGATCGAGCAGACCGCCACCCACGTCGGCATCCTGAGCCACGGCAAGCTGGTGCTGGAGGGCGCGCTCGACCGCCTCAAGGCCGACTTGGCGCCCGAGATCGCTTTCCAGACCGACGACAAGGTCCGCGCCTCGGCCCTCGCCGTGGCCCGCGGCTTCGAACTGGCGGAGACCGACGACGGCCTGGTCGCCCGGCTCCGGCCTGGCGAGGACGCCCGCACCGCCTCGGCGGCCCTCAACCGCGCCCTGATCGAGGCCGACATCGCCGTCTTCTCGATCGGTCCGCGCGCCCGCTCGCTGGAGGGCATCTACCGCGAGGTTTCAGCCCCGGCGCCCGCCGTCCAAGCCCAACCGGAGTACGCCTGATGCTCGCCGCCCTGACCGTCGAAGCCCGCAAGCTGAATCGCTCGCTGGCCGCCCTGCTGGCCATCGCCGCCCCCGCCCTGATCGCCGCCTTCACCTTCTTCAACATGCTGCGCGGCAAGGAAGGCCAGCCGTGGGAGATGTGGCTGATGAACGCCTCAGGCATCTGGGCCTTCTTCATGCTGCCGATGAGCGTCACCGCCCTCACCGCCCTGGTCGCCCACATGGAGCACGGTCCCCGGTCCTGGGACCACCTGCGCGCCCTGCCCCTGCCGCGGTGGAAGCTCTACGCCGCCAAGGCCGTCTGCGTTCTGGGCGTGATGGCGGTGATGAGCACGTCCGTCCTGCTGATGACCTGGGTCGCCGTCCACCTCGCCGCCGCCGTCAAGCCGGAGTTGACGCCCATCGGCCCCGTCGAGCTGGCCAAGCACGCCAAGGCGCTCGGCCTGATGTTCGTGGCCTCCCTGCTGCTGGTCGCCATCCAGCTGTGGACCGCCCTGCGCTACGCCAGCTTCGTGCCCGGCCTGGTGCTGGGCATCGGCGGCACCTTCTTCGCCGTGGTCGCCACCTCCGCCAAACAGGGCGTCTTCCTGCCCTGGCAGATGCCGGTGAATATCCTGATCAGCTCAGAGGCGTGGCGGGCCCAGACGGCGTTGGCCCTCGGCGGGGGCCTGGGCGCGGTCGCATTGGTCGCGATGATCCTCCACCTGTCGCGACGCGAGGTGCTGTGAAGCCGCGTCCATCCGCATAAGGCGAGCCAGGGAAGCGGGGCCGGTGGTCAACACGATCATCGGCTCGACTCCTGCAATTGCGAACCGTTAGCAGGTTCTCCCACTTGGCCGCGACTGGCAAGCCCCGATATGGTCCAGCCCTCAACGGAGTCTCCCAATGCGCACTGACGGCAAGCTGGACTATCTCGAACTGCCCGGCGGCGATCTGCCCGCCGCCAAGGCCTTCTACGCCGCGGCCTTCGGTTGGACGTTCCAGGACTACGGACCCGAGTACGCCGCCTTCGACGAGGGCATCGACGGCGGCTTCGACGCTCAGGCGGACGCCATCACCCAGCCCCTGCCCGTCCTGTTCGCCACCGACCTGGAGGCCATGCTGGCCCGGGTCGAGGCGGCGGGCGGCGTCGTCATCAAGCCGATCTTCGCCTTCCCCGGCGGGCGCCGCTTCCACTTCCGCGATCCCGCGGGCAACGAACTGGCGGCCTGGTCGGAGACCTGACGCCTTGCCCAAGTCGTGCGGCGACTGCGGCCTCTGCTGCAAGCTGATGGGGGTCGCCGCCCTCGACAAGCCGGCCGGCAAATGGTGCGCCCACTTCGGCAAGGCTCGCGGCTGCTCCGTCTATCAGGACCGGCCCTCGGACTGCCGCGTCTTCAACTGCCTGTGGCTGCTCACTGACGCGCTCGACGAGACGTGGAAGCCGAGCGTCGCGGGCTTCATCCTGCACAGCGAACAGGGCGGAAACCGACTGATCGTCGAATGCGATCCGGCCCGGCCGCACGACTGGCGGCGAGAGCCCTACCAGGCGACCCTGCGGCGTTGGGCCGAGGCTCCGGGCCAGGAGGTTCTGGTCTTCGCCGGCCGCCGCGGCGTCCGGCTGGACGCCGCCGACGAGCCGGTCAGGCGCGTCTAGGTCCCGGCGCCGCCCGTTATTGGATGTCGACGGACTGGGCGATGCGTTCGGCCAGAGCGCGGTCCGCCCCCTCCAGGCTCATCGTCCAGACGTGGATTTCACGCGGCGCGTCCGGCCGTTGGAAGAGGTGCTCCATGGCGCGGCGCTGGCCGTCCTCGTTGGCGATGACCGACGCCCGGCCGCCGGCCTCGACCACTTCGCCGCTGTAGATCGGGAACTGCGACGCCGGGCCGGCATAGACCATCACGAACGATCGCTCGCCCCGGCGGATCGTATAGATGCGGAAATCGGGCCCGGGACGGCCGGTGACGATCTCGAAGCCCTGCGGCAGATCGACAGAGAACGGCAGGTCCGCGCGCGCAACGGAATCGAGCACGGTCACGCCCGGGGCCGGCGGCGCGGCCGCGGCGGGCGCAGCCGTGGCCGGACGGACTGGAGCAGCCGGCGCCGTGGCGCGCGGCGCCGTCGAGGGCGCGGCGGCCGGCGGACGGGTGGTCGTTGCGGGGGCCGTAGTCGCGGGGGCCGCCGTCGGGGGCCGGGTCGTCGTCGCCGGGGCGCTGGCGGCCGGAGGCGTAGCGGCCGGACGCGTCGTGGTCGGCGCCGAGGTCGAGGGCCGGGTCGTGGCTGGGGCGCTGGCGGCCGGCGGCGTAACAGCCGGCCGGGTTGTCGACGGCGCCGTCGTCGTGGGAGCTACCGTCGTCGGCCGGGTCGTCGGAGCCGAAGTCGTCGGAGCGGTCGTCGAGGGGCGAGCCGGGGCCGGGGCCGGGGTCGCCGGCGCGGTCGCGGTCCGCGCAGCCGGGCGCGCGGGCGGGGCCTCGTCCTCATCCTCTTCGGGGGCCGGCGCGGGGGCCAGATACTCGGCCGGGCGCGGCGGGCCGCTGTTCAGGTTGCGGGTGAAATCGGCGCTCGGGGCCGCCGGCGCCGTGGTGCGCGGCGCGGTCTGGGTCGTGGCGGGCGGCGTCGTCTGGGGACGTGGCGCGGCCTGGGCGGCGTCTCCCGACAGGAGCAGAAGGGCGGCGGCGGATACGGCGATGCTCATGGCCGGCAGCTTCGCGCCTCAGCCCTTCGACGGCAAGGCCCTCAACGTAAAGGCGACCTCAACTGTAACCAGGATGGCGTCAGGCGACGGGCAGTTCGACCCAGAAGGTCGCGCCTTCGCCGGGCGTCGAGCTGACGCCGATCGTTCCGCCCTGCAGCTCGACGAGGCGCTTGGCCAGGGCCAGCCCGATGCCGTGGCCCTCGACGGTCGAGCGCTCGAGGCCCAGACGGTTGAAGGGCTCGAACAGCTGGGCCTGTTTCTCCGGCGACAGACCGGGGCCGCGGTCGGTGACCTCGATGCGCACGCCGTCGTAGATCTTGGTGGCGCGGAATACGACCGATCCGCCGGCGCCGCCGTATTTCACCGCATTCGAGGCGAAGTTGGCGATCACCTGGTTCAGACGTTGCGAGTCGGCCAGGGCCACCAGGCCGTCGCCTTCGCTGATCACCTGCAGGCGGATGCCCTCGGCCTCGGGGCGCAGGGCGGTGGCGCGACGCACGTCTTCCAGCACGCCGGGCACGTCGGTCGGCCGCAGCTCGACTTTCACGGCGCCGCTCTCGGCGCGGGCGACATCCAGCAGATCGTGGGCCAGGGCTTCGACCTGACGCGCGGTCTTGACCAGCATCTCGGCCATCTCGGCCTGGGTTTCATTGACCGGGCCGAGCTGGCCGGCGCGCCACAACTCGCCGATGCCGATGACGCCGCCGACCGGGCTCTTGATCTCATGGGCGACGTTGGCCAGCAGGCGCGACTTGGCGGCCGAGGCGCGCTCGGCGCGCAACTGGCCGGCCTTGGCGCGGTCCGACAGGCGGTCGCGCTCCTCCAGCAGGGAGGCGACGAGCAGGATGGGCATGCAGCCCAGCAGCACCATCAACTGCGCGAGCAGGGCCTGGTCGGCCAGGTTCGGCCCGGCCGAGACGAAGGGCCCCTCGCCCGCCATGGTACCGCCCACCGCTGTAACGGCGACGATGACCAGGCCGGTCGCCACGCCCAGCACGCGGAAGCGGGCCGCGAACAGGATCAGCAGCGGAATGACCACGAAGCCGACCTGCACTTCGGACTGGAAGAACACGATCAGGCAGACGGCGATCAACAGGCCCAGCAGGATGGCCGCCTCGGCCATGCGCAGCGGTTTGCGAAGCAGGACCAGTTGGCGGCGGCTCAGCGCCAGGCCGAAGGTCCCGATCACGGCGATGCCCAGGGCGTGGCCGAACCAGTAGGTCTGGAACGAGTTCAGGAAATTGGCCCCCTCCAGCGCGTACAGCGCGGCCGCCGACATGAGGGCCGCGGGCGCCGGCGCAAGCACAGCCGCGCTGAGCAGGAAGCGGCAGGCGCCGTCCACGCTGGCCAAGTTGAGGGTCGGCGCAAAGCGCCGCGCCAGCACCACTGCGGCCACGATCTCGAGCATGTTGGCGGCGGTGAAGACCGTCGTCAGCAGATAGGAATTGCCCGCCAGCAGCTCGCCCGCGGCGATGCCGGTGGCCAGCAGCCCCCCGAAACAGAGGTCATAGTAGACGCCCCGGCCGCTGCGCAGCCAGACCGCCACCGCCACGCCGCCGGCGCCCCACAGGGCCGCGACCAGGCCCGCGGTGCGGGCGAAATGCAGGGCGACGACCACCAGGATCATCACCGAAATGGCGGTGAAGATGGGCAGCAGCGGCTCGCGGAAGAAGGCCGCCGCACTGTTCGTATAGACCGGCGCCCCGGCGCGCGGAGGTGCGGACGCCGCGGGCGGCGCCGTCACCGGCTTGGTCGGGGCGAGCACGCGGCTCATGGTCATTTCGGCTTCCGGGGAGGCGAATGTCCCCTTCGTCCTAGCGCGCGCTTCCTAATATCCCCTGAAGTTTCAGGCGGCGGCCTCGGCCAGCACCCGGTCGAACTGTCGCACCGCGGCGGCCGCTCCGTCCGGGTGGCCCCAGACCGCCGAGCTGACGGCGACGAAGTCCGCCCCCGCCCGCGCCAGCAGCCCGGCGTTCTCGACCGTAATCCCGCCGATCGCCACGCAGGGGACTTCCACCGTCTCTTGCCAGATGCTCAGGATCTCCGGCTCGGGACGATGCGTCGTCTCCTTGGTCGCGGTCGGGAAGAAGGCCCCGAAGGCGACGTAGTCCGCCCCCGCCTCGGCTGCATCCATCGCCAGTTCGCGGCTGTCATGGCAGGTCACCCCGATCATGGCGTTCGGCCCCATCGTCCGGCGCGCTTCGGCGTAGGAGGCGTCCTCCTGTCCGACGTGCACCCCGTCGCAGCCCGACTGCTTGGCCAGATCGGGCCGGTCGTTGAGGATCAGCGCCACCCCATGCGCCTCGGCCACCGGTTTCAACGCCGCCACCGCCGCCAGGACGGCCGCATCATCCACGCCCTTCAGCCGGATCTGCAGCGCCGCCACATCCCCGGCGTCCAGCGCCTCGCCGAGAACCTTTGCGAACCCCTCCACATCCGGGATCGACGGCGGAGTGATCAGGTACAGCCGACAGGGCGGACGCTCGGGGATCTGGGGTTCTCTGGCCATGTCCCGGGGAGTGCGACGGCGCGGGGGCGGCGTCAATCCTTTGGCTTCACCGCCCCTTTGGCTTCACCGCCGACGGTGAAGCCATGGCGGCGGCTCTCGGCTTCTCGCAACGGTCCAACAGGCGCGCGCGGCCGCCAAGGGCGACGGTGAAGGCCGCCTCACCGTCAAGCTTTATGCGAACGACTTGCATTCGCCCCGACTGCTCTGATATGGAGAACCATTCTCAGTCTCAGGTCGAGTCCCGTCCTTGTACGTCTGTAACTGCAACGGCCTCCGCAAACGTGACGTCGCCTCGGCCATCGAGGCGGGCGCCACCCGTCCGCGCGACGTCTTCGCCAGCCACCAGTGCCAGGCGCAGTGCGCCAAATGCGTGTGCGAGATGCGCCAGATGATCCAGGAATCGCAGCAGGCCTTCGCCCTCGCCGCTGAATAGTCCTCGCGCCCCTGCGCAGGAAAATCATTCGCATTTTCAATATGCTGATAAGTGTTCGCAAGTGAACACAAGCCCGTTTTCCGTGGTATTGAACCGTATGCACGCGGGTGATCGCTAGATCGTCAGACGACGATCGCGCCCGTGTCGGAAGACGATCATGAAGGGCGATCCCGCAATCATCCGCACGCTCAACGCGGTGCTCACCAACGAGCTGACGGCGGTTAACCAGTACTTCCTGCACGCCCGGATGTTCGAGAGCTGGGGCCTCAAGCACCTCGGCGAGATCATCTACCAGGAATCGATCGGCGAGATGAAGCACGCCGACAAGCTGATCAAGCGCGTGCTCTTCCTCGACGGCCTGCCCAACCTGCAGGACCTGCACAAGCTGCGCATCGGCGAGAGCGCCCTGGAATGCCTCGGGGCCGACCTTGAGCTCGAGCTCGGCGGCCGCACCACTCTGCTGGCCGGCATCCAGCAGTGCGAAGCCGCCCAAGACTACATCAGCCGCCAGATTCTGACCGAGATATTGGCCGACACCGAGGAGCACATCGACTTCCTCGAGTCGCAGCACATCCTGATCAAGCAGCTGGGCGAACAGAACTACCTGCAGTCCGCCATGACCGAGATCGCGCCGGACAAGAGCGCCACCGGGAACTGAGCCGCGTCCACATCATTCCGGTCCCGACCACGGAAGGGACCCGGAATGACCAGCATTGACGACGCCTTCGACGACGCCCGCGACGCCGCGGCCGGCTTCCTCAACGCCGAAGAACGCGACATGCGGCACGTGGCGCTGGGCGTGGCGCTGACCGTCGGCTTCGCCATCGCCGCCACCGTCCTGGCCCGCCGCACGGTCACCCCGCGTCCGGACAAGCTGAGCGACGACGACGCCCCGATTACCGAACGTCCCCGCGGCCCGCTCAGCCTGGTGCTGCCGGCGGTCTTCTCGGCCACCACCCTCTCCGCGGTGCGGGTCTGGAACGCTCCGCCGGCGCGCGAACGCACCGCCGCCATGGGCCTGTGGGCCGCCGCCCAGGCGCTTAACGCCGTCTGGATCGCCATGCGCCCGGCCAGCCGCAGCCTGCAGATCGCCGCCGCCATGTCGTCGGCCGGCATGGCCGCCGCCTTCGCCCACGAGGCCCGCAAGCTCGACGCGCGCGCCGGCAAGCTGGCCGCCCCGACCGGCGGCGGCGTTCACCTCGCCAACCTGGTCCAGGGCAAGTCGCCGGACGCCAGGCCGACCGTGCACTGAGGCGCCCCACCTTGCCTGACGGCCCGCCTTCCTCTAGGGAGAGCGCCCGATTTCGCGCGCGCCGGACGGTCCGATGACGCGCGCTTCCAACCCTTCCGAGATTCCATGAAGATCAACGGCAACACCATCAAGCCCGGCATGGTCCTGCAAGTGAACGGCGGCCTGTGGGTCGTCACCAAGGCCAGCCACGTCAAGCCGGGCAAGGGCGGTGCCTTCGCCAACGTCGAGGCCAAGAACCTCGAGACCGGCAACAAGCTGAATGAGCGCTTCCGTTCGGAAGACAAGGTGGAGCGCGTCACGCTCGAACAGCGCGACTACTCCTACCTGTTCGACAACGGCGACAGCCTCGTCTTCATGAACGACGAGAACTACGAGCAGATCGAACTGCAGAAGGAATGGGTCGGCGAAGAGCGCATCCCCTACCTCCAGGAAGGCATGAAGGTCGTCATCGAGTCGCACGAAGACCGCCCGATCGGCCTCGAACTGCCGGAACAGGTCACCCTCGAAGTCGTCGAGACCGAGCCGACCGTGAAGGGCCAGACCGCCTCGTCGTCCTACAAGCCGGCCATCGCCAACAACGGCGTCCGCATCATGATCCCGCCGTACATGGGCGTGGGCGAGAAGATCGTCGTCGACACGACCACCGGCGAATACGTCCGCCGCGCGGACTGACCGCTGCGCGGAGTGGTTGGTGATTGGTGATTAGTGATTGGCCGCGTCTTCGATCGCGTCCCCGCTGTAGCCACTAATCACTAGCCACTCATCACTTCACCGGCTCCGTCGGGGCCGGCTAGCGTACTGAACTTCTCCGCACCTCCGGGCGACACGCCTTTTCAGGAGCTGCGGACCAGGAGATTCCCGATGGCCCTCGCCTCCGCCCTGCTGCAAGTGATGATGGACGCGGTCCGCAAGACCGCCCGCCCGATGCTGCGTGACTTCGGGGAGGTCTCGAACCTCCAGGTCTCGCGCAAGGGTCCGGGCGACTTCGTCACCGCCGCCGACATCAAGGCCGAACAGACCCTGTTCGAGCTGCTGACCAAGGCCCGTCCCGGCTACGGCTTCCTCGGCGAGGAGCGCGGCATGGTCGAGGGCACCGACAAGTCGCACACCTGGATCGTCGACCCGATCGACGGCACCACCAACTTCATGCACGCCATGCCGCACTTCGCCATCACGGTGGCGCTGGAGCGCAAGCACCCGGACGGCACGGCCGAGATCGTCGCCGGGGTGACCTACAACCCGGTCATGAACGAGATGTTCTGGGCCGAGAAGGGCAAGGGCTGCTACCTCAACGACGGCCGCATCCGCGTCGCCGGCCGCAAGGACCTTTCGGAGAGCCTGATCGCCACCGGCCTGCCCTTCATCGGCAAGACCGGCCACGCCCAGGCCATCAAGGACATCCACGCCGTAGGCCAGCGCGTCGCCGGCATCCGCCGCCTCGGCTCGGCCGCCCTGGACTTCGCCTGGGTCGCCGCCGGCCGGTACGACGCGTATTATGAGCGCAACCTCAACCCGTGGGACGTGGCCGCAGGCGTGCTGTTCGTCACCGAGGCGGGCGGCGTGGTGACCACGATCGACCAGGACGGCGACCCGGCCAAGGGCGCTCAGATCCTGGCCGCCAACCCGGACATCCACACGGCCCTCCGCAAGGTGCTGCAGGGGGGCTAAGCTCCCGCGATGCTGATCATCGCCCATCGCGGAGCCTGCGGCGAACGGCCGGAGCACACCCGGGCGGCCTATGAGCTGGCGATCGACCAGGGCGCGGACGTCATCGAACCGGACCTGGTGATGAGCCGCGACGGGGCGCTCATCGTGCGTCACGACGTGGAGATCGGCCAGACCACGGACGTCGCCGACCGTGCGGCGTTCCGGGAGCGTCGCACGACCCGCCCGGTCGACGGCCTGCCTCTCACCGGATGGTTCGCCGAGGACTTCACGCTCGCCGAGCTGCAAACCCTTCGCGCCCGCGAGCGCATGCCCCTGCTCCGCCCGGCCAACACGGCGTGGGACGGCCGCGAGCCGATCCTGACCTTCGAGGAGGTGATCGAGATCGCCCGCCGGGGCTCCGCGCGCACCGGCAGGACCGTCGCCGTCGCGCCCGAGCTGAAACACCCCACGCACCTGCGCGCCGCCGGGCTCGACCTCGAGGCGACCTTCGTCGCCGCCCTGGAGCGCCACGGCCTGACCGGCGCCGACGCCCCCGTCATCGTCCAGTGCTTCGAGCCGGGGACGTTGCAGCGCCTGCGCGCCCGCGTCGCGACGCCGCTGCTGCAACTGATCGCCGCCGTCGGTGCGCCGGCCGACCGGACGGGAGAGCCCTTCGCCGCCCTGACCACGCCGAAGGGCCTGGCCCGGGTGGCGACCTACGCCGACTGGATCGGCGTCGACCTGGCCCTGATCGAGCCGGAGCCTGACCTCCCCTCCTCCCTGATCGCCGACGCCCACGCGGCGGGTCTCAAGGTCGCGGGCTGGACCTTCCGGGCCGAGAACCTGGTCCTGCCGGAGCTGGACCGCCTCGGCGACGATCCCCTCGCCCACGGCCGCCACCCCGAGCGCTTGGCCCGCTTCGCCACCTACGGTCTGGATGCCGCGTTCACGGATCAAATCCCCTGATCCCTTCTCCCCTTGCGGGAGAAGGGATCAGAGCGCAGCGAGGTCGGATTAGGGGTCGAAAGGCGGAACCGCCGCGACAACCCCTCATCCCGTCAGCCCTTCGGGCTGACACCTTCTCCCGCAAGGGGAGAAGGGCGCTTACTAGGGCGTCACCACCTGCATCGTCGCGCCCTGCAGTTCCGGCAGGGCCTCCAGCTGCGGGCGAACCGTGGCCAGGTCGCCGACGACCACCAGGGTCATCTTGTCCAGCGGGAGATGGGCGGCTGCGGCGGCCTCCATCTCGGCCGGAGTCACCGCCAGCACGCCAGGGACGTATCCGTCCATCCAGCCCCGCGGCAGGCCCATCATGTCGCTGTAGGCCAGCTGTCCGACGATCCCCGGGGCGTTGGCGTTGCTGAGCACGAAGATGCCCGACAGGTAGGTCTTGGCCCCGGCGTTCTCGGCCGCGCTCGGCGCCTCGGTCTGCAGGCGGCGGATCTCGCCGAACACCTCCTTCAGCGACTCGCCGGTGACGGCGGTCGTGACGTCGGCGTTGAACACCCACGAGGTCTCCTGCGGGTCCTCGTACGCCAGGCCGCTGCCCGGCGAGTAGGTGTAGCCCTTGGCCTCGCGGATGTTCTTGGTGATCCGCGAGTTGAAGGAGCCGCCCAGCAGGGTGTTGGTCACCCGCATCTCCAGGTCGTCCTGGCCGCCGATGGCCGGGGCCGGGAAGGCCAGGCGCAGGGTCGACTGGGCGGCGCCCGGACGATCGACCAGCAACACCTGCATCGGGGTGTCCCGGGTCGCCGGCGCGGCGGTCGGGCCATCGCCGGGCGCCCAGTCGCCGAAGGCCTGCTCGATCGCCGCCTTCATCGCCGCCGTATCGAACTGACCGGCGACGTAGAGACGGGCGCCGCGCGCGCCGTAGTTGGCGGCGTGGAAGGCCTTGGCCTGCTCGACCGTGAAGCCGGCCAGCTGGGCGTCGGTCGGGAAGACCCGGCCATAGGGGTGATCGGCGCCGTACTGGGCCTGGGCCAGGGCGACATCGGCCTGGGAGCCCGGCGTCGAGCGGGCCACCGCCACCTGGCGGGCGCGACCGTCACGAACGCGGCCGAACTCGCTGGCCGGGAAGGTCGGACGGCGCGCCACGTCGGAGATCAGGCCGACGGCCGCCGGGCCGTGCTCGGACAGGACGTTGATGCTGACGCCGGTCTCGAACTGGTTGACCGAGGTCTGCAGCCCGCCGCCCATCGAGGCCGCGGCCTGGGCCAGTTGCGGACCGCTGCGCGAGCCCGCGCCCTCGCGCAGCATGTCGGCGGTCAGGTCGGCGATCCAGGTGTCGGCGCCGTCGTCGATATTGCCGGTCGGCACGCGCAGGCTGACCACCGTCTTGGGCGTCAGGCCGTACGGGATCAGCGTCACCTGCAGCCCGTTGCGCAGGGTGTAGGTCTCCATCTGCGGCAGGCTGAACGGTTTGGGCGCCCCCACCGCCGGCATCGGCGGATAGGCGCTCTGGGCCAGCACAGGGGCGGCCGAGGCCAGCAGGGCCGCCGACAGGACGCCGGCGAGGCCGAAGGTCAGACGGCGGGTCATTGGGCGCCTCCCTGGGCGTTGGCGGCCGGGGCGGCGCCCGGTTCGATGAGCAGGATGGTGCGATTGGTCGGCCGCAGATACTCGCGGGCGACCTGCTGGATCAGCTCGGGCGTCACCGCCGCGAAGCCGGCTTCCAGCTGGTTGATGTTGGACGGGTCGTTGTCGAACAGGGCCGAGGTGGCCAGCAGATCGACCAGGCCGAACCGCGTCGACTGGTCGACGATGCCGTACAGCTGCGAGCGGATCTTGGTCCGGGAGCGGTCCAGGTCGGCCTGGCTGACCGGCTCGTTCTGGATTTGCGCGATAACCTCGTCGACGGCCGCGGTGACCTCGTCGGCCGGGCGGTTGGCGTCATGCATCAGCGCCACGGTCCACTGCATCGGACCGTTGTAGTTGTACATGTTGCCCAGGCCGAAATTGATGCCGGACTGCACGCCCGACGTCAGCTGCTTCTCCTGCACCAGCTTCTGGTACAGCCGGCTGTCCGCCCCCTGCCCAAGCAGCTGGTCGATCATGCCCATGGCGAACCATTCCGGCGTGCCGCGTTCCGGCACATGCCAGCCAGCGCTCCAGGCCGGGCGCGGGGCCAGGGCGTCCTGGCGGACCACCTGCTTGGCCTCGGTCTGGCGGGGCTCCGAGATGTCCGGCAGCACCACCGGGGCGCCCTGCGGGATGACGCCGAAATAGCGGTTCACCCAGGCCTTGGTCTGGTCGATGTCGATGTCCCCGGCGACGACCAGCACGGCGTTATTCGGCCGGTAGAAGCTGTCGTGGAAGCTCTGGGCGTCGCCGACGGTGGCGTTCTCCAGGTCGGTCAACTCGCCGTAGAAATTGTGCGCGTTGTACCAGTTGGTGTTGGCCGCCTGCGGCAGCCACAGCCAGGGCCAGCCGCCGTAGGGCTGGTTGATGACGTTGACCTTGACCTCATTGGCCACGACGCCCTGCTGGTTGGTCAGGACCTCCTGGTTGATCACCGGCCGGGCCATGCGGTCGGCCTCGCCCCACAGCATCGCCTCCAGCGCGCCGGACGGAACCACCTCGTAGTAGTTGGTGAAGTCGAACCGGGTCGAGCCGTTCATGACCCCGCCCGAGTTGGTCACCAGGTCGATGAACACGCCCTTGCCGGCGTTCTCCGAGCCTTGGAACAGCAGGTGTTCGAACAGGTGGGCGAAGCCGGTGCGGTCGCGCGGCTCGATGCGGAAGCCGATGCCGTAGTAGACGCCCACGGTCGCGGTCGGCACCGACGGCTCGCGCAGCAGCACGACCTTCAGCCCGTTATCGAGCGTGTAGTAGACCGGATCGACGTGGAAGCCGCGCGAGGCGGCCTGCGTCGGCGGCGCGGCGGGGGTTTCGGCAAGCGCCGCGGCCGGGGCGGCCAGCCCCAGGGCTGCGGCCATGGCCAGGGCCGGCCAGGCGGCTGAGAGTCGTAGCGACATGATCCCTCCAGAGGTTTGAAGGGATGTCACGGCTTCACAGACCGACGGTCAAGCCGCGAGGCCTAACATGTCAGGATTGTAATCCCGTCGGTCTGCAATCCGATCGCGGGAGCCGCGCCCCGGAATGTACGTGTATTCTCCGCAATCACAACCGGCGGTTGACATCGGCCGCGCGACGGCGAACGGTGCCGACGTCCCCAGAACTGAGGGGACAGTCAGACACGACACTGGAGATCAACGATGAAGCTTCCGCGTATCCTGACGATCGCCGCCCTGGCGCTTTCGGTCGCCTCAGTGGCGTCCACCGCCTCGGCCCAGACCAACTACTACGTCGGCCCGCAGGGCTACGGGTTCATGTACACCTATTACATCGGCGGCCAGCTGGTCTCGACCCAGTACCTGGGGTGCAACGGCTGGGAGTCGTGGGACGGCTATAACGGCTGGCCGGACCTGACGATGGGCGACAGCTACGACTACGTCGAGTGGGAGTGCTGATTATCGCGTGAGCGGGACGGCGCGGCGACCGCGCCGTCCCAATGCGTCTAGCCTGCAATCTGGCCGAAGTCGGCGACGCGGCCCATGACGGCCCGGACCTGCCCCAGCAGCTTGAGACGGTTCTCGCGCTCGGCGGGCGCGTCGGAGTTGACCATCACCTTGTCGAAGAAGGCGTCGACCGGCGCGCGCAGGGCGGCCAGGGCCTTCATGGCGGCGGCGAAGTCCTCGGTCTCCAGCGCCGCGTCGACGGCCATCTGGGCCGCGGCGACGGCGAAGGCCAGCGTCGCCTCCTCCGCCGGCTGGCCCGGCAGGCCGGTCTGGACCATGCCGGTCGGCAGCGGTCCCTTCTTCTCCTCGGCGCGCAGGATGTTCGAGGCGCGCTTGTAGCCGGCCAGCAGATTGGCCCCGTCGTCCGTGGCCAGGAAGGCGTCCAGCGCCTCGACCCGGCGGACGATGCGGACCAGGTCGTCGTCGCCAAGAGCGAACACGGCGGCCACTAGGTCGTGCCGCTGGCCCTGGTCACGGAGCAGGACAGTCAGGCGGTCGGCGAAGAAGGAGCCGAGCTCGCTGACGAGCGACAGACCATCGACCTGACGTTGGACGTTCGCGGTCTTGGACAGCTGCGCCCTAGCCGGAGCGAAGGCGTCATCGGCCAGCCCCAGACGAACGTCGTTGTTGAGGATCAGGCGCAGAACCCCCAGAGCCGCGCGGCGCAGGGCGAACGGGTCCTTCGAGCCCGTGGGCTTCTCGTCGATGGCGAAGAAGCCGACCAGGGTGTCGAGCTTGTCGGCCAAGGACACGGCCACCGTCAGCGGCGCGGTCGGCACGGTGTCGGCGGGGCCCTGCGGCTTGTAGTGGTCGCGGACGGCGTCGGCGATGGCGTCCGGCTGGCCGGCGGCGCGGGCGTAGTAGCCGCCCATGACGCCCTGCAGTTCCGGGAACTCGCCGACCATGCCCGAGGCCAGGTCGGCCTTGGCCAGGCGGGCGGCCTGTTCGGCCTGATCCGGATCGGCGCCGACCAGCGGGGCGATCTCGCGGGCCAGGAAGGCGATGCGCTCGACGCGCTCGGCCATGGTGCCCAGCTTGGCGTGGAAGGTCACGCCGGACAGCTTCTTCAGCCAGGCGTCGAAGCCGACCTTCTGGTCCTCGTCCCAGAAGAAGCGGGCGTCGTTCAGGCGCGCGCTCAGAACCCGGGAATTGCCGGCGGCCAGGGCCTTGCCGCCGTCGGAGGCCTCGACGTTGGCCACGACCACGAAGTGCGGGGCCAGGCCGTGTTTGGCCGGATCGCGGACGGCGAAATACTTCTGGTGCACCTTCATCGACAGGCGCACCACCTCGGGCGGCAGGTCGAGGAACTGCGGGTCCATGTCGCCCAGGATCGGCGTCGGCCATTCGGCCAGGCCGGCGACCTCATCCAACAGGCCGTCGTCGTCGACCAGGGCCAGGCCCTTGTCCGAGCAGACCTTCTGCGCCGCCTCGAGGATGCGCAGCTTGCGGTCGGCGACGTCCAGCAGAACGAACTCGCGCTCCAGCTTGTGGCGGTAGTCGGCGAAATCCTTGACCGCGAACGGCTTGCCCGAGCCGAGGAAGCGGTGGCCCTCGGTGACGTCGCCCGAGGGCACGCCGTCGATCTCGAACGGAACCACCTGGCCGTCGAACAGGGCGACGATCCGCTTCAGCGGCCGCACCCAGCGCAGCGTGCCCGTGCCCCAGCGCATCGACTTGGGCCAGGGGAAGGTGCGCACGATCTGATCGACGATGGCCGGGATCAGGGCGGCGGTGGACTGGCCCTTCTGGCTGATGACGGCGAACAGCACCCCGTCGCGCTCGACGAGCTGTTCGCGGGTCAGGCCGGTCTTGCGCAGGAAGCCTTCCAGCGCCTGTTCCGGCGCTGAGGCCTTGGGCCCCTTCAGCTCTTCTTCGCGGTCCGGCGTCGCGGCCGGCAGGCCCTCGATGACCAGCGTCAGCCGGCGCGGCCCGGCGTAGGTGGTCAGCGCCTCCCAGCCCAGGCCGGCGGCCTTCAGCCGTTCCGTAACCATGCGCTCGAGATCGCGCGCCGCCCCGGCCTGCATGCGGGCCGGGATTTCTTCCGAGAAGAGTTCAAGCAGGAGCTGGGGCATCAGGCGGTCTTGTGTCGGATCGAAAGGCTGAGGACCGCGACGTCGCGATCCTTGGCTGAGAAGAGGATGTCGAGCTCGAGGTCGGCAGCGGACAGGGCGGCCGTCTGCAGGAGATCGAAATAGGGCTGTTCGAAATTGAGCGTGCCGGACAGGCCGAGCTCGTTCTCCACCAGGTCGCCCCAGCCCGGGTGCGACGCGAAGACGGCGCTGGCCAACAGGACGTCGAACGGCACGGGCTCCGATCGCCCCTCCAGGAAGGCGTGGGCGTCGCGGACCGACCATTCCGGCGAGGCCGGGTTGGTGATCTCGTGGCGCAGTTCCAGGGCGCGGTTGCTGAAGCTCACATGCCCCGCCAGCAGGGTGGCGGCCTTACCCCGGCGGTCGACCAGGCTGATGATGTGGTCGCTCACGCCGATTTCCGTTCCTGCTCGACGTAGGCGGTGGCGCAGGCCTTACACAGGTCGCGGATGCGGCCGATGTAGCTCTGGCGTTCGGCGACGGCGATGGCCCCGCGGGCGTCCATCAGGTTGAACAGGTGCGAGGCCTTGAGGACCTGGTCGTAGGCCGGCAGCACCAGCGGCTGGCCCTGCGGCCCGGTCATGGCCAGCAGGCGCGAGACCTCGGCGACCATGTCCTCGAACCGGCGCTTCAGGCCGTCGACGTCATAGCCGTGGAAGTTCGCCTCAGACTGCTGCCGCTCGTTCTCGAGGAAGACCTCGCCGTAGGTCGTGCCTTCCTTGGTGAACTTCAGGTCGTAGACGTTGTCGACGCCCTGGACGTACATCGCCAGACGCTCCAGGCCGTAGGTCAGCTCGCCCGAGACGACGTCGACCTCGATGCCGCCGACGCCCTGGAAATAGGTGAACTGGGTCACCTCCATGCCGTCGCACCAGACCTCCCAACCCAGGCCCCAGGCGCCCACGGTCGGGTTCTCCCAATCGTCCTCGACGAAGCGGATGTCGTGCAGCTTGGGATCGATGCCGATCGCCGCCAACGAGCCGAGGTACAGTTCCTGCAGATTGTCGGGGTTCGGCTTGAGAAGTACTTGAAATTGATAGTAATGCTGCAGCCGGTTGGGGTTCTCGCCATAGCGGCCGTCGCCCGGGCGACGGCTCGGCTGGACGTAGGCGGCCTTCCACGGCTTGGGCCCGAGCGCGCGCAGCACCGTGGCCGGATGCAGCGTCCCGGCGCCGACCTCGATGTCATACGGCTGAAGCAGGGCGCAGCCCTGTTCGCCCCAGTATTTCTGAAGCGTCAGGATCAGGTCCTGGAAGGCGAGCGGTTCGGTCGTCACGGGTGTTCGCAGTCGCAAAAAAGAGAGGCGCGGACCCTAGACGGGGCGCTATCCGCGGGCAAGGCAGCGGCGTCCCTTCTCCCCTTGCGGGAGAAGGTGGCAGCCGAAGGCTGACGGATGAGGGGTCGACGTAGCGGCCGCCGCATCCACCCCTCACCGACCTCCCCCGGGTCAGGCCCGGGGTCGGCCACCTTCTCCCGCGAGGGGAGAAGGAATTTTAAGGGCGGCCGACTACCTTCCCCCCATGAAGCAGATCGACCAGATGCGCCGGCGGGCCGCGCGCTATCTCGACGTGGAGCTGGTCTCCGTCGCCCCGGCGCGCGGGATCTTCTCGCTCAGCTTCGACGACTTCCCGGCCAGCGCCTGGACCGAGGCCGGGCCGATCCTGGCCGCCCACGGGGTCAAGGCGACCTACTATGTCTGCGGCGGGCTGGCCGACGGCGTGAACATGGACCGGGACCAGTTCCAGGTCCCGCACCTGCAGGCCCTGCACGGCGCCGGACACGAGGTCGGTTGCCACACCTTCGGCCACACCAGCGCCCTGCGCATGGACGCCGAAGCCCTGCGCATGAGCCTCGACGTCAACGCCGCATGGGTCGCCGAGCGGCTGGACGGCCACCGCATGACCACCTTCGCCTGGCCATTCGGCGACGCTACGGTCGGGGCCAAGGCCGTGGTTCGCCGCCGCTTCGACCTGGCTCGCGGCGTTCGCGACGGGATCAATGCCGCCCGCGAGGACCGGGCCCTGATCAAGTCCATCGGCCTGGAGAGCCGCCGCCTGCCCGGCTACGACGTCGAAGGCCTGATGGCCGAAGCCGCCGACCGCAAGGGCTGGCTCACCGCCTATGGCCACGACGTCTCGGACCGCCCCACGGACTACGGCTGCACGCCGGCGGATCTGGATCGGGTGCTGACGCTGGCCAAGGACGCGGGGCTGGAAATCCGGCCGATCGCCGAAGCGTGGAAGCTTGTCCGCCACTAACCTCTTTCGGAATGACGCAAGGATAGGCTTCCACGTCCGCCTCTGACGCAGGCGTATGCCAGCCTCCGACGTCGCCCAATCGGGGCGACCGAACGGGCAGGATTCGGACGATTCAGACTATTCAGACTCTGTTTTTTGCGCGCCCGCGGCGGGCCCGCTTCAGACTCTTCAGACTCTTCAGACTCGCTTTTCTGCGGGTCCGCGTCAGACGATTCAGACGATTCAGACTCTGTTTTTTGGGTCTGAGGCCGCTACGCCGCCTCGGCGGCCGACCCGGCTTTCCGCGCGTCCGCCCATCGGATCAGGGCCGCCCGCGGCCAGGCCACGATCCACGAACGGGCCGTGTATTCGCCCTTCTCGATCAAGGACTTGCGGGTCGGCGAGCTGGTCGCGGCGCGCTCGGTGTGGATCTCGCCCGGCCCCTGGTGGACCAGGAAGGCGCCGTGCTTGAGCGGGTTCACGCGCAGATAGGCCAGGCGCGGGCTGATCTGCTCCAGCGGCGGGTCATAGAACCAGGACGAGCCCAGCATGCCGGCCATATCGGGGCGGCGCTTGAGGATCTCGGCGGCCGTGGCCCAGGCGCGGTCCCAGCCGGCCTCGTTGAAGTCGCCCAGTTCGCGGCTCTCGGTATGCACCTCCAGCCACGGCTTCCAGGCCTGGGCGGCGGCGTAGGCCGGGATCACCGACCAGCCCCACCCTTCGCGGGCGTGGCGCAGCACCTGACCGGGCCCCATGGGCGAGCTGAGGTCGATCATCTGGGTCCGGGCGCCGGGCACGCTGAGCGCCAAGGCGATGCGCACGTCCTTGGCCCAGAAGTCCCGGTCATAGGGGTCGGCGGCGGCGCTCAGGAAGTCGGCCAGGCGGCCGATCCATTCGGGGTAGAGCTCAAGCGACGCCTGCGGCAGGTCGGCGGCGACGATCCGGGCCGGCAGCTCCAGCGCCCAGGAGGCCACCAGCGCCCGGCGATGGTCGTCGGTCAGGGCCGAGCCGAAGGCGGCGGCCAGGGCCTCCTCCGCGCGATGGCCTGGCTGGTCGAAATCCCAGTGCGGCGCCGAGGCGGCTGCGGCGGCGGCCGCTTCGTCCATCAGGACGGCGATCCGGTTTCGGGCGTCCATCGGGACCTTGGCCACAACGGCTTCGAACGCGGCGGCGTGGGCGGGCGTGAGCGTTTCCATGCCCCGACCCTAGCGCACGGCGGTTTTCCGACGGTTAAGCGCCAAAACGGCGGCGGACCGGGGTCCGCCGCCGCTTCAGTCGCCCTTAGGGCCGGATCAGTTCGGCTTGGGGGCCGGGGTCGGGGCGGCGGTCGGCGGGACCGGCAGTGTTCCCGAGGCGCCCGGGGTCGGGGTCGGGTTGCTGCGGTCTTCCTGGTCATCGACCTGACCGTCGGTCGGGTTGACCACCTCCGGCGAGGCCGTGGTCGTCACGCTCGTGGCCTGTTCGCCGCTAGGCGCGTTCTCGCCAGGCGCAGCGGGACGAGCCGCACCGTCCGGGAGCGGGGTTGCATCCGCTTCAGCCGGAGCCGCCGCAGCCGGCGGCGTGGTCTCGTCGGCCGGCGGGGTCACAGCCTCGGCCTCGGCTTCGGTCGAGACGTCGCCCTGGGCCGCAGCCGAGGGATTGAGGACGCGGTCGATGGCGAAGACGCCGCCGTTCGAGGCGTCGATCTCGGCCTGGGTCACGGTGGCCCCGCCGATCTTGAGACCGTCGCCTGAGCCGTCGAGCTCGATCTCGGCTCCACCGGCCGTCTCGACCGGACCCCGCGCGCCCTCGATCTGGGCAGTCGTCACGTCGGCGACGATCACGTGGTACAGGAGCAGGTTACGCAGTTCCTGGGCGTTGGCCGGATCCAGCAAGCGAGTGCGTTCCGCCTCCGGCATGGCCGCAAACGCCGCATCGGTCGGCGCGAAGATGGTGATCGCCGGACGCGACGAGAGCGTCTGGGTCAGTTGCGCCTGATCCAGCGCACTCAGCAGGGTGGTGAACTCGCCCTTGGCTTTGAGCACGTCGATGACGTTGTTGGCATGAGGCGTCGCCGCCTGGGCGGCCGGCGTCGCCGGCGTCGCCTTGGTGGCGGGCGTAGCGGGCGTCGCCGGAGTCGTGTCGGTCGGCGGCGTGGCGGGGGTCGCCGGGGTCGCGGGCGTGGCCGGGACCGTTTGGGCGAAGGCTGTCGGGGCGACAAACAGAGCCGTGGCGGCGACAGCAGTCAGAAGCTTGGCGCGAAACATGCGGAGTATCCCTTTCGTTGATCGAACAGCTGCTAGGGGAGGACAAGCGCAGCCATAAGACTCGAAGTCCGTGACAGTGAAATCGCGACGGACGGACGAGTTCCATTTCGGGATAAGATCAGCGAGATCGCCCAGATTGCTTGTTTACATCATGGCCGTTTCGAGAAATCGGCCGCTATCCAGGCTCATTGCCGCCACAAACCTTGATGTCGCTAAGCTTACGACAGTATTGTTGGAGCGACCCACCAACCGGGCCGAGCGACGGTCAACGTCGCGGCCGCAGCCTTCGCCTCAGCCGAAGATCCGAACAGGGCGAAGACAGTCGCGCCGGAACCGGACATGCGCGCGAGTTGGACGCCGGGCAGAGCCCTAACGGTAGCCAAAGCCTCGGCGATCTGGGGAGCCCCAGCGATGGCGGGGGCCTCCAAGTCGTTGCGCTGCCCTTTCAGCCAGGCGGCGACCCCGGTCGCGGACCAGTCGGCCGGCGGGTCCGGCCGGTCGGCGACGGCCACGGGACCGGCGTCATAGGCTCGATAGACCGCTCCCGTGGGCGACGGCACGCCCGGATTGACCAGCAGCGCCGCCAGGCGGGGCAGGCGGGGTTCGGCGGTCAGAACGTCTCCCCTGCCCTCGGCCCAGGCGGCTCGCGCGTGCAGGCACATGGGACCGTCGGCGCCGACCACCGCCGCGATATCGGCGAGCGCGTCGTCATCGAGTTTCAGCCCCAGCACGTCGCGGGCGAGCTTGAGAGCTGCACCGGCGTCGGAAGAGCCCCCGCCCAGCCCGGCGGCGATCGGCAGGCGCTTCTCGAGGCGAAGGGCCAGCGGCGGTTCGCCGACCCCGGCGACCTCGCCGAGGCGACGCACCGCGCGCAGGATCAGGTTGTCGCCGCCCTCAAGTGCGGCCGCAAAGGGCCCTTCGACCACCAGAGACAGGCGCTCAGCCGGCGCAACCTCGACCCGGTCGCCGACGTCGGCGAAGGCCACCAGGCTGGCGAGCGGGTGATAGCCCTCCGCGTCCACCGGGCCCACATGCAGGAAGAGATTGACCTTGGCGGGGGCCAGGCCCGAACGCGCGGCCATGCCTCAGGGCTGGCTGCCGGTGATCGGCGCAGCGGTCAGGCCGACCGCCAGCTTCTGCTCGACCTCGGCCCGCGTTTCAGCGTCCGGGTCGAGCGTCAGGACACGGTTCCACTGCCAGCTCGCCTCGCGATGGCGCCCGACCTGCCAGTAGGCGTCGCCGAGGTGGTCGTTGATCTCGGGATTGGCCGGCTGCTTGGCCACCGCCTCCTCGAGCGTCTGCACCGCGGTCTCGTACTGTCCGCGACGGTACTGCGCCCAACCGAGGGAGTCCTGGATGTTGGCGTTGCGCGGATCGGCGGCGTAGGCGCGGGCGATCATCTCCGCCCCCTGATCGACCCGGCGGCCGCTATCGACCCACATGTAGCCGAGGTGGTTGAGCATGGCCGGATCGTTGGGCGCCATCTGCAGGGCGGTCCACAGCTCGGCCTCGGCCTCGTCGATGCGGCCCACCCGCTCGAGGGTCGCGCCGCGCAGGAAGCGGACGTCGAGCGACTGGCGCGCTGTGTTGACGGTCGGCCGATTGAGGACGGCCAATGCCTCATCATAGCGCCCGAGGTCGAAATATTGGGCGGCGAGCATCCGCGCGACCACCGCCTGCTCCGGCGCCGCCGCATCGGCCCGACGGAAGGCCTCGAGCGCCTCATCGTCGCGCTCGTCGAGGCTGTAGTTCGAGCCAAGGCCGATCTGGGCGCTGGCGTAGACGATCGGGTTCTCGGGACTGACCCGGGCGAAGGCTTCGCGCGCGGCGTCGCGCTGACCGTAGGCGGCCAGGCTCTGGCCCAGACGCAGGGCGACCTCGTCGCTCGGCTTCAGAACCTCGGCGAGACGCAGATAGATGGCCGAAAAGTCGTGCGCTCCGGCCTGGCTCGCCTCGAGGGCGGCGAAGGCGAGCGCGTCGCCGGCGATCTGGCTGGGCTCTGACGCCGCGGGCGCACGGCCGCCGGCCTGCATCCGCTGCACGGCCCCCAGCGCGCGGGGGTCCGGCGTAGCGCTCGACAGCACCTGGGCGTAGGCGGCCAGGGCCTCCTCGCGGCGGCCGCGCCGCTCCAGGAAGGCGGCGTAGTGGATCTGATAGAGGCGCGGACCGTCGGGCAGCGCCATCAAGGTCTTGTACTCGGCCTCGGCGTCGCCGAACCGGCGGCGGGCTTCCAGCAGTTGCGCGCGCTGGTCGCGCAGCGCCAGCACGCCGGACGCCGAGGCCTCGACCGGACGCAGCGCCGTATCCCAATCGCCCGCCGCGGCTGAGACCGACGGCAGCAGATAGCGCCCGACCTGGGTGAAGGGCTCGGTCAGGGGCTTGGACTGAAGGTCGGCCAGGGCGGCGCGGCCCTCGCCGTCGCGCAGCCCCTGAACCACCGTCATCAGTCGCCCGGCGTCGGCCAGCAGCGGCGTCTCGGCGACGTAGGGCGTCAGGCGCACGACCGCGTCGATGTCACCCGACAGCAGGCTGGCGAAGAAGGCCTCGTTGCCGAGCTGGGGCTGCTCCGGCGTCAGGGTATGGCTGCGCACCAGCAGCGCCGCGCCTGCGTCCTGATCGCCGCGCAGGCTGGCGAGGCGGCCCGACAGATAGAGGCCGTAGGCGGACTGGCCGTCCGCGGCGATCGGCGGCGGCGCCCAGACCGCGGGGATGGCCGGGACCTCCGGCTCGCTCGGCGCTTCTGCGGCGGCGTCCGGCGCGACGGCCGGGACAGCGACCGGAACGGGAGCCGTTTCCGCGGGTCCGTTCAGCGGCGGATCGACGACGACCGGCGCCTCCTGGGCGGCGGCTGGAAGGGCCAGCGCCAGGGCGGCGCAACCGGAGAGGATCAGGCGCAGAGACGACGAACGCATGATTTGACCCTTCCCCGATTATGCGGCCGCGGCAAGGCCCTCCGCTTACAGAGCCGTCACATATTCGGGTAGTTCGGACCGCCGCCGCCCTCAGGGGTGGTCCAGACGATGTTCTGCGACGGATCCTTGATGTCGCAGGTTTTGCAGTGGACGCAGTTCTGGGCGTTGATCTGGAAGCGCGGGTTGGCCCCCTGCTCGTCGTACAGAACCTCATAGACCCCGGCCGGGCAGTACAGGCGCGCGGGCTCGCCGTATTCCGGCAGGTTGACGCGGATCGGCACCGACGGGTCGAGCAGCTTCAGGTGCGCCGGCTGGTCTTCCGAGTGATTGGTGTTGGAGATGAACACCGAGGACAGTTTGTCGAAGGACAGCTTTCCGTCCGGCTTCGGATAGGCGATCGGCTTGTGCTTGGAGGCCGGCTCGGTCGAGGCGGCGTCGGTCTTGCCGTGCTTCTGGGTGCCGAACAGCGACAGCCCGCCGAACAGCGTCCCGAACCACATGTCGAACAGACCGAGCGCGCCGCCGACGGTGGTGCCGTATTTCGACAGGAAGGGTTTGGCGTTCCGGACGGCCTTCAGCTCCCGGTAGACCCAGCTGTTCTCGTAGGCGGCCTGATACTCGACCAGTTCGTCGCCCGCGCGGCCGGCGATGACAGCGTCATAGGCGGCGTCGGCGGCCAGCATGCCGGTCTTCATGGCGTTGTGGCTGCCCTTGATGCGCGGGACGTTCACGAAGCCGGCCGAGCAGCCGATCAGGGCGCCGCCCGGGAAGGCCAGCTTGGGCACCGACTGGAAGCCGCCCTCGGTGATGGCGCGAGCGCCGTAGGAGATGCGCGTGCCGCCCTCCAGGTGCTCGCTGATCGCCGGATGGTGCTTGAAGCGCTGGAACTCATCGAACGGCGACAGGAAGGGGTTCTTGTAGTTCAGGTGCACCACGTAGCCGATCGACACGTAGCGGTCGCCGAAGTGGTACAGGAAGCTGCCGCCGCCGGTGAACTCGTCCAGCGGCCAGCCGGTCGAGTGCTGGACCAGGCCGGGCTGGTGCTTGTCGGCGGGGACCTGCCACAGCTCCTTGATGCCGATGCCGAACTTCTGGGGCTGGGCCGTGTCGCACAGGTTGTGGCGGGCCATGATGGTCTTGGCCAGCGAGCCGCGCACGCCCTCGGCGATGAAGACGTATTTGCCGTGCAGCTCGATGCCGGGCTGCAGGTCGTCGGTCGGCTTGCCCTCGCGGTCGATGCCGAAGACGCCGGCGACGACGCCCTTCACTCGGCCCGTCGGTTCATCCCAGACCACGTGGCTGGCGGCCATGCCGGGATAGACCTCGACGCCCAGGGCCTCGGCCTGCTCGCCCAGCCAGCGGGCCAGGTTGCCCAGCGAGCCGATGTAGCAGCCGTCGTTGTGCATCAGCGGCGGCAGGGCGAACATCGGCAGGGAGGCCTGGCCCATCGGGCCGAGGACTAGGAATTTGTCCTTGGTGACCGGGGTCTCCAGCGGCGCGCCGCGCGCCTTCCAGTCGGGGAACAGCTCGTTCAGCGCCTTCGGGTCGATGACTGCGCCGGACAGGATGTGGCCGCCGATCTCGGCCGACTTCTCCAGCACGGCGACGGAGATGTCCTTGCCGTCCTTTTCGGCGCGCTGCTTGAGGCGGATCGCCGCGGACAGGCCGGCCGGGCCGCCGCCGACGATGACCACGTCGTACTCCATGACCTCGCGCTCGACCCCGGCCAGCGCCTCGACGGCGGGCAGTTTGTCGATCACGGCTTCCTGCCAGGCATTGGCGGCGCCGCCCTCGATCGCTTCGGCCATGGTCGATTTCCTCGTCGTCGTCAGGGTCTTGTGGTGACGCCTTATCCGAAGGTGACGCGGCGGCGGTCAAGGACTATCCCTGTGCGCTGAACACCGATGACCATGCAGCCCCTCGACACCGCCACAGCCGAAAGCCTGCTCGCCTTCTGGCGGGAAGCGGGCGTCGACGCCTGCTACGAGGACGCGCCGGTCGATCGGACCCACGTCCTGCCCCCGCCCGCGCTGAAAGCGGTGGCCAAGGCGACGGCGGCGGTGACCCCGATCGTCGACCCCTCGGACGCCATCGGCGAGGCGCGGCGCCTGGCCGCGGGGGCTGACAGCCTCGAGGCCCTGGCGACCGCGGCGGCGACGTTCAAGGGCTGCCCGTTGCACGAGATGGGCGCCGGCGGGGCCGTGTTCGGCCGCGGCGCCGCGGACGCGAGGTTGCTCATCGTTGGCGAGGCTCCGTCGCTGGAGGACGATGCGCAGGGCGAGGCTTTCGTGGGACCGGCCGGGCGCCTGCTGGACCGAATGCTGGCCGAGGCAGAGCTCGCCGGGCAGGCCTATCTGGTCAACACCGTCTTCTGGCGGCCGCCGGGCGGACGTCCGCCCAGCCCTGCGGAACAGGCCGCCTGCGCGCCCTTCGTCGATCGCGCCTTCGCCCTGCTGCAGCCCAAGGCCGTGCTAGTGCTCGGAGCCGCGGCGGCGCGTTCGGTGCTGGGCGCCGAAGAAGGCATCATGCGGCTGCGCGGCCAGTGGCGCGACTGGCGTCTGGCCGAAGGCGGCCTGTCCGCGCCCGCAATCGCCACATTGCATCCAGCCTTCCTGCTGAAGCAGCCGATGGCCAAAAAGCAGGCCTGGGCGGACATGCTGGCCCTGGCGGCGAAGCTGAACGGTACCTCCCGTTAACTTCACAGACGCAAAACCGCCCCAAAATCAGGTCAAATCTTGACACAGGTCAGGGCGGCGGCGCCTTTCTGGCCTGACGACCGAACGAACAGCGCCCAACCGAACCGAATCGAGACGGTTCGGAGACGCTCTAAGGGGGGCCGCCTCAGTGCCGATATCCTTCCGCCGCGCGCTTCTGGCGCCGACGACCGCATTGGCTCTTGCGCTGGGTTTGGCCTTGGCCGTCCCGTCCGCGCACGCCGACGAGCTGCCGCAGGTCACGGCCCTGAGTCCAGCGGACCGCCTCAGCTACACCACCGCCTTCGACGCCCTGCGCCGCGGAGACCTGGAGGCCGCGCGCGCCTCGGCCCGCCAGGCCAATGACCGCGTCCTGCTGGGCCAGGTCGAGTTCGAGC
Organism: Brevundimonas sp. Root1279; assembly: GCF_001425945.1. GTDB lineage: Bacteria > Pseudomonadota > Alphaproteobacteria > Caulobacterales > Caulobacteraceae > Brevundimonas. The sequence goes on from NZ_LMEB01000010.1 coordinate 253,761, forward strand.
GCCTGTTCCACGCCGACTATTCCGCCACCTACGAAGAGCTGGCCGCCTGGCTGGAGGAGTATTCCGACCTGCCCTGCGCCCCGCGCGCCTACCAGCTGGCCCTGCGTCGCCGTCCCGACGGCGCACCGGAGCCGAAGCGTCCTTCCAGCGTCAGCGGCCGGACCTGGTCCAGCGTGGTCGCCGCCGGCGGCGGGGCCGCCGAGGACGATCCGACCAAGGCCGCCCGCATCGCCCTGAACAACGACGACCTGACGGGCGCCGTGACCCTCGGCGAGCAGATCGGCGACTGGTGGGTCGTCGGCCTGGCGCAATACCGGCTCGGCGAATTCGGCAAGTCCAGCGTCGCCTTCCAGCGCGTGCTCGAGGATCCGACCGAGGATGGTTGGGTCCGCTCGGGCGCCGCCTTCTGGGCCGCCCGCGCCGCGGCCCGATCGGGTCAGCAGGACCGGGTTCAGCCGCTGCTGCGCCGCGCCGGGACCTGGCCGGCGACCTTCTACGGCCAGATCGCCCTGCGCCAACTGGGCGAAGAGCCGCAGATCGATAACCTCGGCCCCCAGCCCTACATGGCGTCGGGCGTCCAGCACGCCGTCTACCAGCCGGACGAGCCGCTCGGCGTCGACGCCCAGGAGCTGGAGGAATTCGTCCGCTCGGACGCCCGCGCCCGCCGCACCGTCGCCTATTACGAAGTCGGTCGCCGCACCGACGCCCGCGATGAGCTGCGCACCGGACTGCGCTCGGCGCTGACGGAAAAGGGTCGCCAGCTGTGGGCCGCCCTGGGCCGCGCCCTTGGGCCGCGCGTGACCGGCGCCGGCGAGGACACCCGGCGCATCGACGCCCAGCGCTATCCGCAGCCGATCATCGAGCCCGAGGGCGGCTTCACCATCGAGCGCTCGCTGGTCTATGCGATCGCCCGCAAGGAGACCGACTTCAACCCCCGCGCCCGCTCGGCGGTGGGAGCTTACGGCCTGATGCAGGTGATGCCGACCACGGCGGCCGAGCTGGCCAACGACCGCGGCTACGTCACCGATCCGGATCGGCTGTACGTCCCGGAAGTCAACGCCCGCCTCGGTCAGGCCTATGTGACCAAGGTGCTCGCCATGCCGGCCATCAACGGCGACCTGCTGCGCGTCTCGGCCTCGTACAATGCGGGCCCGGGCCCGATGGTCGCGGCGGTGCGCAAGCTCGGCCCGAACGCCGATCCGCTGCTGCTGATCGAAACGATCGACGTCCCCCAGGCCCGCGAATACGTGGAGAAGGTGGTCGCGGCCTACTGGATCTATCAGCGCCTCAACAACCGACCGCTGAACACCCTCGACGCTGTCGCCTCAGGCGCGGACCTGGTGCCGCTGAGCCTGGACTATGTGCCGCCGCCGCCCATGCCGATCAGCGCGCCGCCGCAGCCGGCCCAGCCGGTCGAGGTCGCCTCAGTCCCGACCACCGGCGGCGGGCGCTAGTTCAAACGATAGCGTCTACAGCCCCGCCAGCAGCAAGGCCGGCAGACAGCAGGCGACCACGATCACCAGGCCGTAGACCAGCAGGCTGGGACGGCGGGGTTCCGGCTGTGGGACAGGCATGGACATGACGACCCCCTAACGCGTGGTGCTGCGTACGGGTTCTGGGATACCGTCGTTGTCTTAACTCCCCGTTGGGGGACGTCCTTAATGCAAAGCTTGCCTAAAGCGTTTGCTCCCATAACAGGACCTTATCCCTTATCTCAGGAACACGCCTGCTTGCGTCTGCAGCTATGCAGCTGATCTGCGTGGTCGCTCCGGTGCAACTGTACCACATACTATAGGACGATCTGACGATCCGCCCCACCTCGCTGGGGTCGGCGCCTGGCTTGGCGCGGTAGGTAATCGTAATGGAGCGATGTGCGCAGCTGGCGCTTGACCGGTACGACACAGTCAGGGCGCGGGGACCATCCGTGCGAACTTCGTCGAGTATGTAGGCCGCCTCGTTCACAAGCCTCGACCCGCACCTAGGGCCCCCGGTGTCCAAGGCATACGGAGAGTCAAACGTGGCGGTGACGGGCCCGAGATCGATCGTCAGAGAACATCCCGCCGCTCGACAGTCCGACAGCATATTTTCGAGGCGGTAAGGGAAGCCGATGCCGTTGACGACCGTGGCCACGCGGGGGGGCGGGACTGGTTGGATCGGCTGGTGGATCGCGGAGGCACAGCCGCCCCCGCCGACAGCTAACGAAAGAGCTAGAGTTGGGGCTGCCAGTTGCAGTGGTCTTCTCATGTGCAACTAAGACCTTCCTGTGCAGCCCGAAAATCAGCCTCTCGCGAAGTGACCTTAACGCAAAGCTTCCGCCGACCATTCCAGGAAGTCGGGCTGGGTCAGCAGGGCGTCACGGTAGGCCGCGGCCGTGCCGTCGTCGCCATAGGCCGCCAGATCAACCTGGAAGTGCCGGAAGCGGGTCGCCACCGGGGTGAAGAAGGCGTCGGGCACCGACCATTCGCCGAACAGATAGGGGCCGCCCTCGCCGAAGCGGGCGCGCATCTCCTTCCACAGCGAGACGAGGCGACGGATGTCGCGGGCGACGGCCTCCCCCGTCGGCGTCGGCGAGCGGTCCGGGCCGACCATGGTGTGGTCCGGGCCCATGCCGCACTCGTTGCGCAGGGCCATGAAGCCGCCGTGCATCTCGCAGGCCGCCGAGCGGGCCAGCCAGCGGGCGTGGGGGTCGGCCGGCCAGAGGCGGACGTGCGGGAAATTCTCCGCGCACCACACCGAGATGGCCATGGAGTCCCAGACCGTCTCGCCGTCGACCTTGAGCAGGGGCACCAGCCGCGAGGGCGAGATCCGCTCCAGCTCTGCCTGGCCTTCAGGGGAATAGATGTCGATCTCTGTGACCGTGAACTCGGCCTTGCAGCGCTTCAGCACCAGCCACGGCCGCAGCGACCAGGTCGAGTACAGGCGGGGCCCGATGATCAGTTCCATGGCGGCGATTCCCTGATGTGAAGCGTGGCGGTTTGGTGCGCCAGCGGGCTTGCCGATGCAAGCCGCGCCTTGACTCCGCGCCCTCCCGGACCGACACGGCGCGTCCATGATCACGCGCTATTCCCGCCCCGCCGCCGTCGCCCTCTGGTCGCAAGAGACCAAGTACAAGATCTGGTTCGAGATCGAGGCCCACGCCGCCACCAAGATGGCCGAGCTGGGGGTGATCCCGCAGGACGCCGCGGACGCGATCTGGGCCAAGGGCAAGGACGCGACCTTCGACGCCGACCGCATCGACGAGATCGAGCGCACCACCAAGCACGACGTCATCGCCTTCCTGACCCACGTGGCCGAGATCGTCGGCGACGAGGCCCGCTTCCTGCACCAGGGCATGACCTCGTCGGACGTGCTGGACACCTGTTTCGCCGTGCAGCTGGCCCGCTCGACCGACCTGCTGGTCGAGGGCGTCGACCGTGTGCTGGCGGCGCTGGAGACCCGCGCCAAGGAGCATAAGTACACGCCGACCGTCGGCCGCTCGCACGGCATCCACGCGGAGCCGGTGACCTTCGGCCTCAAGCTGGCCGGCTATCACGCTGAATTCCAGCGCGCCAAGCGCCGCCTGCTGACGGCGCGGGAAGAGATCGCCACCTGCGCCATCTCGGGCGCGGTGGGCACCTTCGCCAACGTCGATCCGGCGGTGGAGCAGTACGTCGCCGACAAGATGGGCCTGCAGGTCGAGCCCGTCTCGACCCAGGTGATCCCGCGCGACCGCCACGCCGCCTTCTTCGCCGCCCTGGGCGTGGTCGCCTCGTCGGTCGAGCGTCTGGCGGTAGAGATCCGCCACCTGCAGCGCACCGAGGTCCTTGAAGCCGAGGAGTTCTTCGACAAGGGCCAGAAGGGCTCGTCGGCCATGCCGCACAAGCGCAACCCGATCCTGACCGAGAACCTGACCGGCCTGGCCCGTCTGGTCCGTTCGGCGGTGACCCCGGCGATGGAGAACGTGGCCCTCTGGCACGAGCGCGACATCAGCCACTCGTCGGTCGAGCGCGGCATCGGCCCGGACGCCACCATCCACCTGGACTTCGCCCTGCACCGGCTGGCGAACGTAGTCGAGCGGCTGAACGTCTATCCGGAGAACATGCAGAAGAACATCGACCGCCTCGGCGGCCTGGTGCACTCGCAGCGGGTCATGCTGGCCCTGACCCAGGCGGGCGTGTCGCGTGAGGACGCCTACGCCGCGGTGCAGGAGAACGCCATGAAGGTGTGGCGCGGCGAGGGAGCCTTCCTGGACTTCCTCAAGGCTGACGCCCGCGTGACCCTGCCGGACGACCGGCTCGCGGCCCTGTTCGACATCGGCTACCACACCAAGCACGTCGACACGGTCTTCCAGCGGGTGTTCGGGGCCTGATGAGCCGCAAGGTCGGATTCGACCCCGTCGTCGACGCCGACACCCGCGTCCTCATCCTCGGCAGCCTTCCCGGCGACGCTTCGCTGAAGGCCGGCCAGTACTACGGCCATCCGCAGAACACCTTCTGGCGGCTGATCGGCGGGGTGCTGGGCGTCGAGCTGGCCGCCCTGCCCTATGACGACCGTTTGGCCGCGCTGAAGGCCGGCGGCATCGGCCTGTGGGACGTCATCGCCAGCGCCGAGCGGCCGGGCAGCCTGGACGCCGCCATCCGCCTGCCCGAGGCGGCCGATCTGCGCGGCCTGGTAGCGACCCTGCCGGGCCTGCGGGCTGTCGCCTTCAACGGCGGTAAGGCGGCCAGGCTGGGCCGGGCGATGCTGGCGGATGCGGGCCCCGATCTGCTCGACCTGCCCTCCTCCAGCCCCGCGCACGCCCGCCCTCTGGCCGAGAAGGCCGCCGCCTGGGCAGCGCTGCGGCCGTATCTGGACGGCTGCGATCACGTGTCGCGCGAGAAAATGTGACCCGGACGCATCCTTTCGGCCGCTGATCTATTCGTCCTGGAGACCGCGGGTTGGCGGTTGTGTCCGGAGATGCGTCATGAAATTCGCCCGCAACGCCGCCCTGGCGACCACCGCCCTCGCGGCCCTGACCCTCGCCGCCTGCAATCCGCCCGAGAAGGCGCCGGACGCCGCAGACACAAAGACCGACGTCACCGTCATCACGCCGCCCGCCGCGACCCCTGCGCCGACCGGCACGGTCGTGACCACGGCGCAGGCCAATCCGGACTTCACCACCCTGGTCAGCGCGCTGCAGGCGGGCGGCTTGGTGGACACCCTGAACGGAGCCGGCCCCTTCACCATCTTCGCCCCCAACAACGCCGCCTTCGAGAAGGTGCCGGCGGCGACCCGCGACGCGCTGATGCAGCCGGCGGGCAAGGCCGACCTGACCAAGATCCTGACGTATCACGTGGTGCCGGGTCGCATCGATTCGGCGGCTCTGGCGCAACAGATCCAGGCCGGCGGCGGTTCGGCCAGCCTGACGACCGTGCAGGGCGGCAAGCTGACCGCGCGGGCCAATCCCGACGGCTCCATCAGCCTGACCGACGCCAAGGGCGGCACGAGCAAGGTGGTCCAGGCGGACGTGCCGGCGACCAACGGCGTCATCCACGCCATCGACACAGTGGCGATGCCCTAGCGCAGCGCCAAAGGGACCGGCGTCGCCCCCTCCCCCCCACACGACGCCGAGGCGGGTCGCCCAATCGGCCCGCAGAAAAGGCCGCAGCCCTGAAAGACTGCGGCCTTTTCGATGTATCGCGATCGGAGGGCCGGACAGTCCGGCCGCAGCCTTATTCGCCGGCGCGGATCTGTTCGCGGGCGACCGAGGACAGCTCGTCCATCTTGCGGCGGATTTCGCCTTCCGAGACGGTCAGGCCGGCGCCTTCGAAATCCTGGGCGATCTTGCGGAAGACGTCTTCCTCGCCCGGCTGTTCGAAATCGGCCTTCACGACGGCGCCGGCGTACTGATCGGCGCTGTCTGACGACAGGCCCATCTTCTCGGCGGCCCACAGGCCCAGCAGCTTGTTGCGCCGGGCGACCGCCTTGAATTCCTGTTCCTGATCGAGGGCGTATTTGGTCTCGAAGCCCTTTTCCCGATCGTCGAAGGTGGTCATGGGGTCTTCAGGCTCCGTAGGGCGGTCACACAGACGACCGCGTTCGAGGAGGTCTATAGTCCCCCCGGCGCCGAACGCAACGGAAACCGGCGCGGTTCATCTCACGCTGCCGTTTGTGTCGCAGGCGACGTTCCGCTAGTGTGCGCCGCGTCAATTTCCCCGCCCGCCCGATTCCGGATCGCGCCGTTCAGACCAGAGCTCCAGGCTCGGTTTGACCGCGCGTTTTTCGTTTTCAGGCCGGGCCCCGCAAGGCCGGATCGCATGAACGTCAAACGCAAGAAGCTCTACGAGGGCAAGGCCAAGATCCTGTATGAGGGCCCCGAGCCGGGCACCATCATCCAGTACTTCAAGGACGATGCGACGGCGTTCAACGCACAGAAGAAGGCGACCCTCGAGGGCAAGGGCGTCATCAACAACCGCATCAGCGAGTTCGTGATGACCCGCCTGAACGGCATCGGCGTCACCAACCACTTCATCAAGCGCCTGAATCTGCGCGAACAACTGATCCGCGAGTGCGAGATCATCCCGCTGGAAGTCGTGTGCCGCAACGTCGTGGCCGGCTCGATGAGCCAGCGCCTGGGCATCGAGGAAGGCACGCCGCTGCCGCGCTCGATCATCGAATTCTACTACAAGAAGGATGAGCTCAACGACCCGATGGTCACCGAAGAACACATCACGGCCTTCAACTGGGCCTCGACCCAGGAGTTGGACGACATCCTGGCCATGACGGTGCGGGTCAACGACTACCTGTCGGGCATGTTCGGCGCCGTCGGCATCACCCTGGTCGACTTCAAGATCGAATTCGGCCGCATCTGGGAGAACGACTTCAGCCGCGTGATCCTGGCCGACGAGATCAGCCCGGACTCCTGCCGCCTGTGGGATACGACGACCGGCGAGAAGCTGGACAAGGATCGCTTCCGTCGCGACCTGGGCAATGTGATCGAAAGCTACGCCGAGGTGGCGCGCCGCCTGGGCATCATGAAGGATATGCCGACCGTGATTCAGGGGGGACTGCACTAATGGCCAAGGTGAAGGTTCACGTGTTCCTGAAGCCCGGCGTTCTGGACGTTCAGGGCAAGGCCGTCGAAGGCGCCCTGCACGGCCTGGGCTGGCCCGCCGTGGCCAACGCCCGCGTCGGCAAGCTGATCGAGTTCGACCTCGAGGGCGCCGCCGACCCGGCCGCCGAAGCCAAGAAGATGTGCGAGACCCTGCTCGCCAATACGGTCATCGAAAGCTACCGCATCGAGGTGGCGTGAGCCGCCTGGCCAAGCTGCTGATCGCCCTGTTCATCGCGGCGGGGTGCATCATCTTCGCCACGGCCCTGGCCGGCGGTCTGATGGACGACAGCGCCTTCACGCCCGAAGCCAAGCAGGCGGCGCACTGACAGCGGCGGCGTTCGTGCGTTAGTGTCGTTCCACGACCACTGACGAGGACGCCCCGATGACCTTCACCCTGACCTCAGACGACATCGCCGACGGCGGCGTGCTGCCGGACGCGCATGTGAAGGCCAAAGGGGACGCGTCCCCGCACCTGAAATGGTCGGGCGCGCCCGAGGGCACCAAGAGCTACGCCGTCACCTGCTACGACCCGGACGCGCCGACGGGCTCCGGCTTCTGGCACTGGACCGTGGCCAACATCCCGGCCGACGTCACCGAGCTGAAGACCGGCGCCTCGCCCAACGACATGCCGCGCGGCGCGGTCGAGGGCCGCACGGACTACGGTCCGGCAGGGTTCGGCGGCGCCGCTCCCCCGCCGGGACATGGGCCGCACCGCTACATCTTCACCGTCTTCGCCGTGGACAAGGCGCATCTGGACGTGAACGCCGACAATTCGGGCGCTGTGTTCGGCTTCAACCTGCATTTCCACACCCTGGCCAAGGCCTCGATCACGGCGACCTACGAGAACACCGGCTCTGACTGAAACCGCCGTCGCAACTCTATGTGATCAACGATTACATTGAAGCCGGGCGGCCGGGAGGCCATGTTGCGGTGCAACATCCGCCTCCCCGGACACCGCCATGCCGCCTGCAGCCGACTGCGCCCTGCGCAGCGACGAACTCGTCGTTTCCGAAACGCCCCAACGCGGCCCCGCGGCCGTCGCCCTGATCCTGGGGGCCCTGGCCATGGGCGGCTTCGCGATCGGGGTGACCGAATTCGCCGCCATGAGCGTCCTGCCCGATTTCGCGCGCGGCCTGGGCGTCGACGAGCCGACCGCCGGTCACGCGATCAGCGCCTATGCGGCCGGGGTGGTGGTCGGCGCGCCCGTACTGGCCGCGTTCGGGGCGCGCTATCCGCGCTGGCTGCTGCTGATCGGGCTCATGGGCCTGTTCGCCGTCGCCAATACGTTGAGCGCCCTGTCGCCCAATTTCGAGACCATGCTGCTGTTCCGCTTCCTCAGCGGCCTGCCGCACGGGGCCTATTTCGGCGTCGCCGCCCTGGTGGCCGCCGAGACCGTGCCGCTGAAGTACCGCACACGGGCGGTGTCGACCCTGCTGATGGGTCTGACCCTGGCGACAGTGGCGGGCGTGCCGGTGGTCAATCTGATCAGCCAGACGCACGGCTGGCGCTGGACGTTCGGCATCGTCGGGGCGTTGGCGGTGCTGACCATGACCTTGGTCGCCCTGTTCGCGCCGCGTGATCCCGCCCACCCGGACGCCAGCCCCCTGCGTGAGCTCAAGGCGCTGAAGAACCGGCAGGTCTGGCTGACCCTCGGCGTCAGCGCCATCGGCTTCGGCGGCATGTTCGCAGTCTACGCCTTCCTGGCCTCGACCCTGCGCGAGGTGACCGGCGTCGGGCCCGAGGTCCTGCCCTGGGTGTTCGCCGTCTTCGGCATCGGCATGTTCAGCGGCAATCTGCTGGGCGCCTGGGCCGGCGACCGCTTCGGCTTCCGGGCTGCGGCGGGGCTGTTGATCTGGAGCGCGATCGCCCTGGCCTTCTATCCGCTGGCCTCGCAGAACCTTTGGTCGATGCTGGCCGTGGTGCTGTGCATCGGCGCCGGCGGCGGCCTCGGCTCGATCCTGCAGACGCGGCTGATGGACGTGGCCGGCGAGGCCCAGACCCTGGCGGCGGCCCTGAACCACTCGGCCTTCAACACCGCCAACGCCCTGGGCCCGCTCCTGGCGGGAACGGCGGTGGCCGCCGGTTTCGGCTGGGGCTCCACCGCCTGGGTGGCCGTGGCGCTGACCCTGGGTGGACTGGCGATCTGGCTCTGGGCGTGGCTGGACGCGCGCAAGTCGACCGACGGAGCGTCGCGGCGCCCTGACATCGCCTCCGAACGGTGCTAGAGGGCGCCGCCATGAGCGCAGCCGTCATCGTCTACCCGGGTTCCAACTGCGACCGCGACTGCAAGGTCGCCGTCGAACGCTCCACCGGCGAGAAGGTGGAAATGGTCTGGCACGGCGAGACCGAGCTGCCCAAGGGCCTCGACCTGATCGTCCTGCCGGGCGGCTTCTCCTACGGCGACTACCTGCGCTGCGGGGCCATGGCGGCTCAGTCGCCGATCATGCAGGCGGTCAAGAAGGCCGCCGACGACGGCGTGGCCGTGGTCGGCATCTGCAACGGCTTCCAGATCCTGTGCGAGGCCGGCATGCTGCCGGGCGCCCTGCTGCGCAACTCCGGCCTGAAGTACGTCTGCAAGCCGATCAGCCTGACCGTCGCCAACGGACAGACCCGCTTCACCTCGGGCTACCTGGGCCAGCGCGAGATCGTCATGACCCAGGGCAACGGCGACGGAAATTACTTCGCTGACGCCGAGACCCTGGCCCGCATCGAAGGCGAGGGCCAGGTCGTGTTCCGCTATGTCGACAACCCGAACGGATCGGTCGCCGACATCGCCGGCATCCAGAACGCTCGCGGCAATGTGCTGGGCATGATGCCCCACCCGGACCGCGCCTTCGAGGCCGAGCTGGGTTCGGCGGACGGCGCCATCCTGTTCCAGAGCATCTACAACGCCGCCTGACGCGGAGCCCCCAGGAGGGGCTTGACCGGCAACGCTTTTCCGGCGCGACTTCCGTCCAGACTGGAGGGCCGCCGATGTTCATGAGCGAACGGCAGAAAATGATCTCGGGGCTGCCGTACAGCCCCGGGGATCCGGAGTTGCAGGCCGACCAGGCCGCCGCCAAGCAGTGGATGGCCCGCTACAACGCCTCCATGGCCAGTTCGCCCACCGACCGCCGCGACCTGCTGCGTCAGCGCATGGGCGAGGTCGGCGAGGGTGCGGTGATCCGCCCGCCGTTCCACTGCGACTACGGCTACAACATTCGCCTGGGGCGCGACGTCTTCCTCAACTTCAACTGCGTCATCCTGGACGTCTGCGAGGTCGACATCGGCGACCAGACTCAGATCGGGCCGGGGGTGCAGATCCTCGCCGCCGACCATCCGCGCGATCCCGAGCAGCGCGCGCAGGGCATCGAGTTCGGCAAGCCAATCGTGATCGGCCGCAACGTCTGGATCGGCGGCGGGGCGCTGATCCTGCCGGGCGTGACCATCGGCGACGACGCCGTCATCGGCGCCGGCGCGGTCGTCACGCGCGACGTGCCCGCCGGCGCGACGGCCATGGGCAATCCCGCCCGCGTGAAGGAGGCCTAGGGCTCTTCGCGGCCCACGGTCTGGTCGAGGCCTTCCGGATCACGCGTCGAGGACGCGCCCGTCTCGTCGACGTCGGCGTCTTCGTCGGGCGTGCGTACGCCGCCCGGGTCGCGCTGCGCTTTCAGCTCGCGCTCGCCCAGGCCGAGGCCTTGCTCACGGGCACGGTCAGCCTGGACCGCATCGGTCTCGAAATGCGGCGCTTCCGCCGCGCGCTTGGGGTCTTCAGCCATCGGGGTCTCCTTCGAGGAGGATGAACCCGACGTTCCGGCAGCGGTTCCGCCCCCTCCCCGGTCTGTGAACCTTTGCCGCGCCCCGTGCGTACTGACGGTATCGATTCACCGTCGGAGGCCGTCATGACCGCCATCGAACGTCCCACGCCCGTGCAGATGACGCGTCGCGGCGTGGTCCTGGCTGCGGCGGTCTTCGCCGTCGTCATCGCCGAGGCCCAGATGCTGATGGGCTGGGGCCAGACCGCGGCCGAGTTCGCCGCCGACAGCGATGCGACCCTGAAGGTCGCCGGCTATGCCTTTTCCATCTGGGCGGTGATCTACGTCGCCATTCTGATCTACGCCGTCCGGCAGGCGATCACGAAGACGGCCGAAAGCACGATCCTGAACAAGCTGGGGTGGCCGTCGGCGATCGCCTTCGCCGGCATCGGTCTATGGATCGTCGCCGCGGCATTCGACTGGGAGGCGGCGACGATCGTACTGATTTTCGGGTCGGCCGCCGTGCTCCTGGCTCCGATGCTGATGAACGCACGGCATATCCGCGCCCTGCCCCGGCGAGACATGGACCGAATGACCGTGGTCTGGCCGCTGTCCCTGCTGGCGGGCTGGCTGACAATCGCTGCGCCAGTGAACCTGCTGACGGTGGCGACCGGCGACGGCGTCCTGCCTGCGGGCCTGTCGCCGACCACCTGGGCCATCCTTGCGGTCGTGCTGGTGACCTTGGCCGCCCTCGCGGTCACCTGGCGGCTGCGATCCCTCGTCTACGCCCTTCCCATCGCCTGGGGGCTCCTGGGCGTCTTCGTCGCCGAAACCGAGCGCAACACGCTGCTGGCCACCGCCGCCATCGCGGCGGCGGGCCTGGTGCTCGTCGGGGCGGTGATCCTGACGTTCAAGCTCCGCCCCTCGGTGGAGCGCTGACCTACGGCTGAGGCCGCGTCACCAGGTCGACGATGGATTCGTCCTCCGGGTGGTGATCGTCAGCTCCGACGTCGAAGGCGCCCGGGTCGTCGAAATCGACGCTGCCGACGCCGGTGGCTGAGCCGGTCAGTCGTTGGCGGCTGACCATGGCCAACTCGGCCGGGCTGCCCTCCGGGCCCGTCGGAAGAGTCGGATCCTCGGCGGGGACCGGGGCGGCGTCGTGCGGATCTCGGACCATCAGGCGTCCTCCTGTTCGGTGTGTTCGTCGTCATTGGCGGCTTCGCGAGCGGCGCGCTCGGCCAGTGCGGACGCACCGGCGTCGTCGGCGGCGATCTCGGGCGCGTCAGGATCCTCGGGCGTAGCGGCGGGGTCGATAGGCTTGTCAGGCATGGCGGCCTCCGTGACTTCGACCGATTCAATGACGAGGCGTCGACGATGTTCCGCCGGGAACGGCTGACAGACTCGCCATCTCCCGCTAGAAGGCCCGGCCATGAGCGCTCCCGAAAAGACCATGGCCGAACTGGCCGCCGAATACGGCCTGGCCCCCAACGAATATCAGGTCGTCCTCGACCGGCTGGGCCGAGAGCCCAACAACGTCGAGCTCGGCGTCTTCTCGGTGATGTGGTCCGAGCACTGCTCGTACAAGTCGTCGAAGATCCACCTCGGCAAGTTCCCGACCAAGGGACCGCGGGTGATCTGCGGGCCGGGTGAGAACGCCGGCGTGATCGACATCGACGACGGCGACGCCTGCATCTTCAAGATGGAGAGCCACAACCACCCGTCCTACATCGAGCCCTACCAGGGCGCGGCGACGGGCGTGGGCGGCATCATGCGCGACGTCTTCACCATGGGCGCGCGCCCGGTGGCCCTGCTGAACGCCCTGCGCTTCGGCGATCCGTCCCACGAGAAGTCCAAGCGCCTGGTCAAGGGCGTGGTCTCAGGCATCGGCGGCTACGGCAACTGCGTCGGCGTCCCGACCGTGGCCGGCGAGACCAATTTCCACGCCGGCTACAACGGCAACATCCTGGTCAACGCCATGTGCGTCGGGATCGCCAAGGCCGACAGCATCTTCTACTCGGCCGCGCCGGGCGGCGGCATGTCCGTCGTCTATTTCGGCTCCAAGACCGGCCGCGACGGCATCCACGGCGCGACCATGGCCTCCGCCGAGTTCGACGAGGATTCGGACGAGAAGCGCCCGACCGTCCAGGTCGGCGACCCCTTCGCCGAGAAGCTGCTCATCGAGGCGACCCTGGAGCTGATGGCCTCGGGCGCGGTCGCCGCCATCCAGGACATGGGCGCCGCAGGCCTGACCTCCTCCTCGGTCGAGATGGCCGGCAAGGGCGGCGTCGGCATCGAGCTGAACATGGACGCCGTGCCCCAGCGCGAAGAGGGCATGACCGCCTATGAGATGATGCTGTCGGAGAGCCAGGAGCGGATGCTGGCTGTGCTCAAGCCCGGCCGCGAGGAAGACGGCTACCGCATCTTCGAGAAGTGGGGCCTGGACGCCGCCGTCATCGGCAAGACCACCGACACCGGCCACCTGGTGCTGAAGCACCATGGCGAGATCGTCTGCGACGTGCCGCTGGCCCCGCTGTTCGACGACGCTCCGATGTACGACCGCCCCTGGGTCCAGCCGACGCTGCATCCGCGCCTGGCTCCGGCCGAGGTCCCGGCTCCGGAGAGCTGGGTCGATGCGGTGCTCAAGGTGCTGACCTGCCCGGACATGGCCTCCAAGCGCTGGATCTGGGAGCAGTACGACCGCCACGTCATGGCCGACACCCTGCACGACTCCTCGACCGGCGCGGACGCCGGCGTGGTGCGGGTGCACGGGACGGACAAGGGCCTGGCGGTGACCTCGGACTGCACCCCGCGCTACGTCCAGAACGACCCCTACGAGGGCGGCAAGCAGTGCGTGGCCGAGGCGTGGCGCAACCTCACGGCGGTGGGCTCGACCCCGATCGCCATCACCGACAACCTCAATTTCGGCAATCCGCAGCGCCCCGAGATCATGGGGCAGATCGTGCGCGCCATCGACGGCATGGCCGAGGCCTGCCGCGTGCTCGACTTCCCGGTCGTGAGCGGCAACGTCAGCCTCTACAACGAGACCAACGGCGCGGCCATTCCGCCGACCCCGACCGTCGGCGGCGTCGGCCTGCTGACCAACTATGACGTGGTCACCGGCTTCGGCGGCATGCACGAGGGCGACGTCCTGGTGCTGATCGGCGAGACCGTCGGCGAACTGGGCGCCTCCATCTATCTGCGCGAAGTGCTCGGCCGCGAGGACGGCGCCCCGCCGCCGGTCGACCTGGCGCTGGAGCGCAAGACCGGCGACTTCGTACGCGAGCTGATCCACGACGGCGTCCTGACCGTGGTGCACGACCTGTCGGACGGCGGCCTGATCGGCGCGGCGGCCGACCTGGCCCTGGCCTCGGACGTCGGCGTCGAGCTCGACGCGGACAGCAAGACCCACGCCCACATCCTGCTCTTCGGCGAAGACCAGGCTCGTTATCTGGTGGCGGTTCAGGACCCGACGGACGTCATCGCCAAAGCCCAGGCCGCCGGCCTGCACGCCTCGGTCGTGGGCCGGGCCAAGGGCCGGGACTTCGCCTCGACCGGCCCGAACGGAGACCTGTTCCGCCTGCCGGTCGACCACCTGCGCGAGATGCACGAGGCGTGGCTGCCGAACTGGATCGAGGGCTGATGCGCCGCGCGGCGCTGGCCCTCGGCCTGCTGGCCGCGCTGGCCGCCTGCGACGGTGAGGACCCGGTCGACGCCGCCCTGCGCGACGCGGCCGCAGCCAGGCAGGCGGAGGCGCTGAAGGTCACCGGCGAGTCCGAAGCCCCGAAGCCGGACCGGCCCGCGCTCTCGGCCGACCAGGTCTGGGTTGAGGCGACGATCCGCGACCATCGCAAGGCCATCGCGGAAGCTGAAGAAATGTTGGCCAAAACCGACAACGCCGCCGTGCGCGACACGGCCGAAGAGGTCATCGCCACGCGCAAGCGCGAGATCGCCCAGCTGGAGGCCTTGCGGCCCGGAGCGGGTCCCGCCGAGTGACGAACGTCACATTTCCGGGCTAGGTGGGCGGGCGTCGTCCAAGGGGCTCCTCATGAACCTGCCTGATTCCGTCTCCCGCCGGGGGTTGATGCTCGCGCTCGGCGCGGGCGGGGTGGCGCTGGGGTCGGGGCGACAGGCCCTGGCCGATCCGGTGTTCGCCGAGTACCCCTTCTCGCTGGGCATCGCCGCGGGCGATCCGGCCGCGGACGGCTTCGTCATCTGGACCCGGCTGGCTCCGCGCCCGCTGGAACTCGGCTACGGCATGCCCGCCGCTCCGGTACCGGTGAAGTGGGAGGTCGCCTCCGACCGCGGCTTCTCGACCGTGGTGCAAAAGGGCGAGGCCGTGGCCCGCCCCGAGCTGGGCCATGCAGTTCACGTCGAGATCACCGGCCTGGAGCCCGGCCGGGACTATTTCTACCGCTTCATCGCCGGCGCCGAGCGCACCCCGTACGGCCGGGCCAAGACGGCTCCGGCGGCAGGCGCTTCGCTGGCCAAGGCGCGCTTCGGCGTGCTCGGCTGCATGGCCTATGAGCAGGGTCTCTACACCGCCCATCGGAAGGCGTCGGAGGACGATCTCGATTTCATCTACTGCTACGGGGACTACATCTACGAAGGCCGCGGCAGCCGGACCTATACGGGCTCGGGGGGGACGATCGAGAACCCGCGGATCCATCTGGGCGGCGAGTGCTACAGCCTGGACGACTACCGGCGGCGCTACGCCCAGTACAAGCTGGATACGGACCTGCAGTCGAGCCATGCGGCGGCGGCCTGGTACGTCACCTGGGACGACCACGAGATTCAGAACAACTGGGTGTCCGACCAGGACCCGGACGGCGTGCCGCCGCATATCTTCAACCTGCGCCGGCAGGCGGCGGCCCAGGCCTTCTACGAGCACATGCCGCTGCGCCGCTCGGCCTTCCCGCGCGGGGCCGAGATGCAGCTCTACCGGCAGGCCAGCTGGGGCGACCTGCTGAACCTGAATTTCCTCGATACGCGCCAGTACCGCAGCAACCAGCCGTGCGACGACCGCTGGGCGACGACCTGCGAGGGCGTGCGCGACCCGGCGTCCCAGGTGCTGGGCGAGGCGCAGGAGCAGTGGCTGTATCGGAGCCTGGAACAGGGCGGCGCGCGCTGGAACGTGCTGGCGCAGCAGATCATGGTCATGGACCTGGACCGCAAGGAGGGGCCCGAGCCGGGCTTCAACCTCGACACCTGGGCCGGCTATGCGATCCCGCGCCAACGCCTGCTGGACCGGATCCGCGAGCGGCGCATCAGGAACGCCATCGTGCTGACCGGCGACGAACACCAGAACTATGCGGGCGAACTATTCCGCGACAGCCGCAACCCCGAGGGCGCGCCGCTGGCTTCGGAGTTCGTGGTCACCTCGATCAGCTCGTCGGGCGACGGCCAGGACCAGCGCCCGGACGGCCGGCGCTATCTGGCCGACAATCCGTTCCTGAAGTTCAACAACGCCCAGCGCGGCTACGCCGTCTGCGACGTGACGCCGGAGCGCTGGGTCACCGAGTTCAAGGTGCTGGACAAGGTTTCGGAACGCGGCGGGACCCTGACGACGCGGGCCAGGTTCGCAGTGGCGAACGGCGATCCGCGGGTGGTTTCGGCCTGACGAGATCATTCGCGGCGCTCAACGCGAAATACGCTGCCGCCGGGCCGCAGCCGTCGGAGCTTTGTCGACCGCTCACGCAAGCGCGACAGGCGCGACACGTCAGGCCCGCGGCAGGTAATCGACCGCTTCGACCAGTTCGAAACCCGGCGTGGTCTGCACGAAATGCCGCAGCCATGCTGCATGGCCGGCGCCGTAGATGACGACGACGCGGTCGCCGGGCTTCGCCACCTCCATCAGGCGGGCGAAGATGATGGCGTTGCGCGTGTACCAGCGGCCGTTCAGCTCGGCCCCGCGCTGCTCGTCGCCTGAGCCGAAGCCGAGCATGCCGTAGTAGTGGCGCTGTCCGCCGGCGACCATGGGATTGGCGGGGTCGTTGATCTGGGCCAGCAACTGACCGACGGACCGCTCGGACTGCAGCCGCTCGAGCTCGGCGAGATGGTCCTTCACGGTCGTGCTGAGAGCGTCGAACTCGGCCTGACGGTCGTGGGTCTGGATCCAGCCCATCATCTCGCCGAAGGGGAAGTAGCTCGGCTGGCCGGGGCGATCCGTCTCGTCGATGGCGTAGACCTGCTCGAGCCCGACGCGCCGCGCCAGCCGGTAGCCGATCTGCACCCGCTCGTCGGGATTGACGGCCAGGTCGGCGGGGGTGAACGCCGGATAGCCCGGGTCGACCAGGGCGCCCAGATCCGGCGCGACCCGCTCGATGGCGACCATGGTCGGCCGGAAGCGGGCCAGGCTCTCGGAGACCTCGGCTAGCTGGGCCTGTTTCTCTGGCGTGGTGACGGGGTCGATGCGGGCGTTGTGCACGTCCCGGCCCGGATTGTTCATGTGGTAGCTGGCCAGGATCATGACCCGGATCGGCTCGGGTCCAGCCGTCTCCTGAGCAAGCGCCGGGCGGACGGCGAACATCGCCGCGAGAAGCAGGACGCAGAGGGCCAGGGTGGCCTTGGCGAGGACACGAAACATGGAAGGGTCTCCGGCGAGGGTTCTGCTCGCTAGAGGCCGGCGGCGCGCCGTTCGGATGACGCCGAGCGCGTTAAATTTCGGTCAGGTCAGTCGACGATCGAAGGCCGCGCGAGGAAGGCCGCCAGAGCCGCCGGGTCGCGGTCGAAAAGCCGATCGACCAGGGCGCCGACTTCGCCGGCCACATAGGCGTCGCGCGACAGCTCAGCATGGTAGCGCTGGCGGCCGTCCTCCTTGACCGACTTCACCGCCCCCTTCTGCATGAGCCGATGCAGAAGGGTCTTGATGGTGGCGTCGCCCCAGGGATGCGCCGCCTTCACCTCTTCGATGAGTGAGACGAAGGACAACGGTCCGCGTCGCCACAGCGCGGCCAGGACCACGCTTTCGGCCTCGGTGACGGCGATGCGGGACGGCGTCAGGATTGCAGCACCGTGCGGTCGATGCGGGACTCGATGATCCAGTGGCAGATCACCCCGACGACGCCGGCGAAGAGGCCGAGGAAGAACAGCAACGCAGCCTCGGCGAAACCGGGCGCAAGGACCGGCATCGGCACCGGCTCGCCCACGTTGGCGATGCCGACGAAGCCCATGAGCAGGACGAAGCTGGCGCCCAGGAGGCCCAGCAAGGGCCCGCCCATTCGAAGCGCGGACACAAAGGCGGAGCCGCCCGTCAGCCGTCGGCCGGCCGCCAGCTTCAGGCCGGTGACGATCACAGCGGCGAGCGCGGCGGCGACGAGCAGGATCATCAGGCTCTTCATCGTCGGCGCCGCATCGCCGAAGACGCCGGACAGGGTCAGCCTGGGGCCGGCCATCGCCAGGCCGGGGACGAAGGCGAGCGCCGAGCCGACGCCGAGAATGTGAGACGCACGCATGTGAAACCTCCCGACTACGTTTGTAGTCAAGTTAGTTTACATGCGTAAACTTTGCCGTCAAGTGACGCTTGGAATCGCCTGGCTCAGACGCCCGCCGACCCGGATCGGCTCGACCCTCGTGGCCAGGCCGGTCTTGTCGTCGGTCTCGACATAGACGCCGCAGATGGTCGCCGGGCCATGGGCCGGGGTGTAGCGGCCGCCCGACAAGCGAGTGGTGAAGCGCCGCAGGGGCTCTTCCTTCTCGTTGCCGATGACCGAGTCATAGTCGCAGCAGCCGCCGGCGTCGGTCTGATAGGCGGTGCCGCCCGGCAGGATCTGGCAATCGGCGGTCGGGACGTGGGTGTGGGTCCCGACGACCAGCGAGGCGCGGCCGTCGCAGAAATGGCCCATGGCCATCTTCTCGGAAGTGGCCTCACAGTGCATGTCGACGATGATGGCGTCGGCGGCCATGCCCATCGGGCAGGCGGCGAGCTCTTTCTCGACGGCGCTGAAGGGGCAGTCCATCGGGTCCATGTGCACGCGGCCCAGCACGTTCATGACCAGGACGGTCTTGCCGCTGTGGGTCTCGAACAGATTGGCCCCGGCGCCCGGCGCGTCCATCAGGCGCGGATAGTTGGCGGGCCGGATCAGGCGCGGCTCGCGCACGATGTAGGTCAGGGCCTCGCGCTGGTCCCAGCTGTGATTGCCCAGGGTCAGGCAGTCGGCGCCGGCCATGAACAGCTCGTTGGCCGTGTTCTCGGTGATGCCGAAGCCGCCGGCGGCGTTCTCGGCGTTGACCACTACGAAATCGAGCTTCAGGTCGCGCTTGAGCCCGGGCAGGTGGTCGCTCAGGCCGTCACGGCCGGACTTGCCCACTACGTCGCCGAAAAACGCCAGTCTCATACGGTCTGCCTCATGGGAGCGCTCTATAGCCCTTCTCGGTCAGAACGCCATGCAAAGGCATGTCGTGCGGTTCGGCATGGACCCGCGGGACCTCCTGGCCGGCGTAGGCGCAGCCGACGCGGGTCGTCGCGGGCCGGGCGGCGAAGGTGCGGTCGTAGTAGCCGCCCCCCTGCCCCAGGCGCAGGCCCGAGGCGTCGAAGGCCAGAAGGGGCGTGAGGATCAGGTCTGGCTCGACCTCTTCGGCCAGCGACAGGGGCGCGGGCACGCCGGCCAAATCCAGCTCGAGGGGCTCGCCCGGCGACCAGCGGCGGAAAACCATGGGCGAGGCCAGCTCGACCACCACCGGCAGGCACAGGGTGCGACCCTGGGCGGCAAGAGCCAGCGACAGGGCGTCGAGATCGAGCTCCGATCCGATGGCGCGGTAGACGGCGACGAGGGCCCCCGCCGGCAGCTGGTCGGCATGCTCGGCGACCCGTGCGGCCGCCTCGGGATCGAGCCCGGCGAGACGCTTGCGCGTGGCGCGCATGGCGGCGCGGAGCTCGTGCTTGTCGGTCATGACGGAGAGGTAGCGCATTGGGCGGGCTGAAGTCGCCCCCTCCACCGCTTCGCAGTCCCCCTCCCCAGAGGGGGAGGAATGCGCTCAAGCAGCGAGCGACCGCGTCGCGAGCGATAGCGCCCCAAAAAGAAGGAAAGGGTGGCGGCGCCGCAAGAACCGTGAGGGACGGTTTTAATCCTCTCGGACCTGGGTAGCCAGGTGGGCTCCGTGTGCCCGGGCCCTCGAGCCCAAACAGGGACAGATCCCTTCGAGTGAATTAAGGTCGCGAGGATAAGTTGCCCTCGACGTGAGCCGCAGCAGGACCCGCCGTCGGACAAGATAGGCGCGACGCCTTCGCCCCACAAGCGTTAGGGTCGACAGATCACCGTCGGAGCACCCCATGAGTCTGCTGAACGCCCTGATGGGCAACGCCAACGTCGTCGACGCCGCCACCGTCCAGTCCGAGTTCGCCAGCGCCTTCATCGAGGGCGAGAAGGTCGAGCACGCCTACAAGCTGGTGCGCGACGTGATCATCTTCACCAACCTGCGCCTGCTGCTCGTCGACAAGCAGGGCATGAGCGGCAAGAAGACCGAGCTGCACTCGATCCCCTACGCCAAGATCAGCCATTTCAGCGTCGAGACAGCCGGGTCACTGGACCTGGACTCGGAGCTGAAGGTCGCCCTGGCGGGCGGCGTAGTGTTCAGCAAGACCTTCGGGCGCGGCGTGGACATCAACGACGTCCAGCGCGTCCTGGCCAACTATGTGCTGAAGGCGGCCTGACGCCACGACCGGGCGCGCGCCGACGATAGCTCGGAGCGCGCCGTCCAGGCTCGGATGACGGTAGCGGAAGCCCGTCGCCAGGGCCTTGGCGGGCAGGATGCGCTGTCCGCCCAGCAACAGTTCGTCGGCGAAATCGCCCAGGGCCAGCTGCAGCGGCAGGGCCGGCGCGACCAACAACGCGGGGCGACCGAGCGCCTTGCCGAGCGTGTGGGCGAACACCCTGCTTGTGACCGCCTCAGGCGCAACGGCGTTGAGCGGCCCCGCGACGCGCCTCTCGGCCACGGCGTGCAGGATCATCCGCACGCAGTCGTCCAGCGCGATCCAAGACATCCACTGACGTCCCGCCCCCATCGGCCCGCCGAGTCCGAACTCGAACGGGGTGAGCAGCCGGCTGAGCATGCCGCCCTCGACGCCCAGCACCAGGCCGATGCGCACGGTGACCACGCGGACGCCGAGCGCTTCGACCGGGGCGGCGGCCTTTTCCCAGGCGTGGCACAGGCGATGGCTGAAGCAGGGCCGGGAGTCGCCGGTCTCGTCGAGCGGCGCGTCGTCGCGCAGGCCGTACCAGCCGATCGCCGAGCCGCTGACCAGCACCTCGGGAGGGGTCTCCAGTCGGGCGATCAAGCGGCGCACCTCGCGGGTGACCTTGAGGCGCGACAGGAGGATGCGACGGCGCTTGGCAAGGGTCCAGAAGCCGTCGCTGATCGGCTCTCCGGCCAGGTTGATGACGCCGTCGATACGGGCGTCGTGGGCGATCTGGCTGAGGTCGGTGACGATGCGGACGGGCGCCGGCAGGCCCGCGGTCGCGGGACTGCGCACCAGGGCGGTGACCTCGTGCCCCGCGCCGGCGAGGGCGGCGACCAGGCGGCGGCCGATGAAGCCGGTGGCGCCGGTGATCAGGATGTGGCGGCGGCCGGGCAGTTCGCGGCCCATGGCCGCGGCCGGGGGTTGGACCAGCCGTTCCGACCGACCCGAGGCGGCGAGGTCGCGAAGGCCGAACAGGCAGACGCCGACCGCGGCGACGCTGGCCATCAGGCTCCACAGGCCGTGGCTGACTGTCGCCAACCCGGTCGGCTGTCCCGCCCACTCGATCAGGCGGGGGGCCAGCAGGGCCAGGATGGCGCCGTAGTTCAGCGCCAGCAGGGTGTGGGTGACCCGCTCGCTCGCGGGCAGGCGGCGGGTGCGGTCCTCCTCTACGAAGTCGGTCAGGGTGATGATCACCTCGACGACGAGCAGGCCCCCGATGGCTATGGCCAGCAGCCCCTTGGGCTCGGCCCAGGCGATGAGCAGGAACAAGGCCGCATAAATGAGGTTGCGGACCCCGTGCAGCCTGAGCTCGGCCTTCTGCGACGGCCGCCAGGCCAGGCGCTCGGTCAGCTCGTGGTGGAACAGGGTGTCGAAGCCGCCCATGACGATCTGGAGGGCGAGGAGGGTCCAGAGCACGTCGGTCATGTCAGTCGTCCTGGAAAACCGCTTCCTGGCCGAGGAGCCGGCCGAGCAGCGGGTGGTCGAGCGCCAGGGTGAAGGCGAAGCGGCCCTCGCCCAGGTCGCGGTGAGTGATGGTGAGGCGCCCGGGCTCGGCCCAGTGCGGCAGGCGGATGCGCAGGCTCAGGACGGTCGCGAAATAGAAGGCGCTGCGGAACACCAGGGCGCCGTCCTCGGCCCCGACGGTCAGGGCCATGCCGACCCCGGCGCCGACGTGCTCCTCGAGGCCGGTCGGGCCGGCGAAGCGCTTGGCGGAATGGATGACCTGCGGGAAGCCGCCGGGCCGGACGTACAGCCGGCTCCACACCTGACCCTGGCCGACCCGGTCCTCGGTGACGGCGACCACGCCCGGCCCGGGCTCGAACACCAGCGGCAGGGGCGCGCCGATCATTCGGGTGATCTGGGCCAGCAGCCGGCCCCAGACATTGGCGGTCACGGCGGTGACGGCCCCGCGGTAGACCACGGCCGCCCCGCCCGCCATCCGCTTGGAGAAGCGCCGGCGCACCGCGGCGGGCAGGCTGGCCCAGTCGGCGGCGGGGAGCAGGGCCCGGAAGCGAAGGTCGGCGAGATCGCCCTCCGGCCGGACGATCCCGTCGTCCTCGATGATCGCGACCGCAGCCCCCATGGTCCCCTCCCCCTCGCTCTACTTGCCGCCGGGGATGAGCGCCGCGATGCGGGCGCCCAGCTTCAGCAACGCCATCAGCTTGGGCCGGGCCACCGTGGTGATCTGCCCGTACCAGCGGTCGATGGTCTCGGTGAATTCCAGCATGTCCTTGAGCCGCTTGAGGGCCACGGGGGACACCTTCGGATCGGTCTCGGCCTCGGCGACGCAGGCGCGCAGGGTCTCGACCGCGGGGTCGATCTCCTTGGCCTTGCGCCCGGCGGCGATGCGCGAGGCGACCTCCCAGACGTCGGTCTCGGCCTCAAAATGATCGCGGCGATCGCCCTTGATCGGGACGCGTCGGATCAGGTTCCAGTTCTGCAACTCCTTGAGGGAGTTGGAGACGTTGGAGCGGGCCATCTCCAGGGCGTTGGCGATGTCCTCCGCGGTCATCGGCGCGTCGGCCGTCATCAGCAGGGCGTGGATCTGGGCGACGCTGCGGTTGACGCCCCAGTAAGCGCCCATGTCGCCCCAGTGGAGGACGAAGCGCTCGATGGATCCGGGAAGTTTCGTAATTTCTGTCATGACAGAAATATCAGACACAACGAGACGCGAGTCAAGCGGCGGTGAAGCTTGCGCAACAGGCCTGGGGTTGGGGCGATCGCCCGAGGCTCAGAGGCCCTGGGCGATCTTCTCGAGGCGCGCAGCCACGGCGTTGAGCGCCTCGGCGACGCCGTCGTTGGCGGCGCTCGCAGCCGGCGCGGGCTCGGCGGCGGGATTGGCCAGCCGGGCCTCGTGCAGTTCATCGGCCAGCAGCAGACCGGCCATCAGGAAGAGGCGGATGTCGCCGACGTGACCGACCTCGCCCGCGACCTGGCGGACGTGGCCGTCGAACTGTTTGGCCAGGATGCGGACCCGCTCCTCCTGCCCGTCGGCGCAACCCACGGCGTAGGGGCGGCCGTTGATCTCGACGGTGACCGTGGCCATCAGCGCCCCTCCTGCTCGGCCAGGGTCTGGCGGATGGCGTCGGCGGCGCGGGTCAGGGCGTCGGCGGCGTCGCGGCCGGCGGACTCGAGCTCGTGGATGCGGGCGCGGTCGGACTCGCTGGAGGGTCGCGGCGCGAACAGGTCGTCCTCGGACACACGCCCGGCGCCCGCGGCCTTGCTCTTCAAGTCGAGCAGGCGGCGTTCGAGCAGGGCGAGGGCGCGATCGACGCGATCCTTGGCGGCCGTTGCAGCATCCATACGGTCAGAACCTCCAGAATCCGTATAGAACCCGCGCGCGCGTCGGGGTAAAGCGGCGCGCCTCCCTTTTTCCGCCTCCCCACATAAAGGTCTCCCCGTGACCGACGCCAGCACCGTATCCGAAAAAGCCTCTCCGAAGCAGATGGCCGACGCGATCCGCGTCCTGGCCATGGACGGCGTCGAGAAGGCCAAGAGCGGCCACCCCGGCATGCCGATGGGCATGGCCGACGTGGCGACGGTGCTGTTCTCCAAATTCCTGAAGTTCGACGCGAGCCGCCCCGACTGGGCCGACCGCGACCGCTTCATCCTGTCGGCCGGCCACGGCTCGATGCTGATCTACGCCCTGCTGCACCTGACCGGCTACAAGGCGGCGACCAAGGAAGAGCTGTCGAACTTCCGCCAGTGGGGCTCCAAGACCGCCGGCCATCCCGAGTACGGCCACATGCCGGGCGTCGAGGTCACCACCGGCCCGCTGGGCCAGGGCCTGGCCACCTCGGTCGGCTTCGCCATGGCTGAGCGCCACCTGGCCGCCAAATACGGCGCCGACCTGGTCGACCACCGCACCTGGGTCGTCGCCGGCGACGGCTGCCTGATGGAAGGCGTCTCGCAGGAGGCCATCACCCTGGCCGGCCGCTATCAGCTGAACAAGCTGACCGTGCTGTGGGACGACAATGAGATCACCATCGACGGCAAGGTGTCGCTGTCGGACGCCACCGACCAGAAGGCGCGCTTCAAGGCCGCCGGCTGGGCCGTGAAGGCCGTCGACGGCCACGACATGAAGGCCGTCAAGTCGGCGCTGCAGTGGGCGACCCGCCAGGACAAGCCGACGCTGATCGCCTGCAAGACCAAGATCGGCAAGGGCGCCGCCACCATGGAAGGCAGCCACAAGACCCACGGCGCGGCGCTGGGCGCGGCCGAGATCGCCGCCACCCGCCTGGGCCTGGCCTGGGAGCACGAGCCCTTCGAACTGCCGCAGAACGTCGACAAGGCCTGGAAGAAGGTCGGTCGCCGCGGCGCCGCGGTGCGCAAGGCCTGGGAAGCCCGCCTGGCCGCCTCGCCGCAGGCCGCGGACTTCACCCGCGCCATGAACGGCGACCTGCCCGAGGGCGCCTTCGCCAAGCTCGACGCCAAGATCGCCGAACTGGTCGAGACCAAGCCGGCCCAGGCCACCCGCCAGTCGTCGGGCGCCGCCCTGGACGAGCTGTTCGGCGCCATCCCGGAACTGATCGGCGGCTCGGCCGACCTGACCGGCTCGAACAACACCTTCGTCAAGAACACCCCGATCTTCGACGCCCCGACCTATGAGGGCCGGTACATCAACTACGGCATCCGCGAGTTCGGCATGGCCGCCACGATGAACGGCCTGGCGCTGCACGGCGGGGTCATCCCCTACGGCGGCACGTTCATGGTGTTCGCCGACTACAGCCGCCCGGCCATCCGCCTCGGCGCCCTGATGGGGGTGCGCGCCATCCACGTGCTGACGCACGACTCCATCGGCCTGGGCGAGGACGGCCCGACCCACCAGCCGGTCGAGCACCTGGCCGCCCTGCGCGCCATCCCGAACCTGCTGGTCTTCCGCCCGGCCGACACGGTCGAGGCCATGGAGTGCTGGAAGCTGGCGCTGCAGCACAAGACCACGCCGTCGGCCCTGGCCCTGTCGCGGCAGAAGACCGCCGCCGTGCGCGTCACGGCCGCGACGGAGAACCTGTCGGCCAAGGGCGCCTATGAACTGCGCGCCGCCAACGGCGAAGCCAAGGTCACCCTGTTCGCCACCGGCACCGAAGTGCCCCTGGCGCTGGCCGCGGCGGATCAGCTGGAAGCCGACGGCGCCCCGACCCGGGTGGTCTCGGTCCCCTGCTTCGAGCTGTTCGAGCAGCAGGACGCCAAATACCAGGCCTCGGTGATCGGCCGCGGCACCGTCCGCGTCGCCGTCGAGGCCGCCCTCAAGCAGGGCTGGGAGCGCTTCATCGGCGAGGACGGCGCCTTCGTCGGCATGACCGGCTTCGGCGCCTCGGCCCCGGCCGAAGTCCTGTACGAGAAGTTCGGGATCACCACCGAGGCGGTGGTCGCGGCGGTCAAGGCGCGGCTTTGATCGGCGTGCGCCGACTGGCGGTCGCGGCGGGCGTGGCCCTGACGCTGGCGGGGGCTTCCCCCGCCCTCGCCCAGTCGGCGCCCGCAGAGACGCCGATCGTCATCGGCCAGTCCTACGCCCTGCCCTCGGCCCTCTACGGCGGGACGCGCGAGATCAACGTCTGGCTGCCGCCCGGCTACGCCGACAGCGGCAAGACCTATCCGGTGCTCTATGTGCTGGATGGGGGTCAGGATCAGGACTTCCACCACATCTCGGGCATCGCCCAGCTGGGCACGGTGGTCGGCACGACGCGGGACGTCATCGTCGTTGGCGTGGCTTCGAAGGACCGCCGCAACGAACTGGCCCTGCCCACCGAAGACCCGGAACTGATCGCCCGGTATCCCTCGCAGGGGCAGTCGGCCCGCTTCCGCGACTTCCTCTGGAAGGAGGTCGAGCCCTTCGTCGAGGGCCGCTTCCGCACCAGCGGCGAGACGGCGCTGATGGGCGAATCCCTGGCCGGCCTGTTCGTGGTCGAGACCTTCCTGAAAGAGCCGCAGATGTTCGACGCCTATGTCGCGGTCAGCCCCAGCCTGTGGTGGGACGGCGGGCGGCTGGCGCGGCAGGCGGGGGCGCACCTGCGCGACCATTCGAATGATCCGCGCACTGTGATCCTGACGATGGGCGAAGAAGGACCCGAAGCGGCGGCGCTGATGGATACGCTGACGTCGAACCTGCGCGACCACGCCCTGCCTGGCGTGACCTGGAGCTACGAGCCGCGTCCGCTCGAACGCCATTCGACGATCTATCACGGGGCGGCGCTCGACGCCTTCCGCTCCCTGTACGCGACGCCGCTCGAACCATGAGCCGGATCGCCGCCCTCAGCCTGCTGGTCCGCGATTATGACGAGGCGATCGCCTTCTACGTCGGGAAGCTCGGGTTCGCCCTCAGCGAGGACACCGACATGGGCGGCGGCAAGCGCTGGGTGCGGGTGACGCCGAAGGGCGGCGACGCCTCCCTGCTGCTGGCCAAGGCCACGACGCCCGAGCAGATCGCGCAGGTCGGCGATCAGGCGGGCGGCCGCGTCTGGCTGTTCCTCGAGACGGACGATTTCGCGCGCGACCACACAGCCTGGACCGCGGCGGGCGTGACCTTCCGCGAGGCGCCGCGCTACGAACCCTATGGCACGGTGGCGGTGTTCGAGGACCTGTACGGCAACGCCTGGACCTGATCGAACCCGCCCGCAACGGAGATTGACCATGAAACTGGGCACCCCGCTTTCCGACACCGCCGTCCGCGTCATGCTTCTCGGAGCGGGGGAGTTGGGCAAGGAGGTGGCCATCGAGCTGCAGCGGCTCGGCGCCGAGGTGATCGCGGTCGACCGCTATCCCAACGCCCCGGCCATGCAGGTGGCGCACCGCAGCCATGTGATCCCGATGACGGATCCGCAGGTGCTGAACGGCGTCATCATGGCCGAGGCCCCGCACATCATCGTGCCGGAAATCGAGGCCATCGCCACCGACGTCCTGGCCCAGATCGAGGCCGCGGGATTGGCGACGGTCATCCCCACGGCGCGCGCGAGCCAGCTGACCATGAACCGCGAGGGCATCCGGCGGCTGGCCGCGGAGGAGTTGGGCCTGCCGACGAGCCCCTACGCCTTCGCCACATCCGCCATGGAGTTGGCCGAGGCCGCGCACAGCATCGGCCTGCCGGTCTTCATCAAGCCGGTGATGTCGTCCTCGGGGAAGGGCCAGTCGATGATCGAGTCGCTCGAGGATGCGCCCAACGCCTGGGCGTACGCCCAGTCCGGCGGCCGGGTCGAGACGGCGACGGTGATCGTCGAGGGCCGCATCGACTTCGACTATGAGATCACCCTGCTGACCGTCCGGTCGCTACGCGACGGACAGGTGCGCACCGACTTCTGCGCCCCGATCGGCCATCGTCAGGTCAAGGGCGACTATGTCGAGAGTTGGCAGCCGCAAGCGATGAGCGCGGCGGCCCTGGCCTCGGCGCAGGACATCGCCGGCAAGGTCACGGGCGCGCTGGGCGGCCTGGGCGTGTTCGGGGTGGAGCTGTTCGTGAAGGGCGACCAGGTCTGGTTCTCGGAAGTCTCGCCCCGCCCGCACGACACCGGCCTGGTCACCCTGGCCACCCAGACGATGAGCGAATTCGCCCTGCACGCGCGGGCTATCCTTGGCCTGCCGGTGGACGTCAGCCAGCGCGACATCGGCGCCAGCGCGGTGATCTACGGGGGGATGGAGGCGACTGGGATCGCCTTCGAGGGCGTCGCCGAGGCGCTGTCGGTGCCGACGGCGGACCTTCGCCTGTTCGGCAAGCCGGAAGCCTTCGAGCGCCGCCGCATGGGCGTGGCCCTCGCCCGAGGCGCGACCACCGACGAGGCCCGCGAACGGGCCGTCCTGGCCGCCAGTCTGGTCAAGCCGACGGCGGCTTAGAACTCTTCCCAGCCGTCCTCGTTCGCGACGACCCGCGGCCTCAGGGCGGACGCACCGCCGCCGACGCTCCTCAGGGCCGTCACCGAGCTCTGGACCGGACGGGGGCCCTGACGCGAGCGGATCCGCACCGGCTCGGCGACGGCGCCGATCTGGAAGCGGCTGACCGAGGCGGACAGGCTTTCGGCCTCCTGCGACAGCGAGTGGCTGGCGGCGGTCGACTCTTCGACCATCGCCGCGTTCTGCTTGACCATCTTGCGGCGTCAGGTTACAGCCTT
>NZ_LMEB01000011.1 GCF_001425945.1 Brevundimonas sp. Root1279
GGCAACGACATCCTGCGCGGCCGCGGCGGCAGCGACACGATCAACGGCGGGCTCGGCAAGGACGAGATCCAGATGCGTGGCCTTGCGGCGGACTACACGGTCACCGTCGAGGGCGCAGGCTACCGCATCGTCGACAAGGTCGCCGGCCGCGACGGCTCGACCTTCGTCACCTCCATCGAGGTGATCCGCTGGTCGAACAACGCCGTGCGCACGCTGAGCTATCCGCCGGTGGCGGCCTCGATCGGCGAGGCCGAGGGCAAGGGCGGTCCGGAGGTCAGCCCTCTGCTGAGCGCGGACGCCGCCGCCAAGGACGGGGATGCTTTCGTCCTGCCGGCGCTCAGCGACGACGGCCCTCAGGTCCTGCCGGGCCACGGCGCCGACAAGGTCCTCGACGGCTTCGACGACCTGCCGCTGGGCCTGACCGACAGGCTGTTCCTGGGCTTGGAGGCCCGCATGGGCCACCACGACGCCTGGACGTCGACGCTCGACCACGACGGCTTGGTCCCCGTCCGCGACGGGCACGACTGGCTGGCGTAGTTTTCGCTTTGCGAGCCGCTCCGCTTCGGTGGAAGCGGTTCCCCGAAGGGCCTGGAGGCCGCGTCGCTTCGCGGCCTTTTGCCGTCAGCGCCGTCGCCCATCCGCCCGGGCGCCTAGCGAGGAGACGGCTCGGCCCCCTCCGTCATCGCCTTGACCCGCACGGCCGTCCGGTTGGACGCACCCGCCGCGGCCGGAAGTCCCAGGGCCGCGAGCCAAAGCGCCAGAGTGGCCGGATAGGCCACAGGCAGGTCCGCATCGCTGGTCTCAAGGCCGCTGACGGCGAGATAGACGAACAGGAAATGCACTGTGCCCGGGAGGAGGGCGATCAGCCACAGCGCGAGCGGGTGCAGAACCCGCCGGATCCGCCTCGGGAACGCATCGATCACAAACAGGATGTCGGGATTGAAGGCGTCCGCATACTCGACCGCCCGCTCCTCCCGCTTGGCGAACGAGGCGTCGAAGATCCTCGACCACAGCCGATAGGCTGCGACGGACAGCGCGGCCGTCAGCGCCAGCAGCAGATATCCGACCACGCCGGCCCCCGCCGTCCGCCCGCCTTACTGCGCCGGGGGAGCCGCCGCGGCCGGACCGGCCAGGGTCTGGGCGAAGGTGCGCAGCAGCTGCAGCCAGGCGTAGGTCGGCTCTTGCAGCTGCTCCACGCCGTTGGCGGTCAGCAGCACGTCGTACTGGGCCAGGATGGTGGCGTCGGCGCCCGGCGTCGACGGGGCGACGTACACCGCCTTCAGGAACCGGCTGTTGCGGTTCCAGTCGTTGACCTGGCTCTCGGTGATCGGCCCGGTGAAGACGGCCATGTACTGGAGATCGTCGCACAGGGCGGCGCCGCAGGCGTAGAAGCTCAGGCTCCAGGGCAGGGGCTGGTCGGCGATCTGCATCATCTGGACGTTGCCCGTGGTCACCGGCTCGGACACCGTGCCGCCGAGGCCGGTCAGCCAGGTCCGCACCTCGGCGACCGTCACCCCCTTCGGGGCCGGCGCGGCGGCGGCCGGGGGCGTCTGCGCCAGGGCCGGGGCGGCGATGACTGACGACAGGACCCCGGACAGGGCGGCGGCGGCGATCAGGGCGGGCAGGCGACGCATGCGGGTTCTCTCCAGTGCGACCGTCATCCAGACCGAGGCCCGGAGCGGAATTGTGGCGCAGCCTGTCAGGCCGCGCGCTCGCGCGCCAGCCATTCCGCGCCGGCCATCTCATTGAGCCGCGACACGGTGCGTTCGAACTCGAAGGCCCCGACCCCTTGCGTGTACAGCGCCTCGGGCGGGGCGGCGGCCAGCGCCACCAGCCGCGTGCCCTCTTCGTACAGGGCGTCGATCAGGGTCACGAAGCGGCGCGCCTCGTGGTGGTTGGCGGGGCCGAGGATCGGCACGTCCTCGATGAACAGGGTGTGGAAGCGCTCGGCGATGGCCAGATAGTCCTGCGGCCCCAAGGCGGCGGCGCACAGTTCGGCGAAGGTCGCCCGCGCCAGGCCGCCGTCGGTTCGCGCGATGACCACGTCGCGGCCCAGCACCTGCAGGTGCGCCGGACACTCCGACTGCTCGCCCTTGAGGTCCTCCCACAGCGCCTCGAACGCCGCCCGTTCGGTTTCGCCGTTCGGGGCGAACCAGACCTTGTCGCCCATCAGCCGGTCCAGCCGCCAATCGCGCGACCCCTGCACCGAGACCACCTCGCAGGCGTCTTCGAGCATGTCGATGAAGGGTTCGAAGAGCTGGCGGTTGATGCCGTTCAGATAGAGCTGGTCGGGCGCCCGGTTCGACGTCACCGCCAGCACCACCCGCTGCTCGAACAGGGCCTCGAACAGCCGACCCAGGATCATGGCGTCCGCGATGTCGGTGACCTGCAGCTCGTCGAAGCACAGCAGCCGCGCCTCCGAGGCGATCAGCTCGGCCACCGGCTGGATCGGGTCGTCGCCCTTGGACTGGCCGAAGATGGCCTTGCGGGTCTTCGTATCGCCCTTGCGCCACTGGCCGATCAGCTCGTGCACCCGGGCCATGAAGGCGTGGAAATGGGCCCGGGTCTTCCGCGGCTCGGGCGCGCAGGCGAAGAACAGGTCCATCAGGATCGACTTGCCGCGCCCCGGCGGACCCCACAGGTAGACACCCTTCACTACGGGCGGCTTTCCGAAGAACGGCGCCTTCTTTTCGAGGTCCAGCTCCAGGCGGCCGAAGGCCTCGACCACCGGAACCTGCGACGCATCGGGCGTCAGCCGGCCGTCGGCCAGGCGCTTGTCATAAGCGGCGCGAATGCGTGATCCCATCGTTCTCGGGCTTAGCGGGGCGCGAGACCTCTGAAAAGCGATTGCTTCGCGGCTGCGAAGGGCCACATAGAGTTCGCATTGCTCGGATAGGCCGGGCGTCACCTCCCCAAACCCCCCGCCCTCAAGCAGCGAGCGACCGCGTCGCGAGCGTAGGGCGTCCGAAGGACTACTAACATGGGCTATCGCGTCGCCATCGTTGGCGCCACCGGCAACGTCGGCCGGGAAATGCTGAACATCCTCGAGGAAGTGAACTTCCCCGTCGACGAGATGCACGCGATCGCCTCGCGAAAATCCAAGGGCGTCGAAGTCTCCTGGGGCGACAAGATCATCAAGTGCAAGGACATCGAGGAGTTCGACTTCTCGTCCGTCGACCTGGTGCTGATGAGCGCCGGCGGCGACGCCTCGCGCGCCTGGTCCGAGAAGATCGGCAAGGCCGGCCCCATCGTCATCGACAACTCGTCCGCCTTCCGCATGGACCCGGACGTGCCGCTGATCGTGCCCGAGGTGAACCCGGACGCCATCAAGCTGGCGACCAAGAAGAACATCGTCGCCAACCCCAACTGCTCGACCGCCCAGCTGGTTGTCGCCCTCAAGCCGCTGCATGACGCCGCCAAGGCCAAGCGGGTCGTCGTCTCGACCTATCAATCGGTCTCGGGCGCCGGCAAGGCGGGCATGGACGAGCTGTGGAACCAGACCAAGGCCATCTACGGCCTGGGCGACGCCACGCCGAAGAAATTCCCCAAGCAGATCGCCTTCAACGTCATCCCCTTCATCGGCTCGTTCCGCGACGACGGCTACACCGACGAGGAAGCCAAGATGTGGGACGAGACCCACAAGATGATCGACCCGGCCATCAAGCTGACGGTCACCTGCGTCCGCGTGCCGGTCTTCGTCGGCCACTCGGAGTCGGTCACCGTCGAGTTCGATCGCCCGATCAGCCCGGACGAGGCCCGCGCCATCCTGCGCGACGCCCCGGGCGTCCAGGTGATCGATAAGCAGGAAGCCGACGGCTACATCACCCCGGTCGACGCCGCGGGCGAGCACGCCGTCTACGTCTCGCGCATCCGCAAGGACCACACGGTCGAGAACGGCCTGTCGTTCTGGGTGGTGTCGGACAACCTGCGCAAGGGCGCGGCCCTCAACGCCGTCCAGATCGCCCAGCTGCTGGACGAGACCGGCGTGATCAAGTCGTCCACCGGCTACCGCACCCTGACCATCTGATCTGATCCTTCTGTCTGCCGGCTCCCCCCGGCAAGGAGATCGCCATGACAACCGCCACCGGCCCCGACCAGGGCCGACCCGCCCTGCTGTCCGCCGTCGGCTGCTACCTGCTCTGGGGCGTCATGCCCCTGCTGTTCATGGGCCAGGCGGCGCAGGGCTTCGACGCGCTCGAAATCCTCGCCCATCGCGCCCTCTGGGCGGTGCTGGTCGCCGGTCTGCTGGTCTGGCTGGCCAAACAGGGCGGGCAGGTGCGGGCGGTGTTCAGTTCGCCCAGGACGCTGGGCTGGCTGACCCTGTCGACAGCCCTGATCGCGATCAACTGGGGCGTCTACGTCTGGGCCACCACCCACCACGCCACCCTGGAAGCCAGCCTCGGCTACTACATCAACCCGCTGCTCAACATGGTCGTGGGACTGTGGCTGTTCCGCGAGAAGATCGACCGCTGGGGCTGGGTGGCCATCGGCCTGGCGGCGGTCGGGGTGATGTTCCAGGCCCTGGCGCTGGGCCGGCCGCCGTGGATCTCCCTGATCCTCGCCTTCAGCTTCGCCAGCTACGGCGTCATCCGCAAGCGCGTGCCGATCGACGCCCAGGCCGGGCTGTTCGTGGAATGCCTGCTGCTGGTCCCCTTCGGCCTGGCCTGGGTGCTGTGGCTGCAGCACACCGGCGCCGGCGTCGGCCTCGACAGCCCGACCCACGCGCTGTGGGCCCTGGCCAACGGCCCGGCGACCGTCCTCCCCCTGGCCCTGTTCGCCTGGTCGGCGCGCCGCCTGCCGCTGTCGACCATCGGCTTCATCCAGTTCCTGGCGCCCACCCTCCAGTTCGCCGTCGGCGTCTGGGCCGGCGAGCCCCTGACGGCCCTGCGCGTCGCCTCCTTCGGCTTCATCTGGACCGGCGCCGCCGTCTTCGCCGCCGCCGCCTTCCTCCGCCGCCGCGCCGAACGCCGGGCCCTGGCGGAAAGCGCCGAGCCGGCCTGACCTAGGTCAGCGCTTCCCCGGCGAAGCCGGGCCTCGATCCCGAGGCCTGCTGGTTCGTCACGAAGACCACGAAGGGCTCACAAAGGGCACGAAGAGACCGCGCCCTCGCACAGACCCCTTCGTGTTCTTCGTGCCTCCTTGGTGTCCTTCGTGACGAACCTTCTCAATTTGCCGCTTCGCGGGAGGTTGGGCGTGGAACCGGGGACAAGCGCGGCCTGTCGCGCTAGCCTCCTCCCATGACCCACGCCCACCGCGGCCCCTGCGACGCCGGTCAGGTCCACGGCGCCGCTACGCCCGGCGGCCAGCCGCTGTCCGCCGCCCGCAAGCGCTGGGTCCTCGCCGCGACCGTGCTCGGCTCGGCCCTGACCTTCATCGACGGCTCGGCGCTGGGCGTTGCCCTGCCCGCCATCCAGCGCGACCTTCAAGCCGGGACGGCCGCCGTGCAGTGGGTCTCCAACGCCTATCTGCTGACCCTCGGGGCCCTGGTCCTGACCGGTGGAGCCGCGGGCGACCGCTTCGGGCGGCGACTGGTTTTCCTCATCGGCGTGGCCGTCTTCACCCTCGCCTCCATCGCCTGCGCCCTCGCCCCGACCGTGCAGCTGCTCATCGCCGGCCGCGCCGTCCAGGGCGTGGGCGCCGCCCTGCTGACCCCCGGCGCGCTGGCCGTCATCGGCTCGGTCTTCCCGCCCGAGGAGCGCGGCAAGGCCTTCGGGACCTGGGCCGGGGCGGGGGCCCTGTTCGGCATGGTCGGCCCGCTGGTCGGCGGCTGGCTGTCCGACCACGCCGACTGGCGGCTGATCTTCTGGATCAATGTCCCGCTCGCCGCCCTCACCGCCGTCGTCACCCTGCGCGCCGTGCCCGAGAGCCGCGATGAGGGAGCCGAGGGTCTGGACTGGCTGGGCGCCGTCCTCGCCGTCGTGGCCCTGGGCGCCCTGACCTGGGCCCTGACCGCCGGTCCGGACCTCGGCTGGCGCGACCCGTGGATCCTCGCCGGCTTGATCGGCGGCGCCGCCCTGTTCGCCGCCTTCCTGGTCGCCGAGGCGCGCGAGAAACACCCGATGATGCCGCTGGGCCTGTTCCGCTCACGGGTGTTCAGCGGCGTGAACCTTCTGACGCTGCTGCTCTATTTCGCCCTCGGCGGCGCCATGTTCTTCCTGCCCTTCCAACTCATCCGCGTGAACGGTTGGAGCGCCACCATGGCCGGCGCCGCCATGCTGCCCTTCGCCGCCGTCATGGGCCTGTTCTCAGGCGCAGCGGGACGCCTCGCCGACCGCTTCGGCGCGCGCCTGTCGCTGAGCCTCGGCCCCATCCTCGCCGGCGTCGGCCTGGGCCTGCTCGCCTTCATGCCCCGCACGGCAGACTACGTCGAAGGCCCGCTTCTGGGCATGACGGTCTTGGCCGTCGGCATGACCCTCGCCGTCGGCCCCCTGACCGCCGCCGTCATGGGCGCGGTCGATCCCGAGCGCACCGGCGTGGCCTCCGGGGTCAACAACGCCGTCGCCCGCGTCGCCGGCCTCCTCGCCGTCGCCCTGCTCGGCGTCGTCCTCTCCGTCGTCTTCGTCGCCGCCCTCGACGCCCCCGACGCCCGCGCCCAGCTCGGCGCCGTCATGGCCGGCGCGGACCTGGAACAGGGCGCGGTGGAGGCCTTTCACGCGGCCTTCCGGGTGGTGATGTTCGTGTGTGCCGGGGCTGCGGTATTGGCCGGTGTCGTCGGGGCGATGACGGCGCCGGGGTGGGAAACGCGGACCTGATCCCTCTCCCGATGGGAGAGGGCTTGAGCGCACGGCGGCGCAGCCGTCGTTCTTGCGCTCAAGGGTGAGGGTCGTGTGTCGCAGTCGGCGTCAGCCGTGGCTGGGTCCTGCGCGGCGCCTCACGGCGACTGACGCGGCCGCCCCTCATCCGGCCCTTCGGGCCACCTTCTCCCATCGGGAGAAGGAACAGATCACGCCAGCGCGCGCGGAGGTCTCGACCGCCGGGATTCCACTATGACCCAACCAATCAGCAGGATCTGAACCACCATCAGCAGGGGCGAACCCATGAACAGGGCGTTCGAGATCAGTTGGCTCAGCCGGCTGACGGGTTCGGCCGGGTCCCGGGGCGGCGCCGGATCGGCGAGGTAGGGCAGGCAAGCGAGCC
The DNA here is from genome assembly GCF_001425945.1 of Brevundimonas sp. Root1279. Classification (GTDB taxonomy): domain Bacteria; phylum Pseudomonadota; class Alphaproteobacteria; order Caulobacterales; family Caulobacteraceae; genus Brevundimonas. The sequence goes on from NZ_LMEB01000011.1 coordinate 7,138, forward strand.
AGACCGACACCGCCAGACTGCCAATGCTGATCAGCAGAATGGCGAGGGTCTTGCGGGAGCCGCCGCGTCCCGGTCGGCCGGTCCATAGTCCGGAGAGGGCTCCGATGAAGGCGGCGAAGGCGAGCGGCGCCCCGGCCAGCACATAGACGAACTCCGGATAGGTCTCGGGCGGAGAGCCCGCCAGAACCCATGCCTTGTCCGTCGTCGCGAACTCCCAGTTCACAGCCAGCGACCCGACCGCGGCCAGGAGGAGGAGCAGACGTCCCAGAAGCAGCATCAAAACACCGAATACACCGCATCCACCAGCCGCTGCGCCCGCGGGTCGCCGATCAGGTGCGAGGACTGGCGCGTCATCACATAGGCCGCCGACAGCCGCACCTCCGGGTCCGCCAGCACGGTCGAGCCGCCCCAGCCGCAGTGCCCCACCGTCTCGTCGTGCGGCCCGAAGATCCCCAGCCCGCGGTTGCAGGTGAACCCCGCTGCCCAGCCCATGACGAAGGGCAGCACCTTGTCCTGGCCGTGGATGCGCTCGCGCCGCGCCGCCTCCAGCACAGGCTCCGACAGCACCGTCCGACCCTCGAACGATCCGGCGGCGACCGCCTGCAGGATGCGCGCGAGATCCAGCGCCGTGCCGTGCAGATTGGCCGAGGGGATCTCCGCCTTGCGCCACTCGCCGGACTCGCGCTGCCCCGGCGAAGAGCCGCGGTCGAAGAAGGCCGAGCGCTTGACCGGATCGATGACGCCCAGGTTCGGCGGCGCCGACGGCTTGCGCATCGTCGCCACGCGGTCGAACTCGCTCTCGGGCAGGCCGATCCACAGGTCCAGCCCCGGGAAGTCCTCGCGCAGGGCATGGCCCATGGTCCGACCGTCGACGCGGCGGAACAGCTCCCCGGCCAGATAGCCGATGGTGATCGGGTGGTAGCCCGAGGCCGTCCCCGGCGCCCACAGCGGGGCCTGGGCGCACAGCTTCTCCAGCACCACGGCGCGGTTGAACCAGTCGGTCGGGTCGATGGCCTCGGCGAAGCCCGACAGCCCGGCCTGGTGGCTCATCAGCTGGCCGACGGTGATCCCGTCCTTCCCGGCCTGGCCGAACTCGGGCCAGTAGCTGGCCACCGTCGCCTCATAGTCCAGCAGGCCGCGCTCGACGCAGGTCGCGATCAGCAGGGCCATCACCGCCTTGCCGGCCGAGAACACCGGCGTCAGCGTCCGCTCGCCGTAAGGAACGGTCTGCGCCGCATCGGCCCAGCCGCCCCGCAGGTCGATGACCGTCTCGCCGTCGATCACCACGCTGAACCGCGCCCCGCGCTCGTTCAGCCCCTCGGGCGCGTCGGTGAAATTGGCGGCGAAGGCGTCCTTCACGGCGGCGAAGCGCGGCGGACAGACGCCATGGATGTCGATCTCAGTCATCGCGCCATCCATAAACTTTCGTCATCCTCCGGCAAGCCGCGCAGCTGGCCTACTCCCGCGCTCCCGCCGACGCCTTCCGGGCCGCCTCGAACTCCGAGCCCGCGTTCCACTCCGGCCAGTCTTCGCTGTCGGCCAGGTCCCGGCCCACGGCGTAGAGCAGGTTCACGTCCACCGCGGCGGCGTCCATCACCCAGTCCGGCGTCCATTCGTCCGAGGGCTTGTGATAGCGGTTCTGCACATAGTCGCGGCTCGCCGCGTTGTGGCCGGTGAAGCCGGCGGCGGCGAACAGGGCGGGCACGCCGCGGCGCGCCAGCGGGAAGTGGTCCGAGCGGTAGAAGCCGCCCGCCTGCGGGGCGGGATCGGGGATCAGCACCCGGCCCTGCTCGGTCGCGCGGCGCTCCAGCCAGGCGTCGGTCTGACTCTTGCCGGCGCCCATCACCACGATCTGCGGCGACACCTCCGTGCCGGGCAGCAGGCTGTCCATGTTGAGGTTGGCCACCGTCGTCTCGAGCGGCCAGACCGGATTGGCGGCGTAGTATTCGGCGCCCAGCAGCCCGGCCTCCTCGGCGGTCCAGGCGGCGAACACCACCGACCGCGCCGGCGGCGGCCCGGCCTTGAACATCCGCGCCAGCTCGATCATCGCCGCCACGCCCGTCGCGTTGTCGACGGCCCCGTTATAGATGTTGTCGTCGCCCACCGGCGTGGCGCGGCCGTAGGCGTCCCAGTGGGCCCCGTACAGCACCGTCTCGTCGGGCCGCTGTGATCCCGGAATGCGAGCCAGGATGTTGCGGCTCTCGATCTCGGCGTGGGTTTGGCCGAAGTCGATCGACAGCGTCACTCCCGGCAGCGCGACCGGCTGGAACGCCTCGGTCCGCGCCTGTTCGCGCAGGGCCCCATAGTCGAGCCCGGCGGACCGGATCAGCCGCTCGGCGACCTCGCCCTGGATCCAGCCCTGGGCCGGAACCCGCTCGGCGGCCCAGTCCTGGCGCACGATGTCGAAGTCGGGCGCCGTCGACGATCCCTCCAGCACGCTCCAGCCGTAGCCGGCGCCGGGGGTGTCGTGGATCACCAGCACCCCGGCCGCGCCCTGTTTGGCCGCCTCCTGGAATTTGTAGGTCCAGCGGCCGTAGAAGGTCATCGCATTGCCGTCGAACCGGCCCGTCACCGGATGCCCCTCGGGCGCGCCGAAATCCGGGTCGTTGACGATGACCAGCAGGATCTTGCCGGTCAGGTCCACGCCCTTGAAGTCGTTCCAGTTCCGCTCCGGCGCGTCGACGCCATAGCCGGCGAACACCACCGGCGCGTCGGTGACGGTGATCCGATCGACCGGCCGGTCGCTGGCCACGAGCACGTCGGGCCCGCGCCGCAGTTCCATCGGGCCCGCAGGGGTCTGGGCGACGATGGTCGCCGGCCCCGCCTGCTGCGTCCGGCTCAGCTTCGCCGACTGCACCCACTGGCCGTCCGGCCCGCCGGGCTCCAGACCCAGGGCCTGGAACTGTCCGACCACATAGTCGACCGTCTTCTGCTCGCCCGGCGTGGCGACGCCGCGGCCTTCGAACTCGTCCGACGCCAGCACCCGCGTGTGCTCGTTCAGCCGAGCGGGGTCGGCGGTCTGGGCGAAGACCGGCGTGCAGATCGCCAGGCCGGCGGAGGCGAGGAGGATCAGGCGAAGGGTGCGCATGTAATTTCTCTTCCGCTCATCCCCGCGAAAGCGGGGATCCAGGTCTGGCCAACCGGTCGTACAGGTCCACGTCAGGGCCTCCTAGTCCAGCATTGCGCCCGGCGAACCGGGCGGGCAGGGCCCTCGCGCGCCCGCCGGGCTTTGACGGACGCTTCGCGCGAGATTGACCTGCTCCCCGCCGACGTTACCGTTCACGCCAAGCTTGTGCAGGGGTCGTTCCATCCATGGAGGAGGTCGGTTCGTCCAATCGTCTACGTCGCGCCAAACCCTGGCCGAAGACGCTTCTGGGGTGGCTGGGCTTCGGCGGCCTCGCGGTGCTCATCGCCCTGTTGCTCTTCATCGCGGTGATCAACCTCATCGGGGCGGACTATCTCTGGTACCTCGTCTCGCGCGGGACGACTTTCGATACCTGGGCGGTGTTGAGCATCGTATCCGCCGTGATGTCGCTCGCGGCGATCGCGGGGGCTGGCTACGCTCTACGGCGGCGAAGGATGGTCCTGGCGCTGGCCTGCGCGGCCCTCACGCTCCCCACCACGCTCATTATCGAAGCCAATCGCTGCGACGTGCTGCCTTGCTCCCCGCTCGGGGTCCTGCCGCCCAGCGTCTTCGACTGGTCGGTGCGCCTTCGATCCGTCACCGACCCGAACGAAGCTAGAATGATCGCCTCTGGTGCACTCTCGGAGGCCGGCTCCGAGGACGGGACGTTCCGGGAGAAGCGGTTCGGCGATCACTGGATCGTCTCGACGATCGATGACAACGGCCGCCCCGGGGCCCAAGCGGTCCGGATCGATACGCGCACCGCCAAGGCGACCTTCGTTCCTTGCCCGGAAGACAAGATCCGGTGCGGCATGGAGATCCCGACGGTATCGGACGGTCGGCGCGTCTATCGGAACGCCGCCGTCGGCCTCACGGCGGTCTTTCCCGCGGGTCTCGCGGTCTGCACGGCGAGAGGCGAAGACGACGAAGCTCGTGGTTTTTCCGCCATCGCCTACGCGCCCGATCTCGTTTGCGACGTTCTCGACGGATCGCCCCCTATGGGCATCGAGGCGGCCCGCTATCGATTAAACGGCTGCACCGTCACGGAGGCCCCAGACCTGCCGTGGCGACCCATGTCTCCGGAGACGCTGAAGCTGTTCAGCCGGACGCCCGCGCTCGCCGGTCGGCCGTCCCTGGCCTGCGAGCTGCGCGACGGCGACGACATAGAGTTCAGCGTCTACGCCTCCGCCCGATCAGGGTCGCGCGAGACCCTCTACCAAGCCTACATCGTGACCACCCCGGCGCGTCTGGCGGAGGATGTCCGCCGGTTCGAACTGTTCCTCGCGGGGGTGAGCATCGGGACGGACGGATAAAGGCTGCATCCTTCTCCCATTGGGAGAAGGTGGCCCGAAGGGCCGGATGAGGGGCGACTGCATCCATCGCCGCAAGGCGCCGCTCAGGACAGCGACGCGGCTTCGCCGAATGCCGACCCGCAACCCTCACCCTTTCGCGCGGCCGATCGCTGCGCTCTCGGGCGCTCAAGCCCTCTCCCATCGGGAGCGGGGCAGCTATGCCTCTCGTTCCCCCAGCCAGTCCAGCACGCCCTCCGCCGCCACCACGCCCGACGCGAACGACGCCTGCAGCAGATAGCCGCCGGTCGGCGCCTCCCAGTCCAGCATCTCGCCGGCGACGAAGACGCCGGGCAGGGCCTTGAGCATCAGCCGGTCGTCGACCTGGTCCAGCTTCACCCCACCCGCGGAGGAGATGGCCCGCGCCAGTCCCTGCACGCCGATCAGGGTCACCCGCACGGCCTTGATCCGCTTGGCCAGCTTGTCGGCCCCCTCGGGGATCGGGCCGGGGATCTCGCGCATCAGCCCGACCGCGGCCGGCGACAGGCCCGCTGCCTTGCGCAGCCAGTTGGATACGCTGTCCTTGCCGCGCCCCTTGGCCAGCTTGGCCGCCAGGGCCTCGACGCTCAGGTCCGGCCGCAGGTCGACTTCCAGCAGCGCCGAGCCGTCCCTGGCGATGGCCTCGCGCAGCGACGCCGACAGGGCGTAGACCGCTCCGCCCTCGAGCCCATAGGCGGTCAGCATGGCCTCGCCGCGCACCGTGCGGCCGCCATGGCTCAGGGCGATGTTCTTCAGCGGCTGGCCGGCGAATTTCTCGACCAGCACCGGCGACCAGGCGACATCGAAGCCGACGTTCGAGGGCCGCAGCGGCGCCACTTGGACCCCCGCGGCCGCCAGATCGTCCGTCCACGAACCATCCGACCCCAGCCGCGGCCAACTCGCCCCGCCCAGCGCCAGCACCACGGCGTCTGGCCGCTCGATGCGCTCGCCCTCGGGCGTATCGAACACCCAGCCGCCGTCGCGACGGCCGGTCCAGCGCGAGCGCGCCCGCAGCTCGACCCCCAGCCCGGCCAGCCGCGCGAGCCAGGCGCGCAGCAGGGGCGAGGCCTTCATGGCCTTCGGGAACACCCGCCCCGACGAGCCGACGAAGGTCTCCTGCCCCAGCCCCTCGGCCCAGCCGATCAGCCGCGTCGGCGAATACCGCTCCAGCCACGGCTGCACGGCGTCCTGCGCCTCGGCATAGCGTCCGGCGAAGGCCGCGATGTCCTCCGAATGCGACAGATTCAGCCCGCCGCGCCCGGCCATCAGGAACTTCCGCGCCGGCGACGGCATGGCCTCGTGCACGACGACGCTCACGCCCGCTGTCGCCAGCCGCTCGGCCGCCATCAGCCCCGCGGGCCCGGCGCCGATGACATGGACTGTTTTCACTGGATCTCTCATCCCGCCCCACTACTCTTTTCCGTGCATCCCGGCGAATGCCGGGATCCAGATGGCAGGGCTGGGACCGAAGTCGTGCACCCACGGTCCTCTGCGCCCACCCTTAGCGCCATACGAATATGGGTCCCGGCATCCGCCGGGATGAACGGTGAAAGTGCGAGACAGGGAACACGTGCAAAGCGCATACGCTCATCCCCCATGAGCGTCGCCTTCACCCGCGAGGAAGACCTGGAGGCCACGGCCGCCGATCTTCCCGACCGTCCCATCTCTCCGCACCCCAACCTGGTCACGCCCGCCGGCCTGGCCGCGATCGAGGCCGCCCTGGCCGCCGCCCGCGCCGCCTACAGCGCCGCTCAGGCCCATGGCTCGATCGAGGCCGACCGCACCGCCATGGCCCGCGCCACCCGCGACCTGCGCTACTGGTCCGCCCGCCGCGCCTCGGCCCAGCTGACCGAGATGCCCGCCGACGGCCGCGTCCGCTTCGGCGGCGCCGTCACCATCGAGCGCGAGGACGGCCGCACCCAGACCTGGCGGATCACCGGCGAAGACGAGGCCGACCCCGCCGCCGGCTCGGTCAGCCATGTTTCGCCCCTCGCCCGCGCCCTGATCGGCAAGCGCCTGGGCGATGAGGCCGTGGTCGCCGGCCAGTCGGTCGAAATCATCGCAGTGGACTGACGGACCGGGGCGCCCCACCTTGTCGGGGAACGGCGCCCGCCCGTCGGGCGCTATGCCCGGCGACGATCACGCCCCAACGAAAGGCAGCTCCATGGCCCGCAAGCCCAACTACAGTTTCGAACGTCAGGAACGCGAGCGGGCCGACGCCAAGAAGGCCGCCGAAAAGGCCGCCGCCAAGGCCGAAAAGCGCGCCGCCGCCAAGGCCGAGAAGGGCGAAGACGCGCCGGAGGAGTAGGGCCCCCGCCGCAAGCTGAGCGATTCCGCGCCTAGCGCGTTCAGCCTCCACGATCAGGGAGGCGCGCGTGCGCGGCGAGCTCGACACCTACAAGGCCAAGCGGAAATTCACCGACACCCCCGAGCCCAAGGGCAAGAAGGGCCGGGCGAAGACGACTGCGCTGACCTATCTGGTTCAGCGCCACGCGGCCACGCGCCTGCACTATGACTTCCGCATCGAGCTGGACGGCGTGCTCAAGTCCTGGGCCGTGACCAAGGCCCCCTCGCGCGACACCACGGTCAAGCGCCTCGCGGTCGAGGTCGAGGACCATCCGCTCGACTACGGGACCTTCGAGGGGACCATCCCAGCGGGGAACTACGGCGCCGGGACGGTCCAGCTGTGGGACCGCGGCACCTGGGAGCCGCAGGAGGCCGACCTCGCCGCCGCCTGGGCCAAGGGCCAGATCAAGATGATCCTCCACGGCGAGCGCCTGCTCGGCAAATGGGCCCTGATCCGCCTGCGCGCTGACCGCGGCAAGCCGAGCAAGCGCAACAACTGGCTGCTCATCAAGGAGAAGGACGAGTTCGCCGTCCGCGGCGAAGGCGACGCCAACATGGAGATCGACGCCTCCATCGCCACGGGCCGCAGCCTCGCCGAGATCGCCGCCGGCAAGAAGCAGTGGACGTCCTCGAAGCCCACCAAGGCCAAGGCCCCGCCCAAGCCCCAGCCCACCCCCGCCGAGGCCCGGCTCGACAAGCCGCCGGCCTTCGTCCCCATCCAGCTGTGCAAGGTCGCCGACCACCCGCCGTCCGGCGCCGGCTGGGCCCATGAGATCAAGTTCGACGGCTACCGCGTCCAGCTGGCTGTCGGCGGCGGCAAGGCGAAGCTCTACACGCGCCGCGGCCACGACTGGTCGGACAAATTCCCCGAGCTGGTCGCCGACGCCGCCCAGTGGCCCGACGGCGTCGTCGACGGCGAGCTGTGCGCCCTGGCCGAGGACCACCTGCCCCACTTCTCGACCCTTCAGGCCGCCATCGCCGACGGCAAGACCGGCGACCTGGTCTATTTCGCCTTCGACCTGCTCTCGGAGGGCGCCGAGGACCTGCGCGGCCTGCCCCTGGCCCACCGCAAGGCGCGGCTCGCCGCCCATATCGACCGCATGCCGAAGAAGGCGCGCGGCCGCGTCCGCTACGTCGATCACTTCGCCACCACCGGCAAGGCCATCCTCGAGACCGCCTGCCGCATGGACCTGGAAGGCGTCATCTCCAAGAAGCTCGACGCCCCCTACAGCGAGGGCCGGTCCTCGACCTGGCTGAAGTCCAAATGCCGCGGCCGCGACGAGGTGGTCATCGGCGGCTGGTCGTCCGAGGGCGGCAGCCGCTTCCGCTCCCTGCTGGTCGGCGTCCGCGACGAGGAGATGGAGGAAGACGGCCTGCGCTACCTGGGCCGCGTCGGCACCGGCTATTCCGAGGCCCTGCTCAAGACCCTGCTCCCCGCCCTCAAGGCCGCCGCCGCCGACAACAGCCCCTTCGTCGGCAAGTCCGCCCCACGCAAGGCCAAGGACATCCACTGGCTCAAGCCGATCCTCGTCGCAGAACTGGAGCACGGCGGCTTCACGGAGTCCGGGACCCTGCGCCACGCCGCCTACAAGGGCCTGCGCCAGGACAAGGCGGCGTCGGAGGTCACCGAACGCCCACAGCCCCCCTCATCCACCATCACCGTCAAGTCCGCCCCCAAGGCCGGCGGCAAGCAGAAGCTCGTCGTCGCCGGCGTCACCATCTCCAACCCCGACCGCATCCTGTGGCCCGCGGTCGACGGCAAGCCGGCCCTGACCAAGGGCGACCTGGTCCGCTTCTACGAGAGGGCCGCCGACCGGATCCTGCCGCACATCGCCGACCGCCCGGTCTCGATCATCCGCACGCCCGAGGGCATCGAGGGCGAGAAATTCTTCCAGCGCCACGCCATGCCGGGCTCGAACCCGCGCCTCAAGCTGATCGACGTCAAGGAGCGCAAACCCTACGTCGGCGTGCTCGACGTCGGCGGCCTGGTCGCCCTGGGCCAGGCCGGCGGGTTGGAGCTGCACCCCTGGGGCTGCAAGCCCGGCGATCCCGAGACCCCGGAGCAGGTCACCTTCGACCTCGACCCCGACGAGGGCCTGTCCTTCGCCGACGTCATCGCCGCCGCCAAGACCGTCAAGAAGGAGCTCGAAAGCCTCGGCCTCGCCGCCTTCGTCAAGACCACCGGCGGCAAGGGGCTGCACGTCGTCGTGCCGATCAAGGCCGACGCCCGCAGCCGGGTCGAGTGGGACCAGTGCAAGGCCTTCGCCAAGGCGGTCTCCGAACGCGTCCGCGCCGCCGATCCGGAGCATTTCACCACCACCCTGGCCAAGAAGGCGCGGGGCGGGAAGATCTTCCTCGACTATCTGCGCAACGGCCGCATGGCCACCGCCGTCGCCCCCTGGTCGCCCCGCGCGCGGCCCGGCGCCGGCGTCGCCTTCCCGCTCAGCTGGAGCCAGGTGAAGCCCGGCCTCGACCCCCGCGCCTACACCCTCCACGACGCCGCCGCCCTGCTGAAGAAGCCCGACCCGTGGAAGGATTTCCGCGCGGCGGAGGTCAACCTCAGGCCCATCCTGAAGAAAGTCGGCGTTTAACGTCCTTCTCCCCTTGCGGGAGAAGGTGGCGGCCGAAGGCCGACGGATGAGCAACTGTGTTTGTCAGGTCGTGGCTGCTCTCCATTCGGTCTGGTCGCGGAGGATGGCGTTCAGAAGCGTCATCAGCTTGTTGACCAGGGC